>NZ_LQOW01000024.1 GCF_002102185.1 Mycobacterium fragae
TAGGCGAACAATTCCCCAATCGCCACCAACTGCGCAGCAGCAGCCCGGTTCTCCGCGCGCGACGACGAGCAGATCCGGTCCACGACAGCTTGCTTCGAACATGCGTTCGATACTACCAATCCCCTACGACAGCGCTAGTCACGGTCAACGACACACCGGAAGCCGATGTGGGTGGTCGCCGTGTCCTGCGACTGCGGCGACCGGGCCGCCGGTCGATAGCGGTGGCAATACTCCGGCGCGCACAGGTGCGAGCCGCCCTTGAGGGTCTGGGCGATCGACGGGTCGGCCGGGCCCGAGGGTGCACAGCACGCCTTTGGCGGCTGATCGAGCCGGTGGTGCGCGGAGAATTGGGTGGTCGTCCATTCCCAGACATTGCCGATCATGTCCAGCAGCCCGAATCCATTGGGCGGGAACGTACCCACCGGCGATGTTCCGACCCAACCGAGGGCGCCGTCGTTGCGGTACGGGAAGCTGCCCTGCCACGTGTTGGCCATCAGCTCCCCGCGGGGTTTCTCCTCGTCGCCCCAGGCATACGTCGTCGTGGCTCCGCCGCGGGCGGCGTATTCCCACTCGGCCTCGGTGGGCAGCCGGCGCTCGGCCCAGCGCGCGTAGGCTGCGGCATCGGGATAGGCGACCTGCACGACCGGGTGTTCGGCTTTGTCTGCGATGTTGCTGTTCGGCCCGAGCGGGTGCTGCCAGCTGGCTCCCGGCTCCCAGGCCCACCATTGCCGCCAATCCCGCAAGTCGATGGGACCTGTCGTCGGGCGGAACACCATCGCGCCGGGAACCAGATCACGCGGGTCGGCGCCGGGATACAGCGCGGGATCGATCGGCTGCTCGGCGACGGTCACATAGCCTGTGGCGGCGACGAATTCGGCGAACTGAGCATTGGTCACCGGATGCCGTTCCACCGCGAAAGGGCGCACTGTCACGGTATGGATCGGTGCCTCTTCGGGGTAGAAGCTCGTCGACCCCATCCGGAACGATCCGCCCGGCAGTTCAACCAGCTCGGTGAGCATAGGTTCAGGGTATGACCACCGCGAATTCCTGCATCAGCGCGGTTTTCGCCTCGGCGAATCCGGGCGCATCCGCCGGACCTTCCAGGTGGATGGTGACGAGGTATTTGTCGGTGTTGGTCCAGATGTGGGTGATGCGGTCGGCGAAGCCAAGCGTGCCCGACGGTCCGAGGAATGTGCCGCTCAGCTTCTGGCTGCTGTATCCGCAGAACTTTGCGCCTGCAGTCTCCACCTGTAGGTCGGGCTTCGAGCGCCGCAGCGTGGCGGCGTAGTCGGCGAAGGCATTGGCAGGGTCGAGCTTTGTCTCGGCGATTGTCACCGTTCCGGTCATGTCGTCGGGTCCGCTGAGCGTCAGCGCCACATCGCCTTGTCCCGGCTCAGCCCTCCAGCCGTCGGGCACCGCAACGGTGAGCCTTGGTGCCGCCGGGTCGGAAACTTGAGCGACGGTGCCTCTGCCGATGCCGGTCGGTTGCGGAGAGCAGATGAATGCCTTCTCGGTTGTGGCAGACGTGACCGGCTCATTCGCTCTGACCGCCGTTCCCCCACTGGTCTCGACGCATCCGGACAGCAAGCCCATCAGGCATATCAAGGCGAATGCCCTAGTCACGCGAAAAGGCAAGCGCTACTTCCTTTTCGAGGTCTTGATACGGCCGTCCGGACAGGTCGACGGTGACTTGGGCGATGGTGCCGCCGGTGAACGCGAAGGGTGCTTTGTAGCGGCTCGATACCCCCGAACCACCGTTGCGCCCGACCGTGATACCGGCTCCCGCCAACCCGAACGTCCCGGGGTGCGTTGTCACGTCCGAAAGCGTTCCGACCACCGTGTCGTCGACGAACAACGTGACGTCACCCAGTGGGGTGTGGCTGTTCTCCACGGTTCCCGTTCGCGCATAGCTGACGCCGAAAACGTGTCTGCCCAACGGAACCGCGTCGGACGAAGAGATCTCCTGCAGGCGCTCGCCGAGGAAGTTGTAGACGTAGTGCAGCCGTCCGTCCTGGATGAACAACACGTGCCCGCCGTGCCCACCGCCCTGCTTGAACAGCACTCCCTCGGCTCCGGTGGTATCCACGGTCACGTCGGCCAGCACGGAGAACGACCGCCCGCGAATCTCGGCTGCGGCACCGATGCCCACGTCGGCGCAGTCGGGATAGTAGGTGTAGGTGGACCGTTCGCCGACCAGGTAGGGCCGCCACCGGGTCAGGGTTTCCAGCAGGTTCAAATCCGCCAATGGCAACCCGTTGTACTTGGCTGCCTCGGAAAACCACAGCGCCTTGAGCTCTTCCAGCTTCTCCGGCTGCTCAGCAGCAAGGTCGTGGCATTGACTGCGGTCGGCCTCGATGTGGAAAAGCTCCCAGCGGTCGGCGTCGAAATGCGACCAGCCTGCGGGTGTGGCGGCGTGAATGGTGTTGGCAAACCAGCCGTCATGCCAGATGCCGCGAGTTCCGAGCATCGTGTAGAACTGGGTGTGTTTGCCGGTATCGGCGTTCGGATCAGCCAGCGCCGCTTTGAAACTCACACCGTCCAGCGGTTTCTGCTCGATGCCCTTGACCCTCTCCGGCGGCGTCATGTCCAGCAGGTCATAGATCGTCGGAGTGATATCGCAGACGTTGACGTAAGTGTCGCGAACCTCCCCATGCGCCGCAATACCGTTGGGCCAGGAGATGATCGCCGGATCGGCGATACCGCCCTCATGCGAGGCGTAGCGCTTGTACAGCTTGTAAGGGGTGTTGAACGCCATCGCCCACCCGATCGGATAATGGTTGTAGGTCTCGGGCCCACCGAGATGGTCGAAGAGTTTCATGCTCTCTTCGACGGTGTCGATGTAGCCGTTGAAGAACTTGCCTTCGTTCACCGATCCGTTCGGTCCGCCTTCACCGCTGGCGCCGTTGTCGGAGATCACCACGATGACGGTGTCGTCGAGCTGACCGGACTGCTCCAGATAGTCCAAGATCCGACCGATCTGAGCATCCGTGTAGCTCAAAAACCCGGCGAACACCTCGGCCATCCGGCAAAAGAGCTTCTTTTCCTCATCGTTGAGCGAGTCCCACGGCCGCACCGTGTCCTGCAGCGGCCACGGCTCACCGGACGGTCCCTTCACATCGAGATACGGGTTCACCGGCGACAACTCGGTATTCGGCGGCACGATACCCATCGACTTCTGCTTTTCCAGCACGATCTCGCGGTAGCGCTCATAGCCCATGTCGAAGCGGCCGGCGTATCGATCGGCCCACTCTTTGAAGACATGGTGCGGGGCATGCCCGGCGCCGGGGCACACGTAGCTGAACCACGGCTTATCCGGCGCGATCACCTTGGCGTCGCGAATGAACTCGATCGTCTTGTCCGCGATGTCTTTTGAGAGGTGGTAGCCGTCCTCCGGTGTGCCGGGCGGGTTGACCGGGTGGTTGTCATACACCAGGTCGGGATACCACTGGTCGGTCTCGCCACCCATGAAGCCGTAGAACCGTTCGAAGCCCCGCGATGTCGGCCAGTGCCGCTTGGTCGACGCCTGGTTTGACTCCTCGAGCGGGGTGAGGTGCCACTTGCCGACGCAATACGTGTTGTAGCCCCGTTCGGCGAGTACCTCCGAGATCAGCGCGGTGTCGGCCGGGATGCGTCCGTTGCAGTTCGGGAAGCCGTCGGTGAACTCTTCGATGGTGGCCATGCCGACGGTGGTGGCGTTGCGACCGGTCAGCAATGACGCCCGTGTCGGCGAGCACAGCGCGGTGGTGTGAAACTGCGACAGCCGCACCCCACGCTCGGCGATCCGGGTCATTGCGGGCATCTCCACCAGGCCGCCGAAGCAGTCCCACGTCGCGATACCGGTGTCGTCCCAGACCAAGTAGAGGATGTTCGGTGCGTTCTCCGGGGCGGTCGGTGCGGCGAACGGGCCCCAATCCGGCTCCGAGTCACGGATGTCCAGTTCGATCTTGCCTTGAAACTCTGTCGCCATCACCGGCTCCGTTCCGCGATTCGCACGACCACCAAGCGTGTCGGTGCGGGCGAGACTACACCGCTTGCCTTGCCATTGAGGTTCGGATCAACAGCGCAGCGGCTACACCCGTGATGTGACCACCCTCTTCTTGTGCGGCGATGTGATGACCGGTCGCGGCATCGACCAGATACTCCCGCATGGCGGCGATCCCGGCTTGTGTGAGCCCGCCGTGCTCGATGCGAGGAGCTACGTACGGCTGGCCGAACGAGCCAACGGCCCCATTCCTCGCCCGGTGGGTTTCGAGTGGCCGTGGGGTGACGCATTGGCTGTTCTCGACCAGTTCGCACCGGACGTCCGGGTGCTCAATCTGGAGACGAGCGTCACCAGCGATGGCAACTTCGCATCGGGCAAACCGGTGCACTACAGGATGCACCCAAACAACGTCGCGTGCCTGACAACCGTCCGGCCCGATGTCTGTGTCCTGGCGAACAATCACATCCTGGACTTCGGGACCGCTGGACTCGCCGAGACACTGCACACCCTAGCCATGGCCGGAATTCCAACGGTCGGGGCCGGTCTCGACGCCGAGCAAGCAGAACGCCCCGCGCTGATCGCGATTCCCGACGGGACCCGAGTCGTTATTGCCGCTGCCGGCATGCCATGTAGTGGCGTGCCGCGGAGTTGGGCCGCAACGGATGATCGGCCAGGAGTAGTCGTCGGCGAGCTCTCCGAGCGTGGTGCGGTCGAGATCGCCGATCGGGTACTGCGGCTGAAGCGGGCGGACGACGTCGCGATCGTGTCGCTGCACTGGGGCTCCAACTGGGGCTACGACGTCGAGTCGCGCCAAGTGCGCTTCGCGCACCGACTGATCGATGCGGGCGTCGACGTCGTGCACGGCCACTCGTCCCACCATGCACGGCCGATCGAGGTGTATCGCGGGAAGCTGATCCTCTACGGCTGTGGCGACACCATCGATGACTACGAAGGCATCTCGGGCTACGAGGACTACCGCGACGAACTACGGCTGCTGTATTTCGCCTCGATCGACCGAGCCAGTGGCGCGCTGATCGTCTTGCACATGGTCCCGATGCGGGCGTGCCGGATGCGGCTGGAGCATGCCTCGCGCGACGATGCCGAATGGCTGCGCTGCACGCTCGAAGACGCTAGCCAATGGTTCGGAACCACGATTCGCGGCGAGGCCGACGGCACACTCACGGTGCTGCCGATATAACGCGACCCAGCGCAGCCGAAATTACTTGGCCTTCTCCAAGATGTCGACGAGCCGCCAGCGCTTCGTCGCCGACAGCGGACGTGTCTCCATCAGCGACACTCGGTCGCCGATGCCGGCGATGCCGTTCTCGTCGTGCGCCTTGACCTTGGTGGTGGTGCGGATGATCTTGCCGTAGAGGGAGTGCTTAACCCGGTCCTCCAGCTCGACCACGATGGTCTTCTGCATCTTGTCGCTCACCACATAGCCGATGCGGGTCTTACGCCGACCCCGGGGCTTGGGAGTGCGCGGCGTGTGCTTGGGACCCTTTTCTTTCTGGGCCGCCTCTTTAGGGGCCGCCTTTTTGGGAGCGGCCTTTTTCGCAGCGGCCTTGCCAGCAGTCTTCGCCTCTGCCATTACGATTCCTCACCCTCGGGCCCGGAAGCCAGGCCGAGTTCACGTTCGCGCAGCACGGTGTAGATGCGCGCGATTTCCTGACGCACTGTGCGGAGCCGACGATTGTTGTTGAGCTGTCCGGTCGCCATCTGGAAGCGCAGGTTGAACAGCTCTTCTTTCGATTCCCGCAGCCGCTCGATCAGCTCTTCGCCGGTGAGTTCGCGCAGTTCGCCGGCGGAAACTCCCACTGCCATCAGAACTGTTCCTCTCGGGTGATAATGCGTGCCTTGATCGGCAACTTGTGGATTGCCCGAGTGAGCGCGGCCCGCGCGATCGATTCATTCGGGTAGCTCAACTCGAAGAGCACCCGGCCCGGTTTGACGTTGGCCACCCACCACTCGGGTGAGCCCTTACCCGAACCCATGCGGGTCTCCGCCGGCTTCTTGGTCAGCGGGCGGTCCGGGAAGATGTTGATCCACACCTTGCCGCCACGCTTGATGTGGCGGTTGATGGCGATACGAGCGGACTCGATCTGCCGGTTGGTGATGTAGGCGTGCTCCAGTGCCTGGATGCCGTAATCGCCGAAGCTCACCGATGTCCCGCCGCTGGCGATTCCGCGCTGACGCGGATGATGCTGCTTGCGGTGCTTGACCTTGCGGGGAATCAACATGATTCAGCTCTCCGTACTCTGTGGCTCGAGGGCCGGCTCACCGGTGGCCGGAGCGGCGCTAGCCTCCTCGGCGCCCGAGGCGGCGCGTCCGGCCTCGGTGCCGGTCGCGGTGGTACCGGCAGCGCCACTACGGCGCGGACGGGTGCCCGACGGCCGCTCCCGGCGGGGACGTTCGGCACCGGTCGACGACGGGGCGACCAATTCGCGTTTGCCACCGACGATGTCGCCCTTGTAGATCCACACCTTGACGCCGATGCGGCCGAAGGTGGTTTTCGCCTCGTACAGGCCGTAGTCGATGTCTGCGCGCAAGGTGTGCAGCGGAACCCGGCCTTCTCGATAGAACTCCGAGCGACTCATTTCGGCGCCGCCCAGACGGCCGGAACACTGGACACGGATGCCCTTGACGTTGGGTTGCCGCATCGCCGACTGGATCGCCTTACGCATCGCGCGCCGGAACGCCACCCGGTTGCTCAACTGTTCCGCGACCCCTTGGGCCACCAATTGTGCTTGGGACTCGGGGTTTTTCACTTCCAGGATGTTGAGCTGGACCTGCTTGCCGGTCAGCTTCTCCAGGTCTGCACGGATGCGGTCTGCTTCGGTGCCACGACGGCCGATGACGATGCCGGGCCGCGCGGTGTGGATGTCGACCCGAACCCGGTCGCGGGTGCGTTCGATCTCTACATCGGCAATGCCCGCACGCTCCAAGCCGGTGGACAGCAGCCGCCTGATCGCGACGTCCTCCTTGACGTACTCGGCGTATTGCTTGTCGGCGTACCAGCGAGACTTCCAGTCGGTGGTGATGCCCAGCCGGAAGCCGTGCGGATTGATCTTCTGGCCCACTACTGCGAGCCTCCCTTCGCTTCAGAAGTCTCAGAAGTCGTCTTGGCGGATTCCGTGGACTTCGTGGCGGATGCCTTTTTCGCGGCCGTCTTCTTGGCGGCCGCCTTCTTGGCCGGCGTCTTCTTGGCGGGCGTCTTCTTCGCGGGCGCCTTCTCAGCTGTTGCCTTCTCAGCTGTTGCCTTCTTAGCCGGCGCCTTCTCGGCAGTCGCCTTCTTGGCGGGCGCCTTCTCGGCAGTCGCCTTCTTGGCCGGCGCCTTCTGGCCGGCAGCCTTGCTGGCCTGCGCACGCCGCGAGCGTGCCGACTGCGCGGACCGCTGCCCCTTCTCCGGCCGGCTTTCCACCACGACGGTGATGTGGCTGGTGCGCCTGCGAATCCGGAAGGCGCGGCCCTGAGCCCGCGGGCGGATCCGCTTGGCGGTCGGGCCGTCGTCGGCGGCTACGGCGGCAACCACCAGAGTGGCCGGATCCAGGCCGTTGTTGTTCTGGGCATTGGCGGCGGCGCTCGCGATGACCTTGGCCACCGGCACGCTGGCCGCCTGCGGCGCCCAGCGCAGGATGTCCAGCGCGTCGGCCACCGACTTACCGCGCACCAGGTTGATCACCCGGCGCGCCTTGGTCGGCGACACCCGCACGAACCGCGCCTTGGCGATCGCAGAAGGGAATTCAGTCGGGGCACTCATCGGCGCTTCGCCTTCCGGTCGTCTTTGATGTGTCCCTTGAAGGTGCGGGTCGGCGCGAACTCACCCAGCTTGTGACCCACCATTGCCTCGGTGATGAACACCGGCACGTGCTTGCGTCCGTCATGGACCGCGAACGTGTGACCGATGAAGTCAGGAATGATCGTCGACCGTCGCGACCAGGTCTTGATGACCTGCTTGGTGTTCTTCTCGTTCTGCGCGTCGACCTTCTTGAGCAGATGGTCGTCGACGAACGGACCCTTCTTCAGGCTGCGTGGCATATTCGGCTACTCCTGAACTTCCTAGCGCCCGTGCTTCTTGCCGGTGCGCCGGCGTCGGACGATGAGCTTGTCGCTGGGCTTGTGGCGGCGACGGGTGCGCCCCTCGGGCTTGCCCCACGGACTGACCGGATGACGACCACCGGACGTTTTGCCCTCACCACCGCCGTGCGGGTGGTCCACCGGGTTCATCACCACACCACGCACCGACGGGCGCTTGCCCTTCCAGCGCATCCGCCCGGCCTTACCCCAGTTGATGTTGGCCTGCTCGGCGTTGCCCACCTCGCCGACGGTGGCACGGCAGCGCACGTCGACGCGGCGGATCTCGCCGCTGGGCATCCGCAGCGACGCGTAAGTGCCCTCCTTGCCGAGCAATTGGATGCTCGAGCCGGCCGAGCGGGCGAGCTTGGCGCCTCCGCCCGGTCGCAGCTCCACGGCGTGGATCAAAGTACCGGCCGGAATGTTGCGCAGCGGCAGATTATTACCCGGCTTGATGTCGGCGTTGGCGCCCGACTCCACGACGTCGCCCTGCGAAAGTCCCTGCGGCGCGATGATGTAGCGCTTCTCGCCGTCCAGATAATGCAGCAACGCGATGTTGGCGGTGCGGTTCGGGTCGTACTCGATATGCGCGACTTTCGCATTGACGCCGTCTTTGTCGTTGCGACGGAAGTCGATCACCCGGTAGGCACGCTTGTGCCCGCCACCCCGATGGCGCGTGGTGATCCGGCCGTGCGCATTACGTCCACCCTTACCGTGCAGGGGTCGCACCAACGACTTCTCCGGAGTGGAGCGAGTGATCTCGGCGAAATCGGAGACACTGGCACCGCGGCGACCCGGAGTCGTCGGCTTGTACTTGCGAATTCCCATGGCTGTTAAGTCTTTCTATCCTCGTCTTTTCCTGGCTACGCCGGAGCTCCGAACAGGTCGATCGGCTTGCTGCCCGGCGCCAGGGTCACGATGGCGCGCTTGGTGTTCTTTCGCTTGCCGTATCCGGTCCTGGTGCGCTTGCGCTTACCCTGGCGGTTCGCGGTGTTGACCGCCGCCACCTTGACCGAAAAGATCTTCTCGATCGCGATCTTGATCTGCGTCTTGTTCGAGTCCGGGTGTACCAGGAACGTGTACACGTTGTCGTCGATCAAGCCGTAGGACTTCTCCGAGATGACCGGGGCCAAAATGATGTCGCGCGGGTCGGTGACGGTCGCCATCAGGCCGAAACCTCCTCGGAAGTCTTGGTATTGGCAGCGATGTAAGCGTTGAGCGCCTCCACGGAAAACACCACATCGTCGGCGCGCAGCACGTCGTAGGTGTTGAGCTGGTCTGGCGCCAGGACGTGCACACCGGGCAGGTTGCGCACACTCTTGGCGCCGGTCTCGTCGCTGCGTCCGATGACCACCAGTACCCGCTTGCGATCGCTCAGCGTCCCCAGGAAAGCCTTGGCGCTCTTGGTCGACGGCGTCTGACCCGACACCAGCTCGGTGACGGCGTGGATACGGCCGTTGCGCGCCCGGTCCGACAGCGCACCGCGCAGCGCAGCGACGATCATCTTCTTCGGAGTGCGCTGGCTGTAGTCACGCGGCTTGGGGCCATGCACGGTGCCGCCACCGGTGAACTGCGGGGCCCGCACCGATCCCTGCCGGGCGCGCCCAGTTCCCTTCTGCCGATAGGGCTTGCGACCGCCACCACGGACCTCGCCCCTGGTCTTGGTCGAGTGCGTGCCCTGGCGGGCCGCCGCCCGCTGAGCGGTAACCACCTGGTGCATCAACGCGATATTCGCGGGCGCGTCGAACAGCTCGGCCGGCAGCTCGACGGAGCCGCTTTTCTTGCCATCCGGTGCTATGACGTCAATCTTGATGGCAGCCATTACTTCTCACCTCGTTTGATCGCGCTGCGGACCATGACCAGCCCGCCATTGCGGCCGGGAATGGCACCCTTGATCAGCAACACGCCGTTCTCGGCATCGACCTTGTGCACCAAAAGGTTCTGCGTGGTCACCCGGTCGTTACCCATCCGGCCGGCCATCCGCGTGCCCTTGAACACTCGCGCCGGTGTCGCGCAACCGCCGATGGAGCCCGGCCGACGATGTACCGCCTGAGCGCCGTGGCTGGCGCCCTGCCCGCGGAAACCGTGCCGCTTCATGGTTCCGGCGAAGCCCTTGCCCTTGGAGGTGCCGGTCACGTCGACATAGCTTCCGTCAGTGAAGATCTCGGCGGTCACTTCCTGGCCGACTTGGTACTCGGCGGCAGCATCCGGGTCGTCGAGCCGCAGCTCGGCCAGATGGCGACGCGGGTTGACACCTGCGGCGGTGTACTGACCGTTCAGCGGCTTGTTGACCTTGCGGGGACTGATCTCGCCGTAAGCCAACTGCACGGCGCTATAGCCGTCGCGCTCCGGCGTGCGGATTCGGGTCACCACGTTCGGACCGGCCTTGACCACCGTCACCGGCACAACCCGGTTGTTCTCGTCGAACACCTGCGTCATGCCAAGCTTGGTGCCCAGAATGCCCTTTCTCGCCATTGCTCGCAGATCTCCTACTGGATGTTGACGTCGACGCTGGCGGGCAGATCGATGCGCATCAGCGCGTCCACGGTCTTCGGTGTCGGATCGAGGATGTCGATCAGCCGCTTGTGGGTGCGCATCTCGAAGTGCTCCCGCGAATCCTTGTACTTGTGCGGAGAGCGAATGACGCAGTACACGTTCTTCTCGGTCGGCAGCGGCACCGGACCCACGACGCTGGCCCCGGTCCGGACGACCGTCTCGACGATCTTGCGCGCCGAGGCATCAATGGCCTCGTGGTCGTAGGCCTTGAGCCTGATGCGGATCTTCTGTCCCGCCACGCTTCTGCTACCTCACTCTCCCAATGTCCGGACCTAGGTCCCCACGGCGCGCCGTTGGTCTGGCGTCGCGCCGGATGTTGCGCCGCTGTTTACCTGTCTTGGTCCAACCGGCCCCCGCGGTCGGGTGTGTCGCCCGCACGCAGCCCTGGCGCGCTCATTTCAAGGCCGAAATTTCGTCGCGCTCCACGGATGGGACCGGACGCGCCCGTTTGGGCGCCGGTCGTATGCCCCCACCAGGCGTAAGCCTGACGCAAGGCAACCTGAACAGTATGCCCCAGAACCCGGCATCGGCCAAATCCCGGCGCCCCACCGGAGCAGGGCAAACATGCGGGATCCTTACTCCACAGTAAGGTATGTCGGCATGACGGGTCCTACCAGCACCTATGCGGCATGGAAGCGGCTTTCCGGCCATCCCGGCGGCACCCGGCTCTTCTCCGTGGCGGCGATGGCGCGAGTCCCATACTTCGCCTCGGTCCTACCCCACGTCGTGCGGATGGAGCCGGGCCTGGCCGAGGTGCGAGTGCCCAAGTGGTTCATGGTCTACAACCACTTGGGGACCGTGCACGCGATCGCGTCGTGCAACACCGCCGAGATCGCGATGGGGATGTTGATGGAGGCCACCGTCCCGCGCAGCCACCGCTGGATCCCGAAATCGATGACGGTGGAGTACCTCGAGAAGGCGACGACGTCGCTGCGGGCGGTTGCGCGGATGGACCCGCCGGACTTCGGGGAGATCACCGACGGCGTCGACCTCGTCGTGCCGGTCAGCGTGACCGATCGCAGCGGCAAAGAGGTCGTGCACGCCGACATCACCACCTGGGTGACGCCCGCGCGCTGACGCGCTCACGATTTGCCCTTCAGCGACGCCCAGAACGGGCATTGGTGCGACTCCGCGAAGGTGGTCACCACCCTGCTCCCGTCGGGACGCAAGGACATCCACCGACCGGGGTCGCCGCCCATGACGGGCCAGCCCGGCTGGCCGGCGGTCTGCGGTGAGCCTGTGGTCACGAATTGGCTCCAATACTTGATCATCTGGTCGGAGAGCACCCGCTGTGCGGGATCCAGTGGTGGCGCGCCTCCCACATTGAACAGGTAGCGCAGCTCGAGCGAGTGACTGGCGCCGAGCGGAAATGGTGCATGCCGCAACAGCTCTGGCGCCGGTGCATGAGGGTCGTCGAACTCGTAGGCATATACCGGCGCGCTTCGGCCCAGCGCGTCGGCCATTCGGTCGGCGACGCAGGCGAAGACGCCGTCGGTGACCGCCGCGGAGTAGGCCAGCGACACGTCCCCGCCGTAGTGGTCGGGGGGATACCGCGCGAGCACCGCCTTACCGTCGGCGCCGAAGATGTCCGCCAGCACGTGGGGATACTCGGCAAGCCGAACCCCATGGCCCGTATGGAGATAACGCAGCGCCGCGAACATGGTGAACTCGTCGTGATTCGTGCCGATCAATACCGGGACCCGGGCGGCGCTGCCCGCGGCAATCGCCGCCACCGGGCTCACCGGCAGCGTCGTCGTCCCGACGACCGGACCGGACAACGCGTCGGAATCGCCGATGTGCGAATACCAAAGTGTCGGGACCAGCGCCGTGGCCGGCAGCGCGCGCAGGCACGCCGCGGCGGTGGCCGGGTCGGCACAACCCGCCTTCGCCGCATAGTCCAGGCTGATTCGCTGCGCGGTCGCCGGGTCGGCCTGCGCCTGACACGGCGCGCTCTGAATGATTGCGGCGCGGAACAGCTTTGCCGAACCGGGGGCGACCAGGTGATCGCATACCGACATGCCGCCCGCGGATTCGCCGGCGATGGTCACCTTGGCCGGATCGCCGCCGAAGGCTCCGATGTTGTCCCGTACCCAGCGCAGCGCCGCCTGCTGGTCGGCCAGCCCGTAGTTCCCGATGTCCCCCGGCGCGCCCAGCGCGGGATGAGCCAGAAACCCCAGCGCACCCAGACGGTAGTTGATCGTGACGACGACAATGCGGCCCTTGCCCGCCAGCCAGCGCGAGTAGTAGATGTCGCCGCTGCCGTTGACGAAGCCGCCGCCGTGAATCCACACCATCACCGGGTGCTTCTCGGTGGCGCCGTGCCCAGATGACGGTGTCCACACATTGAGCGTCAGGCAGTTCTCATTGGTCGCTTTGCCCTCCTTGAGATCACGTCCGGTGTCCTGTATGCATTGCGGCCCAGGCTTACTGGCGTCCAACGTCCCCGCCCAGCGCAGCGCCGGGCGCGGTGGTTGCCATCGCAGGGGCCCCACCGGCGGTGCCGCATACGGAATGCCATGGAACACCCGGTAATCAGGGGCAACCAGCCCGCGCACCGGCCCCATCGACGTCCGCACCACCCCGGCGTCGAGCGGGCCGGCATAGGCGGGTTCCGAGCGCCGCGACGTCAGTGCGGTGCCCGGGCCGCAGCCCATCAGCAACACTGCGGCCACCGCCAGCACGGCGCGAACCCGTCGGCGACGTGGCAATCGGATCGGCACGAAACCACAGCCTACGTATCCACGCCAAACCGCTTCAGTGGTATTTCGGGATCACGTAGACTGGCTTGACACGTGTCAAGAAAATGCCCTCGCCCGCTTCGAGGAGGCCCATGAGCACGCCGATCATTGACGAAGCCGCGAGGGTGTTCGCCGACCCGACGTCCTACGCCGACGAGCCGCGGCTGCATGCGGCGCTGACCCACCTGCGCGCCCATGCGCCGGTGACGCTGGTCGACTGTCCGCCGTACCGGCCGTTCTGGGCGATCACCAAACACGCCGACATCATGGCCATCGAGCGGGCCAACGATCTGTGGATCAACGAACCTCGGGCGGTGCTACAGCCGGCAGACGTCGACGATGCATTGCGCGAGCAACTGGAGGCCGGGATGGGGCTGCGCACGCTGATCCACATGGACGACCCGCAACATCGGGTGGTGCGCGCGATCGGCGCAGACTGGTTCCGCCCCAAGGCGATGCGCGCGCTCAAGGTGCGGGTGGACGAACTGGCCAAGAGCTATGTCGACAAAATGGCGGCCGCGGGTACCGAATGCGACTTCGTGCAGGAGGTCGCGGTGAATTACCCGCTGTACGTGATCCTGTCACTACTGGGCCTGCCCGAATCGGACTTTCCCCGCATGCTCAGGCTCACCCAGGAACTCTTCGGCGGCGACGACACCGAGTTCCGCCGCGGCAGCGGCCCGGAAGAGATGATGGGTGTCCTGCTTGATTTCTTCGGCTACTTCAATGCCATCACGGCATCCCGGCGCGAGCACCCCACCGAGGACCTCGCGTCGGCGATCGCCAACGCCCGCGTGGACGGCGAACCGCTGTCGGATGTCGACACCGCGTCCTACTACGTCATCATCGCCACCGCCGGACATGACACCACGAGCGCGACCATCTCCGGTGGGCTACAAGCGCTGATCGAAAACCCCGACCAACGTCAGCGCCTGACCGACAACCTCGACCTGATGCAGACCGCGGTCGAGGAGATGATCCGCTGGGTGACCCCGGTCAAAGAGTTCATGCGCACCGCCACCGCGGACACCACCGTGCGCGGGGTGCCGATCGCCAAAGGCGAATCGGTGTATTTGTCCTACGTCTCCGCCAACCGCGATGAGGAAGTGTTCGACGACCCTTTCAGCTTCGACATCGGCCGGGATCCCAACAAGCACTTGGCATTTGGCTACGGCGTGCACTTCTGCCTGGGCGCAGCGCTGGCCCGCATGGAGGTGAGCAGCTTTTTCACCGAACTGCTACCCCGGTTGAAATCCATTGAGCCCGGCGGTGAACCGGAGCTCATTGCCACCACGTTCGTCGGCGGCCTCAAGCATCTGCCGATTCGCTACGAGCTTTCCTGAGCGACGTGTTCTGCGTGCGCTGCACGTGCAGAAAGCCATCGACGGCGGCGCGGGCGCACTCGGAGTAGTCGAAATCGGGCAACGTGGACAACCGGCCCACCACCAGCGGCCCGATCAGCAGCGCGAAGGCACGGGACCGGTCGATTTCACCCAGCTCGGCTGCCTCCGGGCTATCGAAAATGGCGTCGAAGGGCGCGGCGTACTGCTGGGCAATGCGCTCCCGCAAGGTGCTGATCGCCGCGCTGTCGGCGGCGCGCTTGTGACGAGCTTCCGGCAAATGCTCCAAATCGGGTCCCAGGGCCAGCCAGGACATCGCCGTCAGCATGCCAGGGGCCTCGGCGATCAATTGCCCCTGGGCCAGCACCAACTCGATGAGCCGATCGCGCAGCGTGCCTTGGTCGGAAGGCATGGGCGCCGGAGGTATCAAACTGTTGAAAGCCGCTGCCAGCAAATCGTTTCCGCTCGGGAAGTGGCGATACAAGGTGGCCCGGGCTACATTGGCCCCTCGAGTGACCGCGTCGACGGTCACCGCACTCGGGCCGCCCGTGCGCAGTAGCGCGGTGGCAGCTTCGAGCAAACGAGCCCGAGAACGCGCCGGGCGGGGATCGGTACTGCTTCCGGTGATGGATACCACCTCCCGTCTGAAAACAAGACTGTAAGTCTCGGTACGAGACTGTTAGTCTCGAAACTGCTCCCATGCCGAAAGCGAGGCCGTCGCGATGGTCGATACCTTCATCCGGCCTGACCAGCGTACCGAGGCCGTGACTGCGCTCGGCTCGAACCGGGCCCGAATCTGGACCATGGTCGTCGCCTGCATGGGCGTGTCGCTCGTGATCGCGTCGATGGTCGCGTTGAACACGGCGCTGCGCGACATCGCGGTGGCCACCTCGACGACGCAGTCCCAATTGACCTGGGTGGTCGACGGTTACACGGTGGTGCTGGCATGCCTGCTGTTGCCTGCGGGGGCCATCGGCGACCGCTACGGTAGGCGCGGAGCACTGCTGGTCGGCCTGGCGACGTTCGCGGTCGCTTCGCTGGCGCCGACGGTATTCAGCAGCCCCCTTCAGATCATCGTGGCCCGCGGCGTGGCCGGCGCGGGCGCGGCGTTCATCATGCCGTCCACTTTGTCGCTGTTGACAGCGGCTTATCGCAACGACGAGCGCACGAAGGCAGTGGGTATCTGGGCGGGCGTCGCGGGATGTGGTGGCGTCCTGGGGATGCTCGGATCGGGCGCGCTGCTGTATTTCTGGCCGTGGCAATCCATCTTCTGGGCATTCGCGGGGTCTGCGGCGCTGATCTTCGTGCTGGCGTGCACGGTGTCGTCCTCACGCGACGAGGAGGCCACGCCCCTGGACTGGCCCGGCGCGGCGCTGATCGGCGGCGCTGTCGCGATTTTCGTCTTCGGTGTGGTCGAAGCCCCTGCGCGCGGATGGAGTGACCCACTTGTGTACGGGTCGCTGAGCGCCGGGGTGGTGTTGGCGGTGCTGTTCGGATTCGTCGAGGTGCGACGGCGCCATCCGCTGCTGGACGTTCGGTTGTTCCGCAGGCCGGACTTCGCCACCGGCTCGGCCACGATCACCATCTTTTTCATGGCGATGTTCGGCTTCTTTTTCGTGATGATGCAGTTCGTCCAGCTGGTGCTGGGCTACAGCCCCATTCAGACGGCGTTCGCGTTCAGTCCGCTGATGCTGCCCATGCTCACCCTCTCCGTGCTGTCTAACTGGTATCTGCCGCGGCTGGGGCTGCGACTCGTGACGTTCACCGGCCTGCTGCTGATATCTGCCGGGTTCATGTGGGTGCGTGTCCTCGAGGTGAACTCGCCGTACTGGGACATGATGTGGCCGCTGGTGGTGATCAGCACCGGGATCGGATTCTGCACGGCGCCAAGCACATCGGCCATCATGGCGGCAGTGCCCGACGAGAAACAGGGGGTTGCCTCCGCGGTCAACGACACCACGCGAGAGGTGGGTGCGGCCCTCGGGATTGCGCTGGCCGGGTCGATCCTGGCGGCCCGTTACGGCCACCTCATCGTGTCGCATCTGGCGGTCTTCCCGCAGCCACTGCGCGCACCGGCATCACATTCGCTGGCCCAGGCGCTCGAGATCTCCAAAACACTTGGCTCGCAAGGTACCCAACTCTCCGACATCAGCCGCACCGCGTTCCTGCAGGCGATGGAGTCGTCGTTTCTGGTGCTGGCCGTGATCATCGCGGTGGCAGCATTTGTGATCGGCGCCTGGGCGCCCGGCCGCGACGGCCGACAACTGCGCCTGGTGCGCCGAATCACACGACGAACTCGGCGGCCCGGTGCGCGAGCATGACGATGCTGGCATGCGGACCGCGGCTGGTAATCGTCGGCAGGACCGATCCGTCGATCACCCACAGGCCGTCGACACCGTGGACCCGGCAACGCTGATCGACGACGGCGGCTGAATCCTGTTCTGTGCCCATTGGCGCGGTTCCGCACAGGTGCTGCGAGGTCGACCACGCTGGACTACCGATTTTCGTTGTCGACCCGAATAATTCGCGAACCAGCGCGCTGCCGCGCTGCAATGCCGCGACGTCCTGGGGATCGCGGTCGTAACGATGCTCGATATGCGGAGGGACCCGGGGATCGGCGGAGACGACGGTCATGCGGCCACACGAGCGTGGTTGCATCAACGCCACGCCGATATGCGGCCAGTCGGGATGGCCCGGTGTGCCGTCGCCGACCATCGCCACGAACCCGCCGGTATAGGGCCGGATCTCGAGGTCGTCGGCGGTATTCAACACCACCTCGAGCACCGGCCGGTTCGGCGTTACCGCCCAGTCGGTGCGCAGCACCCATTCGGGGTGATCGGCGAACCGCTTGCCGACAGGCAGCGAGGCTTGCACCGGGATGCCCGCGCGGCGTAGATCCGAGGTGTCGCCTACACCGGAGAGCATGAGCAGGTGCGCGGACTCGATCGCACCGGCGCACAACACGATACGGGCTGCGTTCAGCGACAGCGGGCCCCCGGCGGCGACCGCGTCCACGCCGACGGCTCGGCCGTCGCTGATTCGCACCCGTAACACTCGCGTCGAAGCAAGCAAGGTCAGGTTCGGCCGTGCCAGAACAGGCTGCAGGTAGGCCGCTCCCGGGCCCGTGCGGACCCCGTCGACGATGTTGAGCGGCACTGCGCCGATCCCTGCAGTGCCCTCATCGCCGTTGAGGTCGTCGATCCATGGATATCCGGCGCGAAGCGCACCGTCAACGAAATATGCTGTGCTGCCGCTGAGTTCATGCATGCGACGAACAGGGATGGGACCATGCTCGCCGTGCAGTTCGTTGCGAAAGTCGAGGTCGGTTTCGATCGCCCGGAAATGCGGCAGCACATCGGACCACGACCAGCCCGGCAGACCGATGCCGTCGAAGTCGCGCGGCAACCCCCGGCAGAAGTAGCCGCCGTTGACCGCCCCGGAGCCGCCCACCACGGCCCCCCGCACGATATGCGCTCGTCGCACCCATTGCTCGGTAAGCGTGGTCACATAGCGGTGCGCCAGCGGACTGGCCGCCCCGATCGGCAGCTGCAGGCCGTTCGCGATCTGTGCCCGCACTGCGGGATCAGCCACGCCGAAGCCCGCTTCGACCACCGTCACGGTACAGGCCGGGTCAGCAGAAAGCCGTTCCGCTACAACGGATCCAGCGCTCCCCGCACCGATGATCAGCACATCGCTGTGCGGGCCAGCGGCGGTCAAGGAGAGTCAGACTCTAATCTGCGGCTTGAGCGGTCTGATATTGCGCTCCCGCATCACGCCGTACCACAGTCCGAGGCCGTAGGCCAGGTCATCCACCCGTTTGAGCACCAGGTAGGTCAGCAGCCCGATCGGTCTGGTGTCGTCGCCGGTGGATGCCCTGCGGTTGGCCCAGTCCACCACGCCGTCGGCGATGGCAGCGATCACGACGACCCGGCGACAGTACCGCGACATGATGGCGGCAACCAATGCCACAGGCCAGTAGTGCCGGCAGATCGCAGACGCCAGTTGCAGCGCCGCCGACCACAACCCGCGCGCCGCTATCACCAGAACGTCACCGATCTGAGTGTCATCCCCCTGCATGGCCTTAGCGATTCGGCGACCCGTCACGGCGGCGACGAGCAGGGATGCCAGGTAGCTCAGCCCCGAGCCGATCGCCATCAGGATCCACGCCGCAAGCGCCCAGCCGGAAATCACCAGCGGCGCCATCTTGTCCGGATGCCGCGCCGACAGCGGCGCAGCGGACCCTCCGTAAAAGGCTTTGCGCGCAATCCAATCCCGTAATTCCGTGCGATGGTCGTGTGCCACCAATGCAATTGGCTCGTAGCGGAGGCGGGCACCGGCTTCGACGAGCCGCCAGCACAGGTCGACATCTTCACCGGACCGCATGGTTTCGTCGAACCCGCCGACTTCACACATTTTGGAGCGACGACAAATGATTGCCGCGCTCGGCACGTATGAGACTGGGGTATAAGGGATTACGGGCGCCTCGCGTTGGCCGAGGTCAAGTGATGAGCGCACCGCTTCGTAGCGAGCCACCAAATGGTCGCTTTGCGCCAACCCGACAATGCGTGGGGCTACCAGCGCGACGGTCGGGTCGCAGAAGTGGCCGAGCAGGGCCTCGAGCCAACCGCGCCGCGGAACCACATCGGAGTCCAGGAATGCGACGAAGTCCGTCGTGCAGGCGGCCAGGCCGGTGTTGCGGGCTGCCGCCGGCCCTTTGCTGCGCGGATGGCGCAGCACCTCGATGTCAGAGTGAGCATCCGCAAAGTCGGCTGGCTCGATCGGGTTCGCCGACCCGTCGTCGACGACGATGATATGCAGGCCACGCAACGATGCCACCAACCGACGAAGGCCACATGCGTTGTCCCGCACCGGAATAACGACAGTGACGTCGCGATGCGACGGCCCGCCGGCTGGCCGCGGGTGGGCCACTGTCGCATCCAGCAGCGTGCGGGCCAGCTCCGCGCTCACCGCGTCGCGGACCTGAAGGCGACCGTTGGCGAGCAAGTCCTGGGCGGCCGGCGCCAGGCGCAGCAGCCGGGTCGGCGACCCGCCCAGCAAAGCGGAGCCGCGGCCCAGCACCCGGACGCGTCGGTCAACCTGCACAGCAAACCCATCCGGCAGCCGGGTCTGGGTCATGTCAGCATCCCGTCCGCCGCGGGCGCCCACCGCGCGATCCGGCTCAGGCAGCCGTCGACCATTTCTGCCAGGATCCGCTCCCCTTCTGCCGCGGTCGCGGTCGTCGGGTCACCGAGTACGCCCGTCTCGCTGACCGCCGCGACACCCCCGCGCCGCATCGACGGAAGCAGCTCGGACAATGGCGCACCGTTACCCGCCCGCCGCAGGTCGGCTCGCACGTCGGCCGGTGAAATGTGCAGCAAGACCGAGGTTTCGGTGTGGCCGGCGTGGCCGTCGGCTCCGCTGGCCAGGCAACTGCACCAGCCGACGTCACGGCCTTCTGAGCGCAGCAGGCCCACTGCGCGGTTCAGGGCGGTGACGTTGCCGCCGTGGCCGTTGACGAACAGCAGCCGTTGTGCCCAGCAGGTGGCCGACCTGCCGTACTCCACCAGCAGCGTGGTCAGCGCGTCGGTGCCGATGGAGATTGTTCCGGGGAAGCTCTGGTGCTCGCCGCTGTCGCCATAGCCGATGGCCGGTGCCACCAGCCAGCTCGGCGCAGGCGTACCCGCGAGGCGGGCAGCGACCCCGCGGGCGACGGCAGCCGCGATGCGGGTGTCGGTGTCCAGCGGCAGGTGGGGGCCGTGCTGTTCTGTGGAGCCCAGCGGGATCATCACGGCCAACGACATGCTCAGCAGCTGGCTCGACGTCGAGCCCCCGAGGTCTCCAGGGACGGGCACTTGCCGATGGTAAGACGAATTCACCTGGCGTGCATCGGTTGTTGGCTCTCTCGACAAAATTTTTTTCCGCTCCTGGCCGCCCCGGACCGCCGGTCGCCGCGCCACGTCCGCCACGTGAGTATCAGGCGGCTCGCTGGTCTCGGCGCGCGGCGGGCTCAGGTGTCGCCCGCACCGCGCACACCCAGCGCCCGAGCAAACCCGGGCGGGACCACAATGTCGTCCGGAGTGAGGTCGTGCACGGAGGCCCGCCCCAGCCCCATCAGGGCGCAGTCGATGCCCGCGCGGAGGATGTCGAGCACGTTCTCGACACCCGGCTGCCCGGCGGCCGCGAGGCCCCACAGATACGCGCGGCCGATCATTACCGCGCGCGCTCCCAACGCCAGCGCCTTGACGACGTCGCTGCCGCGCCGGATACCGCCGTCGAGCACCACTTCGATCTGGTCGCCGACGGCCTCGACGACCGCGGGCAGTGCGCGAATCGTCGCCGGTGTCCCGTCCAGGTTGTTGCCGCCGTGGTTGGATACCGAGATCGCCGAAACACCAGCATCCACAGCCTTTTTCGCGTCATCGACACGCATGACGCCCTTGAGCATGAACGGACCGCCCCATAGCTCCCGCAACCACGCGATGTCATCCCAGCTCGGCGGCGGCGTCGCCATCCATTCGCCGTAGGCGGCGAAGAACGGCGGGCCGGGTTCGCCGCGCTTGGCTTGGTTGGGCACCCGCAGGTCGGGTGGACGCAGTGTCTTGCCGAACTTCCACAACCACGCCGGGCGGGTGATCGCCTCCGGCGACATCCGCAGGATGGTCCGAAGGTTCATCTGTTCGGGGATTTTCGGGCTGCCCCAGTCCCGTCCGTGCGAGAACGTCCAGTCGGTGGTGACGATCAGCCCGACGGCGCCGGCCTGCCGCGCCCGCTCGACGCGCTCGGCGATCGCCTCGCGCCCGCCCAGCCAGTACACCTGGAAGAATACTTTGGGGTTGGCGGCGACGACGTCCTCGATCGGCTTGCTGGCGAACGACGACAAACCCATCGCTGTTCCGCGGGCGGCCGCCGCGCGCGCGACTGCCACCTCACCGTCCGGATCGACCGCCTGCACGCCAGTCGGCGAGATGATGACGGGCAACGAAACATCTTGTCCCATAACGGTCGTCGATAGATCGCGCTTTTCGATCGCGCCCACCACGTGAGGCGCGAAACCGAGCTCGCTGAACGCCTCGACATTGTCGGAAACGGTCAGCCCCTTTTCGCTGGCAGCGACCAACGCCGAGTAGACCGACTTCGGCAGTCGCCGCTTTGCCCGTTGCTGGGCGATGGCGACCGTCTCGAACCAGACGACACGGGCCACGGCTAGACCGGGCTTTCATTGCAGAGACGTTGCGGTGGGCGCGTGGACAGGGTCAGCGGAACCGGACCGCCGGCGCGCCGTCCGTGGGAGTGGTCGCCCCCGGGACGGGGTTTGAGGCGTTCGCGTGCCAAAGCCGGAACACCGTGGCCTTCAACGCATTCCGGGTCAGGCCCGTCGAGCGGCAGGCCGGTGAAGAACTTGGCCGCCATGCATCCGCCCCGGCAGCTGTCGTAGTGTCCGCAGCTGCCGCAGGCGCCTGCCGACTGCGGTTCGCGCAGCTCCCGAAACAGCGGAGCATTCTTCCAGACTTGGTCAAAACCGCCGTCGGACAGGACGTTTCCAGCCAGGAAGCGGTCGTGGATGGCGAATGGACAGGCGTACACGTCGCCGACCGGGTCGATCAGGCATACCACCCGGCCCGCCCCACACATGTTCAGGCCTGCCAGCGCGCCCGGTTCGCCGAGTCCCGACAGGTGAAAGAACGAATCACCGGTCAGCACCCGATCACCCTTGGCGACCAGCCAGTCGTACAGCTGTACCTGCTGCTCGGCCGTGGGATGCAGCTCGTCCCAGACGTCAGCGCCTCGTCCGGACGGTCGCAACCGGGTGATTCGTAACGTTGCCCCGTAACGGCGTGCCAGCGCGGCGAATTCGTCGAGCTGGTCCACGTTGTGGCGGGTGACGACCACGGAGATCTTGGCGTCGGTGAATCCGGCGGCGGCCAAATTTTCCAGGGCACGCGCCGCCATCGCGTATGACCCTTGGCCACGGACGGCGTCGTTGACCTCAGCGGTCGCTCCGTCGAGCGAGATCTGCACGTCGACGTAGTCACTGGCGGCCAACCGGGCGGCTATCTCGGGGGTGATCCGCACCCCGTTGGTCGAGAACTTGACGCCGACATGGTGGGCGGTGGCGTAGTCCACCAGCTCCCAAAAGTCCGGGCGCACAGTCGGTTCCCCGCCGCCGATGTTGACATAGAACACCTGCATGCGCTCCAGCTCGTCGATGATGTCCTTGCAGGACTGCGTCGACAGTTCGCGTGGGTCGCGCTTACCCGACGATGACAGGCAATGCACACATGCCAGGTTGCATGCGTAGGTCAGCTCCCAGGTCAGGCAGATGGGCGCGTCCAGGCCCCGTTCGAACTGCTCGACCAGCCGCGGCAGCACCGATGTCATTGATTCTCCTTGGGCACCAGCATGTTGGAGCCGGCCAGCACGCCCAGCGCGTGCAAGTACGGGCGTTGCTCGGCGTCGTCGACTCCGGCGGCGCGACAGGCGGTCCGAACATCGGGGTAGTCGTCCAGCGATTGCACCAACGCAAGAATGGTGCGGTTCTTCAGGAACGACAGCTTGCGGGTCCCGAAGTGATACAGCAGCGCGCCGAATGGCTCCGGCCGCACCGCCACTTGCGGATGTAGTCGCCAGCCCAAGTCGGCGTCGAAACCGCTCGGCGCGGCCACGCTCAGTAGACCCCGCACATCCCGTCGATGGACACCTCTTCCACCAGGGTCTCGGTGACCAGTTCGGTCTCGGTGTCGCTCTGCTGGTTCGGCTCCATGACGTTGCCTCTCGTAATCGGGGCTCGACAAGTCGCGTCGAGCTGGTCAGAATCTTCGACAGAATATGGCATCGAGTGCCGTAATGGAAGAGCGGGGTCGCATGCAGCCTGAATCGCGGGTGGGCCGGCGCCGTTCGACGACGCCGCACCACATCACCGACGTCGCGCTGGGGTTGTTTGCCGACCGCGGTTTCGCAGAGGTGAGCGTGGACGACGTCGCACAAGCCGCCGGCATCGCCCGCCGCACGCTGTTTCGCTACTACGCCTCCAAAAACGCGATCCCGTGGGGCGACTTCGACGCTCATCTGCAGCACCTGCGTGCGGTGCTCGACGATGTCGACCCCGGCGTGCCGCTCGGTGAGGCCTTGCGCGCGGCACTGTTGGCGTTCAACACCTTTGACGACTCCGAGACGGTGCGGCACCGGCAGCGGATGCGGGTGATCCTGCAAACCGCTGAACTGCAGGCGTATTCGATGACCATGTATGCCGGTTGGCGGGAGGTCATCGCAGAGTTCGTGGGACGCCGAATCGGCCTCGGGACCTATGACCTGTTGCCACAGACGGTCGCATGGATGATGCTCGGCGCCGCATTGAGCGCCTACGCGCATTGGCTGAACGACGAATCGGTGCCGCTGCCGCAGGCGCTCGGGGACGCCTTCGACGTCGTCCGGGCCGGACTCGACGAGCTCGACAGATGACTCCCGAGAGCCGCCTGACGCGGTCCCTCCGACTGCAGGGGCGGGCGTGCGCGGACCTCGGTTCGCCGATGTACGGCGACCTGCTGGATCGAGTGGGCGCCGACGTGGAGGCCCGCGGGATCTTCTCCGAGATTCTGTCCGGGCACGAAAATGATCCGGTCCGCCAAGCGTTGCCGCTGCGTCTGCTCGGAGGCCTACACCGGCTGGTGCTCGACGCCCGGGCACCGGCGTTGCGCCGCTGGTATCCGAGTACCGGCGGGCAGTGGGACGCCGAAGCGGCGTGGCCCGAAGTCAAGTTGGCCGCCTCCGACCATGCCGAGGCACTGCGCGCCGCCCTCGATCACCCGCCGCAGACCAACGAGGTGGGCCGTTCCGCCGCTCTGATCGGCGCCCTGCTGATACTGGCTCGCCGATTCGGTTTGCCGATAAGGCTTTTCGAGATCGGATGCAGCGCCGGGCTGAACCTGCGCGCCGACCACTACTGCTACCGCTATCCTGACGAGCACTGGGGCCCGGCCGACTCACCGGTGACCATCGACGACGCGTGGCGTGGCCGACTGCCTGCACCCGCTGCCCTGCACATCGAGGAACGGCATGGTTTCGACATCGCCCCGCTCGACGCCACCACCCACGACGGCGAACTCACGCTGCTCAGCTACGTCTGGCCGGACATGACCGCGCGGCTGGATCGGTTGCGTGGCGCGATCGAGATCGCCCGGGGCGTTCCGGCACCGTTGCACCGCCGCAACGCTGCCGACGCCGTCGCCAGTCTCGACGTCGCCGAGGGCGCGACGACCGTGCTGTGGCACTCCATCACGTGGCAGTACCTCTCCGCCGACGAGCAGGCCGGCGTCCAGACCGGGATCGACGCGCTGGCAGCCCAAGCCCGATTTGCCGCACCGTTCGTGCATCTGGCGCTCGAGCCGCAGCGGCGAGCACCCGACTCGCCGATCGAGTTCGTCGTCCGGGCCCGCATCTGGCCGGACGGTGACGACACGCTGCTGGCCGAGTGTTCGCCGCACGGCCCACCTGTGATCTGGTATTAGGGTGTTCCTCCCCGCACGAACGTCGAGTTATTGTGGAAAATAATGGGTTTCAAGCACAGGAAGTCGACGCTCGACGGTGTGGGTTAGTCAAGCACGTCCGAGATCGGTGCTCCGGCAGCGATTTTGGCTCGGGTCTTCATCACCTTGCCGGGCATGCCGCCGCCGACCACACCGGCGACCACGCCGTCGCGTTCGTAGTATGCGAGGAACTTGCGACCGTCGTCCTCGACGAGGTGCACGATGTCGGTGGCAAGCGGCTCACCCAGGCATTGAATCTTGACGTCGTACTGGTCGCTCCAGAAATACGGGACGACGACGTTCGACGGCGTTTCTCTCCCGAGCATCGCGGGCACCACCACCCGGGCCTGTTCGGCGACGTTGCTCCAATGTTCCACGCGCACTTGGTGTCCCGTCGGGTCGCGCCAGGACGCGACGTCGCCGAGCGCCCAAACGTTCGGCACGCTGGTGCGCCCGGCCGCGTCGCAGATCACGCCGTTGTCGACCTCGATGCCGCTGCCGTCGAGCCACTCGGTCGCGGGCCGCGAGCCGATGCCGACCACCACCAGGTCGGCCGACACCTCGGTGCCGTCGGTCAACACCACGGTGTCGACGTGCTTGTCGCCGCGGACCTCGGCCACCCCGAGCCCGGTGCGCACGTCGACGCCCTCGTCGCGGTGTAACCGGGCCACCAGTGCACCAATCTGCTCGCCGAGCACCGACGCCAGCGGCGCCGGCTGCGGCTCCACCAGCACGACATCCACGCCCAGCCCGCGCAGGCTGGCCGCCACCTCGCAGCCGATGAATCCGGCGCCGACCACCACGGCGCGCTGCGCGGCGGAGGCATGCCGGCGCAGCGCGAGGCTTTCGTCGAACGAACGCAATACCCGGATGCCGTCCAGATCGGGAAACGCCGGAATGCGCCGCGGCACCAGACCGGTCGCGATGACGAGCTCGTCGTAGCCGAGCACGCTCCCGTCGTCGAGGGTTACGGTTTGCGCCGCGGTGTCCAGGCTGGTGGCCGCCGACCCCAGCCGCAGCGTGATGTCGTGCTCGTCGTAGAACTCACGCGGTTTGAGGGTCACGTCGTCGACCTCGCTGCGCAAGACCTCCTTGGACAGCGGCGGCCGGTCGTACGGCAAGTGCACCTCATCGCTGACGATGGTCAGCGGGCCGTCATAGTCGGCCCGGCGCAGTTGCTCGGCGGTCCGGGCGGCTGCCAGCCCCCCGCCGACGATCAGAATTCCCTTTTCGGGGCCGCCGCTTGCGCTACTGGTCACCTGGATTTCTTACACGATTGAGCCGCCGTATGGTTGTTCACCCGGCCCTCGAGCGGTCGATGAGGTTGGAGAGCACGACGATGCTCTCGGTGCGTTCGATGTCAGCGGCGGTGCGGATGCGCTCCAGAGCGTCCTCCAGATGGCTCATGTCGCGGGCCAGCACATGCAGGATGGCATCGGCCGTACCGGTTACCGTTGCGGCGCTGACCACTTCGGGAATGTCGGCCCAGGCTCGCCGCAGCTCGTCGGGCGAGATCCTGCCGTGGCAGTAGACCTGCGCGTAGGCCTCGGTGTTCCAGCCCACCGCATTGCGGTCGATGATGGTGGTGAACCCTCGGATCACACCGCTGTCCAGCATCCGGTCGACGCGGCGTTTGACCGCTGGGGCAGATAGCTTCACCCGCTCGCCGATCTCGGCGAAGGTTGCCCGGGCATGCTGCGCAAGCTCGGCCAGAATCTGCTCGTCGATAACGTCCAACCGGCTCATTGGCCCTCCTGACACAACAGACTGCCGCGACACGCGAATTTACACAATAGATCGCGCCTATGGACGCAAGAGGTGATCATGCCTTGCGTCACCGGCCTCCCATATCGTCGAATTATGACGATCTTCGCCGACTCGATAGTGGCCGCGGCACGCGATGTCCTCGACGCGCCCAGCCGCACGGCGCGGATACGGCACTACGTCATGACACCGCCGAGGTTTTTCGCCGTCGACTATGCAATCAACCCGTGGATGGACCCCGCCACGCCCGTGGACCGCGGTATCGCGGTGGCGCAGTGGGAGAACCTGCGCGACACCTACCGCCGGCTGGGTCACGTTGTCGAGCTGGTCGATCCGGCTCCCGGCCTGCCCGACATGGTCTACGCGGCCAACGGCGGGCTGATCGTCAACGGCACAGCGGTTGTCGCTCGGTTCAAATATCCGCAGCGCCAACGGGAGTCGATCGCCTACGCGCACTGGATGAGACGGCGGGGCTATACACCGGTGTCCACGCGCCACGTCAACGAAGGCCAAGGCGACCTGCTGCCGGTCGGCGAAATGATCTTGGCCGGAACGGGTTTCCGTACCGACGTGCGGGCGCACGCCGAGATCGCCGAGATCGTCGGCCTCCCGGTTGTCGGATTGCAGCTGGTGAATCCGCGCTTCTACCACCTCGACACCGCGCTGGCGGTGCTCGACGACACTACCGTCGCGTATTTCCCGCCGGCCTTTAGCGCACATTCCCGCGCGCAACTGAAGGCCCTGTTCCCAGACGCGATCGTGGTCGGCGCCGCCGACGCCCAGGCCTTCGGACTCAACGCCGTCTCGGACGGCCGCCACGTGGTCTACCCGGCCGGGGCGGTCGGCTTCGCCGAGCAGTTGGCCCAGGCCGGCTTCGAGCCGATCGGCGTGCAGATGTCCGAGCTGCTCAAGGGCGGCGGATCAGCCAAATGCTGCACGCTGGAGGTGTATTCGTGAGCGTCCTAGACACCGCGACTACCGGAACGCGCACCGCGTCGGCCATCGGCGTCGATGAACGCTACACCGCGCACAACTACCGCCCGCTGCCGGTGGTGGCCGCCAGCGCCGAGGGCGCGTGGATCACCGATGTCGAGGGCCGTCGCTACCTGGACTGCCTGGCCGCCTATTCCGCGGTGAACTTCGGGCATCGCAACGCCGAGATCACCGCGACCGCCCATGCTCAGTTGGACACCCTGACGCTCGTCAGCCGCGCGTTTCACGCCGAAGCGCTGGGCCGGTTCTGCGGGGCACTGGCGACGCTGTGCGGCAAAGACATGGTGTTGCCGATGAACAGCGGCGCCGAAGCAGTGGAGAGCGGCCTGAAGGTCGCGCGCAAGTGGGGCACCGAGGTCAATGGCGTGCCCGCCGATTGCGCGAACATCGTGGTGGCGGACAACAACTTTCACGGCCGAACCATCAGCATCGTCAGCTTTTCGTCCGACCAGACAGCCCGCCGAGGTTTCGGCCCGTTCACGCCCGGTTTTCTTTCGGTGCCGTTCGGTGACGCCGACGCACTGGCCGACGCCATCGACGAGAACACCGTCGCGGTGCTGTTGGAGCCGATTCAGGGCGAGGCCGGCGTCATCGTGCCCCCGGAGCAGTATCTGCCCGCCGTGCGGGCGATCTGCAGCGCCCGCAACGTGTTGCTGATCGCCGACGAGATCCAGTCCGGGCTGGCCCGCACCGGACGCACCTTCGCGTGTGACCACTGGGATGTGGTGCCCGACATCTACCTGCTGGGCAAGGCATTGGGCGGTGGAGTGGTGCCGCTGTCGGCGGTGGTCGCCGACCGCGACGTCTTGGGCGTGCTGCGGCCCGGCGAGCACGGGTCGACGTTCGGTGGGAACCCGTTCGCCGCGGCCATCGGGTGCACTGTGGTTTCGATGCTCGAGCGCGGTGAATTCCAGCAGCGCTCAGCGCATCTCGGTGAGCAACTGCATGAGCGGTTGCGAGGACTGATCGGTCATGGCGTGCTCGCGGTGCGCGGCCGTGGGTTGTGGGCCGGCGTCGACGTCGACGCAGAGCTGGGCACCGCGCGACAACTGAGCCTGCGACTCGTCGAGCGCGGCGTCCTGGTCAAGGACACCCAAGAGTCGACGTTGCGTTTCGCTCCGCCGCTTGTCATCACCGCAGCGGAAATCGACTGGGCCATAGACCGATTCGCTGAGGCGCTGGCCGAAGCTAGTATTTCAAAACGCCCTTGTCGACAGGGATCTGCGCCCCCGTCAACGTACCCGAGCCGTCACCGGCGAGCCATACCACGACATCGGACACTTCCTCCGGTGTCATGAAGCCCTTGGGCTGCAGCGGCATTGGCCCGAAACTGTGGATGTAGTGGGGGTGCTCGGAGAACACCTGCGCCATCAGGTCCGGCTCGATCATCGGCGTTTTGACCGAGTAGGGATGAATGGAGTTGACCCTGATGCCGAACTCGCTCAGCTCGATCGCCAGCGTATTGGTCAGTGCTACCAGCCCGTGCTTGGTCGCCGCGTAGTGGCCGTTGCCCGGCGTGGCCTTCAGCCCGGCCGACGAGCTGACCACCACGATCGACCCGCCGTTGCCGGCCTCGATCATCGCCGGCACAACCGCTCGCACTGTGCGCCAGGTGCCCGTTAGGTTGACCCCGATCACGGTGTCCCACTCCTCGTCGGAGAGCTCCCAGAGCCGTCCCCAACCCAGCACGCCCGCGTTGGCAACCAGAATGTCGAGTCGGCCGAACTGCTCGACGCCGTCGGCGACCAGCTGGCGCAGCGCGGCATCGTCGCGGATGTCGACCTCGCGGGCCAGAACCTTGCGCCCTTCGGCCTCCACCCCGTGGGCGGTCTCTGCCAGCTCCTCGGGAGTGGCCGGCGGGTAGGTGATGCAGTCGGACACCGGAGCGCAGATGTCCAAGGCGATGACGTCGGCGCCCTCGCGGGCCAGCCGGATCGCGTGCGCGCGCCCCTGGCCGCGCGCGGCACCGGTGACAAAGGCCACCCGCCCCTGCAATGCTTCGGACAACACACGCCCCTTTCGCCGGGCTGCCGACCAGGCTAGCAGCGAAACTGGAACGTGTTCTAATCGGCTGGGAAGTCAGATGTCGGCGATGATCTGGGCCCGCTTGCTGGCGTATTCCTCGTCGGTCAGCGCGCCGGAATGGCGCAGCGCCTCGAGCTCCTGCAGCCGTTCGCCGACGGACGGCTTTTCCGGTGCTGCGCCGCCAACCGCGGGGGCCGTGGCCGGCTGGGCAGCCGCTCGGCGAACCACGGCCTGGATCTGCTGACGCAGCGCCGGGTTGGAGCGGATGTCGACCATCTGGTTCAGCGGAATGTTGTTGGCCTTCAGGATCTGCAGTATCTCCATCAGCGGGCCGGCCTGCCCGCTCAGGTCATAAGTCTGGTTGTCCTCTGCGAGGGTGAACTGCGCGGGCACCAGGCCGTTGACCAAGGCGCTTCGCTCCCAATCGATCCGGTACTCCTGGGTGGCCGGATCGACGAGGACCACCAGCTTGCGCGCGGTGATGTTGCCCAGCCTGCTGACGCTGGCGATCACCCGGTCTTCGCTGTCGAATGGCGTGAAGCCGGATCCGGAGATATGCAACTGCAGTTTGACCAACGGCTGTTCGTTGATGCGTGTCCCGGTCTCCTTGATTCCCATGATCTGCGCGAGCGCCAGCACTCCGCTCTGCTCCAGCGCGGCGTTCTTGGCGGCCGATGTCGCCCCGAAGTTGGCGAGGGCCAGAGCAATCAGCACGTCGACGGCGGTGATCAGCAAACCGACGTAGAACATCCACTTGATCAAGCTGTATTGGCCCAGCGCGAAGTACGTGATCAAGAAGATCGGGCCCACCAGGCCCCCGCACAGCAGGACCAACAGTTGCGATTTGAGATAGCGCCAGAACATTGCGTGAGAGTAGCGCTTCATGCAAAACGGCGCCCACCCTTTCGGATGAGCGCCGCTTGCCGTCGCGGTCGCGCAGGAAACTACTTGATGATCTTCGTGACCCGACCGGCGCCGACGGTGCGGCCGCCCTCGCGGATCGCGAAGCGCAGACCCTCGTCCATGGCGACGGGCTGGATCAGCTTCACCTGGATGTTGGTGTTGTCACCGGGCATCACCATCTCGGTGCCCTCCGGTAGCGTCACCACACCGGTCACGTCGGTGGTGCGGAAGTAGAACTGCGGACGGTAGTTGTTGAAGAACGGCGTGTGCCGACCACCCTCGTCCTTGGACAGCACGTACACCTGGCCCTCGAACTCGGTGTGCGGGGTGGTGGTGCCGGGCTTGGTGACGACCTGGCCGCGCTCGACATCCTCACGCTTGACACCACGCAGCAGCAGACCGACGTTGTCACCGGCCTGACCCTGGTCCAGCAGCTTGCGGAACATCTCCACGCCGGTGACCGTGGTCTTGGTGGTCTCGGGCCGGATGCCGACGATCTCGACTTCCTCGTTGACGTTGATCACGCCGCGCTCGACACGGCCGGTCACCACGGTGCCGCGGCCTGTGATGGTGAACACGTCCTCGACGGGCATCAGGAACGGCTTGTCGGTCTCGCGGACCGGGTCGGGGATCGACTCGTCGACCGCGTTCATCAGCTCCTCGATGCCACCGACCCACTTCGGGTCGCCCTCGAGCGCCTTCAGCGCCGATACCCGGATGACCGGGGCGTCCTCGTCGAACTCCTGGGCGGCCAGCAGCTCACGGACCTCCATCTCGACGAGCTCGAGCAGCTCCTCGTCGTCGACCATGTCGGCCTTGTTCAGCGCGACCAGGATGTAGGGCACGCCGACCTGACGGGCCAGCAGCACGTGCTCACGGGTCTGCGGCATCGGGCCGTCAGTGGCGGCGACCACCAGGATCGCGCCATCCATCTGGGCGGCGCCGGTGATCATGTTCTTGATGTAGTCGGCGTGGCCCGGGGCGTCGACGTGGGCGTAGTGCCGCTTCTCGGTCTGGTACTCCACGTGCGCGATGTTGATGGTGATACCGCGCTGACGCTCCTCGGGCGCGTTGTCGATCTGGTCGAACGCCTTCGTCTCGTTCACGTCGGGATACTTCTCGTGCAGGACCTTGGTGATAGCCGCGGTCAGTGTGGTCTTGCCGTGGTCAACGTGACCGATGGTCCCGATGTTGACGTGCGGCTTCGTCCGCTCGAACTTCGCCTTCGCCACTTCTGTGTCCTCCTGGACTTGTTGGTGCTCGTTAAAGCAGTGTTGATGTTTTCAGTTGTGCCGCGGTAGTGACCGAGTCAGGTTACCCCCAGCAAATCCTGGTTGTTTACTCGCCCGTCGCCTTCGCGATGATCTCCTTCGAGACGTTTGCCGGCACTTCGGCATACGAGTCGAACACCATGGAGTAATTAGCCCGGCCCTGTGTCTTGGACCGCAGGTCGCCGACGTAGCCGAACATCTCCGACAGCGGCACGTGCGCCTTGACCACGCGCGCACCGCTGCGCTCCTCCATGGCCTGGATCTGGCCACGGCGGGAGTTCAGGTCGCCGATCACGTCGCCCATGTAGTCCTCTGGCGTGATGACCTCGACGGCCATGATCGGTTCCAGGATCACCGGCTGCGCCTGTCCGGCCGCCTTCTTTAAGGCCTGCGAGCCGGCGATCTTGAACGCCATCTCCGACGAGTCGACGTCGTGGTAGGCGCCGTCTTGCAGCGTGACCTTCAGGTTCACCAGCGGGTAGCCGGCCAGCACCCCGTATTGCATGGCGTCCTGGGCGCCGGCGTCCACCGACGGGATGTACTCGCGCGGTATGCGGCCGCCGGTGACCTTGTTCTCGAACTCGTAGGTGGCGCCGTCTTCACCGGTGAACGGCTCCACGGTGATGATGACTTTGGCAAACTGCCCGGAGCCACCGGTCTGCTTCTTGTGGGTGTACTCGACGTTCTCCACCCTGCGGCGGATCGTCTCCTTGTACGCCACCTGTGGCTTGCCGACGTTGGCCTCGACCTTGAACTCCCGGCGCATCCGGTCCACCAGGATGTCAAGGTGCAGCTCGCCCATGCCGCCGATCACGGTCTGCCCGGTCTCGGTGTCCTGATGCACCTTGAACGTCGGGTCCTCCTCGGCCAGCTTCTGGATCGACTGGCTCAGCTTCTCCTGGTCGCTCTTGGTCTTCGGCTCGATGGCCACCTCGATGACCGGGTCGGGGAAGGTCATCGACTCCAGCACGACCTGGTGGTTCGGGTCGGAGAGGGTGTCACCGGTGGTGGTGTCCTTCAGGCCGATCACCGCGTAGATGTGGCCCGCCGAGGCGGTGTCCACCGGGTTCTCCTTGTTGGAGTGCATCTGGAAGAGCTTGCCCAGCCGCTCCTTTTTGCCCTTGGTCGCGTTGATGACCTGGCTGCCGGAGTCGACCTTGCCGGAGTAGACCCGGATGTAGGTCAGCTTGCCGAAGAACGGATGCGAGGCGATCTTGAAGGCCAGCGCCGAGAACGGCTCGTCGGTGCTGGCGTGGCGGACGACCTCCTCGTCCTCGTGGCCGGGCGCGTGGCCCACGGCGGGCGGCACGTCCAGCGGCGACGGCAGGTAGTCGACGACCGCGTCGAGCATCGGCTGCACGCCCTTGTTCTTGAACGCGCTGCCGCACAGCACCGGGGTGATCTGAATGGCGACCGTCAGCTTGCGGATCGCGGCCTTGATCTCGTCGACCGTGATCTCCTCGCCGCCGACGTACTTCTCCAGCAGATCCTCGTCGGACTCGGCGACGGTCTCGATCAGCTTGGTGCGGTATTCCTCGGCCGTCTCGGCGAGCTCGGCCGGAATGTCGACGACGTCGTACTTCTCACCGAGTTTGGTTTCGCCGCGCCAGACCTTGGCGTTCATCTCGACCAGGTCGACGACGCCCTCGAACTCGCTTTCCGAGCCGATGGGCAGCTGGATCGGCACCGCGTTGGCACCGAGGCGCTCCTCCATCGTCTTGACCGAGAAGTAAAAGTCGGCGCCGATCTTGTCCATCTTGTTGACGAAGCAGATACGCGGAACGTTGTATTTGTCGGCCTGCCGCCACACCTGCTCGGACTGCGGCTCGACGCCCTCCTTGCCGTCGAAGACCGCGACGGCGCCGTCGAGCACCCGCAGGTTGCGCTCCACCTCGACGGTGAAGTCGACGTGCCCGGGGGTGTCGATGATGTTGAGCTGATTGTCTTTCCAGAACGTGGTGGTGGCCGCGGAGGTGATGGTGATGCCCCGCTCCTGTTCCTGCTCCATCCAGTCCATGGTGGCGGCGCCGTCGTGCACCTCACCGATCTTGTAGTTGATGCCGGTGTAGTACAGGATGCGCTCGGTCGTCGTCGTCTTACCGGCATCGATGTGCGCCATGATGCCGAAGTTGCGGACCTTGCTCAGGTCGGTCAGTACGTCCTTCTGTGCCACAGAAGTCTTCCCACTCTTTCGGTTGCTCTAGTTAGTCGTTCGCTGTTGGGCTCGGCGGCTCCGCTGCTCGCCGGCCCGGTATCACCAGCGATAGTGCGCGAAGGCGCGGTTTGCCTCGGCCATCTTGTGGGTGTCCTCGCGTCGTTTGACCGAAGCCCCGAGGCCGTTGCTGGCATCCAGGATCTCGTTTGCCAGGCGCTCGACCATGGTCTTTTCCCGACGCTGCCGGGAGAAGCTGACCAGCCACCGCAGTGCCAGCGTGGTGGACCGGTCCGGCCGCACCTCGACGGGCACCTGATAGGTGGCACCACCGACACGGCGGCTGCGCACCTCGAGGGCCGGCTTTACGTTGTCGAGAGCCCGCTTGAGCGTGATCACCGGGTCGGTGCCTGTCTTTTCGCGAGCCTGTTCGAGCGCACCGTAAACAATGCGCTCGGCGAGCGATTTCTTCCCTTTCAGGAGAACTTTGTTCACCAGCTGGGTGACCAGCTGCGACCCGTAGACCGGGTCATTGACCAGCGGACGCTTCGGCGCGGGACCCTTGCGCGGCATCAGCCCTTCTCCTTCTTGGCACCGTAGCGGCTGCGAGCCTGCTTGCGGTTCTTGACGCCCTGGGTGTCGAGCGAGCCGCGGATGATCTTGTAGCGCACGCCCGGCAGGTCCTTCACCCGGCCGCCACGCACCAGCACCATCGAGTGTTCCTGCAGGTTGTGGCCCTCGCCGGGAATGTAAGCCGTGACCTCAACCTGGCTGGTCAGCTTGACGCGCGCGACCTTGCGAAGCGCCGAGTTCGGCTTCTTCGGAGTCGTGGTGTACACGCGGGTGCACACGCCACGGCGCTGCGGGCTCCCCTTGAGGGCCGCGGTCTTGACCTTTCCGATCTTGTCGCGGCGACCCTTGCGGACCAGCTGCTGAATGGTTGGCATCTACCGGCTTTCTGTGTCGTCTCTGTAGTGCAGTTATGCCCAGCCTTGGGATCAACCACGTCCCCCGCGGCCGGGTGTGTCGCACGCACCCGCCGCTGAACTCGTCGTTGCGTCATGGACATGCGAATTGGCCCGGCGTGCGCGCCTTAGGTCTGCGCCTAGAGCCGCCAGGCACGAGCACACACAATACCCGCCGGTGGTCGTGCAGGTCAAAGCGCGCGCACCCCTACTACCGGCGCTGCAGCCCCGCCGCCAGCCGCAGCACCATGTCGGAGAACAGCGTGTCGGTGTCGATGATGTCGTCCATGGCGCCCGTCATCTCCAGCAGCACAAACCCGTGCATCGCCGACCAGAACTCCAACGCCGCGTAAAAGGCCTGCTCATCGTCGAGACCGTAGGAGGACAACACCGCCATCACCGGTGCCGCCGCGCCCTTGGTGGCGGCGGTGAACTCCGGGTCGTCGCCGCCCAGCGGCATCCGGGTGAACGCCGAATACCGCCCTGGGTGGTGGTGGGCGTAGCTGCGGTAGGCGCTGGCCATCACCAGCACCGCATCGTCGCCGACCCGACCTTCGCCGGCTCGGTTCAGCATCGTGAGAATGTCGTCGATCACCCGCATCCGCACCGTGCGCCGCAGGTCCTCGAGGCTTTCCACGTGGTTGTACAGCGACGGTCCTTTGGTTCCGAGCTGCGTCGCCAGCGCATTGATCGTCAGCGCGTCCCACCCCTCGCGGTCCAGAAAGGTCAGCGCGGCGTTGACGATGATCTCGCGGCTCAGTTTCGCCGGACGGGCCCCCGACTTTCCGGTGGCACGCGACCGGGTGCTCGGTGGCTCCGGCTCAGCTGCCATGACGGTCGCCCTTCTTGCGTAGTCGACGAAGAACTCTAGTTGACTGCGTCTTGGAACACGTACGCTCAGTCCTGCAGATCACCCGCCATTCCGAGAGGAGCCCGCGGTTGAAACCGACAAGCCCAGGCCGGGTCTTGGCCGCGAGCGCGATCGCGATCCCTTTTGTACTCGCCGCGGGCGCGCCGATCGCACACGCCAAAAACGGTGACACCCACATCACGGGGCAGGGCCTGGACCAGACGATCGACTGCAACAACGCGACGCTGATAGTCGACGGCACATCGAACACCATCAACGCGCTAGGAACCTGTTGGGCGGTGACGGTGATGGGCTCGGGTCACACCGTGATCGCCGACACCGTCGTCCACGACATCACCGTCTACGGCTGGGACGAGTCGATCTATTACAAGAACGGCGATCCCGTCGTCTGGGACCGTGGGCGCGAACTGGGCATGGTCAACCGCATCAATCATGTCTCGACGTAAATCGACGAATCGAGGAAATATGCGCGCGTTTGTTTTGACGTTGTCTGCCCTGGTGGTCGTGGCAGGGCTGGCCGCCTGCGGACCGAAGAACAAGCCCGCGGCTCCGACCTCCTCTTCGACTTCATCCTCTAGCAGCTCTGCGACGACCGCGCAGTTCGACATCGGCAACACGATCAACTACGGGTCGTTTGGAACGACCACCGAAATCGATTGCGCCAACGGTAAATCCCTGAACGTCGGTGGGTCCAACAACACGCTGACCGTCAAAGGCAGCTGCGGGACGGTGACCATCGGCGGTGCAGATAACAAGATCACCCTGGACAAGATCGACAGCCAACTCAACGTTGTCGGATTCAACAACACGATCACTTACAAGAACGGCGACCCCAAGGTCGAGAACCTCGGGTCGAACAACACGATCAAAAAGGGCTAGGCGCTGGCCCCGTGGCGGCCGGCACCGGCGGCGAAACGCCCTGCGCCCTCCATCGCTTCGGCGGCCACTCGGGAGATGCTGGCGAATTCGTAATCCAGCGCGTCTGATTCGGCGAACCCCCACTGGTGCAGCGCGGACATCCGGTCCGACCGCATGCACTGCTGCGGCAATGCTGCCAACTCGGCCGCCAGCTGCTCGGCTGCTTCGCGGGCATGCCCCTTGGGCACAACGCGGTTGGCCAGCCCGATTGCCAGCGCTTCGGCGGCCGCGACGCCGCGGCCGGTGAGGATCATGTCCATCGCCCGGCTCTGCCCGATCAGCCTGGGCAACCGGATGGTCCCGCCGTCGATCAGCGGCACGCCCCAGCGGCGGCAGAACACCCCGAACACCGCGTCCTCCTCGGCGACCCGCAGGTCGCACCACAACGCGAGCTCCAGGCCGCCGGCGACCGCATAACCACTGACCGCGGCGATCACCGGTTTGGACAGCACCATCCGCGTCGGCCCCATCGGGCCCGGCCCCGTCCGGTGCACCTGGTTGGCTTCCGGTGTGTTGAACGCCTTCAAATCGGCGCCAGCGCAGAAGGTTCCGTTGTCGCCCCACAGCACTGCCACCGACGCGGTGTCGTCGCGGTCGAACTCCTCGAACGCCGCGAACAGCCCCGCGGCCGTGGGCCCGTTGACGGCGTTGCGGGCCTCCGGCCGGTCCAGGATCACCGTGGTCACCGGACCCTTGCGCTCTACCCGTACCGGATCGCTCATGTCGCCTCCACAAGTTGGGTTGTTTCCCGTCGTGCGAGCAGCTCGGCCGCGAAGCCGTGATAGGCCGCACGCAGCCCTGCACCCGGCCAGTCGGCCGGCAGGAGTTCGTGGGGCAGCACCGGGTCGGTGAGCAGGTGACGTACCGTCGCCGCGGCCACCACGAAACGGCCGGGAATGTCGGTCGCGGAGGCCATTTCGTCGAGCAGCCGGTGACCTGCTGCCGCCCAGCCGTGCAGGTCCCACAACTGGCCGGCCAGCACGGCGGGGGCGTCATCGCGGGCCCGCAGGACCCGCACCCGTGCGTTAACCTCGGGATCCAGGTTCAGCACCAGGTTGTCGGGCCGCATCCACACCCCTTCACGTAGTTCGCCAAAGCGGCTGGCGTGCAGCGCAGTTCGCAGGGCGGCCCTGGTGCGCGCGTCACTGCCCACGCTGGTCACGATCAGCATGAACCATTCGCCCTGCCAGTGCCGCACCGGTGGATCAATGGCGTCGTCCTGCCGGCGCTGGCGAGCCAGCAAGCGCTCCGAGAGCCGGTAGCCGTCTGCGGAGCGGATCAGGTCGCCGGCGCCGACCATGCGGGTCAGCGCGACCCGCAACGTCGTCTCCTTGATTCCGAAATCGGAAGTGAGCCTGACCAATTCGCCGGCACTGGCACACGCGGGATGGGCGCCGAGCAGCACGCTGAGTACCACCGACCGCGCTGTCATGTCCGGCATGTCTACACCTGGGATGCCTGGCGGCCGTAGTCGCCGAACGGTTCGTCGCGATGCTTGACGGCGTCCCGGAAGCCGTGCTCGACGGCGTCGGCGACGAACGCATGCCCCTCCGGCGTGTGCCTGGCGATACCGTCGAAAACGGTGCTGACCATTCTGCTGGTCGCTACACCTTGTTGCAGCAGAGCGGAATTCAGCGCGAGCTTGACCATGATCAGCTGATTGACCGGCACGGCGGCGATCCGCTCCACGAGTCGCTCAGTGCGCTCGTCGAGGTCTTTCGGCTCCGGCGCCTCGACCGCCAGCCCCCATTCGGCGGCCTGAGCGCCGGTGATGCAATCACCGGTCAGCAGAAGGCGTTTGGCTCGCTGGTCGCCCAGCCGGTGCGCCCACAGCCCGGCTGCCGGCACACCCCACACTCGGGTCGGCGGGTAGCCGATCTTGGCGTCGGATGCGGCGATCACCTGGTCGGCGTGCAGCGCGATATCGGTGCCGCCGGCCACGCAGTAGCCGTGGATCTTGACCACCGTGGGCTTGTCGGCGTGCATCAGGCTGGAAAAGCCGCGCACGAACCGGCTCATCATCTGATAGTCGATCATCGGATCCCACGGCTGATCGGGTAAGTGGTTGACAGCCTGGGTTTTACCGTCGAGGACCGTGCCCTGGTATGCGCCGGTGCCGCCGGCTGAGCCGCTGCGGTCGGCGTAGGCGCTCAGATCGAAACCGGCACAAAACCCCTCGCCGCGGCCGGACACCAGGATGACGTGGACGTTAGGGTCCAGATCGGCCCGCTCCACGAGGGCCGACAGTTCGAGCGGGGTATCGGCGATGATCGCGTTGCCCTTCTCGGGGCGGTTGAAGGTGATCCGCGCAACCCGACCGGTGACCTCGTAGGTCATCGTCTTCAGGTTGTCGAAGTCGACCGGTCTGATCGCGTAGGTCATGAGCGGCGCTCTCCCCCGCAAGCGGGCGGTGCCCCCACCTCATCACTGCCCAATAGATCGTCGCCGGCGCGTGTCATCCCTTGATCATCGCCCGCTCGAGAATCGGCGCGAGATCCAGCCCGGACGGCATGGTGCCGAACGCGCCGCCCCACTGCCCGCCAAGGCGGGTAGCCAGGAAAGCTTCGGCCACTGCCGGATGTCCGTGCCGCACCAGCAGCGAGCCCTGCAGCGCCAGGCAGATGTCTTCGGCCACCTTGCGGGCCCGATACTCGAGGGTCTCGAGGTCGGTCAACTGCCGGCGCAGCTCCTCGACGTGGGCGTCCAGCCGCGGATCCTGGCCCGCGCTCTTGGCCAGCTCGTCAAACAGCACCTCGACACACTCCGGACGAGTTGCCATGGCGCGCAAGGTATCCAGTGCGCTGACATTACCCGAGCCCTCCCAGATGCCCATCAATGGCGCCTCGCGATACAGCCGCGGCATCCCCGAGTCCTCCACATAGCCGTTGCCGCCCAAACACTCCAGCGCCTCGGCAGCGTGTGGGGTGGAGCGCTTGCACACCCAGTACTTGGCGGCGGCCAGCCCGATGCGGCGCAACAACGTCTCGGTCTCATCGCCGCGCACCGAGTTGTCAGTGGCGCCGGCCATCCGCATCGCCACCATGGTGGCGGCCTCGGCCTCAACGGCCAAATCCGCCAGTACATTACGCATCAGCGGCTGATCGATCAGATACGCGCCGAACGCCTTGCGGTGCTGCGCATGATGCACCGCGAACGTCAGCCCTGTGCGCATACTGGTGGCGCTACCCAGCGTGCAGTCCAGCCGGGTCAGGTTGACCATTTCGATGATGGTGCGAACACCGCAGCCCTCCTCACCGACCAGCCACGCCGTCGCACCGTCGTACTCCACCTCACTGGAGGCATTGGCATGATTGCCCAGCTTGTCCTTGAGCCGCTGCAACAGCATCCGGTTGCGGGTGCCGTCGGGCAACACTCGAGGCAGGAAAAAACACGACAGCCCACCCGGCGCCTGGGCGAGCACCAGGAAGATGTCGCACATCGGCGCCGAGGTGAACCACTTGTGACCGGTCAGCCGATAACTGCCGTCGGCGTTCGGGGTGGCCTGGGTTGTGCCGGCGCGGACGTCGGAGCCGCCCTGTTTTTCGGTCATCGACATGCCCGCAGTGATACCGACTTTCGTGGTCGGCACCTTGAGCTCGGGGTCATATGACCGGCTGGTCAGCAGCGGCTCGTAGATGGCGGCGAGCTCGGGGTTGCAACGCAGCGCAGGAACGACGGCGTAGGCCATCGAAATCGGGCACATGTGGGCGGCTTCGGCGGTCCACACACTGGTCTTCGCCGCGCGCACCACATGCGCGCCGGGCCGTGGATCTGCCCACGGCGCTGCGTGCAGACCGTGCTCGATGGCCGTGCGCATCAGCTCGTGGTAGGCGGCGTCGTATTCGACCTCGTCGATCCGGTGGCCGTAGCGGTCGTGGGTGTGCAGGATCGGCCGGTTGCGGTCGGCCAGCTCACCCCAGCGTTGCGCCTGCTTGGAACCGGATATCGCACCGATCGCGGTCACCTCGTCCACGCCCCACTGCCCGCCCTCGCGGATCAGCGCCTCGATGAGGACCGGGGATGACGCCGGGTTGTGCTCCTCCAGGGGTGGAACCTGGTTGGTGACGGCATGAGTATCTGGCATGGCGTCAATGTTACATTTTTTCTACAACTGCACAAGGCATGTAATGGTCAGCGTGGGTGGTCGGCGAAGAATTCCGACAACTTCTCCGTGGCGAAGCGCGGCCATTGATGGCCGCCGCCGTCGACGGTGACCAGTTCGACGCTGCGGTTGTCGGGGCATCCGGCAATCGACGTGGTGACCGAACCGCTGGTGCTGATGGCCGGGGCGCCGCAGTGATCCACGTTGCGCCAGAACGCATTCACCTTCGGCACCGGTGGACCGTCGATGTGGGCCCAGCCCTCCCCGCGTCCGCCCTCGTAACGAACGAGCCGATCGGCGGTGCCGTGAATATGCATGATCGACGTCGGGTGCGGAGACTTACACCGGTCCAGCTGAGTGGCCGCATCCGGGCCGATCGCAGCGAAGACGTCGGTCCTGCACGCCAGCGTGTAGGACATGATGCCGCCGTTGCTTATGCCGGTGGCGTACTCGCGGGACGGGTCGACGCCGATGTTCCTGCCGATGTCGCCGACGACCGCGGTGATGAAGGCGACGTCGTCGACGCCTTCCTTCGCGGGCCGGCCGCAGCAGCCACCGCCGTCGACGTTCCAGGCCCGGTTGAGGCCGTCGGGATAGGCCACCACGAATTTCGACGCGTCCGCCAAATCATCCCAGCCGTAGGCTTTTTCGGCCTGCTGTCCGCTGCCGAAGCCACCGTGCAGCATGACGACTAGCGGCGCCGACGGCGGTAGTCCTTTCGGCTTGTAGAGGCGGTAGGTGCGCTCGAGTCCGCCGACATTGATGGTGTGCACGCTGGTGCCGTCGATGAAGGTCGACGGCTCTGTCGTTTGCCGCGTGAGGCAGCCCGCCACTACCAGCACCACACCGAGAATTGCGACAACCCTGAGCATGGCGTTGCGGTTCGGTCAGCCGAGTCGCTCGCGCAGGAACGCGATGTCGTCTTTGCGTCCCTCGTCGGCTGTTTCGCAGATGACCGGTGCGTCCGCTGCCCGCACCACCGCCACCAGCAGCTCGGGATCGATCTGACCGGTGCCGAAGTTGGCATGCCGGTCAGCACCCGAGCCCGCCGCGTCCCTTGAGTCGTTGCAGTGCACCAGGTCGATGCGGCCGGTCAGTGCCTTTATCCGCTCGACCGCGTCGATCAGCTCCTCGCCCGCGGCCCACGCGTGGCAGGTATCCAGGCAGAAGCCGATTCCCTTGTCGCCGATATGATCCCAGAGCCGACCGATGGTGTCGAAGTGGCGAGCCATTGCGTGGTCGCCGCCCGCCGTGTTCTCCAAATACATCTGAACGTCTGTTTCCAGGTAATCCAGAGCCTTGACCCAACGCGCGAAGCCGGCCTCCATGTCGTTGTCGTCAGCATGACCGCCGTGCACGATCACTGCCGTCGCATTGATCGCCGAGGCCGCGTCGCAAGTGTCCTGCAAGATCTTGCGCGACGGGATGCGGATGCGGTTGTTGGCCGAGGCCACGTTGATCAGGTACGGCGCGTGGACGTACAGCGGCATGGTCGACGCCTTCAGCGTCTCGGCGTCGTCGCGCGGCTTCGGCTTTTTCCAGCTCTGCGGGTTGCCGAGGAAGAACTGCACCGCGTCGGCGCCGTCCGCCTGCGCGGCGGCCAGGGGATCGTCTTGGTGGACGTGCGAACCAATGAGCACGTCGGCCAGTTTAGTGGTGGTCCACGAGCGGCGAACGTGAAGCTGGCCGCACACTCGACGCCGAATGTGAAGCTAGCCGCACACTCGTCGCACGAAAAGGCCCCGGGCCGAGGCCCGGGGCTCTTCGCACCTCTGACTAGCGGTAGTCGGAGTAACCGTAGTCGTCCAGCGGGACGGCGGCGCCGGTGGCCTGGCCGAAGTCCGGGCTGTAGTACTGATCCTCGTACGACGGGATCGTGTACGCCGCGGCCCGGGCCTCCTCGGTCGGCTGCACCTGGATGTTGCGGTAGCGGTTGATCCCGGTACCGGCCGGGATCAGCTTGCCGATGATCACGTTCTCCTTCAGACCGTTGAGCTTGTCGCTGCGGCAGTTGATCGCCGCATCCGTCAACACTCGCGTGGTCTCCTGGAACGACGCCGCGGAGAGCCACGAGTCGGTGGCCAGCGACGCCTTGGTGATACCCATCAGCACCGGGCGACCGGCGGCGGGCTCGCCACCCTCGGCCACCACCCGACGGTTCTCGGCCTCGAACTCCGCACGGTCGATCAGCGAACCGGGCAGGAACTCCGTCGAGCCCGAGTCGATGATGGTCACACGGCGCAGCATCTGCCGGACGATCACCTCGATGTGCTTGTCGTGGATCGACACACCCTGCGCCCGGTAGACCTCCTGGACCTCCTTGGTCAGGTGGATCTGCACCTCGCGGGGGCCCTGCACGCGTAGCACCTCGTGCGGGTCGGCGGAGCCTTCCATCAGCTGCTGGCCCACCTCGACGTGGTCGCCGTCGGCGAGCAGCCGCTCAGTGCCGTCCTCGTGCTTGAACACCCGCAGGCGCTGGCGCTTGGAGAGCTTGTCGTAGACCACTTCCTCGCCGCCGTCGTCAGGGACGATGGTGATCTTGTAGAAGCGGTCGCCCTCCTCGAGCCGCACCCGGCCGGTGACGTCTGCGATCGGCGCCTTACCGCGCGGCACCCGGGCCTCGAAGAGCTCCTGCACCCGCGGCAGACCACCGGTGATGTCCTCACCGACACCACCCTGGTGGAACGTGCGCATGGTCAGCTGCGTGCCGGGCTCACCGATGGACTGGGCGGCGACGATACCGACGGCCTCGCCGATGTCGACCAGCTTGCCGGTTGCCATCGAACGCCCGTAGCAGACCGCGCAGACCCCGGTTCCGGTGGCGCAGGTCAGCACCGAACGCACCTTCACGTGCGTGATGCCCGCGGCCAGCAGGGCCTCGATCTCGGGGTCACCCAGATCCTGACCGCGCTCGACAATCACCTTGCCCTTCTCGTCGACCGCGTCGGCACCCAAAGTGCGGGCGTAGGCGGAGGTTTCGATGAACGCGTCGCGGATCAGCGTGCCGTCGGGCTGACGCTCGGCCAGCTCGACGGTGATGCCGCGCTCGGTGCCGCAGTCGCCCTCGCGCACGATGACGTCCTGCGACACGTCCACCAGACGACGGGTCAGATAACCCGAGTCGGCGGTGCGCAACGCGGTGTCGGCCAAGCCCTTCCGCGCGCCGTGGGTGTTGATGAAGTACTCCAACACCGTCAGGCCCTCACGGAACGACGACTTGATCGGCCGCGGGATGAACTCACCCTTCGGGTTGGTCACCAGACCCTTCATGCCCGCCAGCGTCCGGGTCTGGGTGAAGTTACCCGTGGCACCGGAGTCGACGATCGTGATGATCGGGTTGTCGTCGGGGTAGTGCTTGCGCAGCGCCTCGCCGACCTCGTCGGTGGCTTCCTTCCAGATCTCCACCAGCGCCTCGTTGCGCTCGTCGTGGTTCAAAGCACCACGCTGGAACTGCTTTTCGACCTTGTCGGCCCGCTCTTCGTAGGCGTCGAGGATCTCCTGCTTGCCCGGCGCCACCAACACGTCGGCCATCGACACGGTGACACCCGACCGGGTCGCCCAGTAGAAACCGGCATCCTTGAGCTTGTCGACGGTCTGCGCGACCACGATCATCGGGTACCGCTCGGCCAGATCGTTGATGATCGAAGCCTGCACCTTCTTGTGCATCTGCTTGTTCACGAACGGGTAGCCCACCGGCAGCAGCTCGTTGAACATCACCCGACCCAGCGTGGTCTCGGCCATCCAGGAATCACCTGGCTGCCAACCGTTTTGGCCGAACAACTCGGTTTCGAGTTCGACCGGCGGACGCAGCTGGGAAAGCCGCACCTTGATCTTCGCGCGCACGCTCAAGACGCCGCGGTCGGCGGCCATGATGGCCTCCGCCGGCGACGCGTACACGCCCGACTCGGGCCGGTCTTTGGCAGCGGGCACGTATTCGCCGGTGTCGCCGGGAACTTCGGTGGTCAGGTAGTACAACCCGGTCACCATGTCCAGCCGCGGCATGGCCAACGGGCGGCCCGACGCCGGCGACAGGATGTTGTTCGACGACAGCATCAGGATGCGGGCCTCGGCCTGCGCCTCTGCGCTCAACGGCAGGTGCACGGCCATCTGGTCGCCGTCGAAGTCGGCGTTGAACGCCTCACACACCAATGGGTGCAGCTGAATCGCCTTGCCCTCCACCAGCATCGGCTCGAAGGCCTGGATACCCAGCCGGTGCAGGGTCGGCGCGCGGTTCAGCAGCACCGGGTGCTCGGCGATGACCTCTTCCAGCACATCCCACACCTGCGGACGCTGACGCTCCACCATCCGCTTGGCGCTCTTGATGTTCTGCGCGTGGTTGAGGTCGACCAGCCGCTTCATCACGAACGGCTTGAACAGCTCCAGCGCCATAAGCTTGGGCAGACCGCACTGGTGCAGCTTGAGCTGCGGGCCGACCACGATCACCGAACGGCCCGAGTAGTCGACACGCTTACCGAGCAGGTTCTGGCGGAACCGGCCCTGCTTGCCCTTGAGCAGATCGGAGAGCGACTTCAGCGGACGGTTGCCGGGCCCGGTGACCGGACGGCCGCGACGGCCGTTGTCGAACAACGCGTCGACGGACTCTTGCAGCATCCGCTTCTCGTTGTTGACGATGATCTCGGGCGCACCCAGATCGATCAGCCTCTTGAGCCGGTTGTTGCGGTTGATCACCCGGCGGTACAGGTCATTCAAGTCGGACGTGGCGAACCGGCCACCGTCGAGCTGCACCATCGGACGCAGTTCCGGCGGGATCACCGGCACGGCGTCGAGCACCATGCCCATCGGCGAGTTGGTGGACTGCTGGAAGGCCGCGACCACCTTGAGCCGCTTGAGGGCGCGAAGCTTCTTCTGCCCCTTGCCGTTTCGGATGACCTCACGCAGCGCGTCGGCCTCGGCGTCGATGTCGAAGCTCTCGATGAGCTTCTGGATCGACTCCGCACCCATGGCACCGGTGAAGTACTCGCCGTAGCGGTCGACCAGCTCGCGGTAGAGGTTCTCGTCGACGATCAGCTGCTTGGGGGCCAGCTTGGTGAAGGTGTTCCAGATGTCCTCCAGCCGGTCCAGCTCGCGCTGTGCCCGGTCGCGGATCTGACGCATCTCCCGCTCGCCGCCGTCGCGAACCTTGCGCCGCGCATCGGCTTTCGCACCCTCGGCCTCCAGTTCGGCCAGGTCGGCTTCCAGCTTCTGCGCACGCGCCTCGAGGTCGGCGTCGCGCTGGTCCTCGACCGCCTTGCGCTCGACGGTCATCTCGGCCTCGAGCGTGGATAGCTCGTTGTGCCGCATCTCCTCGTCGACGGACGTGATCACATACGCCGCGAAGTAGATGATCTTCTCGAGATCCTTGGGCGCCAGGTCCAGCAGATACCCCAACCGCGACGGCACGCCCTTGAAGTACCAGATGTGCGTCACCGGCGCGGCCAGCTCGATGTGGCCCATCCGCTCGCGGCGCACCTTGGCACGGGTCACCTCGACGCCGCAGCGCTCACAGATGATGCCCTTGAAGCGCACCCGCTTGTACTTGCCGCAGTAGCACTCCCAGTCGCGAGTGGGGCCGAAGATCTTCTCGCAGAACAGGCCGTCCTTCTCCGGCTTCAATGTGCGGTAGTTGATGGTCTCCGGCTTCTTCACCTCGCCGTACGACCACTGCCGGATGTCGTCGGCGGTGGCCAAGCCGATCCGGAGTTCATCGAAGAAGTTGACGTCTAACACGTAACTCCCTTTCCCCTTTCGGGACTAGAAAACAATTACGCTAGGTCCTCAACGGACGCAGATTCGTTGCGGGACAAGTTGATTCCCAGGTTCGCCGCAGCGCGCTCCAGGTCCTCGTCGTCGCCGTCGCGCATCTCGATCGCCGCGCCGTCGCTGGAGAGCACCTCCACGTTGAGGCACAGCGACTGCAGCTCCTTGAGCAGCACCTTGAACGACTCCGGGATGCCCGGCTCGGGGATGTTCTCCCCCTTGACGATCGCCTCGTACACCTTGACCCGGCCGACGGTGTCGTCGGACTTGATGGTCAACAGCTCCTGCAGCGTGTACGCCGCGCCGTAGGCCTGCATGGCCCAGCACTCCATCTCGCCGAAGCGCTGGCCACCGAACTGCGCCTTACCGCCCAGCGGCTGCTGGGTGATCATCGAGTACGGGCCGGTGGAGCGGGCGTGGATCTTGTCGTCCACCAGGTGATGCAGCTTCATGATGTACATGTAGCCGGTGGTCACCGGGTACGGGAACGGCTCACCGGAGCGCCCGTCGTACAGGATCGCCTTGCCGTCCCCGTCGACCAGCACATCGCCGTCGCGGTTGGGCAGCGTCGAGGACAGCAGACCCTGCAGCTCCGCCTCCTGGGCGCCGTCGAACACCGGCGTGGACACGATCTTGTTGGGCTCGGCGTCCAGCAGCTCCTCGGGCAGCCGCTCGGCCCAGTCCGGCACGCCCTTGGCCGTGTCGATCTTCCAGCCGCTGTGCGCGCACCAGCCCAGGTGAGTTTCCAGGATCTGGCCGATGTTCATCCGTCGCGGCACACCGTGCGTGTTCAGGATGATGTCCACCGGAGTGCCGTCCGGCAGGAACGGCATGTCCTCGACCGGCAGGATCTTGCCGATCACACCCTTGTTGCCGTGTCGTCCGGCGAGCTTGTCGCCGTCGGAGATCTTGCGCTTCTGGGCCACGTAGACGCGCACCAGCTCGTTGACGCCGGCCGGCAGCTCGTCGTCGTCCTCGCGGGAGAACACCCGGATGCCGATGACCTTGCCGGACTCGCCGTGCGGCACCTTCAGTGAGGTGTCGCGGACCTCGCGGGCCTTCTCACCGAAGATCGCGCGCAGCAGCCGCTCTTCCGGGGTCAGCTCGGTCTCACCCTTCGGGGTGACCTTGCCGACCAGGATGTCGCCGTCGCGGACCTCGGCACCGATGCGCACGATGCCGCGCTCGTCCAGGTCGGCCAGCACCTCGTCGGAGACGTTCGGGATGTCCCGGGTGATCTCCTCGGCGCCCAGCTTGGTGTCGCGGGCGTCGATCTCGTGCTCCTCGATGTGGATCGAGGTGAGGATGTCCTCCTCGACCAGGCGGTTGGACAGGATGATCGCGTCCTCGTAGTTGTGGCCCTCCCACGGCATGATCGCGACGAGCAGGTTCTTGCCCAGCGCCATCTCACCTTGGTCGGTGCAGGGGCCGTCGGCGATCACCTGGCCGGCCTCGACGCGCTCGCCGGCGTCGACGATCGGACGCTGGTTGGCGCAGGTGCCGTGGTTGGAGCGGGCGAACTTGCGCATCCGGTAGGTGTGCCGGGTGCCGTCGTCGTGCATCACCGTGATGTAGTCGGCGGACACCTCCTCGATGACGCCGCTCTTGTCGGCGACGACGACGTCGCCGGCGTCGATCGCGGCACGCAGCTCCATGCCGGTGCCCACCAGCGGCCGCTCGCTGCGCACCAGCGGAACCGCCTGGCGCTGCATGTTGGCACCCATCAGGGCGCGGTTGGCGTCGTCGTGCTCGAGGAACGGGATCATCGCGGTGGCCACCGAAACCATCTGGCGCGGCGACACATCCATGTAGTCCACCTCCGACGAGGAGACGTACTCGACCTCGCCGGCCTTGCGGCGCACCAGGACACGCGGCTCGGTGAACCGGCCGTCGTCGTCGATCGGCGAGTTGGCCTGCGCGACGACGTGGCGGTCCTCTTCGTCGGCGGTCAGGTATTCGATCTCGTCGGTGACCACGCCGTCGCGGACCTTGCGGTACGGCGTTTCGATGAACCCGAACGGGTTGACCCGCGCGTACACCGAAAGCGACCCGATCAGGCCGATGTTCGGGCCTTCCGGGGTCTCGATCGGACACATCCGGCCGTAGTGGGACGAGTGCACGTCGCGCACCTCCAGGCCGGCCCGCTCGCGGGACAGACCACCCGGGCCCAGCGCCGAGAGCCGACGCTTGTGGGTCAGACCCGACAGCGGGTTGTTCTGGTCCATGAACTGCGACAGCTGGCTGGTGCCGAAGAACTCCTTGATCGCGGCGACTACCGGGCGGATGTTGATCAGGGTCTGCGGCGTGATCGCCTCGACGTCCTGAGTGGTCATCCGCTCGCGTACCACCCGCTCCATCCGGGACATGCCGACCCGGATCTGGTTCTGGATCAGCTCGCCGACCGTGCGCAGCCGACGGTTGCCGAAGTGGTCGATGTCGTCGGTCTCCACCGGCACCTCGACGCCGCCGGGGACGGTCATCGTGGCCTGACCCTCGTGCAGGCGCACCAGGTACTCGATGGTGGCGACAACGTCCTCTTCGGTCAGAGTCGTCGAACTGGTGTCCGCGGGGTTTCCGGCCAGGCCGAGTTTTTTGTTGACCTTGTAGCGGCCGACCCGGGCCAAGTCGTAGCGCTTCTCCTTGAAGAACAGGTTCTCCAGCAGGGTCTGCGCGGACTCCTTGGTCGGCGGTTCGCCCGGGCGCAGCTTGCGGTAGATGTCCAGCAGCGCCTCGTCGGTGCCGGCGGTGTTGTCCTTCTCCAGCGTCGACATCATGATCTCGGAGAAGCCGAACCGCTCGGTGATCTGCTCGCTGGTCCAGCCCAGCGCTTTGAGCAGCACGGTCACCGGCTGACGGCGCTTGCGGTCGATGCGCACACCGACCGTGTCTCGCTTGTCGACGTCGAACTCCAGCCACGCACCGCGGCTCGGGATCACCTTGACCGAATGCAGCGTCTTCTCGGTGGACTTGTCGATGGTCTCGTCGAAGTACACACCCGGCGAGCGGACCAGCTGGCTGACCACCACCCGCTCGGTCCCGTTGATGATGAACGTGCCCTTCTCGGTCATCATCGGGAAGTCACCCATGAACACCGTCTGGCTCTTGATCTCACCGGTGTTGTTGTTGATGAACTCGGCGGTGACGAACAGCGGGGCCGCGTACGTCATGTCCTTGTCTTTGCACTCGTCGACAGGGGCCTTGACCTCGTCGAACCGTGGGTCGGAGAAGGACAGCGACATCGAGCCGGAGAAGTCCTCGATCGGCGACAGCTCGTCGAGCACCTCTTCCAGGCCGCCCTTGGGCTCGGGCTCGCCGCGTTCGACGGCCTTCTCGCGCCAGCGCGGCGCACCGATCAGCCACTCGAACGAGTCGGTCTGCACGTCCAGCAGACCGGGAACCTCGAGCGGTTCACGCAGCTTGGCAAAGGAAATTCGATTGGGTGCTCCAGGAACGGAGCTATTGGAAGAAGGTTGGGGTCGGCTCTTTGTTTTGCTCTGGCGGGAGACTGCCAAGATGCATCCTTCCAGCACCTCATGCGGCTAGTGGGTTCGACCTGTTCGCCGCTATAACTGTGTCGGTTCGGCTGGCGAACGATCTGTCCGGATCTCACGCACGCAGCTAGATGGCTGAGCCAGCAACGGCTCAGGCTAGGACCACGGTGTCAAGTGGCGGATGAGATGGGCAGGAGGCAGCCAGCGCAACGTCCAACAATAGCGCAGGACGGCGCATTCCTCAACTACCGTGCCCGGGGACATCTGCGCTGGCTGGCGCCTCGTCCTACCCGTGCACGCATGCTGCCCAACAGACTGGCCCCTTCGGGCGCTTCCGTCAAGAGGTGACGCGCCAAGATGGTGGGGAAATCTCCTTCCGGCGGGGATTGGCGACGGTCGTTACCGGCGTTGGGTTGGGATCGACGCGGTGTCGTCCTCGTCGTCGCGGTGCCGGCCGGGGCCGGCTTCGTCGGGCAACTCGTGCGCCGCGTATTTGTGCGTGCCCTCAAGGGAGTCCAGGATCGCCGCCTGGGCGTTCTTCGGCAGGAGGTGCAGATTCTCCCGGACCCTGTCCTGCCGACGCTTGACCGCCTTGCGCTCGGGCATGCCGGGGGTGGCGGTGATCTGCGGCGGAACGCCCTCGATCTCCTCGACCCCGCCGTCGACGTGGCCCGCCTCCATGTGGGCCTGCTCCTCGGCCATGGTGGCCTCGTCCTTTTCCTCGGACATACCGATCGGTCCGATCCGACGGCCGTTGAGGAACTGCCGCACGACCGGCTCGTCGCTGGTCAGCAGCACCTCGCGCGGGCCGAACATGACCAGCTTGCGGCGGAACAGCATGCCCATGTTGTCCGGCACGGTGCGGGCGATGTTGATGTTGTGCGTCACGATCAGGATCGTGCAGTCGATCTGTGCGTTGATGTCGATCAGCAGCTGGCTCAGATAGGCGGTGCGGACCGGGTCCAGACCGGAGTCGGGCTCGTCGCAGAGGATGATCTGCGGGTCGAGCACCAACGAGCGGGCCAGGCCGGCGCGCTTGCGCATACCGCCGGAGATCTCGCCGGGGAACTTCTTCTCGTCACCGCCCAGCCCGACCATGTTCAGCTTCTCCATGACGATGTCACGGATTTCGCTTTCCTTCTTCTTGGTGTGCTCGCGCAGCGGGAACGCGGTGTTGTCGTAGAGGCTCATCGACCCGAACAGGGCGCCGTCCTGGAACATGACGCCGAACAGCGTGCGGATGTCGTAGAGCTCCTTGGCCGAGCACTCGGTGACGTCTGTGCCGTCGACGATGATCGAACCACGCTCCGGGCGCAGCAGGCCGATCAGGGACTTCAGGAAGACTGACTTGCCGGTACCCGACGGGCCGAGCAGCACGCTGACCTCACCGGCGGGGATCTCCATCGTGACGTCTTCCCAGATCCGCTGGGCTCCGAAGGACTTTGTAAGCCCCTCAACCTCGATAGCGATACCCATGCGAAATCCTCCCGCCGATGTTGCTCAATGCCACTCATCGAAGATTTGTGGCATGAGTCACTGTAGCGCACGCAGCTGAGCGTCATCTCGTACATGCGCCGTCACAACTTGAACAACATCGGCACCCGCTGTCAAGCGGTGGGCGCCCAGTTGCCGTGAAAGCCCATCGGCACCCGCTGCGGAAGATGCACGGTGGCCACCGACTCGAGGGTTGCCGCGTCGAGCAGCAGCAGCTGGCCCTCGTCGCGGCCGCGGTGGTAGCCGTAGCCCATCAGCAGGCCGTCATCCTCGGAGCGCCAGTCGGGGCGGGGGACGAAAGACATCTCGCCGATCAAAAGGTCGGCGTCGAGCCGCGCGGTCACGCTGGACCCGGTCGTGTAGTCGTGCTTGTAGAGCGCGGTGGAGAAGTCGTTTGCGCCGCCCGATAGGTAGCCGCCGTCGGTGCCGACGGCGTAGCCGTATCGGTGCCGCCCGCCCAGCAAAGTCTCGTTGATCCGGGGAAACTCCTGTGGCCGATCGTCGTGGCGCTCGCTGCTCACTGCGCCGGTGGTCAGATTGATGGTCCAGCGGTCCAGGGTGGGCCGGCTGTCGCCGGGGCCGCGACGGTCGCGGTCGAACATCCTGTCGTAGCGCACCACGTCGAGGATCAAGATTTCGGTGCCTTCGCGGTCTTCGGAGTACGCGTTGAGCGGGTGGTAGACGTAGCAGGGTTCGATCTCGAACCACCGGACGTCGGCGTTGCCGCCGTCGCGGGGCATGACGCCGATGCGCGCCGGGTAGTTGGGGTTCCAGGCGTAGGGCAGCCGGTCGGACGGCGTCGGATCGCGGTTGATCATCGCGGTGATCGGGCTGGGCACCCGCACGCGCCCGATCAGCGACTGCATCACCAGCCGCGCGGGCAGGCTCAGCCAGCGCGGCACGTTGGTCGGCAACGCCTGCATCGGGTCGAATGTCACCGGCAGGTCGTAGAGCACCACGTACTTCTCGGTGAGTGAAAAGTCATGCATCATCGGCGAACCCGACACCTTGATGTCGACGGTTCGGCGGGCGCGTCCGGCGGTGTCGATCACCGAGTACTGCACGGTTCGTCCGCGAGCGAACGAGTAGGACACCGCATGCAGCTCGCCGGTGGCCGGGTCGCGGTGTGGGTGCGCGGCGTAGCCCCCGGTCAGGGTGCCGTCGAAGTCGCACGTGCCGACGGTGTCGAGCTCGTCGGTCAGCTCGTAGTTGGCCACGCCGCCCTCGATGAGCGCCAATGTCCGTCCGGCATGGCCCAGCACATTGGTGTTGGCGCCGAGGGCCAGCATGCCCGCTCGAGGGTCCAGTCGGGGAGCCTTCTCGCCAAGACGGGAGCTTATCGACGGGCTGCGCACCCAGCGGTTGCGATACCAGCAGGCCTTGCCGTCGCGCAGTGCCACGCCGTGCACCATGCCGTCGCCGCTGAACCAGTGATAGGTGGCCGGATCAACCTCGGCGGCCGGGTTGGGTCCGTTCCGCAAGTAGCGGCCGTCGAGGTAGTCGGGGATCTGACCGGTGACCGGCAGGTCGGTGGCGGTCACTTCGGTCTTCACCGGCGCGAGGAAGCCCTCGAGGTAGGGGTTCCGGGTGGCGGCTTTGGCGGCAGTGGTCATCACTAGCTCCTAGCGGCATAACATTGATATTTCATTGTTATACTCGTCGTATGCCCGCTATGTCAAGATGGCAACGATGACTTCCCGGCTGATCTCAGGCACCGAACGCAGCGTGCGCGACGAGCTGGTGCACGCGGCGGTGCGGCTGCTCGACCACGACGGTCCTGACGCCTTGCAGACCCGCAAGATCGCGGGTGCGGCCGGAACCTCGACGATGGCGGTGTACACCCATTTCGGAGGGATGCAGGCACTGATTGCCGAGGTCGCCGAGGAGGGCCTGCGGCAGTTCGCCGACGCACTATCGGTGCCGCAGACGGCCGACCCGGTGGCCGATCTGGTGGCCACCGGCATCGCATATCGGCGCTACGCCATCGAGCGCCCGCACATGTACCGGCTGATGTTCGGCAGCACCAGCGCGCACGGCATCAACGCGCCCGCGCACAACGTCGTCAGCCTGTCGGTGGCCGAGATCAGCGAGCGCTATCCCAGCTTCGCGTGCGTGGTGCGCCCGGTGCACCGGTCGGTTCTCGCCGGCCGGATCAGCGCGGGCCCGGCGGGTGACGACGCCGCCGTCGTGGCGATCGCCGCCCAGTTCTGGGCGGCGATCCACGGGTTCGTGATGCTCGAACTGGCCGGATACTACGGCGACGACGGCGCTGCCGTCGGCCCGGTGCTCGCGACGATGACTACGAATCTGCTTGTCGCGCTTGGGGATTCACCCGAGCGAGTACAGCAGTCGCAGCGGTTGGCGCTGTCGGGTCGAACTACTTGACGGTGACGGTGGCGCCTGCGGCCTCGAGCTTGGTCTTGGCCTCGTCGGCAGCTTCCTTGGCGACCTTCTCCAGCAGCGGCTTGGGGGCGCCGTCGACGAGGTCCTTGGCCTCCTTGAGGCCCAGGCCCGAGACGATCTCGCGCACGACCTTGATGACGCCGATCTTCTTGTCGCCGGCGGCCTCGAGGATCACGTCGAACTCGGACTGCTCCTCGGCCGCCTCGGCGGCAGGAGCGGCCCCGCCCGGAGCGGCGGCGGCGACGGCGACCGGCGCAGCCGCGGTGACCTCGAAGGTCTCCTCGAACTTCTTGACGAACTCCGAGAGCTCCAACAGGGTCAGGTCCTTGAACGCGTCGAGCAGTTCGTCGGTGGAGAGCTTGGCCATGGTGTGGGTCCTTCCTGGGGTGGGTTATTCAGTGGTTTCGGGAGCTTCTGGGTTTTCGGCGACCGCGGGCGCCTCCGCGGCTTTCTTCTCCTGCAGGGCGGCGGCCAACCTGGCCACCTGCGACGCGGGCGCGTTGAACAGCCCGGCCGCCTTCGACAGGTTGGCCTTCATCGCGCCGGCCAGTTTCGCCAGCAGCACCTCGCGGGACTCGAGGTCGGCGATGCGCTCGACTTCGGCGACGGTCAGCGGGTGGCCGTCCATGTAGCCACCCTTGATGACCAGCGCCTTGTGGTCCTTGGCGAAGGTCTTGATGGCCTTCGCGGCGTCGACCGCCTCGCCGGAGACGAAGGCGATCGCCGTCGGCCCGATGAACAGCTCGTCGAGCCCTTCGATGCCTGCCTCCGCGGCGGCCCGCTTGACCAGGGTGTTCTTGGCGACCGAGTAGGTCGCGGATCCAGCCAGCGAGCGACGCAGCTCGGCCAGGTTGGCCACGGACAGACCGCGATACTCGGTAATCAGGGTCGCGGTGGCAGCCTTGAACTGCTCAGCGATGTCTGCAACGGCGGTGGCCTTGTCAGCCCGGGCCATGCATGCCTCCTTGGAGTCTCGGCCCGGAAATCACAAACGCCCCGACGCAGGAAGCGGTCGGGGCGTGCAGCATCGGCATGCCTCGTCCTCCTGCGTGGGCCGCCGGGAGTTCCCGGACCTTCAACCGATTGCTCGGTGACCGACGGTCTTCGGTGGATCGGCAACCACAATAGCGTGGCCGTGGCTTATCAGCCAAAACAGGCGGCGGTCAACAAGGCGAACATCGCCGCCAGAATCGCCGCCCGCAGCATCGACGCCCCACCAGCCACACAAGTCACTGATCAGAACCGGGTGGCTTTTTGGCCGCCTCGTAGCGACAATCGCGAAGCTTCGGCCCGCAGCGCCATCACCCGTCGGTGTATCCGGTGCTCGGTGCCACGCGGCATCCATCCCGGACCGTAGCGCCCGCGCCCGAGTCGATACACCCTGCCGCGGCGGACCTCCCACCGCAATGCGTCCGACACCGACTTGGATGGGCGGCCGTCGACGTCAAAGCCGTGCCACGCTAGCGCTTCGATCAGCTCGGCGATCGTCGCTCGGCCGTGGCTGAACAAATGCATTGTCAGTACATAGCGAAGGTCGATGCCCCGCAGCCGCCGTGAGTTATCCATTGTCGGACCGTCGCACGGCGGTCTGACATCCCCGCGTTGTCGCTACGAGGCGGGCAAAAAGCCACCTGGTCCCGTCGAGTGGCTCATGTGACAGATGGGACCAGCCGGGCGGCCCCGACCAGGCCCGCGTCGCCGCCCAGCGCGGCCGGCACCACGCGCAAGCCGCCCAGGAAATCCAAGCCGGCGTAGCACGCCAACGCCGCACGCAGTGGGTCAAAAAGCACCTCACCGGATTTCGCGACACCCCCACCGATGACCACCAGGTCCAGATCGCACGTCGCGGCCACCGACGCGATCATCGCGGCCAGCGCGGTGGCGCCGCGTTCGAACGCGCGCACAGCTACGGGGTCACCGGCGCGGGCCGCCTCGGCCAGCGCCAACGCGTCGGTCCCGGACCAGCCGTTCGCCCGCGCCCACCGCGTCATCGACGGGCCGGCCGCGACGGTCTCGACGCAGCCGCGCCCCCCGCAGGAGCAGGGCTGCCCGTCCGGGTCGACGACGACGTGGCCGACGTGCCCCGCGTTGCCCGTGCGGCCGTGATACGGCGCACCCTCGAGCACCAGTCCGCCGCCGACGCCGGTGGACACCACGATGCCGAGCAGGAAGTCGGCGCCCTGCCCGGCGCCGCGCCAGTGTTCCCCGAGCGCCATGCACACACCGTCACCGGCCAGCCGCACCGGCACACCCGGCACCGCCGCCGCGACCCGGTCCAGTAGCGGAAACCCTTGCCAGCTGGCGATGTTGATCGGCGTGACGGTGCCCGCTGCCAGGTCGACGGGACCGGCCGCGGCGACGCCGACGCCGCCGACGGCACCGCCGGCGGTGTCGACCCCGTCGGCGATCATCGCCTCGACCACGGCCCAAACCTCGCCGGTGGGCGTGGGCCGACGGGCCGAGTGCACCAGGGAGCCGGTGGAATCGACCAGGCCGGCAGCGATTTTGGTGCCGCCGATGTCGAGGGCAAGCGTGTGCATCTAAATGCTCAGTGCCGATGGGTGTTGTCGGGTTGACGCGGATCGCCGGGATGCTCGTATCCGGGGGCCAGCCGCACCAGCGCGGCCCGTCGTTCGTCGAGCCATACCCGGAAGGCCCGCCGCCGCGCGGCGTCCCGCAGGTGCTCGGCGATCAAACCGCGCACCTGATCTAGCGGCGGCGCGGCGACGACAGGACCGCGCCAACCGACGCGGTCCGGCCCTGCCGTAGCGAACCGCAGCGGGTTGCGGGCGTGATAGTGCGCGACGGCGTCATCGCTGACATCGACCGCGGCCGTGACGCGCGCGTAGACGGCGCGCGCACACGGGTCGGCCAGCGCCGCGGCGGCGATGCTGCCGATCTCGAGGCGGGCCGTCGCGTCGGGCAGCAGCTCGGCCTCGCTCGGCGCGTCGCCCACGGTCACACCCAGCGCGGCGGCCTCCGCGGCGATCACCCGCTCCGTCACGATCAGCTGTGTCAGCCAGCGGCGCAGCTGCCGGCCCTCGCTGGTGCCGACCGCCGGCAGCGCGCCCGCCAATGGGCCGTCGCGCAGCCTCGCCTCTCGCTCGTCGACCTCGTCGACTGGCACCCCGATGGCCCCAACCGTCGCGACGATCATCGGACCGTCACCTTCGCCGCGGGCGAGTACAGCAGCTGCCCAGCGCAACCGACCCGGACCAGCGCCCACCACTCGCCGGGCTCCACCCATGCAGGCGGCGTGACCTCGAAGCCGAGCTCGACCGTGCCACCGGCGGGCAGCTCGGCGCCGATAGCGGCCGGGCCCATCCACTCCCAGGTCCCCCACGGGCTGATCAGGTGCGCCTCCAACGCCAGCTCGGCATGCGCGTCGGTGCCGATGGTGACGGCCAGGCGAGACGAGTCGCCCGCATCGACCTCGACATCGGCTGGCCCGTCGACCAGGTACACCAGCCGTTCATCGTCAGCGTCACCGACCGAGACCACGCACACGTCTTCGACGACCTGACGCCAGGCGGGCGGCAGGTCGTCGCCGGTGACCTGTAGCTGCGCCCGCAGCGGATACAGCCCGGGTGCGGTATCCGGGGGCATCGTCACGAGGATGTCGGCTTCCAGGTATTCGCCGGGCCGCAGGGTGAAGGGCAGCTCGGCGGGGCTGGCCGACCAGCCGGGCGGGCATGCCAGGGCGACGGCACCGGCCAGCGGCGTGTCACAGCAGTCGCTTGCCGCGGTGAGCCGCAACGTCACGTCGGCACCGGCTGCGGCGGTCAGCCGATGCGGGTGCAGGTAAGCGACGGCCGGCAGGCCGCCGAGCGGCGCCGGCCCGCGGTTGTGCAGCCAGTAGCGCGCGTAGAGCGGGTGGCAGTTCTCGGCCTGCGGAGCCAACGCGGTGTCTTCGGCGTCGAGCAGTCGGGGCAGGTCGAGTCGTGCCAGCGCGGTGCCGATCTGGTAGCCGTGCAGGGCAGTCAGGTGGCGGCGCCGTCGCGGCCGTTCCAACAGATCGGCCTGATGCAGCTCGGAGACCTTGCCCAGCGGCGAGCGGACGACCACGTCGGCGTCGCCGCCGTGCGTTTCGACCAGCCGCACGGCCACCCGCGCGGGATCGACGGGGTGGGCGCTGCCGTGCGCCAGGGGATTGCCCGCCGCCTTGAGGGCGCTCAACTGCACCGAGCCGGCGGGCTCGACCTGCAGCAGCGAGCCGGTCGCTGGCAGCCCGCCGGCTCGCCCGGATGCCGTCACCGCGATCAGCGGGTGGGAGAATTCCGCACTGCGAGTGGGGATTTCGGCTTCACGCCAGTCGCCGTCACCGCTGGCCAGCGCGTAGTCGAACACGTGCGTCCAGTGCTGCAGCTGAAAGTTGGAGCCGTCGGGTGCGGTGCGGCGCGGCTCGTCGATCCAGATGCCGGACGGCCAGCCGGTGCAAGAGCGCATCAGCGCGGTATGCAACGTCCCGTCGGCCTCGACGGCGAAACTCGGCACCCCGCGGTTGAACAACGCGACCGTACGAGATTCGAAGCGCTGCATGCCCGACGACGCCTGCTGGGTGACGACGATCTCGGCGTCGACGAGGTCGTCGGCCACCGACGCGATCGCCGGCCCGAGCTCGGCGTCGTCGCGGCTGGCGATCACCAGCACCGGCAGCGCCCGCGGATCGCGCAGGTCCGCGCCGGGGACCCAGCCGGCCGCCAACGGCGCCCCGGCGGGCACCCATACTCTGGCCCGGCCGGCGTCGGCGAGTTGGCGGTCAATTTCGATCGTGTAAGCCGGATCAGCCGCAGCCAGCACGGTTTTGGTGAACGCGTTCTGGCCCGGCCCACCCAGCGCGATACGGGCGTCCGGCAAGTTGGAGTCGACACCGAGGTGACCGTAGCGGGGCTTGTCGGCGCTGCTGCAGGTCGCGGTGACCCCGGCTCGCACCAGCGCGACCATCAGGTCGCGCGCCAACAGGCCCGCCAGCGGCTCAGTCGGCGCCACCACCTCGGCCACCGATACCGCCCGCACGCCGTCGCCCACCCGAATCCGCGCCGCCGAGGACAACCCGAACCAGCCGTAGGCGGGATTGTCCAACGTCCACGGGTGGGTCGCGGTGTCCACCGAATGAGATCCATTGTGCAGCAATGCGAAACCGCGCCCGACGACGGCGTCGCCGACCTCGCTGACCGGCATGGCGCCGGGCACCGGGCACGGCCAGCGCACCCGCACCAGGCGGTCGGCGTCGGCGAATTCATCGATGCTGGTGCGGCAGTCCACCCGGTCGATGCCACGCCACAGCGTCAGCGTCTGGGTGTAGCGCAGCAACGGGTCGACCCGGCCGCGGATCACCAGCCGCTGTCCCAGCGGGCTGCTATACGCCTGCACCTCGGCCGGCGTTTCCGACGAGCAGACGACCGGCCCCTTGGGCAGCAGATGCCACGGGCCCTCGCCGCCGGTCGGGTGTCCCGGGTACTCCTCGTAGACGGCCAACTCGTTGCCCACCCGGCCGTCGGCGACCAGCTGTCGGCCGTCGTGCAGCAGCGACGTCACCCCGCCGCCGCGGTCCGGGTCGACCTCAAGCCGGTAGTGCCCATTGGCAATCACGTTGCCGGCCAACGGTTCCCAGGCGTCTAACTGGCCGGGTACCAGCCGATAGGCCCGCCATCCCAGCGACGGCAGGTCGTGCGCCAGGAACGTGACTGACCCGCGCTCTGCCACCGCGGGCACGTCGGCGCCGTCGGCATCCACAATCCGCAGCCCGGCGTCGAGCCGAACGTTCACTACGTCGGTTCGATTGTGCGCCAACGGATTCCACACCACAACATCGCGGTCGACCGCGCTGGACAGCAGCGCCAGCGACCGGTCACGCGCCGTACAGCCCAGCTCCCACGCGTCGCGCCAGCCGGTCAGCAGGTCGAGGTAGACCTGATCGGATTCCGAGCCGGTGATCGCATCGTGGTGCGCGCCGTAGGCCAGCTGCACCCACGCCTTGGCCAGCGCGGCCTGCGGGTAGTCGCAACCGCCGGCAAGCGCGGCGAACACCGCGAACTTCTCCGCGTCCAGCACAGCATTCTCGGCGGCGCGATTGGCTTGTTTGGTGTCGATGAACGACACATCCTTGCCGGTGTAGATGGGGTTCATGTCCCGCGTTTGCGGCGACGGCGCCAGCGCGCGAGCGTCCAATTCGGCCCGCACCGCGGCGAAGAACTCGCACGGCAGCGCGCACACGAACCGCGGCCAGGTGTACCGCGAACCCCAGTCGCGGTGAATCTCGGTGACCCACTTGTTCGGTGGCGTGTAATCGGTGCCGACCGGCAGCAGCACGTTGCGGGTCAGCGCGACCTTCTTCAGCTCGTCGAACAGCCGGTAAGTGGCCTGCTCGGCTTCGGCCAGCGATGCGGCGTCGTCCATCCCCCAGCCGGCCCCGTAATGCGCGGGCATGTAATGGGTGAGCAGCCCGCGTCCGGATGGGGCGATCCATTCGAACTCGCTGCAGAACTGCATGCCGCCCAGTCCGCCTTCGCTGTGCATCGGACCCCACTGGTGGTGCGGTCCGCGCGCCCACGAGCTCGACGTCAGGCCGGCATCGGCGGCCATACCGGGGAACTGCGGGTCGTGGCCGAACGCGTCGAGCTGCCAGGCGGTAGCCGGATCACCGCCGAGCACGTCGCGCTGAAACCCCATGCCGTGCACGAAGTTCCGGATTGTCGTCTCCGGGCTGGTGAGGTTGGTGTTGGGCTCGTTGTAGGCGCCGCCCATGATTTCCACCCGGCCCTCGGCGATCAGCCGGCGCAGGTCGGCGCGATCCTCGGGGTGGGTGTCCCAGTACGGCTTGAGGTAGTCGACTTCGGCCAGCACGAACTTGTATTCGGGTTCGCGGCGGGCCAGCTCCAGATGCGCGTGGACCAGCTCAAAACCGTTCCGGCATCTGCTCGGCGGGTCCGCTTGCCAGACACTGGTGTAGGCGCCCTGGGTGTTCCACCACACCGGGTCGTAGTGGAAGTGGCTGATCATGAACATCGTCCAGCCGGGCTCGGCGACGGTGAAAGCAAAGGGCTTGCTAGCTGGTCCAGCGCTGCCCGCGACGTCCACCCAGGCCGTCCGGCGCTGTCCGATCACCGGGCGCTCGACGGCGATCGGCACCTCGACCACGCCCTGCCCGATCCGGGCGAGCGCCTCCCCGGCCAGGCCGTCGCCGTCGACCCGGACCAGCGTCGGCTCGGTGCCGGCGTCGACCGTCACCCGGGCCAGCTGCAGCGGCGCATCCGGCGGGCCGACGAACAGTTCCGTCGACTCCGCAGAAATGACCTGCACCCCCGCACCCTACGACCGTCAGCGATGCAAGACATCGACAACGAGTGGCCGATGATCCGAAACCGGCAGCGCCGGCGTGGACCACGTGTCGGCGACCAGCCGGACATCGTCGGTCAGGATGTGGTCGAGCTGACGGTCAGGGTCATTGATCGGAAACGTCGGCGCCGTCGCCAACGAGCGCAGCCGCGCCCGGCGAGGGGCGTCCATGTTGAGATCACCCATCAGCACCCGCGGGCCCGGGAAGCCACGCAGATCGCGGGTCAGCCGGCGCAGCTGAACCCGGTTCCAGCCCGGGACGAACGACAAATGCGTGTTGGCCACCGTCAGCTCCCCCAGCGCGGTGTCGAGCCGGGCCACCATCGCGGCCCGGGGTTCTTCGTCGACGATCTGCACTCGACCGGGCCCGGGCAGATACATCGGGAATTTCATCGGGATCCGCGGCAGCCGCAGCACCTGCCAGCTCAGCGCGGGAAACCGGGACAGCAGCGCAATGCCGTACGCGGCGGTGCCCGGCTGCTCGTCGCCGGTGGCGGCCATCCAGGTCGCGCCGGGCGTGCCGGAGATCGCCGCGACGAACCGGTGGCTGACCGCGCCCATCGCCTCGGCCGCGACGGCGGTGAGATCGGCCATCGCCGAGCGTGGCTGATCGCAGTCGACCTCCTGCAGGGCCAGCACGTCGGCGTCCAACCGCCGCACACACTCGGCGAGCCGGTCGACGTCGACCTCGCCGTCGTGGACGCTGCGACCGTGCAGGATGTTGAAGGTGGCCATCCGCATGGGTAATACCTACCCACCATGACCACGCATGGATCACCGCTGTTCGCGCGCAATGACGAATTGCGCGAGGCGTTGCGGCGCGCGGCGTCGGCGCTCAAGGCGCACGGGCCGCCGTTCGCGCTGGCCGGCAGCTACGCGCTGTGGGTGTACGGTGCGCCGGAGCCGGTGCACGACGTGGACTTCGTCGTCGCCGAAACCGATGCCGACGCCGCGGCAGTGTCACTCGCCAAGGCCGGATTCAGCATCGAGCGCACACCCGAGGACTGGCTGTTCAAGGCCCACGCCGACGACGCGGTGGTGGACGTGCTGCACCGGATCAATGGCTTGCCGGTAGACCCCGAGCTGATCCATTCGGGCGAGGACCGTGACGTGTTGGCGATCCGCATGCCGGTGTTGCCGCCGACAGTGGTGGTGATCGAGAAGCTGTGTTCGTTGACCGAACACCATTGCGACTTCGGGTCCTTGCTGCCGTCGGTGCGGGCCGTCCGCGAGCAGGTCGACTGGGACCGGGTGCGCAGCGACACCGCCGACAATGACTTCGCGGTGGCGTTTTTGGTCCTCGTTTCGAGGCTCGGCATCACGGCGTGATAAGCACGACTCATGCCCGCCCTCGCCCGACCGGTCACCGACGAACGCAGCGCGCTGCGCGAATACCTCGCCTACCACCAGAGCGCGTACTTCGCGGTGTCCTATGGCCTTTCCGATGAACAAGCCAGGTTGACGCCGACCGTCAGCGCGCTGTCGATCGGCGGGCTGGTCAAGCACGCCACCGGTATGCAGCGCACCTGGATGACCCGGGTCGCCGCCGCGCCCGACGCACCGCCGAAGGATCCGCGGCCGTTCGAGGAGATCTCCCGCGACTTCGCCGACCAGCACGTGATGCGCCACGACGAGACGCTGGCCGGGCTGCTTGACGCCTTCAAGGCACAGAACGCCGAATCGCTGCGGCTGTTCGAGACGGCGGACCTGGACGCGAAAGTGCCGGTGCCCGAAGACATTCCGTGGTTTCCGAAGGATATCCAAGCGTGGTCGGTGCGATGGGTGATCCTGCATGTGATCAACGAGTTGGCCCGCCACGCCGGGCATGCAGACATCATTCGGGAGAGCATCGACGGCGCAACGATGTACGAGCTGATCGCGGGACTGGAGAACTGGGAGCCGCGCCCATGGGTGACGCCGTGGAGGAAGCGTGCAGACTCGTAGCGGCATCGCGTCAGGCGACGTCGAGGTCTACTACGAGGACCTCGGCGACCCGGCCGATCCGCCGGTGCTGCTGATCATGGGGCTCGGCGCCCAACTGCCGATGTGGCCCGACGGGTTCTGCGCGCAACTGGTCGATGCCGGGCATCGGGTGATCCGCTTCGACCATCGCGACACCGGGCTGTCGGCCAAGATGCACGGGATGCGCGCCGACGGCTCAGTCTACCGGCGGGCGTGGCGGTACGTGACCGGCAGGCCCAGCCCCGTGCCCTACACGTTGGTCGACATGACGCGCGACGTCGTCGCGCTGCTCGATCACCTCGACATCGACCGCGCACACGTCGTCGGCGCCTCGATGGGCGGCATGATCGCCCAGATCCTCGCCGCCAGCGAGCCGCACCGAGTGGCGTCGCTGGGCATCGTCATGTCCAGCACCGGCAAGCCGCTCTCCGCGCTGCCGGCCTGGCGGGTCATCAAGCTGAGGTTCGACGCGCCGGGCAAGGACGCCTCCGAAGACGAGAAGCTGGCCTACGAGGCCCGCAACGTCGCGGTGTTCAACGGCCCCAACTTCCTGCCGCCGGCCGCCGAGCTGCGCAAGCGCGTCGAGCAGCTCGCCGAGCGCTCTAACTATCCGCCCGGCAGGCTGCGCCAAGTCGACGCATTGCTCGGCACCGGCAGCCTGCTGGCGTACAGCAAACAGATCACCGCGCCGACGGTCGTGATCCACGGCTCGCACGACCCGATGGTGCGGCCGCGCAACGGCAGGGCGGTCGCCGCGGCCATCCCCGACGCGCGGTTCGTCGTGGTCGACGGCATGGGCCACGACCTCCCCGAACCGGTATGGCGGCCGATCGTCGAGACCCTCACCGAAAACTTCGCGCGCGCCCGCACCCGGTGAGCGGGCTCACAGGAATTGGGACTTGACACCCCGGTTTTGGCACACTGGCTCAGATGAGTTCCAACAACCACCGTCAGCTGGCCAAGCTCGACCGGGTGCCGCTGCCGGTCGAAGCGGCTCGCATCGGCGTCACCGGTTGGCAGCTCACCCGAACCGCCGCGCGCGTCGTCACCAAGCTGCCGGCGCGCGGTCCCTGGCAGTCGAAGGTGATCAAGCAGCTCCCGCAGACCTTCGTCGACTTGGGCCCGACCTACGTCAAATTCGGTCAGATCATCGCCTCCAGCCCGGGCGCATTCGGCGAACAGCTGTCCCGCGAATTCCGCGGCCTGCTCGACCGGGTGCCGCCGGCGGACAAGGACGAGGTGCACAAGCTCTTGGCAGACGAGCTCGGCGCCGACCCGTCAGAACTGTTCGCCAGCTTCGACGAGGAGCCGTTCGCATCGGCGTCGATCGCCCAGGTGCACTACGCCACCCTGCACAGCGGCGAAGAGGTCGTCGTCAAAATCCAGCGGCCGGGCATCCGTCGCAGGGTCGCCGCCGACCTGCAGATCCTCAAACGCTTCGCGCAGGCCGTCGAGCTGGCCAAGCTGGGCCGACGGCTGTCAGCCCAAGACGTCGTCGCCGACTTCAGCGACAACCTGGCGGAGGAACTCGACTTCCGCCTCGAGGCGCAGTCGATGGAGGCCTGGGTGGCCCACCTGCACGCCTCACCGCTGGGCCGCAACATCCGCGTGCCGGAGGTGCACTGGAACTACACCACTGAGCGGGTGCTGACGATGGAGCGGGTGCACGGCATCCGCATCGACAACGTCGCCGAGCTGCGCAAGGCCGGGTTCGACGGCGTCGAGCTGGTCAAGGCGCTGATCTTCAGCCTCTTCGAGGGCGGGCTGCGGCACGGGCTGTTCCACGGCGACCTGCACGCCGGCAACCTCTATGTCGACGACCAGGGCCGGATCGTGTTCTTCGACTTCGGGATCATGGGCCGCATCGACCCGCGCACCCGCTGGCTGCTGCGTGAGCTGGTGTACGCGCTGCTGGTCAAGAAGGACCACGCCGCGGCGGGCAAGATCGTCGTGCTGATGGGCGCCGTCGGCACCGTCAAGCCGGAAGCCGAGGCCGCCAGGGACCTGGAGAAGTTCTCCACCCCGCTGACCATGCAGACGCTGGGCGACATGTCGTATGCCGACATCGGCCGCCAGCTCTCGGCACTGGCCGACGCCTACGACGTCAAGCTGCCCCGCGAGCTGGTGCTGATCGGCAAGCAGTTCCTCTACGTCGAGCGCTACATGAAGCTGCTGGCGCCGAAGTGGCAGATGATGTCCGACCCGCAGCTCACCGGCTACTTCGCCAACTTCATGGTCGAGGTCAGCCGCGAGCACTCCTCCGACGTCGAGGTCTAGGCGACTGTGGAAATCCGAAGCGGCACAGCACGTTCCGGTGATATCGACCTGTACTACGAGGACATGGGCGATCTCCACGACCCGCCGGTACTGCTGATCATGGGGCTGGGTGCGCAGCTGCTGCTGTGGCGCACGGCGTTCTGCGAGAAGCTCGTCGCCGAAGGTCTGCGGGTGATCCGCTACGACAACCGCGATGTCGGCCTGTCCAGCAAGACCGGACGCCAACCCAAGCGACCGATGATCCCCCGGATGATCAGGTTCTGGCTGGGGCTACCCAGCCATGCGCCCTACACGCTGGAAGACATGGCCGACGACGCCGCTGCCGTCCTCGACCACCTCGGCATCGACCGCGCCCACATCGTCGGAGCCTCGATGGGGGGCATGATCGCGCAGGTCTTTGCCGCGCGCTTTGCCGAGCGCACGCACGCGCTGGGTGTGATCTTCTCCAGCAACAACCAGCCGTTTCTGCCGCCGCCCGCGCCGCGGGCTCTGTTCGCGCTGCTCAAGGCGCCGCCGCCGAATTCGCCGCGGGACGTGATCGTCGAAAATGCCGTGCGGGTGAGCCGGATCATCGGCAGCCCGGCATATCCGGCGGCCGAAGAACAGGTCCGCGCCGAAGCCATCGAGGGCTACGAACGCTGCTACTACCCGTGGGCCATCCCCAAGCATTTCAGCGCAATCATCGCCAGCGGCAGTCTCAAACGCTACGACCGGCAGATCACCGCACCCACCGTCGTCCTGCATGGACGGGCCGATACGCTGCAGCGGCCGGCAGGCGGGCGCGCGGTTGCGCGCGCGATCGGCGGCGCCCGGTTCGTGCAGTTCGACGGCATGGGTCATGAGCTGCCCGAGCAACTGTGGGATCGGGTGATCAGCGAACTGACGACCACATTTGCTCAGGCCTGACCGCCCGAGTTTCAAATTCGGTCCGTCAGCGCCGATCGATTAGCATGTCTGGCGGATCACCGGGGGGAAAACCAAGAAAGGCGCACGGCCAATGGCGCAAAAGCTCAAGCCGCACTTTGAAGACGTCCAGGCGCACTACGACCTGTCCGACGATTTCTTCCGGCTCTTCCTCGACCCCAGCCAGACCTACAGCTGCGCCTACTTCGAGCGCGACGACATGACGCTGGAGGAAGCCCAGCTGGCCAAGGTCGACCTGGCGCTGGGCAAGCTGGGTCTACAGCCGGGGATGACGCTGCTCGACGTCGGCTGCGGGTGGGGCAGCACGATGCGACGCGCGATTGAGAAGCACGACGTCAATGTCATCGGGCTGACACTGAGCAAGAACCAGGCCGCACATGTCCAGAAGATGCTCGACGAGCTGGACAGCCCTCGCACCAAACGGATTCTGCTGGCCGGCTGGGAGGAGTTCGACGAGCCGGTGGACCGGATCGTGTCGATCGGGGCGTTCGAGCACTTCGGGCACGACCGCTACGACGACTTCTTCAAGATGGCCTACAACGCGCTGCCCGACGACGGGGTGATGCTGCTGCACACGATCACCGGTCTGACCGGGCCGCAGATGGTCGAGCGCGGCATGCCGTTGACGTTCGAGCTGGCCCGCTTCTTCAAATTCATCATGACCGAGATCTTCCCGGGCGGCCGGTTGCCGTCGATCGAGATGGTCGAGGACCGCTCGTCCAAGGCGGGCTTCAAGCTGACGCGTCGGCAGTCGCTGCAGCCGCACTACGCAAAGACCCTCGACCACTGGTCCGCGGCCCTGGAGGCCAACAAGGAGAAGGCCATCGAGATCCAATCCGAAGAGGTCTACGAGCGCTACATGCACTACCTGACCGGCTGCGCGAAAGGCTTCCGGATCGGTTACATCGACGTCAACCAGTTCACATTGGAGAAGTAGCTCTTAGCCGCATAGCAGCCGGGTATGGTGCTCTCACCAGTCGAAGACATATGCGGAAAAGTTGATTAGAAAGCGACCAAGTACCGATGCCTGACAACCCAGCTACTCAGACGCAGACGCGGACGCGCCCCGAAGACATCCAGGCTCATTACGACCTGTCCGACGACTTCTTCGGCCTGTTCCAGGACGCGACGCGCACCTACAGTTGCGCCTACTTCACCCGCGACGACATGACGCTGGAAGAGGCCCAGATCGCCAAGGTCGACTTGAACCTGGACAAGTTGGATCTGAAGCCCGGCATGACGCTGCTGGACATCGGTTGCGGCTGGGGCACCACGATGAAGCGCGCCGTCGAGAAGTACGACGTCAACGTCATCGGTCTGACGTTGTCGAAGAACCAACGCGCCCGCGCCCAGAAGGTGCTGGACAGCATCGACACCAAGCGCAGCCGCCAGGTGCTTTTACGCGGCTGGGAGGATTTCACCGACCCCGTCGACCGGATCGTGTCGATCGAGGCGTTCGAGCACTTCGGCTTCGAAAACTACGACGACTACTTCAAGCGGTGTTTCAACATCATGCCCGAGGACGGGCGGATGACGGTTCAGAGCAGCGTCGGCTACCACCCCTACGACCTGGCGGCGCGCGGGAAGAAGCTGACTTTCGAGGTGGCGCGCTTCATCAAGTTCATCATCACCGAGATATTCCCGGGCGGTCGCATCCCGACCACCCAGATGATGGTCGAACACGGTGAGAAAGCTGGTTTTATTGTGCCCGAACCTCTTTCGCTGCGCCCGCACTACGTCAAGACGCTCACGATCTGGAGCGACTCCCTGGAGGCGAACAAGGCCAAGGCCATCGAGGTGGCCTCCGAAGAGGTCTACGAGCGGTACATGAAATACCTGCGCGGCTGCCGGGACTACTTCGCCGACGAGTGCCTGGACTGCAGCCTGGTCACCTACCTGAAGCCGGGGGCGGCTGCCTAGCGTTTGTCGGATTGGGCTCGCCTCGTTCGTCGGAGAGGTAGAGAGTGGGACACAGGGTTCCGCTCACTACCGGAGGTGACGACCATGCAGTACTTCGCCCTGTTGATCAGCAGTGAGGATGCGCTGACGCCCGACGAGCGGGCCGCCCTGATGCCGGCGTTCGAGAGCTTCCACGCCCAAGCCGGGTCGGCGATCCGGGCCGGTGACGCCCTGACACCGGCAGCTACCGGGGTGCGCATCAGCGGCGGGCCGGACGCCCCGGTGGTCACCGACGGTCCGTTCGCCGAGTCCGCCGAGGTGGCCTGCGGCTACTACGTGTTCGAAGCCGAAAACCTCGACGAGGCATTGGCATTGACGCGCGGCATCCCAGTAGCCAGATACGGGGCCGTGGAAGTCTGGCCGGTTTTCCACTCGTTCGATCCCGATTGGTCCCGCTCGGGCAGCAACTGGCTGGCGCTGCTGCTGGAGCCGCCGGCATCCGCCTACGTCCCCGGCACGCCGGAGTGGCAACAGGTCGCCGCGCAACATGGCGCCTTCGCGACCGCGGCCGACGAGCACATCGTCGGCGGCGCTGCGCTGCACGAGCCTGCCACCGCCACCACCGTGCGGGTACGCAACGACGAGGTGCTCATCACCGACGGGCCCTACGTCGAAGGCGCCGAGGTGGCCAACGGGTTCTACGTGCTCTCCGCCGCCGACCGCGACCAGGCCGTCAAGCTCGCGTCGCAGATCCCCGCGACGACGGTCGAGTTGCGCCAGCTGGCGGGAGTGTCCCACCTGTAGCCCATGACGGACCTGGACGGCGTCTTTCGGCGCGAGTGGGGCCCGGCCGTGGCCACGCTGGCCCGGTGGTCGGGTGACCTGACCGTCGCCGAGGACGCCGTCCAGGAAGCCTTCGCCGAGGCGCTGCGGGCGTGGCCACGCGACGGCGTGCCGGACAATCCCGCCGCCTGGGTGCTGACGGTGGCGCGTAACCGCGCCCGCGACCGGCTGCGTCGCGAGTCAGCCCGTCCGGGAAAGGAATTGGCGGCTGTGGTCGACGAGGTGCGTGCCCGAACCGAGGCGGACGTCCACCCGGTCAGCGACGACGAGCTACGGATGATGTTCACCTGCGCACATCCGGCGCTCGACCGGACCTCGCAGCTGGCGCTGACATTGCGGCTGGTGTCCGGGCTCACCGTCGCAGAGATCGCACGCGCGCTGCTGCAAACGGAATCCGCTGTCGCGCAACGCATTACCCGCGCCAAAGGCAAGATCCGCCACGCCCGAATCCCGTTGCGGGTGCCGCCGGCGGAGCTGCTGCCCGAGCGCACCCCCCATGTGCTCGGCTGCATCTACTCGGTGTTCACCGAGGGCTACTGGTCGACGGCGGGCCCGTCGGCGATTCGCGATGAACTCTGCGACGAAGGGGTCCGGCTGGCCGGCGAGCTGTGCGCGCTGATGCCCGACGAGCGGGAGGCGCACGCACTGGCAGCCCTTGTGCTGCTGCATGATTCGCGACGAGCGACCAGAGTGGACGCCGCCGGGGCGCTGGTGCCGCTCGAGGAGCAGGACCGAAGCCGCTGGGACCGCGGCCGCATCGCGCGGGGCCTGGACCGTCTGCGGCTGGCGCATGGTTCGACCGGGCCGTATCTGCCGCAGGCGGTGATCGCCGCAGTGCACGCGACGGCCCCATCGTGGCAGGAGACCGACTGGCGCGCCATCTGCGCGGCCTACGACAAGCTGTTGGCGATGACGGACTCGCCCGTGGTGCGGGCCAACCGCGCGCTGGCGATCGGATTCCGCGACGGCCCGGACGCCGGGCTGGCCGCATTGGATACGGTGGCCGACGATCCGCGCGCGGCCCGCGTGCTGCCTCCGATCCGCGCCGACCTACTGCGGCGCGCGGGACGCCGCGACGAGGCGCTTAGCTGGTATCGAGAGGCGTTGGCGGCCAACGGCTCCGAGCCCGCCCGGGCGTTTCTGCAGCGCCGGATCGCAGAGCTCAGTTAGCCGCCGAGTGCAGGCGAAGTTAGGCCTCGGCGAAGTTGCGGGTGATCGAGGGGTCGACCGGTATGCCCGGACCGGTGGTCGTCGACACCACGACCTTCTTCAGGTAGCGGCCCTTCGACGACGACGGCTTGAGCCGTAACACCTCATCGATCGCCGCGCCGTAGTTCTCCGCGAGGTTCTTCTCGTCGAACGACGCCTTGCCGATGACGAAATGCAGGTTGGCCTGCTTGTCGATGCGGAAGTTGATCTTGCCGCCCTTGATGTCGGCGACGGCCTTGGCCACGTCCGGGGTGACCGTGCCGGTCTTGGGGTTGGGCATCAGACCGCGCGGCCCCAGCACGCGGGCGATCCGGCCGACCTTGGCCATCTGATCGGGCGTGGCGATCGCGGCGTCGAAATCCAGAAAGCCGCCCTGAATCTTCTCGATCAGGTCGTCGCTGCCGACCACGTCGGCGCCGGCGGCCTTTGCCTCTTCGGCCTTCTCGCCCACCGCGAACACCGCCACCCGCGCGGTCTTACCGGTGCCGTGCGGCAGGTTGACCGTGCCGCGGACCATCTGGTCCGCCTTACGCGGGTCCACCCCGAGCCGGATGGCCACCTCGACGGTCGCGTCTTGTTTGGTCGACGACGTCTCCTTGGCCAGCTTGGCCGCCTCCAGCGGAGTGTGCAGCCGGGTGCGGTCCACCTTTTCGGCGGCCGCGCGATATGCCTTGCTCTTCTTGCTCATTCGATATCCAATCTGACGTTGGTTGTGGTTACAAAGCGGGCCGAAGCTGGCCCTCCCACGGGGTCTCCCCCTATTCGATTCCTATTCGACGGTGATCCCCATCGACCTCGCGGTGCCGGCGATGATCTTGGCGGCGGCGTCGATGTCATTGGCGTTGAGGTCGGCCTTCTTGGTCTCGGCGATCTCGCGGACCTGATCCCAGCTGACCTTGGCGACCTTCTCCTTGTGCGGCTCGGGCGAACCCTTACCCACACCCGCGGCCTTGAGCAGCAGCTTGGCCGCCGGCGGCGTCTTGAGCGTGAACGTGAAGCTGCGGTCCTCGTAGACGGTGATCTCCACCGGGATCACGTTGCCGCGCTGGCTTTCTGTCGCGGCGTTGTACGCCTTGCAGAACTCCATGATGTTGACGCCGTGCTGGCCGAGCGCCGGACCGACCGGCGGCGCGGGGTTGGCCTGCCCAGCCTCGATCTGCAGCTTGATCAGCCCGACGACTTTCTTCTTCGGGGCCATGAACGTCCTTCCGTGAGTTAAATCTTCGAGACCTGATTGAAGGTCAGTTCCACAGGTGTTTCGCGGCCGAAGATGGACACCAGCACCTTGAGCTTCTGTTGTTCGGCGTTGACCTCGCTGATCGACGCCGGCAGCGTGGCGAACGGCCCGTCCATGACGGTGACCGATTCGCCGACTTCGTAGTCGACCTCGACCGGGGCCCGTTCCAGCCCACCCTCGGCGGGAGCAGCCGCAGCCGCCGCACCCTTGGCGGGCTTCTTGGCCGCCCCTTGCGGCAGCAGGAACTTCACCACGTCGTCCAGCGACAGCGGCGACGGACGCGACGTCGCTCCGACGAACCCGGTCACACCCGGCGTGTTGCGCACGGCGGCCCAGGACTCATCGGTCAGGTCCATGCGCACCAGGATGTAGCCCGGCAGCACCTTGCGGTTGACCTGTTTGCGCTGGCCGTTCTTGATCTCGGTGACCTCTTCGGTCGGCACCTCCACCTGGAAGATGTAGTCGCCGACGTCCAGGTTCTGCACCCGGGTCTCGAGGTTGGCTTTGACCTTGTTCTCGTATCCGGCATAGGAGTGGATGACATACCAGTCACCGGGCTTGGTGCGCAGGTCGGCCTTCAGCGCGGCCGCCGGGTCGACCTCTTCCTCTTCGGCCGGCTCTTCGGGCGCCGGAGCCTCAGCCGGAGCCTCAGCCTCAGCCTCAGGTGACTCTTCGGCCGCGGCCTCTTCAGCCGGCTCTTCGAGCGCGGCGGTGGCCTCTGCGACCGCCGCGTGGGGGTCGGGCTCGGCTTGCGCGTCTGCTTGGACCTTTTCTAAGGCGGCTTCGATGTCGACCGTCTCACCCACGGGCATATCGCCGTCGGAGGTAGTCACGGTTCACAAATCCTTTCTTCAACTTCTGCGCGGCCCTCAGCCGAACACCAACAGCACCAGCCGGGCCAGGCCCAAGTCCGCCAGACCGATCAGCGCCACCATGAACACCAGGAACGCCAGCACCACCGAGGTGTAGGTGATCATCTGCTTGCGGTTCGGCCAGATGACCTTGCGCAGCTCGGCGACGACCTGCTTGAGGTAGTTGTAGACGTAGACGAACGGGTTGACCGATGGCCCTCGCGACTTGCGGGCCGCCTTGGCTTTCTTGGTCTTCTTCTCGACTTCGCTCTCGGTGAGCTCGACCGCGCCCGACGTCTCCTCGTACTCGGCCCCCGCCCGCTGGCGAGACCGCTTGCCGCTGGGGCGTTGCGGCCGCGTCACCACCGCCGTGCGCCCGCCCCGGGACTCGTCGGTTTCGTTACCGTGGGCTGCGGCGTCGGTGCCGTCGAGTTCGTCGCTCACCGCATGCTCCTTACCTTCACTCGCCTGGTGCGTTAAGGGTCACCCTCCAGTGTCCACCATCGCACGGCCCGATCCTATTTGGCCGGCTCCTCCTCGGCCGTCCCGGCCCGCATCGTCACCGGACGTTGCCATCAGCAGGGGCGACAGGACTTGAACCTGCAACCTGCGGTTTTGGAGACCGCTGCTCTGCCAGTTGAGCTACGCCCCTTCGCCGGTTGGCAGGCCAACCTGCGCGTGCCGGGGCTTAACCGACGCGCGCGCTCTCCGCCTGTTCAACTACGGAAAGCGCGCTGATGATGGGAAACCCCGAGGTCCGAGTGTACATCGGCGGCGGTGTCAGGTACTAATCAGGCGGTTCGGACGACCTGCCCGGATTCCATGTCCCACTTGAGCTCGACGGACTCGTTGCCCTCGTGGCCCATCATCGTGGTGTAGGCCTCCAACACCAGCTCGCCGGCGTCGTTGGTGCAGAGGTTCCTGGTGACGACGATGTCGGCCCCGAACCGCTCGTTGACGGACTGGATCTCCATCCGGGCGTGCAGCACCTCGCCAGCCAGGATCGGTTTGTGGAAGATGAACTTCTGGTCGACCTGCACGATGTGCATGGTCTCGTATCCGGTGTCGACCTTGCGCATGAAATCGCTCTGGACCAGCTTCGCGAAGATCGTCGCGAACGTCAGCGGCGCGACGAGGCCGTCATACCCGAGCTCGGCCGCTGCCTTCTCGTCCAGGCTGGCCGGGTCGTCGGCCTTGATCGCCTTGGCGAACTCGCGGATCTTCTCTCTGCTGACCACGTAGGTGTCGGGATACTCCCACACCATCCCGCGGATGTCCGTTTTGATCGCCATGCTCAGGCCAACGTTGCCGACGCGACCGCCCGACCGAAGATCTTCTTGCCGTCGGTGGTGGCGGTGAGCGCGATCGTCACCGACTTGTTGTCGGGATCGACCGACTTCACCTTGCCGCTGAACACGATCTCGGCACCCTTGCCGTCGTTGGGCACCGGCACCACCGCGGTGAATCGCACGTTGTACTCGGTGACTGCGCCTGGATCGCCGACCCATGAGGTGACGTAACCGCCGCCCAGACCCATGGTCAGCATCCCGTGCGCGATCGCGGTGTCGAGCCCTACCTGCTTGGCGATCTCGTCGTCCCAGTGGATGGGGTTGAGGTCACCCGAGACCCCTGCATAGTTCACCAAATCCTGTCGGGTCAGGGGATAGACCTTCTCCGGGAGCTGGTCACCCACCTTTACCGAACTGAACTCACGCCGTGGCATCGCTGAATCCCTTTTCTCCGTCCTCACTGGCACGACCCGCCAGGGTCGTGTAGGTCTCCTGCACCACGTCACCGTCGTCATTCGTGACGGTCTGCCTGGTGACGATGATGTCTGTGCCGTGTGCCTGACGCACCGAATGCACGGCCACGTCGCAGTACAGCCGGTCCCCCACCTTGATGGGTCGAAAATACTTGAGCTCCTGGTCGACCTGGACCACCTGAGCTTCGTTGGTCTCGATGTTGGCGTGCTCGAAGAACGCGGCCACGGCTTGATAGCCGAAGACCGAGATGAACGTCAGCGGAGCCGGCAGCGTGTCATAGCCCAGATCGGCGGCGGCGTTTTCGTCGAAGAACGGCGGGTCGTCGTTCTTGACGGCGACCGCGTACTCCCGGACCTTTTCCCGCTCGACTTCGTAATGATCGGGATAGCGGTACGTCATCCCGACGATTTTTTCGCCCAACGACACGGCTAGAACCTACCTAGTCAGTTTTCGAATCAGCTCGTGGGTCGGCGCTAGCGCGTCTCGCGGTGAGCCTGGTGCTTGCCGCAGTTCGGGCAGAACTTCTTCAGCTCCAGCCGGTCGGGGTCGTTGCGGCGATTCTTCTTGGTGATGTAGTTGCGGTGCTTGCACACCTCGCACGCCAAGGTGATCTTGGGCCGGATATCGGTACTGGAGGCCACGTCGGTTCTCTTTCACACGTCTGGTTGTTGTCTTGTAGCGATGGCCGGACTCGAACCGGCGACCTAACGATTATGAGTCGTTCGCTCTAACCGACTGAGCTACATCGCCTCGGGTAGCCGCCGCCAGCCTGCTCGGCGTCCGCCGAGCCCCCTAACGGAATCGAACCGTTGACCTTTTCCTTACCATGGAAACGCTCTGCCGACTGAGCTAAGGGGGCGCTCACCCGTAGCGACCAGTCGGTCGTGCCGGGGCCTAAAAGAGGGTACAGCCTGGGCCGCAGGGCGGCCAAACCGCAGTGATTACCCTGCGTGCCTCGATCGTTGGGGGTTCAAAGCGCCCAGGTCGAATGGGTCGTCTTCCTCTTCCGTCGGTTCGTCCGCCGGCGCGGACCCCGAGCCGGTCCCGTTGACGAGAACTCGCAGTGCGAGGTTGACGGCTTCCCGGACGCTCCGAAGGTGATATCTGCGTATCACTTCGTCGACCAGGGTCTGATCAACCTCGATCTCAACCTTGGCAAACGACATGCAAAAACGATACCCATTTGCGCATGCCGCCAATCACGGAATCGTCGGTAAACGTGCAGCTAGGGGCCCACGTGATGCGGAGCTGATGGCGGGCGCCATACGCTATGCGGGTGCCTGATTCGGACCGGTTGTACTTCCGCCAGCTGCTCTCCGGTCGCGACTTCGCCCAGGGCGACATGTTCGCGACGCAGATGCGCAACTTCGCCTACCTGCTCGGCGACCGGCAGACCGGTGACTGCCTGGTCGTCGACCCCGCATACGCGGCCGGTGATCTGCTCGACGCGCTCGAGGCCGACGGCATGCACGCCTCCGGCGTCCTGGTCACCCATCACCATCCCGACCATGTCGGCGGCTCGATGATGGGCTTCGAACTCAAGGGGCTGGCCGAGCTGCTGGGCCGCGCCAGCGTTCCCGTCCACGTCAATTCCCATGAGGCGCTGTGGGTTTCACGGGTTACCGGGGTCAGCATGGGCGACCTCACCACGCACGAGCACGGCGACAAGGTCAGCGTCGGCGATATCGAGATCGAGCTGCTGCACACCCCCGGCCACACCCCGGGCAGCCAGTGCTTCCTGCTCGACGGGCGGCTGGTCGCCGGCGACACGCTGTTCCTGGAGGGCTGCGGGCGCACCGACTTCCCCGGCGGCGACTCCGACGAGATGTATCGCAGCCTGCAGCAGCTCGCGCAGCTGCCCGGCGACCCGACGGTGTTTCCGGGGCACTGGTATTCGATCGAAGCCAGCGCGTCGCTGTCGGAGGTCAAGCGTTCCAACTACGTGTATCGAGCCGCCAACCTCGATCAGTGGCGAATGCTCATGGGCGGCTGAAGCCAAGTGAACAGGCCTTTACCATCTGGTCAGCGAATTATCTGGCCCGTTAGCGCTGTGGTATAAGACGAGGATGGATTCCATGGGATGGATCCAAGATCGCTGGCACCAGGTGGCGGACGCGGCGTCCGGCACCTGGCTGGCGTGGGCGGTGTGGGCTCTGCTCGTCCTCGGACTGATCGCCCTCGTCTACGCCAACCGACAGATCCGGCGCAGTCATCGGCTGCACAACGAGGAAACCCGGCCGCACGTCGGGATGTTCATGGAGCCCAACGCCGCCGACTGGCATGTCATCGAGCTCGTCGTGCGGAACTTCGGCAAGACCCCCGCCTACGACATCCAGTTCAAGTTTTTGCATCCGCCCACCGTCGCCGAATACGAAAACGCCCACGACGGCTACGCCGACATCGTCGAGCTGAAACTCCCCCGCCAGCTGGCGACCCTGGCGCCCGGCCAGGAGTGGCGCACGGTGTGGGATTCGGCGCTGGACCGCACCCACCTCGGTGAGGGCATCGAGTCGCGCTTCACCGGCACGGTGACCTACTACGACCGCCCCGATACTCCGCGGGGGTGGAAGTTCTGGCAACGCGCTCGGCGTCCGCTGGAGGCCAAGGTGGTGCTGGATTGGGATGCGCTGCCGCCGGTGCAGCGGATCGAGTTGATGACGACGCACGACCTGGCCAAGCGGGAACGGCAGAAGCTCGAACTGCTGCGCAGCCTGCTGACCTATTTCCACTACGCCACCAAGGAAACTCGCTCCGACGTGTTCCGCGGCGAGATCGAACGCATTAACCGCGCGGTGGAGGAGACCAAGGACCGCTGGCGCACCCGCCAGCTCGACCAGCCGACCGATGTCAGCCTGCGCTGGGGTGACGCCGAAGCCGAATTGGGCAAGCACCGCAGCGAGCGGGTCTGAGCGTATGGGCGGACCGGTCAGCTATCGCCTCGACGAATCCGTGGCGTTCATCACGATGGACGACGGCAAGGTCAACGCGCTCGGCCCGGCGATGCAGCAGGCGCTCAACGACGCGCTCGACAACGCCGACCGAGACGAGGCCAAGGCCATCGTGATCGCCGGGAACGACAGGGTTTTCAGCGGCGGGTTCGACCTGAAAATCCTGACCTCCGGCGAGGTGCAACCCGCGATCGACATGCTCAAGGGCGGCTTCGAGTTGTCCCACCGGCTGCTGTCCTACCCCAAGCCGGTGGTGATGGCCTGCACCGGGCACGCGATCGCGATGGGGGCGTTCCTCTTGTCCAGCGGCGATCACCGAGTCGCCGCGCCCGCCTACAACATCCAGGCCAACGAGGTCGCGATCGGTATGACGATTCCCTACGCGGCACTGGAAGTCATGAAGCTGCGCCTGACGCCGTCGGCGTATCAGCAAGCCGCCGGGCTGGCGAAGACGTTCTTCGGCGAGACCGCGGTGGCCGCCGGCTGGCTCGACGAGATCGTGCTGCCCGAGGCGGTACTGGACCGCGCCGCGGAAGCCGCGCGGGAATTCGCCACGCTCAATCAACAGGCCCACGCCGCGACGAAATTGCGGACCCGAGCCGAAGCGCTTACCGGCATCCGCGGCGGGATCGACGGCATGGCGGCCGAATTCGGGCTTTAGGGTTTCGGAATACCGGGCTCGGGTACGTCATCGGGCATGGTGGCGGCGGATCGGATCGCGGAACCCTGGGGAGCGCGAACACCCTACGCGTCCGGTGAGCCGTGGCCCGAGCGTGTCGATGACTTCCTGGCCGACGGCATCAGCCCCGAGTCGGTGGATCGTTGGGTGCAGTCCGCGGCGATCTTGCATTCCAACGGCGACGGCCTGGACATCGCCGTCAAGGACGGGCGCATCGTAGGCGTGCGGGGGCGCGCCGTCGACCGGGTCAACCACGGGCGAGTCGACCCCAAGGACATGTTCGGCTGGCAGGCCAACGCCTCGCCGGACCGGCTCACCACGCCGTTGATACGTGTCCGCGGCGAGTTGCAGCCGTGCGACTGGGACACCGCGATGGATCGCATCGTGGCGCGCAGCCGCGAACTGCTCGACGATTTCGGGCCCGGTTCGATCGGCTTCTACACCTCGGGGCAGCTGTTCTTGGAGGAGTACTACACGCAAGGGGTCATCGCGCACGGTGCCATCGGCACCAACCACGTCGACGGAAACACCCGGCTGTGCACCGCGACTGCCGCTGAGGCGCTGAAGGAGTCGTTCGGCTGCGACGGGCAGCCCGGGTCCTACACCGATGTCGACCACGCCGACGTCATCGCGCTGTTCGGCCACAACGTCGCCGAGACGCAAACGGTGTTATGGGCGCGGATGTTGGACCGGCTGGCCGGCCCGACGCCGCCGGCGATCGTGTGCGTCGACCCGCGGCGCACCCCGGTGGCCCAGCATGCCACCGTGCACCTGGCGCCGCTGCCGGGAACAAACGTGGCGTTGATGAACGGTCTGCTGCACGAGATCATCGCCCACGACTGGCTGGACCACGACTACATCGACTCGCACACTGTGGGTTTCGACGAGCTGCGCAGCCGGGTCGGCGAATTCCCGTCGGAGCGCGCCGCGCAGATCTGCGGTGTGGACGCCGACGACATCCGGCACGCCGCGTTGCTGATCGGGCATGCCGAGCGACTGCTGTCCACCGTCTTGCAGGGGTTCTACCAGTCGCATCAGGCGACGGCGGCGGCGGTGCAGGTCAACAACATTCACCTGGTTCGAGGCATGCTGGGCAAGCCGGGCTGCGGTGTGCTGCAGATGAATGGACAGCCGACCGCGGAGAATACCCGCGAGTGCGGCGCCGACGGCGATCTGGCCGGGTTCCGCAACTGGGCCAACGATGACCACATCTCCGAGCTGGCTCGGCTGTGGAACATTGAGCCGCAACAGATTCCGCACTACGCACCGCCGACGCACGCCATGCAGATCTTCCGCTTCGCCGAAGAGGGCAGCCTGCAGATGCTGTGGGTGACCGCGACCAATCCCGCGGTGTCGCTGCCGGAGCTGGGACGGATCCGCGACATCCTGTCCCAGAAGCGGCTGTTCCTGGTGGTGCAAGACATCTTCCTGACCGAGACCGCGGAGCTGGCCGACGTAGTGCTGCCCGCTGCGGCGTGGGGCGAGAAGACCGGCACGTTCACCAACGCCGACCGCACCGTGCACCTGTCCGAAAAGGCTGTCGACCCACCGGGATCCGCACGACCTGACCTCGACATCTTCCTCGACTACGCGCGGCGGATGGATTTCCGCGACAAGGACGGCCAGCCGCTTCCGCCGTGGACGGACGCCGAGTCGGCGTTCGACGCGTGGAAGAAGTGCAGCGCCGGCCGGCCCTGCGATTACACCGGCCTGAGCTACTCGAAACTGCGCGGCGGCAGCGGCATCCAGTGGCCGTGCAACGACGAGAATCCCGACGGCACCGAACGACTGTATGCCGACGCGAAGTTCTGGGCTTCGCCGGATTACTGCGAGGCTTACGGCAAGGACCTCATCACCGGCGCACCGCTGGAGCCGACCGAATACCGGGCGATGAACCCCGACGGCAAGGCGATTATCAAGGCGGCGCAATACATTCCACCGCACGAGTCCCCGTCTTCGCACTATCCGTTCGCGTTGATCACCGGGCGCACTCTGTATCACTTCCATACCCGCACCAAAACCGCTCGGGCGCCGCAGCTTGCACAGGCCGCACCCGAGGTGTGGGTGGAGGTGTCCCAAGGCGACGCCCGTCGTCTGGGCATCAACGACGGCGACATGGTCGAGGTGAGCACTCCGCGCGGCAGCATCAGCGCGGCCGCACGGATCAGCGGCATACGCGGCGGGGTGCTGTTTGTGCCGTTCCACTACGGCTATTTCGACGCCGACGACAACAAGGGCCACCATCGGGCCGGCAACGAATTGACGGTCACCGATTGGGATCCGGCGTCCAAGCAGCCGATCTTCAAGACCGCCGCCGCGCAGCTGCGGCGCACCGGTGCCAAAGCCCCGCCGGTGAACGGCCAGGTGCCGGTGGCGGCAAAGGTCCCGGCGGGCCAGCCATGAAAATCAAACTGGCGATCCGCGAGCTGCACCGCTCGGAACGCAAACTGGCCCACCAACTCAACGTGATGGCGGCCCGGCATCGCACCGACCAGGAGATCTACCACGTGGCGCACGACTTGGCCGGCTGGTCGCGGAATCACCTGCGGGAGTTGGCCGAGCATGGCCGTCACTATGGTCTGCGACTGTCGGCCAACCCGCGAACAAGCGTCTTGACCGGTTTTCTGCAGACCCGGATGAGTCGCATGTTACGAAAGCGTCCGGAACCCGGACTGTTACTGCTCGCCGATCTGCGGCAACTCCACCGGCTGGCCGCCGGGGCGTCGGTGGACTGGGAGCTGCTGGGCCAGGCCGCGCAGGCGGCGAAAGACGAAGAGCTGCTCGAGTTGACGTCGCGCTGCCATCCGGAGACGCTGCGCCAAATGCGTTGGGCCAACGCGATGCTCAAACAGCTTTCGCCGCAAGTGCTGACCAGTTAGCGTCGCCAATAGCGATTGAGGTAATCCTCCCAGTCCCAGTGGGACAGGAATGTCTGCGCCGCGTCATAGCCGCGCTCGTAGAGCGCATCCATCTGCCTGCGGGAGATCTTGAAGTCGAGAAAGCCGACGTCGGTCGAATCCACCCGGATGGCCCGCGCACTGACCCACGGCTGGCTCAGGTAGGCCTGGTCATGGCCGACGATCATCGTGGTAATCAGGTCTTCAAGCAGAGTCGGACCGCCGAACCAATGCAGCGGCGCCAGCCCGGGAATCACCTTGTCGTTGCCCTGCGGAAGGTTCGGTAGCACGGTGACGCCGAAAGTTGGCCAGCGCGGCGGTTTGCCGTCCGGCCGGGCGAACGAGTCGATCGGGAAGTTCGACAGCAGCCCGCCGTCCACCAACGTCGACGTCGTGCCGCCGGCACTGGTCAGCTTGGCTGGGCGGAAGAAGAACGGGATCGCCATCGACGCCCGAACGGCATCGGCGACCGGCTGCTCGTCAGGGTCCAGCCCGTAGAGGCGGCGGTAGTCCCAGGGCAGCCGCACCATCTGGCCGGTGGTCACGTCGGCGACGGTGACCACCAGCTTGTAGCGCCGCTCCGGCAGCAGGTTGTCGTCGTCGACGGCCAGATCCCCGAAGGTCCGCACACCCAGGTTCTGCAACTCAGAGCGAACCCAGTCGTGCGCGAAATCGCCTTTGTAGATGCCTTCTTCGCTCAGCACGCCCCAGGCCGGGCCGAGCAGCGGGATGCCGGTGATCGGCGTGGGGTCGAGGAACTTGCGGTAGGGCACCGTCATCGCCAGCTCCCGCACCTGCTCGGGCGTCAGCTGATAATCACCACCACGCGAGCCGGCGGCCAGGATCGCGCCGACGACCGAGCCGGCTGACGTGCCCGAGACGCGCTGGACGGCGTAACCGGCCTCCATCAGCGCCACTATTGCGCCGACCAGGCCGATGCCCTTGACGCCGCCGCCGGACAGCACAAGATCCGCCTTCAATGGCGTGGTTGCGGTCATGGCTCCCCTCCTTACTCGAGCCTAAGGGTGGGCATCGGCGCGACGGGCCCGCGACACCGCTGTCACATCTGCCACGCCAGTCCCCGCGAAGAAGGATGCGACGTTCTGCCCGCCTCGTAGCGACAACCCACGGTGGAGTGCTCGACGCGTCGACCCTAGTCGCTCGAACGCGGGCACAAACCCACCGCGGTCATATCCTTGGCGGATGGATCGGGATCAAATTCATGCGGCTACGGCCCAGGAGCGCCGCCGCATCGCCGATCTGATTGACGATCTTGACGAGGCGCAGCTGTCGACTCCCAGCCTGTGTACAGGGTGGGACATAAAGACGGTGGGCGCTCACCTGGTGAGCTTTTTGGCCGAGGGCAATTTCAGGGTTACCCGGTTTGGCATGCACCGCGGCGGTCCTGATGGGGCAATCGATGAGGCCGCGCGCCGCTATGCGAAGCGGCCAGCTACCGAAATCGCTGCAAGTCTGCGCGATCTCGCTGATCGCCGCTACTGGAGGCCCCCGCCGCAAGCGCCGGGTCTGCTGGCCGAAGTCTTGGCCCATAGCGGCGACATCAGAATCCCACTTGGGCTCCCGTTGGAACTCGATCCGCAGACGACTGCAATCGCGCTGGACTTCTTGACCGGCCCCGCGCCACTCGGTCTCGTCCCGCTTGGACGACTGCGCGGGATTCGCTTGCGGGCCACCGACATGGACCGAACGTGGGGTAAAGGCAAGGAAATCCGCGGGCGGGCAGCCGAATTGCTGATGGCTGCAGTGGGCCGCCCAACCGTGCTCGATGCGCTCGACGGGCCAGGTGTACCCGCGCTGCGTCACCGGATGTCTCGCTGACCCTAAATGCTCTCAGCCTTCTGCCGAGATCCAGTCGTAGGGAAGGAATTTCCCGTCGAAGGTGACGACAACACGGTCGCCCGACGGATGCGGTTTCTTTTTCAGGTCGACGCTGAAGTTGATGGCACTCATGATCCCGTCGCCGAACTGCTCATGGATGAGCTCTTTGATCGCTCCGCCGTAGACCTGCAAGGCTTCGTAGAACCGGTAGATGGTCGGGTCGGTCGGCACCGCGGTGGGTAGCCCGCCGCGCATCGGCGGCGCCGCCAGCACTGCGATCGCTGAGTCGTCGAGGCCCAGCATCTCGACCAGGACCTTGCCGAGCTCGGCGGGAATCGGGTGCTGACCCAGCAGTGCCGACGTGGTCCACATGACCGGCCGGTCGATGGCGTCGGCCAGCTCCTGCCAGCTCAGACCCTTGGCCAGCCGCGCGACGACGATCTGTTCGGTGATCTCGTTTCTGGTCATGCCTACCAGCATGCCCCGCTGCGCTTAACGTGTCAGAAGGCGTCGTCGGCGACGTCCATCAGCTCGGTGTCGACGTTCTCGACGACGACCCGGGTCGCCGAGATTGTCGGCAGGATGGTCTTGGCGAAGAACGAGGCGGCAGCAAGCTTGCCGCGGTAGAAGGAGTCGTCGGCGCCGGCATCGAGTGCGGCCGCGGCGACGTCGGCCTGCACGAGCAGTCGCCACCCGACGAGCAGGTCGCCGACGGCGTGTAGGAAAGCCACCGACACCAGCCCGATCTTGTACAGCTCCATCGGGTTACGTTGTGCGGCAAGCAGATACGTGGTGATCGTACCGGTCATCGCCTGCACGTCGGACAGCGCGGCCGCCAGCAGTGCACGCTCGGCCTTGAGCCGGTCGCCGGCGATGTTGTCGATGAACGCCGCGATCTGCTCGCCGAGGTGCGCAAAGGCCACGCCTTGGTCGCGTGCGATCTTGCGGAACACGAAGTCAAGCGACTGGATCGCGGTGGTGCCTTCGTAGAGCGAGTCGATCCTGGTATCGCGGAGGTATTGCTCGATGGGATAGTCCTTCAGAAAGCCGGAGCCGCCGAGGGTTTGAAGGCTTTCATTGATCCACTGGTAGGACTTCTCGGATCCGACACCTTTGATGATCGGCAGCAGCAGGTCGTACACACGCGCCGCCAAGTCGGCGTCCACACCCGCCAACGGCGCGACTCCGAACTCGTCGTAGTACGAGGCGGCGTACATGTACAGTGCGCGCAGCCCTTCGGCATAAGACTTCTGCAACATCAGGCTTCGCCGCACATCCGGATGGCGAGTGATGGGCACCCGGGGCGCGGTCTTGTCCGTGAACTGGGTCAGGTCCGGGCCCTGCACACGCTGCTGCGCATAGTCGAGCGCGTGCAGATACGCGGTCGACAACGTCCCGATGGACTTGACGCCGACCATCATCCGCGCGTACTGGATGGCCTTGAACATCTGGGCGATGCCGTCGTGCACGTCGCCGGCCAGGTACCCGACGGCGGGGATGCCGGTCGCGCCGAAGGTCAACTCGCAGGTCGGCGACGCCTTGATGCCCATCTTGTCTTCCAGGGCCGTCGCGAACACCCCGTTGCGCTCACGCAGGTCCAGTGTGTCGGGGTCGAACAGGTATTTCGGGACGTAGAACAGGCTGAGGCCTTTCGTACCGGGTCCGGCACCCTCCGGACGTGCCAGCACCAGGTGGAACAGGTTCTCCGCGGTGTCACCGACGTCGCCGCCGGAGATGAACCGCTTCACACCCTCGATGTGCCAGGTGCCGTCCGGTTGCGGAATCGCCTTGGTGCGGCCTGCGCCGACGTCGGAACCCGCGTCAGGCTCGGTCAGCGCCATCGTGCCCGTCCAGCCGCGCTCCAAACCTATTCGCGCCCAACGCTTCTGCTGCTCGGTGCCGACAAGCGCGAGCACTTGCGACATGACCGGAGTGCTGTACCACTGAATGGCCGGGTTGGCGCAGATCATCATCTCGTTGACCGCCCAGACCAGCGGGGCCGGTGCCGGCATACCACCGATCACCTCGGACATGCCTATCCGCCACCATCCCGCGTCCTTGAATGCGGCGACGGCGGGCCGCACCGAATCCGGCACCGCGATGGTGTGCTCGTCCGGAAGGAACCGCGGCGGGTTGCGGTCGGCGTCGACGAACGAATCCGCGATAGGTCCCTCGGACAGCCGCGCCACCTCGCGGAGAATCTCACGCACCGTCGCGGTATCCAGGTCGCCGTATGCGCCTGAGTCGAGCACGGCGTCGAGGCCGAGGACCTCGAACAAATTGAACTCCAGGTCTCGCACGTTCGATCGGTAGTGGCCCATCGGGTGATTGCACCACGGGAAGCCGGGTGACAGCGCTGGTTTCGCCGGCGCCAAACTGTACTACGAATAAGTAGTACACTGACTGTATGTCTGAGGTCCCCGTTCGTGAGCTGAACCAAAATACTGCTGGCGTGCTCGCACGGGTCAAACGTGGGGAACAGATCGATATCACCGAACGCGGAGCCGTCGTGGCCCGCCTGGTCCCCGCGCAGGAAAACCCTCTAGCCGAAATGATCAGTGCTGGAAAGCTTCGTCCAGCCACCCTCAGCGGCCCGGCGCCACGCCCATCCGGTCCGATCAAGACAGACCATGAGGCCGGGCAACTGCTGCGGGAGCTGCGAGACACCGAGCGCTATTGATGCTGTACCTAGACACGTCGGCGTTGATGAAACTGATACGGCGTGAAGCCGAAAGCGATGCCCTCGCTGACTGGCTTGACACCCAGGCACCGGCGCCGTGGGTGTCGTCGATGCTCATCGAGGTTGAACTGCCTCACGCACTGCGCCGGATTGAGCCCGCGCTGCTTGCCGATGTTCCGGCGATCGTGTCCCGAGTAGCGCGCTATGAAATCGACGAGGTGGTCCGCGCCGCTGCCGCAGCGTATCCGGACACCGCGTTACGGTCGCTGGATGCAATTCATCTCGCGACCGGGGATGCGGTGTTCGGCTCGCAGTTGACCGCGTTCGTCACCTACGACGAACGCCTCCTCACTGCGGCAGCAGACGCAGGCCTGCCGATCGCTGCTCCGGGTCGCTGAGAGCCGCTACGCTCGGTCAATGACACTTCCACCGCCATCGGCAGGATCGGTCGCCGTGGTCACCGGCGCATCCTCAGGCATCGGCGAGCAATTCGCCCGTCAACTCGTGGCCCGCGGCTACCGCGTCGTCGTCACTGCCCGTCGGGAGGACCGGCTGCAGAAGTTGTGCACCGAACTCGGCGGCGACGAGCACGCGGTCGCGGTCGGTACCGATCTCGCGGTTCCGGAGGAGCGAGACCGGCTGGCCGCGCGGATTGACGAGCTGGGCGCGCAGGTCGACATCCTGGTGAACAATGCGGGGCTGGGCATCTACACGAAGTTCGGCGCCGAGGGTCGCGACAAGGAACTGCAGATGCTGCGCGTCGATGTCGAGGCGGTGGTCGATCTGATGCTGCGCTACCTGCCGGGCATGGTCGATCGCGGGCGCGGCGCGATCATCAACCTGTCATCGGTGTCCGGATTCCAGCCCGCGCCGTACAACGCCGGCTATGCCGCCGCGAAAGCCTATGTGCTGTGGTTGTCCGAGGCCGTCAACGCCGAAGTCGCGGACGCCGGTGTGACGGTCACCGCGGTGTGCCCCGGTCCGGTGCCGACGGAGTTTCAGGCCACCAACGACGCCGATTTCCTGGTCGGCCGGCTACCGAGCTTTGCCCACGTCTCCGCCGAGCGGGTCGCGGCCGACGCCCTGAAGGCCGCGGAGCGTGGCCGCGCGTCGGTGGTGCCGGGCGGCCCGCACGTGCGGTCTTTCCTGAAGTCCTCCCGGTACATACCGACTCCGTTGGCCTTGCCGGTCGTCACGCGAATGTATAAGCGGTAGCGGCTATTTGCCGGCCAACATCCGGTATTGGGCCGATACCTGCTGCATCACGTCTTTCTTGTCGTTGGAGAAGACGGTGTAGGCATAGCGATCCGCCGAGGCGACGCACTTGTAGTGCCACGCAACCCATCTCCACGTCGCCGCCGCCGTCGGCGGCAGGAAATCCTTTGTCCGCATGAAGCATCGAGCGCCGGGAAGACCGGGCACCCCGCCGAACGCTTTGGCGCCGGCCGTCTTGTCGATGTCGTCGGCGATGCGGTCGGCGAGTTGGCCGGCCGCATCTTCGTCGCGGGCCTGATACACCGTCGCCAACCGTTGTGTCACCCAGTCGACGCCGCTTCCCCCGAACAGCGTGGCGGCCTGCACCGGGTCGTTCTCGAAGTGCAGCCACGCCTTCGACCCCCACGCACCGATCATGACCGGCTGCGCCACGCCGTCGCCGTACAGGGTTTCGGCCAACACCTTTCCGGTGGGGTCTTTCGGCAAGTCGCCTAGCCTTGCCGGGTCGGTGGGCTGGAAGTGATCAATCTGCTTCTGCTGCTGGATCAGAGCGTCGAAGACCATGTTCTCCGCGGAGATCCCCAAGATCTCGTTGGTCTTGGCGACGTATGCGTATTGGTGTAGGACGTAGGGCCCGTGCGCGGCGAAACTCTGCACCATCGTGCGATCAGCCAGGGTATAGGTCGTCGCCAAAGCCTCGGGATGGTCGCGAATCGCGACCGGTTGGTGCGGCGATTCGGCGGGCCCGGTCGGATTGGCGGCCGCCATCTCCGTCGCGGCCGCGCTGGCGGCACCGGGATCGGGGAACCGCAGTACCGCGTTGAGCAGTCCGCGCGGCGTGCCGGTGGCCGATACCCGTTGCGACGAGAATCCGGCGATAAACCCATGGGCCCCGGCGATTCCCGGCAGGGGATCATCCAGAATGCGGTCGAGATCGTGTGCCGAGCCGATCGCCCCGTTTTGGATCGCTGTCTCGACCGGCGGGCGCTGACGCAGGGCGACGTCGACCTGCCAGGGGCCGACGACGTACTCGGCCATCCGCTGACCTTCCAGGTAACCGCGCAGGGTCACATCGTCGCCGGCGGGACCGAACGGGTGACCCCCTGCCGTCGGGTAGGCGCCGGTGTCCATCAACGCGACATTCGCCTCGTCGGAGGCCCGAACCTTGGTCGCCACGCCGGACACCGTGGCGGTGCACCCGACCAGCGCCGCCGCGGCCAACGTAAGCAGGAGGGTTATGGCCAGCAGGTCCCGAGTGCGTCGCATAGATGGTTAGCATGCCGCATGGCCGGCATCGTCGCGCCCGCGAATCGGTCAGCCGGTGGTGTGAACGATCAGCACATCGATCTTGGCCCGGCTGGCGAGAGCTCCGGGGATCGAGAACACCCGCCCGACGATCGCGGATCGCGCGTTCAGTCCCACATTGCCGACCACCAGCAGGTCGGCCCCGACCTCCTCGGCCACGTCTACCAGTGCATGGACCGGAGCGTCTTCGATCGGCCGGTCCTCGATGTTCTTCGCCCCGGCCGCCTTGGCTCGCTCGCGGGCGTCGCGCAAGATCCCGTAGATCGGCGCGGCGCCGGTCACTTTGTAGGCCTCCTGTCCCAGGGCGTCGGCCGCGCGCGCATCCTCTTTGGGCCGGGTGTAGCCCGTCGCGATGATCAGCTTTGCGTCCGATTCGGCGGCAATCTCGCCTGCACGCTCGACCGCGCGCAGTGACGAGTCCGAGCCGTCGGTGCCGACGACGACGGTCTGATAGGTCGACATTTGCCCTCCTCTCCTCGCAGCGCTCAGGCCGACACGATCCGAGCGACCGGCGCGCCGCCGCGGATGACTTCGATCGTCTGCCCTGCCTGAACCTTGTCGAAACACCGCCCGGCGCGCTTTCGCAGTTCGTCAAGCCCTACCCGACCACCGGAGTCGGGTCCCCAGTCACCGGGCGATACCATCCGGGCCACCAGCTTGCCGCGACGGATGACATCGATCGTCTCCCCCGCTACCACCCGCTCGAGATAGTTACACGCATTGCTCCGAAGTTGGCCCAGCCCAATCACTTCCCGCATTTCGCTCCGATCCTCGTATTCACCGACCGGCCGGCGCTAACATCGTCTTCCAGCCGTCATCCCCTGTCTCACTTGAATTTTCGACCGCGTACTTGGCACCATCGGGGCCTACCAGCTCGCCGCTCTGCGGACTGTAGACGGCCGCGGGAGGCCCACTCGGGACGTACACGCAGGGGTTTGGCTGCTGACCATTGCACTGGACGGTGCCCGATCCCGGGCGTTGCAGTGGATCGCTCTTCGGCGGCGGACTTCCACCCGGAGGTAACCGGTCGGCGGGCGCCGGGTTCATCCCGTTGTTGACTGACGGCGCGGGTATCACCTGGCCCGGGTTCACCGGCTGATCGCAGCGCGCGCCGGGCGCGGGACAGTTGCGAATCTGATTCGGGTCGCCGTACCACGGATTGGTACCTAATGGCTCATATGGCTTGTTGCTGCGGCATTCTCGTGGCGTGGCGGCGCGTTTACCCGGGACGTCGACACACGGAAGGTTGCGTGCTCCGCGCACGGCGTTGGCCTGAGCGTCCTGTGGGATCCGGCAATATGTTCCGGACGGCATCGGCGCCAGGCTGGTATCCGCCGGAGACCGCCACTGCGATGCCGGCAGAAAGCCGGTCAGGCACGGCGGGGGCTGGTTGATCGTCAGCATGCTGCCGAGCGACGCGTAGCCCGGGAACGACGCCGTCACCGCCTGGCCTTCCGCGCCGCCCTGCGGATAGGAAACCAGAATTTGCTCGACGCCCTTGTGGTAGCGCTTGAGCATCTCCAGCACGATCTCGAGATTCGCCAGGGTCTGCGGCAGCGACTCGCGGACATCGCTGAACACGGCGTTGACCTCGTCGGCGGTCGGCGCCCCCTGGGTGAGGATGCTTTGCACGTGCTGGTCGTTTTCGGCGGTCTGCGCAGTCAGCACGTCCAGGTTGTGCGACCAGCGCTTGATCGCTTGATCCGAGTCGACCTGGCTGTCCAGGATCGGCCCGGAGTTTTGGATGATGTCGTCGATGTCGCCGAGGTTGGTCTTGAAGTCGCCGGCGAGCGCCTGTGTTGCATCCACCAGCCGTTGCAGCGCGGGCCCCAATCCGCCGACGGCTTGGGCTGTTTCGTCGAGCAGCTGACTGATCTTCTCCTTGGGCAGCACGGAAAGCCCGCGGTTGGCGGCATCCAGTGCGGGCCCGATCTCAGCGGGCACGGTGGCTTTGGTGATGGTCTGCCCCGGCGCGAAGTATTTGCCCGGGTTGCCCACCGACACCAGGTCCAGATACTGCTCTCCGACCGCAGACACCGAGTGCACGTTCGCCGATGCGTCGATCGGGATCTTGTACTTGCTGGCGATACTCATCGTCGCCTGCGCCCCGGTCTCGGTCGGCTCGACGGCGACGACCTTGCCGATGGTCTCGCCGCGATACGTCACGTTGGCGGTCCTGTACAGACCGCCCGACACGGGCAGGTCCGCCTTCAGCTCGTACTGGCCGATCCCCACCTGGCTCGGAATCCGAAGGTAGTACCAGCCAAGCGCGATCGCGGTGATCACGGCCAGGATGCTGAACAGGATCAGCTGGCGCCAGATGAACCGGGTCAGCATTGCCGATCCGCCCTTTCGACGAGCGGCCCGCCGGGGGCGTCGTTCGGGTTCGGTGTGTAGCGGACGTCGGGGATCATCGTTTCGGGGTCGCGCCCCCACGATTGCTCGAGCGCGCGCAGTGCTCCGGAGAATCCGGTTCCGGTCAGGACCGCGTTGTCGACGGCGCTGAGGGTCAGGTCGAGTGTCAGCGACAGGTTGAAGTAGTCGCCGCGGAACGACTTCGGCACGGCGTCGACATCGAACGGCCGCACGAGGATCAGCTTGAGCGCCTGGATCAGATACGGTGAGCCACGGCCGAGTTCGCGCAACGGGCACTGCAGCGCCAGCAGGTCCTGGTGGAGGTTGCTCCGCGAGGCGGACAGGTATTGGTTGGAAACCTGGCCGAGCCGACCCGTGGCGTCGACCGCGTCGATCAACAGGTTCTGCTTGTCGGCGAAATGCTTGATCAGCGGCGGGAATTCGGTGAAAACCCGATCCAGAACGTCCGCGCGGGGACCCACGTAGGCCAACAGCCGGTTGGTGGAATCGATGGCTCGGGTGATGTCATCGGCCTGCTCGTCGAGTCGCGCGGTAAACGTGTCCAGCTTGCCCAGGAAGGCCCGGATCTGGTTGGCCCGCCCGTGCACGATGTTGTAGGCCTCGTTTTGCACCACTTCGAGATTCGGGATTCCGCCTCCGCGCAAGATAAGGGCGAGACTGGCCAGCGTCTGCTCGGTGGTCGGGTAAGCCGACGAGTTCTTCAGCGGGATGGTGTCGCCGTCCTTGAGCAGTTCGGGCGACGGGTTGGGCGGGGCAGCCAACTCGACATGCTGAGAACCCAGCAGGCTGGTCTGCCCGATCTTGGCGGTGGCGTTCTTGGGGAGCTTGACGCTCTTGTCCAAGCCCAGCGTCAGCGTGGCGACCCAGTTCGTCAGCTTGATCGCGCGCACTGTGCCGACAAAGACATCGGCCACCCGCACCCGGCTGTTGAGGTTCAGGGCCAGCGTGTCGTGCATCTGGACGTAGACGGTGTAGGAGCCGGCCCGGGTGCCCGGCCCGCCGGGCATCGGGACATTGGCGATTCCATGCCAATTCGCGCACGACGTCAGTGCGACGACGGCTACCAGTAGCGCCAGCCCCCGCTTCATGAGCCGGCCTCGGCGGGTAGCGGCGCTCCTGCCGGTCCGGGCGCCGGCGTCGGCGCGACCGGTCCCGGGATTACGCCCGGCCCGGGCGGCGGTGCCGGGATCGGCACCTGCGGGGCGTGCAAGCCGATGGGGGGCACCACCGGGTACTCGTCGTACGCATTCGGCGGTCCCGGCGGGGTCTGTAGCCCCGACTGCGGCGGTGCGATGTCCGGGCCGCCCATGAGTTCGGCGAGGGATTCCGGCGTCAACAGGCCCGCGGTGATCGGCCCCACCTGGGTGCCCTGCATGCCCGGCGCGACGACCCAGCCCGGTTGGGTATTGCGGTGCGACAACGGGGTATCCGGTACCCAGATTCCCGGCACCGTGGTGTCCTTGTATCCATTCGGCGGCTGCAGCCGCGGCTCGGAATAGGCGACTTCCTTCGGCAGCGTTTCGGCGGTGCTGAACAGGTTGAGGCCGAACGGCAGGTAGTTGAACTTGATCGCATCGAGAATCGGTGCGAGGTATTGCGCACAGAGCTCGGCGGATTCCTGATAGCCGAGTCGGCTACCGGCCTGAATCATGCTGCAGATGAACTGCATTGGGTTCGCGAAGTTCGGGATCGCCGGAATCGACATCACCGCGCCGTGCGACGGGTGATAAATCTCGTTGAGGTTCGTCTCCAGCGTCGGCAGGACGTGCAGCGCGGTCTCCAGACCATTCAGCGGCTCGGGTTGCACCAGCGTGGTAGTAACCTCGGCGAGGTTGTTGACGTCGGCCGCGAGCACCTCACGGTTTTTGACCAAGAACGGGCGCAAGGTGGTGAGCAGGGCGTCGAACTGCTGTATCGCGTTGGCGAGGTCCTGGTCGGAACCGGTTAGCCTGTCGGTGAATTGGGCCAGGTTGGTGTTCAACGCGACGAACTGCTTGTCGTCTTTGTGCAGAGCGTTGACGAACAGCGCCAGGCTGTGCACCACCGCGAAGAAGTCGCCGCGGCGCTCGTTCAGCGCGGTCAACGACCGCGACACGCTGTCGAACGTCGTGTTGATCTGCTTGCCCTTGCCCGCCAGCCCGTTGGCGAACGACTCGATGACGTCACCGAAGGGACCCTTGGGCTGCTGGGGTGTCGGGCCGAGTTTGGAGATGATGTTAGCGACGCTGTCGCGCAGTTGATCCCACTCCGTCGGCACCTGGGTACGCTCGATCGGGATCACCGCGTTATCGGCCATCACCGGACCGCCCTGGTACGGCGGCTGCAATTCAATGCTGCGCGACGCCACCAGAGTCGGGTTCACGATCACCGCCGACGCGTTGGCGGGCACCGAGTACTTGTTGGCGTAATGAAAGGTCACCTTCATCTTGTCGCCGACCGGCTCGATCTTGTCGACCGAACCGACGCGAACACCCATGATCTGGACCCTGTCGCCGGAGTAGAGCGCGTTCGCCGCCGGGAAGTAGGCCACCACGGTGTTGTTGACCAACCTCTGATACAGGTGGATCCCCACGTACCCGACAGCGAGGGCCAGCACCACCGCCAGCGCTCCGATGAGGCTGCGGCGCCGCCGGTTTCGGTTACCGAAGAAGGCGGTCAATTCTGGCTACCTCCCGCCGCGCCGCTACCTCCCGTTCCGCCCGATGTGATGAACGGAGCCGGCAGCTGCTCCCCTGGTCCCGGTGGCGCCGCGGGCCCGGGCGGGAGCCCCGGCGCGAACGTCGACGGCGGCGGCGCCGGACCGGCCGGCCCCAGGGGTTCGGTGCGTGCGCCCGGTGGCGCGTTCGGCGGCAACGGCACCGGCGTGCCCGGCAGGTCCGGGGGCGGCGCGCCGGGCCGCCCGGCGATCGGAATCCCCGGCGTCGGCGGCAGGCCGTTCGGGTTCGGCGGCGACGAAAGAACATCGGGCAGCACGGGATACGGCCCGTTGGGTCCAAAGGGACCTTGCCCTTGAGCGACGCCCGCACAGGGCATCGGGTTGCCCGGCCGCGGAATCAATTCCGGCGGTGGCGTGTACGAGCAGGGTGTCCCCGGCGCCACCGCGGGACCCGGGTGATCCGCGGTGCCTTCGAGCACCGGCGGCGCAGGCGGCGGCGCGCCGTTGGGGAACCGGGTGCCGTTCGGGTCGGGCCAGCGGAACGCGGGCAGGCCGGCGCTGCGCCAGAAGTCTTCTGGGTCGATACCACGCTTCTTGAACGCGGCATCGACCCACGGCTGCAAGATCCAGTACGGCAGCAAGTTGGCCAGGACTATCTTGAAGTACGGTCCCGAGGCGACGGATTCTCCCAGCGATGCGGCAAATTGGCTGACATACCGCAGTGTTTGAGCCAGGTCGTCCTTGCGTGCTACCAGGACATCGCTGATGGCGTGCAACTGCTCCAGCACAGGGTTCAGGTTCGGGTTGTCGTTGATGAACCCCTGCACCTGCGCCGAGAACGCGGAGATGTTTTGCAGCAGTGCGTCGATGGCGCGTCCACGTTCGTTGAAGGCGGCCAGCAGCGTCTTGGCGTTGACGAGCAGCCGGTTGATTTGTTCGCTGCGGTCACCGAGGACGCCGGCTACTTTGTTGGCCTGGACAAGCAGGTGCTTGATCTGTTCGTCGCGTTTGCCGATGGTGTCGGAGAATCTTTGCAGACCCTGTAAGGCGGGGGTGAGGTGTGAGTATGTCTGGTTCACGGTCTGCGACAACACATTCAGCGACTGCTTAACGGTGTCGATGTTCCAGCCGGTGGCGGCCTTGGTGACGTCGAAGGCCGCGTCGTAGATCTGATAGGGGGTGGTGCTTTGGCCGCGCGGCAACACGCCCCCGGGCCTGAGTATCTGGTTTCCCCGGGGCTCGATCTCGAGCACTTTCTTACCAAGGATGGTGTCGGTCTTGATCGCCAGCCGGCTCTCGGTGCCGATGGTCTTGCTGCCGATGGTGAACTTGATCACGACGTGGTCGCCGTCGATTGTGAATCCCTGCACCTTGCCGACATCGACACCGGTGATGCGCACCTTGTCGTTCTTGTTCAGTTGACCGGTATTGGTGAACTCTCCGTAGTAGGCGGGGCTGGCGAACAGCATCGGGATGCTGGTGAAGCTCTGGCCGACGGCGACGACGAGCACCAGTACGACGATGCCCATCAGGCCGACGCGAAAGCGGTTGAATTCCAGCAGCGTTCTCATTGCGGCGTGCACCTGCCCGTTGGCTGCTGCCAGATCCTGACCGTGCGGACCGGGCCGCCGGCTTGCAGGCCGTTCCATTTGATCGTGAGGTCGCAGACGTAGAAGTTCACCCAGTCTCCGTAGAGGCCGATGCTGCGTCCGATCAGGTTGAGCGCGGTCGGTGTCTTGTGGATCAGATCTCCCAGCTGATCTCTTTGGTCGACGAGCGGCTGCTGAAGAACCTGGAGGTAGTCGATCTCCTTGTGCAGCAGAGCGCGGTTGTCGGCCAGCAGGTCGGCTACCGTTCCGGCGGCGTTGCTGATGTTCGCGGTGCCGGCGGCCAGCGGTTCGGCATGTTTGGACAGCCCGGTGATCAGTTTCTCGAAGTTGTCGACGGTGTCGTCGAACTGCTTTCGGTGCCGGACCGTGGTGTCAAGCACGGTGTTGAGGTTTTTGATCACCTCGCCGATCGCTTGGTCACGCTCGGCCAGTTTCGAAGTGACTTGCGCGGTCTGGTCGAGGATGTCGTTGATGGTGCCGCCCTGACCCGAGAATACGGTGACGATGGCCGACGCGATGGTGTTGACCTTTTCCGGATCGAGCGCGCGGAACAGCGGCTTGAAACCACCGATCAGCGCGTCGAGATCCAGCGCCGGTGAAGTTCGGGACAGCGGGATGAGTCCGCCGGGCGGCAGGATCCGGTCGGCGCCTTCACCCTCGCCGCGGCCGAGTTCCACGTAGCGGTTACCGATCAGGTCGAGATAGCGGATCTGTGCGGTGGTCGACTGATAGAGCGGTATCGAGCGGTCGACGTCGAAGTCCACCGCTACCCGCCTGCCGCCGTCGATCAGCCGGACCGCTTTGACCTTGCCGATCTCTACTCCGGAGGCGCGGACGAACTGTCCGTTGCGCAGCCCGCTGCCATTGCTGAATTCCGCGGAGTAGCGGTTGGTGCGGTTGAAGCGCATCTGACCGAACACCAGGACGATGGACGCAGTGATCAGCAGCAGCACCAACGAGACGATGCCGAGTCTGATAGCGGCGCCAGTGACTTTCATGGGTTGATCGTGTTGTCCCCCACTTGGCGGCCCCAGAGGTACTCGATTGCGTACGGCGAGCCGGTATCGACGTGGTTGTACGGAGCGAGACTGGCGCCGGTATCCATCACCAGCGTGGGCGCGGGCCAGAAATCACGGGTGATCGTCTGCCAGCAGCCCGGCGCACCTCCCGGCCCACCGCGCGCGTTCACGCGCGGCAGATTGTCCGGATAGACATAGGGATTCGGCGCCCCGCCGACCAATCCGGCCAGCCCCAGGAGGCCCTGGGTGGCGATGACACCCGCCAACCCGGGGAGCGTCAGGATGCCGCCCAACCCGGAGGTCAGCTCGGTCATCGTTTTCAGCGCGTAGCCGTTGCCGCCGCCCGTCGTCGCATAGGCCAGGGGTTCTTCGTCGTGGTAACCGCGGATGGTGCAAAAGATCTCGGGACTGTAGGTGTCGAGGAGCTGGGCGGTGGGCACCAGATCGGCGATCCCCCGCTGCAGGTAGGGCCCGCCCCGGCGGAAGATGTCTTCGCCGGTGTTGCCCACCCCGGTCGCGGCCAACAACGCGGCGTCCAGGTCGGCTTCCTGGCGGTGCAGCGTGCGGGCCGTGATCACCGCATGGTCGAGCGAATCGAGCAGATCCGGTGCGGCGTCGGCGTAGGTGTCGCCGAGCGCCGCGAGCTGCTGAATGTCGTGGCGTATCTGCGGCATTCGCGGATTGATGTCGTCGAGGATGGCGTTGGCGTTGACGATCGACTGCCCGAACTTGTCGCCCAATCCGTTCAACGCCTCCGCGGCCGCGGCCAGCGTCAGGTTCACCTTGACCGGATCCACCTTCTCCGCGATCGAGGTGAGCGTTTCGAAAAGCGTGTTGAACTCTGTCGTCACTGACCGCGCATCGATCTCGTGCTGCGAGGTTATGCGCTGCGGCACAGGGTGTTTCGGCGAGGTCAACGACACGTACTTGTTGCCGAATACCGTGGTGCCCCTGATATTGGCGTCCACATTCGCCGGGATCAACCTGATGTACTTCGGATTCACGTCCATGACGATTTTTGCCGCGGGCTTGCCGTCACGCTGGGTCTCCGAAATGCTGGCCACCCGGCCGATCTCCACCCCGTTGTAGGTGACCTTCGACCCGGGATCCATCACCAAACCAGCCCGGGCCGCCACCAACGTCAAGGGCACCTTTGGGGTGAGCCGGCCCCGAAACTGCAGCCATACGAAGGTGAGAACCAACGCAACGACCAACAAGAAGACAATGGCCGCAGTCTTGTAGAGCGGGATGCGGGGCGGGTTCTCCTTCACCGGGGTGGTCATGACGGCTATACCGTGAGGTTGAAGTTCGGGTTTTTGCCGTACACCGCCATCGCGGTCAGCACGACCACGACGACGATCGTGATCAACGACAGCCGCATCGACCGGCCGACCGCCTCACCGACGCCGACCGGCCCGCCGCTGGCGGTGTAGCCGTAGTAGCAGTGGGTGGTCATCACGACGAGCGCAACGAGGATCACCTCCGCGAACGACCAACCGACGTCGTTGGTGCGGATGAACGTGTGGAAGTAGTGGTTGTACGTGCCGATGGACTGCCCGTAGAAGAAGACGGTGGTGATCTGCGCGGACAGGAAGGCCAGCGTGATCGCCAATGCGTAGAGCGGGATGATGACGATCAATCCCGCCACCACTCGGGTGGAGGCCAGGTAGGCGATCGACCGGATACTCATGACCTCGAGTGCGTCGATCTCCTCGCTGATGCGCATCGCGCCCAGTTCGGCGGTGGCGCCGGCGCCGACCGTGGCTGCCAGCGCCTGACCGCAGGCCACCGGCGCCACAAACCGGACGTTGACCATGGCGGCCAAAAATCCGGTGAATGCCTCGACGCCGATGTTGCCCAGCGACGCGAAACCCTGGATGGCGACCAGTGAGCCCGCGGACATGGTGATGAAGCCGACGATGGCGGCGGTGCCACCGGCGACGGCCAGGGCGCCGGTCCCCATCCCCATCTGGGCGATCATCCGCAGCAGCTCTCTGGGATAGCGGCGAAGAGCGAAGGGGATCAACCGGATTGCGGTCACCGCGAACCAGACGATCTCTCCGAGTTCGGTCAGCTGCCGGGTGGGGGCACCGCCGTATCGGCGGAGGGTGGCGGCGGCAGTTGCCATGTCAGCGCCCCGTTCCGAACCGGACGCCGATGGTCGTCAGCACGGTGTTAACCGCGAAGAGCGCGATGAAGCACAGCACGACCGTCTCGTTGACGGCGGTGCCCAGGCCCTTGGATCCGCCGCGGACGATCAGCCCGCGATAACAGCCGACCAGCCCGGCGATCATCCCGAAGGTCGTGGCCTTGAGAAACGCGATCACCACCTCGGGTAGGCCGGTGAGCGTTGTCAGCGTGGAGAGGTAGGCGCCGCTCGAGACGTTCTGCAGGTAGACGCTGAAGAGGTAGCCGCCGCCCAGCCCGACGGCGATCACGAGCCCGTTGATCAGCACCGCGACGACGGTCGAGGCGACGACGCGGGGCAGCACCAGCCGCTGGATCGGGTCGATGCCGAGCACCTCGAGCGCGGCGATCTCCTCGCGGATGGTGCGGGCGCCGAGATCGGCGCAAATGGCGGTGGACCCGGCGCCGGCAACCACCAGCACGGTCACGATCGGGCCAAGCTGGGTGACCGCGCCGATCCCGGCACCAGCACCGGAGACGTCGGCGGCGCCGAACTCGCCCAGCAGGACGTTGAGCGTGAAGATGAGCAATACGGTTTCCGGGATCGAGACCGCGATAGTGGGCAGCAGCGACACCCGCATCAAAAACCAGCCGTTCAAGATGAACTCGCGCCAGTCGAACGGCTTTTTCAGGGCTTTGGCGGTCAGCACGCACATCCGGAAGAACCCGCCGGCGACTTCCACCCCCGGCCGGATCTGCTCGCGGATTCTGCCGGCAACGGCGTCCGAGGTGGTCATCGTGAAAAGCGCTTCGCTAGAAGGTGTTTCGCGCTATCTGTGAACGCGAACGATTTCCGGCTCCGTCGACCCGCGCTCTGGCTGGATGTCGCCCTGCTTTGCGCCACCCCGTAACTATGGCAGTCGACCGTCCGTACAGTCAACAATCAAGGGCTGCGCTAGCGGCTGGGCGGCCATTACCAGGTATTTGCGGATCCCAACGATGAGACGGTCGACTATACGTACAGTCAGACAGCCGTGTGCTGTCGCTACGCGATCAACCCGTCGCGCCCGTTACCTCGGCGAGGCATTCGCGCACAACTGAAACCACTTCTGCGGAAGGGTTCGCCCACGTGCTGAGCCCCAAGCGATCGAGCAGCAGTCCGCCGAGGAACACGTCGACGAACGCGGCCCCGACTTGTTCGGGTGTGCGGGAACCGAGCGGGTCGAACCAGACCCACATCCACTCCAGCGATCCCCATAGCTGCAGTGCCGCCAGTTCGACGTCCACGCTTCGAAATAGGCCGCTCTTTATCCCATTGCGGATCTCGTCAATCGTGAGCGTTTGCAATTGATGTCGCAACTTACGCACTTGCTGCATCGCCGGGTCATCAGATAACTGGGCCACCTCACGCTGGCTTGCTACCGTCGCGTTGCGGGCGATCACCTGTAGCAGTGCGGAGGCGTAAATGATCGCGGCGATGCGCTCGTGCGGGGCGGTCAGGCGACCCCACACCATCCGCAATACATCGAGTTGGCGGGCCAAGTGGGTTTCCTCGAGCTCGCGCAACATCTGCGCTTTGGTTCCGAAGTGGTGAACGATGGTGCCCTTGGACATGCCAAGCTCGTCGGCGATGTCGCCGATGTTCGTCTTGTCGTAGCCACGTTCGGCGACGTAACGGACGAATGCGTCAAGAATCTCGCTTCGCCGGCCCGGCGACCTGGGCATTTCAACCCTTCAGCGTAAACTAACCGTACGACCGGTCATCATACTTGGCCGCGCAAGTCCCCTGGTTGTGACGGCGCGGCCCGCAGGCCTACAGAGCCTGCAGTGGCCTGCGGCTAGCGCGTCCATCCGGTGCAGTCACGACGTACATGTTCGCGCCGGGTGCCGACTTGATCTCACCGGGGGCGTACATGGTCATGAGTTCTCTGCCATCGCTGTCGGCGACGCATACATAGGTGTCGGTCTCGGCGTCGTATTCGAAGCTGTCCCAAGCCAATATGAACGCCAAGCAGTTGCCATCGCGGTCTTCGATGACGAGCTTGTGCACCCCTGACTCTTTTAATAACTTGGCATCCTGCGTGCGCTGCTGAGCGCCCCGAGTGTTGTGGACCGTAACGCTGTTTAACATCTGCGTACTCCCTTCGGTGTTGTTCGGTCCGATCCGATCGCTCCGTTCATGGGATTGCCCAGGCAACGAGGTGGGAGTCGCAAACGGGGTATCCGGGGCCGGCGCGGAAGGGACTATCGCTGCACCGCTCATCGTCGCGGCCAGACTGATCCCAGTTGTAGCGGCATGCATAGCGCTATCACCTGCTCACCGGCTGATCACTGAAGTCTGCCAGCTGCAGGCTCCGAATCGGTTGGAAGTCGCAGATTCAGCTGGCCGCTTTGGTCACGTCAGTCTCACCAGTCACGCTGGTGAACCACCATGCTAAATGCCCGTCTCTGAGCGACTACTCGTCCCCGGCGGACGCGCGCGAACTGGGCGCGCGAACGTCGACGAGATCGCCAATGATCTGAAAGTCGGCGGTGTTGTGGGTGAGGAGGGGTACGCCGTGAATGTTGGCGGTGGCAGCAATTACGAGATCGATTGAGCGACGCCGCGGCTGGCCGCCCCGATTAGCAACGGCGGCTGACAGCCGACCCCACTCCCGAGCGATCGCGACCGTGACCGGAAACGGGTCAAAGGTGGATTCGATTGCGCCCAGCCGCTCGGTACGAACTGCCCGTTCGTCATCGTCGCGAGCGACAAGCACACCAAAATGGAGCTCGGCAATCGAGGCAACACTGATCGCGGCCTCGACCTGCGATGGCGGCGGTTCTTCTCCGATAAGGACGGAAGTATCGAGGACTGCGCGCATCCGCTACTCGAACGGGTCGACAATCGCAGCCGGAAACCGCTCAACGTCTGCGGCAAGCGTTTTCGGAGCCGGGGCCTGCCAGACCGCATGCAACGCGGGCCCGCTGACCCATCGCCTCTGCATCGCTGGGCCAAGCTGCGCCACCGGCCGGCCCGCGACCGTGATCGTGATCTGCTCGCCAGCTTCGGCCCGGCGCAGCACCTCGCTGACGTTATTGCGAAGTTCCTTCTGCGGGATGGTCGTCACAGGGGCCATGGTAGCAGAACTGCTACCATGGCTCTGTGACCGAGCTTCAGGTGGTTGTCGGAATTTGCACCGCGACATCGCTGTGCAGGTGCGCCAGGCCGCTATCGAGAGTCGCCAACTGCCCTTTGCGACTTCGTGCTAGCTGAGCAAGGTAGGCATCGGTCACCTGTCGGTGACCGACCACACCATCAAGATCTGCTTCGGCGAAAGACACACTGTCGGGGCCGCAGAGATGGCCAAGCGGATCCCCATGGCCGACGACGACGCGCTCGAACCCGACGATCCACGATTGGCCGCCGCCTTTGAGGAGTTCATCCGCGACTACGAGATCAAGTGGCTCGACGAACCCATCCCCGCGCTCGACGGCCACTCGCCGCGGCAGGCCGCCGACGACCCGACCCGGCGCGGTGACCTGATCAAACTCCTGGACAGCTTCCCGGCCGGGGCAGCCGCCCGCGGGGGCATGGACGTAGGCCGGCTGCGCGCAGCTCTCGGCCTATAGCGTCGCACGTTCACGCGGCGAGCAGCCTGGTGCTGAATCCTGTTGCCGGGAATGCAGTTTCATACGGCATCCGCGGCGCGTCGCGTATGAAACCGCACATTCGCGCACGAGCCGAATAGACCTCAACGCCGTCACGTCAGGCGGCGGTTTCGCCAGCGCGCAAAGCGACTGGTCGGCACCTGCATCGCCGCCATTACCGCGCTCATCGGCGAGGCCACCGACTTGGCCCGCGGCGTGGGTTCACCAGCAGGCGGGCAATCGCCTTCCCACCACGTCGGCTCCAACAACGCCGACGTCACCGGGATCGCCGCCTCGATGCTCTTGCGGCCCCATCGACTCGCACGATCGATGGCGGCCACGGAGGGCGCCAGGTTGGCCGGCGACAGCGTCGGCTCGAACCGCACAAGATGATCGGCGTAGGGCACGTTGCGCATCATCTGCAACTGGACCGCCTGCGTGATCGGCACCAGCCACAGATGCCGCGGATCCCATTGCGGGTGAAAGCAATCGAAGGCCAAATAGCAGGCATTGCGCGTGCCCAGCCTGCCGTCGCGGACTCGCTTCCACGCCAGTTCGACCGGCACATTGCTCGCGGTCCCGCCGTCGACGAGGGCGGCGACGTCCTTTTCTTCGCATAGCGCGTCGAGCAGAGGGATCATCCGCCGGTCGGTCGTTTCGTGGTGCAGCACACCGGAATCGCCGACGAGAACGACGCCGCGTCGACGACGTCGAAGTCGCGGGCTGGGTCGTCGCCGCCGATGATGATCGGCTTGACAACGCGCAAGTCGATGAAGGCGGCTACCTGCCACATCCGAGCGGCCACCAGCGGGCCGATGCCGATCGGCCGAAACGGAAGCGAGCGCAATTGCAGCGCCGCCAATTCCGGACGGCGAAACCTTGACGGCAGCGCAGAATAGGGCTGTTTGCGCACACCGGCCACGACGACGTCGAACGGAATTGCCAAGTCCGACATACGCATCCGTTGGCCGTCCGCGCGGCGGAGCATGGCGCCGGCGAACTGGTCGAAGCGCAGCGCGAACATACCTGCCAGCCCATGGCGGCGGCGCAGCCGCTCGGGCCCGAGGATGGCCCGGTATGACACCGTCTTCGCCCACGCGATGTATTCCTCGATCGGCACCGGCAATTCGCGGCTCACGAGGCTGCCCAAGATCGACCCGAACGACGAGCCGATCATGTAGTCCGGCACGTGCCCGGCCTCCAGCAGCCGCGCCATGCCGCCGATGTAGACGAAACCCGCTCCCCCGCCACCGCCGAGCACCGTCACGAGCTTCTTGTAGCCGACCTCGGCGTCCAGTTCCGTTGGAGAGAAGTCATTTCCGTGGCGTTGGATCAGCACTTGCCGCTGATCGTCCTGGTCGGCGGCCAGCGTCGTCAGCGCTTCTCGCGCTGTCGTCAGAGCAGTGACCTGATCCGGCTCCTCGCGCAATGGCCCGTACAGAGCGTCGGCGACCCGGGAGCGCCACGGCCCGATTTCGGCGCCGACCGAGACGTCTCCTCGCCCGCGGCGTCCGCCTGGGCCCGCGGCCCCGGGTTCGAAGTCGGCGAGCCTGGCGAAGTTGAGGATGTAGCGCAGCTTGCGCAGCTCATCGCTGCTCAACACCTCGGGGTTAGCGAGGTGGTGCCGGATGAGCCGGTTTTCCATTCGTTGCAGCAGCAGGGCCGGCTCGGCCGATGTCAGGTCGGCCGCGTCGGGGGTCTCGACCGCCTCGTACTCGATCTCCTCGATCAGTTCGAGACCGGCCTCGCGGCGGCCGAGGCGGCCCAGCATCGCGTCGGCGAACGGGATCTGCATGAGGATCAGTTTGGTCGGGCCCCGGGCGGCGCATGATGGAAGGGTGCGGATTGCAGTCGGAGTGTCCACGGTGCCCGACGGGCGGCAGGGCGCGGTGGAGGCTGCGGCGCAGGCACGCGACGAGCTCGCGGGTGAGGCGCCGTCGCTGGCCGTGCTGCTCGGATCGCGAGCCCACACCGACAAGGCTGTGGACATCCTCAAGGCGGTGCAGGCTGCGGTCGAGCCGCCCGCGCTGATCGGATGCATCGCCCAGGCGATTGTCGCCGGCCGCCGTGAGATCGAGGACGGGCCCGCGGTGGCGGTATGGCTGGCGTCAGGCCTGGCTGCCGAGACGTTCCAACTGGAATTCGTGCGCACCGGCTCGGGTGGACTGCTCACGGGATACCGGTTCGACCAAAGCGCGGACGATCTGCACCTGCTGCTGCCGGACCCGTACACGTTCCCGTCGGAGCTGCTCATCGAGCACCTCAACACCGATATGCCGGGAACGACGGTCGCGGGCGGCCTGGTGAGCGGTGGGCGAGGAGCGGGCGACACCCGACTGTTCCGCGACCACGACGTGCTCAGCTCCGGGCTGGTCGGCGTGCACCTGCCCCGCGTGCACGGTGTGCCGATCGTGTCGCAGGGTTGCCGGCCGATCGGCTACCCCTATGTCGTCACCGGCGCGGAAGACAACGTGATCACCGAGCTGGGCGGTCGGCCGCCGCTGGTGCGGCTGCGGGAGATCGTCGAGGGGCTGCCGCGCGACGAGCAGGAGATGGTCAGCCGCGGGCTGCAGATCGGGATCGTGGTCGACGAGCACCTGGCGACTCCGGGCCAGGGCGACTTCATGATTCGCGGGCTGCTGGGCGCCGACCCGTCGAGCGGGGCGATTGAGGTCGGCGAGATTGTCGAGGTCGGCGCGACCGTGCAGTTCCAGGTTCGTGACGCGGCGGGGGCTTCTAAGGACTTGCGACTGGCTTTGGAGCGGGCTTCGGCGGCGCTGCCCGGGCGTCCGGTGGGCGCGTTGTTGTTCACCTGCAACGCGCGAGGGCGGCGGATGTTCGGGGTCGCCGACCACGACGCGTCGACGATCTCAGACCTGCTGGGCGGGATTCCGCTGGCCGGTTTCTTCGCCGCCGGGGAGATCGGCCCGATAGCGGGACGCAATGCGTTGCACGGGTTTACCGCGTCGATGGCGCTGTTTGTGGAGTGAGCTATTAGTGCGGCGTGGTGGCGTGAGCGTCACGTCTGTCACGGGAGTCATGCAGCCGAACCACCATCCGAAATGCCCGCCTCGTAGCGACTTTCAGAACGAGCCGGGCGACCGACGGTACTTGCGGTGACTGGTTAGTGAGTGATGGGTTTGCCTACACTTTCGCCCGTGCAGCAGATGTTGCGTGTGGATACCGCTGGTGTGCAGGCGATGGCTGCCCGCTGGGGTGCGTCGGCGGGTGAGCTTGACGCGACGGTAGCTCCGCCAGAGCTGGGGTTGTCGTGTCAGGTCAGTGCGGCCGCAGTGAACGCCGCCCATGGTGATGTCGCGGCGTTCGCCGCCGGGCTGGCGGCACGAATGGGTGTTCACGCCACGGGCGTCGCCCAGGCCGATAGCTGCTATCTCGCCCAGGAAGCTGCTTCGGCGAGCGAGCTGGCTGCTGTGGCTCTGCCGGTGATCAGCCTGTAGCGATGCCGGCGGTCACGGGGGTTCCTGGCCTGTCGGCGCTGTTGGACTGGCCCACCGAGCACCTCACTGAGGCCGCCGATCATTGGGAGGCCGTCGGCGAGCGAAGCTACGGGGTGGCCCACCAGGTGTGGCGGGACGCGATGTCGGCCGACTGGCAGGGTGAGGCGGCCGAGGCGCTGCGCACCGCAACGCATGCCGACATGCAAACCACCAGTGCCGTCGTCGACCAGCTGCAGGCGGCGGCCAGCGTTGCGCGCGGCGGGGCCTCGGATCTGGATGCGGCCCGCGCGCGAGTCCGGTACGCCGTCGAGGACGCCCACACGGCGGGATTCCAGGTGGGCGAAGACCTTTCGGTCACCGATCGCATGACCGGTGGATCCGCCGCGCAGCGAGTTGCCCGACAAGCCGCAGCACAAGCCTTTGCGGGCGATATCCGGCAGCGCGCCGCCCAGCTGGTCGGCTTGGATGCTCAGGTCGCGGCCAAGGTCACCGCGGCCGTGGCCGGCGTCGGCAATAGCTTCCCGCAAATCCCCGCGCCTGTCGCCGCGCCGACCGGCGTGCGCGCCTTCGGCAATGGCACCTACAAGCAAGATCCGCCATCGCCGTTGCCGCTCGACCCGAAAAATATGACAGCCGATGAAGCGCGCGCAGCATGGGCCGAAGTGAATGCGGAGATACGAGCGTGGAACGCTCGATGCGCCGTCGAAAACGTCGGGCTGCTGCCGCCGGCGCAATACAGCGCCTGCGTCGCCTCGCAGGCTCCTCTTCTGGAGAGGCAGGCTGCGATCAGAGCCCGGCTAGGGCAACTCGGCATACCAATAGACGGCGAAGTGCCTGCTTCGCCAGGCGAGCCCGGCGGCGGTGGCGCGGGCGAACCGCCAATACCGCAAAACGTCCAAGACACGCTCAACCAGATCGATGCCGGGAAATGGCCCGGATCAGCCAACGCGCCAGGCACGAGTGGCGGAGGGGTATTCCGAAATGTCACGCCCAGCGGACAGCATCCCTTACCGACCACGGATGCTTCTGGCAAGCCGATCACCTACCAGGAGTGGGATGTCAACCCCAGGGTGCCGGGACAGGACCGCGATACTGAACGCATTATCACCGGCAGTGACGGTTCGGCGTGGTATACCACTGACCATTACGACACGTTTCACCGGATCCGATAGCGCACAACCGTGAACCTTAACGAATTCGTCTCACAGGCCGGTGATCACGGGCCCTGCGTCGGTATCCACCCCTCTGCGGCCTCGCCGGTCGTAGCGCCGGCAGGTATCGAACTTCGAACAATCGACGGGTCGCACACCAAAACGCTGGATGCCCTATTCGAGGCCTTCGCCGAGGCCTGGCATTTCCCGCCCTGGTTCGGCCGCAATTCGCATGCCTTTGATGATTTCATGCGTGACCTAGAAACGATGGTTAACACTGCGACCGGAAGACCGCCTGCGCCCGCCTACCTGACTTACATCACCGATGCGCACCTAATCCTCGCCGACCAACCCGAAGCCTTTTCCTGGTTTGCCAGTTGCATGCCGTTCTACCGTGACTACTACCGCGACGAAGCCAATCCACCAGCGGCCTTCGGCTTGTTACTTTCCGCACCCCCCGATCAACTCAATGAAGTTCGCGACCGCTGGCTAGCCGTCGGGATCGCCGTCGCAACAGTGACGGTCTGAAGAATGTCCGGGAACCCGCGCTCGGCTCCCAAAGTTCGCCAGTAATCCGCACGCCGGTTTCTTCGCCGCCGGGAGATCGGCCCGATCGCGGGCCGCAACGCTGTACGGATTTACCGCGTCGATGGCGCTGTTCGTCGACGACACGAAATGAGCTGCTGCGCCGGCCAATTGGTGTGTATGTCGCTTCTGTAGCACCGGTCACTATGCCGAACCACTATGCAAAGTGCCCGGCTCCGAGCGACTTTCAGTGATGTTGCCTCACGGCGCGAGCTGGACATGGCCCCGCGGCGGAGGCGGCGAAGGAGGCACCTCCGGTTGTGGCGGGGGTTCCTCCGGTTGTGGTGCGGGTCCCTCCGGTTGCGGTGCGGGTGCCTGCTGCTGTGGTGGGGGGGACAGCGGCTGTTCTGCTCGAGGTGGCGGCGCCGGGACAGGTGGCGCGACCGGGTTCACCGTCGGCGCTGGGATCTGAGGTGGAGTCGGCGCGATCTCCCCTAACGGGGCTGGCTTGATCGATGCTGTAAGCGCAATGCCGACCGGCAACTGCGCAGTACCGACCACGCTCAAGGCAATGCTTATCAAGGCGGTGACCAACGCATACTCAGCGTGTATTCGCCGCCTATGCGTAGCCATCGTCTTCGTTTGCGCGAAAGTCCAGTGGTGATTCACGGTTACAACCAGTTACGATACCCATCATTGCAGGCGCAAGCCGCTTCCACTGTTACCGCTTGATGTCGATTCGATGAGGTGTCGAGCCGTGACACCGAAGAAATGGAATCCTGCCGTGCGCATCGGCATCACCAGAGTCGCAGACGCGCTGGTTAGCGCTTCGGTGATGTTGACGGCCGCAATAATCTGCGCGGGCGCAGCAGGCGCCGACCCAAGCCAGGATGACCAGTTTGTGGCGCTGCTCCAACAGGAACAGATTCCCGCCATCGATAATGTGCCGGGGCTCGTCTACCGAGCCCATGAAATTTGTGGCGAGCTCGATGGCGGCGCCTCCGTCCAGTCCGTAGTACAAGAGGAGATGAACAGGGTGTATGGGGACAATCCGTCTTTACGCCTACTTGCCCCTCGCGTTAGACGCACCGCGGTCAGATTTGTCATTGCATCAGTGGACGTCTACTGCCCAAGCCATCAAGGCGAGCTTCCGTAGCGCCGCGGCTACGGCCGCACGCCGATCTGCCGGTTCGCCTGCACGGCAAGGTGTTTGCGGTCGTTGAGGGGACGCGAATACAGTAGTTCGATGGCTGTCGCGCCGTCCAATGCGCGGATGATCGCCGGGGTCGCCGCCGCGTCCGTCGCGCTCGGAGTAGCCCAGCTGGTGGGCATCCCGTTCGGCGCGCTAGCCGATGCGCGGACTGCGATCGGCTCGGTGGCCATCGACCTGACACCGGGGCCAATCAAAGAGTGGGCGATTCAGACCCTGGGCTCTCTGGACAAATTCTTTGTGGGCGTCGTCGTGCTCGTCGTGATCGCTACGATCGCTGCAATCGCCGGGACCCTCGAGACTCAGCGCCGTCCGCTCGGCAGCGCCGTTATCGCCGCGGCGGGCGTCTTGGGATGCATCGCAGTGCTGTCGCGGCAGGGTGCGACAGCACTCGACATCATCCCCACCGTCGCGGGCGCCGCCTGCGGCGTAGCGACCCTCCGCTTGCTGACCCGTCGGTTCTGGGCCGGGCCGGAAGACAGAGCCGATCACGACGAGCCGGACGCCAGCAGACGCCGGTTGGTCGTATACGGATTGCTCGGATTCGGAGTAGTGAGTGGCGTAGCGGGTGCGGTTGTCACGCGCTTGGTGCATTCGGTGGCCACTGATCGCAACGCCTTCGCTCTCCCCCGTCCGCGCACATCGGCGCCACACATACCTCCTGATGTGCAGCCAAAAGGCGTTGCGCTGCCGAGCTTTATCACCCCCAGCGCCGACTTCTATCGGGTGGACACCGCGCTCGTGGTCCCCCAACTCGGCCGCGGCGACTGGCGGCTGCGCATCCACGGCATGGTGGACCGCGAAGCCACCTACAGCTTCGACGACCTGGCCCACTTCGACGTCGTAGAAACGGTGACGACGCTAACCTGTGTGTCGAATCCCGTTGGAGGCAACCTGATTTCGACGGGCGTCTGGACAGGCTACCGGGTAGCTGATCTGCTGGCCGCGGCAGGCGTGCACGCGGACGCCGACATGGTGCTCTCGACGTCGATCGACGGGTTCACCGCCGGCACGCCAGTGCAGGCGCTCACCGACGGCCGCGACGCGCTCCTGGCGGTGGGTCTCAACGGTCAGCCGCTGCCGATCGAACATGGCTACCCGGCCCGGTTGGTAGTGCCCGGGCTCTACGGGTACGTGTCGGCCACCAAGTGGGTCGTCGAGATTGAGTTGACTCGCTTCGACAAAGCACAGGCGTACTGGACGCGCCAGGGCTGGGCACCGCGTGCACCCATCAAGACCGAGTCGCGGATCGACGTGCCGAAAGGCGGTCAGAGGGTGCCGATGGGGAACGTCGTGTTTGGCGGTGTCGCGTGGGCACAGAATCGTGGCGTGCGGGCCGTGGAAGTCCTTATCGACGATGGCGTGTGGCAGCCCGCGCAACAGGGCGCGCGCTATTCCAACCAGACGTGGCGGTTGTGGAGCTTTCCCTGGCAGGCGAAAAGCCCTGGGAAACACACCATTACCGTGCGCGCCACCGACAACACCGGAGCTATCCAAACGGCAGAGCGGGTTGGTCCGGTCCCAGACGGCGCCACCGGCTGGCACACGGTGGACTTCACCGTGGCGGAGACATGAGCACTATTTCGACGACAGTTTGCGCCAACTGAATAGCGCGATCACGATGCCGATCACCACCGTGATCGGACCGATGATGGACCAGGTCGTGGTGTTGCTCATCGGGCTACCACCGAGCACTCCGAATCCCTGGAGTGCCCAGATCAGACCGAACAGCGCGACGATCAACCCGACCGCGAATGTAACGACGAAAGTCCTTTTCATACGGGGATGCTACGCACAAGTGAGGGGATATTGCGCTTGTGGGCGATTGTGCGATGAAACCGGAAGTTGATGCGTTGATGAGCAACTACACGGGCGACGTGCCGGGCGCGGCCGTGCTCGTGCTGCGCGACGGTGAGCCGATCGTGCGCGCAGGTTACGGTCTCGCGGAACTGGAAACGAACACGCCGGCCACGCCCGAGACGAACTACCGGCTCGCATCGGTCACGAAGCAGTTCACCGCCGCGAGCATCCTGCTGCTGGCCGAGGACGGCCGCCTCAGCCTCGATGACCGCGTCCGCGAGTGGTTGCCCTCGCTGCCGAAGGCCGACGAGACGGTCCTGATTCGCCATCTGCTGACGCACACTTCGGGTCTCATCGATTACGAGGATCTGATCCCGGAAAACGTCACTGCGCAGTTGCACGACGCGGATGTCCTGCGGCTGCTGGAAACGCAGGATCGCACCCACTTCCGCCCTGGCACCGGCTATCGGTACAGCAACAGCGGCTATGCATTGCTGGCACTGATTGTGGAGCGGGCGTCGGGAAAGACCTTCGCGATGTTCCTGCGTGAACGCATCTTCCAACCGCTCGGCATGAAAAACACCGTGGCCCACCAGAAAGGTATTTCGACGGTGAATAACCGCGCGTTCGGCTACACGGAAGAGGCGGGCTGCTGGAATCAAACGGACCAAGACCAGACGAGCGCGGTGCTCGGGGACGGCGGAATATATTCTTCGATCGACGATCTCGCGAAGTGGGATGCAGCGCTGTACGACGAGCGTCTGCTGCGTCCGAGCTCCTTACAGGCGGCGTTCACACCTGCGACGCACACCGACAATCCCGAGATCGAGTACGGCTACGGCTGGCGCATCACCGGCGAGACGCTCTGGCACTCCGGCGAGACGGTGGGTTTCCGCAATGTGATCGTGCGCTACCCGAAGCGGCACATCACGGTGGTCGTGCTGACCAACCGGAACGAGCCCGAGCCGTACCAGCTGGCGCTGGAAATCGCCAACACGGTTATCGCTTCTTGATCGCGTCGCGCACGCGTCCCCGGGCCCGGTCGAGCCGGATGGCGGCCTCGGCAGCGTCGACGTCCGCGAGTAGCGCGACGATCGCGGTCTTGGCGTGACCGTCCGCAGCGGCCAGCGCGGCGGTCGCGGTGTCTTCGTCGACGCCGGCCGCGTCGCAGACGATCCGAACCGCGCGGCGGCGCAGCTTCGCGCTAGTGGCGCGCACGTCGACCATCCAAGGTCCGTACGCCTTACCGAGCGCGATCATCACGCTCGTCGAGAGCGCGTTGAGCACGACCTTCTGGGCCGTCCCCGCGGTCAGCCGCGTGGAGCCGGCGAGCACCTCGGGCCCCGTCAGCAGCTCGATCACCACATCGGCAGACGCCTCGCTGCCCGGGTTGTTGACGATTGCGACGGTCAGCGCGCCCGCCGCGCGCGCATGCTCGAGCGCCCCGAGCACGTATGGCGTGCGGCCCGACGCTGTGATCCCGACGAGCGCGTCGGCCTCGGTCAGGTCGGCGAGATCGGCGGGGTCGAACGCGTCCTCCGCGCCCTCGATCGCCTCGGTCAGCGCTGCCGGCCCGCCGGCGATCACGCCGCGCACGAGGTCGGTGCCAAACGTGGGCCCGCATTCGGCCGCGTCGAGCACACCGAGCCGCCCGGACGTCCCGGCGCCGGCGTAGATCAGACGTCCGCCGCGCTCGAGCCGTGCGGCGATCGCCGCGGCCGCCGCCGCGATCCGCGGGACCGCCGCCACCACCGCGGCGTGCGCCTCGCCCTCGGCGGCGATGAGCAGCGCGACGACCTCACCGATAGCCCGCGCGTCGAGGTCGTCCAAGTCTGGCCGCACGGCCTCGGTGCCGAGCGCGTCGAGTCCATGCGGCGCAAAGGCATTGGGGCCCGCCTGCACGCGGATCACGTACGGCTCATGGATCGGCCCCAGCCGCAGCGCGCCGTCGAGTGCGTCGCCGACGGCGGGGACGAGATCGAGGCGCTCGCGCAGCGCCTCAGCCCCCGCCAGTCCGCCGACCATCGCCACCGGACCGTCCCCGACCGCGCGGGCGGTAGCGGCGAGCGCCTCGGCGGCCGCGCTGATAATCGCTTGGGCCGCTGCGTCATTGGCGGCCAGGACATCGGGCGCGAAGGACGCGAGCGCGGCGGCATTGGTGAGCTGAGCGGACCAGGTCTCCGGCGCGCCGAACCGGGCGCGCGCGACGTCGAGCAGCGTCGTGGACCGGCCGCGACCGTCGTGGGCGTGCAGCGCCGCGCGCAGCCCGGCGGCGCCGATCCACGCGCCGCCGCCCTCGTCGCCCAGCCACGGGCCCCAGCCGTCGGCGGTCCGCAGCGCGCCGTCCGCGCCGATCCCAAGCGCCACGACGCCGGTGCCCGCGATCAGCACGACGCCCGGCTGCCCGTCCAGCGCGCCCGCGTGCGCGATCACGGCGTCGCTGGTCACCGCGACCCGCTCCGCCCGCAGCGAGGCCAGCAGCGCATCGCCCAGCGCGCGCGCCGCGTCCGGCGCCGCCAGTGCGCCGGCGGCGCCCACGATCACCTCGTGGGCCGGGCCGAGCTCGCGCGCGACGGCCAGGATCGCCGCCTCCGCGGCCCGCACGCCGCCAGGCGTTGCGAGCCCCGGCGCGCCCGCCCCCTCGGCCCTCCGGCCGCCTGCTGCGGCGCGGCAGGACGTCTTGCCGAGGTCGACGGCGAGAATCACCGCACCCATCCTTTCATGGCCCGGCAACGGTTATCTGTGGGATGATCGAGCCTCGCTCAATGGTCTGCGAAAGCCATTGCGGCTCACAGGTATGCGCGGATGTGTTCGGACTCGCCGTGCCGCCACCGCACCGGCACTTTCACGTCCCCGGCTTGGTCGCGCTGACCAGTCGAGTCGACACCCACGGGCCGCCGTACCACATGCGCCAACCGAGGTTGCGGCGTCGCACGTGCTGCCAGCCCTGCTCCCGAAGATGGGCGGCATGCTGGCGGGTCTCCCACAGGTCAGCGATGGCGAGACGACCGCCGGGGCGCAGCACGCGCATCGCCTCGGGAAGGGCTCGACGCCTGTCGGCACGTCTCGGAATGTTATGAATAGCAAGGTTACTGACGACGGCGTCGACGCTGTCGTCGTCGAACGGCAGCGCGGTCATATCGGCGGTGTGTAGCTCGATCCGGTCGGCGACGTTCTCCAGTTCGGCATTGGCCAGGGTTGCTGACCGTGAGTTGTCGGTCTGGTCGGCCCGCCAGAGGTCGACGCCGATAGCATGCCCGCGCGGCAGCCGCTTGGCCGCGGCCAGCAATACCGCGCCGCGGCCGCACCCCATGTCCAGCAGGGTTTCGTCGCCTTGTAGCCGCAGATCGTCGAGGATCCGATTCCAGACCACGAACTTGCCGACGCGTGTGGCGTAGATGTAGACGGCTGCGTTGGCGACGATATTGACGGCCGAGGCGCTCGTTAGCGCCGCCTGCAAGCGCTTACCGCGGGCCAGGCTGATCCCCGACCACACCAGCAACGCGGCGCTTGCCACGCCGAGACCGATGGCCTGTCCGCGCGCCGAGACGGTGTGAAACGACCCGTCGATCCCGTAGTCGCCCTTGTGCTCGTGAGTTGCCAAGGTGGTGTCAGCCATCATCACATCCTCTCAGTGCAAGACCTTCAGGGCGATGACATAGGCCATGCCGAGGCCGAGCAAGCCAAGGAATGGCCAGCCGAACACAATTTTGCCTCGAGCCGAATTGACCACAATCACACGCCGGTCGCGAACAACACCGCGCCGACGCCGATCCACATGGTGAGCATGGCCGGCCATACGTGATAGCTGGCGTCGCATGCCGAGTCATGGCAGGCGTCGGTAGCCATGGCGAAGAACATGGAAAACCAGATTTCGCCCAGCCCGACCAAGACCAGTCCCGCATAGCACAGGTAGCCGGCAATGTTCCAGGCAACGGTTGCCCGGGATGAGGTCGTCGGTACAGGCGGCACCCAGCCAGCATTGCATGGCGCCGCAGCAGGTTTGGACGCCAAATCACCAATGTCCGTGATGGACGACCTCGTCGAAGGGGCGTCGATTCGGTTTGCGGATCGGCTTGAGCGGGCGGTCGGCGGGATAGCCGACGCCGAGCATGTACGCCACCAGGTAGTCGTCCGGAACGCCGAGGATGGCGCGGGCTTTGTCCTGATCGCCCACCGAGGAGTGGCCGGTGCCGATCCCGAGGTCGGTGGCCGCGATCATCATGGCCATCGTGGCCTGACCGACGTCGTACTGGTCGGTCACCTTCCTGCGTTCACTCGGCGGTTCGGGGATGACGAACACGATCGCAGCTGCAGCCGAGGCAATGTGACCGGCGCCCTGCCAGACCGTCGAGAGTTCCTGCAGCTGAGCCCGGTCAGTGACGATGACGAAGTGCCACGCCTGGCGGTTTTTCGCCGACGGCGCCCGCCATCCGGCCTCGGCGATACGGTTCAAGTCGTCGTCTGACACCGGCTCCGACCTGTACTGCCGTACATTGCGCCGCGCGCAGATCGCATCCCAGGTTTCCATGCCCTTCCTCCGTGTGCCGGCAACAATTAGTTAAGTCAAACCCGCTGCAGGACCCGGCCATTCCGCCGCGCCCCGCTCCTCAAGCACCTCAACACCTGCCGGGAACGACCGTACGTCTGGGGTTGGTGAGCGGTTTCCGCGACCACGACGTGCTCAGCTCCAGGCTCCTCGGGGTGCGCCCCCGAGCGTGCACGTATCCCGATCGTGTTGCAACGCTGCAAGCGGATCGACACCCTTACATCGTCACCGGCCGGAAGGCGACGTGATCAGCGAGCTGGGCCGCCAGCCGCTGCAGCGGCTGCGAGAGTCGGAGAGGGACGGTCGCACAGCGGCGTAGCGCCATGCGAGATAGCCGAGTTCAGCGGCTGCATCCAAAAGGAATTGCTGCAGGCACGCGACGACTTCCGCTCGATTCTCCGGGACGCCTGAATCGAGAATGACGTCGGCCAATGCGCTGACATTCAGCTTTACTCCGGTCGTTGGACGCTAAGGCCAAGCATCAAATCGCGACGCTGGTATGCATAGCCACACCAGGAACTCACGTCCGGACACTTGCACGCTGACGTACTGCCTGGAGGACGCGTCCTGCCGCCTCACTGGCCGGTTCGTGTTCCCATACCCTGACCACGAGCCACCCAGCCTGCGTCAACAAGCGATCAGTTTCGGCATCCCGCGCCATATTCATTTTGACTTTCGTTGCCCAAAACTCGGAGTTGGTCCGCGAGACGGTGTGGTGAGAAGAGCACCCGTGCCAGAAACAACCATCCACAAACACTGCGACCTTCCACCGGGTGAAGACCATATCGGCGCGGCGGTTAAGTGAAGGCACCGGCCGTGTGTCAACTCGATAACGCAAGCCGAGAGCATGTACGGCACGACGCACGGCGAGCTCCGGACCGGTGTCACGGCGCCGGTTGGTCTGCATTCGGCGTCGAACTAGCGGAGTCGACGCCCACGATTCAGCCATCACGTCCATGCTGCCACCAGCCGGAACTCAGTCTGACGGACGGCTCGGTGAGCCTACATATGTACAATGTGGCAACAAATAGGCTCAAATATTGTTGTTCTAGCCGCGCCTGTGGTACGGTGTGTATGTGTGACAAATATACTCAATATATGGGACATGTGGAGGTGGCGCAGATGGAGCGAGATCGTCGGGAGCGGTTCGTCACGCTTGCCGAGGCGCGTACTGCGAAGGCGATGAATGCGATTCGGCTGGTTGGAAACCTGTCGAATAAGTCGAACTACGAGTACACCGATGCGGATGTGACGCAAATCGTGAAGGCGTTGGACGGTGAGGTACGTGCGCTTAAGGCGCGGTTCGCGGATGCCACCAATGGGCGGGAAACGGCCTTCAAACTGAAGTGATGGTGGTACACAGACCAAGGATTGTGCCGCGTTCAAAGGATTTAGGAGCGAAACGAAATAATGGCGAGCAGTAAGACGGCGACGGCGTCGGCCTCGTGGGTCTGGTTGCCGATGAGCCCGACGGGCGATCTTGACGGCAGCACCCTAACGAAGATGTTCCGCAACCAGGTCAACCTGTCGCCGACCGCTTTTCTGGCACGTGAGGCGGTGCAGAACTCAAGTGATGCGTTCTGGCGGTTTCAGCGGGATCACCCCGCCGACAAGCTGAAACTCCGGGTCGTGTTTCGATTCGTAGAGCTGACCGGTACGGCTAAGGCGTCGATGATCGAATCCCTCGGTCTCGGCGCTCTGAACCAACGCCGGGGCAGCGCCGCGTTCAGGAAGCCCCCGGTCGGCCCGGGAACTGCCTTGGATCACCTCGAGGATTCGGATGTGCCACTAACCCTGCTGTATGTCGAGGACTACTCCACCCACGGGTTATACGGCCACCCGAGCCACACAAGGGACAGCATCATGTTCCGAGCCATGCTTGAGGTCGGCGGATCGGAGAAGGACAGCGGCGTCGGGGGTTCGTACGGATTCGGCAAGGCCGCGCTTGTCGGCGTCAGCAAGGCCAAGGTAATCGTCGCCCACACGACATTTGAGCCGAGCGAGCAGGACCCCGCGCGCACTCGACTGTTGGGCGTCACGTGGTGGCGCTCGCACGAAGCGGACGACGAGCATTACGGAGGTCGAGCGATATTCGCCGGCGAAGGCACCGAAGACAAGCGGATCAATCCGTTTGAGGACGACGAGGCTGAAGAGGTAGCGGAGCGACTCGGCTTTCGGCCCCGCAATCCCGACAACTTGAACGAACTTGGTACCTCCTTCTTGATCGTCGATCCGCTCGTTGACCCCAGCGAGTTGATTGACCAGTTAGCGATTTGGTGGTGGCCTGCCCTTGAGGACCACATGTTCGACGTCGAAGTCGTGACACCAGACAGCAGGGTCACGACGCCACGGCCGGCCATGCTGCCTGTCGTGGCACAGTTTCTAACGCCGTACCGCATAGCTAAGAAAGAACAGGAACCACAAGATCCCAACCGGGAGCAATATGCATCGGGCATCTGGCGCAACACAAATCGCGCTGGTGGTTCAGACCTCGGTGGGCTAGGCCTCGTCGTGGCCGATGACCCAATCGGTATGGACGGCGAACCCGCCGAAGGAACGGCCGTTGTCGCCCTTATGCGAAACCCGCGAATGATCATTCGATACCAGGAGTACAAACAGCGAATTCCACTGCGCGGTGTGTTCGTCGCCAGCGATAAGAGCAACGAACTGCTGCAGGAAACAGAACCGTCAAGTCATGACGCATGGTCAACCGACCCCTCAACCGATGTGAGTGAAATGGCAACCCTCACAGCCCAGGCTGTTCTGGACAAGATCCGGCGCTCGGTATCCAAGATGGCGAAGGAAGTGGCACCGCCGCCTCCACGGACTCCTCGCGCACTGAGCCACTTCGCGAAGCTGATGAGCGGATTCGTGGGTAAGAAGCGCGGCCCGAAACCAAAGCCTGGCCCTGGGGGCGAACCAATTGAATTGCAGTTCCCGAAGGGCACGTCACTGTCCGTCGTTGGCGATGATCAAGTGAAGGTCACCTCCGACTTCACCGTCCGTGTTGCCGACGATGCCCCGAAATCCACCTGCGATGTAACCGTAAGCTGCCAATTGCATGTAAGTGAGGACGAGAACCCAAATGGGGCGACGCTTCCTGTCCTCATCGCGCCGGAAGGAAAGGATCACGGATTCACGAAAGACGGCGACGGCGCATGGTCGGGTCCAATAACAAAGACTAAGAAGACGACCTTCTCCGTCACGTCGGAGCCCTACTCCAACCTTTGGACGACGACGGTGCAACCCGTGGTGACCGTGGACTCCTGGAGCGAGCAGTGACGGCGCCCGGGTCTGCAGAGAAAGCGGCCACCCGTTCCGAGCGGGTAACAATCCGTCCCTTCAGCCAAATCGACGTCATCGACGGCGAGCTTGATTCGGTGCAGTTGGTAGTCGGCGGTGATCCGTTCGAAGCCGGCGCAGTTGTCGTGGCGGAGGACTTGCTCAGTAACGCCAGGTTCAAGCTGCTCCTGCCGCCCGCCACGAAGCTTCGCTGGGCCGTTGAGCAAACGACAATCCCAGTTGCCAACTGCGCGCTCGTAGTGATGGTCACCAGCAGCACTCACCGCGCGAGCACCATCCTCCTCAACGAACGCTTGACGGAGGGTGCTGAGTATCCCGAGGAATTTGCACTGGAGCGCGCTACGGCCGAGCTAATCCTCAACGACCGGGCCGGTTATGCGGTCACGGTAGCTGTTGTGTTGCTTGACCAGATTCCCCCTGCGCCGCTCACACCGCATCAGGCGGGCACCTGGCTAGCTCGCCGTGTATTCAGAGTCAGTCCAGAAAAGCAAGAGACCAGCTTTAGTCCCGAGGAGCTCACTGAGGAGGTTCGCAAGACGCACAACCTCCCCGACGGTGTACTGCGGTTCGTCGCGTTCGACGACCTGCTCGCGGCCGACGACCTCTCTGATTCTGTACACGTCTACGTTGAGCCGTCGGTGCTTAATTGGATGCTTAACAACCAATCGGATCACGTTGTGCGACAGCAGGAAGTAGAGCTGGCGATCCTTGCCTACGACATGACGGCGCAGATGATCATTCGTCAGATTCGTGACGAAGTCCCGGGACGTCCTCTAACCGAGGCTGATCTTGAGCCGTACCCCGCAGCGCATCGCTTCATGGGGAACCTTGCCGTGAAATTCGAGTGCAGTTTCTCGGAACTTCTTTCACGAGCCGAAGATGGACAATACGTGCGACCGTTCCTAGAGGCTAAGTTCGAAGCCACCAAATTCACGCTTGAGGCATTAAGGGACTGATGATGGGTTACCCAGTTTTGTCGCGACCGAAGACCGAAGAGTATGTGCGCGGACGACGGGAGGGCACTCTGCCCGACTGCCCTCCTGAGCACGAACTCCGCGGCCCGGACGATGACTGCTTCGACATTGTTGAAGAAGCCCTCCAAGACGTTATCGATGGGTGGCGTGGCCTTGACCCATTCAAAGCAAAGTCCGATTCGGCTCGCGACAAGGTTGAGGGCGAGCTTTCAGTGGTGCTCTACAAACGGCTTCGCGACCTCCCCGGGAGCATCCTCTCGGACCGCGACTTCTGGCGGTACTGCGCCGCCCGCCTGTACGAGATCGTCCAATGGCGCTACGGAGAAAACGGAAGCCTTGCCAATTTCGGTGCTGCGACAAACGCGATCAGTCATGAATGCCTGCCCCACAAAATGTTCGAGCGCGCCCACATCGCGTTCCTCGGCGGCGAGGCAGTTGACGACTCTGACCCGTTCGCGCTGGCGCGCTTCGGCGCATCCGACGTCTGGCGCAGTCATCTCCTCAGGACGCTCAACGGCAACGCGCCGCTCGTGGCGCACGAGATCTTGGCAGATGTCGCTGCGGGCAAGTTGAAGACCGATCTGGTGCGAGAAGTTGTGAAGAACCTCCGACGCGTGCGCGCGAATGTCTTGTTCGAAGTATTGGGTCAGCAGCAGGCTCGCGAACTCCTCGACCTTGAGACTGCTCAAGCCGTCGTGTCGTCCAATTCTGACGGGGGTGCCGGCTAAGGTTCACAGCATGCTGCCCTTTCCCGACGGTGTTTTCCAAGTCCAACACGAAGTGGGTCTTCGCATTGCCTACACGGCTGGGGAAGGGAAGGTCTGCAGGGTGGCCACGGTAGGCGACCGTGAGATCGTAGATACCCGCGATCTGACGGTTGGAGATGAGGGGTCGGATCCGTTCGCTTCATGGTGGCGTGCGTATATCCGCGGACCCAAGCCTCCACCCGATCGCGATAGTCAGCCGCTGCGGTTTATCGACCTTTTTTCGTCGGTGGGCGGACTGTCGCTGGGTGCGTCAGAGGCTATTGCCGCGCTCGGGATGCGCGGCATGCCCCTTCTCGCTGCTGACGTTGACGCCCGCGCGCTTCAGGTCTACCGCTCCAATTTTCGACCACGGCAGACGATTGCCGGTTCGGTCCGAAGCACGATCGACTACCGAGTGTCCGGTACCGGGGATGACGCCAGATTCGCTTACGAACCCACTGTCATCGACGAACGGCTAGTGAGCCTTGTCGGCGCCACTGATTTGATCTTGGCGGGTCCACCGTGCCAGGGACACTCCTCGCTGAACAACCGTTCCCGGCATGACGACCCAAAGAATTTGCTGTACCTTACGGTGCCGGCCACGGCCGTGGCGCTCGGCGCGCGGCACGTCGTAGTGGAGAACGTGCCGAACGTGGTGAGCGACCGGAACGGCGTCGTCCAGACGACGATGACGCTGTTGCGCGATAACGGGTACTACGTGACTTCGGGGACGCTAGCGGCTGATCAGTTCGGGTGGCCCCAGACGCGCAAGCGGTTCTTCCTAGTAGCCTCGCGCGACACAAAACCAATAGCACTTGACACATTGAAAAAACTGTTTCTGCGGGACGCGAGGCCGGTCTGGTGGTTGGTTGAGGACTTGGAAAGCACGCCAGTAGACGGCTCGGACGTTATGAACTCGGTCCCTGAGTTAAGCGAACAGAATCGTCAGCGAATCGACTGGCTGTTCGACAACGACGAGTACACCCTTCCAAATGCGATCAGGCCTGACTGCCACAAAGACGGCACCACGTATGAGGCCACATACGGACGCATGTACCGCGACCAACCGGCCCCCACCATCACCGGCGGGTTTCTTACACCCGGTCGCGGGCGATTCATTCACCCCACACAGAGACGTGTATTGACTCCTCATGAGGCCGCGCGACTGCAGGGCTTCCCGGACTGGTTCAGCTTGACCACCAAGTCCGAGCCGCCAAGCCGTTCCGAACTGGGTCGATGGATCGGAAATGCGGTGCCTTCCCTGCTTGGGTTCATAGCGACTCTTTCCGCACTAGGTGGCGAGGTCAAGGTCGCTGAAAGCGACACCCGTATCGCGGTCGTCGAATCGTCCTAGACGAGCTACGCCCGTGGATCGCGATGGTGGCAAAGAGCGCGGGTTTGGTGGAGTCATCTCGAACATAGGTGTGTTCGTATCGAACTAAATCCTGCACAATCCATGCGCTTATGCGAAATACTTGGCGTTGATCACTCGAATGTCGCGGATCTTGAGCACCAGCGAGGAGGAGCGCAACGTGAAAATCGACCGGCAAGACCTTTACCACGGCGCGGCTCTGCTGCAGATAATCGAGGACGGGCGCGGCCCAGTTATATCGCGCATGTGGCCAGAGCCGTATTATCGAGTTTTAGTAGGCATAGATGGAGAAAAGGAAGATAATCGCTATTTGTATATCAAGTACATTTCACGAAATCTCGAACCGTTCCGTTTTAGCTTCACTAAACATGAGAGAAAATTTCTAGAAGACGAATTCCTTGAGCGCTCCGGCCCGGTCTTCATTGTTCTCGTGTGCGGCACAAGTTATGTATGCGTACTTGACGCGGAACAATACTCGCGCCTTGGTCGTGATCCGAATCGACTTGTGCTACAGGTAGAAACTCCGGAGAGGGGCAGAATTCGTGTTAAGCGATGGGGCGAGCGGATGAGGCCGCTACTCGTTGCACACTCGGCTTTTCCGAAGAATGTCCTCTGCTGAGTGGGAATGCAGCCCCAAATCGCGCTTTGACTGTCGCGGATTGATTTACAGCGCAAGATGAATCGATGCCCCATGAGAGCGACGCTACCGGTACAAGTGCGTGTCGCACACGTTCAACTCTGCGTTTGCTGGTCGCGACCTAACCCTGCCAATAAACGCTGTCTTGATCGATGCCAAGACGCCGCGCTGATAATGATGATTACCACGCCAGAACTGACGCCAATGGCTCCCGCAAGGTGATGGTGAGGCTTGTTTCCGATCCCAAAGAACGTTAACCCCGACAAGACCATGAACGCTAGACCGACTAGTAAGCCGATGTTGAACCATTCGCGGGTGAGCGTCAGCTCTGACTTTGTCGGGTAGATAGCGGTTTTGCGTGTTTCGCCCTCGATTCGGCCGCTAATCGATATGCTTGGCGAGTCCTCATTGTCAACAATCATTTGAACCGTGAAGCTGTCGCCGGGGTTCAGCGTTTTTATCGTGAGCTGCACCCAACCTTTTTGCCCGTCGGCGGCAAAATCGGCGAGATCCTCGGCAGACATCTCGGTGATGGCGGTGTTTAAGAGTTGAGAGCCTTCTAACCTTATGAAGTATGGGTTTAAAAAATCGGCGGCTTTGATGACCTGTTTTCCGGTGTTGACGAATCTGACTCTTAGCATCCGTGGATTCTGAACTTCGTGGTTCATGTAGGTGACTTTGAGTTCATTATCGGGGCGTGCAAGCAAAATGGGCAGGTCTGAAATCACGCGATAGTCAAACGTCTTCGATTCTTTGTCTCGTCGCCGCAGGTATAGCGTGACAGCGGTTCCGGTAATGAACAAGACTATCGCGACCACAACGCCCGGCAGCCACGAGTTGCGCTCCAGGAAGCTTTCGCCCAACAACACAAGCTCCAAAGGTAGCGAGACCCATACCCCCTTTGGCGATGGCGCGCCGATCCAACCGCTCTAATTGGTTCAGCAAACACCACTCGCGACCGCCGCTGTCAACGCACTGACGCCACCGCCAATCGCCAGGTACTGCCGCCCTGAGCATCGGATTTGCTCTCTACAGCGCCAATTGAATGGTCTCAATCGATGAAAGCCGTTGAATGCCAAGCGATTCATCCGCAGATTGGTTGCCGAGGGACATTCATTTTTCGTTGCTGAATCGTTGCGAGTCGCCCCAGGTACAGGCCCACATCCTTGGGTTGCGGGTTTGGCGCCCCATCCATCCATCCGTCTAGGCGCGGCGGGATCGCGGCGCCGGGCGGGAAAGGCGCCAGCAGTCACGCCGAGTTGCCCACACCGAACGAGGGCGGTGCCGAGGATTCGGCAGTGCCCCACACCGGGTTAGGGACAGCGGAGAGCGAAAACGCCACATCGCCGCCGGTGCGGATGATCGAGTCCGGCACAAACGTCCGATCGGTGGGCTTGCCGTCGATGCTGAGGCCATTGATGTACTTCAAGCCGCTCGATGCGCCCGGCGCGGAAATGCTGATGAATTTACCTGCCGGCAGCGCGATCTGAGCGCGGTCGAACAACGGCGTGTTCACGGCGAGGACTGCCGTTCCAGGCGTCACTGGGTACATCCCGAGGGCCGCCCAGACGTACCAGCTGGACAGCGCGCCGAGGTCGTCATTGCCCGGCTCGCCAGCCGGCGTTGGGCCGAACAGTTCCCTTCGCACCCGGTCAACCGTCTCCTGCGTCTTCCACGGTTGACCCACGTAGTTATACAGCCACGGCACCCCGAAGCCCGGCTCGTTGCCGAGCCACAGCATCGGCTCGTCCGGGCCCGCATTGACCTCCGCCGTGAACCGGTCCAACCGCTCGGCCGCCGCCTCACGCCCACCAATCGCGGTCACCAGCCCCGCGATGTCATGCGGCACCATCCAGGTGTACTGCGCGGCGTTGCTTTCCTCGAACCCGTCCTGCCCGAAATCCGATGTGGGCCCAGATGATCCGGGCCACGGAAGGAAAATACCCTCCGCGGTGCGCGGCGTGATATAGCCCGTCAACGGATTGAACAGGTTCTGCCAATACTGCGCCCGGCGCAGAAACTCAGCGCCAATCGCATGCTCACCCAGCGCGTCGGCGAATCGCGAGATGGCGAAGTCGTCGATCGACCACTCCAGCGTGATCGAACCGCCGTCGATCCCATGATCGCCACGGAACTCCTCGGTCTGCGGCGCATAGCCATGCTGCAGATAGGTGCCGATGCCCGGCCGCTCCACGTAACCGCCGAGCCCAGTACCGCCCTCGACAGCCGCCTTCAACATGAAGTACAGCGCCGCTTTGACGTCAAAGTCCTTCGCGCCGAACGTATAAAGGTTGACGATGAGCGGAACCACGTTGTCTCCGGTCATCTCGCCGGTCGCCGAATTCGCCAGCGCCCAACGCGGCAACGACCCGCTCTGCCTGGCATCGTTCACCAACGACTGCGCCATATCACTGGCTCGCTCCGGAAAAAGCAATGCCTGCAAGGCCGCAAGACAACGGTACGTGTCCCAGTCGGAGAAATTGGCGTACTGGGTATGCCCCTTGGCCACGGTGTGGACGTTGCCGTCGAATCCGAGGTAGCGCCCATCCGCGTCGTTAAACGTGTTGGGGTGCAGCAAGGACCGGTACAGCGACGTGTAGAAGGTCTTTACATCGCCACTATTGCTGCCGGCCACCGCGACACGCGATAACGCAGCATTCCACTCACCCACAGCGGCCGCCCGAACGTCGTCGAAGCTCCCTTCGCCCGCGGCGGCAAGGTTCGCTCGCGCCGCGTCGACACTCACATACGACAGCCCGGTACGCGCCACCACCGTCGAGCCGGCGGGAAACTCGACCCATCCTCCGGCCCACTGTGAATTCGCGCTGCGGGCACCGGGATAGACGGAATTGCCTTCGAAGGTGCCGTAGGAGATGAACGGCCGGCTGAACGTCATCGCGAAATACACGGTGTAGACGTTGCCCTTGCCGCAGAAGTCGCCCGTCGTCGCCGAACCGGTGACCGTCGTGTTGTCGTCGCCAATCCGAATGGTCGCCGCCGAGTTGCCCGCCAGCGACCCGCCGGTGCGCACGTGAAACAACGCGGGGCGCCCGTCGCTCGGATACCGGAACCGGCCAACACCCGTGCGGGTGGTGGCGGTCAGTTCGGCCGTCACTCCGGTATCCGGGAACTGCACCTTGTAGTAACCGGGAACGCCCACCTCGGTGTCGTCGTGGGCGATCTTCTCCCAGGCGCTCCAGGGCTGCGAGCCGATCGGCGTCGTCGTCGGCAGCATTGGGATGTCGCCGAACGCATTACAGCCCACCGACGCGTGGGTCATGCTGAACCCGGTCGAGCGGTCGTTGTCGTGGTCGTAGCCGGCGTAGGTGTCGGTGGTGTCCGGCGAATACTGCACCATCCCGAACGGCACCGCGGCGCCGGGAAAGTTGTTGATCGAACCACCCGTCTCGCTCGACCCTGTGCCGATCAGCGTGTCGACGTGCGCCACCGGGTTCGTCACGAATGCGGGCTCCTCGGCACGCGCCACGACCGGGCCCACGGTCAACAGAAGGCAACCTACCACCAGCGCGGCAAGCGCCTGTCGTGACCGCATAGCAGTCTCTCTTACTGCATAGCCGTCAGTGCCCGCGGCCTTTTCAGGTGACTTCGGGTGCGGGCGCTTCGCCGAAGCGGGCCAGCGCCAGCGTTCCGACGACGGCGATGGCGAATCCCACGACGACCATCCAGCCCAGGCCATAACGGGTACGGTCGCCCAGCCACGCCACCCCGACGAGCGCGGGCCCGATCGTTTCCCCCACCACCATTCCGGCGACGGCCGTCGTCACCGACCCGCGGCTCAGCGCCGACGTCAACAACAGAAACCCCGCCACACCGCCCGCGATCACCGCATACAGGCCGGGATTCCTGTAGAAAGCCGCCTTCGTCGGATCGATCGAATCGATCAGGCGCACCGCGACTTCGACGACACCGAAGCCGCACCCGGCCCCTAACCCCAGGACCAGAGCGCGCGAGCGGTCGCCCAGTCCGCCCGCCGTCGCACCCGCGATCAACACCGCGGCGGCCACGCCCAGCAGTGCCCAGCCGAGTCCAGCCGGGCCGCGCCCGGAACCCTCCGGTCCGGCGGCAAGCCCGAGCATCGCCAGGCCTACACACACCACACCCACGGCCGTCCACTCCGTCGGTGACAGCTGCGCCGACAGAACCCACGCGGCCACGATCGCGGTGACGGCGATCGAGGCCGCTAACGCCGCGGCGACCACGTAGATCGGTACCAGGCGCAGCGCCAGCACCTGTAACAGGAAGCCGAGGCCGTCAAGGCCGAAGCCCGCGATGTAGCGCCACTGCCGGACGGCGCGCAGCAGCAACATCGCGTCGACACCCGAGCCGCTGCCGGCTTCCACCGACCGCGTCGCCACCGCCTGCAACACCGACGCCGTGCCGTAACACAGCGAGCAACCAAGAGCCAGCAGTAACCCCAACAGCACAGACCGACCATACGAGAACCGCGCTGGGTCCGCGTGGGACGCGACCGCAAGGCCTACTATTTGCCCGTGCCGATCCTCGGTGATGCAACTGTGGTTGCCGCAAAGGTGTCCAGGTCCATCTCCAACGCGCTGCGTGTTCAGTTAGCGACTCCCACTGGCGTCGAGTTGGCGCACGCGCAGCAGAAGGGCGGCCTCGGCGTTTTGCTTGGATTCAAGAACGGCGGCAAGGCGACGTACAACGTCTCGGCCGTCAGTGGTGAGGCTTTGCGGATCGACGTGGCCGGCACGACCACCATCACCAACTCAGACCGTGTATTGGGAAAGATTGTGCCCGCCGATGGCGCGGCGCGATTCGAGAACGCCGCGGGCGCTGTGCTTGCCGTCATGCGGCCGCACGTCGGGTTCAAGGCCGATAGTGCATGGCACCATCCGATCTTCACCCCGGCCGGTCAGGAGCTGGGCGTCCTGACGTTGATGAGGATTCGCACAGGCTGGACCGATATCGAAGAGGACATCTACCAACTGGTACTCAACTACAGCTACGCGAGAGGGTTGAAAGCGCCGTCGGCAGGCGCGTTGCTCAAGCTCTCCGCGCCTGTCGGCCCGGAACTTGGCGACGTGTTGGCGGCGGCCTGCGTCGACTGCTCGGTGTTGCCGCGAGCCTACATCGCCTAGGTTCGCTCCGCCGACACGAACAGGCTCTTCGGCACCCCGTCCTCGATGCCCTTCGGAGGATGGCGGTCGTAGCGGGCCATCATCTCCTCGGCCGTTTGCACCGACACATTCCAGCCGTGCGAGCGCAACCAGTCGCCGACGTCGGTGCGGTCCTCGAAGTACCACAGCTCCTCGAAGTCGGGAATCTCGTCCTCCCCGCGTCCCACCTTGGCCGCCAGCTCGCGGTAGCGCTGCATGTTCGCCCGCTGCCGCTCCCGCGCCTCGGGATTGTTGAACTCCGGGCCGAGCCCCTCGACCGCGATCCGGCTGCCGGGGGCAACCAGCGAATGGATGCGCTCGAACAGCTGATCCTGACCCGCGGCTGGCAGGAACTGCAGCAGTCCCTCGGCCGTCCACGCACTCGGCGCCGAGGTGTCAAAGCCCGCATACTGCAACGCCGCCGGCCAGTCCTGACGCAGATCGACCGCGACGTTGATCAGATTGCACCTCGGCAGCGCGCGGCGCTCCTGCAACGTCGACATCTTGAACTGCAGCACCTGGGGTTGGTCTAGCTCGAAGACCGTCGTCCCGCCCAGCCACGGCAACCGCCACGCCCGCGCGTCCAGGCCCGCCGCCAGGATCACCGCCTGGCGCACACCCGCGTTGTTGGCCTGCAGGAAGAACTGGTCGAAAAACATTGTCCGCGAAGCCATGTAGTCACGCATGCCCTGCATTCGCAGTGGCACGTCCGGTGCGGCCTCGGCAATCTCGGGAGGCACCTCGGGGTTGCCGAACCAGTTCCACACGCCGTCGCCGGCGGCGTCCAGAAACACCCGCGCGAACGGATCGCTGATCAGCGGATTCTCACTTTCGGTCTCCGCCGCGCGGGCCGCGGCCACGCCGAGCGCCGTCGCTCCTACGCCCTCGGTGATCTCCCAGCTGTCGTCATCGCTTCTCGGCACGGTCACTTCCCCTTACTGCGCGCAGCCTTCGCCGCCATCTGCTTGAGCATGTCGTCGTGGATGATGTCGACCCTCGAGCGGGCTTCCGCGCACACCAGTGGGTCGCGGATCACGGTGAGCTGGTTATCCTGCTTGGATTCTCCACCCGTGGACCAGTTGGTGGAACCGGTGATGACGTCGACCCCGTCGACGATCACCATCTTCATGTGCATGATCGCCGACTTCTCGCTGTGGCCGATCGCAATGCTGTTGCCGGTCTTGTCATTTAGCCACGGCGCCAGCAGAGGGGTCTCGGCGCGTCCGGCGGCCTGCGTGGAGTCCAGGCTCATCTGCACGTAGACCTTCTCGTCCTTGAGCTTGGACTGCAGGACGGTGTTCAGCTCCTGGTCGTCGTAGCCGTACATCGCCACGACGAGGCTCTTGTTGGCCGAGGTCAGCAACGCCTTGAGCGCGTCGTGCACGCGGTCGACCGGGCTGTAGAACGTGCGGGTGTGGTCGGGATAGCCGGGCGGAAACGGCGCGGCCTTGTACTGGTCCAGCTCGGTCAGCGAGGGAAGTGCCATGGCTGACTAAGGTACTGCCCTTACCCGCTGCGCGCTCACGAACAAGTTGCCCGGGATCCGGTCCTCGACCTCCTCGGGGACTCGGCGGCCATAGCCGGCCATCAGCTCGTCGGTCGGCGTCACCGTCACCTCCCAGCCGTGGCGGGCAAACCAATCGCCGACGTCTTCGCGTTCCTCGAAGTACCACAGCTCGTCGGTCCTCGGGATCTCACGCTGCGGCTCCACCTGGGCCATCAGCGCCCGGAGCCGATCCATCCGGGCACGACGCTCCGCGCGAATCTCCGGGTCGTGAAATTTCGGTCCCAGCGCCTCGACGGCGACTCGGCTGCCGGGGGCGGCGAGGGCCTGAATCCGCTCGAACAGCAAGTCTTGGGCCGCGGCGGGCAGATACGGCATCAGCCCCTCGGCCGACCACACGCTGGGCGCTGATGGGTCAAAACCCGCCTGCCGCAACGCCGTCGGCCAGTCCTGACGCAGGTCCACAGCGACGGCTATTCGGTTGCAGGCGGCCTCCGCACCATGCTCAGCCAACGTTGACGCTTTGAACTCCAGCACCCTGGGTTGGTCGAGCTCGTAGACGGTCGTCCCGTCGGGCCATGGCAGCCGCCAGGCCCGCGCATCCAGACCCGCCGCCAGGATCACCGCCTGACGGATGCCCGCCCGCGTCGCGTCGAGGAAGAACTCGTCGAAAAACGCTGTCCGCGAAGCCATGTAGCCGACCATGCTCTGCATCTGCAGCGGCAACGTCGGTTCGGCTTCGACGAGTTCGGGCGGCAGCTGCGGCGCGGCGTGCCAGTTCCACACGCCGTCGCCGGCGGCGTCGAGGAAAACCTGGGCGAACGGATCGCTGATCAACGGGTTCTCGCTTCGGGTTTCCGCCGCGCGCGCCGCGGCTACCCCCAGCGCCGTCGCGCCCACGCTCTCAGTGATCTCCCAACTGTCGTTATCGGTTCTGGCTAGGCCCACGTCTTCCTCCTGCTCCATACAGCCGTTCTCGACCTTACGTCGGCTCGCCGCTCGCGATGAGTTTCGTCGTGGTTTCCAGTCTGTATCCCCAACACGCCTTCAACCGCATACGGGGAGAGCATCATGACAGCGACCTACACCTTCGACGTGTTTTCCAGCCTCGACGGCTTCGGCGGCGTCAGCGGCGGCGACTGGGGCGGCTACTGGGGCAAGCAAGGCCCCGAACTGCTCGACCACCGCCTCGCCCTGTACGGCGAGGAGCAGCGAATGGTCTTTGGCGCCAACACATATCGGTTATTCGCGCAAATGCTGGCTGAGAGCACCGAGGAGTCCGAGGTGCGCGACCCGTGGGTCACCCGGATGAGGCACCTGCCGGCGACGGTGGTGTCGACCACCCTGGAAGAACCTCTCGACTGGCCGGACGCGACCGTCGTGAGCGGCGACGCCGTCGACGTCGTCGCCCGGCTCAAGGAGGAGTCCGAGATGCCGTTGCGCTCGCACGGCAGCCTGTCGATGAACCGAGCGCTGATGGCCGCCGGCCTGGTCGACCGCGTCCAGGTGACGCTCTTCCCCGTGATCACCGGTCAGACCGGTGACGACCCGATCTTCCTGGGTGCGGCCGACTTCGACCTCGAGCTGATCGAGAGCCGAACGCTCGACGGCAATATCCAAGAGCTCACCTACCGGCCCACCCTGCACGTCTGAGTCCGATGCATCACTAGATGTACGCAGAGCCGCTGTCCGGTTATGTTGTCGGCGAGCCGCTGACTAAGGATCGTGGGACATGCACGTCGACGGGCGCGAGATCACCGTTACCGGCAGCCTGCTGCAACCGCTGACCCGACGCACCAACGACATCCTGCGGCTCGTGGCGGCGGCGCTGCTTCTCGCGGCGGTGATCACCAGCTCGCTGATCACCCGCAAGCGCTGGGACGCCCTGGAGAAATCCATCTCGGAAATCATCGGGGTACTCTCCCCCACCCAATCCGATCTGGTGTACCTGATCTACGGCATCGCGATCCTGGTGTTGCCGTTCATGATCCTTGTTGGCTTGATCGTCGCCCGGCAATGGAAACTGCTCGCCGCGTACGCGACCGCGGGAGCCATCGCCGTTCTCGCGCTGTCGGTCACCGGCCGTCGCTTCTCGCCACCGAACTGGCACTTCGATCTGTCCGACCGGCTGCGCACGGTGTTGTCCCAATTCCTCGACGACCCGCGGTGGATCGCGATGCTCGCGGCGGTGCTCACCGTGTCGGGCCCGTGGCTGCCGGCGCGCTGGCGGCACTGGTGGTGGGCGCTGCTGCTGGCCTTCGTGCCGATCCACCTGCTGGTCAGCGCCATCGTGCCGGCCCGCGCGCTGCTGGGCCTGGCGGTCGGGTGGTTCGTCGGCGCGCTGGTGGTCCTGGTCAGCGGCACTCCCGCGCTCGAGGTGCCGCTCGACGGCGCGGTCCGCGCGATGGCCAAACGCGGCTTCCTGGTGTCCGCGCTGACGGTGGTCCGGCCGGCAGGATCCGGGCCGCTGGTGCTGTCGGCGGCGTCCGAGGACCCGGATGCCAGCGCGGTGATCGAGATGTACGGCCCGCATCAAAGCAGCGGCGGCGCGCTGCGCCAGCTGTGGCGCAAGCTGCGGCTGCGCGGCAGCGAGACCGCGCCCCTGCAGGCGTCCATGCGCCGCGCCGTCGAGCATCGCGCATTGATGGCCATTGCGGTCGGTGACGTCGGGGCGGCCAATACGCCCACACCTGCCGTTGCCGCGCTGGAGCGGGGCTGGACGTTGTACGCGCACAAGCCGATTCGCGGCGTCTCGATCCGCCAATGCGCGACGACGACTCCGGTCGCCCGGGTGTGGGAGTCGCTGCGAAACCTGCACGACCACCAGATCTCCCACGGCGATCTACGCAGCGAGCAGATCACGGTCAACGACGGCGCCGTGCTGTTCGGCGGATTCGGCAGCGCCGAATACGGCGCCACCGACGCGCAACTGCAGTCCGACATCGCCCAGCTGCTGGTGACGACGTCGGCTTTGTATGAGGCGGAGTCCGCGGTGGGGGCGGCGATCGACGCGTTCGGCAAGGACGCCGTCCTGACGGCGTCTCGGCGGCTCACCAAATCCGCAGTGCCCAAACATATCCGGGACTCTGTGACCGACCCTAAGGCCGTCATCTCCGGAAGCCGTGCGGAAGTCATGCGCCAAACCGCCACGGACAAGATCCAGACCGAGACGATCACCCGGTTCACCCGCGCCCAGCTCATTCAGCTGGTGCTGCTGATCGCGCTGGTCTACGTCGCCTACCCGTTCATCAGCACCGTGCCGGCGTTCTTCTCCGAGCTGAAGACCGCGAACTGGTGGTGGGCACTGCTGGGGCTAACGGTCTCGGCGCTGACGTATGTCGGCGCGGCGGGCGCGTTGTGGGCCGCGGCCGATGGGCTAGTGAGCTTCCGCAGCCTGTCAATCATGCAGGTGGCCAACACCTTTGCCGCGACCACCACCCCAGCCGGCGTCGGCGGGCTCGCGTTGAGCACCCGATTCCTGCAGAAGGGCGGGCTGAGCACTATTCGGGCCACCACGGCGGTGGCACTACAGCAGTCGATGCAGGTGATCGTCCACGTCATCCTGCTGATCTTCTTCAGCACGGCCGCGGGTGCGGGTACCGACCTGCGTCATTTCGTCCCGCACGCCACGGTGTTGTACCTGATCGCCGGTGTGGCGCTGGGCATCGTCGGCACGGCTTTGTTGGTGCCCAACCTGCGACGGTGGCTGGCGACGGCGGTCCGACCCAAGCTCAAGGAGATCACCGCCGACCTGATCGAGCTTGCCCGCGAGCCCAAGCGGCTGGGGTTGATCGTATTAGGTTGTGCGGGAACGACTCTCGGTGCGGCGATGGCGCTGTGGGCCAGCGTCGAAGCCTTCGGCGGTCACGCGACGTTCGTCACCGTCACCGTGGTAACGATGGTCGGCGGAACCCTCGCCTCGGCCGCTCCCACGCCCGGCGGCGTTGGCGCCGTCGAGGCGGCGCTGATCGGTGGGCTGGCCGCCTTCGGCGTTCCCGCGGCCGTCGGCGTCCCGTCAGTGCTGCTGTATCGGGTGCTCACCTGCTGGTTGCCGGTGTTCATCGGCTGGCCGGTGATGCGGTGGCTGACCAACAACGACATGATCTAGCGTCACCGCTCACCAAACCCATCGAGCAGCTCGTCAACGTGCCCAGCGATCGGCTCCGAGGCCGTGTACAGCCCGCTGCGCGGCGGGGGCTTGGCAGCACCCAGTGTCTGCCGGAGAGAGTCCCGAATGACCTCAGCCTCGGAGACTCCGCGCTGTTGAGCAGCTCGCTTCACAGCTGCAAGCAGCTCGTCGGGCAAGTAGACCGTCTTCTTCTCCACAAGATGTATGGTCTCAGGCCATTTACAGCGGCGTTGCCCTTACAGCCATCATGTGTTTCGATTGTTTCAATTGAATGGCAGCGCTGGTAGCATGGTGACATGCCTACCGCTGTTGCTCCACTGGCTCGCCAGGTCGCCGAACGTGCCCGAAAAGACTCCGGTTTCGCCGAGGTGCTCGACGCCATCCTGGAGGCGCCCACCACACCGCAGGGAACGCTGGAGCGCATTGCCGCCCGCAGCCTAAACGACGAGCGCCGCGGCGCGCTGGTGCGCGAGTTCGTCGAGGGCTCGCTACCGACCCCGACGGTGCAGGCGCGGCTGGGTCTGCATTCGCCGCAGGCGGTGCACCGGCTTCGCAGCCGGGGAAAGCTGCTGGGCTCCGCCGTCGGCAACCAAACCTGGTTTCCTGCCTGGCAATTCGACGACGGCCGGCTGCGGCCGGACCTACCGCGAATTCTCGAGCTGCTGACCCGGTTCACCTCCGACCCGCTGGCCGCCGACCGCGTCATGCGCCTGACTCATGACGAGTTGGGCGGCTCGTCGATCGCCGAGGCGCTACGCCGCCCGAAGACCGCCGACACTGCGTGGCGGATGCTCGCCGCCGTCGGTGCCTGACCTTCCTGCCGGCTACCGGGCGCCGCTGCCCGAGGCTCGGCCGGTCGGTCTGCGCCGTCGTCGTGTCGAGGCGGGCACGGAATTATGGCGAGTCGAGGCGGCGCGCCCCGACGAGTGGACCTGGACCGGGTTTCCGGAGCCCCGCTATCGCTTCGATCCAGAGTCCGGCGCATTCCGAACACGTTATGCCGCAAGCACTCTCGTCGGCGCATTCCGGGAGCGCTACCGACCGACGGGGCTGATGATTCCCGCCGATCACGCCGCCCACTATCTGGTGCGACTGGTCGCTACCCGTCACTTGCGGGTGTTGGACCTGCGCACTGAGGCCAACCTCGACGTCCTCCGTCTCGACGACCAGATCAACACCGGCCAGCACCCCGACGTGTGGGACACCTGTCACCGGCTCGTCGACGCCGTCAAGCGGTGGTGGCCCGAGCCCGATGCTCTGGACGCCCTGGTTTACCGGCCGCGGACCACCCCCGAGACGTCGACCAATTACGCGTTCTTTGCTCTCGAGCCGTTCTCAACCGAGTCGTGGCCACTGGCCGAACGCGCCGATGTCCTCACCGATCTCGTCCTGCACCATGGCTTTACCGTCGGCTGGGACTTCGACGGCTAAGGCAGTTCTGCTGCGGCCAATGCCGATCGGTCCTACCGTAGCGGCATGGCAGAGCAATCACATGGGATCACGATCTCGCATCCGCCGGATGCGGTGCTTCGTGCCGTCAACCCGATGATGAAGCTGCTGCTGCGCACACCGCTCGCCGGCGGCGCACGCCAGCAGCTGATGGTCGTGAGCTTCACTGGACGCAAGAGCGGCCGGCAGTACTCGATTCCGTTGAGCGCCCACCTACTCGACGACGTTCTGTATGCGCTGACCGCCGCGCCCTGGAAGCACAACTTCCGCGACGGCGCCACCGCTCAGGTCATGCACAACGGGAAGACGGCGACCATGCGCGGCGAACTCGTCGCAGACCGGGCGCTGGTCGCCGACATCTACTCGCGCTGCGCGGAGTCCTACGGCGCCAAGCAGGCGCAGCGCATGATGGGTTTGAAGTTCGCCGACCAGCAAGTGCCCAGCCGCGACCAGTTCGCCCAGGCGGTCGATCAGCTTCACCTGGCCGCGGTGAGGTTCACTCCGGCATAGCGGATCGCCCGGACGCCGATGCGCGCGCCGCGGTGCGGCACGAGGGTCACGTGCTTGAGCTTCTGGCGTTCGTCGGCTGCCGTGGTGGTGCTCAATTCGACCCGGCGCAAAATTTCGCGCAGCACGACCCGCATCTCGACCATGGCGAAGCCGGCGCCGAGACAGCGGCGGTTGCCGCCGCCGAAGGGGAACCACGTCGTCGGGCTCAGCGTCGCGTCGAGCATCCGGTCCGGATCGAACCGCTCCGGATCCGGGTATACCGCCGCGCTGGAATGCACCAGTCCGATACCCGGGACCACCATCACCCCGGCAGGCAACCGGTGGCCGGCCAGCTCGACAGGCTCCTTGAGCAGCCGGGCCACGTCGTACACCACCGGACGGATCCGGAGCGTCTCTTTGGCCACGGCGTCGAGGTACTCGTCGCCGGCGGAGTCGCCGGCATGGGCCGCCTGGACCGCCTTGGCCAGGATCGCCGGGTGGCGGGTCAATCGCTCCAGCGCCCAGGAGAGTCCCGTCGCGGTGGTCTCATGCCCGGCCACCAGCAACGTCATCAGCTGGTCACGCAGTTCGCGATCGGTCATCGTGCGCCCGTCATCGTCGCGGGCACGGATCAGCATGGCCAGCACGTCGGTGCGCGTGGCCAGGTCGGGATCGGCGCGACGGTCGGCGATTTCGGCGTAGAGCAGACGGTCGGCTTCCGCGATGCGCCGCTGCAGTGTCCGCCACGGACGGCGGCCCAGCAGCTCCGGCTTGGTGATTGCGAGCGTCTCCCACAGGCCCACCTTGAGCAGGCGCGGCATGACCTGTCGCAGCGCGGCCAGCCGGGCCGGGTCGGTGGCGCCGATGACCGTCCGCAGGATCACTTCGAGGGTGATCTCGGCCATCTTGGGCGCCGCTTTGAACTCGGCACCCACCGGCCAATTGGCGATGTTCGTCGCCGCGATCTCGGCCATCAGCTCGGCCTGCCGGGCGACGGCGCTGCCGTGGAATGGGGGCAGCATCAACCGGCGTCGGTCTCGGTGCGCGTCTTCGTCGATCACCAGCACGGAGCTCTCGCCGAGCAGGGTGCTCAGCAGTGAATTCGCTTCGCCCGCATGGAATATGCGCGGGTCGCCGGCGAACACCGTCTTGATGTCGGCGGGATCGGTCAAATACACCAGCGTGCCCAATCCTGCTACGCGCATCGTGAATACGCTGCCGTAGCGGCGGCGGCAAGCGGCCAGGAAGCCCGGCGCGTTGTGCAACATCAACGCGGCCTGCACAATTTGCGGAAGTCGAGGTCCCGGCGGCAGCGTCATGTGCACGATTCTACTTTCAGAGCTGACTGCGCAGCCGTTCCACAAGGCTGAGCAGCCGCTCGTGGTGTGAGCCGGCCCAGTAGATGCGCCCGCATTGGGTGCAGCGGCTGAATTCGCTGTAGTAGCGGCGGGTTAACGGCTCGAGGCGATCGATCACCTCGTCTTTGCTGACGGCGGCCAGCGTGCCGTTGCACCGCACACATCGAGTCAATGGGGCCAACCGTTCGCGTAGGTCCAGGCGCCGGATCACCTCGAGCGTCTGCTGTTCGGGCTGCTCGGAATGCACGAACAGACCATGGGTTATCGCGCGGCGCTTGAGCAGGGCGCGGTCGCGGGTGAGCAGGATCCGCTGCTCGTCGAGGCTGATGTCGGTCAGTGTCCGGTCGTCGGCGTCGCTGGACCACCACACGTCGAAGCCGAGCATGCGCAGCAGGCGCGCCAGCCGGCCGAGGTTGACGTCGATGACGAAGCGCGGATCACGCAGCGGGGTTGGGCGCAGCCGCGCCGTCGACCCGATGTCGAGCGCCTCGAACATCGGGTAGGCGGCGATGCGATCGCCTATCCGCGGGCGATGCGCGAAGCTGTGCGGATCGCCGTTGACCAGGATGAGGTCGACCTCGGTGTGCGGAATGCCCATCGCCTCGAGCACATCCTTGACGGTTTGGTGGCTACGGAACGGGCGGCGCACTGTCACGCCGCGCGACTCCGGATCCAGGAAGTCGTTGAGCTCGGCGTAGGCCCGGACGTCGACATAGCCGACCATTTCCTCATGGTCACCCGTGCGATGGGCGACGCGCAAAGTTGTCATACAGATTAGAATCGATGTATGACGATGATTAGCTTCCGCGTCGACGACGCGGACGCAGCAGAGATCGAGCAATGGGCGCGTCGCCTCCAGATCGACCGGTCGGAGCTGCTTCGAGATGCGCTGCGACGCCACTTGGCCGAGCTTGCGGCCGACCAGGATATTCGCGCGTATGCCGAAAAGCCGGTGACGGACGAGGAAAAGGCGCTCGCCCAGATCGCCGACTGGGGGCCCGCGGAGGAATGGGCTGACTGGGCCGATGCGGCGCGGTGAGCTCTGGTTCGCTGCCACCCCTGGTGGTGACCGGCCTGTGTTGGTCCTTACCAGGGATCCGGTCGCAGATCGGATCGGCGCAGTCGTCGTCGCAGCGCTGACCCGGACTCGTAGGGGACTGGTGTCGGAGCTCCAACTAACCGCTGCCGAGGACGGGGTGCCAAGCGACTGCGTGATCAACTTCGACAACATTCATACGCTGCCGCGCAGCGTGTTCCGCCGCAGGATCACGCGCTTGTCTCCAGCACGTCTCCACCACGCGTGCCACACACTCCGGGCAAGCACCGGATGCTAAAAGCGTGGTGACGATTTCGCCGGGCTGCTCATTCATCAAGATCGCCTGCCCAGCCGACGCCTTCGAGACTGAGCAGGAATTCGCGGCTTAGCGGAGCACCGACCAGACGACGCAGCGCAAGGTCAACCGCCGCCTTCTTCGTCGTGACACCGAACTTGCGCATTACCTCAGCAATCAGCTCGTCATCCAGATCGATGTTGGTGCGGGACATACAGCAAGCATGACCTCAGATACACCGCCCGCCGACCACCTTTCTTATTGCCCGCCCGCGCCCTGGTGCCGCCCCCGGTTCAACCCGCCGGACCCGCGCCCTCGGCGGCGTGAGTCCGGGTGGTCGTCGGCTCGTCGTAGCCCGCGCCGCGCACCGCTTCCCGCACCGCCTCACCGGCCGCTTCCGCCCGATCGGACGGCACCAACGCGATCACACAGCCGCCAAATCCGCCGCCGGTCATCCGGGCGCCGAAAGCGCCAGCCCCCACCGCGCTGTCCGCGATCAGATCGATGTGCTCAGTGGTGATTTCGAAGTCGTCACGCATGGAGGCATGCGAGGCGCTCAAGATGCGGCCTGCTTCGACATAGTCCGAATCCCCCAATGCCGCGACGAAATCGAACACCCGCTGGTTCTCGGTCAGCACATGGCGGGCGCGACGGGCATCGACCGGATCGGTGACGGCGTCCAGCGCCGTAAGGTCCTCGACGTCACGCAGCGACGACGCGCCCAGCTCGGCAGCCGCCCGCTCACATGACGCGCGGCGGGCCGCGTATTCGCCGCCGACGTGACCATGCCGGGCGCGGGAGTCGATCAGCAGTAGCGCAACGCCGGACGCTTCCGGGTCGAACGGCACCGGTCGCACGGTGAGCTCACGAAAGTCGATCAGCAGCGCCGTCGACGCCTCTCCGAACATCGCGGCGAGCTGGTCAAGCAAACCCGTTGGGGCGCCGACGTAGTCGTTCTCGGCGCGCTGCGCGAGCCGCGCCTGCTCGATGCGGTCGATGCGCACACCGGACGCGGACGCAATAGCTCCCAGCGTCGCGCATTCCAGCGCCGCCGAGGACGATAGGCCCGATCCCATTTCGACGTCGCTGGTGATCGACATCGTCCCGCCCGGCACCGAATAGCCTGCGCCATGCAGCGACCACACCACACCGGCCACATAGGCCGCCCAGCCGGTCACCTCACCGGGCTTGGTGCCCAACGGAATCCGCACCGAGCCGTCAACCCGGTCGCTGCACACCGTGATCGCATCGACGTCCGAGGGTTGAAACGTCACCACGGTGCGTTGGGGCAGCGCGATCGGCAACGCCCAGCCGAGGTTGTAATCGGTGTGCTCCCCGATCAGGTTGATCCGCCCCGGCGCGGCGTAGCGCACCGTCATGGCCCGAGTTCTCGCAGGCGCTCGGCCACGCTTTCGGGCGTCACGTCGCTGATGAACGCGTCCATGGCCGACTCGGATGCCGCCAGATACTTGAGCGCGACGGCGCTGCGCCGAATCGACATCAGCTCGACGTGGAAGTAGCCCTCTTTTTGCGCCTCGGTGTCGGCGTACTGGTGCAGCGCCGACATGTACGGCAGCGGACCGGAATACATCCGGTCGAACCGCTGCAGGATGTCGAGATAGATTTGCGTGAACTCGTCCAGCTCGGCCGCATCGAGGTCAATCAGATTGTGCACGAGCCTATTCGGATAGATGTGCACCTCCACCGGCCAGCGCGCGGCGAACGGCACGAACGACGTGAAAAGCTCGGTGCGTGCGACAACGCGGCTTCCGTCGGCGACCTCGCGCGCCAGCAGATCAGCAAACAGGTTGCTGCCATGCTGTTTTCGATGTTCGCCCGCCTGCTGCAACATCACGGCGGTCCGCGGGGTCAAATATGGGTAGCCGTAGATCTGGCCGTGTGGATGGGTCAGCGTCACGCCGATCTCTTCGCCGCGGTTCTCGAAGCAGAACACCTGCTCGATGCCGGGCGTCGCGATTAGGTCGGCCGTCCGATGCCGCCACGCCTCGACGACCAGCCGGGCATGCGCCGCTTCCAGTTCGGCGAACGACCCCGTGTGGTCGGCCGAAAAGCAAATCACTTCGCAACGACCATGGGCCGGCACGGGCTCGAAACCGTCGGGCACCACCAGCGATTTACCGGTGCCCGACAGGCTTGGGAACCTGTTCTCGAAGACGACGACGTCGTAGTCACGCGCGGGAACCTCGCTGGTCAACCCCGTCGGCCCAGGGCACAGCGGACACTGGTCGGGCGGCGGCTTGTAGGTGCGGTCCTGGCGCAGCGCCGCGATGATCACCCACTGCCCCGTCGTCCGGTCGAACCGCAACTCCGATTGCTGCGGGTCACGCGGCGTCAGCGGCCGGCGGTCGGCCACCGGCTCAGCGGTGTGGCCGGGCAACGAGAAGAACAGCAGATCACGCCCGTCGGCCAGTTTGGCCCGCGTCGGCGCCGTCACGATCTCGAACACTAGCTTGGTGACGTGCCGGACATGTCGATTGCCGTGCTCTACGCGCGGGCGCGCAACTGGGCAATCGGGACGGATCCCGGATTGCTGCGGCTGCGAATGGCCTGCCGCACGACGGCCGCGCTGGCGTCCGCGCTGTTGATCCTGTTCTTGCTGACCAGGGCCACCGGGCAACCGTTGACTGTGGCGCTGCTCGGCGTCGTCATCACCATGGTCTCGGCGCGATCGGTCAACGAGCCCGACCCGCGCCGCCAGCGGATCACGATGGCGTTGCTGCCGCTACCCGCCGCGGCGGCCATCACCGCCGCTGCCCTGCTGGCGCCGCATGTGGTGGCCGCCGACGTCATGTTCGTCCTCATCGTGTTCATCGCGGTCTACATCCGCCGGTTCGGCACGCGCGGCACCGCGCTGGGGATGGTCACATTCATGTCCTACTTCTTCTCGTTGTATCTGCGCGCCAACGCCGCCGAGCTGCCCTGGCTGATCGGGGCCGTCATGGTGGGCGCCGTATGCAGCTTTGCGTGGAGCACGTACCTTCTGCCCGACCGGCCCGAGGGCGTGCTGCGACGCACGGTGCGGTCGCTGCGGGCGCGGATGGCCATCGTCGTCGACACCACCGCCGAAGCCGTGCAGGCCGGCCGTCTTGACGAACGGCGGCGACGGCGGCTGCGGATCCGGGCCGCACGGCTCAACGAGACCGCATTGATGGTGCAGAGCCAGATCGAAGAAAGAGTCAACCCGGGCGCACTGTGGCCCGGCGTGAGCGGCGAAGACCTCGCGCTGTGGTTGTTCGACGCCGAGCTCACCGTCGAGCGCCTCGCGACTGCCGGTGCGCGAGCCGCGGCCGCCGACATACCCGCCGCTGCCCGCACCGAATTGACGTCGGCGCTCTTGCAGCTGTCCAGGGCGATCCGGACACCGCAGCCCGAAGGTCTGCGGCAGGCCGCGGATCTGGCTCAGCGGTTGGTCGATCCGCCGTCGGACCCCGCTGCTGATCCGGCGGTCCGCCGGCTGGCGCTGGCCGTAACCGACACGGCCAGAGCGGCTTCCGAGGTCCGTGCGCGCATCGAGCGAGTCGCGGCCCAGGTGGAGACCAGCACGGCGCGGATGTCGGACGAGCCCGAACAAGCCCGGCCAGGCTTGCGGCCGACGACCCGGCAAGCCATCCAAGTAGCCGTGGCCGCGTCGTTGGCCATCGTCGTCGGCGAGTCGGTGTCGCCGGCGCGCTGGTACTGGGCGGTGATCGCCGCGTTCGTGGTCTTCGCGGGCACCAACACTTGGGGCGAAACCCTCACCAAGGGCTGGCAGCGGCTACTGGGCACCGCGCTCGGCGTGCCGTCTGGCGTGCTGGTCGCGACGTTGGTCTCCGGCAACACCGCGGCCTCGCTCGTCATGATCTTCGTATGTCTGTTCTGCGCTTTCTATTTCATGAAGGTCACCTATAGCCTGATGACCTTCTGGATCACCACGATGCTGGCGTTGCTCTATGGCCTGCTCGGGCAGTTCACGTATCACTTGTTGCTGTTGCGGATTGAAGAAACGGCGATCGGCGCGGTGATCGGCGTCGCCGTCGCGATGCTGGTGCTGCCGGTGAACACCAGAACGACGATCCGCAACGATGCCCGCACGTTTTTCACCACGCTGTCCGATGTGATCGAGGCTTCTGTTGCCACCATGTTCGGTGACCGCCCGGCCGCGAGTCTGACCGAGACAGCGCGCCAACTCGACCGAGATCTGCAGCAGTTCCGAAACACCGCCAAGCCGCTGACTGCCGGGCTCGGTGGCCTCGCGGGCCGACGCAGTATGCGACACGGCCTGCGGATGCTGACCGCCTGCGACCGCTACGCGCGAGTCCTGGCCCGCAGCTGCGACAGATACGACGAGGCCTCTCCGGATTTGGCCGGCGCGGTCCGGTCGGCCGCTGCGCAGATACGCCGCAACATCGACGTGCTGATCACTGCGCTTGAGTTCAACCACCCGGCAACGGTTTTCCCGGCTACCGACTTCCTCGACGCCGCCGAGAGCGAGCAGCCCGATAGCCGACGACTTCGGGCCGCGTTGCACGCACTGCGCCAGATCGACCGGGCGGTGATCACCGCCGCGACAGACCTGGGCGCACAGGACGTCGTGGCCGTCGCTGCTAGTGCGACGAACTGAGCTTGGCATGGCCGCGGACAGGGCTCTTCATCGAGTGTGCGATTCTGGACGCCAGCGCCGGCGCGTCGCGTACGAAATTACACACTCGACGATATTGGGACGTTCAGGACGGCCCGTGGCGGATGAGGAAGTCCAACACCGCATCTGCGAAAACGTCGTTGCGATCGCCGGCGACCATGTGTCCCGCGCCGCCGACGTCGACGAACTCGACTTGCGGGAAACGGGCTAAGAATTCATCGGCGCGTTCCTGGCTGACCAGGTCGCTCATCTGACCGCGCACGAGCAGCATGGGGACCTCGTCGGCGATTATCGTTTCCACCGCCGCGTACAACCGATCGACGTCGGCGACCTCGCTGGGCGGGCGCGACGCGGTGTCGCTGATGAACTTCGGATCCCAGTGCCAGTACCACCGGCCGTCGCGGCGACGCAGGTTGGTGCGCAGCCCGTCGAGGTCGGTTGGCCGCGGCCGATACGGGTTGTACTCCGCGATCATGTCGGCGACCTCGTCGAGCGACTCGAATCCCGATTTCATCCGGTCCGCCATGAAGTTGTGGATCCGCGTGGCACCGGATGGATCCATGTTCGGGACGATGTCGACGAGGACGACCGCGCGGGCGATGCCCGGCGAAATCTCCCCCGCGAGAAGCATTGTCGTGAAGCCACCCAGCGATGCGCCGACGAGCACGGGTTGTGACGGTAGCTGGCGCAGTAATTGATGAATGTCGCCGGCGAAGCTGATCAGGCGATAGTCGCCGTCTTCCGACCAGTCCGACTCGCCATGGCCGCGCAGGTCGACGGTGACCGCCTGCCATCCGCGCTCGGCCACAGCCGCGGCCGCCCGCCCCCACGAGCGCCGGGTCTGCCCGCCGCCATGCAGGAACACCACCGCGTGCGTTCGGGGATCGCCCAGCCGGTCGGCCACGATCCGGGTGCCGCCGACCCCGTCGATCGTGAACGGTTCAGGTCCGGTAGTCACCGTGTGATCTTAGGTCCCACAAAGACGCATCGAATGACTGCACAGCCGCCCGACAGTCGGTTTGTGCGATCGGCAGCCGGAGGTCGCCCTTTGATTACAGATCCAGCGCTTTTTGCGCGGTCAGCCGCTCGACGGTGGCCGGGTCTGTACAGTCAGGGGGTCTAACACCATCTGGGGTGTACATGAGAGGGTCACGCTACTTCCCCGGTCGTACCTCAGCGGCTCGTCGATACCGACGCACTACCGATCCGACCAAACACACCGCGCCGTCGCGCCGGAGCCAAAGGGATTGTCGTGAGCCGATTCACCGACACGATGTATGACAGCGCCCATAGCAGTCTCAAGGGCATGATCACCGGCGAACCGGACGCCCCAGTCCGGCATACCTGGCGTCAGGTGCACGAGCGGGCCCTCTGGGAATGCCGCTGCTCACGATCGAGCACTTGCTCGAATGCCGTTCGACCGACCCGGTCGAGACCGACGACGATGACGTGGCCCTACTGCAACTGACGTCGGGTTCCACGGGACCGCCGAAAGCCGTCCGGATCAGTCATCGCAACTTCGTCTCGAATGCCGAGGCGATGTTCATCGGCGCAAACGTCGACCGGGAACACGACGTCATCGTCAGCTGGCTGCCGTGCTTCCACGACATGGGCATGACCGGCTATTTAACCGTCCCAATGTATTTCGGCGTCGAGCTGGTCAAGGTCACCCCCATGGACTTCCTGCGCGACACCTTGCTGTGGGCGAAGCTCATCGACAAGTACAAGGCGACCATGACGGCGGCGCCCAATTTCGCCTACACGATGTTCACCAAACGCCTACGTAGGCAGGCGCAGCCCGGCCAGTTCGACCTATCCACGCTGCGCTGGGCGCTCTCGGGGGCCGAGCAAGTCGAGCCGGCCGACGTCGAGGACCTGTGCGAGGCCGGTGCGCCGTTCGGGTTGCGTCCAGAAGCGATCGTGCCCGCCTATGGGATGGCCGAGACGACCGTCGCAGTGTCGTTCACCGAGTGTGGCCGCGGGTTGGTGGTCGACGAGGTGGACGCTGACCTGCTCGCCATCCTGCACCGAGCCGTCCCGGCATCGAGGGGTAAAACCCGGCGGTTGGCCTCGGTCGGCCGTCCGCTGAAGGGGCTGGAAGCCCGTGTCGTCGGCCAAGACAGTACCGTGCTGCCGGTCCGCGGTGTTGGCGTCATCGAAGTGCGCGGCGAACCGGTGACGCTGGGGTACACGACGGCTGCTGGTTTCATCGCCGCCCAGGATCAGCAGGGTTGGTACGACACAGGTGACCTGGGTTACTTCACGGAGACCGGCAACGTCGTGGTGTGCGGCCGCGTGAAGGACGTGATCATTATGGCCGGGCGCAACATCCATCCGACCGACATCGAACGTGCTGCATCCCGTGTTCACGGGGTCCGCCCCGGTTGTGCGGTGGCGGTGCGGTTGAACGCCGGACACCCGCGGGAGACGTTCGCCGTCGCCGTTGAATCCAATGCTTGGGAGGACCCCGCCGAGGTGCACCGCATCGAGCGTCGAGTAGCCCACGAGGTCGTCGCCGAGGTCGACGTCCGGCCCCGCAACGTGCTCGTGCTCGAGCCGGGAATGATCCCGAAGACGCCCTCAGGAAAATTGCGACGCACCCACGCCTTGGCGCTGGTCACCTGATTAGCGCATGGATTCATCGTTTAGCCGATCGACACCAGCTGTTCGATCGAGTCTATGGGGAGGTCGCCGTCGACGATCGCCGTCACCGCCAATTTGTTCAGGGTGATCGCACCGTTGTGGTTGTCCAAGAAGGCGATGTCGGCGGCATCGCGTCCGGTGGCAATGCGCACCAGCGACTGCCGTGGCGCCAGCAAGGTGCCGTCGACTACGCGCCATTGTCCGCCGACGAAAGCCTCAGCGACTGCATGGAAGTCCATCGGAGAAAGTCCCGGCGCGTAGACCGACACGACGCGAGCAGGAACCTTGACCGCACGAAGCAGCGCTACCACGAGGTGCGCGTAGTCACGGCATACTCCGGCGCCGGCGAGCATGGTCTCCACCGCTCCGTCGATCGGGTCGCTAGACCCCGGCACGTAGTTCAACCGAGTGCCCACCCAGAGGGAGACTCTCTCCAGCAGAGTCGTCGAGTCGACGTAGCTGCCGAATTCCGTTGCGGCAAAACCATAGAACTTGTCGGCCTCGGCGTACCGGCTTGGGCGAAGGTACATGGACAGGTCGTATTCAGTCACCGGCGCCGGGCAGGTCCTACCGACGATCGTCGCGGCATATTCGACCGTCAAGCTGCCCACCGGAGCGTCCAACTTATGGATGCGGTTGCCATGCATACCGCTGATCTCTAAGGGTTGAACGGGATTTCCGTCCAGCACGAACGACAACCGCTCCGACACTTCAGTATTCGGATGCGGCGCGATAGCAATCTGGAACTCCAGCGTAGTCGGGTCAGTGATCTCGACTTCGAGCTCCGCGCCCACCTCTCGCTTCATGGCGCCGTCGGAGACGACCACATCTTCTCCGGCGCTCCACCTTCGGAATCCCCTATACGGATCACGTTCTTGTGCAGGGTATTTCGCTGCATATTCTCAGATTTGCTCATTTCTGGCCCTTCACTCTGCGAATCCCGGTAGACAGAAACGCACCGATCCGAAGGTGAATGCGTATGGTCGCGACGGCATTTGTCGGGGTAGGCCTCCCAGTAAACGCGCAGGTAGAGGCGATGTCAACGTGGTTCGAGGCGACTCAAAACCAGAAACTTTGACAAATCAAGCGCACGTGGGGCTAGGTCGCGCACCAAAATTGCCAACTACGCTCACGTTGCGGATGCGCGTTATTGCTGTGCTACTGTGAGTCAGGATGTTTTTCGTACATCCGTTCTGAATGAGAGAAGTTGAAAAGTATGGCACAGGGAACTGTGAAATGGTTTAACAGCGACAAAGGCTTCGGTTTTATCGCTCCTGACGGCGGCACAGAAGATGTGTTCGTTCACTACTCAGAGATCCGCGGGAGCGGTTTTCGGTCGCTCGACGAGAACCAGCGGGTTCAATTCGACGTCGACCAGGGGACCAAGGGTCCTCAGGCAGTCGGGGTGACACTCGTTTAGCGACGTCTTCGTCACATGTGGGCTGGCAGGCAGCGTCTGCCAGCCCACATCCGTGTTAGCCGCCCGAAACCCGGGAGGGCGTACCACCAGCTCCACGATCGCTCCTTACCTGCCGACTGCGACCGAATTAGCCAGCAAACTGGTTGAATTCGTTCATTTCCGCCACGCCGCGACCCTTACGGCGAACGTCTACGGCCCAGATCTATACAAGCGCGCAGTCGCGTACTACACTGTGTAGTACTACCTTGTTGTAGTACCCGCAACGGAGCTGGGGTGGTTTCGACATGCGTGAGCTCGCGGCCAAACAAGTCGAGGCGCTGGATCAGCGCTATCCGCTCGCCAGCGGTGTCCGGCGGGCGATCAACAAGGTCTTCCCCACCCACTGGTCATTCCTGCTTGGCGAGATCGCGCTGTATTCGTTCATCGTGCTGCTCATCACCGGCGTCTATCTGACGCTGTTCTTCGACCCGTCGATGACCGAGGTCACCTACAACGGCGTCTACATGCCACTGCGCGGTGTGGCGATGTCACGCGCGTACGAGAGCGCACTCGACATCAGCTTCGAGGTGCGCGGCGGGCTGTTCGTGCGGCAGGTCCATCACTGGGCCGCGCTGTTGTTCGCCGCGGCGATCATGGTGCATATGGCCCGAGTCTTCTTCACCGGCGCGTTCCGTCGGCCCCAGGAAGCCAACTGGGTGATCGGCTCACTGTTGTTGATCCTGGCGATGTTCGAGGGTCTGTTCGGCTATTCACTGCCCGACGACCTGTTGTCGGGGATCGGGGTGCGGGCCACCCTGTCGTCGATCACTCTCGGCCTGCCCGTGATCGGAACATGGTTGCACTGGGCGCTGTTCGGCGGTGACTTCCCCGGGCACGTCATCATCCCGCGGCTGTACGTCATCCACGTGCTGATCTTCCCGGCCATCATCTTGGCCCTGATCGCTGTGCATCTGGCTCTGGTGTGGTATCAGAAGCACACCCAATTCCCCGGCCCGGGCCGTACCGAGAAAAACGTTGTGGGCGTTCGTGTTCTGCCCGTATTCGCGGTCAAGTCCGGCGCATTCTTCGCCATGATCGTCGGCATTCTCGGACTGATGGGCGGCCTGTTGCAGATCAACCCGATCTGGCATCTGGGCCCCTACCGACCGTCGCATGTGTCTGCCGGGTCGCAGCCGGACTTCTATCTGATGTGGACCGAAGGATTTCTCCGGGTATGGCCGGCATGGGAATTGAACCTGGGCCACTACACGATTCCCGCGCCGGTGTGGGTGGCGGTATTCATGGGGGCGGTGTTCGTCCTGCTGTTGTCGTGGCCCTTCATCGAACGAAAGGTGACGGGCGATCGAGCACATCACAACCTGCTGCAACGGCCGCGAGATGTCCCCGTGCGCACCGCAATCGGCGCGATGGCGATCGCGTTCTACATGGTGCTGACCTTGAGTGCGATGAACGACATCATCGCCCTGAAGCTGCACATCTCGTTGAACGCGATGACGTGGATGGGCCGGATCGGAATGGTGGTGCTGCCGCCCATCGTCTACTTCATCGCCTACCGGTGGGCGATCGGCTTACAGCGCAGTGACCGGGAGGTGCTCGAGCACGGCATCGAGACCGGCATCATCAAGCGGCTGCCGCATGGCGCCTACATCGAAGTCCACCAGCCGCTCGGCCCGATTCCGCTGGAATACCAAGGGGCTCCGGTGCCCAAGCGGATGAACAAGCTGGGGTCTGCCGGCGCGCCGGGCACGGGCAGCTTCCTGACAGCCGATCCGGATTTCGAGCATCAGCTGCTCACAGCCAAGCTGCACGAGAACGAACGTCGCGCGCTGACGGCCCTACGAGAGCGTCGTTAGCCGGAACTCGTCGAGCCCGACTCGCGAGATCCGTTCCACGAAGGTCTGCCCGTTGTAGGGAAACTGGGTGATGACCTTGCCATTGGGGTGACGGAAGTAGTTGTTGCAGTTCGCAAGCCAGACAGTGCCGGTCATGGCTTCCTGAATCTCGGCGTTGTAGGCGTCATGGATCTCTCGCTTGATCTCCACCGCCGTCAGCCGTCGGGCGGTCAGTTCGTCGAGCGTGCGGCGGACGAACTCGGATTGTGCTTCCAGGATGGCGATGATCGAGGTAACCCCATTGGTGTTGGGGCCGTAGAGCGTGAACAGGTTGGGATATCCCGGCACCACGGTGCCCAGATAGGCCTCGGCGCCGTCGCGCCAATCGTCGTGCAGCCGGCGCCCGCCCCGGCCGTACACGTCGAGCGTGCCCAGGAAGTCGATGGCACGAAAACCGGTCCCATAGATAACGGTGTCGACCTCATGCTCTCTGCCGTTCGCCGTGCGCAGACCCCGTTCGGTGAACTCCACGATCGGCGAGGTCTCCAGCGTCACGTTCGGCAGCGCGAACGTCGGAAACCAGTTGCGGGACTGCAGCGGTCGCTTGCAGCCGACCGGATACGACGGGGTCAGCTTCGCACGCAGCTCCGGATCGTTGACCTTGCGGATCAGATAGCTCTGCGCGATGTCAGTGAGCTGTTTGGTCATGGCGGAGTCGGCGCCGAAATTCGCAGCCTCGTATTCCTGACGCGCCGCCTCCCTTACCTTCAGCGCTTCCTCGGGGTCGCGCTCAAAGAGCTCCTGCTGCTCCGCGGTGAATGGCTCGTCGAACCGCGGCGACACCCAGATCGGAGTGCGCTGAAATACCGTCAGGTGGGCGGTGTCCGCCGCGATCGCCGGGACGTATTGGATGGCGCTCGCGCCCGTGCCGATCGATGCGACGCGTTCGCCCGCAGTCGATTTGGAGTGGTCCCAGTTCGACGAGTGAAATGCTCGTCCGCGGAATTGGCTGGCGCCGGGGATGTCTGGGATATGGGGAACGTCGAGCATTCCCACGGCGGTCACCACGACGTCGAATTCGCGGATCCGGCCGTCCTCGCTTGTGAGCGTCCAGCGCTGATCTGTGTCCGACCATTGCAGCGTCGTGACGCGGGTGTGCGGGACCAAATGGTCGGCCAGACCATGGTCGGCCACGACATTCTCCAGGTACGCGAGGATCTCCGGCTGGCCGGCAAACGTCTTGCTCCAGCGTGGATTCAACGCAAACGAATAGGAGTAGAAGTGCGACGGCACGTCGCACGCGGCGCCGGGATAAGTGTTCTTGCGCCACGTTCCACCGAAGCCGTCGCCGCAATCGAAGATCGTGAAGTCGTATCCGCCGTGGGCCAGCTGAATGCCCATCGCGATGCCGCCCGCGCCCGCGCCGACGATCGCCACCGTCGGCTTCTTCGGCGCTGTGGTCCTGCGCATATCGCAATGAAGATTACCAATCGCGGGTAGGAGTACGGTTGCCAACCGTGGAGCTGTGGGAACTGGTCGCCCGTGAGCAGATCCGCGACACTCTCGCGCGGTACAACTGGTCGGGTGACGCCGGCCGGCTCGACGAGCTCGCCGAGACCTTCTGCGCCGACGGTGTTCTCGAGATTCGCGCCTCAACGCCGTTGCGTGGCCGATCCGAGATCGTGGAGTTCCTCGGCGGCGTCGCCGGGAACATCGCCGTCGCCGCCGACATCAAGCCGATCGTGCGACACAACCTCGCCAACGTACTGTTCACCAACGTGACTCCCGAGCAGGCGCAGGTGTCGTCCTACTTCACGGTGATCACCCACATCGGGCTCGACCACTTCGGCCGCTATCGCGACACTTTGGTGCCCGACGGCAACACATGGCTGATCAAGCACCGCAAGGTGTCGACCGACTGGGTAGCCCCCGATTCGGCCATGGCTCGACGGCATTGACGGGGGCCTCACGCTAAAGCGGTAGCATCTTTCATTTGTGTGGTCAGCCCCGATTAGCGAAGTAGCGTTGGCTTCCCTTGGCGTGCGCCCACTGGGCGTTTCAACCAGCCGCGCCTGGGAACACTGAGTGGTAGGCCCGAAAGCCCGTAGCTGCTACTGCCGGGGATTCACAGCTGCCGAAGTCTAGCCCGTCTGGGCGCGTTGTTTAGCCACGAGCAACCTGTAAATGAAAACCATAAACAGCACTGACAGGGAAAACGATCAGAATGTTGTCCAGCATAAGTAGGAGCACCGGAAACCAATTCAGGCGAAAACAAGAGTTAATGGCGTGGGATTGGTATCCGACTCATAAGTACATCCAGGAATGCCCTCAATGCAATGGAATACACGAAAGTCAGAAGCCGAATGACGAATATTGTATTCAATGCAAAGAGAACAGAACTACACCCGCTCGCCGATCTCTTTAGTGAGTGGCCTGGGCCTGGGTAGTCACTACCGGTAGTGACTACCCAGGCAATCGGGAGGGCCCACCGGCAATCATCCGGCTCAGGGGCGTCGCCCACCTATGAGGTGGGGCGTTAGAGGTCGATCGTCTGGCTGACGTAGTTCTCCCAGGTGGCTATTTGGCTTGCATCAATCAGAAGCCCCTGGTAATCCGGGTCTGTGTTGAGGCTCTGCTGGACCTGGCCGTAGGTGGCCCAGTCCTGTGCGGTCGTCAGAAAGCCGATGGCGTTGGTCCCCTGACCCCCGACCATGTTGACGAGGACCGTGACGTTCTCGGCGCCATGCTTGCTGGCAAGCGCGCTCGCACGCTTCAGCTGCTTCTGAACGTCGTCCCAGGCCACGCCGGGGTTCGGATGGATGATAGTGGTTGCGACGATTGTCATGGTGGAACCTCTGCTAGAGGGAACGGAACCCCAACAGTGTCCGGCGCGGCCGAGCTGGGCGCCTAGGGTGGATGGCTACCCCAATTTGTGCGGATGTACCGACCGATGTTTCGGGCGAGTCGTCCGCTTCAGCGGATCCATGACCTTGGTGGCAGGTCCAGGATTCGAACCTGGGTAGGCATACGCCGACGGATTTACAGTCCGCTCCCATTGGCCGCTCGGGCAACCTGCCTTGGTGCGCCTAGCACACTACAACGAGGATGTACCCAGGATACAAACGGCCGGAGACCCAATCGAGAGAGGACGGATCCAATGGCGGATTCATCGTTCGACGTCGTGAGCAAGATCGATCGTCAGGAGGTCGACAACGCGCTCAATCAGGCCGCCAAGGAGCTGGCCACCCGGTTCGACTTCCGGGGCACCGACACCAAGATCGCGTGGAAGGGTGACGACGCCGTCGAGCTGACGAGCTCCACCCAGGAGCGGGTCAAGGCCGCGGTCGAGGTGTTCAAGGAGAAGCTGATCCGCCGCGACATCAGCCTCAAGGCCTTCGACGCCGGCGAACCGCAGGCCTCCGGTAAGACCTACAAGGTCACCGGCACCCTCAAGCAGGGCATCAGCAGCGAGAACGCCAAAAAGATCACCAAACTCATCCGCGACGAGGGCCCCAAGAACGTCAAGACGCAGATTCAGGGCGACGAGGTCCGCGTCTCCAGCAAGAAGCGCGACGACCTGCAGGCCGTCATCGCCATGCTCAAGAAGGCCGACCTCGACGTCGCCCTGCAGTTCGTCAACTACCGGTAGACGCTCTGGCCCAATCAACCGGTGGGTCCCTAGTCTGATGAACATGAATGGTGGAGACTTCGACGTCGTCATCGTCGGCGCCGGCATCTCGGGTCTGGGTGCGGCCTACCGCATCACCGAGCGCAACCCCGATACCCGCTACGTCATCCTGGAGCGGCGCGACCAGATCGGCGGAACCTGGGATCTGTTCCGCTACCCCGGCGTTCGCTCCGACAGCAGCATCTTCACACTGTGCTTCCCATACGAGCCGTGGACCCGAAAAGAAGGAGTGGCCGACGGGGTTCACATCCGTGAGTACCTGAACGCGACTGCGCGTAAGTACGGCATCGACCGCAACATCCGGTTCAACAGTTATGTTCGCTCCGCAGACTGGGATTCGTCGACGGATACCTGGACGGTGACCGCCGAGCAGGACGGCGTTGAGACGATCTACCGCGGCCGCTTAGTGTTCTTCGGGTCCGGCTACTACAACTACGACGAGGGCTACACGCCGGACTTCCCCGGCATCGAGCAGTTCGGCGGGACCGTCGTGCATCCGCAGCACTGGCCCGAGGACCTCGACTACGCCGGCAAGAAGATGGTGGTGATCGGCAGTGGGGCCACCGCGATTTCGCTGATTCCGTCGCTTACCGAAAAGGCAGCGAAGGTTACCATGCTGCAGCGCTCCCCCACATATATGTTCTCAGCGTCGCGATACAGTCCATTCGCCGACGTCCTGCGAAAACTGTTGCCGGGCCGCGCTGCTCACTTCATCATCCGGCTGCGCAACGCGTTGCTGGAGGGCGTGATCTGGTTCTTGTCACGCAAGACGCCGGGGTTCATGAAGTGGTGGATCCGCCAGATCGCGCTCAAACACCTCCCCCAAGGCTACGACGTCGACACCCACTTCAAGCCGCGGTACAACCCGTGGGACCAACGGCTGTGCCTGATTCCCGATGCCGACCTCTACGTCGCGATCACCGAGGGCCGCGCCGAGGTGGTCACCGACCACATCGACCACTTCGATTCCACCGGAATAGTTTTGAGATCCGGCGGGCACCTGGACGCCGACATCGTCGTCACCGCCACCGGGCTACAGCTGCAGGCACTCGGCGGCGCGACGATCTCCATCGACGGCGCCGAGATCAAACCGCAGGACCGATTCGTCTACAAGGCGCACATGTTGGAGGATGTGCCCAACCTGTTCTGGTGCGTCGGTTACACCAATGCCTCGTGGACGCTGCGCGCCGACATCACCGCCCGTGCGACGGCAAAACTGTTGGAGTACATGAAATCCCGCGGCTACACGCACGCCTACCCGCATCTCGACGGCGAGCCGATGCCGGAGAAACCGTCGTGGGATATCCAGGCCGGCTACGTGCTGCGCTCGCTGCACGCGCTGCCCAAATCCGGCACCAAGCGGCCGTGGAATGTGCGGCAGAACTATTTCGCCGACGCCATCGACTACCGGTTCGACCGGATTGACGAGGCGATGGTGTTCGGCCAGTGTCAGCGGTCACAAGTTGCTTGAAAGTCGTGCCGCACGCGGAGCATTATGAAGCAATGCTAATCACACGGAGTTTCGTCAGATCGATGGTCGTCGCAGCTGCTGCCGCGACGGCAATCGGCGCCGGACCAATGGCCGTGCTGATCACGACGGCCCCGCCCGCCGCACCCGACCAGGTCGTCCTGGCCGATCCTGGCGGCACACAAGGTGGCGGCGGCCCCGACGGACAAGGCGGCGGCGGTGGCTGCGGCAGCGGTCCGGGCTGGAACGGCTGCGGCAGCTGGAACCCCTTCCAGGGCGCGATCGTCAACGCGTGCACCAACAGTGGGTGCGGCGGCTGGGACGGCGTCCGCGGCTGGGGCCACCTCTAAAGGCTTCGTTTCCTTCGCAGTTCACCAACCGCCGGTAAAGATCGGTCGGCGGCAATACGCTGATTGGCATGCCAGCTTTGCGTGAACCGAAGGTCGTCGTCCTGGGCGGTGGTTCCTGGGGCACCACCGTCGCGTCCATCTGCGCGCGTCGCGCACCGACGCTCCAATGGGTGCGCTCCGAAGAAACCGCCAAGGACATCAACGAAAACCACCGCAACACCCGCTACCTGGGCGAGGACGCCGTCCTCAGCGACACGCTGCGTGCGACCACCGACTTCTCCGAAGCCGCCAACGCCGCCGACGTCGTCGTCATGGGTGTGCCGTCGCACGGATTCCGCGACGTCCTGACCCAACTCGCAGCCGAGCTGCGCCCATGGGTGCCCGTGGTGTCGTTGGTCAAGGGCCTCGAACAAGGCACCAACATGCGGATGACGCAGATCATCGACGAGGTCTTGCCCGGCCATCCGGCCGGTATTCTGGCCGGGCCGAACATCGCCCGCGAAGTGGGCGAAGGCTACGCGGCGGCGGCGGTGCTGGCGATGCCGGATCACCATCTGGCTGCGCGGCTCGCACAGGTATTCCGCACCAGGCGTTTTCGCGTGTACACGATCGACGACGTGATCGGCGTGGAGATGGCTGGTGCGCTGAAGAACGTCTACGCGATCGCCGTCGGTATGGGGTACTCGCTGGGTATCGGCGAGAACACCCGCGCGTTGGTGATGGCTCGCTCGGTGCGCGAGATGTCCAAACTCGGCGAGGCCATGGGCGGGCAACGCGACACTTTCGCCGGTCTGGCCGGCATGGGCGACCTGATCGTCACCTGCACCAGTCAGCGCAGCCGCAACCGCCACGTCGGCGAGCAGCTGGGCGCGGGCAAACCGATCGACGAAATCATTTCGTCGATGAACCAAGTCGCCGAGGGCGTCAAGGCCGCCAGCGTGATCATGGAGTTCGCCGACAAGTACGGGTTGAATATGCCGATCGCCCGCGAGGTTGACGCCGTGATCAACCACGGCTCGACCGTCGAGCAGGCTTACCGCGGATTGACCGCGGAGACACCGGGACACGAGGTCCACGGCGCGGGCTTCTAGTCGACGTCGATGCGGATGTGCAGTCGCTTTCCGCACACCTGAGCCAGCCGGTCTAGCTCGTCGACCTGCGGCACCTGCTCACCGCTCTCCCACGCGGCAACAGTCGACTGGTCCGTGCCGAGCGCGGCAGCCAACTGGGCTTGCGTCATATCGGCACCCACGCGCGTCTCGAAGACCAATTCGCCCAGATCCATCGACAGGCCGGCCTCATGAATATCCATCAATTCATCTTAGGTTCGATGGAAGGTCACACCAGTCTCATTAGCACCGTGAGCGAAGGAATATGTGGTGCTAGGAAACGATGCCGCATCTGATATCAGAGGTCGAAGAGGGCGCTCGGCCGGCGGTCCGCCAGCTTCTGAATCACCCACTGGTTCATGGAGACATTCTGCTCGGCGGCTTCAACAGCGAGGCGCGCATGCAGCGCCGGCGACGTCCTGACGACGAACTTGCCGCTGTATTTCCGTTCGGTCAGCGGCACCGGCGGGTTTACGCCGTCTGCGTCGCACTCGGCGATGTACTCGTCGGCGGCCTGCTCCACGGCCGCGACCGCGTCGCGCATAGTCCACGCCCACTTCTGCAGCCAGGGCAACTCGATACACCGGCACACGTATTCGCTTTGTTCGGGCCACCATTCGGCGCGGTAGGTGTAGTGGTTCACGCCGGCTTGATATCACATGCGCCCTCAACTTGGAGAGTCACCGCATGGTCGGCTGTGGAGACTCCTGAGGCTGCTGAGACTGCCGAGCCCTAGCGCCCGGCCATCGCCTCGAGCCGGCGGATCCGGTCGGCGATCGGCGGGTGCGTGGAGAACAGCGACCCGATCCGCTCGCCGCTGCGGAACGGGTTGGCGATCATCAGGTGCGCCTGGGCGGCCAGCTGCGGCTCGGGCGGCAGCGGGGCAGCCTGCACACCGCCGGAGATCTTGCGCAGCGCCGACGCCAACGCCAGCGGGTCGCCGGTCAGCACGGCGCCAGACTCGTCGGCCTGGTACTCGCGCGAACGCGACACCGCCAGCCGCACCACCGTCGCCGCGATCGGGCCGAGCAGCGTAACCAGCAGCAGCGCAAAGGGATTGCCGCCGTCGCGGCTACTGCCGCCGAAGAACATCGCGAAGTAGGACAGCGCGGTGATCACCGACGCCAACGCGCCGGCCACACACGAGATCAAGATGTCGCGGTTGTAGACGTGCGACAGCTCGTGGCCCAGCACCGCACGCAGCTCACGCTCGTCGAGAATGTTGAGGATCCCCGTGGTGCAGCACACCGCGGCGTTGCGCGGGTTACGCCCGGTGGCGAACGCGTTGGGCGCGGCGGTGTCGCTGATGTATAGCCGCGGCATCGGCTGGTGCGCGGCCGTGGCCAGCTCGCGAACAATCCGGTAGATCGCCGGTGCCTGCACCTCGGATACCGGCTGCGCATGCATCGCCCGCAGCGCCAGCTTGTCGCTGTTGAAGTACGTGTACAGGTTCATGCCGATGGCGAACAGCACAGCGAGCCAGAGCGCCGTGCGGCCGAACAGCCCGCCGACCAGCACGATCAATGTCGACATGCCGACCAGCAGCGCGAACGTCTTGAACGTGTTGTGATGCGGATGCCAGGTCATCAGCTTCCTCCTACGAACACCCAGGCTTTCTCATTAAACGCTCAGAGCGAGCCGCCGGGTTCCGCAACTAGCCGTGCCGGTTGACCGTGTAGTCGACCAGGGTTGCCAGCGCTTGCCGGCCAGGCAGGTCGGGCAGCGCGGCCAGCTCCGATCGCGCTTGCGCCGCGTATCGCGCCACCGTCTCCTTGGCCTTGGCCATGCCCGGCGATGCCCGCAGCAGCGCCAACGCCTCGGCCAGCACAGCGTCGTCAGTGACCGGTCCGACCAGCAGTTGGCGCAGCCGGTCGGCGTCAGGTCCTGTTTCGCGCAGCGCGTAGAGCACCGGCAACGTGTGCACACCCTCACGCAGGTCGGTGCCGGGCAGCTTGCCGGATTCGTCGGGGTCACTGTCGATGTCGATGATGTCGTCGGAGATTTGAAACGCGGTGCCCACGATGCCACCCAGTCGGGACAGGCGCTGAACCTGATCCTCGTCGGCGCCGGAGAACATCGCGCCGAACTGCCCGGCCGCACCGATCAGGCACGCCGTCTTCTCATGCACCACCTTCAGGTAGTGCTCGATCGAATCCACCCCGTCGGCCGCACCCCGGGTTTCGCGCATCTGCCCGGTCACCAGTTGGGCGAACGTCTCCGCGATGATCCGCACCGCATTGGGGCCCAGCCGGGACACCAGCCGCGAGGCCGTCGCGAACAGGTAATCCCCGGCCAGGATCGCGACGTTGTTGCCCCAGCGCACGTTGGCGCTAGGCGCGCCGCGACGCACCTGCGCCTCGTCCATCACGTCGTCGTGATACAGCGTCGCCAGATGCACCAGCTCGATGACCGCTCCGGCGATCGTCACCTCGTCGGCGTCCGGGTTGGGTCCGAGTTGCGCGGACAGCACCGTGAACAGCGGCCGAAACCGTTTGCCGCCCGCCTCGAACAAGTGCAGCACCGCCGCGGTCATCAGCTCGTCGGCCCCGCGGAGCTCGGTCTCCATCAGTTGCTCGATGCGAGCCACCCCGTCGCGCACATTCGCGGCGAAGGCGGCGTCGCCCAGGTCCACGCCTGCCACCACAGTCGCCGGAGTCCTCACCCGACCAACATACTGGTGAACATGGACTCCCATGCCGACGTGGTGGTCGTGGGCGCAGGGCCGGCCGGATCGGCGGCAGCGGCCTGGGCAGCCCGGGCGGGCCGCGACGTGCTCGTCATCGACTCGGCGAACTTCCCGCGCGACAAGTCGTGCGGCGACGGGCTGACCCCGCGCGCGGTCGCAGAGCTGGAGCGGCTGGGCCTGGGCGAGTGGCTGGACGCACGGATTCGGCATCGAGGGCTGCGGATGAGCGGGTTCGGCAGTGCGGTGGAAGTCGACTGGCCCGGTCCGTCGTTCCCGTCGACCGGCAGCGCGGTGACCCGCGTGGAGCTCGACGACCGGATCCGCAAAGTCGCCGAGGATGCCGGTGCGCGGATGCGCCTTGGTGTCAAAGCGGTTGGTGTCCACCATGATTCAGCTGGACGGGTGGCATCGGTTGTGTTCGCCGACGGTAGCGCGGTCGGATGCCGTTCGCTGATCGTGGCCGACGGCGCCCGCTCTCCGTTGGGCCGGGTATTGGGCCGACGCTGGCATCAGGAGACGGTGTACGGCATCGCCGCGCGCGGGTATCTGGCCACGCCGCGCAGCGAGGAGCCGTGGCTGACGTCGCATCTGGAGCTGCGCTCCCCCGACGGCGCGGTGCTGCCCGGCTACGGCTGGATCTTCCCGCTGGGCAACGGCGAGGTGAACATCGGCGTGGGTGCGCTCTCGACGTCGAAGCGGCCCGCCGACCTGGCTTTAAAGCCGCTGATGTCGTATTACACCGACCTGCGCCGCGACGAGTGGGGGTTCAGCGGCCAGCCCCGCGCGGTGACGTCGGCGCTGCTGCCGATGGGCGGCGCGGTGTCGGGGGTGGCCGGGCCGAACTGGATGCTGATCGGCGACGCCGCGGCCTGTGTGAACCCGTTGAACGGCGAGGGCATCGACTACGGGTTGGAGACCGGGCGACTGGCCGCCGAGCTCCTGGATTCGCGTGACCTGTCGCGGGCGTGGCCTGGGGTGCTGCAATCCCATTACGGGCGCGGGTTTTCGGTGGCGCGCCGGCTGGCGTTGTTGCTGACTTTCCCGCGGTTCTTGCCCGCTTCTGGTCCGCTGGCGATGCGCTCGACGAGGCTGATGAGCATCGCCGTGCGGGTGATGGGCAACCTGGTCACCGACGACGACGCCGACTGGGTCGCGCGGATGTGGCGCGCCGGTGGGCGGCTCTCACGGCTGGTGGATCGCCGAAAACCGTTCAGCTGAGGGCTTTCTCTCGCATCGACTGTGCGGTTTCATACGCCCGTCTCGGCGTGTCGCGTATGAAACCGCACCATCAGGCCAGGCTTCCTATATCAAGACCATTGACATATATCAGGCAAGTTGATATACATGTGGCATGACTGAACCTTTGGATTTCGAATTCGAATCGGCCTACCGCGGCGAGTCCGCGCAATTCGGCCCGGGAAGCAAACCGCCGTGGAGCATCGGGGAGCCACAACCCGAGCTGGCCGCGTTGATCGATGCCGGCAAGTTCCACGGCGAGGTGCTCGACGTCGGCTGCGGCGAAGCCGCGATCTCGCTGTATCTGGCGGAGCGGGGTTACACCACGGTGGGCATTGACCTTTCGCCCACGGCGATCGACCTGGCCTGGCGGGAAGCCCGCAAACGCGGCCTGACCAACGCCAGCTTCGACGTGGCCGACATCAGCTCGTTCACGGGGTACGACGGCCGCTTCGACACGATCGTCGACTCCACGCTGTTCCACTCGATCCCGGTCGAGGCCCGCGAGGGCTACCAGCGATCGATCGTGCGCACCGCGGCGCCGGGGGCATCGTATTTCGTGCTGGTCTTCGACAAGGCAGCGATGCCCGAGGGCCCGGCCAACGCCGTCACCGCCGACGAGCTGCGGGATATCGTCTCGAAGTATTGGGTGATCGACGAGATCAAACCTGCCCGCCTGTACGCCAATGCTCCCGACGGCTCGACCGACTTGTCCGCGTTGATGGGCGCCGATTTCCGGCCCGAACCCAATGGGCGCATGTCGGTTGCCGGCTGGCTGCTATCCGCACATCTGGGGTGATCCAATGTCTGACCCGAAGCCTCCGCGTTGGCTGAAGCCGGCCAACAAGCTCATGATCGCGATGCAAAAATTGGGCATCCCGACGGGCCCGCCCATGGTGTTGACGGTGCCGGGCCGCAAGACCGGCCGGCCGCGCAGTACGCCGATGACCCCGTTCACTCTGCGCGGCCAGCTCTACACCGTGGCCGGATTCCCGAACGCCGACTGGGCGCGCAACGCCCGGGCCGCCGGCTCGGGAACCCTTGCCCGGGGCCGTAAATCGCGGCGCGTCAACATTGTTGAACTGCCTCCCGAAGACGCCCGGCCGGTCTTGCGCGCGTTTCCGGTCGAAGTCCCGATCGGGGTGAGCTTCCTGAAGCGCGCCGGCCTGGTGCGCGAGGGCACACCCGACGAAGTCGAGGCGCTCGCCGGCCGAATCGCGGTTTTCCGCCTCGACCCGCTAGCGGCCGGCTGATGCATACGGCCTACCTGGTCGTGACACTGATCGCGATCGCGTTCAACGGGTTTTCCGGCGTGGCCGCGCTGGCGCACTTCGCGCCGATCATCCCGGGTATGGAAGCGGCGGGGGTGCCGTTGTCCTGGCTGACATTTCCGATCGGCACACTCAAGACGCTCGGCGCGCTGGGACTTGTTGTGGGCCTGTGGATTCCGGGCATTGGACTCGCCGCGGCGGCGGGGCTGGTCATCTTCTTTGTCTGCGCGATGTACACCCATGTCCTGGCCGACGACATCTCCCCGCAGTTCGGCCTTGCCTCGCTGTTCCTGGCGCTCAACGCCGCGACGTTCGCGCTGACGCTCGGTCAGTTGCGTTGAGTGTGGGCCGGTCAGCGCTTGTAGGCGGCGTGCAGCGCGACGATGCCGCCGGTGAGGTTGCGCCAGCGCACTGCTGACCAGCCGGCCCGCGAGATCTCATGCGCCAGCGTGGCCTGGTCAGGCCAGGCCCGAATCGACTCGGCCAGATAGACATAGGCCTCGGGGTTGCTCGACACCGTTCGCGCCACTCGAGGCAAGGCCTGCATCAGGTACTCCTTGTAAACGGTGGCGAAGAGCCGGCTGGTGGGAGTGGAGAATTCGCACACCACCAAGCGGCCGCCGGGGCGGGTGACGCGAGCCATCTCCAGTAGCGCCGTCTGCCGGTCGGCGATGTTGCGCAGCCCGAAGCTGATGGTGACCGCGTCAAACACGTTGTCGCCGAACGGCAACCGGGTGGCATCGGCGGCCACCTTCGGCACGTTGCGGCCGCGGCCGGCCGCGAGCATTCCGACCGAGAAGTCCGCCGCCACACACCATGCGCCGGAGGTGGCCAGCTCAACCGTCGACACCGCCGTACCCGCGGCCAAATCCAGGACCTTCTCGCCCGGCCCGATCCGCAGCGCCGAGCGGGCGGCCCGTCGCCAGTAGCGATCCTGGCCGAGTGACAGCACGGTGTTGGTCAGGTCGTAGCGCCGGGCGACGCCGTCGAACATCGACGCGACCTCACGGGGATTCTTGTCCAATGTCGCGCGGCTCACGCCGTCGACGCTACCCGGTTCCCTCGGTTTCCCAGCACCGCCTCGTAGTGGCCGAGTAATTCGTCGCAGACCGCCGGCCAGCTGCGGTACAGCACACTGCGCCGGGCCGCCACCGCATACCGCGGCCGCTCGTCGAGCAGATGCGCGACGGCGGTGGGCAGCCGCGCTTCGAACTCGTCGACGCCAAGCAGCAGGCCGGTGCGCCACGGGCTCACGAGGTCGCGTGGGCCGCCGACGTCGGGGGCGATCACCGGCAGCCCCGACGCCAGCGATTCCTGCACAGCTTGGCAAAACGTCTCGTGCTCACCGGGATGCACGAAGACGTCCATGCTGGCGTATGCGGCGACCAGCTGCTCGCCGTACAGCGCTCCGGTGAAAACCGCTGTCGGCATTGCTGATTGCAGCTTGGCGCGGTCGACGCCGTCACCCACGATGACCAGCTGAACGGCGTCGCTACGCGCCAGGCGCACCAGCCTTTCCACATGCTTCTCTGGCGCGAGCCGGCCGACGAAGCCGACGATCGGCTTGCCTTGCGGGGACCACTGGCGCCTGAGCGCCTCGTCGCGCGCGGACGGCACGAACGTGGTCACGTCGACTCCGCGCGCCCACTGATACACCCGCGGAATGCCGTGCGCGGCAAGGTCTTCCATCGCCGAGGTGGACGGCGCCAGCGTGCGGTCGGCGAGCCGGTGCAGGTGCCGGGTCCATGCCCACGCCGCGCGTGACAGCATTCCGATGCCATAGGCGGCGGCGAAACCTGCGACGTCGGTTTGGAATACCGCCACCGTCGGTACATGGAGACGCCGGGCGGCCTGCAGCCCGCCGTAGCCGAGCAGCGCCGGGGAGGCCAGATGAACCACGTCAGGTTCGAAACCACGAAGCACGCCCAGCATCCGCGGCAGCGGCACGCCCAGCGGCAACGATGTGATCTTCGGGAACATCCGCGACGGGGCCCGGTGCACCCGGATGCCGTCGTGAATCCGATCGGCGGGTGGCTGGCCGGGCGGGGTGTCCGGCGCGATGACGAGAGCTTCGTGACCGGTGCGGCGCAGATGCTCGAGGATCCGCAGCACCGAGTTGCTGACGCCGTTGACCTGCGGGAGGAAGGACTCCGCGACGATCGCTACGCGCACACCCTCAGGGTGTCAGCGCCGCCTGTCGATAAGGTTGCCGACGAGCATACGGTGTGCGAAATGTACTGCTGAGGGGTCGAGATATGCGGTGGTGGCTGGGTGTATTGGCGGTGTGTTTGGTCACAATCGGCGCCGGCACGGCTTACGCCGACGTGCCGCACAGCGGCGACGGCTACGGCGTGGTGGTCGGATCGGCCGATGCGCCCGTGCAGTTGGAGATTTTCTGCGAACCGCAGTGCCCGCACTGCGCGGAATTCGAATCGTCGTATGGCCAACAGATCGCCGACAACCTCGGCTCCGGTCGACTGGCGGTGACCTATCGGTGGCTGACGTTCCTCGACGACAGGCATCACAACGACACCTCCGCCAGAGTCAGCAATGCGCTGTTTCTGGCCGCCGATCCAACGACCTCGGCGACGGTCTATCAGGCCTTTGTGCAGAACTTGTATCGAACCGGAGGCAGCCCGAACAACGACGATCTGGCGGCGATGGCCCGCGAAAGCGGTGTGCCTGAGTGGGTTGCGATGCGGATCGCGGCCAGCCTTCCGGCCGTCGACACCGCCGCGATGAACGGCGCCAACCGGGCTCGGCTGAAGGCGGTGAACCCGGAGAACCCCAGCACCCCAACGGTTTACGACCCCAAGACCAACCGGGTCATCGATCTTCAGGATCCGGCTTGGCTGGACACCTTGCTCGGCTGACGATCGAGGCGCTTTTCCAGCAACGCCAGACCGACGAGCGCAGCGGCGGCGACCAGCCAGCCCACCACCGCGATGGACCCCGCCGGGATGATCGCCAGCTTGGCGTTGCGGTGTTGCACCCGCACCAAATTCGGGTTGTGCTTGTCGTACTCGACGTAAATCCGCATCCCCGTCGCCAATTCGGACGGATACAGCACGCCGAGCTCCGGACGGTAGGTCACCCGGTCGGGGGTGACGAATTCGATGGTGGAGCGCCGCGGCCCCGCGCTCAGCACTTCGGCTTGCGCCACACCCATATTGCGTTCGATGGCAAGGTCGTTGCGCCACGCCCCAGCCACCAGCAGCACCGACTGCAGGGTGACCAGACCGACGGCGATCAACACCCCGATCCGCGTCCAGCGCAGGATGCGCCGCGTCAAGGTGTTGGGGCCGTCATCGGTGCGACCGTGAATCAGGATGTGCGCCAGGGTTTTCGGTGATATCACAGCGCGGCCTTGATGGCGGCATGCAGTTGGCGCAGCGAGGATCGGTCGGCCTTGACTTCCAGCACCCGCAGGCCGCTGCCCGGTTCGTCGAGCGCGCTGGCGAGCTCGTCGACCTCGATCTGGCGGCTCTCGACGTGGTAAGCGCGACACAGCGCGCCGACGTCGACGTCGTGCGGCGTGCCGAACACGCGGGAGGAGACGTCGGAGAAGCGCGGATCGCCCTGCTCGAGCAGTTCGAAGATGCCGCCGCCGTTGTCGTTGGACACCACGATGGTCAGCTGCTCCGGCACCGGCTCCGTCGGCCCGATCAGCAGCCCCGAGCTGTCATGCACGAAGGTCAGGTCGCCGATCAGCGCGACGGTGCGGCCGTCGTGCACCAGCGCCGCGCCGATCGCGGTAGAAACCGTGCCGTCGATGCCGGCCACGCCACGGTTGGAGCGCACTTGGACGCCGTGCGGGTTGAGGCCCACCAGCGCCGCGTCGCGCACCGGGTTGGAGGCGCCCAGCACGAGTTGGTCACCCGGCCGCAGCGCGTCGGCGACGGCAGCGGCCACGTGCAGGCCGGTGGTGAGTGGGTGGGCCTTGAGCTGCTCGCGCACCGCGGCGATCGCGTGCCGGTTGAGCTCCGCGCAGCGGTGCAGCCATGCCGGGTTCGGCTCGCCGGTGACCACCGCCCGGGTGCCGGTGGCTTGCGAATTGCCCGACACGTCGGGCCAGCGCGGCCCGGTGGTCAGCGCATAGACCGGCACCGACGGGTCGGCCAGCAGGGCCGACACCGGCCGGTGCAGGGTGGGCCGGCCCAGCATGATCACCTGCTGCGGGTGCAGCAGCCGCAGCGTCAGCGGATGCAGCGGATTGACCGCCGGCGGGGCGGTCGGCTCGGCGACAGTCGGCAACGCCGCCAGATTCGGGTGCGTGCCGGCGCCATGGCCCGAGATCACGACGGTATCCAGGCTCAGGTCGATGTCCAGCGGCTGGTCGAAGCTGACCGGCGGCGTGTAGGTCCAGGGCTTGCCGCCCGGCCGACCCGCCGGGGTGGGCGCCGAGCCAGGGTCGGGCACCAGCGGTTCGCGCAACGGGATGTCGAACTGCACCGGCCCGGCGTTGGCGGTGCGAGCGCCGGTGGCGGCCGCCAATACCCGGCAGGTGGCCGATCGCCAGGTTGCGTTGAACTCCGGCATCCGCTCGGGCGCATCCTCCGCGAGGCCCAGGCTGATCGTGGCGCGCACCTGGGTGCCGAAGTAGCCCAGCTGCTCCATGGTCTGGTTGGCGCCGGTGCCCAATAGCTCGTAGGGCCGGTTGGCCGACAGCACGATCAGCGGCACCCGCGCGTAGTTGGCCTCCACGACTGCCGGACCCAGGTTGGCCACCGCGGTACCCGACGTCATCGCGACGCACACCGGCGCGCCCGCCCCGATCGCCAGGCCGATGGCCAAATACCCGGCGGTGCGCTCGTCGATGCGGACGTGCAGCCGGATCCGGCCGGCCCGGTCGGCGTCCTGCAGCGCGAAAGCCAGCGGGGCATTGCGCGAGCCGGGGCACAGCACCACGTCGCGGACCCCGCCGCGGATCAGCTCGTCGACGACGACGCGGGCCTGTGCCGTCGAGGGATTCACCCCTACAGCCTAGTCAGTGGCCCTAGGCGGCCATGCCGGCGAAGAACTGCAGCGCCGCGGCGTTCACCTCCTGCGGGCGCTCGAGGAACCCGAGATGCCCGGCATCGGCTAATTCGAGGTAACGGCCGTTGGGAATGGCGTCGGCCACCTCACGGCACAGGTGCGGCGGCGTCATCTGGTCGTCGGCGAAACCGATCACCAACACGGGCGCGGTGATGCTGCGGTAGGCGGGCAACCGGTTGTTCCGCGGCGTGATATCGAGCTGGCAGCGCGTGCCCGGGGTGAGCTTCGACGGCCACATGGTGAACATGCTGATCCAGTCGGCGACGGCGGCGTCGTTGTTCAGTGTCTTGGGGGAAAAGCTCTCCAGCAACCGGACTTTCGCGTCGTACGAGGGCGGTAGCTCGATGCCGGAGGCGGCCATCTCGGCTTCGGCGGTGTGGAAGAATTCGCGCACGTGATCCAGCCGGCCGCGAGTACCCATCAGCACCGCCTTGCTGACCAGATCGGGCCGGGACAGCATCAGCTCCTGGGCGATGTACGCCCCCATCGACGCGGCGACGATGCGGGCCGGAGCGGCATTGAGGGATTCGATCATCGCCGCGGTGTCGGCAATCATGGTCTGGGTCGTGAAACCCTCGGCGTTCGCCGTCGCGCCCACCCCGCGGTTGTCGAAGGTGATGACCCGGTAGCCGGCCGCCAGGAACGCCGGGACCTGATGCAGGTGCCAGGTGCGTCCGGCACCGCCATGGCCGGCGATGAAAAGCACGGGTTCACCGCTCCCGCGGTCGTCGTAAGCCAAGTTGGTCACGCGTGTGAACCTACGCGATGGCTCGCGGCGTGCGTCGCGCTGCTCAGCCCGGACGCTTCAGCAGCGCAAAATGGCTGACATGCCAGGCGACCGGCAGCGCGACCACTGGGACACCAGCTATGCCGCCCACCCGGCCATGTATGGCAACCAGCCCTCCGCCGCGGCCGTCTACGCCGCCGACATCTTCCAGGGCGCGGGCGCCCGCCACGTGCTCGAGCTGGGGGCCGGCCACGGCCGCGACGCGCTGTTTTTCGCCGGTGAGGGTTTCGCAGTGCACGCGCTGGATTTCAGCGACATCGGTCTGCGGCAGCTGCGCGAGGCCGCCCAGGCGTCGGGCATCGATGAGCGCCTGACTACAACCAGGCATGACGTCCGCGACCCGCTTCCGCTGCCCGACGCGTCCGTTGACGCCGTTTTCGCGCACATGCTGCTGTGTATGGCGCTGTCCACCAAGCAGATTCACGCGCTCGTCGACGAGGTACGCCGGGTACTAAGGCCGGGCGGGATTTTCGTCTACACCGTCCGGCATACCGGCGATGCCCACTACGGCGCCGGCATCGCCCACGGCGACGACATCTACGAGCACGGTGGCTTTGCCGTGCATTTCTTCACCCGCGATCTCGTCGAGGGCCTCGCGAACGGCTGGACGCTGATCGAGGTGCATGCCTTCGAGGAAGGAGACCTGCCCCGGCGGCTGTGGCGGGTCACCCAGCGGGCTTAGCCCCAGAACGCGCAGTCACGGCCTCCCGACGCGATGCGATCCAGGATCCGAGAGGTCGCCGTCATCGGCTCATCGGTCAGGTCGAATCCGGTGAACTGCAGGTCGACCACGAGGTTGGACTTCGCCGCCAATACCCGGATGTCCGTGTAGCGCTCGTCGTGCGGGACCACGTTGCTGATCATCGTCACGCAACCGGAATCCAGGGTGTTGCCGATGACGTACGGGTCCCGCCACTCGTCCGGGTACGGAAACGCGTAGCTGAACTGCCGGCCCGCGCATCGCCGCCATTGGCTGACCTGTTTGGCCACGAAACCCTTTGCGGCCACTGAATTGTCGAATGCAGCGATGCCCTGATCGACCCAGTGCGACCAGCCTCCTACGCTGGCGTCCTGCTGTCTGACTTCATAGAAGTCGCGGTAGCCGCTGCCGTCATAGGATCCTGCCATCCCGCTGAACACAGCGCCGACGCAGCGATCGGGCCGAAACGTCCCGCGCGGGTCAGGCTGGCTCCAGGCCTGTTGGCTGGCCAGACCGGAGAACTTCAGGACTTGCTTCATCTCGTCGAGGCTGAGCAGCAATCCCCTCAGGCCGCGCGCCGGCGCCGGGGCCGACGCTCGCGGAATGTCGCGGGCGACCGCGGTCCCCGGGACGGTCGACGTGCATCCGACGCACCCGGCCACGGCTAACACCGCGATCGCCATGAGTCCGAGCCGTCGCATCCGCCAAGCATATGGCGGAAAGTACGCTCTCAACTGCAGCAATCGCGGGCGCGTCGGCTTCTTTCGGTCAGCGGCGCGCGACCTTGGCCCGGGCAGCATCCAGGGCATGATTCCACATCAGCAGGGTGCCCGCCTTCAGCTGGGCCGGTTTGGCCACATCGCGGGCCATCAGCGCGGTGGCGGTCGCCTTGGTCTTCGCCGACGCCTTCGACATGTGCCCGGAGTCGAACGGGGGCTGGGGGTCGTATTCCATCGACAACTGGATGACCTTCGCGCGGTCGTCCCCGGCGATCTGGCCCGCAAGCCACAAGGCCAGGTCGATACCCGCAGATACTCCGGCACAGGTCACGATTCTTTTTCCGGGTTCCCCCTCTGCTACAACCCGTTCGTCGCCGACCGGTATGGCGCCCAAGGCCTTCAAGGCGCTCAGCGCCATCCAGTGCGATGTAGCGCGCTTGCCGTCGAGCAGGCCGGCGGCGGCCAGGATGATCGAGCCGGAGCACACCGACGTCGTCCACGTCGCGGTCTGATGGGCCTGACGCACCCAGTCCAGCAGCTTCTCGTCGCGGGCATGCTCCACCGACGTCATACCGCCGGGCACCAAAACGACGTCGGGAGACGGTGTTTCGTCAAAGGAGTGGGTTGCGCCGACGACGAGCACGCCGGAGTCGGCAGTCACGGGCCCCGGCTCATGCCAGAGGAAGCGAACCTCGGCTTTCGGCAGCCAGCGCAGCACTTCGTAGGGTCCGATGAAATCCAGTGCGGTGAAGCCGGGATAGAGCACGATCGCGATTTGCATAGGTTCTCCTCTGGTTAGGCAAAGGTCTTGCGATACTGGTCGGGCGATATGCCGATGCGACGAACAAAGTTGCGCCGCATACTTTCTGCGGATCCGAAGCCGCAACGCGCCGCGATGGTCGCCACCGTGTCATCGGTTTCCTCGAGCTGGCGGCGTGCGGCCTCGGTGCGGACACGTTCGACGTAGGCCCCGGGTGATTCGCCGACCTCCGTGGTGAACACCCGGGTGAAATGCCTTGGGCTCATGTCGGTTCGACGGGCCAGCTCCGCGATGCTGTGCTCGCCCCCAGGCTCGGCCTCGATGGCCTCCTGGACGTCGCGTATCGGCTCTCGCTTGGCGCGCGGCATCCACACCGGCGCGGCGAACTGGGTCTGGCCACCGGGCCGACGCAGGTAGAGCACCAGCCACCGGGCGACGGTCTGCGCCAGCTCGGTGCCGTGGTCGTCTTCCACGAGCGACAGGGCCAGGTCGATGCCCGCGGTCACACCCGCCGCCGTCCACACCTTCTCGGAGCTGCGCACGAAAATCGGGTCGGGATCGACGACGATGGAAGGGAATTCGCTTGCCAGCCGGTCGGCCGACGCCCAGTGCGTGGTGGCGACGCAGCCGTCCAGCAGCCCGGCTTGCGCGGCCAGGAAGGCCCCGGTGCACACGCTGGCCACCCGCCGACTGCCGGCCGCGGCCGCCCGGATCCACTCGATGACGCGCGAGTCGGCCCGGGCGGCGTGCACACCGGCTCCGCCGGGCAGCACTACGGTGTCGACCGGTTGGCCTGGATCGGGCAGTTCGGTGGTCGCGATGGTCAACCCGGAACTCGTCGTCACGGGTTGACCGTCGCCGGAGACCACGACGGTCTGGTAGCCGTCGTGGCCTTTGGCCGCCAGCAGCTGTGACGCCGAGGCGAACACCTCCAGCGGGCCGACGACGTCCAGGGTCTGCATCCCGGGAAAGCCAAGAAACAAGAGGTTGCGGGTCATAGCTGTCAGTGTCGAGGACCTGGGTCGTGTCGTCTAGGTCGGGTATCCCACAGATTAGGACACGAGCGGGTAGCAGGCCTTAACCCGGTCGATCCACCACTGGCGTCGCGGCGGCGGGGCCGCCAATACCTGCAGCCGCGCCGGATCGGGAGTGACAGATGCGGCGGGCAGATAGCCGTCGCGCGGCGTCATCGGCTCGGCGACGTCCTCGGCGAACAGGCCGCCCGTGCCCAGCCCGCAGGCATGGTTCAGTTCCGGCAGTGCGGCGGCCGCCGTCAACCCTGCGGCGATCCCGACCGCCGAGTCCAGTGCGCTGGAAACCACGACGGGGATGTCGATCTGCGCGGCGATTTTCAGCAAAGCTGAAACACCGCCCAGCGGAGCAACTTTCAGCACCGCGACATCGGCCGCTTTCGCGCGCACGACCTTCAACGGGTCGTCGGACTTGCGGATGCTTTCGTCGGCGGCAAGCGGCACATCTATGCGGCGCCTCAGCTCGGCCAGCTCTTCCACGGTTTTGCACGGCTGCTCGAGGTATTCCAGCGGCCCGGTCGCGGTGAGCGCTCGAGCGGCCTCGACGGCCTGCGCGACGGTCCAGGCGCCGTTGGCGTCGACCCGAACGGTGGGTACCAGGGCACGGACGGCGTCGACGCGGGCGACGTCGTCGTCCAGCGTCTGCCCGGGTTCGGCGACCTTGACCTTGGCGGTGCGCGCGCCCGGGAAGCGGGCCAGCACGTCGGGAACCTGAGCGGCGGGCACGGCGGGGACTGTGGCGTTGATGGGGATTCGGTCACGTCGTGGGGGCGGCGGTGCGCTGTAGGCGGATTCGAGCGCCGAGGCCAGCCAGTGCGCGGCTTCGGGGTGGTCGTATTCGAGGAAGGCGCCGAATTCTCCCCAGCCGGCCGGGCCGTCGATCAGCGCAAGCTCGCGGGTGGTGATGCCGCGGAAGCGCACCCGCATCGGCAGTGCCACCACATGCAGCCGGTCCAGGATGTCGTCCAGCGGCGGCTTCACTCCCCGTGGACCTGCCGTCCCGCCAGGAAGGTGGCGCGCACGTCGAGGTCGGCGATCTCTTCAGTTGGGACCGTCCGCGGATCCTTTGACAACACAACCAGATCCGCGTATTTGCCGACCTCAAGCGAGCCGATCACGTCGTCGGCGAACAGCTGCCAGGCGGCGTCGATGGTCTGCGCGCGGATGGCCTGCTCGACGGTCAACCGCTCCTCAGGCGCCAGCACTCGACCGCTCGGCGCGATCCTTGTCGCGGCGACGCTGATGTTGCGCAGCGGCTCCTCCGGAGTGACCGGTGGATCGTTGTGCAGTGAGATGCGCATCCCGGTGGCAACCGCGGACCCTGCTGGCATCCAACGAGATCCGCGCTCCATGCCGAACAGTCCGTCGACGATGACATCGCCCCAGTAGTGGATTTGGTCGACGAAAATGCTGCAGGTGACGCCGAGTCCCGCAGCTCTGTGCAGTTGGTCGGGCCGGATGGCGCCGACGTGTTCGAGCCGCAATCGGTGGTCGGGGCGGGGCCAGCGCTGCAGTGCCTGTTCGTAGATGTCGAGGATGGTGTCGATGCCGGCGTCGCCCATGACGTGGCAGGCCATCGGCCAGCCCAACGGGAAGTAGGCTTCGACGATTTCGGCCAGCTGTTCGCGGGTGTAGTTGGCGTGCCCGCAGGAGCCGGGCGGCACTCCGATGGTGCGGGTCGCGGCGGTGTCGAGATACGGGAACGACAGATCGATGTTGCCGATCCACGGTGAGCCGTCTACCCAGATCTTGATGCCGACCTGGCGCAGCATGTCGTCGCCGTCGCCCGGTTTGGCGTCGGTGGTCAGCTGCGGGTTGGAGATTTCGTAGGTGCGCAACCGCACCGTCAGCTGCCCGCGCAGGTTCTCGACCAGTGGCCGAAATCCCGGGTCGAACGCCATCTCCGAGCAGGTGGTCAGCCCCGCGCGGTTGAGACGGGCGCACTCGGCAAGCAGCATGGCCGGATAGTCGCCGGGCTGGATGGCTGCGCCCAGCAGTGGGAACACCGCGCCGGTCTCCTCGGCGGTGCCGTCGAGCTCGCCGTCGGCGTCGCGGCCGTATCGGGCGCCCTTGGGGTCGGGCGTGTCACGGTTGAGGCCGGCTTTGCGGGCGGCGTGCGAGTTGAAATACGCCTTGTGCCCGGAGTTGTGCAGGATCACCAGCGGCCCGTCCGGCGCGATGTCGTCGAGCCAGCTCAGCGTCGGCTCGGGAAGTCCGGGTTGCAGCAACGGATCCCAGCCGTTCAGGTAGGCCCCGGCCGATCCGCGTTTGGTGATTTCGCGGCGGATGGCGTCGACGACTTCGTCGGCATCGCGGACGGTGACCGGGCGGATGTCGACGATGCGATCCGACAGAGCGACCGCCTCCATCAGCGGATGACCGTGCGCCTCAACGAAACCCGGCATGACGCAGCCGTCACCGACATCGATGGTCCGGGTCCTGGAGCCGGCCAGACTGCTTACATCCGAGCGGCTGCCCACGGCGATGATCCGGCCCTCGGCAACGGCGAGCGCCTCGGCAGTGGGCTGCGCGTCGTCGACAGTCAGCACGGTGCCGGTGACCACGATGTCGGCGTCCGCCATGAGCGGCGATCCTACTTGCGGCCCACTTGCGCGCGATGAGAAACGGCGCCAGTGCGAGTCAGTAGTGGTGAACATTCGAGAATGAGAGGAGTCAGCGATGCGCTACATGATGATCATGCGGTCGAACCCTGAGGCGCAGGAGGCCGCCAAGGACGTCCCGTTCGACGAGATCCTGACCGCGATGGGCCGCTACAACGAGTCGCTTATCGAGGCCGGGGTGCTGCTGGCCGGCGAGGGACTGGCCGGACCAGAGGAGGGCTTCGTCGTCGACTTCTGTTCCGCGACGCCCACGGTATCTGACGAGCCGTATCACGGTGAGCTGCTCAACGGGTTCTGGATCATCGGAGTGTCCTCGAAGGAAGAAGCTCAGCAGTGGGCCACCCGCTGCCCGCTGGGCCCGGGCACCAGCCTGGAGGTCCGCCGCGTCCACGAGACCGACGAGTTCCCGCAGGACAACGAATACGTCCAGAAGGAAATCCAATGGCGCGCCCAAGCTGCGACGTAAGCCGATTTTCGGGCGGGGCTCGGCTGATTCTGTAACACGTTCTAGTCTTAGCGTCATGAACGACGAGCTGTTGCGCCACCCGACCCACAACGGCCACCTGCTGGTCGGCGCGCTCAAGCGCCACAAGGACAAGCCGGTGCTGTTCCTTGGAGACACCACGCTGACCGGCGGCCAGATGGCCGAGCGGATCAGCCAGTACACCCAGGCGTTCGAGGCGCTGGGCGCCGGCACCGGCGCGTCCGTGGGGCTGTTGTCGCTCAACCGTCCCGAAGTGCTGTTGATCATCGGCGCCGGCCAGACCCAGGGTTATCGGCGTACCGCTTTGCATCCGCTGGGCTCGCTGGACGACCACGCCTATGTGCTCTCCGACGCCGGGATCAGCTCGCTGATCATCGACCCCAACCCGATGTTCGTCGAGCGCGCGCAGCGGCTGCTGGAGCGGGTGGACTCGCTCAAGCAGATCCTGACCATCGGCCCGGTGCCCGATGAGCTCAAGGATGTGGCCGTCGATTTGTCCGCGGAGGCAGCCAAGTACGACCCGCAGCCGCTGGTGGCCGCGGACCTGCCGCCGGACCAGGTCATCGGATTGACCTACACCGGCGGCACCACCGGCAAACCCAAGGGCGTGATGGGCACCGCGCAGTCGATCGCCACTATGACGACGATTCAGCTCGCCGAATGGGAATGGCCGGAGGAGCCAAGGTTTTTGATGATCACTCCGCTGTCTCATGCCGGGGCGGCGTATTTTCTGCCGACGTTGGTCAAGGGCGGCCAGATGTACGTGCTGCCCAAGTTCGACCCGGCTGAGGTGTTGAAAACCATTGAGGAGAAGCGCATTACGGCCACGTTTGTGGTGCCGTCGATGCTCTACGCGCTGATGGACCACCCGGATTCGCACACCCGGGACTTGTCGTCGCTGGAGACGGTCTATTACGGCGCGTCGGCGATCAACCCGGTGCGACTGGCCGAGGCGATCCGGCGGTTCGGCAAGATCTTCGCCCAGAACTACGGGCAGTCCGAAGCGCCGATGGCGATCACCTACCTGGCTAAGAGCGATCACGACGAGAAGCGGCTGACGTCGTGCGGGCGCCCGACGCTGTTCGCCCGCACCGCGCTGTTGGACCTCGACGGCAAACCAGTGCCGCAGGGCGAAGTCGGTGAAATCTGCGTCAGCGGACCGCTTTTGGCCGGCGGCTACTGGAATCTGCCCGAAGCGACTGCCGAAACCTTCCGCGACGGTTGGCTGCACACCGGCGACATGGCCCGCGAGGACGAGGACGGCTTCTACTACATCGTCGACCGGGTCAAGGACATGATCGTCACCGGCGGGTTCAACGTGTTCCCCCGCGAGGTCGAGGACGTCGTGGCCGAGCATCCGGCGATCGCGCAGGTGTGCGTGGTCGGGGCGCCGGACGACAAATGGGGCGAGGCCGTCACCGCGGTGGTGGTGTTGCGCTCCGATGCCCCCCGCGATGACGATGCGATCGAGGCGATGACCGCCAAGATCCAGGCCGCGGTCAAGGAGCGCAAGGGCTCGGTGCAGTCGCCCAAGCGGGTGGTGGTCGTCGACTCGCTGCCGCTGACCGGGCTGGGCAAACCGGACAAGAAGTCGGTGCGCGCCCAGTTCTGGGAAGGTGCGGGCCGGGCGGTCGGTTAGAAGCTCGGCCAATGTGCCGCTGGCCGCACATTGGCATCCGAACGTGCGGCTAGGCGCACACTCGGCGCTTAAGTGGCCGGGGCGGTAGCGTCGGTGCCGTGACTGAGCGCATCAGGCCGCCGTGGTGGCTCAAGCCGGCCAACAAGGTATTCATCCAGATGTCGCGGCTGGGTATGCGATTCGGCGGTGAAGGGCCGGTGGTGTTGACCGTGCCAGGACGAAAATCCGGGCAGCCCCGCTCGACACCGGTCACCCCGATGACGGTCGACGGCAAGGAATACATCGTCGGCGGCTTCCCCGGTGCGGACTGGGTGGCCAACGTCCGCGCCGCCGAGAAAGCGACGGTCAGGCGCGGGCGACGCCACGAGCACGTTCGCCTGGTCGAACTTCCCGCCGATGAGGCCCGCCCGCTGTTACGGCTATGGCCCACCGAAGTGCCCACCGGCGTCGGCTTCATGAAGCGCTCCGGTCTGGTCACCGACGGCCGACCGGAGGAGTTCGAGGCGCTGGCCGGCCGCTGCGCGGTGTTCCGCCTGGACCCGGCCTGATCCGATGCTGCCCCGGCTCCTGGCTGCCTCACTCGCGTTAGCCGCGCTGGCAACCGCGGTGCGAACCGCGCCACCCGCCGCCGCCGCGGCCTGCCCCGCCGGAGGGGAGCCTCCGCCGCCGCGGGCCGTGCAACTCCAGGTCGACGACCTCGACGGCGATGGGCTGCCGGACGCGTTGTGGATCGGCGGCGTGCGGAAAACCGACGGGGCGACCCACCGGTTCGTCGGCGTCAGCACCGCCAGCGGGGCCGTCAGCGACGTGGAGATCACGACCGCCAGCCCACTTCCGCTGCGCGCCTTGGCTATCGACGCACAACAGGACGGCAGCCACCAGATCATCGTCAGCGACGGCCGCGGCGCGCACCTGTACGGATTCGCCGACTGCCGAATCCAAACCGTCGTCGACAACCAAGGTGCGCCATTCCTGTTCGACCTGGAGAACCGGCGCGGCACCGGCACCGGCGTCGGCTGCGCCGATCTCGGCGACGGGCCCCGCCTGGCCGGACTGCAAGCACTGCAACACAATGACCAGTGGACGGTCCGGCGCACCGAAATCAACCTGAACGGCACGATTGCCAGCATCGGCCGCTCGGACACCGTAACCGCGCGCTCTGCGCAGGATCCGGCGGTGACCGCCGCCCAGACGATAACCTGCGGCAGCCTCAGTATCGACCATGATGGAGTCCAAGAGCCTTGAGCGACAACCCATTTCATCCCGATGACTGGCGGCCGGTTGACGAATACGCCGAGTTGACCGATATCACCTACCACCGCCACGTCAGCGACGCCACCGTGCGGGTCGCATTCAACCGTCCGGAGGTGCGCAACGCCTTTCGCCCCCACACCGTCGACGAGCTGTACCGGGTGCTCGACCACGCCCGGATGTCCCCCGACGTCGGCGTGGTGCTGTTGACCGGAAACGGGCCGTCGCCGAAAGACGGCGGTTGGGCGTTCTGCGCCGGGGGCGACCAACGCATCCGCGGGCGCAGCGGCTATCAGTACGCCTCCGGTGAGACCGCCGACACCGTGGACCCCGCCCGCGCCGGCCGGCTGCACATCCTCGAGGTGCAGCGGCTGATCCGGTTCATGCCGAAGGTGGTGATCTGCCTGGTCAACGGGTGGGCGGCCGGCGGCGGCCACAGCCTGCACGTGGTCTGCGACCTCACCCTGGCCAGCCGTGAGCACGCCCGGTTCAAGCAGACCGACGCCGATGTCGGCAGCTTCGACGGCGGATACGGCAGCGCCTATCTGGCCCGGCAGGTGGGCCAGAAGTTCGCCCGGGAGATCTTCTTTCTAGGCCACGACTACACGGCCGAGCAGATGCACGCGATGGGCGCCGTCAACGCCGTTGTCGACCACACCGAATTGGAGTCGACGGGTGTGCAGTGGGCGGCCGAGATCAACGCGAAATCGCCTCAGGCGCAACGGATGCTGAAGTACGCATTCAACCTGATCGACGACGGCCTGGTGGGCCAGCAACTGTTCGCCGGCGAGGCCACCCGGTTGGCGTACATGACCGACGAGGCAGTCGAGGGCCGCGACGCATTCCTGGAGAAGCGACCACCGGACTGGAGCCGGTTCCCCCGCTACTTCTGAGGCGCTCGAGTGTGATGCATAGACTCTCGAAGCATGAGTAAGAGTCCGCTGCGCCGAGTCGCCGAGCAGATCGCCCTGACGACCATGCGGCCACCCATCACGCCGCACCTGCAGCTCTACCGGCCCGCGGCCAAGCCCATCGACCTCGCCGGCAAGCGCATCCTCGTCACCGGCGCCTCCTCCGGCATCGGGGAAAGCGGCGCCGAGCAGTTCGCCCGCCACGGCGCGACAGTGGTCGCCGTGGCCCGCCGCAAAGAGCTGCTGGATGCGGTGGTGGGCCGCATCGAAGACGCCGGCGGCGCCGCGATCGCCATCCCCTGCGACCTGTCCGACATGGAGGCCGTCGACGGGCTGGTCGCCGACGTCCAGGACCGCCTCGGCGGGGTGGACATCCTGGTGAACAACGCCGGCCGGTCCATCCGCCGCCCGCTGGCCGAGTCGCTGGAACGCTGGCACGACGTCGAGCGGACCATGGTGCTCAACTACTATTCGCCGCTGCGGCTGATCCGCGGCATCGCACCCGGGATGATCGAGCGCGGCGACGGGCACATCATCAACGTCGCGACGTGGGGGGTGTTCAGCGAAGCGTCACCGCTTTTCGCGGTGTACAACGCATCGAAAACGGCGCTGGCATCGGTGAGTCGGGTGATCGAAACCGAGTGGTCGCGCCACGGCGTGCACTCGACCACGCTGTACTACCCACTGGTGCACACCCCGATGGTGGCGCCGACGAAAGCCTTCGCCAACCGGCCGGGGCTGACGGCCGAGGAGGCCGCGGAGTGGATGATCACCGCGGCCCGCCGACGTCCGATCCGGATCGCACCGCGGATGGCGCTTGCGATCAAAGCGCTCGACATGGTGAGTCCGGAGGGGGCGACCTCGCTGATGAAACGCCGCAACATGCAGTCCACGACGGACACCGCGTGATAGACACGAGGACATGGAGATCCTGGCCAGCCGGACGTTGTTTCGGCCGGCGGACTATCAGCGCTCGCTGAGGTTTTACCGAGACGAGGTAGGGTTGGCGATCGCCCGCGAATACGGTTCGGGCACAGTGTTTTACGCCGGACAATCGCTGATCGAGCTAGCGGGCCACGGCGCGCCGGACCAACCCGGCGGGCCGTTTCCCGGGGCGCTGTGGCTCCAGGTGCGCGACGTGGTCGCGACGCAGGCCGAGCTGGAGAGCCGGGGTGTGCCGATCACCCGCGAGGCCCGTCGCGAGCCGTGGGGTCTGCACGAGATGCACGTGACCGATCCCGACGGCGTGACGCTGATCTTCGTCCAGATACCGCCGGACCACCCGCTGCGCCGCGACACCCGCGGTGAACGTCGCCAGGTCGAAGGTTAACCGGAAGCGAACTTCGGGCGACGAATCGGAGCCACCCGTAATTCACAGCGCGGTTTGATCGACATTCGGACGCGCGGACCCCCAGAATTGGCCCCGTGAACCTTGAGTTGTTCCTTCTGATCATCGTCGTGATCACAGCACTCGCATTCGACTTCACCAACGGGTTCCACGACACCGGCAACGCCATGGCCACCTCCATTGCCAGCGGCGCGCTAAAGCCAAAGGTTGCGGTAACGCTGTCGGCGGTGCTGAACCTATTGGGAGCGTTCCTGTCCACCGCTGTCGCTGCGACGATCGCGAAGGACCTGGTGAACGGTCATCTGGTGACCCTGGAACTGGTCTTCGCCGGGCTGGTCGGTGGCATCGTCTGGAACCTGCTGACCTGGCTGCTCGGCATCCCGTCGAGTTCCTCGCATGCCCTGATCGGTGGCATCGTCGGTGCCATGATCGCCGCGGTCGGCGGACACGGGGTGATCTGGACCGGAGTGGTGTCGCGGGTGCTGATACCGGCCGTCATCGCAGCCGTACTGGCCACCGTGGTCGGTGCGGTCGGCACCTGGCTGGTCTACCGGCTCAATCGCGGCGTCCCGGAGAAGCGCAGCGAGGCAGCCTTCCGCCGCGGGCAGATCTTCTCGGCGTCGCTGGTCTCGTTGGCACACGGCACCAACGACGCCCAGAAGACCATGGGCGTGATCTTTCTGGCGCTGATCTCATACGGCGCGGTCAGCAGGACCGCCGCCCTGCCGCCGCTGTGGGTCATCGTGGCCTGCGCGTTGGCGATGGGGGCGGGCACCTACTTCGGCGGCTGGCGAATCATCCGCACCATGGGCAAGGGAATTGTCGAGATCAAGCCGCCCCAAGGCATGTCCGCCGAATCGTCTTCGGCGGCAATCATTTTGCTGTCCGCGCACTTCGGGTACGCGCTTTCCACGACTCAGGTGGTAACCGGATCCGTGCTGGGCAGCGGCGTGGGCAAACCCGGAGCGGAAGTGCGCTGGGGAGTGGCCGGCCGGATGGTGACCGCCTGGCTGATCACCCTGCCGTCGGCCGGCATCGTCGGCGCCGTCACCTATGTGCTGGTGCACCACATCGGCGGCTACCTCGGCGTGATCGTCGGTTTCATCCTGCTGTCTGGAACTGCACTGGCCATCTGGCTGCAGTCGCGCAAGGTGCGCATCGACCACAACAACGTCAATCACGAGTGGGAGGGCACTCTGACCGCGGGGCTCGAATCGCCTAACGGGCAGACGCCCGAGCTCGACCCGCAAATCCCGAAAATTGTCCTCGACGCCACCGCTACGGAGAACGCGCGCATCCCATGACGACCTGGTTCAACTACCACGCCACACTCCGGATCTTGGTGTTCGGCTTGCTCGTCGGCGCGGCGCTGCCGGCGTTGTTCGCACTCGGGGTGCGAGTCGGCACCGCGGGCGCCGGTATCAGCGGCGACGCCATTACGCGGAAACGTCCGGTGCTGACCGCGCTGAGCTGGCTGTGCTACGCGCTGGTGCTGACGGCGGTCATCGTCGGCGTGTTGTTCATCGCCCGGGACTTCATCGGATACCACACCGGGTGGTACATCATGGGCGCGAAACCTACGTAGGATCGAAGTTTATTGGCTGCACAGGCGTGGCGGAGGCCTCCGCGGGGAAGTTGACGCAGTGTGAATCGTTTCCTGAACACGATCGTCGCGTGGTTGCGCGCCGGATATCCCGACGGCGTTCCGCCCACGGACTACTTCCCGCTGCTCGCGCTGCTGTCGCGTCGGCTGACCAACGACGAGGTCAAGGACGTGGCCCGGGAGTTGATGCAGCGCGGCGACTTCGATCACATCGACATCGGGGTGGTGATCACCCAGTTCACCGATGAGCTGCCAAACCCGGCGGATATCGAACGGGTTCGGGAACGTTTGGCCGCCAAAGGTTGGCCGTTAGACAACGCGCGCGACGAGGAGGCCGGATAGCCGTCCTGCGCGCACTCCCGGTAGCGCCGGGCCTCTCGGCGCACTCGCTGCTACCCGCGCTGGAACGAGTCTTGGATGGCCGCGATTCCGCCTTTGTCCCCATAGCCGCAGACAGTCGCCCTGAGCTATCGGCATTGCGGGTCGGCGAGGAGATCGACGACGACATCGCCCTGGTGGTGACGACGTCCGGAACCACCGGCGCGCCCAAGGGCGCGATGTTGACCGCCGCTGCGCTGACTGCCAGCGCGGCGGCCACCCATGACCGGCTCGGCGGACCGGGCCGGTGGCTGCTGGCGTTGCCGCCGCATCACATCGCGGGTGTGCAGGTGCTGGTGCGCAGCCTGCTGGCCGGTAGTGTTCCCGTCGAATTGGATGTCTCGGCTGGGTTCGATGTGACCGAATTACCTTCTGCGGTAAGGGAACTCGGCTCCGGTCGGCGCTATACCGCGCTGGTCGCAGCGCAGTTGGTCAAGGCGCTGACCGATCGGGCAGCGACTGCCGCACTCGCTGAGGTGGACGCCGTGCTGATCGGCGGCGGCCCGGCCCCCCGGCCGATGCTGGAGGCCGCCGCGAGCGCGGGTATCACGGTGGTGCGCACGTACGGGATGAGCGAGACGGCCGGCGGCTGCGTCTACGACGGGATCCCGCTCGACGGGGTGCGGCTGCGGCTGGAGGGCGATGGCCGCATCGTGATCGGCGGCGCGACTCTGGCCAAGGGTTATCGCAACCGGCCGGATCCCGACCCGTTCGCCGAGCCGGGCTGGTTTCGCACCGATGATATTGGGGCTGTGGATGATTCGGGTGTGCTCATGGTGCGGGGCCGAGCTGACGAGGCGATCAGCACCGGCGGGTTGACGGTGCTGCCGCAGCCGGTGGAGGCGGCGTTGCGCAGCCACCCCGCGGTGGCCGACTGCGCGGTGTTCGGCGTCGCCGACGACCGGCTGGGTCAGCGGGTGGTGGCGGCCGTGGTGGTCGCAGATGGTTATGAGCAACTGGCACTCGACACGCTGCGCGCACACGTGACACAGACGCTGGACGTCACTGCTGCGCCACGCGAACTGCATATCCTCGATACGCTTCCGATGCGTGGCATCGGCAAGGTGGATCGGCAGGCGCTGACACGCCGGTTCGACCGATGACAAGGCCGGAAAGGAGCTGGCGCTGGACCGCTGGAAGTTGTCGACGTTGGGGCAGCGATTCGAAGGGTCGCGGGCCGGCGAGGCAGCGATCAGCGTCTTGGTCGTGGTGGTGCTGCTCATCGGCGTGGTGTGGAGTCTGCCCGATGCCGAACTCAAGCGGCGGGTTGCGCCCGTCCTGCAGCCGGTTGCATCGGCGACGGGGCTGGAGCAGGACTGGCGAGTGTATGCCCCGGAACCGTTGCGGCGCTTGGAGTTCGTCGAAGTGCGGGTCATCATGGCCGACGGCGACCAGCGGGTGTGGACGAATCCGCGCGGTGACCGGGTGGTGGGGGCATTCGCCTGGTATCGCTGGCAGAAGCTCAAGGAGAACCTGGTCCGTCAGCCCGCGATCCGAGCCGGCGTGGCGCATTGGGTTGTTCACCGGCTCACCGGACCCTCGGAGCGCGCGGTACGCGTGCAGATGCTGTTGCGTACCGAGTTGTTACCAGCGCCGGGCAGCGGCGGTCCGATAACCCGCGGGCAGGAGATTCTCTACGACGAGATCCTCACCGGACGGCGATGACCGAGCCGGAAAGCGGTGGGCGGCCGTGGTTTGCGGCCGCGGTGCAGGCATGGCGGACGTTTTGGTTCCAACCGCAGCCGGCCTACCCGCTCGGCTTGGTCAGGATGGCGTTCGGCGTGCTCGCGATCGGCTGGACTGTTTCGCTGCTACCCGATCTGTACCAGCTGTTCGGTCCGCACGGGGTTGTGCCGCAACAGCCCGGGGGCGTCTTCGGATGGGGCGTTTTTGAAGTCTGGACCAGTGATCGTGCGCTACTGATCGGCTGGGCCGTGCTGCTGGTGTGTTCGGTGGCGCTGGCGATCGGCTGGCACAGCCGGCTGGCCGCGCTGGGGGCATTCGTGCTCATCATTTCCTTCGAACACCGCAATCCGTGGGTGTTCAACTCCGGTGACCTTGCGATACGCATCGAGGCTCTGTTCCTTGCGATTTCGCCGTGCGGTGCGGCGCTGTCGCTCGATCAGAAACGCGGTGGCGGAACCTTTTGGTCGGCGCAGCAGCGGCCACGCTGGCCGGTGCGGTTGCTGCAAGTGCAACTGTCGCTGATCTATCTGGCGTCGGCGCTGAGCAAGCTCAGCGGCGCCTCGTGGCCGCAGGGCACGGCAGTGTCCTACGCCCTGCGACTGCAGGACATGCTGCTGCTGCCCGTCCCGCATTGGTTCGCCGGCAGCGCGCTGCTGATGAACGCCGTCACCTGGGCAATACTCGCCGTCGAGTTTTCGATCGCAATTCTGGTCTGGAACAACCGATTACGACCATGGGTGCTCGGCGCTGGCGTGGTGATGCACACGCTGATCATGATCACCATCGCCGTCGGGTTTTTCACGCTCGCCATGTTCGTGCTCTACCTGGCATTCGTCCCACCCGAAACTGTGGAACATCTGTTTCGCCACCGGCGGGCGGAAGACGACGCGACCGCTCAATAGGCTGAGCGATCGTGAAGCTTGGTCGCAAGGAGGCGCTCGCTGTCACAGCAGGCCTGTTGCTGGTCGCGGCCGCGTTCGTATTGCCGCGCGTGCACTGGGGGCCCCGGCCACGTATCCACGCCGAACCGGACCGGTCCGCCTGGCACGCCGCAGCCGCACCGATCTTCGGCTGGTTTGATGCCCACGTCGGCTGGGGTACCGGGCCGGCGATCCTGCTCGGTCTGGCCGCGGTGGTGTGGGGGCCTGCCGTCGCCCAGCGGCCGCCCTGGCCGGTGCTGACGCTGGCCAGCTGGGCGACTTCCTGCTTGTGGGCGCTGTCGCTGGCCATGATCGACGGCTGGCAGCGCGGCTTCGCCGGACGGCTCACGGACAAAGACGAGTATCTGCCGCAGGTGCCGGGGATCACCGACATCGGCAAGGCGGTGCGCACGTTCTCCAGCCGGATCCTCGACTTCCAGCCGGACTCCTGGATCACCCATGTGTCCGGGCATCCGCCGGGCGCGCTGCTGACGTTCGTGTGGCTGGACCGGCTCGGCCTCGGTGGCGGAGCTTGGGGCGGAGTGTTCTGCCTGCTGGTCGGGTCGAGCGCAGCGGCCGCGATCGTGATCGCGGTGCGGGCATTGGCCGACGAGCTGACCGCGCGCCGGGCCGCGCCGTTCGTCGCGGTCGCGCCGACGGCGATCTGGGTCGCGGTCTCCGCGGATGGGTATTTCGCCGGGGTCGCCGCTTGGGGTATCGCGCTGCTGGCGTTGGCGGCGCGTGGTGCGGTCCGATTCCCCGCACTGATCGCGGCCGGGGCGGGGCTGCTGCTCGGTTGGGCGGTGTTTCTCAGCTACGGGCTGACCTTGCTGGCGTTTCCGGTGTTGGCCGTGCTGGTGTCGGCGCCGCAATGGCGTCCCGCGTTGCGGGCACTCAGCCCGGCCGTTTTGGCCGCATTCGCGATTGCAGCGGTGTTCGCCGCCTCAGGGTTCTCGTGGTTCGAAGGTTATAACCTTGTGCAGCAACGATATTGGCAAGGCATTGCGAGCGATCGGCCGTTTCAGTACTGGAGCTGGGGGAACCTGGCCGCGGTGGTGTGCGCGATCGGGTTGGGCAGCGTGGCAGGGCTCGCCAGGGCATTCGACTGGACGGCGATTCGTCGCCGCTCTGGCCTTCATCTGTTGATCCTGGCGGTGTTGGTCGCGATCGTCTGCGCGGACCTGAGCATGCTGAGCAAGGCCGAGACAGAGCGGATTTGGCTACCGTTCACGGTGTGGCTGACCGCCGCGCCGGCGCTGCTGCCGCCGCGGTCACAACGGTTGTGGCTGGCCGTCAACATCGTCGGGGCGCTGCTGCTGAACAGCCTGATCTTCACCCACTGGTAGTCAAAGACCCGCTTGCCGGGTGGCTCGCGCGAACCGGCTGTCCGGCCGACAGCGTTCGCGCACCGCGGCCACGTCGTCGACGACGTCGACGTCGGCCAACTCTTCGAGCAGTGACACGCTAACGCCGTTGCTGCGTAAGGCTTTTAGCGTCAACGCTCCGGTGTTGCGATGGGACATCGGGACACCGCGCAGGTGCTCGGCGAGCGCCGCGGTGCGCACGCCGAGCGCCCACCAGCCGCCGTCACTGGCCAAGCCGAGCACGGCCGGCGCTTGGGCTAAGCGCCGGCCGCAGTCGGCCAGTAGTTCGGCGGTCACCTGCGGGGTGTCCATCCCGATCTGCAAGACCGGATGCCCGTCGACTGCGGCGTCGGCATGCGCGTTGGCCAGCCGGTCGGCGAAGTCGTTGCCGCGCTGCCCGATAACGGTAAACGTGGTGAGCCGGTCGCGGATCTCGGCGGCGTCGACGGCGTCATGCAGCTCGCCGGTGAGCGCCACCACCCGCGCGGCGACCGGGGTGGCCTCCACCGCGTCGAGAGTGTCGATCAGTGCGGCCGCGGCGATCTGGGCGGCGACCCGATCGCCGACCTTCGCCGCCAGCCGAGTCTTGGCCCGGCCGGGCACCGGGGCCTTCGCCACCACCAGCAACGTCAGCGGCAGGACGCTCATGAGATCGCTTTCCAGAAGTCCAGGATCGCGGTCACGCTGCCCCGCAGCGAGCCGCTGATCTTGGATTTGCCGCCGGTGCGGGGCCCGTATGCGACGTCGTGCTCGACCACCCGCCAGCCGGCCGCGGCCGCCCGCACCAGCAGCTCCAGCGGGTATCCGGATCGGCGGTCCTTGACGTCCAGGCTCAGTAGGGCGTCGCGCCGGAAGACCCGCATCGGCGCGATGTCATGTACCGGCAAGCCGTGGCGGGTGCGCAGCCGCCAGCTCATCATCACGGTGCCCAGCCGCGCGACCCAGGGCCAGCGCAGTCCGGGCACCGGGCGGCGCCGGCCGATCGCCAGGTCGGCGCCGCGGTCCAATTCGGCGACCAGCGGGGGCAGGTCGGCGGGGTCCAGTGACCCGTCGGCATCGATGACGGCGACGATCGGAGTCGTCGCCGCTTCTACCCCGGCGTGCACCGCCGAGCCGTAGCCGGGTCGCGATTCGGCAACCACCCTCGCGCCGTGGCGGCGGGCTACTTCGGCGGTGTCATCGGTGCTGTTGTTGTCGACCACCAAAGCCTGGTAGCCGGCTGGCATGGCCGCCAACACGGACGGCAGCGACTCGGCCTCGTTCAGGCAGGGCAGCACCACCGTGACCAGACCGTCGGGCATGGTTTCCGACAGTAAGGGATCTGGTCCCTGACACCGCTCGGGATATCAGAAGTGGAAGCCGCCCGTCGTGCCGCCACCGCCCGTGGTGCCGCCACCAGTCGTGCCGCCGCCAGTCGTGCCGCCGCCCGTCGTACCGCCACCGGTTGTCCCGCCGCCAGTCGTGCCACCGGTGGTGCCGCCGCCAGTCGTGCCACCGGTCGTGCCCCCGGTACCGCCGGTGGTACCGCCACCCGTTGTGCCGCCGCCGGTCGTACCGCCACCGGTCGTACCGCCAGTGGTCCCACCCGTACCGCCCGTCGTGCCACCGGTCGTACCGCCCGTCGTGCCACCGGTCGTACCGCCGCCGGTCGTGCCGCCACCGGTCGTACCGCCACCGGTCGTACCGCCCGTCGTGCCACCGGTCGTACCGCCACCGGTCGTACCGCCCGTCGTGCCGCCGGTTGTCGCACCCGTGGTACCGCCCGTCGTCGCACCCGTCGTTCCCGTCGTGCCGCCGGTGGTACCGGTTGTCGCACCGGTCGTACCCGTGGTGCCCGTCGTCGCACCGGTCGTGGTGCCCGTCGTACCCGTCGTCGCACCCGTGGTACCGGTGGTACCGGTCGTGCCCGTCGTCGCACCGGTCGTGGTGCCGGTGGTGCCCGTCGTCGTCCCGGTCGTGTTAGGGAACGGGATTGGGATCGGGATCGGTATCGGGATCGGCACGTTCGGGTTTGGCGGGTTCGCCGGAGCCGGGGCTGGGGCAGGGGCCGGGGCGGGAGCCGGCGCCACCGGGGCCGGGGCGATGCCCTGCTGAGGACCCGACACCACCGGCAGGCCGCTGCCCGGCGGAAGAACCGCAGCGGGATTAGCGGTGGGCGGCACCGGCGGCAGCGGCGCCTGCTGTTGAGTTGGCAAGGGCGGCATGAACTTTCCCGGCGCCGCATTCGGATGTCCTTGAACCGGCTGTTGACTGGCGGTCGGGCGAATCGTGATCGCCACCGCGACCGCCAATACCGCGAAGCCCACCACAGCGAAAGCTACGACGGCATTGCTGATGAGCAACGACCGCGAGCTCAGCCGCGGAGCGGCGCCCTCCTCGGCGTACTCGCCTTCGGACTCGTCCATCGCTTCCATCGGAAGCAGTTCGGAATCGTCGGCCATCGAGTAGGCCAGCTGCTCTCCCTGCTGCGCACTCGCCTGCGTCATCTCTGCCGCGGGCGGTATCGCCGCTGCCTGCGTCATGTCTGCCGCCGGGGCCATCGCCGTCGCGTCGCCACCCGCGCCACCTGCCGCGAATGAGTGCGTCATCGTCGTCGGTTCCACCGCCAGCGCCGCACCGCGGGCGATCGCGAATTCGTCCGCAACCTGCACCGGCAGCGCCGATGTGGCCTGCAATTTGTTGGCAACGGTATGCAGGTCGGTCGATGAGTCAGACGACTTTCCGATCAGATAGACGCCGCCCGCGGCGCCGGCTCCCGCGCCCAGCCGGCCCAATAACGTGGCGGCGGCGGAGGTAGCGTCGGAGCCCTCGATCGGCTGGGCGCCCAGAACCGTCGGCGGCGCTTGGTCATCGGCTCCCACCGTCGACAACGTCGCCGTCCGGCCGTCGACCGACAGCAGCGCTGTCTGCTCGCTGCCACCCTGAGAAGCGTTGCGCACCAACGCCGTTGTTGCCTCCACCTCCGACAGCAGCGCGACGTCGATGCCGGCCTCGGTCAATAGACGCCGCAACTCATCGGCCAACTGCTGATCCGACCAACACACCCCGGTTCCGACCAGCCGGTGCTGATCGTCGGCGAGTAACCGGTGGGTGCCGACCACGGTGTCGGTCAACGCCCCGACCGGGTTGGCCGCCACGTCGACCGTCGACTGGTCGAGCACGTCGAATCCCTGAGGGGTCGAACCGACCAGCGCCAAATGGGCGACCGGGCCGGTGACCGCTACCCCCAGAACTGCGTCCACGGGGACTCCCCTTGTGTAGAACCGAACGCCTCACCGCGACGGGCGACGAGATTGTCTTAGCAGCATTAGACTCCCACAACGTCGGCAGTATCGGCCATTCGGCCGATAAGCCCAGCACAACCGCTAACCGAGGTGTTGACTGGGCGCTGGGCCGACCGAGCGTCGACGGCTAACTGCCACGATCCCAGGGGAACCGGTGAGCGAAAGCTACAACGACACGGCTGACAACGCGCCCGGCGGGCCGACGCGGCGGTGGAATATCGGCAGGGACATCGCCGGCGTGGTCCTGCTGCTCCTTGCACTGGTGTTCCCGTGGAACCTGTATTTCGGCGTCGGGATCCCCAATAGCAACGGAACCGTTTTCTGGCTGCTGATTGCGGCCACACTCCTTTCTCTTGGGTCGGTCGCCGCAACGCTTATCGGCCCCGACGACCCGCGGGTGGCGGGACGGCTGCGCCTGGCACTGAACATCCCGTATCTCCTGCTGGTCGTCGGCTTCGTGGCGTTCGACGCGGTGCAAACCGTCCGATACGGCGGCAGCGTGAAAGTGCCGGGCGGCGTCGGCCCTGGTGCATGGCTCGGGGTGGCCGGCTCGTTGTTGTGCGCGCAGCCGGTAATCACCGGAACAGCCGCGGACGACGGCGGATTCGCCCGGTGGCTGCGAGCGAACCGGGTCGTGGGCTATGCGTCGATCGTCGCCGCCGCGCTGAGCTTCGTGTTCGTCCTGTATTGGCGAGTGCGCTATGCCATGCCCGATTCATCCAGCTCATCCGGGTTCGGCAAACAGAACGCCGCCGTGATTGCGACCGCGGTGGTCTACGGGGCCGTGGCGCTGGCTGCCGTCATCGTAGCGTCGAGGTGGATTGTCCAGGGCAGCAAGCCATTCCGGCTGGTGACGGTGGCGCTGGGGGCCTCGACGTTGGTCGCCGGGGGTGATCGTCTGGCTTCTTCCAGTCGGCCGGGAGATCGACGGATTCCACGGCATCGCGCAGAACACGTCGACGGCCGGGGTGGGCTTCGAGGGCTATCTGGCGTGGGCCGCGGCCGCGGCGATTCTTGCGCCGCTGGCATTGCTTGAATCGGTGGCCAACCGACCGATCGACCAGAACGTGTGGCGAGAGGCTGCCCGAAAAGGCTTGCTACTCATCATCGTATGGTGTGCGGGCTCGATGCTGATGAGAATCACCGACCTTCTGGTCGCGGTGAGCCTGAACTTTCCGTTCTCTCGCTACGACAGCATGGCATTGGCCGCATTCGATCTGATCACCGCCGTCGTTGCGGGATGGCTGCGGGTCAACCTGGTCAACCCGTCGCTGAGCTCCAGGCTGCTCTCGGCCGCGAGTGGAATCCTGTTCGGGCTCACCGTTGCCCGCATCGTGGTGGGCATCGCGCTGGCTCCTCGATTCTTGGAGCCCAAGCACCCCATCGGGGTGAACAGCTCGGTCTACGGGAACAATCTCGCCCAGCAGATCACCAGCACGTTCGATGTCGTGCTATGCGGGCTGGCCCTCGGCGTGCTGGCTGTGGTCCTGTTCGCGGGGCGACGCGCTCGCCGGATCGCTCGACGTGCCCTTCCCGCCGCCCCCAGTCGCCCGCCGGCGCAGGCCGCACGCGCGCCGCGGATCCATCGCCCAAGTGCGGAGCGGCCCAAGATCTTTCGGGGCAGCGGTACAGCTCCCCCACCCGAGAGCTAGCCGCGTAGCGGGGCGAACGCGAATTCCCGCAGCCCTTGGCGCGGCTCGATATCCGCCCGGAAACCCAGCACCTCGGCGGCCCGGGCCGGATCGGCGACGATGTGGCGCACGTCGCCGCTGCGGTACTGGAGGGTGACCACCGGCGACACAACGGAATCCCGGGCTTCACACAGCCGCGTCGCCACCTCGAGGATCGAAATCGGCTGCCCGGAGCAAACGTTGGCGGCAGTGAAGCCCTGGCGGTCAGACGCGATCGCAGCCAGGTTGGCGGCGGCCACGTCGTCGACGTGGACGAAGTCGCGCATTTGGCCGCCGTCTTCGAAAACCGGTGGCGGCTGACCCTTTTCGAGGGCCGAGCGGAAGATCGCGGCGACTCCCGAATACGGGGTGTCGCGTGGCATACCCGGGCCGTAGACGTTGTGATAACGCAAAGCCACCACCGAGCCGCCCGTCGACTCCGACCACGCCAGCGCGTAATGCTCCTGCGCGGTCTTGCTGGCCGCGTACAAGCTGCGCGGCCGAAGCGCAGCGTCTTCGTCGACCAGCTGCCAGGCCAGTTCCTCGCCGCCGACCGGGCAGCGGTGCTCGAACACGCCGGCGTCAAGATCTTCGCGACGCCGCGGCAGCGGATCGACAGGGCCGTGCTGGACGCAGTGATAGCGGCCCTGCCCGTAGACCACCATCGATGACGCCAGCACCAGGCGCCGCACGCCGGCGTCGAACATCTGAGCCAGCAACACGGCGGTGCCGTAATCGTTGTGGCTGCCGTAGGCAGGCGCGTCGGCCGCGTCGACGCCGGCACCGACCACCGCCGCCTGATGGCACACCAGATCGACGCCGGCCAGCAGCGGAGCCAGCGCGTCGGCGTCGCGGATGTCGACCCGTCGACATTCGGGCGGCACAGCCGCGTTGTCGCCGTGGGCCGCCGGGAGCATGGCGTCGACGGCGACCACGTCGTGGCCCGCGGTCCGCAGCGCCGCGTCGACTCGCGACCCGATGAAGCCGGCGGCGCCGGTCAGCAGCACCCTCACGGCTCGTCGAACGGCAGTTGGACACCGGTGTGTGACTGGCAGTCGGTGCAGGTGAGCTCGCTGGCGACCTGGCGGATCGCCTCGTGGACGAGTTTCTTGAACGGCTCGATGTTCCTCGTGAATTCGGCGATCACGTCGACGGCCTTAACTCCGCTGCCCGCGTCGATGCCGGCATCCAGGTCGGTAACTAAACCGATTGTGGCATAACATATTTCGAGTTCCCGGGCCAGCACCGCCTCCGGGTAACCGGTCATGTTGATCAGCGTGAAGCCTGCGGCGGCGAACCACTGGCTTTCCGCGCGGGTGGAAAACCGCGGGCCCTGGATGACCACCATGGTGCCGCCGTCGACCACCCCGGGCAGGCCGGTGACTGCTGAGCGCAGCGTCGGGCAGTACGGGTCGGCGAAGGACACGTGTGCCGGGCCGGAGTCGAAGTAGGTGTCGGCGCGACGGCGGGTACGGTCCACCAGCTGGTCGGGCACCACGACTGTGCCCGGCCCGAGTTCGGGCGTCAGGCTGCCGACCGCGCAGGGCGCGAAGACCCGTCGCACCCCCAACGCCCGCAGCGCCCACATGTTGGCCCGATACGGCACCTTGTGCGCCGCATACTCGTGGCCGGCGCCGTGCCGGGGCAGAAACGCGACCTCATGCTCGCCGACCGTGCCGACGGTGATCGGCGCGCTCGGCTCGCCGAACGGGGTGTCCAACTTGATGCTGCGCGCGTCTGCTCCGAAGAAGGTGTAGAAGCCGCTCCCGCCGATCACTCCCAGCATCCGCCCATTGTGGTACAGCGTCTGCAACGATCGAGCCGTGGCCAGTCTTGCGCAGTGGATTGCGGGCGCGCGGCCCCGGACGCTGCCGAATGCGTTCGCACCGGTGATCGCGGGCACCGGCGCGGCCGCGTGGCTGCACGCCGCGGTGTGGTGGAAGGCGCTGCTCGCGGTATTGGTGGCGTGCGCTTTTGTTATCGGGGTCAACTTCGCCAACGACTACTCCGACGGCATCCGCGGCACCGACGACGACCGGGCGGGCCCCGTGCGGCTGGTGGGCTCGCGGCTGGCGGCACCGCGGTCGGTGCTGACGGTTGCGGTGCTGAGCCTCACTGTCGGCGCGGCGGCCGGATTGGCGCTGGCGTTGACCAGCCGGCCATGGCTGATCGTCGTCGGCGTGGCATGCATCGCCGGGGCCTGGTTGTACACCGGCGGGTCAAAACCCTACGGCTATGCGGGTTTTGGCGAACTGGCGGTATTCGTGTTCTTCGGGCTGATCGCCGTCCTCGGTACCCAGTACACCCAGGCGTTGCGGGTGGACTGGGTGGGGCTGGTGCTGGCTGTGACGACGGGCGCGCTGTCGTCAGCGGTGCTGGTGGCCAACAACCTGCGGGATATTCCCACCGACACGCAATCGCAAAAGTTGACCCTGGCGGTGCGGCTGGGCGACACCGGGACACGGACGTTTTACCAGGCGCTGCTGGTGATCGCAGGAGTATTGACCCTGGCGCTGACGGCGGCGACGCCGTGGTGCGCAACCGGATTACTGGCAGCGCCGTTGGCGATTCGTGCCGCCGCACCGGTGCGATCCGGGCGGGTGGGCGCCGAGCTGATTCCGGTGCTGCGCGATACCGGGCTGGCGATGCTGGTTTGGTCGATCGCCGTCGCAGCGGCCTTGGCGTTAGCCGGTTGACGTCCCCGTCCAATACTCGACGAACCGCCCGTCGGCGAATCGCAGAATGTCGTTGCCGTAGAAGACGGTCAGGCTGTCGCCGCTCTTGCCTCGCCCGTTCCACCGTCCGGCGACCAATTCGCCGTCCACCAGCGGCCCGACCTCAATCTGGAACGTCAACTCGTCGAACATGTTGTGGGTTCTTTCGATGGTCGACTCGAGCTCGGCCGGACCGTGCACGTCGTGATCGGGCCAGTGGCCGACGAAGTCGTCGGCGACCAGCTCGGACGCGATCGGCTTGCCGGTCCACAGCTCATGGATCCAGCGGCGGTATGCGTCGTGTGCGTTGCTCATAGCGCCAGCGTGCCATTTTCGCGCCGTCGAGTGTGCGCCGACGGCGTCGAGCGTGCGCTGAGGGCGGCGCTCACCGGCGTGTTGCCGCCGTGGATGCACAGTCGACGGAAGAAGGGCTTAGTCCGCAGTGTCGTCCTTGGGCGCCTCACCGCGCAGCCTGGCCCGCAGTTGTTCGCGGTCGCGGCGCCGACGTTCGGTGGCCACCTCCAGTCCGGCGGTGGCCCGGCGTCGCAGGGGGCTGAACAACCAGATGCCCAGCGGCATGGCAATGATGAGCGCGAACAACACCGCGACGACGATCGGGAATTCGCGCACGCCCAGCAGTCGCGCCGCGCCGTAGATCACCGCGCTGAGCGCCACCACCAGGACCAGCCGAGCCGCGGTGTAGAGCAGAACGTCGACGACGGCGCGGCGCGCCGGGTTCGGACCTCCTGACACGGTCCGAGCGTACGGCGCCGCGTATATTCGGACCAAGGAGGTGTTGAGTGTTATACCTGCTCCTCGTCCTGGTGTTGGGGACGCTGATCTACATCGGCTGGCGCGCGGTCCGCTCACAGGTCAACCGGCCGAAGACTCGCGTTATCGGACCCGACGACGATCCGGAGTTCCTGTGGCGCCTAAGCCACGGTGACAACAACCCGCCTAGATGAAGCGCTCGTTGTATCGCCGCTGATCATTCGGAAAACCATCGGCGACAACGGCTGCCAGTTCGACGAGGGCTTCTCGCGTCTCTCGCTTCAACCGGTCGAGGCTGATCTCGGCGCCCTCCTCGAGATGCGGGTCGAACGGCACCAGCCGCACCGCCCGGCAGCGCCGGGAGAAGTGATCGACCACCTTCTGCATGTCGACCTTGCCTGAGCGAGGTCGCACCGCGTTGATGACGGCGATCGACTTGCGGACCAATTCCTCGTGCCCGTGGGCGTCCAGCCAGTCCAGGGTTGCCGACGCGCTGCGCGCGCCGTCGATCGATCCCGAGCTGACGACGATCAGGGCGTCGGCCTTGCTCAGCACCGCCGACATCGCCGAGTGCAACAGCCCGGTCCCGCAGTCGGTGAGCACCAAGCCGTAGAACCGCTCCAGGACGTCCAGGGTGCGGGTGTAGTCCTCGGCGCTGAACGCCTCGGACATGGCCGGATCGCTTTCCGATGCCAAGACCTCCAGCCTGCTGGGACCCTGCGAGGTGTAGCTGCGGACATCGCTGTACCGCTCGATGCCCTCGGCGTCGCGCAGCAGGTGACGCACGGTGGCCGGCGTCTCCAATGGCACCTTCTGGCTCAGCGTGCCCCGATCGGGGTTGGCGTCCACCGCGATCACCCGGTCACCGCGGATGGACGCGAAGGTTGCCCCCAGGGTGGCGGTGATGGTGGTCTTACCGACCCCGCCCTTCAGCGAGAGCATCGCGATGCGGTAGCAGCCCTTCAGCGGCTGGTTGACCTGGACCATCAGGTCGTTCAGCCGCATGACGCGGGGGCTTTCGCCGACGTTGATCAACTGACCCGACAACAGGTAGAGCCAACGACGCCAACCCTCCGACGGCGGGGGCTTCACCTGCCTCAGCAGGGTGCTGGTGGAAAGTTCCGGATACGGGTGGATCCCATGCGGCTGCGACGTGTCGGCCGGCGGTTGATCCCCGTAGTAGCCGCCGTAGGTCGGCGGCGCCGGCGCATCGACGACCCGTGGCATGCCTCTGGCGGAGGTGGCTGCCCAGGCCCGCGGTTCGGCGCGAGTGGGGGGTGGCGGCACGGCCCGCGTCTGAGATTCGCTGATGCGCCGGTCGGTCCGGAATCCGGCGAACGCCTTGGTTTCGGCCTCGCTGTTCCTCGCGTCGGCCGGCGGGGGCGGCGGGGGCGCTGGCGGCTGGGGTGGCAACTCAGTTGTCGGAGGGTCTTCGCGGCCGCGCGCTACCTCCGCACTGTGGGTTGGATGGTCAGACACGTGCACTTCCCCTCGTTGCGGTACTCGAGTCGGTTAGCCCACACCGGCATATGAATGCAGGCCCACAGTCACCAGGTTAACGAAGAACAGGTTGAAGACCATTGCCACGAATCCGGCGGCGTTGATCCAGGCGGCCTTTCTGTCCCGCCATCCCGCCGTTGACCTGGCATGCAGGTAGGCGGCATACACCATCCACGCGATGAACGCCACCGTCTCCTTGGGATCCCATCCCCAGTACCGACCCCATGCTTGCTCGGCCCAGATCGCGCCGAATATCACCCCGAAACCGAAGACCGGGAACCCGAAGATCGTCGTCCGGTAGGCGATGCGATCCAGCGTCTGCGCGTCCGGCAGCCGCTGCACCATCCGGGCCAACGCCCCGGGCGCATCGGGCTCGCCCAGCCGCGACGTCCGCAGCAGGAACAGGATGCTGGCCACGCCCGCGACCAGAAACACCCCAGAACCGAGGCTGACCACCGAGACGTGGATGGGCAGCCAGTAGGACTGCAGCGCCGGCATCACCGGCGCGGCGTTGGCGTAGAGCCAGCGCCCGGACACCGTCAGCAAAATCAGGACCGGCAAGAGCAGGAAAACCCACAGCGGCCGGTATTGCGGTCGGCGCAACACGATCGCGCCGGCGACTAGCCCGCAAAAGCAGGTCAGGTTGATGAACTCGTACATGTTGCCCCAGGGCACGCGCGCGGTGGCCAGACCGCGCAGCACGATGCACAGCGCCAACAACCCGCTTCCGGCGTACACCAAGGCCAGCCCGGCCCGCCCGACACGTTCGTCAAACGGCCGCCGTGGTGCCTGGGGGACGACGCCCGGCGTGGTGCTATCGGCGGCGACTCCCGCGGTCACTAGCTCACCGGCCCGGCGGCTGCGGGCGTAGGCGAGTTCGATGGCCAGCAGCAGCAACGCGACCACCAGCACCACGACCGCGGAGGTGAACGCCCAATCGGAGTTGCGCGCCAGCCCGATGTGCACGTGCACGGTGTTCATCGGACGCTCAGCTCCCTTCGCTCGCCCGCGTCGAATCCGGCCAACAGCCGGCTGGTCAGCCGCTCGAATTCGTCGCCCCAACCGGAGTTATCGGTGCGCGCCAGCCCGCCAAGCTCGACGTTCACCGTATCGGTCGCGCCGGTGGGCGCGATCCGCACCCAGACCCGCCGCCGTCGCACCAGCAGCGAAACCAACAGCCCGGCCATCATCGTCACAGCGCACACCAGCACCCAAACCTGGCCCGGATCGTGGGAGACCTGCAGGTTGACGAACGGGACGGCGCCGTCGAATCGCACCACCGTGCCGTCATCGAGCCGGACCTGTTCGCCGGCGCGCAGGTTGACGCGTTTGAGCTTGGTCAGCCGGTGCTGGTCGATGAGGCGAGGATCCAGCGTGTAGAGCGACTGCGGGCGGCCGGTGTCCAGGCCGGTGTCGCCTTGATAGATGTCGACGGCGACCGCGGGCGCGTTCAACGCGGGAAAGCTCGACGACAGCAGCGTGCCCTCGAGCTGCTCGGTCGGCGCGAGCAGGCCCTGGATGGCGATCTGGTGTTTGCGGCGCTGGTCCGGGTCGGGATACGTGCCGGCCGGCGGGTCGATGCGGGCAACGCCCGACGACAGCAGGGTCTGCGGATTGTCGGGCCGCCACTGCACGGTCGAGGTGCGGATCTGCCCGTCGGGGAAGGTCACGCTGAACGTCGGCGCGTAGCCGTGGCCCTGGAGATACACGCGGTCGCCTTGGAGCCGCAGCGGGTGGTTGACCTGTAGCCGGTAAGGCCGCCAGGTGTTTGTGCTGAGGTCGCGGCCGCTCTGGTAATCGATATTCGCCGCGAACGACGTGGCCTGACCGGATGGCAGGTAGTAGGCCTGAAAGTCGTTGACCCGGATACAAATTGGGTGTAGCGACGTGCCGTCGACCGTGTTGCCGGCCCGGAACGAGTCGAACGCGGCCGGTGACGCCGAGCAGAAGCCGGGCCCGCGGTCGGCGATGACGATCACGTTGCCCTCGTAGCCGAACAGCTTGCCGACGGCCACCGCGATCAGCAGGCCCAGTAGCGAGAAGTGAAAGATCAGGTTGCCGAATTCGCGCAAATAGCCCTTTTCGGCGGAGATTTCGACGATGCCGGTCCCGCGGGTTACTTTGCGCCAGCCGCGCAGCCGGTCGGCGATCGTGGCGGCCACGTCGTCAGGATTGCCGGCGACTGTGGCGGTCGCGTTTTTGGGCAACCGGGCCAGGTTGCGGGGTGCGGGCACCGGCGTGGCCCGCATGCCGCGAGCGTGTTCGATCGTCCGCGGCACGAGGCAGCCGACCAGTGACACGAACAACAGCACATAGATTGCGGTGAACCAGAAGCTGCCGAACACGTCGAACGCCTGCAGTCGGTCCAGCCACGGCCCGATCAGTGGGTGCGCCGCCAGGTAGTCGTCGACCTTGCCGGCGTTGAGGCTGCGTTGTGGCAGCAGCGCGCCGGGTATCGCGCCGAGGGTCAGCAGCAACAGCAGCACCAGCGCGGTGCCCATCGAGGTCAGCGCGCGCCAGGTGTTGCGGGCTTTTTGCGCGAGCGACATCAGACCGGCAACCTCACGTCGGAGACGAATGCGTCGCGCAGCCAGGAGACGAAGTCGTTCCAGGCTCCGCTGACCAGTGCGATGCCCACGATGATCAGCAGGACGCCGCCGAAGATCTGCAACGCCCGGGTGTGCCGGTGCAGCCAGCCCAGCCCGGTGACGGCGGCCGCCGACCCGAATGCCAACAGTACGAACGGGATTCCCAGGCCGAGGCAGTAGGCGATCACCAGTGCGATCCCGCGGGCCACGCTCGCGCCGTCGGTGGCCGAGGCCACGGTGATCACCCCGGTCAGCGTCGGCCCCAGACACGGCGTCCACCCCAGCGCGAACACCGCACCCAGCAGCGGCGCCCCGGCCACCGTCGAGAGCTGCCGCGGAGTGAACCGCAGTTGACGCTGTAGCGCCGGGACATAGCCGACGAACACCAGGCCCATCAGGATGGTCAGCACGCCGCCGACCCGTTGCAGCAGAAGCTGATTGGTGATCAACGCGGTGGTCATGCCGAGCACGGCGACGGTGCCGAACAGAAAGACCGCGGTGAAACCCGCGACGAACAGCGCCGCCGACCCGGCCACCCGCCAGCGCGCGGCCTGCATGCGCGGTTCGTCGACGCCGACGACCGCGGCCAGATACGACAGGTAGCCGGGCACCAGCGGCACCACACACGGCGACGCGAACGACACCAGACCCGCCAGCAGGCACACCGCCAGCGCCACCAAAAGCGGGCCGGCAGCGGCGATCTGGGTAAACCCGGTCATTGCGGCCCCGGTGCCGGGCGGTCTGCTGTGCCCTTTTCCAACGCCAGCCGTTGCACCACCGGCTGCAGGTCCTCGGCTAGCAGCTCGCGCAGGAACACCGCCGCGACCCGGTGCTGTCGGTCGAGCACCAGCGTGGACGGGACGACCGAGGTGGGGTATTTGCCGCCGAACGCGATCATGGTCCGCATTGCCGGGTCGTAGATGGACGGGTACGTCACATGCCGGTCGGCGACGAAGTCTTGGGCGGCCTGGCGGTTGTTGTCGCGCACGTCGATGCCCAGGAATGCGACTCCGTCGGCTCGGGTGGCGTCGTAAACCCGTTGCAGCTGGGCGACTTCAGCGCGACAGGGACCGCACCACTGCCCCCACACATTGATGACGACGATCTTGCCGGCGAAGTTGTCAACCGAGAGGGTGCGCGTCGGATTCATCAGGTCCGGGCCGGCCACCGGGCCGGGTCGGCCGCGGTGGTCGGGTGGGTCGTAGAAGATGTCGGTCTTGCCGCCGGGCGCGACGAATTCGAAGGTGCCGCCCTGCGCGACTGCGTCATCGCCGCTCGCGCAGCCGGCCAACAGGCCGGCCACCAATGCGGCGACGAACGCCAGGCGGCGCATCGTCAACCGCCCGCCGGCTCGCTGTACTCCACGTCGACCAGCCGGTCGCCGTCATAAACCAGCGACGTCACCGAGGCGATTGCGCATTGCCGGCGGGTGGGCCAATGCCACAGCCGCCTGCCGGTCAGCGACAGCCGCAGCGTCCAGATCGGAAGCTGGTGGCTGACACATACCGCCTCGTGGCCGGCGGCGCGCGCCCTGGCCTTGTCGACCGCCGTCGCCATCCGCGCGGCGATCTGCGCATAGGGTTCGCCCCATGACGGGGTGAACGGGTTGCGCAGATGCCACCACACCCGTGGGTCGCGCCACGCGCCATCACCCGGCGAAATACCGCGGCCCTGCAGGATATTGGTCGATTCGATCAGGTCTGGGTCGGTGTCCACGGATATGTCATGACGCGCTGCGATGGGCGCGGCGGTCTCTTGCGCGCGCTGCAGCGGGGAGGAGATCACTGCGACGACATCACGGTCGGCCAGCGCGTCGGCCACCGCCTGTGCCTGCCGATTGCCCTTGTCCGACAGGTGAAACCCGGGTAGCCGTCCATACAGCACGCCGCCGGGGTTGTACACCTCGCCATGACGCACCATATGAATTCGGGTCTGTTCGGCCATCAGGGTTTGCTCTCCTTGGCTGCGGTGGCGGCGGCGGGCAAAGCGTCGGCGATCCGGGCGAACGCGGTGTCGTCGAGCGCGGCCGAGACGAACCATGCCTCGAAGGCGCTGCACGGCGGGTACACACCGCCCGACAGCAGGGCGTGGAAAAAGCCTGGGTAACGCCAGGTTTCACTTGCCCGCGCGGACGCGAAGTCCGTCACCGGGTGGTCGGTGAAGAACACGCTGAGCATGTTGCCGGCCCGCGGGATCTGGTGCGGCACATCGGCATCCGTCAAGGCCTCGGACAGCAGGGCGGCCAGCCGGTCGGCGTTGGCGTCCAGTGCCGCGTATATCCCGTCGTCGGCGGCACGCAGCGTGGCCAGCCCGGCGGCCATCGCCACCGGGTTGCCGGACAGCGTGCCGGCCTGATACACCGGGCCCAGCGGCGCCAGCCGTTCCATCACCTCGGCGCGCCCGCCGAACGCCGCGGCCGGCAGCCCGCCGCTCATCACCTTGCCGAACGTGAACAGGTCGGCGTCCACCGGATCGATTCCGTACCAACCACTTCGGCTGACCCGGAATCCAGTCATGACCTCGTCGACAATCAGCAGCGCGCCGTGCTCGGCGGTGGTCTTTCGCAGCGCGGCGTTGTATCCGGGCGCGGGCGGGACGACGCCCATGTTGCCTGGGCTGGCCTCGGTGATCACGGCGGCGATCTGGTCGCCGAACCGGGCGAAGCTCTGCTCGACGGCGTCAATGTCGTTGTAGGGCAACACGATCGTATCGGCGGCGGTCGCGCCGGTGACGCCGGGCGAGGACGGCAGGCCCAGCGTCGCGACCCCGGAGCCCGCGTCGGCGAGCAACGCGTCGACGTGGCCGTGGTAGCAGCCGGAGAATTTGACGATCTTGGCGCGGCCGGTGAAGCCGCGGGCCAGTCGCACGGCGCTCATGGTCGCCTCGGTGCCGGAGTTCACCAGCCGGACCCGCTGCACCGGCGCCACCCGGGCGATGATCTCGCCGGCCAGTTCGGTCTCGGCCGGGGTCGGCGCCCCGAAGGACAGCCCGGTTGCGGCGGCCTTGGCGACGGCGTCCACCACCGCGGGGTGGGCGTGACCGAGGATCATCGGCCCCCAGGAGCAGACCAGGTCGACATACCGGTTGCCGTCGGCGTCGGTGAGCCAGTAGCCGCTCGCTTCAGTGATGAAGCGGGGGGTGCCGCCGACAGCCTTGAAGGCCCGCACCGGCGAGTTCACCCCGCCGGGGATGACCGCGCAGGCGTCGTCGAACAGCTTCGCCGAGATGGCCGTACCATGCACGTCCACTAGTGTCCCAGCCGGTCGCGGGCGGATAACTACGGGGTGTAGTTGTCGACGAGTGCGTCGAGATCGGTGGGACTGCTATTGACAGAATCGACCGGTGATGCGGCAATCGGCCAGCGCGCTTGCCCTCGCGCGCGTCGGCGCGGTTCGGGACGACCCGGACGCCCGGCTGGCCCTCTTGCGCGACGAATACCGAGTGCCGTCCGACGTGGACCGCGGCTATCTACCGTTTCGCCAGGCGGCGTCGGCCTTCATGAAATGGCAGCTGCGCCGTGGCCTCCTCAACCCGGCTGACTCGCCGAGGCCGGGCAGCCCGTGGTGGCGGGCGATGAACGAACGCCTGCTGCGCGACGGGTGCGAAGCCCGAGCGCTGGCCTTCGGTCATCCAGGACCGGCGAGCTCGCCCACGGTTGGCGCCTGGCTGGAGTTCGTTCGCCATCCCACCGCGGCGAGCTGGTATCGGGCCCACAACATGAGCGTCGTCAGCGCTTATCTGGAACACGAACACCTGGCGTCGCGCGAACGCCGGGTCGAACGATTCTTCATCAACCTGGTGCTGGTCCGGGTCCTCTACGCCCACGCGTTGGTCGCCGCGCCGCGGCTGGCGCTGGGCTGGCTGGCTCCGGCCGGCCGGTTACTCGGCGATCCTCGGCTGGGCATGACCGGCATCTTCCTGTCGCTCACGCGAGTACTGCCCGATCGCTATCCGCTCGGTGACGACGTCACCCCGTATGCGCAGGCCGAACACGGGATGGGACACCTGCTCGACGTCGGAGTCATCCAGCCCCGGGTCGAACGCCTCTACGCGTGGTCTGCGGATGAGCTCGATATGCCCGGCCTGCGACAGCTGGTGAGCGGCCAAACCCCGTGCTACGCCTGGCCCGCGGCGGACCAACAACCATGGGACCCAGCCCCGTCCCGCGTGGCCCGGCTAGCGCGCAGGGTGCTGCCCGCTACGTCGCGGTGAGCGCGAACACCGGGTGGTCCGCCGGGTCGGGCAGTTTGCGGAAGTAGCCATTGACAGCCCTGCCAGCTTTCTTCCGGTACGCGGTCAGGATCGGCTGGCGCTCCGGCACCGGGGTTTCGCGGGCCACGTAGGTCACGGCGCCGGACTTGTTGGTCACCGTGACGGTCGGATTGGCGCGGACGTTTTTGACCCACTGCGATTCACCGCGGGTGGATACCAGATATCTGGTCCCGCCCACGTCGACGGTGACGACCGGAATGTGCTGCGGTTCCTTACTGCCCCGCTTGGTCACCGTGAGGGTTTCGCTGTTGCTGACGCCGGTGGCCAACGCGATGCGGTTGAAAATCTTGACGGTGAACCACGGCGGCTTGAGGTAGGCCATAAGGTACGAGTATGCAACTACCGCAACGGCTCGCCCGATTCAATCGCCACGTCACCAACCCGATTCAGCGGATGTGGGCCGGCTGGCTCCCCTCGTTCGGCATTCTCGAACACGTCGGACGGCGTTCCGGCAAACCGTATCGCACACCGTTGAATGTGTTCACCGCCGAAGTCGACGGAAAGCCGGGGGTGGCGATCCTGCTGACCTACGGCCCGGACCGCGATTGGCTGAAGAACCTCAACGCGGCCGGCGGTGGGCGAATGCGACGCAACGGCAAAACCTTCGGCGTCGCCGACCCCCGGACGGTCACCAAGGCCGAAGCGGCCGAACACGTCAGCCGTCGGGCGCGGCCGATCTTCGCCCGGTTGCCGTTCGAGCAGGCGGTGCTGCTGACCAAGACCGACTAGCCGATGACCGATCTATCGCAGTTTCAGCATCCACGCTTTGCGCGGATGTATGAGCGGATGAGCGCCGAATCCGAGCGGCGCGGAACGGCGATGTATCGGGACCGGGCGCTGGCCGGGCTGACGGGCAGGGTGGTCGAGGTCGGCGCGGGCAACGGGATGAACTTCAGCCACTATCCGAACACGGTCACCGAGGTGGTCGCCGTCGAGCCGGAAGATCACCTGCGTGGGTTGGCCGAACGGGCCGCCGCCGAGGCGCCGGTGCCGGTGCGGGTGCTGGCCGGTCATGCGTTAGCGCTTCCGGTCGAGGACGACGGATTCGATGCGGCGGTTGCCTCGCTGGTGTTGTGCTCGATTTCGGATACCAGCGCCGCGCTGGCCGAGATACGGCGGGTGCTGAAACCCGATGGCGAGCTTCGCTTTTTCGAACACGTCCGCTCCGAGAAGCCGTGGTTCGGGCTGCTTCAGGACGCGTTCACGCCAATCCAGGCCCGCGCCGCAGGTGGTTGTCACCCCAACCGCGACACCGCCGCGGCGATCCGAGCCGCCGGTTTCGACATCGAGGAACTGGACCGGGTTTACTATGCGCCGCTGAGGTTTTACCCGCGCCATGCGCACATCCTGGGACGGGCGCGGCCCCGCTGACCGCGACTACGGCGCGACGGCCAAATCCGTTGCCTGCTGGCGCGGGACGACGTGGGTGACCGGTATTGGATACGCCGAACGCGCCTTGTCGACCAGCCCCAGCCGCAGCCACGACGACCGGGCCTCGGCGATCACGAGTTGATCCGGCCGGAAGCTTTGCACCGCTGCAGCCAGGGCGCGCAATGGCCGGTAGTCGCCGAGTTCGCCGTCGGCGGGCAGACCGATGTCGCGCATCGCGGCCAGGATGGCGTCCAGTCGTCGGTGGGCCGCCTGAACGGTGGCGTCCAGCACGTAGAGCGGACCCGTGCGCTCGGCCTGACCGGTGTCGACCGGGTTGGCCGGAACGCAGATGAAGTATTCGGCGCGATGTTGCGCGTCGACGCGGCGCACAACGTCGAAAAGCTCACTCGTGGAGACGTTTTTGTTGGCCAGCACCAACACCCGGGTTGCCTTGCCGCTCGGCGACGCTGCAGGTTCCGGCTTGGCCGGCCCGCGCCGCCATCGAGGCCCGAAGTACAGCGCCAACACCACCGCCCAGGCCAGCAGGCCCAGCCAAAACTCGGTGCGCGCGTTCGGGTCCACAGCCATCAGCGCCAGCACTGCGACGAGCCCGGCCAGGGTGAGGATCGACAGTCCGGGGAACAACCACATCTTGACCCGCAGCCTTTTAGGCGGGGTCCGGCGGCGCAGCACGATCTGGGAGAGCGCGATCAACAGATACACCGAGAGCACCAGGGCGCCAGAGGATTTCAGTAGGAAGACGAACACGGCGCCGGGTGCGATCCAGGCCATGATCACGCACAAGAAACCCACCACCGACGAACACATGATCGCGATGTAGGGCACGCCGCGCCGGCCGACCTTGACCAGTTGAACCGGCGCCTCGTGGCGGGCGGCCAGCACGAACAACATCCGGGACGCGGTGTACAGGCCCGAGTTCAGACACGACAGCGCCGCGGTGAGCACGACCACATTCATGACGTGACCCGCGGCGGGAATTCCCATCTCTCGCAAGGCGGCAACGTAGGGCGAGGCGCCCGGTCGATGCGAGTCCCACGGCACGATCACCGCGAGCAGGAACACCGATCCCAGGTAGAAGATCACGATCCGGACGACGACCGACTTGGTCGCCCGCGCCACCGCGCGCTCCGGATTCGCGGTCTCGGCTGCGGTGATCGTGGCGACCTCCGCGCCGACCATCGCCGAGATGACGACCGCAACGGCACCGAATATCGTGCCCACACCGTGCGGGAAGAATCCGCCGTGTGCGGTGAGGTTGGAAAAGTCGATGCCGTGGCGCGGCCACGCGCCGAGCACAAACAGCGAGCCGAGACCCAGGAAGACGACGATGGTGGCGACTTTGATTCCGGCGAACCAGAATTCGAACTCGCCGAAAGCCGCGACCGAGAACAGATTGGTCGCTGTCATCGTCACCATCAGGATCAGCGATAGCAGCCACAGCGGGGCGTCGAACCAGTAACCGATGACCTTCCCGCCCGCCACCGCCTCGAAACCGACCACGATCACCCAGAAGTACCAATACAGCCAACCGACCGAAAAGCCCGCCCAGCCGCCCAATGCCTGGCGGGCGTAGTCCGCGAACGAACCGGTCGACGGGTTGGCAGTGGCCATTTCGCCGAGCATCCGCATCACCAGAACGACCACCACTCCGCACAATGCGTACGTGATGAACGCGCCAGGGCCGGTCTCACCGATGACGACACCTGATCCGACGAACAAGCCCGCGCCGATCACACCGCCGATCGCGATCATATTGAGCTGCCGTTGCGAGAGCCCGCGGCGCAGCGTCGATGTCGAGCTCATGCGGGCGTCCTGCGTCTGCAGCATGCCGGGACGCTAACACCCGTTCGGCGCTACCGCCCGTTTCAGACCGGCGCGGCGCGCAACGCCGCGGGCAGACTTGGCAGGAAGTGCCGGGTGGCGAAGGCTCGGACATCGTCGGCGGTGAGCAAAGTTTCACGGCTGGGTAACAACAGTGTCATCGCCGCGTAGCGCAGGATGGTGTCGGCCAGCTCGTCGATAGCCGATGCGCCGATACGCTCGGCGAAGCCCTCGGGGAAAATCACCCGCAGCGCGCCCGCCATCCGCTCGACCGCGGCGTCCCAGTGTTGATGAGCCAACTCGAGCATCAGGCCGGGCTCGTCGGCGAGCATCCGGGTCAGCACGCGGTGCTGCCGAAACCGCATGATCGACAGGGTGAACGCCTCGACATAGTAATTCGACTGCGGCCCACGGTTTTTCAGCTCATCGGCGATTTCGGCGAAAAGCACAGCGTTCTCGCGGTCTATCACGGCGGCCACCAGCTCGTCGCGCCCGGCGAACCGGCGGTAGATGGTGGTGCGGCTGACCCCGGCGCGGCGGGCTACGTCGTCGAGCGCGACCCGGCGAAAGCCGTGCTGCTCGAACTCGACGATGGCCGCGTCGAGGATGGCACGGGTGGCGGGGTCATCCCCGAGCGTAGCCGGCACGGGCAAACCTGTTGTAGCGCAGCCGCATCGGTAGATGATCCCACAGCCAGTTGACCGGCCGCGACCGCCAGAATGCGGCGAACCGCTGATAGCGCCGTTCCTGCCGGTCACTCCAGGGCAGACCGAGCAGGGCGCGGGCCCGCGGCGGCAGGCCACCGGTCGTCAGGAACGCGGCGACCGGGTTGAACGCGGGCGAGATCACCCGCCACAGCAGCGGCGGAACGCCTTTGGGGCAAGGGAATCCCTTGGTGACATAGCCGACGCCGTATTTGGCGGTCGGATGCGCGACCATGACCCGGTCAAGCATGTGCTCCCAGTAGCGCTGGAACTCTTGGTAATCGGCCGGCATCGGTCGCTCGCTGACACCGTAGCGGCGATACCAGGTCTTCGACTCGAGGTAGATCTGCTCCTTCTCCTCGTCGGTGAGCCGTTTGACGAATGTGTCGGCGAAATACAGCACCTGCTCGACGAAGGTCGCATGCGCCCAGTAATAGGTCTCCGGATCCAACGCATGATAGCGCTCCCCGCCCGGCATCTCGCCCTTGATCTCGTGGTGGAAGTCGCGCACCTGCTGGCCCGGATGGTCGTCGTCGGAACCGTAGACCGTCATGAAGATCGGCCGCAGCGAGCGCTTGACCCGCGCCGCGGTGTCACTGAAGAACACCGAATGGTCCAACACGCCCTGTCCCAGTTCGGCCAGCATGTTCTGCAACACCGCCGGCCGCGGCCCGATCAGAAACATCCGGTTGTCGCCGAAATAGCGCCACACCAGCGACTGGTGCCCCAACGGCAGGGCCTCGGCGCGCACCTCAGAAAGTTCAGTCACGTGGCACAGTGTTACATATTTTGCACTTTGTACCAACCGCTGCTGGTCACACACGGATAACGGCTCCGGCGTGCCGCAACGGGCGCGGCTCCACCGCCCGGCATGATGTCGCCATGCCTGACCTTTCCCGCCGCGGCGCACTGCGTTTGGGCGCTGGCGCCGCCGCAGGCGCTGCGGCCGTTTGGGCGCTCGGCGCTTGGCTGGATCCACTCGAATTGAAAGCGTCGCCAAGCAAATTCGAGCCTGTGCCCGCCGGCAGTGCCACGCCGACTCGGCTTTCGGGCTCGTTCATCTCGGCGGCACGCGGTGGGGTGGAGACCAACTGGATCATCGCGCGCCCACCCGGCCAGACCGGGGTGTTGCGCCCGGTGATCGCGCTGCACGGCAAGGACGGCAGCGCGAAAGGCGTGATGGATCTCGGTGTCGAGGACGGACTCGCCGAGCTGGCCAAGGCCGGCCGGCCCCCGTTCGCGGTGGTCAGCGTCGACGGAGGCGCTCAGTCGTACTGGCATCGACGAGCCGACGGCACCGATGCCGGAGCCATGGTGCTGAACGAGCTGATACCGATGCTGGCGACGAAAGGTCTGGATACCTCCCGGGTTGGGTTCCTCGGCTGGTCGATGGGCGGATACGGCGCGTTGTTGCTGGGCGCTCGCCTGGGCCCGCAGCGCACCGCCGGGATCTGCGCGGTCAGCCCGGCGCTGTTCACGTCGTTCACCGGCAGTACCCGCGGCGCCTTCGACAGCTATGACGACTGGAAGCGCAACACGGTGTGGGGGCTTCCGGCGCTGGCGTCGATCCCGCTGCGGGTGGACTGCGGCACCAGCGACCGCTTCTGCCCGGCGACCCGGCAATTCGTCGCCCAGCTGCGCACACCGCCGGCGGGCGGGTTTTCGCCGGGCGGACACGACGTAACCTTCTGGCGTGAGCAGCTGCCCGGGGAGCTAGCCTGGTTGGCGTCCTGACCTCAGGTGGCGCTTCACAGCCGGCCAGCACCATCAGCCCGTCCCGCGGGGCGGAGCCGGATTCACGGACGCCGCGAGCAGGGTTCCGCGGTGACATCGAAGGCCTGCGGGCCGTCGCCGTGCTGGCCGTCGTGCTGTTCCACGCTGAGATGCCGGGCGTCGGCGGCGGCTACGTCGGGGTGGACGTCTTCTTCGTCATTTCCGGTTTCCTGATCACTGGGCTGCTCTGGCGGGAGGTCACCGGGTCTGGAACCGTGCGGCTGGGCCGCTTCTACGGGGCGCGGGCGCGACGGCTGCTGCCGGCGGCCACGACGGTCGGCGTCGCCACGTCGATCGGTGCGGCGCTGCTGCTGCCGCCGCTGCAGGCGCGAAGCGTGCTCGGTGACGGCATCGCCAGCGCGTTGTACGTCGGCAACTACCGATTCGCCATCCAGGGCACTGACTACCTGGCCGCCGACGCCCCGCCGTCGCCGTTCCAGCATTACTGGTCGCTGGGCGTGGAGGAACAGTTTTACCTGCTGTGGCCGGCGTTGATCATCGGCACGGCGTGGCTGGCCCGGCGGAGGCATATCCGGGGCAACCCGTATTGGCTGGTCCTCGCCGCGCTCGCCTTGATGTCTTTCGCACTGTCGCTGGCGTGGACCCATAGCTCGCCGCCGTGGGCGTTCTTCTCGCTGCCCACCCGGGCCTGGGAGCTGGCCGTCGGCGGCCTGGTGGCGCTCTCGGCCGCGCATTGGCGGCGGCTTGGCGCCCTGGCCGCCGCGATCGCCGGCTGGGGCGGGCTGGGCGTGATCGTGCTCAGCTGCGTCGCGCTGGGCACCGGCACCCCATTCCCGGGCACCGCCGCGCTGCTGCCGGTGCTGGGAACCGCGCTGGTGATCGGCGCGGGCTGCGCAGGCGGCGAAGCCGGAGTCGGCCGCGCGCTGTCCATGCCGGTGATGCGGGCCGTGGGCCGGATGTCGTACTCCTGGTACCTGTGGCACTGGCCGGTGCTGCTGCTGATGCCCTACCTGATCGGTCATCGGGCGGGGCTGGCGGAGCGGCTGGCCGCCGCCATGATCTCCGCGGGCCTCGCGGTGATCACCCTGCATCTGGTGGAGAACCCGGCTCGATTCGCCGCCGTTATGCGCCGGTCGCCGGTCCGCAGCCTGGCGCTGGGCGGGGCCGTCACCGCAGTCGCGGTCTGTGTGGGCATGACGCTGCTGATCCTGGTGCCGGCGCCGGTCGGCCGTGGGGTGGCCGCCGCGGCGCCCAAGATCTCCGCCGCACCCCCGCCCACCCGCGGCGCCAACCCGGTCGACGCCGCCGTCGAGCAGGGCTTCGCGCAGGCACAGGCCGCGGTCGCCGCGTCGGCAGACCTCAAGGCGGTCCCGTCGAACCTGACCCCACCGCTGGCAGACGCGGCGGGCGACAAACCGGCGGTGTTCGTCAACGGGTGCGTGCGCTCCTGGCGTGACGTGGGGCAAAGCGAATGCGCGACGGGCGACACCGCGTCGGCGACGACGGTGGCGCTGGTCGGCGATTCGCATGCCGCGATGTGGAACCCCGCGCTGGAACAGGTTGCCGAGCAACGGCATTGGCGGCTGGAAACGCTTGGGAAGGTCACCTGCCCGCTGCAGGATCTGCCGATCACCAGCCCGTATCTGGGCCGCGAGTACACCGAGTGCGAGCAGTGGCGCGCCGAGATCATCGAACGGATGCGGGCCGAGCATCCGCGGCTGATCGTGGTCGGGTCGGGTCGGCGCTACGCGGCCGACTTCGGCTTCACTTCTTACGATCCCGCGTGGATCGCCAGCCTGGGCCGGTTGGTGGCGCAGCTGCGCAGCACCGGTGCGGCGGTGCTGGTACTCGGGGCGATACCCGATCCGCACAGCACGGTGCCCACCTGCTTGTCGGCGCACCTGACCGACGCGGGCGCGTGCTCGCCGGCGCGGTCGGTGGCGGTCAACGATGCAGGCATCGCGGCCGAGAAGGCCTCCACGACCGCGGCCGGCGGTCGCTACGCCGACCTGACGCCGTTGTTCTGCACCGCCGAACGCTGCCCGGTCATCGTCGGCAACGACCTGGTGTACCGCGACGACAACCACGTGACGATCGCCTACGCCCAGGCGCTGGCACCGGTGATCGGGGCGCTGGCCGACCAGGCGCTGAGTTAACGGCCGACTCGCCGCCACCGGGCCGCGCCGATGACGGCCAGGATCCCGGCGACCGCTGCCAGTAGCAGCGTGAGCAGCAGCAGTGGTGGGTCATAGACCACCGACGTGGTGACCGGTTGGCCGTCGGCGACGGGTGCGACGGTCACCGTCGACCGCACGCCGGACCAGCTGATCGCACAGCCGACCGCCGCGCCGCAGGCCAGGACGAGCTCGACGATGGCGACCAGGCGAGCGGTCACTCTGGGCCGTCTGGGCCGTCTGGGCCGTCGGGCACGGCAGGCGGGTCGGTAGGCCCGACGCGCTCCTCGACCAATGGCGTCAGCACCGCTCGCAGGTGACGATGGCGACGCGCCCAGGCCTGGGCGGTGCGGCCCCCGGTCAACCTCAGGCCGATGCCGACCCGGCCCTTGGGAACCCCGACCAGCTCGCCGAGCGCGCGGGCCGATTGCCAGCGCTGCAGCTCCTTCTCGGATCCCACCGGATTTTCGGGTTCCGGGTAGACCCTGACGATTTCGGCCACTTTGATGGTTTCTGTGCCCTGGCGAAGGGTCTCGGCGGTCAGTTCGACCGAGGTGTGGATCCGGGCCGCCGTCACCTGCAGGGCGATGAAACCGGACACCAGCACCAAGAACAGCAGCGGAATCCAGGGCTGCCAGCCGTAGCCGCTGGATTTTTCGATCCACAGCATGGTGCCCGCGCACAGCGGACCGGCCAGCACCCAGTACCAACTGGCACCGGCCTCGCGGAACAACGGATTGGTCTTGGTGTCGGCGCGGTCGGTCACTGACATGATGGGCCAGCCTAACGCGCTTACCTGGTGAAGTACGCGTGGGCGTCGCTGCGGTGCAGCAGGAACATGCCCCCCGCGATCAGCACCGATCCGATGATCCCGGTGACGCCGCATATCACCGCCACCATCGTCGGCCAGTCCACGGTGAACAGCCGGATGCCGACATAGACGACGGTGGCGATGCCGCCGCCAGTCAATATGGTGCGAGCCCACCGGTAGCCGGCCCGCATCAGGAGCAGGAAGGTAACAACGATCACGCACACCACCGCGGTGAACAGCCCGGATGCGGCGTAGAGCAGGGCCGAGCGGCCCCCGGACCCCGACCCGACCAGGTCGGCGAGGTAGCCGACCACCATCAGCGGCAACGCCACCATCCATAACCAAAACCCCGTGTCGACGTCGACCGGCCGGTTCTTCGGCTCCGGCGGGGTGGGTGACTCGGGCGGTCCGGGCGGTCCGGGCGGCGTACCGGGCCAGCTCGGCGGCCCCGGCGGGACGGGGCCCGTCACGACAGCCAGCCCGCCGCGCCGGCGGCCCAGTAGGTCAGCACGATGTCGGCGCCGGCGCGCCGGATGCTGGTCAGCGACTCGAGTACCGCTGCGCGCTCGTCGATCCAGCCGTTGGCGGCGGCCGCGGCGATCATCGCGTACTCCCCCGAAACCTGGTAGGCGGCCACCGGCACCGAGGATATGGACGCCGCGGCCGCAACCAGGTCGAGATAGCCCATTGCCGGTTTGACCATGACGATGTCGGCGCCCTCGTCGAGATCGAGTTGGACCTCGCGCAGCGCCTCGCGGGCGTTGCCCGGCTCCTGCTGGTAGGTGCGGCGGTCGCCGGACAGGCTGGAGCTCACGGCCTCGCGGAACGGGCCGTAGAACGCCGACGCGAACTTGGCGGCGTAGGCCAGGATCACCACGTCGGTGTGACCGGCGGCGTCCAGTCCGTCGCGGATCGTGCCGACTTGCCCGTCCATCATGCCGCTCGGGCCTACCACGTGAGCGCCTGAATCTGCTTGGGCCACCGCCAGTTCCACATATCGGTTCAGGGTAGCGTCGTTGTCCACCCGGCCGCGTTCGTCGAGCACACCGCAGTGCCCGTGGTCGGTGAACTCGTCGAGGCAGGTGTCGGCCATCAGCACGGTGGCGTCGCCGAGATCTTTGGACAGATCACGCAACGCCACGTTGAGAATGCCGTCCGGATCCGATCCGGCCGACCCGGATGCGTCCTTGTCCTGCTCGCGGGGCACGCCGAACAGCATCAGCCCGCCCACGCCGGCGTTTACCGCGTCGGCGGCGGCGCTGCGCAGCGAGTCTCGGGTGTGCTGCACCACGCCTGGCATCGAGGCGATCGGTCGCGGCTCGTCGATGCCGTCGGCGACGAACATCGGCAACACCAGATGCCTTGGCTCCAGCGATGTTTGCGCCACCAGGCGGCGCATCGCCGGGGTCGAGCGGAGCCGACGCGGGCGCTGCCGAGGATACGGCATCTAGCGCCTGCGGCTCTTCTTACGTGGCGGCGGCAGCGCGCCCTCGGCGCGCAGCCGGGCGGCGTGCTCGGCCAGCGCCTCGATCAGCGGGCCCACCGCGGCGGTGTCGGGCTGCACGTCGACGCGCAAACCGAATTCGGCTGCGGTCTCGGCGGTCTTGGGGCCGATGCACGCCACGATGGTGCGGGCGTGCGGCTTGCCGGCGATGCCGACCAGGTTGCGCACCGTCGAGCTCGACGTGAAGCACACCGCGTCGAAACCCCCGGTCTTGATCATCTCGCGGGTCTCCGCCGGCGGCGGGGCGGCCCGCACCGTCCGGTACGCGGTGACATCCTCGATCTCCCAACCCCTTTCGCGCAGCCCTTCGGCCAGCGTCTCGGTGGCGATGTCGGCGCGCGGCAGCAGCACCCGGTTGACCGGGTCGAAAACGCTGTCGTAGGGCGGGAATTCGTCGAGCAGGCCCAGCGACGACTGTTCACCGGAGGGCACCAGCTCGGGGCTCACGCCGAACGCGCGGACCCGGTCCGCGGTGGCCTCACCCACGCAGGCGATCTTCACTCCGGAGAATGCGCGGGCGTCCAGACCGAACTCGCCGAACTTCTCCCACACCGCGCGCACCGCGTTGGTGGAGGTGAACACCACCCACTGGTAGCGGCCGTCGACCAGGCCCTTGACCGCGCGCTCCATCTGCGCGGGGCTGCGCGGCGGCTCGACGGCGATGGTGGGCACCTCGATCGGCAGCGCGCCGTGCGCGGTCAGCCGCTCGCTCATCTCGCCGGCCTGGTCCTTGGTCCGCGGCACCAGCACGGTCCAGCCGTACAGCGCGCGGCTCTCCCACCAGTTCAGCTTGGCCCGGTTGTTGACGGTCTTGCCGATCGTCACGACGACCGGGGACGGGGTCGCGGAGTCGGTGCCGGCCAGCACCGGCGACTCCGTCAGCCCGCCCAGCGTGGACTCCACCGATCGCTGCGCGCAGGTTGTCCCCGACCCCGTCACCACGCACGGGGTGGTGTCGGCCAGGCCGTACTCGATCAGCGTGCGTGCAGCGTCGGCCACATGCGAGGAGGTGGCCTGCAGAATCAGCGGGCCGGGCGCGGCGGCCAGCGCCGACCAGTCCACGTCACCGCGCACGTCGGCAACCGTGTGTGACGAGCCCAACGGCAAGCCCGCATACGTCGGCACCGCGGAGGTGGGGGCCAGGCCGGGCACGATCTCGAAGTGCAGGTGGCTGCGTGCCACGGCGTTGACCTCGGTGATGACCGCGTCCACCGACAGCGGGTCACCGGCCACCAGCCGCACCACGTCGGCTCCGGAACGGGCTTCGGCGACCAGCGTCTTGGCCACCTCGGCGGCGTCGCCCAGGGCCGGGCGGATTTCGGGTCCGACCGACACCACGGGCGGCTCGGTTTCGTCGCTCGCTGCCTCAGCCGGTTCGGCCGGTCCGGAGACCGGCGGCAGGTCCTTGCCGATCAGCGCCAGCACCGGCTCGGGCACGTCGGGGTCGGTGAACACCAGGGCGGCATTCGCCAGGACTGCGGCGGCCCTCGTCGTCAGCAGAGCCGGGTCGCCCGGGCCCGAGCCCACAAACATGATGCGGCCCGGCCTCGGCTTACGGCCTCGCGTCGTCATGTGCTACTCCTCCTCGCGCGGTCTCACCGCGCAGCCGACATGAGTTCCCGTGCGCCCAAAGCGAACAGCTCCTCGGCCACCGAGAGCCCCAGCTCTCGTGCCCGGTCCGGGCTGCCGACGCCGGACGCGCGGATCACGTCGGATCCGTCCAGCGCCGCTACGCAGCTGCGTAGCGACAGCTCCTCGAAGACGTGTGAGTCGTCCTCGTCGATGGACTCGACCACCTCGGCGATCGCGCCCACCGGCGCGGAGCAACCCGCCTCCAGTTCGGCGAGCAGGGCACGCTCGGCGGTGACGGCCGCGCGGGTGTCGGCGTCGTCGAGCTCCGCCAACAGTGCCGCCAGGCCGGTGTCGCCGGCACGGCACTCGACGGCCAGCGCTCCTTGAGCCGGGGCCGGCAACATCTGCACCGGCTCCAGCGTCTCGGTGACGTCGTCGAGGCGCCCCAGCCGGGCCAAACCCGCCCGGGCCACCACGATCGCGTCGAGATCACCGCTGCTTACCCTGTTCAACCTGGTATCTAGGTTGCCTCTTAGGGGGCGGATTTCCAAACCGAGACCCAGTGCTCTAAGCTGTGCGGCCCTTCGGGGCGACGACGTGCCCACCACCGAGCCGCTCGGCAACTCTGCCAGCACCAACCCGTCGCGGGCCACGACGGCGTCGCGGGGGTCCTCACGCGGGGGTATTGCGGCCACCGTGAAGCGTGGATCGTCGGCCGTCGGCAAATCCTTGTGGGAGTGCACCGCGGCGTCGACCCGGCCCTCCAGGATGGCCTCCCGTAATGCGGCGGTGAAGACCCCGACGCCGATGGTGGCGATCGGCTCCGAGGAGCGGTCGCCCTCGGTGGTGATGGTTACCAGTTCTGCGGCATGGCCATTGGCGATCAGCGCGTCCCTGACGGCGCCGGCCTGGGTGGTGGCCAACTTGCTGCCCCGGGTTCCTATCCGGATCACGTCGGCCAAACAGCTACTCGGCGGAATCGGTTGGTACCGTGGGCAATTCGCCTGCAGTGGCGACGGCGTCGACGGCGGTCTGGTCGAGTTCGAACAGTTCGCGCAACGCCTCGGCGTAGCTGTCACCGCCGGGCGCGCTGGCCAACTGTTTGATTCGCACGGTGGGCGCGTGCAGCAGCTTGTCCACCACCCGCCGTACCGTGCGGGCCACCTCGTCGCGGTGGGTGGCGTCCAGCCCGGGCAACCGGTTGTCCAGGCGCAGCAACTCCGCCTCGACGACGTCGGCGGCCCGCTGGCGAAGCGCGGTCACGGTCGGAGTGACCTCGGCCATCCGCTGCCCAGCCAGGTAGGTGGCGACCTCGGCGGCCACGATGTGGCGGGCGGCGTCCACGTCGGTGGCCGCGGCACGCGCCGAGGGGTCATGTTGGATGCGGTCCATGTCGACGACCCAGACGCCCGGCAGCCCGGCGACCGCCGGGTCGACGTCGCGGGGCATGCCCAAATCGCAGATCACCAGCGGCTGGGCCGTTTCGTCGCGGCGCGCGGCGGCCAGCGCGTGGTGCACGTCGGCCAGCGACACCACCGGGCGCACCGCTCCGGTGCAGCTCACCACCACGTCGGCGTCGGCCAGCGCGGTCGGCAGCCGGTCCAGGGCGTGGGCGTGGGCCTCGGTTGCTTCGCTCGCTTCGCGGATCTTGCGGGCCAGCCGCTGCGCGCGGGGCACCGAGCGGTTCACCACGTGGATCTCGCGGACGCCGGCCCTGCTCAGGTGGGCCGCCGACAGGGCGCCCATCGCGCCGGCGCCGACCACGACCGCGGTCTTGCCCTTGAGGCCGTCGAGTTTGCTATGGGCCATCCCGAGGGCCACCGAGACCACCGACGCGCCGGCGGCGTCGATCGCGGTCTCGTTATGCACCCGTTTGCCGACCGCCAGCGCGCGCTGGGCCAGCTCGTGCAGGACCCGCCCGACGGTGCGGTTGGCCTCGGCGGCGGCGTAGGCGCGACGCACCTGGCCGAGCACCTGCTGCTCGCCGATGACCGCGGAGTCCAGGCCGCTGGCCACCGCGAACAGATGCTCGACGGCGGCCTCGCTGTAGCGGACGTAGGCGTATTTGGTGAGGTCGCTTAGCGACATCCCGGAATGCTCGGAAAGCACCTGGCCGATGACCGCCAGGCCGCCGTGGAAGGCGTCGACCACCGCGTAGACCTCGACGCGGTTGCAGGTGGACAGCACCATCGCCTCGGTCACCAGTGGAGACTGCAGCACCTTGTCGACGATCTTGATCTGGTCGGATTCGTCGGTGCTGAGTTGCTCCAGAACCGAGACCGGTGCGCTGCGGTGCGAAACACCGAAGAGCAGGACGCTCACGGCTGAATCACCTGGCCTGCTCCCTTGCTTTCACCAGTGAACGAACTGCTTCCACGGTAGACGTTTACCAGGTGGGCTACCAAATTTGCCTAGCCGTTACCGATCGGCCAGGTCCTGGCGCAGCCGCGCCTCGTCGACCTCCCAGTAGCTGTGCTCGCGGCCGTCGAGCAGGACGACGGGCAGCCGGTCACCGAACTCGGCGCGCAGGGCGCTGTTGCCTGCCGCCGCGGCGGCGTCGACGTCAATGTCCTCCAGGTCGAAGTCGAGTTCGGCGGCCAGCTCTGCCAGTTGGGCGTGCACCCGCGCGCAGATCGTGCAGCCGGCGCGGGTGAGCAGTTGCACCTGGGGGCGGGTCATGCCCTTAGTGTGCTGGTGGACGCGTCCGCCGACAAAAAGTGAATTGACCACCGAGCGCGCGATAGTAGCGTTATTGACAGCTCAGGAAGGGGTAATGATGCACGTCGACACCGGTTTGCTGCACTCAGGGGCCGACGAATCTCGTCGCGCTGGTTCGCACGCCGACGACGGAGCAAACCACCTGACACGCACCTCGCCGGCGGCAGGGATGTTCGGCGACTTCGACGCCGCCGAGATGTTCCATGAAGCGATCGCGCAAGCGCATACCCAGCACGTCACCATGTTGCGGGCCCACGGCGAGACGCTCAACAGCGTCGGCCACAAAGCCCACACCGCAGCGACGGCGTTCACTGAGATGGAGAACCACAACGCCGCGGAATTGAAAGCGGTGCAGTGGAATTCAACCACATAAGCAAATTCCTGCTGATCGTATTCGCCCACGGGGATCCCTGGAAGATCAACGCCACACTGCAGGCCGGACAGCCCGGTCGGATCGGCGATCTGGCGCAGGCTTTTCACGACGCCGGTCAATCCACGCAAGAAGCCGACAACGCGTTCGCGGAGGCGCGACGGCGCCTGCAAACCTGGACCCGCGACAATGGGCAACACCCCATCAACGAGGCGCCCGACGTGCAGCAGACCATTGCGGCACTGGGCCTGCAGGCCACCCAGCTGCCCAACATCGGTGCCGATTTGGAGAACATCGCGGCGGCGCTTGCGCAGGCACAAGCGACCGGCAACAGCTATATCGCGGACTTGGAATCAAAGCTGAAAGTCCTTGACGACGAGATCGGCTGGGCAGAAGCGGCCATCAATGAAGACGAACAGATGATCGCCGAGTCCGACGATCAGGAGGAGATCAATGACCTCAAAGCCGACATATCCGACCTTCAAGACGACATCGACGCGTGGGAAAGAGACGCCGTTGACGACACCAAGGCGGCACTGCAGCAGCTCGAGCATCTCCGCGACGACTATTCGCACGTCTTGCAGAACGCAGAAAGCAAGCTTCGCGGCGAGGGGTACGACCCGACTCGGCTCTGGGGTCTCGACAGCCACCTGACCGAGACGCCCGGCCAAGCGGAGACAGACGTTCGGGAGGCGCTCGCCGGTAACCAGGGCGCGGCCGCCCGAGTCAACTCTGTCCTCAGCTCAATCACTCCCGACCAGCTGGCCGGCAAGGCGCCGTTGACCCCCGAGCAGGCCTCGGTGCTGAGTCAGTTGCAGGCGCAAGAGCACGGTATGTCCATTGATGCGCTCAAGAACGCCGAACAACGCCTCGGGGATGAGAGGGGCCTGATCGGTAATTCGTGGCAGTTGATGAGTAACCCCAACCTCACATTCCCCAAAACCCCGTTAACCGTTGGCGCGCAACAGGGATCGGACAACCTGAAGGGCGGCCTGGCGCAGCTGCCCGAGAGCGTTCAGCACTCTTTGAAGTCATCCGGGGTCGAATACATGCGCCAAGTGAATGACATCGCCAACATCGTCAAGGACGGCGATCACGGTTTCCAGACGAATACCGAGTTGGATCGAGCGATGATCCAAAAAGCGTCCGCAATGATGAACACGCCGATTTGGCAACAGGACCCCGCCAGCAGTGGGCGCAAGGTCGAGCGCGATCCCGCCCTGGACCCGGCTGTCTCGAACCTCTTATCTGCGGTGTCCCCGGACCACCAGGTAGTGCACGACACACTGACCGGCCCCGATCACGAGAAGTTCCTGAAAAACATCACGCACCACGCCTGGGCGGATAACGGTGCAGGCGTTGGGTCGTTGTTCAGCTGGACCGAAAGCGCGGCGACGGGGCCGGAAGCGCAGATCGCGGGGCAAACCGCTCACGCCTATGCGGACTACCTTGGTCATACCAACGACCTACTCAAATTGCCCGGGAATCACACACTCGGCGAATGGAATCCGAAACTGGTTCAAGCGATGGCGCACGGGCTCTCGCCCTACGTCGAGAACATCGCGATGACGGGCGGACTGCCGGAGTTCGGCGATCCACTCGATTCCGCCGATCCGCCCCGCCGGCCCGAGGATGGCGTGCTGCCCACGGCCAAGAACATCTTCTCGGTCCTATCCAGCGACCAGAACGCGTCCCAATACTTCAGCGAAAAGGCCTATGCCGCAGCGCTTCAACACGAATACGCCTTCGCCAACGATCCCAGCCATCCGAACTACAGCGGGCAGCTCTACGACGCCGCTACACTTCGGGGACTTGTGGACGTCGGCACGCACAACGCATGGCAAGCGAATGAGAATAACGGCTACCACCAACAACTTTCGGCATATCAATCGAACAAGTTGGCTTACGAGAACACTGTGCAGGCATTGAGCACGGGCGCCGGATTCGTTCCCGGTGCGGGCAAGGCAGTCGGCCCGGGGATCGGCATGCTCGGACACAGCCTGGAAAACGATTGGCTCGGCCCGGAACCGACCGCGCCGGCTGCCAGTTCTATACATCAGATGTCCGTCAACACTGCCGACCGAGAGATCATCGACGCGATGCTCGCCACTCAGCACCCCACCGGACTGCCACCGCAGTACATCGCGCATGACGCCACGCACCCCAATGGTCGACTCGCGACATGGGAAGAGGTTAAACGGCTTATCCCTGGGCTTGAGCCTGGCGACTACAACCAAGTTGTCGGCAACGCCTTGACGGGTGCACTCGGCCCCAGGGCGCCCAGTGGCGGAGCACCCGATTCGTATATGGCCGGGCGCTACGACGAGATCGTCGGCATCCCGTTGCAGCCGCCTCCACCGAAGTGAAGGGCCTCGTGCGCACACTGTGCGCCCTCACAGCGTCGTCGGTTGTCGTGGCGTCCTCGATCACTGGATGTTCGTCAGGGAGCCACCAGGAGTCGCCGACGCCCGCGCCGCCGCCGGCTGGCTGGCCACCGGTGCTCAACGACTTCACCACGGTCTGGACTGCTGAACCCGGCATTGACGTAACGGCCTGGCCCGCGGTGGCGGTGCGTGCGTACACCGAGTCGTATCTACTCGCGACGATCATGGGCGGCGACAGATACCTCTACCCCGGATTCAAGCAGGCCGTGGATCCCAACCAAGGCCGTGAGCACCCGACGGGCAAACGGTTCCGGTGGCCAGACACCGACCACCCGCCCCGAGACCCGTGGGTGGGCACCGAACAAGCGCACATCCTGTCGGTGAACAAGTCGAATCATGATGTCACGGTGGTGGTTTGCGAGTACCTGTTCGGCACCGCCGAGGCAACCTCGTATGGCAAGTACCGCAACCACGTCAGTGCGCCCGCCCCGATGGCAGGGATCTACCCCATGCGGCTCGTCATGACCGCTCCGGATCACGCCGGCCCGCAACAACCGCCGCAGCAGGGCCCGGCTCGCGCACCTTCAGTCGACGTTTTCAACGGTTGGAAGATCACCAGTCATCAAGGCGGGTACTTCGCCGAGTTTTACGCAACGCAGAATGAATGGCCGAACTCTGCCCGAGACAACGATGCGTGCAATGCCAAGGCGCCGCCACACCGAGATTTATTGCGCGAAGGTGAATACCCGCGCGAGTACTTCCCCACCCTGCCCGCCTCCCCCGGCTGGCCAGCGGCGAAAACGAACCACTAATTGGGCGAGTGACTGACGATATGGCTTCCCGTCGTCTGGCAGCAGTGAGCATGACCAGCGGCAAATCCCTGAATAGCGGAATCTCCGATCAGCGATAACATCGGCCCCATGTCGGAAACGCCCTCGAGCGGCCCTCCCGCGCAAGGTGCGAGCGGGTTTCCCGCCGCGCCACCAGCCGGGTTTCCTGCGGCACCGGCCGGACCGCCTCCTTGGCCGCCCGCACCGCCGAGACCCTCCCGCTGGCTGACGTTCGTCGCCCTTGCAGTTGCCCTCATTGCTACAGCGCTGGCCATCGTGGGGTGGTTTCGACCTGCACCACCGCCTCCGTCGCCGCGCTCTGCGGCTCCGACGTACACCGAACAGCAGATCGCCGACGCAAAAGCCCGCGCGTGCGACGCATTCAGACTCGTGGATAAAGGTGTGACGCTGCAGACGAATGGCGAAATTAGCAGCGATCCTGCCATGGCAAAAGCCCAGGGTGCGAACGCACGGTTAGCGACGATCTCAAGCGGGTGGTATTTGAAGGCTCGTTTAGACCAAGCCGCGCCGCCAAAACTTGCCACAGCAATCCAGCACTTGTCCGACGTTCTGCTCGACCTCGGGGCCCACTACATAGCGGGCGCCACCGACGACGATCCCGCCCAGGCAGCCCTTCGAAGTGAAGCCAACTCTACTTTCGCGCGCGTCCAGGACCTGTGCCAATGACCAGTGATGTGCCGCCCGGCGGCGTTTGGGGCCAATTGACCGTGGGTCCGGTGTGGACGCCACAATCAGATCTCAACCTTATTGGTGCTGCAGCGACCAAACGGCGAACTACTGCCGTTGCGTGGCAACACTTTTCCGACCAGTTGTGGCAAACTCTCTCCGGGCCAATCAGTCCCGATGTTCAAAAGGGAGTGACGGCCGATACCATCCGCGAGACCTTCAAGTGGGGCGCCAATCAGGCTGGTGACGTCGCGGCGATGAACAGCAGCATCAGCAGCGCTCACGATTCTGCCTACCATTCAGCAACCGAGCTCAATTCTCAACTAGCGCCGATTGCCGAGGACGTGAGCTCCAGGATCAACGAGATCCAGACCTCCAAAGCTCCGGCTCCGATGAAACTCGAGCAAATCGTTGAAGTTGTAATGAAGGGCCAACAAGAGGCCAATACTGCAGCGGCGCCTCACGCTCAAAACATCTTTGAAGCGATGCAGACAATCCTCGACCGTCGAGGGATACCCAAGTCAGCCCGACAGTTTGCCCAAGAACACGGCGTCCCCGACCATCTGTTCGGGTCGCCGAATAAGGAAACAGTCACGGAACAGGTGAAAGGCATTCTTAACGGGCCCGTCCCACCACAAGCGCCACCGCCTGATAGCACACCGCACGGCGTCGGGAACCTCAACCAGGCCGACACACCCCCTCCAGCGGCAGCGCCACCCGCGGTACCGCAAGGCACTCAGGTACAACCGGTCGGAATGGGTGGCCAGGCCGGCACACCCCCTGCAGCAGGACCGCCAGCCCCCGTACCGCAAGGGGCCCAGGTACAGCCGGTCGGCGGCCTCAACTCAGGCATCCCTCGACCTCCCGCAGCCGTAGCTGGCGGACCCGCTCTCCCGGGCCCCGTAGCGCCGAGTGGTGTGCCGGCTGCGGGCGCCCCGTCGGTGCCGACGACGGCGATGCCAACTACCAGCGCGCCCACGTTGTCTGCGCCTGGTCTGCCGCAGGGGGTGCCGTCGAACAACCTGGTGCAGAGTTTCGAGCATGGACTGCAGTCCGGCGCTCCCATATCGTCCGGACTGAACGCAGTACCGCCGCCAGCCATGAGCCCGGTCGAACCGCAAGCCCCCGCCGCGCCGGCAATTTCGGACGTCCCGCCGTCGACCGTCCCGTCGGCTGTCAATGCGCCCGTGTTCGATGTTCCCCCGGCAACCACCGACCCAATGATGGGCACCGCCCACGCGACGGCGGAACCCGGCCCCGCGTACCTGGCAAGCCCGGCAGCACCAGCGACACCGGCCGCAGCGCCGCCACCCGCGCCGGCCGGACCGTTGCCGACCTACGGCGCCGACATCCGACCGCCAACGCCGACAGCGGTGTCGCCGCCGACCGCACCGGCCGGCCCGCCCGCGGCCGCGCCCGCCTCGGCACCGGTCAACCCGTCTGCCGGATCCAGCGGCCTCGCGCAGCCTGTCATCCGTCAGCCGCCAGCCGCGCCGACCGCAGCACCCACACCGGCAGGCATCGGTGAGCAGGCCGTCGTCGCGACCGCCGGTGGAGCAGCTGCGGGCGCCGCCTCCGCGCAGAGCACCGCACAGGCCCGGCTGCAGCGGCTCGTCGACTTCGTTGCCCGTCAGGAACCACGGCTGCGATGGGCTGCCGGGGATCGGCCCGATGGCACCACGGTGCTGGTCACCGACCTGGCCAGCGGCTGGATCCCGCCCGACATCGAAATCCCGGCTGCGGTGCAACTACTGGACCCGGCCCGACGGCGCGGCGACATCGAAACGCTGCTCGGCGAAGTGACCGTCACCGCCGGCTACACGCCCGTCCACTACCTGCCTCCCGCGGACGATGACACGGAGCCAATCCCCACCTCCCCGCGCCCCCGCCAAGGGCCCGTCGTCGACGAATTGGGCTGGGAGCTCGGCCAAGCCACGAAGTGGCGCGACGGGCTCCCCCGCCTCGCGCATACGCTCGCCAAAGCCGCATCCAGCGGCACTGGGGTTCTCGAGTCCGAAATCGAGCTTCTCCGTGAGCAACTCGCCTCAATTCGCGAGCGGGTGCTCAACACCTACCCCGATGATGTCGATGCTGCTGCGGTGGCCAACTGGCAGCTGTTGGCCTCGATCGATGCTCTGGCCGCCGCCGACAAGCTCGGGGCCAACTATCACTTCGCCTGGTTCCAGGCGTTGAATCACGGGCCATAGGAAGAAAGATCGCGATGGACCCGCAACAGTTGCAGATCGTCCTCAACCAGCTCGCGCAGGTGCTCGGGCTGCCGCCACCGCCGCCGCTTACGCCCGACCAGATTGCTTCGGGGGGATCAATCATGAGCCAGCTGCTCGCGGCTTTGGGCATGGCGGGCAACTCTGGTGACCCCGCCGACATGGCCGCCGCCCAAGCGGGTTACGCGCAGCGCGGCATGCAAACCGGCGACGCGATGGCGAAATTCCCGGCCAGCGACCAGCAATCAGCCCAGATGTTCCAGCAGCTCATGGGCAGCGCCCAGCAGCTACCCCAATCGCTCTCCGGCGTAGGCCAGAGCTTCGGCGGCATTTTCGGCGGCTTCTTCCAAGCACTCAACCAAGGCATGCAACAGGGCATGCAGGCCGGCACGCAACTCGTCAGCGGGCTGGGCAAGGGCGGCCAAGGTGCTGAGCTCGCCGGGGAGTTACCCGCCGAAGCCATTGGCGACACGCTCGGCGCTGGCGGTGCAGCATTGGGCGGCGCCGGCGCCGCGGGCGGTGCTGCTGCAGGTCTTGCCGAGGGCACGACCCCGGCGGGGTACCTGGGGCCACCGCCGACACCGTCGGCCGGCACCTACCCCGCATCGTCCCCGAGCACACCAGCGCCGCCGCCGAGCACGCCCGAGCCATCGGCGGGATCGCGCGGCCCGATGGGTGGCTACCCGATGATGCCGCCGGCCGGGATGGGCGGTGCTGGACCGACCGGCAGTGACGCGAAGGCCGATACCAAGCGCGTCGTGGCTCCTTCGGTGAAAAATGGCGCTCCCGTGCAGGGCCGTATCGTCACACCGCAGAACGCGCCAGAGGTGGTCAAACGCGTTGCCGGCAAGCCGGTTGCAAGCCGGCGCATCTTGGCGCCCGATCACAAACCCGAGGACGACGACGGGACCGACTCCGGCCGCTGACAATAGTCGCCAGCGTCGGAAGACGTGGTGGCTGAGGCGGTTTCCGCGCCTCTGAGGTGAATTGTGCTCGCCGCGGCTGGTGGTTAGGTTTGCCGCTATGGCTGATCGCGAAGTACTGCGCGTCGACCCTGAGCTGATGCAGGGCTTTTCGCAGGCGTTGACGGGCGCCGCAAAGGACTGGCACAGCAGGCTCATCGAGCTCGATGGCCAAGTTCGCGAAATGTTGGGTAGCTGGCGCGGCGGCGCTGGCGGGGCGTATGGCTCGGCGTGGGACCTGTGGCACCGCGGGGCGGGTGAAGTGCAACTGGGTCTGTCGTTATTGGCGAAAGCCGTCGGTATTGCCGGCATGGAGTTTCATACCAACGATTCGGCATCGGCGCAAACGTTGAGCGGTCTTGACGATGGCTGACGCGTTCAGTGTGGACCCGGACGCATTGGCCGACGCGGTGCAGCGGATGGGTGAATTCGTACGGCATACCGAGAACATGGTCGGCGAAATCGACTCGCTGGTAGGCCATTTGCACGCGACGTGGGGGGGTCAGGCGGCGACCGCCCACGCTGAGGCACATCAGCACTGGTCCCGTGGCGAAGCCATGATGCGAGAGGCTTTGGCGCAGCTGAAGACTGCGGGCACAGCAGCGGACCGCAACTACACCGGCGTGATGGCGACGAATACGACCATGTGGTCCTGAGCTAATGGCGCCGCTTGCGGTTGATCCAGTTGCGTTGGATGGCGCTGGCGCCTCGGTCGTTTCGGCTGGCGAAGGTCTGGGATCGGTTGTCTCCACGCTGACGACGGCGCTTGCTGGCTGCAGCGGCATGGCCGGTGACGATCCTGCCGGTTCGGCATTCGGTCGCAGCTATAACGGTTCGGCGTCCAAGCTGCTCGAGGCGATGGCGACCACGCGAAATGGGTTGTGCCGTCTGGGTGACGGGGTGCGAATATCGGCGCACAACTATTCGGTGGCTGAGGCGATGTCAAATGTCTCAGGTCACAGCGACCCGCTTCCCGTCCCGCCATCGACCGGCTCCGTATCGGCGGGCTCGCCGCCGTCGGCCGTTGGGACGGGCACTAGCGCTCCGCCGGGCTGGGGCTGGGTAGCCAAATATATCGGGATGATCTGGCCGACAGGGGATTCCGCGCGGTTACGATCCGCGGCAGCAGCATGGAACGCGGCCGGCACCAAGTTCTTGATAAGCGAGATACTCGGGACAGGGCGGCCGATGGGGACCATTCGCGGCCAGCACATCCCTGAAGGCCCCGCCATCGACGCAGCATTCACCAACTCATATCTCAGTTGCCTTGGCATCCAAGAACAATGCGCGAAGATCGCGACCCAGCTCACCGCGTATGCGGCAAAGATCGACAAGGTCCACGCGGCAATCCTGGATCTCCTGGCCCGCATCTGTGACCCATTGACCGGTCTAAAAGAGGTCTGGGAGCTTTTGACCGATCAAGACGAAGACGAGATCAAAAAGATCGCCAATGACATTCGCACGATCGTCAACAACTTCACCGCTGAGGTCGATGCGCTGCGCCAGCAGATCGCGACCGTACTCTCCGAGGCGACGACGATCATCACCACGATGGGCGGCTACGCCGCGAAGCGGTTTTACGAAGGCGTTGGTCAGGAAGCCGTCGGGATCCTCGAAGGCACCTTCTGGACCTACAGTTTGCCGCGGGCCATCATCGACCCGAGCGGCTGGTACCACTCCGTGATAGAGCAGATTGATGGGATGGCGCCGCTGGTCGGGTTGGGCGGCGACGGCGCACCCGGCTTCGGCGAGGCCTGGAAGGATCTCGGTAAGGAAGTCACCCACTGGGACGAGTGGAGTTCAAACCCCTTCAAAGCGGGGGGCGAAACTGTTGTTGACCTCATCACCTTAGGGCTCCCGGGCGGCCCGGTATCGAAACTACCCAAGCTCGGCCGCGCCGCGGCGGACGCCGCCAAAGGGCTCAAGGGACTCCGTACGCCCAAGCCACCACCGCTGCACGCTGAACCACCTAAGCCGAATCCGCCCGTTCGTGGCGAGCCGGCACCGCCTCGGCACGAACCCCCCAACGGAGGACGCCCAGCGCCCGCGCCGCAGTCCAAGCCCACACCACCGCCTCACGGTCCCGTGCCACGAGGCCCAACCGATTCCAAGCCGCCAGTAACCGAAAAGCCCCCGCCTGGCGCTGCGCCGAGGTTGCAAGTCGAGCCATCAACACCACGACCTGGCCACGAGCCGGCAGGTGGAGTGCCCAAATTACCGGCAGCAGCGCCATCAGCACCCGGTCACGCGCCGCTCAATGGCGAACATTCGCCGGGAGTCGCCCCCTCAACGCCCGCACCCACCTCACCCGGCGCATCCATCAGCAATCCGCCACCCGTCGCCGCGCACACGCCACAGGCTGCACCCGCAGCACCCGCGCCGTCGGCGCCGCACTTCCCACCTGAAGGGCGCCCACCCGAACCGCCACCGGTCGAACGACCACCGGCGCCCTCCCCCGGCGGCCATCCGCTAGGACCGTACCCACACGACGGCGCGCCAGGTGCTCATCCACCCGAGGCACCGCCGCGCGACGTCCCACCGAGCGGTCCCGACGGCGCGGGTGATCCGCATGAATCGCAGCCATCGGTTGACGACTTGCCGCAGGGCGGCGCCGAACCTGGTCGCCCTGAGTTCAATTTGGACAATCCCCTAGATCACATGAGCCCCGAGTTACGGGCACTGTCCGAACAACATCTCACTGGTAGCGGCGAAACCGTGCTCGGACCATTTCAGCCCGACGGTGGCGCCCCGTCCTACATTGATGTCGCCAGGCAGCGCGGAGCCAGCTACTTCGATATCGGCGACGCATGGAATGGGGCGACGCCCATCGAACGACTCGCCGCCAATCAGCATCTGCTCGACATCGCAATCGCGAACCGCGACACAATCAGGCTCTCGGTACCCTTTGGAAAAATCAGTCCGGATAGCTTCACAGCCGCAGAAATTCGATACCTTGAAGCTCATGGCTATCACCGAGTAGGTAATACTATTCTCAGCCCGCCAACTGGAGGAGCCCCACGATGAAGACACTACTCGAATTTTTTCTCAGGTATTGCGACTTTCTTTACCTCGACCCCCAATACCGCATTACGGACTCACGGACTTCGGGTGCGGCGACGATCGATGCTGGTTTCACCTTAACTGGGCCCGTCATCAGCTGGTCTCTGCATAATAACCGAGGACAAATAGGGTTCGCTGTGGCTCCAACCCAGTTCGCCGCATCGCCGGAAAATTGGTTCCGGATATCGATCATTCGGCACTACCTCGACAATTACGATGAGACGAATGTCGTATCGCGGGCGGACGAAATAGGTTGGATTCGTGACAATATCAGCCGGATCGCGGAACTCTTTTCTGAGGCTTCAGTCGCTCACTCCTGTGAAGCGCTTACCGCCCTGGAGGAGACACTTGCAACTAAATATTACGGTCCTCCTAATGCATAAGCATCTCGATGATCGGCACGATAGACATGCCTGACCGCGAGACGTGGAGAGCATTTCTGTGCCCTTCCTCACCGCAGTGCCTTCGGTCCCGCCCCAACCCGCCCAAGCCGGATACTGTTGAACCGTGATGGCTCCCGGCGAACCGGGCACGGTAGAACCCGGCGGCACCGCCGAACCCGGCCGCAACGCTGGACCCGGCCACGTCGACTTGCAGACGCTGGCCGCCAACGCCAGCGCCGACCGGGCGCTCATCGATGTGCGCGGCGACGAAACGCCCGGCCCCGAACAGCCCCCGGTCGACCTCACAGCAGCCGCATTCTTCGACGTCGACAACACGTTGGTGCAGGGCTCGTCGGCCGTGCATTTCGGCCGCGGCCTGGCCGCCCGAAAATACTTCACGTACCGCGATGTCCTCGGATTCATCTACGCGCAGGCCAAGTTTCAGCTCACCGGCCGGGAGAACAGCGACGACGTCGCAGCGGGCCGGCGCAAGGCATTGGCGTTCATCGAAGGCCGACCCACCGAAGAACTGGTGAGGCTCGGCGAGGAGATCTACGACGAGATCATCGCCGACAAAATCTGGCCTGGCACCCGAGAGCTGGCCCAGATGCACCTCGACGCCGGCCAGCAGGTGTGGCTGGTCACCGCCACGCCCTACGAGCTGGCCGCGACCATCGCCCGTCGGCTCGGACTGACCGGCGCGCTGGGCACCGTCGCCGAATCGGTCGACGGGGTGTTCACCGGCAGGCTGGTCGGCGAGATCCTGCACGGCGCCGGCAAGGCCCACGCCGTACGCTCGCTGGCCATCCGGGAGGGGCTCAACCTCAAACGCTGCACCGCCTACTCCGACAGCTACAACGACGTCCCGCTGCTTTCGCTGGTCGGCACCGCGGTCGCCATCAACCCCGACGCCCGACTGCGCGCCCTGGCGCGCCAGCGGGGATGGGAGATCCGCGACTTCCGGACCGCCCGTAAAGCCGCCCGGATCGGGGTGCCGTCGGCTCTGGCGCTCGGCGCCGCGGGCGGCGCACTGGCCGCCGTCGCGTCTCGACGGCAATCACGCTGATAAGCTGCGCCGCTGAGCACCTTTATGAGTGGAGAGCAGTAGCCGCATGACAGTCCCCCAAGAGGCCGTAGGACTCCTCGGCACCCATTACCGGTACCCGGATTACTTCGAGGTCGGGCGCGAGAAGATCCGCGAGTTCGCGCGGGCGGTCAAAGACAACCACCCCGTGCACTTCGACGAGGCCAGCGCCACCGATGCGGGCTACTCGTCGCTGGTGGCGTCGCTGACGTTCCTTGCGGTGGCTGGACGGCGGGTCCAGCTGGAGGTGTTCACCAAGTTCGACATCCCGATCAACATCGCGCGGGTGTTCCATCGGGACCAGAAGTTCAAATATCACCGCCCGATCGTGGCCGGTGACCGGTTGTACTTCGACACGTATCTGGACTCGGTCATCGAGTCCCACGGCACCGTCGTCGCCGAGATCCGCAGTGAGGTCACCGACGCCGACGGCAAGCCGGTCGTCACCAGCATCGTCACCATGCTCGGCGAATCCGTCCACTCTGACGCCGAAACGACGGCCGCGACAATCGCCGCAATCGCATCCATCCGAGGCGGCGCAGCACCTGCCGCCATGAACGTCATCAATCAGGGGGCGACCAACCAATGAGCACCGATCTGACGCCGCACTTCGACGACGTCCAATCGCATTACGACCTGTCCGACGACTTCTACCGGCTCTTCCTCGACCCCACCCAGACCTACAGCTGCGCCTACTTCGAGCGCGAGGACATGACGCTCGAAGAGGCTCAGCTGGCCAAGATCGACCTTTCGCTGGGCAAGTTGGGTCTGCAGCCCGGAATGACGCTGCTCGACGTCGGCTGCGGCTGGGGCGCCACGTTGCGCCGCGCGATCGAGAAGTACGACGTGAACGTCATCGGGCTGACGTTGAGCAAGAACCAGGCCGCACACGTGCAGAAGAGCTTCGACGAGATGGACAGCCCGCGATCGAAGCGGGTACTGCTGCAGGGCTGGGAGCAGTTCCACGAGCCGGTGGACCGAATCGTCTCGATCGGCGCGTTCGAACACTTCGGCTTCGACCGCTACGACGACTTCTTCAAGATGGCCTATACGGCGCTGCCGGCCGACGGCACGATGTTGCTGCACACGATCGTGATCCCCAGTCAGGAAGAGGTCGAGCAGCGTCAGATCAAGACCACGATGACGCTGGTGCGCTTCATCAAATTCATCATGGACGAGATCTTCCCCGGCGGCCGGTTGCCGACTGTGGCGAAAGTCGAGGAGCACGCCACCAAGGCCGGCTTCGAGGTAGCCCGCGTTCACCCGCTGCGGCTGCATTACGCCCGGACGCTGGACACCTGGGCCGAGAATCTGCAGGCCCACAAGGACGAGGCCATCGCGATCCAGTCGCAAGAGGTCTACGACCGCTACATGAAGTACCTGACCGGCTGCGCCAACCTGTTCCGCAACGGCAACACCGACGTCTGCCAGTTCACCTTGGCCAAGCCGGCCGCCTGACCAAGCGCGCGAAGCTCAGCCGAAGAACATGTTGCGGCGGCCGGCCAGCAGCTGATACAGCGTCTGCTGGATCGTCTCGCGCACCTGGTCGGTCAGCTCGAAGGTGACCATCGGGTCCTCGGCGTCGGTGACGTCGTAGTGCGCGGTCGGAATCGGCTCGCCGAACGCGATGCGCCACTTCGACGGCAGCGGCACCAGCCCCACCGGACCGGCCAGCGGGAACAGCGGGGTGATCGGGAAGTAGGGCAGACCGAACAGCCGGGCCAGCAACTTGACGTCGGCCAGCATCGGGTAGATCTCCTCGGAGCCGATGATCGAGCACGGCACGATCGGGGCCTTAGTGCGCAGCGCCGCCGCCACGAAGCCGCCTCGGCCGAATCGCTGCAGCTTGTAGCGGTCCTTGAAGCGCTTGCCCAGACCCTTGTAGCCCTCGGGGAACACCGCGGTGAGCTCGCCGGCCGCCAACAGCCGATGCGCGTCGGCCGTGCAGGCCATGGTGTGACCGGCCTTGCGGGCGGCCTCCCCGATCACCGGCAGGTCGAACACCATGTCGGCGGCCAGCAGGCGCAGGTCACGATGAGCCCGATGCTCGTCGTGCACGGCCACCGAGGCCATCAGCCCGTCGAACGGCAGCACCCCGGCGTGGTTAGCCACCACCAGGGCGGCGCCCTTGTCGGGCAAATTCTCGACCCCGCTGACCTCGACCCGGAACCACGATTTGAAGAACCACCTGAGCACCGGCCGCACGATTGCGTCGTTGAAGTGCGGGTCGAATCCGAACTCGTCGACGCTGTAGTCGCCGGCCAGCCGGTGGCGCACGAAATCGGCGACGGCGCTCACCCGCTGCGCGAGCTCGTTGGTGGGTTCCTCGGCGGCCGGCTTGCCGCCGGCGACTCGGCGGTGCCGGTCGATTTCGCGGACGACGGCGGCGATCTGCTCGGCCGACGCCCGGGTACCGGGTTCGGAGAGCAGCGAGGGGTGCCGGCGAGACGCATCTGCGCGCTGACTGGCGCGCCGCTGCGCCGCTGCACGACCCGTATTCGCGTGCAGCGGAATGACTTTCGCCTTCGAATCGCCCGCCAACGTATTAACCTCCCCCCACCCTTTAGTTGATCCCCGAACGGCCACCAAAGCGCTGCGCTGCTGCTACGGCTCGACCTTCCAAGGAGCGTACCCACTCTGGATCGATAATGGGAGTCAAACCCCGACCACGCACGTAGTCATCGAACGCATCGGCCGTCGTCCATTTCGGTCGGTAGCCGAGTTCTTCACGCATCCGGGTGGTGTCCATCACCCGCCCGTAGCTCAGATAGTCGAGTTGGTCACGGTTGATTTCGGTATGGCGATTGGCGCGCCGTAGCGAATCGAGCGCCCACAGCCCGAAGCCGGGAACCGGCAGCGGGATTCGGCCCGCGCGGCGGATCGCTTGCGACAGCATGATGATGCCGCTGGCGCCGATGTTGAAAGTGCCCGCCTTGCCGGCAATCACGGCGCGCTCCAGCGCGCCCAGCGCATCCTGCTCGTGCAGCAACTGCAGCCGGGCGTCGCGACCCACCACCTTCGGCACCAAAGGCCCAGCCAGATACCGCGACAACGTGGTCTCCATCGCCGGACCGATCATGTTGGCTAACCGCAGAATGGTCACGACGACGTCGGGTCGGCGCCGGCCCAACCCGCGGGCATAGCCCTCGATGTCGAGGCTGTCTTTGGGGAAGCCGTCGCGAAAGGGACGACGGCTGGTGCTGTCCTCGGTGAACATCACCGGATCGTGCGGACTGGAGCCGTAGACCTCAGAGGTGGACTTGAGCACCACCCGGCGCACCGACGGCGCCTTCTGGCAGGCTGCGAACAGCTGCATCGCGCCCATCACGTTGATTTCCTTCAACGCGGCACCGCCACCGGAGCGCGGCGCGTACGACGCCGCCGCCGCATGCACGACGGTGTCGACGTCGCCGTTTCGAATCACCTTGGCGATAAACGGGTTGCGGATATCGGCGCGGACGAATTCGGCACGGCCCATCCGCCGCAGCATGTCCTTGCTCGGCGCGATCGCGTCCACCGCAATAACCCGGTTGATCATCGGGTTCTGCGCCAGCCGGGCCGTCAGGTAACCGCCCAGGAACCGACACGCGCCGGTGACCAGCACGACTTTGGGGTAATGCACGGCGTCACTGCCCGTGCCACCCGATTGACCGCCCGACGAATCCACCCCGATAGCCTAACGGCCTTAAGCTACTGCAGCATTTCCAGCTAACTACGTCCGGCGTCGGCGGAGTTTACTTTCCGAGCTTCCTGCGCTGCACCCGGGTACGGCGAAGTAGCTTGCGGTGCTTCTTCTTCGACATCCGTTTGCGCCGCTTCTTGATTACTGAACCCATAACTCCGCTATCTGTGTGGCGAACCGACTCCGCCGTGGCCGGTATGTGCAATAACCCGCACACTCTACCCAACGGCCGGTATGCGCCCGCGACGAGTCGGCGAACGTCACGTTGGGGTGACCGTCGCGCCCGGGCGTCACGTCGAGGTGCCGCTCGCTAACCCGCGTCGAAGTAAGAGCTCTCCAGCATGTCGTGCACGGCCTTGGCGTGCACCCGGAAGGATCGCCCGACTCGGACTGCGGGCAGCTCACCGTTGTGAACCAACCGGTAGACCGTCATCTTGCTGACCCGCATCAGCGCCGCCACTTCCGCCACGGTGAGGAATTGCGTCCTGGGCTGCTGGCCGTCAGCGGCGCCCGTGTCCCGTGCCGATTTACCGCCAGCTGAATCCCGTGCCGATGGCCCGTTCATAGACGTCATCGCAACCCAATCAGTCAGGCTCCTGCAGTCCCAGCGGCTTCCCCTCCGCTGGCACCCACAGGTGCATACCACTTGGAGAATAGCGGGACTAGTGGGGTTACTGCGACGGGTGGGGGCAAATAAGGGAAAATTTGTATATTACTCTGATGTAATTCTCAGCTGTTCAGACCGGGTTTTTGCCGCTCGGACCGCCTCGTCGACCGCCGCCCGAAAACCCCGTCGTTCCAGCTCACGCAGCGCGGCGGCGGTCGTCCCCCCGGGCGATGTGACCGTCGCGCGCAACCGCGCCGCGGTGGTGTCCACCGACAGGTCGGGGGCTGCCTCGCCGGCCGGTGCACGGTCCTGCTCCATCCGTTCCAGCAACATCGCCGCCGACCCGGCCATGGTCTGCGCAACCAGATCGGTGGCCACCGGGCGGCTCAACCCGACGCCCACGGCGGCGTCCACCAACGCCTCGACCATCAGGAAGAAATACGCCGGGCCGGAGCCGGACACCGCCGTCACCGCGTCCAGCTGCGCCTCGGGCACGCTCAGCACGCCACCGACGCTGTCGAACAGCGCGCCCACCTCCTTGAGCTGCTCGGGCGTGACGAAGCGGCCCTTGGCCAGCGCGCTGACTCCGGCGCCGACCAGGGCCGGCGCGTTCGGCATCACCCGCACGACCGGCGTTCCGGCCGGCAGCTTGGATTCCAGGTAGCCGGTGGTGACCCCGGCCGCGACGGTGATGAACACCTGCTCCGGGCTGTCGTCACCGGCCTCGGCGGCCGTTTGGGCGATCTCCCCGATGACCGACTCGACGTCGGAGGGCTTCACCGCGACGATGACGAACGTCGCATTCTCGACGGCGTCTCTCAGCGAGGTCACCAGCACCGAATACGTCTCGGCGAGGTAGCGGGCGCGGTCGGGCAGCCGTTCGGCCACCACCAGGTCCTTGACCCGGCGCCCGGACCGCAGCAGGCCCGACAACAGAGCTTCGCCGATGCTGCCGCCGCCGACGATCGCGATTCTGGCCATGCGTCAAAGCATGGCAGATGGACGGCCCACGGGCGATCGCAAGCGCGGGCGCAGCCGGGCGTAGCGGGTCGCCCGCAGACGGCCCGGTTAGGTAGCGGGCACCATCGCCAGCTGACGGCTCTGTACGACGATGCGGCCCTCGCAGTCGACCACGGTGTGGTCCTCGTCGAACCAGTCCTGCCCGATCTGCATGCAGGTGCAGACCACCCTCAGCCAACCGTCGGCCGGAAGCCCGCGCAGGTAGGCAGTGAGCTGCACGGTCGGCGCCCAGCCGGTGCGGTCGACGGCGAAGCTCACCGGCGCCGACACATCGCCGCACATCAGCGCGAACAGCACGTCGGGCGCGGTGCCGCGGGGCCGGACCCACATCTGGATCACCGGCGGCCGGCCGTCGGTGGGCTCCAGCGTCGAGACCAGTGGCCGCACATCGCAGCCGTCGGCCAGGTGCACCAGCCCCGCCAGCCGATGGCCGGGGCCGATCGGCGCGACGTCGGCGGGCGGCTCGGGCGCCATCAGGTCCACCACCGGATTGGCCGACAGCAGTGGCGCCACTTTGTGCTCGGGCTCGCCGAGGGTGATCACGGCGTGCACGGCGGTGCGCTCGCCCTGGTTGAGCTCGACGTCGACGACGCCGATCCGCCGCCCGCGCTTGCGGATCGACGTCACCAGCCGCATCGGCCCGGGATCGGGCGCCCACAGGTAGTTGCCCGACACCGCCACCGGCTGCACGCCCGGTTGCCCGAGGGCCGTGCGGGCGGCGTTGGCGCACAACGCCAGCATCGCCCCACCGTGCACCTTGGGCCCGATGGTCCAGTGCTTGTCCAGCTCGCCGTCAAAGACGCCGGGGCCGACCTCGCGCAGCCGCATCGCATCGGTGAATAACGCGTTCATGGATTTCCTTGGCGCTCAGCGCAATAGATGCGCGCGGGCGAACTGCAACGACTCGACCAGCATGGACTCGCGCTCGTACGCCGAACGCGCTCCCGACGTCGACACCTCCAGCACGACGTGGCCGGCAAAGTCGCTGCCGGCCAGCATCTCGCACACCTCCACTACCGGCTGGGTACCGCGCCCCGGCGCCAGATGCTCGTCGGCGGGCAGCCCGCTGCCGTCGCACAAGTGCAGGTGCACCAGGCCCGAGCCCATCCGCCGCGCCATCTCCAGCGCGTCGGTGCCCGCGGTCGCGGTGTGCGACAAGTCCAGCGTGTAGTGCGCGTGCTTGCCGTCCAGCGGGTCATAGGACGGCGCGAACGCCGAGATCGCCGGGCCTGGGCCGCCGCCGCGCCTGCGCATCCGCTCGCTGGCCTGTCGGAAGAAGCGGTCGGCCCGAAACGGGAACATGTTCTCCACGGCCACCAGCACCTCGCTGGCTGCTTCCAGCTCGGCGACCTGCTCGGTGAACCCCTCGGCGTAGCGGCGCTGCCAGCGAAACGGCGGATGCACGACGACGGTCTGCGCGCCCAACTGTTCGGCGGCGCGCACGCTGCGCTCCAGCTTGGGAATCGGGTTCGCGCCCCACACCCGCTGCGAGATCAGCAGGCACGGCGCATGCACCGACAGCACCGGCACCCGGTAACGCTGCGAGAGCTTCTTGACGGCGTTGATGTCCTGGCTGACCGACTCGCCCCACACCATCAGCTCGACGCCGTCGTAGCCCAGCCGGGCCGCGAACTCGAAAGCGGCCTCGGTCCTCATCGGGTAGACCGAGGCCGTCGACAGACCGACCTTGATTGCTGGGCGCACGCGGATTTCTGGCCGGCGGCTAGCCCGATTGCGACAACGCCAACGGCCCCAGCGTGACCAGTGCCCCCACCGCGACCGCGGTCAGCGTGCTGCCGATGTCCTCGGTCCTGCGGACCACCCGCACCCCGACCACCAGTCCGAGGATGACGAGCACCGAGAGCACCAACGCCACGATGTTGTTCCATCGCCACAGCTGGTCGAACGCGATGAACAGCAAGGCGCCGAACGCGACCGCCAGAAACGACTGCAGGACAACGGCACCGCCGCGCAGCATGATTTCGGTGCGACTCGGCCACTCCTCGAAGTGCTCGACGTCATCGACGTCATCGTGGAAATCCTCGGCGTCATCGTCGGCCGCGTAGTCCTCGTCGTCCCGGTAGTCCTCGTCCTCGATATCGGCCAGGTCCGCGACGTCATCGGGCTCGGCCCGCGGCGCCCGACCCTCCGGCGCACCCAGGTAGGAGCGCACGTAGGCGGAATCCTCAGCGACCGGCTCGGCGTCCCGCACGTCGGTGTCCATCACGTCGACCGGCATGCCGGCGTAGTCCTCCAGCGGGTCCGGGTTCATGCCCTCGGCACCGGATCGCGGCGCCGGCCGGTCGGCCGGGTCACGGGCGTCGGGCCGCACGGAGTTGCGCGTCGGTAGTGGGAAAGGACTGCGCTCGGGGCGGGTATCGCGCACGCGAGGCGGCGGGGACTGCGGCCACCGCGGACCCGGCTCGGCCCAGTACGGCGTCTTGCCCTGCGGCTCATCGACTTCGGCTTCGTCGATCCGGGCCGCCCCGTTGGCGAGACGGGGCCGTGTGCCCGGGCCGCGCTGCTCGGTCTCGTCGTGTTCGGCGTCGTCCTCGATGACGGGGATCTCACCGGTCAGCTCGGCGACAGTCACGGCGTCGTCGTTGCCGCGGCGACGGCGACGGCGCCCGGTGACCGGCGGGGGCGCACCGATGGTGCCGTTCTTGGCCAACAACTCGGCCACCGAAATGGGCCGGGTATTCGTGCTGTCCTGTGGTCCAGTCATGGTGTGCCGCCTCTCGATCGGTCAACCGCAATCCGATCAACTCGCTGGCTGCTACCAGCATCCCGTACGGACGTCTCCACAAGGGCCGTTCCGTCGGCTTCGCTGTCGAGTTTGCGCAGAATCAGACCCTCGCGCAGCGCCCACGGGCAAATGTCCACCGTTTCAATCGAGAGCGCTCGCATAGTTGCCTCCGCCACCAGAGCTCCCGCCACGATCTGCGGCGCCCGCTCGGCGCTCACTCCTTCCAGTTCTGCGCGATCAGCAGTCGTCATCCTAGAGATAAAAGATATGAGTTGTCTGAGGCCACTGGCGGTCAGTGTCCTCTTCACCCGCGGTCCCGCAGCCGAGGGCGCCGCACCGGTGAGGCGCGCCAGCGAACGGAACGTCTTCGACGTCGCCACCGCAAGGTCGGGGCTGCCGGCTTCCAGCAGCGCGACGCTGGCGTCGGCGAGTTCGGCGTCCAACCAATCACGCAGCATAGCCACCCGGCGCCGGCCGGGCGGATCGTCTTGCAGCCATTCGCGGGTGAGCCGCCCGGCGCCCAGGGGCAGCGACAACGCGACTTCGGGTTCCTCGTCCACCCCGTTGGACAGCTCCAGCGAGCCGCCGCCGATGTCGAGGTTGATGATCCGGCCTGCGCTCCACCCGTACCAGCGCCGTACCGCCAGGAATGTCAGCCGCGACTCGTCGACCCCGCGCAGCACCTGCAGCTCGACGCCGGTTTCCTTGCGCACCCGGGCCAACACGTCCTCGGAGTTCTCCGCGTCGCGCACCGCGGAGGTCGCGAACGCCATCAGTTCGGCGCAGCCCGAGCTGACCGCGATCTTGCGGAACTCTTCGATGGTCGAAATCAGCTTGTCGGCGCCGCGGCGGGTGATCTTGCCCGAGCTGTCGGTGGCCTCCGACAGCCGCAGCGTCGACTTCGTCGAACTCATCGGCGTCGGGTGCCCGCCGCGATGCGCGTCCACCACCAACAGATGGACCGTGTTACTGCCCACGTCGAGCACGCCTAGCCGCACGAAACACAACCTAACGGGTGAGCCGCGTGAACCAATGATTGGACTACCGTGACAACTGTGGCAAGTTCTCAGCCCGACCACCCCGGCGAAGTTGAATTGGATTTTGCTCGTGAGTGGGTCGAGTTCTATGACCCGGACAATCCCGAACATCTGATCGCGGCCGACCTGACGTGGCTGCTGTCACGCTGGACGTGCGTGTTCGGCACACCGGCCTGCCAGGGCACCGTGGCCGGACGTCCGCACGACGGGTGTTGTTCGCACGGAGCGTTTCTGTGCGACGACGAGGACCGCGCCCGGTTGGACGACGCGGTGTCCAAGCTGACCGACGACGACTGGCAGTTTCGCGAGAAGGGCTTGGGCGCCAAGGGCTATCTGGAACGCGACGAGCACGACGGCGAGAAGGCCTGGCGCACCCGCAAACACAAGAGCGCCTGCATTTTCTTGAACAGGCCCGGGTTCAAGGCCGGGCCGGGCTGCGCGCTGCACACCGCCGCGCTTCGGCTGGGTGTGCACCCGTTGACGATGAAGCCCGACGTCTGCTGGCAGTTGCCGATCCGGCGCAGCCAGGAATGGGTGACCCGCCCGGACGGCACGGAAATCCTCAAGACCACGCTGACCGAATACGATCGTCGCGGCTGGGGGCCCGGCGGTGCCGACCTGCACTGGTATTGCAGCGGTGATCCGGCCGCGCACGTCGGCGCCGAGCCGGTGTGGGTGAGCCTTTCCGCCGAACTGACCGAGCTGCTCGGCGAGAAGGCCTACGCCGAGCTGGCGGCAATGTGCAAGCGGCGCAGCGCCTTAGGGCTCATCGCGGTCCACCCGGCCACGCGAGCGGCCGAGTAGGCGGTCAGTCCTGCGGGTGGGCTTCCTTGTAGGAGTCGACCATGCGCATCGCGCTGGCCCGCAGGTATGCCTCGACCGTTGCGGCGGCCGTCGGTGCGTCGTGCGCTGAGACGGCCGCTGCGATCGCCGCCAGCTCGCTTACCACCGCGTCGGCGTCCTGATAGGCGGCGGTCAGTTCGTGCTCGCGACCGCCGAACGCGTGCTCGACCCAGCGGTACAGCAAGCCCAGCGCGCGGTTGCGGGTGGCATGGACCAGCACCCGGAAGAAGGCAAGGTCGGCCTCCTGGCGTGCCTCGGGCGTTTCCGCCGCGCGCACTGCGTCCAGGGCCGCCTGTAGCGCCCCGGCGTCGTCGGGCGCGGCACGCTCAGCGGCCAGCCGGCCGATGAACGAGCCGAACGCCGCCCGCAGCTCGAGCAGCTCGACGAGGAAGTCGGGACCCAGCCGGTGGACCAGGGCCTCGACCACGGCGGGATGGGTGAGGCCTTCCGGGTCGCGGACCACGTTGCCGCTGCCGTGCCGGGCCTCGATCAGGCCCATGTGCTGCAAGCGGGCCAAACCCTGCCGCAGCGACGTGCGGTTGACGCCTAGCTGCTCGGCGAGTTCCCGCTCGGGCGGCAGCGTCGACCCGGGCGCGAACGCGCCGTCGAGGATCGCGTCGGCGATCGACGCGGCGATCTGCTCGTCCAGCCGTTGGCGGTCTGGCGGCGAAAGCGGACTTGACTGGTTCATTGGCTCAACCAATATAGTGGACGGCCATGGACGAGGAACTGCGGACGGCCGCCGCGCCGCGCTGGCGCGGTCAGGCCGGGCGCCTCGAGGTGTGGTACGCGACCCTGTCCGACCCGGTGACGCGGGCCGGGCTGTGGGTGCATTACGAAACGGTGGCGGCGACGTCCGGGGCCGCCTACGGGCACGGCTGGGTGACCTGGTTTCCGGCCGACGGACCGCCGCGCACCGAACGCTTCGGCCCAGAGCCAGTCGAGCGCGCCGACGGGCCGGTTTGGTTTCGTACCGCCGACACGCGCATCGCGCTGGAAGAGCTTGCCGGTCAGGCCGGGTCGCTGTCCTGGGATTTGCGTTGGAAGGACACCGGTACACCGCTGTGGACCTTCCCGCGGGCGGCGTGGGAGCGCGAGCTGCTGCCCGGCGCGCAGGTGGTGCTGGCTCCCACGGCCGATTTCAGCGGTTCGGTATCGGTCGGCGAGAGCGTCCACCGTCTGGACGGGTGGCGGGGCGGGGTGGCCCACATCTACGGGCGCGGCAATGCCAAACGGTGGGGCTGGATTCACGCCGACCTCGGCAGCGGCGACGTGCTTGAGGTGGTCACCGCGGTATCGCACTCGCCCGGACTGCGCAGGCTTGCGCCGATGGCGTTCGTCCGGTTCCGCCTCGACGGAAAGGATTGGCCCGCAGGCGGTTTGCCATCGCTGCGGATGCGGACCACGCTGGGCTTGCGACACTGGCAGCTTGAGGGGCATATCGGTCGTCGGGATGTGTTGATCCGCGTCGACCAGCCCGAAAAACGGTGTGTGAGCCTGGGATACACCGATCCCGACGGCGCCACCGCGGTGTGCACAAACACTGAGCAGGCCGACATTCATGTCGAGGTCGGCGACAGGCGGTGGTCGGTGCTGGGCTGCGGTCACGCCGAGGTCGGTTTACGCGGTGCCGCGGCACCGCCTGTTACAGAAGGGATTCCGTCATGAGTTTTCTGCTCGATCCGCCGATGCTGGTTGCCTCCGGCGTCCTCATCGAGACCGCCCTGCCCGACGAGCAGCGTGATGTCGCCGAGGCCGCCACCCTCGGAGTGTTCTTCGGCGGATCGTTCGGGCTCTACAACAACGTGCCGGGCCTGGGTCTGCTGTGGCGCCCGTTTCGCGCCCACAATGGGCGCGACTTCATGTGGAACAGCGGCGTTTTCGGCGTGAAGACCGATGAGTTGCGCTGGCCGATGCACGCCGCGGCGGGCGCCATTTTCGCGACGTATCCGTTCTTCATCAAGCTCGGCCGGCGGCTCGGGCGCCTGCTATGAGCGTTGCCCAGCGGGCCGCCGCCTCGTTCGGCGCCGCGCTGCTCCCCGAGGAGCGCGGCGGCCCGTCGGCGGCTCAGCTGGTCGAGCGGGTCGACCGCTATGTCGCCCGGTTGCCGGCGATGTCGCGGCTGGCGCTGCGCGCCGGGCTGTTATCGCTCGCGGCCGCAAGCTATCTCACCACCGGCCGGTCGATGTCGAGGCTGGAGCCCGATGCGCGAGCGGCGGTGCTGCGCCGGGTCGGTGGACTCGGCCCGGAGGTCGGTGCGGCGGTCGAGGGGTTGAAGGCCATTGTGCTGCTGGCCAATGGCGCCGACAGCTACGCGGCGGAGCTTTTTGCGCGTGCTCGGGAGCACGACGTGGCCCGCCCCGACGCGGCGCTGACCGTGATCTCGGCTATGGACAGCCCATCGGTCGTACAGGCCGATGCGGTGGTCGTCGGCTCCGGGGCCGGCGGCGCGATGACGGCCCGGACGCTGGCGCGCGCCGGCCTGGACACCGTCGTGCTGGAGGAGGGACGGCGCTGGACGGTCGACGAGTTCCGCAGCACGCATCCGATTGACCGGTACGCCGGGCTGTACCGCGGCGCCGGCGCGACCGTCGCGCTGGGGCGCCCGGCGGTGGTGCTACCGATCGGCCGAGCCGTCGGGGGCACCACGGTCGTCAACTCCGGCACCTGCTACCGGCCGCCGCAGGCCGTGCAGCGGCGCTGGCGCGACGAATTCGGTTTGGAATTGGCCGATCCGGACCGCTTGGGCGGACACCTCGACGACGTCGAGCGCACGCTGCAGGTGGCGCCGGTGCCGCTGGACATCATGGGCCGTAACGGGCGGCTGCTGCTCGAGGGCGCCGCGGCGCTGGGCTGGCAGTCGGCGCCGATCCCGCGCAACGCACCGGGATGCGACGGCTGTTGCCAATGCGCGATCGGCTGCCCGCGCAACGCCAAGTTCGGCGTGCACCTCAACGCGCTGCCGCAGGCCTGCGCGGCCGGCGCGCGGATCATCTCGAACGCTCGCGTCGAGCGGGTGCTGCACGCCGGCGGTCGTGCCCGAGGGGTGCGCGCCCGCCGGCCAGACCGCACAGCGGTGGACGTGCTGGCCGATACGGTGGTGGTCGCGGCCGGTGCCACCGAGACCCCGGGATTGTTGCGGCGCAGCGGTCTTGGCGACCATCCGCGGCTCGGCCGCAACCTCGCGTTGCATCCGGCGGCCATCCTGGCCGGACGCTTCGAGGAGGACATCACGGCCTGGCATGGCGTGCTGCAGAGCGCGGCCGTCGACGAGTTGCACGCGTCGCACGGCGTGCTGATCGAGGCGACGTCGACGCCACCGGGCATGGGGTCGATGGTGTTTCCCGGCTACGGCGACGAGCTGCTCGGCTGGCTGGACCGGGCCCCGCAGGTGGCGACGTTCGGTGCAATGGTGGCCGACCAGGGCGTCGGCCAGGTGCATTCGGTGCGCGGCGAGACGCTGCTGCGTTACGACATCACCCCGGCGGACACCGCCAAGATCATGACGGCTCTGGAAGCGATGGGCCGGTTGCTGTTCGCCGCCGGCGCGGTCGAGGTGCTCACCGGGTTGCCGGCCGGGACGACGGTGACGTCGCAGCCCGCACTGCAGGAGGTGCTACGTCGCACCGACCCGAAAGCCTTGCACCTGGCCGCTTTTCACCCGACGGGCACGGCGGCGGCCGGCGCTGACGAGCAGCGCTGTCCAGTCGACGGTAGCGGCCGGCTGCGCGGCGTTGACGGCGTTTGGGTTGCCGACGCGTCGATCCTGCCCAGCTGTCCGGAGGTCAACCCACAAGTGTCGATCATGGGGCTGGCGCAGGCAGTGGCTGACGAGATCGTCGCTGCCGCATGACATTACGAGACGAGCTCTTGGCGATGATCGGCGAGGACGATTCGGTTAGCGCTCGCCTCGCCGCCGATGGTTCGTTGTTCGACGGCTATCACCCGGAGATGGAGGAGGTCCACAACCGCAACGCCGATCGGCTGGCGCAACTGCTCGAAGGTGGTTGGCCCGCCGTTGCCCAGGTTGGCGCCGACGGCGCCGACGCGGCGTTTCGCATCGCGCAACATGCCATCAGCCGGCCCGATTTCCAGCGGCGCTGCCGCGAATTGCTGCAAGCTGCGGTCGCCGCCGGCGAAGCCGACCCTAAGCAGCTCGCGATGCTCACCGATCGGATCAGGTGTCTAGAAGGTCGGGTACAGCTCTACGGAACTCAATTCGAGTGGGACGACGATGGACATCTGTCGCCGAGTCCCATCAGCGATCCTGAGGACGTTGACCTTCGGCGCGCGAGCGTCGGGCTCGGCCCGTTGGCCGAAGCGATTGCGCACCAGCGTCAGCGAGCCGTCACTAACGGCGAACGGCCGCCGGGAGATCCCGCCGAGCATCGCGCGGAATACGAAAAGTGGCGTCGCCGCGTGGGCTGGTAGACCTTCGTCGCACGGGTTGAGCAGGCTCGCCGTCCGCCAGCCGCTCGATGGCGCCGCGACTCAGCTTGGATTCCGCGGCAATCTTGTCTGGATCGAAGCGAATTGGCTGCAGGGGTACCCCGGTGACCCGTGCCTGCGCCTGGCGGAATTCGGGTAACGGTCCGGGCAACAGGTGTGCGCTGTTGAGCATCACCTTCAACGCCTGCCGGGTGGACCACAGGGTCAGCGGGTCGGGCCGGGTATGCATGTACAGGTTGCGCGCCCATCGCGGTTGCATGTCGCGGATGATCCAGTTGAGCAGTGCGTGGGGCGGCCACTGCCAGACCGGTATGGCGTGACGGTTGTTCGGCCAGAGCGCTCGCGAGACCGCCGGCAACATCGCGAGCTTCGGCACCCAAGCGTCGAGGACCTCGAGCACCTCAGCCTTGCTGGCCGGTAGGTCGGTCCCACCCAGGGCGTAGCCCACCCTGGTGAACTCGCGATAGTAGCGGTCCAGTTCGGCGCCACGAAGCGGCGCGAAATGGTAACGCTCGTGCGCGGTGGCCAACCCCCAGACGACGTTGGCGTAGTTCCACCGCAGCAGCTCGGGATCGCGCGCGTCGTAACGCATTCCGGTCAACGCGCTCACCCCGTGCACCGTTCCGTGCATGGCCCGCACGATGCGCACGCACTTCTCCGCGGTGTCGGTGGGACCGTAGGCCACACCGAGAAAGAACGCCAGCGAGTGGCCGAACCGAACGGCAGCTCCTTCGGGGTCGATGGCGAAGGTCGGATTGCCCTCGCCGTCGCGTTTCACCGCGCGCGAGTGGTGATAGCCGCCGGAAATCGTCGAGGGGTCAAGCTGTTCCATCGTCGCCGAGGAGAACAGACCCAGCGCCACCAGCGGCATGTGCGAGTGCACGTACCAAACCGCGCTATCCGGGCCGAACCATCCTTGATCGCCCTTGGGCTCCGCAAAATCGAGACCTTGGAAAAATCGGCTCCGCACCGCCTGCGCGAAGATCCTGTCGAAAATCACTGCCGCGGGATTTTGCAGAATCGCCATGATTCCGGCCTTTCGTATACGAGGATGATTTCATCACGACGCAAGTAAATACTCGCATTCAATTCGCGTTCTGATGGCACGCTCTACCAGCGGCCCCGTTGCTCCTGGGCGCGTCCCCCAGCAACAGCGCTCGCGTTTGATGGTCAAGCGGATCCTCGACGCGGCGAAAACGGTGTTGATCGAACGGGGCTATGGCGACGCGACAACCAACCACATCGCCGAAGCCGCCGGTATCAGCCCAGGATCGCTCTACCAGTACTTCCCGAACAAAGAAACGATCATTGCCGCCGTGATCGATCGCTACACCGACCACATCGCCGAGCGCGTCACCGCCCACCTCTCAGCGCACATCGGCGAACCCGAAGAGCCCCAGCGCATTTACGCTACCCTCGACATTCTCCTGGAAGCGATGGAAGAGGAGCCGGGGCTGCTACGGGCCCTGATCGAGCAGACGCCGCGGTTGGGACTCGGGAACAAAATCACCGCGTTCGAAGACCGCGTCGGCGAATTGGCGGCGGCCCACCTCCGGCTGCGCTCGCTGCCGGTCCGTCATGCACAGACCACGATCTGGCTGCTGGTGCGGACCGTCGAGCATCTGACCACCCGCTACCTACTGGACCGACCGCCGATCGGACGCGACGAATTCCTCGGTGAGCTCACCGCACTCATCATCGGGTACTTCCGCCTACACAGCGAGTCGGGCCAGTACTAGAACCGCCGCGGCAACTTCCCCGTCTCGCGAAGCCACCCCTTGCGGGCGGTGTAGTGCCATTTCAGCGACGCGGGCACATACGGCCACGCCGAGCGGATAGCGGCGCGCACGGCGGTGTAGGCGCGTTCGTCGTATGTCGTCCACGAGATCGCGAAACGTTCCCGCACGCCTGCGGGCAACCCGCCGAAGATGACCAGTCGCATGGGCGGCGCCAGTAGCGCCCGCACCGGCCAGGTGGGCAGCAACCGGTTCGCGATCGGCTTGAGCGCCGGTGGCGCTGGAAAGAACGGCGACGTGCTCATGTCGGGAATCGTTCTGCGGTTGATGAATTCGATGAGGTAATCCGACGCCGGGTTCGGCTCGAGGACCTCCTCGCAGTAACGAACCCATTGCGCGTCGAACTCGGCACGGTCAGCGGGCAGAACGGATTCGGTCATGCCGTAACGGCGATACCATTCACTGCCCTCGCGGTAGAGCCGGTCACGGTCGGCGTCACTCAGCGGGTAACCATCCCAATGCTCGGCGACGCGCTCCACCATCCGTTGGAAAGTGGCGTGCGCCCACCAGTACGTCTCGGGGTTGAGGGCGTGATAGCGCGTTCCATCCGGCTGGACGCCCTTGATGTCGCGGTGGAAGTCGCGGACTTGTCTGCCGGTGGCGTCCGCCTGTGGGCCGTCGTAGACGGTCCCGAGTATCCCTGGCAGCGAACGGAATACCCGGTCGACGGGATCGTCGAAGAAGTTGGAGTGCTCGATCAGCGCATACCCGATCGCGGGGTGCATGGTCTGTAACAGGCCCGCGGTGCCGCCCTCGAATGCGATTCGCATGTCGCCGGCCCACCGCCAGTGCAGCGAGTGGGGCCCGAGGTGCAATTGCCCGTCGGCTCGAATGTCCCCTTGGCCGTCCATGATTCAGCCTCGAGCAGCTACGGGCGTGGTCAGCTCTCCAGTTTGTAGCCTAGGCCGCGCACGGTCACCAGATGTGTCGGGTTGGCCGGGTCGGCCTCGATTTTGGAGCGCAGCCGCTTCACGTGCACGTCGAGCGTCTTGGTGTCGCCGACGTAGTCGGCGCCCCACACCCGGTCGATGAGCTGCCCGCGAGTCAGCACCCGCCCGGTGTTGCGCATCAGGTATTCCAGTAGATCGAATTCCTTGAGCGGCAACGTAATCGGCTCACCGTTGACCGAGACGACGTGGCGCTCGACGTCCATTCGTACCGGCCCGGATTCCAGCACGCCGTCGGCGATTTCAGAATCGTCGTCACCGCCGCGGCGCAGCACCGCCCGGATCCTGGCAATCAACTCGCGCGCCGAATACGGCTTGGTCACATAGTCATCGGCGCCCAGCTCCAGGCCCACGACCTTGTCGATTTCGCTGTCGCGCGCGGTGACCATGATCACCGGCACGCTGGAACGGGCCCGCAGCTGCTTGCACACATCGGTGCCGGACATGCCCGGCAGCATCAGGTCGAGCAGCACAATGTCTGCGCCGGCCCGGTCGAACTCGGCCAGCGCCGAAGCCCCGTCGGTCACCACGGTGGCCTCGAAGCCTTCCTTACGCAGTAGAAACGCCAGCGGATCGGCCAGCGACTCCTCGTCTTCCACGATCAGCACACTGGTCATCAGCGTGATTCTTCCTCTCCTCGGGGTGCTAATGATCGAAGGGGCCGGGCCTCGCGTTCCGGCGCTTGGTCGGCCGCTTCGCCGTTGTCCTGATACGCCGGGATCGACAACGTGAACGTCGACCCGGTACCGGGCTGGCTCCACAATCGGATGTTGCCGTTGTGATTGGCCGCCACATGCTTGACGATGGCCAGGCCCAGCCCGGTACCGCCGGTGGCCCGGGAGCGCGCCTTGTCGGCGCGGAAGAACCGCTCGAACACCCGCTCCTGGTCTTTGCGGGCGATCCCGATGCCGCGGTCGGTGACGGCGATCTCGATGAGCGCGCCGCAGCGACGGCGGCTGATCGTGACCAGCGACCCGCGCGGCGAGTAGGCGATGGCGTTTGACACCAGGTTGGCCAACGCGGTGACCAGCAAGCTCTGCTCGCCGAGCACCCGCAAGCCGCTCGGCCGGTCGGTGCGGACCTCGATATCCGCGTTGTCGGCAGCCACTTTGTGCCGCGAAATCGCCTCGGAGACAACGGTATCCACGTCGACGGCACCCAAGTTGGGTAGCCGCTCGGCGCCCTGCAACCGGGACAGCTCGATCAGCTCGCCGACCATGTCGCCCAGCCGGTTGGCCTCGACGAGCACCTTCTCGCCGAAGCGGCGCACCGTCTCGGGGTCCTCCGCCGAGGCCAGCAGCGCCTCGGCCAGCACGGCCATCGCGCCAACCGGCGTCTTGAGCTCGTGGCTGACGTTGGCCACGAAATCGCGCCTGGTCGCCTCCATGCGGGCGTACTCGGACTGGTCGTAGACGAACACGACGGCGAACCGGCGGTCCTCCTCGCTCAGCAGCCGCGCCTGCCCGTGCACCGACAACTCCGACCGACCCGGCCCCGCCCGCTTGCCCGGCAACAGGTCGAATTCGACATCCTCGCCGCTGTCCAGCGCCTGCTGAGCGGCCTTCCAGGCCTCGTCGTCGAGCTGTCGGGAGCGCACCAGGCCGAGCTCGGTGGCTCGGTCGTTGAGATAGACCACGTCGCGGTGCTTGTCCACCACTGCCGTGCCCAGCGGCGTCAGCGCGACGATGCGTTCCAGCATCTGCGCGACGGTGATTCCGGCCCATTCGGCGGCCACCCGCTGCCGTCGTTCGACGACCCGCGGTGCCAGCCGCGCGCCGACGGCGACACCGACGGCCAAGGCCAACACGCTCAACACCCCGGCCAGCAACACGGCCGAGAACACAGTCACATAAAAATCCTACAAATCGGGTGAACGCGGACCCAGCAGCACGAGGCCGAAATCGGACATGTCACACGTCGCGAGACAGGTATTCGCCGACAGTTCACGTGGAATTCGCCCAGCACACTCCACCTTATGCGGCGAGCGTGTACTCACGGCGAAAATTCCGCCGACTTTTCGCCATGGTTGCACGCTCGGCGGCCTCGGCGCCTTAGCGGGCGCCTTGGCTGGCCACCGCCGCCGCGCCCGCGGCGGCGGCCTCCGGATCGAGATAGCTGCCGCCGACGACCGTGGGCCGCAGGTCGGCGTCCAAGTCGTAGCGCAGCGGGATCCCGGTCGGGATGTTCAGCCCGACCACTTCCTCGTCGGACATGCCGTCCAGGTACTTGACCAGGGCGCGCAGCGAGTTGCCGTGCGCAGCGATCAGCACGGTCTTGCCGACCCGCAGGTCCGGCACGATCACGTCGGTGTAATACGGCAGGAACCGGGCCACCACGTCGGCCAGGCACTCGGTCAGCGGACCGCCGCCGATGTCGGCATAGCGCTGGTCGGTGTCCTGGCTGAACTGGCTGCCCTTCTCGATCGGGGGCGGCGGAGTGTCATAGCTGCGCCGCCACGCCATGAACTGCTCGTCGCCGTAGCGGGCCTTGGTCTCGGCCTTGTCCAGGCCCTGCAGCGCGCCGTAGTGGCGTTCGTTGAGCCGCCAGCTGCGCCGCACGGGGATCCACAGCCGGTCGGCGGTGTCCAGCGCCAGGTGTGCGGTGGTGATGGCTCGCCGCAGCAGCGAGGTGTACACCACGTCGGGCAGCAGATTGTGCTCGACCATCAGCTCGCCGCTGCGCACCGCCTCGGCCCGCCCCTTGTCGGTCAGGTCGACGTCGACCCAGCCGGTGAACAGATTCAGCGCGTTCCATTCGCTCTCGCCGTGGCGGAGCAACACCAGCGTGGCCATGCCGGAAAGTCTCTCACGCGCGGCCTGAGTCCTCGTCGTCGATCAAATGCGCGAACGCCTGCAGGTTCTTCAGCGATTCGCCGCGTGACACCCGCCAGTCCCACTCCTTTTGGATCGACGAGCGAAAACCCAACTCCAGCAACGTGTTGAAGTCGGCATCCACCGCTTCGAGCACCTGTCCGAGCACCCGGTCGATCTCCTCATGCGTCACCGAGGCCAACGACATTCGGCCCACCAGGTAGATGTCGCCGACGTTGTCCAACGTGTAGGCAACCCCGTACAGCCGGCGGTTGCGCTTCAGCAGAAAGCGGTAGACGCCCTCGTGGTTCTCGTCGGGCTTGCGACACACGAACGCCTCGACGCGCACCGAGTGCTCGCCGATGCTGAGGATGGTGTTGGTCTTGAGCTTGCGTTCGCCCGGCAGCTCGACGATCAGCCCCGGCAGCCCGCCGTGGGCGCCCTCGTGCCGCGAGTAGGTGAGGTGGCTGGCGTTCAGCGCATCCTCGATCACCTGCTGCACGTCGTCAGCCGCGGTGGTCATGCCCACGCCACATCGCGCACCGGGCCACGAGCGCTGAACTCGCTGATCGCGCGCCGATAGCTGGCCAGCAACGCGTCGACGGTGTTGTCCCAGGAGAACCTCGCCGCGTGCTCGACGGCCGAGCGGCTCATCGCCCAGGCCCGCGGCCCGGCGCCGTGTCGCAACTGCTCGTCGATGGCTCGTGCCCACTGGTCGACGTCGTGACCGGACACCAGGGTGCCGCTGACGCCGTGACGCACCGCCACCGGCAGCCCGCCGACGGCGGCGGCCACCACCGGCGTCCCGCACGCCTGCGCCTCCACCGCGACCAGACCGAACGACTCCGAATAGCTGGGCACCGCCACCAGGTCGGCAGCCTGAAAGAGGCGGGCCAGATCCTCGCGGTCCTGAGGCGGCAGGAACGTCACCCGCTCAGCGATACCCAGTTCCTCGGCCAACCGAACCAAACCGTCCGGGGCGACCAGGCCGCTGCCCGACGGGCCGCCGGCGACCACGATGCGCACCCGCTGCAGTTTGGCCGCCGCGCGCAGCAGGATGTCAGGCCCCTTCAGCGGCTGGATCCGGCCGACGAACGCCACCACCCGCTCGTCCAGCGGTAGCCCCAACGCAGTCCGGGCGGCGCCGCGATCACCGGGGCGGAACACGTCCAGGTCGACACCGGGATGGGCTACGTCGATCCGGGCCGGGTCGGCTTGATGCAGCGAAACCAGTTGTGCGGCTTCGTCTTCGGTGTTGACGATCAACCGGTCCGCCTCGTCGACCACCTGCTGCTCACCGACCGTGCGCAGCGGCGGTTCGGGTGTGTCACCGTCGGCCAGCGCCGCGTTCTTCACCGCGGCCAGCGTGTGCGCGGTGTGCACCAGCGGCACCGCCCAGCGGTCCCGGGCCAGCCAGCCGACCTGCCCGGACAACCAATAGTGCGAGTGCACGATGTCGTAGTAGCCGGGTTCGTGCGCGGCCTCGGCGCGCAGCACCCCGGCGGCGAAGGCGCACAGCTGGGTGGGCAGGTCGTATTTGTCCAGGCCTTCGAACGGCCCGGCCACCACGTTGCGCACCAGCACACCGGGCGCCACCCGCACGATCGGCGGATCGGTGGACGCGGTGGCCCGGGTGAAGATCTCCACCTCGACCCCGCGGCGAGCCAGATGCAATGCGGTCTGCAGCACGTAGACGTTCATCCCGCCGGCGTCCCCGATGCCCGGCTGGGCAAGCGGCGAGGTGTGCACCGAAAGCACCGCCACGCGGCGCGGCTGGGTCAGCGCGGAAGTGTCCAGCCAAGCAAGATCAGTGTGGGCCACATCGTCATCTTTGCAGGGCCCTCCGACCCTCCCCCGACAACGCAGGTCAGGCGGGTGTCTCGTCGGCGACTTGCAGCGTGGCCACCGACGGGGCCCCGTGGGTGCGGCGCATGGCACCGAGCGGGTCGGCGTACAGCCCGCCCAGCGACACGATGCCCGCCCCGGCCTCTTGCACCCGATTGCCGAATGCCGTGATCCGGATGTCGCGCGGCGGCAGCACCGAACGGGCGGCGAACGCCGCCTCCACGTGCTCCATGCCCTCCGGGTACTCGGTGAACGCCTGCCCCCCGACCACCAGGTCGTCGGGGTTGAGCAGATCGCGCAGCAAGGCCACCGCTTCACCAAGCACCCGGGCCCGCTCGGCGAGCAGCTCCTTGGCCTGTGCGTTGCCGCCGCGCGCCAACTTCAGCAGCTCGGTGATCGCAGCCGCCTGCGCACCCCTGCGCGCAGGCAGGATGCGCAGCCGGCGCGCCGCGGCCAACACGGCCTCGTCGCTCACGGTGGACTCCAGCTGTCCGGAGCCGCCGAGCAGCTCCGAGCTCGCGGGCAGGTTGGCGATGGTCCCCGGCCCGCTGGCCGGGGTATGCACCCGCCCGCCGATCATCAGCGCATAGCCCACCGTCTCGCGGGCGTAGACGTACAGGCTGGTCGGTACGTTGGGCGCAAAGCGGCGCATCCCCAGCAGCAACTCGGCCCCGGCCATCGCGTCGACGTGGGACGCCACCGACACCGGCAGGCCCAGCGCGTCGGCCAGCACCGGCCCCACCGGCGCCTCCCGCCAGCCCAGCCGCGCATGGTCGACGTGCCCGGTGCCGCCGTCGACCACCCCGCCGATCGCCACCCCGACCCACAACGGCCGCCGCCGGTGCCAGCGCCTCAGGTAGCGGCGGGCGCCGTCGGCCAGCGACGCCAGCGCCGGCCCCTGACCGCTGCGCGGTGTCGGAGTTTCGACGGCGTCGAGCGTGCGGCCGAACAGGTCGGTGGCCACGATGCTGGTGGTTCGCGCCCCGATGTGGATGCCCAGCGTCAGAAACGGCTCGTGGTTGACCTCCACGGGCACCCGCGGACGCCCGATCGCCCCCGCGACGGCCAGATCGGCGCGCTCCCGCAGCAGGCCGGCCTCCAGCAGGGCGATGACTTGGCGGTTGACCGTCGCGATGGACAGCGAGGTGGCCTGTGCGATGACGTCGCGGCCGATCGGGCCGCGCAGCCGCACCGCCCGGAAGACCGACGCGGCGGCGGCCTCCGGCAGCTGAAGCGACGGCGGCAGCACGTTGGGGCGCGCCGGCAACGGGCGCTTGTGGCTGTGGGAGGTGAGAGTAGACGTGCGCATGAGTGTCCTTAGTTCGAGTTTTGCTGGCGGGCCATGGCCACACCTGGCAATGCGTCAGGCGCGGCTAGTTGCGCAGCAACAACACGCGCAGTCCGCGAACAGACACGCGGACGCACACCCGAACAGGGCACTGGAGTACACGAGAGGAATTTAGCACGCTTATAGAGTTGAGCCGATGAAAGCAGCGCAAACGAGCAAAAGAGTCGCCGTGGTCACCGGCGCCAGCTCCGGAATCGGCGAGGCGACCGCGAAAATCCTTGCCGCCCAAGGCTTTCACTTGGTTGCGGTGGCGCGCCGGGCAGAGCGGATCGCCGCGCTGGCCGACGAGATCGGCGGCACCGCGGTGGTCGCCGATGTGACCGACGACACAGCGGTGGACGAGCTGGCACGTGGGCTGGAGCGGGTAGATGTGCTGGTCAACAACGCCGGCGGCGCCAAGGGGCTGGAGTCGGTGGCCGACGCCGACCTGGAGCACTGGCGCTGGATGTGGGAGACCAATGTGCTGGGCACCCTGCGGGTGACCCGGGCGCTACTGCCCAAGCTGATCGAATCCGGCGACGGGCTGATCGTCACCATCACCTCAGTGGCGGCGTTGGAGGTGTACGACGGCGGCTCGGGCTACACCTCGGCCAAACACGCACAAGGGGCGCTGCATCGCACCCTGCGCGGCGAGCTGCTTGGAAAACCGGTGCGGCTCACCGAGATTGCGCCGGGGGCAGTCGAAACCGAGTTCTCCTTGGTCCGGTTCGGCGGCGACCAGCAACGCGCCGACGCCGTCTATGCGGGCATGACGCCGCTGGTGGCCGAGGACATCGCGGAGGTGATCGGGTTCGTGGCGTCCAGGCCGCCGCACGTCAACCTCGACCAGATCGTCATCCGGCCGCGCGATCAGGCCACCGCTAGCCGCCGGGTCTAGGCCGCGTCGTCGTGGTCGGGGTGCCCGACAACGTCGGCGCGTTGCTCGGGGTGGCGGGCGCGCTGCGCGGCATCGACGCCGGCGAGGGCTTGGTCCCGTTGGGCGGCGGCAGCGCCGACATCGACACCCAGGTGTCCCAGTCCACCGCCCAGTCCCAGATGTCGCCGTCGGCGTAGGACAACTCGATCCGGCTGCCGGTCACCTCGACCGGGTCGCCGTAGATCGCGCTGTTGAAGTACTGCTGGGCGTCGGCCGTCGACAGGTTCACACAACCGTTGGTGACGTTGCTATTGCCTTGCGCGCCAGCACTTGCCGGGTTGGCGTGGATGAATTCACCGTTGTTGGAAATGCGCACGGCCCAGCGCTCGTGGATGTTGCTGTAACCGGCGGCGGGGTTGGACATGTAGAAGTCGGCGTATTTCTCGCTGACCACGTGGATGCCGTTGCGGGTGACGTTGCGCGCCTGGTCGCCCTCGCCGTAGCTGCACGGGAAGTCCATGATCACGCCCTCGTCGCGGACCACCTGGATGCGGTGCGAGGAGATCTCGGCCTTGACCACCTGGCGGCGCCCGACATCGAAGTGCAGGCTCATGTCCTGTGCGCCGTAGGCGCCGTCGCCGAACGCCACTCCGTACAGCTTGGCCTCGACTTTGACCTTGGTGCCTGCCGGGTAGTACTCGCGGGTGCGGTAGTGCACGCGGGCGCCTTGAGCCTCGTCGGGCAGCCACGCCCAGCTGCCCTCGACGGGCGGGTCGGTGGTGACCTTCAGCGCCCGCTCGACGGCGGCCTTGTCGCTGATCGGTGCGTCGAACTGGATGATGATCGGCGCCGCGACGCCGACGGTCTGCCCATCGGCCAGCTGGAAACCACCGTCGATGGTCTTGGTGGGCGTGACGGTGCTGAGCTTGCCCGCCACCGGAACCGTCTTGCCGTCGTGGCCCACCACCGATCCGCTCCAGGTGTAGGTCGCGTCGTAGCCGAGCGGTTCGGTGATGCTGTAGACGGTGCGATCCCGATTGAGCGCACCGCGCACCACCTTGCCGGCGGAATTCGTCAACGCAACCCGCTGGAACCAGCCGTCGCGCACCTCGACGCTGACCGGTGCCGTGGGCACGATGTTCTTGGCGGCCGCGGTGCCCGGCGCCGGCTGGAACATCAGCTTGGGCCCCGACGGCTCCTTCGGCTTCGCGGCTTGTTTGCTCGATCCCCCGAAGCAGGCGGCCAGCACGTTCGGCGCGAGGATCCCCACGGCGAGGGCCGTCAATGCCCGGCGCCGGTTGATCGGCGACAGGTCGCGCGAAGTGTCCACGACACAACAAGATACCGGCGAAAACGACCTGTCCCGCGCAGCCGCAGCTAGAGTACGCAGCCGACCAGCACCGGTTCGGGTGTAAGTGTGATGCCAAACACATCGCGGACCCCGTCGCGCACGGTGCGCGCCAGCGACACCACGTCCGCGGCGGTGGCGCCGCCGCGGTTCGTCAAAGCAAGCGCATGCTTGGTGGACAGTCGGCATCGGGCGGCGTCGAGGTCTGGATAACCCTTGCCGAAACCGGCTTGCTCAACCAGCCATCCGGCGGCCAGCTTGACGCCGGCCGGCGCCGGATAGTGCGGCACAGGCCGCTCGGCGCGCTGCGCCAGCCGCTCGTAAAATTCCGGTGCCACAACGGGATTGGTGAAAAACGATCCAACACTCCAGGTGTCATGGTCGGCCGGGTCGAGCACCATGCCCTTGCGGGTGCGCAGGCCCAGCACCGCCTCCCGAACAACCGCGGGGTCGGTGCGGTCACCGGCTGCAGCGTCCAGCGCGGTGATCAGCTCGCCGTATCGCAGCGGGGCGCTGCGACCCGAAGCGTCCAGCGCGAACTCCACTTCCAGGACGACGGCCTCCTCGGAGTGTTTGAGCACACTGCTGCGGTATCCGAAATACAGTTTGCTGGGCGGTATCCAGTTCACCGCGCCGGTGCGCCGGTCCAGCAAACGTACGCGGGTGATGGTGTCGGCCACCTCGACGCCGTAGGCGCCGACGTTCTGCACCGGGGTGGCGCCGGCCGACCCGGGAATGCCTGAGAGACACTCCAGCCCGCCCAACCCATGCTCGATGGCCGCCGTCACGACGTCGTCCCACACTGCGCCGGCCTCGACCCGCACGATGTTGCCGTCGACGCTGATGTTCGTGGTGGCCAGCCGCACCACGGTCAGGTCGCTGAGCGTGTCGGCGATCACCAGATTGGAGCCGCCGGCCAACACCAGCAGCGGCCGGCAACGCTGGCCGTCGAGCTGCCTTAGCGTCGTGACCACTTGTTCGGTGCTGGTGCACGTGATGACCCGCGAGGCGACCGGGCCGACCCGCAATGTGGTCAGCGGCGCCAGCGGCACGTCTTCATCGACGCGCGCACCGGCGAATAGCGGTCCCACCACAGGCCGCAACGGTAGCCTGACCTGCTATGCCGCGTTCATTCGACATGTCCACCGACTATGGGGCCACCGTCGAAGAGGTGCTTCGGGCATTCAGCGAAGAGACGTATTGGCTGGAGCGACTGGCCGTTTCGGGTGCCGATGAGGCGACGCTGGACTCGATGGTGCTCGGCGGCCCGACCGGGGATGACGGCAGTATCGACGTGATCACCACGCAGGTGCTGCACAGTGATCGACTGCCGGGCCTGGTCAGCCAATTCCACCGGGGGGACCTGTGTATCCGCCGCGAGGAGCGCTGGGAGCCGTCCGCCGACGGCACCGCCGCGGCCACCGTCAGCGGGTCGATCCTGGACGCACCGGCGACGCTGACCGGCACCGCGGTGCTGGAGCCGGTGGAGTCGGGCGGCGCCCGGCTGAACTTCCGGGCCACAGTCGAGGTGCGCGTTCCGCTGGTCGGCGGCAAGTTGGAGAACTTCATCGGCAGCCAACTGGTCGAATTGCTGATCGCCGAACAGCGTTTCACCACCATGTGGATCACCGAGAACGCGTGACCGAAGCTTTAGGCTGGCGGGCATGCGGATTGCGGTGGCGCAGATCCTCAGTGGCACCGACCCGGCCGACAACCTCGAGCTGGTGCGGGAGTATGCGGGTCGGGCCGCCGACGCCGGCGCGACGCTGGTGATGTTCCCGGAAGCGACCATGTGCCGGTTCGGGGTGCCGCTGGCTCCGATCGCCGAGCCGGTCGACGGGCCGTGGGCCGACGGGGTGCGCGGGATCGCCGCCGACGCCGGCATCACCGTCATCGCCGGCATGTTCACCCCGGCCGACGACGGGCGCGTCACCAACACGCTGCTCGCGACCGGCCCCGACATCGACGCCCACTACGACAAGATCCACCTCTACGACGCGTTCGGCTTCACCGAATCACGCACGGTCGCACCCGGACGCGAGCCGGTGGTGATCACCGTCGACGGTGTCGGGGTGGGGTTGTCCACCTGCTACGACGTCCGCTTCCCGGAGCTGTTCACCACTCTGGCGCGCCGCGGCGCCCAGCTGATCGCGGTGTGCGCGTCGTGGGCATCGGGGCCCGGGAAGCTCGAGCAGTGGACGCTTTTGGCCCGCGCTCGGGCGCTCGACTCCACCAGCTACATCGCCGCGGCGGGGCAGGCCTATCCCGGCGAACCGGTGGCGTCGAAGGGGCCGACGGGTGTCGGCGGCAGCCTCGTCGTCTCGCCGTTCGGTGAGGTGGTTGCCGCCGCCGGAGCCGACCCCCAGCTGTTGACCGCCGACATCGATCTCGAGCGCGTCGCCGCGGCCCGCGACACCATTGCGGTGCTGCGCAACCACTCAGCTTTCGCTCATGTGGATAAGGCAGAATCGCCCGGGTGACGAATCCGCAGGGTCCACCCGGCGAGGAGCCATCGGTATGGGCTCGTCCGGGTAGCGAGAGTCAGCCGGCCGAGCCTGCGACGCCGACCGAGCCCGTACCGCCTACCGAAGCCCCCACAACGGACCTGCCGGAGCAGCCCCACCCTGCGCCCGCACAGGACGTGGCCGCACCCGTGGAAACCACACCAGTGAAAACCAAACGCCGCCTCGACGCGGTATCCGTCACCCTGGTTCTCGTCATCGTGGTGGCGCTGCTGTGCGCCGGCCTGGTGGGAGCCGAACTCTACGCCCGGCACCGCGCCGACGACGTCGTGGCCGCGGCCACCGAATGCGTGGTGCAGGACAAGGTCAGCGTGTCCTTCGGCCCCAGCCCGTTTCTGCTGCAGCACCTACGCGGGCATTACGGGGACATCAAGATCCACACCGCGGGCAACCAGTTGCGCAGCGCCAAGGGCATGAAGGCCGACATCAACGTCGACAACGTCGACCTGCACGGCAGCGCCAACTCGAAGGGCACCATCGGCGCGCTGGACGCCGGCGTCACCTGGACGTCGGAGGGCATCAAAGAAACCGTGCAGCATGCGGTTCCGTTCGTGGGCGGCCTGGTCAACACCGTCACCACCAACCCCAGTGCCGGCACCGTCGAACTCAGCGGCGCGCTGGGCCTGGGCAGCGTCACGGTCAAGCCGCAGGTCGCCGACAACGGGCTGGCGCTGCAGGTCACCAAGGTCACCGCGATGGGGGCCCCGATACCGCACGAGACGGCCCAGTCGGCGCTGGACATCTTCGCCTCGACGCTCACCAAGGACTTCCCGCTGGGAATTCATGCCGACAGCGTGCAGGTCACCGATGACGGTGTGGTAGCACACTTTTCGACGCGTAACGCCCCGATCCCGTCGGCGCAGGACGACCCCTGCTTTGCGAAGCTCTAGCGCCCGGCCAAACCGATAAGGCACAATCGCGCTGGTGACGAATCCGCAAGGGCCTCCGGGGGGCGACCCGTCGCACGGGGCTCGCCCGCCTCGACCGGCCGACCCGAACAGGCCGGCGCCCCCGCGCCCCAGTGCGGCGCCGTCCGAGTCACCGACTCGTCAGTTCCCCCAGCGCGGCCGTCCGCCGGAGCAGCCCACCCGCGAGGTTCCGCGGGCGCCCCAGCCGGGCCGTCCGCCGCCCCCAGGGCCCCCGCCGGGCCAGCCGCCGTACCGGCCGGGCCCCCAGGCGCATCCGGGTCCGCCGCCGGGTCGTTCGCCGCACCAGCCCGGCCCGCCGCAGCAGCCGGGCCTGCCGCCCAACCCGCAGCCGCGTCAGCCCGGCCCGCCGCCGCCCGCGCAGGAGTCGGCCACCACGCGGCTGTCCACGCCGTCCGAGTCGAAGGAGGCCCCGGCGAAAACCAAACGCGGTTTCTCCCGCAACTGGATGTCGCTCGCGTTGATCCTGGTCGTCGTCGTGCTGCTAGTGCTCGCCGGGCTGATCGGCGCCGAGCTGTACACCCGCCACGTCGCCGACAGCAAGGTGACCGACGCGGTGCAGTGCGAAGTGCAGGACAGCGCCAGCGTGTCCTTCGACCCGGCGCCACCGGTGCTGTGGCAGTACGTGACCAAGCACTACACCAACATCTCCGTCCAGACCGCGGGGAATCAGGTGCGCAAGGCCAAGGGCATGCAGGTGACGTTCTCGCTACACGACGTGAAGCTGAACAAGACCAGCGACTCCAACGGCACGATCGGCTCGATCAACGGCACCGTCAACTGGTCCTCGGATGGCATCAAGGAGTCGATCCGGGACGCCATCCCGGTGCTCGGCGGCTTTGTCAGCAGAAGCGTCACCACCAACACCGGCGACGGGACCGTTGAGCTCAAGGGCGTGCTGAGCAGCGCGACGGTCAAGCCGCAGATCGTCAACAACGGGCTGTCCCTGCAGCTGGTCAAGTTGAACGCGCTGGGCGACGACATCTCGACGGAGTCGGCGCAAAAACACCTGGACGACCTCATGGAGAAAGCGACCAGGCACTACCCGCTGGGCCTGCACGCCGACACGTTCAAGGTCACCGACAACGGTGTCCAGGCGACGTTCTCGAGCAACAACGCCACGATCCCGGCCAGCAGCGGCAATAACCAGAACCCCTGTTTCGCCAACCTCTGACGAGGTCTACCCCAGGCCGTCGAGCACGGCCCGGGTGCCGGACAACCCCAGCCGGGTGGCTCCGGCGTCGAGCATCTCGAGCGCGACGGCCGCTGTGCGAATCCCGCCGCTGGCCTTGACCCCGAGCCGTCCGCCGACGGTGTCGGCCATGATCGCGACCGCGCTCACCGATGCCCCGCCCGCGGGATGAAAACCCGTGGAGGTCTTCACGAAATCCGCGCCGGCGTCCTCGGCGGCGCGGCACACCTCGGCCAGAGTGTGCTCGTCGGCGAGGCTGAGCAGCACCGCCGACTCGACGATCACTTTGAGCACCGCGGCGGGTACGGCGGCGCGCACCGCCGCAATGTCTGAACGCACCGCGTCGATGTCGCCCGCCAGCGCGGCACCGACGTCGATGACCATGTCGATCTCGCTGGCGCCGGACGCGACGGCCAGCGCCGCTTCTCGCGCCTTCACCTCCGGTAGGTGCTTACCCGACGGGAACCCGGCGACGGCGGCGACCCGCACCCCCGCATTGGTCGCGGCGGCAACCATCGACGGGGAGACGCAGACGGCGTGGACGCCGAGCTCGGCGGCTTCGGCCGCGACGGCGGCGATCTCGGCGGCAGTGGCCTCCGGTTCGAGCAGGGTGTGGTCGACGAGGGCAGCCAGTTGTTCGCGGGTCGGTCGGCCCGGCACTAGAAATTCTCTTCGGAACCGCCGGGGTTACATCCGGAACCGACCATCGTGGCGGCGTCGACGACCGGCCGCCACGGCTCGAGGTTCCAGCTGAGCTTGCCGGGCTCCGCGATTTCGGCCAGCTGCCAGTGGCAGAGGAACTGCTCGCGCATGCCGGGCGTGCCGGCGTCGGGCGCCAGGGTCAGCACCTCGGCCCATGCCTCATCGGCGTCGGCGCCTGGCGCACCGAGCTGGCGCGCGGCCGCGCGCCCGGACGCCGTCGGGTACACCCGCAGGCTGGGCAGCCGGCCCCACTGCGCCCATTCGGTGTGATCGACGAACGGCGGCGAGTACGACGGCGATTTCGGTCCTGCGACCCCCGGATCCGCGGCCACGGGAGCGGCGCCCAACAACGCGACGAGCGCCGCTGCCAGCACAGCGGGCAGGATCAGGGCTCGCATACCGCTGTTAGGACTTGCCTTCAATCTCGAGCAGCTTGGGGCGAACGTCGAGCAGGTAAACGCCGGCCGCGCAGGCCGCCATCGCCGCCCCTAGCACGCTGAGCACCAATGCCAGCAGCGTCCCGAAGCCGAGGATCACCAACCACACCGGCTTGGTCATCTTGTCGGCGGCTGTGTAGGCGTCCGGCCGCTGCATCGCCGCATGGACGAACGCGTAGAGGGTCGTCATCGCCACCACGAACTGCAAGACGAACACGACGTTATTGACGAGGTTCACGCTGCAAGCGTAAGCGGGCGGCGGGGAAAACGTCGACTCCGAGCCGCCCGGACGGACGACTCGGAGTCGAGTTGGGGGTCGAACTGCTTACTTCTGGGTGACCTTCTTGGCCGGGGCCTTCTTGGCCGGAGCCTTCTTGGCCGCGGTCTTCTTGGCCGCCGACTTCTTGGCCGGGGCCTTCTTGGCCTTGGCGGGCTGCTTCTTAGCCGGCAGCTCGATACCGACCAGCTTGGCGGCGCGCTCGCCGACCGCGCGGGTCTGCGACGCGACGGTGCCCAGCGCCTCCTGGGTCAACTCGACCGCCTGATCCACGTAGCCCTCGGCCCGCGCCGACGCGTCCTCGAAGCCGGCCTGGCTGCGCAGCCGCTCCAGGGCGATCTCGCCTCGCTCGACCAGCTCGTTGTAGCGGCTGGTGGCCGCCTCGACATAGCCCTCGGCGGCGGTGCGCAGCTCGTCGGCGGTGAACCGCTCGCGCAGCTCGCGCAGCTGCTCGCGCAGTTGCTCGGGCAGCTCTTCGCGGCGCTTGGCCAGGCGAGCGCGGCTCTCCTCGACCCGGCTGCGGGTGTCGGTGCGGGTCTCCTCGGCCCGCTCGCGCAGCTCGGCGAGCAGGTCGTTGACCGTGGCCAGGGCCAAGTCGGCAGCGCCCAGCGCGGCAAGCAGCGGGGCCTTCAGGTCATCGATGGTCGGGTTGTCGGCCATGGTGTTTCCTTTCGTGGATGATGTTTCGGCCTTGTTGGTATTGCTCAATGTCACGAGTGCTTAAGCAGGCTTCGTCTCCTCACGGGCTTCTACGTTCCGTTGTTCGTTCTGTTGGACGAAGGACGTGTAGATGTCCAGAAGCACCTGCTTCTGCCGCTCGGTGATCGCCGTGTCGGTGATGATGGCGTCGCGGACCTCGCTGGTCACGCCGGGCTCAAGAATCCCGGCCCGCACATAGAGCACTTCGGCAGAGACTCGCAACGCCTTGGCGATCTGATTGAGCACGTCGGCGGACGGTTTACGCAACCCGCGCTCGATCTGGCTGAGGTACGGATTGCTGACACCGGCCTTTTCCGCCAACTGTCGCACCGACACTTGCGCCGCCTCACGCTGCGCCCTGATGAAGCTGCCGATGTCCGACGCCGCGGTAGACACCACGGCGGCAAGCTTCTCGTCCTGCGGCATGGGTGACTCCTTGAAATCGGCTAGTTCGGTGCAACGCGCACCACAGTACGACCTAGTGCTAACTTTTGCAAGCGCTAGTTAGCAGGGCTCTCAGAACAGCAGCTGCGCGACGGTGTAGATGACCAGGCCGGCGAGCGATCCCACCACGGTGCCGTTGATCCGGATGAACTGCAAGTCCCGGCCGACATGCAGCTCGATGCGCCGGCTGGCCTCCTCGGCGTCCCAGCGCTCGATGGTGTCGGTGATGATCGCGGTGATCTCCACCCCGTACTGCCCAACCAGGTGCTGGGCGGCCCGCACGATCCAGTTGTCCACCTTGTCGCGCAGATCGGCGTCGTCGCGCAGGGATTCGCCAATTCGGATCACGGTGTCGGCAATTCGAGTGCGCAGCGCGCTGGACGGGTCGTCCACCCCCTCGAGCACCAGGCGTTTGAGCGTCGCCCACGCCGTCGCCGCGGCATTGGTGATCTCCTCGCGAGCCATCAGCTGCTCCTTGACCGCCTCCGCGCGCGCGATCGTCGCCTCGTCATGCTGCAGGTCGTAGGCGAACTCAAACAGGAAGCGGGTCGCCGACCGGCGCAGCTCGTGATCCGGGTTGCGGCGCACCTTGTCGGTGAAGTCCATCAGCTCGCGGTGAATGCGGTCGCCGACCAGGTGGTCGATGAACCGCGGCGACCAGCTCGGCGAATCACGCTCGACGACCCGCTGGATGACCTCCCCGGCGTTCAGCGACCACTGAAACGCCCGGTCGGCCAGCAACTGGATCAGCGCCTCCTGCCGGTTCTCCGCGAGCAGGGTGGCCAGCACCCGACCCACGGGCGGGCCCCACTGCGGCTCGGCGATGCGCCGCACGATCATCCGGTCGATGACGTGCTGGACGTCCTCGTCGCGAAGCAGTTCCACCAACACTCGCAACACGGTGGCCGTCTCGGCCGCCACCCGCTCGGCGTGCGCCGTCTCCGACAACCACTTGCCCAGCCGGCCCGGTATCTGCGCGTCACGCAGCTTGGTCTCCACCACGGGCGGTGACAGAAAGTTTTCCCGCACAAAGGTTCCCAGGCCCTCGCCGAGCTGGTCCTTCTTGCGTTTGATGATCGCGGTGTGCGGGATCGGTATGCCCAGCGGATACTTGAACAGCGCCGTCACGGCGAACCAGTCCGCCAACGCACCGACCATGCCCGCCTCCGCGGCGGCCCTGACGTAGCCCACCCAGGCGGCGGCCGCGCCGCCCGCCTGCAGCCATCGACAGCCCAGAAAGACCCCGGTGGCGCCGACCAGGAAACCCAACGCCACCACTTTCATCCGGCGCAGTCCCCGGCGCCGCTCGGCGTCGGCCACCGGGTCGGCCCCCGCGAACGATTCCGCGAAGGACACGCGAGTCCGGTGCGTCACCGCGGGCGGCGGCACCGGCGGGCCCGGGAGTCTGTGTGCCACCCCACCATCATCCGCTATGAAATTGGGTAGTTAAGTGTTACCGGCCCAGCTGCGGGGCGCGGGCAAGCACGTAGTATCGGGGACGTCTGATGAATGGGAATCCGCGATAGTGGCACACCAGGTCCCCGCCGGGACGATCAAAACCGATGGCCGCAAGCGGCGTTGGCACCAGCACAAGGTGGAACGCCGCAACGAGCTGATCGACGGGACCATCGAGGCGATCCGGCGCCGTGGCCGCTTTGTCAGTATGGACGAGATCGCCCACGAGATCGGCGTCTCCAAGACGGTGCTCTACCGCTACTTCGTGGACAAGAACGACCTGACCACCGCGGTGATGATGCGGTTCGCGCAGCAAACGCTGATCCCCAACATGGCGTCGGCACTGTCGTCGAACCTCGACGGCTTCGATCTGACCCGCGAGATCATCCGGGTGTACGTAGAGACCGTGGCGGCCGAACCCGAGCCGTACCGGTTCGTGATGGCGAACAGCTCGGCAAGCAAGAGCAAAGTGATCGCCGACTCCGAGCGGATCATTGCCCGCATGCTCGCGGTGATGCTGCGCCGCCGTATGCGCGAGGTCGGAATGGACCTCGGCGGCGTGGAGCCGTGGGCGTACATGATCGTCGGCGGCGTCCAGCTGGCCACCCACTCGTGGCTGCTTGACCCGCGGATGAGCGCCGACGAGCTGATCGACTACCTGACGATGCAGAGCTGGAGCGCGCTGTGCGGGATCGTCGAGGTCGGCGGATCGCTGGAGAAGTTCCGCGGGCAGCCGCACCCACCGCCGATCGTGCCGCCACTGCCGCAGGGGTCTCGACATGGCTGATGTGACAGTGCGCTCCCGGGTGAGTTCGTGGGTCTACGCCCTGCGGACCACCAACCCGCCGCCGGACGGACCGGTCGACGCCGTAACCCGCTGGCTCGTCGTCACTCGCGCCGCGGTGCTGCCGATGACGCTGTTCGCCGGCCTGGTCGCCGCGCTGCTGGCGGTCGGCCGGCGCGGGCTGGATTGGCGCTGGCTGGTGCTGGCGATCGCCGGAATCACGTTGGCGCACATCGCCAATAACCTGATGAACGACCTCTACGACACGCAGACCGGCACCGACAGCGCGAACTATCCGCGCGCGCTGTACGCCCCGCACCCAGTGTTGTCGGGTCTGGTCAGCCGCCGGACCCTGCTCATCGCGATTGCCGCGGTGAACCTGGCCGACCTGGCGATCCTGATCGTGCTGACGTGGGCGCGCGGCTGGCCGGTGGTGGCGTTCGCGGTGTCGGGGTTCGTGCTGAGCGTCGCGTACACGGCGCCGCCGATTCGGCTGAAGAAGCGTGGTCTCGGCGAGCCCGATGTGTTCGTGGTGTGGGGTCCGCTGATGGTCTGCGGCACCTACTACTCGGCGGTCGGCACAGTCGGCTGGGACATCCTGCTGGCGTCGTTGCCCTATGGGCTGCTCTGCACCACGGTGTTGATGGGTAAGCACATCGACAAGATCCCCTACGACGAGCCGCTGGGTATCCGCACGCTGCCGGTGATCTTCGGGGAAGCCCGCGCCCGCGCGGCGACGCTGGCCATGATGGTCGGGTTCTACGTGCTGGTCGTGGCCGCGGTGGCGGCCGCAGCGATGCCGTGGCCGGCGTTACTCGTCGCCGGGGCACTGCCCCGACTGGTGAAGGTGTGGCCGTATTTCCGCCGCCCGCCGCCCGACGAGCCGCCGGCGGACTTCCCGGTGTGGCCGTTGTGGTACGCCGCCATCGCCTTCGTGCACGTGCGCCTCGCCGGCGCCCTGCTGGTGGTCGGCCTGGCGATCGGAGCCGTGCTGCACGCCCTATGACTTGGTCAGGGTGAACTGAGCGACCTCGGTGATGCCGCGGCGGAAGAAGTCGGCGCATCCCGTCAGGTACCGCATGTACCGGTCATAGACCTCTTCGGACTGTACGGCGATCGCGTGTTCACGGTTGGAGAATAGATTCGCCGCCCAGGTATCGAGAGTCCGCACGTAATGCGGGCTGATATTTTGAATTTCCTGCACCGAAAACCCGGCGCCGCGGGAAAACTCGAGCACGTCTTCGTCGGATGGCATCTCGCCGCCCGGGAATATCTCCCGGCTGACGAAGCGCATAAACCGCAGATCGCTCATCGTTATGGGGATACCGTGCTTCTTCCAATAGCTGGGCGGATGAGAAAATATCGTCTGCAATACCATTCGGCCATCGCTGGGAAGAACACGGTGGGCCATCTCGAAAAACGGCCCATAGCGCGGCTTTCCGAATGCCTCGAACGCCTCGATGCTGACGATGCGGTCAACCGGCTCGTCGAACTCCTCCCACCCGTGAAGAAGGACTTCTCGGGTACGGCGGGTGTCGATCTCGTCGAGTAGATGCTGGCTGTAGACGCATTGATTCTTGCTCAACGTCAGTCCGATGACGTTGACGTCGTATTTCTCGACCGCGCGCTTCATCGCCGAACCCCAACCGCAGCCGATGTCGAGCAGTGTCATGCCCGGCTGTAGATCCAGCTTGGACAGGTTCAGGTCGATCTTGGCGATCTGCGCCTCCGCGAGTGTCATGTCCTCGCGTTCGAAGAATGCGCAACTGTATGTCCTGGACTGGTCCTGGAAAAGCCCGAAGAACTCATCCGACATGTCGTAATGCGCTTGAACATCCTCGAAGTAAGGCCGCAATTTCGAGCGCGACATGCTATCGGTCATCTCGGTCTCCCTACTGACATAGGGTCAACATCGAATCCTATGCGGGGGTACCCGGCAATACCGGCACAAAACCGGCGTGGTGATCAATATCTTCCGAAGACCAGGGCGACGTTGTGGCCGCCGAAACCGAACGAATTGTTGATCGCGTACCGGTAGTCACCCGCACGCGGCTCCCCGGCCACCACATCCAGGTCGATTTCCGGATCGAGGTTGCGCAGGTTCAGCGTCGGCGGGACGACGCCGTCGCGCAGCGCCAACACAGTCAGAATCGACTCCACGGCGCCGACCGCACCGATCGAATGGCCAAGCGCCGCCTTCGGTGCGTAGACCGCCGGCCGGTGGGAGCCCAATGCGATGTTGATCGCCTGCGCTTCGGCCAAATCGCCGACGACCGTGCCGGTGGCGTGGGCGTTGACGTGGTCGATGTCGGTAGCACTCAGACCGGCAAGCTGGATCGCCCGGGTCATCGCATGACCGGCCCGCACACCATTCGGGTCCGGGGCCACAATGTGGTACCCGTCCGAGGTGATGGCCGCACCCATCAGCCGGGCCAGGATGGTGGCGCCGCGGGACTTCGCGTGCTCCTCCGTCTCGACGACCAATAGCGCTCCCGCTTCGCCGAACACAAAGCCGTCGCGATCCTTGTCGAAGGGCCGGCACGCACCCGCAGGGTCGTCATTATTCGTCGACAGGATGCCCATCCGCGCGAACGCCGCAATGGGCACCGCCTCGATCCTGGTCTCGACGCCACCGCAGATCGCGATGTCCGCCTCGCCCAGCACGATCTGCTGCCAGGCTCGAGCGATGGCCTCGGCCCCGGAGGCGCAGGCCGACACGGGGGTGATGACCCCGGCCCTGGCCTGGTGTTCAAGCCCGACCCACGCGGCGCCCGAGTTGGGCATCATCATCAGCACACCCACCGGGTTCACGGCCTTCATGCCGCGCTCGCGGATGTCGTCGTAGCCGACGACCATTTCCTCGGTGGAGCCCATCCCAGTGCCGATGGACACCATCAACCGGTGAGGGTCGATCTCGGGTGAGCCGGCGTTCGCCCATACTCGGCGGCCAAGCACGACGGAGATCTTCTGCAGAAACATCATTCGGCGCAGCTCGACCCGCGTCAGCTCGGAGTCGAAGTCCTCGAGCAGATGTCCGCCGATGCGAACCGGGGCGTCGAACCGTTCGACGAAGGGGTCGTCGAGCTTGCGGATGCCGCTCTGCCCGTCCACCAGCTTCTTCCAGGTGCTGTCCGCGTCCGTGGCGAGCGCTGTCGTCATCGCGACGCCGGTGACAACCACATTGGGAAAACCATTTCCGGTCGAGAGCGCCGCCATAGCGTTGCTTTATCCCTTTCCCTCGATGGCCCTTCCCACCGCCAATTACCCAAAATCGGGTACCGATCAAGCCTAAACCCGGCCCGATGTGGCTGCCGCAAACTAACAGAGCGAGCCAATTGCAGCGGTCAGAACGGGCGTATAAGGTCGGCGGCTATGAGTGGGGTGAAAGACGCGGGGAACGCCGAACTGAAGCCAGATGTCGACCACATCCAGTCGCACTACGACCGGTCGAATGAATTCTTCAAACTCTGGCTCGACCCTTCGATGACATACAGCTGCGCGTACTGGGAAGAGGGCGCCACGACGCTGGAAGAGGCGCAGTACGCCAAACGTGAGCTGGCGCTAGGCAAGCTTGGGTTAAAGCCCGGCATGACGCTGCTCGACATCGGTTGCGGCTGGGGCTCGACCATGCGGCATGCGATCGAGAAGTACGACGTCAACGTGATCGGGCTGACGCTCAGCGAGAACCAGTTGGCGCACTGCCGGCAAAAGTTCGACGAAATGGACAGCCCGCGGCGCAAAGAGGTTCGGCTGCAGGGCTGGGAGGAGTTCGACGAACCGGTGGACCGCATCGTGTCGCTGGGCGCCTTCGAGCATTTCGCGGACGGCGTCGGCACCTATGAGCGCTACTCCGACTTTTTCAAGATGTGCTACAACGTGATGCCCGACGACGGCGTCATGCTGCTGCATACGATCGTCGTGCCCAGTGCCGAAGAAGGCGAAAAGCTCGGGCTCAAAAGGACGATGTCGCTGATGCGGTTCATCAGCTTCATCCGCAAGGAGATCTACCCCGGTGGCCGCTTGCCACAGGTCGACATCGTCGACAAGTACGCCACAGAGGCTGGTTTCGACATCACCCGCCACCACTTCATTGGAAAGAACTACGTGCGCACGCTGGATACCTGGGCCAAGGGCCTGGAAGCGCACAAGGAGCAAGCGATTGAGCTCAAGGGCGAGCAGATGTACGAGACCTTCATCAAGTACCTGACCGGTTGTCGCGAGCTCTTCCGCGACGGCTACACCAACGTCTGCCAATTCACGATGGAAAAATCGGCCGCGTAACGCTTGAGCCGTTACTTGGTCCTCTACTTGGTCATCGTGAACTGGGCGACTTCGGTGATCCCCCGGCGGAAGAAGTCGGCACAGCCGACCAGGTACCGCATATAGCGGTCGTAAACGGCTTCGGACTGGACGGCGATGGCGCGGTCACGATTGGCTTCCAGATTGGCCGCCCAGGTGTCCAGGGTTCGGGCATAGTGCGGGCGCAGTTCTTGGATTTGTTCCACCGAGAACCCGGCAGCTTGCGAATACCCGAGGATGTCTTCTTTGGCCGGCATTTGGCCGCCGGGGAAGATTTCCTCTGCGATGAATCGCATGAACCGCAAATCGCTCATCGTTACCGGGACGCCATGCTCGGACCAATAAGTCCATGGATGCGTATAAAGGCTGTGCAATAGCATCCGGCCGTCGCCGGGCATGATGTCGTAGGCGCGTTCGAAGAATGCGGCGTAGCGCTCTTTCTTGAATGCGTCGAAGGCCTCGATGGTGACGATCCGGTCGACTTTCTCGTCGAATTCTTCCCACCCCTGCAGACGCGCCTCCGCCGTGCGGTTGGTCGGGATGCTCGCCAGCTTGGCCTTGCTGTACTGGTACTGGTTGCGGCTGAGCGTGATGCCGATGACATTGACGTCGTACTTCTCCACGGCCCTGACCAGCGCGCCGCCCCAGCCGCAGCCGACGTCGAGCAGCGTCATCCCCGGCTCGAGGTTCAGCTTGTCCAGCGCCAGATCCAGCTTGGCGGTCTGGGCCTCCGCCAGCGTCATGTCATCGCGCGCGAAGTACGCGCAGGTGTAGACCATGGCCGGGTCGAGGAATAGGGAGAAGAACTCGTCGGAAAGGTCGTAAATCGATTGCGACTCTTCGTAGAACGGTCGTAATTCAGCCACCATCACTTACCTGTCCAGGCCCATCCCCCGGTTGTCCGGGTAGCACCATACCGCAGCCGAGACCCGCCCTCCGGGAGGCAGGTCTCAATAGGAGTAGAAGCCCTTACCTGATTTCTTGCCCAGCAAACCAGCCTCCACCATCCGCAGCAAAAGCGGCGGCGCGCCGTATTGAGGATCCTTGAACTCCTGAAACATCTTGTCCGCGATCAGCTTCAAAGTATCGAGGCCGACCAGATCGGATAGTCGCAGCGGCCCCATCGGATGCGACAGTCCGGCAACAACCGCTTTGTCGACATCTTCGACCGTGGCAAAACCGGATTCGACCATCCGGATCGCCGACAACAGGTAGGGCACGAGCAACGCGTTCACCACGAAGCCGGACCGGTCCGAACACCGCACCACTTGTTTTCTCAGCACTGAGCTGGCGAATTCCTCGGTGCGAGCGGCCGCGGCGTCGTCGGTGACCAGCGTGCTGACCAACTCCACCAGTGGCAACACCGGAACCGGATTGAAGAAGTGCAAGCCCAGCACCCGTTCCGGGTGCTTGGTGGCGGCGGCCAACTTCATGATCGGAATGCTCGACGTGTTGGACGCCAGGACGGCGTCCGGGTCGGCGATCACGCGGTCGAGTTCGGCGAAGATGCCGGTTTTGACGTCCTCGTCCTCGATCACGGCCTCGATCACCAGCTGCCGGTCGGCGAGGTCGCCGAGGTCGGTGGTGAACTTCAGCTTGGCGACGGCGGCGTCGCGCTCGCGCTCGGTGATCTTGCCAGCGCTCACACCGCGTTCGACGGATTTGACGATCCGATTGCGGCCGGCGGTGGTCAGCGCCTCGGTGGTCTCGTAGACCAGCACGTCGACGCCTGCGCGGGCCGATACTTCGGCGATGCCGGCACCCATCTGGCCGGCCCCGATGACCCCTACTCGTTCGATCACTGTTCCCTTCCCACTGCGCGCCGAGCGTGCACTCAGGGCGAAAAATCGGCCGGAAAATCGCCATGGTTACACGTTGGCCGGGGCTTGACGCTACATCAGTGGCTCAAGCCTTCGGTTCCACCTCCTCCTCGCGGGCCAAAGCCCGCTCGTCATCAGTGGAACTGGCCCTCTTCGGTCGAGCCGGTCAGAGCGGTCGTCGACGATGTCGGGTCCACGGTGGTCGCGATGCGGTCGAAGTAACCGGCGCCGACCTCGCGCTGGTGCTTGGTCGCGGTGTAACCGCGCTCCTCGGCCGCGAACTCGCGCTCCTGCAGCTCCACGTAGGCGCTCATCTGGTTGCGGGCATAGCCGTAGGCCAGGTCGAACATCGAGTAGTTCAGCGCGTGGAAGCCGGCCAGCGTGATGAACTGGAACTTGAATCCCATTGAGGCAAGCTCTTTTTGGAACTTGGCGATGGTCGCGTCGTCGAGATGCTTCTTCCAGTTGAACGACGGCGAGCAGTTGTACGCCAGCATCTGGTCGGGGTAGGAGGCCTTCACCGCCTCAGAGAACTTCCGGGCCAGCTCGAGGTCGGGCGTGCCGGTCTCCATCCAGATCAGGTCGGCGTACGGCGCGTAGGCCTTGGCCCGCGCGATGCACGGCTCGAGGCCGTTCTTGACCCGGTAGAAGCCTTCCTTGGTCCGCTCGCCGGTGATGAACGGCTGGTCGCGCTCGTCGACGTCGGAGGTGATCAACGTCGCGGCCTCCGCATCGGTGCGCGCGATGACGACGGTCGGCACGTCGCACACGTCGGCGGCCAACCGGGCCGAGGTCAGCGTGCGGATGTGCTGCTGGGTCGGGATCAGCACCTTGCCGCCCAGGTGGCCGCACTTCTTCTCCGACGCCAGCTGGTCCTCCCAGTGCGAGCCGGCAACACCGGCCGCGATCATCGCCTTCTGCAATTCGAAGACGTTGAGCGCCCCGCCGAAGCCGGCCTCGCCATCGGCGACGATCGGCGCCAGCCAGTTCTTCACCGAGGTGTCGCCCTCGACCTTGGCGATCTGGTCGGCCCGCAGCAGCGCGTTGTTGATCCGGCGCACCACCTGCGGCACCGAGTTGGCCGGATACAGGCTCTGGTCCGGGTAGGTGTGGCCGGACAGGTTCGCGTCACCGGCAACCTGCCAACCGGACAGGTAGATGGCCTTCAGGCCGGCGCGCACCTGCTGGACCGCCATGTTGCCGGTCAGCGCGCCCAGCGCGTTGATGTACTCCAGGTCGTGCAGCTGCTCCCACAGCACCTCGGCGCCGCGGCGAGCCAGCGTGTTCTCCTCGACCACGCTGCCCTGCAAAGCCACCACGTCCTCGGCGGTGTAGGTGCGGGTGACGTCCTTCCACCGCGGGTTGGTGTCCCAGTCATGCTGGATTTGCTCAGCGCTTTTCGGCGTGCCGACGGTCGACATTCAGGTGCTCCTTCAAATTCTTCGTCGCCGCGGATCTTGCCAACCCCGCAGCAACTTCACTGGTCTGCTAATCCGACCATGGCACAGCTTAGCTGCGCAGGTCCAGCCGTTTCACTTGCCAAGTTTGGCTATGGGTTAGCCCGATTTTGCAAAGTCTGCGAAGTTAGGCCGCAGCTGAACCGGTTCAGAAGTTACCCGACGGTAACCCAATTGCGCAGGTCAGCAGGGGTGTTTGCGGAGGCTACAGTTTTGCTATAGCTCGAAGATCGACGCGACCGCCTTGGTCTCGTTGCCGACGGCATATGTGAGCGTTGTAACAGTGCGATCGGCCAGGCCAGGACCGAATTGGTCGGTGGAGCCGGGCGGGTGGATGTGCGAGATGATCTCCAGCTTGTCGCCCAGCGCCACCGGGGCGTCGTGCTCGATGGTCACCCGCAGCGGCACCTTCATGATTTCCGGGTGCGCCGCCAGATAGTCCTCGATCACGCTCCAGTAGACGGAGTTGTTCATGTGGTCGAACAGGTCGATGTCGGTGACTCGGACCGGGAATTCGTGGATTTCCGTGGCGTCCTCGCGATCACCGGCGGTCAAATACGCCTTCCACCGCAGCCGGTCGACATTCGTCGTGCGTCGCAGGCCCTCGATGAAGTCGTCGGCGATCCGCGCCGGGCCCTGAGTCTCCCTGTTGATGTTGATCCAGAAGGCCTCGGACTCGACTAGGCCGCGCCCGCGCTTCCCATCTATGCGCACCCGCATCTCACACCACCGGTTCGACGTGCCCGAACACCACCGGCGCATCCGCAGCATGTCCTGGAATTCAACCGGGCGGATCAGATCGATCATCGTGCGCCGGACAATCCAGAGCGGATGGGTCTCTTCAAACCCCAACTCGCGCAAGTGATCCTGGCCGATGTCCTGGATGTGGCGGGTGGCCGCATCGAAACGCAGCCGGCCTTCGCGGTCGATGTCCGCCACCCGCAGCGGCCATTCCCGATCGAAGACGTCGGGGTGGCCGTCAGGCACCGGCATCATTGTCTTGTCCAGGCTCACGACTCCACTCCCCGGTTGTTGATCCACCCGCCCCCGGGGGGATCATGCCAAAAGAGCTTGCCGAGGCGCCAATCGAGCACGCCATGCCAACTCTGCGAACCTGTCCTTCGCAACACGGGTACGCTGGCCGGGTGCCCAAAACGTTCGTCGGGTCCCGTGTTCGGCAGCTGCGCAGCGAGCGCGGATTCAGCCAGGCCGCGCTGGCGCAGATGCTGGAGATCTCACCGAGCTACCTCAACCAGATCGAGCACGACGTCCGCCCGCTGACGGTGGCCGTGCTACTGCGGATCACCGAGGTCTTCGGCGTCGATGCGACGTTCTTCGCCTCCCAAGACGACACCCGGCTGGTCGCCGAGCTGCGGGAGGTGACCATGGACCGCGACCTGGACATCGACGTCGACCTGCCCGAGGTCGCCGAAATGGTCAACGCTCACCCGAAGCTGGCCCGCGCCATGGTCAACCTGCATCGCCGCTACCGGCTCACCACCGCCCAGTTGGCCGCCGCCACCGAGGAGCGCTACTCCGACGGCAGCGGCACGGGCCTGCTCACGATGCCGCACGAGGAGGTGCGCGACTACTTCTACCAGCGCCAGAACTACCTGCACGAGCTGGACACCGCCGCCGAGGACCTGACCACCCGCATGCGGCTGCATCGCGGCGATTTGGCCGGGGAGATCGCCCGGCGCCTCACCGAGGTGCATGGCGTACACATCAACAAACGCATCGACCTCGGTGACACCGTGTTGCACCGCTACGACCCGGAAACCAAGACGCTGGAGATCAGCACTCACCTCTCGTCGGGTCAGCAGGTGTTCAAGATGGCCGCCGAACTGGCGTATCTGGAATTCGGCGAGCTGATCGACCGCATGGTCACCGAGGGCAAGTTCACTTCTGACGAGTCGCGCACCCTGGCCCGGCTGGGGCTGGCCAACTACTTCGCCGCCGCCGCGGTTCTGCCGTATCGGCAGTTCCACGACATGGCCGAAAACTTCCGCTACGACATCGAGCGGCTCTCGGCGTTCTACTCGGTGAGCTACGAAACCATCGGGCACCGGCTCTCCACGTTGCAGCGGCCGTCGATGCGGGGCGTGCCGTTTTCGTTCATCCGTGTCGACCGGGCCGGGAACATGTCAAAACGCCAGTCCGCCACCGGTTTTCATTTCTCGTCCAGCGGCGGCACCTGCCCGCTGTGGAACGTCTACGAGACCTTCGCCAATCCCGGCAAGATTCTCGTGCAGATCGCCCAGATGCCCGACGGGCGGAACTACATGTGGGTGGCCCGCACCGTTGAGCGACGGGCATCACGGTATGGTCAGCCCGGTAAAACCTTCGCGATCGGGCTGGGCTGCGAACTCCGGCACGCCCACCGGCTCGTCTACTCGGAAGGACTGGACTTGTCGGGGGATAACGCCACACCGATCGGCGCGGGCTGCCGGGTCTGCGAACGCGACAACTGCCCACAGCGGGCGTTCCCGGCGTTGGGCCGCGCACTCGACCTCAACGAGCATCGCAGCACGGTCTCGCCCTATCTGGTGAAGCAGCCGTGAGCACGCGGATTCCGTCCGGCGGATTCCGCGAGCTGGGGCCGGTCAACTGGGTCTTGGCCAAGGCCGGTGCGCGCACGGTCCGGGCGCCGGAGATGCATCTGTTCACCACGCTGGGTCAGCGGCAGTTGTTGTTCTGGACCTGGCTGTTATTCAGCAGCAGATTGCTGCGCGGCCGGCTGCCGCGGATAGACACCGAACTCGTGATTTTGCGGGTGGCGCACTTGCGTCAGTGCGAATACGAACTGCAGCACCACCGTTGGTTGGCGCGCCGTGCCGGACTCGACGAGCAGATGCAGCAGGCGATCTTCGCCTGGCCCGAGGCGTCCGACAGGCTCACCGACCGGCAGCAGGCGCTACTGCGTGCCACCGACGAATTCGTCAACGACCGGACGATCAGCGCCGACACTTGGCAGCAGCTGTCGAGTCACCTACATCGTCGTCAGCTGATCGAATTCTGCATGCTGGCAGGGCAATACGATGGTCTGGCCGCAACGATGTCGGCCCTAGACATTCCGCTGGACCACCCGGATCACAGGTAGCTGTCGACCAGCACCAGCACACTCAGCAGAACCGGAACGGCCGGCAGCGCAAACACAAACGACGCCAACGTGTAGTTGCGCCGCTCCAGCAGCCGCCGTCCATATAGCATCGCCCACAGCGTGAGCGCCGCCGAAAGGACGAGCACAACCGGGCCCCACACGCTCAACGTGCTGGTGGCCTTTCCGATCGAATACGCCAGCAGCCACAGGACATAGCCGGCGATCACCCCGCCGACCACACCCATCACGGTTTCGGTGCGCACAATGTCAGAAGTTGATCATGTGCCCGGTCAGGCCGTGGAAGCACTCCTGCAGCGCCTCCGACATCGTCGGGTGAGTATGGACGTTGCGCGCCAGCTCATTTGCGGTCAGATCCCACTTCTGGGCCAGCGTGAGCTCCGGCAGCAGCTCGGAGACGTCGTGGCCGATCAGGTGTCCGCCCAGCAATTCGCCGTGCTTGGCATCGGCAACCAGCTTGACGAAACCGCTGGGATCGCCGAGGCCGTGCGCCTTGCCGTTGGCGGTGAACGGGAACTTGGCCACCTTCACGTCGTAGCCCTCGTCGCGGGCTTGCTCCTCGGTCAGCCCGAAACTGGCCACCTGCGGTTGGCAGAACGTCGCGCGCGGCAACATGCGGTAGTCCCCGAGCGCCAAAGTCTCTGCGCCGGCGATGGTTTCGGCCGCGACCACCCCCTGGGCCTCGGCGACGTGCGCCAGCTGCAGCAACCCGGTGACATCGCCGATCGCGTAGATGTGGCTCACATTGGTGCGCATGTAGTCGTCGATGCCGATGGCTTTGCGGTCGGTCAGCGCCACCCCGGCCCGGTCCAGCCCGTAGCCGTCGACGTTAGGCGCAAATCCGATGGCCTGCAAGACTTTATCGGTCTTGAGCTCCTGGGACTCGCCGCTCTTCTTGACCGTGACCGTCACCTTGGAACCGTCGTCGGAAATCCCCGCGCACTCTGTTCCGGTGAGCAACTTGACACCGAGCTTCTTGAACTGCTTTTCGATCTCCTTGGACACCTCGGCGTCTTCGTTGGGCAGGGCCCGCGGCAGGAATTCGACGATGGTCACGTCGACGCCGTAGTTGGCCAGGACATAACCGAATTCCATGCCGATGGCGCCCGCGCCGGCGATGATGATCGACTCCGGCAACTCGCGGGACAGGATCAGCTCTTCATACGTCACGACGTTCTGGCTCAGCGACGTGCCCGGGACCAGCCGGGTGCTGCTGCCTGTGGCGATGATCGCGTTGTCGAACGTGACCGTCACAGGGTTTTCAGTGCCGCCGTCGTTGAGCTCCACGTCGAGCGTGTTGGCGTCGGTGAACCTGCCGTAGCCGTGAATCTCGGTGATCTTGTTCTTCTTCATCAGGAAATGCACACCGGCGACCCGGCCCTCGGCCACCTTGCGGCTGCGGTCAAATGCGATGCCGTAGTCGAATGTCGCCTCGCCGCTGATGCCGAAGGTTTTTGCTTCCTTGGTGAAGATGTGGGCGAGCTCGGCGTTGCGCAGCAACGACTTGGACGGGATGCAACCGACGTTGAGGCAGACTCCGCCCCAGTATTTGGGTTCGACGACCGCGGTATTGAGTCCCAATTGGGCGGCGCGGATGGCCGCCACATATCCGCCGGGGCCGGCTCCGAGGACGACGACGTCATAGTGGGAAGTCACGTTGCCCACCCTAGTTGGTTATGTGGCCAGCCATTTCTCAAGGTTGTCGTCGTAGTCGTCGGCGACGCGAAGGCTGCGGCCCGGCCCCCGGGTGAGCCAGCCGCGGGCGATGAACGCCGACGTGATCGCCGCCGGCAGGGCCCCGGCCAGGTGGAACCGGCGATCGGTCCAGTCGACGCAGCACCGGGCGAACACCCGTCGGCTCGCCCGCACCGATGCCAGCTCGATGCCCAGCGTGACGAGCAGGCGTTGCCCGCGGTCGGTGAGCTCGTGGTCCCGGTCGTCGAGGCGGCGGAGGGCGCGGGTGGCCAGCAGACGGTCGCGCAATTGCACGCCGCGGCGCCCGGCCAGGTGGTCGTAGCAGGTCCGCGCTTCAGCCAGCCCGGTGGTGGCGCGCGGCTCATCCAGCGAGCGCACCGGAGCACCCGGGGCGACGTGGGCGATGGCCTCCAGCACCGCGGCGACTTCCGGGTTGACGATCTCGTGGTAGCGGTGCCGGCCTTGAGCCCGTACCCGGATCAACCCGCCCTCGACCAGGCGGCGCAGGTGCGTGGAGGCGGTGGCGGGGTGCACGTCGGCGCGCCTGGCCAATTCGGTCGCGGGCAGCGCCCGCCCGTCGGCCAACGCCGCCAGCATCGCCGCGCGCGCCGGATCCCCGATCAGATTCGCGACCGAGCCGAAGTCGCGTTCGGGGGTCGAGACGTCGCTCACCCCGACAGCCTCTCACAACGATATTTGGGCCCGAATCAAAGCTTCCCCGGCCACGTCGACGCAGGTCAGTGCGGGATGATGCCCATCAGACACGGGCCGGAGGTGTGGTCGCAATAGAAGGCGCCGTAGAACGGGGCGGCCGCGGCAACGGATGCGAACACCGCCGACATCATCGCGATCCCCAGCGCGGAGACCAGCGGCCGGTCCGGCACCATCGCCAGCATCAAACCGGCGACGGTACACACCACGACATAGACGAAGACAACGAAGACAACCGCGGTCTTGTGCAGTGAGTGGTCCTGCGTCCACCAATAGAACAGGCCCGGACCGATCGCCGCCGCCGGCACCCACACCGCGAGGATCATCAGAACGAATTGCCACCACTTCACGTAGTGGTACCGGCCGGGCACGGTGATCGATAGGGGTTCGGATTCGTCGGGCTCGGGTTTGCGGTGCGCGCCGGTGTTGAAGGTCGGCGTGTACGGCTCGGTCTTCGGCAGCGATGAGGTGTCCACGCGGTCCTCCTCAGGCAGGGGTCATCACCTCGATAACGGCGAGCACGCCGAACCATCCCGGCGACAACGCCAAGATGAACGCGCCCAGCGCCGTTACCCATCGACGTCGGGACAGCAAAATCACCAGCAGACCGATGGCACTGGGGATTCCGACCACCAGCGCGATGACGACGTCGGGGCGGACGCGGGCGTGAACCAGCAGCGTCGCCGCGGTTCCCGCCACCAGCCCGACCGCGGTTCCGACCAGCATCGCGCTGGTCAGCAGCCAGGTCCGCGGCAGTGGAATCACGCCTTACGACCTTACTGCGGTACTGCGGTCTACCGTGGCAAGCGCTCGGCGTGCCTCGCCGGTATCGGGCAAGCTTCCACTGCTTCGACGACCACCGGTGCGCGCTGCGCCGGGCGCTCGCCGCGGGCGTAGTCGGCGCCGGTGATCACCGGCGTGCCCGCCAGCTCGGTGTTCTCGGCGTCGCTGAACGCCCGCCCGCGGCTCAAAAACCGCATCCCTTCGGGTGCCTCCAGGCTGAACCCGCCGCCGCGGCCGGGCACCACGTCGATGACCAGCTGGGTGTGCTTCCACGCCTCGAACTGCGGCCCCGAAATCCACACCGGCACACCATCACCGACGTCGAGCACGCCGAGCAATACATCGCGGTCGCCGACGATGAAGTCCCCCAGCGGATAACACATCGGCGACGACCCGTCGCAGCAGCCGCCGGATTGATGGAACATCACCGGGCCGTGCTGCTCGGTCAGCTGCCCGAGCAGCTTCGCCGCGTCGGCGGTGATCAGCACCCGGGGAATCATCAGAAGAACCCGAGCGCCTTGTTGCTGTAGGACACCATCAGGTTCTTGGTCTGCTGGTAGTGGTCGAGCATCATCTTGTGGTTCTCCCGGCCGATACCGGACTGCTTGTACCCGCCGAACGCCGCGTGCGCGGGATAGACGTGATAGCAGTTGACCCACACCCGGCCGGCCTGGATGTCGCGGCCGGCCCGGTAGGCCGTGTTGCCGTCGCGGCTCCACACCCCAGCCCCCAGCCCGTAGAGGGTGTCGTTGGCGATCGAGATGGCGTCGTCGTAGTCCTTGAACGACGCGACGGCCACGACCGGCCCGAAGATCTCCTCCTGGAAGATCCGCATCTTGTTGTTGCCGGTGAAGATCGTCGGCTGCACGTAGTAGCCGCCGGACAGGTCGCCCCCGAGCTCGGCGCGCTCGCCGCCGGTGACGATCTTGGCGCCCTCACTCTTGCCGATCTCGATGTAGGACAACACCTTTTCGAGCTGGTCGTTGGAGGCCTGCGAGCCGATCATGGTCTCGGTGTCCAGCGGGTCGCCCTGGCGCACCGCCTTGGTGCGGATGGCCGCCAGTTCCAGGAACTCGTCGTAGATGTCGGCCTGGATCAGGCTGCGCGACGGGCAGGTGCACACCTCGCCCTGGTTGAGGGCGAACATCGTGAACCCCTCCAGCGCCTTGTCCTGGAAGTCGTCGTGGGCGGCCATCACATCGGAGAAGAAGATGTTGGGGCTCTTGCCACCGAGTTCCAGGGTGACCGGGATCAGGTTCTGCGACGCGTACTGCATGATCAGCCGCCCGGTGGTGGTCTCCCCGGTGAACGCGACCTTGGCGATGCGGTTGCTCGACGCCAGCGGCTTGCCGGCCTCGGCGCCGAATCCGTTGACTACGTTGACCACTCCGGCCGGCAGCAGGTCACCGATCAGGCTCATCAGGTACAGCACCGACACCGGGGTCTGCTCGGCGGGCTTGAGCACCGCCGCGTTGCCGGCGGCCAACGCCGGCGCCAGCTTCCAGGTGGCCATCAGGATCGGGAAGTTCCACGGAATGATCTGCCCGACAACGCCCAACGGCTCGTGGAAGTGGTAGGCGACGGTGTCCTCGTCGATCTGCGACAGCGACCCCTCCTGGGCGCGGATCGCGCCGGCGAAATACCGGAAATGGTCCACCGCCAAAGGGAGATCTGCGTTGAGCGCCTCGCGGATCGGTTTGCCGTTGTCCCAGGCTTCGGCCAGTGCCAGCGACTCCAGGTTCTGCTCGATGCGGTCGGCGATCTTGTTGAGGATCACGGCCCGCTCGGCAGGGGCGGTCTTGCCCCACGCCGGTGCGGCGGCATGCGCGGCGTCGAGCGCCTTGTCGATGTCGGCCTCGTCGGAGCGCGCCACCTCGCAGTACGTCTGCCCGGTCACCGGCGTCGGGTTCTCGAAATACCGGCCGTGCGCGGGCGCCACCCACTCGCCCCCAATGAAGTTCTCGTACCGGGACTCATACGACATCAGCGCCCCCGCCGACCCCGGACGTGCGTAGACGGTCATCGAATCAGCTCCTCGTTACTTTGCGTGACACAACTCACACTACCGCTGGCGCCAGCCGTAGAGTCAGGCCCGGAGGTGAGGATGCCCGAGATCAATTCGACCGAGGAGGCCCTGCGTCACTGGAGCGCGGTTGCGCCGGCCTGGGACAGGTATCGAGACCGGCTCTTCGAAAGCGTGCGGTCGGTGTCGGAGTGGCTCGTCGAGCAGGTCGACCCGCAGCCGGGTCAGACCATGTTGGAGCTGGCGGCGGGTCCTGGCGAGACCGGCTTTCTCGCCGCCGCCTTACTCGGTTCGACCGGCCACCTCATCCTGAGCGACTTCGCCCCTGCGATGGTGGAAGCGGCCCGCCGGAGGGGCGGCGAGCTGGGGCTCGACAATATCGAGTACCGCGTTCTCGACGCGCAGCAGATCGACCTGCCCGACAGCAGTGTCGACGGGGTCATTTCGCGTTTCGGGCTGATGCTCATGCCTGAGCAGCAGCGAGCAATCGCAGAGATCCGACGGGTGCTGCGGCAGGGCGGCCGGTGCGCGTACGCGACGTGGGGACCGCCCGACCGCAACCCGTGGATTTTCCAGCTCGTGTTGGCGCTGCTCCAGAATGGCCTCCCACCGCCGGGTGACGCCTTCGCTCCGGGTGGTCTCTTCTCGCTCGCCACGCCGGAAAGCAATCGCGCCCTCGCGGCTGGCAGCTTCGCGGATGTCATTGTCGAAGAGCTCACCGGCACAATGCGTTTCGACGGACCCGACGACTACTGGGCCTACAACACTGCTGTCGCAGGACCCGTGGCAGAACTGGTCGGCTCGCTAGACCGCGACCAGGTCACGGCCATTCGCGACACCCTCGATCCTTCGCTCGCGCCCTTTGAACGCGACGGGGCGCTGGAACTCCCCTGGATGGCCGTCGCCACCAGGGTCTCCTGATGCCCGACGACCCGTATCTGTGGCTGGAGGACGTCACCGGCGACGAGGCGCTGAACTGGGTGCGCGCCCGCAATGAGCCGACGGTGGCGGAGTTTGGCGGCGACGACTTCGAGGCAATGCGCGCCGAGGCGCTCGAGGTGCTGGACACCGATACCCGAATCCCCTACGTGCGCCGCCGCGGCGACTACCTCTACAACTTCTGGCGCGACGCCGACAACCCGCGCGGGCTGTGGCGGCGCACCACACTGGACAGCTACCGCGCCGAAAGCCCCGACTGGGACGTGCTGATCGACGTCGACGCGCTGAGTCGCGCCGACGACGAGTCCTGGGTATGGGCGGGCGCCAACGTCATCGAGCCCGACTACACGCGCGCCCTGATCGGGCTCTCCCGAGGCGGCTCCGATGCGGCCATCATGCGTGAATTCGACATGGGCACACGTGAATTCGTCGACGGCGGGTTCGCGCTGCCGGAGGCCAAGTCGTACTACAGCTGGGCCGATCCGGACACTCTGCTGATCGGCACCGACTTCGGCGCCGACTCGCTGACCGAGTCCGGCTACCCGCGGATAGTCAAGCGGTGGCGCCGGGGAACGCCGCTGGCCGACGCGGTGACAGTCTTCGCCGGCTCGGCCGGCGACGTGGTCGCGGTGGCGTCCGCAGACCGCACGCCCGGTTTCGAGCGCACGCTGCTGCGGCGCGCCGTCGACTTCTTCAACGACGAGGTCTACGAACTGCGCGGCCACGAGCTGGTCCGCATCGAGGCCCCCACCGACGCGACGGTGTCGGCGCATCGGCAATGGCTGCTGATCGAGCTGCGCACCGACTGGTCCACCGGCGGCGCTTCGTATGCCGCGGGGTCGCTGTTGGCCGCCGACTACGACGAGTTCCTTGGCGGCGCAGCACAGTTGCGCGTGGTGTTCGAGCCCGACGAGCACACCAGCCTGCATCAGTACGCCTGGACGCGTGACCGGCTGGTCGTCGTCACGCTGGCCGACGTGGCCAGCCGCGTCGAGATCGTCACCCCGGGCAGCTGGCAGCGTCAACCGATCACCGACGTACCGGCCAACACCAACACGGTCATCGTCGCCACCGATGACGCCGGCGACGAGATCTTCCTTGATTCCAGCGGATTCGACACACCGTCGCGGCTGCTGCACGGGGCCGCGGACGGGCCGCTGCACCAGATCAAGTCCGCGCCGGCGTTCTTCGACGCCGAAAACATCACCGTCGCACAATATTTCGCCACGTCGAAGGACGGCACCTCGATCCCCTACTTCGTGGTGCGCCCACCGAATGCCACCGGGGCGACGCTGCTGGGCGGCTACGGCGGTTTCGAGGTGTCCCGCACCCCCGGTTACGACGGGTTGCTGGGCCGGTTGTGGCTGGCGCGCGGCGGCACCTATGCGCTGGCCAATATCCGCGGTGGCGGCGAGTACGGGCCGCGCTGGCACACCCAGGCGATGCGCGCCGGCCGGCACCTGGTCGCCGAAGACTTCGCCGCGGTGGCAATGGATTTGGTGGACCGCGGCATTACCACCGTGCCGCAGCTGGGCGCGATCGGCGGCAGCAACGGGGGCCTGCTGATGGGTATCATGCTGACCCGCTACCCGCAGCTGTTCGGCGCACTGGTCTGCCAGGTGCCGCTGCTGGACATGCGCCGGTTCCATCTGCTGCTGGCGGGCGCGTCCTGGGTGGCCGAGTACGGCGATCCCGATGATCCCGCCGACTGGGAGTTCATCTCCGAATACTCGCCGTATCACAATATTTCAGCGGATGTGCGTTACCCGCCGGTGCTGCTCACCACGTCGACCCGGGACGATCGCGTGCATCCCGGGCATGCCCGCAAGATGACCGCGGCCCTGGAAGCCGCCGGGCATCGGGTCTGGTACTACGAGAACATCGAGGGCGGACATGCCGGCGCCGCCGACAACGCGCAGATCGCGTTCAAGTCGGCGCTGAGTTTCGCGTTCCTGCACCGGATGCTGGGCGGCTAAGCGTGTACGTCGGGGGTGCGTACATGCTCAGGGCGAAAGCCCCGCCCGACGACAATCGGCGGAATGAACTGCAGCGGGCCCCGGCCGACGATCTTCGGGATACGGATCGGGGACAGGTCACCGGTCAAATTGGGGGCGACCGCCCTGTTCTGGATGAACACCTGACCGGCCTGGATGATCCGGGTAGGTAGCTCGCGTCGGCGCTGCACGTTGGCGAGATCGGCGTTGGTTAATCGACCTTCCCGCAGCGGGGCGCAGAGGATGTTGGCTGCAGCCACCGCGTCGGCCACAGCGAGGTTGATGCCCACCCCACCCGCCGGTGACATGGCATGCGCGGCGTCGCCGATGCACAGCAAGCCGGTACGCCACCACGTCTTGAGCCGGTCCACCCGCACGTCGAGATGGCTGGTGTCGTCCCAGGAACGCAGATCATCGACGTGTTCACGCAGTTCCGGCCGCGCCGAGACCAGCCGCTCCTTGAACGCCTCCAGCGAGCCGTCCCGGGGATCGGCCCCCTTGGGCATCAGATGCGCGACCTGCCAGTAGTCGCCCCGATAGATCATGGCCATGAGCAGGCCCTTACGGATGATTGCGAAGAGCTCTTCGGGATCGCCGGGGCGCCACTTCAGCCGGAACCACAACACGTCCATCGGGGAGTGCGCAGTGGCGGTCTCCAGTCCCGCGGCAGCCCGCACCGCCGACGCTCGCCCGTCGGCGCCTACCACCAAGTCCGCACGCACCTCCAGTTCCGGCGTGCGCACACCCGCCACCCGATCGCCGTCGAAGACAAGCTCCTTGACCTCAGCGTTACGGATCAAAGTGAATTCCGGATAGGCAGAGGCCTTTTCGGCGAGGAAGTCCAGAAAGTCCCACTGCGGCATCAAGGCGATATACGGCTCCTTGAAGCGCAGCCACTTGAGCACCTTGAAGTTGCCGAACGTTCGAAGTGAGCCGTCGGTATCGAAGGCAACACGGTTGATCTTCGTGTGGGGCAGACGCAGGAATTCATCGATCAGCCCCAGCTCGTCCATGATTCGCAGGGTGGTCGGATGCACCGTGTCGCCGCGGAAGTCGCGCAGGAAGTCATTGTGCTTCTCCAAAACGACAACCTGGATCCCGGCACGGGCAAGCAGCAGAGCATGGACCAGGCCGGCGGGACCGCCACCGGCCACACAGACTTGGGTCTGAAGCACTCGCGTCATGACCCGACACTAGCCGCTAGTTCTCGTGGGTACCGGGCAGGCGCAGCACCAGCCGCGCGCCACCTAGCGGACTTTCCCCCAACGAGGCGGTGCCGCCGTGTAGTTCGGCCTGCTGGGCGACCAGCGCCAACCCAAGCCCCGAGCCGGAGCGCGAGGCCGTCGACCCGCGGGAGAACCGCTCGAAGACCGCGACGCGTTCGTCCTCCGGGACCCCGCTGCCGTTGTCGTCGACGACCAGATCCACGCCGTAGGCGGAACTGGTTGCGCTGAGCAGGATTTCGGTGGCGACACCGTGCTTGACGGCGTTGGCGATCGCGTTGTCGACCACCAGCCGCAGCCCCACCGGCAGGCCCACCATCAGCACAGTGGGCGATGGCACCAACGACACGTTCACGCCTGCGTAGACGCGAAGCGCATCGTGTGCGGCGCGGTCCAACAGCTCGGTGATGTCGAAGGGAACGAAATCATCGACGGTGGTCAGTTCGCTTTGCGCCAGCCGTTCCAGCGCGCTCAGCGTGGCTTCGATCCGGCTTTGGGTGCGCATGACGTCGCCGATCACTTCCTTGCGCTGCTCGGCGGGCAGCTCGAGGGTGGACAGCACCTCGAGGTTGGTGCGCATGGCCGTCATCGGGGTCCGCAGCTCATGGGAGGCGACGGCGGCGAAGTCGCGCGCCGACTCCAATGCGGCCTTGGTGCGCTGTTGTTCGTTACCGATGCGGGCCAGCATTCCCTCGACCGCCTCGGCGATTTCCACCGCCTCTTGCACGCCGCGGACCTGAACCTCATCCGGGTTGGACTGGGCGTTGATGGCCCGCGCCTGCTGGGCGAGCAACCGGAAGGGGTTGACCATGACCAGCGAAATGACCCAGGCGGCCAGCACCGTGCCGACGATGACGCTGCCGCAGATCAACAGCACCCGCAGATGAAGTTCGTTGATTCGACGCTGGGCTTCGGCCAACGGCGCGCCGAGCGCAATCGAGGCGTGGCCGGCGGTGAAGGTGCGGACCCGGTACTCGACGCCGTTGATCGTCGTATTGGCGAAGCCGTTGGCGAGCTCGGGCAGCACGATGTTGCTGGGCACCGATACCGTCACGGGGCCGATCCGTGCCGTACGCACCAGATCGCCATTGGCTGTGGGCTGGTCTGGGTTGCTCAGCAGCGTGCTGATATCGCCCAGGCTGCTCACCGAGTCCAGCCGTCGGTCCAGCTGACTGTGCTGATCATTGGTGACGCCGAACCACACCCATGCACCGAGCGTCAGGACCACAGCGATCACCGACAGCGCACCGATCACGACAATGGTTCGCAGCGAGAGCATCCGCATCAGCAGGCGATACACGCGATTGCCCGGTTCCACTATTCAGCTCCAGGTTCCATCGGGAACTCGTTCATTTTCGAGAACAGGTTCACGACTGAGCGCAGCTCGGATTCTGGTATTCCATCCAGCAGGATCTCCATCCGCCGCTCGATCTCTCCGTAAAAAGCACGGATCTTCTTCAACTTCGCAGGATTCAAGCGCACCAGAACACTTCGCCGGTCGCGCGGGTTGGGCTGCCGCTTTACATAGCCGCCTTTCTCCAGTCGGTCGAGCATCACGGTGACGCCGCCTGTGGTAAGCCCGGTGCAGCGAGCCAGCTCGCCAGGTGTCGACGGTCCCAACAGGTCGAGCACGTTGATGCACTGTACGTCGGTGAGCCGCAAGCCCAACCGGTCGGCGATCTGCTGGTTGTTAAGAATGCTCCCCGCGATGAACTGCCTGAGGCAGCGGATCACGGCCTCACGCAACCCGGCGTGATTCGAGCTTGACATCGCCTTCAGTTCGCCTACTCTCTAACTAACTTACTAACTAAGATATATTTCAGCTAAGGAGTCCCTCGCATGGCGGCCGCGACGACCAAAGGGTACAGGGGAATCGGGATGGAAGGCGCCATCGCGCGCTGGTATGACAAGAGCACCCGCAAGGACATGGAGCGCTTCCGCACGCTGGCCACGCGACTGCGCGCGGTGCTGCCGCAGGGCGGCGACATGCTGGAGGTGGCGCCGGGCCCCGGCTACGTCACGATCGAGATGGCTAAGGGCGGAGCTTTTCGGGTCACCGGTCTCGACATCAGCCAGACGATGGTGGAGCTGGCGCGTAAGAATGCGGCGGAGGCCGGCGTCGAGGCCGACTTCCGGCAGGGCAACGTCTCGGCGATGCCCTTCCCGGACGAGAGCTTCGATCTTCTTGCGTGCAGTGCCGCGTTCAAGAACTTCTCCGAGCCGCGTCGAGCACTTCAGGAGATGTATCGCGTGTTGCGGCCCGGCGGCACGGCGGTGATCCTCGACTTGCGCAAGGACGTGCCCATGTCCGCAATCAGAAGGTACTTCCGCACAGTGGGCCTGAGTACCTTCGAACGCTGGATGACCCTCGCCACATTTCGCCTCCTGCTGCTCAGGCGGGCCTATACGCGAGCGCAATTCGAGCGAATGCTCACCGATATCCCCTTCCGGGAAAAGGAAGTTCGCAACGACGAGATTGGCGTCGAACTCTGGCTCCGCAAGTGAAGTTCACGCCTGCCAGGCAACATCGGTCATACCCGGCGGCCGCAGCCGTCTTTGCCGTCCTTGCCGCGCGTTTTGTCTTCCTGCGCTGACGATCTCCTTGACGGTAGCCACTATTCGGCCGGGTTCATGCCGGAATACCCGTGCCGCGGCGCGGGCGAGCCTTGCCGGCGTAAACAACTGCGACGGGCGTACGTCGTGGTTCAAGATCTGAAGAAACATCCGGGTGGCGTCGGGATCGGCGGCGATATCGCGCAACGTTTGGGTGATCAACGCAGACGTGACGCCCGGCGCTCCCGCATTGCGTGCGTACCAGTACATTTCGTAGGCGTCGCGGTCGCGCCATCGCCACCACCGCTGCATGGACGTATCGAGGTTACTGTTGCCGAGTCCGTCGACGATGGCCGTCGCGAGCTTTTCGGTCTGGCGCAACGCGTCGGCGATGCCTTGCCCGAGCGCCGGATCCTTGAAGTGCCCAGCGTCGCCGACCAACACCCATCCGGGCCCGGCGGACTGCCGGAAATAGCCATGCCAGTTGGCGACCACCCGGATCGGGCCTACACGCCGCGCGCCGGCAAGCAGATCCGCCAACTCCGGCCACATCCGGATCGCAGCGGCGAAGTGGGTGTCGCGGTCGGCGTGAAATCGAGCTTGGTCGGCCATGTCTATCCCGACTGCCGCCATGTACAGATCGCCGTCGGTGGGACCGGACAGGAAGCCCACCGCGCCTTGGCGACCCAACCGCGCATGCCCGTTCCTGTTGCCGACGCCCTCGAAATACGCCCAGGCGTAAAGCTTTCCCGGAGATGTGACGTGATACTCGCGCGTGCCCAGGCACGAAGCGACCGTCGAGTGGCGGCCGTCTGCACCCACCACCAAGCCGGCGTGAACAGGTCCCGAGGAAGTCTGGACACCGGTTACCCGACCGTCGTCGGTGATCAGCTGCGTGACCCGCGAACCGGTGCGCACTTCCGCACCGGCCGCACCGGCGGCGTCGACCAGCAGCGCATCCAACGTCACGCGCCGAATGCAAAGCGCGGGGTGCTGAGCTGTCGCATCGACCGTCGCGTCGATCCGAACGTCGTCGTTGACCAACGTGAGCCGGTCGAGCGGTGCAGCACCGGCGGCAAGAATCCCGTCGAGCACGCCCAGCCGGTCCAGCATCTGAACGCCGCACGGCTGGATCATGTGCGTCGACGGGGTCTCGGACGGAAAATGCGCCCGGTCGAGCAAGCAGACGCTCAAGCCCTGCCGCGCCAGCATCGTCGCCAAGGGGGATCCGGCACATCGTGCACCGACGATCGCCACATCGAAGCGGTCAGCCATGCCAGCTCACCCTACACAGAGATTAAGAGAATTGTAAGGATTTTAAGGTAACAGTAAGGACACCGTGTCTTGACACCTCGGTCCGGCAGCGACTTCGCTTCGGCTATGCCTGAATTCGAGACGCTGCTGTATACGACGGCCGGCCCAGTCGCCACCATCACGCTGAATCGCCCCGAGCAGCTCAACACGATCGTTCCGCCGATGCCCGACGAGATCGAGGCCGCCATCGGGTCCGCCGAACGCGACCCGGACGTCAAAGTGATCGTGTTGCGCGGCGCGGGGCGGGCCTTCTCCGGCGGATATGACTTCGGCGGCGGCTTTCAGCACTGGAGTGAGGCCATGATGACCGACGGGCACTGGGATCCGGGCAAGGATTTCGCGATGGTCACCGCCCGGGAAACCGGGCCGACGCAGAAGTTCATGGCAATCTGGCGCGCCTCCAAGCCGGTGATCGCGCAGGTGCACGGCTGGTGTGTGGGCGGGGCAAGCGATTACGCGCTGTGCGCCGACCTGGTGATCGCCAGCGAGGACGCCGTGATCGGCACTCCGTACAGCCGGATGTGGGGCGCCTACCTGACCGGCATGTGGCTGTATCGGCTCAGCCTGGCGAAGGTCAAATGGCACTCGCTGACCGGCCGGCCACTGACCGGGGTGCAGGCCGCCGAGGTCGAGTTGATCAACGAGGCGGTGCCATTCGAGCGGCTGGAGGCCCGCGTCGCCGAGATAGCCGCCGAGCTGGCGCGAATTCCCTTGTCGCAGTTGCGGGCTCAGAAACTGATCGTCAACCAGGCTTACGAGAACATGGGCCTGGCGACCACCCAGATGCTCGGCGGGATTCTTGACGGCCTGATGCGCAACACGCCCGATGCGCTCGACTTCATCAAGACCGCCGCCACCGAAGGGGTGCGGGCCGCCGTCGAGCGCCGCGACGGGCCGTTCGGCGACTACAGCCAGGCGCCGCCGGAGCTTCGGCCCGACCCGTCGCACATCATCACGCCGTAGCCCGCCGACGCCGTCCGCGCGGCCGTCGGGTCCGAATACCTGATGTGCAACAGGCATTCGCTGCAGAGCGACTAGGCTACCGACCGATGACCGGATCGCGGCTGGGCAGCGACCTCGACGCATTGCTGCGCCGGGTGGCGCGCCGTGACGCCGATGCGTTCGCCGCGTTCTACGACCAGACCCGCGCCCGGGTTTACGGGTTGATAGTCCGAGTGCTCCGCGACGCGGGCTACAGCGAAGAGACCACCCAGGAGGTCTACCTGGAGGTGTGGCGAACCGCGGACGCTTACGAGTCGGCCAAGGGCTCGGCGCTGTCCTGGCTGATGACGATGGCGCACCGGCGTGCGGTCGACCGGGTGCGTGCAGAGCAAGCGGCCAGCCAACGCGAATCTCGTTACGGCGCAGCCAACGTCGAGTCATCCAGTGATGTGGTCGCCGACTCGGCGATCGCCGGGGATGAGCGCCGCCGGGTCGTCGAGTGCCTGGGCGGGCTCACCGACGCGCAGCGGCAATGCATCGAAATGGCCTACTACGGCGGGCTGACCTACGCCGAAGTGTCGCAGCGGTTGGCGGCCAATTTGTCGACGATCAAATCCCGGATGCGCGACGCCTTGCGCGCGCTCCGCAACTGCCTGGGTGTGCCATGACCGACCCGACCGAATTCGAGCTGCTCGAGCTGGCCGCGCCGTATGCGCTGCACGCGGTGTCCGACGCCGAACGGGCCGCCATCGACCGGCAGGTCGCGGCGGCGCCGGCCCCGCTCGCGGCAGCCTTCCGCGACGAGGTGCGCGCCGTGCAGGAGACCATGACTGCCGTCTCGGCGGCCACAGCCGCCGAGCCCCCGACGCATCTGCGCGCCGCGGTGCTGGCCGCGGTGCAGACCGAAGCTGGCCGTCGCTCCCGTTGGCGCGCAACTGTATTGGCCGCAGCAGCGGCAATCGTGGTGGGGTTGGCCGCCTTCGGCGTCGGGATCGCGATGCGACCGTCGACCACACCGACGGTCGCCGAGCAGATCATGGCAGCGCCGGACGTGCGGACGGTATCCGGCCAGCTGGCCGGCGGGACGGCGACGGTGATGTTCTCCCGCGACCGCAACGCCGGTGTACTGGTGATGAACAACGTGCCCCCGCCGTCGTCGGGCACCGTCTATCAGATGTGGCTGCTGAGCGACAAGGCCCCGCAGTCGGCGGGCACGATGAACGCCACCGCCGTAAGGCCGTCGACCACCGAGGTGCTGCCGAACCTCGGGAGTTCCAGTGCGCTTGCGTTCACCGTCGAACCCGGCAACGGCTCGCCTCAGCCGACCGGCACCATCCTGGCCAAGTTGCCGTTGACCTAGTCCTTGGCACGCAGGCTGCCCAGCGCCGCGACGAACACACCGAACACCACCAACGCGCCGCCCGCGGCCAGGGTGAGGTTGAGCCATTGGTGCAGGCTGCTTTCGGCGTCGCCGACCATAACGTCGGCGATGCGTCGGATGTCACCGGTGGTGTGGTTGAGCGCGTGGTTGATCCGGCGGCGGGCCACTTCGATCGCCGCCCACCCGGCGGCGCCGACCAGCAGCGCCGAGACGCCCAGGGCAGTCAGCGCCCGGCCGCGGCTACGCGCGGCGGCCAAGGTCAGCAGCGCGCACAACCTGGTCAGGACCGCCGCGCCGATGCTCACCCATGGACCCCACGTCGCCAGCGGTCGTAACTTCCCCGGCTGCAACACCTTTGGTGTGGACACCGTAACCGGCACTGTCACCTTCGCCGGCACCCGGACGTCGAACTTCGCCAGCATCGGCGCAAACGCGCTGTCGTTGAGCATCTTTGTCAGATCGATGACCCACTGGTCACCGTCGGACTGCGCGTCGGCGCCGGTGAACATCCAGCTGTGCGCCAGCCGGTTGGCGTCGGCGAACTGCGGCGGAAAGCTCGGGCCGGCGGTATAGCGGGTGGCCACAGCGTGTACCTCTGCCGGTTGGATCGCATAGCCGCGCTGGTGAATGAGAGCCATTGCCCGCGTGGAGAGTTCGGATGCCACAGCGGCCTGCAGCGTTGGATCGCTCGCGGCTTTCTGGGCCAGCGCCGCGTAGCCGTCGGCGTCGATGATGTTCTTCTGCGCCCACGCCGTCGGCACCGCGATGGCCAGCGCCAGGGTGGTGAACAGCCACAACAGCACTGTCACCGCGAATCGCACGCGGTCTAGGGTACGGTCGCTCAGGCCCGCCGGTGTGCGATGCCCAGCACGTAGGCGGCCTGGCCGAGATGCTGGGCGCAGTCATCGATGATGCTGACCAGCCGCGCGCTGGCGGTCACCGGCGGATCCCAGTTCTCGTCAACGATGCGGGCAAGATCGTCGCCGGTCACGCTGGCGACGAATTCCAGCGTCAGCTTGTGCACGGCGTGGTAGTAGCCGGCCAGCAGCTCGGCGGGGGCGTGGACCTTGGCCACGTCTTCGGGACTGTGGCCGTAGCCGGTGTCGTTTCGCGGCAGGTCCAGCCCGAAGCGGTCGACCCACCCGTCGCGCGTCCACACCTGCTCGACGCCGGCGATCGGGGCGAGCTGGATGTCCTGCACTCGGGCGCTGTGCCAGATCAGCCACGCGATGCTGTTGGCGTTCGGGCTGGGCCGGTAGCTGGCCTGCTCGTCGGTGAGCCCGTCGGTGAGCTCGTCGACGTGTTCGATCAACCGGGTGAACGCGTCGCGGAGCAACTCCCGCGCGGCAGCATCGTTTTCGGCCATACCGGCGACCCTACGCGTGGCAGACGGCCTCGACGTTGTTGCCGTCGGGGTCGCGCACGAAGGCGCCGAAATAGCCCGGGTGATATTCCGGCCATTCCCGCGGGGCATGCAAGGACTCGGCGCCCAACTCCAGCGCGGCGTCGTAGAACGCCTTGACCGCATCGGAGTCGGCGGCTTGGAACGCGACGTGCACCTCCCGGTTGGGGCCCATCCCGGCACCCTCGGCGATCCAGAATGTAGGACGGCCGTCACGCCCGTAGCCGATGGCCTCGCCAACATCCATCTGCCGCGAATACCCCAGCACACCCAGCACCCTGTCGTAGAACTCCTGCGATTTCGGGAAGTCGGAGCAGTTGATTCCGAAGTGATCGATCACGAACTGATCCTGGCATCCGCCACCGACACGGTCGTAGATTATTTAGATGACCTACGACCTCATCATCCGCAACGGCACCATCGTCGACGGGCTGGGAGGTGAGCCGTACGTCGGTGACGTCGCGGTGCGCGACGGCGTTATCGCGGGCGTGGGCGCTGTGAACGGCGCCGCTGCCAAGCGCGAGATCGACGCGAGGGGTCTGCTGGTCACCCCGGGCTTCGTCGACCTACACACCCATTACGACGGCCAGGCCATCTGGTCCGAGCGGCTCACGCCGTCCTCGGCGCACGGGGTGACGACGGTGGTGATGGGTAACTGCGGGGTCGGTTTTGCGCCCTGCCGCCAGGAAGACCACGACGTGCTCGTCGACGTGATGGCCGGTGTGGAGGACATCCCCGGTGTCGTGATGACCGACGGCCTGCCGTGGACCTGGGAGACCTTCCCCGAGTACATGGACGCGCTGGAGGCGGGCAAACGCGATATCGATGTGGCCGCGTATCTCCCGCATTCGCCGCTGCGGGTCTATGTGATGGGTCAGCGCGGCGCCGACCGCGAGCCGGCCACCGCCGAGGACCTCGCGAAGATGCGGGCGCTGGCCAAGGAGGCCGTCGAGATCGGCGCGTTGGGTTTCGCGTCGTCGCGGCTGACCATCCACAAGACCGAGAGCGGCTCGCCGATCCCGAGCTACGACGCGGCCGGCGAGGAGATCGAGCAGATCGCCCGCGGCGTCGTCGACGCTGGCGGCGGGCTGCTGCAGTTCGTGCCCGACATTCCCGCCGGCGGCTACCAGCCGGTGCTGCAGACGGTGTTCGACGTCGCCGAGGAAGTCGGGCTGCCGGTCACCTTCACACTGGTCGTCGCCAACTCCGGCGACCCGACCTGGCCGGAAGCCATCACGATGATCGAGAAGGCCAACGCCGCGGGTGGCGATGTGACGGCGCAGCTGCTGCCTCGTCCCATCGGGCTGATCATCGGACTGGAGCTCACCGGCAACCCGTTCGTGCTCTACCCCAGCTACCGCGAGATCGCGCACCTACCGCTTGCCGAGCGGGTGGCGGAGATGCGCAAGCCGGAGGTCCGCGCCCGCATCCTGGCCGACAAGCCCGGCAAGGGTCATCCGATCTTGTATGTGGCCCAGGCTTGGGACTGGATTTTCCCGCTGGGCGACAACCCTCGATACGAGCCGGACCCGTCGACGTCCATCGCGGCGCGGGCCCGGGCCCGCGGCGTCAGCCCGATGGAGGAGGCCTACGACCGTCTCCTCGACGACGAAGGCCACGCCATGCTGCTCGTCGCCACCAGCAACCTGGAGAACAATTCGCTGGACACCGTCGGCGAGCTGTTGCACCGCGACGATGTGGTGCTCGGTCTCGGCGACGGCGGCGCACACTACGGGATGATCTGCGACGCCAGCTACCCGACATTCCTGCTGGCGCACTGGGCCCGCGACCGGGCATCCGGGCGGTTCACCGTGCCCGAAGCCGTGCGCGAACTGACGTCGGTGCCGGCCCGCGTCGCCGGGCTTGGCGACCGTGGGCGCATCGCGGCGGGCTACAAGGCCGACCTCAACGTCATCGACCACGCGGCGCTGCGGCTGCACAAGCCGGTGATCACTCACGACCTGCCCGCCGGCGGCCGCCGGCTCGACCAGACCGCCGAGGGCTACGTCGCGACGATCGTCTCCGGCGAGGTGATCGCCGAGAACGGCGTGCCCACCGACGCCCGTCCGGGTCGGCTGGTCCGCGGCCGCCAACCCGCGCCGACGTCGTGAGCGCGAAGAAGGTGGATTTGAAACGCCTGGCCGCGGCGCTGGGCGACTTTCCATTCGCCTACCTCATCACCGTCGGCGACGACCATCGCGCGCACACCGTGACAGTCGAGCCGAAGCTGCGTGACGGGGTTTTGGACGTTGGGCTCATCGGCGGCCGCACCACCAAAAACCTCGCTAACCGCAGCGACGTCACCCTGCTATGGCCTCCGCGCGAGCTGGGCGGCTACTCGCTGATCGTCGACGGCCGGGCTGCGGTGACCGACGCGGGTGACGACACGATCCGGCTCGATGTCGTCCCCACTCGCGCGCTGCTGCATCGCAATGCAGACTCCCCCTCCGCAGCCAAAGGCTGCCTGCACGACTGCGTGGTGTTCTCCGAGCCCGCATAACCCACCCTCAATTCCCCCTCGACTGTGCGGTTTCATACGCGACTCGCCGGGCTCGGCGTATGAATCCGCACAGTCACCGGTCCTTCCATGTCTTTGGGCAGCCGCGGCCGATGAGGGCGGCGCCGACGCGGTTGAGGAACAGCCGCGGGTTGTGGTGCAGCGTGCCGGCGGTCAATCGCACGTCGGTCCAACCCAGTTCAGACAACTTGGCGTATCGCTCGACGTCCCAATCCCGCTGTCGTGGGTCGGTCCAGTGGTGGGCGCCCTCGAAATCGACCCCAACGCGCCATTGCGGCCAACCCATATCGATACGCGCGACCACGAAGCCGTATTCGTCGTACACCGGAATCTGGGTCTGCGGCCGGGGAAACCCGGCTTGCACCAAGAGCAAACGAGTCAGCGACTCGTAGGGCGACTCGGCGCCGCCGTCGACAAGCTCCAACGTCTTACACAGTTGCCGAAGACCCCGAACGCCACGATGCCGGCCGATCACCGCCTCGATGTCCTTGACTTTAACGTTGGTGGCGTTCATCAGCGCGTCGATTCGCTGAACCGCCTCCTTGCGCCCGAGCCGCCTGCCGAGGTCGAAGGCGGTGCGAACAGGCGTCGTCGCGGGCATCCCACTTACCGCTTGTATTTCGTCAGACAGCAAGGCGTCGGTGTGCACGATAATCAGCGGGGGCGGTCGCCGATTGGTGTGGACGAGCTCCGCGGGTGTGGCCGGTTCAATCCACTTGGCGCCCAACATCGCTGACGCCGAGAGTCCGGCGAGCACGCCTTTGCGACCCGACCATAGCCATGCCGCTCGGGCACGCTGATCCGCGGACAGCTCGACTTCTCTCGGCGCCCACACGCCCGGGTAGACCGCGGCGTGAAAACGGCGTAGCTCGCGGAAAGTCAATGCGCCGGCATCGAGCGCCTCCGCCGCCCGAAATGGCCAGTCGATGGTCTGCATGACCGGACAGTGGCATGACGGCCCACAGCACCGTCGACGGTCATCCACAGACCCGCGGCCCTGCTGTGCGGATTGATACGACGACACCGGCGAGTCGCGTATGAAACCGCACAACCGAGCGGCGCGACCCCACGCTCGACGCACGAAAAAGCCCGGCCTGCAGCGCAGACCGGGCTTTTCCGAAAAGGACTTAGAAGTCCATGCCGCCCATGTCGCCCGCACCGGGCACAGCGGCCTTCTCCTTCTCCGGCTTGTCGGCGACGACGGCCTCGGTCGTCAGGAACAGCCCCGCGATCGACGCGGCGTTCTGCAGCGCCGAACGCGTCACCTTGACCGGGTCGGCGACGCCGGCCTTCAGCAGGTCCTCGTACTCACCGGTCTGCGCGTTGAGACCGTGACCCGCCGACAGGTTGCGAACCTTCTCGGCCACCACGCCGGGCTCCAGCCCGGAGTTGAACGCAATCTGCTTCAGCGGAGCCTCCAGCGCCACCTTGACGATGTTGGCACCGGTCGCCTCGTCGCCCTCGAGCTTGAGCTCGTCGAGCGTCGGGGCCGCCTGCAGCAGCGTCACACCACCACCGGCGACGATGCCCTCCTCGACGGCGGCCTTGGCGTTGCGCACCGCGTCCTCGATGCGGTGCTTGCGCTCCTTGAGCTCCACCTCAGTCGCGGCGCCGGCCTTGATCACCGCAACGCCGCCGGCCAGCTTGGCCAGCCGCTCCTGCAGCTTCTCGCGGTCGTAGTCGGAGTCGCTGTTCTCGATCTCCTGACGGATCTGGGCCACCCGGCCGGCGATGGCGTCGGTGTCACCGGCGCCCTCCACGATCGTGGTCTCGTCCTTGGTGACGACGACCTTGCGGGCCTTACCCAGCAGCGACAGGTCGGCGTTCTCCAGCGTCAGGCCGACCTCTTCGCTGATCACCTGGCCGCCGGTGAGGATCGCCATGTCCTGCAGCATCGCCTTGCGGCGGTCACCGAAGCCGGGGGCCTTGACCGCCACCGACTTGAAGGTGCCGCGGATCTTGTTGACGACCAGGGTGCTCAAAGCCTCGCCCTCGACGTCCTCGGCGATGATCAGCAGCGGCTTGCCGGCCTGGATGACCTTCTCCAGCAAGGGAAGCAGGTCCTTGACCGTCGACACCTTGGAGCTGACCAGCAGGATGTAGGGCTCCTCGAGCACCGCTTCCTGACGCTCGGCGTCGGTGACGAAATACCCCGAGATGTAGCCCTTGTCGAACCGCATACCCTCGGTGAGCTCGAGCTGCAGGCCGAAGGTGTTGGACTCCTCGACGGTGATGACGCCCTCGTTGCCGACCTTGTCCATCGCCTCGGCGATCAGGTCGCCGATCGACTGGTCACCGGCGGAGATGGCCGCGGTGGCAGCGATCTGCTCCTTGGTCTCGACCTCCTTGGCGCCTTTGAGCAACGTCTCGGTGACCTTCTCGACGGCCTTCTCGATGCCGCGCTTCAGGCCGAGCGGGTTTGCCCCGGCCGCCACGTTGCGCAGACCCTCTTTCACGAGCGCCTGAGCGAGCACGGTGGCCGTCGTCGTGCCGTCACCGGCGACGTCGTCGGTCTTCTTGGCGACTTCCTTGACCAGCTCGGCGCCGATCTTCTCGTAGGGGTCCTCCAGCTCGATCTCCTTGGCGATGGACACACCATCGTTCGTGATCGTGGGAGCACCCCACTTCTTCTCCAGGACGACGTTGCGGCCCTTGGGCCCCAACGTCACCTTTACCGCGTCGGCGAGGCTGTTCAGGCCCCGCTCGAGGCCGCGCCGGGCCTCTTCGTCGTACGCAATTGTCTTGGCCATTGCGAAGTGATTCCTCCGATTGGGGATGACACGTCCTGGCCGGGTGCAGTGCCCGCGACGGACGATCCTGAGCTGGATCTCACCGTCCCGACCTAGCACTCACCGGTCGCGAGTGCCAACGTCATTCTTAGCACTCGCCTATGGAGAGTGCAAGGTCAGGTAGCCGTGGCAGGCTGGGACGATGTCGCTTGTCGTACCGCCCTATCCGGAACGCCGCTACACCAAAGACGAACCGGAAGTCAGCGCCTGGATGAAACGCACCGACGACCCGCCGGACTACGAGACGTTTGGCGTCAAATACCACTACTTGGCCAACCAGCAGGCCACTGCCGGCGACTACGGCCTGTATCGCGTCGACATCAACCCGCAAGGCGGTGGGCCCGGACCGCATTTCCACCGCGCCATGTCGGAAGCCTTCTTCGTGCTGGCCGGAACGATGAAGCTCTACGACGGCAACGATTGGGTCGACGGCCATCAGGGCGACTTCCTGTATGTCCCGCCCGGCGGCATCCATGGCTTTCGCAACGAGGCCGACGACCCCGCCTCGATCTTGATGCTGTTCGCCCCCGGCGCTCCGCGGGAGGCCTACTTCGAGGGCTTCGGCGCGTTGGCCGATATGACCGACGACGAGCGGCGGGAGTGGTTCGTCCGCCACGACAACTTCTTCGTCTAGCGCGTCAGCCGAATTGCGCAAAGTAGGGCCGCTCGGGCCGGCTCTTCTCGACGAGGATGAACACCACGCCCCAGGGGTCGACGAACCAGGTGGTGCGGACCCTCGCGACGTCGGCGATTCCGGAGACCAGAAAGCGCACCCCGTTGGCCTCCAGGTGTGCCCGGGTGGCATCGAGGTCCTCACAGATCAGCCCGACATGCGACAACCCGTGGTCGGAGATGGGCGCGGCGCTTCGCGCCTCGCCGCCGGCCACACCGAGGTACTCGATCACCTCGAGCACCCGGTCGCCGTCGTCGTCGAATCCGACGATGGCCGCTTTCATGGTCGGGTCGGACACCAGCTCGCCCATGTCGTCGCGAATCGCGTCACCGGCCATCACGTACGGCGGTGACAGCACGCGCATGCCCAACACGTCACGGTAAAACGCCACCGCCGCTTCGCAATCCGGCACGCAGACCCCGGTATGAGCCAGTCCGGTAATCACTCGACCTCCTCAGCGCCTCGCCCACACACTCTCGGCCACCCACGGCGACGCGGTCGCCGCCACCGCCCAGGCCTGGTTTTCCGGCACGTCGATCAGCGGGTAGCGCTTGGTGCCTGCGGCGGTGGCCGCCACCACGGTGGCCACCCCGGCCCGGCGCTGGAAAAGCGACTGCCGCACGGTCCAGCCGATGATGCCCGCGGTGGCGAGGCAGTCGCGGCGTCGCTCCAGACTGCCCGCGCGCGCCACCAGCCAGCGGCCATCAACGCGGTGCCCGAGCGCGCGCACCCGGTCGGCCGCCAGCAACGCGCAGCATGCTGTGACCACCGCCCACGCCGCCCACCACCAGGCCGGTACGCCGGCCAGCGCGGACACCACGGCCAGTGCCACACCGGCCAGCACCGGCAGCCCCACGGCGCGTGTCCACCGCCGGGCCGCCGCCCGACGGCCGTGGCGAAGCAGCGCGCCGGTGACCACGTCGGGGTCGCCGACCAGCCCGGTCAGCACCGACTCTGCGGTGGGAACCGGACACGGCGGCAGCAGAAGCGACGACTCGCCGGCGCCGTGCACACCGGTCATCACCGCATCCAGCCGCGCACCGCCGAGGGCACGCACCAACAGCGGTTGCCGCAGTGTCCCGCCGCGCAGCCGGCTCATGTCGTAGGTGTGCTCGCGCAACCGCAGCAGGCCGTGCCGCAGGTGCAGGACGTCGGTGCGGCGCAGCAGGACCAGGTTGCCGTAGGTGACCAGCGACAGAAGTACCGACGTCGCGAGTACCACCGCGATGATCACCGCCGCGGTCGTCACGACGCCGAACCGCTGTGCGGTGTGCAAACCCGACTGGCCCAGCGCCGCACCGAATCCGGTCTGATAGACCACGCCGACCGCTGCGGCGATGGTCACCAGCCCGGATAGGCTCAGCGGCGCAAACCGGAGCCATGCCGGCTGCCAGCGGGCCAACACTGTGACGGGCGCCGGCTCTTCGACCGGCTGCGGCGATTCGGACAGCAGGATCGCCCGCAGCCGCGGCACCTGCGAAACCTCGACGGCGTTCAACTCAAAAGTGTTGTCTTCGGCAGCTTCTCGGCCAGTGCTCACCCGCAGCACGGCCAACCCCAGCAGCCGGTGCAGCAGCCGCGCGTCGGTCTGTACAGAGCGAATCCGGTTGCGCGGCACCGACAACACCTTGCGTTGCAGCAGACCGGTCCGCAGCTGCACCTGATCCGGGTCGATGCGGTAGCTGGTGGTGAACCAGCGCGCCACGCCCAGCACGGCGGTCAGCACGAGCACTGCGACCGTCCAGGACTGGTTGCCGGTGGTCGAACCCAGCACCACCCCGCCGACCAGTAACGGCAGCTGTCGCAACAGTTCGTGCACGGGGTGAACCAGCAGCATGCGCGGGCTCAGCCGCTGCCAGTTCATGTCGCGTCCCCGGCGCCGATCGCGGCGATATCCGTCAACTGCGCGACGAGACGGTCGGCGACCGGGACGTCCAGCGCCACGATGTGCACCGCCCCCGCCGACGAGGCGGTGGTGACGGTGACGTTGGCCAGATCGAACAACCGGTCCAGCGGGCCGCGATGGGTGTCGACGGTCTGCACCCGCGAGATCGGAGCGATACGCCGTTCCTGAACCAGCCAACCCGTGCGGGTATATACCGCCTGCGGACTGATCTCCCAGCGGTGCACCCGATACCGCCACCACGGCACCACGGCGACCGAGACCGCCCCGCCGAGACCGGTGACCACGGCGACCAGCGCGTGCAACCAGAGGTTGCGCTGGTCGACCCCGACCCACACCAGCTGGCCGACGGCCAGCATCGACCAGGGGACCGCGCCGCCCACCGCCCACCGCAGCGGTGCGCGCCGACTGGGCGGATGAGCCGGATCGGCCATGCCCGCAATGGCGGGAGTGGGGATGACCCCGCCAGAACCCATGTCCACTTCATCGAGAATGCCACCCGGTGGCCCCGGCGCGGCCCTGGGTATCGTTGTCGGCCATGGGTTCCAACGGCAAATGGAGCACCGCCGACGTCCCTGACCAAAGCGATCGCATAGCCGTGGTCACCGGCGCCAACACCGGTATCGGCTACCACACCGCCGCAACCCTCGCCCACCGCGGCGCGCACGTCGTGTTGGCGGTGCGCAACCTCGAGAAGGGCAATGCGGCGCTGGCGCGCATCGTCGCCGCGCATCCACGCGCCGATGTCACCTTGCAGGAACTCGACCTCGGCTCGCTGGCGTCGGTGCGCGCCGCCGCCAAATCCCTGCGCGATGCCTACCCGCGCATCGACCTGCTGATCAACAACGCCGGCGTGATGTACACGCCCAAGCAGCTCACCGCCGACGGGTTCGAAATGCAGTTCGGCACCAACCATCTCGGCCACTTCGCGCTGACCGGGCTGCTACTGGACAACCTGCTGCGTGTCCGGGGTTCGCGGGTGGTGACGGTCAGCAGCAACGGTCACCGGTTTCGCGCCGCCATCCACTTCGACGACCTGCAGTGGGAACGCCACTACGACCGCATCGCCGCATATGGACAGTCCAAGCTGGCCAACCTGCTGTTCACCTATGAACTACAGCGCCGGCTGGCCGCTCAGCAGAAGAACACCATCGCCGTGGCCGCCCACCCCGGCACTTCGAATACCGAACTCATGCGCAATCTGCCCGGCATCCTCAAGCCGGCCAACGCGCTGCTCGCCCCGCTGCTCTTCCAAAGCCCAGCCATGGGCGCGCTGCCCACGCTGCGGGCCGCGACCGACCCGGAAGTCGAGGGCGGGCAGTACTACGGCCCAGACGGTTTCGCCCAGCAGCGCGGCCACCCAAAGCTGGTGTCCTCCAGCGCGCAGTCCCACGACGAGGAGCTGCAACGTCGGCTGTGGACGGTGTCCGAAGAGCTCACCGGCGTCAAGTACCCGGTCTGATGCGCTCGGTCGAGGAACATCAGCGCGTCGTCGCGGGGCTGATCACGGCTCGGCCCGCCGCCACGGTCGGCCTAGCCGACGCCGAGGGTCTGGTACTCGCGGAGGATGTCGTCGCCGAGGTATCGCTGCCGGTTTTCGACAACTCGGCGATGGACGGCTACGCGGTGCGAGCCGACGAGATAGCGTCGGCGAGTGCAGACCGCCCGGTGAAACTCCCAGTGGCCGAGGACATTCCGGCCGGGCGCACGGACATCCCCACGTTGGAGCCGGGTAGTGCGCACCGCATCATGACCGGCGCGCCGATCCCGGCCGGGGCGACGGCGGTGGTGCCGGTCGAGGCCACCGACGGGGGCACCGACGTGGTGACGATCAACGACGCCAGCGCCGAGGGCCGCCACATCCGCCGAGCCGGTGAGGATGTCGCCAAGGGCAGCACCGTGCTGCGCACGGGTCAGCAGGTCAGCCCGGCCGTCGTCGGATTGGCCGCGGCGCTGGGACGGCATGAGCTGACGGTGATCCCGCGGCTGCGGGTGCTGGTGATCTCCACCGGGTCGGAACTTGTGTCCCCGGGCAGTCCGCTGCGGCCGGGCCAGATTTATGAGTCCAATTCACCCATGCTTGCCGCCGCCGTGCGCGACGCCGGCGCGACCGTCGTCGCCACCCCGGCCGTCAGCGACGAGGTCGCCCAGTTCGCCGCCGTGCTGGACCGCTACGCCGGCGATTCCGATCTGATCATCACCAGCGGCGGCGTCAGCGCGGGCGCCTACGAGGTGGTCAAGGACGCGTTCGGTCGCGCAGGCGACCAGGGAGTCGACTTCGTCAAGGTGGCCATGCAGCCGGGCATGCCGCAGGGCAGCGGTCGGGTGGCCGGGACGCCGATCGTCACGCTGCCCGGCAACCCCGTCAGCGTGCTGGTGTCGTTCGAGGTTTTCGTCCGGCCCGCGCTGCGCAGGGCCATGGGGTTGCCGGACGCCGAGCGGCCGCGGCGGGCAGCAGTGCTCACGGAGAAGTTGACTTCGCCGCCCGGCAAGCGGCAGTTCCGCCGCGGCGTGCTCGACGCCGACGCCGGCACGGTCAGCGGTTACGGGCCGCCCGGGTCACATCATCTGCGTTATCTGGCGTCGGCCAACTGCCTGCTCGACATCGCCGAAGATGTCACGGAGATCCCGCCCGGGTCGCAGGTGGAAGTCTGGGACCTCGGCTAGCCGCGGCGGCTCCGTAAGATGACCGCGTGGCACGACGCCCAGATCTGAAGTCTGGCCCGCAACGCCTGGTGGCCTTGCTGCGTTCGACGGTTCCGCCGGTGCATCCGGCCGGGCTGCCGTTCGTCTCCGCGGGGCTGGGCCTCGCATTGGTCGGGCGCAACTACCGCTGGCTGCGCCGGGCGGGCCTGCTTGCCGCGGGCGCCTGCGCCGGGTTTTTCCGGCACCCACCGAGGGTGCCGCCCACTCGGCCCGGCGCCGTCGTCGCGCCCGCCGACGGCTTGATCTGCGTCGTCGACTCGGCCGCTCCGCCCGCCGAACTCGAGCTGGGTGACACACCACTACCCCGGGTCAGCATCTTCCTCTCGTTGCTGGACGCCCATGTGCAGCGGGCCCCGGTCAGCGGCGAAGTCATCGCCGTGCAGCACCGGCCCGGTCGCTTCGGCTCGGCCGATCTGGCGGCGGCCAGCGACGACAACGAACGCACCAGCATGCTGATCCGCACCGCCGACGGTGCGCAGATCGTCGTCGTGCAGATCGCCGGGATGCTGGCCCGGCGCATTGTCTGCGACGCACACGCCGGGGACAAACTGTCGATCGGCGACACCTACGGCCTGATCCGGTTCGGGTCCCGGCTGGATACCTACCTGCCGGCCGGCACCGAAGTGTTGGTCAGCGTCGGTCAACGAGCCGTCGCCGGCGAAACGGTGCTGGCCGAACTGACATGACGACCAAGACCCGCCGATCCGTCAACCTCCGCATCCTGCCCAGCTCGATGAGCGTGCTGGCGATCTGCGCCGGGCTGACCTCGATCCGGTTCGCGCTGGAGGCCCAGCCGCACGTCGCGATGGCGTTGATCGCCGCGGCCGCGATCCTCGACGGGCTCGACGGCCGGGTGGCGCGCATCCTGGACGCCGAGTCGCGGATCGGTGAGGAGATCGACTCGCTGGCCGACGCGGTGAACTTCGGGGTGGCGCCCGCTGTGGTGGTCTACGTGTCGTTGTTGTCGACCTCGCAGGCGGGCTGGGTGGTGGTGCTGTTCTACGCGGTCTCAATTGTATTGCGGCTGGCCAGGTTCAACGCATTGCTCGACGACGCCACCCTGCCCTCCTACACCCGGGAATTCTTCGTCGGCATGCCGGCGCCGGCCGGCGCCATCTCGGCGCTCGGGCCGCTGGCCGCCAAATTGCAGTTCGGTGTGGGTTGGTGGACGTCGCCGTGGTTCGTGTGCGCCTGGGTGGCAGCGTGTTCGATGCTGGTGGTCAGCCGGATCCCGATGAAGAAGATGCACGCCGTCTCAGTGCCGCCGAACCTGGCCGCGGTGCTGTTGGCCGTGTTGGCCATCGTCGCGGCGGCGGCGTTCCTCTTCCCCTACATCCTGATCATGGTGGCGATCGTCGCCTACCTGTGTCATATCCCGTTCTCCATGCGCAGCCACCGCTGGCTGGCGGCGCACCCCGAAGCGTGGGGCGAGGCGCCCAAACAGCGGCGCGCCACGCGACGCGCGATCCGCCGCGCGCAGCCCAACCGCCGGTCGATGGCGCGGCTGGGGCTGCGCAAGCCGGGCCGAACAACATGACGGCCCCGCAACTCACCCTGACCGCCCGGCTGAACACCTCGGCCGTCGACTCCCGTCGCGGCGTCGTCCGGCTGCACCCGAACGCCATTGCCGCCCTTGGTATTCGGGAGTGGGACGCGGTGTCGCTGACCGGATCGCGGACGACGGCGGCGGTCGCGGGCGTCGCCGGCCCCGACACCCCGGTCGGCACCGCGCTGCTCGACGACGTGACGCTGTCCAACGCCGGGCTTAGCGAAAACACCGCCGTCATCGTCGCGGCGGTTACCGTGTACGGCGCGCGATCGGTGGCGCTGAGCGGCTCGTCGCTGGCCACCCACTCAGTCTCACCGGCCACGCTGCGGCAGGCACTGCTCGGCAAGGTGTTGACGGTCGGCGACGCCGTGTCGCTGCTGCCGCGCGACCTCGGGCCGGGCACCTCCACGTCGGCGGCGACTCGCGCGCTGGCGTCGGCCGTCGGCATCAGCTGGACATCGGAGCTGCTCACCGTCACCGGCGTCGATCCCACCGGACCGGTGAGCGTGCAGCCGAACTCGCTGGTGACGTGGGGATCCGGCGTCGACTCCGAAACAGCCGAACAAGCCGGCGGCGCAACAGAATCCGTCAGCGTCGACGACCTCAAGGGCGTCGGCGCGCAGGCGGCCAAGCTGACCGAGTGGCTCAAGCTCGCCCTCGACGAACCCCACCTACTGGAAACCCTGGGCGCCGGGACCAACCTGGGAGTGCTGGTGTCCGGCCCGGCCGGTGTCGGCAAGACGACGCTGGTGCGAGCCGTCTGCGCGGGCCGGCGGGTGGTGGAGCTCGACGGCCCGGAGGTCGGCGCGCTGGCCGCCGATGACCGGCTCAAGCGGGTGACCTCCGCGACGGCGGAAGCCCGCGACGGCGGCGGAGTGCTGCTGGTCACCGACATCGACGCGTTGCTACCGGCCACCGCCGAGCCGGTGGCGACGCTGATCCTGACCGAATTGCGCAAGGCCGTCGCCACCGCTGGGGTCGCGCTGATCGTCACCTCGGCGGTGCCGGAGAACCTCGACGCGCGGCTGCGCGCCCCGGACCTATGCGACCGCGAGCTGGTCCTCAGCCTGCCCGATGCGGCCACCCGCATCGCCCTGCTGGAGTCACTGCTGAAAGAGGTCCCCACCGCGGATGTCAACCTCAGCGAAATCGCTGACCGCACACCAGGTTTCGTCGTCGCTGATCTGGCCGCCCTGATGCGTGAGGCGGCACTGCGCGCTGCCGCCAGGGCGAGCTCCGACGGCACACCGCCGAGGCTGACCCAGGACGACCTGGTAGGCGCGCTCAGCGTGATCAGGCCGCTGTCGCGCTCGGCGGCCACCGAGGTGTCGGTCGGCTCGGTCACGTTGGGCGACGTCGGGGATATGGCCGACACCAAGCAGGCGCTGACCGAAGCGGTGCTGTGGCCGCTGCAGCATCCCGACACCTTCGCGCGGCTCGGTGTCGATCCTCCGCGCGGCGTCTTGCTGTACGGCCCACCGGGCTGCGGCAAGACCTTCGTGGTCCGCGCCCTGGCCAGCACCGGACGGCTCTCGGTACACGCCGTCAAAGGCTCTGAGCTGATGGACAAGTGGGTGGGCGCATCGGAGAAGGCGGTACGCGAACTGTTCGGCCGGGCCCGCGATTCCGCGCCGTCGCTGGTGTTCCTCGACGAGGTCGACGCGATGACGCCGCGGCGCGGGCAGAGCTTCGATTCGGGCGTGACCGACCGGATGGTGGCCGCGCTGCTCACCGAGCTCGACGGCATCGACCCGCTGCGCGACGTGGTGGTGGTCGGCGCCACCAACCGGCCCGACCTGATCGATCCGGGGCTGTTACGCCCGGGCCGCCTGGAGAAGTTGGTGTTCGTCGAACCGCCCGACGCGCAGGCCCGTCTCGACATCCTGCGCACCGCAGGCAAATCGGTGCCATTGCACGACGTCGACCTGGACGCGCTGGCCGCCGAGCTGGACGGCTACAGCGCCGCCGACTGCGTGGCATTGCTGCGCGAAGCGGCGCTCACTGCGATGCGGCGCTCCATCGAGGCCGCGAACATCACCGCCGCCGACGTCGCGGCGGCACGCGAAACCGTCCGTCCGTCACTGGATCCCGCTCAGGTCGAGGCGCTGCGCAAGTTCGCCGCGGATCGGTGATCACGGCTCGAAGTTAGTCAGCAACGCGCGCGCCGCCGCGCCGACGTCGTCCTCCAGCCACGCGGGGATCGGGTCGTCGTGAGCGTGGCGGCGCACGACCGCGTACGGCAGGTCGGCAACCGCTCGCGCGACTGCGTCGACGCATCGTGCCTGACTGCTGCCGTATAGCTGTCGCGCGAAAGCACCGACCCGGTCCAACAGCGGCGCATTCCTGGCGGCGAGGGTCTGCTGAAAGGCCGCGTCGGGTTCGCCGTCGAGCAGGTCGCCCGGCCGGACGGTCAGCAGCAGCCGCGCATCCTCGGGACGTTCGCGCAGGAAGCCGACCGCCGCAACGGCCATCGCGACGGCGGACTCGAGGACGGTGTCGGCCCCGGCGGCCAGGGCTCGCGACTGGAACCGCTCGAGCGCGCGCAGCCAGGCGGCCGTCAGGATCCCGTTGCGGTTGCCGAACCGGTGATAAAGGGTGCCGGCGGGCGCTCGGCTTGCTTTCGCGATCGCGGCGACGCTCGCCGCCCGCGGTCCTTCGGCAAGCACCAGCGCCCGCGTTGCGTCCAGGATCACATCGGTTTGGTGCTTTCGCGGAGGCGCCACGATCTAGTACAGTCCTTCTATATGGAACGGTTATCCTATATCGATGAGCATGCCATATACATCGATGCATCCGCGGGAGAAACGTGGTCCGCGCTATTGCGGGCGATGTGCCGGGACCCGCAAGATCCGTCGACCGTGCCGACTGGTTTCGTCTTGGATGAAGCGCGACCGCTGGAACGGTTCGCGCTGAAAGGCCGCCACCCGTTCGCGGTCTACCGATGGGTGTTCGAGTTGGATGCCGAAGGCCCGCTGCGCACCCGGGTGCGCTCGCAGACGTGGGCGAACTTTCCCGGTCTGCACGGCAAGATCTATCGCGCGCTGGTCATCGGAACCGGCGGCCACCGCGTGGCGGTGCGCTGGACGCTCAAACGCATTGCCGGGCAGGCCCGGACCGCGCCCGACTACGTCGACGTGTTCGAAGCCTCGATCCTGCCTGGCGACATGCGCACTGCCGAACAATTGTTCCGTGACGCGCTGGGGCAGACACCGGGCGCATTGGGAGGTCTTGTGTTGTGGATCCACCGCCACGTCCTGAGATTTCGTTTGGGCCCGATTACTTCTCGTGACCACACAATCGGGTGGACGATCACGCAGTCGGATGATGACGAGATCGTTCTGGTGGCGGACGGGCCGCTCATGCGCGGCGAACTGACCCTACGACGTCAGGACGGTAGGCGGGCCGTGCTCGTCACTCGCCTGCGTTACCGTCACAGAATCGCCGGCCGAATGGTCTGGGCGGTGGTCGGTCCACTGCATCGGGCCGTGGCACCGCGGCTTATGCAGCTCAGCGTCCGCTGCGACTTGACTTCGGCGCCCCGCGGTTAGAACCCTCGAAGCATGGCACGGACCGAGGACGACAACTGGAACATCACTGAGAGCGTCGGCGCAACGGCGCTCGGGGTGGCCATGGCACGAGCCGCCGAGTCCTCGTGCGACTGCCCGCTGTTCACCGATCCCTACGCGCAACTCTTCATCGAGGCCGCAACCGAACACGGCTGGCAGCCAACGGCTTCGATGACCGAACGGGTGCGCATCGTCGGAGGGTACGCCGCGGCGCGCACCAAGTGGTTCGACGAGTACTTCATCGCCGCCGGGGCCAACGGGATCGATCAGGCGGTGATCTTGGCCGCGGGCCTGGACGCCCGGGCCTGGCGGCTGCCATGGGTGGATGGCAGCACCGTCTACGAGATCGACCAGCCGCAGGTGCTGGCATTCAAGGCCGACACCCTGACCGCACACAGCGCAAAATCGGCCGCCGCATATCGCGCGGTGCCGGTCGACCTGCGGGCGAATTGGCCGAAAGCCTTGCAGGAAGCGGGTTTCGACCCGTCGACGCCGACGGCGTGGTCTGCCGAAGGGTTGTTGCCATACTTGCCGGCGGCGGGCCAGGATCTGCTGTTCGAGCGGGTCGCAGAGCTCAGCGCAGAGGGTAGCCGGATCGCCGTTGAAGCTTTGGGCCCGAACACCTTCGACCCGGAGTATCTGGAGCGCCGCCGCGAACAACTGCGCCGCGCGGGCATCGACTCGAGCGGTCCGGATACCGCGGACCTGTGGTTCATCGAGGAGCGCGCCGACCTCACCGAATGGCTGACCGAACGCGGCTGGGAGGTCACCGCGGTCGAGGCGCTGTCCCTGATGGAACGCTACGACCGAGCACCGTCCGCCGACGACGAAGACCTCACACCGCGCAGCGTGTTCATCGAGGCCCGGCTCCCTCTGGCCGGCAGTCCGGCCTAGCCGGTCATTCGGAGAGCTGGAATTCGATCATCGCGGCCATGGTCTCCACGGCCTCGCCGAGCGCCGCCAGCCGGTCCGCGACCGACGGCGCGGCCAGCACGGAGTAGCGATCCGCCTGGCCGATCGGGAGGCGGGACGCCAACACATAGAGCCGCGCACCGGGATCGGCATCTCGGTTGCCGAGCAGCACGTCGCGCTCCGGTAACGGCACGTCACGGACCGCGGCGATCCGCTCGAACAGGGCTATAACCCGGTCCTCCAGCTCTCGCAGCTGGCCTGCTGTCACCGGCTCGCCCGGCTCGTCGGGCCAGGGTCGCACCATCGCGCGCGGATAGGGATCGTCGGGCAGCCACTCGCACACCCGGATTCGTTCGCCCATCCGGCAGCGCAGCGCGAACCGGCCCGAGGCGCCGAAGTCGACACATTCGGTGATCCTGGCCACGGCGCCCACGTCGCAGCGCACGTCGCCGCCGCCGACCTCGCGGCCGCGGGCGATCAGCACCACACCGAAGCGGGGATCCGTGTCGCGCAGGCAATCTCGGACCAGAGCGCTGTAGCGCGGCTCGAAGATCCGCAGTGGCAGCTCCTCGTCGGGCAGCAGCGCCGATTGCAGCGGGAACATCGCCAGCTCGGTGGGGTCAGCGGCTGTCATTGTTAGATATCCAGCTCGCCGACCAGCGCATCGACGACCGGGCGCAGATCTCCGTCGTGCTCCTCGGCGACGCGGCGCTGCCGCTGATACGACGCGCCCAGCCGGGGGATGTCGGCCACCGAGGCCAGCTCGTCGGCGCAGTGCAGCGACTTCGCCACCGGCTCCAAACGATTGAGCAGGTCGGGCAGGTCGTCGGTGACCAGCCGTTCGTTGCTTTCTGCGTCGAGGATGATGACCGCATCCAGCCCGTAGCGGGCGGCGCGCCATTTGTTCTCCTGAACATGCCACGGCGGCATGGACGGCAGCATCTCACCGGCGTCGAACCGGCGGTCCAGGTCGACGATCAAGCAATGCGTCAACGCCACCAGCGCGGCCAGCTCACGCAGGTTGGACACCCCGTCACAGATGCGCACCTCCAGCGTGCCCAGATGCGGCGAAGGCCTTATGTCCCAACGGATTTCGTCCATGTGGTCGATGATGCCGGTCTTCTTCTGGTCGTAGACGAAGCCTTCGAATTCGGCCCAGGTCTGGAAATGAAACGGCAACCCGGCGGTGGGCAGCTGCTGAAACATCATGGCCCGATTGCTGGCGTAGCCGGTGTCCTCGCCGCCCCACCACGGTGAGGACGCCGACAGCGCCAGCAGGTGCGGGTAGTAGTTGAGCAGTGACGTCATGATCGGCATCACTTTGTTCGCCGACGAAATCCCAACGTGGACATGCACTCCCCAGATCAGCATCTGCCGGCCCCACCATTGGGTGCGTTTGATCAATTCGGCATAGCGTGGCGCGTCGGTCAGCTTTTGGGTGGACCACCGCGCGAACGGGTGGGTGCCGGCACAGAACAGCTCCATGCCGCGATCCCGGACGATCTGGCGAGCGGTGGCCAGGGTCTCGCGCAGATCCTCCATCGCCTGCGCAGTGCACTCGCAGACACCGCTGACGATCTCGACGGTGTTGCGCAGCAACTCCTTGTGTACCCGCGGGTTTTCGCCGATCTCGGCGATGACCGCGGTGGCCTCGTTGCTCAGGTCGCGGGTCTGGGCGTCGACGAGCGCGAACTCCCATTCCACGCCGACCGTCGGCCGCGGCGAGCGGGCGAAATCGATGCGGGCGGCTGCCCTGCTGACCGGCGTGTTAGCCGGACTTGATGACACCGCACGCCACCCGCTTACCGGCGTCACCGGTGGACATCGTCATCTGGTCGGGCCCGGGCGCGCCGTTGGCCTGGGTGTAGCGATCGCCCGGGATGTTGGCGAAGTTGTCCGCACCGGCGTGAATGACGATCGATGTCCCCTTACCGGCCAGCAGATCCTTCTTGGTGAACCCGTCGGTGGTGGTCACCAGCAGCGCCGCGCCGTCCTTGCGCACCTGCAGCGAGGTCAGATCACCGCTTTCCGGCATTCCGGTGTGCCCGGGCACCTGGAAATGCCCGCCCGCGGACAAGAAGTCACCCGGCGGGCCGCCGGTCGGGGCGACAGAGTTGGCCTCGCATTTGCCCACCGAGTGGATGTGCATGCCGTGGAATCCAGGGGTCAGCTGACCCAGCCCGGTGGTCTTCACGGTGACGGTGACATAGCCGTTGTCGAACTCGAATTTGGCCGTCGCCACCCGGACGCCGTCGGGCGCATTCAGATTTGTGGTCAGGCTCTCCGGCGCCCCCGGCCCTTCGGTTGGCTGCGTCTTCGACGGCGCCGGTGACCCGGTCCAGACCGACGGCGTGGTCCCGGGACTGGTCGCCGGCGGTTGATTCGGCGTGCACGCGCTCAACAGCGCGGTCGAAACGGCGAGCGAACTCATTGCGGTGACGGCGGCGATCTTGCGGCCCGCGGCGGGTTTGACCATGGGCCAAGACTATCCCGCTACCACCACGATGACGCCGGGCGGCTTGTCGGCGATTTCGGGAATTCGCGGTTCGACGGCCGCTTTGAGCAGCTTGCCGATCGCATCGGCGGTTTCGCGCTCCCCGGGCGCGTTGCTGAAGTACACCGTGGTGGCCGAGACATCGGGCAACGACATATTGCCGACCTCGGTGACGTTGTAACCGCCGCCCTTCAGCTGGTCGGCGGTGCGCCCGGCAACACCCTCGTGGCCGGAGATGTTGTACACCCGCACGTCCGACTTTGCCGCCGGCCTCGGCGAGGTCTTCGGCGCCATTCGGCTCGTCGTCAACGTGGATACCGACGAGTCTTCGTCGTCGGAGCTGCTGCTCGACCCCATGGCCTGCAGTCCGACCAGCAAGAAGATGACGCCGAGAAACAGCAGCACCATCACCATGGCCCGCAGGGGTAGCCCGGACGAGTCCGGAACACGCTCATTCATCGACGCCACTGTATCCAGGAGTGCGCCAGAACCCACACCGGCGCTCAGCGGCCGGGGAAAACCTCAGGTGACTTCGAAGCCGAGCCGTCGCGCCGCCCTTGCCTTCTGCCGGCTGGCGCGCAGCCGCCGCAGCCGTTTCACCAGCATCGGGTCGGCGGCCAATGCCTCGGGCCGGTCCACCAGCGCATTGAGCACCTGGTAATAACGCGTCGCCGACATCGCGAACAACTCTTTGATCGCTTCTTCTTTAGCTCCGGCGTATTTCCACCATTGGCGCTCGAACGCCAGAATGTCGTGTTCGCGGCGGGTTAGCCCATCGGCGATTTCAGAGTCGTCCCCCGATCGATTAGCCCGCGCCTCAGCGCTGTCCATATCGCTTCCTCGACCCTTCCGGCGAATTCTTCAGTGCTTCTTAATGCTCGCGGTTCTGCGCGAATATTCAACCACGCCTGCAACTGTTGACCCGGAACCCCGCCCCGCGAGTCGCTCAGCTTAGGCTCCGACCATGGCAGTCGTACCCATTCGCATCGTGGGCGATCCGATTCTGCACACCCCCACCGAACCGGTGCCGGTCGCCGCGGACGGTTCGCTGCCCGCCGATTTGGCCGATCTGATCACCACGTTGTACGACACCATGGACGCCGCATACGGGGTTGGGCTGGCCGCCAACCAGATCGGTGTGGGCTTGCGGGTATTCGTCTACGACTGCGCCGACGAGCGCGGGCAAACGAAGCGCCGACGCGGTGTGATCGTCAACCCGGTGCTGGAAACCTCGGAAGTGCCGGAGACCATGCCCGACCCCGAAAACGACGACGAGGGCTGCCTGTCGGTGCCGGGCGAGTCGTTTCCGACCGGACGGGCGAAATGGGCGCGGGTCACCGGCCTGGACGCCGACGGCAACCAGGTCACGGTCGAAGGCACGGGGTTGTTCGCGCGGATGCTGCAGCACGAGACCGGGCATCTGGATGGGTTTCTGTATCTGGATCGCTTGATCGGTCGGCACGCGCGCGCCGCAAAACGGGCGGTCAAATCCCACGGCTGGGGTGTTCCCGGGTTGTCCTGGACACCGGGCGAGGGGCCGGACCCCTTCGGTCACTGATGGTTTCGTGGCCCGAGCTCGGCACCCGGGTGGCGGTGCGTTACCGCCGGCCGGCCGGCTCGGTCCCGCCGCTGACCGACGCGGTGGGGCGCCTGCTGAGCATCGAGCCGCTCGTGCAGATCCAGACGAAGACCGGAGTGGTAGTGGAGTTTTCGCCCGGCGACGCGGTGGTGGTGCGCGCGCTGACCGATGCGCCGGTGCGGACCTCGCAGATCCGCGCACTCGAGCACGCCGCGGCTAACGCTTGGCCGGGCATCGAACGACAGTGGCTGCACGGCTGGCTGCTGCGCGCCGGGCACGGAGCCACGCTCGAGTCGAATTCTGCTGTGCCGCTGAGTATTTCGGCTGAGTCGGCGGCGATCGCGGTGATCGTCGACTGGTACACGCAGCGCGGCCTGACGCCGCGGCTGGCTCTGCCGGATCGGCTGTTGCGGCTTCCAGGTGGCGGTGAGCATGCTAATCGGATGCTGGTGCGCGATGTGCGCACAGCGGCAACGGACCCGTCGATCCGGCTGACCGCCCGCCCGGACGACGCCTGGCTGACCCGTTATGGCGGCAACGTGCCAATCGACGAATTGACCGCGGTCCTCGACGGTGAGCTGGCATTCGGGATGGACGACGCGACGGCGGCGCGCGCGGCGGTGACCGACGCGCCGGACGGCACCCGCTGGGTGGGCCTCTCGACGGCCGGCACGGCCGATGCTCAACTCTGCGAGGCGCTGCTGGCATGGGGCGCCGCGCGCGGCGCCACCCGCGGCTGGGTACGGGTGCTCGACGCCGACCACGCCACTCCCGGCGTGGTCGAATCGTTGGGCTTCACACTGCATCACCGGGCTCGCTACCTCGACGCGCATACCGTGTAATCATGCGGCTGGCCACCTGGAACGTGAACTCCATTCGCACCAGGCTCGACCGCGTGCTCGACTGGCTGGCGCGCGCCGAGGTCGACGTGCTGGCCATGCAGGAAACCAAGTGCGCCGACGACCAGTTTCCGACCCTGCCGTTCTTCGAACTCGGCTACGAGGTGGCGCACTGCGGGTTCAACCAGTGGAACGGCGTGGCGATCGCGTCGCGGGTCGGCCTCGATGACATCGAGGTCGGCTTCGACGGCCAGCCCAGCTGGAGCAACAAGCCGGACGTTGCCGCCGCCGCGGAGGCCCGCGCCCTGGCCGCCACCTGCGGCGGCGTTCGCGTGTGGAGCCTTTATGTGCCAAACGGCCGCGCCGTGGGCGATCCGCATTACACCTACAAGCTGAATTGGCTTGCGGCGCTGCGTGATACGGCCCACGGTTGGCTGCAAGCCGATCCGTCGGCTCAGATCGCTCTGGTGGGCGACTGGAACATCGCCCCGACCGACGAGGACGTCTGGAGTGTCGAGTATTACCGGGGCTGTACGCACGTCTCCGAGCCGGAGCGCAAGGCATTCAACGCGATCGTCGAGGCGCAATTCACCGATGTGGTGCGGCCTTTCACCCCCGGGCCCGGCGTGTACACGTACTGGGATTACACCCAACTGCGGTTTCCGAAAAGACAAGGGATGCGGATCGACTTCATCCTGGCCTCCCCCGCGCTGGCCGCCCGCGTCGCCGATGCCCAGATCGTCCGCGAGGAGCGTAAAGGCAAGGCGCCCAGCGACCATGCGCCGGTGCTGGTGGACCTGCGCCCGGTTTGAGTTTTTGTATACCTATTTGCTGACAGACGGTTGAGCATTCTCTATGCATTTGGTGCATTCGCCCCTTTTCGGCCATAGGATTTATGCCAGCGGGCATAAAATTTTCAGCCCCGAACAACAGAGGATCAGGGAGTCATCATGGGCGTCGTCGGCGGCACGGTACGCAGCGTGAGTCGAACGGTGGGCCGAGCCGCGGCGGCGACCACCATGGCCGCCGGGGCGGTGGGCGGCGCCGCGGTCAACGGCGTCGTCGGCGCGGTAACCGGTGCGGCCGCCGGTGTGCAGCGCGGCATCGGCAGCGGCAGCCACTCGGTGCCGGCGGCCGCATTGACCTTGGGCGCACTCGGTGCCAGCGGACTCGTCGAGTGGCCGTTGGTGTTGGCCGTCGGTGGCGGCGCATTGCTGCTGCGGCAGCTCAATCACTCGCGCGACGGCTCGGCCGCGCCGGCCAAGTCGACCGCGGCCCAGGCCGCTCCGGCGAAGAGTGCTCCGGCGAAAAAGGCCCCCGCCAAGTCGAGCGGTTCGGCCTCCAAGCGCACATCGCCCGCCTCCAAGCGCACATCGCCGGCCAAGCGGGCGCCGGCGCGGCGGACACGCGGCACGCAGTCGCGCGCCCGCCGTTAATTTGCGCGGGTGAGTACCGTCGGATTCGTGCGAGCACCCACGCCGCTGCGCGCGGTCACGATGGGCATACAACTAACCTCCGCCCTCGTCGACGCCGGCGTGCAAACCGCGGCGACAGCCGCAACGCTGGCCGCCATCCCGGTTCGAGAAGGTGTCAAAGCGCTCTCCGGCGAGCTGCCCACGCCGACACTGACACGGCACTGCTGGCGTGGCGAGCAACGCGCCTGGATCGAAGTCCGCGGCCTGGACAGCCCGAACGGTGTGGAGCTGGGACGCGTCGTGGCCGACGCGGTGCGCGCACGCGCCGGGGTGACGTCGGTCAGCCTGAACCGTCCGCTGTCGCGGCTGGTCGTCGGTCTCGACGGCAACCAGACGCCGCTGAGCGAGCTGTGCCGGGTGGTCGACGATGCCGAAAAGCGCGTCCCCCGAACCGATCACGCCGACAAACGCTCGCACGCGCTGCCGGGCGACGGTCTGGTGCTGGCCAGCAGAGCGGTGGGAGTCGGCATAACCGCCGTCGGAATGGGCGCGGCGCTCGCCGGGCGCGCCATGCGCTGGCCGCGCCTGCCTGCCGGTGTCGAGGCGGCGGTGGTGGCCGTGGACTACCAACCGCGGCTGCGCCGCCTGCTCGAGGACCGCATCGGCCAGTCGGCGACGGACACGGTGCTCACACTGGCCATGACGATCGCCCACATCGTTTCGCTCTCGCCGGCGTCGCTGGGCGTCGACCTGGCGATGGAAGTTCTCAAGGCGATCGAGTCCCGCGCCGAAGCACAGGCATGGAGCCGGCTCGAACCGGACTTGGCCCGTCACGCCGAGCATGCACAGGCCCACCCGCCGTCGCGCCCGCTGCCGCGCCCGGCGGGATCGGTCGAAACCCACGCCGGGCGCAGCGCGTTGGCGCAGGCGATCGGCGTCGCAGTGGTCGGCGCCGCCACCCGCAACGTCAACATGGCTTCGACGGCGGCGTTGGTGACCACGCCGAAGGCCGCCCGCACCACACGCGAGTCGTTCGCGGCGACACTCGGACGTGGGTTGGCCGACCAGCATGCTGTGCTGGCATTGCGTCCAGACATCCTGCGTCGACTGGACCGCGTAGACGTGTTATTGGTCGATCCCCGAGTGCTGGGTACCGACCAGCTGCGGGTGCTCCGTGTCCGCGGCGCACGCGAGGACCAGCGGGCCCCGGCTTGGAACCGCGCCCAGGAGCTATTACAGGGCAAAGGTTCGCGCGCCGGCTGGCATCCGGTTCCCGGTGGGCCCGACGGCGTCGAGGCACTGGTCTGTCCCGCGCACGATCCATTGGCTTCGGCGGTGCTTGCCGAGGCGCGCCGGGCCGACTTGGACTTGATCTCCGTCGACATGGAAGTCCTCGGTGAGCTGCGGCCGGCGTTCGACGAGCTGCGGGCGTCGGAGCTCGGCTCAGTCGACGATGCGCTCGCCGCGTCGCTCACCGACCTGCAACGGGCCGGCCACACTGTCGCGGTGCTGTCGTCGGCTGCCGCGCAAGCGCTTTCGTCCGCCGACGTGGGGCTGGGCATCATGCCCAACTCCGGCGCCAAGCCCCCGCCCTGGTCAGCCGATCTGCTGCTGACCGACCTCGCCGGCGCCTGGCGGGTGTTGCACGCGCTGCCCGCGGCCAGGGCGGCGACCCGACGTGGGATCGAGATATCCACCGGCGCGACGGCTTTGGGCGCGCTGCTGATGCTGCCCGGCGTGCGCGGTCAAGGGCCCGGCCCGGTCACCACCGGTGCGGCGGCCGGTCTGCTGTCCGGCTACTTACTGGCCCGCCGGGTGGTTCGGGCACCTACCCCGCGACCGGCGCCTGTGCACGAGTGGCACGCCATGTCGGTCGAGCAGGTCCGCAGGCTGTTGCCGCCGCCGGACTCCGACGACGAAACGGCGGAGCCCCAACGGCCGCTGGCCGCGCGCGCCATGCAGACGGCCCAACGCGGCGCGGAAGCGACCGATCGGCCACGGCAGGCGGTGTGGCACTTCATCAAGGCGGTCCGCGCCGAGTTGTCCGACCCGCTGACCCCGGTACTGGCGCTGGGTTCGGCGGCCAGCGCGGTGCTGGGTTCGCCGGTCGACGCCGTGCTGGTCGGTTCGGTGCTGACCGGGAACTCCATCCTCGCCGCAAGCCAGCGACTGCGCGCCGAGAGCCGGCTGAACCGGCTACTGGCGCAACAGATCCCGCCCGCCCGCAAGCTCACCACCGACCCGGACGGCAAGCCCTTGTACACCAACGTCATCGCCGCGCAACTACGGCCCGGCGATGTGATCGAGGTGCGGACCCACGAAGTCGTGCCCGCCGACGCCCGGCTGATCGAGGAAGACGACCTCGAGGTCGACGAATCAACGCTCACCGGCGAATCCCTGCCGGTGGAGAAGCAGGTCGACGCCACCCCGGGCGCGGACCTGGCCGAACGCCGCTGCATGCTTTACGCCGGCACCAACATCGTGGCGGGCACCGCCGTCGCCGTGGTGACCGCCGTCGGACCCGACACGCAGGAGCGTCGCGCTGCCGAATTGGTGTCCGGTGAGCTGGCCGAGATCGGACTGCAGCACCAGCTCAGCCAGCTCACCAATCGGGCATTACCGGTCAGCATGGGCGGCGGTGTGCTGGTCGGTCTGCTCGGGATGTTGCGCCGCACGGGTTTACGCCAAGCGGTCGCCAGCGGCATCGCCATCGCGGTGGCGGCGGTTCCCGAGGGGATGCCGTTGGTGGCGACGCTCGCACAAGCGGCGTCGGCTCGGCGCCTCACGACCTTCGGCGCACTCGTCCGGGTTCCCCGTTCGGTGGAGGCGCTCGGCCGGGTCGACGTGGTCTGCTTCGACAAGACCGGAACGCTGTCCGAGAACCGCCTGCGGGTGGCCCAGGTCCACCCGGTTGGCAGCTACTCCCGCGAGGACGTGCTGCGCTGCGCCGCCCACGCCGCGCCGACGGCCAACGGCGGCCCGCACGTGCACGCCACCGACCGGGCGATCACCGAAGCCGCGCTGTCCGGCGGTGTATTCAGCGGCTCTAGCCGCGACCGCGAGGCCGACGCGCATCTGCCGTTCCGTTCCGGCAGGTCGTTCTCGGCGTCGGTGTCCGGCGACGAGCTGACCGTCAAGGGCGCACCAGAGGTGGTGCTGGCCGCCTGCCGCGACACCGGACCCGACATCGACAGCACGGTTGGGCAGCTGGCGGCCCAGGGGTTACGGGTGATCGCCGTCGCCCGGCGCCGGCTGAGCCCGCAACAGGCGAAGTCGGTGCAGCAAGACGAGGACGCCATCGCCGGCCTGGCCGACGGCGAGCTGTCGCTGGCAGGGTTCCTCGGGATTTCCGATACCCCGCGGGCTCAAGCACCAGAGCTGCTGGCGAACCTGCGCCAGCATGAGGTCGGCATTCGGCTGATCACCGGCGACCACCCGATCACCGCCACCGCGATCGCCCAGGAGCTGGGCATGCCGGTGACCGCCGAGCAAGTCATCACCGGCGCGGAATGGGACGCCCTGTCCCGCAAGGACCAGGAACGGGCGGTCGCCGAGCGGGTGATCTTCGCCCGGATGTCCCCGGAGAACAAGGTGCAGATCGTCCAGACCCTGGAACGCTCCGGCAAGGTGTGCGCGATGGTCGGCGACGGCTCCAACGACGCCGCCGCCATCCGGGCGGCCACCGTCGGCATCGGCGTCGTCGCACGCGGCAGCGACCCCGCCAGCATCGCGGCCGACGTGGTGCTGGTCGACGCGCGCATCGAGGCGCTGCTGAACGCCATCCAGGAGGGGCGCCAGCTCTGGCGGCGGGTCCAGGCGGCGGTATCGGTGCTGCTCGGCGGCAATGCCGGCGAGGTGGCCTTCTCCATCATCGGCGCCGCGATCACCGGGAGATCGCCGCTGAACACCCGCCAGCTGCTGCTGGTGAACATGATGACCGACGCGCTGCCCGCCGCGGCGCTGGCCGTGAGCCCCACGACCGACTCGGATAACCGCGGCGGCCGCGGCCCGGATCAGCCCGCGCTGTGGCGAGCCGTGGCCATCCGCGGCGCGACGACGACGGCGGCGGCGACCGCGGCGTGGATGATGGCCGGGGTCACCGGTCGGCCGCAGCGTGCCTCCACGGTGGCGCTGGTCGCACTGGTATCCGCCGAATTGGGCCAAACGCTGCTGGACTCCCGCGCCCCGTTGGTGGTACTCACCGCCGCGGGTTCGCTAGTCGTGATGGGGACGCTGATCAGCATCCCGGGCGTCAGCCAGCTGCTCGGCTGTACTCCGCTTGGTCCGATCGGCTGGGCGCAGGCGCTGGGATCAGCCGGGGTGGCAACCGTCGCGGTGGGCGTCGTAACCCGCGCGCTACCCGGTCAGCGCCCCGCAGAGGCCGAACTCGGTCATCGGTCTGACGAGTCCGCACAACCTCGACAAATCCGAGGCGCCACAGCACCGCGTACAACTCGATCACCGGAACGGTCAGCAGAAGACCGGCCGCTTCGGCTAGTGGGTCGGCGAGAGCATCAGTCGTCGACATATGTCCGAGGTTGACCGCAACACCCGGCTCGACGGCAAACCCAACGTTTCAGAAAGGCAAATGATGGTGGAAAAGAAGTCGCGCCGCGGCACCTCTCAGCGCGAAGCCGTCCAGCACATCCGCGAGGGCGAGTCATTCGCCGTCAACCTGCCTGTGGTCGGGCGGGTGCAGGTCCCGCGGCCCGAGCAGCTCGCCTACTACGGCGGCCTGGCCGCGCTGGCCGCGTTCGAGCTGATCGACTGGCCGGTCGCGGTGGTGATCGCCGCCGGCCACATTCTGGCCAATAACCACCACAACCGCGTCCTCGAGGAACTGGGCGAAGCCATGGAAGAGGTTTAGCCGGGCTGCTGCCCTTCTCGCCCTTCTAACGCGTCGGACAGCCCCGGATAGAGCTCGAGCGCGCTGTCAAGGTTCGTCACCTCGATCGGGCGAACCACCAGCGGGTTGTCGGCGACCAGGCGCACCGTCGTCCCGGCCTCGCGGCCCTGCTGGTGACAGTCCAGCAAGGCGTTCAGACCGGCGCTGCCGAAGTAGGTCAGGGCCTGCAAATCGATGATCACCAGTCGAGTCGCGAGGTTGCCGGCATCGTCCAGTGCGGCAGCGAGGTGGGACGTGAGCTCGCCGATGGTGTTGGAGTCCAGTTCGCCCTTGGCCCGGACAATCACCGCCGTTGGGTGGACCTCACGGTCGACCACCAATAATTTCATCGCGCCCACTCGTTTTCGATCGGAATCCGAGCCTAACCCGCAAGCAGGGCTACGGGTCTGGATCCGCAGGAACCCGCTCGTGGACGGTGAGCAAAATGTGGTCGAACGCGCTTTGCACGGCGGCCGCGGGTGGTGGCAACGACGGAAGTTCGGCGAGCAGCTGCTTGGCCAGCACCCGCAGTTTGACGTTGGTTTCCTGCGATCGCCACCGCAGCACCCCGAAGGCCTGATCGGCGCTGACCCGGTAGATCGCCATCAGCACGCCCTTGGCCTGCTCGATGACCGCGCGGGCCTGGAAAAGGTCGGGCAAGGCTTCGTCGAGGATCTCCTGCCGGTTCTCGTCCAACGTCTCGGTCAGATCGACGTAGTACCCGGCAGAACCCACCACCGCGCCGGTGTCATCCGTCATGCGGTCGGCCACCACGATCGCGTCGTGCACATTGCCGGCCGTGTCAAGGAAGCGGTGCCGGCTGGAAAACGAACTCTTGGAATGCAGCGCGCGGTCGAGCAGATCCTGCACGTGTTCGCGGTCATCGGGATGTTTGTGCGACAGCAGCAGTTCGGTCGTCGGCGTCACGGAGCCCGGCTCATAACCGTGCATCCGGGCCACCTCGTCGGACCATTCCCAGCGCTGGCCGACGAACCAGAACCGGAACGCACCCACGCTCACATGGGTTACATCCGCGTCTGCCCGCGCCGTCGTGGCGCCGCCGCCGGCGTGCACATCTTTTTCACGGGCCTTCTGCACATTGAGAATCATCGCACCCTTGGCCTAGCGTGGAAACCGTCCACCTATCCACGCGGGAGCGCACGCCCGGTGCGCTGAGAGGACGGCTCGGGGCCGTCGACCGTACGAACCTGACCGGGTAATGCCGGCGTAGGGAGATGCCAAGTGACATCTATTTCAGTCGAGCCAACCGTGACCACCGGCCCCATCGCCGGCAGCAGCAAGATCTACCGGGATCTCGATGACGTTCCCGGTGCCCGGGTGCCGTTCCGGCGGGTGCACCTGTCCAACGGCGAGCACTTCGACCTGTACGACACCTCCGGGCCCTACACCGATTCCGACGCGGTGATCGACGTGAATCGCGGCTTGCCGCCGCGCCCGGGCGTGGTGCGCGACCGCGGCACCCAGCTGCAGCGCGCCCGCGCCGGCGAGATCACCGCGGAGATGGCGTTCATCGCCGAGCGCGAAGGCATGCCCGCGGAACTGGTGCGCGACGAGGTCGCCCGCGGCCGTGCGGTGATCCCGGCCAACCACAACCACCCCGAGAGCGAGCCGATGATCATCGGCAAGGCGTTCGCGGTCAAAGTCAATGCAAACATCGGCAATTCGGCGGTGACGAGCTCGATCGCCGAGGAAGTCGACAAGATGGTGTGGGCCACCCGCTGGGGCGCGGACACCATCATGGACCTGTCCACCGGCAAGGACATCCACGAGACCCGCGAATGGATCCTGCGCAACTCGCCCGTGCCCGTCGGCACCGTGCCGATCTATCAGGCGCTGGAGAAGGTCAAGGGCGACCCCACGCTGCTGACATGGGAGATCTACCGCGACACCGTAATCGAGCAGTGCGAGCAGGGTGTGGACTACATGACCGTGCACGCCGGAGTGCTGCTGCGGTATGTGCCGCTGACCGCCAAGCGGGTCACCGGGATCGTGTCCCGCGGCGGGTCCATCATGGCCGCCTGGTGCCTGGCCCATCATCAGGAGTCGTTCCTGTACACGCATTTTGGCGAGCTGGCCGACATCTTCGCCCGCTACGACGTGACGTTCTCACTCGGCGACGGGCTGCGGCCCGGCTCGATCGCCGACGCCAACGACGCCGCCCAGTTCGCCGAGCTGCGAACCCTGGGCGAGCTGACCAAGATCGCGAAAGACCATGGCGCCCAAGTGATGATCGAAGGTCCCGGACACATCCCGATGCACAAGATCGTCGAGAACGTGCGCCTGGAAGAGGAGCTGTGCGAGGAGGCCCCGTTTTACACGCTGGGCCCGCTGGCCACCGACATCGCCCCGGCCTACGACCACATCACCTCGGCGATCGGCGCGGCGATCATCGCCCAGGCGGGCACCGCGATGCTGTGCTACGTCACCCCCAAGGAGCACCTGGGGTTGCCTGACCGCAAGGACGTCAAGGACGGGGTGATCGCCTACAAGATCGCCGCACACTCGGCGGATCTGGCCAAGGGCCATCCCCGCGCGCAGGAGCGCGACGACGTTCTGTCCACCGCGCGGTTCGAGTTCCGGTGGAACGACCAGTTCGCGTTGTCGCTGGACCCCGACACCGCACGGGAGTTCCACGACGAGACTCTGCCCGCCGAACCGGCCAAGACCGCGCACTTCTGCTCGATGTGCGGGCCGAAGTTCTGCTCGATGCGCATCACTCAGGATGTCCGCGACTACGCCGCCGCCCACGGACTGGAGACCGAAGAGGACATCGAAGCCGCGCTGTCCGCCGGCATGGCGGAGAAGTCGGCCGAGTTCGCCGAGCACGGCAACCGGGTGTATTTACCTATAGCGTGAGCTATCTGCCGCTGCCCGGCCCGGGTGAGACGCCGCTGCGGGTGCTGGCCATCGCCGGGTCGGATTCCGGTGGCGGCGCCGGCATCCAAGCCGACATCCGGACGTGCACCCTGCTCGGCGTGCATGCACTGTGCGCGGTGACCGCGGTGACCGTGCAGAACTCGGTGGGCGTCAGGGGTTTTCACGTGGTGCCGGATGGTGTGATCGCCGCCCAGATCGAGGTGGTGTGCCACGACATCGGGCTGCAGGCCGCCAAGACAGGCATGCTGGCGTCGGCGGAGATCATCGGCGCTGTCGCCGGGGCATGGCGCGACCACGCTCCGGACGTGCCGCTGGTGGTCGACCCGGTGTGCGCGTCGATGCACGGCGATCCGCTGCTCGATGATGGCGGGCTGGATTCGCTTCGCGCCCAACTGTTTCCGTTGGCCACCCTGGTGACGCCCAACCTGCACGAAGTGCGGCTACTCGTCGACATAGAGGTCGTCGATTCCGAATCCCAGCGAGAAGCGGCGCGCGCCCTGCACGCGCTTGGGCCGAAGTGGGCGCTGGTCAAGGGCGGGCATCTGCGCGAGTCAGATCGCAGCAAGGATTTACTGTTCGACGGCAGCGACTTTCACGAGTTCGAGTCACCGCGGGTGGACACCATCCACGATCACGGCGCCGGTGACACGCTGGCCGCCGCGACGGCCTGCGCGCTGGCGCATGGCTATTCCGTTCCGGACGCGATCGGGTTCGCCAAGGACTGGGTGACGCAATGCCTGCGGGCTTCCTATCCGCTCGGCCACGGGCACGGCCCGGTGTCTCCGCTGTTCCGGCTCTCATGAACGTCGACGAGATCGCGGGCGTGGCACACGAACCCGACGGCAAGCCCGTCGGTGTGGTGGTGTTGACGCACGGGGCCGGCGGTAGCCGGGAATCGCCGTTGCTGCAAAGGCTTTGCGACGAGTGGGCGCGGCGCGGCTGGCTGGCGGTGCGCTACAACCTGCCCTACCGGCGGCGACGGCCCAAAGGCCCACCATCGGGCTCGGCGGCCACCGACCGCGCCGGCATCGTGGAAGCGATCACCGTGTGCCGCAACCTGGGCGACGGCCCGCTGATCGCCGGCGGCCATTCCTACGGCGGCCGGCTGACGTCGATGGTGGTCGCGGCCGACCAAATCCCGGTAGACGTGCTGACGCTGTTCTCGTATCCGGTGCATCCGCCGGGGAAGCCGGAACGGGCCCGCACCGAGCACCTGCCCGACATCTCGGTGCCCACGGTGTTCACCCACGGCACGTCGGATCCCTTCGGCACCCCCGACGAGGTGCGCGCCGCCGCGGCACTGATTCCCGCGCCGACGCGGATCGTCGAAATCACCGGCGCCCGCCACGACCTGGGTTCCAAGGCGGTGGACGTGCCCGCATCAGCGGTCGATGCAGCGCTAGAGCTCCTTCGAGGCTCGTCCACGTGACAGCTATCACGACCATTGCGGCGCGCGGAGGCCCTCTTCTGGCGCGCTGCGGGGCAGCATCATAGATATCATTGGCCGTAGCCCACACGAAACGCATAACTTACTCTGAAGTAAGGTACGGTTTTTTCATGACTGCGGAGCATCACGATGTCGTCATCGTGGGAGCGGGCTTCGGCGGCATGGGCGCAGCGATCCAGCTCAAGCAGCTCGGCTACGCCGACATCCTCATCCTCGACCGCGAGGCGGACCTGGGTGGAACCTGGCATGTCAACAGGTATCCGGGGCTCGCAGTCGACATCCCGTCGACCACCTACAGCTACTGGTTTGAGCCCAACCCGTACTGGTCACGGTTCTTCGCACCGGGCCAGGACCTCAAGCGGTACGCCGATCACGTGGCCGACAAATATGACGTGCGCCGTCACATGCGGTTCAACACCACCGTGGAAGGCGCGCGCTGGGACGAGGAGACCCAGCTGTGGCAGGTCGCACTCGCCGGGGGCCAGACGCTCACCGCTCGCTTCCTGATCACCGCGACCGGATTCCTCTCCCAAGCGCACACACCCGACATCCCTGGCATCACCAACTTCGACGGCAAAATCATCCACACCGCGGCGTGGGACGCCGGCTACGACTTCGCCGGTCGTCGTGTCGGCCTGATCGGCACCGGTGCCACCGCAGTCCAACTCATTCCCGAACTGGCGAAGTCGGTGGCCGATCTGACGGTGTATCAGCGCACAGCGATTTGGGTCGCGCCCAAGCTTGACTTCCGGTTCCATCCGGCCGTGCAGCGGCTTTTCGCCCGAGTGCCACTCACCCAACGGGTGCTGCGGTGGGTGACGGACAACGCGCTCGAGTTCATGATGTTCGTCGGCGGGCTGAACTACCGATACTTCCGGCGGCTACCCGTCGCCGCCATGGACCTCTGCAAGATCCACCGGTTCGTGCAGGTTCGAGACAAAGAGCTGCGGCGCAAGCTGACACCGGACTACGACATCGGCTGTAAGCGACCCAGCTGGTCCAACGACTATTACCGCAGCTTCACCAAACCGCATGTGCACCTGGAGACCGGCGGCATCGAGCGGATCGAGCCCGACGGCATCGTCACCAACGACGGGCACAAGGCGGAAATCGACACCTTGGTGCTGGCCACCGGATTCGATCTGTGGGACGCAAACTTCCCGGCCATCGAGGTGGTCGGCCGGGAAGGCCGGAACTTGGGAAAGTGGTGGCGGGAGAACAGTTTCCGCACTTATCAGGGCCTGTCGATTCCATACTTCCCCAATTACCTGAGCCTGGCCAGCCCGTACGCGTTTGCCGGGCTGTCGTTCTTCAACACCATGGAATACCAGATGCGGCACATCGGCCGGTTGTTCGGCGAGGTGAAGCGCAGGGGCGCAGCCACCTTCGAGGTCACCGAGGAGGCCAACACCCGCTTCATGGACCGCATGACCCGGAACCTGGACAAGTCGGTGTTCTACGCCGGCGACTGTGCGACGTCGCGGTCGTACTACTTCAACCACAGCGGCGAGGCGGCCCTGCTGCGGCCTACGTCGGTGCGCAACGCGGTGCGCGACGGCGATCGATTCCCGTTGAGCGACTACGCCATCAGCTGAGCATCACGCCCAAATACCGTGAGCTCCATCAACTTTCGCACGCAGGCCTGCGGATAGGCCGAGTTGTCGGCGGAGTCCTCGTAGTGGACCAGCCTTCCCAGGTCGACCACCAGGGCCATCGCCGCGTGTACCAGAAAGCGGGCCTGCGTAGAACTCAGCGTTGGCCGCGCCGCCGTCAACAGCCGCATCCAGGAATCGATCGTCGAGCGCTGCACGCTGCGTAGCAGCTCCTGGTCGGCTCGGGTCAGGCTGACCCGCTCGGTGTAGTAGATGGCCGCCAGTTCCGGGTTGGCGAACGACGTCGCCACGTAGGCCTCGATCAGCAGGCTCAGCATCTGGCGCGGTTCGGCAACACCGGTCAGAACCGCCGACAGGTGACCCGAGACCCGATCGGCTGCCCGCCGCAATCCGGTCGAGAGGATGTCGCACTTGCCCGGGAAATACCGGTAGATCCCCGACACCGGGATACCGACCGCCGACGCGATGTCCGCCATGCTGGTTTCCGGATAGCCCTTGGCGTTGAACAACACCATCGACGCGTGCAGCAACGCTTCGTAAACACCGGTGTCCGATGCGAAGATCCGCCAGGCCGCCGGACGCCGCAGCGGATCCTGTGGCCGTGGCAGCTCCGCAGCGAGCAGCGCCGATGCCGCCTCGGTCAGCAGTGCGCGGATGTCGTCGGCCGGCAGCTGAACCCGGTGGTCGACCATGCTGCCGATCACACTGAGCAACCCCGACGACAGCATCCACCGCTGCGACGACGTCAACGCCGGCCGAATCGCGATGAGCGGCTTTTGAATTCGCCGGTTGACAAGACGCAGTTGGTGCATCAGGACGGATTGGTCTTCGCCGTGCAGATAACGGGCCTGCCACCGGTACAGCCCACCGGACTCGCGGTTGGGCAACGTCACGTCGATGAGTGCGTCGACCAGCCGGCCCAATGTCGCAGCCGGGTCGACATCCGCCGACTCGGCATCAGCGAAGTCGGTGCAGTCCACCAGCTGCTGGCCCAGCGCCAGCACCGCGCCGCGGAACAGGTCGTACTTGCTCGCGTAATGCCGGTAGAGCGCGGGCGCCGAGATTCCGACCTTGGCCGCGATGGCTTCCATGCTGACCGCGTGATATCCCAGCGCGCTGAAGGCCTCGGCGGCGGCGCGCGCGATCTGGGCTTTGCGGTCTTTCGGACGCCGGCGCACGTCGGCTGCCGGCCCGAGGCGCGCGGTCGTCACGGCCTCACCCTAGCCTCAGATCGGTGCCGCACACACCCTACCGCCGAGTCAGAATCTCCATTAACATAATCGATACTCGCCGGTTGCTACGACGGCGTCCATGTCGGAGGGGTTCGATACATGCTGGGCAAGGTTCGCCAGGTGCTTGGCTTCCAAATCACCATCGCCGAGCTGATCGGCCTCGGTTTGATCCTAGGGACACCGTATCTGCTGGTCGGGACCATTTGGTCGACCACTCACACCGAGCATCTGCACCGGATGCAAGGGGCCGATCTGGTGGTGTCGTTCCTCGGGTCGATCGTGTCGTGGCCGGTGTTGCTGTTCTCGGATGTCTGCATGACATGACCCGCCACACTCAACTGACCACCGCCGATACGCGCATTCACATCAGCCGCCGCGCCGCGCGCTGGGACAACCGGCCGGCCACCGTCGCCGACGCCATGGACTTCTGGTCGTTCGCCGCCGGCGCGGCCAACGTCGTCATGCAGTTGTCCTGGCCCGGCGTCGGCTACGGGGTGGTGGAGAGCAAGGTCGAATCCGGCAGCTTGATCAAACACCCGTGGAAGCGGGCCCGTACCACCTTCAGCTACCTGGCCGTCGCAATACTTGGCCGCTCCGAAGACCGGACCGCCTTCCGCGAGGCCGTCGACGTCGCGCATCGACAAGTCCTTTCGGGGCCCGACAGCCCGGTGTCCTACAACGCTTTCGACCGCGACCTGCAGATGTGGGTTGCCGCATGCCTTTTCGTCGGCCTGGAAGATACCTACCGACTGTTGCGTGGCGAGATGACCGATGAACTGGCCGAACACTTCTACCGCTCGGCGTTCACGTTGGGCACCACGCTGCAGGTCAGCGAAGACCAATGGCCGCCGACCCGTCGCGATTTCGACCGCTATTGGAATTACGCTTGCCAGCGCGTCGTGATCGACGACGTGGTGCGCGACTACCTGCAAGATTTGATCGACCTGCGGATGGTCAGCCCGCTGCTGCGCATCTTCGCGCCGTTGCTGCGCTTCCTTACCGCGGGATTTCTGGCGCCGGTGTTCCGCGAAGCCCTGCGCCTCGATTGGACGCCGAGTCAGCAGCGCCGATTCGAATACCTGTTTTTGATGGTGGCTTTCGTCAACCGGTTCCTGCCCAAGTTCATCCGCCAAGGCGGTAGCTATCTGCTGCTGGCCGACGTGCGGAGGCGAATCCGCCGTCACCGCAACCTGATTTGAGAGAGGAAAGCTGTGAGCAATCGTCAGCTGTTGGTCGGCGCCCTGGGCGCGTTGCTGGTTGTGGTCGGGGTGTTGGGGCTCTGGTTCCCGGTGTATTTGGGCCAGTACGACCAATTCGGCATGCAGATCGCCTGCGGCCGTGGTTTCAGCGCGAACCTGTCTCAGGCCGCCGACGCCAACGGAGACGGTCTGGTCGCGCAATGCGGCACTGCACTGCTCGAGCGTCGTATCTGGGCGATCCCCACCACCATCATCGGCTGGGCGTTGCTCACCGTCATCTTGGCGATCTGGGTCCGCACCGAACCGGGCGCCGGCGAAGAAAGCACGCGCTTTTGGGAATTGGGCGGTGACGCCACGTAGCAGAAATCGCCAGTCGTAACTGTACAGTCTGAACTGTCTACTGTACAGTGGGGTCGTGGAGCGAATCAGCGAGTCGTCAGGGGCAGCCGCCCGGGACCTTCGGGTGATGTTCAGCCGGCTACGCCGCCGGCTGAAGGACGTCACGACCGGCAGCGATCTGACGCCGTCGCAGACGGCGGTGCTCACCCGACTCTGGAAAGAGGGCGACTCGTCGGCCAGCGCGTTGGCCGCCGCGGAGCGAGTGCGGCCGCAGTCAATGGCGACCATACTGGCCGGCCTCGATCAACATGGACTCATCCGGCGTACGCCCGACCCGGACGACGGTCGGCGCCAAGTGATCTCGTTGACAGCTGCCGGCCGGCGCCGCGCGGAAAGTGATCGACAGGTCCGGGAGGAATGGCTGGCTCGTGCCATACAGGACCGGTACTCCGAGCGGGAACGCCGCGTCATCCTCGACGCATTGGCCCTGCTTCAACGTTTGATTGATTAACGAAAGGAAGTACCAATGGAATTGGGAATACACTTCATCGACTTTCTGCCCGGCGATTCGGCGAAGTTGGCCCCGACGCTGGTAGCGACGGCCAAGGCTGCCGAAGACATCGGCGCGACGTTATTCACCCTGGCAGATCACTTCTTCCAGATGGAAAATGTTGGGCGCGCTGAGGATCCGTTCCTGGAGGGCTACACGTCGCTGGGCTATCTGGCCGGGCAGACCGAGACGATCACCCTGGCGATGCTGGTCACCGGAGTCACCTACCGTCACCCGGGACTTCTTGCCAAGATCGTCACCACGCTCGACGTGCTCTCGCAGGGCCGGTCGATGTTCGGTATCGGGGCCGCATGGTATGACCGCGAGCACGTCGCCCTGGGTGTTCCATACCCGGCGGTGCGTGAGCGGTTCGAGATGCTGGAAGAGACGCTGCAGATCTGCCGACAGATGTGGAGCGACGACAACGGCCCGTATGACGGCAAGCACTATCAGTTGGCCGAAACGATCTGTGAACCACAGCCCATCCGGCGGCCGCCGATCCTCATCGGTGGTAGCGGTGAGAAGAAGACGCTGCGGCTTGTCGCGCAGTACGCCGATGTGTGGAACACCACGGATTCCGAGCCCGACGTACTCAAACACAAGATCGACGTGTTGACCCGCCATTGTGAAACCGTGGGCCGGGACCCCGCCGAGATCCGCAAAACCGTGGGCCTGATCACTGACCCGTTCGCCGACATCGACGGATACCTCAAAACACTCGAGCGCTACGCCGAGTTAGGCATCGAGATGATCAATACCGGCCCCCTGCCCGGCACTCCGGACCCAGCCGGCTTCGTGCGCCATTTCGGCGACGAAGTAGCTGCTAAGCTATCCGAGATCGGTTGAGCCGCAGCACTTTAACCGGTGGATCGTCGTCGCGGCCTACCGACAGCTGCTACTTGGCCAACTCGTGGCGGGTGCGGTCCTCGCGAGTCGGAACACCGTTGCGGCCACTGAGATCCTGGGCGTACAAGCCGGTCGCATAAGCGACGCCGGCGCCGTGAATGCCGAGCGCGGTGCGGTCGACGTGATCGATGGTGTCGGTGCTCTTGTGGTAGTTCGGGTCGAAGGGTTGGTCCGCCGTACCGCCCCACAAGCCGGCCTGCTCCTTCGACTTCTTGTTCTCGGCCCCGGAGAACAGCCCGCCGGACGGGACACCCGCCATCGTGAACCCGTCGTAGTCGGACCTGCCGTCGAACGAAGTGTCCTCCGGTTTCTTGCCGGCCGAGTTCAGGTAGGCCGCGAGCGAACGCTCGATGCCCGCCGAGCCCTCGGGCACCACCGGGTTACCCCGCTTGTCGAGCGGCAGCGACTGGTCTCCGTCGTAGGTGAAATAACCGGGGTTGGGCGAGCCCAACATGTCGAAGTTCAAATACAGGGCGATGTCTTTGAGCGCGTCGACGTCCAACGACTCGACGTACTTGCGCGACCCGACCAGCCCGAGTTCCTCTGCGCCCCAAAAGCCGAACCGCACCGCATTGCGCACGGGCGGTGAACTTCCCAACTGCAACGCAGTCTCCAGCACCGCCGCCACCCCGGACCCGTTGTCGTTGATTCCCGGCCCTTCAGGAACGCTGTCGAGGTGAGCGCCGGCCATCACCACGTCGGTGGCCGAGCCGGTCTTGGTTTGCGCGATGACATTGCGGGCATGGACCGATTTGGTGTCCGCTTTGAGCTTCACCGTGGTGATCCCCGATTTTTTCCGCAGCTGCGCCCCGTCGGTCTTGGACACGCTGACCACGGGGATCTTGACGTCGGCGTTCTCGCCCAGCGTGCCGCCCATCTTCTCCGCGACGACGTTGTCCGCGACGACCATCGCGACGGCACCGCGCTGCACGGCGGCTTGCTCTTTCTGAAAGAACGGGCAGCTGCCGCGGTCCACCAGCACCACCGCGCCCTGCACCGGCAGGTTGTCGTAGTCGGAGGCGGTGCAGCCGGGGCTGTCTTCCACAGGGGCCGCTACCAGCGGGCCGTGCACGCCGTCGGCCGGGGTGGCCAGGCTGAACTCCAGTGCGTGCGCCTCGAAGGTGTGGTCGGCGACGGTCACCGACCCCGGTTCGGAGTGGAACACGCGCGCGTCGAACTGCGCGGTTCGAACGTCAAAACCCTTGTCCCGCAACTTGCCCACCACATAGTCGACGCTGGCGTCGTACCCGCGGGTGCCGACCGCACGGGTGTTGCCGTTGGCCCGGGCGATGTCCTGAAGCTTCCTCAGGTGCGCCATCATCGCGTCGGTGCTGATTCGCTTACCCAGCGAGACCGCGTAATCCTGGGCGGATATCGATTTCGCCGGTGGCGCGGTATCCGACGAGGTGCACCCGACAGCCACCAATGCAACCGCCGCAACGACGACGAGCACCGGCTTCCATTTGTTGACCACCGCGACCAGATTAGCCGCCAGTGGGTCAATTGGCCTGCGCGGGGACGTGGTCGAGGCGCAGGTAGGCGTGGATGGTGGTGCCAGAAGGGGTGGTGTGCGTACGCAACAAGTCCGCGATCGCGTTCACCACGAACAGTCCGTACGGGCCTGAGCCCGCCGCGGCGGGTGGCCGGCGCCCGGCCAGCGGATCGGTCCACCGCCCGATGTCGCGCGCCTCGCAGACCACATGGCCGGCCTGGTACCAGAACGCCAACCGGCATGCCGCGCCGGCGTGATCGAGACTGTTGGTGGCCAGCTCGGTGGCGACCAGCTTGAGGTCGGCGATTTTCTCCGCGGACATGCCGAGTAACCGGCCATACCGGCCAGTGCGGCTGCGTGCGCCGGCCAGATCGTCCGGGCGGGACACGGTGTAGGTCACCGCGGCCGGGTTGGTCGGCAGCGGTTGGTTGCCCTGATCCAGCGCGGCATCGAGCGCGTACTCACGGCTGTGCTGCTGCGACCCGCGCTGCCAGATCAGCGGATGCGTGACGCGCACATCGGCCAGGACGCTGTCGCCAAGACGGGAGGCGTCGTATGGACACAGGACGGTCGCGTTGCAGCCCGCGAACGCGATGTTGACCAACGCCTCATGCTGCACGCACGCGGGATATTCGACCGCGGTGCGGCCGGGCCACACCGGCTCGCCGACGATGCGGACATGGCGCGGCCGGTGGCGTTCGACAAAACCGAGTTCGGCAGCGAGGATCCGCCCCGGATTGCGGCCCATTTCCGTGATGTCGGTCATGGTCACGTGTGTGGCCGCATCGCCCAACGCGTCCCGGAGCAGCGCCAGTTTGTCCCCTGGTATTGCGACGAACACCGGTTGCGCCCGGTCCAAACCCTCCGATATGAACCGGGTCAGCGAGTCGATGTACTCGCCCTCCGAGTGATATAGCAGCGCCGAGTGATCGTGGGAGCCACCATAGGAGCGCCGGTGGGGATGCACGGTGATCGACATGTCGACGGATGGTCCCCATTCAGCAGTGCTTTTCCTGCGTGTCGCCTCGGTAGGCGTACCCAGGGGCACTGAGAGTTAACCCGTCTCGCCGGTTTGCGCCACGATCAAGTCGGCGACGGCGCGCATACCGGCGGCGTTGGGGTGAAACGGCGCCGGGCGCCAAGGCAGCGGCCAGGCAGGGCCGACCGTCCAGGGGTCGTTCGACCAGGGGTGATGATCGCGGCTGGCGGCTGCGGCGGGCACCAGGTCGCAGCCGGTGGCCGCGGCGGCGGCCGCGGTGTACTCCGCCAAGCGCGCGGCGACGTATCGGCCCAGGTCCGCGTCGGCCGCCGACAGCGGTGCGGCGCTCACCCCGTCCGGTGGCAGCAGCGTGAGGTAGTCGACGAACACCATCCGGGCTCGCGGCGCCCGCCTGCGCACCGTCGCGCCGACCGCACGCAATGAATCGCCGACCTGGCCGAGCGCCTGCTCGCGCATGTCGCGGTTCAGCACCTCGCCGATCGGGGGCAGCAGCCGAGCCGGGCGCACCCGGCTCACTAGCGCCGCGGCCATCAGCAGCGGCACATAACCGACGTCGTTGCCGCCGATCGTGATGGTGACCAGCACTTCGGAGCCGTCCAGCGCGTCGATTTGCGGGGGCGCGCCACGCTGACGTTCGGCGAGGACATTGGCGGTGGTGGCACCGGAGAACGTGACGTCGACCAGGTCGAGGTTCAGGCGCTGGGCAACCAGGTGGGCGTAGTTGCGAGCCGACCGGCCCGACCCCCACGGCGCGCCCGGCGCACGGGGCCGGATACCGGGACCGGCCGCCATCGAACTGCCCAGCGCGACATACCGCCCCGTCATAGCGCGGGGCTGGACGCCTGCGCCCAAAACCGCTTCGGGATCCGCCCGGCGCGCCGGGCCAGGTAGCCGGCGGTGACGGCGGCGGCCATCGCGGCGGCCATCGCGGGCGGGTCGGCGGCTCGGGTCACCGCGCTGGCCAGCAGCACGGCCTCACATCCCAATTCCATTGCCAGCGCGGCGTCGCTGGCGGTGCCGATGCCCGCGTCGAGCACGACGGGCACACCGGCGGCCTCGACGATCATCTCGATGTTGTGCGGGTTGGCGATCCCCAGGCCGGTGCCGATCGGCGAGCCCAACGGCATCACTGCCGCACACCCGGTGTCCTCCAGCCTCTTGGCCAACACCGGGTCGTCGTTGGTGTACGGCAGCACGACAAAGCCGTCGTCGACCAATTGCTCTGCGGCGCGCACCAATTCGACGGCGTCGGGTAGCAGCGTGCGTTCGTCGGCGATCACTTCCAGCTTGACCCAGTCGGTGCCGAGTGCTTCGCGGGCCAGTTGTGCAGTCAACACCGCCTCCGCGGCGCTGCGGCATCCCGCGGTGTTGGGCAGCGGTGTGATGCCCAGCTTGCTCAACAGCTCGAGCATCCCGGTGCCGCCCTCGGCGTCGACCCGGCGCATCGCGACTGTGGTCATCTCGGTGCCCGACGCGATCAGCGCCTCCTCCAGCACCGCGAGGTTGGTCGCGCCTCCCGTGCCCATGATCAGCCGCGACGTGAAACTGCGCCCGGCGATGGTGAGTTTGGAGTCAGCCACCCTGCACCGCCGTCACCACCTCGAGTCGAGCACCATCGAAAAGTCTTGTCGCCCAGCCGGATCGCGGCAGAACCGCCTGATCGAGTGCCACCGCTATACCGCGCTCGGGATATCCCAGCGACTGCAAAAGCGCAGCGACGGTGGTCCGGTCATCGACCTCGAGTCGTTCCGCGTTGACCGTGATCATCATGCGTGTGCTCCAACCGGAATGAGTTCGGACACAACCTGTTCGGCGGTCCAGGGTGCCAACAGAAAGCCGTTACGGCCGTGGCCGGCGGCAACCAGGGTTCGGGCGTCCAGCCGTCCCACCAGCGGCAGATTATCCGGTGTCATCGGGCGCAACCCGGCAACGCACTCCGCCAGCTCGTACTCGCCCAGCGCCGGCATCACCGCACACGCGTCGTCAAGCAGGTCACGCACTCCGGATACCGTCGGCGCGGTGTCGCGGCCGTGCTCGTATTGGGTGGCGCCCACCACCACACCGTCGGCGCGTGGCACCAGATACACCTGGCGCCCATGCACACGTGCGCGAATTACCCGCTGCGGCACCGGCATACAACCTTTGCGCCAGCGCAGCCGCAGCAGCTCGCCCTTCACCGGCCGAATCGGCAGGCCCGGCCACAGCGCCGGCGCGTCGATCCCGTTGGCGAGCACGACGGCGTCGGCCTCAACGGTGGCCAAGTCGTGCACCGGCCCGTCCCATTCGACGCCGAGCCGCTCGCACGCCGCCGCCAGCGCGTCCAGCAGGGCGCGGTTGTCCACCGCCAGCTCCGTCGGCGCGCGGAAGCCGTGCCGGATGCACTGCGCCAGCAGCGGTTCCACGTCGCGTGCCGCCGGCTCCCAGATCACCGGGTGGCCCTGCGCGGACAGCCAGTCCGCCACCGTGTGCAGATCAGCGACATCGGCGCTGTCGACGGCGACCGCCAACGACTCCCGTGCGGTGATCACCCCCGCAGGCAGTCCGTCGGTGAATCCCCCCTGCTGCCATAGCCGCAGCGACTCCATCCCCAGGTGCAGCAGCCGCTCTTCGCCGGGCCATCCTTCGGTATGCGGGGCCAGCATCCCGGCCGCGACCCAGGATGCGCCGCGCTGCCCGCTGCGGTGCACCCGCACCGACCAACCGGCTTGAGCCGCCCGCCGCGCCACCGACAGCCCGATGACCCCACCGCCGATGACGGCCAGTGAGTTCGGCATCCTTCGCTCCCTTCGCCGGCATGATCCGGATCAGGTCGAACGGTAAGGGCAGGTCCTGATGGGTGTGCCCACTCTCAGCCCCGCTCCCGGGACTCCCGTGTTGGTCAGTTTTCCACGCTAGCCGCTAGCGTCGCGGTGTGCACGAACGTCTCGCAACGGCCAGGCTTTACCTGTGCACCGACGCCCGCCGCGAGCGCGGCGACCTGGCCGAGTTCGCCGACGCCGCCCTGGCCGGCGGGGTGGACATCATCCAGTTGCGCGACAAGGGCTCGGCGGGCGAGCGGCAGCTGGGCCCGTTGGAGGCGCGCGCGGAGCTGGCGGCGCTGGAGATCCTCGCCGACGCCGCCCGCCGGCACGGCGCGCTGGTCGCCGTCAACGACCGCGCGGACATCGCCCGCGCGGCCGGCGCCGACGTGCTGCATCTGGGCCAGGACGACCTGCCGCTGCCGGTGGCGCGCGACATCGTCGGGCCGGTCACACTGATCGGCAGGTCGGCACACACCCGCGACCAGGTGGCCGGCGCCGTCACCGACGCGGTCGATTACTTCTGCGTCGGGCCGTGTTGGCCCACCCCGACCAAACCGGGCCGTCCGGCGCCCGGCCTGGCGCTGGTGCGCAGCGCCGCCGAACTGGCCGGCGAAAAACCGTGGTTTGCCATCGGCGGTATCGACTCCGCACGGCTGCCGGAGGTGCTCGACGCCGGTGCCCGCCGCGTCGTTGTGGTGCGGGCGATCACCACCGCCGAGGACCCGCGGATGGCCGCCGAGCAGCTCAGTTCGGCGCTGGCAGCAGCGAGCTGATCCGGCAGCTCAGCTGCGACGGCGCCTGATCGGGCCGGCCCGCGGTGCACCATACGAAGACCCCCGCCTCGATCTCGACCGTGCGCGGCAAGTGACGCCGTCGCTCGTCGGCAACCTCCAGCGGCACGGTTGCCGGCGCGGTACGCAGCCGGTGCCAGCTGGCGGCGAACCCGGGGTGTAGCGGAAGCTCGGCGACTTCCTCCTCGGCCACCCAGCGCAGCTCGGCGCTCTCCCGATTGGGCACGGTCTGCAGTAATTCGCCGGCATCGGCGACGACTGTGGTGTAGGTCCAGTGGGCGCCGCCGATCCCGAAAACCTCGGCCGTGATCACCGTGCCCCGCACCGTTAGCTGCTCGCTGGGCAGCCCGGCCTCCTCGTGGGCTTCCCGGACGGCGGCCTGCTCGGCGGTTTCGTGGCTGTCACGGGCGCCGCCCGGCAGACCCCATGTTCCGCCCTGGTGACTCCACGGCGCCCGGTGCTGCAGCAACACCGCCGGCGTGCCGTCGGGGCGAGGGGCTCGCAGCAGCAAACCGGCCGCGCCGTGGCGACCCCAGTAGTGCATACCGGTGTCGGAGACCACCCACCCGTCACCGTCGCCGCGCACGCGTTCAGGATAAGCAGCGCTCGCCTCCCCGCATCTGGCGAACGAACTCTTAGACTTCGCTTATAGAGTTCGTGACACGTACGCCCGAAAGATGAGGTCCGAGCCACGTGACCGTTGAGTTGGCGCATCCATCGACCGAGCCGCTGGGCTCGCGGTCGCCGACTGAATTCGTGCATCCGCGGTGGTGGTTCATCGCGACGACGCCGGGCCGCATTCTGTCGATCGGCGTGATCCTGGCAACGCTGGGCGTGCTCAGCGCGTTCGCCACCTCGACAACGATCAATCAGCGCCAGGTCACGCTGACCACCGTGTTGAACCACACCGAGCCGCTGGCATTCGCGGCCGGACGCCTGTACACCACGCTGTCGGTGGCCGACGCCGCGGCCGCGACCGCGTTCATCGCCCAGGCCGAACCGCGCGCCGTCCGACAGCGCTACGAGCAGGCCATCACCGATGCCGCGGTGGCGGTGACCCGGGCGTCGGGCGGGCTGAGCGAGGAGACGTCGTGCGCGCCGTTCACATCGTCGACCTGCCTGCAACTGCTGGGCAAGATCAACGCCGAGCTGGCCGTCTACACCGGGTTGATCGAGATTGCCCGCACCAACAACCGGGCGGGCAACCCGGTCGGCTCGTCGTATCTGTCTGAGGCTTCGGCACTCATGCAGGCGAAGATCCTGCCCGATGCGCAACGCCTTTACCAAGCAACTTCGGCGCGGGTGGACAGCGAAACCACGGCGACTACTCAGATCCCGGCACCAGTGATCCTCGTCGTCCTCGCCACCGCGGTCTTCGGCGCGTTCTCGCATCGCTGGCTGGCCCGGCGCACCCGACGACGGATCAACCCCGGTCTTGTCGCGGGTGCGCTGGCGATTCTCGTTATGGTGGTTTGGGTGGTAATCGCTCTGGTGATCTCCACCAACGCCAGCCACAGCGCGAAAGACTCTGCGGCAGAGTCGCTCAAGACCATCACCAACATGTCCATCAGCGCCCAGCAGGCCCGTGCCGACGAAACGCTGTCGCTGATCCGCCGCGGGGACGAAGAAGTCCGCAAGCATTCCTTCCACCAACGCATCGACACCATGCACAAGCAGCTCGACGAATACCTGGCCCGCGGAGACGCGGTCGACCGCACCGACCTGCAGGGCGCCAACGAACTGCTGACCCGCTGGCGGAAGGCCAATGACCGGATCGACTCCTACATCTCGGTGGGTAACTACCAGGCCGCCACCCAGGTGGCGCTGGGCACCGGCGAGGACGACTCCACTCCCGCGTTCGACAAACTCGACCGTGTGTTGGGCAAGGCCATGGAACAGAGCCGCAATCAACTGCGCGACGACATCATCAACGCGCGTCGCGGGCTGTCCGGCGCCACGGTCGGTGCCGTCGTGCTCAGCCTGGGCGCGGCCATTGCGGTCGCACTCGGATTGTGGCCACGACTGAACGAGTACCGATGAAGTCGTCGTCCCGGATCGTGTGCGCCGCAGTGGCGATCACTACGGTGCTGGCCGGGTGCGGCCACTCGCCTCCCGCAGCCGTGCCCCCGGTGCCCACCCTGCCGCCCCCCACACCCGCAGGCATGCAGGAAATCGCACCGCGGGCGCCGCTCCCCCCGGATCGCTCCGCCAACACGTGCAACCCCACCGCCAGCCTGCGCCCATTTGACAACCCGGCCGACGCCGACGCCGCGGTCGCCAAGATCCGCGCCCGCGGCAGGCTGATCGTCGGGCTGGACATCGGCAGCAACCTGTTCAGCTTCCGCGACCCGATCACCGGTGAAATCACCGGGTTCGACGTCGACATTGCCGGCGAGGTGGCGCGCGACATCTTCGGCACCCCATCGCAGGTCGAATACCGGATCCTGTCGTCCGCCGAGCGCATCACCGCGCTGGAGAAGGCGGAGGTCGACGTCGTCGTGAAGACCATGACGATCACCTGCGAGCGGCGCAAGCAGGTGAACTTCTCCACCGTGTACCTCGATGCCTACCAGCGCATCCTGGCGCCGCGCGACTCGGCGATCACCAAACCGGCCGACCTGTCCGGAAAACGTGTCTGCGTTGCGAAGGGCACCACCTCGTTGCACCGGATCCGCGAGATCGCGCCGCCGCCGATAGTGGTGGAGGTGGTGAACTGGGCAGACTGCCTGGTAACGCTGCAGCAGCGGCAGGTCGACGCCGTCAGCACCGATGACTCCATCCTGGCCGGCCTGGTTTCCCAAGACCCCTACCTGCACATCGTCGGGCCGAACATGGGCACCCAGCCCTACGGCATCGGGATCAAACTGGACAACACCGGGCTGGTCCGGTTCGTCAACGGCACCCTGGAACGCATCCGCCGGGACGGCACCTGGAACACCTTGTACCGCAAGTGGTTAACGGTGCTCGGTCCGGCGCCGGTACCGCCGAGCCCGAGGTATGTGGACTGATGGGCGACTCGGTCAACAAACCCGAACCCGACGAAGCCGGCCCGGGCACCCAGCCGGTCGATGAGTCGCCCGACTCGAGCTCGGCGCGACGCCCGGTGACCACGCAGGCGGTGTTCCGCCCGCATTTCGACGACGACGAAGACTCCGACGACATAGCGGCGCGCACTGCCGACACCGAACCGCGCGAACGCGTGACGACCGCGGCGCGGGCACCGGTGCGGCGGTTGGGCGGCGGGCTGGTCGAGATCCCGCGGGTGCCGGACATCGATCCGCTCGAGGCATTGATGCCGAGTCCGGTGGTGCCGGAGTCCAAACGGTTCTGCTGGAACTGCGGGCGGCCGGTGGGCCGCTCCAGCCCGGACGGCAAGGCGCTCTCGGAGGGCTGGTGCCCGTATTGCGGCAGCCCGTATTCGTTTCTGCCGCAACTGAGTCCGGGCGACGTCGTCGCTGGCCAGTACGAGATCAAGGGCTGCATCGCACACGGCGGCCTGGGCTGGGTCTACCTGGCGTTCGACCGAAACGTCAACGATCGTCCGGTGGTGCTCAAGGGCTTGGTGCATTCCGGCGACGCCGAGGCGCAGGCGATCGCGATGGCCGAGCGACAGTTCCTCGCCGAGGTGGTGCACCCGTCGATCGTGCAGATCTTCAACTTCGTCGAACACACCGACCGCCATGGCGAACCCGTCGGCTACATCGTGATGGAGTACGTCGGTGGGCGATCGCTCAAACGAGGCAAGGGCGACAAGCTGCCGGTCGCGGAGGCCATCGCCTATGTGCTGGAAATCCTTCCCGCACTGGGCTATTTACATTCCATCGGCTTGGTCTACAACGACCTCAAACCGGAAAACATCATGCTCACCGAGGAGCAGCTCAAGCTGATCGACCTGGGCGCGGTGTCGCGGATCAACTCGTTCGGCTACCTCTACGGCACACCGGGCTACCAGGCACCCGAGATCGTGCGGACCGGTCCCACCGTGGCCACCGACATCTACACGGTCGGACGCACGCTCGCGGCGCTGACGCTGAACATGCGCACCCGCGGCGGCCGCTACGTCGACGGGCTGCCCGAGGACGACCCGGTGCTGAGCACGTACGACTCGTTCGGCCGGTTACTGCGCCGGGCGATCGACCCGGATCCTCGGCGCCGGTTCGCCAGCGCCGAGGAGATGTCCGGGCAGCTCTCCGGTGTGCTGCGCGAAGTGGTCGCCCAGGACACCGGGATCCGGCGGCCGGGACTGTCGACGATCTTTTCCCGCTCCCGCTCCACGTTCGGGGTGGACATGCTGGTCGCGCACACCGACGTCTACCTGGACGGCCAGGTGCACGCGGAGAAGCTGACCGCCAAGGAGATCGTCACCGCGCTGCAGGTTCCGTTGGTCGACCCGGCCGACGTCGCCGCGCCGCTGCTGCAGGCCACGGTGCTCTCCGAGCCGGTGCAGACGTTGGATTCGCTGCGCGCATTCCGGCACGGCGCACTGGATTCCGACGACATCGACCTGTCCGAGTCGGTCGAGCTGCCGCTGATGGAAGTGCGGGCGTTACTGGACATGGGCGACGTGGCCAAGGCCACCCGCAAACTCGACGACCTGGCCGATCGGGTCGGCTGGCGATGGCGCCTGGTCTGGTATCGCGCGGTCTCGGAGCTGCTCACCGGCGACTATGACTCGGCCACAAAACATTTCAACGAGGTGCTGGACACCTTCCCCGGCGAGTTGGCGCCCAAGATGGCCCTGGCTGCAACCGCGGAGCTGGCCGGCAGCTCCGACGAGCACAAGTACTACGAGACGGTGTGGAAGACCGACGATGGGGTGATCTCGGCGGCCTTCGGGCTGGCCCGCGCGCAGTCGGTGGAAGGAGACCGGGAAGGCGCAGTGCGGACTCTGGACGAAGTACCAGCCTCCTCACGGCATTTCACCACCGCGCGGCTGACCAGTGCGGTGACGCTGCTGTCCGGCCGGTCGGCAAGCGAAATCACCGAAGAGCAGATCCGCGACGCCGCAAGGCGTGTCGAGGCATTGCCGCCGACCGAGCCGCGGGTGCTGCAGATCCGCGCCCTCGTGCTGGGCAGCGCGATGGACTGGCTGCAGGACCACGAGGCCAGCACCAACCACATCCTGGGCTACCCGTTCACCGAACACGGCCTGCGTCTGGGCGTCGAGGCGTCGCTGCGCGGGCTGGCCCGGGTGGCGCCCACCCAGGCGCACCGCTACACGCTGGTCGACATGGCCAACCGGGTGCGCCCCACCAGCACATTCTGACCGCCGCCGCTCCGCCGCCCTTTCCGGTCGAGTGTGCGTCGAGGGCGGAAAATTCGCGCGTCGGCCGCCCTACGCGCACACTCGACGCCCTCAGCGCACAGTCAAATCCCTGCCGTGCAACGCCTGCCTGACCCTTCGCACGATATCCGCCGGACGGTCCTCGGCGACCACCCGAATCACCAGCCAACCCAGTCGTTCCAGGGTCTCCAGCCGCTTGATGTCGTTGACATACCGCCACCGGTCGACCAGATGCTGATCGCCGTCATACTCGACCGCGACCATGTTCTCCGGCCAGCCCAGGTCCAAGAAATACGTCTTGCCGCCGGTCCTCACCGGTATCTGGGTCAAAGGACGAGGGAAGCCTGCATCGATAAGGAGTAGCCGCAGATAACTTTCTCTCGGCGACTCCGCGCCCGGGTCGACCAGATCCAGCACGGTCTCCAGTTGGCGCAGTCCGCGAGCACGGCGATGACGATCGGCAAGTAGCGCAACATCGTCGACCTTGAAACCCGTTGCCCGGGCAAGCGCATCCAGTCGGGCAACCGCCAAGCGGACAGTCCCGCGCGGCCTATGTCGAACGCGGTCCGCTCGGGTGTGGTAACGCTACGACCGTTCACGGTCTGCACCTCGTCGTCGAGCAGCGCGTCGCGGCGAGTCACGACGCCGCGCGGGGCGCGAGGGTTGGGGTAGATCAGCTCGACTGCAATGTCATCATCGATCCACTTCGCGCCGTGTAGCGCCGCGGCCGCAGTTCCGGCGATCACCCCCTGGCGGCCCGACCACAGCCACGCGGCGGCAATGCGTGCTCCAGGGATAGCGGGATCTGCTTGGAGAGATAGACGTTCGGACACATCACCCGGTATTGCGTACGCAGCTGATGGCGGTTGAGCACACCACGCGCCAAAGCCTCGCTGCCGATGAATGGTTCCCCCGACTCCCCCATTCGGTGCACATTCCCATGCCACGTGGTGCCGTGCTGCGCAGCATCCACAGGCCACAAATCAGCTCGCGACGAGCTTGACCACCTGATCGTTGCCGTAGTCGGTGACGTAGAGGTTGCCCAACCCGTCCACCGCCACACCCTCGGTGTAACTGAGCTCGGGGACCTGCAGCACGACCTGTTTGTTCGCGCCCGCGTTCAACCTCACCACTCGGCCGCCGTCGGTGACGTAGAGGCTGTTCGATGAATCGGTTGCCAAACCGGATGGATCTTTGAGGCCGGTGAACGGCAGCACGGTCTGGCTGCTCGATCCGGGCGCCAGCTTCACCACCCGATTGTTGCCGGTATCGGCGACGTACACGCTGCCCGACGCGTCGACCGCCACTCCCTTGGGGCGTTCGAGGTCGGAGAACGACAGCACGGTCTGGCTGGTCGACCCGGCCGCCAGCTTCACCACCCGATCGTTGCCCGTGTCGACCACGTACACGCTGCCCGACGCATCCACCGCCAGACCCTCGGGACGTTTGAGGCCGGTGAACGGCAGCACAGTTTGATTGGTCGAATTCGGCGCGAGCTTCACCACCCGGTCGTTGTCGGTATCGCCGACGTAGACGTTGCCGTCGTTGTCCACCGCCAGCCCGTACGGCTCTTTCAGGCCGATGAACGGCAGCACGCTCTGCATCGTCGACCCGGCGGTGAGCTTCATCACCCGATCGTTTTCGACATTCGAGACATACACGTTGCCGGCCCGGTCCACGGCCACCCCCTCGGGCCCGGTGAGGCCGGTGAACGGCAGTACCGTCGCTCGATACGACGATGGTGCGGTCTGGGCCGACGATTGAGTGGTCGGGCCCGAGGCGACCTTCCACACGACGATCCCCGCCGCGATGACCACCAACAGCACCAGCAAGCCGACCGCCAACGGCATCAGCCACGAGCGCTGCCATGACGGCGCGGCGGTGGACTCGTCCGGGTAGAAGTCCAGGTCGCTGACCTGGTCCGGAACCGGCTGCGGGATACGCCGTCGCGCGACGATCTGATTGAGGTCGTTGGCCCGGCGCAGCATCGTGCGGGCGTCACTGTCCGGTCCCGCCAGTGCGCCGCGGGCAGCGCGAGCAAGATCGCCGGCGGTGGCGAACCGCTGCCGCGGATCCTTCGCCATCCCGCGCGCGACGACGGCGTCGAGCGCGGGTGAGACAACGTGCGGGCGCAGCAGGCTGGGCTTGGGCGGCGCCGCGGTCAAGTGGGCCTTGATCACCTGGCCGACCGTCTTCGCACCCGGAAAGGGGCTGTCGCCGGTGAGGATTTCGCTCAGCACACAGGCAAGCGAGTACACGTCGCAGCGATTGGTCAGCGGTTCGTTGTCGAAACGCTCCGGCGCCATATACGCATAGGAACCCGCCGTCGGACCCGGTGCGTTCAGTGCCGGGTCGGCGATACCGAAGCCGTATAGGTACGCGACGCCGTCGCCGGTCACAAAGATGTTCTCCGGCTTGACATCCCGATGGATCAGCCGTTGCGCATGCGCGGCATCAAGCGCCGCAGCGACCTGCTCGATGATGGCCACCGCGCGCTCGGGGTCGATCGGCCCGAACGTGCTGACCAGCGACCGCAACGTCTCCCCGGATACCCACCGTGTCGCGACGTAACAGGTGCCCTCGCTCTCGCCCCAATCGTGCAGCGGTATGGCATGGCGTTCCGGCAGCTTCGCCACGATCGGCAACTCGTGGAAGAACCGCTGGCGATCGATCGTCTGCGGCAGCAGGGTGAGCCCGACCATTCGGTCCTTGGCCGTGTCTTCGGTCGTGAAGAAGGCCTCGTAGAGCGGACCAACGCCGGTGTGGCAGTTCAGCGCTCGTATCTCGTAGGGGCCGAATTGTGTCCCGACCCGGGCGGTATCGGGCTGCTCACCCATAATTCGACTGTAACCCGCTACTCAGGCAAGCACGCTCAGGCAGTCGCGAGCGATGGCCAGCTCTTCATTGGTCGGGATCACCAGCACCGCAATCGGTGAGGTGTCGGTGGAGATCCGGCGGGCATCCCGAGCGGGCTCGAGGTTGCGCTGCTCGTCGAGCTCGATGCCCAGCGCCGCAAGCCCGCTCACCGCGTCGCGACGCACCGCGGCCGCGTTCTCACCGATCCCGGCGGTGAAGCTGACGGCATCGGTGCGGCCGAGCACCGCCAGGTAAGCGCCGATGTACTTGCGCAGCCGATGAACAAATACGTCGTAGGCTAATTGGGCTGCGCTGTCGCCGGATTCGATCATCTCCCGCAACCGGCGAAAGTCACGCTCGCCCGCCAGGCCAAGTACCCCGGAGCGTGCGTTCAGCATCGACTCGACGTCGCCGACACTCATGTTCGCCTCGCGGCAGAGGTAGCCGATGATGCTCGGGTCGATGTCGCCGCTGCGGGTGCCCATCACCAGGCCCTCCAGCGGCGTCAGCCCCATCGACGTCTCGACGGGCCGGCCTTTCGCGATGGCCGATGCCGACGCGCCGTTACCCAGATGCAGCACAATCTGATTCAGCTCGCCAACCGATCGTCCCAAAAACGCAGCGGCCTGCTCGCTGACGTACTGGTGTGACGTTCCGTGAAATCCGTAGCGGCGGACCCGCCACTTCTCGGCCACCTCACGCTCGATCGCGTAGGTCGCCGCGGCGGGCGGCAGGTTGTGGAAGAACGCTGTGTCGAAGACCGCGACATGCGGAGTGTCGGGCAGCATCTTGCGCGCCACCTGAATACCCTGCACCGCCGGCGGATTGTGCAAGGGGGCCAGCTGCGACAATTCCTGGAGCTCGGTGATCATCGCGTCGTCGATGACAGTGGGACGATAAAAGGTCTGGCCGCCGTGCACCACGCGGTGACCGACAGCCGCCAACCCGCAGGACTTCAGGTCGATACCGTCGGATGCCAGCTGCTCGAACGCCACACGCAACGCCGCATGGTGGTCGGGAACCGGCGAATCCCGCTCGCCGATCTGCTCGACCAGCCCATCCGCCAGCGACTGGCCCGAATCAGGTTGGACCAGCGCGTATTTCAGCGACGACGAGCCGGAATTGATCACCAGCACCGTGGTCACGGCTGCCCTTGCGCCTGGATCGCGGTGATCGCAACCGTATTGACGATGTCTTCGACCAGCGCACCGCGGGACAGGTCGTTCACCGGCTTGGCCAAACCCTGCAGCACAGGGCCGATAGCGATCGCGCCCGCGCTGCGCTGCACCGCCTTGTAGGTGTTGTTGCCGGTGTTGAGGTCGGGAAAGATCAGCACCGTCGCGTGTCCGGCGACCGGCGAGTCGCGCATCTTGGTGGCCGCCACCGACGGCTCCACCGCGGCGTCGTACTGGATCGGCCCGTCAACCAGCAGCTGGGGCGCCCGATTGCGCACCAACTCCGTTGCCGCCCTGACCTTGTCGACATCCGCGCCGGTTCCGGATTCGCCGGTGGAGTACGACAGCATGGCAACCCTCGGCTCGATGCCGAACTGGGCCGCGGTGCGCGCCGAGCTGATCGCGATGTCGGCGAGCTGGTCGACCGTCGGGTCGCGGACTATCGCGCAGTCACCGTATGCCAGTACCCGGTCGGGCAGGCACATCAGGAAGATGCTGGATACCGTAGAAACACCAGTGATGCCACGCTCGGTTCCGATGATCTCCAACGCCGGCCGAACCGTATGCGCGGTGGTGTGCGCGGCGCCCGACACCATGCCGTCAACATGGGAGTTGTACACCAGCATCGTCCCGAAATACGACACGTCGCCGATGATCTCGCGGGCGTGCTCGACGGTGACGCCCTTGTGCTCACGCAGCCGCGCGTACTGTTCGGCGAATTGGTCGCACAATTCGCTGGTGCGCGGGTCGCATACCATGGCGTCGTCAAGGTTGACGCCGAGTTCGGCGGCGCGCGAACGTATCTGGTTCTCGTCGCCCAAGATGGTCAACTCGGCGATGCCGCGCTGCAGCAGCCGTCCGGCGGAACGCAGGATGCGGTCGTCGTCGCCCTCGGGCAGCACGATGCGCTTGCGGTCCGAACGGGCACGCTCGCGCAACTGGTAGGTGAACATCTGCGGTGTGGTCACCTTCGGAATCGGGATCGCCAACTGGGCCAACAGATCTCCGATGTCGACATGACGTTCCATCAACTGCAGCGCGGTGTCGATCTTGCGTTGCGACGACGTGGTGACCCGGCCCCGTGCCGACGCCACCGCGCTGGCGGTGTCGAAGGTTCCCAGTGTGGTGGCGATGATCGGCAGCCTCAGCCGCAGCCCGGCCACCAGCGCCCCGATCGACGGATGCAATTCGAACCCGCCGTTGAGGATGATGCACGACAGCGACGGAAACCCTTCGGCGGCATGGGCGCTGGTGACGGCCAGTACGACGTCCGAGCGGTCACCGGGAGTGACCACCGCGACGCCCTCGCTCAGCCGCTCCAGCACATGGTCAGCGGTCATCCCGGCGACCACCACACCCATCGCTTCGCGGCCCATCAGCTCAACATCGCCGGACAGCAGTGTCCCGTTCACCGCGGTCTGCAGGTCGGCCACCGTCGGCGCCACCAGCAGCGGGTCGTCGGGCAACGCATAGGTCCGCAGGCCGAACACGCTCAAAGCCTTGGCCACCGCCTCGAGCTGCGACGGCTCGCAGCGGTTGGCCACCACCGCCGCGGTGTGCGCGCGCTGGGCGTCCAGCTCCGCCAAACAGACCTCGACGAGGTGGGCGACCTGCTCGGCGGTGCGGCCCTTGGCACGCACCGCCAGCAGTACCGGCGCCCCGAGGTTGACCGCGATGCGGGCGTTGACGGACAGCTCAGCGGGGCTGGTGACGTCGGTGTAGTCGCTGCCGACGATCACTACCGCGTCGCACTGGCCGGCCATCGCGTGATAGCGCTCGACGATGTCGTCGATGGCGGCATCCCGGTCGGCATGCAGCTGTTGGTAGGTCACCCCGACGCAGCGCTCGTAGGACAGGTCGGCGGTGGCATGCGCCAGCAGCAGGTCCAAGATGTAGTCGCGCTCTTCGCCCAGGCGGGTAATCGGCCGGAACACACCGACTTTCGCGACGGTGGCGGTCAGCCGGTGCAAAATTCCCAGCGCGATCGTCGACTTGCCGGTGTCCCCTTCCGGCGCCGCGATGTAGATGCTGGAAGTGGGCACGCCGAGCCCGATCTAGCCCAGCCGCCGCAGCCGTGGAGCGAGGTCCTTCTGGAAAAGATCCAGGAATCGGCGCTGGTCGTGACCGGGCGCGTGAAAGACCAGATGGTTGAGGCCCCACGTGACGTACTGGCCGACTTTTTCGACGGTCTCGTCGGGGTCCGACGCGACAATCCAGCGCTTGGCGATCTGTTCGATGGGCAGCGCGTCGGCGGCCTTTTCCATCTCGATCGGGTCGTCGATGCTGTGCTTCTGCTCGGCGGTCAGCGACAGCGGCGCCCAGAACCGAGTGTTTTCCCGGGCCAGCTCCGGGTCGGGGTCGTAGGAGATCTTGATCTCGATCATCTTGTCGATGTCGTCGGCATTGCGCTCGGCGGCCTTGGCTCCTTCCAGCACCGCGGGCATCAGCTTTTCGGTGTACAGCTCTTCGCCCTTGCCGGACGTGCAGATGAAGCCGTCACCGGCCCGCCCCGCGTATTTGGCCACCGCCGGGCCCCCCGCGGCGATGTAGACCGGCACGCCGCCCTCGGGCACGTCGTAGATCGAGGCGCCCTTGAGCCGGTAGTACTCGCCGTCGAAGTCGACGCGGTCGCCACGCCACAGCTCGCGCATCAGCCGCACCGATTCGCGCAGCCGGGCGAACCGCTCTTTGAACTCCGGCCAGGCACCCTCGTAGCCGGTGGCGATCTCGTTCAGAGCCTCCCCGGTTCCGACGCCCAGGAAGATGCGGCCCGGATACAGGCAGCTCATCGTGGCGAACGCCTGGGCGACGACGGCGGGGTTGTACCGGAATGTCGGGGTGAGCACCGAGGTGCCCAGCACGATCCGCTCGGTGCGCTCGCCGACGGCGGTCATCCAGGACAGCGAGAACGGTGCGTGCCCGCCCTTGTGCCGCCACGGCTGGAAATGGTCGCTGACGGTGGCGCTGTCCATCCCATGCGCCTCGGCGGCGACCGCCAGTTCGACGAGCTCGCGCGGCGCGAATTGCTCGGCCGACGCCTTGTATCCCAGTTTGAGTTCAGCCACGCTGTCGTTTCTACTCCCTTGGCCGCACTCCTACACTCGCGGACATGGCACCGGTGCTCACAGCCATCAACGAGAGGGTGCACCTCGCCCGGGGCGAGGCGGTCAACTGGCTGGTGGTGGCCGACGACACCGGAGTCATGCTCATCGACGCCGGGTATCCGGGTGACCGCGACGACGTGCTGGCCTCGCTGCGCGAACTGGGATACGACGCCGGCGATGTGCGTGCCATCCTGCTGACGCACGCCCACATCGACCATCTGGGTTCGGCGATCTGGTTCGCCAAAACCCATCGCACCCCGGTGTACTGCCACCCCGACGAGGTCGGCCACACCAAGCGGGAGTATCTGGAGCAGGCCTCACCGCTCGACGTCGCGCTGCGCGTCTGGCGGCCCCGCTGGGCGGTGTGGGCCGCCCATGTGGTGCGCAACGGCGGCCTGACCCGCGAGGGCATTCCCACCGCGCAGCCGTTGACGGCCGAGGTGGCCGCGCGGCTGCCCGGCCATCCGATGGCCATCCCCACCCCCGGCCACACCGGCGGTCACTGCTCGTATCTGGTCGACGGCGTGCTGGCCAGCGGCGACGCGTTGGTCACCGGTCATCCGCTGCTGCGCCGCAGCGGGCCGCAGTTGCTGCCGGCGGTGTTCAGTCACAACCAGCACGACTGCATCCGGAGCCTGGCGGCGCTGGCGTTGCTGGAGACCGAGATCCTGGCGCCCGGTCACGGCGAACTGTGGCGTGGCCCGATCCGCGCCGCCACCGACCGGGCGACCGCGCTGGCCACATAACAATTGGATTACGGTAGATGTCACAATTTGTTAAGGATCGGGCTCGTTCTCTAAGAAGCGCGTCCAAACTGCTTGTGCCGCACAGACTTTCGCCTTTTTGAGCACAGTTTGCCGGCGATCAGCTTCGCGCTACCTTGGGCTTCGGGTATCGGCAACCCTTGGTCATTTCGCGACTAAAGGAAGCAATCAAGATGAAATTCAGTGGTATCACCGTGCGCCGGCACGCTGCCGGCATCGTCGCCGGCTGTTGCCTACTTGGGGGTTTGACTGCGCTCGCGGCGCCGACGGCGTCTGCAGCACCCGACTGCAGCCCTGCGGGGGTGCAGAACACCGTCAACTCGACGGAGGGTTCGGCTCGGCAGTATCTCGACGCTCACCCGGGCGCCAACGCCGCCGTGACGTCAGCATTCAGCCAGCCGCGCCCGCAGGCTGCGGCCAACCTGCGTAGCTACTTCACCGCCCACCCGCAGGAGTACTACGACTTACGCGGCATTCTGGCGCCCATCGGCGACACCGAGCGTCAGTGCAACACGACGGCGCTCTCGCCCGAGCTCCAGTCGGCCTACGACGAGTTCATGGCCGGGTAGCCTCGCCGTGCGATGACTTGCGGGCATGTCGGCGGTTCGTACCGAGATGACCCGCAAGATCATCGCGGGTTGAAACGCGCGGCAGTAACGATGCTGGAATCGGGTACTCCTTCCGGCGGACAGAAGGAGGGTTATGGCCACGAAAGAGACATTCCAGCAGGCCGCTGAACGCATTTACCACAGTTGGGACAAGGCGCTCAGCGACGACGACGTTGAGACACTGCTCGCGCTATATGCGCCCGACGTCGTATTCGAAAGTCCCGCTGTGCCGCTGACCATGGGTACCGAGTCCGGGGTATGCCACGGACGCGATGAGTTACGGCCCGTGCTCGAGCGAGTCGCCGCCCGTAAGCCGCCGTTGCGGACCTACTACCGGACGGGCTATCTCACCGACGGCGAACGGACCATGATCTTTGAGTACCCGCGTCATGCACCCGATGGCGAGCAGATGGATTTCGTCGAGGTCATGGAAATCGTCGACGGCCTCATCCAGCGCCATTGCGTCTACTGGGGCTGGCGCGGCGTCAAGGTCATCCAAGATGACGCCTACCACAAGTGATCGCGCAGCGTCCGGCCGGTGTATTCGGTGCGGTACAGCCCGCGTTCCTGTAGTAGCGGTACCACCTGGTCGACGAAGTCGTCCAAGCCGTGCGGCGTCAGGTGCGGCACCAGGATGAACCCGTCGCAGGCGTCGGCCTGCACGTAACGGTTCATCTCGTCAGCGATCTGCGCTGCAGTGCCGACGAATTGCTGGCGGCTGGTGACGGCGATGACCAGCTCGCGAATCGAAAGGTTCTCGGCCGCAGCCCGTTCGCGGTAGCGCCGGGCCACCGCAACCGGATCACCGTGGCGGACGCGGCCCTGGGTGATGCTGGTGTCACCACTGGGCTCGATGTCGGGCAGCGGGCCGTCGGGGTCGTAGGCCGAAAGGTCACGGCCCCACACTTGTTCGAGCATCGCGATCGCGGTCGGGCCGCTGACCTGCTGACGACGGATGTGCTCCGCCTTTTCGGCGGCCGCCTCGACAGTGTCTCCGAGCACGAACGTGGCAGCGGGAAACACCTTGATCTCGTTCGGGTTACGCCCTGCGGCTGCTGCGCGCCCCTTGATGTCGGCGGTGTAGCGCTGACCGGCCGCCAAGGAGCCGTGCAGCGTGAACATGGCGTCGGCGTGCCGCGCGCCGAACGCCCGGCCCTCATCGGAGTCGCCGGCCTGCAACAGCACCGGACGGCCCTGCGGCCCCGCCGGTAGCGTCGCCATCCCGCGCACGTTGAACTGAGGTCCGGAATGTTCGACGGTGCGAATGCGCGCCGGGTCGACGTAGATTCCGTTGTCCACGTCGGCAAGCACCGCGTCGGGTGCCCAGCTGTCCCAGAACTTGCGCGCCACGGTGACGAATTCTTCTGCGCGGCTGTATCGGTCGGCGTGGTCGAGAAAGCCGCCGCGGCGGAAATTGGCGCCGGTGAACGCGTCCGATGAGGTGACGATGTTCCAGCCTGCCCGGCCGTCGGACAGGTGATCCAGACTGGCGAATTGCCTTGCCACTTCGAAGGGCTCGTTGAATGTCGTGTTGATGGTCCCGGTCAGGCCGATCCGCTCGGTCACCCCGGCCAGCGCGGCGAGCACGGTGAACGTGTCCGGCCGGCCCACGACGTCGAGGTCGTAGATGCGGCCGCGATGCTCACGCAGCCGCAGACCCTCGGCAAGGAAGAAGAAGTCGAACAGCCCGCGCTCGGCGGTGCGGGCCAGATGAACGAACGAGTCGAACTCGATCTGGCTGCCGGCGTCCGGATCGGCCCATACGGTGGTGTTGTTGACGCCCGGGAAGTGCGCGGCCAAATGGATTTGCTTCATGCGCACAGCCCCCAGCGTTTGGCCAGCAGCTCATGGGAGCGCAGCCGGTCTTCGTGGCGGTAGGTGACCGAGGTGACCACGAGTTCGTCGGCGCCGCTGACCCGCCGCAGGGCCGTCAATCGCTCGGCTACCTCATCCGGTTCGCCGACGAATTGCGTTGCCACCCGGTCGTTTACCACCTCCAACTGCTCGTCGGTCAGCGGCGGGCAGGTGGCGGGGTCGGGGTAGGGTATGGCGCCGTCGCCGGCCCGGATGGAGTACACCCAGTGGCCGTAACTGGAGGCCAGATGCCGAGCGGTGGCGGTGTCGTCGGCGACGACGACGTCGGCCGAGATCACCACATACGGCTGCGACAGTGTCGCCGACGGGACGAACGAATCGCGGTAGGCGTCGACCGCTTCCAGCGCAGTACCCGGGGTGAGGTGATAGCTGGCGACGAACGGCAGCCCGAGCGCGCCGGCCGTTCGGGCGCTTCTGCCCTTGCTGCTGCCGAAGATCCACGGCGTCAACGCGCTTCGCTCCCCCGGTACCGCATGTACGTCGAACCCGCCAGTCCGGTAGCTGCCGTTCAGCATGGCCATGATGTCGTCCAGCTGCTCGGCGAAGTCGGGCGCGACGGCCTCGGGCTGCTGCAGGATCGCCTGGGTGGCCCCCACCAGCTCCTTGTTGAGCACCGTGCGCAGGTCGAACGGCGGGGGCACCACCACGCCGTCGATCTCCCGCCATTGCGGAACAGGCTTAGGCGGCTCGGGCGGTCGCGGCGTGCGGGACTTGGGTTTACGGCGGCGCTGCCCGGAGCGGCCGATGCCCAGGTCGATGCGGCCCGGGTAGAAAGCGTCGAGCATGCCGAAGCTTTCCACCACCGCGGCGGCAGTGGTGTGGCTGAGCTGCACCGCTGCCGAGCCCACCCGAATCGTGTTGGTGGCAGCGGCGATCTGGCCGATCAGGACGGCGGGCGCAGAGCTGGCGACGGCGACGAAGTGGTGTTCCGCGATCCAAAACCTCCGGTATCCCCACTGTTCGGCGTGCTGGGCGAGGTCGATGGTGTTGTGCAGCGCGGTCGCTGCGTCGCTTCCGGCGCTGATCGGCGCCAGGTCGAGAACTGACAATGGTATGGCGTTCATCGGCTCGCATACCTGTTCGGCGCCACCGGCAAGCCCAGCCGCTCGCGCAGCGTTTCGCCGTCACGATAGCCGTCGCGAAATCGCTTGGCCCGCTGCAGCAGTGGCACCACCTCGGCGACGATCACCGGAAGGTCGGTGGCGTTGACGGCTGGCCGCAACCGGGCGCCGTCGATGCCCAACTGCTGCCAGCTCAGCAAGATATCGACCAATTCCGTTGCGCTGCCGCCGAATATCAATGCATCCGATCGGAAGTCGGTATCCCCGCTGAACGACACCACCACGTCGGCATAGATTTTCAGGTGCGTCCCGGGCACCTCCTCGAGAATAGCCCGCAGCCCGGCATCATCGGTCGGCGTGATGAACACGAGATCAGCACTGGTGGCGGCGAATTCGTAAATCTGGGGCGCATGCGCCAGCGCGGCCACCACTGGCTGGCCCTGGGGCGGTCGGGGGGTGATCGACGGCCCTTTGACCGAGAAGTGCTCACCGGTGAAGTCGATGTAGTGCAGTTTGTCCCGATCGATGTAACGCCCGGTGGCCGCGTCGCGGATCACCGCGTCGTCCTCCCAGCTGTCCCACAGCCGGCGCGCCACCTCGACCGCGTCGGCGGCCTCGTCGAACAGTGCGTCGGCAGGCTGTGATCCGTTGCGCCGACCGAACAGTGCGGCCTCGTGCGCCGTTGCGCTCACCCGGACCTGCCAGCCAGCCCGGCCGTGCGACACGTAGTCCAGGGTGGCGATGGCTTTGGAGATGTGAAACGGCTCGGTGTGGGTGACGGTGGCGACGGGGATCAGGCCGATGCGGCGGGTGGCCGGGGCGGCGCGGGCAGCGACCAACACCGCGTCGGCACGTCCGGCGAGTCGCCGCGGATCGATGGGTTCGCGGCGTCCGGGTTGTGGCATCAGCGTGTCGTCGATGGTGAGGAAGTCGAGCAATCCCCGCTCGGCGGTGGCCGCCAGTGCTGCCCAGTACCGTCCGCTGAGCACCGATTCGGCTGCGCCGTCGGCTGCCAGCGTGGTGCGCCACGCCTGCGGATGCCAGCCGTAGCCGTCCAGCGCGACGGCGAGGTGCAGTTGATCGGTCATGACAACCACTTCTCGAACGCGATCGGACGAAACGGCCCCCACGAGGGCAGCGGCTCGTCCAGCCGGGAGTAGCCGAGGTTGTCATACATGGCCTCGGCCTCGGGCTGACGGTTGCCGGTGATCAGGTAGACCCGCCGGTATCCGCGGGCAGCGCTTTCCGCCTCGAGGACAGCCATCAGCGCTTTCGCGTAGCCGCGGCGGCGGTGCGCGTGGTCGGTCCAGATCCGTTTGAACTCGACGGTGTGGGCGTCATAACGCCGAAAGGCCCCGCCGGTAACAGGTTTGTCGTCAAGCACGCCGATCACCAAGCCGCCGTCCGGGGGCGCCAATTCGACAGTCGGAACGGGCAGCCAGGTCAGATGGGTCTGCGGGGTGCCGCCGTAGCGCTGCGCGTACTCCGCGGCCAGCTCGATCAGCAGGGGCCGCGCCAGTGGGTCGTCCTGAGTTGTCGGCACGAACCTGAGCTGGGTCACCATCATCTAACTGTCCAACGCGAATCGCACGCCCGCATTCCGAGTCGCGGTGACATACCAGGTCAACATCGGCGCGTCGGCAAAGTCGTTGTGGCGCAGCCCGGGGAAGCCGGCGGCCGCGCACACGTCGGCGAGGGTGCTGCCAACCGTCTCCCAACCCTGCGCTGCCAGGTACTCGGCGGCGTCCTCGCATTCGTCCGGATAGGTCAGGCCAGACAGGTTTACGTCCAAGCCGTGTTCTCGCCAGCGATCGGCGATGAGGTGCTCTTGGTGCGCCTGCGGCGGGCTGCCGCCGGGGACGTGATCAGCGGCGAACCGGCTGCCGTGAGCGCTCAGCTCGGTGATGCCGTCGAGCAGCCGGTCCTGAGCGGCGGGCGGCAAGAAGCCGATGAACAGTCCTTCGGCGATCCACGCGGTGGGTTGAGCGGCGTCAAACCCGATGCGCCGCAGGGCCGTCGGCCAGTCCTGGCGAAGGTCAATGCCGAGCGCGCGGCGGTGGGTGGCAGGAGCGGCGCCAAGCGCTCTGAGCGTCTGGGTCTTGAACTCGACAACGTCGGGCTGGTCGATCTCGTACACCGTGGTTCCAGGCGGCCACCACAGCCGGTATGGCCGGGCATCGAGCCCGGACGCGACGATCACGGCCTGACGGATCCCTGCTCGGCCGGCGTCGGCGAAAAAATCATCGAAAAATCGGGTGCGCACCGCGAACAGTTCGGTCATCCGGTCGAATGCGGCGTCGTCGCCGAGGTCGCTCACATCCAGCTCGCCGGCGGCCACTTGAGTGAAAAAGTCCACACCCACCGCCCGCACCAGCGGCTCGGCGAACGGGTCGTTGATCAGCCCTCGTCTGGTGGCTACCGCCCTGGCCGCGGCGACCAGCGTCGCGCTCGCCCCCGCGCTGGTGGTCGGGTCCCAGGAATCAAGCTCGGTTCGCGCCATGGTGCCCTACCAGGACTGTCGCCGCCCGCCAGCCGAGCAACAGCAGCGCGGTGACCGCCGACGCCACCGCCACGAAGCTAACGGCCACACCCGCGGAGGTGGCCTTACGCAGCAACATCCCGACGATGATCGTGCACAACCACACCGCCACGCCGGTGGGGGCGACGGCGGTGGGGCGTCGCCAGCCTCGAGACAGCAGCCACCCCAGCGCGGTCCCGCTGAGAAACGGCCATGCTGTCGTTGCGATGCCCGCGACGTCGATGCCTTCGTCGTGGCTGCGCCGCCCGACGGCGCTAAACAGCAGCACGCAGGCGATATCGATACCCAGCCATGCCAGACGTTGCATGCCGCGACAGTACCGGCCCGTGCCGGCGACCTAGGATTCGCACATGAAGCTTGCACTCGTCACGGGTGCCGGATCGGGGATCGGCAAGGCGATCGCGCTGGGATTCGCCGCGCAGGGCGACCGGGTGATCGCCGCTGACCTCGACGACGCCGCGGCGAAGGTCACCGCCCAGGCACACCCCGAACTGATCACCGCGCTGCCCGTCGACGTGGCCGACCGGGCCCAGGTGGACACGCTACGCGACCGGGCGCACAGCGAAGTCGGGGTGCCCAACGTCGTCGTCAACGCCGCCGGCTGGGACCGTACCGACCAATTCCTCAATGCCACAACAGAATTCGCTGAGAAAGTCGTGGCGATCAACTACCTCGGTCCGGTGCACGTGTGCAGCGCGTTCCTGCCGGGCATGATCGAGGCCGGCGGCGGTGGACGCGTCATCAACCTGGCCAGCGACGCCGGCCGGGTCGGCAGCGCAGGGGAAACCATCTACGCCGGCGCCAAGGGCGGTGTCATCGCGCTGACCAAGTCGCTGGCCCGGGAGATGGCCCGCCATGCGATCACGGTCAACTGCGTGTGCCCCGGCCCCACCGACACTCCACTCTTCGCCGCGCAACCGGAGAAGTTGAGAGAGGCGCTGGTGAAAGCGATTCCATTCCGGCGGCTGGCCCGTCCGGAGGAGGTCGCCGCGCCGGTGCTGTTCTTCGCCTCCGATGCCGCGTCGTTCATCACCGGGCAGGTGATCAGCGTCAGCGGCGGTCTTACCATGGCCGGATGACTAGCTTCGATCCCACCGATCCGCTCAGCCTGGACACATCGCTGTCCAGCGACGAGATCGCAGTGCGTGACACGGTCCGCCAGTTCTGCGCCGAGCACGTCACGCCATACGTCGCGGACTGGTTCGAGGCCGGCGACCTGCCAGTGGCCCGCGAGCTGGCCAAGCAGTTCGGCGCGCTCGGGTTGCTGGGCATGCACCTGAAGGGGTACGGCTGCGGCGGGGCCTCCGCCGTGCATTACGGCCTGGCCTGTCTGGAGTTGGAGGCCGCCGACTCTGGCATCCGCTCGCTGGTGTCGGTGCAGGGCTCGCTGGCGATGTTCGCGATCTGGAACAACGGATCCGAGGAGCAGAAGCAGCAGTGGCTGCCCGGCATGGCCGCGGGCGAACTGGTCGGGTGCTTCGGGCTGACCGAGCCCGACGTCGGATCCGACCCCGCCGCGATGAAAACCCGGGCCCGCCGCGACGGTTCGGACTGGATCCTCAACGGCCGCAAGATGTGGATCACCAACGGTTCGGTTGCCGACCTGGCGATCGTGTGGGCGGCCACCGACGACGGGATCCGTGGATTCATCGTTCCCACCGATACACCGGGGTTCACCGCCAACACCATTCACCACAAGCTTTCGTTGCGGGCGTCGATCACCAGCGAGCTGGTGCTCGACGACGTCCGGCTGCCCGAGGACGCGATGCTGCCGGGGGCGACCGGCCTGAAGGGTCCCCTGGCGTGTTTGTCCGAGGCACGCTACGGCATCATCTGGGGGGCGATGGGTGCGGCACGTTCGGCGTGGCAGTCCGCACTCGATTACGCCAGCCAACGCACCCAATTCGGGCGCCCGATAGCCGGATTCCAGCTGACGCAGGCCAAACTCGTCGACATGGCCGTCGAGCTGCACAAAGGCCAGCTGCTAGCGCTACACCTCGGCCGGCTGAAGGACAGCGTCGGGTTGCGGCCCGAGCAGGTCAGCTTCGGCAAGCTCAACAACACCCGTGAGGCGATCGAAATCTGCCGGACCGCGCGGACCATCCTGGGCGGCAACGGAATATCGCTGGAGTACCCGGTGATCCGGCACATGGTGAACCTAGAATCGGTGCTCACCTACGAGGGCACCCCGGAAATGCATCAGCTGATTCTCGGTCAGGCCTTCACCGGCATGGACGCCTTCCGATGAGCGCGTTGACCTACACATCCGAGCATCACCAGTTCCGCGAACTGGTGCGGGATTTCGTGCAGCAGACCGTCGTCCCGGCTCACGAACAGTGGGAGAAGGCCGGGTGCTGGGACCGGTCACTGTTCACCGAGGCCGGAAAGCTGGGGCTCCTCGGGTTTCCCGTACCCGAGGACTTCGGCGGCCCGGGCGTCAACGACTTTCGTTACAACGCGATCGTCGTCGAGGAACTGCAGCGGGTAGGCGCGGCGTCCGAGGCCGTCGCCATCTCGCTGCAAAACGATATCGTGCTGCCGTATCTCACCGACCTGACAACCGCGGAACAGAAACAACGCTGGCTGCCCGGCGTGGTGACCGGTGAGACGGTGCTCGCCATCGCGATGACCGAACCCGGTGCGGGCAGTGACTTGGCCGGCATCCGCACCACCGCGGTACGCGACAGCGACCACTACGTCGTCAACGGCGCGAAAACCTTTATCTCCAATGGGCAGAACGGCGACTTGTTTGTCGTCGCGGTCCGTACCTCGCCCGACCGGCACAAGGGTCTGTCGCTGCTGGTCGTCGAGCCGGACACGCCGGGTTTCAGCCGGGGCCGGAACCTGGAGAAAATCGGGCTGCACGCCCAGGACACCAGCGAGTTGAGCTTCACCGACATGCGTGTGCCCGTCGAGAACCTGCTCGAGGAGGAAGGTCGCGGCTTCTATCAGCTGATGAACAACCTGCCGCAGGAGCGGCTTTCGCTGGCTGTCGGCGCAGTGGCCGCGGCCGAGGGGGTACTGGCCGAAACCCTCGACTACGTCAAGCAGCGAAGCGCGTTCGGCACCCCGATCTCCGGCCTGCAGAACACCCAGTTCGCGCTTGCCGAGCTGGCCACCGAACTCGATGTCGCGCGCAGCTATCTCGACGACTGCCTCGCCGAGCACCTCGCCGGTGGGCTCACCGCGGCCCGGGCGGCCCGGCTGAAATGGTGGACGACCGAACTGCAGGTACGTACCGCCGACCGCTGCCTGCAGTTGCACGGCGGGTACGGCTATATACGCGAGTACCCGGTGTCGCGGGCGTTCGTCGACGCCCGCATCCAGACGATCTACGGCGGAACCACTGAGATCATGAAGACCATCATCGCCAAGGACCTGGGCCTGTAGAGGGGCCGATCCGATGCCGACAGCGCAACGCGGGCAGGCGACTATCGAAATCGCCGCCGCGCCGCAGACCGTGTACGACCTCATCGCCGACGTCACCCGCATGGGCGAATGGAGCCCGGAATGCTATCGATGCGAATGGCTGGACGGCGCAACGGCGGCAGCGCCCGGAGCCCGATTCCGGGGCTACAACCGACGGGGCGGTCTGCGCTGGCAACGCACGGCAATCGTCGACGTCGCCGATCCCGGTCGCGAGTTTGCCTTCACCACGATCAATGACCGGGCCGGGCGAGCCGAAACCCGTTGGCAATACACATTTGCGCGCTCCCCCAACGGCACCGTACTGACCGAGTCGTTTGAATTCCTTTGGTGCTCACTCGCAAACCGAGCGGTCGAAATGCTCATGCCACGCGGTCACCAAATGAACCGAGGCATCGAAGAAACCCTCAAGCGAATCAAGCGTGCAGCCGAAGCCTAGAAGGGCGGAGGGTCGTTACAGGCTGCGATCCGCGCGGCGGTGCGGGCCGCATCGGCGGCGATGCGGGCCTCGTTGACAGCGCGCTCGTGCGCGATACGGGTGGCGCGCTCAGCAGCCCGCGTGCTCTCCCGCTTCTCCCCCGGGGGCGGGGGGCGCCTCGGAGTCTTGGGCGTCGGCAGTCGGCCAATATCGAACATACTTTCGATCCTAGCGCAATCCTCCGACACAAAATGGCTCGCCGAAACAATGGGGATAGACGCTCTACGGAACCGGCGGTACCGTATACCGCAGGTCCCAGGAAGAAGACGGTCCATGCGCGCACCACGCCCACAGCTTCACCCGCCGCGCTGGGCGCCGACGTTCGTCAGGTGGCAGCACACGAAGGTCGGCTGGCTCGGGGCGTGGCGACTGGCGCTGGCGGGAATCTGGGCGGGGTACCGGCACACCATCTTCGACTACGCGGCCCGGCTGCCCGGCCAGGACGACATCATGGTGGCCCGTGCACCGCTGGCCAAGTTCGTCGTTGTCCGTAACCCCGACATTGCCCGCCACGTTCTGGTGTCCAACCAGGACAACTATGCCAAGAGCGCCGAATACGACCTTCTGGCAGTCGCTTTCGGACGCGGCCTGGTCACCGACCTGAACGACGAACTCTGGCAACGCAACCGCCGCCTGGTGCAGCCGATTTTCGCCAAGCGTAACGTCGACGCACTTGCGCCGCAGATGACGGCGGCCGCTGTCGCCGCCGCCGAACGCTGGCAAAACACCGCCGGCCCCCTCGATATCGCGGCCGAGATGAACTACATCACGATGGATGTCATCGCCCGCACCATGTTCGGCATCGACCTGACCGGCGAACTGGCCGAACAGATGCGCATCGACTTCGCTCGGCTGCTGACCATTTTCGGCTACGGGTTCATCGGCGGCGGGTCGCGTCCGCTGCGCTGGCTCGCGGATCGTCTACGGTCACCCCGGCTGGCCATCAACTTACTGCGCTGGGAAGCAACGCTGTTCGCGCCGCGCACGGTGCGGGGCCTGCGGCGTATCGAGCGTTTCCTCGACCAGCTGATCGCCGACGGCCGCAATGGGAAAATGCCACGGACCGACAACCTACTGGCCCTGCTGATGGCGGCCGAAGACCCCGAAACGGGCTATCGTTACACCGATTTGGAGATCCGCGACGAGCTCATGACCTTCCTCGGCGCGGGCTTCGAGACCACCGCTGCCGCCTTGGCCTGGACGTGGTATCTGCTCAGCGAAAACCCGCAAGCCAGAACCGAACTCGAACGCGAACTCGACCAGGTGCTCGCGGGCCGCGAACCCACCGCGGACGATGTCGACAACCTGCCCTGGACGCAGGCCGTGGTCGCCGAGGCGATGCGCCGCTACCCGCCGATCATGGGACTGGCCCGGGTGGCGAAATCCGCTGACGTCCTAGGCGACTACCCCATCAAGGCCGGCACCACCGTCGCCATCCTCATCCACGGTGTCCACCACAACGAGCGCTTCTGGGCAGATGCAAAAACCTTCGACCCGTCGCGGTTCCTCAAGGAGAACTTCGACCCCCGCCAGCGTCGCGCCCACATCCCGTTCGGCTCGGGCAAACGGATGTGCGTCGCCTCCGGCTTCGCCACCCTCGAGGCAATCCTGATAGTCGCCACCTTGGCCCAGCGCTTCGAACTCGACCTGGTTCCCGGCCAACGATTACGGCGCGAATTGACCTTCACCGGCGGACCCGACGGCGCGCTGATGATGTCGCCCAAATCCCGCCGCCGAGCGCACGCCGTCAAGCGCGCCTAGCCGCGACACTTTCTGGGTATGCCGAGTCAATGAACCCGGTGGAACGCGCCGCTCGGGGCTTCGACGCGTGGCAGCAACGGCACCCGGTGGTCGGGTTTCCGATCGCGGTCGTGCGGAAGTTCGGTGACGACCAAGCGGGCTATCTGGTGTCGCTGTTGGCCTACTACGCGTTTGTCGCTACTTTTCCTCTGCTGCTGGCGTTGACGGCCGTCGCCGGTGTGGTCTTGCGGTCGCACCCGAAACTGCAACAGCACCTGGTGAATTCGGCGTTCGCGGAGTTCCCGATCGTCGGCGGGCAACTCCATCAGCAGCTGGGCGTGGCCAACTTCGGCAACACCTTCTCCCTTGTCGTCGGCATCCTGGGCTCGCTATACGGCGCCCGCGGATTCGCCAACGCCCTGCAGAACACGCTCAATACGCTGTGGGCCGTCCCGAAGGTCGACTGGCCCGGCTTCCCGAACAGGTATTTGCGGATGTTGGCGACACTGCTGGTGCTTGGGCTCATCGTCGCTGTCACCGGCGCATCGGGCGCCGCCGCCGGAGCGGCGGAGTCGTGGGGGTTTGGGGGGTTGCCCGCGCGGACAGTCAGTTTCGTCGTCGGCATCGTGCTCGGAACCGGCTTTTTCCTCGCGCTCTTTCGCATCTCGGCCGCCGGAGAAGTAGCCACCCGCGCGATGCTGCCCGGTGCCGCGATCAGCGCCGTCGGCTGGCAACTGCTGCTCACCGCGGCCGGAGTCATCGTCGCGCATCAGCTCCGGCACGCCCAAGCGGTGGCCGGATTCTTCGGTGTGGTGCTGGGGCTGCTGGCGTGGCTGGCGCTGCAGGCGACGGTGATCGTCTACGCAATCGAGATCGACGTCGTTCGGGTCAACCGGTTGTGGCCGCGCAGCATCGTGCAGCCACCGCTGATCGAGGCCGACAAGGCCTACTACGACAGAGTGCTGCGCACGGAAACGCGCCGCCCCGAACAACGGCTCGACATCGCCTACGAAGCCGACGACCAAGATTGACACCTGTAAAGTCCGTGGTCGTGACAGACAACATCAGGGGTAAAACCATCGTCATCACCGGCGCTGCCCGCGGCATTGGGCATGCGACCGCCAAAGCGCTGCTGGCCCGTGGTGCGCGAGTGGTCATCGGCGACCGCGACGTCGACGTACTGGAGCAGGCCGTCAAGGCCATGAGCAGCCTGGGCTCGGTCAGCGGCCATCCGCTCGACGTCACCGATCGCGAGTCGTTTGCGGCCTTCCTCGACAAGGCCCGCGCCAACGGTGGCGGTCACATCGACGTGCTGATCAACAACGCGGGCGTGATGCCGGTCGGCCCGTTCCTGCAGCAGTCGCAGGAGGCGATCCGCTCCTCGATCGAGGTCAACTTCTACGGCGTGCTCACCGGCTGCCAGCTGGTGCTGCCGGAGATGGTGAAACGCCGCAGCGGCCACATCGTCAACATCGCGTCGATGGCGGGCATGGTGGCGGTGCCCGGCCAGGTTGTCTACGCCGGCACCAAGTTCGCGGTCGTCGGGCTGTCCAGCGCGATGGCCGACGAGTTCGCTCCGCATGGCGTCAACGTCACCGCGGTGCTGCCGGCGTTCACCAACACCGAATTGATCTCCGGCACCGCTACCAACGCCGCCACAAAGCCGGTGCAGCCCGAGGTTGTCGCCGCTGCCATCGTCAAGGTGCTCGACAAACCCAAAGTCCAAGCATCCGTGCCCGGTTGGTCGCGCTGGGTCGGCATCATGACGATGATGCTGTCGGCCCGCAGCCGACGCTGGCTCGGCAAGAAGACCGGCACCGACACAGTGTTTCTCAACGTCGATGCCACGGCTCGCGCCGCCTATGAGGACCGAGCCCAACACGCGACCGGCGTCGTCGAGCACCGGGACTGATCTTCCAAAACGTCGCCTGAACTGCGCTGTCGGCCTAGCCTGAACCCATAGGGGTTGGAGGCTGGATGGCTGACGTAAATCCGCACGCGTACAACACCGCATGGCAGTTCCGCGCCGATGCCTGGTGTCGGCTGGAAGAAGCGAGCAGGCGGCTCTCGACCGCCGCGGCCCGCGGAACTGATCTTTCGCAGCTCGTCGAGTTGGTCGACGGGCTGCTATCGCAGTTGCGACCATTCGAGCGCTACTGGGCGTTCCCGGGCATTTACGTCTTCAATCAGACGCACCGCCTTTTCGCCACTGGCGCGTACGAGATTTTCGGCAGGGCAGTGTCGAAGATCAACCGGGCGCTGGTCACCGAGTCTTACCGCAGTGGGGTGATGGTCTCTCCATTGGAGAGTGATACCGGGGCGCTCGGCGCGGAAGAGGGCGCCCTGGAGGTGCTCGGTCTGCACCGGTCGGCCCGTCCGTACTTCGAGCTGCTGATCGTCGCGACGATGACCGAGGCGCAGGAACGCGCACTGCGCAAGGAGATTCACAGCCGTCGCCGCCCGGATGATGCCTTCGTCTACGAAATCGTCGTCGTCGGAAGCGGCGACGAGGCGGTGATCGCAGCACGGCTCAACGCAAGCGTGCAGGCGTGCGCGATAACGCGGCGATTCGCTCATCGCTCGCGTCGGGACCTGTCGGCCTTGTCGCACTTCGTCGACGCGCAGATCGCTGAGGACCTCGCCGAGCATTCACCGGAGGAGCGGGCAGCGATCCTGGCCTGCGCCATCAAGGACAGCCGCCCCGAGATCGACATGTATCTGATCACCGAACTCGAGGTAGAAGATGTCGCCGCCCGGCTCGGGCACCACTTCCGGCGGGTCTTCCACGGCGGCGAGGCCGGGCTCGATCAGCACCTGTCGCTGCTGGAAGGCATCGCCGCGCGCTACCGGACCCCGTTCTTCTCTGCGCTGCGCGAATACAGTCACCGCCCGACTGGCGTCTTCCACGCATTGCCGATCTCTCAGGGCAAGTCGATCGTCGGCTCCCACTGGATCTCCGACATGATCGACTTCTACGGTCTCGAGGTGTTCCTGGCGGAGACCTCGGCCACCTGCGGCGGACTGGACTCGCTGCTGGAGCCCACCGGCCCGCTGCGGGAGGCGCAGGCGTTGGCGGCCAAGACATTCGGGTCGCGGCACACCTTCTTCGTCACCAACGGCACCTCGACCGCCAACAAGATCGTCGAACAGGCGCTGGTGGCGCCCGGCGACATCGTGCTGGTCGACCGCAACTGCCACCAATCCCACCACTATGGGCTGATGATGGCCGGCGCCCAGGTCACCTACCTGGACGCCTACCCGCTCAACCAGTATTCGATGTACGGCGCGGTTCCGCTGCGCGAGATCAAGTCGCGGCTACTGGCCTTGCGGGCCGCCGGAAAGCTGGACCGGGTCAAGCTGTTGACGCTGACCAACTGCACCTTCGACGGCATCGTCTACGACGTCGAACGCGTAATGGAAGAATGTCTGGCGATCAAGCCCGATCTGGTATTCCTTTGGGACGAAGCATGGTTCGCGTTCGCCCGGTTCCATCACGTGTATCGCAAGCGCACCGCGATGCACGCGGCGCGGGCGATCCGCGAGCGGCTGCGCTCACCGGAGTATCGCCAGGCCTATCTGGACTACGCCAAACAGATGGCCGGCGCCGACGACGAGACCTTGCTGAACGCGCGCCTGCTGCCCGACCCGGCCGGTGCCCGGGTGCGGGTCTATGCGACGCAGTCCACCCATAAGACGCTCACTTCGCTGCGGCAGGGATCGATGATCCATGTCTACGACCAGGATTTCGATCAGAAGGTGGAAGAGCCCTTCCACGAGGCGTACATGGCGCACACCTCCACCTCGCCGAACTATCAGGTGCTCGCCTCGCTGGACATCGGACGCCGGCAGGCCGACCTGGAAGGCGTCGAGCTGGTGCAAAAGCAGGTCGAAAACGCCATGCAGCTGCGCGACGCGATCGACAAGCACCCGCTGCTGAGCAAGTACATGCACTGCCTGTCGACAGCGGAGATGATTCCGGATCAGTTCCGGCCCTCCCACCTCGACCAGCCGCTGCGTACTGGACTGCGCAACATGGCCACGGCGTGGGAGCAAGACGAGTTCGTCCTCGATCCCAGCCGCATCACGCTCTATATCGGCGGCACCGGCATCGATGGCGACACCTTCAAACGCGCTCAGTTGATGGACCGCTACGGTGTCCAGATCAACAAGACCTCGCGGAATACCGTGCTGTTCATGACCAACATCGGCACCACCCGCAGTTCGGTCGCCTACCTGGTCGAAGTCTTGGTCAACCTCGCCCAGGAACTCGATGACAAGATCGCCGACATGAGCCTGACCGATCGCGCCCATCATGAGCGGGCCGTGCTGCGGCTGACCAGCCCGTCGGCGCCGCTGCCGGACTTCAGCGGATTCCATTCGTGCTTCCTCGAACACGACGGAGGCAACGGGACCTCCACGCCGGATGGCGATGTGCGACGGGCATTTTACCTGGGCTATGACGACACGTTCTGCGAATACCTGGCGGCCGACGAGGTGGAAGAGCGGATGGAGTCCGGGCAGCAGGTGGTCTCGGCCACCTTCGTCACCCCGTATCCGCCGGGGTTCCCGATTCTGGTGCCCGGGCAAGTCTTCAGCCGGCAGATCCTGGCGTTCATCCAGGCGCTGGATACCAGCGAAATCCACGGATACAAGCCACATCTCGGGTTCCGGGTATTCACCGCGAAGGCGATGGAAATGGCCGAGGCGAGTGTGCGGCCGTGGAGCCGGCTGGGCAAGGTCAGCGCGTCCGCCGCTGAAATCGCTTGAGAGGATGAGCATGCCGGCTGTCGAGCAACGTCATCGCGTCGTCATCATCGGATCCGGATTCGGCGGGCTCTACGCGGCCAAGGCGTTGAAGCGAGCTGACGTCGACGTCACCCTGATCTCGAAGACCACCAACCATCTGTTCCAGCCGCTGTTGTATCAGGTGGCCACAGGCATCCTGTCCGAAGGCGAAATCGCTCCGACCACAAGGCTGATTCTGCGCAAACAGAGAAACACTCGGGTGCTGCTCGGCGAGGTCGAAGGGATCGACCTCAACGCGAAGACGGTGACATCGAAGCTGATGGACATGCACACGGTGACCCCGTATGACAGCCTCATCGTCGCCGCGGGGGCGCAGCAGTCGTATTTCGGCAACGACGAGTTCGCCACCTGGGCACCGGGAATGAAGACCATCGACGACGCGCTGGAGCTGCGCGGCCGGATCTTGGGCGCATTCGAGGCGGCGGAGGTCACCACCGACCCCGCGGAGCGGGAACGCCGGCTGACGTTTGTGGTCGTCGGTGCTGGGCCGACAGGTGTCGAGGTGGCCGGCCAGATCGTCGAGCTGGCCGAGCGCACCCTGGCCGGGGCGTTTCGGACGATCAAGCCCAGCGACTGCCGGGTGATCCTGCTCGACGCCGCGCCCGCTGTGTTACCGCCGATGGGCGAGAAGCTGGGTCTGAAAGCACAGCGCCGGCTGGAGAAGATGGACGTCGAGATCCAACTCAACGCGATGGTGACCAACGTCGACTACAAGGGCATCACCGTCAAGGACAAACACGGCGCCGAACGACGTATTGAATGCGCCTGCAAGGTGTGGGCCGCCGGTGTGCAGGCCAGCCCGCTGGGCAAGCTCATCGCCGAACAGTCCGATGGCACCGAAACCGACCGAGCGGGAAGGGTTTTGGTGGAGCCAGACCTCACCGTCAAGGGCTACCCATACGTGTTCGTCATCGGCGATCTGATGGCGGTACCCGGAGTGCCCGGGATGGCGCAGGGCGCGATCCAGGGTGCGCACTATGCAACCAAGCTTATCAAGCGCTCACTGAAGGGCCGCGACGAGCCCGCCGACCGTGACCCGTTCAAGTACTTCAACAAGGGCAGCATGTCGACGATCTCGCGATTCAGCGCCGTCGCGCAGATCGGCAAGCTCGAGTTCGGCGGCTTTATCGCCTGGCTGGCCTGGCTGGTGCTACACCTGTACTACCTCGTCGGCTTCAAGAACCGCTTCACCACGGTGATCGCTTGGTTCATCACGTTTTTGGGCCACCGCCGCGGCCAGATGGCGATCACCAGCCAGATGATCTACGCGCGGCTCGCGATGAGCCAGCTGCAAGCGCAGACGCAGGAAGCGCTGGCGGCGGCCGAACAAGCCGAACACGCCGAACAGCAGGCAACCGGGTAGGACGCTAGCCGGCCGTCGAGCCGCTCAGCGTCCGGATTGTTTGAATCTCGCTGCCCTGATAGGGCCGTCCGTCGGGTCGCAACAGGTCGTGAAACCACGGCTTCGGAATCGTCGTGTAAGGGTGATCCCATGAGTCCCACGGGAAGTAGGTCTGCGTCTTGCCCGCGACCAAACCCCAGTTGACCGCACTGACGTTGTGCCGTCTGGCAATTGGCAGGATTCCGTCAACCGTGCTGCCCATGGACCGGGCCATGTATTCGGTGCACAGGATCGGCCGACCCTGTGGGGCAAGCTCGGCGATGCGCGACTCGAAGTTCGCGGGCGCGTCGTAGCAGTGGAAGGTGATCACGTCGGAGTTGTCCAGCTGAATGGCGCTGATTGCGTTGCGGCGTGCCGGATCTGCCCACTCGCCGTCCCACACGCCGCTCGTCAGCGGTTGACGGGCATCAACCGAACGCGCCCACGCGAACACCTGGGGCAGCAGCTCCGTGACACGTTCCAGCTTGTCCGGTCTTTCGACGTCGCTGTACTGGCGCGCCGGATTGTCCGGTTCATTCCATAGATCCCAACCCAATACGCGATCGTCATTGCGGAACTGGCCCATGACGCCGGTGACATAGTCGTGCAGAGTGCGGGTGTAGCGACGGTCGTCGATGCGTTCGGCGCCGGGGCTTTGCACCCAACCGGAGTTGTGGATTCCGGGCCTCGGCGCGCGCTGCCGCCCCGCTCTTGGCAGCGGGTCCCAACACGAGTCGAACAAGACGAACAGTGGCTTGATGCGGTGGCGCGCCGCGATGCCGACGAATTGCGCAAGCCGGGCTTGGAAGCCCCGAGAATCCTGGGCCCACAGCTGATCGTGCAAAAAGACCCGCACCGTGTTGAGGCCGTGAAACCGCGCCCAACCCAGTTCCGTATCGATGCGCCGGGGGTCATAGCTGCCGGGCTGGAACATCTCGAGCTGGTTGATGGCATTCGAGGTGATGTAGTTGGCGCCGACTCGCCAACCTTGCGCTTGATACCAGCTATTGGCGCGGTCCGGTGACCACCGACTGGGCTCGCCTGAGGCACGCGGTGGTTCCGCGGCGCCACGAGGCGATTGTGCCAAAGCCGAGCCTGCTGCCAGCAGCAACGGGAGCTTCAACACCGTTCGGCGATACACCAACTGACCATAATTTGCGCAAGGTCATGTCCCCGGTATTTGCTGGGCGCGTCGCGCTGAGTTGTTACGCAGCGACCCGTTATCTCGCTGTTATCCGGGGCGCCGGCCGAACAGGCGCGCTCGCGAAACGTTCTGTGCCGCAGCTGGTTCCCTGCTTTCACCCGCGTCTCGGTGCGGCTATTCGCCGGCCAAGATGCGGTACTGCGCAGAGATCTGCTGCTTGACGTCCTTTTCCTGGTCGGAGACGGCAACGAAGGCATACCGGCCCGCCTGCGCGATGCACTTGAAGCGCCACCAAGATTGGGTGACGGTCGTTAGGTCGGTCGCGGGTCCCGGCGTCCACCCCGCGCGGTTGAAACATTCGGCTCCCGGGAAGCCAGGTACTCCGGTCGCGGTTGATTTGACGTCCAACAAGGCGTTTGTCTCGGCCGTGAATTGGTCAACCACGCGGGTTGCTGCCGCGGCATCACGGGCTTGGTAGACCGTGGTCAGCCGCTGAGACACCCAGTCGATGCCCGCGGCGGTGAACAGGGCGGCCGCTTTAACGGGGTCGTACTCGAAATGCAGCCAAGCATCCGGCTGCCACACCCCTTCGCTCCAGGGCCCACGGTCGTCCGCTGCCCAGAGGGTGCGGGCCGCCAGTTGGCCCGACGGATCTCGTGGTAGCTCAGCCATTTTCGCTGGCTCCGTGGGCACAAACTGGTCGATCATGGCTTCTTGCTTGATCAGCGCATCGACGACGGTGGTACACGCGACGTCAGTGGTCCCCGCGATGACAAATTGATAAAGGACATATGACCCGTGGGCGGTGAAGGTGCGCAGTACCCCACGACCATCGGTGGAAGCGGATGCTGCGAACTCAGGGTGGACAGGGTTCGAGGAGACCTCGGCGCACGCTTCGGGCCGCCACTCGGCATCGAGTGGTTGACGAAGGGCGGTTGGCCGAGGAAACCACGACACCGGCTCTAGTTGGGTGGATGGGCTAACCCCCGCCATGTCACGAGCCGCTGCCGCGGCCGAATCCGGGTCGGGGAACCGCATGACGGCGTTTTGCAATCTCCGAACTATGCCAGTGCCCACCCGGCCAGTGGTAAGCCCTGCGACGAAATGATGGGTCACGCCGATATCGACGAACTGTTGTACGCCAGGCCACATTGAAAGCGGATAGGCCAACGCTGCGCCCAGGTTACCGGGTGTCGCGAGCGGTGAGGTGGCGAAATGGTCCTGCTGCACCAATGTCGCGTCAACCTGCCAGGGACCTAACACATATTGAGCCATGCGCCGCGCTTCCACAACGGCGGCCGCGGTTGGATCACGACCGGCATTGCCGGGCGGCGGACCCGCCGTGGTGGGATAACTACCGGTGTCCATCAGCGCGACGATCGCATCGTTGGGGTTCGTCGGCGCCCTCACCGCCAGTCCGCCCGTAGTCTCTGTGCAGCCCGCTAGCGTCGCCACAGATACGGCGACCGCCACCGCGCTCAGCAGCCGAACCGTCATGCTTTGGAAGAGCCTCTGCTAACGCAGCGCCTGGTCGAGATCGGCGATCAGATCGTCGGTGCTTTCCAGCCCGACCGACACCCGAACCACGCCGTCGCCCAGGCCGATCGCGGCCCGTCCATCTGGTCCCATTGCCCGGTGGGTGGTGGTCGCCGGGTGGGTGACAAGGGATTTCGCGTCGCCGAGATTGTTGGAGATGTCGATCAGCCGCAGGTTGTCCAGCACCTCGAACGCGCGCTTCTTGGCCGCGCTCTCGGGGACGTCGAGTTCGAAGGTGACGACGGTACCGCCGCCGGACATCTGTCGCTTGGCGAGGTCGTACTGGGGGTGCGACGGCAGGAGCGGGTAACGCACCCACCGCACCGCCGGATGGTCCTCGAGGAACTCGGCTATCCGGTGTGCCGAAGCATTGGCGTGCTCAACGCGAATCGCCAGCGTTTCGAGGCCCTTGAGCAGTACCCATGCGTTGAACGCGCTGATCGCAGGTCCGGTGTGCCGCATCAGTTTCTGCACCGGGCCGTCGATGTACTCCTTGTCACCGAGGATCGCCCCGCCAAGCACCCGGCCCTGGCCGTCCAGGTGCTTGGTACCGGAGTAGACCACCACGTCGACGCCGAGCGGAAAGCCCTGCTGCAGCAGTGGAGTGGCAAAGACGTTGTCCAACACCACTTTTGCACCGGCAGCGTGGGCGAGCTCGGTGACCGCGGCGATGTCGACCAGCGATTGCATCGGGTTCGACGGCGTCTCGAAGAACACCGCCTGCGTCGGCACCGAGAGCGCCTTTTCCCACTGGGAGAGGTCGTCGCCGTCGACGAAGACTGTCTCAATCCCCCAGCGCGGCAAGATCTCGTCGCACACAACGAAACACGACCCGAACAGACTGCGCGCAGCAACCAGCCGATCACCGGCGCCCAACAGGGCGCCCAGCGAGGTGAACACCGCCGCCATCCCGCTCGCGGTGGCGAACGCCGCGGGGGCGCCCTCGATCAAGCGCAATCGTTCCTCGAACATCGTGATGGTCGGGTTGCCGTAGCGGGAGTACACATAGCGGTCCGTCTCGCCTGCGAACGCCTGCTCCGCGGCCGCCGCGGAGTCGTAGACATAGCCGGACGCCAAATACATGGCTTCGGCGGTCTCGTCGAACTGCGACCGCATGATGCCGCCGCGCACACCGATGGTGGCCTGACCGACGCCGTCGGGCAGCGGTGCCGGTGTGCGGATCGAAGGCTTGTCGGTCATGACTGCTTCCAGGGCAATCCGATAGCCCGCCAGCCGACCCCGCCGCGGTGGCCCTCGTCATCGAGATGTCCTTCGAAACCGTCCAGCACGTTGTAGGACGGCGCGATACCGGCCTCGGTGGCGGCCTCGGCCGCGCCGATAGAGCGGTTGCCGGATCGACACAGGAAAACCACCGGCCGGTCGTCGCGGGGCGGGACGTGGTCGATCAGTTCCGCGACGAAGTCGTCGTTGCGCGTCCCGTCGGTGCGGTTCCACTCGATGTAGACGACGTCACGCCCCAGGCTGGACAGGTCAGGCACGCCCACGAATCGCCATTCCGCGTCGGTGCGCACATCGACCAGCACCGCCTCGGGGTTCTCGCTGAGCAGCTTCCAGGCCTGCTCCGGCGTGATATCTCCTGCGTAGGCGCGTGTTTGCTCTGTGCACATGCGTGTTTTACCTGGTCCGTGGACTCGCGAGAGGCATTGCAGTACTCCCGAAAGGTCGGGCCTCCACCGCAGGAGGCGCTCTTGTCGTCACCGGTTGGTGCCGGCCGCTTCGTCATCCGAGCCACCCACGAGCGTGGGGTTGGCGTGCCATCAAGTCGGAGCTTGGCGATGGCATCTCATGAAGCAGATCCAATCTACAACAGCTGAGCTACCAGGTGCCGACCGGCCTGTCGCTCAGGAGTGCCAGACCTTTCGCAGAGCGACCGACATCTGCCGGGACCGGTCGCGTGCGGTCGCCACATCCGCCGCGGTGACCACGGCCAGCCCGCGCCGGCGCCCGCCGTCGGGCTGATGCCGGTCGAACACCAGGATGTCGCTTTCCGGCACTTCCAGCGCTTGGGCCAGCGCGCCGCCGATCGGACCGGTGTCCTCGGTCACGGTGTCGACGGCGTCGTGGCCGGAGTAGATCAGCTGCGCCGCGCCCGGCGAAATCATGATGGTGTCGGCGGCCAGACCGAGGATCGCCCGGGCCTGCAGCTCGAACTCCGATAGCCGCTGGGTACGCAGCGTCACCAGGCCCCACTCATACGGCAGGGCGCTGACGTCGTTGAAGTACACCTCGTCGCCGCGGACCATCAGTTCCACACCGAAGAGGCCACGCCCCCCGAGCGCCTTGACGATGCGCGCGGCGATCGACTTGGCGGCGTCCAGCGCGACCGGGCTCATCTCCTGCGGCTGCCAGGATTCCAGCACCTCACCGGCGGGCTCGTCGTGCCCGATCGGCGCGCAGAATTCGAGCACCGGACCCGTCGGCCCGTCCCTGCGCACGGTCAGCAGTGTGACATGCACGTCGACCTCGACGATGGTCTCGGCCATGACCCGGTTATGGGTCAGCGGGCCGCCTGCGGACAGCGCGTGCTGCCAGGCCGCTTCGACGTCTTGTGGTTGGGAGATCACCGACTGCCCTTGGCCGGCCACCCGCGCCGCCGGCTGCACGCGCAGCGGGTAACCGGCATGGTCGGCCACCGCGCGTAATTCATCGAGCGATCCGGCGAACCAGAACGGGGCGGTGGGCAGCCCCAGCTCGTCGGCGGCCAGCCGCCGCAAGCCTTCCCGATCGGCGGTGAGCCGGACGCTGCGCGCGGTGGGGAAAACCTCCGCGAAACCGCCTTCGGCCGCGGCGGTCAACGCATCGGGGGCGACCACGTCGGTTACCGCCACCACGAAATTCGGCTGTAGCCGCCCGATCACCGCGGTCAACTCGTCGCTGTCGGTCAGCTTGACCACCAGTGACTGATCGGCGACTCGATGCGCAGGCGCGTCGGCATACCGCTCGACGGCGATCACCTCAGCGCCAAGCCGCTGAAAGGCGATCGCGAGCTCGCGGCCGAATTCCCCCGAGCCCAGCAGCATTACCCGGGTGCGGTGCGAGTCACGGTCAGCGTCAGATGGTTCGTGCTTCCCGTGGGTCGGCTCGTCTCGCGTCACGCCCTCGGCCACGGGCTCACCTTCTCCCTCAGTCATAGTCGTGCTCAAGAATAGGTCCGCTGACACGACGGGCTGCTTTCGTGATGCAAGTAACATGGCAGTTATGCTTCCGCGCACTTACCAGCATCAGGTGTGCTCGATCGCCCGCAGCCTGGAACTGATCGGCGACCGGTGGACGCTGCTGATCGTTCGGGATGCCCTGCGCGGGGTGCGCCGGTTCGATGATTTCCGCGCTCGGCTAAAGGTGGCGCACAACGTGCTCAGCGATCGGCTGTCGCGGCTGACGGAGGCGGGCGTGCTCGAGCGCCGCCTCTATCAGGAACGGCCGGATCGCTACGAATACCACCTCACGCAGCAGGGCCGAGACCTGTGGCCGGTGTTGATGTCCTTGCTGCTGTGGGGTGATCGCTACCTCGCCCCAGACGGTCCACCTCTGCTGCCGCTGCACCGCAATTGCGGAGGTCGTCTCACTCCCCGTTTCACCTGCGCTGACTGCGGCGCCGGCCTGGGGCCTGCGGATGTCGAACTGACGCCCGGACCCGGCGCCTCCCGAGCCGGGTAACGCATCTCGATGGTCTATTGCATCACGCAAGTGACTATGCAATTGTAAGTTGCATCATGCAATCGACTTGGAGGTAGGCCGTGACCACCGATCAAATGCCGTCCAGCAGCACATACCTACTGGGTCATGCCGACGCCGAAGTTCGGCGGTTGCTATTGCAAGCACGGTTGTACGACGACTACACGGAACATGCACTGCGCCGGGCGGGGCTGCGACCCGGAATGCGGGTGCTGGATGTGGGCTGCGGACCCGGTGATGTGTCGTTTCTGGCCGCGCGGCTGGTGGGGCCTGCGGGCACGGTGCTCGGCGTGGACGCCGCCGCCGAGATCATCGAGCTCGCGCGCGCCCGCGCCGCTGAACGCGCTGTCTCTTCGGTCCGCTTCGAGCAGGCCGTGATCGCCGACATCGACCTGGACGAGCCCGTCGACGCGGTGATCGGGCGGTTGATCCTCATGCATGTGCCCGACCCGGTCGCAACACTGCGCCAGCTCGCCGGCCTGGTCCGGCCGGGCGGATTCATCGCGTTTTCCGAGTTCGACATGACCGCGGCGGGCAGCGTGCCTGACCTGCCGGTGTGGCGGGCGGCGAGGGACGGCATCACCGGCACCTTCACGGGCCTGGGCCTCGACCCGGCGTTCGGCGCGACACTGCCGAAGCTGTTTCGACGGGCGGGGCTGGGTTCCCCGCGGTTGACACTCGGCGCGCCGGTCGGCAGTGCCGGCGACAGCGACCCCGTCGACTTCATCGTCGAGACCTGGCGGTCGATGCTTCCCGCCGCCGAAGGACTGGGCCTGGTCCCCGATGACCTCGGTGACCTGGACACGCTCCCACAGCGACTACGGGAGGAAGTCGCCGCCGCCGAGGCTGTGGTTCGAATGCCGGCCCTGATCAGTGCTTCGACCCAGGTGTAGGACCCATGCCGATGCTGGATCGGCTCTTGCGACGGCAGGTGCGATATATCCGCCTGCCGACCGGTCGCAGCGATCTCGCTGACGCAGTCGCACATCAGGTCAGGCGCGAGACAGGTGCGCTGTTACCGCCGTTTGCAGTCCACTTGCCTGCCCCCGAAGCGCTGGCCGGATGCTGGGCCATCATGCGCGAACCGGCGGCGGGGACGACAATGTCCCGCGCGACCAAAGAGGCTGTCGCCGCGACCATCTCAACGATCAACGAGTGCCCGTACTGCGTGGACGTGCACACAACCACGCTGTATGCGCTCACGGACTCCGATACCGGGACAAAGGTCGCGACGGGCCGCGATGGCGAGGTGACTGATCCACACCTGCGCCGGATCCTGGCCTGGGCCAAGGCCACTCGATCCCCGGGATCGCCCACGCTGTCGGACCCACCGTTTCCGGCACTGGCCGCCGCCGAACTCGTCGGCACCGCGTTGGGCTACCACTACATCAACCGCATGGTCAGCATCTTCCTGCCGTCGTCGCTGCTGCCGAATGGCGCGCTTGCGCGTGGTCTCAAGCGTCTAATCGGCCCGGCCATCCGGCGGCGACTGCTCTCGTCGCCGCGCCCCGGCGCTGCATTGCAACATCTTCCCAATGTCGAAGGCGTCAATCTCGACGAGTTCTCTTGGGCAACAACCGGTTCCATTATCCATGGCGCGTTCACCCGAGCAGCGGCGATTTTCGACATGCTGGGTGCGCAGGCGCTGCCTGCTCCGGTCCGTGAACTGGTGACCGGGCACCTCGCGCAGTGGCACGGCGAGCATCCACCGCTATCTCGACAATGGGTTGATGACGCCGTCGCGGAGATCGGTGAGCCGCTGCGCCCGGCCGCGCGATTCGCGCTGTTGGCTGCCCTGGCTCCGTACCAGATCGACACCCAGATCGTCGAGGAGTTCCGGACTGCCAGCGGCTGGCACAATGCCGACGAACGGATCGTCGCCGCAGCGGCCTGGTCCTCCTTCGCCGCCGTCCGCCGGATCAACGAATGGATTTGGACCCCGGAAGCCTAGGGCTGGACGGTCAGACGTGGCGGGCCTTCCTACGGCTGGCCGGGCAACAAGCGCACCATCAGTGCGTTGGCTTCGGCCAGCAGCGTGTCGCCGTCGAGCAGTTCGCCGCGCACGAACGCCTTGCGGCCCTCGGTCGAGGTGACGTGTCCGCGGACCACCAACGGCGTTTCGATCGGGGTGATCTTGCGGTAGTCGACGTGCAGGAAGCCGGTCCGGCTGATCGGCCGACCGGCGGCGTGCACCACCATCCCGAAGACATGGTCGAACAGCAGCGGAAGCACACCGCCGTGCACGGCCGAGTTACCGCCGACGTGGAATCGGCAGAAGTGGCCCTGCATCTCCACGCCGTCGGGGTCGAATTTGGTCATCGTCCATGGCGGCAACAGCAGGCTGCCCATCCCGGGCAACTGTGGCGAGCGACCGGCCGGAGCCTGCCCTTCGGGAGCGTGAAACGGCGCCAGCAGCGCGACCAGAGCCTCGGCGCGCTCGGCGGCGTCATCCCAGACGTCGTCGCCGGGGTCGGCCGAGACCGACAGATCCAGCAGCCGGCGCATGGCCGTGACGAACCGGCCGAAGCCCGGCCCCGGGCTGGCGGCGCCGTATTCCGGAAAGCCGCCGTGATGCTCGTATTCGGGGTCGAGTTGTTCTGGGCTCTGCGCCGAATCCGTCACGGGCGGCCTTGCAGGACGTCACGGCGCACGATGGTCTGGTCCCGACCCGGGCCTACCCCGATGCACGAAACCTGTGCTCCGGCAAGCTCTTCCAACCGCAACACGTAGTCGCGCGCCTTGGCAGGCAGGTCGTCGAATTTCCGTGCCCCGGAGATGTCCTCCCACCAGCCCGGCAGCTCCTCGTAAACCGGTTCGGCGCGGGCGAGCTCGCTCTGGGTCATCGGCATCTCGTGGGTCTGCTTGCCGTCGATGGTGTAGCCGACGCATACCGGCACGGTTTCCAGGCTGGACAGCACGTCCAGTTTGGTCAGGAAGTAGTCGGTGATGCCGTTGACCCGGGTGGCGTAGCGAGCGATGACGGCGTCGAACCAGCCGCAGCGCCGACGCCGGCCCGTCGTCACACCGAACTCACCGCCGGTCTTGGACAGGTATTCGCCGTTCTCGTCGAACAATTCGGTGGGAAACGGGCCGGACCCGACCCGGGTGGTGTAGGCCTTGAGGATTCCCAGCACGGTGGTGATCCGGGTCGGACCGATGCCCGAGCCGACGGCCGCGCCGCCCGCCGTCGGATTCGACGACGTCACATAGGGATACGTGCCGTGGTCGACATCGAGCAGGGTGCCCTGCGAGCCTTCCAGTAACACCGTCTCGCCCGCCTCCAGGGCGGCGCCCAGCAGCAGCCGGGTATCGGCGATGCGGTGCCGGAACTTTTCGGCCTGGGCCAGCAGCGAATCGACCACCTGCGTTGGCTCCAGCGCCTTGCGGTTGTAGATCTTGACCAGTACCTGGTTCTTGAATTCCAGTGCGGCCTCGATCTTTTGGGTCAGCAGCGCCGGGTCGAGCACGTCGGCGACGCGGATCCCGATGCGGGCGATCTTGTCCTGGTAGCACGGCCCGATGCCGCGTCCCGTGGTGCCGATCTTCTTGTTGCCCATATAGCGTTCGGTCACCTTGTCGATGGCCACGTGGTAGGGCATCAGCAGATGCGCGTCGGCCGAGATGAGCAGCCGAGAGGTGTCGACGCCGCGGTCCTCGAGCCCTTTCAGCTCGTCGAGCAGCACACCGGGATCGACCACCACGCCGTTGCCGATCACGTTGGTGACCCCGGGTGTCAGCACGCCCGACGGGATGAGATGCAGGGCGAAGTTCTCGCCGGTGGGCAGGACGACGGTGTGCCCCGCGTTGTTGCCGCCCTGATAGCGCACCACCCATTGCACACGGCCGCCGAGCAGGTCGGTGGCCTTGCCCTTGCCCTCGTCGCCCCATTGGGCGCCGATCAGGACGATTGCCGGCATGGTTCTCCTGATTATTGTGGTCCAGCCGGTGACCCACACTATCCCAGCGATTTGCGAGGAGTGCCTTGAACACGGCCGTGCTGTTATTCGGCGATCGGCGTTTGCCCCGTTCCCTGCGGGGGCTGCCGGTCGTCGACGCCGACTCCGCGATCGGCAAGTACCGGCGGCTGATCGTGGTCGGCTCGGATGCCGACCTGGCCGCCGTGCTGACCCGGTTGTTGCGCGCGGACCGGCTCGATGTCGAGGTGGCATTTGTGTCGCGACGACTGGCGGCCCGGCGGGCGCGGCGGGGAACGGCTCGACGGGTGCCACTGATCCGCGACGAGACCGGGTCGGCCATCGTCGGAGCAGCCGAATGGCTACCGGTCGAGGGCGAGCAGCTGCTGCACGGCGAGGCCATCGTCGATGACACCGTGCTCTTCAATGGCGACGTCGACGGGGTGCGGATCGAGCCGACGGCGGCGCTGCCCGGTCTGCGAGCAAAGGTGACGCGCGGTCGCTGGGTAACCGGGCGGGCGGTCCAGCTGGGTACCACCGGTGCGGCCGTGGTCCGCGACGGAGTGCCTGCGGCCAGGAGCGTGCGCCGCTCGACGTTCTACCGGAACCCCGAGGGTTGGCTGTTCGTCCGGTGACGTGGTCACACTTTGCCGCCGCGAGGTGTCGATGTTCTGAGGTGAACGTCAAACCTGGAGGCCTACCCGAATGACTACTTCCGTTTCCCGCGCCGTCGCCTACTGGACGACGACTGCCCTGCTCGTCGCGGAATGTTTTGTGGGTGGCGTGATGGGCGTTTTGAAACTGGAGCCGTTCAGGGGCGTCACGACACATCTGGGATATCCGCTGTACTTCATGACCATCCTCGGTGTCTGCTACCTATCGGCCGGCGCGGTGGTGCTGGCGCCTCGCCTTCCCCGGCTCAAGGAGTGGGCATACGCCGGGCTGATCTTCATCTACACCGGAGCGACGGCATCCCACATCTGGGTCGGCGATGCTGCCAAGACGTTAGTAGGTCCACTGATATTCGCTGGACTCGCCGTCGCCTCCTGGGCGCTGCGCCCACAATCGCGGCGGTTGCCGGTCGGGTAGTTTCGAGCCGTGAGCATTCGCGGCGTGCACCAGTCGGTGCGACCAAGCCCGATCTTTCTGGCCATTGTTGGAGTGACGGCGTTCGGCGGCGTGCTGGCCTGGCTGGCCGGAGCCGACGTCAACGTTTCCGGCCGGGTCGGGGTGTTCATCTTCGTGATCGCCGGTTGGGTGGTGTCGCTGTGCCTGCACGAGTTCGGTCATGCCCTCACGGCGTGGCGATTCGGAGACCACGACGTCGCCGTGCGGGGCTACCTGACCCTGGATCCGCGGCGCTACAGCCATCCGATGCTGTCGCTGGGCCTGCCGCTGTTGATCATCGCGCTGGGCGGAATCGGCCTGCCCGGCGCCGCGGTCTACGTACGGACCTCGTTCATGACCGCGGCGCGGCGCACCCTGGTCAGCCTGGCCGGGCCGGCGGCCAATCTGCTGCTGGCCGTACTGCTGCTGGGGTCGACCGAGTTGTTCTTCGACCCGGCCCACCCGGTGTTGTGGGCCGGCGTGGCCTTTCTGGGCTTCCTGCAGATCACGGCGGTGCTCCTGAACCTGCTGCCGATCCCTGGACTGGACGGTTACGGCGCGCTGGAGCCACATTTGAGCCCGGAAACGCAGCGAGCCCTGGAACCGTTCAAGCAGTTCGGCTGGCTGATTCTGCTTGTGGTCCTCATCGCGCCACCGCTGAACCAATGGTTCTTCGGTCTCGTCTACTGGTTCTTCGAGCTGTCCGGTGTGCCCCCGATGCTGGCGCAGCTGGGCGGCGGGTTGACCCGTTTCTGGGGCGCCTGGTTCTGATTCCCAGCCGCCGAGATCGACGCCAGTGCCCAACAATCGCCGAAAAGCGACACTGACGTAGATCTCGGAGCGATCTTGTGACATATGCGTAATTGCGCATATATTGCAGGGTATGACCACCGTCTCCAAGATGACCGCGGCGACGGCGATCCTGACGGGGTTCTTCGCCGTGGAGCTGACCACCGCGTTGGTGATCGGTTCGATCGCGCTACTGGCCGACGCGGCCCATGTGCTGACAGACGTCGCGGCCACGTTCATGGGCGTGTGCGCCCTGGTGCTCGCTCGGCGCGGCAGCACATCAGGGGGCCGCACCTATGGCTGGCACCGCGCCGAGGTGTTCACCGCGGTGGCCAACGCCGTCCTGCTGATCGCAGTGGCGGCGATCATTCTTCGCGAAGCGATCGGGCGGCTGGGCAACGCGCCAGAGGTTCCGGGCATGCCGATGATCGTGGTGGCGCTGGCCGGGCTGGTGACCAACGCGGCGGTGGCGCTGCTGCTGCGATCGCATTCGACGCAGAGCCTGGCCGTCAAAGGGGCTTACCTGGAGGTCGTCGCCGACACCCTGGGCAGCATCGGTGTGCTCATCGCCGGTGTGGTCACGATCACCACCCACTGGCCCTACGCCGACGTGGTCGTCGCCGTCCTCGTCGCGCTGTGGGTGTTGCCGCGGGCGATGTCGCTGGCCGCCGGTGCGTTGCGCATCCTGTCGGAATCGTCGCCCAGCCACATCGATGTCGAGGAGCTGCGCTCGGCGCTGGGCGCCGTCGACACGGTGACCAACGTCCACGATCTGCACGTCTGGACGCTGGTGCCCGGCAAAGACATGGTGACCGCGCACCTGGCCAGCCGTGGCGACTCGGCTCGAGTGCTCCGGGACGCGCGCGCGGTCCTGAGCGCGCGCGGATTGGACCACGTCACCCTGCAGGTGGAACCGCCCAGCGGTATCGCCGGCTGCTCGGTCGGTTGCTAGGCAAGCCCGAGTGCCGCGCGGGCAGCCGGGTCACAGTCGTCGAGCAGGTCCAGGCATCGGGCATGCTCGTCGGCCTCGCCGATGGCGTCGGCGGCCCGGGCCAGCGCGGCCACACACCGCAAAAAGCCCCGGTTGGGCTCGTGCGAATAGGGCACCGGCCCGAATCCCTTCCACCCGTTGCGGCGCAGCCGGTCCAGGCCGCGGTGATAGCCGGTGCGGGCATAGGCATAGGCGGTGATGGCCTTGTCGTCGGCCAACGCCTCTTCCGCCAGCGTCGCCCAGGCCACCGACGCCGCGGGGTGCGCGGCCGCGACGATGGCCGGGTTTTCGTTGGCGAGCAGTTCGGCCTCGGCCTCGGTGTCCGCGGGCAGCAAGATCGGATCCGGCCCCAAAAGATCACGCATCTCCGGCATGACGCTTATTGTGCCGTGCGGCATGGGCAGTTCTGGGTTGGCCACAACAAACCTGGTGCCGGGTCGCTAAGCTCCAAAGACTATGGCCAACCCATCAGAGCACGACCGCGACGCCAGGTCGAATGCCGCTGGGTTCGACCCAGACGCCAGCGATAGAGGCGCCGGGGGCCAGGTGGAACCCGACGCCGATCACGTCGGCGAGCAGGCCGCCGACGAGCAGACCACCGAGAGCTATCAGGTAGCGCCGCGTGAGGCCGAGCCCAAGACCGAGGTGATCAGCCAGAGCGAGCGCGAACAGGAGGCGGCCAAACCGCGGCGTCCGCGGGGTGAACGTCGTTTCACCGCACCGGGTTTCGACGCCAAGGAGACGGCGGTCATCAAGACCACCGCCGAACCCGTCACCGAGGCTTTCGAGAAACGCGAGGCCCCGAGCGGGTCCAGCGAGACACGACCGAAAACCGCTGTGCCGCAACTAATTCCACCTCGCCTGGGCGCCAAGCTGCGGCCGTCGAGTCAGCACAGCTGGGGCTGGGTGCTGGCATTGATCCTGATCATCCTGGCGCTTGCGGCGGTCGCGGTGCTGGGCACGGTGCTGTTGACGCGCAGCAAAAAACCGAAGGCCTCTTCGGAGGACCAGGTCCGCACCACCATCCAGAGCTACGACATCGCAGTGCAGAGAGGCGATCTGGCCACGCTGCGCCGGATAACGTGCGGCGACGTCCGCGACGGCTACGTGAACTACGACGAGCGTGCCTGGACCGACACTTACCGGCGGGTGACGGCGGCCAAACAATATCCGGTCGTCGCCAGCATCGATCAGGTCGTCGTCAACGACGGGCACGCCGAAGCCAACGTCACCGCGTTCATGGCTTACGCGCCGCAGATCCGCTCCACCCGCAGTTTCGATCTGCAATACCGCGACGACGAGTGGAAGATCTGCCAGTCCCGCACCGGCTGAGCGACTAGCCGGAAAGCGACTTCCCCGCGCAGTGCAGGTCGTTGCATGCTTCGATGACTCGCTCGGTCATCGCGGCCTCGGCCTTCTTCAGATAGCTGCGCGGGTCGTAGACCTTCTTGTTGCCCACCTCGCCGTCGACCTTGAGCACGCCGTCGTAGTTGGTGAACATGTGAGCGGCGACCGGGCGGGTGAACGCGTACTGGGTGTCGGTGTCGACGTTCATCTTCACCACGCCGTAGCGCAATGCCTCTTCGATCTCCGACTTCTCCGATCCCGAGCCGCCGTGGAAGACGAAGTCGAACGGCTTGGAGTCCTCGGGTAGACCGAGCTTGGCGGCCGCGACCTTTTGCCCCTGGGCAAGGATATCCGGGCGGAGTTTGACGTTGCCGGGCTTGTAGACGCCGTGCACGTTGCCGAAGGTCGCGGCCAGCAGGTATTTGCCGTGCTCGCCGTGGCCGAGCGCGTCGATCGTTTTCTCGAAGTCCTCCGGGGTGGTGTAGAGCTTCTCATTGATCTCGTTGGCCACGCCGTCCTCTTCGCCGCCGACGACGCCGATCTCGATCTCCAGGATGATCTTGGCGGTGGCGGCCTGCTTGAGCAGCTCCTGCGCGATGGCGAGGTTCTCGTCGATCGGCACCGCCGAGCCGTCCCACATGTGCGAACCGAACAGCGGGTCTTTGCCGGCCGCCACCCGGTCGGCGGAAATGGCCAGCAGCGGCCGCACGTAGCCGTCGAGCTTGTCCTTCGGGCAGTGGTCGGTGTGCAGTGCGACGTTGATCGGGTATTTGGCCGCGATGATGTGGGTGAACTCGGCTAGGGCCACCGCGCCGGCCACCATCTCCTTGACCCCCAGCCCGGAGGCGAACTCGGCCCCTCCGGTGGAGAACTGGATGATGCCGTCGCTACCGGCGTCGGCGAAACCCTTGATGGCGGCGTTGACGGTCTCCGAGGACGTGCAGTTGATCGCCGGGAAGGCGTATGAATTCTCCTTGGCACGTCGCAGCATCTCGGCGTAGACCTCTGGCGTTGCGATGGGCATCGAAGTTCCTTCCTGAGGCGATCGCGTGCTCCTTAGTATCGCAACAGGCATGCGCCTGGTCAGGGCCGCCCCGCGACCCCGGTATCTTGTGGGGCAATGACTACCACCCTGGTCGCGTTACCCGGCTTGCTCGACCCGATGTACTGGCTGGGCGCCAACGGCGTGTTCGGGCATGCGGTGCTGCCGGGCATCCTGATCATCGTCTTCGTCGAGACCGGCCTGCTGTTTCCGTTGCTGCCGGGCGAGTCGCTGCTGTTCACCGGCGGTTTGCTGGCCGCCAGCGCCCACCCACCGGTCAGCATCCAGGTGTTGGCCCCGTGCGTGGCGCTCGTCGCCGTGCTCGGAGATCAGACCGGGTATTTCATCGGGCGGCGAATCGGCCCGGCGCTGTTCAAGAAGGAAGATTCCCGTTTCTTCAAACAGCACCATGTGACGGAGTCGCACGCGTTCTTCGAGAAATACGGGCCGATGGCCATCATCATGGCCCGGTTCATGCCGTTCATCCGGACGTTCACGCCGGTCGTCGCCGGGGTGTCCTACATGCGCTACCCGGTGTTCCTCGGGTTCGACATCGTGGGCGGCATTGCCTGGGGTGGGGGCGCGACGCTGGCCGGCTACTTCTTGGGCAACAACGACTTCGTCCACCACAACCTGGAAAAGATCATCCTGGCCATCTTGTTCGTGTCGATGATTCCCGCGTTTATCTCCGCGGGACGGATGTGGCTGAAGCGGCGCCGCGAACGGTCAGACAGCAACCCGAAAGTCGCAGCCGGTCTTGGCTCGGACGTCGGCGACGCTCACTCCGGGGTGTAACTCGGTAAGCGTGAGCCCGTGTTCGGGGTCGACGTCGAACACGCACAGGTCGGTGATGATCATGTCCACCACGCCCTTGCCGGTGATCGGCAGCGTGCATTGCTTGAGGATCTTCGGGCTGCCGTCTTTGGCGGTGTGATCCATCACGACGATCACCCGCTTGACGCCGGACACCAAATCCATTGCACCGCCGGGCCCTTTGACCATCTTGCCCGGCACCATCCAGTTGGCCAGATCGCCGTTTTCGGCCACCTCCAGGCCGCCCAGGATGGACAGGTCGATGTGGCCGCCGCGGATCATCGCGAACGAGTCGGCGCTGCTGAAAAAGCTCGACCCGGGAAGGCTGGTGATGGTCTGCTTGCCGGCGTTGATCAGATCGGGGTCGACGGTGTCTTCGGTGGGGTATGAGCCGATGCCGAGCAGACCGTTCTCCGACTGCAACGTCACGTTGATGTCGTCGGGAATGAAGTTGGCCACCAGCGTTGGAATGCCGATGCCCAGGTTGACGTAGTAGCCGTCGCGCAGTTCCTTGGCCGCGCGCTGGGCCATCCGCTCGCGAATGGGGCTGTCGTGCTTGAGCGCGGCGCCGCCGCTGGTGGTGCGGAACTCGATGCGCTTCTCGTAGTTGGTGCCTTCGATGATGCGGTCCACATAAATGCCCGGCGTGTGGATCAGGTCGGGGTCCAGGTCGCCCACGTCGACCAGCTCTTCCACCTCGGCCACCGTCACCGCGCCACAGGTCGCGATCATCGGGTTGAAGTTGCGCGCCGTCTTGCGGTAGACGAGGTTGCCCGCCGTGTCGCCCCTCCACGCCTTGACGAGAGCGATGTCGGCGCGAATGCCTTCTTCCAGAACGTATTCCGTGCCGTCGAAGACCCGGGTGTCCTTGCCCTCGGCAAGTGTAGTTCCGTACGCGGTGCGAGTGTAGAAGCCGGGAATGCCTGCGCCGCCGGCGCGTAACTTCTCCGCCAGCGTGCCCTGGGGGGTGAGCGTCAGGTCGAGCTCGCCGGAGAGCACCTGGCGCTCGAACTCCTTGTTCTCGCCCACATACGAGGCGATCACCTTCTTCACCTGTCGCGCCTTGAGCAGCAGGCCCATGCCGAAATCGTCTACACCGGCGTTGTTTCCGACGATGGTGAGGTCCTTGACGCCGCTGTCCACCAGGGCCTGGATCAGATTTTCCGGAATGCCGCAGAGGCCGAACCCACCGGCGGCGATCGTGATGCCGTCCTTCAGCAGGCCCTGCAGGGCGGACTGCGCGTCGCGGTGGACTTTACTCATCAATGGTCCTCTCGTTAGAGTCGTCCCCCGCGGCCGCGCTGACAGCATATGCGGCCTCCATCAGCATCCAGCCGGACAGCTGTACCGACAAATCGCGTTCGGCAACCTCCGAGGCCGTCACCGCTCCCTCGACGAACTCGGCCTGCTTGCCGAGCGCCGTGGGCAGCTCGGCGGGGCGATCCCAGAACGGCCCGAACAGCGGCAGCCCTTCGACGGTCTGCCGGTTGTCCCACGCGGCCTGCGCGGAGGACAGCACCAGGTCGCCGGCGGTTTCGCGGGCAGCCGCATCCTCGGCGGACTCCCCCGGCAACGCGGTGGCCACCAGCGCCAGGTAGCGCGCGGTGATCCCGGCGAACAGGCCGCCGTCGCCGCCGCCGGCGCCCTGCAGCACTCCCGACGGCGCCATGTGCTGGTCGACGGCGGCGACCAGCCGATGCACGCGCGGCGCGTGCCGTTCGTCACCGGTGCGGGCGGCCAGCTCGGTTTCCAGCCCCAGCACCACGCCCTGGCAGTAGGTGTACTGCGCGCGGATCAGCGAGCCCGCCTTGATGCCGTCGAACACCAGATGCGTCTGCGGGTCGATCAGCGTGGCGTCGATCCAGTCCGCCATCTGCTGAGCCCGCCGCAGCCGGTCGCCGTAGCGCGCCAGAAAGATTCCGGCCGGGCCGTTCGCGGGGGCGTTGAAGAACTGGTCCTGCTTGCGCCACGGGATGCCGCCGCCGTCCTCGGGCACCCATGCCTTGACGAACTCGTCCATCAACTTGTTCAGCGCCCGATGGCGGTCAACGTCGGCGACGCGAGAGGCCCGCTCGATTGCCAGCGCCAGCCAAGCCATGTCGTCGTAATAGCTGTTGGTCCAGGATCCGTTGTTGCGCAATCGGTGTGAGCGAATCTGGCGACGGATCCTGGTCCGGCGCTCAGGCTGTGGGTCGCGCAGCTGCGCGTCGACCAAGCAGTCCAGCAGATGCGCCTGCCACCAGTAATGCCAGCCGCCGAACCAGCGGTCGCGCCGGGTCGGCGGCCACGCCACCACACCCAGCTGCGTGCCTGGCAACGCCCACAGCCGCTTCAGATGCCGGCCCGCGACGGCGGCTTCCGCGCTGACCGCCCGATTGGCCCATACCTGATCCATGAGAACCGATCCTGCCTTAGCGCGTCCTGGGGTTCGACTGTGCGCCCAGGGCGGGAAAATCGCCGAATTCCCGCCACGTGTGCACACTCGATGCCCTCAGTGCACACTCGAATGTTGCGCGCGAGCCAGTATCCCCTACCAGGCGTTGGCGATGTTTCCGTGTTGGGTGATCCAGGCATGCATGGCGATGCCGGCGGCGACCGCGACGTTGATGCTGCGCGTCGAACCAAACTGGGCGATCGACACGGTCAACGCGGCGCCCGCGCGGATGTTGTCGCTGATGCCCGGGCCCTCCTGGCCGAAAACCAGCAGACAGTTGCGCGGCAACGCCGCCTGTTCCAGGCGCGCTGCGCCGGGCACATTGTCGACCGCGACCACGGTGAGGCCGGCGGACGCCGCGAAGCTCAGTAGGTCGGCGATGTTGTCGTGATGGCACAGCCGCTGGTATCGGTCGGTGACCATGGCACCGCGGCGATTCCACCGCCTGCGGCCGACGATGTGCACGGTGTGCACCGCGAACGCGTTGGCGGTGCGCACCACCGCGCCGATGTTGGCGTCGTGGCCGAAGTTCTCGATCGCGATGTGCAGCGGGTGCCTGCGGGTGTCGATGTCGGCGATGATCGCCTCCCGCGTCCAGTAGCGGTAGGCGTCGACGACGTTGCGGGTGTCGCCGTCGCGCAACAGGGCCGGGTCATAACGTGGGTCGTCCGGCGCCGGCCCCACCCAGGGGCCGACTCCGCCTGTGGGAGCGCCCCATTCGGTGGGGCCGGGTTCATCACGCATGGTCGGTCCACACGGCGGCGTGGGTGCCGACCACGGCGACGGTCGCGTACAGCAGCGCCTCGTTGATCTCGCCCTGGGTGCACAGCGACGCGCTGACGTGCACCGTGTCCAGCGACGCCTCGGGCAGGATGAGCGCCGACGAGCCGTACGCCGCGCAGGCGGCGGCCAGCCCGGGCGTCGGCTGGCTCGGGGCGGCCAGCAGCATCATCGGGCCGCCGCGTGCCGTGGAGTCGTCGCGGTAGCGCGCCGCGATGGTGTCGGCGACCAACCCGAGCAGCATGTAACCGCTGCCGGTGAACACGCCGGGCTCGCCCAGCGACTGCTGGCTGAGCTGGGTGCCGTCGGCCCGCCATGCCGACACGCTGGTGGTCTTGACGACCATGCCGATGTCGTTTTCCTTGGTCGGCAGCATCCCGACCGGGAAGGTCGCGGGATAGGCAGCAGCGCTGCCGGCGATCCGGTCGCGCGGCGAGTAGAGGTAAACACCGCGGACGGCGCTGCGGTCCTGCAACGGGCCCAGGCACACCGTGCCGGTCAGCCGATCCTTCACGGGAGCTGAGAGTTGCTGCACGACAGCATTTTTTACGCTCTCACAGCTGCCTATGCCGGTGGCCTCCAACGGGTGCGCCAAGGCGCCGTACAGGCCGAACCGGATGTCACGCGCGTCGGCGTGGGCTTTGCCCGGATCGCTCGGGGCGCCGTCGACGTCGACCAGCACATGGTCGCCTTGCCAGCGCAGGTTGGACACCGCCATGTTCCACCCCAGCACCGCCAACGACTCGCCCAGTCGGGCGGTCTGCGCGCCGTAGATCTTTTCTCGGTGGCTGGAATTCGAGCACGCACCCACCAAGAGGAGCGTCGCCACCATCGCAATGAGAACCCGCACGGTGATCTAGCACAACCCCAAATCCGCCAGCCCCAGCACGCTGCGATAGGGCAGGCCCTCGGCCTCGATGGCTTCGGCTGCACCGGTGGCGCGGTCGACCACCGTCGCCACGCCGACGACCTGGCCGCCGGCGTCCCGGACGGCGCGCACCGCGGTCAGGGCGGAGTCGCCGGTGGTGCTGGTGTCCTCCACCACCAGCACTCGTCGACCCGAGACATCGGGTCCTTCGATAAGACGTTGCATGCCATGGGTTTTCACTGACTTGCGCACGACAAACGCATCGATCGGGCGGCCCGGCGCGTGCATGACGGCGGTGGCGACCGGATCAGCGCCCAGGGTCAGGCCGCCGACCGCCGCATAGTCCCAGTCGTCGGTGAGTTCACGCAGCAGCCGCCCGATCAGCGGCGCAGCCCTGTGGTGCAGCGTGGCGCGGCGCAGGTCGACGTAGTAGTCGGCCTCTTTGCCCGACGACAGCGTGACCCGACCGTGCACCACCGACAGCCGACGCACCAGGTCCGCCAACTCGTCGCGCTCAGGTGCGGCCACGGCCACTGCCGAGTCTGTTGGTGGTGGCGCGCGCCAAGCTCCGAGGGATCATCCTTATCGCGGCGGTGAGGACCTTGTACTGCACGCCGGGAACGCTGATCACCTTGCCTCGGGCGATGTCGGACAGGCTCTCCCGGACGACGTCGTCGACTTCGAGCCACATGAACGACGGCAGCTTCGCCATGTCTATGCCGGCCCGGTCGTGAAACTCGGTGTGCACGTAACCCGGACACACCGCATGGACGCCGACGCCGCTCCCCTTCAGCCCGCCGGCCAGGCCCTCGGTGAACGACACCACCCACGCCTTGGACGCCGAGTAGGTGGACCCGCGGCCCGACAGCAGCCCGGCAACGCTGGAGACGTTGATGACGGTGCCGGCGCCCGCGTCGATCATCGCCGGCAACGCGGCGCGGGTCAGCTGCATCACCGTCGTCACGTTGACATCGAGCTGGGCCTGCAGCAACGCGGGATCGGCGGTCCAGAATTCCCCGGACGTACCGAAGCCGGCGTTGTTCACCAAGACATCGACGCCGGCGGCCAGCCGGTCGGCGACCTTGCCGCGGTCGGCCGATTCGGCCAAGTCGGCCGGCAACACCTCGACGGCGCGCCCGGCCTCGTCGCGCAATTCGCCGGCCAGCTGGTTGAGCCGGCCGGCATCGCGGGACACCAAGACCAGGTCGTAACCGTCGGCGGCGTACCGGCGGGCGAAGCCCGCGCCGATCCCGGACGTGGGCCCGGTAATCAGGGCAACGGGACGCGGCACGGCGCCAGTGTACTGAGCCGGGCGATCGGGCCTAGCGCTGGTAATGCGTGGCCTGGTAGCCGTTGCGGCCCGGCGGCGGGCGCCGGGCCGCTCCGCCGCGAGTGTTCTCGCCGCGCACCGGCTCGGCCGACGTGCGGCGAGACGGCTCGGGCCGCGCGGCCGCGTCGGCGCGCCGCGGCGACACCTCGCCCCGCCCGGCAGGCGCCAGCGGGCGGCTCGGCGCGGCATTGCGGCGCGCGGCCAACTGCGACGCCGGGGCCTGTGACACCGGCGGCAGCACACGCAGTAGGTCGTTGAACTGGCGCACGGTGCGCAGGCCCTCGTCCCACTGGGCGCGAGTGCTGGAGATCGGCATGCTGACCAGCGTCCAGTTTTGCTCGTTCCACATGATCTCGGCGCAGTCCGGCGCCGTGTGCGCGAACGTGACCATGCGCCGGTCGCAGGCCCGCCGGGCGGCGTCCAGGTTGGTGGAATAGACCATCCTCGGGCCGATCGCGCCCAGCAGCCAAATATCGTTCTCGCGAGGCTCTTTCAGGCCTTTGAGCCGCATGTCGACCACGACGTTGGTGCCAACCTTGCGGTGCAGCGCGATCACGGTGGCGACTTCTTCGAGGTCGAAGATGAATACCGCCTCGCCGCGGATCTGGCCCAGGACCACGTTGCGGGCCGGAATATCGCCCACCGTCGAGATCACCCCGCGCTTCCACCGCTTGAGGATCTCGGTGGATTCAGGCTCGTAGTCGAACCCGTGAGAACGTGCCCACGACTTGCGACGACGGCCCCGACCGCGACGCCGATCGATGTCGATGTACAGCAGCACCACCGCGCCGACGAAGCACAGCGCGGAGAGCGTGAACCAAAGCGGGACCATCGCTCGTAGCCTAGCTGCTGTTAGCCCGGGACCGAGAATGACAGCAGGTCACAACCGAATTAAAGTTTGCTACCGCTTCGGCGCCGGGCCGGCGGAAATCAAGTATGGCGATACTCATCACAGCTGGTCGGCTTCGCGTGATGATCAGGTGATGACCGATACAGCCAGGACCGGCGGGCCGGCGCCGGACGTCGACGTCGTCGTGGTCGGCGCGGGTATTGCCGGCCTGTACCTTGTCTACCGCCTCAGCCGCGCCGGCTACCGATTCCGGGTTTTCGAAGCGGCCGACGACCTGGGCGGCACGTGGTACTGGAACCGCTATCCCGGTGCCCGGGTCGACGTGCCCAGCATCGACTACATGTACAGCTTCGACCCCGACTGGCAGCGGGACTGGCAATGGTCGGAGAAGTACGCCACCCAGCCGGAGATCCTCCGCTATTTGAATCACGTCGCCGACAAGCATGACCTGCGCCGTCACATCACCTTCTCGACGCGAGTGCAGCGGGCGCGCTGGGTCGACGATGCATCGCTGTGGCAGGTCAGCACCGACGGCGGGGACGAGGTAACCTGCCGTTTCGTCGTGATGGCCACGGGCTGTCTGTCCATGCCCAAGCAAGCCGAGGTCGACGGACTCGACCGATTCGCCGGCGAGGTCTACTTCACCAGCCGCTGGCCGCACCGGCCGGTTGACTTCAAGGGCAAGCGGGTGGCGGTGATCGGCACGGGTTCCTCAGGCGTTCAATCGATTCCGGCCATCGCCGCCGAAGCGCGCCAGGTGGTGGTGTTTCAGCGCACGCCGAATTTCTCGATCCCGGCCCGCAATGGCCCGTTGTCGCCCGAGAAGCTCGCGCAACTGGCCAACGAGGCGGAATATCGCGCGGCGGCAAAGCTTTCGCCGGCCGGCATTCCGATGGAACGCAGCATCACCCCGACGTTCAGCGTCTCGGAGACCGAACGCCAACAACGCTATGAGAACGCCTGGGAGAGCGGGCTGCTGTTCGAGGCGATAAACGTCTACGCCGATGTGCTGAGCAATCCGGCGGCCAACGATGCGTTCGCCGAGTTCTTCCGGAACAAGATCCGCTCCATCGTCGACGACCCGCAGACGGCAGCCGATCTGTGCCCGACCGATCACCCGATCGCCACGAAGAGGCCATGCCTGGACACGGATTACTACGCCACCTACAACCTGCCGCACGTGCGCCTGGTCAACGTTCGCAAACATCCGATCCGACAGGTCACGGAAACGGGCATCGAAACCGCCGACGAGTCGTTCACCGTGGACGCGATCGTCTTCGCCACCGGTTTCGACGCCGTGACGGGTGCGATCACCGCCGTCGACATCAAGGGCCGAAACGACTTGGCGCTCAAGGAGAAATGGGCGAACGGGCCGCAAACCTACCTCGGGTTGACCACTGCCGGCTTCCCGAACCTGTTTTTCATCACCGGTCCCGGGAGTCCCTCGGTGCTGTCGAACATGGTCGTTTCGATCGAACAGCATGCCGACTGGGTGCTCGACTGCCTCGGTCACCTGAACGCATCCGGTTTCCATGTCATCGAGCCCACCGAAACGGCCGAAGCGGGATGGACACAGCACGTCAACGACTGCGCCGACATCACCCTCTATCCGGCCGCGAATTCTTGGTACATGGGCGCCAATGTGCCGGGCAAGCCACGGGTTTTCCTGCCCTACTGCGCGGGCCTCGACTTCTACCGCGCCAGCTGCGACGAGGTGGTCGCCCGCGACTACCTCGGCTTCCGGCTGTCCGGGCCCAACGGCTCGCATTGCCACGACGGGGTGGTGCGCCGGCTGCAGCCCGACGTCGAGATGGTGCTCAACGAAATGGCGGCGCTGGGACTGCCGCCGATGGAATCGATGTCCGTCAACGACGCGCGCGCCATGTATCTGGAGATGTCATCGACTCGACCGCCGGGGCCGGACGTCGGCGAGATCATCGACGGTGTCTTGCCCGGCGCCGCAGGCGATCTGGCGTACCGGCTCTACCGGCCGCCGACACCGGGCCCGCACCCGATCGTCGTGTACTTCCACGGCGGCGGCTACGTTCTGGGCGACGCGATCTCGGACGACCCGCTGTGCCGGGACCTGTGCGTGCGAACCGACGCGGTCGTCGTCTCGGCGGACTACCGCCACGCGCCCGAGCACCGGTTCCCCGCGGCGGTGGACGACGCCATGGCCGCGGTGCGCTGGATCGCCGACAACGCCGAGGCGCTCGGCGGCAGACCGAACCAGCTCGCCGTGTGCGGCTGGAGCGCAGGCGGTGGGATCGCGGCCGTGGTGTGCCAACTGGCGCGAGACATGGGCGGGCCGAACATCATCGGCCAAGCGCTGTTGACGCCGACAATCGACGGCGACCTGACCCGACCATCCTTCGCCGAGAACGCGGACGGCTATGGCCTCACGACACCGCTGCTGCAATGGTTCTACGACCACTACATCGACGCGGCGGACCGAGGCGATCCCCGCTTCGCGCCGTTACGCGCCGCCGATCTGTCCGGCCTGCCGCCGGCGATCGTGGTGACGGCCGAATTCGATCCGCTGCGCGACGACGGCGAGGCCTACGCCGCCGCGCTCGAGGCGGCCGACGTCCCGACGGAGCACGTCCGCGCCCGCGGCCACACCCACTACTCGATGACGATGGTCGACGTCGTCATCTCGGGTGCGCCGATACGCGGACGGATAGCGGACGCGCTGCGCCGGTTCTTAGCCCAGGACCAGCGACTCGCCGTCGGGACTGACGTTGACCGGCACGGTGTCGCCGTCGTGGACCTCGCCGGCCAATAGCATCTTGGCCAGCTGGTCGCCGATGGCCTGTTGCACCAACCGCCGCAACGGGCGTGCCCCGTAGACCGGGTCGAACCCGCGGTGCGCCAGCCAGCGCTTGGCCGGCAGCGACACCTCCAGCTGCAATCGCCGTTGCGCCAACCGCTTCTGCAGCTGGGCCAGCTGAATGTCGACGATCTGCACCAGCTCTTCGGGGTTGAGGCCCTCGAAGATCAGTACGTCGTCGAGCCGGTTGATGAACTCCGGCTTGAACGTCGCACGCACCGCCGCCATCACTTGCTCGTCGGTGCCGCCCGACCCGAGGTTGGACGTCAGGATCAGGATGGTGTTGCGGAAGTCGACCGTGCGGCCCTGCCCGTCGGTGAGCCGGCCCTCGTCGAGGACCTGCAACAGCACGTCGAATACGTCCGGGTGAGCCTTCTCGATCTCGTCGAACAGCACCACCGTGTAGGGCCGCCGGCGCACCGCCTCGGTCAGCTGACCGCCCTGCTCGTAGCCGACGTAGCCGGGCGGGGCGCCGACCAGGCGTGCCACCGTGTGCTTCTCGCCGTACTCGCTCATGTCGATGCGCACCATCGCGCGCTCGTCGTCGAACAGGAAGTCGGCCAGCGCCTTGGCCAGCTCGGTCTTACCGACGCCGGTCGGGCCGAGGAACATGAACGCCCCGGTCGGCCGGTTGGGGTCGGACACTCCGGCCCGGCTGCGGCGCACCGCGTCGGAGACCGCCTGCACAGGCTTGCGCTGCCCGACGACCCGCTTGCCCAGCTCGTCTTCCATCCGCAGCAGCTTGGCGGTCTCACCCTCCAGCAGCCGGCCGGCCGGGATGCCGGTCCATGCCGACACCACGTCGGCGATGTCGTCGGGGCCGACCTCTTCTTTGAGCATGACGTCCTCACGGGCCTCGGCCTGCGGCAGCGCGGCGTCCAGTTTCTTCTCCACCTCCGGGATGCGGCCGTAGCGCAGCTCGGCGGCCTTGGCCAGATCACCGTCGCGCTCGGCGCGCTCGGACTCGCCGCGCAGCGTCTCGAGTTGCTCCTTGAGTTCGCGGACCACGTCGATGGCGTTCTTCTCGTTCTGCCATCTGGTGGTGAGTTCCGCCAGTTCTTCCTTTTTGTCGGCCAGCTCGGAGCGCAGCTTCTCCAGCCGGGCCTTGGACGCCTCGTCCTCCTCCTTGGCCAGCGCCATCTCCTCGATCTCGAGTCGGCGCACCAGCCGCTCGACGGCGTCGATCTCGACGGGCCGGGAGTCGATCTCCATCCGCAACCGTGACGCGGCCTCGTCGACCAGGTCGATGGCCTTGTCCGGCAGGAACCGGGCGGTGATGTAGCGGTCGGACAGCGTGGCCGCTGCGACCAGCGCCGAGTCGGTGATCCGCACACCGTGGTGCACCTCGTAGCGGTCCTTCAGGCCGCGCAGGATGCCGACGGTGTCCTCCACCGACGGCTCACCGACGTACACCTGCTGGAAGCGCCGCTCCAGCGCAGCGTCCTTCTCGATGTGCTTGCGGTACTCGTCGAGCGTGGTGGCGCCCACCAGCCGCAGCTCGCCGCGCGCCAGCATGGGCTTGATCATGTTGCCGGCGTCCATCGCGCCCTCGCCGGTCGCGCCGGCGCCGACGATGGTGTGCAGCTCGTCGATGAACGTGATGATCTGCCCGGCAGAGTTCTTGATGTCGTCGAGCACAGCCTTGAGCCGTTCCTCGAATTCGCCGCGGTACTTGGAGCCGGCCACCATCGAACCGAGGTCCAGCGCGATGACGGTCTTGTCGCGCAGGCTTTCCGGCACGTCGCCGGCCACGATGCGTTGCGCCAGCCCTTCGACGATGGCCGTCTTGCCGACGCCCGGCTCACCGATCAGCACCGGGTTGTTCTTGGTGCGACGGGAGAGCACCTGCACCACACGGCGAATCTCGTTGTCCCGCCCGATAACCGGGTCGAGCTTGCCCTCGCGCGCGCTGGCGGTCAGGTCGGTGGAGTACTTCTCCAGCGCCTGGTAGGTGGCCTCCGGGTCGGGGCTGGTGACCCGGGCGCTGCCGCGCACCTTGACGAACGCCTCCCGCAGCGCTTGCGGGGACGCGCCGTGGCCGGTGAGCAGCTTGGCGACATCGGAGTCGCCGGTGGCCAGCCCGACCATCAGATGCTCGGTGGAGACGTATTCGTCGTCGAGCTCGGTGGCCAGGTGCTGGGCGGTGGTGATCGCGGCCAGCGACTCGCGGGAGAGCTGGGGTTGCGAGCTGGCGCCGGTGGTCTGTGGCAGCCGGTCCAGCAGACGCTGGGTTTCGGTGCGAATGGTGGCGGGCTCGACGCCGACGGCCTCCAGCAGCGGCGCGGCGATCCCGTCGTTCTGCGTCAGCAAGGCCATCAGCAGATGCGCGGGCCGGATCTCGGGGTGCCCGGCGGCCGATGCCGCCTGCAACGCCGAGGTCAGCGCCGCCTGAGTCTTGGTTGTCGGGTTGAAAGAGTCCACGACACCTCCGTTCGGGTTCAAAGAGGTTGCCAAAAATGCTTGTCGCGATGTTCAACGCCGTCAAGGTTGAGTCTGTTCCGCTCAAGTTAGGTTATTTTTGAGCATCGCTTCGAGCGCGTGTTCGAACGTATGATCGATCCGTGGGCCAGCTCGCGTCGATCGGCTACAACGGCCAACCGCTTCGCACCCCGTTCCGGGTGGTGCGCCCGCCGGTCACGGTTCTGGTCGACCTGACGGTGCTCTTCCCGCGAGAGCCGCACCGCTCCGGCCGGTATCACCCCAACGGTCTGCAGCTGCACAAAGTCGTCGAGGGACGGCTGACCTGCTGGGGCATCTGCGAGCAAGGCGACTGGTGGGGGCTGGTGACCTATCCGGTCGTCTACGGCTCGAAGCAGCGGACGGTCACACACTGGGTGCCGGCGTGGACGTTGCGCCGAAAACGCTAGCGCTCGGCTACATTTCTGGCGTGACGCACAGCTGGAGTTCGGCGCTGACCGGGCTGATTTCCCTCGCGCTGGTCATTGCCTTGTCGCCGCTGTCGATCATCCCGGCGGTACTCGTGTTGCAAACGCCGCGACCGCGGCCGACCAGCCTGATGTTTTTCGGCGGCTGGCTGGCGACGCTCGCCGCGCTGACGGCGATCTTCGTCGGGATTTCCGGTCTGCTCGGCGGCCTGCACAAATCGCCCCCGACATGGGCCGCGTGGCTGCGGATCGTGGTCGGTGCGGCGCTCATCGTTTTCGGCGCGGTCCAATGGTTCCGCCGTCATCGCCACACCCGCACGCCGGTGTGGATGCGATCACTGGAGAAGCTCACCCCCGCTCGGGCCTCAGTGACGGGGGCGGTGTTGGGCGTGGTACGGCCCGAGGTGTTGTTCGTTTGCGCGGCAGCGGGTTTGGCGATCGGCAGCGCGGGGCTGGGCGTCACCCGGGCCTGGATTTCGGCGGCCATCTTTGTCACGGTTGCCGCTTCGACGGTCGCGGTCCCGGTACTGGCCTACGCCGGCGCCGGCGAGCGCCTCGACGACCCACTGGCCCGGCTCAAGGACTGGATGGACCGGCACCACGCCGCGCTCATCGCGGCCATTCTCGTCGTGATCGGATTGCTGGTGTTGTACAAGGGAGTTCACGCGCTCTAACGGCGATGCCCGGGCACGCATAAAATCGTCGCCCGTGAGCCTCAACGACCGGGATTCGCTGGCGGTGCTGCATGCCGCCATCGACCCGAGCGACGGCAACGGGCTCATCGGCCGGTTCTACACCCGTTGGTTTTCCCTCGACGTATCGCTGCGCGATCTGTTCCCGCCGGACATGGGCGCCCAGCGGGCAGCGTTCGCTCATGCGCTGCATTGGGTGTACGGCGAATTGGTCGCACAGCGCGCCGAAGCGCCGGTGGCGTTCTTGGCTCAGCTCGGACGCGATCACCGCAAATACGGGGTGATCGCCGAGCATTACGAGACGTTGCGGCAGGCGCTGCACACCACCCTGCGCGATGAACTGGGCGACGCGTGGACCGATGCGGTCGATGAGGCCGCCAAGCAGTCGCTGAACCTGATCACCGGGGTGATGTGCGGCGCGGCCGACGCCGACGAGGGGCCGGCCTGGTGGGACGCCACGGTGGTCGAGCACTTGCGGGTATCGCGCGATCTCGCCGTGGTCCGGCTGCAGCTGGACCACCCGATGCCCTATCACGCCGGCCAGTACGTCAACGTCGCGATCCCGCAGTGCCCGCGGCGATGGCGATATTTGACGCCGGCGATTCCGCCGGATGACGGGGGCGCCATGGAGTTCCACGTCCGCGCGGTGCCGGGCGGCATGGTCAGCAACGCCATCGTCGGCGAGACCCGGCCCGGCGACCGGTGGCGGCTGTCCAGCCCGCACGGCGCCCTGCAGGTCGACCGCGACGGCGGCGACGTGCTGATGGTGGCCGGCAGCACCGGGCTGGCGCCGCTGCGCTCGATCGTCATGGACTTGACCCGCTGGGGCGAGAATCCGCGCGTGCACATGTTCTTCGGCGGCCGCTATCCGTGCGAGCTCTACGACCTGCCAACCCTGTGGCAGATCGCCGCGCACAATCCATGGCTGTCCGTGTCGCCCGTGTCCGAGCATTCGACCGATCCCGCCTGGGCCGCCGACTACCCCGATGTGACTCCGCCGCGGGGGCTGCATCTGCGTCAGACCGGTCTGCTGATGGACGTCGTCACGCGATACGGCGGGTGGGGCGACCGGCAGATCCTGATCAGCGGCGGACCGCAGATGGTGCGCGCCACCAAGGCCGCGCTGATCGCTAAAGGGGCGCCGCCGGAGCGCATCCAACACGACCCGCTGCACAGCTAACCTGGGCGTCGTGCACATCGTCACGCTGCGCGATCCGTCGTCGGCGGTGCAGGCGCAGTTCGTGCCCGACGCCGGCATGATCGGCGTGTCGCTGACCGACTCCGGCGTAGAGCTGCTGGGTCAGCGCCGCGGGCTGGATGCCTACATCACCGACGCGAAGACGATGGGCATCCCGATCCTGTATCCCTGGGCAAATCGGTTGGGCGCCAACTCTTATACAGCCGAAGGCGTGACTGTCATACTCACGCCCGGCAGCAACGGCGTGCGGCCCGACCCCAACGGGCTGCCGATTCACGGTGTACTCGCCGCGTATCCGCGCTGGCGGGTGACGGTCGAGTCGGCGAATGAACTGACGGCGGAGGTGGATTTCGGCGCCGACCGAGACCTGCTGGAGAGCTTTCCGTTTCCGCATCTGCTGGCGCTGACGGTACGGCTTTCCGCCAAGACGTTGACCGTGCGCACCGTGGTGACCCCGACCGGCGATCGGGCGGTGCCGCTGTGTTTCGGTTTCCACCCGTATCTGCGGCTGCCGGGTGTGCCGCGCAACCAGTGGGTTATCGAGACCCCGCCCTTGCGTCATCTACGCCTTGACGAGCAAGGGCTGCCCATTGGCGAGACGGCGCGGCAGGGCAGTTGCGCTGAACCGTTGGGCGACAAGGCTTTTGACGATGGCTACGACGAGGTTGCCGAAGGCGCCGTGTTCGCTGTGTCCGGCGGTGGTCGCCGTATCGAAGTGCACTTCGAGCAGGGGTATCCGGCGGCGCAGATCTTCGCGCCGCCAACTGAAGATGTCGTGTGTTTTGAGCCGATGGCAGCGCCCACCGACGCGCTACGCCGCGGCGGGTACCGGGCCGCGCGGCCGGGCGATTCGGCGGTCGCTCAGTTTGCGATCCGGGTGTAGTGCCGGGTTATGTGCGGTCGCGCATCGGGCGAGGCTTCCACACCACCACCGCGGTGCTCTTGGGCACCACCGCGACATCACGCCGCTGGTTAGCCCGCAACGCCTCGATTTCGGCGGCCATCTCCTGGACCCGTGCCTGCAAGGCCGCCACTTGATTGGTCAGTTCGATGATCCGTTTGATGCCGGCCAGGTTCACGCCCTCGTCCTGGGACAGCCGCTGCACCTCGCGCAGCAGCTCGACGTCGTGCTGCGAATAACGCCGTCCGCCACCGGAACTGCGCCGTGGGCTGACCAGGCCGAGCCGGTCGTAGGTGCGCAGCGTCTGCGCGTGCATGCCGGCCAGCTCGGCGGCCACCGATATCAAGAATGTCCGGGAATCTTCTTTCTTTGCCATCAGCGATTACCTGCCCATTCGGCCCGAGGGTCGAAGCCACTGGACCGCTCGGCGGCGGCGTAGGCTTCCAACGCGTCCTTGGCAGGGCCATCGAGATTCGGCGGGACCGCGACTTTCACGGTGACCAGCAGGTCGCCCTGACCGCCGGTGCGCTTGGGCACCCCGCGTCCGCGCACCCGCAGGATACGGCCGTCGGCGGTGCCCTTGGGTACCCGAACACCGACCCTGCCGTCCAATGTCGGGACTGAAAGTGTTGTGCCCAAAGCCAACTCGGTGAAGCTGACCGGCACGGTCACCGTGAGGTCATCGCCGTCGCGGCCGAAGACCTTGTCCGGGCGCACGTGCACGGTCACATACAGGTCGCCCGACGGGGCGCCACGCAACCCGGCTTCGCCCTGCCCGGCCAGCCGGATCCGTTGTCCGTCCTCGACACCCGGCGGGATTCGCACGTTGATGGTGCGGGTGCGGGTGGCCACACCGGTTCCCTTGCATTCCTGACAAGGGTGCTCGATGATCGACCCGCTGCCGCGGCAGTCCGTGCACGGCTCGGAAAAGCCGAAAGCCCCTTGGTTGCGGCTGATTACACCGGAGCCGTTACAGGTCGGACACACCTTGGGGCTGGTTCCCGGCCGGGCTCCGCTGCCGTGACAGTTGGTGCATGGCGCCGGGCTGGTGAGCCGCAATGGCATTGCCACGCCCTTGGTGGCCTCCACGAAGCTCAGTTCGGCTTCGGTCTCCAAGTCGTTGCCGCGCCGCGGCCGACTGGGACGTGGTGATGCGCCCCGGCCGAACAAGCCGCCGAACAGGTCGCCGATGTTGGTGCCGCCGGAGCGGCCGGCGGCATTGAACAGATCGTTGAGATCGAATTCGACGCCATCGCCGCCCATGCCGAAGCCACCGCCGAAGTTGCCGCCGTTGAACCGGCGACCGAACCCGCCACCGGCGAACAGCCGACGGGTCTCGTCGTACTCCTTGCGCTTGTCCGGGTCCGACAACACGCTGTTGGCCTCGGACACCGCCTTGAAGCGGTCCGCGGCGCGCGCGTTATTGGGATTGCGGTCGGGATGCAGCTCGGAAGCCAGCTTGCGGTAGGCCCTCTTTATCTCGTCCTGGCTGGCGTCAGGGGAGACGCCAAGCTCCTTGTAGAAGTCTTTTTCGACCCATTCGCGTTGGGCCATTCCGCGTCACCCCCTCTCACTTTCACTAGTTTTGGTCGTCGCTAATTCTCCGATGGTTCTGATTCTGCGTTATCACCGGCGTCGACATCGACAGTCTCGGCAGGCTCGTCGCCCTCTTCCGGGAAGGTGTCGACCACGCCGACCAAGGCGTGCCGCAGGATCTGGTCGCCGAGTTTGTAGCCCTGGCGCATCACGTTGCCGATCACGGGCTTGGAGCCCTCGGCCCCGTCGCCCTCATGCTGGACGGCCTCGTGCAACGCCGGGTCGAAGTCGTCGCCCTCGGCACCGAACGCCGACAGGCCGAGCCCAGTCAAGGCGCTCATCAGTTTGTCGGCGACCGATTTCAGCGGTCCCGACTCCAGGTCGCCGTGACTGCGTGCGCGCTCGAGATCGTCGAGCACACCCAGCAATTGGCTGACGACGCCGGCCTTGGCGCGCTCGGCGGCGGCCTGCTGATCGCGCAACGCCCGCTTGCGGTAGTTCGCGTAGTCGGCTTGCACCCGCTGCAGATCGGCGGTCAGCTCGGAAACCTTGTCGTCGGTTTCGGCAGCCGCCGAAGCCGTCGCCGCTCCCGGTGCCGGCCCGCTGGGGGCCGGCCCGGAAGCCACGTGGCGCACCTCGCCGGTTTCCGGATCAATCCGCCGTTTGTCGGTGACCGTTACCTGTTCGCGTGGATTGCCTTCGCTCACTTGGCCTCCCGCTCATCGTCGACCACCTCCGCGTCGACGACGTCGTCGGCACCGCTGGGACCGGCCTGGCCATCGCCGCCGCCGGCACCGGCACCGGCCTGCGCGGCCTGGGTGGCCTCGTAGATGGCCTGGCCGAGAGCCTGCGACTCCTGACCCAGCTTCTCCATCGCGGACTTGATCGCCCCGATGTCGGTGCCGCCCAATGCCGTCTTGGCCTCGGCGACCGCGGCGTCGACCTTGTTCAAGGTGTCCTCGGGCACGTTCGAGCCGCCCTCGGCCTCACGCTGCTCCTTGACGAACTTCTCCGTCTGGTAGACCAGCGTCTCGGCCTGGTTGCGGACGTCGGCCTCCTCGCGCCGCTTGCGGTCCTCCTCGGCGTGCGCCTCGGCGTCCTTGATCATCCGCTCGATCTCTTCCTTGGACAGGGCCGAGCCCTCCTGGATGCGGATGGTGTTCTCCTTGCCGGTGCCCTTGTCCTTGGCCGTCACGTGCACGATGCCGTTGGCGTCGATGTCGAAGGTGACCTCGATCTGCGGGACACCGCGCGGCGCCGGCGGGATACCGGTCAGCTCGAAGGAGCCGAGCAGCTTGTTGTGCGAAGCGATTTCGCGCTCACCCTGATACACCTGGATCTGCACCGACGGCTGGTTGTCGTCAGCCGTGGTGAAGGTCTCCGACCGCTTGGTCGGGATCGTGGTGTTGCGCTCGATCAGCTTGGTCATCACGCCACCCTTGGTCTCGATACCCAGGGATAGCGGCGTAACGTCAAGCAGCAGAACGTCTTTCACCTCGCCCTTCAGCACACCGGCCTGCAGCGCGGCACCCACGGCAACCACCTCGTCGGGGTTGACGCCCTTGTTGGGCTCCTTGCCGCCGGTGAGCTCCTTGACCAGGTCGGTGACGGCAGGCATGCGGGTGGAACCACCCACCAGCACCACATGGTCGATCTGCGACACCGAAATTCCGGCGTCCTTGATCACCTGCTGGAACGGCTGGCGAGTGCGGTCCAGCAGATCCTGGGTGATCTTCTGGAACTCCGCGCGGGTCAGCTGCTCGTCGAGGAACAGCGGGTTCTTGTCCGCGTCGACGGTGATGTAGGGCAGGTTGATCGAGGTGCTGCCGGACGACGACAGCTCGATCTTGGCCTTCTCGGCCGCTTCCCGCAGCCGCTGCATGGCCATCTTGTCCTTGGTCAGGTCGATGCCGCTGGTGCCCTTGAACTTGTCGACCAGCCAGTTGACGATGCGGTCGTCCCAGTCGTCACCGCCGAGGTGGTTGTCACCCGAGGTGGCGCGGACTTCCACAACACCCTCGCCGATCTCCAGCAGCGACACGTCGAAGGTGCCGCCACCGAGGTCGAACACCAGGATCCGTTGCTCTTTTTCGCCCTTGTCCAAGCCGTAGGCCAGCGCGGCCGCGGTCGGCTCGTTGACGATCCGCAGCACGTTCAGGCCGGCGATCTGACCGGCCTCCTTGGTGGCCTGCCGCTGGGCGTCGTTGAAGTACGCGGGTGTGGTGATGACCGCGTCGGTGATGTCCTCACCGAGGTAGGCCTCGGCGTCGCGCTTCAGCTTCATCAGAACGCGGGCGCTGATCTCCTGCGCGGTGTACTTCTTGCCGTCGATCTCAATCGACCAGTCGGTGCCCATGTGCCGCTTGACCGAGCGCACGGTGCGGTCGACGTTGGTCACCGCCTGGTTCTTGGCGGGCTGACCGACCAGCACCTCACCGTTGCGCGCGAACGCGACGATCGACGGAGTGGTCCGGGAGCCCTCGGAGTTGGCGACGACGACGGGGTCGCCACCCTCCAGAACTGAGACGACGGAGTTGGTGGTCCCGAGGTCGATACCGACCGCACGAGCCATGGTGAATCCTCCCTGATAATCGAGCTTCGTATTGCATTACGCTGAGTGAACCCCGCTCAAGACTGCTCCTACCGGTGGGGCGGTGTCAAACCAGCATTGAGCGTGATTCACTCAAGTTGTCGATGTGGTCAACGACACCGATCAGAAGTTTGTTCCCGCTGCCCCGTCGACCGTGCGCACAGGGCTTTCACTGTGCGATCAGGGCGGAAAATCCTGGGAAATCGCGCCCTGGACGCACGCTCGACGGCGCCGCGACCACTGCGCCGAGTAACAGAGCAAACGCTCTGCTACAGTGACGACGTGCCCCGCCCACGCGTGCATGACCCGGATCGGGTGCTGGACGCCGTCGAGTCGTTGGCCGTGGCGTCCGGGTCCGCCGCGGTGACGGTCCGGGCGATCAGCGCCGTCGCCGGAGTTTCCAACGGCGCGCTGTACCACACGTTCGGATCGCGTACGGGTCTGCTCGGGCGGGCGTGGCTGCGGGCCGGGCGCCGATTCCTCACACTGCAATCCGCCCTGGTCGATCATGCGATGTCGGCGCCGGGCTCGCGGCCGCCGGCTGAGGCCGTCGTGGCCGCCGCCGAGGCGCCGGCAGTCTTCGCCGAGCAGTATCCGGATTGCGCCAAACTGCTGTTGACGGTGCGCCGGGAGGAACTGTTGAACTCCGACCTGCCCGACGAGATCGCCACGGAGCTGCGCGATCTCGACCGATCACTGGTCGGCTTGATGATCCGGCTCGCGGCCAACCTGTGGGACCGCAAAGACGCGAACGCCGTCGATGCCATCACCGCCTGCATCGTCGATCTGCCGACCGCGCTGCTGCTGCGCCGCAACCGGCTGGACAACACGACGGCCCGCGACCAGCTGCGTGCGGCGGTGCGGGCGGTTCTCGACGTGGGGCCGGCACCTACTGCGAAAGGGGCGAACCATGGGCATTAGCCTGACCTACGACGAGAAGATCGCGATTCTGGACCTCGGCGACGACGAAAACCGCTTCTCGCCAACCTTTCTCGACGAGATAGATTCACAGCTCGACGAGGTCGTCGGCGCAGGCGCACACGGCCTGGTCACGACCGGCGGAGGCAAGTTCTACTCCAACGGTCTCGACCTGGACTGGCTCGGCGCCCATGGTGACCGGGCCCAGTGGTACGTCGGCCGGGTACAGAGCATGCTGGCCCGCGTCCTCACTCTGCCGGTACCCACCGCGGCCGCCGTCGTCGGGCACGCGTTCGGCGCCGGGGCGATGTTGGCGCTGGCGCACGACTTTCGGGTGATGCGTGCCGACCGTGGCTACTTCTGCTTTCCCGAAGCCGACATCCGCATCCCGTTCACACCCGGGATGGCCGCGCTGATCCAAGCCAAACTCACCCCGCAGGCGGCGATCGCTTCGATGACCACCGGACGTCGCTTCGGCGGCGGCGACGCCGCGAGCCTTGGCCTTGTCGACGCCGTTGCCGCCGAGGGCGCGGTGACAGCCGCGGCTGTGGACATCCTGCGTCCGCTCGAGGGTAAGGACCCCGGCACGTTGGGCGCGATCAAACAGACCATGTTCGGCCAGGCGGTGCGGGCGCTGCGCACCGATTAGCGGGTTCGCTCCGTAACTGCAGATACGTCGGATACCCTTTCCACCAGCCCGTTCCTCGGGTATGCACGCGTCGCAGCGATGCGCCTGACCACGATAGGAACCCGATGCCACCGCTGCCCGACACGCCTGTCCCGGCAGTACCCGTGCCGACCCGCCCTGACCTGCTCACCCGCGAAGACGCCGGTTATCACCACGACCTGCGGCCTCGGCAGCTGCAGATGATCGCGATCGGCGGCGCCATCGGCACCGGACTGTTTCTCGGCGCCGGCGGACGGCTCGAGTCGGCCGGACCGGGGTTGTTCTTGGTCTACGGGATCTGCGGCGGATTCGTGTTTCTGATCCTGCGCGCGCTTGGCGAGCTGGTGCTGCACCGCCCGTCCTCGGGGTCGTTCGTGTCCTATGCACGCGAATTCTTCGGAGAGAAGGCAGCTTTCGTCGCGGGTTGGATGTATTTCCTGAATTGGTCGATGACGGGCATCGTGGACTCCACAGCGATTGCGAACTACTTCCACTACTGGACACCGTTTCACGTGATCCCCCAGTGGACTCTCGCGCTGATCGCGCTGGTGGCGGTGGTGTCGGTGAACATGATCTCGGTGCGGGCCTTCGGCGAGCTGGAGTTCTGGGCCGCACTGATCAAGGTGCTGGCGCTGATAACGTTCCTGGTCGTCGGAACCATCTTTCTGGCCGGGCGCTACCAGATCGAAGGCGTGAACACCGGATTGAGCCTGTGGGCCGATCACGGCGGATTCTTGCCGACCGGCTTGTTGCCGCTGGTGCTCGTCACCTCGGGGGTGGTATTCGCCTATGCCGCAGTCGAACTCGTCGGCACCGCCGCTGGGGAAACGGCCGATCCGGAGAAGGTCATGCCGCGCGCAATCAACTCGGTGGTGGCGCGCATCGCGATCTTTTACGTCGGCTCGGTCGCGCTGCTCGCACTGCTGCTGCCGTATACCGCATACAAAGAACACGAAAGTCCGTTCGTGACATTCTTTTCCAAGATCGGTTTCGATGGAGCCGGCACCCTGATGAACGTGGTGGTTCTGACCGCGGCGTTCTCCAGCCTGAACGCCGGGTTGTATTCCACGGGCCGGATTCTACGTTCGTTGGCGATGAACGGCAGCGGCCCGAAATTCACCGCGCGAATGTCGAAAAACGGTGTGCCATATGGCGGCATCTTGTTGACCAGCATGATCGGGCTCTTCGGTGTCGTGCTCAACGCAGTCAAACCGGGGCAGGCCTTCGAAATCGTGCTGAACATCGCCGCAATGGGTGTCATTGCGGCGTGGGCGACGATCGTGCTCTGCCAGATCCGGCTCTACCACGCGACGAAAGCCGGGCGCATGCAGCGGCCCCGATTCCGGATGCCGCTGGCCCCGTACAGCGGCTACGCCACGCTGGCATTCCTGGCGGGCGTGCTGGTGTTGATGATGATCGACGATCGGCGCGGTCCGTGGATCATCGGCACGTTCACCGTGGGCATCCCAGCTCTTGTCGGTGGGTGGTACCTGGTTCGTCACCGCGTGATGGCCGCCGCTGGCGACGAGGCCCACCCGTGAGTCGGAATCGATACGCGGCCACGCCGCCGCTGTACGGGATGGCGATGGTTTTCCTCGCAATTGCGATCGTCGCCGTCAGCGCGTATCTCCACGCCGGTTGGTGGTCGATCCCCGGCTACCTGATCGCGGCGGTAACCGCGGTAGCGGGCTTTACGCTCGCGTTCCGCGACTTCTCCTGACGGCGTCAGACTGATGTGCTGGCGCACTCTTCGCAATCCCGTTTCTATGGGTGATAATGGCACTCTCCTAAATTGAGACTATGCTTCTTAGCGCGACAGCAGAGAAGGGGATACCGATGACTGTGCAGGCTGTGCTCGACGAGATCCGTGAACGACCGGGCACCGGTGAGGTGATTGCGGTTGTCGATCCCGCCACCGAAGAGCAGGTCACCGAGTTCAAAGATTGCGGTCCGGAAGCCGTCAACGAAGCGGTTGCGCGTGCGAAGGAGACCGCCGAGTCGGGTGTCTGGCGGGATTTGCCGCCGAGCGAGCGGGCCAAGGTGCTCTGGCGCGTCGGCGAGCTCATCGATGAGAACGCGGAGGTTTTGGCCGAGCTCGAATCGCTCAATGCCGGCATGACACCACTGCAGGCGCAGGGAACCGTGACCGTCGGCTCGGAGTTTTTCCGCTACTACGCCGGCTGGTGCACCAAGATCGAGGGCATCGCGGCCGACGTGCACACCGGCGGCCTCACCGGCATCGACTCCCACCAGCACGCCTACACCCTCAAAGAGCCCTACGGCGTAGTGGGGCTGATATTTCCCTGGAATGGACCGGTCTTCAACTTCTGCTGCAAGCTCGCTCCTGCGCTCGCAGCGGGCTGCAGCAGCGTCGTCAAACCGGCCGAGGAGACCCCGCTGTCGGCGCTGGTACTGGACAACATCCTGCACGAGGCCGGGGTTCCCGAAGGGGTGGCCAACCTGCTCCTGGGCTACGGACACACCGCCGGTGCGGCGATCACCGCACACCCCGACGTCGAGAAAGTCGCCTTCACGGGCTCGACCGAGGTCGGCAGGGCCATCGTGCATGCGGCGGGCGATAGCAACCTGAAGAAGGTCACCCTGGAGCTTGGCGGCAAGTCGCCCGTCGTGGTCTTCGATGACGCCGACCTGTCGAAGGCCGTCCCCATGGCTGCGTTCGGCACCTTCATCCACTCCGGGCAGGCATGTGTGTGCGGGTCGCGCATCTTCGTCCAGCGCGGCATCTACGAGCAGTTCGTGGAGCAGCTGGCCAACGTCGCGAACGGGCTCCCGCAAGGCGGCCCCAAGGATGAGGGCAGCTTGATCGGCCCGCTGATCAGCGAGAAGCAACTCACCCGCGTCATGGGCTACCTCGAACAGGGCAAGTCCGACGGAGTCGAGGTGGTCACCGGCGGGCACCGGCTCGACCGCAAAGGCTACTTCGTGCGCCCCACCGTGCTCACCAACGTGGCCTCCACCAGCAGGCTGTTCCAAGAGGAGATCTTCGGGCCGGTGGTCGCGGTCTTGCCGTTCGACGACGAGGACGAGGCGGTCGCTCTGGCCAACGACACCACCTACGGACTGGCCGCCACCGCCTGGACCCAAGACCTCGGCCGCGCACACCGGATTGCCAAGCGGCTCAAGGCCGGAACCGTGGGGTTGAACTGTCAGATGCAGTTCGATCACTCGATGCCCTTTGGCGGATACAAGCAATCCGGTTGGGGCTACGAGTCGGGCAAAGCGGGTCTGGAGACCTACCTGCAGACGAAAATCGTCTGGGCCCAGATGTAGGTCAGAACGGCGGCGTACGCTGCCGCCATGAACACCGGCCTGCAAACCAACGTCGACGAAATCGCCGACGGGATCTTCCGGCTGTCGACATGGGTACCGGGCATCACCGAACACGGCTTCACGTTCAACCAGTTCCTGCTGACCGGCGAACAGCCCTTCCTGTTCCACTGCGGGATGCGCCAGCTCTATCCGCTGGTGTCGGAAGCGATCGCGAAGGTGATTCCGCTGGAGCAGCTGCGTTGGATCTCGTTCGCCCACATCGAGGCCGACGAGTGCGGGGCGATGAACATGCTGTTGGCCGCGGCGCCGCACGCCGAGGTCATTCACGGCCCGCTGGCCTGCATGCTCTCGCTGACCGATATGTGCGACCGCCCGCCGGTGGTGGCCTCGGAGTCCGATGTGCACGATATCGGCGGTCACCGGCTGCGGTTCATCCCCACCCCGCACGTGCCGCACAACTGGGAAAGCGGGCTGTGGTTCGACGAGACCACCTCCACGCTGCTGGCCGGGGATCTGCTCACCCATACCGGTCAATGCCCGGCTCTGACCGAATCCGATTGCGTGGCACCGGCATTGGAGGCGGAACGGCTATTTCACGCCACCGGCCTGACGACGAATCTAGCGCCCACGTTGGAACAGCTTGCGCAGTTGACGCCCAGGACGTTGGCCTTGATGCACGGGGCCTCGTTCACCGGTGACTGCGCCGGCCAGCTGCGCGGCCTGTCCGACGGGTATGCCGCGATGGCCGGCTGATCGCAGCCACAGGCGCGTCACTGCAGTCACTTGCGTCACTTTTTGCGTAGGCTTGGCCTCGATATGTCCATGCGGGGAGTAAGGCTCGGGCTGGCCTGCGGGTCGCTGGCGGCGGCGGCAGTGCTGGGCGGATGCAGCACGATCATCCACGGCAAGCCGGTGGCTTCGCCGGGCCCGGAAGCGTCCGAGCCGTCCTTCCCGAAAGCCAAACCGTCCATCCCCTCGACGAAGCCATCGCAGCCCCCGTCGCCGAGCGCGAAGCCGCCCGCGGGCGCCATCCCGTTGCCGCCCAACGAAAACGGTTACGTTTTCATCGAGACCAAGTCCGGCAAGACGCGCTGCCAGATCGACTCCGACAGTGTCGGTTGCGAGGCGCCGTTCGCCGACTCCCCGATCCAGGACGGTGAACACGCCAACGGCGTCAACATCACCGCGAGCGGGTCGGTGCAATGGGTGCTGGGCAACCTCGGCGACATTCCCACCGTCACGATCGACTACCGCACCTACACCGCAGAGGGCTGGACGATCGCGGCCAGCGAAAGCGGCACCCGATTCACCAACGACGGCACGGGGCACGGCATGTTCGTGAGCGTCGAGCACGTCGATACGTTCTGAGCGCACCCGTAGTCTGGCGCTCGTGGATTTTCGGGTATTCGTTGAACCGCAGCAGGGCGCCAGTTACTCCGACCAACTCGTCGTCGCCCAAACCGCTGAATCGCTGGGCTTCTCGGCCTTTTTCCGGTCCGACCACTACGTCGCGATGAGCGGCGACGGGCTGCCCGGCCCCACCGACTCGTGGGTGACGCTGGCCGGCATCGCCCGCGAGACGTCGTCAATCCGGCTCGGCACGCTGGTCACGGCGGCGACATTCCGCCATCCCGGGCCGTTGGCCGTCTCGGTCGCTCAGGTCGACGACATGAGCGGCGGGCGGGTCGAGCTCGGAATCGGCACCGGATGGTTCGAGCCGGATCACCTGGCCTATGCGATCCCGTTTCCGCCGCCGGCCGAACGATTCGCCCGGCTCACCGAACAGCTGGAGATCATCACCGGGCTGTGGACCGCGCCCGTCGGTGAAACCTTCGACTACGCCGGAGCTCATTACGCGATCAACGACTCGCCGGCCCTGCCCAAACCGGTGCAGCGCCCCCATCCGCCGATCATCATCGGCGGGCTGGGCGCCAAAAGAACACCGATGTTGGCCGCGACGTTCGCCGACGAATTCAACGTGCCCTTCGCACCGCAGGACACGGCCCAGACCCAGTTCGAACGAGTTCGCGCCGCCGTTCAGGCCAACGGTCGGGCCGTCGACTCGATGACCTACTCTGCGGCCTTCGTGGTGTGTGCGGGACGTGACGGGCCCGAGCTCAACCGCCGGGCTGACGCGATCGGGCGTGACCTCGACGAGCTGCGGTCCAACTCTCCGCTGGTGGGCACACCAAACGAAATCGTCGAGCATGTGGGGCAGTTCGCCGAAATCGGTGTACAGCGCGTCTATCTGCAGCTGCTCGACCTCTCCGATTTGCAGCACCTGGAGCTTTTCGCCGCAGAGGTGATGCGGCAGCTTTGACGCCCGCGGCGGGGTGCAGCCGACCGAGAGCAGTCAGTAGGATCGGGGTCGTGGCACGCTACGGTCCGCCAGACGACCCGAGCAATCGGCCCACCCACATGGCCAATTACGGTCCCAGCGGTCCACCACCACCCGGTTACGGATCCGGTTACGACGATCAGGGATCGGGTGAACCTCCGGAGCCCGAATCCGCGCCCACGCCGTGGTATCGCAAACGCGCGCTGCTGGTCGCATGGGGCGCACTGGTCGCAATACTGGTGGCGCTGATCATCTACGGCCTCATCACCCTTTCCACCGGTGGCGGGGGTGCTCCGTCCACGAGCACGTCGTCAACGACCTCGACGACGACCTCCACCGCGACATCGACGGCGACTACGACCCCGAGCACCACGACCGCGTCCCCGTCCTCGACCGGGGAGGCGCCACCGCCGCCGAGTGGCGGCGCTCCCGTCGCGCCCGGACCTGCGCCCGCGCCGCAGCCCCATCGGCCGCATCTGCCGCAGTTGCCCAAGATTCCGCCGACGATCACCCTGCCGCATACCGTGATTACGCTGCCGCCGGGCATCTGACGTTCGTTGCCTGGCAGCCGCGTGGCGGCAACGTTTTTCGGGGTCTACACCGCTACCATCGGCCACCGTGACGCGCTACGGACCGCCGGGGAACGGCGACGACGAGCCGACCAGATACGCCAACTACAACGAGGCGGACTACGGCTACAACGACACCGAATACGAAGCTGGCGAACCAGCGGCCGAATTTGAGCCGACACCGTGGTATCGAAAGCCTCCGGCACTGATCGCGTGGGGAGCGGTCATCGCCCTCGTCATCGCGGCGATCATCTGGGGCGTCCTCAAGCTGACCAGCACCGGCGCCAGTCCGTCGAAGACCACCACGTCGTCAACCACCACCACCACGACGACGACGATCGCGCCGACGACCGCTGCACCGGTCGCTCCGCCCACCACGACCGTGGAGACCACCACGACGGCTCCGACCACGACCACGACAACCACGCCGAGTTCGACCACCACGACGACGACGACAACAACCACCACCACGACGACGACGACCACGACAACGACAAGCACCACCACTCCGCCGCCGCTGCCACCGGTCGTGATCAATCTGCCGCCGGGCATATAGCGGGCATATAGAAGTCCGCCCGAGCCCGCAGGATTAGCCGACGCCCCATCCGGGGAAACCGTTATCGCATCACCGATCAACTCTGGGGCCGTCCGTCGCGCTCGTGGGGCGGCGGCCGCCGAATGTTGCCAATTGACTTGATACTGGGGTGCAGCGATACATGAGCGACGCGCTTGGCCTGTCGCTCGGGATGGCCAACCTCGTCGCAGCGCGAGTCGGGAGCGCTCCGGTGACCCGCCGTTCCGTGTTGACGCTTTTCGCCGACCGGCCTCCCGAGGTGGGTGTGCCGGACGAGAACCCGAATCTGACCGAACCCGGCTTGGTGCTGCATGGGTTCATCGCAGGAGTCGGCGACCCCTCCCCGTTCGTCGCGCCGGATGGTTCCGCGCACCGCAGCGACGTGTTGACGGCCGAGGTGCTCGACGCGATGGCCCGTACCGTCGGCCATCACGGCGCTTCGATCGCCGTCGCTGTCCCCGCTTATTGGGCTGAAAGCCAGGTCGCGGCGCTGCGCGAGGCATTGCGTCCAAAGCCATCGCTTGCGACCGGCGCCATGCCGGCGGCGCTGGTCTCAGACGCGAGGGCCGCGCTCGCTGCGCTCTACGCGAAGCCGGGATTCCCGACGGACGGCGTGGTCGCGCTGTGCGACTTCGGCGCCAGCGGCACCAGTGTGACGCTCAGCGACGCGGCGTCGAACTTCCGGCGCATCGGCCACCCCGTGCGCTATCCCGACTTTTCCGGTGACCAGGTGGATCAGGCCATTCTGCGGCGGCTGCAATTCGCTTTCGTCGGCGGCAATTCCGACATCGCGGGCACCACGCCGGTGGGGTCGCTGTCGCGCCGGCTGGACGAATGCCGACGGGCCAAGGAGCAACTGTCGGCGGCCACGGTGACCGTCGTCCCGGCCGAAATGCCCGGTATCGGTGAGGATGTTCGACTCTCGCGCGCCGAGTTGGAGGACTTGATCTCCGAACCATTGGACCGATTCATCAGCACCGTGGAAGAGGTGTTGCGACACAACGGGGTTCCGGCCTCCAGGCTGGCTGCGGTCGCGACAGTCGGTGGCGGCGCGTGCATCCCGCTGGTCACCGAGCGACTGGAGCAGCGATTGCACGCGCCGGTGGTCACCACGCCACACCCGGTTCTCAGCGCGGCCATCGGCGCGGCGGTGATCGCCGAGCAGCAATCCGCGTCGACGGGTATTGCAGCCCCCGTCAGCCCTCCCGGCGACACCGTGGCTCCGCCAACCGAGATCGACCACGCCGCATGGGCCGCCGATGTGGGAGCGGTAGCCGCAGGTGAGTCGGTCGAAGATGGCGCGCGGTCGGGGACTTACCGTGCGCTGGCATGGTCACAGGACGCATCTTCGGGCCCCGAGGAACTGCCCTACGCCGATGAATACGACGCCGACGCTGCCGCACCGCCGGAGACAGTCGAGCCGGCTCGGCGGTCGCGACGAGGGCGGCCCGGACTGGTGTTCGGCCTGGCCGCGATGGCGGCGCTGATAGCCCTGCTGGGATCCGGCGTGGTGGTGTTCAAACTGTCCGACACCAACGCCCCGACCCGACCCACCAGCAGCGTCCCGAGACCAAGCCGGCTACCCAGCGTCGGCCCGCTGCCGCCGCCACCGCCGCCGTCGCAGCCGCCGTCGGCGACGGATACCCAGACGGAGACGACCGAGGGTTCTGCCCAGGCGCCTGCCCCGCCGAGCAGCGCGCCGCCAACCACGACCTCGACGACCACACTGCCCAGCACCACGACCACTCAACCAAGCACCGCCCCGCCGACCACCACGACCACCGAGCCGACCACGACATTCAGCTATCCGCCGCTCACCACTAGCCCGTCTGTACCGTGGCCGACCACCACGGTCCTGGTGCCGCCGAGGCTGGTGCCTGTCAAGCCGCCATACGGCCGGTAGCGACGCCCGTGAACTTAGGGCAGCCTTCGTCGCACCGCGTCGCCCGAAGATGTCACTATGAGCAAACTTGAGCAGGCCGTGACGGTAGTTACCAGCGAGTAACATGGCCGATGTTACCGACCAGTAACTAAGAATTGGAGAAACGCTCCGTGGACACGCAGATGCTGATCAGACTCGTGGTGGGCCTAGGCATGACGGCGATCGTGGGATTGTTCGCCGTTCGGCGGGTCGGTTGGCTGACCCGACTCACGCTGTCCGGAGAGCCCGCCAGCGGGCGCACCGACAACCTCGGCACGCGGGTCTGGACGCAGATCGCCGAGGTGTTCGGGCAGCGCCGGCTGCTGAAGTGGTCGATCCCCGGCCTGGCGCACTTCTTCACCATGTGGGGCTTCTTCATCCTGCTGACGGTCTATATCGAGGCCTACGGGCTGCTGTTCCAGCCGAACTTCCACATCCCGGTGATCGGCCGCTGGGATGCACTGGGCTTCCTGCAGGACTTCTTCGCCACGGCCGTGTTCCTCGGCATCGCCACCTTCGCGGTGATCCGGATCCTGCGCAGCCCTCGCGAGATCGGCCGGACGTCGCGGTTCTACGGTTCGCACACCGGCGGCGCGTGGCTGATCCTGTTCATGATCTTCAACGTCATCTGGACCTACGTGCTGGTCCGCGGCTCCGCGGTCAACAACGGCACGCTGCCCTACGGCAAGGCGGCGTTCCTCTCGCAGCTATTCGGCAAGATCTTGGCGCCGCTCGGGCACCAGGGCAACGAGATCCTGGAGACGGTCGCGCTGCTGCTGCACATCGGCGTCATGCTCGCGTTCCTGATCATCGTGTTGCACTCCAAGCACCTGCACATCTTCCTGGCGCCGATCAACGTCACCTTCAAGCGGCTGCCCGACGGGCTGGGCCCGCTGCTGCCGATCGAGGCCGACGGCAAGCCGATCGACTTCGAAAACCCGCCCGACGACGCCGAATTCGGCCGCGGCAAGATCGAAGAGTTCAGCTGGAAGGCCATGCTGGACTTCGCCACCTGCACCGAATGCGGGCGCTGCCAGTCGCAGTGCCCGGCGTGGAACACCGGCAAGCCGCTCTCGCCCAAGCTCGTCATCATGGACCTGCGCGACCACTGGATGGCCAAGGCGCCCTACCTCCTCGGTGAGAAGAAGGCCGATGAAGAGGGTGGCTACATCGAGTCCGGTCGCGGCGAAGGCCATCACGTGCCGGAGTCCGGGTTCGGCCGGGTGCCGGGTTCGGGTCCCGAGCAGGCCAACCGCCCATTGGTCGGGACCGCCGAGCAGGGCGGTGTGATCGACCCCGACGTGTTGTGGTCCTGCGTGACCTGCGGGGCCTGCGTCGAGCAGTGTCCGGTGGACATCGAGCACGTCGACCACATCGTCGATATGCGCCGCTACCAGGTGATGATGGAGTCGGAATTCCCCTCCGAGCTCTCAGTGCTGTTCAAGAACCTGGAGACCAAAGGCAACCCCTGGGGGCAGAACGCCGGCGACAGGACCAACTGGATCGACGAGGTCGACTTCGACGTCCCGGTCTACGGCGAGGACGTCGAGAGCTTCGACGGCTACGAGTACCTGTTCTGGGTGGGCTGCGCGGGGGCCTACGACGACAAGGCGAAGAAGACCACCAAGGCGGTCGCCGAGCTGCTGGCGATCGCCGGGGTGAAGTTCCTGGTGCTGGGTACCGGTGAAAGCTGCAACGGCGACTCGGCGCGCCGCTCCGGCAACGAGTTCCTGTTCCAGCAGCTGGCCCAGCAGGCCGTCGAAACCCTGGATGGGCTGTTCGAGGGCGTGGAGACCGTCGACCGCAAGATCGTCGTCACCTGCCCGCACTGCTTCAACACGCTCGGCCGCGAATACCGGCAACTGGGCGCGAATTACAGCGTGCTGCACCACACGCAGTTGCTCAACCGGCTCGTGCGCGACAAGAAGCTGGTGCCGGTTACGCCTGTGTCCGAAGACATCACGTACCACGACCCGTGTTATCTCGGTCGGCACAACAAGGTCTACGAGGCGCCGCGCGAGCTGATCGGGGCCGCCGGCGCCAAGCTGACCGAAATGCCACGGCACGCCGACCGCAGCTTCTGCTGCGGCGCCGGTGGCGCCCGGATGTGGATGGAAGAGCACATCGGCAAGCGGATCAACCACGAGCGCGTCGACGAGGCGTTGGCCACCGGGGCCAGCACGGTCGCCACCGCGTGCCCGTTCTGCCGAGTGATGGTCACCGACGGTGTCAACGACCGCGCCGAGGCCGCCGGGCGCGACGGCGTCGACGTGCGGGACGTGGCGCAGCTGCTGCTCGAGTCACTCGATCGCAGCACGGTTGAACTGCCCGCGAAGGGCACGGCGGCCAAACAAGCCGCTGAGGCTGCGCCAAAGGCTCCTCCTAAAGCGGCTGCGGCCACCCCGACCGCGCCGGCCACGCCGGCCGCTGAGCCGGAAACTGCCGCGCCAGTGCCCGACAAAGCCGCCAAAGCCGTCACCGGACTGGGTATCGCGGGCGGCGCCAAGCGTCCCGGTGCCAAGAAAGCCGCCGCGCCAACGCAACCCGCGGCTGCGCCCGCTGCCGAAGAGGCTAAGGCACCCGCCGCACCCGCCAAGGGTCTGGGTATCGCCGCCGGAGCCAAACGGCCTGGGGCCAAAAAGGCCGCTGCTGCAACCCAATCCGCACCAACCCAGGAGTCGGAGGCGAAGACCGAAGCCAGCGAGACCTCAGCAGCCAAGCCGTCGGCCGCGCCCGTCAAGGGCCTGGGTATTGCCGCCGGTGCCAAGCGCCCGGGGGCGAAGAAGACCGCCCCACAACCCGCTACTCCGGAACCAGAGGTAAAGCAGGAAGCGCAATCCGAGCCCGCGCCTGCGGAAAACGACGGTGAAAAGGGGGCCGTGCCTCCACCCGTTAAGGGCCTGGGCATCGCGCGCGGCGCCCGGCCGCCCGGCAAGCGTTAAGCTATCCTGCGCTACCGCGGAGGTCGGCGTCCGACGGCGCATACTCCGCCGAATCTCTGATATATACGGACGGATTCGCGTTCTCTACCTGGTTCATCGTGTCGACGTGTGTGAACGGGGCATCGACCGCTTCGCGAGTTCCAAAGAATGGGAAGAACGTCGGCACTTCTATGACGTGTGTCGGATTCTCGACCACGACGAAAGTCCTCAACACTGGATCATCCGAAACCAGGTCCTGAACGGCACTTACAGAAGCGAACCGACTCTCCGTGCACAGTACGCGCACTGCTCCATGCTCCCAGTCATGGAGCTTTTTCGCCTCCGACATGAAGCCTTTCGGATCCGTCGAGAAGGAGACCTGAGGGGAAAAGCATGAGCGCGTGTCCTTCATCATTCGATGGGTGACTAACACTGCTTCAACCGACAGGCGTACCAGCCGGACGGTTCGGGAGTCGACGTCGATCACCCGTTTGTATTCCGAGGTTTCTCCTGCAGCGAGAAAGGCGCCTTCGTAGGGGGCGGCGATCATTCTGGCATAGAGCAGTCGCGAATCGGCTGGCAACGTGGGCTTTTCGCGGTAGTCACGACGTAAGGCGCTCGCAATTGGATCCAGGCTGGCGAGCAGAGCCTCGGTGGTGGCGGGCTCTGTCGGCGTCCCGACGAGGTAGGACGTGACGCGCATCAGCGCAGCATGCATGTCAACCTGGACAGAACCGCGGTTGTGTAGCGTCACTTTCGCCATGAGGTGGATGACTGGACCAGTCGAGCCCATTGCTGACAACTCAGTGCTCGTGTCGACGAGCGGGCGTGAAGCCTGGGGCAAGTATTCGGCCTGCATCCAGAACTGCACCAGACCGATCAACGGGAACGGTGCAACAGCGACGGCTGCCCCCTTGGTGACGGCACTGCGCGCATATCGGCCTAGGTAGAGCACCCAGAGCAGCGCAATGCCCCCCAGCGTTAACGCGACGCCCGTTATCCCCAGCAGTTGACTCACGGGGCTGCGCAGGTCCACCAGCCATACGTACACCGCAAGGCCCGCTACGAAGATCTGGCTCACCATGGAGGTCATCAAGGCACTCGGTGAAGCCCTGACGATCTGACCGAACGCTAGCGAGCAGGTAACACCAATCCCCAACAGCAGAGCCGACCCGATCAGGTCCCACGCGGAACTGGTAAGCGTCGCATTCCAGACTGCCAATCCGAAGACGGTTGCGGCATCGATGCCGACCCAGCACGCAAGCACGATCCGTAGCGACCTGGGCATGCTGGCAACAGTGAAGTCGGGCCCGGCTGGTTGCCCTCCGACCACCTGCTCGTGGTCATCCGTCCCGCGGTGGTCGTTCCCACCCGAGTCCGCTCCGAGTTTGACCTTCATCCATGTGCCTCACGCCGCTGATGGCGGCACTATACGGCGGCCCGGAGCCGATCGCGTGCGTAATGTGATACCTCTTCTCCTAGCCGCATCCAGGTAGTGCCCGCCCGCCCGGCAAACGCTGATCAGGCGCATTGCGGATTATTAATTAGACAGCCATGGCACCATGGTTGACGTGACTACTCATCAGCTGCCCTGGCATACCACGGCTCAGCCGCGGCAGCGTACGTTCACGCAGTCGTCGAAGCTGCAGGACGTCCTCTACGAAATCCGCGGTCCGGTACACGATCACGCCGCGCGGTTGGAGGCCGAGGGGCACCGCATCCTCAAGCTCAACATCGGTAACCCGGCGCCGTTCGGCTTCGAGGCGCCCGACGTGATCATGCGCGACATGATCCAGGCGCTGCCGTACGCACAGGGCTATTCGGACTCCAAGGGCATCCTGCCGGCGCGGCGCGCGGTGGTCACCCGCTACGAACTCGTCGACAACTTCCCGCGATTCGACGTCGACGATGTCTATCTGGGCAACGGTGTCTCCGAGCTGATCACGCTGACACTGCAGGCGCTGCTGGACAACGGCGATCAGGTATTGATCCCCGCACCGGACTATCCACTGTGGACGGCGTCGACGTCGTTGGCCGGCGGCACTCCGGTGCATTACCTGTGTGACGAAACGCAGGACTGGCAACCGGATATCGCGGACCTGGAGTCCAAGATCACCGAGCGCACCAAGGCGCTCGTCGTAATCAACCCGAACAACCCCACCGGCGCGGTCTACAGCCGCGAAGTCCTCACGCAGATCGCCGATTTGGCCCGCAAGCATCAACTGCTCCTGCTTGCCGACGAGATATACGACAAGGTCCTCTACGACGACGCCAAGCACATCAGCATGGCCTCGGTCGCGCCCGACGTCTTGTGTCTGACGTTCAACGGATTGTCGAAGGCGTACCGGGTGGCCGGGTATCGGGCCGGCTGGCTGGCGATCACCGGCCCCAAGGACCATGCGAGTAGCTTCATCGAGGGCATTCACCTGCTCGCGAATATGCGCCTGTGCCCGAATGTTCCGGCGCAACACGCCATCCAGGTCGCGCTGGGCGGCTATCAGAGCATCGAAGACCTGGTGCTGCCCGGCGGGCGGCTGCGCGAACAGCGCGATGTGGCCTGGGCCAAGCTCAATGAAATCCCTGGGGTGTCGTGTGTCAAACCCAAAGGCGCGCTCTACACGTTCCCTCGGCTGGATCCCGAAGTGTATGAGATCGAGAACGATGAGCAGCTTGTCCTCGATCTGCTGCTGCAAGAGAAGATCCTCGTCACGCAGGGCACCGGATTCAATTGGCCCGCACCGGACCATCTGCGGATCGTGACGCTGCCGTGGTCGCGCGACCTATCGCACGCCATCGAGCGGCTGGGCAATTTCCTTGCCAGCTACCACCAGTAGTCGGACGTCAGCCCAGCTCGAGTAGTTGCAGCAGGTATTTGCCGTACCCGGATTTGACCAAGCTCTCCGCGCGACGCGCCAGCTGCTCGTCGTCGATGAAGCCCATCCGCCACGCCACTTCCTCCGGGACACCAATCTTCAAGCCCTGCCGACGTTCCAGGGTGCGGACGTAATCGCTGGCATCCAGCAGCGAATCGAACGTCCCTGTGTCCAGCCAGGCCGTGCCGCGCGCAAGCACCTCGACTGTTAGCCGGCCCTGGTTCAGATAGTTCTGGTTGACCTCGGTGATCTCATACTCGCCGCGCGCCGACGGCTTTAGGCTCCGAGCGATCTCGATCACGTCGTTGTCATAGAAATAGAGCCCCGGTACCGCGTAGTGCGACTTGGGGGTGGCCGGCTTCTCCTCGAGCGACAGCGCAATGCCGTCGTCGCCGAATTCGACCACTCCGTAAGCCGACGGGTTGGCTACCCAGTAGGCGAAAATCGCGCCGCCGTTGATGGTTTGGAAACGACTCAGGTTGGTGCCCAGGCCGGGGCCGTAAAAGATGTTGTCGCCCAGAGCCAGCGCGACCGATTCGGTGCCGATGTGGTCGGCGCCGATGACGAATGCCTGGGCCAGGCCGTCGGGCCGGTCCTGCACCGCGTAACTGATGTTGATGCCGAATGCCGAGCCGTCTTCGAGCAGACGATGGAAGGCGGGCGCATCGTGGGCGGTGGTGATCACCTGGATGTCGCGGATGCCAACCGTGATCAACGTGGACAGCGGGTAATAGATCATCGGTTTGTCGTAAACCGGGAGCAGCTGCTTGCTGACGCCCATGGTGATCGGATAGAGCCGGGTGCCTGAACCGCCGGCCAGGATGATTCCGCGCATCAAGACTCCTCAGTCGACGAGGTCAGCTTCGGTGAGGTCGGTCGCCGCCAACGCGGACTCGAGGTCCTGGTGGCTGAATACCGACGTTACGTGATCGTGGACCACCCGAAAGGCCGCTGCCGCAGTGGTGTTGGCGGTCTTCAGTTCGACGACGACGACGCCGTCGTGGACGAACATCCTGCCCGGTTCCGCGGTCTGGGGACGGCTGCTCGCCCACTTGCGCAACGCATCGTGACCCTGGCCGGCGCCGTGGGCGTCGCCGACCTCGATGTCGTCACTCGACAGGGCCACCAAGGTGTCGATGTCGGACGCGGTCAAAGCGTCGTACCAAGCCAGCACGGTGGCGATCTCCGATGTGGTCATGATGTGCAACGTACCGGGTGCCTAGAAGGGGGTGTGGTCAAGCCAGTTCTGCCATACCGAGGTGTCGCCGAACACCGCGATATCGGTGTCCGCGACCGGAACTCGCCGCACGACCGCCAGCAGCAGATCCACGGCGTCGCCCCGCAGCGCCACGCTCCCCTTACCGTGATCGTGTGACCAGGCGATGCGACCGGCGTCGCTGCGGATGGTCCATTCACCGGACGCGCCGAGACCTGAGTCGGTGGCGTGGAGGTGCACGGTGTTGCCGTCCTCGAGCGGCAGCGGCGCACCGTCACTTCCGGCCTGGGCCGCGACCCGCTCCAGCCATTCGCTGATGCCGTCGGCCGCCAACTCGGGTTCCAGTGTGTAGTCGCGGCCCAGCGCGAGCTCCGCGTCGGCGCGGTGCACGGTGGCCTCGTGCAGCCGACGTCGGACCCACCAGTAGGCCGGACGTGGCCCGATGAATGTCCACACTGGCATTTCCATGCCAGTTTCTTCGACGGCGTCGATCAGTCGCTGCGCACCGGCGTGCAGCCAGGAGATCGCGTCGTCGGGATCCGGCGGTGGCTTGCCACCCTCGACCGTGCGGGGATCGAGATAGTCGTCGGCCCGGTCGATGATGATTTGCGCCGCCCAGCGGTCGCCGCGTCCGACGTGGCGGAACAACTGGGTGAGACTCCAGCCAGGGCAGGTGGGCACCGGGGTGGACGGATCGGCGCTGCGGATCACGTCACCGAAGGCCCGGTTTTGCTCGAGTAGTGCCGCCGCGTAGTCCACGCGGTCAGGCTACGCGCCGCCCCAGGCAGTGCACGCGCCAACCGGCTTGCTGCCACCGATGCACATCGAGGCAGTTGCGGCCGTCGACGATGACCTTGGCCCGCACCTGGTCGGCGAGATCCTCTGGGTCGAGGTCGACGAACTCCGGCCACTCGGTGAGCACCAGCACCGCGTCCGCGCGATCGCAGGCCTCCTTCACCGAGACCGCGTAGTTCAGGGTGGGGAACAGTCGCTGCGCATTCTCCAGCGCTTTGGGGTCGTAGACGTTGACGGCGGCGCCGTTGAGCTGTAGCTGACCGGCCACGTTGAGCGCCGGCGAGTCGCGCACGTCATCGGATTCGGGTTTGAATGCGGCGCCGAGCACAGCGATGTTGGCGCCGAGCAGCGAGCCGCCGCAGGCCATGCCGGCCAGTTCGACCATTCGCGTGCGGCGGCGCATGTTGATGTTGTCGACTTCCCGCAGGAAGGTCAGGGCTTGATCGGCGCCCAGTTCGCCGGCGCGGGCCATGAATGCGCGGATGTCCTTGGGCAGACACCCGCCGCCAAACCCCAAGCCGGCGTTGAGGCATCGGCGCCCGATCCGTGGATCGTGCCCCAGTGCGTCGGCCAAGACCGTGACGTCGGCACCAGCGGCTTCGCATACCTCCGAGATCGCGTTGATGAACGAGATCTTGGTTGCCAGAAACGCGTTCGCGGAAACCTTGACCAGCTCCGCGGTCTGCAAGTCCGTCACCAGGAATGGCACACCGGCATCCAGCAGTGGAGCATACAGCTCGCGGATCGCCGGTTCAGAAAGCGTCGAATCATCTTGTACGCCAAGCACAATGCGGTCTGGCTCCAAGGTATCGTGGACAGCGAAACCCTCCCGCAAAAATTCCGGATTCCACGCCACTTCCACATCGACGCCGGCTGGCGCCAGTGCGCGGGCCCGCCGACTGAGTTCGGCCGCGGTGCCAACGGGCACAGTGGATTTGCCGACGATCACCGATGCTCGGGTCAGGCGCGGCACCAGTGTGTCGATGACGGCATGGACATGACATAGGTCGGCGCTGTATTCGCCCTTCTTTTGCGGGGTGCCGACTCCGAGGAAGTGCACGTCGGCGAATTCGGCTGCCAGGTCGTAGTCGGTTGTGAAGCGCAGCCGGCCCGCTGCGATGTTGTCGCTCAACATCTTTCGTAGGCCTGGCTCGTAGAACGGAACGTCACCCGCGGCCAGCTTGGCGACCTTACCGGGGTCGATGTCGACGCCGATGACCTCGTGACCCAGTTCCGCCATCCCGGCGGCGTGGGTGGCGCCCAGATAGCCCGTGCCGAAGACGGTGCATCTCATACACCCGTGTGTAAGTCGCCGCAATGAGCTGATTGCATCGCATGTCTGAGCGGCAGGCGAACGTCAGGTGACAGTTTGCTGCGGGGACTTAGAAGTGCAGGCCAGGGATGCCGAATCCGCCGCCGTGACCGCCGCCAAATCCGCCGCCGTGGCCTCCGCCGTGGCCACCCCCACCGCCTGGAAAGCCACCACCGCCCGGGAAGCCGCCACCGCCCGGGAAGCCGCCTCCGGGAAGCCCGTCATCGCCGTGGCCCCAGCCGCCTCCGCCGTGGTCGCCGCCACGGGGCTGAAGCGGGGGCCCTTGCACAGGTGGACTGAAGATCCGCGGCACCGGAATCGGCACCGGAACCGGAACGGGAGCAGCAGGCGCGGGAGCCGGAACGGGAGCGGGAGCCGGAGCAACAGGTGCCGGCGCCGGAGCAACAGGGGCTGGAGCTGGAGCAACAGGGGCGGGGGCCGGAGCGGGAGCGGGCACCGCAGCGGGTGGCGCGGACGCGGGTACGGGTGGAGCCGGAGCTGCGGGTGCCGGGGCAGGCGCCGGTGCAGGAGCGGGGGCCGCCGCAGGAGCGGGCGCGGGAGCCGGGGCCTCGGGCGCCGGGGCAGGCGCTGGGGCCGGGGCCGCGGGCGGCGAAGCGGGAGCGGGCGCCTGTTTCGACGGCGCGACCATGCTGTGGCCCGGACTTGGTCGCACGTTGGCCGTCGGGTGCATCCCGATCGCGAGCGAGACCAAAAGCGCCACGGCGCCCACCACGAAGATCGCTGCCACCGCGCTGACCACCAGCGCGAACGGCCTGCGGCCGCGCCGGCTGTCCGCGGCGCTGATGCCGTAATAGCCGCCGGTCGAGAAAGCTTGCTCGTCCGCCGGCGCGGTGTAGGCGTCGGCCTCCTCGTCCGGGACCGCGCTGTAGGCGAGCGGCTGCTCGCCGGGGGCGCCGTCGCCGGCCACGTCGAAGTACCCGGGAGCCACCGCATACGGGTCGATCTCTCCAGTGCCGGGGTCTTTTGCGTACGCCAGCGCAGCGGTCGACGAGGAGAACAGCGGAGCGTTGGCCGAGGCGAGCGCCGCGCCCCGCGCCAGCGCCGTCTCCGGCTCCTCGGGCGCGCTTACCGCCAACGATGTCGTTGCCGCCAACCGCTCCTTGATCGGAGCGATATCGACGCCGGAGCCGACGAGGAACAGGCCGTCGGGGCGGGTCGCCAGGTTCTCGGCGCGGGATGCCATCGCCGTCAATTCGGCAACCGGGTCGCCGCTACCGCCGCGCAAGGGCTGACGGCGCACGTCGGTGATCGAGCCGTCGGCGGTATTCACCAGGGCCAATGTCGCGGTATCCGGTTCGACGAACAACAGGCCGGTGTTGGCGTAACCCACGGAGTTGCCGACGACTTGTGCCAGCGCGGCGGCGGCCAAGAACGCCGACACCAGCATGACGTTCTCCACCTTGTGCGCAGCCAGCGCATCGCGCAGCGCGGCGGCTTCGGTCGGATCCGTCCAGGTCACGCCCGTCGACCGCAGCTGGTAGCCACTGTCGGCCGCACCCTCGCGGGTGCCCAAAATCGCCGACACCACCTGCTCGGCCTCACTGACCGTCGGGGCGTCGGACGCGCTGACGTCAAAGCCGTCTTCGTCGACGGTGACGCCGTCGGCGTTCTCGCCTTCAACCAGCACCATGCGGACGGCCGTGGGCGCCATCGATACGCCGAGTACGGTGTCCACTCACCCCTCCAACACAATTCGTTCGTTCGCTTACCGAGAGCGCTTGCCGGGCATCATCAAGTTCCGGCCGCAACGACGCCAGGCGGCTCCCCCCGGGTCCCTTGCTATGTCGACCCTACCCGCGCTCACCGATGCCCGTGACCGCCACCGAAGCCGCCGAAGCCGCCGTGGCCGCCACCTAGACCGGGGATGCCAGGGCCGTGACCCCAGCCACCGCCGCCGTGGTCGCCGCCACGCGGACTGACCGGCGGACCCAGTACCGGGGGCGCCAATAGTTGCGGGATAAGCGGCGGTATCACCACGGGAGGCGGCGCAGGAGCCGGCGCGGGTATCGGAGCAGGACCCGGCGCCCGGACGGGAGCAGGCGCCGGGGCAGGGGCTGGAGCGCGGGGGGCAGGCGCGGCGGCCGGAGCGGGTGCCGGCGCTGGTGCGGGAGCGGGCGGGGCCGGTATCTGCGCCTTCGGCGCCGGCGCAGGCAGCTGTCGGGCCGGGGCCACCACATTTTGACTGAGGCTTGGCCGCTGACTGGCCGACGGCCGGATGCTGAAGGCCAGCGAAATCACCAGTGCCACAACGCCAACGACAAAAATTGTCAACACGCTCATGGCCGCCAGGAATGGCGTGCGACTCGGCCGTTCGAGCGCACCGAAGTCGGGGAACATGCCCGTCGTGAAATTTTCTTCCGGGGCGAGGTCAGCGTATGCGTCGGGACCTTCTTGGGTGTAGGCCGCGGCTTCTTCGTCAGGGACGGCGCTGTAGGCCAAGGCATCCTCACCTGGCTCAGCACCAGCGTCCACGGCGGCCAAATATCCCGGGGCGACCGCATACGGGTTCACCGCCCCGGTGCCAGGATCCAGCGCGTAGGCCAGCGCCGCGGTCGACGAGGCGAACAACGGTGCGTTCGCCGAGGCCAGCGCCGCTCCCCGCGCGAGCGCTGTGTCGGGCTGCTCGGGCACGCTCAGCGGGAGCGAGGTCGCCGCCTCCAATGCCGGCTTGACCAGCGGGATGTCTACCCCGGAACCCACCACGAATACGCCCTGCGGGCCGGTTTCCAGTTTTTCGGCACCGGACACCAGCCCAACCAGCTTGGCGACCGCTTCGTCGTCGTCCTCGGGCAGCAGCTCACGGTGCACGTCGGCGATGGACCCGTCTGCGGTGTCAACCACTGCCAACGTCGCGGAATCGGGCTCGACGTACAGCAGGGCGGTATGGGCGTAGCCGGTCGCGCTGCCCACCGACTGAGCCAAAGCCGCCGCGGCCAAAAAGGCCGAGACGAGCATCACATTCTCAACCTTGCGGTTCGCCAACGCATCACGTAACGCAACGGCTTCGATCTGGTCAATGAAGGTCACACCGGTCGACAACAGCTGATATCCGGCCTCGTTGGCGCCCTCGCGGGTACCCAGAATCGCCGCAATCACCTGATCGGATGCGCTGATGGTTGCCGCATCGTCACCGTTGGAGACCGCGAAGCTATCCTCATCGACGGTTACCCCGTCGGCGTTTTGGCCCTCGACCAGCACCATGCGAACCGACGTGGGTGCCATCGACACACCAAGTACGGTGTCCACCAGTCCTCCATGTCGTTTGCTAGCCCACATGCCCGGGCCGAGAGGCGTAACGCTCAAGCTGCCAGATTCGCGGGTAATCAGGGCAGCCCCCACTGGCCCATCGCAATTCAAGATTACCTTTAGACGCCCGCGGCCTCTGCTGACGACCGCCTGGCAGTTAGCTGGATCTTAGGAAGTTCTGATATGAGCGCGACGGCGTCGGTCCCCGCTGACCCTGATACTTCGACCCGGCCCGCGCGCTGCCGTAGGGATGCTCGGCGGCGCTGGTCAACCGGAGGATGCACAACTGGCCGATCTTCATTCCCGGCCAGAGCGTGATCGGCAGATTGGCGACGTTGGAGAGCTCCAGGGTGATGTGACCGCTGAAGCCGGGGTCGATGAAGCCGGCGGTCGAGTGGGTGAGCAGGCCCAGCCGGCCCAGCGACGATTTGCCCTCCAGCCGGCCCGCCAAGTCGTCCGGCAGCGTGCACAGCTCCAGCGTCGAACCCAGCACGAACTCGCCGGGGTGCAGGACGAACGGTTCTCCGTTGAGCGGCTCCACCAGGCTCGTCAACTCGTCTTGCTGTTGCGCCGGGTCGATGTGGGTGTATCGGGTGTTGTTGAAGACCCGGAACAAGCTGTCGAGGCGAACGTCGACGCTGGACGGCTGCACCAGCGTGTCGTCGAACGGGTCGATGCCCAACCGGCCCGCGGCGATTTCGGCCCTGAGGTCACGATCGGAGAGCAGCACGCGACGAGCGTATCCGCTCGACTTATGCTCCCGGCGTTGATGAACGGCGCGGCGCCGGAATGCTAGCCTTTCCGAGCATCCGCGCCGATGTAGTTCAATGGCAGAACATCAGCTTCCCAAGCTGAGAACGCGGGTTCGATTCCCGTCATCGGCTCCACGAAAATTCTGACCGCGTCAACCCTCGACCGCGAATAGCTGCCACTCGCCCGCCACACCTTTTAGGGTGTGCTCGCCGCGAGCGGTAAAGCTGAGGCCCGACCCGGCAACCAGATCAACGACGATGCGCGAGACGAGGACCTCGCCGGGGCCGGCCGCTGCTGCCACCCGCGCGGCGATGTGGACGGCGATGCCGCTGATGTCGTCGTCGCGCAGCTCTACCTCGCCCGTGTGGACGCCCGCCCGCACCTCGAGGCCAAGACTCCGCAGCACGTCGCGAATCGCCATGGCACACCGGATCGCGCGGGCGGGTCCGTCGAACCACGCGAGGAAGCCGTCGCCCGTGGTGTTGACCTCGCGGCCGTGGAAGCGCTCGAGCTGGCGCCGGACCTGGGCGTCGTGCCTGCCCAGCAGCTCCTTCCATCGCTGATCACCGAGCTCCACCGCTCGCTTGGTGGAGTCGACGATGTCGGTGAACAGCACGGTGGCCAGGACGCGCTCGACCGCAGGCAGCGGCCGCACGCCGGTCAGAAACTCCTCGACCTCGTCGAGCAACGTGTCGGCGTCGCCGGTGAAGAACAGGTGATCGGGCCCGTCGAGCTCGACGAACTTGGCCCCGGGGATGTGGTCGGCGAGATAGCGACCCATCTCGACCCTCACCATCCGGTCGTCGCGCCGGTGGAGCACGAGCGTCGGCGCCTGGATCGCAGGCAGCACGTCGCGGATGTCCAGCTGCGGATAGAGCGCAAAGATGTTGCGGACCATCCCCGGGCTGGCGGCGACGCGCTGCAGCCGCGCCCACCACTGCCGCAGGACGGTGTCGTCTCGGCGGCTGGGAGCCCATGCACCCAGTCCGACACCTTCGCCCCATCCCTTGGCGCTCATGTCGACCAACGTCGCCAGCTGCTCCTCGGTGACGCCGAGCGGGTAGTCAGGCGCTTCGAGCAGGCGGGAGAACGTGCCGTAGAGGACGAGCGCATTCACCCGGTCGGGATGGCTGGCCGTCATCAGCATCGCCATCGCGCCGCCCTCCGAAATGCCCAGGATGTCAGCGCGTTTACATCCCGCCGCGTCCATGACGGCGCGCAGGTCGTCGACGGACTCTTCCAACGTCGGCGCGTGCATCGTCGGATCGGAGAGCCCAGTGCCCCGCTTGTCGAAGATCACCACGCGCCGGAAAGACGCGAGCCGCGAGTAGAAGTGGAAGATCGACGGCTCCTCGAACATGATGTCGAGGTGTGAGATGAAGCCGGGTGCGACGACGAGATCGGGCCCGTCTCCGGTAACCGAGAACGCGATGTTCAGGCCGCCGCTCTGGGCATAGTGGATGTCCGGCGTTTTGCCGCCGACGTTCATGGTCGAACCCTACGCCGCGCGGGCCACGCGAATGCGGGCCGGACGGTCCGCCCACGCCCAAGCTCGCTGATTCGCTCGCCGTAGCCAAAACGTGACCCAGGCTTGATCGAATTGCTAACGCGCCCTTGCGCTTCCACTCTCCAGTGAACCCCTACCATCGCTATTACAACCCTGTCAATTAAAAAGGAATAGAGCCATGCGCGCGGTCGTTCGGTGTGTTCTTGCCGTAATCGGCATCGTTGCGACCGTGGTAGCGGGGCCGTCGGGCGTGAGCCTGGCGGCAACGAACCAGTCGTATAGGTTCGCCATCGCCTCGGTCCTACCAGCGCCGGGCGAGACGGTCGGCGTCGCGCATCCCGTGGTCGTGACGTTCGGCGGGCCCGTCGCCAACCGGCACGCGGTCGAGCGCGCCATTGAAGTCAAATCCGCGCCCGGCATGACCGGCAGGTTCGAATGGCTCGACAACGATGTTGTGCAGTGGGTTCCCGACCGATTCTGGCCGGCGCACAGCACGGTGGCACTCTCGGTGGCCGCCCTGTCCACGCATTTCCAAACGGGCCCTGCCGTCGTCGGGGTCGCCGATATCTCAGATCACACGTTCACCGTGAGCATCGACGGAGTAGCCGCGGGACCACCGCCTCGGCTACCGGCACCGCACCACCTGCCCCACCGGGGAGAGGAGGGGGTGATGCTGGCCTCGATGGGCAGGCCGCACTTTCCGACGCCTGTTGGCTCCTTCACTGTCTTGTCCAAGGACCGCTCGGTGATCATGGACTCGACCAGCGTCGGCATCCCGCTCACCGATCCCGAGGGCTACCGCGTCCCGGTGGATTACGCCGTCCGTATCAGCCGCCGCGGTCTCTTCGTGCACTCAGCTCCGTGGGCGATCAATTCACTGGGGTTGGAGAACGTCAGCCACGGCTGCATCAGCCTGAGCCCCGCGGACGCGGAGTGGTACTTCAACACGGTCAACGTCGGCGACGCCGTGATTGTGCAGGAGTAGCAGCGCCGAGAACCGCTGTATCGGAAGGCTTTTCACGCCTCAGGAGGGAGGGGGCGTCGAAGGGCCGGGCAGCACAGGCTGACCGGAAACCGGGCCGCCAGCCGGCGCCGGACCGGTCGGCTTGCCCTTACCCTCGTAGGTTCCCGACATGTCGGTGAGCGGAGCGCCAACCGGTACAGGACCGGCCGCCGGAGCCCCAGCCGGCCCGAGCGCAATCAACGGAGCACCAGCCGGCATCGGAACCACCGGCGCACCAGCGGGGACGGGGGCACCAGCCGGGACGGGGGCGCCCACTGGCGCACCAATCGGAACCGGAGCGCCCACCGGCACGGGTGCACCCGCCGCGGCACCAGCCATCTCAGAAAGCGGAGCGCCGGCCGCTGGGCTGCATACGCCCGCGCCTGCCGCTCCGCCCGCGCCTGCCGCTCCGCCCGCGGCCGTCAGCCCGCCCGTGGCCGCCGGTCCGCCGGCGGCTGCCGGCGCTCCAGCTTCGCCCGACATTCCTTGCATGCACGCGTAGCCGCCCGTTATCAGTGGGGCGGCTGTCGCGCCCGGGCTCAACGCTATTGCGGCCCCGCACAGCCCAGCGCCGGCAACGACTTTGATGTTGAATCGATCAAAACCCGTCATCACCGTCAACTCCTTTATTCGCGCCCACAATCAAACGGTGCAGCACAACCGCATAGCTGTACTGATGTCGTGGTTAGACGACCGTCTAATTGATAGCAGCCGATGTGCAACGCGCGCCGCGCCGCGCCGCGCCGTTTCCAAATGGTGACGTTCGACCGGCGCCGTGCCTAGCGGATGTAGACCTCTCCGCCTTTGGGGTATCCGCCTCCGGTCGTGGTGATGTGGACGTGGTCGTAGTGGCCGTATCCACCCGCCTGGGGGCCGTTGGGGGTGTAGTAGGTGCCACGCCAGATTGCGTCTTGTATCCCGAAGCGATCCGCGTTCTTCAGCGCGAACGCGACGATCTGGTTGCCGAGCGCTATGCCTTCGGCACTGCTGGGATTCGGGATCATCACGTCGAGCGCCAACCCGTTGGGATGCCACCGCAGTGCATCGGGACGAACGCCACCGATGCTTTGAATCTCGGGGAATATGGCGCTGATACTGCGAGACACCAAGATCGTCTTGACCTGTAGGCCTCGCTCAGGAGCTTTTCCGGGTGGTAGGGCCTGCGGCGCATCTTCGCGGACGACTCGAAGTCGCGATGCGGACGGCATTTCGCCCAGACCAGACCGAGCCGGTGCCGATGCGATCGGTGCTGCTGCCACGACCTGCACGCAGCAGGGCGCAGCCTCGGTGGCAGGTGAATCCCCACCGCCCGGAGCGAGCGGATGGGCGCTTCCGCCAAGGGCAAAGAGCACGGCGGCCGGGCCGCCGACCGCCGTGATCACGAGCGGTGATTTTCGTCGACGGCTGGGTAATGAATGTCGACCCACGCGAGCACCTCACGAGCAAATCAAGGAAACGTCACGAAAGTGTAACTATATATACCTGACAGCTCGCTTCGGGTACCCCCTACATCGGCCAGCTACTGGACACGGGTGCAAAACGAAGAGCGGCCGCCCGAGGCAACTGCCGTCGGTCCCCGCTCGATATCGCGTCGAGAATCAGCGCGACATAGCGTCGCCAGCCATCGCTCGTCGAATCCATCGTCCAAAGCACGCTGTGCAGCATGACGATCAGACGCGGTAGGTCGTCGGCGACCAGGTCGGCGCGGACAACGCCGGCGCGCTGACCTCGGCGGGCCAGCTCGATGAGCGCATCATTCAGCGAGTTCGAGATGTCGGGGGTCAGCGACCCGGCCCTGCGTGCCGCGGTCAGCAGGTTGTGTTCCCGAGCGCCCAGCGATATCGCCGCGTCGATCAGCTCTGCGAGCCCCCGCAGCGGGTCGTCGCTGCAACGGGCGTCCTCGATGGTCGGTGTGAGATCCTCGGCGATGCTTTGGTCCAGGGCCGCCCGGATCAGCTCGGCCTTGGCCGGAAACCTGCGGTAGAGCGTTCGTTCACCGACCCCTGCGCGACGGGCGATGGCCTCGATGGGCGCCTCTGGTCCCAGGTCGCTGTAGACATCTCGCGCGGCGCGCAGAATGCGCTCGACGTTGCGCGCGGCATCCGCCCGCAACGGCCGGTCGGTAACCGCGGTCATCCTGCCAGCCTAACTGACAGTTGACTGCCAGTTCGTGAGGTCCTACGCTCATGCAATTGGCAGCTATCTGACAATTAACGGGAAACGCCGCTGATGCCAACAACTTCCGGTTTTCGCCGTGATGTAGATCTTCCGGTGATCCCGCTCGCGCGCGCTGCGCACTGCCCTCTTCATCCACCCGCCCAGTTCGCGGAATGGCGGCAGGAGCCAGGCCTCCGACGGGCGCTCTGGCAGGGCCAGCCGACCTGGGTGGTGAGCCGCTACCAGGACATCAGGGCCGCGCTGGTCGATGCGCGCCTGTCCGCCGACACCATTCCGGACGCCATCAAGCCGTCCGGTACGGGCACCAACAAACCGGTGATGTTCGCGCGGACCGACGATCCTGAGCATCACCGGTTGCGGCGCATGATGACCGGCCAATTCACGTTCAGGCGCACCGATGCGATGCGGCCGCAGATTCAGGGACTGGTCGACCACTACCTAGGCGAAATGATCGACAAAGGGCCGCCGGCCGACTTGGTGCGTGCCTTCGCCCTGCCGGTGCCGTCAATGGTGATCGCGCTTCTGCTCGGGGTGCCCTCCGAAGACCTCGGACTCTTCCAGCACAACACCACGGTCGGTCTGGACACGAGGTCGTCCGAGGAAGAGAAGGCGCAGGCCTTCGGAGCAATGTATGCCTACATTCAGAAGTTGGTAGACCGCAAAGAGCGCGAGCCCGGCGACGATTTGATCAGCCGCCTGGTAACCGACTATGTCGCAACCGGACAGCTCGACCGGGAGACGACGGCCATGACTGCGGTGATCATGATGCAGGCCGGCCACGAAACGACGGCCAACATGATCGCGTTGGGAACGGTTGCGCTGCTGCAACATCGCGATCTGTTCGAGCGGCTCGGCCAAACCAACGACCATGCGGTCGTCGCCAACGCCGTCGAAGAGCTCATGCGCTATCTCACCATCGTGCACAGCCAAGTGGATCGTGTGGCAACCGAAGACCTCACGATCGGCGGTCAACTGATCCGCGCCGGGGACAAGGTCTTGATGAACCTGCCAGCAGGAAACTGGGACAACGAGTTCGTCGAAAATCCAGAGACTTTGGACATCGACCGAAATAGCCGCGGACACTTGGGTTTCGGCTACGGCGTGCACCAATGTATCGGGCAGAACCTTGCCCGCGTCGAAATGCAGGTCGCGTTCGCAGCGCTGGCACGGCGCCTACCGGGGTTGAGACTGGCGGCGCCACCGGATGAACTGAAGTTCAAAGCCGAATCGGACATCTACGGCATGAGAGAGCTGCCCGTCACCTGGTGAAGGCCAACGATATGCGGTTCGACGAGCAAGTCGCTGTGATCACCGGCGCCGGTGGTGGCTTGGGCAAGCAGTACGCGATGCTGCTTGCATCGCGCGGGGCACGCATCGTCGTCAACGACACCGGTGGGTCGGTGACCGGCGACGGCTCCGACATCGAAACCGCTAACGCTGTGGCACAAGAGATCTGCCAGCAAGGCGGTGAGGCCGTTGCCGACAGCCATAGCGTGACGAATCCTGAAGGTGGAACGGCGATCATCGACACCGCTATGCGTGCTTGGGGACGAGTGGACATCGTGATCAACAATGCAGGAATCGTCCGCGACGCGGCATTCGAGAACATGAGCGCCGATCGGCTACAGCCTCTGCTCGATGTTCACCTGAAAGGCGCGTTCTATGTGACAAGGCCGGCCTGGAAGATAATGCGCGAGCAGCGGTATGGCCGGATCCTCAACACCTGCTCGGCCGCCGGAATCCTGGGCGCCGAAGGCATGAGCAACTACGGCGCGGCCAAGGCCGGGTTGATTGGGTTGACTCGTGTGTTGGCCGCCGAGGGAGCCGACCGGGACATCAAGGTCAATGCCATTGCCCCGATCGCCTATACGCGGATGCTGGCGCACTCCATCGACGTCGCCGGAGAACAGGACGCAGCGTCGGCTGTGCTGGATGATCTTGTGGGCCAATACCTCCAGATGTTGAAGCCGGCGCTGGTGGCCCCAGTGGCGGCCTTCCTGACGCACCGAGACTGTCCGGTCTCCGGGGAGATCTACACCGTAGGCGCCGGACATGTGGCGCGGTTCTTCATCGGCAGGACGAAAGGGTTCTGTAGCCCGGCACTGTCGATCGAGGATGTGCGCGATCACCTTGAAGAGATCCGCGACGAAGCCGGATACACCGTTCCCGGCGGACCCGCCGACGAAATGAGCGAGCTCTTCGCAACGATCACGGCGAACGACGACCGCTGATTACGAGCGCGCGCGCCCGAATTCGTGCGCAGCCCTTGACCATAATGTGTCGTTTCAATGTGGACGTGGCCGAGGTCGTGGCAATCTAAGCCGAGGACATCGGAGGGATGCGATGGAATTACAGCCACCATCAGTAGCGACGCAGGAGGTCCGACTGGCCACGACCATGACGGGGGGCGTCAGCCTCGCAGTCTGGATGGCTGGTGTTGCGCGGGAAATCAACTTGCTCGCGCAAGCATCACAGTGGCGCCGGTCGAAAGAGCAATTGCCCATTGACAGCCGCTTCACTGGCGCACCAGGGATTGCTTCCCTCGAATGTTACCGAGGCCTCATCGATCTGCTCGATCTGTTCGTTGATGTCGACATCTTGTCGGGTACGAGTGCAGGCGGCATCAACGCGGCTTTGCTTGCGTCGTCACGTGTTACGGGATCCGATCTCGGCGGTCTGCGTGACCTCTGGCTCGATCTCGGGGCGCTGACCGACCTCCTGAGGGACCCGACAGACAAAACCACGCCGTCGCTCTTGTACGGCGACGAGCGCATGTTCGCGGTGTTGGCAGAGGAGCTTCCCAAGCTCGCGCGAGGCCCGTTTGAGCCAGCGGAGGATGATCTGCCTCCAACGACCCTCTACGTAACGACGACCCTGCTCGCTGGGGAGACAAGCCGGTTCACCGACTCATTCGGCACGCTCGTCCAAGACGTCGACCGGCGCGGTGTCTTCACCTTCACCGAGAAGCACCTCAAGGAGAAAGACACCGCAGCGGCGCTGGCACTGGCCGCGCGCAGCTCCGCTTCGTTCCCCCTGGCGTTCGAGCCCTCGTTCGTCCCCTTTACGGAAGAAGTTCGCAAGAAAGGGAAGGTGCCGACTCGGCCGGCGATGAGCGCCTACGCCAACATCACCCGCCCACACTGGGTTGCCGACGGCGGCCTGCTCGACAACCAGCCCATCGACGTATTGCTCAAGCGCATCTTCGACAGCCCCGCTCGACGCTCGGTTCGCCGGGTGTTGCTCTTCGTTGTGCCGTCCTCAGGACCGGCACCCGACTTGGCCGAAGAGCCTCCGGCAGATGACATCAACGAACCGCTCGGACTTGTCGATGGACTCCTCAAAGACCTGTCCGCGGTCACGACGCAGTCGATCGCGGCAGACCTGCGAGCGATCCGCACCCATCAGGACCGCATGGCAGCGCGAACGGACATGCGATTGCGCCTCACCGAAGTAGCCGGACGACTCGGGTCTCGTAGGCTTTTGAGCCGGCCATTGTTGACGGACTACACGACACGTGAGGCAACCAAGCAGGCCCAGGCCCTCACCAGTGCTTTGCTTCGGCAGATCAGCACCTGGCCACTGACGTCGGGCCCGAAAACCGAAAGGATTCCGAAGGACTGGGAGCCCTCGCTGCGCATCGGGGGCGACGCCGAGCAGGTATGCCGCCAAACGATCAAAGATCGACTACTGCAAGTGTGGCCGAGTCGGGCGCTTCCCGAAGATTCAGAGACACTCGATTTGTATCGCCAACCGGCGCTCGACCTCGCGAAAGCGTCTGCACTCACCGTCCTCCAGGCGGCATACCAGCTCGCCGAGTCTGACAACGTCATGGCAGCAGTGGGACGACTCGCCGATGACATCCACGAGGCCTGCAAACCCCCCGCAGCGTCGAACGGTCAGGCTGACAATCCGCCACCGGACTCGAACCGTCAGGCCGACAAACCGCCCCCACCACTGGATCTCGGCGACATGGTTCGAGAGTTGTCACCGGTATTGCGGCAGCTGCCACTAGCGGAGGCCGCCGCGCTGCTCGCGTTGGAATATCTCGAGCGGTCAAAAGTGCGACGCAATGCTTGGACCAACCTTGGCCGGGCCTTGCTTAAGCTCGGCGAGATCCGGGTGGGCGATGACCAGACTTTGAGGCAACTTGCCCGCAGGCGTTCACCCGCCTCTGAGTCCACCGACACAGATCCCGAGCCTGGGCGGGACGACGATCCAGCCACTCAGTTGAATAAGTACTTGACCTATCTGGAGCGCGTGGACGAGCCGATGACCGCGCCGACCGCGGAGACCGTGGCGCTGAAATTGTTCGATCTGGCCGTCACGCAGCGGGCGATGCTTCCGGCCACGGCCGACATCGAACAGTCCCTGGAACTGGTTCAAGTCAGCGCAGATACGCGCAGCCTGCTGGCGCCAAATTTTCAGTCGGCCCAGCAGAAGCTCACCGGAATGCAGTTCCACCATTTCGGCGCGTTCTACAAACGGTCATGGCGAGCCAATGACTGGATGTGGGGCCGACTTGACGGTGCAGGATGGCTCGTCCACGTACTATTGGACCCGCGACGTGTTCAATGGATTGCCGAGCGCGATGGCATAGAACCCGGACGTCGAGCAGCGTGGTTCCTCGAGAAGCTCAGAGGACTTGGGGCGCCGGCATTTCCGGACGACTTGTTCACGGAGCTCAAATTCCTCGATACGCCAGGCATTCCTACACCGGCCAGCATTCCGAAGACGGCGCTATGGCTGGCGCAGGTATGGCAGCAACTCGTCCTCGACGAGGAACTGGACGGACTGGCTGCAGCTGTGCTCGACCCGCAGCCCGGGAAAAAGGCGGACTGGAGTCCGACGAAGTCTCGAACGTGGGCCGAGAAGGTTCGGAACGTACCCAAGGAAGAGCCCAAAGAGGCGAAATACGCCCTCTTGAACGAGAATCCGGTCGCGGGCGAGACGTTGGCCACCGATAAGGGCTCGCCGCTGATGGCGCATACCATCACGAAAGCCGCTGCGACGGCATCCGCCGCTGCCAGCTCCGTCCGACAGCTGCCGGGCGTGCTCAAACCGCCCGTGATTACATTGCGGACAGTGGCGCTCGGTGGCTATCGCGTGGTGTCCTTGAACAAAGGCCTCCGTAGATCATCAATCATCTTCGGCGCCTTCCTCCTCGTCCTGGGCATTGCCTTCGCAATTCAATCCGTGGCGGTGCTCGGAGTCACTGGTCTGGCCGTGGCAGGAATCGGTGCCTATCTCGTCGTCCTGGGAACCTGGCAGGTCTCGACAAGGCTGCTTTTCGCACTCTTGTCCACAACGCTTGTCGGCGCGGTGCTCGCCCTGACGGTCCACGTCGTACGTGACTGGCTCTTCGGCAGCGAGAAAGATCCCGGCCTGGTAGGCGCGCACGTTTATTGGCTGGGCACCCAGTGGTGGCATCCGTTGATCGTCATAGGAGCGATCGCCCTGGCCCTCACCCTGGTAGCAGCCGCCAAGCCAAGCCGAAGGAGGCGCACGGGCCGCTCGTCGTCAAACCTTTCCGGCGTTGCGCTACTTGGCGTGGGCGTTGTGCTATTCGGCGTAGGCGTTGCAGGCTTCGTTCGATGCGTTGTGCAGCACATGCAAGACAAACCAGTGTTGGTCGGGAGCTGGTTGGTTGCGGGGATTGGCGCTTATCTCTTCGACGGCGGAATCCGGCAGTACCGGACCCAAATCCGGAGAGCCTGGAAACCAATTCGGGACTACCTCGCCAAGCTCCGGCAGTGGTTCAGCTGGAAACACTTCGGTTGGCTGCTGCTTGCGCTCTTGCTGGCGGCACTGTCATTGATACTCGTCTGCGCGGTGGTTTCCCTGGCCGTGCCCTGTGTACGCGAATGGCTGATCGGCACGGGCAAGGATAACGCGGGCCTGGTAGGAGCCCCCGTCTACTGGTTAGGCGCGCAAGGGTGGCACCCACTGGCGGGTGTATTCGTTCTGGCAGCGATCGTCCTAGCTTTAACTCTCGGCGTGGTCGCAGCCGCCAGGCGAAGGCGTGAACAGGACAACGCCAATCGCTCCTCGACGGCTACGGCTACAAGTGGCTCACCGTGAAGTCCGCGGCTTGGCCGACCATGCCGTTCGCCAAGTACGAAGCGTGCGCAAAGCTGGGCGGGCCGGCGGGGGCACCATTGCAGATGGTGTCGTCGGGAGCGCACAAGTCGAGGGTCTTGGGCGCATACAGCGGGCCGATCGTGATCGGCGGCGCCCCGTTCTCGGTGAGGAACTGGTTCGACGGTCGGCCGAACAGGGTCACCGCCGCGACGTGGTTGGCCACTTCCGCCGGCATCGGCTTGGGGATGTACGAGATGTACTCGGCAGGTACTTCCTTCGGAATTTGAGCCGAGGTGACGAAGCCTGCCAGCGCCGCGCCTTGGGAGTATCCGCCGAGCACGATCCTGGTGTTGGGGCAGTTCGCCGCCGTCGACTCGATGTGAGCACCCGCGTCCCTGATCCCGTCGACGAACGTTCTGGCGAAATCTATGCCTGCGCCGAAGTCACTGCTGGCGGCGTAGTTGACGGGATATACGTCGAGCGATCTGTTGCCCACCTGCGAGCGCAGAGTGTCGACGAACTCCTGCCCTACCCCGCCAACGCCGGGCGGCTCGCCCGTGCCGCGCGCGAACACCACCTCGACGTCAGGACACGGCTGGGCTAAGGCGAGCGGAATGGGTGCGATCAGCAGCGCCGACGCGGTAATCAGCACAGCAATAACGAAGCGCCCGATGGATTTAGCAGTCATGGCCATAGGCGACATTGTTGCGCCGTCAACTCAGCCTGTCCCGGGTTTCCGGTAGCTGGCGAAGTCAGCGCCAGGTTATTCCGGCGCCTCTTCCGAATCGTCATCGTCGAGGACGCTGACGGCGATGCCGTAAGGCAGGAACCGGACTTTGCGGGTCGGGTCCGTATTGTTCTTGTTCGCACGCAGCGCGTCGAGTTCGGTGGCGTACACCTCTTCGACGCGGGCGCGGCCGTCCTCGCTCACCGTGTAAATCGTCCACACGCCGTCACCGGCTTCGCCCGCAGTTTCCGGCTCGCTGCGCGAGCGTCGCGCCAGGTCATCGAAAAACGCGGTCCAACCCGCCCGCTCACCCGGCACCGTGATAAACCGGCTGATCCGCTCGAACACGTCGCGCAGACCCTCGCCCGCATCGCGAATCACCCGATCGAAATCTTCCGGATCGAACCCGAACAGACCGTTGTCGTCCATCGCGGCCCTCCTGGCAGCTCACACTGATGACACCAGTGTGCAGGCTTCGGCCGCGGGTTGCTACGGCCCTGGTTGCGGGGGTGGAGGCGGCGGTGGCGGGTTGATCGGGATCGGGACCGTGACAAACGGCAGGTGCAGGTACATCACCATCGGCGGCAGCTGCGGCGCGGGTGGAGCGGGCGCCGCCGGGGGCGGCGGAGGGGGTGGCGG
>NZ_LQOW01000025.1 GCF_002102185.1 Mycobacterium fragae
GAGCGGAGTGCGATGATGCCCAAACGCCGTCGCACCCGCGCGCAAAACCGCGCCCACCGCATCGCCACCGAACGCCGCCAAAACCACGACGCCCGCATGGCCCGACAGGCCGAATACATGAGCTACGTCGGCCCGGCCCCACCCGACAGCGACGACGACCCCCCACCCTTCTGAGTAGGCGCGGGTGGAGGATATTCACGTGAGCTCTGAGGAGCTACCGCCGCTGGCTGCTGAAGACCACGTCTGCGATGTCTGCCCGCTGGTCTATTCGGAGGTCAGTATCGAGGACGCCGTCCGGGCCATCGGTGACCTGCCTGCTGCGGTGCGCGATGCCGTCCGTGCCATCCCACCCCAGGCGCTGCGGCGGCGCCCGGGCCCGCAGGTGTGGTCGGTTGCCGAGTATCTCTGCCACCTGCGCGACGTCTATATGACCTTCACGATCCGGCTGCACCGCACTCGCAAGGAGGACCGGCCGGCGCTGGAGCCGATGTTCAATGACCTGCGTGCGCGCCGATTCCGCTACAACGAATGTGACCTCGCCGCCGTGCTTGACGAGCTGGCCGCGGCGGCGTTGGGCTTCGGTGACGAGGCCGCCCGGATGGAAGAACAGGACTGGGACCGCGTCGCGACCCGGTTGCCGGGCGAGCAGCGCACAGCGCGGTGGCTCGTCCGCCAGGCGATGCACGAAGGTGTTCACCATCTCGGCGATATCCGCAGGATCGGCGGTATAAGCCGCTGACCAGCCAGAAATTTGGCGCTGAGCAGGTCTTCACCTAGACTCTAGGGGTTGCCGTGGGCAGACCTCGGCCGGCGCGTACAAGCAGGATGTCGTCGGCCCCGCGTGCCTGTCGGCGATGAAGACCGCACGTCAGGCCAAGGCGGCACCCGTCTGCCGTGCACACGTTCACATGCACGCCGAGGAGATCTAGTGATTCAGCAGGAATCGCGGCTGAAGGTCGCCGACAACACCGGCGCCAAGGAGATCTTGTGCATCCGCGTGCTCGGCGGCTCGTCGCGGCGGTATGCCGGTATCGGCGACGTCATCGTGGCGACGGTAAAAGACGCCATCCCCGGCGGCAACGTCAAGCGTGGTGAAATCGTCAAGGCCGTGGTGGTGCGCACCGTCAAGGAGCGCCGCCGCGCCGACGGCAGCTACATCAAGTTCGACGAGAACGCGGCCGTCATCATCAAGCCCGACAACGACCCGCGTGGCACCCGCATCTTCGGGCCGGTCGGCCGCGAACTGCGGGAGAAGCGCTTCATGAAGATCATCTCGCTGGCCCCGGAGGTGTTGTAGGTGAAGATCCACAAAGGCGACACCGTGCTCGTCATTTCCGGCAAGGACAAGGGCGCCAAGGGAAAGGTGCTGCAGGCCTACCCGGCCCGCAACAAGGTGCTCGTCGAGGGCGTCAACCGGATCAAGAAGCACACCCCGATCTCGACCAATCAGCGCGGCTCGCGCTCGGGTGGGATCGTCACGCAGGAAGCCCCGATCCACGTCTCCAACGTGATGGTGGTCGACTCCGACGGCAAACCGACCCGGGTCGGGTACCGGTTTGACGAGGAGACCGGCAAGAAGGTCCGCATCTCCAAGCGCAACGGCAAGGACATCTGAGGCGATGACGACTGCAGAAAAGGTTCAGCCCCGGCTGAAAGTGCGCTACCGCGAAGAGATCCGTGACGCGCTCAACAAACAGTTTGGCTACGGCAACGTGATGCAGATCCCGACCGTGGTCAAGGTCGTCGTCAACATGGGCGTCGGGGACGCCGCCCGCGACGCCAAGCTGATCAACGGCGCGGTCAACGACCTCGCGCTGATCACCGGACAGCGGCCGGAGATCCGGCGAGCCCGCAAATCGATCGCGCAGTTCAAGCTGCGCGAGGGCATGCCGATCGGGGTGCGCGCGACGCTGCGCGGCGATCGGATGTGGGAGTTCCTCGACCGGCTCACTTCGATTGCGCTGCCGCGTATCCGCGACTTCCGCGGGCTCTCGCCCAAACAGTTCGACGGTGCCGGCAACTACACCTTCGGGCTGAACGAGCAGTCGGTGTTCCACGAGATCGACGTGGACAAGATCGACCGGACCCGTGGCATGGACATCACCGTCGTCACCTCGGCGGCGACCGACGACGAAGGACGAGCGCTGTTGCGGGCCCTCGGCTTTCCGTTCAAGGAGAACTGACCAGATGGCGAAGAAGGCACTGATCAACAAGGCTCAGCGCAAACCCAAGTTCAAGGTGCGCGCGTACACCCGCTGCAGTAAGTGCGGCCGCCCGCATGCGGTCTACCGCAAGTTCGGGCTGTGCAGGATTTGCCTGCGCGAGATGGCGCATGCCGGCGAGCTGCCCGGAGTGCAGAAGAGCAGTTGGTGACAGGACATCAGGACTAGACCATGACGATGACGGACCCGATCGCGGACTTCTTGACACGTCTGCGCAACGCCAATTCGGCGTACCACGACGAGGTGACGCTGCCGCATTCGAAGATCAAGGCCAACATCGCCGAGATCCTCAAGCGGGAGGGTTACATCAGCGACTACCGCACCGAAGATGCGCGGGTCGGCAAGTCGCTGGTCATCCAGCTCAAGTACGGCCCCAGCCGGGAACGCAGCATCGCCGGTCTGCGGCGGGTGTCCAAGCCCGGGCTGCGGGTCTACGCGAAATCCACCAACCTGCCGCGAGTGCTCGGCGGCCTGGGCGTGGCGATCATCTCCACCTCCTCGGGCCTGCTGACCGACCGTCAGGCAGCCAGACAGGGCGTGGGCGGCGAAGTCCTCGCGTACGTGTGGTGAGTGAGGGGACTTAACGATGTCGCGCATTGGTAAGCAGCCGATTCCGGTCCCCACCGGAGTCGAGGTGACGATCGACGGCCAGAACGTCTCGGTGAAGGGGCCCAAAGGCACACTGGGACTGACGGTTTCCGAACCGATCACCGTGTCCCGCGACGACGACGGCGCCATCGTGGTAACCCGGCCCGACGACGAGCGGCGCAGCCGTTCGCTGCACGGCTTGTCGCGCACCCTGGTGTCCAACCTTGTCACCGGCGTGACGCAGGGCTACACCACGAAGATGGAGATCTTCGGCGTCGGCTACCGCGTGCAGCTGAAGGGTTCCAACCTGGAGTTCGCGCTGGGATACAGCCATCCCGTGGTCGTCGAGGCGCCGGACGGCATCACGTTCTCGGTTGAGACGCCGACGAAGTTCTCGATCTCCGGCATCGACAAGCAGAAGGTCGGCCAGATCTCGGCGAATATCCGCCGCCTGCGCCGTCCCGACCCGTACAAGGGGAAGGGCGTGCGCTACGAGGGCGAGCAGATCCGCCGCAAGGTCGGAAAGACAGGTAAGTAGTCATGGCCCCAACGAGCATTTCCGCGGCCCGGCGGGCGGCGCGGCTGCGCAGGCATGCACGGCTGCGCAAGAAGATCTCGGGCACCGCGGAGCGCCCGCGGCTGGTGGTGCACCGGTCGTCGCGCCACATCCACGTGCAGCTGGTCAACGACCTCAACGGCACCACGCTGGCCGCCGCCTCGTCGATCGAGGCCGACGTGCGGGGCGTGGAGGGCGACAAGAAGGCCCACAGCGTGCGGGTCGGCCAGCTGATCGCCGAGCGGGCCAAGGCCGCCGGGATCGACACGGTGGTGTTCGACCGCGGCGGCTACACCTACGGCGGGCGGATCGCGGCACTGGCCGACGCCGCCCGCGAGAGCGGATTGAAATTCTGATGACTGACAACGGAAGGACTGCATCATGACGGAGCAGCCGACCTCAGGGGCCGCTGCTCCGGACACCGGCAGCGCCCCCCGCAGTGAAGGACGCGCCGAGGGCCGTGACACCCGGGAGAGCCGGGGTCGCCGCGACGATCGCCGCGGTGGTCGCGACCGCGACGGCGACAAGAGCAATTACCTGGAGCGGGTGGTCGCCATCAACCGCGTCTCCAAGGTGGTCAAGGGTGGTCGGCGATTCAGCTTCACCGCGTTGGTCATCGTCGGCGACGGCAATGGAATGGTCGGCGTCGGCTACGGCAAGGCCAAGGAAGTCCCGGCCGCGATCGCGAAAGGCGTCGAAGAGGCGCGTAAGGGCTTCTTCCGGGTCCCGCTGATCGGCGGCACCATCACCCATCCGGTGCAGGGCGAGGCCGCCGCCGGCGTGGTGCTGTTGCGTCCGGCCAGCCCCGGTACCGGTGTGATCGCCGGCGGCGCCGCGCGAGCGGTGCTGGAATGTGCTGGCGTGCATGACATTCTGGCCAAGTCGCTGGGCAGCGATAACGCGATCAACGTGGTACACGCCACGGTGGCTGCGCTCAAGCTGTTGCAGCGGCCCGAGGAGGTGGCGGCCCGGCGTGGACTGCCCATCGAGGACGTCGCTCCGGCCGGCATGCTCAAGGCACGACGGGAAAGCGACCGGCTGGCCGCGAGTGCGAACGCCGCACGTGAAGGAACTGCGTAACTATGGCAGAGCTCAAGATCACCCAGGTGCGCAGCACAATCGGCGCCCGCTGGAAGCAGCGGGAGAGCCTGCGCACCTTGGGATTGCGCAAGATTCGCCAGTCGGTGGTCCGTGAGGACAACCCCCAGACTCGCGGCCTGATCGCCGTCGTGCGTCACCTTGTGGACGTCGAGGAGGTCTCATGACGATCAAACTTCACGACCTGCGGCCCGCGCCCGGGTCGAAAACCAAACGGACCCGCGTTGGTCGCGGAGACGGTTCCAAAGGCAAGACCGCCGGCCGCGGCACCAAGGGCACCAAGGCCCGCAAGAAGGTGCCGGTGACCTTCGAGGGCGGGCAGATGCCGATCCACATGCGGCTGCCCAAGCTCAAGGGCTTCCGCAACCGCTTCCGCACCGAATACGAAATCGTCAACGTCGGCGACATCAATCGGCTGTTCCCGCAAGGCGGTTCGATCGGCGTTGACGAATTGGTGGCCAAGGGCGCTGTCCGCAAGAACTCTCTGGTCAAAGTGCTCGGCGACGGCAAGCTGACGGTCAAAGCCGACGTGACTGCGCACAAGTTCAGCGGGAGCGCGCGGGAGAAGATCACCGCCGCGGGCGGTTCGGTCACCGAACTCTAGGTCTGCGGCCGCGCACCCAAGACGTCGCGGAACAGGGCTTGGCGTAGCGCCACTTCCCGCGGGTCGCTGTAAAGGTGAAATCCCAACCGGTTCATCACGTAGGCGAACCCGATACTCGTGTCGGGGTCGGCGAATCCGAATGACCCGCCATATCCGGGCGTGCCGAATGCCTTGTCCGAGGAGCCGAAGCAGAAGTGCGGCACCGGCTTACAGTAGCCCAGCGAGAACACCGAATCGACGTGCAGCACCTTGTCACGTAGGCCCCTGGCGGGTGTGACCGCAGGCTCAGTCAGTGCGTCGAGAGTAGCTGGCGTCAAGCCGATGTCACTGCCGCCGGCGGCCACACAGCTGTAGGCCTTGGCCACCGAGCGGGCCGTCCCAATTCCGTTGGCAGCGGGCATTTCGACGGTGCGCACCTCTTCGAGGTTGTAGTCGCCGCCCAATACGTCAACGTCGCTAGGCAGCTTGGCGCTTTTGCTGATCAAGGCGGACGGATTCAACAGCGACAGCGCTAATCTCCACGGCATCGCATGCAGATGCAGCAGGGCCTCGGCGCGTCGCCAGCCGTGCAAGTATGCGACTCGGTCACGGTCGACCGAGGCTGGCAGTCCGATATACAGGTCCAGATCGAGCGGAGCAGCGACCTCATCGGCGAAGAACCGGCCCAGTGTCCGGCCCGCCGGATCGGCGTGCCGGATGAGCTCGGACTCATACCAGCCCAGGGTGAGCGTGTGATAGCCGTGCCGGGTTCCGGGCGGCCACACCGGGGCTTGCGCCGCCAGGATCGCCGACAGCTTGTCGGGGTCGCCAAGATCGCGCAGCCGCAGCCCTGCATCCAGCACGGGCAGCCCGGCTTGATGGGACAGCAGTTGGCGCACCGTCACCTCGGCCTTGCCGGCTTGCGCGAACTCCGGCCAGTAATCGGCGACCTTGGCGTCATAGGCGACGAGGCCGCGCGAGGCGGCGACGGCGACGGCCAGGGACGCAACGCCTTTCGTCGTCGAGAACATGTTGACCATCGTGTCGCGCTGCCAGGGTTCGCCGGTGATGCCGTTGCGATAGCCGCCCCACAAGTCGACTACCTTGGCGCCGTCGCGATAGACCGCGACGGCGGCCCCGATCTCACGGCCCTGCGCGAAATTGGCGCGAAATGCGTCGGCGACTTTGCCATAACCTTCGTCGACGTCTCCATCCATTGGGCCGTTATACCGCGAGCAGACGCAAAAGGCCCCCAAAACGGTCATTCTCTGAGGACTTCACGTCTGCTCACGCTACTGACGCAGCCGTGGAATCACTTCTGCGGCAAGGCGTTCCATCTGCTCGCGGTCCTGCATGACGTCGTCGCCGACGGGATTGAGCAGCAGCATTTCCGCACCGGCATCGATTACCTCGGCCAACCCACCTGCGACGTCGTCGGGTGTGCCGGACACCGGTACGGCTTCGATGCCAGGCATCGTCCCGTAGATGCGGCGCAACCCGGCAAGCACTCGGTCGCGGGCCCGAGCCCGGTCGTCGTCGATCATCAGATAAACCCGCTTGCCGATGCTGAACCGCGCGGGATCCTTGCCTTGCTCGGCCAGCTCGCGGCGCACGGTCTGCACCGCGTCGGCGAAGTTGGCGGTGGTCGACGAACCTGCGCCCAGAAACGCATCGCCTTGGCGGACCGCCCGGGCCAGCGCCTTGGGCGCCTGCCCACCGAACCAGATCGGCGGATGTGGCCGCTGGACGGGCTTGGGCTGGATGGGCAAGTCGCTGACCTGGCGGAACCGGCCCTCAAATGTCAGCCGTGGTTCGTCGGACCACGCTGTCTTCATCAACTCCAGCCCTTCGGTGAAGCTGCTGATGTAGGTGGCCTTGTCCACGCCGAATGCAGAGAATTGGTGGGAGCCGCCACCGGATGCCACGCCGACGTCGAGTCGGCCGTGGCTGAGACGGTCGACGGCGGTCACCGCGGCGGCCAGCTGCAGCGGATCGTGCAACGACAAGACCAGCACCCCGACGCCCAAGCGCAGCCGCTCGGTGCACGCCGCGGCATACGCCAGCAGCTCCATCGGAGCCAACATCGGCGCCTCGCCGACGATCTGGTCGAACACCCACCCGCCTTCGAACCCGAGTTCTTCGGCGCGGGCGAGGTAGGAGCGCATCCCCGAGGCGTCGAAACCGGTCGAGTCGAGCTGGGGGATCGAGATGGCGAACCGCACCCCACTACCGTACGGTCCGCTGCGGCCGTCGCCCGGCGGCGCGGCTCGTCGGTACGCTCAGCACATGTTCGTGTTTCTGCCCAAGCCGCCCGGTGTCGACGATGTACGGATGTTGGCTCGCCGGGTCGACACCGCCCGCCACCACGGCGTACCCAAAGGCTGCGTGCTCGAAGTCGACGTGCGCGCTGCGCCGCCGGAGACCGGCGGCTTGGATCCGCTCGCGATCATCAGCGGCGGCGGCCGGCCGCTGGTGCTGCGCGAAGCCGTGTCCGCAATCTACCGCGCCGCCGACGATCCGCGGGTGGCCGGGCTGATTGCCCGCGTCCAGTTTCCCGCGGCCGCGCCGGGACCGATTCAGGAATTGCGTGCCGCGATTGCCGCGTTCACCGCCGCCAAGCCATCGCTGGCATGGGCCGAAACATATCCCGGGACGCTGTCGTATTACCTGGCATCCGCGTTCAGCGAGGTGTGGATGCAGCCGTCGGGAACAGTCGGGCTGATCGGGTTCGCCACCAACGCCATGTTCCTGCGTGACGCGCTCGACAAGGCCGGCATCGAGGCCCAGTTGGTCGCCCGGGGTGAATACAAGTCTGCGGCAAATCGTTTCACCCAGGACCGCTACACGGATGCGCACCGCGAGGCCGACGCCCGGCTGCTGGAGAGCATTCGCAGCCAGGTGTGGCAGGCGGTCAGCGAGTCGCGCAAGATCAGCCATGAAACCGTCGACGCACTGGCCGACCGCGCGCCCCTGCTGCGCGAGGATGCCGTGACGTCGGGGTTGATCGACCGCATCGGCTATCGAGACGAGGCATACGCACGAATTGCAGAACTTGTTGGCGCCGAGGGGGTTTCGCCGGAAACCGGGGACGCCGATGCCGAGAGCGCGCCGCCGCGTCTGTATCTGGCTCGCTACGCCCGCGCGACCGCACCGGGGAACAGGCCGCTGCCGTCGCTACCCGTGCGCAGGCCCAGGCCGACAGTCGCCATTGTCGCCGTGGCCGGTCTGATCGTCAGCGGCCGGGGCGGTCCGCACTTGCTGCCGTTCGGCAACTCCGGTGCCGGCGCCGACACCATCGCGGCGGGACTGCGGGAGGCCGCCGCCGACAACTCGGTATCGGCGATCGTGCTGCGGGTCGACTCGCGGGGCGGGGAGATCGGCGCGTCGGAAACGATCTGGCGCGAAGTCCAAAAGGCACGCGAGCGGGGCAAGCCCGTGGTCGCGTCGATGGGCGCGGTTGCCGCCTCGGGCGGCTACTACATCTCGATGGGCGCCGACGCGATCGTGGCCAACCCGGGCACCATCACCGGCTCGATCGGGGTGTTGGCCGGTAAACTGGTCGCCCGCAATCTGAAGGAACGACTGGGCGTCGGCTCGGATACGGTGCGCACCAACGCAAATGCCGATGCCTGGTCGATCGACGTGCCGTTCACTCCCGAGCAACACGCCTGGATCGAGGCGGAGGCGGACCTGCTCTACACCGACTTCGTGCAGCGCGTCGCCGAGGCACGCAACATGAGCATGGAGGCGGCGGAAAAGGTCGCGAAGGGCCGGATCTGGACCGGTGCGGATGCCCTCGAGCGGGGACTGGTCGACGAACTCGGCGGGTTGCGCACCGCGGTGCGGCGGGCCAAGCTGCTCGCCGGCGTGGACGAAGACGCCGAAGTCCGCATCGTCAGCTACCCGCACTCGTCGCTGTGGGACCTGCTGCGTCCGCGTCCGTCATCGCAACCGGCGGCCGCGTCTGTGCCGGATGCAGTGGGCGCGTTGATCGGTCAGTCGATCGCCGCAGTGATCGACCAGGCCGAGCGCACGTTCACCGGTGTCAGCGCGCTGTGGCTGGGCGAGACTCGTCTCTAGCTTCCGAATGTGCCGCTGACGAAGATGATTTCGCCGAGCGGATCGTCGTCGTCGGGCGCAGGAACCTCGAGCCCGTTGCGGGTGAACAGGTCAGCACGGGGAACGCCCACGACGTCCCATCCCTTGGCGCGCAGATACTCGATCACGTGGCTGCGCTCACCGGCGTACACCAACGACGGCATATCGATGTCCACACCTAGTTCGCGGAGCGGCGCGGAAAGCTCACGGGCTCGATCGGCATCGAAATCCTTGATACCCGGGACGTATTCGGTGGCGATCGCGCTGCCTGGCACGCTCAGCGCGGTGATGTTGTCGAACAACCGATCCTGGGCTTCGGGAGGCAGGTAAATCAGCAGGCCCTCGGCCAGCCAAGCCGTCGGTGCGCTGGCGTCAAAACCGGCGGACCGAAGCGCCGCCGGCCAGTCCGAGCGCAGGTCGATAGGGATCGTGCGCCGATCCGCGGTGGGCCGGGCGCCGATGCCGGCCAGCGTGGACGTCTTGAACTCGATTACCTGCGGCTGATCGATCTCGTAGACGGCTGTCTCTGCCGGCCAATCCAACCGGTAGGCGCGAGAGTCCAGCCCGGCCGCCAAAATCACCACTTGTCGCACGCCCTTGTCGACGGCGGCGAGCAGGTAGTCGTCGAAGTACTTGGTGCGCACCGCGACTCCGTCGATCGTTGCCTGCAGCCGTTCGGGCGAGGCGTTCGGGATGGTCGAGAAGTCGACCTCGCCGTCGATCATCTTGGTGAAGAAGTCCAGACCCACGGCGCGGACCAGCGGCTCGGCGAATGGATCGGTGATCAGCACACGGGGATCCTTCGTCGCCATTGCTCGGCCGGCGGCGATCATGGTCGCCGTTGCGCCGACGCTGGACGCCAGATCCCAGGTGTCGTCATGCGTGCGTGCCATGCCCGTGCTATCCGAGAGTCGCCGCGACGTAGCTCATCTCGGCGAAGACGGCCATCATCTCGTCTTCCGGGAACTCAAATCCGTTGCGTTCCCAGAGTTCTTTGGCAGGGTGGGCGGTCACCTGCCAGCCGTGGCTGATGAGGTAGTCGATCACGACGCTGCGTTCGCCTTGATAGAACAGATCGGCGGCGTTGAGGTCGAAACCGTAGCGGCGCCAGCGCTCGCTGATCTGCTGTATTCGTTCATCGGAGAAGGCGTCTGGGTCTGGGACATGCTCGGTGGCAAGCCGGCTGCCCGGCGCGCTGAGCGCGGTGATGTTGTCGAACAGCTGGTCCTGCGCCTTTGGCGGCAGATAGGGTAACAATCCCTCGGCACTCCACGCGGTGGGCTGATCGGCGTCAAATCCGCCCGCTCGCAGGGCGGCTGGCCAGTCGTCGCGCAGATCGATGCCGATCGCTCGGCGCTGCGCGGTCGGTGCGGCGCCGAGGTCGGCCAGCGTCTCCGTCTTGAAATCGATCACCTGCGGCTGGTCGATCTCGTAAACCGTGGTGCCGGCCGGCCATGGCAGCCGGTAGGCCCTGGTGTCCAAGCCGGAGGCCAGGATCACCGCCTGCCGCACGCCGGCGTCGGCAGCAGCGGTGAAGAAGTCGTCGAAAAACCGTGTGCGGACTGTGATCTGCTCGGCGCGCTTTTTGCGATTCAGCAGCGGGTCGTCGTCCAGGTTGATCTCTCCGTCGATCAGCCGCACAAACGGCATCAGGCCCACCGCCCGGACCAGCGGTTCGGCCAACGGATCGTCGAGCAGGGCATCGGGGCCCTGCGACGCCAGTGCGCGGGAGGCCGCGACCATCGTCGCGGTCGCTCCGACGCTGTTGGCCAGATCCCAGCTGTCGTCATGGGTACGTGGCATCTGCGATAGCTCCTATTTCTTTTCGGTCAATACGCCGCTGACGTAGAGGCGGTCAGCGAATGGGAAGTCGTCTTCGATGGGCGGAAGTCCGTTGGCCGCGAACAGCTCTCGGATGGTGCTGCCGGACATCTGCCACCCGTGGTCGGAAAGATAGTGAGCTGCCACGTTACGGTCGCCGAAGTAGATCAGCTCGGTCATGTCGAGATCGAGGCCGTGCCTGCGCCAGCGCTCGGCCGAGATCCGCATGTTTTCCTTGAGACGCTCCTGGTGGGCGGGATCGCGGTTGGGCGCGCTTTCGGTGGCGAACCGGCTGCCCGGCGCGCTGAGCGCGGTGACGGTGTCGAGCAGACGGTCCTGCGCTTCCGGTGGCAGGTAGCCCAACAGGCCCTCGGCGCTCCAGGCGGTGGGCTTATCGGGGTCGAAGCCCGCGGCGCGCAGCGCGGCCGGCCAGTCGTCGCGCAAATCGATGGCAACCGTGCGCCGGTCCACGGCGGGTTGGGCGCCGAGCTCGGCCAGAGTGCGTGATTTGAATTCGATGACCTGCGGCTGGTCGATCTCGTAAACCGTGGTGTCGGCCGGCCACGGCAAGCGGTAGGCGCGTGAATCCAGGCCCGACGCGAGGATCACCGCTTGGCGGATACCGGCCTGCATCGCGTCGAGGAAGAACTCGTCGAAGAATTTGGTGCGCACGGCCATGTTGTCGGTCATCCGGCGCATGTTCGCGGACGCGGCATCACCGTCCTCGTCGAGGTCGGCGGGGGACAACTCGCCGCTGACCAGCCGAGCGAACAGGTCCACGCCGACCGCCCGAACCAGCGGTTCGGCGAACGGATCGTTGATCAGGGGACGCTCGGATTTGGTCGCCATCGCGCGGGCGGCGGCGACCATCGTGGCGGTGACGCCGACGCTCGATGCCAGATCCCAGGTGTCGTCATCAGTGCGTGCCATTGCTAGCCCCTTCACGCGGCGGAAGCCAGATTGATACTTAGCCAATATAACAAGCCCTGGCCACTTTCCGCCAAACGCGTGTCTCACGCGGGCCGGGGCGGCAACCTTGAGCCATGGCCTACTCGGCAGCAGGACAGCGGGTGCTCATCACCGGCGCCTCGTCGGGACTGGGTGCCGCCCTGGCCAGGCAGCTGGCCGCCGGCGGTGCGAGGGTGGGCCTGGTCGCCCGCCGGCCGGATCGTCTGGCTGAAGTGCTGGCCGACTGTCGGCGGACCTCCCCGGATTCGAAGATGTGGGTTGCCGATCTGGGCGACACCCCGGCGGTCGGTGAGCTGGCCTTGCAGGTGTGGGACGTCCTCGGCGGCATCGACGTCCTGGTCAACAACGCCGCGATCCCGAAACGCCGGCCGGTCGCCGAGTTGAAGCCCGACGAGGTCGAAACCGTCATGCGAGTCAACTTCTTCGCCCCGATGCGGCTGACCCTGGCGCTGTTGCCGCGGATGCTGGCACGTGGATCGGGCATGATCGTCAACGTGTCCAGTGTCGGCGGGCGGCTCGGAATAATCCACGAAACAGCGTACTGTGCAAGCAAATTCGCGCTGTGCGGCTGGAGCGAGTCGATCGCTGTGGACCTGCACGGCACCGGGATCTCGGTGAAGCTGATCGAGCCGGGCCCTGTCGACACCGAGATCTGGGACCAGCCCGGTAACGAGGAACCGCTCTACCAGGGACCGAAGGTGCCGGCGGACGAAGTGGCCTCCGGCATAATCGCGGCGCTGGGCAGCGAAGGCTTCGAGCATTATGTGCCCGACATGAAAGCAGTCGTCGACGCGAAAAACGCCGACCTCGACGCGTATATCGCCGGCGCAGCGGCCATGGCACCGCGATGAGGGCGCTGGTCTACGGGGTGCCACCGGAGTCGGTCGACCGTCCCGACGACGCGCTCAAGTACAGTCCCGTCGCGCTGCAGCAGGTGCCGGAACCGCAGCTGCTGCACGACGATTGGGTGATCACCCGGCCCCGGCTGACCGGCATCTGCGGGTCGGACTCCAAGCAGATCCTGATGGATTTCGGCGAGGGCGACACCGACAACGCCATGGCCGCATTCTGCTCGTTTCCTCAAGTCATGGGTCACGAGGTGGTGGCCGACGTGGTCGCGGTGGGCCCGAAGGCGCGCGGACTGGAGGTCGGTCAGCGCGTGGTGCTCAACCCCTGGCTGTCCTGCGGGCCGCGCGGCATCGAACCGCCTTGCCCCGCTTGCCAAAACGGCGATTACAGCCTGTGCTGGAGCTTTTGCGACGGCGACATCAAACCCGGTATTCACACCGGGGTGTCGGCCGACGTGACCGGCGGATACGCGGAGCTGATGTCCGCTCACGACAGCATGTTGTTTGCGGTACCCGAGTCGGTGTCCGACGAGTCAGCGGTGTTCGCCGATCCGTTTTCGGTGTCGCTGCACGCGATCACCCGCCACCCGCCACCGCGATCGGGCCGGGTACTGGTGTACGGGGCCGGCTCGCTCGGGTTGTGCGCGCTGGCGATCCTGCGGGCGCTTTACCCGGACGTAGCGGTGGCGGTGATCGCACGTTTCGACGCGCAGGCCGATTTGGCCCGCCGGTTCGGCGCCGCCAAGGTGCTGGCGCACGAGCCCCGGCTGGCCGTCATCGAAGAGCTGGTTGCCTGGGGCGGTGGACGGCTACACCAGCCGCTGCAGGGTCTGCCGATGGCGCATCCCGGCGCCGTCGACATCGTCTACGACACCGTCGGCAAGCCCGAGACCTTCGAAGTCGGAGTCCGGGTACTCAGGGCTCGCGGCACGTTGGTGAAGGCAGGTGTCCACGCGCCTGGCCGCTGGGAGTGGAGTCCGTTGTATTTCAAGGAGATCAGTTGGGTGGGCTCCAACGCCTTCGGGGTCGAGGACGTGGCGGGGGAGCGCAAACATGCGATCGCCCACTATCTCGACATAGTTGACGACGGTCGAATCGACTTGCGGCCCATGCTGACTCACACCTTTAGGCTGGAGCAGTGGCGCGACGCCTTCCTCGCGATCGCCGGCCAGGGTACGAGCGGTGCCGTCAAGGTGGCGTTCGATCAGCGCTAGGCCAGCGCGCCTCGGGATCCGATGATGGGCAGATCAATTGGGGTGATGACGCCCGGTTGAGTGTCGCACAGGAACGGGATGGCGTTGACGGCCGCGACGGCGGTGCTGTCCATCAACACGGTCATCACGTCCTCGCCGGGGTGGCCGAACCGGATCGTCGCGTCCACGTGTGGTTCACCTTCGATCACCATGCTGAAACCCTTGGGGTCGGTCCATTGTGGGTCGAGCGCGTCGTCGCTCATGGTCCAGCAGATGGCGAGCTCGACCACTGGGCGGCCGTCGCGATAGCCGCGATAGGTGCGGCGCTGGCCCCCGGCGGTGCCGACGGCGTAATCCACCCAGCCCAGATTCAGATCCCGGGTCAGTATGGCGGGCTCGACGAACGCCTCCTTGGAGTCGAGTTCGATGCCCAGCATCGTGGCGATCATGTCCAGCGTCTCGAAGTAGCCGAGGCCGTATCGTTGCTTCTCCGGGTCGAGCTGCGTCACCCGCTGACGGGGCGGTTTGCCGAATCCGAGGACCTTCCACACGTCTTGTACGGGATAGGTGGTGCAGTCCAATGTTTCGACGAGCTTGACGCTGTGCACCTTTCGGCACGCACCGGTGAGAAAGCCGGCGACGACGTTGATGAAGCCGGGCTCGAATCCCGTGCCCAGGAAGGTCGCCCGTCCCTGTTGCGCCGCCTCCTCGAGTGCGGGGAGTTCGGCCTGGTGATGCGTGCCGGTCAGGAAGTCGCCCGTGGTCACCACGTTGATGCCGCGGCGCAGCATCCTTTCCACCAGGTCGTAGTCGATGGCGCGGGGCATGTAGTTCACGCAGTCCGGCGCCAGGTCGAGCAGCGCATCGACATCGGTGGTCGCGGCGACTCCGATCTCGGATCGGTCCGCGAGTATGCCCGCATCGCGCCCCACCTTCTCCGAACCGAATGCGTAGACGCCGACGACGTCAAAGTCGTCACGGTCAAGCAGGATGCCGAGCGCGCGCTTTCCGATATTGCCGGTTGACCACTGAACCACGCGGTAGGGCGCCATGCTGCTCCTTCGTACCGCTAATCGGGTGTTGGACAAGAGGCAGTCCGTCGCACCTGATCAATGACAGGACCCGCGAGGAGTTTTCGGTCGATGTTGGCGAGCGCATAGGACGTCGCTTCATCCATGGTCATTGCGGCTCCCTCACCGCGAAGCTCGCGTGCGCGCTGCTCGCCGAGCGCGGCTGCGACGAGATGACCGGTTTCGCGCAAGGCCGCCAGCACGAAGTTGTCGTTGATATCGGCCGGCGCGCGCTCTGAGGGCGAAGCGCCCTGGGGCATACGGCTGGCGTAACGGAAGATGGCATAGGCCGCGCCCTGTAAGACGCCGGCCACCTCGGGCCGATTCTCGGCGAAAGCCCTTGCGCAGAGCGCGAAGCAGGGCGCGGCCTGCAGTGGAGTCACATACCACCGCCACACGTACATCGTCCGGGCAGTCAAGGTCAGCGTGAGCTGCCAATCCCGGAGGCGGCCGGCTACCAGGCAGGCGGTAAGCAGACCCGAAGAGATCTCTTCGCCCGGTTTGCCGCTGAGGTGCAGGCTCTCGTTCAGCAGGTCTCTCGCCCGTTGCGGATCATGTTCGGCCACGGCAAGTGCGAGCGAGTTCAGGCTCATCACGATGGCCCCGGGCATACCCGATCGTCGCGCCATGGCGACGGCTTGCTCGGCTCTTGTCGTTGTCTCCAGGCTCCGATCGCCCCCAGCAGAGCGCTGTTCACGCTGTTAGCGAGGTAAGTGGCGGCAAGCCCGGGATATCCGTCGGCATTGGCCAGCTCCGCGGCGTCAGCGAAACCCGCTACTGCGTCGGCGTAGGCACCAGCCGCCAGCGACACCATTCCCTGCACGTGGGGGACATCCATCTCGATCCGAGGACCTTGCGGCGCCCCGAGACGGCGCTCGGCCTCGAGTGCCTGGCGGCACAACTCGTCGACGGCGTCCCAGTCGCCGGCGGTGTACGCGTTATACGCCGCCACGACAAGCACGCGTGGATACCCGGGTTCTTGATCGGCGCCGGGCAGGTCGAGCACTCGCGACGCGGGGATCCACAGCACTTCGCCGATTGCGCTTGCCGTCACCTGCTGATGCGTTTGGTCGGCCACTAACCGCACGGCCAGCGCGGCGTCGCCGGCGTCGATGGCATTGGCGAGGGCTGCGCGGACGTTGTCCCGCTCGCGGACGACCTGGCTGGCCCACAAAATCTGTTCGGGGCCGTAGTAGCGTTCGGCCGCTCGCGCCGACAGCGCGGCGTAATAGCGGCCATGCCGCATGAGCAGCGCGTCGGTCTCGCCGCAGGCGGCCAGCCGTTCCTCGCCGTACTGCCGGATCGTTTCCAGCAGGCGATATCGGGTGCCGTGGCCGTCGTCCTCCGCGACGACGAGCGAACGGGCCACCAGACCGGCGACCAGATCTATGACTGCCTCCCGCTCGACGGGGCCGCCGCTGCAGACCTGCTCGATCGCCTCGAGCGCGCAGCCGCCCGTGAACACGGCCATGCGTGCCAGCAGGCGCTGCTCCGCGGTGTCGAGAAGCTCGTATGACCAGTCGATGGCCGCGCGCAGCGTCGCGTGCCGTTCGACCGCGCCGCGCCGCCCACCTGCAAGCACCTGGAACCGTCGATTCAAGCGCAGGACGAGCTCGGCGGGGCTCAACGCGATGATCCTTGCCGCGGCCAGCTCGATGGCCAGCGGGACACCGTCGAGGCGCTGACAAATCTCCACCACCGCCCGCGCATTGCCTTGCGTCAGCACGAAGTCGGCCTTGACGTGCCGCGCCCTCTCGACGAACAGGCTGACGGCGTCCGTGCTCATCAGGCGCTCGAGGTCCTCGTCCGGCTCGCCTGTTGCCAGGGGAGGCAGCGCGATCAGCTGCTCGCCGTCGATCGCCATCCCTTCCCGACTCGTTGCCAGCACCACCACGCCAGGGCACGCGCGTTCTATGCGCGTTGCCAGTCGGGCAACCGCGCCCAGCAGATGTTCGCAGTTGTCGAGCACAAAGAGCAGCCGCTTTTGCGCCAGCATCTCGATGAGAGAGTCTTCCAGGGACGGCCCGCCACGGTTGGTCAGGTTGAACACCGCTGCGATCGCCTCGATCACGCCGTCGGGATCGCGTACCGGCGCCAGTTCGACCACCCATGAGCCATCGCGGTAGCGCGGCAGCAGGTCTGCGGCAACCTGGAGTGCCAGGCGGGTCTTGCCCACGCCACCCACTCCGGTAATCGTCACCACGCGCGACTCGTCTAGCGCGGAAATGACCTTGGCCACTTCGGATTTGCGCCCGATGAACGAGCTGACCTGAACCGGGAGGTTCCCGGGAAACGCGTCCAGACTTCGCAGCGGCGGGAACTCCTCTTCGGCACCCTCGCGGACAAGCTGGAAAACCCTTGTGGGACGGCCTAGGTCGCGCAGGCGATGTTCACCGAGATCGATCAGTGTCATGCCCTCGGGCAATTGATCCCGCACCAGCACTTCGGTGGCGCCCGAGATGACGACCTGGCCACCGTGGGCGGCGGTCATCAACCGCGAGCAACGGTTGATCGGCAGGCTGGCGTAACCGCCGTCGTCGACGATGACCGCCTCGTCGGTATGCAGCCCGATCCGCGCCCTCAGCGGTTTGGGCGTGCGCCAAGGCTCGTCGCAAAGTGCCCGTTGGATCGCAGCTGCCGCCGAGATGGCGTCCCTCGCCGTCGCGAACGCGGCCGCCATCCCGTCGCCCATCCGGGCGAACACATAACCCTGGCTTGACGCAATGGCTTTCTCGAGGAGCTCGTCGTGGCGGATCATGGCCACCTTCATCGCCTCGGGGGCCTGTTCCCACGAGCGGGTGGACCCTTCGAGGTCGGTGAGCAGGAAGGTCACCGTGCCCGATGGAAGCTGCCGGGCCATGAGCTCCGAGCGTACGGGTGGGGCCACCGCGCTATACGTGCTTTCGCTGATGATTTGCCCTACCGAGTCGCCAATGCTGGCTAGCATGAGCGAACGCGCGGACACGCCGCCGGTGAACTGGAGCGACCTAGGCGTGAGCGATTTGCTGCCAACGGGAACCGTGACGTTGCTTCTGGCCGACGTCGAGGGCTCCACGCGCCTGTGGGAGACCGAACCCGAGCAGATGACCGCCGCACTTGCGCGCCTGGATCACGCGCTCGCGGAGAGCGTCGCCGCCCATCACGGAGTGCGGCCGGTCGAACAGGGCGAGGGCGACAGCTTTGTGCTCGCGTTCGCCCAAGCGTCTGATGCGGTGGAGTGCGCCCTCGAGTTGCAGCGGGCGCCGCTGGCGCCGATAAGGCTGCGCATCGGCGTGCATACCGGCCAGGTGCAATTGCGCGACGAAGGCAACTACGCCGGGCCGACCATCAACAGGACCGCACGGCTGCGCGATCTGGCGCACGGCGGCCAGACTGTGCTGTCCGGCGCGACTGAGCAGCTGGTTGTCGACTGGCTGCCCGCTGATGCTTGGTTGACTGACCTGGGTACCCATCCGCTGCGTGACCTGCCCCGGCCGGAACGGGTCGTGCAGCTCTGCCATCCCGATCTTCGCAACGAGTTCCCGCCCTTGCGTACGGGCAAAAGCATTGAGGTGGTTAACCTTCCGGCGCAACTAACCAGCTTCGTTGGCCGCGACGCGCAGATCAGTGAGGTACGAAAGCTTTTGGCCGATAACCGGCTTGTGACGTTGACGGGTGCGGGTGGCGCCGGCAAGACGCGACTCGCGGTCGAGATTGCAGCGCGTTTCGCGGCCGATTTCCGCGATGGTGTGCGGTATGTCGACTTGGCGCCGATCACCCATCCGGCAGTTGTGCCGGTCGCGGTGGCTCGTGCCCTTGGGCTACCCGATCAGCCCGGCCGCTCGACAACGGACACCCTGGTCCGGTTCATCGGCGATCGCCAGCTGCTGATCGTGCTCGACAACTGCGAACATCTGCTCGACGCAACGTCATCGCTGACGGTTGAGCTGTTGGGTGCATGCGCGGGTTTGAGGCTGCTGGCGACTAGTCGCGAGCCCACTGGGGTTGCCGGTGAAGTGACGTTCCTGGTGCCGTCGCTGTCGCTGGCCGACGAAGCCATCGAGTTGTTCGCCGACCGCGCCCGTCGCGTCCGGCCGGACTTCACGGTGACCGATGACAACGTCGCCGCACTGACGGAGATCTGCCGGCGTCTGGACGGCATGCCATTGGCCATTGAGTTGGCGGCGGCGCGAGTGCGCGCATTGTCGTTGAATGAGATAGTCAGCGGTCTGCACGACCGGTTCCGCCTTTTGACCGGTGGTGCGCGTACCGCGGTGCGTCGACAGCAGACGCTGCGAGCATCGGTGGAGTGGTCGCATGCATTGCTGACCGAACCCGAGCGCATCCTGTTCCGCCGACTAGCGGTGTTTATGGGTGGGTTCGACCTTGACGCGGCCGAAGCCATCGCCGGCGGCGCAGACGTGGAGCACTATCAGATCCTCGACCAGCTCGCCTCGCTTGTCGACAAGTCACTCGTCGTAGTCGAAAGCACCGGTGGCGCAACCCGATACCGGTTCCTCGAGACGGTGCGCCAGTATGCGTTGGAGAAGCTCGGGGAGTCCGGCGAAGCCGACGAAGTTCGCAGCCGCCACCGTGACCACTACGTTTCGGTGGCGGCTTTGCTCGACGACCCAGCCCGTACCGAATACGAGCGGCGCCTGGAGCAAGCCGAAATCGAGATCGACAACCTTCGCGCCGCTTTCGCGTGGAGTCGCGAAAACGGCGATGCGGAACAGGCATTGCAGCTCGTGTCATCACTGCAGCCGCTCTGGCTCGCACGTGGCCGGATTCAGGAAGGGTTGAGCTGGTTTAATGCCGTCCACCCGAACGCGACGTCTGACCAAGAGGTGATCTCCCCGGTGTGCGTGCGTGCGCTCGCCGACAAGGTTGTGCTCGACGGATGGGTAGGCATCTACAACATGGCTGAGGCTGAACAGGCGCTGGCCGTCGCGCGTCAACTCGATGATCCGGCGCTACTGGCCCGAGCGTTGTATGCGTACGGCAGCGCCTCGGTTTTCCAAGCCGAAGTGGCCCGACCGTACTTCGCCGAGGCGATCGGACTGGCCCGCGCCCTGGGTGACCGCTGGAGGCTGAGCCAGATCCTCGCCCGGCAGGCACACATGGCGTTCGTCGCAGGTGACCCTGTCGAGGTCCGCGCGACCGCTGAAGAAGGGCGCCAACTCGCCGACGCGATCGGTGACCGGTTCGAATCGCGGCAGTGTCGGTGGCGGCTCTCCGCGGCACAGTTCATGCAAGGCGATCTGGTTGAAGCGATCGCAGAGTTACGCGACTTGTTGGCTGCAGCCGAGGCCGATCACGACGAGATGTTGCGGGTCACCATCCTATTCATCCTGCCCCACTGGCTGGCATACCACGGTGAGGCTCACGAGGCTCGGCGCGCGGCCGATGCGGCCATCGAGGCCGCCGCGGGCCTCGGCGATCTTTACATGGGTGCCAGTTACACCGCATTGGTCGTGGTCGCCCTGGCCGCCGGCGACGTCGCACTGGCGGCGGAGGCGGCTGACGCCGCCTGGTCCTGCATGGGCGGCTTGCGCGAGGCCGCGGCAATAAACATGACGTACCACGCCCAGGCAGCAATGGCGCGCGGTGACCTCACTGCGGCCCAACGGTTTGCGGATGAGGCTGTCGCCACAATGACCGGATACTGGCTGGCTTATGCGCTGGCCATCCGGGCCCGCGTGGCGATCGCGCGGGGGGCGCCGGATGAGGCCGAACGTGACGCCCATGAAGCTCTTGCGGCGGCCGTCAGGGCTAAAGCGTATCTAGGCGTTCCGCACAATCTCGAGTGCCTCGCAGCTGTGGCCACCGATGCCGGCCGTCGTGCGGAAGCCGCACGGCTTTTCGGCGCCGCAGAGGCTATCCGGGAGCGCACCGGCGAAATCCGCTTTCAGATCTACCAAAGTGGGTACCAGGCGTCCGTCGCGGCGCTTCGTAATGCCATGGGGGACAGCGACTTCAAGGCCGCATGGGCAGAGGGGGCAGCACTATCGACCGATGAGGCGATTGCCTACGCGCAACGCGGCCTCGGTCCACGCGTGCAACTCGCGCAGGAAGCAACACGCCAGGAGAGCTCGCCGCGACCCTGACGCCACGACGGGGTCGTCGAACCGCGCCGTCTTCGCAAATTCGGCATGTGTTAGCATGCATGCATGCGGACAACGGTGGAGATAACTGATGAGCAGCATCGCGCGCTGAGTGCGATCGCTCAGCGCCGCGGCGTACGGGGGTTCTCCGCGCTCGTCCAGGAGGCGCTGGACGCATATCTGACGAGTTTGACCAGCGATGAGACAGACCTCCTGTTGGGACTCGAAGGCATGCTCACCGAGTCCGAGTCACGAGAGGTGCGATCACGCATCGATGATGCAAGGGCTAGATGGCGGGCCTCGTAATTGTCGACACCGACCTTTTAGTCGACTTTCTCCGCGGCAAAGGGTCCGGTGTGCGGCTGGTGCGCGAGTTAGTCGCCGGCCACCGCCTCCGGGTCACCGCGATAACCGCGTTCGAATTGCGTGTTGGCACGGATTTCTTGGGTCGTCGCGACGACATTCTTCGCCTTGTGCGTTCGCGGACTTTCCCGCTTGATCCGAGTAGTGCATTGCGCGCAGGAGATGTGGCTGCGACGCTGCGGGCGGCCGGCAAGGACATCGGCATGGCGGATTGCTTGCAGGCCGGGATCTGTTTGAACTTCGACCTGCCTTTCGCTACGCGCAACCGCAAGCACTTCGATCGGGTGGAGGGTTTGCGGTTGTTTGACGTCGACTGACCTGTGCTGAGGTGCGCGCGCTACATCGGGTTGGTGCGCAGGTAGCCGTAGATGCCGGCGAAGCCGGCGTTGACCTCCTCGGGAATGGGTACAGGTCCGCCGAGAGCCCGTGCACCCCAGACGATTTGAGCGGTGCGCTCCACCAGCGCGGTGACGTGTAGGACCTTGTCGGGTCGCGGGCCGACCGCTACCAGGCCATGGTTGGCGATCAACGCCGCCGCCCGGCCCTCCAGCGCCTTCACCGCGTTGCTGCCGACTTCGGGTGTGCCTGACGCGGCGTACTCGGTACAGCGGATCTCGCCGCCGCAGTAGACGGCGAACTCGTCGATGCAGGCCGGAATCGACTGGTGCGCAATCGCGAACATGGTGGCCCACACCGGATGGCTGTGGATGACGCTGCCGATGTCGTCGAATGCCGCGTAACAGGCCAGGTGCAACTTCATCTCGGTGGATGGCGACCGGCCGTCGGCCGCCTGCAGCACCCCCCCGTCACGGTCGACCACCACCAGGTCGTCGAGCGTCATGTCGGCATAGTCGACAGACGATGGCGTGATGACCAGATTGCCGTCCTCCCGTCGCGCCGAGATGTTGCCCGCGGTTCCCTCGACAAGGCCGCGGCGCAGCATGTCCTTGGCCGCAGCCAGCACCGCGGCCTCCGGCCTCTCAACGAATCTCATGAGGTCAACACCTCCGGGTTGACGATGTGCGCGGGCCTGCGGCCCGACAGCAGCGCTTCCAGGTCGTCGGCCACCATCTGCGCCTGCCGCGCCTCAGTGTTCCACGTGGCCCCGCCGATGTGCGGGGTGAGCACCACATTGGACATGCCCACCAGCGGATGGTCGACGGGTAGCCATTCCCCGACAAAGTGATCCAGGCCCGCGGCGGCCACCTTGCCGCTGCGCAGCGCCTCGACCAGCGCGTCGGTGTCATGCAGCTGGGCGCGCGCAGTGTTCACATACACCACACCGTCGCGCATCGCCGCGAACTGCTTGGCGTCGATCAGCCCGGCGGTCTCTTCCGTGACCGGCGCATGCAGCGAGACGACGTCGGCCTCGGCCAGCAGCTCGTCGAGGCTGTGCCGAGCGTCGTCGTTGTACGGGTCGTAGGCGATCACCCGCAAGCCCAGTCCGGCCAGCCGCCACTTCACCGCGCGGCCGACCGCGCCCAGACCGACCAACCCCGCCGTCAAACCGGCCAGTTCCCATGCCCGGAAACGCTGGTACGGAATGGTTCCGTCGCGAAACACCTCCCCGGACCGCACGTCGGCGTCGGCGCCGAGCACATGCCGCGTACAAGCGAAGAGCAATGCCAGCGTCATCTCGGCGACCGCATCGGCGTTGCGGCCCGGCGTGAACAGCACCGGAATACCGGCCGCGGTGGCGCCGGCGACGTCGACGTTGTTCGGATCCCCGCGGGTGGAGGCGATCGCGCGCAGGCCCAGCTCGAAGACGGGCCCGCTCACCGAATCACTTTCCACCACAACGACATCGGCGTCGGCCGCCGAAATCCGCTCGGCCAGTTGTTCGGCGGTGTAGATGCGCAACGGCGTCTGCTCGATCCACGGGTCATAAACCACGTCGGCCAGGCGCCGCAGCTTTTCGAACCCGTCCCCGCGCAGCGGGGCGGTAACCAAAGCACGCGTCACGACTGCCAATGCTGGCGTACGGTGACGCCCGTGTCACGCACAGACGTCACAATCGGCATCGACATCGGCACCACTGCCGTCAAGGCGGTGGCCGCCGACGCGAATGGTCGGGTGACCGCGCGGGCCCGCATTCCGCACGAGCTACGCGTTCCGGCCCCGGACCGGCTGGAGCACAACGCCGATGAGGCGTGGCGGCGGGGGCCGTTGACGGCGCTGCAGCAGCTGGCCCAAAGCAAAGCCAGCGCGGTGGCCGTGTCCGCGATGGTGCCGTCGCTGACCGCCGTCGATGGCGACGGCCGTCCGATCACGCCGGGGTTGCTCTACGGCGACAGTCGAGGCCGGGTTCCCAGCGCCGGCAGCGACCAACCCTTTCCCACGGGCGAGGCCGCCGAGTTCCTGCGCTGGACGGCCGCCGAGGCGCCCGATGCGGCCGGATACTGGCCGGCGCCCGCGGTGGCCAACTATGCCCTGGCCGGCGAGGCGATCGTCGACTTTCCCACCGCCTACACCGCCCATCCGCTGTTCGACGGCACCGGCTGGAAGGTCGACGCATGCGCCGAGTGCGGCGTGACGGTCGACCGGATGCCCCGGGTCGAGGCGCCGGGCGCGGCCGCCGGACGGGTCCGCGAAACCGGCGCGATCCTGGCCGCCGGTGCGATCGACGCCCTGTGCGAGCAGATGGTGGCCGGCGCCGACGACGACGGCGACGTGCTGGTGCTCTGCGGCACGACGCTGATCGTCTGGGCGACCATCCCCGAGCCGCGGCAGGTGCCCGGCCTGTGGACCATCCCGCACATGACCGGAAAGAGCCAGATCGGCGGGGCAAGCAACGCCGGCGGCCTTTTCCTGGGCTGGGTCGACCGGCTGCTGCAGCCGGGCGACCCGGCGGCAGCGGATCCGCGTCGGGTGCCGGTGTGGTCGCCGTACCTGCGCGGCGAACGCACACCGTTTCACGATCCCGACCGTCGCGGAATGCTCGACGCGCTGGACCTCACCCAGGATGCGGCGTCACTGCGGCGGGCCGCCTACGAGGCGTCGGGCTTCGTCGTCCGCCGGCTCATCGAGCTGAGCGGCGCACCGGTGTCGCGCGTGGTTGCCGCTGGCGGCGGCACCCGGGTCCAGCCATGGATACAGGCCATCGCCGACGCTATCGGTCGGCCGGTGGAAGTGTCGGCCGTGTCAGAGGGCGCGGCGCTGGGCGCGGCCTATCTCGCCCGGATGGCGGTCGGGCTCGAGTCGTCGCTGACCGACGCTGCCCGCTGGGCTTCCGTTGCGCGCATCGTCGAACCCGATCCCATCTGGAAGAGCGCGACAGCCGACCGATACCAGCGCTTCCTGGAACTCGCCGAGCTTCCGTCCAGGGCTACCGGACCGCAGTGACGGAGACGATGTTGCGGAACGCGGCGACCGCGTCGTCCTCGGGGAACGTGCGACCGTAGTCACCGAACAACTCCCGCCGCGTCCTGGTGGTCACCTGCCAGCCGCGATCGCTCAGATAGTCCACGACATTGCTGCGCTCGCCCTCGTAGAACAGCCCCGACAAGTCGACGTCGCAGCCGAGGTTGGCCCACCGATCGTTGAGCAACTGGGCGCGTTCGGCCATCGTGGGCCCGTCCGCGGGATGGTACTCGGTGGCCAGTCGGCTGCCGGGCGCGCTGAGCGCGGTGATGTGGTCGAATAGCCGATCCTGCGCTTCTGGCGGCAGGTACATCAACAACCCTTCGGCGCTCCAGGCCGCGGGCTTGGTGTCGTCAAACCCGCTGCTGCGCAACACTGTTGGCCAGTCTTCGCGCAAATCGATGCTGACCGTGCGGCGCTCGGCCGTCGGTTGCGCGCCCAGCCGCGCCATGGTGGCCGTCTTGAATTCGACGACCCTGGGCTGGTCGACCTCATAGACGACGCTGCCGGGCGGCCACTTCAGGCGGTAGGCCCGGGCATCCAGGCCGGCCGCCAGAATCACCGCCTGGCCGATGCCCGCCGCTGACGCGTCGGCGAAGAAGTCGTCGAAAAACCGCGTGCGCACCGCCAGCGAGTCGGTTTCCCGTTGCAGTTCCGGTGTCCGGCCGTTTTCCGCCGTTGGGCGGATCTCTCCGTCGACCACGCGGGTGAAAAAGTCGATTCCCACCGCCCGCACCAGATCCGCGGCGAACGGGTCGTTGATGAGCGGGTCGGCGTCCTCGGTGGCCAGCGCCCGCGCCGCGGCGACCATCGTCGCCGTCGCGCCCACACTGGATGCCAGATCCCAGGTGTCGCGTTCCGAACGCGTCATGGCTTCAGCTCCGCATGCGTCATCTGCAACCCCTTTTGATATTTAGGCAAGGTAACTGTACGCCTGCGTTTGGGTGGCCCGCTGCCTGCGCTGTTACTCTCGTAGACTGTTCGACGCGCGACTCCGCACATCCTGGCCTGCGGGTGCTCGGCGCGTAATACAGGATCACCCGACGCGCCTGGCTGCGCAGGAGGAAAGAGTGCTTTCGGCTTTCATCTCATCGCTGCGGACAGTCGACCTGAGACGGAAGATCCTGTTCACGCTGGGCATCGTCATCCTCTACCGGGTCGGCGCGTCCATCCCGTCGCCCGGCGTCAACTACCCGAATGTGCAGAAGTGCATCGCGCAGGTCAGCGGCGGGGAAGCGGCCCAGATCTACTCGCTAATCAACCTGTTCTCCGGTGGGGCGCTGCTGCAGCTGACGGTGTTCGCGGTCGGGGTGATGCCCTACATCACCGCGAGCATCATCGTGCAGCTGCTCACCGTGGTCATCCCGCGATTTGAGGAGCTGCGCAAGGAAGGCCAGTCCGGCCAGGCCAAGATGACGCAGTACACCCGCTATCTGGCGATCGCGCTGGCCATCCTGCAGGCCACCAGCATCGTCGCGCTGGCGGCCAACGGCGGGCTGCTGCAGGGCTGCAGCCTGGACATCATCGCCGACCAGAGCATCTTCACCCTGGTCGTCATCGTCTTGGTGATGACCGCCGGTGCCGGGCTGGTGATGTGGATGGGTGAGGTGATCACCGAGCGGGGTATCGGCAACGGCATGTCGCTGCTGATCTTCGTGGGCATCGCCGCCCGGATCCCGGCGGAAGGCAAATCGATCCTGGACAGCCGCGGCGGCCCGATTTTCGCTGCCGTCTTGGTGGCCGCACTGGTCATCATCGTCGGCGTGGTGTTCGTCGAGCAGGGCCAACGTCGTATCCCGGTGCAGTACGCCAAGCGCATGGTGGGCCGGCGCATGTACGGCGGCACCTCGACGTATCTGCCGCTGAAGGTCAACCAGGCCGGTGTCATCCCGGTCATCTTCGCGTCGTCGCTGATCTACATTCCGCATCTGATCACCCAGCTGATCCGCAGCGGCACAGGCGGTTCGGGCAACAGTTGGTGGGACAAGTTCGTCGGCAACTATCTTTCGAACCCGGCCGACCCGGTGTATATCGGCATTTACTTCGGGCTGATCATCTTCTTCACGTACTTCTACGTCTCGATCACGTTCAATCCCGACGAGCGCGCCGACGAGATGAAGAAGTTCGGCGGATTCATTCCCGGCATTCGACCGGGCGGGCCGACCGCTGACTACCTGCGCTTTGTGCTGAGCCGCATCACCTTGCCCGGCTCGATCTACCTGGGCATCATCTCGGTGCTGCCCAACCTGTTCCTACAGATCGGCAACACCGGGCAGGTGCAGAACCTGCCGTTCGGCGGCACTGCGGTGCTGATCATGATCGGGGTGGGTTTGGATACGGTCAAACAGATCGAGAGCCAGCTCATGCAGCGCAACTACGAAGGGTTCCTGAAGTGAGAGTCGTTTTGCTTGGGCCGCCCGGCGCGGGCAAAGGCACCCAGGCGGTCAAGCTGGCCGAGAAGCTCGAGATCCCGCAGATCTCCACCGGGGAGCTTTTCCGCCGCAACATCGACGCCGGCACCACACTCGGCCTGGAGGCCCAGCGCTACCTCGACGCCGGCGATCTGGTGCCGTCCGATCTGACCAACGCGCTCGTTGACGAGCGCCTCGACGAACCGGACGCGGCAGCAGGCTTCATCCTGGACGGCTATCCGCGCTCGCTGGAGCAGGCCAAAGCGCTGCACGACATGCTCGCTCGGCGAGGAACCGATATCGATAACGTGCTCGAGTTTCGGGTGCCGGAGGACGAGCTGTTCCTGCGCCTCAAGGGGCGGGGCCGCGACGACGACAACGACGAGGTCATTCGCAACCGGATGAAGATCTACCGCGATCAAACCGCGCCGCTGCTGGAGTACTACCAAGGCGAACTGAAAACCGTCGACGCCGTCGGCACCGTCGACGAAGTGTTCGCCCGCGCGCTTCGGGCCCTGGGAAAGTAACCATGATCGCGCTGGCTGGGCTGCGCAGCCGCAAGGTCGTGCCGCAGCGCAGCGCCGATGAACTCGACGCGATGGCCGCCGCCGGGGCCGTGGTCGCCGCCGCGCTGGCGGCGGTGCGGGCGACCGCAGTCCCCGGCGCCTCCACGCAAACCCTCGACGAGATCGCGGAGTCGGTGATCCGCGACGCCGCTGCGACGCCGTCGTTTTTGGGTTATCACGGCTACCCGGCGTCGATCTGCGCATCGGTCAACGAGCATGTGGTGCACGGCATCCCGTCCGCCAACGAGATCCTGGCAGCCGGCGACCTGGTGTCGATCGACTGCGGCGCCATCCTGGACGGCTGGCATGGCGATGCGGCGATCACCTTCGGCGTCGGGCCGCTCATTCCCGCCGACGAAGCGCTGTCGCAGGCTACCAAGCAGTCACTGGAAGCCGGCATCGCCGCGATGACTCCCGGCAATCGGTTGACCGACGTCTCGCACGCCATCGAAACCGCGACCCACGCTGCCGAGGGCCGCTATGGTCGCGCGTTCGGCATCGTCGAGGGCTATGGCGGCCACGGAATCGGCCGACACATGCACATGGATCCGTTCTTGCCCAACGAGGGTGCTCCGGGCCGAGGCCCGCTGCTGGCGCCGGGATCGGTGCTGGCCATCGAGCCCATGCTGACGCTTGGGACCGGCAAAACCGTGGTGCTCAGCGACCATTGGACCGTCACTACCGCCGACGGTTCACGTGCTGCACACTGGGAGCACACGGTCGCGGTTACCGAAGACGGGCCCCGTATCTTGACCCTCGGATAGCCGAGGCGGCGTGTCGGTCGTGAACCGATCCGGCGCGCCAACCGTGTCATCACCGAGAGGCTGGTGATGGACAAACCGGACGCCGGCGCCGATGGCAATGCACTGCAGCGGCTGTGGGATCAGCATGCCGCTGCTTTGTGGCGCTTTACGTGGCGCCTGACCGGAGACCAGACGCGGGCCGCGGACGTGGTCCAGGAGACCTTGCTGCGGGCATGGCAACAGCCGCCGGTCGTCAGCAACGGCCAGTCCGACCGTGCCCGGCTGCTGCGCATCGCCAGGGATCTGATCGCCGACGGCTGGGGTCCGCCGGAGTCGACGCAACCGGGTGCGCTGAACGGGGCGCTGAACCGGGCGTTGGTCGGTGACGCGCTGGGGCAGCTGTCCGCCGAATACCGGGCGGTGGTCGGACGCTCGTACTACCAGGGCTGGACGACCGCGCAGATTGCCGCCGATCTCGGGATTGCGGAAGGGCTGGTGAAGTCGCAATTGCATTACGCGCTGCGAGCGCTGCGCCAGGCCCTGCAGGAGATGGGAGTCGCACAATGAACAGCGGCCACGACTACGCGACGTGGGATGCCGCGTATGTGGTGGGCGCGCTGTCGGATGCCGACCGGCGCGAATTCGAGGGGCACATGCGCGGCTGCACCGCCTGTCGGGAGGCCGTCAGCGACTTGGCCGGCATGTCGCCGCTGCTGTCGCTGTTCGACTACGAACAAGTCATGGCTTTCGACGCAGCCGATCCGGCGGCGGCGCCGCCGTCCGAGGTCCTGGCCGCACTGCTGGCCAAGGCGGACCAGCCGGCGGCTGTGGACCCACGGACGGTTTTCCCGATCTTTCGCACCGGCAACTACGCCCCGGTGCACGACGAGCTGACCGCCTTCGATCTACCCGTCGAGGGCAGCATCCCGGCCGATTTGAACGGCTGGTATCTGCGGAACGGCCCCAACCCGCGGGTGGCCACCGGCCACTGGTGCGTCGGTGACGGGATGGTGCACGGGGTGCGGCTGGAGAACGGCCGTGCCGCGTGGTATCGCAACCGCTGGGTGCGCACCGAAAGTTTCGAGCGTTCCTCACCGCTGTACAACGACCTGTATAACGACGATGGAACCCGAAACCTGCACGCCAGCATCGCCAACACCCACGTCGTTCGTCATGCCGGCAAAACACTTGCGCTGATGGAGTTTTCGCTTCCCTACCAGATCAGCAACGACCTGGACACGCTGGGCGCCTACGACTTCGCCGGCAAGTTGCTGGACTCGATGAACGCCCACCCGAAGATCTGCCCGGTTACCGGTGAACTGCATTTCTTCGGATGCGGCAACATCTTCGAGCCGCACGTCAGCTATTACCGCGCGGACGCCGACGGACGATTGACGATCAGCCGGCCCATCGACGTTCCCGCGCTGACGTTGATGCACGACTTCGCGCTGACCACCGAGCATGTCGTATTCCTCGACCTGCCATTGCTTTTCGATCTCCGCCTTGCACTGACCCAACGAGACGACCGGGACTTGCCATACCGTTGGGACGACCGCTACGGGGCCCGCCTGGGCGTGCTGCGTCGTGATGACCCCTATGGTCCGCTGCGTTGGTTCGACATCGAGCCGTGCTACGTCTTTCACATCGCAAACGCTTACGACAGCGGAAATTCCGTTGTACTGGAGGTTGTCCGCTATCCGGAGATGTGGCGTGACAACAGCGAGTTCGGGGTCGACGCGGCGCTGTGGCGGTGGAAGCTCGATCTGGACACCGGGGCGGTCGAGGAAAGCCAGATCGACGACCGGGGCGTGGAATTCCCGCGCATCGACGACCGGCTTACGGGCGCGGCCGCCCGGTACTCGGTGGCCGTGGGCAGCGGCGCGCTGATCCGCTATGACCTCGAGCGGGATAGCGCGTCCGAGCACCGGTTCGGCGATGGTGGGGCGCCGGGCGAGGCGATATTCGCGCCCGCGTCCGGGCAGTCGGATGAATCGGCCGGCTGGTATTTGACGTACGTCTACGACCCGGCACGCGACGGCAGCGACCTCGTCGTCATCGACGCGTCAGACTTCGAGGGCGGACCCGTCGCGCGGATCCGGCTGCCGCGTCGGGTCCCGCACGGATTCCACGGCAATTGGATCCCCGATTGAGTGCCGATCGCACTGCATATCGCGCGAACTTTAGGGGTGCTCAGCTCGTATAACTATCGGGAGGTGAAATCCAGTGCCCCGTGTCCCCAGGGCGGCCGACGCCGAAGCCGCTTTGATGAAGGCGCTCTACGACGAGCACGCCGGCGCCCTGTGGCGTTACGCGGTTCGGCTGACCGGTGACGCCAGTCGCGCCGAAGACGTGGTCCAAGAGACGCTGATGCGGGCCTGGCAGCACCCAGAGGTCATCGAAGACACTGAACGCCCGGCACGTGCATGGTTGTTCACCGTCGCGCGCAACATGATCATCGACGAGCGCCGCAGTGCACGATTCCGCAATGTCGTTGGCTCGCTGGACGATTCGAGCACACCCGAGCAGTCTGCTCCGGACGAGGTGGACTCGGCGCTGGACCGGCTGCTGATCGCCGACGCCATGGCCCAGATGTCGGCCGAACATCGGGCCGTCGTCGAGCGGTCGTATTACCGGGGGTGGAGCACCGCACAGATCGCCGCTGATCTTGATATCGCAGAAGGCACAGTGAAATCGCGACTACACTATGCCCTGCGGGCATTGCGACTCACTCTGCAGGAGATGGGGGTGACACGATGACGGCGCTACCGACCATCCGGACGCTGATCGGCCCCGAATACCTGACTGTGACAGCCGATCGGCACGGCACCGCCACGACGCTGCGGACCATCCGCGCGGCCGTCGGCACCGAATACTTGGTAGTAGAAGATGAGGTGACACGATGAGGGCGATCCGGGGGCTGGGCCCGCCGGGAGGCAGCAATCTTCCCGCGGATGACAACCATGAGTACGCGATGTGGGACGCCGCCTACGTGCTGGGATCGCTGTCACCGGCCGATCGGCGAGAGTACGAGGCACACCTCAGCGGCTGCCCGTCCTGCGCTGCGGCGGTAGCTGAACTCAGCGGCATGCCGGCGCTGCTGGCCAAGCTGGATCGCGATGTGGTGGCCGAAATCAACGAAGGTGACCAGCGCTCCGAGCCCGCACCTCCGGATTTGCTGCCGTCGTTGCTGGCCGCCGTGCGTTGGCGCCGTCGCCGCACCCGCGTCCTGGCATGGGCGGCGTCGGCCGCCGCGGCCGCCGTGGTGGCGATCGGGGTGTTCGTCGGCGTCTCGGGTCACTCGCCGACGCCTGCGCCCCCGCAGGTGACCGCGTCTGCAGTGGAGATGTCTCAGGTCGGGACGAAGGCGCTGGCATCGACGGTGTCGGTCAACCCCGAGCGCTGGGGGACCTACATCAACATGAAGTGCGTCTGCCTTGCGCCGGTCTATGCCCCCCACGACCGGCTGGCGATGGTGGTGGTGGGCCGCGACGGCAGCCACACCCAACTGGCGACCTGGGTGGCAGAGCCCGGCCACACTGCGACGCCGGCCGCCAGCATCTCGACGCCAGTTGACCAGATCTCCGCGGTGCAGGTGGTTCTGGCCGACAACGGCCACGTGCTGCTCGAGCGCTCCCTGTAAATCTGGAGCGCTCGCCGCGCATCCCTACCGGGACGTCAACCAGCTGTGGAATCGACCGTCGGGGTCGTAGGCCGAGCGCACCTTGTCCAGGCGCGCCATGTTCGCGTCGGTGATGAACTTCGCCGGGCGTCTGCCGAGATTCTCGTCGGCGAGCGAGATTCCGGTCGCCAGGTGCGACATCGCCGCCATGTTGGACGGGGCCCAGTCGCCGTACCGCTCGTCGTCGGCCGGATCGTGCCAGGCGGTGTAGAGCGCCAAGTAGATCTCGTCCTCCACGCCGTACACCATCTCGGCGCGGTCGCTGGACGGTTTCCAGCCGGCGAAAACGAAGTGCGACGGGTGCGGTGGCATCGTCTCGATGATTTTGCGGATCCCCGGCAGCAGGTCTTCGGCCGCGGCCGAGGTGAACATGTTGTCGACGACATAGCGGTGACCCTCTGGGTACTTGCTCATCACAGCGGCATACCAGTTGGCAAGGGTCGTCGGCGCATAGGGCAGGCTGACGGTCGCCCGGTCGACCACCGGGCAGCTGCCCAGTGCGGCAAGGGCTTTCACCGCCTCTTCCTCCGAATCGGCAAACACCGGCGCGGCGATGGCGATGCCGGGTTGGTCGGGCCCCATTTCCGGGGCGTTGCGCGACGTGAGGATTTGCAGTTCGACCCGGTCGTCGATTTCGGGAACGATTGAACGCCCCCAGCTGAATACCTCGTCTGCGACCTCGATCGGATACATGTACAAACACGTGCCCAAGACGGCCGGGCGTCGGTGAATCCGCAACGTGAACGATGTGACCACCCCGAAGAAGCCCGGCCCGGAGCCGCGGGCGGCCCAATACAGATCCGGGTGGTGGTCGGGGTCGCAGTAGAGCTTTTCACCGTCGGCGGTGACGACCTCCACGCCGAGCACGCTCTCGCAGGCCGGGCCGACCACCTTGCTGTTCCAGCCGTACCCGCCTTGCAGCAGATAGCCGCCGAGGCGGATGCCCTCGCAATGGCCGGAGGGAAAGAACAGGCCCGCAGAGTCGAGCTCGGTGGCGAAGACGCTGGCCACCTTGCCGGGCCCGACGCGCGCGGTCATCCGATCCGGGTCGACGCTGCAGTGATCGAGGCGGCTGACGTCGAGCAGCAGTCCGCCGTCGCGCAGATGACTGGCCACCCAGCTGTGCCCACCCGAACGGATCCCGATCTGGTGACCGTTGGCCCGGGCGTAGCGCACCGCCTCGACAACGTCGTCGGCGTCAGTCGCTTGAACGATCAGATCGGGAAAGCGTTCTGGCAGAAGGCTGTTCCATACACTTTGTCGACGGGCCGTTTCGTACCCGTCTTCACCGCGGTAGAAGATCCGCTCGGCGGAGAGTAAAGCCATTGATTTTCCTTGGTTTCCGTTCGGCCGCTGGATCTATGGTGGCCGCCAGGTACGCCGCCACCTCATGCGCCAACGGCGTGGCGTGCAGGCGGATCGCCCGCAGTGGCCCATTGGGCGGAATGCCGTAGCCGATCGCGAACATGCCGTCGCCGAGGTGTGAGGCGAAACCGCCGCGAGGGCTGCCGTGCTCGTCGAGGACACCGAGATGTCCCACGAGACTGTCGAGATCGGTGCTGAACCCGGTGGCGGCGATCATCGCCTGCGGCGCGACGGACGTTCCGTCGGTGAGGATCACGCGATCGGATTCGACGGCCCGGACCGCGGCGACCACCTCGATACGCCCGGCCCGCACACCGTCGACCAGTTCATCGGCCAGGGTCGGGATGCGGCCTCGCTGCTCCACGGTCGCCTTCAGTCCCAGCGGCGGGCGGTGGAAACCGTAGCGCGACAGATCGCCCCACAGCAGGCGATTGAAACGCCCGACCAACGGATCAACCAGGTGCGCCGGCACCCGAGCGAACAACTCGAGGAAGATGTCGGATGGAACCGGCCCGATGGCGCGCCGGACGAGATGCGGTGGCGTGCGCACCGCGAGCCAGACCTTGCGCGCGCCGTTGTCGGCGAGCTGCACGGCGATGTCGGCGGCCGAATTACCCGCGCCGACAACGAGAACGTCGAGGCCTCGAAACGGCCACGCGTTGCGAAAGTCGCCGGAGTGCACCAGCTCGCCGGTGAAGTCATCGAGCCCCGGCCATGGCGGGATGACGGGCGTGCGATACCTGCCGGTGGCCAAAACGACGGCATGCGCGCTGATTTCTCCCGACGATGTATCGAGCTGCCAGCCGTCTGCCGTTCGGTCGATGCGGTTGACCACGCATCCGAGCTGCAAACTGATGTCCTGGCGGCGCACGTAGCGGTCGAAATACCGCACCATGTCTTCCTTAGTCGGCCACCGGCCTGCGGTCAGGGAAATCCGTTGTCCGGGAAGATGCGACAAGAACCCGTTGGTGTTGAGGCGGAAGTTGTCATAGCGCGTGCGCCACGAAACCGCCGGGACGGTGGCCCTGTCGACGACAAGAGCCCGCACCCCATGCCGGTGTCCGAGCTCACGTGCGACCGCGAGACCCGAGGGTCCCGCTCCAATGATTACGACGTCGGCGCGCGCCATGATTCCTTAACCACGGTCCGCGGGGGCATGTGGTTCATGTTTTCCTACAGGGCCCGGTTGTGAATTTCCGACGCCGTGAACCCAGGTCACTCGCGAGTCGTGTACCTCATATCGCTACATATTCGCTACGCGGAGCCCTGTCGAGGGCAGTTGGATTTAGGTGAGCAGATGCCGAGGAAGCACCGGGTGGTCGACCACATCGTCGGGCACCTCGCCGGGATCGGAGTCGACTACATCTTCGGGGTCGACGGAGCCAACATCGAAGACCTCTACGACGCGGCGTATTTCCGCTCGGACATCACCGCCGTGTTGGCCAAACATGAGTTCTCCGCCGCCACAATGGCCGACGGCTACAGCCGCAGCGGGGCCGGGTTGGGTGTGGTGGCGGCGACATCTGGTGGGGGCGCACTCAATCTCGTTCCCGGCCTTGGCGAATCGTTAGCCAGCCGGGTGCCGGTGTTGGCGCTGGTCGGCCAACCGGCTACGGGGATGGATGGCCGGGGCAGTTTTCAGGACACCAGCGGTCGCAATGGTTCGCTGAACGCCGAGGCGTTGTTCTCCGCGGTGTCGGTGTTCTGTCGCCGGGTCTCCACAGCCGCCGACATCGTTTCGGCGTTGCCGGCGGCGTTGGCGGCGGCGCGGACAGGCGGCCCAGCGGTTCTGTTGCTGCCCAAGGACATTCAGCAGTCCGATCTACACATCAACGGTTACGCCGGTGATCGCGATGCTCTCGAGCCGCAACGCGCCATCGGCGACCCGCATCCGATCGTGCATGCGTTGCAGAAAGTGACCGGGCCGGTCACGATCATCGCGGGCGAGCAGGTTGCCCGCGACGATGCCCGAGCCGAGCTGGCGGCGCTGCGCGCGGTGCTGCGCGCGCGGGTGGCATGCGTGCCGGACGGCAAGGACGTGGCGGGAACACCGGGACTTGGTTCGTCCTCCGCCCTAGGGGTGACCGGGGTCATGGGTCACCCCGGAGTGGTGGACGCGGTGGCTGCCAGCGGGCTGTGCCTGGTGGTCGGCACCCGGCTCTCGGTTACCGCGCGCACCGGCCTGGACGACGCTTTGGCGTCGGTGCCGACGATATCCATCGGGTCGGCGCCACCGTACTTCCCCTGCACCCACGTCCACACCGACGACCTGCGGGCATCGCTGCGGATGCTGACCAGCGCGCTCACGGGCCGGGGTCGTCCCACCGGGGTGCGGGTACCGGATGTGGTGGCCCGCACCGAGCTGACCCCGCCGGCATTCGACGGTCCGGGCGTGCGCTACCGCGATGCCATGGCCGCGCTCGACCAGGCATTGCCGGACTCCGTGGATATCGTCGTCGATGCCGGGAACACTGGCGCCGCTGCCGTCCACTACCTGCCGGTGCGGCGGAAGGGCCGATTCGCCGTCGCGCTCGGTATGGGCGGCATGGGCTACAGCTTTGGAGCCGGTATCGGCATGGCGTTCGGGCGCGCGAAGGCCCAGCGGCCGGGCGGTCGTGTGGTGGTGATTGCCGGCGACGGCGCGTTCTTCATGCACGGCATGGAGGTGCACACCGCGCTGCACTACCGGCTTCCGGTCACGTTCGTGTTGTTGAACAACAACGCCCACGCCATGTGTGTGACCCGCGAGCAGCTCTACTACGACGACCTGTACAGCTACAACAGGTTTGCCCCGAGCCGGCTCGGGGCCGGTCTGGCCGCCATGTTCCCCGGGCTGACATCGGTCGATGTCAGCGACGCCGACGGTTTCACCTCCGCGTTACGCGCCGCGCTGGACGTCGACGGCCCGTCGGTAGTCAGCGTCGAATGCGCCGCTGACGAAATCCCGCCCTTTGCACCGTTTCTCGGCGCGAAGGTAGCCAAGAAGACCGTCAATCAACAAATCTCGTTCGCACAGAAGGAACGCACAGATGTCGCTGCCAGCGCTTGACGATATCGCCGCTCACACCGGCAGCACCGAGCCCATCGACGGAGTGGTCCGTATCGAGACCGCGCCGCTGGAGAAGACCGCGCCGATTCTCATGGCGAAGATGCGCTCGGTGTATCCGCACAACGAGGTCTTCGGCCAATACTGCACGGTCAACGACTATGTGGACTGCCCGCCCGACGAGCTGTTCGACTACCTGTCCGACACCAGAAGCCTGGAGGAGTGGACCTACACCCTGCGCGGGTTCACCCCCACCGAGGAGCCCGGCCTCTGGCTGGCCTACGACCGGCTGCTTCCTGACACCAAGATCTTCACCCGCACCGTCGCCAACGCCGAGGCGCGCACCGTCGACTACCACTGCGCCTGGGACCAGGGCAAGCACCTGTGGATGATCTATCTGATGCGCGTCCTCGACGCTCAGGTGGTGCTCGACAAGCCCGGTTCGGTTGTGCTGTGGACGAATTGCCGCCACCCGTTCTATGACCACAACGGCTACCCAGAGGCCGCCCCCGCGGGGCGCACGGGCTGGGTGGGCGACTTTTGGGACCTGTTCGGCGTCGGTCACGGACTGGAATTGAACAACCTCAAGACCATCGCCGAATATCGCCACCGCAACGGCCTGCCGGTCACTCCCGCCTGGATGAGATGAGCCGATCGTGAGCCAGCCCGCCGTTAGCCTGACCGACGTCTCCACCTACCTACCCGGGGAGGCGATCAGCGCCGACTACTACGCGCAATTCGCCGGGTCCGACGAGTTACGGGAAAACCTGATGTTCCGCGCGCCCAAGTTTCGCCATCACGTCGCAGAGGACGAGACCGCGATCGACATGGTCGAGCGCGCGGCGGCAGGCCTGATCGAGAGGCACGGCCAGGACGTCATCTCCAACATCGACGTGCTGATCACCCACACCCAGTTGCCGGACGTTCCGTTTTACGGCGCGGGCGGCGGCATGGCTCACCGTTTGGGGATGCGCCCGTCGTGGGTGCTCGACCTGCATAACGGTGGGTGCGCGGCGTTTGTGTTGGGGCTCAACGTAGCCCGTCAACTGTTGGCCTCGGGACAAGGTCGCACCGCGCTGATCGCGATCGCGCAGAATACCGCGGGGCAGGTTTTCGACCAGCCCGGCGTACGGCAGAAAGCGCAGTCGGCCGTGCCTGGCGACGGCGCCGCCGTGGGCCTGGTGACACTGTCGGACGCGTCACCGATTCTCGATGTCGAATGCCGCACCTACGGTGAATACGCGGGCGATATGGCCATCGCGATAGACCCGCCCCGCAAGTACTGGCAGCCCGGCCCCGGCGAGGGCTCCATCGGCTTCACCGAAACCAAGATCGCCAAGGTGCTGGCCCGCGGCAACCGTCAGGTTCCCGAGGTGGCGCTGGCGGTTTGTGACCGAATCGGACTGAGCTCCAAGGACATTGATCTGCTTGTCACCAACCAGCCCAACCGGGTGTTTTTGCGCAATTGGCGAGAGGCGCTCGAGCTTCCCGCCGAACGCCACTGCGACACCTTTGACGAGTGCGGCAACCTGTTCGGTGCCGGTATCCCGGTCAACCTGGATCGCGCCATATCTGACGGTCGGGTGCAGGCCGGTGACACGGTCCTGATGGCCGCGTTCGCGCACGCCGGCGACTTCGCCGGCGCGGCAGCGGTCCGCTGGGGTGGACGCGGCTGATGGCCGAGCCGGCGCTGGCGACCTCCGATGCCGCGGAGATCCTCGGGGGGCTGCCGAACGCGGTCGACCCGCTGGCGTTGGCGCTCAACGAGAATCCGTTCCCGCCGCTGCGCGCGGTGCGCAAGGCGTTGATCAAGTCGATCGGCTCGGCTAACCGTTACCCCGAGTTCCTGCCCGAGCGGTTGCGGCGCCTGATCGCCGGCCACATCGGCGTGCCCGAGGATCGGGTGATACTGGGTGCCGGTGCGACCGGTGTGGTGATGCAGGTATTGCAGGAAATGGCCTATCTCGGTGACAGCATCGCCATGACATCACCGACATTCGACGGGTATCCGATCATCGCGCAGATAGCGCGGCTGATCCCGGAGATCGTTCCACTCACCGACGACGGTCACCACGACCTGGACGGGCTGGCCGACGCCGCCGCGAACGCCCGGGTCGTCGTGTTGTGCCGCCCGCATAATCCCACCGGCACATTGGAATCCATCGCCGAGGTGGTGCGATTTCTGCGCCGGATACCGCAAGAGACCATCGTGTTGCTGGACGAGGCGTATGTCGAATTCGTTGCGCCCGAGCACCGCATCGATGCGGCGGCGTTGGTCGACCGCTTTCCCAACGTGGTGGTGATCCGCACTTTCTCGAAGGCCTACGGGCTGGCTGGGTTGCGGATCGGCTACGGGCTGGGCTCGGCGGAGCTGAGCAAGTCGCTTTGGACCAAGCAGGTGCCGTTCGGGATGGCCAGCACCGGGCTGCTGGCGGTCGCGGCCTCCTATGCCGCAGAAAGCCAACTGCTGAAACGGGTCCGGCTGATCACCGCCGAACGGCAGTATTTGCAAAAGCACCTGGCGGCGATGGGGATATACAGCACGGACGCCCACGCGAACTTCGTGTATCTGCCGCCGAGGGGTCGGCCGTGGCACGAGGTGCTGGCTGGGAGCGGGCTGCAAGTCCGCCACTACGCGCGCGGCGGCGCGCGGGTGACGGTCGGCAGCCGCGCCTCCAGCCTGGCGGTGCTGGCCGCCGTGGAGAAGTCGTTGGGCAGGACGCCGCGCTGCATTTCGCCGCGCTGAGCGCGATTGCCGGGCGCGACGCCGAAAATGCGGTAAGAAAGGGCCGTGGCCGCCTCGAACTCCGAGAACCCCGACCCGATCGCCATCGCGCGGGCGAACTGGGAACGCGCCGGATGGGGTGACGTCGCGCAGGGCATGGTCGCGGTGACATCGGTGATGCGGGCCCACCAGATCATGCTCGCCCGCGTCGAGAACGCCTTGCGTCCATATGATTTGAGCTTTTCCCGGTTCGAGCTGCTGCGCCTGCTGGCGTTCAGCCGCAGCGGGGCGTTGCCGATCACCAAGGCGTCCGACCTACTGCAGGTGCACGTCACCAGCGTCACTCATGCGATTCGCCGGCTGGAAGCCAATGGGCTGGTGCAACGCGTGCCGCACCCCACCGACGGGCGCACCACACTGGTGCAGATCACCGACCTGGGCCGCTCGACGGTCGAGGACGCCACGGTGACGCTGAACGAGCAGGTGTTCTGCGATATCGGCATGTCCGACGAAGAATCGCGCGCGCTGGTGTCGTCGATCGAGACGTTGCGGCGAGGCGCAGGCGACTTCTGAGCGCTAAGCACTTGCCCCGATTGTGCGGTTTCATACGGGACACGCCGAGGCCGGCGTATGAATCCGCACATTCGCGAATGCTTATGAGGGTGCCGCTAGTCCAGGATCGGCGGCAGCGGGATGGTCGCCGTGACCGCTGTGCCGGCGCCCGGCCGTGACCGGATGTTCAGCCGCCCGCCGACCAGCTCGGCGCGCTCCGCCATCGACAACACACCGTAGCCGCCCATCTCGTCGCCGCCCAGCGGGTTCTCGAAAGTATCGAAACCCACTCCGTTGTCGACGATTTCCAGCCGTGCGATGTCTTCGTCCACTCCGAAGCGCAGCCGGGCCACTGATGCGTTGGCGTGCTTGACGATGTTTTGCAAACCTTCCTGCGCGATGCGGTACAGCGCCAGCTCGATGTGTTCGGGTAGCCGGACATCGGACAGGTCGAGCTCCAGATCCAGCTCGGGTATCGACCGGGCCAGGCTGGCCAGCCCGCCGGCCAACCCCAGATCATCGAGGACCAGTGGCCGCAGTCCGCTGATCGCCGCCCGCGCCTCCTGCAACGTCAACCCGGCCAGTTCGCGGGCCTGGTCGAGCTGTTGGGAGGCTTCCGCAGGATCACCGCTGACGGCCCTCGCCGCAGCGTGGAGCCGATACGACAGGGTGATCAGCCGCTGCGAAATGCCGTCGTGGATATCGCCGGCCAGCCGGTGCCGTTCGATTTCCTGCGCCTCGATCACCTGCTCGACGAACAGCTCGTGCGCGCGTTCCCGAGCCACCAGCTGCCGATGCAACCGGGCCTGGTGCATGGCCCCGGCGATCAGCCGGCCGATGACACGCAACAGTTCGACGTCACCGTCGGTGAATTCGCGGCGCGCGACGGTGTGCACGTTCAGCACGCCGACCAATCCGCCCGGATCGGTTTCCATCGGCACCGACACCATCGAGGTGAAATCGCGGCCGCGCAGCGACTCGATCGGCAGGTAGCGGGGGTCGGCCTCCTTGTCGTGGGTGATGACGACGGGTTCGCGATGGCGGGCCACCCAGCCGGAAACTCCGGATCCCAACGGCAGCCGGATCTTTCCCACTTGGTTGTCGAACGGCGGTGTCGCGCCGGCCAGGGTGAGTGAGCGGTCGCTGTCGTCGAGCACATGCACGAAGCACACGTCGGTTCCGGTGGCCGCGGTGATCATCCGCGCTGCGGCGGCGGCAAGCGGTTCCACACCCGGGCCGCTGGAGGCGGCCTGGATGAGCTCGCGCAGCAAGACCAGTTCCCGGTCGGCGTCGACCAGATCACGCACCGCGTTCGACGGACGGGTCGGCTCGCTCATTTGTAGATGCCCTCACGCAGGGCGGTGGCCACCGCGCCGGTACGGTCGCTGACCCCGAGCTTGCGGTAGATCGACCGCAGGTGGCTCTTGACCGTTTCCTCGCCGATGACGAGTTTGTTGGCGATCCCGCGGTTGGACAAGCCGGTGACCATGTAGGACAGGATCTCGCTCTCCCGCTGCGTCAACCCCTGCCGAGCGCCCGGCCAGAACTCGTCGCGCTGCATGCGCGCAGCAGTGTCCGCTGCCCGGGCCGCCATCCCGGGGTCGATCACCGTTTCCCCGTTGTGCGCCAATTCCAGCTGACGCACCAACTCATCGCTGTTGATGCTTTTCAGCAGATAGCCGCGCGCCCCAACCCGCAACGCCTGGAACAGGTATTGCTCGTCGTCGTAAACCGACAGCATCACGATCTTGCGGTCCGGATCGCGTTCGCGCAGCTCCGCGCACAAGTCCAATCCGCTGGAGCCCTGCATGCGCACATCGCACAATACGATGTCGGGTTGCAGCTCGTCGATGACGCTGACCGCGCGTTCCGCACCCACCGCCTGCCCGACCACCTGCACGCGGTCCTTGAACGCGGCCAGCATCGCCTTGAGTCCCTCGATGACCATCTCGTGGTCATCGACGAGAACAAGCCGAACGGGCTCCGCCATGGCCCCACCCTAGAGGGAGATGGCCACGCCAATCCCCCTAATGGGGGACGCCTCACCGAGTGACGTCCAGGCAGGCTAAGGGTGATGCGTACCACAGGTCAGACCCGTCCAGCCCGGACCTTCTGGTGGGAGCGCGCACAGCCCACCCACGCCGACGTCTCGCCACTCCGCGCGGTGATCTTCGACGCCGACGCCCTAGCCGAACGCGACGGCGAGCTGGCGCCTCGGAGTGGCCTGATCGACCTGGTGATGAGTCTGTTCGTCGCTGGCGTCTGGGTGGGTGTGGTCAGCACCCGTCGCCGAGGGTGGACGGAGACGTTAGTCCGACAACTTGTCGGTGACGGACTTGTCGAGACGATCGTGACCATCGACGACCTGCCCGACACCGACTCACCCGGGTGCGACGCCGAACTGTATCGACTGGCGTTGTGGGAGTTGGGAATAACGCCCCATGACGCGTTGGCCATCACAGGTTCGGGGCGCGGCCTCCGCGCTGCGGCTGCTCTGGAACTGCCTGCCGACCTGCGCGACGGATACGACGGTCTGCTGGCGGCCGAATGCCAGCAGCTGCACCGGCGTTGGCGGATTCGGCAGCGGCGCTGTCGGGCTGCCTAACTCCCGCGCAGCATCTCGATCACCGCACTGAAGTCCTTGTCGGCGTTGCCATCGGCGAATTTCGCGTAGATCTCGGCGGCGTGGCTGCCCAGTGGCGCTGCCGTGCCGGTCGAGGCCACCGCATCCATCGCCAGGCCCAGGTCTTTGTTCATCAGCGCGGTGGCAAAGCCCGGTTTGAAGTCGTGGTTGGCGGGCGATGTCGGTACCGGGCCGGGCACCGGGCAGTTGGTGTGCACGGCCCAGCAGTTTCCGGTGGCGCCGGTGATGACGTCGAAGAGTGACTGCGCCGACAGCCCGAGCCGCTCGGCCAGCACGAACGCCTCTGCGATCGCGATCTGCTGCACGGCGAGCACCATGTTGTTGCACACCTTCGCGGCCTGACCGGCGCCGGCCGCGCCGCAGTGAATGATCTTGCCCGCCATGGGTTCCAGCACGGGCCGCGCTTTGTCCAATACCTCCTGCTCGCCGCCGACCATGAAGGCCAGGGTGCCGGCGACCGCGCCCTTCACCCCGCCCGACACCGGTGCGTCGAGCTGGGGCAAGCCGTGTGCGGCCGCCGAAGCGTTCACCTCCCGGGCATCGTCGACCGAGATCGTCGAGCTGTCGATGAACAGCGCACCCTTTGCGGCGGCGGGCAGAATTTCGGCATAGCAGCGCTTGACCGCATCACCGTGGGGCAGCATCGTGATGACGACCTCGGCCTCCGCCACCGCGGCGGCAGCGCTGTCGGCCACCGCCACACCGTTATTGGCTGCGGCCGCTACTGCCGCGGGCACCGGGTCGAAGCCCCGCACGGTATGGCCAGCGGCGACCAGATTCGCAGACATCGGACCGCCCATGTGGCCCAACCCCAAAAACGCGACCGATAAAGGCTCAGCCATTCGTCGTAGCCTACGCGCTGGCGCGAACCCGGGCCGCTTCAGCACGGCCGATGACCACCCGCATGATTTCGTTGGTCCCCTCCAGGATGCGGTGCACTCGCAGATCGCGGACGATCTTTTCCAAACCGTACTCGCGCAGATAACCGTAGCCGCCGTGCAACTGCAGGGCTTTGTCCGCGACGTCGAAACACGCGTCGGTGACGTAGAGCTTGGCCATCGCGCACAACTCGACCTTGTCCTCGGCGTCGGTGTCCAACGCGGTTGCAGCCCGCCACAACAACATTCGCGACGTTTCCAGCGCGGTGGCCATATCGGCCAAGGTGAACCGGATGGTCGGCTCGTCGAGCAGAGCCGCGCCGAACGCCTCGCGCTGGGATAGATACGACGACGTCTTGTCGAACGCGGCCTGCGCCCCGCCAAGCGAGCACGCGGCGATGTTGATCCGCCCGCCGTTGAGCCCGTTCATCGCAATGCCGAAACCGGAGCCTTCGCCGTCGGCGCCGCCCAACATCGCCTCGGAAGGAACCCGCACCCCTTCCAGAATCACCTGCGCGGTCGGCTGCGCGTTCCAGCCCATCTTCTCCTCGTGGGCGCCGAAACTCAGCCCGGGACTATCCTTTTCGACGATGAAGGCCGATATGCCGCGCGGGCCGTCGCCTCCCGTGCGTGCCATCACCACGTAGACATCGGAGGCTCCCGCGCCGGAGATGAACTGCTTGACGCCGTCGAGCACGTAATCGCCGCCCTGCTTGACCGCGCGGGTGCGCAGAGCGCTGGCGTCCGAGCCGGCACCTGGTTCGGTGAGACAGTAGCTGGCGATGACGTCCATCGACGCCAGCCGCGGCACCCAGAGCTTGCGCTGTTCCTCGGTGCCGAAACTGTCGATCATCCAGGCGCACATGTTGTGGATGGACAGGAATGCGGCCGTGGTCGGGTCGGCCATGGCCAGCTGTTCGAAGATCCGCACGCCATCGAGGCGGCGCAGTGCGCTGCCGCCCACGTCGTCGCGGCAGTAGATGGCAGCCATGCCCAGCTGCGCGGCCTCGCGCAGCACGTCGACCGGGAAATGTTGGGTGGCATCCCATTCCAGGGCGTGCGGTGCGAGCCGCTTGTCGGCGAACGCGGCCGCCGTCTCGGTGATCACCCGCTCGTCGTCGTCCAGACCAAAGAATTGCATCGTGGAGCTACTTCATTGTCGGGATGACGAATTCGGCGCCGTCCTTGATGCCGGACGGCCAGCGTGAGGTGACGGTCTTGACCTTGGTGTAGAACTGGATCGACGCCGGGCCGTGCTGATTGAGATCGCCGAAACCGGAGCGCTTCCATCCGCCGAAGGTGTGGTACGCCACCGGGACCGGGATGGGCACGTTGACTCCGACCATGCCGACCTGTACCCGTGAGGTGAAGTCGCGCGCGGTGTCGCCGTCGCGGGTGAAAATCGCCACGCCGTTGCCGTACTCGTGCTCGGTGGGCAGCCGCAGCGCCTCTTCATAGTCGTGGGCGCGCACCATGCACAGCACCGGCCCGAAGATCTCGTCGGTGTAGATCGACATGTCGGGGGTGACGTGGTCGAACAGTGTGGGCCCGATAAAGAATCCGCTCTCCAGATTGGCTTCGCCTTCTTTCAAACCGAATGTTAAGTCGTCGCTGGCGCGCTCGCGCCCGTCGACCACGAGGTCGGCACCGGCGGCCGCGCCCTGGCCGATGTAGTCGCGCACCCGGTTCAGGGCAGCGCCGGTGACCAGCGGTCCATAGTCGGCCTTGGGGTCCAGGCTGTGGCCGACCCGCAGGTTGTTGATGCGCTCAATCAGCCTGGCGCGCAAGCGGTCGGCGGTCTGCTCGCCGACCGGCACCGCAACGCTGATCGCCATGCAGCGCTCCCCGGCGCTACCGTATCCGGCGCCGATCAACGCGTCGACGGCCTGGTCCAGGTCGGCGTCGGGCATCACGATCATGTGGTTTTTCGCGCCGCCGAAGCACTGAGCACGCTTGCCGGTGCTCGTCGCCGTCGCATAGATGTACTGGGCGATATCCGAGCTGCCGACAAAACCGACGCCGGCAATATCCGGGTGGGTCAGGATCGCGTCGACGGCCTCCTTGTCGCCGTGCACGACCTGGAACACCCCGGGCGGCAGGCCAGCCTCGATGAACAGCTCGGCCAGGCGCACCGGCACCGACGGGTCTCGCTCAGAAGGCTTGAGCACAAACGCATTTCCGCATGCCAGCGCCGGGCCGGCCTTCCACAACGGGATCATCGCCGGGAAGTTGAACGGTGTGATACCGGCCACCACTCCCAATGGCTGACGCAACGAATAGACGTCGATGCCCGGACCGGCGCCTTCGCTGTATTCGCCCTTGAGCAGATGCGGGATGCCGATGCAGAACTCGATCACCTCGATGCCGCGCTGAATGTCGCCGCGGGAGTCGGCCAGCGTCTTGCCGTGCTCCAGAGAAAGCAGTTCGGCCAACTCATCCGTATGCTCGTTGACCAATTCGATGAATCGCATCATCACCCGCGCCCGGCGCTGCGGGTTGAACGCCGCCCACTCCCGTTGCGCCTGCGCCGCCGAGGCCACCGCGGCGTCGATCTCGCTGTTGTTTGCCATGGGCACGAGCGATTGCACTTGGCCGGTGTTCGGATCGAACACCTCAGCGGTGCGACCGGACTGCCCGGCGGTGCGCCGGCCATCGATGAAATGCGGAATCTGTGTGGTCATGGGGCCCTCTGAACATGTGAAAACGGATACTAGGACATCCTAGTAAGCAGAGCGGCTTGGTGGCAAGCCAGTGCGAACGCTGGTCGCGATTACTTCTTGGACGGGATCACGATCACCACGATCAGGGTCAGGATGCTGAAAAACAGCCCAAGGATGCCCCAACCGAGCGGGTTGCGGCCCTTCATCGCAGCGATCGCGGCGCAAACGATCGCGGCGATGACGCTGCCGATCGCGACGAAGATCCCCTTGATTCCACGCAGGATGAGACCCGCGGCCTCCGGCTGGCTTTGTGCTGCTAGCACCAACTGATGCAGCATGCGGACCTCCTCGTGTCCTGTGGTGATGGGCGCCGGTCCGGATGCGGGTACCCGGGCCGAGACGAAGCTAAGCGGCTGTAACCCGAACCGATATGGAACGGTGACGCGGCAACTATTCTCAGCATTCTCTCTGCACTCGACTCCGGACAGGCAGGCGATATGTGACCGCACACGGCGAACCGGTCGACCCGCGGCCGCTGCGCGCGGTGCCCGACGGCGGCTACCCGGACTGGGAGGCGGTGTATCAGGACAACGCGACATGGGTATACCGCACCATCTTCGCGCGGGTCGGCAACCGTGCCGACGCCGAGGACCTCACCGCCGAGGTGTTTTTGGCCGCGCTACGCCCGCTGCGCTTGACGGCCAGTGTCGGCGAGGTTCGCGGTTACCTACGGGCCACCGCACGAACGGTGCTGGCTGCACACTGGCGCGAGACGATGGGACGAGAGATCACCTCGATCGACGACGACATCGAGCAACCGCCCGACAGCGAGGAAGCGATCAGCACCGCCCCGCAACGCGTGGCCGAGGTTCTCGAGCGGTTGCCCGACCAGTACCGCCGGATTCTGGAACTGCGGTTTCTGCAAGGCAATTCGATCAAGGAATCGGCCGCAGAACTCGGGGTCAGCGTCGCCAACGCCAAGGTGCTCCAGCATCGAGCGCTACGGCTGGCCGCACAGGTCAACGAGAAGGGCAAATCATGAACGCGCGTGCATTGCGCAGATACGTCGACGACCTGCTGCGGGGCCGTCGCCCCAAGCCTTTTCGGCCCGACGACTTCGACGCGGCGCAGCTCCGCACGGCCATCGATCTGCGCGCGGCGCGGCTGGGCAGTGACGCGCCGAGCCAGGAGTTCCTCACCGATCTGCATCGCCGTTTGGCGGCACAGCTAGACGGCGCCAGCGCACAGCCGGTGCAGCAACCCAACGCCACGCGCAGGCAGGTGATCGTCGGCACGTCCGCGGCCGCCGTCGGCGCGGTGGCGGCGGTATCTATCGATCGCGCCGTGTCGCCCGGGATCCCCGGTGGCGATGATTCCGGCGAGCTCACCCCCAATGCCGGTCGGTGGGCGCGGGTGGCGGCCAGCGCGGAGCTGCCCGACGGCGGCATGCGGGGGTTCGACCTTGGCTCGGTCGTCGGATTCGTCCGCCGTGTGAACGGCAAACCGGAGGCCGTGTCGGGCGTATGCACCCATCAGGGCTGCCGGCTATGGTTCGACGCACCCGATGACCGGCTGCGCTGCCCATGCCATTCGACGTCGTTTTCACCCGCCGGCCAGGTGCTTACCCATCAATTGCCGATCGCACCCAAACCGTTGCCCGCCTTGATGGTTCGCGAACACGACGGCGTGATCGAGGTGTTCGCTCCGGCGCCGCACGCCAAGCCGGTGTAACCCACGGTGTAACCCAATTCCCTATCTTGTGGTGACGTCCGCGGAGCGGGCGCCGTCAATGAGCTAGGAGGAGTAAACGCCGTGGTGGTGACCGCATGACGGGTGAACAGCGTGATCCGCACACGATGACCAGGCGTGAGCTGATGCGTCACAGCGCGTGGTTCGGCGCTGCCGTGGTGCTCACCGTGGCTGGCGGCGAGGTCATCTCCCATGTCGCGGGCACTGGCGGTGGTGCCCCGCCGGTGTCGCGCCCGACGCTGCGGTTCGTGCAGATCAGCGACAGCCACATCGGGTTTCAGGGCGCCGCCAACCGGAATGTCGCTGACACCTTCAGCGACGCCATCAATCAGGTCAACGGTCTGGGCTACACCCCGGACTTTGTGATCCACACGGGCGACCTCACTCATCTGGCCACCCCTGAGCAGTTCGATCAGGTCAAGCAAATGATGACCGGTCTGAAAACCCCGCACGTGTTCACGGTGCCCGGCGAGCATGACTCGAGCGACGACGCCGGCCAGAGGTACCGCAAAACCTTCGGCGCGGGAACCCGCGGCGAGGGCTGGTACAGCTTCGACACCGGCGGCGTGCACTTCATCGGGCTGGTTAACACGCTGAATCTCGAGAAACTTGGTCACCTGGGCAACGATCAGCTGGAGTTCATCGAAAAGGACGTCGCGGGCCTGCCTGCCGATACCCCGATCGTCGTGTTCAGCCATATCCCGCTGTTCGCGATGTACCCCGCTTGGGGCTGGGGCACCGATGACGCCGTCCGGGCGCTGAGCTACCTGAAGCGGTTCTCGTCGGTCACGTGCCTCAATGGCCATGTGCACCAACTGTTTACCAAGACTGAAGGCAATGTGACGTTCTACAGCGGTACCACTACGGCTTATCCGTTGCCGCACCCCGGTGACGGCCCGGGACCAAGGCCCGTCACGCTGCCCGCCGGCAAGCTGCGCGACGCGCTAGGAGTCCGCGAGGTCGGTTATACCAAGGGCCATCGGACTCTGGCGCTGAAAGAGGACAAACTGCAATGAAATACAGAACTGCCATTCAATGGGCCGTCAGGGTCGCCATCAGTGCCAGCCTGGCGGTCAGCGGGGTTATCCACGCCGATCTGTATATTGACGGCTACCGCAACATTCCTACCGTCGGCGCGGCATTTTTGTTTCAGGCCAGTACCTTTTGCGCACTTGCCGTGTTGATCCTGGTTGGCGCGCCCGCTTGGTTGTCGTGGATCGGCGCGGTGTTGTCGGTCGGCACCCTGATCGCGTTTGCGCTCTCGCGCACCGTCGGGCTGTTCGGGTTCACCGAGAGCGGATGGGACCCGGCACCTCAAGCGGCGCTCAGCGCCATCACCGAGGGGCTCACCGTGGTGCTGGTCGCCGCTGCTGTCTTCCTCAGCGCGAAACAGACAAACGCGAACGCTGCTCAAGGAAGTGCAAAATGACCGAAACTCCACCGGGACACCCCATGGCCACCCGGCGCGACGTGCTGCTCGGCGCCGGTGCCTTGGGTGCGGGAGCATTCCTTGCGGCATGCGGTGGCAACCAGCCGGAATCCACATCGACCAGCACGGCGGGCACCGAAGAGAGCGTGCCGACAAGGTCGGGACCGCTGAAGGCCAGCGACGTACCGGTGGGCGGCGGCACAATCCTCGAAGACCAGAACACCGTGATCACCCAGCCGCGACCCGGCGAATTCAAAGCCTTCAGCGCGACGTGCACGCACCTGGGCTGTCAGGTAGACACCGTCAAAGATGACACCATCCAATGTCCCTGCCACGGCAGTAAATACAGCATCACCGACGGCTCGGTCGCCCACGGCCCGACGACCAAGCCACTGCCAGAGAAGACCGTGACCCTCAACGGGGACATCCTGACAATCAGCTAACGCTTGGCCTATCTGCTCGGCCGCCGACGCGCGGCCGCTCACCGGTGAGCGCGAGCAGGACCACCGGAAGCAGCGCCGCGATCACGAGGGCCGTGGTTTCAGTGATCGCCTCCGTCGCCGTGTAGTGCTGGTGGTGGGTTACGTGAAACACCAGGTGGGGGACGGCGAATACCAGGTAGGCGACCAGCGCGACGCGGACCATCAGCTGTTCCATGGTAATCGCGGCAACCAGCGACACCACACCCAGCGCCAGGTTCATAGCACCGTAGTCGCGCATCAGGTGTTCGGAAAACGGCGGCGCGAGGCTCACCCACGGGACGTCGTCGTAGAAGACCCGTGGGGTCAGTGTCGCGACCACCCCGACGGCAAGCTCGACGAAGACGAGGAACCACATGCCAACTCGCAGCGGCACATTGGTGAGCTTCATCGCCGCTCCTTCTTCGGTCGTCGCAGAGGCAGGTAAGCGCGCAGGGCGTCGTCGTAGGGGAGCTGGCCCGTCGCGAGCTGCTCGGTGAGGTACTGCTCGAAGGTCACGCTGCCGACCGCGTGCTCGGGTGCCAGGTGGCGGCCGGCGCGAAACGCACGGAATACCTTGCCCGGCAGCCACACCGGGAGCAGAGCCCGTCGCTTGCCGACAATCGCCAGGTAGGTTCGGGCGAGGTCGTCGAGCGCCCGGATTTGTGGGCCGGCGAAATCCGGTGCGCGCCCGGCTGGTTCGGCCAGCGCGAGGGTGGCCAGCTGCTTGCCCACCTCTCGCACATCGACCGGTTGGAAACTCCAGCCTGCGGGCAGCGGCATCACCGGCGACTTCGCCACCATGCGCAGCAACACAGCGATCAAATCGTGAAACTGCGTCGCCCGCAACACGGTCCAGGGGAGCCCGGACGTCGCGATCAACTCTTCGTCGGCCAGTTTTCGCCGGTAGAAACCGAACGGGACACGGTCGATGCCGACGATCGAGGTGTACACCAGATGCGGGGCGCCGACCTGTTTCGCCGCCGCGACCAGGCGATCCACATGTTCGGTGCACTGCACGATGGTGTCGACGCCATTGATGGCGGCCTCCAGCCCGGCGCCGGTGCGCAAGTCGCCGGTGACATGCTCGACGTCGGCGAGGCGAGGGCGTCGTCCGCGGCTGAGGATGCGCACGTTTGCGTTGGCGGCCACGAGTTGCTCGACGACGACGCGGCCCAGGGTGCCGGTGCCGCCGGTTACCAGAACTGTGCTCACGTCCTCATGAACCGGATCGGCCCGTGGTTTGTGACAACTGAGCGGCCACGAACCGAAGCTTGTCGGGGTTGGCCACAATCCGCAAGGCGGCTATCCGGCCGTCGTCGACCTCGAAGAACAGCACACCGGCCAGCGTCGCCTCGACGAATCCCAGCAGCGCGGGCTCGCCGTTGACCTCGGCGACATCCAGACGTATGGACGGCACCGACGGGCGGCCGAAGGCGCCCGCGACGTAGCGGGACACCCGGTCGCGGCCGGTCACGGGGCGCCGAGCGGCGCTCACCTTCCCGCCGCCGTCGGCGGTGGAGGTCACGTCGGAGGTCAGCATCGTGACGAGCGTCGCCACATCGCCGCTGCGGGTCGCGGTGAAGAACCGGTCGACGGTTGTGCGCCACCGCGCGGGGTCCGGTTGAAAGCGGGGCGCCGGTCGACCGAGCCGTTGGTGGGCCCGGCGATGGAGCTGGCGCGCATTGGCCTCGGAGGTTCCCAGCATCTCCGCGATGTCGCGGTGGCTGTATCCGAATGCTTCCCGGAGCACGAACGCGGCCCGTTCAGCGGGGCCGAGCTGCTCCATCAGGGTGAGCAGCGCGATCGACACCGACTCGCGTTGCTCCACGGTGTCCAGCGGCCCGAGCGCACCGTGGTCGGTGAGCACGGGCTCGGGCAGCCAGGGCCCGACGTAGACCTCGCGGCGCGCGCGAGCCGACGTCAAACGATTGAGGCACAAATTCGTGACGACCTTGGTGAGCCAGGCCGGCAGCGACGCGATCGCGGCCCGGTCCGCGTTGTGTAACCGCAGATACGCGTCTTGTACCGCGTCTTCGGCTTCGGTCGCCGACCCGAGGAGGCGGTAGGCGAGTCCGAACAGATGCGATCGCTGAGCTTCGAACTCTTCGGCGACCGCGGTCATCTGGCCAGCCTGCCATGGCCGGCAGACCGGCCGCTATCAGCAGGTCACGTGGCTGAGCGCGTGGATCGGCTCGGTCGACGTCTCGTTCTCACCGGCCAATTCGCGGCGAGCGAACAACTCGAACGCGAGCTCGTGGGCGATGAGCTGGTCGACGATCGAGGCGTCGGCAGGCTCGACCAACGAGCGAAGCCGCGCGTACCGAGGGAGGTACTGGGCGGCGGCCCCGACGAAGCTCTCCAACATGGGCAGGTAGTCGACGTCGGTGACGTTGCCCACGGCGTCGACGGTGGCCTGGTCGGGCTGCGCATCCACCCCGAGGCGCCTGATCACCGGCTCCAGCAGCTCCTTGGTGCTGCGCTCGAGGCAGGTCAAAAGGTCGATCTTCGCGCGCTGCGCCGGGTCCGTTAAGCGCTTCGCCACGTGGGCAAAGTACAACTCGCCCAACACTTCGCCCTGGTAAGACTCCACCCACAGGCGCACGGCTTCGTCATCGGTGGCGTTGACTCGATCGGTCATCACCACAGTCTTGTCCGCCGATGACGGGCGCACAAGCAACGCGATTGTCAGAGGCCGCCGCACCGCGAGGGCGCCAAGATGGGAGACCACGGGGGGCAATCCGGCGGTAAAGGCTGCGGCGGAGGCGGCGGAATCGGTGTCGGGAAGAGGTTGGGCCCCTCCCAGTAGTGAGCAGGAGCCTTAGTCCGCACGTCGTAGTCGAAGTAGTAGGTGTGGCACACATTCATGTCCCACACCAGATCGGCATCCGACCGCGGTGGATCATTCGGCATGGGTTGCCCTGGGCACCATTGGAATGGGCCATAGGTGTAGGCATGGGCGGTGCCGGGACCGAGTTCCAAACCGACCAGGCCCAAACCGCCCGACATCAGCGCGATCGTTGCTAATGCAACGATGCCTCGTTTCATAGTCCGCAGGTTATTCCCGCATGACCTGGGAGGACTCGAAAACGGCAATACCTCCTCGCGCCCCTAGGGCGCGGGGAGGTATTTGCAACCGGATCAGGTGTGTGTCGCCGGGGCAGGGGGCGCACCCGGTGCCGGACCAGTGTTCGGCGGTGCGCCAGGCGCCGCGGCCCCCGGCACGTTCGACGTCCAGATCAGAATGTCTTGCAGTCCGTCGTTGTAGACGACCCCATTCGGCGGTGCGCCCGTCGCGTCGAAGTACAGGGTGCCCCTCGATTCGCTGCCTTGGGGGATAGGCGCCGGGTTAAGGCCATTCGGGACCTCAACCTTGTCGATCAGCTTGTAGGTCTGACCGTTGGGCCCGCGGGCACTGAAGTTTCTCACCATCGGGGTGACGGTTCCGCCGTCCGACCTGGCGGTGATGTCTGCCTGGTAGAGCGTTCCTTTAGGGGTGTAGCCGGGAATCGACACGTTGCTGGGCTGCAGGTTGCTCACCGTATAGGTGGTAACCATCGGCCCGTCGATCAGCTGTTCGCTAGAACCGAACCCCTGGACGTTTGGCGGTGCGGCCGAAGCCGGCGCGACTGCGAAAACGCTTGCCGCAGCTATTGCCGCGGCACCGACGGCCGTCTTGGCTGTGGTCGTTGTGAACTTCACGATGGGCTCCTTCAATCTTTTCGATGTCGTCCGCGCGCTACCCAATGGGCTGCTGACGCATTGAACTGACATAACCAATCGCTGGGAACCTCAAACATGACGGCATGGCGAAATGCCATGTCCGGCCCCGCTACCTGCGCAAACGGTCCGAGATTATCGCGAAAGTCGGGCCGCCATCGACCTAGCGGCGGCGCAAGCTGTCCACGAACGCGCGGGTCTCATCCCAGGCCGGCAGCAATCCGGCGGCGCGGACCTCGTCCAGAGGTGGCGCGGCGGCGTCGCGATCCGACAACACCAGTTCGTGACCGCGCGGCCAGTCGATCGCCAACGCCGGATCGGTGGCGCAGATCGTGTGCTCGCGCTGTGGATCGTATTCAGCCGAGCACAGATACGTCACGGTCGAATTGTCCTCTAGCGCAACGAAACCGTGCGCGAGGCCCTCGGAGATGTATACGGACCTGCGGTCGCGATCATCGAGCAGCACCGAGTCCCAACGGCCGAATGTCGGTGAGCCCACTCGGATGTCGACGACGACGTCGAACACCGAACCGGCAAGGCATGTCACGTATTTGGCCTGGCTTGGGGGTAGCTGTGCGAAGTGCAGGCCGCGCAGCACACCGGCCGCCGAAACCGAGCAGTTGGCCTGCCGAACATCCAGCCGGTGACCGGCGAACGCGGTGAAACCCCGGTCGGTGAGCCACTCGAAGAACAGCCCCCGCGAATCGGAGTGCAGCTGCGGAACGATCTGCCACGCGCCGGGGATGGCAAGTTCACGCACGTCCATGTCACTGACCGCGCGCTTCGTAGCGGGCCTCGACGGCATCCTTCAACGGACCCCACCATGACTCGTTCTCGCGATACCAGTCGATCGTGGCTCGCAGGCCTTCTGCGAAGTCGGTATGCTTTGGCGCCCAACCCAATTCGTTGCACAGCGGGGTAGGATCGATGGCGTAGCGCAGGTCGTGGCCGGCGCGGTCGACAACGTAGTCGAAGTCATCGGGATCACGGTCCATCATCTCCAACAGCATCCGCAGCACGGATAGGTTATTGCGCTCGCCCTCGGCGCCGATCAGATAGGTCCGGCCGGCCTCCCCGGCCTCGAGGATCCGACGGACCGCGTCGTTGTGGTCGCTGACATGGATCCAGTCCCGGACATTGGACCCGCTGCCGTACAGCTTGGGCCGCCGTCCGGTGAGCACGTTGGTGATCTGGCGCGGGATGAACTTCTCCACATGCTGATACGGCCCATAGTTGTTGGAGCAGTTCGAGATGGTTGCGCGCACGCCGTAGGAGCGCACCCAGGCCCGCACCAGCATGTCGGCGGCGGCCTTGGTCGACGAGTAGGGACTCGACGGGTTATATGGCGTGGCGTCGGTGAACCGCCGCGGATCGTCGAGCGCAAGCTCGCCGTAGACCTCGTCGGTGGAGACGTGATGCAGCCGCACCCCATGCCGCCGTACCGCTTCCAGAACGGCGAATGTGCCCATCACGTTGGCGTGCAGGAACGGCGCCGGGTCGGCCAACGCGTTGTCGACGTGGGTTTCGGCTGCGAAGTGCACCACGGCGTCGGCGTCGGCGACCAGCCGGGCGAGCAGGTCGGCGTCGGTGATATCGCCCTGCACCAGCCTGATGTCGTTTTCGACCGGCGCGAGTGATTCGCGGCTGCCGGCGTATGTCATGGCGTCCAGCACCGTCACCGAGTCTTCCGGGTGGTCGCGCACCGTCGTGTGCACGAAATTGGCGCCGATGAAACCGGCGCCACCGGTGACCAGCAGTCGCATGGGCCAACCCTAACCGAGTGTCGACTGTTCGCTCCGGGCACTTGAGTGTGCGCGCATGGCTTTGGCTGTGCGCTGAGGGCGGAAATCCGGCGACTTTTCCGCCGTGGACGCACGCTCGACGGGCGGGACGGGTTCAGCTGGTGGGCGTCAGGCCCAGCGGACCTGCCAGTTCGGTCAGCGCGGCCAGCAGTTTGTCTTCGGCCCAGGCGCCCAGAACTTGGATCGCCACGTGGTCGGCCCCGGCATCCAGATGCTCATTGAGTCGCGCAACGACGGCCTCCGGCGTGCCGTGGGCCACCACGGCGTCGATCAGCTTGTCGCTGCCGGGTTTACGAACATCGTTCGCAGTGAATCCCAGCCGGCGCCAGTTGTTGACATAATTGCTCAGGTCGAAATAGAAACCGACGCTTTGACGGCCGACCTCGCGCGCTTCTCCGGCATCAACGTTGAGAACCACCTTGTGTTCGGGCGCCAGGAACACCGTGTTGCCCACCAGTTCGCGGGCCTGTGCGGTGTGTTCGGGTGTGGTCAGATACGGGTGGGCGCCGGCGCTGCGCTCCGCGGACAGGGCCAGCACTTTGGGCCCCAGCGCCGCGAGCACCCGCCGGCTGGTCGGCACCGATGCGGCGTCGAGTTCGTCGAGATAGCTGACGAGAGCGTCGTACGGTTTGCGGTATTCCTGGGTGTGCTCGCGATGGCCTACCCCGATCCCCAGCAAAAACCGTCCCGGGTAATCCTTTTCGATGCGGTGGAACGATTCGGCAACGGTGTCGGCCGGCGACGACCAGATGTTGATGATCCCGGTGGCCAGCTGCAGCGACGAGGTTTGCGCCAGAGCGGGCTCGACCCATGACAGATCGGCATCGGGTGATCCGCCCACCCACACCGCGCCATAGCCGAGCGATTCGATCTGCTTGGCGAGACCGGGAGTGATGGAGCGAGCTCCCAGCCACACGCCATAGGACCCCAGGTCAGGCTTGAGTGGAACGGCGTCGGTCATTGGAGTCGGAGTGGTCCGGCCAGCTCGGCCAGCACCGGGACCAGCTTTTCAGGTCGGGTCAGGACTTGGACAGCCACATGGTCCGCCCCGGCGTCGAGGTGCTCGTTCAGCCGTGCAGCGATCGCATCGGTGCTGCCGTAGGCGACGAGTGCGTCGACGAGGCGGTCGCTACCGGGGCGGGTGACGTCCTCGTCGGTGAATCCGAGCCGTCGCCAGTTGTTCAGGTAATTGGCAAGGTTGAGGTAAATGTCAAGCGCCTTGCGGCCGACGGCGCGGGCGTGGTCCGCATCGGTGGTCAGCACCACCTTGTGCTCGGGCGCCAGAAACGCCGATGGGCCGATCAGCTCGCGGGCATGTGCGGTGTGCTCGGGCGTGGTCAGGTAGGGGTGCGCCCCGGCGCTGCGCTCCGCCGATAGTTGGAGCACTCGTGGACCCAGCGCCGCAACCACCCGACGGTGGGCGGGCACGCCGTAGTCGTCGAGCTGATCGAGGTACTCCACCAGCGCGTTGTAGGGCTTGCGGTATTCGCTGATCGCCTCGGGATGGCCGACGCCGATGCCCAGCAGGAAGCGGCCCGGGTAGGCCCGGTCGATGCGGTGAAACGACTCGGCGACCGGTTTTGCCGGCGCCGACCAGATATTGACGATGCCGGTGGCCACCTGCAGCGTGGTGGTCTGCTCGAGGATCGGCTCGACCCACTCCAGCTCGGCAGGCGGTGAGCCGCCCACCCAGACCGCCCCATAGCCCAGGGCTTCGATCTCTTTGGCCTGTTGGGGCGTGACGCCGCGGCCGAATGATCCGAACCGGCCAAGGTTGGGCTTGCTCGCTTGGGAACTTGCAGCAGCATCAGTCATGGTGTCTCCAACCCGCCGGGTGGTGCCGCTATTCCGGCAGGCCGTCATCGACCGCCGACGACCGCCCGAAATTCCTCTCACAGCGATTTTGACCAGGGCGAATGACCGGGTATCGTGGAGCAACGGTGCGTCATCCGCGCCGACTTTTGCGTGCCCAGTCCCTAGGAATTCGCGGAATTCCCGGAATTTTTCTAGCACCGGCTCACGTTTCAAGTCGGGCGAATGCTGCGCCGAAGCGGGCGCAGCTGCGAACCATACGAAACGAGGATTTACCGAAGTTATGGCCAAGAAGGACGGCGCCATAGAGGTCGAGGGCCGCGTGGTCGAGCCCCTGCCCAATGCGATGTTCCGCATTGAGCTGGAGAACGGCCACAAGGTGCTTGCCCACATCAGCGGCAAGATGCGGCAGCACTACATCCGCATCCTGCCCGAGGACCGCGTCGTGGTGGAGCTGTCGCCCTACGACCTGTCGCGGGGCCGCATCGTGTACCGGTACAAGTAGCGAACAGAACAGGATCACAACAGCCGTGAAGGTGAACCCGAGCGTCAAGCCGATCTGCGACAAGTGCAGGGTGATCCGCCGGCATGGGCGGGTCATGGTGATCTGCTCAGATCCGCGCCACAAGCAGCGCCAGGGCTGACCTGACGCAGACAAACAACTGAATGCAGACCTCCCAGTACCACTGAGCGGCTGGCATCTGTAGAGATGGGCCAGCTCATCCACGTCCGGAACGGAGGCCGGACCCCGGAGCAGTCAGCCGGGAACGGACTGGGACCAGACCTCCGCGAAGAGAAGGAATGCCACCCATGGCTCGACTTGTGGGCGTCGACCTGCCGCGCGACAAGCGCATGGAGGTCGCGTTGACCTACATCTACGGCGTCGGCCGTAGCCTTTCGAACGAAATCCTGGCCGCCACCGGGATCGACAAGGATCTGCGCACCAAGGACCTCACCGACGACCAGGTGACCCACTTGCGCGACTACATCGAGGCCAATCTGAAGGTCGAGGGTGACTTGCGCCGTGAGGTGCAGGCCGACATTCGCCGCAAGATCGAGATCGGCTGCTACCAAGGGCTACGGCATCGCCGCGGCCTGCCTGTGCGCGGTCAGCGCACCAAGACCAACGCGCGCACCCGCAAGGGTCCCAAGCGCACCATCGCAGGCAAGAAGAAGGCCAGGTAAGTCATGCCACCAGCCAAGAAGGCAGCCGCCGCGCCCAAGCGGGGTCAGAAGACCCGGCGGCGGGAAAAGAAGAACGTTCCGCACGGCGCCGCCCACATCAAGAGCACGTTCAACAACACGATCGTGACGATCACCGACCTGCAGGGCAACGTCATTGCCTGGGCCTCGTCGGGGCACGTCGGGTTCAAGGGTTCCCGCAAGTCGACGCCGTTCGCCGCGCAGCTGGCCGCCGAAAATGCCGCGCGCAAAGCGCAGGAGCACGGCGTGCGCAAGGTCGACGTGTTCGTCAAGGGTCCGGGTTCGGGCCGCGAGACCGCCATCCGGTCGCTGCAGGCCGCCGGGCTGGAGGTCGGGGCGATCTCCGATGTCACCCCGCAGCCGCACAACGGTGTCCGCCCACCCAAGCGCCGCAGGGTTTAGGAGATAGCAATGGCTCGTTACACCGGACCCGTCACTCGCAAATCGCGCCGGCTGCGCACCGACCTCGTCGGCGCCGACCAAGCGTTCGAGAAGCGTCCTTACCCGCCCGGCCAGCACGGCCGCGCGCGGATCAAGGAGAGCGAGTACCTGCTGCAGCTGCAGGAGAAGCAGAAGGCGCGCTTCACCTACGGCGTGATGGAAAAGCAGTTCCGCCGTTACTACGAGGAAGCCGTGCGCCGTCCCGGCAAGACCGGTGAGGAGCTGTTGCAGATCCTGGAGAGCCGGCTGGACAACGTGGTCTACCGGGCCGGTATCGCCCGCACCCGTCGGATGGCCCGTCAGCTGGTCAGCCACGGCCACTTCACCGTCAACGGTGTCAAGGTGAACATCCCGAGCTATCGGGTGTCGCAGCACGACATCATCGACGTGCAGGAGAAGTCGCTGAACACGGTGCCGTTCCAGATTGCGCGCGAAACCGCGGGCGATCGCCCGATCCCCAGCTGGTTGCAGGTGGTCGGCGAGCGTCAGCGCATCCTGATCCACCAACTGCCCGAGCGGGCGCAGATCGACGTGCCGCTCGCCGAGCAGCTGATCGTCGAGTTCTACTCGAAGTAGTACCCCTGCACCGCCGGTGCAGGACACCTAAGCGGCATCAAATAGCGGGTGCCGAGAAGGAGAAGAAACACCATGCTGATCTCACAGCGACCCACACTGTCCGAAGAGGCCGTCACCGATACCCGGTCGCAGTTCGTCATCGAACCGCTGGAACCGGGATTCGGCTACACGCTTGGCAATTCGCTCCGCCGCACGCTGCTGTCGTCGATACCCGGCGCGGCGGTCACCAGCATTCGCATCGACGGTGTGCTGCACGAGTTCACCACCGTGCCCGGCGTCAAGGAAGACGTCACCGACATCATCCTGAATCTGAAGAGCCTGGTGGTGTCCTCCGAGGAAGACGAGCCGGTCACCATGTACCTGCGCAAGCAGGGCCCGGGCGAGGTCACCGCAGGTGACATCGTGCCGCCTGCCGGCGTCACCGTGCACAACCCGGACATGCACATCGCGACGCTGAACGACAAGGGCAAGCTCGAGGTCGAGCTGGTCGTCGAGCGTGGCCGCGGCTACGTGCCGGCCGTGCAGAACAAGGCGTCGGGCGCCGAAATCGGGCGTATCCCAGTGGATTCCATCTACTCGCCGGTGCTGAAGGTCACCTACAAGGTGGACGCCACCCGTGTCGAGCAGCGCACCGACTTCGACAAGCTGATCCTCGACGTCGAGACCAAGAGCTCGATCACTCCGCGGGACGCGCTGGCGTCGGCGGGTAAGACCCTGGTCGAATTGTTCGGGCTGGCACGCGAACTCAACGTGGAGGCCGAGGGCATCGAGATCGGGCCGTCGCCCGCCGAGGCCGACCACATCGCGTCGTTCGCGCTGCCGATCGACGACCTGGATCTGACCGTGCGCTCGTACAACTGCCTCAAGCGCGAGGGTGTGCACACCGTCGGTGAGCTGGTGTCGCGCACCGAGTCCGACCTGCTCGACATCCGCAACTTCGGCCAGAAGTCCATCGACGAGGTGAAGGTCAAGCTGCACCAGCTCGGTCTGTCGCTCAAGGACAGCCCGGCCAGCTTCGACCCGTCGGAGGTCGCGGGTTACGACGTCGCCACCGGCACCTGGTCCAGCGACGGCGGCTACGACGATCAGGACTACGCCGAAACCGAACAGCTCTAAGAGCGAGTCAAGACAGGAGCGTCTGCAATGCCCAAGCCCACCAAGGGCCGTCGCCTCGGCGGGTCGTCGTCGCATCAGAAGGCGATCCTGGCCAATCTGGCCACGGCGCTGTTCGAGCATGGTCGGATCAAGACCACCGAGCCGAAGGCCCGGGCACTGCGGCCCTACGCGGAGAAGCTGATCACCCACGCCAAGAAGGGCACGCTGCACAACCGGCGCGAGGTGCTCAAGAAGATCCGCGACAAGGACGTGGTGCATGCCCTGTTCGCCGAGATCGGGCCGTTCTTCGCCGACCGCGACGGCGGCTATACCCGCATCATCAAGGTGGAGTCGCGCAAGGGAGATAACGCTCCGATGGCCGTGATCGAGCTGGTGCAGGAGAAGACGGTCACCTCGGAGGCCAACCGGGCACGCCGCGCTGCCGCCTCGCAGGCGGCGGCCAAGAAGGCTGCCCCGGAGGCTGCGGCGGCCGCCCCGCAGGCCGCTGTCGAACCGGAGGCTGCGGTCGGCCCGGACGCCGAGGAGGCCCCGGAGGCAGCCGCGCCCGAAGCCGCGGCCGCGGCGCCCCAACCCGAAGAAGAGGCTGACTCCGACGAGTCCTGAGGTTCGTCTTCGGCTCGACATTGCCTACGACGGAACGGAGTTCGCCGGTTGGGCAGTGCAGGCGGGGCGACGGACCGTTGCCGGTGTGCTCGACGAGGCGCTCTCGACGGTGTTTCGCACGCCGGTGCGGCTACGCGCTGCTGGGCGCACCGACACCGGCGTGCACGCCGCCGGGCAGGTGGCTCACGTGGATGTGCCGGCCGACGCCTTGCGTTATGCCTATCCTCGTTCGCGCCGCCCGGCTGACCCGGAATTCCTACCGCTGCTAAGGCGGCTGGGCCGCTTCCTGCCCGAGGATGTCAGGATCCGCCAAATTGTCCGCGCGCCAGCGGGTTTCGATGCGCGATTCTCGGCGCTGCGCCGCCACTACATCTACCGGCTGTCGACTGCGCCCTACGGGGTTGAGCCGCACCAGGCCCGCTACGTCACCGGCTGGCCGCGCGAGCTGGATGTGGACGCGATGGCGTTGGCGTCACGAGACCTGTTGGGATTGCACGACTTCGCCGCGTTCTGCCGACACCGCGACGGTGCCACCACCATTCGCGAGCTGCAGCGGCTGGACTGGTCACGTGAGGGCGATCTTGTCACCGCATACGTCACCGCGGACGCGTTCTGCTGGTCGATGGTGCGCTCATTGGTCGGGGCCCTGCTCGCCGTCGGCGAACGCCGCCGCCCCGCTGACTGGTGCCGCGAGTTGCTCAGCGCCACAAGCCGGTCCAGCGACTTCACCGCCGCTCCGGCCCACGGTCTGACGCTGGTCGGCGTGGACTATCCGCCCGACAGCGAACTGCAGGCGCGGACGGTGATCACCCGCGATCTGCGCTCGCGCAGCTGATTTAGAGCTTGCCGGCGACAAAGCCGGCGGCCTGATCGACCAGCCCGGAGTTGATGTAGGCGGGCTGCAGATGCGAGGACCAGTTCGTGCCTCTCCCACAGATCGGATCGCCTTGCGCGCACTGGTCGATCGTCTTACCGACGAAGGCGGGGGCGATGCGCCGGGTGCCATTGCCGAACAAGGCGACGGCTGCGACGTGCTGATCCACACCAGGCGGTATACGGCCCCACGTCGCGAGGTCAGCCACCTCGGCACCCAGGGAATAGCCGCCGAGCACCTCGCGGGTGTTCGGGCAACTTCCGGCCATGGATTGAACGTGGGCGCCCATATCGCTGGCGCCGCTGCTGACGCTGATATTCGCCGGATAGTTGACGCCATAGGCCCCGATCGACATGTTCGGTACCTTTGCGCGCAGCGAATTGAGCAACGCGTCGCCGACCGCGCCGAGTCCGGGTGGCTCCTCTCGCCCGCGGGCGAAAACGACCTCCGCACCCGGGCAGTCCGCTGACGCCACCGGAATCGGCGGCGCCGGAATGGGTGCTACCGCTGGCGCGATCAGCAGCCCCGCGGCGACCGATGCGGCGGCTGCAAACCTGGCGGCGCGGATTGCGCTGAGAGCACTCACATCGGGAATTACTGCAGCTTGCCCGCGACGAAGTCGGCGGCCTGATTGACCATCCCGGACTGGATGTACCCGCTGGCCGCGTGTTGCGGCCAGTTGGCTTCCCAGGTGTTCGGGTCGGCCGGGTTACAGATGGGGTCGGCGCCGTGGCACAAGTCGATTGTCCGGTCGTTGTAGGCCGGGTTGAAATTCGTGATCGGACCGACCCATTGGCTTCCGTTGCCGAACAGCGCGACGGCCGCGATGTGCTGATCGGCGCCCGCCGGCAGGGGATTGGTGAAACCGAACAAGGGGCCGGGGGCCGCCATCACCACGTCGGCGACCGCCGCGCCGAGCGAGTAGCCGCCCAACACCAGGCGGGTGTCGGGGCAACTGTTGATCATGGACTGGACGTGCGCGCTCATGTCGTTGGCGCCGACGTCGACCTGGTTGTCGGCGGGGTAGCGCACCGAGTAGAGGCTGATGTTCTTGTTGACCCTGGACCGCAGTGCGCTGACGAACGCGTTACCCACCGCACCGGGGCCGGGCGGTTCCAGACGTCCCCGGGCGAACACCACCTCGGCGTCCGGACAAGCCGCCGATGCCGTCGGAATAGGGGTCGTCGCCGGAAGGGGCGCGAGTGCCGGGGCGATCACCAACGCCACGGCGAGCAATCCAGCTGCCGCAAGCCGAGCGACGCGGTTTGCCGCATTTGACCCGTCGCCCGAACGCGCCTGCGCCGGTGGGTCAATCGGACGGAGGTTCATGGCCCGATATTAGCGGGCCGAGCAGCCTCGTTAGTGAACTTGCATCGAAGGATCGGAGGTGGGGGAGCCGGGCGCCACGGGATATCCGGGCAGCTCAGGGAATCCGGGCACCGCGGAAGGGCCGGACGACGAAAGCCTGGCCGCGATGAAAGTCGCCGCCTGGGTCGTGTAGACGGGCACGTAACCCTCGGTGTGCCCGCTCCACTCATTGCCGGGGCCGGCGTGACAGATCGGGTCCTCGGGGTTGCACAGGTCGATCGTCTTGGACCCCAAGAGCTTGCTCTGGGTGGAAAGCGAACTGCCCGACCGACCAACGATATTGCCGAACGTTGCAACGGCCTTGATGTGGTCGGCGTATTCGGCGGGCAGCGGGCTGCCCCACGACACGCCGCCCACCGGCACGCCGGAAACGATGTCGATCACCGATGCGCCCTGGGAGTAGCCGCCCAGCACGATATCGGTGTTCGGGCACTGTTGGACAGCGTCTTTGACGCGTTTGATGGTGTCGTTGGCACCATCACCGCCGCCCAGCTGGAGCTTGCCCGCTGGATAGTTCACGCCGTAGACGTCGATGTTCTTTCCGGTCTGCTGGCGCAGCGAGTCGACCAACGCCTGGCCGACGCGGCCCACCCCGGCGGGCTCGCTGGTGCCGCGGGCGAAGATGAATTCCACGTCCGGGCAGTCGAAGGCGGCGGCCGACGGGACGGCGCGGGGAGCGGCGCTGGGCGCCACCAGCAGCACGCCGGCGGCAAGGACCGCGGCAGCACCCAGACCGGCGCAGCGCAAACCGCGCGACCAGAGACGACGGGACACCAAACGGTTCAGGTGGTCGGTGAGCACGACGCGATATTACCGAGAACGCGACGGATGCTCACATCGGCGCTCGTCGGGCCCTGCTGTGGATGGACGGCAGAGCACCGCTTGACCAGGGCATATGGTGGGACGGGCGGAGTCGGGGGGGTCATGGGACGGCAACCGACGACCCGGCTGCACGTCAGCGGGCATCGATTTCTGCTACGCCGCATCGAGTGCGCGTTGTTGGGCAGGGACATCCGCGCGGTCAACGAACCGATCCGCGCGCCCCTTCATTCGCTCATGGCCGGATCTCTGCTGGCGGTCGTCGTGCTGGCTGGGTGCGCAGGGTTGGCGGTGCTGCGCCCCCAACCATCATTGGGAAATGCGCCGATCCTGATGAGCGAGCCCTCCGGCGCGCTCTACGTGCGAGTGGGCGAAACCCTGCATCCGGTGCTGAACCTGGCATCGGCCCGGCTGATCGCCAAAACAAACGTCAACCCGCGCCCGGTACCAGAGCCCGAATTGCGCCACAGCAAAAGGGGTCCGCTGCTGGGCATCCCCGGCGCCCCGCAATCTCTGGCCGAGCCACTGGCCGACGACGAAACGCACTGGACGATCTGTGATACCGACAACGACACAGTGAACACGACAGTCATTGTCGGGCCCGCAGAGGGACGGCTTTCGCGTCGCCTGGCACCCGAACAGGCCGTGCTTGTCACGCCCGACTCCGGCGGATCGACCTATCTGCTGTATGAGGGGCGTCGCGCGGTGGTCGACCTGAGCGAACCCGCCGTCGTGCACGCGTTGAGGTTGGAAGGTCTTGTGCCGCTGACGGTCTCAAGGGCGTTACTGAATGCCGTCCCGGAGGTGCCGCCGATCACCGCGCCCCGGATCCCCGGCGCCGGCAGACCGGCTGCACTCCGCGGGTTTCTGGTCGGCAGTGTGCTGCAGGTAAACCGCGCTGACCGCGACGAGTATTACGTAGTACTCGAACGGGGAGTGCAGCGCGTCGGTCAGATCGCAGCGGATCTGGTGCGTTTCAGCGACTCGCAAGGCAGCCGCACGGTGATCTCGGTGGCACCCGACCTGGTCCGCACCGCTCCGGCCGCGGCCCAGCTGCCAGTGGCCAGCTTCCCCGAGCGTGCTCCCGCAGCGCTGGACACCACTGTCACAACACTCTGTGTGAGCTGGGCACCCACAGCCTCGGGTCGAGCCGACATCTCGTTTTTGACCGGTGGCGTGCCCGTTCCGCCGGGCCAGCAGCCAGTGACCTTGTCGCAGGCTGACGGAAATGGGGCCGCGGTCGACGCCGTCTACCTTCCGCCCGGCCGCAGCGCGTATGTGCGATCCAGCGGCCTGTCCGGAGACAACGCCAGCGCCGGCACACGATACTTGGTAACCGACACCGGAGTGCGGTTCGCCGTCCACGACGATGATGCGGCACACGATCTAGGCCTGCCGAATACCGCCGCCCCGGCGCCGTGGCCGCTGCTGGCAACGCTGCCGTCGGGGCCGGAGCTGAGCCGCGCGAACGCGTTAGTCGCCCGCGACACGGTCGGCATCCCGTCGCAGCCGCCCCCTCACCGCACCGGCGCTGAGCACCGCCGCCAGCACGGCGAGGCACACCGCCGCGCCGGCGATCGCCATGTCTCGCGCATTCCGGTTCGGCCGCACGGGAGGCGCGGGCGGTGGAATCGGCACCGGTTTGGCCGGTGGCCGCGGTGCCGGGGTCGCCGGCGCGTCGGTGCTGACTGCGGCCGGAAAGTCGACGAGGCCCGCGCCGACGAGCGGATCCCAACCACCGGGCGGGTGATGCGCAGTCGCCTCGATGCGGTGCATCACCTGCCGGGCGGTCATCGTCGGAAACCGGGCGCGGATCAGTGCCGCCAGCCCGCTGACGACCGGAGCTGCGTAACTGGTGCCCGACAGCGGCGCCGGACCAGTCTGTCCCTCAACAGTATTCGCTAGCCCTTGTCCCTGTGGGCTGAGCGAAACCGCGGCCTCGCCGGGGGCAGCGACATCCACCCACGGTCCGGCCAGGGTGAAGGAGGACGGTTCACCATGCGCGTTCACCGAACCCACGGTCAGCACGTAGTCGTCATACCAGGCCGGACTGACCACCACTGTTGCGTTGTCCCACGTTGCTTCGGGTTGCTGAGCCGGGCACTGGCCGGCGTCCGCGGTGTTCCCGGCGGCAGCGACCACCACGGCGTTCTTGACGTCGACGGCGTAAGAGAGTGCGGCGCCGAGCGCGCGGTCGTCGAGCCGCGAATCAACTGGGACGCAGGCAACCGAGGAGATGTTGATTACCGAAGCGCCCAGGTCGGCGGCCGTCCGGACGGCTTTGGCCATCGTGTCGACGTCACCGAATCCTGAGACGGGCGGATTCGCCGACGCACCGAACTTGGTGCTGGACTGCCGGATACTGATCAACCGCACCGCCGGGGCGACTCCGCTGAAATCATCCGTATGCTCGGGATCCGGTGCGGCGGCGATGATTCCCGCTACCACGGTGCCGTGTCCATCGCAATCCTGGGTGCCGTCGCCGGTGAACACGTAGTCACCGCCGGGCACTGTGTCCGGCAGCCGTGGGTGCGGCGACACTCCGGTGTCGATGACCGCGACCCGTTGGCCCGAGCCACGTGTGAGCTGCCAAACCTGTGGTAGGTCAAGCGGGGCGAGTTGGCTATTGGTGCCGCTCGATCCGGGAGCCATCGACGCCACCGCGCATATCTCTCGTTGCACGGTGGGCTGCGGGGGCGACGGCGGTGCGGGCTCGGGCAGCCGGTTGCTCTCGATCGGCGGCGGTGTGACCGCATGCGCGCAGGGCACTCCACATTGGTATAGCGCGGCCAGTATCGCTGCGGCGGCGCAACGCAGCGCCTTGGATGTCGTTGCGATCACGACAGGCTCAAGCCGCGGGCGGCGCCATAAAGGCCACAGATCCAGCAGACCAGCGGCACGATAGCGGCCAGCGCGAGATATTCCAGTAGGTCGACACCTCGTCGTAGGACCGGTGAGAACGTCAGCGCTGGGGCGATGAAACCAAGGCACAGGGCTGCGGTGGCCAGCGTCGCGGCCACCCCAGCCACCCATGGCGGTTGAAGTGGGCCGGCGATTGCCGCGACCACGAAAGTGACGCTGAGCGTGGCCGTTCCGCTCACCACGAGCGGCACAGATCTCGCCTGATCGCCGTGCGCGCGGGCCCGCAGCAGCAGCACGCCGCCGACGACCGTGGCGAATGCGATCCCGAGCAGCCGCGTCCCACCGGCGCAGTGAGCAGCGACCGCGGTGCCGATGGCCCCGAGCGCGGCCGCGGCAGCAAACGCCGCAACCAGACTGCTCAACAAGCTATCGGCGCGGAGAGCTTTGGCTTTCAAGCGATGCGGATCCGCCGGCTCATCGGCGTCCCCCTCCGGAGACAATCCGGCGAACAGAATCGAGACGCGCGCTGAAAGCTCGAGAAGCGCCAGCGATATCGCCGCAGACGCCGCGGCGATAGCCTGCGGTGATCCAGCAGTGAGAGCGCCTACCAGCGCAGCTGCTGCCGCCACCATTGCGAGACAGGACAACGCTATGAACACGGTTGTGCCGCAGCCTGTTACGCCCATTACGAGTGCGGACATGGCGGCACCGGCCATCGCGGCCAGGAGTGCATTCGGTGCGCCGGGGCCGCCGGGAACCGCCAGCAGGCCCGCGAGCGAGGCGAATCCGCTCGCCAGCAGACCGAGCGTCAGCCCGGCGATCACGTCGCGAAACCCGCGATACGCGACCCCCGACGCCAGCAGCGCGATGCAGCCGATCGCTGCGGCAACACCGGCGCTGACGCGCCGGGCATCGGCGGTATCAAACGCCGCTCGGATCAGCACCAGTGCGCCCGCGCCGGCTAGCCAGCTGGCCGTGATCGCGCCGGCGAGCCGGGCCGTCCGCCGAGTCCATGGCCGCGCTCTTTCGGCGAGCGACATCGATACCGCCTCCGCGACGTCGTCGAAACGCGGCGCCGTCAGCTCGGTTGACGGTCCGGTGAATACGAGTATGCTGCCGTCTCGGATTCCCAGCTGCGCCAACGTCTTCGACATATCCAGCGGGGCGTCGCCCGGAAGGGAAAGCCGGTGCCAGGCCGGCACCGATTCTCCGCGGTGACGGTATTCCGTGGCCAGGATGTCAACGATCGCCGGCATCAGCGATGCGACGGGGACCGCCGCGGGCAGCGCCAAGTCCACGCTGACGGCGTCTGCGCATACCGATACCCGGCGCAATTCCGCGCCTGTGGCCGGTACCTCCACAGCTTGATGCACCCGACCTCCTCTCGCCGATGCAGGCGCTGATCTGGACGCTAGCCAGCCGGGCGGTATCGCGTATGCACCGATCCACAACTGAGTTGCGGTCGGATGCGTGGCCACTTACGGTGCTGCGACTGTGGATTTCGTGCCGCCACCACGGCAGCCGCCCCCGGCGTTCGCAACCGCTGACATCGCGGTTGCGGCGCCCCCAGAGGTGTCGCGGCCGGCGCAGACCAACGTGGCGGCACGCCTGCTGCCGGTCGCCATGGCTATCGCGACGGTGGTGATGATCGCGGTGGTCGTGTCCTCGCGGTCGGCCATGGCGCGCAGTCCCATGTTCATGACATTCCCGTTGATGATGCTGGTCTCGGCGGTTGCGACGGTGATTACCGGATGGGATCGGCAGCGCGGCGAGATCGATGCCGACCGCGCAGGCTATCTCGGCTATCTCTGCGATCTGCGGCGTTCCGTCGTGCAGACCGCCGCCGCGCAGCACTCGTCGCTGGTCTGGTGCCATCCCGAGCCCGACACGTTGTGGACTCTGGTGGGCACTAGCCGGATGTGGGAGCGCCGAGCGGGTGATCCGGATTTCTGCGAAGTAAGGATCGGTGTCGGAACACGGCGTCTTGCCACCCGTTTGGTCTCCCCACAGATCGGACCGGCTGAGCGCTGCGATCCCGTGACCGTGACGGCGTTACGCCGGTTTCTGAAAGCACATTCGACGATCCGCAGCGCGCCGATCGCGATTGAGTTACGCGGGCAAGCCGTCGTGACGGTCTGCGGTGACACAACGCACACGCGCGGTTTGGTGCGTGCGATGATCTGCCAGCTGGCCGTCCTGCACAGCCCAAGCCAGCTGCTTGTCGTCGGCGCGATCAGCGAGCGCAACCGAGTCCACTGGGGCTGGCTGAAATGGCTGCCGCACCATCAACATCCGAAATCTCGCGACGCCGTCGGTTCTGCCCGGCTGATGTACCCGACGCTGGCCGCGGCCGAACGTGCGCTCGCTGGCCTGTCGAGCTTTCCGCAGTTGATAGTCGTCGCCGACGGTGACGTAAGCCTCGGCAGCATCGGCAGCGCGTCCCTGCTGCAGATCGTTCATGGCCCGCCAGCGGGCGACGGGTTGAGGCTGCAGGTCAGCGAGAAAGAGTTGGTGACCCGCCAATCTGGCCGTGACGACGTTTTCGTGCTCCCGGACCGGATGAGCTACTCCGCCGCGTCGACGTGCGCGCGTCGGCTGGCCGCATACCGTTGTGGCGGCCCGGATGCCCGATCAGCTTGTCCGCGTTGGGAAGATCTTCTGGGCATCGGCGATATCGCGTCCACAAATCCGAAAACCTGGTGGGACAACAGAACGCACCGTGAGCTGCTCTCTGTTCCAATCGGCACGACGATGACGGGAGCACCGCTGCAGCTCGACATCAAGGAAGCCGCCGAGCAAGGCGTGGGGCCGCACGGGCTTTGCATCGGAGCCACCGGCTCGGGCAAGTCGGAGTTCCTGCGCACCGTCGCACTCGGAATGATCGCACGCCATTCGCCGGACGTGCTCAACTTGGTTTTGGTCGACTTCAAGGGCGGTGCGACGTTTCTCGGCTTGGAGCGGGCTCCGCATGCCGCGGCGATCATCACCAACCTGTCCGATGATGCGCCGCTGGTGGCTCGAATGCGAGATGCATTGACCGGCGAGATGAACCGCCGCCAGGAAGTACTCCGCGCGGCGGGCAATCTCGACAGCGTCGCAGCCTACCAGCGCGCGCGGCGCACGAATCCGCAGTTGGCGCCGCTGCCTGCGTTGTTTGTGGTCGTCGACGAGTTCTCCGAACTGCTCAGCCAGCACCCGGATTTCGCCGACGTTTTCGTGGCGATCGGCCGACTGGGCCGATCCCTGGCCATGCATCTGCTGTTGGCCAGCCAACGTCTGGACGAGGGCAGGCTGCGCGGGTTGGAGTCGCATCTGTCTTACCGGGTATGCCTGAAAACACTATCCGCCCACGAATCGCGGATCGTCCTCGGAACGTCCGACGCCTTTGAATTGCCGAACACACCCGGCGCCGGCTACTTGCGGGCGGGAGCGGAGCAATTGATTCGCTTCCAGACTGCATATGTCTCCGAATTCCGCAATCACTCCGCCGTTTCCAGGCTGTCACAGTTCGGTGAGGCGACGCCGCCGGTGCGAGTATTCACCGCTGCGCCGATCGGACCCGTCACGACCCCTAGCAACGCGCCGGCTGATGCTGCGGCTCGGCGCACTGTCCTGGAGACGGTCGTGGATCGGGTGGCCGGGCTTGGCCCGCCAGCGCGCCAGGTATGGCTGCCGCCGCTGGGCGCGGCACCGGCTCTGCGCACCCTGCTCGACGACGACGGATCCGCACCAGATGAGGTGCTGAGAGTTTCCATCGGCGTTGTCGATCGCCCGTTTGAGCAGCGCCGCACGCCATTAGCCGTCGATTTGTCCGGGGCTGCCGGCAATGTCGCGGTCGTCGGGGCACCTCAGGCCGGCAAGTCGACGGCGTTGCGCACTCTGATCACGGCGCTCGCCCTCACCCACGATCCGGACCGGGTGCAGTTCTACTGCCTGGACTTTGGTGGTGGCGCGCTGGCGTCGCTGCGGTCCTGGCCGCACGTCGGGTCGGTCGCCGGTAGAGCAGACCGCGAGTTGGTCGGTCGTACGATCACCGAGCTGGAGGCGATAATCCGGTCCAGGGAGACGGTATTCCGCGACCACGGCATCGATTCGATGGCACACTATCGCCGGCTCAAGGCGCAGCAGCATCCGCTATGCGACCGATTCGGCGACATCTTCTTGGTTGTAGACGGGTGGGCCAGCCTGCGCCGCGAGTTCGAGACCCTCGAGACGTCGATCACCGCCATTGCCGCTCAAGGATTGTCATTCGGTGTGCATGTCGCGGTCTCTGCATCGCGTTGGGCGGAGATTCGGCCCGCGCTGAAGGATCAGCTCGGGACCCGCATCGAGTTGCGGCTTGGTGATCCGGCCGACTCCGAGTTGGACCGCCGACGGGCGCAGCAGGTACCCAAAAATAGACCTGGACGGGGACTTTCCGCCGACGGACTGCACATGATCATCGCCCTGCCCGAAGCCGGCACGCGGGTAGCGGAGATGTTGAGGCACCGCCACGGCGGATACGATGCGCCTCCGATACCGCTCCTGCCCAGGTGCGTCGAGCACCACACCGTCGTCGAGCGGGAGGCCGATCGGATGGGCACGGGCATCTTGATCGGAGTTGAGGAGACTCGATTACGACCGGCGGCAATCGATTTCGCAATACAACCGCACCTACTGGTTCTCGGGGACGGCGAGTGCGGAAAGACCGCCGTGCTGCGCACCGTCTGCCGTGAGATCGCGCGGACAGCGACCGCGGCGCAAGCGCAACTTTTGATCGTCGACTTCCGGCGCACGCTGCTCGGCATCGTCGAGTCCGAACATCTTGGCGGGTACTTCATCTCGGCGGCGGCGCTCGGCGAGCAGCTGCCGAGCCTGATCGACGTGCTGCGCCGGCGCATGCCCCCTTCCAACGCGTCACACGAACAGTTGCGCGCCAGATCCTGGTGGTCTGGGCCAGAGATCTATCTCGTGGTCGACGATTATGACCTGGTCGCGACCGCTGCCGGCAATCCGTTGGCGCCACTCCTGGGATTCCTGCCGCACGCCGGAGACCTCGGACTGCACCTGATCGTGGCGCGCCGCAGCGCAGGCACCGCACGAGCCATGTTCGAGCCACTGCTCGCCGAGCTGCACGACCTGGGCTGTATGGCGCTGATCATGAGCGGAAGTCCGGATGACGGCCCACTGATCGGATCCGTACGCCTGTCGCCGTTGCCGCCCGGGCGCGGCACCCTGATCACGCGTCGCGGTGGCCAACAGCTGGTGCAGGTGGCCTGGAGCCCGCCGCCGTGACTGCACACGTCATCGAGGCCGGCCCGAATACGATCCGCCAATTGTGCTGCGGCGATGGCGAAGTCGCAGACGGCGAGGTGATCAGAGCCGCACTTGACGGTATCGACGATCCGGCAGTCCTGGTGGAGCTGCGTCCGGTCTCCGTCGATTCGCTGTGGCGCGAAGCACTGCGATCGGTGCACAGCGGAAGGCCAGAGCTCGTGATCGTCGTCCACCCGTCGTGGTGGACGACGACGCGCGTCGACCGGGTCCGCACGGCCGCAGAGGTTCTCGCCGACGACGTCGAGATGCGACCCCGGTCGTGGCTGCTGGCTCGGGCCGCAGCGCCTCACCCGGCGGTGGTCGTGGAGATCGCCGACCAATTCGTGGTGGTGACCGGCGCAGCGGTAGTGGCCGAGCGTCGTAGTGATCCGCAGCGCACCGCCGAGGCAATCGTGCATGCGATTGTCGAAATGACAGCCGATGCCACAGCGGTGGTGGTAATCGATGCACCGGGCACAGTCGACGGGGCCGACGGTTTGGCGACCATGATCGCCGACGGAGTGCGAGCGTGCGATGCGATGAAGGTTGTGCTGGTCGACGATGCCGCGCTGAGAGAGCTTGGCGCAGCGGCCGTTCCGAGCGAGGACGCCGCTTGCGAGTCGCCGTCCACTGATGCGGCGGACGGTGGTCGTCGAGGCCACCGGATCATCGCAGTGGTGATCTTGTTGGTCACTGTGGTCCTCGCGGTCGGCGCATTGCGTCACCACGCCGTCGCTCCGGTCGAGCGGGCGCCGACGACGTTTCTGGTGGAAGGTCGGGTTGCCCTGGAGGTTCCGGCGCAATGGCCGATGCAGCGAGTGATCGCGGGACCTGGTTCGGCGCGGGTACAGGTCACCTCGCCGTCGGATCCGGAGGTCGCGCTGCACGTTACGCAATCTTGGGTTGCCGCAGCGACTTTGGACGACGCCGCCGAGTCGCTGAAGCAGGCGATCGATGCCGAGCCGCCCGGCGTCTTCGTCGACTTCAACCCGGCCGGTCGCAGCGCAGGTCGCCCGGCGGTGACCTATCGGGAAGTCCGGGCCGCCCATGACATCCGCTGGACTGTGCTGCTAGACCGTGCGGTCCGGATCAGCATCGGATGTCAAAGCCGCCTCGGCCACGACGACGTCGTGCGCGATGTGTGTGAGCAAGCGGTGCGCTCGGCGCGCGCGCTTAGTTGAGTTATCGGTTGCCGAAGTGGTGGGAACCTGAGGGCGCCGGTCGCAGTCCTACATAACATGAGCGCACCTGCGGGCGGCAACACACTCAGTACCGACTTCGAGCTGATGCGCTCAGTCGCGGCAACTATCGATAACCGCAACGAGGAAATCCGAACAATGCTGCACGCGTTCATCGGTCGGATGAGTAGTGTGCCGGCGTCGGTGTGGGGTGGGGCAGCGGCAGCGCGCTTCAAGGATGTGGTGGATCGGTGGAACGCCGAGTCGATGAAACTGCACCGCGCCCTGCATGGCATCGCGGAGACAATTCGCCACAACGAGGCCGCGCTGCGGGAAGCGGCCGACAGCCACGCGCACCATATCGCCACCGCCGGCGGGAATCTGTGAGGCGATAGCCATGGACCCGTTGTTGTCGTACAACTTCGACGAGATCGAATGCTCCATTCGCCAGGAGATCCACACCACGTCTGGCCGCTTCAATGCCGCATTGCAGGAGCTGCGGTCTCAAGTCGCACCGCTGCGGGAAATGTGGACCCGGGAAGCCGCGAGTGCATACGGCGCCGAGCAACTGAGGTGGCATCAGGCGGCCACTGCGCTCAACGAAATTCTGGTCGACCTCGGAAATGCAGTGCGCGACGGCTCCGATGACGTCGCGGCCGCCGATCATCGGGCGGCCCGCGTGTGGACGCGATAGCGATGGCAATCGCCTAGAGACTCTGCGCGGTCCCAACGTAGGGGAGAGACGTTGGGACCGCGCAGTCATAGCCGGACACCCGCGAGCCGGCGGCGCGGACAATGACTAGTTCGAGTTGGCTGCGGCCGCCGGGCACCGAGCTGAGATTTGTAATACAATCGTAGTACACTCAAGGTGACGGTCGACTGGAGGGGGCGGCTACATCGCCACAAAACACCAGGTCACACCGACGCAGGCCGACGAAGCGCTCAATGACCCCGACCGGCTTGTCCTCGATCCAGACCCGCGAGCCGCTCCGGTGTCGGTGTACGCACCATCGGCTACTGCGCTAGTCGGGATGAGCTGCTCAGCGTCATCACTGTCGAGGAGGGCGGCGTCATCTTCGGAGTCAACGCCTGGCCGTCAAATCCAAGGGACCAACGCAAATATCGGGAAGGAGGCCTCCAATGAGCAAGCGCAAGCTCGAAGAAGCAATCACCGAGGCCGACGAAATCGAAGCCGCCGAAGACCATCAAAACGACCGACCGCTGCCGCCTCACGTCAAGGTCAGTCGGCCAGGTCGCGCTCGCAGCAAGGTGCTGCAGGTCCGCCTCAACCCCGACGAGTTTGAAGCGCTGGAACGCATCGCCGAACGTCGCCAACTCCCGGTGTCCACGATTGCCCGTGGGCAGTTGCTGCAGCTCATCACCGCCGATGAGCCCGCTGGGAACCTCAGCCTCCTGCGGGCGGCCCTCGGGAATCTTGACCGCGCACGGGAGGCCGTCGCGGAGTTGGCTGAGGCCGAGGTGCGGCCACGGGCGCGACGGATCAAGTCGGCGCTGCCAAGATGATGGGATTCGATGTTCGGCGGGATCCCTTCCGGAGCCAATGCGGCGTTTTGACCTGCGTGGATGACCCCCGGTAAGCTGCACCGTTGGCGTGCGGTACGCAGGGACTCGGGTCAATGTCGGTCGCCGAGACACTCCCGTGCCGTGGACGCCCTGACCGGCACCCGGGTCACACCGGGATTCAACCCGAGAGAAGAAGGTAAGCGCTGTGCCTACATACGCGCCGAAGGCGGGTGACACCACGCGGGCGTGGTACGTCATCGACGCCACGGACGTGGTGCTCGGCCGCCTCGCCGTCGCGGCAGCCAACCTGCTGCGCGGCAAGCACAAGCCGACATTCACCCCCAACGTCGACGGCGGCGACTTCGTCGTCATCGTCAACGCCGACAAAGTCGCCATCAGCGGCGACAAACTGCAAAACAAGCTGGCCTACCGCCACTCGGGTTATCCCGGCGGTCTACGCAAGCGCACGATCGGTGACCTGATGCAAAAGCATCCGGACCGCGTCGTCGAGAAGGCCATCGTCGGGATGCTCCCGAAGAACAAGCTCGGCCGCCAGATCAAGCGCAAGCTGCGCGTCTACGCCGGTCCGGAGCACCCGCACACCGCCCAGCAGCCGGTTCCGTTCGAGATCAAGCAGGTGACCCAATGACAGAAGCGGCAGGCACCGAGACCGCCGAAGAGACCACCGAAGCACCCGTCGAGGAGACCGGCGACACGGCGGCCAGCGAGACCTCCGCCGCGCCGACGTCGCGCAAGCGTTCCGATTCCTTCGTGATCGAGCGCCCGATCCAGACGGTCGGGCGTCGCAAGGAGGCCGTGGTGCGGGTGCGCCTGGTTCCCGGTAGCGGCAAGTTCGACCTCGACGGCCGCAGCTTGGAGGATTACTTCCCGAACAAGGTGCACCAGCAGCTCATCAAGGCGCCGCTGGTGACCGTCGACCGGGTGGAGAGCTTCGACATCTATGCGCACCTCGACGGTGGCGGCCCGTCCGGCCAGGCCGGCGCACTGCGCCTGGCCATCGCCAGGGCATTGATCCTGGTCACGCCCGAGGACCGGCCCGCGCTGAAGAAGGCCGGCTTCCTGACCCGCGACCCGCGCTCCACCGAGCGCAAGAAGTACGGCCTGAAGAAGGCCCGCAAGGCGCCGCAGTACAGCAAGCGCTGATCGGCGATCACTTTCCGGCCGCGAGCGTGCATCGTTGTACGCATTTTTCGGCGTGTCGCCGTACAAACACGCACGCTCGCGCCAAAAAGTGGGTATGTACCAGGCCGTCAATTGTGAGAGGTTTGTCCGCATGGGTCGACTGTTCGGCACCGACGGCGTCCGCGGAGTCGCCAATCGAGAGCTCACCGGTGAGCTCGCGCTGGCCTTGGGCGCCGCCGCCGCCCGGCAACTGAGCACCCCGGACGGGCCCCGGCGCCGCGTCGCGGTGGTTGGCCGCGATCCGCGCGCCAGCGGCGAGATGCTGGAAGCTGCGGTGATCGCCGGGCTGACCAGCGAAGGCGTCGACGCGCTGCGGGCAGGCGTGCTGCCGACGCCGGCGGTGGCCTATCTGACCAGCGCCTACGACGCCGACTTCGGGGTGATGATCTCGGCGTCGCACAACCCGATGCCCGACAACGGCATCAAAATCTTCGGGCCGGGCGGGCACAAACTCGACGATGCCACGGAAGACCAGATCGAGGACTTGGTCGCGGCCGGACCGGGGCTGCGTCCCGTCGGCACGGGCCTCGGACGCGTGATCGACGCCGAGGACGCGCTGGAACGCTACCTGCGCCACCTCGACAAGGCCGCCACCGCCGCCCTGGACGGGCTGACCGTCGTCGTCGACTGTGCGCACGGCGCCGCGTCGGTGGCCGCACCAAGCGCCTATCGCGCCGCCGGTGCGCGCGTCATCGCCATCAACGCAGAACCCAACGGGCTGAACATCAACGACCGCTGCGGGTCGACCCACCTGGATGCACTGCGCTCGGCGGTGCTGGCCCACGGCGCCGACCTCGGCCTGGCGCACGACGGCGACGCCGACCGGTGCCTGGCGATCGATGCCGCCGGTGAGGTCGTCGACGGCGATGCGATCATGGTGATCCTGGCGCTGGCGATGCAGGAAGCCGGCGAACTGGTCTCCAACACGTTGGTGGCCACCGTGATGAGCAACCTTGGCCTGCACCTGGCGATGCGCTCGGCCGGTGTCGCCGTTCGCACCACCGGCGTCGGCGACCGCTACGTGCTGGAGGAGCTGCGCTCTGGCGACTACCGACTCGGTGGCGAACAATCCGGGCACATCGTGATGCCGGCGCTGGCCACCACCGGCGATGGCATTCTCACCGGCCTGCGGCTGATGTCGCGCATGGCGCAAACCGGCTCGTCGCTGGCCGACCTGGCGTCCGCGATGCACACCTTGCCGCAGGTGCTGATCAACGTCGGAGTCGCCGACAAGGCCGCCGCCGTCGCCGCGCCCGCGGTTCGCACCGCGGTCCAGCAGACTGAGGACGAGCTCGGCGATACCGGACGAATCCTGTTGCGGCCCTCGGGAACCGAACAGTTGATTCGCGTCATGGTGGAAGCGGCCGACGAGGACATCGCCCGCCGGCTGGCCACCCGGGTCGCGGAGACGGTGCGCGCTCAGCAGTAGTGGAACCTGGACGCGGCCTGATGCGTCAAAGCCGGTATGGGACAACGAGATGCGTTCGTCGATGCCGCGTCGGTGCGGGCGGTCGCGCGTCGGTTCGACGGCACCGCGGATCTCATCGACAGTGCGGCGCGCATCCAGTTGCGGAGGTTGGCCTTCGACGGCGCCACCGCCGGGCAGGCGCACGCCGCGCACGGTGATGCGCTGCGGCTCGCGCTGGATCGGCTGAGCCAGGAGCTTGCGCAGTGGGCACGGGCAACCGCGGAAATTGCCACCGCGCTGCGGGGCGGCGCCGAGCACTACGCCGAGGCCGACCTGAGCGCGGCGGCGCGGATCGGCTGAATCATGGCCGACCGGTTGGACGTCGCAGCACGGCTTGCGGAAGGTCGCCTCGCGGTTGAGCACACGCAGACCTACGTGCGTGCGTGTCACGTGCTCGACTATCAGCATCCCGACCTGACCGCGCACGATTCGCAGGTCTGCGACTGGTATGACACTGAGGCCGGACTCGACCTGCGAGTGCTCGACCACGACACCGCCGAGCTTTGGGCCGCGGTCAACGCGATCGACGAGGCGCTGAACGTGCAGCGCACGCAGTTGGACGAACTCGCGGCGGCCTGGCGAGGCCCGAGTGCCGACTCCGCGACGCGGTTTCTGCGGCGCCATTGCGACACCGCTGCCACAGTCGCCGCGCATGTCCGCACGGCCGCCGAGCGTTGCGGGGCGCTGCGGGACGAGCTGTGGCAACTGATCGACGGCAAGGCTGCGACGGCCATCGCGATCGACGATCGCAGGGTCGCGGAGCGCTCGGCCTGGCTGGCCGCCGCGCACACGGTGACCACCGGAGCCGGCGATGCGTCGGCCGAAGAGCTGGTTCGCCGACAGGTTAATCCATATGTAGACAATGACATTCGCGTTGACTGGCTCACCGCCATGCGTTCAACGATGGCGTCGGTTGCGGCGGCCTACGAGGGGGCCACCGGTGCCCTGACGCACGTAGCCGAGGCATGTTTCGAGCTTCCGGGTGAGTTGGGGCCGAGTTGGCAGCCGGTGGTCGACGAGCCGGTCGCGGACTCGGCGCCTCTCGACGCGGCGCCTGCTGTGTCCACGATGCCCGCAGCCGTGTCGGCCCCGCCACCCCCGACAACCGTTGCACCGCCGACACTTCCGGCCGACCCGCTCGCGGCGTTGCCGCCCGTGCCGCCGGAACTTGCGGCGCCGCTTGGCGATGCTGCCGGTTTGTCCACCGGCGCAGGCACTCTCGGCGGCTCGGGCGGCCTGGGCGGTCTGGCCGGCAATATCGGTGGAGTCGTCGGCAAGATCGTCGACGGTATCGGAGGTCTGATCGGTTCGCTGGCGGACGGGTTCGGCGATCTGGCCGGGGATCCGCTCGACGCCGACGAAGCCGACGAACCTGACGAACTCGACGACAAGGACGTCGAGCCTGACGGGAAAGACGACGAGCCCGACGAAGCCGACGATGCCGAGGCGGATGACGCCACTTCCGAAACGGACGACGAGAATTCTCCGCCGGCAGACGATGCCGCCGACGAGCCGGCGGCCCAGGAGGCCATACCGCCACCGCCGGACCCGCCACCGCCCGCCGAGCCTGTGCCCGTCGAGCCACCGGCCGCCGACCCGTCGGCGTCCACGCCCGAACCAGCGGCCGAGGGATCGACTCCCTGTGAGATCGCCGCGGAGGAACTGCCCCAGGCTGGGCAGTGACAAGGTTCAGCCGGGTAGCAGCCCGCGTAACTCCTCGACATGGCGCAGGGATTCACGGCGGTCGGTGCTCGCCGGCATCACCAACAGTGTTGTCACACCGGCGTCGGCGAAGGCCGCCACCCGCTCGGCCACGAATCCACGCGGGCCTATCAGCGAGATCGACCGCACCAGCTCGTCGGGCACCGCGGCGATCGCTTCGTCTTTGCGCCCGCTCAGATAGAGCTCCTGAATCCGGTCCGCCACTTCGCCGAACCCGTAGCGAGTCGCCAAATTGTGGTAGAAGTTGCGGCCTTTTGCGCCCATGCCGCCGATGTAGAGGCCCAGTTGCGGTTTCACCCACGCGAGCCGTTCCTCGACGTCGTCGCCGATCGCCAACGAGGCGCCGACCATCACATCCAGCGGGCCCAGCTCGGAATCGCGTTTGGCTTGCCCGGCTTCGAGCGCCTCGCCCCACACCGACCGGGCCTTCTCCGGATAGAAGAAAACCGGCTGCCAGCCCTCGGCGATCTCCGCCGTCAGCTCGACGTTCTTGGGCCCCAGTGCCGCGATCGATATCGGAATTCGTTCCCGCACTGGGTGATTGATGAGCTGCAACGGCTTACCCAAACCGGTGCCGCGATCGGCCGGTAGCGGAAGCTGGTAGTGCTTGCCGGTGTAGTTGACTCGCTCGCGGCGCCACACCTGCCGGCAGATGTCGACCACCTCGCGGGTGCGGCCCAGCGGGGCGTCGAACGGAACACCGTGGAATCCCTCCACGACCTGCGGGCCCGAGGTGCCGATCCCCAGCTGGAATCGGCCGTCGGACACGTAGTCGAGGCCGGCGGCCGTCATGGCCAGCAGCGACGGGGTGCGGGTGTAGATCGGAAACACGCCCGAGCCCAGCTGGATGGTGCTGGTCTTGGCGGCCAAATAGCCGAGCTGGCTGACCGCGTCGTAGGAATACGCCTCGGCGACCAGCGCGATATCGACGCCGACCTTCTCAAGCTCGACCACGTGGTCGGCGGCCTCCTTGAAGCCGCCGGAGTAGTTCAGCGAGATCCCGATTCTCATTGCGACTTTATAGCACCCAACCGGTTGGTTGGTTCGATCAGCCCTTGAGCATCGCGACGATCTTTTCTTCCGGCGTCATCGCCGCGGCCTCAGGGTCCAAGGCCTCCGTCTTGGGCAGCTGCGCGTCCGGATCGGCGAATTCGCGGTAGGCCTTGTCGCCGCCCAGCGCGTAGAGCAGGTAGCCGGTCAGCAGCGCACGAACGGCCTTGTGTGTCTTGCGGTTTGCCCCGGGCAGCCCGAACACCTTCGCCAATCGCCGGCCCTCGACGAGGCCGCCGGGCTGGGCCTTGCTGATCACCCGCAGAGTCGCCGCATCCCAGGCCTGCCAAAGCCCGATGGCGTTGGAACGCAACGCTTTAGCATCCCCAGGGGCGCCGAACACCACACCGGGGACGCCGAGGGTTGCGGCCGGTTCCTCGGCCGGCGGATTGGTGACTGCCGGGAAAATCGCCGCCACCGCCTTGGGCTTGACCGGCATCCCGGCCGCCGCGAACACCGCGGCCGACCCGCCGAATCCGTGGCCGGCCAGGCCGAGTTTGTCGGGGTGGACGCTGATCTTGCCCGGTCCCAGCCGCACTCCCGCGGCGATGTCCAGGGCGGTGCCCATATCGAAGGCCAGGTTCAACACCGACGGCGCCAGCCGCCGCTCGGTGTCGGGAGCCGCCGCGACGATGCCCCACGACGCCAGATGTTCCAGCAGCCGCGAATAGCGTTCGACGCCCGTGAGCCAGTCGTGGCCGAAGGCCACGGCGGGCAGATTCAGCCCCGCTTCGGGGGTATAGACGACGCCGGGTAGGCCGGCAAAGGCCAAGTCGCCGCGCAGAACGCGGTGTGGCCCCCGTCGGGTGAGCGCGGCGAAAAGCTTTTTGGTGCTTGCCACGCGTTTGACGGTAGCGCACCGATGAAGCCTTTCCGCCTGCGTCTCAGGTTTGCGCGGACAGTGCTTTGGTCATCAGACACACATGAAGAATTTCGTGCGTGTGTTGGGATCGGCGGTCGCGCTGACGGCCGGTTTGGGGCTCGCCGGTTTGGGCGCGGCTGCCGTCGCGCACGCACAACCCGCGCCTTTCCCGGACTACCACTGGTGCCCCGGTGAGTACTGGGATCCTGGATGGGGCGACAACTGGGACCCGGACCGCTGCCACGACGACCACTGGCTCGACGGCGATCCGCACGACCTCAGCCATTGGCACGGTCCCGAAGGGTATCCCGGCGGCCCCGGAGTCCCCGGCAGCCCCGGGGTCGGCCCCTGGTGACCGGTCGGCAGCGGACTGACCTGCTGGATTCATAGTGTTCGACCCGCACTGCACTACCCTGGTCAGCTATGTGCGGAATCGTCGGCTATGTCGGGCACCGGCCCGCCGGTGACATCGTCGTCGACGCGCTGCGCCGGATGGAGTACCGCGGTTACGACTCGGCCGGCATCGCGCTGGTCGACGGCGGCAAGCTGACGGTGCGCCGACGCGCCGGCCGGCTGTCCAACCTGCAGACGGCGCTCGAGCACACCGATCCGGCCGCGCTGGCCGGCAGCACCGGCCTCGGACACACCCGCTGGGCCACCCACGGGCGCCCCACCGACCGCAACGCGCACCCGCACCGCGACGCGGCGGGCAAGATCGCCGTCGTCCACAACGGCATCATCGAGAACTTCGCGATCCTGCGCCGTGAGCTGGAGGTCGCCGGTGTGGAGTTCGCCAGCGACACCGACACCGAGGTCGCCGTGCACCTGGTGTCGCAGGCGTACCGCCACGGCGACACCGCCGGCGATTTCGTCGGCTCGGTGCTGGCGGTGTTGCGCCGACTGGAGGGCCACTTCACCGTGGTGTTCGCCAACGCCGACGAGCCCGGCACCATCGTCGCTGCGCGCCGTTCCACGCCGTTGGTGGTCGGGATCGGCGACGGTGAGATGTTCGTCAGCTCCGATGTTGCCGCCTTCATCGAATACACCCGAGAGGCAGTGGAACTCGGCCAGGACCAAGCCGTGGTGATCACCCCCGACGGCTACCGGATCACCGACTTCGACGGCAACGACGGCGCCGGCAGTGCCCGGAGGTTTCATATCGACTGGGACCTGGACGCCGCCGAGAAGGGCGGCTACGAGTTCTTCATGCTCAAGGAGATCGTCGAGCAGCCCATCGCCGTCGCTGACACGTTGCTCGGGCATTTCGTCGACGGCCGGATTGTGCTCGACGAGCAGCGGCTCTCCGATCAGGAACTGCGCGAGATCGACAAGGTGTTCGTGGTCGCCTGTGGTACGGCGTATCACTCCGGGCTGCTGGCCAAGTATGCGATTGAACACTGGACCCGGCTGCCCGTCGAGGTGGAGTTGGCCAGCGAGTTTCGCTACCGCGACCCGGTGCTGGACCGCAGCACATTGGTCGTGGCGATCAGCCAGTCCGGCGAGACGGCCGACACCCTGGAGGCGGTTCGGCACGCCAAGCAGCAGAAGGCCAAGGTGCTGGCCATCTGCAACACCAACGGCTCGCAGATCCCGCGAGAGTGCGACGCGGTGCTGTACACCCGCGCGGGGCCGGAGATCGGGGTGGCGTCGACGAAGACATTTCTGGCGCAGATCGCCGCCAACTATCTCGTCGGGCTGGCGTTGGCGCAGGCCCGGGGCACCAAATACCCCGACGAGGTCGAACGCGAGTACCGCGAGCTGGAATCCATGCCGGATCTGGTGGCCCGGGTGATCTCAGGGATCGAGCCGGTGGCCGCGTTGGCCCGCCGGTTCGCTCAGTCGTCGACCGTGCTCTTTCTGGGTCGTCACGTCGGCTATCCGGTCGCGCTGGAAGGTGCGCTGAAACTCAAGGAATTGGCCTACATGCACGCCGAGGGCTTCGCGGCCGGTGAGCTCAAGCACGGCCCGATCGCGCTGATCGAGGACGACATGCCGGTCATCGTCGTGATGCCCTCGCCCAAGAGCGCCGCCACGCTGCACGCCAAGCTGCTGTCGAACATCCGCGAGGTTCAGACCCGCGGCGCGGTGACCATCGTCATCGCCGAGGAGGGCGACGACACCGTGCGGCCCTATGCGGATCACCTGATCGAAATCCCCGCGGTGTCAACGCTTTTCCAGCCGCTGCTGTCGACCATTCCGTTGCAGGTGTTCGCCGCGTCAGTGGCGCAGGCCCGCGGTTACGACGTCGACAAGCCGCGCAACCTGGCCAAGTCCGTCACCGTCGAGTAGTTCCCGCGCCGAGTCTGCAACCACTGCGCAGTTCGTCGGCGTGTCGTGTACGTGGTTGCAGTGTCGGCGAACTGAGATGTAGGTGTGTCCCGTTTGCAACGCTGGCTCGCCGCTATATGGCGGTGGGTGAGCACCGCACCGTTGACCTATGTGTGGCTGACCGTCTTGCTGATCACCACGATCATTCAACATCATCTGGGCAGGCGACAGCTGCATTCCGTGCTGGTGCACGGCTCCACCAACCTTTACCACCTGGCCCGGGACCCACTGGAGGTGCTGTTCACCAGCCTGCTGTGGATCGACGGCCGGTACTGGACACCGTACCTGGTGTTGTTCACCCTGTTTCTCGCCCCGGCCGAACGGTGGCTCGGCCAATTACGTTGGCTCACGGTTGGATTGACCGCACACGTCGTTGCCACCTATATCAGCGAGGGCCTGCTGTACTTGGCGATCCAGTATCACCTGGAGCCGGAGAAGCTGGTACACGCCCGAGACATCGGGGTCAGCTACTTCATGGTCGGCGTGATGGCGGTGTTGACCTACCGCATCGCGGTGCCCTGGCGATGGGGCTATCTGGCAATACTGACCGTCGTCTTCATCGTCCCGCTGATCATTCACGTGAACTTCACCGCGATCGGGCATCTCGCCTCGATCTTCATCGGGCTCTGCTTCTATCCGATGGCCCGAACCCGCGCTACTGCTGGGCTACCTTCCGGATGACGAACTGTGACCAATCCGGTTCACGCACCGCCGACCAGTATTCGTTGAGCCGCCAGGGGCTGACGGTGTGAATCTCCCCGTCGGCGTTTTTGAAGTAGGAGTGCTTCACCGCCGGATGCGACCACACCATCTTCTTGATCTCGGTCTGGGTGCGTTGATGCCACGCGGTGGCCGCCTCGGCGGTCGGCTCGACGGAATGCGTGTCGCCGTCGGCTAGTTCGGCCAGGCAGTGGTTGATGTAGCGCATCTGCAGCTCAGAGTTGAAGATCAGGCTTCCGCCGTGTGCGAGATGCGCGCCCGGTCCGTAGATGATGAAAAAGTTCGGGAATCCGGGAACGGTGATTCCCAGATATGCGTACGGGCGCTGACCCCACACGCTGCGCAGGTCGACGCCGTCGCGGCCGCTGATCGTCATCGGCCACAGCACGTCGGTGTGCCGAAACCCGGTGGCGTAGATGATGACGTCCACGTCGTGACTGACGCCGTCGGTGGTCACCACGCCGGTAGGGGTGATCCGCTGGATGGGGGTGCGAACCAGCTCGACGTTGTCCCGGCGCAGCGTGCGCAGCCAAGTGCCGTTGTCCTGCAGGGTCCGTTTGCCGGTGGCCGGGTAGTCCGGCAACACCTTGGCGAGCAGATCCTGGTCTCCGTCAACCTGATTGGTGATCCAGTCGGTGAACATCAGCCGGGCGGCGGGGTTGATCTCGCTGACCGCGTAATCCTGGTCGGGGTAGTCGGGATCGACGCGTGCGGCGTCGAGGCCTTTGTCGGCGCCGGGCCACAGCACCAGGAACCGATACCAGCGGCCGTAAAACGGCAAGTGGTCCATCGCCCAGCGCACACCGTCGCCGACGCACTCGTGATACATCGGATTCGGAAACATCCACTGCGCCGTGCGCTGAAAGACGGTGAGCTGCTCGACATCGCAGGCGATTGCCGGCGCGATCTGAAAACCGCTGGCGCCCGCGCCGATCAGCGCGACACGCTTGCCGCGCAGGTCGACCGAGTGGTCCCAGGCTGCGGAATGAAACGACGGTCCGCCAAACGTGTCGGCGCCGTCGAACTCCGGAATGAACGGGCGGTTGAGTTGGCCGACCGCGGTAATCACTGCCCGCGCCCGCATCGTGGTGGTCCGGCCATCCGCGGTCCGGGCGGTGACCGTCCACATGCCGTCGTGGTCGTCCCACTTCGCGGCGGTCACCTCGGTACGCCAGCTGATGTGCTCACCTAGGCCGTGTTTGTCGATCAGCCCGATGAAATACGCCTGCAGTTCGGGCTGTTCGGCAAAGAAGTGCGTCCAGTCGTTGCTCGGCTCGAAGCTGTAGCAATAAAAATGGTTGGCGACGTCGACGCGGGCGCCGGGATAGGTGTTTTCCCACCAGGTTCCGCCGGGGCCGGCATTCTTCTCCACGATGGTGAACGGAATGTTGGCCTGCTTCAGCCGGATTCCGGCAAGGATGCCCGATTCGCCGCAGCCGATGACGACGACGGGAAGCCGCGCGGCGTGTTCCGGATCCAGCGGCGTGGGCCGACGCGGATCAACGCCGTCGAGGTCGATCTCTTCGAGCAGCAGCGGCACGTAGTCGTCGGGCACGGCCTCACAGACCGCCCAGTCCATCATTTCCTTGATCAGTTCGCGGGCCAGCGGCGCGGGCTCGGGGCAGCCGCGGTCGCGGTAGTCGGTGATCACAGGCAGGGCCGCCGCGCGGGCGCGCGCTTTGTCCTCCTCGGACATGAATCCCTGGACCTCATTGAGAAAGATCCCCGCGGGCTTGAAGTCGCGAATGAATCGGGGATCGCCGGTGATGTGCACGAGCGAAAGCAGCAATGTCGGGATGCTGACCTGTTCCAGCGCGGCGGCGATCTCGGGTATGGAGGTGGTGAAAGGCCGGCCGGCATAGCGGCTGCGCATCAAGCAGATCCTTTCGCGCGATTACGCTACTCCTGGTTTCGTAATGGCCGATACGATACGCGGGGGTCGCGCGATACATCAACCGCCTAGTTCCGAGTAGCGCTGACGTAGCCCAGCCCGGAGAACGCCGCCGCCTCCACCTCGTCGTTGGTCTGGACCGAAATGCCGTGAGCGGCAAATAAATCCGCAACACGAGTGAGGGTGACGTCCCAGCCGTGGCCGGCCAGGTATTCGACGATGTCGTGGCGGTCGCCGCCATACCACAGGTCGGTCATCTCGACGTCGAAGCCGTGATCGCGCCAGCGTTCGGTGGCCTCTCTTATCCGATCGGCCATCACCGGCACGCTCCGGCTGGCGTCGGGCATGTTCTCGGTGGCCAGCCGGCTCCCGGCGGCGCTCAGCGTGGTGATGTTGTCCAACAGCGCATCCTGGGCCTCGGGCGGTAGGAACGGCATCAGCCCTTCTGCGCTCCAGGCGGTCGGTTCGGTGGGGTCGAAACCGGCGCCGCGCAGCGCGGTCGGCCAGTCGTGGCGCAGGTCGACAGCCACCGAACGACGGTCGGCGGTGGGGGCAGCGCCCAAATCGGCCAGTGTGGTCGTCTTGAACTCGATGACGCGCGGCTGATCGATTTCGTAGACGACGGTTCCGGGCGGCCAGGACAGCCGGTAGGCGCGGGCGTCCAGTCCCGACGCCAGGATCACCGCCTGACGGATTCCACTGTTGGCCGCGTCGACGAAGAAGTCGTCGAAGAAGCGGGTCCGCACCGCCATTATGTCGCGCATCCGCTGCATGCCCCACTCACCGTTGTCGTCGACCTCGGCGGGGTTGAGCTCGCCGCTGGCCAGGCGGGTGAAGAATTCCACGCCGACCGCACGCACCAGCGGTTCGGCGAAGGGGTCGTTGATCAGCGGGCTGGCGGCGCGGCTGGCCAACGCGCGACCTACCGCCACACCGGTCGCGGTGGCGCCCACGCTGCTGGCCAGATCCCAGGTGTCGTCGTCGGTTCGTGCCATATTCGCCCCTCTCGTCATCGATACTTAGCTCACTTAATCGAGGCTACCCGGCCGGCCGGGCAACGTAATCTAAGGCAAATGCGGCACTACTACTCGGCTGAGACCATCCGCGAGGCCGAAGCGCCGCTGCTGGCCAGCCTGCCCGACGGGGCGTTGATGCGACGCGCGGCTTACGGATTGGCCAACTCGATCATCGGCGAATTGACGGCCCGCACCGGCGCGGTGGTGGGTCGGCGGGTATGCGCGGTCGTCGGCTCCGGCGACAACGGCGGCGACGCGCTGTGGGCCGCGACATTCCTGCGCCGTCGCGGCGCGGCCGCCGACGCGATCCTGCTCAAGCCAGAGCGCACCCACCGCAGAGGGTTGGCGGCGTTCACCAAAGCCGGCGGCCGCATTGTTGATTCCGTCGCGCCGAGCACCGACCTGGTCATCGACGGCGTGGTGGGCATCTCCGGCTCCGGACCACTGCGGCCCGGAGCGGCCGAGGTGTTCGCCGCCGTCGATGCCGCCGGAATCCCGGTGGTCGCCGTCGACATCCCCAGCGGCATCGACGTGGCGACCGGAGCAATCACCGGGCCGGCCGTGCACGCCGCGCTGACCGTCACCTTCGGCGGGCTCAAACCCGTACACGCCCTTGCCGATTGCGGCCGTGTGCGATTGGTCGACATCGGCCTGGATCTGCCCCACGCCGATGTGCTGGGGTTCGAAGCCGCCGACGTGCGGGCGCGCTGGCCGGTGCCCGGTCCCAACGACGACAAATACACCCAGGGCGTCACCGGCATCCTGGCTGGCTCGTCGACGTATCCGGGCGCGGCGGTGCTGTGCACCGGCGCGGCGGTGGCGGCCACCTCCGGCATGGTCCGCTACGCCGGCAGCGCCAAGGATGAGGTGCTCTCGCACTGGCCTGAAGTCATCGCCTCGCCCACAGCCGCCGCTGCCGGGCGGGTGCAGTCCTGGGTCGTCGGCCCCGGTTTGGGCACCGAGGACACCGGGGCCGCCGCGCTGTGGTTCGCGCTGGACACCGATCTGCCGGTGATGGTCGACGCCGACGCGCTGACCATCCTTGCGGCCCACCCGGACATGGTCGAGTCGCGTCGCGCCCCGACCGTACTGACGCCGCACGCCGGCGAATTCGCCCGGCTGGCCGGAGGACCACCCGGCGACGACCGGGTGGCCGCCACCCGGAAGCTCGCCGATGCGTTGGGCGTCACCGTGCTGCTGAAGGGCAACGTCACGGTGATCGCCGAACCCGGCGGGGTGGTCTACCTCAACCCGGCGGGGCAGTCCTGGGCGGCGACCGCCGGATCCGGTGACGTGCTGTCCGGCATGATCGGCGCGCTGCTGGCCGCGGGCCTGCCTGCACCCGAGGCGGCGGCCGCGGCGGCGTTCGTGCATGCGCGCGCGGCAGCGCTGTCGGCCGGCGATCCCGGTCCGGGCGACGCGCCCACGTCGGCGTCGCGCATCATCCCGCACATCCGCACCGCCCTGGCCGGCCTGTAGTTCCAGCGATCTACCGAAAGGATCCGTCGTGCCTCGTCATCCGTCAGTGCCCGCGCACTCGATTGCCCCCGCCTACACCAACCGGCTGTTCACCGCGCCGGTGCCGGCGTTGCGGCTACCCGATGAGTCGATGGATCCCCAGGCCGCCTACCGCTTCATCCACGACGAGTTGATGCTCGACGGCAGCTCGCGGCTGAACCTGGCGACGTTCGTGACGACCTGGATGGATCCCGAAGCCGGCCAGTTGATGGCCGAGACGTTCGACAAGAACATGATCGACAAGGACGAATACCCGGCGACCGCGGCGATCGAGCAGCGCTGCGTATGCATGGTCGCCGACCTTTTCCATGCTGAGGATCTGCGCGACGACGACCCCTCCAGTGCGATCGGGGTATCGACGATCGGCTCGTCCGAGGCGGTGATGCTCGGGGGGCTGGCATTGAAGTGGCGCTGGCGTCAGCGGGTCGGCCGGGACTGGAAGAAGCGCACCCCCAACCTGGTGATGGGCTCCAACGTGCAGGTGGTGTGGGAGAAGTTCTGCCGCTATTTCGACGTCGAGCCCCGCTATCTGCCGATGGAGGAAGGCCGTTACGTCATCACCCCCGAGCAGGTCGTCGACGCCGTCGACGAGGACACCATCGGTGTGGTGGCGATCCTGGGCACCACCTACACCGGCGAGCTCGAACCGATCGCCCCGATCTGCAGGGCGCTGGACAAACTGGCCGCCGGCGGCGGTGTGGACGTCCCGGTGCATGTCGACGCGGCCAGCGGCGGCTTCGTGGTGCCGTTTCTGCATCCCGGCCTGAAGTGGGATTTCCGGCTGCGGCGGGTGGTGTCGATCAACGTCAGCGGCCACAAATACGGGCTGACGTATCCCGGGATCGGGTTCGTGGTGTGGCGCAGCCGTGAGCATCTGCCCGAGGAGCTGGTGTTCCGGGTCAACTACCTGGGCGGCGACATGCCGACCTTCACGCTGAACTTCTCCCGCCCGGGTAACCAGGTCGTCGGCCAGTACTACAACTTCCTGCGGCTGGGCCGCGAGGGCTACACCCAGGTGATGCAGTCGCTGTCGCAGACCGCGCGGTGGCTGGCCGGGGAACTGGCCGCCGGCGAACATTTCGAGGTGATCTCCGACGGGTCGGCGATCCCGGTCGTTGCCGCTCGGCTGAAAGGGGACCGCGGCTACACCGAGTTCGACGTCTCCCATGAGCTGCGCACATTCGGCTGGCAGGTGCCGGCCTACACCATGCCGGACAACGCCACCGATGTCGCCGTGCTGCGCATCGTGGTGCGGGAAGGACTCTCCGCCGATCTGGCTCGGGCACTGCACGACGACACGGTCACCGCGCTGGGCAACCTCGACAAGACCAAGCCGGGCGGCCACTTCGACGAGCAACACTTCGCCCACTGAGCTCTCCATTGCGCCGACCGTGCGGTTTCATACGCGACATGCCGATGCGGCCGTATGAAACCGCACGTTCGGCGGCTCAACTGCGCTCTGGGACAATGACCGGAAGATGACTGTGACATCCCGGATTTCCCAGACGCCCGGTGTGATCGCCGAGGCGGTGGTCGACCTCGGCGCCATTGCGCACAACGTGCGGGTGCTGGGCGAGCATGCCGGCGCCGCGCAGCTGATGGTCGTCGTCAAGGCCGATGGATACGGGCACGGGGCCACGCCGGTGGCTCGCACCGCGTTGGCTGCGGGCGCCGCCGAACTCGGTGTCGCCACCGTCGACGAGGCGCTGGCGTTGCGGGCCGACGGCATCACCGCACCGGTGCTGGCGTGGCTGCACCGCCCCGGCACCGACTTCGCCCCGGCGTTGACGGCCGGCATTCAGATCGCGGTGTCCTCGGTGCGCCAACTCGACGAGCTGCTCGACGCGGTGCGCCGCACCGGTGAGACGGCGACGGTGACCGTCAAGGTCGACACCGGATTGAACCGCAACGGCGTGCGCGCAGCGGAATACCCGTCGATGCTGAGGGCGTTGCGGGGAGCCATTGCCGACGACGCGATCCGGATGCGGGGATTCATGTCGCATCTGGTCTACGCCGACGAGCCGGATAACCCCACCAATAACCTGCAAGCCCAACGGTTTTCCGACTTTTTGGCCCAGGCTCGCCAGGACGGCGTGCAGTATGAGGTGGCGCATCTGTCGAATTCGTCGGCCACGCTGACCCGCCCAGACATGGCCTTGGACATGGTGCGGCCCGGCATCGCGGTTTACGGGCTCAGCCCCATCCCGCAGCGCGGCGATCTTGGATTGATACCGGCGATGACAGTGAAATGCCCTGTCGCGCTGGTGAGGCCGGTTCGAGCCGGCGAAGGCGTGTCGTACGGGCATGACTGGATCGCCGACCGCGACACCAATTTGGGACTGATGCCGATTGGCTATGCCGACGGGGTGTTCCGGGCGCTGAGCGGACGCCTCGACGTGATGATCAACGGCAGACGCCGGCGCTGCGTGGGGCGAATCTGCATGGACCAGTTCGTTGTCGACCTGGGCCCCGGAGCTCCCGACGTCGCCGAGGGCGACGAGGCGATCCTGTTCGGCCCCGGCACCACAGGCGAACCCACCGCCCAGGAGTGGGCCGATTTGCTGGGGACCATCCATTACGAAGTGGTGACGAGCCCGCGCGGGCGCATCGGCAGAACTTACCGCGAGGCCGAAAATCGTTGAGCGCTGACGACGACGCGCACAGACGGAGGGCGGGCTGGTTGGCAGGTGCGGCGGGCCTGGGCGCGGTGGGCACGATCGCCGGTGTCTCGGTCGCCCGGTCGATGACGCGTCGCGCGGTGGTCGAGGATCCTTACGTCAACGAGAACTTCGAAACCCTCGATGGGGACCGCAGCTACGTGGTGACGACACCCGACGGCGTGCCTTTGGCGGTGCGCGAGGTCGGGCCTCCCGACGCACCGCTGACTGTGGTCTTCGCGCATGGGTTCTGTCTTCGCATGGGCGCCTTCCACTTTCAGCGCATGCGCCTGAGCGAAGTATGGGGTTCGCAGGTCCGGATGATTTTCTATGACCAGCGTGGGCACGGACAATCCGGCGAAGCCGCACCAGACACTTACACGGTGGCCCAACTGGGCCTGGACCTGGAGACCGTGCTGCAGGTGATCGCCCCGGGTAGTCCGGTCGTGCTGGTCGGTCACTCGATGGGCGGCATGACGGTGTTGTCGCATGCCCGCCAGCATCCGCAGCACTATGGCAGCCGAATCATCGGAGCTGCGCTGATTTCCTCTGCAGCGGAAGGTGTTTCGAAGTCGCCGCTTGGCGAGATCCTCAACAACCCGGCATTGAACGCCGTCCGGTTCACGGCCCGGTCCGCCCCTAAGCTGGTACACCGGGGGCGCAACGCGGCGCGTTCGGTCCTCGGCCCGATCCTGCGGGCGGCGTCCTACGGCGATTTCAATGTCAGCCCGAGCGTGGTGGCGTTCTCGCAGAAGATGATGCTCGAAACGCCGGTTCAGACGATGGTGGAATTCCTGCACGCGTTGGAAACACACGATGAAACCGCGGCCCTGCCCACGCTGTCGAAGATCCCGACGCTGATCGCCTGCGGCGATCACGATCTGCTCACCCCGGCTGACTACTCGCGCCAGCTGTCGGCGGCGCTGTCGCAATCCGAGTTGCACATCATCAGCCGGGCCGGTCATTTGGTGCTGCTGGGTAAGCCCGACCCGATCAACGACGGGCTGGTGCGCCTGGTCAGGCGGGCCACCCCGCAACGTAAGTGGGCAGCACTGACCCGGCGGTGGCGGGAAAGAGGCTGGCGCCGTGGCTGATCAGAGGTCCGGCACGGCGACACTGCCACGCGTCGAGGACACCATCGCGCTTGGGTCGCGGCTGGGCAAGCAGCTGCGCGCCGGCGACGTGGTGGTGCTCTCGGGTCCGCTCGGTGCCGGAAAAACGGTGCTGGCCAAGGGGATTGCGGAGGCGATGGATGTCGAAGGACCGATCACGTCACCGACGTTCGTGCTGGCGCGAGTGCATCCGGCACGCCGCGCCGGCGCGCCGGCCATGATTCACGTCGACTTCTACCGACTGCTGGACCATAGCGGCGCCGACCTGCTGGGCGAGCTCGACTCGCTGGATCTCGACACCGATCTCGAGGCCGCCGTCGTAGTGGTCGAGTGGGGTGAGGGGCTCGCCGAGCGGCTTTCCGAGCGTCACCTCGACATCCGGCTCGAGCGGGTCACCGACTCCGACGTGCGGACGGCCACCTGGCGCTGGGACTGCTCATGCTGATTCTGGCCATCGACACCGCCACCCCGGCGGTCACGGCGGGTGTGGTGACCGACGGGCTTGACGTGCTCGCCGAACGGATCACCGTCGACTCCCGGGCGCACGCCGAACGCATCACCCCGAATGTGTTGGCCGCGTTGGCCGATGCCGGGAAGACGATGGGCGACCTGGACGCCGTGGTGGTGGGTTGCGGTCCCGGCCCGTTCACGGGGCTTCGGGTGGGCATGGCGACCGCGGCGGCCTACGGGGATGCGCTCTCCGTTCCCGTCTACGGCGTGTGCAGCCTCGACGCCATCGGCGGACAGACCACCGGTGAGACGCTCGTCGTCACCGACGCGCGGCGGCGCGAGATCTATTGGGCCCGTTACCGCGACGGCGTTCGCATCGCCGGACCCGGAGTCGATGCCCCGGCCGATGTGGACCCCGGCTCGGCGCGGGCAGTGGCCGGCTCACCCGAGCACACGGCGCTGTTCGACCTGCCGCCCCGCGAACCGGCCTACCCCACGCCGCGCGGACTGGTGGCCGCGGTGACCGACTGGGCGCAGGCTCCCGCGCCACTGGTGCCGCTGTACCTGCGCCGGCCCGACGCCAAGCCCCGGGCGGATTCGGTCACTTTCGGGCCCCTGACTCCCGCCGACGCCAAGCGATGCGCGGAGCTGGAGGCCATGCTGTTTCCCGGCGACGACCCATGGCCGAAGGCCGCATTCCTGCGCGAGCTGGCCGCCAAGCACAACCACTACGTCGCCGCGCGCGTCGACGACATCCTGGTCGGCTACGGCGGAATCTCCCGGCTGGGCCGCAAACCACCGTTCGAATACGAAGTGCACACCATCGGCGTCGACCCGACCTACCAGGGCCGCGGCATCGGCCGCCGGCTGCTCAACGAACTGCTGCAGTTCGCCGATGGCGGCGTCGTCCATTTGGAGGTCCGCACCGACAACGAGGCGGCGATCGCGTTGTACCGCAGCGCCGGATTCACCGATGTCGGCGTTCGCCGGCGCTACTACCGGGTCAGCGGCGCCGACGCGTATACCATGCGAAGAGATCCCGCATGACGACCATCCTCGCGATCGAAACCTCTTGCGACGAAACCGGTGTCGGCATCACCCGGCTCGACGCCGACGGCACGGTGACGCTGCTCGCCGACGAAGTGGCGTCCAGCGTCGATGAGCACGTCCGGTTCGGCGGCGTCGTCCCCGAGATCGCGTCGCGGGCGCATCTGGAGGCGCTCGGCCCAACGATGCGTCGCGCCCTGGACACCGCGGGCATCAGCCGTCCCGACGTCGTCGCCGCCACCATCGGTCCGGGGCTGGCCGGGGCGCTGTTGGTGGGAGTGGCTGCGGCCAAAGCCTATTCGGCCGCGTGGGGGGTTCCGTTCTACGCCGTCAACCACCTCGGCGGGCACCTGGCCGCCGACGTCTACGAACACGGCCCACTACCCGAGTGCGTGGCCCTGCTGGTGTCCGGCGGACACACGCATCTGTTGCATGTGCGCTCGCTGGGCGAGCCGATCGTCGAACTGGGCAGCACCGTCGACGACGCGGCCGGGGAGGCCTACGACAAGGTGGCCCGGCTGCTGGGGCTGGGCTATCCGGGCGGCAAGGTGCTCGACGACCTGGCCCGCACCGGTGACCGCGAGGCCATCGTCTTCCCCCGAGGCATGACCGGCCCGCGCGACGATCCGCATGCGTTCAGCTTCTCGGGCCTCAAGACCGCCGTCGCCCGCTACGTGGAGAGCCACCCCGAGGCGTCGACCGCCGACATCGCCGCCGGCTTCCAGGAAGCGGTGGCCGACGTGCTGACCATGAAGGCGGTACGCGCGGCCACCGGGCTCGGGGTATCCACCCTGCTCATCGCAGGGGGAGTAGCCGCGAACTCGCGGCTGCGCGAACTGGCCGCGCAGCGCTGCGCGGAGGCGGGCCTGACGCTGCGCATCCCGCCACCACGACTGTGCACCGACAACGGCGCGATGATCGCCTCCTTCGCCGCGCATCTGGTAGCCGCGGGGGCGCCGCCGTCGCCGCTGGACGTGACCAGCGATCCCGGTCTGCCGGTGGTGAAAGGCCAGGTGAGCGGCTAGCCGGTTTGCTGGGTGACGATCAGCATGTTGTTGCTGGTCGCCCAGGCCTGAGTGAACGTGTCCATCGGGATCTGTTCGTCGCGGCCGTTAGGCGTTCCGCTGTCGTTGAGGTGCACGATGTTGGAGCGGGTGTCGACTCCGGTGACGACGACGGCGTGGTCGGCGTCGGTGCGTTGGCCCTGGCCTGGGGGATAGTTCCAGATGGTTTCGGCGTTGAGCCCGGCGATCACCTTGTGGCCGGCGGCGAGGTCCTGCTCCAGCGTCTGCATGGTGTTGCCGGTCGTGAGGTCGGACTGGATGTCGTATTTGCCCAACAACACGACCAGGTCGCCGGGGGAGGTCCCGTCGAAGTGATAGATATCGCCTTGGTGGACTTGGCTTTTGGTGAACACCCCGCGCAGCACCATGGTGATTTCGTGCGGCTCCTTGCCGGTGAGCTGGCCGATCACGTCGGCGGCGGACATCAGGCCGCAGTCCTCCCCGTGCTGGTAGCGCCAGTAGGGCGCAGCGGCTGCGGGGTCGCCGTACATTTGGCCGTTCGGGTCGGCGTGCGCGACCCCAGCCAAGCCGACGGCCGCCGCCGCGACCAGTGCTGCCACGCCGGCGGCGCGGGCCGTTTTGAGGATGCCGGTGAACATGGGGCTCATTATTAGCCGCTTGCCCTTGACGGATTCTTGGAAACGGCACGCCTCGACGGGCTCTGCCGACAGAAGCAGCGGGCCGACCTTGAGTGCTAGCACTCTCGTGTATAGAGTGCTAGGTGGCAATCGGACAAGCCCTGCGTCGGCACCCGCGACGACGACGCGAGGGCGCGGACGAATGCCGAAGCACCTGGTAACTCGGACAGTCCGGGGCAACAGCCCCGGACCTCCAACCAAACCGGTCCGGGGCGAAGGCCCCGGGCCCCATCCAACTAGTGGAGGGCTCCAATCGTGGCGAGCGTGAACATCAAGCCACTCGAGGACAAGATCCTCGTACAGGCCAACGAGGCCGAGACCACGACCGCGTCCGGTCTGGTCATTCCCGACACCGCCAAGGAGAAGCCGCAGGAAGGCACCGTCGTCGCAGTCGGCCCCGGCCGGTGGGACGAGGACGGCGAAAAGCGGATCCCGCTGGACGTGTCGGAGGGTGACACCGTCATCTACAGCAAGTACGGCGGCACCGAGATCAAGTACAACGGCGAGGAATACCTGATCCTGTCGGCCCGCGACGTGCTGGCCGTCGTGTCCAAGTAGCACAGGCATGTCCGCCCCGGCGATCCCCGCTGCCATGCGGGTGATTTCCGGGGCGGACCGCTTTAGAGCGACAGGAAAGACCTATGAGCAAGCAGATTGAGTTCAACGAAACCGCGCGGCGTGCCATGGAAACCGGGGTGGACAAGCTCGCCGACGCGGTGCGGGTGACGCTGGGTCCGCGCGGCCGACATGTGGTGCTGGCCAAGGCATTCGGTGGTCCTGCCGTCACCAACGACGGCGTCACCGTCGCGCGGGAGATCGACCTGGAAGACCCGTTCGAGAACCTGGGCGCCCAGCTGGTCAAGTCGGTGGCCACCAAGACCAACGACATCGCCGGCGACGGCACCACCACCGCGACCGTGCTGGCGCAGGCGCTGATCAAGGGCGGGCTGCGCCTCGTCGCGGCCGGCGCCAACCCGATCGCGCTCGGGTCGGGGATCGGCAAGGCCGCCGACGCGGTGTCCGAGGCGCTGCTGGCCTCGGCCACCCCGGTCTCCGGAAAGACCGGCATCGCGCAGGTGGCCACGGTGTCGTCGCGCGACGAGCAGATCGGCGAGCTGGTCGGCGAGGCGATGACCAAGGTCGGCCACGACGGCGTGGTCAGCGTCGAGGAGTCCTCGACGCTTTCGACCGAGCTGGAGTTCACCGAGGGCGTCGGCTTCGACAAGGGGTTCATCTCGGCGTACTTCGTCACCGACTTCGACGCGCAGGAGGCTGTGCTGGAAGACGCGCTGGTCCTGTTGCACCGCGACAAGATCAGCTCGCTGCCCGACTTCCTGCCGCTGCTGGAGAAGGTGGCCGAGGCGGGTAAGCCGCTACTGGTCATCGCTGAGGACGTCGAGGGCGAGCCGCTGTCGACGCTGGTGGTCAACGCCATCCGCAAGACGCTGAAGGCCGTCGCGGTCAAGGCGCCGTACTTCGGGGACCGCCGCAAGGCGTTCCTGGAGGACCTCGCGGTCGTCACCGGCGGACAGGTGGTCAACCCGGACGTCGGGCTGGCGCTGCGTGAGGTCGGCCTCGAGGTGCTCGGGTCGGCGCGCCGGGTGGTGGTCAGCAAGGACGACACCGTGATCGTCGAAGGCGGCGGGAGCGCCGAGGCCATCGCCGAGCGGGCCAAGCAGCTGCGCTCGGAGATCGAGACCACCGACTCCGACTGGGATCGCGAGAAGCTCGAGGAGCGGCTGGCCAAGCTTTCCGGGGGCGTTGCCGTCATCAAGGTGGGCGCCGCCACGGAGACCGCGCTCAAGGAGCGCAAGGAAAGCGTGGAGGACGCGGTCGCCGCTGCCAAGGCCGCCGTCGAAGAGGGCATCATCGCCGGCGGGGGTACGTCGTTGATCCAGGCCCGCAGGGCCCTGGCCGAGTTGCGGTCGTCGCTGAGCGGCGACGAGGCCCTCGGTGTTGACGTGTTCTCCGAGGCGCTCAGCGCGCCGTTGTACTGGATCGCCGCGAACGCCGGGCTGGACGGCTCGGTCGTCGTCAACAAGGTCAGCGAGCTGCCCGCCGGGCATGGGCTGAACGCGAACACCTTGACGTATGGCGACCTGGCCTCAGACGGCGTGGTCGACCCGGTCAAGGTCACTCGCTCCGCGGTGCTCAACGCGGCGTCGGTGGCGCGGATGGTGCTGACCACCGAGACGGCCGTCGTGGAGAAGCCGGAGGAGGAAGACGAGCACGCCGGCCATCACCACGGTCACGCTCACTAGAGCACTAGAGGTAATACGAAACACCCCCGGTCACCAGGCCGGGGGTGTTTTGTTTTCGGCATGGACCGCATCTGGCAATGGGCGTGGGATCGGTACGGACCGAGGTATTCGTGGGCGATGTGGGCGATGTCGTCTCTCGCTGCGCTGCCGATCTACCTGTTTCTGTCGTTTCTCCTCGTCGCCTTCGAGCAGTCTCATCGCTATGTAGAGGCGGCCGCCATCACGGTTGCCGTCGTGGCGGTTTTTGCATACACGAGTTTTCTTCCCGGTCTGGGTGGCAGCCGCCGTGTGGAGCGGTGGGCAACCGGCGACGCGGCCGATCGCACGGAAGCATTGGAGGCCACCTACACCTGGGCTCGCAGCTTCTTTGTCCGAGCGTTCGCAGGTCTAACGGCTTCAGCCGCTCTGCTAGCGGTTGTTGTCGGTGCGATCGCCGGAGCGACGGGGCCGCGGCTAGTTCAATATGGGATCTGGGGCGCTTCCGTAGGTATTTCCACGGTGCTGATCGCCGGCCACAGCTTGGCGGAAGCAGCGATGCGGCCGGCCAGGATCGCGATCGCCGGGGGCACGGGGATCGGTGATTCGCTGCCCCGCTCTCGCCCGACTTTCGCCGCGTGGTCCAACGTGGCCATGCTGACGACGGCGTTCGTGTACGTCGTCACGGGCGTGATGCTGGGGGCCGTGGCCGACCAGGTCCGTGAAGTGCCGGTGCTTGCCGTGGTGATCGGGTGTGCGGTGGCGTTAGGCTTCGCGCTGCCAATCACCGTCAGCGCCGGGTTCGCACCGTCGCTTCGCCCCATCCGCGACCTTGCAGAAGGAACGGAACGTGTTGCGGCTGGGGACTACTCGCAACGCCTGCCAGTGGTGCAGGACGATGATCTTGGTGCGTTGGCAGCGTCATTCAATCGTATGCAGACGGGTTTGGCTGAGCGCCAACGGCTTCAGGCTGCGTTCGGCACGTACGTCGACCCCGTCCTCGCGTCACGCTTACTTGAGCAGGGCGATGACGTGTTCACTGGTGAACGCCGCGAGGTGACGGTGATGTTTGTTGACGTGCGTGACTTCACGCCCTTCGCCGAGACCAACACGGCTGAGGACACTGTCGCCCGGCTCAACGCTCTGTTCGAGATCGTCGTGCCCGCTATTGTGGATGCGGGTGGGCATGTCAACAAGTTCCTCGGCGACGGCGCTCTGGCAGTGCTCGGCGCTCCCAATGACCTCGCGGATCACGCCGACGCCGCAGTGAGCGCCGCCGTGCTGATTCATCGTCTAGTCGCCGAGCGATTCGGCGGGGAGCTTCGGATCGGCATCGGCATCAATACCGGTGTGGTGATCGCAGGCACCATCGGCGGCGGGAGCAAGCTGGAATTCACACTGATCGGCGACACCGTCAATGTCGCGGCCCGGGTCGAGCAGCTCACAAAGACGACCGGTGACGCGATCCTTCTCACCCAGCAGACCGTTGATGCTCTGGTTTCTCGACCGCCCGGACTCACTGACCGCGGGCCTCACGCCCTGAAGGGCAAGTCAGGCGCCACAAAGGTTTTCGGCCTTGACCGAGCGGTGAATCGTTTGGATCGCCTCGGCTGACTAATGCTCACCTCCCGTCGGTCGCCCGGATGGTGCTGACCACCGAGACGGCAATTGTGGAGGTTGTACCACCTAATGACGAGCACGAGGGTCATCACCAAGGCCACGCTCACCAGGGCGATCTGCATTGCATCCGCGTCGGCTTCCCACCGACGCGTCGAACCCTCTACATCGGTGACCAGGAAGGTCACTACACCCGAAGGCGGTCCCGACGCGGCCACCCGCACAGGATGTCACAAAAGGCGCACGTCAATCGGCCAATCGGACCGACTTCAGCTCGGGCTGGCGTCGGTCCCTGGGTCGAGGCCAAACACCTGCACGGCGGCCGACTTTCCCTTGAGTGCGTGCGATCCCCGGTCGATGAGTCCGGGCGGTCGAGCAGCCAGGGCGTCGACGCAGTGGCCGGTGAGAAGGACCGCGTCACCGGTGGTCTTGGTCAGCTGCTCGACACGGGAGGCGACATTGACTGTGTCGCCGATCAACGTGAACTCCAGCTTGCCTCCCCCGCCGATCGTGCCAGCGATCACTACACCGGTGTTGATCCCAATGCCAATCCGAAGCGCACCGCCGAATCGCTCGGCGACGAGGCGGTGAATTAGAAGGGCGGCGGCCACAGCCGCGTCGGCATGATCTGCAAGCTCGTTGGGGGCGCCGAAGACCGCTAGCGCGCCGTCGCCGAGAAACTTATTGACATGACCACCCGCCTCGACGACGGCGGGCACCACGATCTCGAACAGGGCATTGAGGCGTGCGACGGTGTCCTCGGCAGTGTTGGCCTCGGCAAACGGGGTGAAATCGCGAATATCGACGAACATCACGGTCACCTGGCGGCGCTCACCGGTGAAGACGTCGTCGCCCTGCTGCAGTAGCCGCGCCGCGAGGGCGGGGTCGACGTAGGTGCCGAACGCGGCCTGAAGTCGTTGCCGCTCAGCCAATCCCGCCTGCATGCGGTTGAACGACGCCGCCAGCGCACCGAGGTCATCGTCCTGAACGACCGACAATCGCTGGGTGTAGTCGCCGGCTCCCACCCGTGCGGTTGCCTCGGCAAGGTCGCGGATGGGACGCAAGGACGGCGAGAGCATCACACCGACGATGATCGGCGCGAAGCCGAGCGTCAACGCACCCCCGATCACAACGGCAAGCACCGGGACCTCACCGGGGCGGTCCAGCACGACCGCTAGCAGCGCGCCCCCGGCGGAGAACGCGAACACGGAGGCAAGCCACGAGATGGTCGACCACGCGGCAAAAGTCGGGCGAGAACGGGGCAGGGCGTCGCCGATCCCCGTGTCCCCGTCGAGGGCGGCCCTGGCCGGTCGCAATGCTCCTTCCACAAACGCGTGCATACCGATCAGATTTATGGCAATTCCTGAGCTGAATCCCAAGGTCCCGTACTGGACGAGCCGCGACTCGCTCGCTCCGGCAATCGCACCGACAACCACCAAAAGCAGAAAGCCCGAAACGGGCATGAACCCCAACCCTCGCACACCCGTTGCATGAGCCCAGGTGTAAGTGTCTTGCAGTGCCCTTGCACGATCGACCTCGCGGCCATCTGCCCACCCTTCCGCAAGACGGAAACGTCGGCTCCCGGGAAGAGTCACCACGAAAGACAACACCGCCACGGCGACACCGGTGACGATGGCCGCCTCGGCGAAGTGACTCGATTTCTCGTAAGCGACAACGACAATCGACCAAACGAGGTTGGCCGGCAGCAACGAGGCGAACAGGCCTACCCAGATTGCCCACGAGTACCTCGCTCCATACCTATCCCACACCCACTGCCAGATACGATCCATGCAGGGAGACTAAAACGGTTAGCCGGTCACGCATCGTCTGCCGCGGCCCTCGCACAGAGCTAAGCCACAAATGCGGCTCAGCAAAGGGTCGCCGCCGCGACTCGATCACACCTTGGAACCCAATCCCGCGATCAGGTTGACGGTGACCGCCAAAACGACGGCGCCGAGAAGATAGGACAGCAGCGCATGGCGCAACACCGTCGCCCTGATGGACGTCAGCCCGATCTCGGTGTCCGACACCTGAAACGTCATACCTACGGTGAAGGCGACATACGCGAAGTCGCGGAAGCGGGGTGGCTCCGGGTCGTGGAAGTTGATTCCACCCGGCTCATCTGAGTAATAGAGCCGCGCGTAGTGCACCGTGAACAACGTGTGCACGGCAAACCAGGATGCGGCGACGGTCAGAACGCCGACGACCGCGGCTTCTATGGCTCCGGGGCCTGAACGCGACGCGGCGGCCACCACGTAACCGACCCCGCCGAGGCTCGCGACGCTCGCCGACACGATGACCGCGTCGGCCGCCCACCGGGTGGGGTCCTCCCTGGTCGCATATTCGCAGGTTTGATCGGCATCCATTCCGCCCAGGATGAGCCGCGTCCACACTACATAGACACCGGCGCTAACGACCCAGCCGGTGATCGCGAATCGCCAGCCGACGGTGTTACCCACCGCCACAGCGACGGCGATTCCGAGCACCGCGGCGATCACTATCCGAACCGCGACCGTCTCGCGGAGCAACATAACGAGGGATTTCACAATCCCGAGCTAAGCACCACGCTCACTGAGTGCCGCGCTCGCACTAGGTGCCGGGAGGCAGGCTGGGAGTCGTTGTCGTGCTCGGCGTGGACGTGACGGTGGGGGTGCTGGTGACTGTGACGGTGCTCGTGCTCGTGCTTGTAGACGGCGGCGGCACGGCGGTCGTGGTCGTGATCGTCGTGACGGTAGTTGTCGCCGTAGTGGACGAGGTCGTCGTGGTGGCCGCCGCGGAAATTACACCGCAAGCCACCCGCTTACCCGATTCGTCAGCGGGCATATTGCCGAGGTTGCCCGGGTCCTGGTGAATTATCAGCGCGGTACCCGAGCTATTTCTCAGGTCCGCGGCGGTGAACGAGCTGCTCGTAGTGACGAGTTTCGCCGAGCCGTCCGGGCGCACTTCCAATGACGTCAGGTCGCCGCTGGCGGGGTAACCGGTGTGGCCCGGCGCCTGGTAGTGGCCTCCAGCAGAGTTGAAGTCCCCGGCCGGGCCTCCCGTGGGCGCAACCGAATTGGCCTCGCATTTGCCCACCGAGTGGATATGGAGCCCGTGGAAACCGGGGGTCAGGACTTGGTTGGGACCGGCCTCCACGGTCACCGTCGCGTAGCCGTTCGCGAAATCGAACGTGGCTTTGGCTACCGGAGTCCCGTCGGCGCTCTTCAACTGCGTGGTCATCTTTTGCGCGCCAGGTGGCGCGGAGGTGAGCGGTGACGTATTGGGCTGGGTGCTGTTCTGCTTGGCGCATGCGCCTAACGGTGCGATGGCCGCGGTAAGCACCGCGGCCGCAATGGCTGGGCCCTTTTTCATGGGCGGGGCCTACCCCGATCAGCGAATGCGGAAACGGGTGCGGCCGGCTTCAGGTCGGCTTTCTAGACCAGGCGCCGATTTCAGAGCGGCCGACGAAGACGCTGCCGCAAGCGGCGATGTCGGCGAGGACTCGATCAGCAACAGTGGCGGGATCCACCTCGCCCGGTGCGACGCAACCGAGCCTTTCAAGCTCGGGTAGCAGGGTCACCAGGACATCGGTCGTCAAATGCACCTGTTCGGCGCCGCCCGCGCCGGCGCCGATCGCCGTCTCCATGGCGAGCTTCGGCGCGAGAAGACCAGCGGCGGCGTAGACGGCCGGCAGCTTGGTGCCCATCTCCGGGTCGGCGCCCCCCGCGATGAAACCCTCGACCACAAGGCGGCAGCATTGCTGCCAGCTGGGCACATGCGGAGCAGAGCGTGCGCGCGCCCACTCTGGTTCCTGGAACACGACGATGCCGCCAGGGCCCACGTGCCGCAGCAGGCCGCGCAGCCACACCGCAGGATCGGGTTGGAACATCAGCACATAGCGGCCGACGATCGCATCGAATGGGCGGTCAAAGCTCAATTGCGCCGGGTCGCCCTCGAGGAACGTCACATTGGACACAGCCAGCGAGTCCGCTCGTCGTCGGGCAACCTCGAGCGCGGCGGAAGCGCGATCGACACCGATGACCTCGCCGACGTCACCGACCAATTCAGCGGCCAGGAACGCGACGTCCCCGACTCCGCTGCCGATGTCGAGTACCCGCATCCCGCGTGCGATCCCGGCCGCCGCGAAGAACCGGCGCGTGATCGGCCCGATCAAGCGCGCCTGGATGATCAGCCGATCAAGCTCGCCGTAGGAGTGGCCCAGCACATACCTGCCTGTCGGCGGCTGTGCCCTTCCCTCACCGGCACCAATCCGATCGACCACATCGCGACCGTATTCGGATTGTTCAGCTGCACACAAGGGCGCTGGATGTCCCGCCCCGGTTTGCCGTGCAGACCGCCTATATGTTGAATCGCGTGGTATTGCCAAGTCGCGTGCGCGTGATGCTGAACGGCCTGTCATGGACCATGGTGGTGCCGTTTCTCGCGCTCGTGGCGCTGGCGCTGACGTGGGGTCGTGAGATCGGTTCGGCGCCTGCGGTTTTGGTGGCCGTGTTGCTTGGCGGCGCCGTGCTCGCCGCGGTGGAGCACGCCGAGGTCGTCGCCCACCGCGTGGGCGAGCCGTTCGGGTCGCTGGTGCTCGCCATCGCGGTGACCGTCATCGAGGTGGCCCTGATCGTCACGCTGATGGTGTCGGGTGGTGAGGGCTCGGCCACGCTTGCCCGCGACACCGTGTTCGCCGCCGCGATGATCACGACGACGGGCATCGTCGGAGTGTCTGTGCTGATCGGCTCTCTGCGCTACGGCGTCACGCTGTTCAACGCCGAAGGCAGCGGCGCCGCGCTGGCCACCGTCACCACGCTCGCCACGCTCAGCCTGGTATTGCCGACGTTCACCACCAGCCACCCGGGTCCGGAGTTCACGCCCGGCCAGCTGGCCTTCGCCGCCCTCGCGTCGCTCGGACTGTATGTCGTGTTCGTGTTCACCCAGACCGTGCGCCACCGGGACTTCTTTCTGCCGGTGACCCAGGAGGACGTGGTCATAGACGACGATGAGCACGCGCCGCCGCCGAGCACACGTTCCGCGCTGAGGAGCCTTGCGATGCTGCTGGCCGCGCTGGTCGCGGTCGTGGGCCTGGCCAAGATCGAGTCGCAGCCGATCGAGACCGCGGTTGCGGCGGTCGGATTCCCGCAGTCGTTCGTCGGCGTGGTGATCGCGTTGCTGGTGCTGCTGCCGGAGACGTTGGCCGCGGCGCGCGCGGCGTGGCGCGGGCGCGTCCAGATCAGCCTGAACCTGGCCTACGGCTCGGCGATGGCGAGCATCGGGCTGACCATCCCGGCTCTTGCAGTCGCGTCGGTGTGGCTGCCGGGTCCACTGATTCTTGGCCTCGGAGGCATGCAGCTCGTGCTTCTCACGCTGACCGTCGTGGTCAGCGTGCTTACCGTGGTACCCGGCCGTGCGACCAGGCTGCAGGGCGCAGTTCATCTAGTCCTGTTCGCCGCGTACGTGTTTCTTGCTGTGAATCCTTGACTTCGCCACGCAAGTCGCGGTCACGGGACAGCGTTGTCGGAGGGCGACAATGACCCACCGCGCCGTTGTCCAGTTACAGCAAACACTGCCGCCCTGACCTACGCCACCATGGGATTACCAGTCGAAATCCCAGCTGTGGAGGTGTTTGATGGTCGGCGTCGAGCGAATCGACGAAGGACCCCGATCGGCGATCGTCGTCGGTGCTGGCATCGTCGGATTGTCGACGGCGTGGTTCTTGCAAGAGCGCGGCGTCGAAGTCACGGTGGTGGACCGCACCGGCGTTGCCGCCGGTGCCTCCTGGGGCAACGGCGGATGGATTGCCCCAGGGTTAACCTTTCCCCCGAACTCCCCGGGCGTTCTCCGCCACGGGCTGCGCGCATTGCGCACGCCGAGCGCGCCCTGGCGATCGTCGTGGAGGCGGGCGATGCGGGCCAACGCGGCCCTCAACGAGGATTGCATCGAAGCTTTCGACGTGCTTCTCGCCAATGGGGTCGACGCGCCGGTGACCGACGCACCGATCACCGCGGTGTTTCGGAGCACCGCAGAGGCGGAGCACATGCTATGGCAACTACGCCAACTCGAAAATGCGGGCCAAAAAATGTATGTCACGGCGCTGTCCGGCGAGGCGTTGAGCGAGCAAGTGCCCCTGGCGTCGCCGACCGTCACTGCGGGACTGAACATCAACGGTCAGCGCTTCGTCGACCCGCACCGGTTCGTCGAGGCCCTGGGCCGCAGCGTAGTGGAACGCGGTGCGACTATGCGCAGACTGGAAATCAGCGAGGTCGTTAGCTCGGGCGCCGGTGTCACCCTGCGCGCGCACCGCGAGGCATTGACCGGCGACGTTGCGGTAATCGCCACCGGCGCCCGGTTGTCGGCGCTGGCGGGCCGCTGGCTGTGCGTCCCGGTGCAAGCCAGTTGCGGCTACTCGTTTACGGTGCCCGCGGACCGCCCGATACCGAGCCCTATCTACTTGCCGAGCGCGCGGTTGGCGTGTACGCCCTACCAGGGCGCGGTACGCGTTTCGGGCACAATGGAATTCCGCCACCGGCATGAGCCTGTCCTACCGCAACGGGTAGAGGCCATCATCGCCTCAGCCAGTCCATTGCTGGATGGGATGCGCTGGGCCGAGCACAGCGCTGTATGGATTGGTGCCTACTCGGTCACCTCAGATGGCCGTCCGCTGATCGGTGAGGTGTCACCGGGGATCTATGTGGCAGGCGGGCATGGCATGTGGGGATTGGCGCACGGCCCGGTTACCGGCCGACTGTTGGCCGAACAGATCACCACCGGCAAGCAACCCCAAGCCCTGGCCGAGTTCGATCCGCTGCGCCGCAACGGTCGTAGGTACCCCGATACCCGCGGGCGTAGATCGCAGCGAAATTTCGCCCACTAAGGCGCCCGAGTCGTTTAGGAGCGGTTGCATCGACCCGCTCTGGCGACAACCCACCTGATACGAAAGGACTTTAAGCAAATGACCAGCACCCCACGCTGGATGACGCGGCAGCACTACATCGAGCTGCAGAACGAAAGTTTCGCCCTGCGCTCGCGGCGCAGCATCGAGGTTCCCGACGATTTAATGGATTACGACGCGAGTCTCCTTGCGCGCCACTCAGCGCGACAAGCACGCATCCGTGACATCGAAGATCTGCTGGCCAATGCGATCGTAGATGGGAAACCAGTTGGCGAGCTCATCGCCGAACCGGGCATGGTTTTGACCATTCGCTACGACGACACTGGCGAAACCGAAACATTTCTCCTGGGCAGGGCCGACGTCGAAGACACCGATATCACGGCCTACTCGATGGCGTCGCCGCTGGGCCGGTCGATCGCCGGCGCCAGACCTGGCGACCAGCGCATCTATGCAATCCCACATGAAAGAGGGCGGCTCGTGACGCTGCTAGACGCGGTGCCCTACGGGAGATATGTGGCGAAAAGCCCTGGGCTACAAGCTGCTTACAAGGGCGCAGGGGGATAAATGGAGGAACGAATATGACCAGCACGCAACCCGCCTGGATCTCGCCGTCGGCCTACGAGCGACTACAACGGGAACTGGCCACGCTTCGTGAGTTGTCTGCCGCCGCAGGCGCTGACGTTGATACCGACGAAAACGCGACCGCGGTCCAGCGCTCCTGGCAGACACGGATCCACCAGATTCACGATCTGTTGGTCAATGCTGTCGTCGGCGAGGACCCACCAGACGATGGGGTCGCCGAACCCGGCATGGTTTTGACGGTCCGCTACGACGACACCGGTGAAACCGAAACTTTCCTGCTGGGCGCGCGCGGCGCCGAATACGGCGACATGGAGGTGTACTCCAACCAATTGCCGCTGGGCGCCGCAATCGCGGGCGCACGCCCCGGGGAGCGGCGGACCTACACGCTGCCCAGTGGCGCCAGCCTCACCGTCGTACTGCTCAAAGCCGTGCCATACGGCTTGCACACCGCTGACGCGATTTGATGGCTCGACGTAGGGAACCCGGATAGTCACCAGCACAAGGCAATCAGGAATATTTGTGATGATTTCGACCATTAACGAGCGTTCGCGCACCGACGCCTCCGAACGGCTACCTGCGCGCGATTGTCGTGTTGCGACCGATTACTCCAGCATGTCACTGCGCACCCATTTCCAGCCGGGCGCAACGATTATCCAGGCGTGCGGTGCGGTCGACGCCGGCAATGCCGCCCGGCTGAGCGATTACGTCGACGACGTGGCTAATCCGGGTCGGCCCTTAATCCTCGACCTTCGCGGTGTCGATTTCGTCAGCGGCGACGGCTTCCGCGCGTTGGTCAGGATCGCCGAAAAAGCGCAGCGGACAGGTGTGCGATGGGTGCTGGTACCCAGCGAAGCGGTCGACCGACTCCTGCATATCACCGATAGCAACTACCGGCTGCCTATCGCAGCCTCAGTTGAGGGGGCCCTGTTGCGATTGACATCTTCTGACACTGCATGGTCTCTACCACCTCGCGTCACGCCACCCGAGGAGTCGAGATGCTAAGGGACGCGCACCGGTCTGCGCAGACCATCGCGAATCAGTGGGGATCAGATAAGTCGGCATGTGGCACAGCCGGCCCGAGACCTCCTGCAGCACAACGCGCTACGTCGGTTAGATGGCGTGCGCCATGGGTTGAACGCTGCTGGTAAAGAATCCCGGGAAGAGGAGGTGACCGCAAAATGCTTGACCTGATTGAGCCGGTGGCGTTGGTACTACTCGGCATGGCGGTGTTCTTCCTGATCATGGCAGTCGTATCGCCCGGTTGAGCCCGGAGACAAGTCGTGTCTAAACGCGGCGCAATTCGCGATGTGGCGTAGCGACAAAAACGGGCACTCGTGTTGTCGCGTTATGGCAAGCCGACCGCCGGGATTCATTCCACCATGGAAGTTAGGTCAGCGGTTTCACGCGCGGGGCCCATGACAAACCCTGCGCGAAGAACATCGTTTCCAAAAACGGTAAGGAAGGCAAAGCCACATATGTCCACAACCACTGAACAAACGAGCGCCGCATTAGAACACCGATCGGCAATCGGGACCTTGCGCTTGCGTTTCAAACCCGCACACCGGTCCTGCGGTTTTGTCCAGGGGGCCTGGTGGCCACGATCAACGAGGCTTGCCGCGGAACTTCCGTCACTGCTCGCGGCGCTGTCGCTACGGCTTGGTGTGATTGATCGGGTCCGTTATCACCAAAGCGATTGGTCCTCAGCACCTTCGAGCCTCAAACATCTGGGCGGCGACGTGGTCCTCGACGCCAGCCAAGGCTCGCCAAACGTCATAACAGTGTTCGGTAAGGAGTTCGGAAGACTGGCTCTGTTGGTGGTGCCCCCATACACCAGCCCCAGCGACGCGCACATAGCGATGACAACCGCGGTCAGCGTCGGCGATGCGTCAACGCCCAGCCAATTACTGGGAATCAGTGACCACAGCGACACAAATGGCCACCACAGTCGCATCGCGTTGCAGCGATGGGAATCTGAAGGTGGCGCCCTCCGTGGCCTTGCGCCATCGCGACCACATGCACGCTGGCGACTGGGGGTCGGTGGTGGCAACCCGGGCGGGATGCTCGGACGGCCGCGCAGTGGTGCTCCGCGACGGCGAGCTGCTCGGCATCGTCTCGCCCAGCGACATCAGCCGCGCGGGGGCACTACACGGCCTAGGGGTGCAGTTCGGCACCGGCGCCGTTGCCAGCGCCGAGTCCGCTCGGCCGCGGTCGTCGCTAGGCGAACTCGACCTTGACTAAGCTGGGCAAACCGATCCGGTTAGGGGAGGCGAATAGTGATCACGCTGGACCGCCTCGTCAACGTGCTTGGCGGCTATGGGGTCCGGTTACGGTTTTGCTCGGTTCCCAGGTCAACTGAACTGCGCAGTGTAGTGATCCACGAAGTCGCCCGCGGCCGCTCGGTGGTGGGCGATGTATTGCTGGCGATCGGTGCCGACTCGGTCAGCGAAGCGGTGCAGTGGGCGGCGTCGGCACGTGCCGTTGTGGTGTTGACGCGCGGCGGGGAGGAGCCGATCGCGTTCGACGGTGATTCCGATGCCGGCGCGGTGATGGTGGTCGACGAGACGCTGTCGTGGAGCGAGTTGGCTGCGGTGGTCTACGGGCTGGTGCTGGAAGGCCGAGAGACCGAATCTGGCCGTGGCCCAACGGATTTGTTCGCGCTCGCCGACAGTCTTGCTGACGCAGTCGGCGGCGCCGTCGTCATTCACGATCAGCAGTTGCGGGTGCTGGCGTATTCGAGGTCGCAGCAGCACGCTGATGCGGCTCGGGTGGAGACGATCCTGGGACGACAGACGCCAGAGCAGCTACGGGCATTGTTCGAGGCCCGTGGGGTATTCGCGCACCTGGCGGCGTCCGACGATCCACTGTTTGTCGACGAGGACGCCGAACATGGCGTGACCGGGCGCATGGTGGTGGCGGTGCGCTCGGGACGAGAACTGATGGGGTCGGTGTGGGTGGCGTGTTCGGCGCCGCTCGACGGCACCGCGCGCACCGCCTTGGCCGAGGGCGCCCATACCGTGGCCCTACATTTGCTGCGGTCACGAGCGAGCGCGGACCTGGAGCGTCAGGTCGAATCCGAACTGGTAATCCGGTTGCTTGAGGGCAGCGCCGACGCCGCGACGGCGGTTAGCAGGCTGGGCCTGCCGCGTAGCGAGCTGCGGGTGATCGCGGTGCAAGCGCTCATCGGCACCGACCGCGATGCCGCGCTGCTGTTGGCGTTCGAGCGCGCCACCACCGGTTTCGGGTGGTCTCGGCCGGGCCGCAGCGCGTTGGCCGGCAACACCGTCTACACCTTGATTCCCGCCGAAGAGGCGGCGACGGCGCGGCGCTGGATCACCGGTTTGCGGGCGGCACTGCCTGACCGGGTGACGCTGCTAGCCGGCATCAGTGGGCCCGCCGAGGTGGCGGAGCTGCCGTCCGCCCGCCAGGAGGCAGATGAGTGCCTGGCGCTACAGGAGGCGTCGCCAAGGTCCGCGCCGCCGGCCTACGACGAGGCGTGGGATGACATCCTGCTGCAGCGATTGCGCACCGCGGCGCACTCGGGTCGATCTCCAGACCGGGGACCGGTGGCGGCGCTGCGTCGCCATGACCAGGCCAACGGGACCGAGTACGTGGCGACGCTGCGGGCCTGGCTGGAGGCGCAGGGCGATCCGGTCGAGGCGGGTGAGCATCTCGGGGTGCACGAGAACACTGTGCGTTACCGGCTGCGCAAGATGACCGAGATCACGCCCCTGGCGTTGGACGACGCCAAAAAGCGGCTGGCCATGATGATCGAACTGGCGGCCACCGACACCGATTAACCAGCAGCGTTGTCGAGGCGCGACAAATCCCGGGGGTTTCGTTGTCTGGCTGGGTCAAAGCTCGCAGCGGGCTTACCTACGACTATGGAGTCATAGCGACCGCTACCAGGACTCTTCGATGACTACCCAGCAACCTGACTATTACGCCGAGATCGACACGTTCAGCGTGCGGCTGCCGCGGTGGCGGTTTGTGCGGTTGTTTGGGCGCAACCCCCTGATCCGCCTCAGCGACCGGGTCGAGGCCCTGGTGTTGGTGTTCGCCGTTGCCTTGTCGCTGCTGGCCATCCCGGTCGCCGCCGCCGTGGGCACTGCCGTTTACGACTCCCGCCAGAGCGTTTACGCCGAGCAAGCCCAGAGTCGGCAGATGATCAGCGGGACGGTCATCGACGACAGCCCTACGCAAATCTGGCGGAGCAAGACGATGGCGGTGCGTGCCCGGTGGTTTGCTGCCGGGGCCGAACACACCGGCGCAGTCAAGACGCGTCAGCCGGTCAAATCTGGTGATTCGATCGATATCTGGGTGGACCAGAACGGTTTCCAAGTCGCTCCGCCGACGAGGACCGCCGTGGACGAAGCCGTCGCGGCCGCATTGGCAACGTGGTTAGGCGTGACCGGCGCCGCGATGGCATTGTTCGCCGGCACCCGGACAGTCCTAAACCGCGCCCGCCACACGCGGTGGCAACACGATTTCGACAACCTGGTCAGCGACGGCGAGGGGGGCCGATAAACCGGGCGGCGTTGTCGTACAACAACGCTCGTCGTCGCGGTGAAGCTCGCCCACCGAGGGCCACCAAGTCGTCAGGGGTGGTTGCCTTTTCCGGCCCGCCCCTGACGACACCCAATTCGATACGAAAGGCAACTAGGCGGTGCGCGGGATCATGCGCGTCCGCCGTATATCGCGTTTGAGCAGCAGATCGCGCTCGGATTCCGACAGACCGCCCCAGATCCCGTACGGCTCACCGACTTCCAGCGCATGGGCGCGGCACTGCGCCATCACCGGGCATTGGCGGCAGAACTCCTTGGCCCGTCGCTCACGCTGCAGACGGGCCCGGCCGCGCTCGCCGTCGGGATGGAAGAACACCGACGAATCCACGCCCCGGCATAGGCCCTGCAATTGCCATTCCCAGATATCGGCGTTGGGGCCTGGTAGTTGCTCCGGCTGTGGCATTGAAGTCCCTCTCTACACGCCCATCAGAAGGCCAGTTTCCAAACCGCTAAGTCGTCAACTGATTCGAGCGTGTCAGCGGTGACAACTCGTCGGCACTAAAGGTAGGGGAGCTGACAAATTTCCGTCAACTTGGGTATTTATTGCCGAATGCCCAACTGTGCCTTGAGAATTTACTTCTCGTTCATCGCCGAGATCTATTCGCCTACCGCCCCGGTGCTACCTCGAAGTGGTTCTATCTCGTGATTTGCCTGCTCGCACGGCAGTGGGATGGACGTGGCAAATACCAGTGTCGCCGCAGTGGTTAATATCGGCGTAACGCAGAAACCATGAACATTTAACTAATGCTCACCGTGATTGATATGCGTTGCGAGGCAACGATCGAGACCAACCTTACCGCTGTCGCGTTCGGAGACCAGCCGGGCCGCTGGCCGCTGCCGACGGCACACACACCGCGTCAGCTATGGCTGCGGGCGGTCGCCGGCGGCGGCCAGGGCCGCTACGGCAGCGCGCTTAACGACCTCGCGACCCTGCTGCGGAGTGCGCCGCCCGATCGGCTTGCCTCGCTGGCGCACAGCACACACGGTTCATTCCTGCGTCAGCTGGGCTGGCACACGCTGGCCCGCGGCTGCGATGGCAGGGCATTGGCATTGGCCGGCGCCGACGTTGAGGCCCGGGCCGATGCGCTGATCGGACTGGCTGCCGACGCGCTCGGGATCGGTCGCTTGGCCGCGTCCGCGACACTCCTCGCCCGGGCCGACCGGATACTGGCCACAGCGGCGGTGCATCGACTCTCGGTGCGCCGAGCGTGGGTCGCCGCCGAGTTGGCGATGGCGTCCGGCGATGGGGCGAGCGCCGTCCGGCACGCCGAGGCCGCGGTTGAGTTGGCGGCTGACCCGGGCCAGGTGTCGGCGCGACATGTAGCCAAAAGCGAAATGGTGTTGGCCGCGGCGTTATGCAGCGCCGCTGCCCTCGATCGGGCCAGAGCCGTCGGTGATGCGGCGCTGGAGCTCACGGGCCGCTTGGGGTTGGTGCCGTTGCGCTGGGCGCTGGCTTGCCTGCTCGTCGATATCGGAAGCGCAAACCGCACGGTCGAAGAGCTGAGCGAGATCCGCGACGTGTGCGCCGAAAAAGTGCGCAACGCGGGCGGAAATTGGTGCGAGCGCTAAACGGGTGTCTGCTCAGCGGCGCCCGTGAAAGCCCTCGGTATCCGAGGTCGCCTCGTTCAGCGAGGCGTCGGCGTAGCCGCGGCAGTAGTCCCAGGTGACGTAGGCATCGGGCTCGGGGTCATACGCCGGCTCGTGAGGACGGACTGTGCCGTCGACCAAGAGCTGGAGCAGGTTGGCGCGCAACATATCCCAGTCGTGGTAGTGGTCCTGCTGACATTCGTCGCAACACACCACCAGGCCGCGAATACCCTTGTGCGCCAAGAGAGCTTCGTACACGGCCAGATCGGCCAGGTCGGCCTCGACGGCCATCCGCTCCTGAGGGTCCAGCGGCTGACCGGGCTCGACGGCGTCCAGAGCCGCCGACGGATCGCATGGGTCGTCGGCAAACGGGTCGGGCGGCAATCCCGGCGGGAGGTAGTCGCGCACGGCTCCACATTACGCAGCCTTGCGGGCATCGCGCCAGCGCACAGGTTGCGGCCCACGCGCCGCATGCGGCGCGCGTCGTCGCAGCGTCGGCGTGAGCCGATAGGATGGGCTTCTCACTCCGCATGCGGTTGGAGGGCCTCAGCGATGTCATCCGGCTTGTCCCGCCTTGAAGGCAACGGCGACATGATTGCCACCCTCTACGGGCGCCCGGGTGGCCTCGGCGAGGATGCGGTCCCCACCGGGGGTGACGATCCGCACAAGGTCGCGATGCTGGGATTGACCTTCGACGACGTCCTGCTCCTGCCGGCCGCCTCCGACGTGGTGCCCGCCGCAGCGGACACCTCCAGCCAGCTGACCAAGAAGATCCGCCTCAAGGTGCCGCTGGTCAGCTCCGCGATGGACACCGTCACCGAGTCACGGATGGCGATCGCAATGGCCCGGGCCGGCGGCATGGGCGTGCTGCACCGTAATCTGCCCGTCGACGAACAGGCCGGACAGGTGGAAACGGTGAAGCGGTCGGAGGCCGGTATGGTCACCGACCCGGTCACCTGCCGACCGGACAACACGCTGGCCGAGGTAGACGCGCTGTGCGCCCGGTTCCGCATCTCGGGGCTGCCGGTGGTCGACGACGCGGGCGGGCTGGTGGGCATCATCACCAACCGCGACATGCGCTTCGAAGTCGACCAGTCCAAGCAGGTCGCCGAGGTGATGACCAAAGCCCCGCTGATCACCGCCCAGGAGGGTGTCAGCGCCGACGCGGCGCTGGGCCTGCTGCGCCGGCACAAGATCGAGAAGTTGCCGATCGTCGACGGCCGCGGACGGCTGACCGGGCTGATCACCGTCAAGGACTTCGTCAAGACCGAACAACACCCGCTGGCCACCAAGGACAGCGACGGCCGGCTGTTGGTCGGCGCGGCCGTCGGGGTCGGCGACGACGCCTGGGTTCGGGCCATGTCCCTGGTGGACGCCGGTGCCGACGTGCTGGTCGTGGACACCGCGCACGCGCACAACCGGCTGGTGCTCGACATGGTCGGCAAGCTCAAGGCCGAGGTCGGCGACCGCATCGAGGTCGTCGGCGGCAACGTCGCCACCAGATCGGGCGCCGCGGCGCTGGTCGAGGCCGGCGCCGATGCGGTCAAGGTCGGTGTGGGTCCCGGGTCGATCTGCACCACCCGGGTGGTCGCCGGGGTGGGGGCGCCGCAGATCACCGCGATCCTCGAGGCCGTCGCGGTGTGCGGCCCGGCTGGTGTGCCGGTGATCGCCGACGGCGGGCTGCAGTACTCCGGCGACATCGCCAAGGCGCTGGCCGCGGGCGCGTCGACGACCATGCTGGGATCACTCCTGGCGGGCACCGGCGAGGCGCCCGGTGAGCTGATCTTCGTCAACGGCAAGCAGTACAAGAGCTACCGCGGCATGGGGTCCCTGGCCGCCATGCAGGGTCGCGGTGAAGCGAAGTCGTACTCCAAGGACCGGTACTTCGCCGACGACGCGCTCTCCGAGGACAAGCTGGTGCCCGAGGGCATCGAGGGCCGGGTGCCGTTCCGCGGGCCGTTGTCGTCGGTGATCCATCAGCTCACCGGCGGGCTGCGTGCCGCGATGGGCTACACCGGGTCGCCCACCATCGAGGCGCTGCAGCGGGCGCAATTCGTCCGGATCACGGCGGCGGGTCTCAAGGAAAGCCACCCGCACGACATCACCATGACGGCCGAAGCGCCCAACTACTACGTCCGGTGAGGGAGACGCTTGTGCCTCACCTCAACGCGCCGCTCAGCGCGCCGAGATCGACGTTTTGCAGGTCGCTTCTCGGTCTTTTGCTGCAAAACGTCGATCTCGCAGGGAAACGAGGCTGACCTTTCATGCGTGACATGGTCGAGATCGGCATGGGCCGAACCGCCCGTCGTACCTACGAACTCGACGACATCAACATCGTGCCCTCGCGGCGCACCCGCTCGTCGCAGGACGTGTCGACCACGTGGCAACTCGACGCCTACCGGTTCGAGATCCCCGTTGTGGCCCATCCGACCGATGCGCTGGTGTCACCGGAGTTCGCTGTCGAGCTCGGCCGGCTCGGCGGCCTGGCGGTGCTCAACGGCGAAGGGTTGATCGGCCGCCACGCCGACTATCAGGCCAAGATCGCTCAAGTAGTAGAGGCGGCCGCCAAAGAGCCCGAGCCGTCGGCGGCCATTCGGCTGTTGCAGCAGCTGCATGCCGCCCCGCTGGATTCCGAGCTGCTGGCCGCCGCGGTGGCGCGCATCCGGGAGGCGGGCGTGATCACCGCGGTCCGCGTCAGCCCGCAGAACGCACAGGCGCTCACGCCGGCGTTGGTGGCTGCCGGAATTGACCTGCTGGTCATCCAGGGCACAATCGTGTCCGCTGAGCGGGTTGCCACCGATGGCGAACCGCTGAATCTGAAGACGTTCATCGCGGAGCTTGACGTCCCGGTGGTGGCCGGCGGCGTGCTCGACCATCGCACCGCCCTGCACCTGATGCGCACCGGGGCGGCCGGCGTCATCGTCGGCTACGGGTCCACCAGCGGCGTGACCACCAGCGACGAGGTGCTCGGGATAAGCGTGCCGATGGCCACCGCGATCGCCGACGCCGCAGCCGCGCGCCGCGAATACCTCGACGAAACCGGCGGCCGCTACGTGCACGTGCTCGCCGACGGCGACATCCACACCTCCGGCGACCTGGCCAAGGCGATCGCCTGCGGCGCCGACGCGGTGGTGCTGGGCACGCCCCTCGCCGAAGCCGCCGAGGCGCTCGGCGACGGATGGTTCTGGCCCGCCGCGGCCGCGCACCCGTCGCTGCCGCGCGGTGCTCTGCTGCAAGTCGCCGTCGGGGAGCGGGCCCCGCTGCGGCAGGTGCTGGGCGGCCCGTCCGACGACCCGTTCGGCTCCCTGAACCTGGTCGGCGGGCTGCGCCGGTCGATGGCCAAGGCCGGCTACTGCGACCTCAAGGAATTCCAGAAGGTCGGTCTGACCGTCGGCAGCTGAGCGATAGGCTGGTCCGATGGAACCGGATTACGACGTCCTCATCATCGGGTCGGGTTTCGGGGGCAGCGTCACCGCGTTGCGGCTGACGGAAAAGGGCTATCGCGTCGGAGTGCTCGAGGCCGGCCGCCGCTTCTCCGACGAGGACTTCGCCAAGACTTCGTGGAATCTGCGCAAGTTTCTGTGGGCGCCGAAACTTGGCTGCTACGGCATTCAGCGAATCCACCTGCTGCGCAACGTCATGATCCTGGCCGGCGCGGGTGTCGGCGGCGGATCGCTGAACTACGCCAACACGCTCTACGTGCCGCCACAGCCGTTCTTCGCCGACAGGCAGTGGTCGCACATTACCGACTGGCGCGCCGAGCTGATGCCGCACTACGACCAGGCGCAGCGAATGCTCGGCGTGGTCAAGAACCCGACGTTCACCGACGCCGACCGCATCGTCAAGGAGGTCGCCGAGGAGATGGGCGTCGGCGATACGTTCGTGCCCACCCCGGTCGGGGTGTTCTTCGGCCCGGACGGGCAGAAGGCGCCCGGCAAGACCGTGCCGGACCCGTACTTCGGCGGGGCGGGGCCGGCGCGCACCGGCTGCCGCGAAGTCGGCGAGTGCATGACCGGCTGTCGCCACAACGCCAAGAACACACTGGTCAAGAATTACCTCTACCTCGCGGAATCCGCAGGGGCACAAGTACATCCGATGACTACGGTCACCGGCTTCGAGCAGCGGGCCGACGGCCTCTGGCAGGTACATACCGTGCGCACCGGACGTTGGCTGCGCAGGAAACGGCGCACCTTCACCGCCCAGCATTTGGTGCTGGCGGCCGGGACGTTCAACACCCAGAAGCTGCTGTTCAAGATGCGCGACAAGGGCAAGCTCCCCAAGTTGTCCGAAAAGCTCGGGGTGTTGACCCGCACCAATTCCGAGTCGATCGTCGGCGCCGGAAAGCTCGAAGTCTCACCGGATCTCGACCTCACCCACGGGGTGGCGATCACGTCGTCGATCCACCCGACGTCGGACACCCACATCGAACCGGTTCGCTACGGCAAGGGCTCCAACGCCATGGGGTTGTTGCAGACGTTGATGACCGACGGACCCGGCCCCGAGGGCACCGATGTGCCGCGCTGGAAGCAGCTGTTGCACAACGCCGGCGAGGACCCGCGGGGAACGCTGCGGCTGCTCAATCCCCGGCACTGGAGCGAGCGCACGATGATCGCGCTGGTGATGCAACACTTGGACAACTCGATCACCACGTTCACCAAACGCAGCAGGCTCGGTTTCCGCCGCTACTACAGCAAGCAGGGACACGGTGAACCGAACCCGACCTGGATTCCGGTCGGCAACGAGGTCACGCGCCGTATCGCCAAGAAGATCGACGGCGTGGCGGGCGGAACGTGGGGTGAGCTGTTCAACATCCCGCTGACCGCGCATTTCCTCGGCGGTGCGGTCATCGGCGACAGCCCCGAGCACGGGGTGATCGACCCGTATCAGCGGGTGTACGGATATCCGACCCTGTCGGTGCACGACGGCGCCGCGGTTTCGGCGAATCTCGGTGTCAATCCGTCACTTTCGATCACCGCGCAAGCCGAACGCGCTGCCTCGCTGTGGCCGAACAAGGGCCAGGAGGACCTGCGGCCGCGCCAGGGCGAGCCGTATCGCCGGCTCGACCCGATCGCACCGAAGCAGCCGGTGGTGCCCGCCGACGCTCCCGGGGCGTTGCGGTGGCTGCCGATCGAGCCGGTCAGCTCGGCTGGTTAGCCTGCCGGTGTTTGAAGACAGCACATCGGGGGCAACGCTGAATGCATGTTTTGGCTCGCCTTGGTGTGCTTCATCGTCGGCGCAGTGATGTTTGTGGTTGGACTGGTGCTCTTCGCGAACGGCGCCGGGGTGGCGCCGACCGACCGCGTGGCGGGTGATCCCACCGGATTCAAGCGGGCCACGTCACGGGTGGAGTGGGGGGACGTGTTTCGCCGCATGCCACGAAGCCCCAAAGTCATGATGAATCAGCAGGCCCCGCGCAGCGACAAGTTGATGGCGTTGGGGTCGTTGTGTGTGCTGGCCGCTGTGTTGGCGTGGTTTGCCGCGATCCTTGCCGTGATCACCGGGCTCGTGTGATTTCCTGATCAGCTCGGCTGGCTGACCGGAAACCTCTTGGATGCGACGGCGCGCCGGTGTACCGGCTCCCGCCCTGGCGGCTGCGACGGCGGCGGTAGCAGCGGCTCGCGAACCCGTACGGCAACCGTCGTCGGCTCCTCCGTACTCAGCTTCAGCTCTTCGCCGGCGTGGCGGATCGTCAGCTCACCGTCGGGCCCGTCGCGCAGGGTGTAGGTGACGTCGTCGTGGGTGGCGCAGACGGTCAACCGGTATTCCTGCCACATCAACCGAAACCGCAGGCACGCGAAGGAATCCGGCAGATGCGGGTCGAGCGACAGGATGCCCTCGTCGTCGCGCAGGCCACCGAAACCGGCCACCAGCGCGGTCCACGCTCCGGCCAGCGACGCCATGTGCAAGCCGTCGCGAGTGTTGGCGTGCAGGTCGCGCAGGTCGATCAGCGCCGCCTCATAGGTGTAGTCGTGGGCCAGCTCCATGTGCCCGACCTCGGCGCACATCACCGCTTGGGTGCACGCCGACAGCGACGAGTCACGCACCATGCGCCGCTCGTAGTAGTCGACGTTGCGGGCCTTCTGTTCGGGGGTGAACGCATGACTTTGCCACTGCATTGCCAACACCAGGTCGGCCTGCTTGATCACCTGAGAGGGGTAGAGCCGCACGTAGGGCTCGTGCAGCAACAGCGGATAGGTGGTGTTTTTGTCGAAGTCCCACTCCGCATAGGTGGTGAAGCCTTCGTTCTGCTGGTGCACCCCCAGCTCTTCGTCGTATGGGATGTGAGCCGCGTTGGCCGCATCGCGCCACGCGGCGGTCTCCTCGGTGCTGACACCCATCGCGTGAGCCTTTTCCGGATGGCGGGCGCACGCCTCGGCGGCCACTCGCAGATTGTGCGCCGCCATCAAATTCGTGAACACGTTGTCGCGGACGATCGCGGTGTATTCGTCAGGCCCGGTGACGCCGTCGAGGTGCCAGACGCCGTGGCGGTCGTGGTGTCCGAGCGAATGCCACAGCCGGGCGGTTTCGATGAGCACCTCAAGCCCGCAGTCCTCTTCGAGCGACTCGTCGCCGGTGACGATGCGATACCGCTCGAACGCCATCGCGATGTCGGCGTTGATGTGGAAAGCTGCCGTGCCGGCCGGCCAATAGCCTGAGCACTCCTGGCCGCGGATCGTCCGCCAGGGAAATGCCGCCCCTTCCAGACCCAGTTCGGCGGCCCGGTCCTTGGCCAGGTCGAGCGTCGACGCCCGCCACCGCAGCGCATCGGCCGCCGCATGCGGCGCGGTGTAGGTGAGGACGGGCAACACGTATCCCTCGGTGTCCCAAAAGACGTGGCCGTCGTAACCGGTGCCGGTCAGTCCCTTGCTGGCGATCCCGCGTCGTTCGGCGCGCGCGCTCGCCTGCAGCAGGTGGAAGAGCCCGAACCGCACCGCCTGTTGGACAACCGGATCGCCTTCGACTTCGACATCTGCGGCGTCCCAGAATTTGTCGAGGTATTCGCGCTGGGCATCCAACAGGCCCTGCCATCCGCTGTAGCGGGCACCGGTCAGCGCGCCGGCGGCCTGATCGCGCAGGGCGGGACGGGAGCGCAGGCTCGACCATCCGTAGGCCAGATACTTCACGATCCGCAGCTTCTGCCCGGGGCGCAGTCCGCAGATCACCGTGGTGCGGGCCAAGTCGGGACGCGCCTCGGTGTTGACCTCGACCCGCCCCGGGACCTCGATCTCATGGTCCATCACGGCGGACATCATCAGTCCGCTGGCCCGGGTGCGGTGCATCAGCATGGCTCGGTTTTCGGTCGTCTCGTGGTCGACGGCCTCCAGCGGCTTGTCCAAGACGGCCGACACCCGTGGATCCTTGGAGATCTCTGGCTGGTCCTCGTTGGTGACGAGCTCGGATTGCACGGTGATCCGGACGAATTCGTCGAGTGCCTCCACCACGTACTCGATGGCGGCAACGCTGCGCTGCGACAACGACACCAACCGAGTCGACTCGATTTTCACCTGCTTGCCGGCGGGCGAACGCCAGTGCGCGTGGCGGACCAGTGTTCCGGCGCGCAGGTCGAGGATGCGCTCATGGTGGATCAGCTCGCCGTAGCGGACATCGAACAGCTCGTCATCGACCATGAGGCGCAACAGCTTGCCGTTGGAGACGTCGACGACGGTCTGGCCGGCTTCCGGATAGCCGAAACCGGCTTCCGCATACGGCAGCGGCCGGACTTCGTAGAACGAGTTGAGGTATGTGCCGGGTAGGCCGTGCGGCTCACCCTCGTCGAAGTTGCCGCGCAGTCCGATGTGTCCGTTGGACAGGGCGAACAGCGACTCCGATTGGGCCAACAGGTTCAAGTCGAGGCGGGTTTCGCGCACCTGCCAGGGTTCGACGGGGAAGGCCTCTTCAGTGATCATGTTGGCGTCCTAGAGCAGTTCGGCGAGATCGGTGACGACCACGTCGGCGCCATTGCGCCGCAGATCCTCGGCTTGGCCGACCCGGTCGACGCCGACCACGAATCCGAAGTTTCCGGCCCGACCGGCCTCGACACCGGACAGCGCGTCCTCGAAGACCGCCGCCGCGCCCGCGTCGACCTTGAGCAGTTGCGCCGCCCGCAGAAACGAGTCGGGCGCCGGCTTGCCCGCGATGTGTTCCTCTCGCAGCGTCACGCCGTCCACCCGTTGTTGGATGAATCGGTCCAGGCCGGTGATCTCCAGCACGTCGCGGGTGTTGGCGCTGGAGGACACCACCGCCGTGGCAAGACCTGCGGCGGCAACCTTTTCCAGGTAGCGCCGAGACCCGTCGAAAACCTCGACACCGTCGCGGTGCAGCGTCTCCTGGAACGCGTCGTTTTTGCGGTTGCCCAGGCCGTACACGGTCTCGGCGTCCGGCGGATCGTCGGGGCTGCCCTCTGGCAGTTCGATGCCGCGGCTGGCCAGAAACGACCGGACCCCGTCTTCGCGTTTCTTGCCGTCCACATATTGCCGGTAGTCGCTGGCCGGGTCGAAGGGGACGAATTTCTCGCCGGTGCGCTCGGCCCGTTTTTGGAGAAAGTCGTCGAACATGGCCTTCCAGGCCTTGGTGTGGACGCTTGCGGTGTCGGTGAGCACACCGTCGAGATCAAACAGACAGGCATGCACCGTCTCGGGCAGACCCAGCACAGCGGACCTCGCTTTCAGGGGTCGTTCGGGCGTGACCAGTTACCACTTCACCATGTCCGCTGCCGGGGTGACGGTATTTTCCCGCCGCTGTGACGATTCGGCTACGCCGGGCTCTTGAGTGCCTGCAACGGCGCGCCGCTGATCACTCGGCTGCGTTGGCCGTGCACGTCGACGGGCACGTCGCCCATCACCGTAACCCGGTGCATGAGCCGACGCTGGTCGTCGTAGTCGTCGATGGCCCGATGCTGGGTTGCGCGGTTGTCCCAAATGGCAACATCGCCTGCCTCCCAGTTCCAGCGGATGGTGTTCTCGGGCTGGGTGATTCGCCGCTGCAGCAGCTCGAGCAGCACGTGGGACTCGTAGTCGTCGAGACCGATGAAACCGCGCACGAAATACCCGGCCACCAGCGTGCGTTCACCGGTCTCAGGGTGCACCCGCACTACCGGATGTTCGGTGCGGAAGTCCGGTTTTTCGAACGTCGCCCGATGCGCTTTTTGCCCGTCGGTCTCCGGCCGAGATACGACCACATAGTCGTAGCGGTTGCTGTGCAACGCCCAGAGATTCTCGGCGAGGTGCTTGAACGGCTCCGGCAACTCCTGGTAGCCCGCCGCGGTGGACGCCCACAGCGTCGATCCGCCATAGCTCGGCAGGCTGACCGCGCGCAGGATCGACGCGGCGGGATAGTTCGCGACGAACGTGACGTCGGTGTGCCAGCGGTTGGCCGAGCCGTATTCGGAGTCGATCGGCGTGATGATCGGCGCGTCGTCCTGCTGGATGGTCGGGTGAGCGATCGGAGTGCCAAGCAGTTTGGCGAAGGCGTGCTGGGCGGCATCGTCGAGGTGGTACTGGCCCCGGAAGAAGATCACCTTGTGGCGCAGCAGCGCGCTGCGGATCTCGGCGACCGTGTCCGGGTCGAGCTGCCCGGAAAGCCGCACGCCATCGATGCGTGCGCCGATACGGCTGCCCAATTTCGTGACAGCCAGTTGCGTCGTGGTCATGTCCGCTACTGTAGTCACATGACTACACACGCGTCAACGCGGAAGCCGGTCGGCCGAGAACAGGTCGCGGCGGCCGTCCTGGCTGCGGCGGTGGAGCTGTTCGCCGAGCGCGGTCCGGCCGCGACATCCATCCGCGACGTGGCTGCGCGCTCCAAGGTGAACCACGGGCTGGTGTTTCGCCACTTCGGCACCAAGGAGCAGTTGGTCGGGGCGGTGCTCGACTACATGGGTGTGCGCATGATCGAGCTGCTGGACGCCGGTGCGCCCGACGACGAGGTCGAACGCGCGCTCGACCGGCACATGCGGGTGATGGCCCGAACGCTGCTCGACGGTTATCCCGCGGGTGAGCTGCAGACGCGATTTCCCACCATGGCGTTGCTACTCGACCAGGTCCGGCCGCGACATGACAGCGACCTTGATGCCCGGCTGGCCGTCGCCAATGCCGTTGCTCTGCAACTGGGCTGGAGGTTGTTCGCGCCGTTTTTGCGGTCGGCCGCCGGGATCGAGGAGCTGACGGACGCGGAGCTGCGGCAGGCGGTGGCCGCCGAGGTGGCCCGGATCGTCGAGCCGCACTGAGTCGGGGCGATCACACCTGGATTGCGTTGATCCACTTTTCGAGGCGCCGGGCCTCATGGGCCATGAGTTCGGGCTGGGCCAAGGCATTCGTGAGGACCGCGCTGCCCTGGTACGCGATCACGAGTTCGAGCGCAAGGTCGTGGGCGTCGCGACGGCCCATAGCGTGGAATTGCTGCTCGGTCCAGTCCAGCAGGGTCTGCATCAGCGGAGCGGTCAGTGCAGGCGATTGGCCCGGCTGGTTCGCGAGGTCGGTACAGAGGGTCCCGTACGGACAGCCGTGGTCGGCGATTGTGTCGCGTGACTCGGCCAGCACGCCCACGAGCGCCTTGAGCCGAGCCTTGGGGCTGCCGTGGCGGCGCTGCAGGGCGGCGGTTGCGGATCGGATTTCCTCGGTCCGCGTCTCGACGACGGCGGCCACGATGTCGTCTTTGCTCTTGAAGTAGTAGTACATGTTGCCCAGCGGCACCTCGGCGGCCTCCGCGATGTGCGCCAGTGTGGTGCCGGCTATGCCCTGGCGGTAGAACAGGTCGCACGCGGCGGCGATCAGTCGCTCCCGCTTGCCCGGAGGCTTGGGCGCGGCGGCTTCGTCGGCGTCGGTTGAGTCAGCCATATCACTCACGGACTATAGACGGCACGCATCCATGCTGAGGGCCCACAACAAGTTCCTGTTCTCCGATGTGTTGTAGGAGGTCTTCACAGGCTTGGATTTTGCGCGCGCGAAGTATTGGCCGGAGAGCTGCGCTGGTTCTGCGGAAGAGGCAAGGAAGACCGAGGTGGCGGCGCCCTTGTCCGGGGAGAGCGAAAACGGCAGCGCCGCATAGGAGATCGCTCGGAGGAGGACTTTCGGGGCATCCAGCATCATCGGTGTCCTGACGATCCCTGGATGCACGGCGTTCGCGGTGACCCGCGTGGACGCCAGCCGGTGCGCCAACTCGATGGTGAACAGCAGCACGAGAAGCTTGGAGGCCGCATATGCGCCGATGGTCGAAAATCGTTGCTCGCCTTGCAGGTTGTCCGGTTCGAACTTGCCCACGCGGTACACGCTCGAGCTCAGGTTGACGATCCTGCCCTGCGGGCTCCTCTTCAGTTCGTCGAGCAGCAAGTGGGTGAGGTAGAACTGTGAGAGGTAGTTGACCTGGAAGGTCGTCTCGTAGCCGTCCCCGGTCAGCTCGCGTCCCGGCATGACGGTGGCGGCGTTGTTGATCAGAACGTCCAGGCGCGGGTAGCGGACTGTGAACGTATCGGCCAGCCGGTGCAGTTCGACCAGGGACCTGAGGTCGGCGATGAGGTAGTCGACATCGTGGTTGCCGGTCGCCACGGCGATTTCCCTTGTGACGGTTGCGGCTTTGGCTTCGTTGCGTGCGGCCAGCACGACGGCATAGCCCTGTCTTGCAAGCGCTGTCGCGGTGACCTTGCCGATGCCGTCGGTGGCGCCGGTGATGAGGCAGACTGGCTTGTCCATGAGCGCTGCGATGCCTATTCGGCTGCGGCACCGACGGTTGCGGGCCTCAACAACATGCGTGACATCATCGAGCGGGTCAGCGCCGGTGGCACCAGCGCGGTGGTAACCCGGTTGATTCGGCCCGGGATGCAGCGGGCGCGGTTGCGCTCCAGCGCACGAAGCGCCTCGCGGACACAGTCATGTGGCGCCATGGGCGGGATCGGCATTTTGTCGGGGTCCAGACCGAACTCGGCCAGCGCCGGGGTGCGGGTGGGTCCCGGGTGCAGCACAGTCACGTGCACTCCGTGCTTGGCCAGCTCGCCGTGCAGGCCGGCGCCGAGGCTGGCCACGTAGGCCTTGGTCGCCGCGGTGTGCGCGAGGTAGGGCACCCCATGGATAGCTCCCAGCGCGGACACCAGCACGATCCCGCCGCGGCCACGGCGGGCTAGTCGTCCGCCGAAGTGGTGGCTCAACCCCAAATGCGCGGCGGTGTTGAGCCTCAGGACCGCGCGCTGCGCCTGGAGGTCGGAGTCCACGAATGGGCCGGGCAGGAGCGCGCCCGCCTTCGACACCAGCAACCCGACGTCGAGGTCGTTGGTGGCCTCGGCGATTGGGGTCAGCATGCCCGGGTCGGCCAGGTCGACGTCAATGACGCGACTGCCCACGTCATAGTGCTCGGCCAGCGTAGCGGCCAAGTCCTCCAGCATGGCTAGCCGCCGCGCGACCAGTACCACGTTGATGCCTGCCGCGGCAAGCTGATGGGCGAATTCACGCCCGATTCCCGATGATGCGCCCGTCACGACCGCCCACGGGCCGAACTGATCTGCACTGACACGCATGGTTTGACTCCTCATTCGTCATTCGTTGGGAGATGTAGTTAGTTACACAACTTACTGCAGAAGTGGCCCCGCTGGCAAGGTCTCCCGACCCCGCGTAGTTTCGCGGCTGGCTCGTAGCAGGCCGGATGAGGCCAATCTCGCCTCTTTACAGCAGTTTTGTAAAGGTGAATTGCTAACGGTTGTTCGATCGCACCGGCATGGTTACACTCCACCTAGTTGGTTATCTGACCAATATCGTCGGGAAGGGATGGGCGACAGCGAATGGTGATCGTCAAGCGCGCGTGGGTTCCTCTCGTCATCACGGTCTTGTTCGTCATCGCGGGTTTCGCCGTCTACCGACTGCACGGGGCGTTCACCGAGCGTGGTGCGACGTCCGCCGTGCGCGCCCAGGCCGACGACATCAGGCCGTTCAACCCCAAGCACGTGATGCTGGAGGTCTTCGGCGCGGCCGGCAGCGTGGCCGACATCAATTACCTCGACGTCGACGCCACGCCCCAGCGTGTGGACGGTAGGCGGCTACCGTGGACGTACAGCGTGGCCACTACGGCCCCGGCGGTCAGCGTCAATGTTGTTGCACAGGGTGATGGTGCGGTCATCGGCTGCCGAATCACGGTAAACGGCCATATCAAGGATCAACGGACCGTCGCGGGAATCCACCCGCAAACCTTCTGCCTGGTCAAATCCGCGTGATGGCGCGAATGGTTCGCTGGCTTTCGGCGCCGATCCTGTTGTTCTGGCTGGGACTTGCCGCGGTAACCAATATTGTTGTCCCGCAACTGGAAGCGGTCGGAGAAGCTCGCGCCGTGTCGATGAGCCCCGAGGACGCACCGGCGGTACAAGCCATGAAGCGCATCGGCCATGTGTTCAGAGAATTCGATACCGACAGCGCGGTCATGGTCGTCTTGGAGGGCCGGACCCCGCTAGACGTTGCGGCGCATCAGTTTTACCACGAGCTGATTCGCAAACTGTCACAAGACCACAAGCACGTCGAGCACATCCAAGACTTCTGGGGCGACCCGCTCACTGCGGCTGGGTCGCAAAGCGCCGACGGAAAGGCCGCCTACGTCCAGGTCTTCCTTGCCGGTCGGCAAGGCGAGACACTGGCCAACGAGTCCGTCGACGCCGTCCGGCGCATCGTGTCCACCGCGCCGCCGCCCGACGGAGTCAGGGCATATGTCGCCGGCCCAGCGGCGGTCACTACGGATCAGTTGGAGTTCGGCAACAAGAGTGCGCCCAAGGTGATGGTGGTGACGGTCGGGGTCATCGTCGTGATGCTGCTGATCGTCTACCGCTCCTTGGTCACCGTCCTACTGACGCTGCTGATGGTCTTCGTCGAATTACCTGCTATGCAAGGGCTGATCGCGTTCCTCGGCAGCCACGGCATCATCGCGCTTTCGACGTTCGCGGTTCAACTCCTTCCGGTACTTGCCATCGCCGCTGGCACCGACTACGCGATCTTCGTCGTCGGCCGATATCAAGAGGCCCGTCAACTCGGGCAGAACCCGGAAGACGCTTACTACACCATGTTTCGTGGCAGCGCCCATGTGGTTCTGGGCTCGGGGCTGACCATCGCCGGCGCGATGTTCTGTCTCAGCTTCACGAGGCTGCCCTATTTTCAAACCCTCGGCGCGCCATGTGCGATCGGGATGCTCATCATGGTGGCGGGCGCGCTGACGTTGGGTCCGGCCATCCTCACCCTTGGCAGCCGATTCGGGCTGTTCGATCCGAAACGGAAAATCAAGACGCGGGGATGGCGACGGGTAGGTACGGCTGTCGTCCGTTGGCCCGCGCCGATACTCGCGGCGACATGCGCGACGGCTCTCGTCGGGCTGCTTGCCCTGCCGTCATTCACGACCAGTTACAACGACGGCAAGTACCTACCCGCGAGCACCCCGTCCAACATCGGCTACGCGGCAGCGGACCGGCACTTCTCGCCGGCGCGGTTAAATCCCGACCTGCTGTTGATCGAGACCGACCACGACATGCGCAATCCCGCCGACATGCTCGTCCTCGACAGGGTGGCCAGGAGCATCTTCGGGGCAGACGGCGTCGCTCGCGTTCAGGCCATCACCAGACCGTTGGGCACGCCAATCGCACACACTTCCATTCCATTTCAGATCAGCATGCAAGGCACCACGTTGACCGAGAACATGAAGTACATGCACGACCGCATGGCCGACATGCGGGCGATCGCTGATCAGATGACGGGCGTCATCGACACCATGCAACGCATGCTGACCATGATGCGCCAACTGGCTGACACTACGCACGATGTCGCGGGACAAACCAGGCAGATCGTCGCCGACACCAACGACGTGCGCGATCGCATTGCCGATTTCGACGACTTTTTCAGGCCGCTGCGCGGCTACTTTTCTTGGGAGAAGCACTGCTTCGACATCCCTATCTGCTGGGCGCTGCGATCAGTATTCGACTCGCTCGACGGCGTTGACCAGCTCACCGACGATCTGGGCGGTCTGGTCAAAGACACCGACAAGCTGGATGCCCTGATGCCGCAGCTGATCTCGCTGCTGCCGCCGATCATCGACGCCACCACCACTATGCGCACCATGACGATGACCATGTACAGCACTTTCGCCGGCCTGCTCGATCAGATGGATGCTGCACAGCAGAACGCGTCGGCGATGGGGAAAGCCTTCGACGCGGCGAAAGACGATGACTCCTTCTACCTACCGCCGGAAGTGTTCGCCAACCCCGACTTCAAACGCGGTCTGGCGATGTTCCTCACGCCTGACGGCAAGGCCGCACGATTCATCGTCACCCACGACGGGGATCCAGCTACCCCGCAAGGTATTTCGCATGTCGAGGCAATCAAAAAAGCCGCTCGTCACGCCGTCAAGGGAACTCCCTTGGAGGATGCCAAGGTCTCTCTTGGCGGCACCGCCGCGACCTACAAGGACATGAGTGACGCGGCCAGATTCGATTTGCTGATAGCCGGGATCGCCGCGGCCTGCCTGATTCTGGCCATCATGCTGATCATCACCCGCAGTATGATTGCCGCCCTGGTGATCATCGGTACTGTGTTGCTGTCGCTGGGATCATCGTTCGGACTATCGGTGCTCATCTGGCAAGTCATCCTTGGCGTCCCCTTGCACTGGCTGGTGATCGCGATGGCACTGATCGTCCTGTTGGCGGTTGGGTCGGACTACAACCTATTGCTGGTCTCACGGTTCAAAGAGGAAATCGGCGCCGGAATCAAGACCGGAATCATCCGCGCCATGGCGGGAACGGGAGCGGTGGTGACCTCTGCCGGTCTGGTGTTCGCATTCACGATGTCTTCCTTTGTATTCAGCGATCTGCGGATGATCGGCCAGTTCGGCACAACCGTCGGCATTGGATTGCTCTTCGACACGTTGATCGTGCGATCACTCATGACACCGTCGATCGCCGCCCTGCTCGGACGCTGGTTCTGGTGGCCTCAACGGGTGGGCACCCGGCCTCGCATCGCGAGACACTCCGTGCCCGAATCCATTTCAAGCAAGGACGTCGCCGAAAGCGCGCGTTCATGATGTTCCGGCGCGCCAGCAACCGCACACTGTCGAAGTCGATACGCCTCGCCGCACCGCCCGCCAGGGTGTGGGAACTGATCACCACCGTCGCCAGTATCACCGAGTGGTACGACGCCTGGGACGCCGTGGAATCTGCCGGCGACGAGGAACGGCTTCAGGTAGGCACGTCGTTTCGGCTAATCCGGCACCGTGTCGGCCACGACGACATCGCGCTCTGTCGCGTGATCTCAGTAGAAGCACCGCGGCGGTTGTGCTGGCTGCAGTACGCGGAAAACCTGCCCACCATGTCGGTCGAGTTCGATCTGGTCCACCTCACCGAAGAAACCACGCTGCTGAACCACACCAGAACCTGGGTCGAGCCGCAGCCACTAAGCTGACTGCCATGGCCGGACCTGCCGATCCCGATGCGGCCAGAGCGCCCAGCCGTCCCGTGCTGGTGGTCGATTTCGGCGCGCAGTATGCGCAGTTGATCGCTCGGCGGGTGCGCGAGGCCCGGGTGTTCTCGGAGGTGATCCCGCACACCGCCTCGATCGAAGACATCAAGGCCCGTGACCCGCAGGCGGTGGTGCTTTCCGGCGGCCCGGCCAGCGTGTACGCCGAGGGCGCGCCGCAACTCGACCCGGCGTTGTTCGAGCTGGGTCTGCCGGTGTTCGGTATCTGCTACGGGTTCCAGGCCATGGCGCAGGCGCTCGGCGGCGCCGTCGCGCACACCGAGACCAGTGAATACGGCCGGACCGAACTGAAAGTCCTTGGCGGTGAGCTGCATTCGGACCTGCCCGCCGTTCAGCCGGTGTGGATGAGCCATGGTGACGCCGTCACGTCGGCGCCGGAGGGGTTCGACGTGGTGGCCACCAGCGCGGGTTCCCCGGTCGCCGCCTTCGAGAACCGGTCCCGGCGGTTGGCCGGTGTGCAGTACCACCCGGAGGTGATGCACACCCCGCATGGGCAGCAGGTGCTCAGCAGGTTCCTGCATGACTTCGCCGGCATCGGCCCGGATTGGACGCCGGCCGGCATCGCCGGTGTGCTGGTCGAGCAGGTGCGTAACCAGGTCGGCGACGGTCACACGATCTGCGGGTTGTCCGGCGGGGTGGATTCTGCGGTCGCCGCGGCGCTGGTGCAGCGTGCCATCGGGGACCGGCTGACGTGTGTGTTCGTCGACCACGGACTGCTGCGCGCCGGCGAGCGCGCGCAGGTGCAGCGCGATTTCGTGGCCGCCACCGGCGCCAATCTGGTCACCGTCGACGCCGCGGACAGATTCCTCGAGGCGCTGTCCGGGGTGACCAATCCGGAGGGCAAGCGCAAGATCATCGGTCGCCAGTTCATCCGGGCGTTCGAGGGTGCAGTGCGGGATGTCCTAAAAGACCAGGGGGACAAGACGATTGACTTTTTGGTCCAGGGCACGCTGTACCCGGACGTGGTGGAGTCCGGTGGCGGCGCCGGGGCGGCGAACATCAAAAGCCACCACAATGTCGGCGGCCTGCCCGGTGACCTGAAGTTCAAACTCGTCGAGCCGTTGCGGCTGCTGTTCAAGGACGAGGTGCGCGCGGTGGGCCGGGAGTTGGGCCTCCCGGAGGAAATCGTTGCGCGCCAGCCGTTTCCGGGTCCGGGGTTGGCCATCCGGATTGTCGGCGAGGTCACTGCGGCGCGATTGGAAACGCTGCGGCGCGCCGATGCGATCGCGCGCGAGGAGCTGACGGTGGCCGGACTGGACAACCAGATCTGGCAGTGCCCGGTCGTGCTTTTGGCCGACATTCGCTCGGTGGGCGTGCAGGGCGACGGCCGAACCTACGGGCACCCGATCGTGCTGCGACCGGTGTCCAGCGAGGACGCCATGACCGCCGACTGGACCCGGGTGCCCTACGAGGTGCTCGAGCGCATCTCGACGCGGATCACCAACGAGGTCGTCGAGGTCAATCGGGTGGTGCTGGATGTCACCAGCAAGCCGCCCGGGACCATCGAATGGGAGTAGGTTTTCGCCCTCTTTTGCGACACTTAATCGGTTGCGACAACACGCCGCAGGGAGTCGCACTGGTTTAAGTCTGGGCGAATCCCGGTGCCCGTCCGGACCCACAGAAACACCATTTGCCACAGCTGTACCCATCGCTTGACGGTTGTCGGTGGGCAGGTGTTGACTCACTGGTATCGAACATATATTCGAACATAGTGAGAAGGCATATGACGGCGGCCGTAGTCCAGGAGAACCGTGCTGAGCAGCTGAAACGGCTGCGCCGGCAGATGGCGGCGGTGTCCGGGGCGGTGGGCTCCCAGAGCCCGTCGCCCCAGCTGGAAGCCCGGCTGCCGATCCCGCCGATGCTGGCCGATGTGTTGCCCGAGGCGTTGCCCCGGGGAACCGTGGCGGTGCTGTCGGGAGCCCGGTCGCTGCCGCTGAGCATGGTGGCCGCGGTGACGGCCGCCGGCGGTAACGCGGCGATCGTCGGCCAGCCGGATGTCGGGTTGCTGGCCGCCGTGGAGATGGGGGCGGACCTGAGTCGGCTCGCGGTGATACCCGATGCCGGAACCGATCCCGTGGAGGTGGCCGCGGTACTCATGGACGGGATGGATCTGGTGCTGCTCGGTCTGGGCGGGCGCACGGTGCCAATGACCCGGGCGCGGGCGGTGGTGGCCCGCGCGCATCAGAAGGGCTGCACCCTGCTGGTCACCGACGGTGACTGGCAGGGGGCGTCGATGCGGCTGGAGGCCCGGGTCTGCGGTTACGAGACCGGCGCGCCCGGCTTTGGGCGGATCCGTCAGGTGCGGCTCGACGTGTGCGCCCGGGGCCGGGCGATCAGGCGGATACGGGCGGGGTAGTCGGTGTCCTCCCGGGTGCTGGCGATCTGGTGTATGGACTGGCCGGCGGTCGCCGCCGCGGCGGCCGCCGGCCTGCCCGCGACGGCTCCGGTCGCCGTCACGCTGGCCAACCGGGTGATCGCCTGCTCGTCGGCCGCTCGTTCGGCTGGGGTGCGGCGAGGGCTACGACGACGGGAGGCGGCGGCCTGCTGCCCACAACTGCACGTCGTGACCGCGGACGCCGACCGCGACGCCCGGTTCTTCGAAGGGGTGGTCGCGGCGGTGGACGATGTGGCGCCCCGCGCCGAGGTGCTACGACCCGGCCTGGCGGCGTTGCCGGTGCGCGGGGCGGCCCGGTTTTTCGGTTCCGAGCAGCAGGCGGCCGAACGGCTGATCGACGCGGTGGCCGCGGCCGGCGCCGAGTGTCAGGTCGGGATCGCCGACCGGTTGTCCACCGCGGTGTTCGCCGCCCGCGCGGGTCGTGTCGTGCAGCCGGGAGAAGACGCCCGGTTTCTGTCGGTGCTGTCGATCCGCCAACTGGCCACCGAGCCCAGTCTGTCCGGTCCGGGGCGAGACGATCTGGTGGATCTGTTGTGGCGGATGGGGATTCGCACCATCGGGCAGTTCGCCACGCTGCCGCGCACCGACGTCGCTTCCCGGTTCGGCGCCGACGCGGTAAGCGCACACCGGTTCGCCCGCGGTGAGCCGGAACGCGGGCCATCCGGGCGTGAGCTGCCGGCCGAACTCGATGCCGTGCTGGACTGCGACCCGCCGATCGACCGGGTCGACGCCGCCGCATTTGCCGGCCGCTCGCTGGCCAGCACATTGCATCAGACGTTGATGGCCGCCGGAGTGGGATGCACCCGGCTGGCCATCCACGCCGTGACCGCCAACGGTGAAGAGCTGAGCCGGGTGTGGCGATGCGCCGAGCCGTTGACCGAGGATGCCACGGCCGATCGGGTGCGCTGGCAGCTGGACGGATGGCTGAACAAGCGGACCGCCGAAGACCGGCCGACTGCCCCGGTGACGCTGCTGCGGCTGGAGGCGATAGAGGTGGTGTCGGCCGGGGCGCTGCAGCTACCGCTGTGGGGCGGTCTTGGCGAGGAGGACAGGATGCGGGCCCGTCGGGCGCTGGTGCGGGTGCAGGGCCTGCTCGGCCCGGAGGCGGTGCAAGTGCCGGTGCTGTCCGGCGGTCGTGGGCCGGCCGAGCGCATCACGCTGACACCGCTGGGCGACGAACCGGTGCCACAGGCCGACCCGAATCGGCCATGGCCGGGTCAGCTGCCTGAGCCGTCGCCGACGGTGCTGCTCGACGATCCGGTGGAATTACTTGATGCCCAAGGCAATTCGATACGCGTGACCAGCCGGGGGCTGTTCTCTGCCGACCCGGCGCGGCTGACCGCCCGTGATCATGACGACCGGCTGAGTTGGTGGGCCGGCCCATGGTCGGTCGACGAACGGTGGTGGAATCCGGAGCAAGCCAAAGGTCGCACCGCCCGGGCCCAGGTGCTGCTGGACGGCGATCCCGGCAAGGCGCTGCTGCTGTGCTATCGCCAGCGGCGATGGTATCTGGAAGGAATCTATGAGTAACCCGGCTTTGCGCCGAGCGTGTAGCCACGGCGAAAAAATCGCGAGAATCCCGCCCTGATTACACGTTCGGCGAACTAGCCCAGCCGCCGCGCGAACGCGCCCACCCGGTCGATGAATTGGTCGAAGAACACCGTTGGGTCAACGCCAACTCCGATGAGCGCGTTGGGTTCTCGGCCCCAGCGGCCCGACCAGTCGGTTACCGTCATACCGCGGGTCAGCGTGCCGGCCAACTCCACATCCACCGTCGCCGGCCGAGTCGTTACCAGCTGGGGATCCAGTGCAACCGCCGCCGCCAACGGGTCATGCAAGTGCGCCAGATACCCGTAGCCGGCGTCGCGGTGGGCCTCGAAGTAGAACCGCATCGCGTCTTCGATGAACCGCACCAGACGACCCGTTGTCCCCAACCGCGCCAGATGCTCTGGCGTCATCGCAATGCGTTGGGTCAACTCCAGCCCGCAGAGTATTGGAAGACGCTCGGCGCCAACCCATCCCGCGAACACCTCGGCGGCCGCCTCGGGATCGACGCTGATGTTCCATTCGGCAACCGGATTGGTGTTGCCGCGATAGTCGTAGGCCCCGCCCATGATCACCAGCCGGCGCAGCAGGGTGGGCAGCGTCGGCTCGGCACGCAACGCCAGCGCCAGGTTGGTCAACGGGCCGGTGGCCACGCCGATCAACTCTCCGGGATGGGCATGTGCCGCCTCGACCCAGGCCGTCGCGGCGTCGTGGGCGGTGAGCCGGCGGTCCGTCGACGGCAGCTCGGCATACCCTAAACCCTTGGGGCCGTGCGCTTTTCCCGGGGGACACATCGGGCAGCTCAGCGGCTGATCGGCGCCCTTGGACACCGGAATGTCGCCGACCCGGCAGAGCTCCAGCAGGCCGAGGTTGTTTTCGCAGACCTGCTCGACTGCCACATTGCCGCCGGTCGAGGCGATGCCGACCAGCTCGGCCTGCGCATGGCCCAGCATGTACACCAACGCCAGCGCATCGTCGACACCGGTGTCGACGTCAGCGAAAACCGGTGATGCGTTCACGCAAACGTTATTACCAGGACGTCGCGCAGTGCGGGCGTCGAGTCGTCGACCGGGCGAATGGGTGAAACGCCGTGCACGGTGCGACGGTCGTCGCCGAGCAACAGCGTTCCAGGCTCATCGAGTGTGGTGCTCAGCAGTTGCCGGCCCCCAAGGTCGAACACCGTGCTTTCGCCGCCGACCGCGTTGCGTCGAGCGATCAGCAGCGAGGTCACCAACGTGACACCGTCGCGATGCAGACCCTCCGGCGTCGGCCGGCCCTCCCCGTTCGCCGAGGCCAGGACTCGGAACGGATGTACCTTGACGGTCCATTCGGCGGCGTCGTCGAGCGTCGTCGCGAACCGACCGAGCAGCGTGAGCAACTCGGGCAGCAGCGGATCGCCGGCGAACGCGTCAGTCAGCGGCTCGAAGTGGCGATCCCGCTCGATGTAGAGCGGGTTGGAGTCTTGCGGCTGCACGAATGCGCCGTTGGGCATCGGCGTGGCGACCCCGTCGCGAAACGTGTAATGGCCGTAGCGGCGCAACCGTTGCATGCCCAGCTCGGCCGCGTAGGGGTCCGGCGCCAGTTCATCCCAGTGCGCGGCGAACCGCGCCCACACGTCGTCGGACACGCCGAGATTGCGCGCCAGGTCGGCCGGCGGCATCAACAACACGCCCGTCGCGGCGAGCAGAGCGGCATTCACGCCAATCGGATTACCAATGCACGCCCGGGACCAAACGCACTGCCCGCTTTACCGGGCCCGGAACCCGCATCCGGGCGACGGCACGGACCGGGCGCTTCGGCCGACGCCGTGACGACCGCTGCGGCGCAACAGGTTCTGACGGCTCCAGCCCGCGCGCGGCCGCCGAGTCGGGGTAGCCCAGATAGAGCTGATGCAGAATCCGTCGCGACAGCTTAGGGGTGAAGTAGTTGCCGGCCTCGGCCAGCGTGCCCAGCGGGGTGTCGATGCGCGCCGGCTTCTCTATCAAGCCGCGCACCACCATCGCCGCGGCGTGCTCCGGGCTGATGGCCCGCATCGGGTTGAGCCGCCGCGACGGCACGATCATCGGTGTGGCCACCAGCGGCATGTGGATGTTGGTGAACGTGATGTGGTCGGACAGTGTCTCCGATGACACCACTTCGGCGAACGCATCCAGCGCCGCCTTGGTGGGCAGATACGAGCTGTACTTCGGGCTGCGCGCCTGCACCCCGGCACTGGACACGTTGACGACGTGCCCGAATCGGCGTTCACGCCAGTGCGGCAGCAATGCCAGCACCATGCGCACGGCGCCGAAATAGTTGACCGCCATCACCCGCTCGTAGTCGTGCAGCCGCTCGGTCGAATTGACCACCGACCGGCGGATCGACCGACCGGCGTTGTTCACCAGGTAGTCGACATGATCGAAGCGGCCCAGGATGTCCTTGACAGTGTGTTCCACCGACCCAGAGTCGGTGACATCGCAGGTGAAGGCATAGGCCTTGCCGCCGGCGGCGCGGATCTCGGCGACCAGATCGTCGAGCGCCTCCCCGTTGCGGGCCAGTGCGAACACGGTGGCGCCGCGCTCGGCGACTGCGATGGCCGACGCCCGGCCGATGCCGCTGGAGGCGCCGGTGATGACCACGTGCCGACCGACCAGCGGGCCTGCCGGGTCGTCGCGACGGGCCCGGTCCGGGTCGAGGTGTTCGGCCCAGTACCGCCACAGCTTCGGCGCGTAGGAAGCGAACTCGGGAACTCGGATGTTGGGGATGCCCGTCCCCTGCAACGCTTTCCGCGTCTCCTCGGAGGTGAAGGTGGGGGCGAGGTCGACGACGTCGAGAACCTCGGCGGGGATGCCGAGTTGGGTGGCCGCCATATTGCGCCACACCTTGGGCCGGCCGCGTACCTTGAGCACCGGCGCTGCCACCGAGCGCGGCAGCGACCCGCGCAGCGGCGGCAGCCCGGCCTCGGCGGCGATGCTGCGGTAAATGCCCCGCAGCCCAATGGTTTTCGGCGCGGTCAGATGGAACGTTTGCCCATCTCGTCCGTCGGCGTGCAGCAATGCGACCAGGGCATCGACGACGTAGTCGACCGGCACGATGTTGGTGCGCCCGGTGTCGGGCAGCATGATCGGGGTAAACCGCGGCAGCACCGCCAGCTTGGCCAAGACGGGAAAGAAGTAGTACGGGCCGTCGATTTTGTCCATCTCGCCGGTGCGCGAATCACCGACCACCACCGCCGGCCGGTAGATCCGATAGCGCAGTCCTGGCATCGAGCGCACCAGCGACTCGGCTTCGAACTTCGTCTGGTGATACGGCGTCGGCAGCTGTTGGCCGACGTCGAAATCCGCCTCGGTGTACTCGCCGCGGAAGTCTCCGGCCACCGCGATCGACGACACGTGATGCAGCGTCGCGTCGAGCCGACGCGCCAGATCGATCACCGCGCGGGTGCCGTGCACGTTGGCGGCGCGCTGCTCAGCATCGGATGCGGTGATGTCATAGATCGCCGCACAGTGCACCACGTGGTCGACGTTCTCCAGCTGGGCGATGGTCTCTCCGGTCAACCCGAGATCCGCCTCGGCCAGATCGCCGACCACTGGTTTTACCCGCTCACCCCAATCGCCCGCCAACCGCTCGAAACGGCCCAGCGACGCGCGGCGTACCAGCACCCACACCTCGGCGTCCGGGCGGACGTCCAGCAGCCGGGACACGACTCGACGCCCGATAAACCCGGTACCGCCGGTAACGACATAGCGCATGCGAACCATGGTGACCGCTGTCACCAGCGTCAGTCAACGAAGTGTGACGCGATCGCCGCTCAGTAGCTGAAGTCGCGGATGCCGTCCCAGTCCTCTAACGTCCATCCGGTCGACGGGCTGCCACTGATCACCACCCGGCCGCCGTTGGGCAGCCGATGGGTTTTCGCCAGGCTGTCCTTGGGGTTCTTGACGTTCAGCAACGTCCAATACATGATCGCCTCGCCGTGCGAGAAGGCCACCGGTTTGCTGTTGCCGCTGTCGTAGATCTTTTGCACGGCAGCGGTGAACTGGTCGTTGAACTGCTTACCGCTGATCGAGCCCGGGATGGCGTCCTTGAGGTCGCCGTTGAGCCACTGCGCCGGCGCGAGGAGGTAGGTCAAGTCCTCCGTCTTTCTCGAGGTGTCGTTGTACCAGCCGGCGTCGATTTCCCGCAGACCCGGCAGGATTATGACCTGCTTGCCGAGTTCGTGGGCCAGTGGCTCAGCGGTCTGCGAGGTGCGGACCATGTCGGAGGCGTAGACGCCGTCGTACTTGTAGCGCACGAGCTGATGGGCGAGCTGCTGGGCTTGCCCCCGGCCCTCCTCGGTGAGGCCAGGACCGGGAACGTCGGTGTTGATCATCCCTTGGGCGTTGCTCTCGGACTGGGCGTGCCGGACGAAGGTCAAGGTGATGCTGCGAACATGCGGTGTTCCCGAGCAGGCGCCGATGGCTATGACCGCGGCCAATGCGGCAGCCGCCTTGACGATGACGGTGCGGGTGCGGTTGGGCATGCGGATAGCCTGCCCTGTCGAGGGCGTCGGTGTGAAGCGTTTGCCGGGGTTGGGGTCAAGAAAAACCACCTCGAGTGATGAAATGGCGGGACTGGCCGGGACGCCCGAAAAACGATCGAGAGGAGACACGCATGGCGATCGATCCGAAGGCCATCGGCGCCAAAGCCGACCCGATCCTGTTCGAGTGGACCGACCGCGACACCATGCTCTACGCCCTCGGTGTCGGCGCCGGAGTCGATGATTTGTCCTTCACCACCGACAACAGCCACGGCATCACCCAACAGGTGCTGCCGACCTACGCGGTGATCTGTTGCCCGGGCTTTGCGGCGGCGTCGAAGGTCGGAAAGTTCAACTGGGCCATGCTTTTACACGGTTCGCAGGGCATCCGGCTGCATGCACCGCTTCCGGTCGCTGGAAAGTTGTCGGTGGTTTCCGAGGTCGCCGACATCCAGGACAAGGGCGAGGGCAAGAACGCGATCGTCGTGCTGCGCGCGCAGGGTAACGATCCCGAATCGGGAGCGCTGGTTGCGGAGACGCTGACGACCTTCGTGGTGCGCGGGGCCGGCGGCTTCGGGGGCGAACCGGGTAAGCGCCCGCCGGCTCCGGAGATCCCCGACCGGGAGCCCGACGCCCGCATCGCGTTGCCCACCCGGGAGGATCAGGCCCTGATTTACCGGCTCTCCGGCGACCGCAATCCACTGCACAGCGACCCGTGGTTCGCCAAGGAGATGGCCGGCTTCCCCAAGCCGATCATGCACGGGCTGTGCACATATGGTTTCGCGGGCCGGGCGTTGGTCGCCGAGCTCGGCAAGGGCGACGCCAGCGCGATCACGTCGATCGCCGCAAGGTTCTCGTCGCCGTGCTTCCCGGGCGAGACCCTGACCACGTCGATCTGGTGTACCGAGGCCGGCCAGGCGGTGTTCCGCACCGAAGCCTCCGCACCCGACGGCAGCGATGTGCGGGTGGTGTTGGACGATGGCGCCGCGGAATACACCGAGGTTTAGCGGGGCCGTCCGCGTGGCAGCCTGCGGCCATGGCATTCAAACTCACTTACAGCGACGGGCAAGAGACCGACTACGACGACAACACCAAATGGGAAGTCGAAAACGGGGTCGTCAAGTTGGGACGCGAGGCGGGGAAGTGGACGGTGTTCCTCTCCCCGAGTCATTGGGCCACCCTCGAGCTGACCGCGGATAAAGGCAAAGGCGAAGACCGCGAGGGAAGCGACGAGGAAGGCAAGGACGAAGACAAGGCCAAGGACGAAGACAAGGCCAAGGACGAAGACAAAGGCAAAGACGAGGATCAAGAGAAGGACAAGGACAAGAACAAAGGCGACTGACGATCCCGTGCTCAGCCGCCGAGCCGGCGCGCCAGCTGCTCGGTGAAGTCGCGCACCCGTTCGGGGTTGTCCAACGCATACCGCGCGGCGGTAGCGCGGTCGCCGTCGTCGCCGTGCCGCACCAGGATCCCGATGCCGTCGTCGTGCACTGCGTCGAACGCGTCCTCGTCGGTGATGTCATCGCCGAGATAGATCGGCAGCATGGGACCGGCTCCGGCGTCACGAATGTGATCGAGCACCCAATGAAGAGCTTTTCCCTTGTCCCAGTCCACGTTTGGGCGCAGCTCGATGACCTCGCGCCCCGTCGTGACCCGCAGCGCCGTGCGCTGCCCGGCGGCGCGCACCGCCGCAGTCACCTCGCCGACGCGGTCACGGCCGGCGTTGCGGTAATGCACGGCAACGCCAAACCGCTTGTGCTCCACTGCCACACCCGGGATGCCGCCGAGCTGGTCGGCGAGTTCCGCGGCCGCCTGCTCCAGCACCGGAATGCTTGCCGCCGCCTCCGGATTCTGGTGGTGTGCGCCGTCAGACCCGATCAGCTCGAAACCATGGCTGCCGGCATACCAGATGCCGGGTAGGTCGACGCGCTGCCGTACGTCGGCGAGATCGCGGCCGGACAAAATTGCGACCGGGCACCGGGAAGCCAACGTCGTCAACGCATCGGCGGCGCCCTCGAAGAGCCGAGCAGCGTCGGGGTCGTTGACGATCTCGGAGAGCGTCCCGTCGAAGTCGAAGAACACCGCGGGGTGTTGCCCGCTCACCACATCGAGGACCGCCAGCGCGTCGGGCAGCTCGGACATCCGGCGGTCGCCTGTGCGCACAGCGATTTCACCCAGACCGGCGACGACGGCGTCGGCGCCCCGGCGGCGCAGCTCGTCGCCGTGCCCGGTCGCGTCGACACCGATCACCAGCGCGAATCCGCCGGCCCGGCCAGCCGCGACGCCGTCCGCGGTAGAGGTGACGACGGCACACCGGCCCGGCTGCACCGCCAGCCGGTTCGCCGCCTCGATGGGCTTGGTGACCACACCGGCCTGCTTCAGCCGGGTCAGCAGCGTGGCGTCGGTGGTCAGGTCACCCACGTCGAAAAGCACCGCGTCGTGGCGGCGCGGGTCGATGGTGACCGACATGCCCATGACATTAGGTGCGTCGCCGATCTAGCGTGGTAGCAGGTAAGGAGGCAGGGACATGTCGGCGCCGGTACACAACGGAATCCTGGTCGGAGTCGACGGATCCGCGTCGTCGAAAGCGGCGGTCGCCTGGGCCGCACACGATGCCGCTATGCGTGGCGCTCCGCTGACCTTGGTCCACGTGCTTCCCCCGCCGGTGGCGATGACATTTCCCGAAACCCCGATGCCACCCGGTTACATGGAATGGCAGGAAGAGCAGGGCAAGCACCACATTCACGACGCCGTCAAGATCGTCGAGCAGTGCACCGGTGCGACCGGTCCGCCACACATCAGCACGGAGACCGTGGTGGGGCCCACCGTTCCCATGCTGGTTGATCTGAGCAAAGAAAGTGTGATGTTGGTGGTCGGATCCCGCGGGCACGGATGGCTGCGTCGCAGTCTGATGGGGTCGGTCAGTTCCAATCTGGTCCGGCATGCGCACTGTCCGGTGGCCGTCATCCATGAGGCGGGCCCCTCGATGCCGCATCCGAGCGGGGCCCCGGTGGTCGTCGGTGTCGACGGATCGCCGGTCTCGGACACCGCCACCGCGGTTGCCTTCGAAGAGGCCTCGTTTCGCGGTGTGGAACTCATTGCCGTGTACGCCTGGCATGACGCGAACGTGTACGACGTGCCCGGAATCGACTTCGCCGCCATGCAGGTCGACGGGGAGCGGGTGCTCGCCGAGCAGCTGGCCGGTTGGCGGGAGCGCTATCCCGACGTCAAGGTTCGTCGCGTGGTGGTCTGTGACCGGCCCGCCGATCAGTTGATCGAGCAGTCACACAACGCGCAGCTGGTGGTCGTGGGCAGCCACGGCCGCGGCGGCTTCGCCGGCATGTTGCTGGGCTCGGTCAGTGTGGCGGTGGTGCAGTCGGCCCGGATCCCGGTGATCGTGGCGCGCCGCTCCTGAAAGTCGGGGCGGATCCAGTCGCGAAATCACCGAGATCGACGTAAATGTCGCGATTCTGCCGAATTTCTGCTCTGGCGTCGATCTCGATGTCACTTGGCGAACAGCAAGACGGAGTCTTGGCTGAGCATTTCCAAACGCCCCACGGCCATTTCGATGCCGTTGGCCAGTTCCTCGACATCGGCTCCGGCGTCATAGTCGGCGGTGATACCGAACACCAGGTCGTCGGCATAGCTCAGCACTGCGACACCGGTACGCAATCGCAGCGCGATCGGCGGTATCGGCAGCAAGCGCGCGACCTTGCGCCCCATCATCTCTAACTGGCGACGTGGTCCAGGGACATTGGTTGCCAGCGTGACGATGCCGCGTTGCGGCAGTCGCGTCAGAAAACGAATCACCCACGAGGACAACATAAATGGGATGTAGTTGGCGGCCGAGACGGCAACGTTGCCGGCTTGCCGCTGCCCGCCGTCTTTGGCGCGGGTCAATCGGCTGTGCACCGCGCGCAACTGCTGAATCGGATCGTCCTGCTCGACCGGGAGATAGGGAAGCATCACCGAAAGGCGATTGCCAGGCTTGTCGAGCGCGTCGGGCGAGCGCACCGACACTGGCACCAGGGTGCGCAGCGAGTCCGGGCGGGGCTGCTCGCCGCGGTGCAGCAACACCGCGCGAAAGCCCTCGGTGATCGCGGTGAGCGCAACATCGTTGATGGTCACGTCGAACTTGCGACATACCTGTTCGACGTCGGCGAGCGGGACACGTACCGCGCGATAGCGCCGCATCGCGGTAACCGGTCCTACCAGCGAGGATCGGGTGGCCGGTCGGAGCAAGCCGGCGGCGATTTCGGCGGCCCCGGTGACCGTTCGCGCCGCCGCGGCGGTGATGTTGGTCGCCGCCTGCCAGATGTCGTCGAACGGGTTGCTGCGCGGGATGAGATCGGGCACCGGTTTCAGATGCGGGTGCGCGGCGACCGTCTTTTTGGCGGCGACGACTCGGGTGAACGCGTCGCCGTCGACGTCATCGCAGAGCCTAGTAAGGATGCGGGTCGCTGAGACCCCGTCGGCCATGCAGTGGTGGATCTTCATCAGGATCGCCCAGCGATTGCCCTTCAAACCCTCGATGACCCAGCATTCCCATAACGGGCGATCGCGGTCCAGGCGGTGCTCCAACACATCGGCGACGACTCGGAACAGTTCGGCGTCGTCGCCTGGCCGGGGAAGCGCCAATCGGCGCACGTGGCGGCCGAGGTCGAACCCAGGATCGTCGACCCATATCGGTGGACCGAGGTCGAAGGGTTGGGTTCGCAGCAGTTGCGTGCACCGCGGTATCGCGCGGATCCGTTCTGCCAGGATGTCTTTGAACTGGCCGTAATTGGGGGCAGAGCCGTCGATGATGGCGATCCCGCCGATCGCCAAGCTGACGTTGCGGTCGGAATCTTCGGCCATGAGGAAACCCGCGTCGAGCGCGTTGAGTTGCTCCATGAGTCGTCACCGCCATTCGCTGCTGGGGGACTTCGTACGAGTATCCGCTGCGGGCCACCCCCGGCAGGTGGCCGCAGCATTAATTCGTGTAAACAACTGTGGTCGGTTGTGTAGCAACGAAGTTCACGAGAATTCACCGGCTTTAGGTGCGGCTCGGCCCCTCACTCGCCAATCGAACATACATTCGATAGACTGGCGGCGTGGGCTGGGGCAACGGACCGCCGACCTGGGCGGAGATGGAGCGGGTGCTGGACGGTAAGCCCCGTCGCTCCGGCGTGCCGTTGGCAACCGAGCCGGTGGATGACGGCCCCTGGTCTCACAAGCGCGGGACCTACCAGCCGCCCGACGACAACCGGAAGGTTCGCTCGTCCGTCCCGTATGCCGAGTTGCATGCGCATTCCGCGTACAGCTTTCTCGACGGAGCCAGCACGCCGGAGGAACTGGTCGAGGAGGCGGTGCGGCTGGATCTGCGCGCCATCGCGCTGACCGACCACAACGGTCTTTACGGAGCGGTGCGGTTCGCCGAAGCGGCCGCGGAATTGGACATGCACACCATGTTCGGCGCCGAGCTGTCACTGGGGCCCGGCGCCCGCACCGACGAGCCGGATCCGGCGGGCCCGCATCTGCTGGTGTTGGCCCGCGGTTCGGAGGGCTATCGACGGTTGTCTCGGCAGCTGGCCGCCGCACATCTAGCCGGCGGTGAAAAGGGCAAGCTGCGATTCGACTTCGATGCGCTCACCGATGCGGCGGGTGGGCACTGGCACATCTTGACCGGTTGCCGTAAAGGCCATGTCCGCCGCGCGCTGGCCGCCGGCGGCCCGGAAGCGGCCGCGGCCGCGTTGGCAGACCTGGTGGACCGGTTCGGCGCCAACCGGGTCAGCGTCGAGTTGACTCACCACGGCCAGCCGCTCGACGACGAAACCAACGCTCAATTAGCCGAACTGGCAACACGATTCGATCTTCGCACGGTTGCCACCACCGGCGCGCATTTCGCCGCGCCGTCGCGGCGCCGGCTGGCGATGGCAATGGGCGCGATACGCGCCCGCCAGTCGCTGGACGAGGCGGCCGGCTGGCTGGCCCCGCTGGGCGGCTCGCATCTGCGGTCGGGTGAAGAGATGGCACGGCTGTTCGCGCAGCACCCTGAAGCGGTCACCGCCGCCGCCGAACTCGGCGAGCAGTGTGCCTTCGGTCTGGCGCTCATCGCCCCGCAGCTGCCGCCGTTCCCAGATGTACCGCCCGGCTCAACCGAGGACAGCTGGCTGCGCGAGCTGGCGATGACGGGGGCGGAGCGCCGCTACGGGCCGCGCGCACGGGCGCGCCAAGCGTATGCGCAGATCGAACACGAGCTGGAAGTCATTGCGCAGCTGGGGTTTCCCGGTTATTTCCTGGTCGTCTACGACATCACCCGATTCTGCCGGGAGAACAACATCTTGTGCCAGGGCAGGGGATCGGCGGCCAACTCGGCGGTCTGTTATGCCCTCGGCGTCACCGCAGTCGATCCGGTGGCCAACGAGTTGTTGTTCGAGCGTTTCCTGTCACCGGTCCGCGACGGGCCGCCCGACATCGACATCGACATCGAGTCGGATGAGCGGGAAAAAGTCATCCAATACGTCTACGACAAATACGGCCGCGACTACGCCGCTCAGGTAGCCAACGTCATCACCTACCGGGGGCGAATCGCGGTGCGCGACATGGCTCGTGCCCTCGGATTCTCGCAGGGGCAGCAGGACGCGTGGAGCAAGCAGATCAGCAGCTGGAGCGGGCTGGCCGAGTCAGCCGATACCGAGGGCATCCCGCCGCAGGTTATCGAGCTGGCGACCCAGATCCAGAACCTGCCGCGGCACATGGGCATCCACTCGGGCGGCATGGTGATCTGCGACCGCCCCATCGCCGATGTCTGCCCGGTGGAGTGGGCGCGCATGGAAAACCGCAGCGTCTTGCAGTGGGACAAAGACGACTGCGCGGCAATCGGTTTGGTGAAGTTCGACCTCCTCGGGCTGGGTATGCTCTCGGCGCTGCATTACGCCATCGACCTGGTGGCCGAACACAAGGGCATCCAGGTCGACCTGGCCGAACTCGACCTCTCCGAGCAGGCGGTGTACGAAATGCTGGCGCGCGCCGACTCCGTAGGGGTATTCCAGGTGGAGTCACGCGCACAGATGGCCACTCTGCCGAGACTCAAGCCGCGCATGTTCTACGACCTGGTGGTCGAGGTCGCGCTGATCCGTCCGGGACCCATCCAAGGCGGCTCGGTGCACCCGTACATCCGACGGCGTAACGGCGTCGACCCGGTTGTCTACGACCATCCGTCGATGGAGTCGGCACTACGGAAAACGTTGGGAGTGCCGCTGTTCCAGGAACAGCTGATGCAGCTCGCGGTGGACTGCGCCGGCTTCTCCGCCGCCGAGGCCGATCAGCTGCGGCGCGCGATGGGATCCAAACGGTCCGCGGAACGCATGCGACGGCTGCGCGGCCGGTTCTACGACGGCATGCGCGCGCTGCACGGCGCCGCCGACGAGGTGATCGACCGGGTGTACGAAAAACTGGAGGCCTTCGCCAATTTCGGCTTTCCGGAAAGCCACGCGCTGAGCTTCGCGTCACTGGTGTTCTACTCGTCGTGGTTCAAGTTGCATCATCCGGCCGCTTTCTGCGCGGCGCTGCTGCGCGCGCAGCCGATGGGCTTCTACTCGCCACAGTCGCTGGTGGCCGACGCGCGCAGGCACGGCGTGGCGGTGCACGGTCCCGACGTCAACGCCAGCCTGGCCCACGCCACGCTGGAGAACGCCGGAACGGAGGTGCGGCTGGGGCTGGGCGGCGTGCGCCATATCGGCGACGACTTGGCCGAGAAGCTGGTCGAGGAGCGAAAAGCCAACGGGCCGTTTGCTTCTCTGCTAGACGTGACGTCGCGGGTGCAATTGAGCGTGCCGCAGACCGAAGCGCTGGCCACCGCGGGAGCCCTGAGCTGCTTCGGGCTCTCCCGGCGAGAGGCGCTGTGGGCGGCCGGGGCCGCCGCCACCCAGCGGCCCGACCGGCTGCCCGGGGTGGGCTCGTCGTCGCACATCCCGGCGCTGCCGGGGATGAGCGAGCTGGAACTGGCCGCCGCCGACGTGTGGGCCACCGGCATCTCCCCGGACAGCTACCCCACGCAGTTCCTGCGAGCGGATCTGGATGCGCTGGGGGTGCTGCCCGCCGAGCAGCTGTTGAGCGTGCCCGACGGTGACCGGGTGCTGATCGCCGGGGCGGTGACCCATCGTCAGCGCCCGGCGACGGCCCAGGGTGCGACGTTTGTCAACCTCGAGGACGAGACCGGGATGGTCAACGTGCTCTGCACGCCGGGAGTGTGGGCCCGACACCGCAAGCTGGCGCAGACGGCGTCGGCGCTGTTGATCCGCGGCCAGGTCCAAAACGCAAGTGGCGCTGTCACTGTCGTGGCCGAGCGGTTGGAAAGGCTCACCCTCAAGGTCGGCTCGAAGTCTCGCGACTTCCGCTGACGCCATCGCAGCTCAATACGGGGCGGCCGCGTTTGCTTTGGCCCAGGCCAGCTCCGCCTCGGATTTTGCCGGCGGCGGGATCAACCCGTTGATCATCCACAGATCTTCGCTGGTCTCGTCGACGTGAAACTCCCAATGCAGATCGACCTTCTCTTTCAGATACGGCTGCAGCATGTCGTTGATCCATCGCGCGGTGCGCCGTCGACTGGCCTGGTCGGGATTGTGCCGCGCGATGTGATCGATGACGATGCGAACGCCGACCTGGGCCTGCTCGCCGCCCACATAAAAGTCCTCGGCCCGGGTCTCGTTGAACACCGTTACGACATAAAACCGCGGAAGCCCCACCCGCTCATAGTGTTCGGTGATCCAGGCGGCCAGTTGACGCTTCTCCTCGCCGGTAAAGGTTCCGGGTGTGTGGTAAATCGTCCAGAGCGGCACGGTGATAACGCTCCTGTCTGTCAGCGGGCCAGCGCGAAGGTCAGGTTTTCCACCGGACCCGACAGTGCCGCTTTTGCCGCCACGGTGACATCGTCGGCGAGCACCTCGACGGCGCCGTCTTCCAACGCGTCGACGATGCGCTTGGCCACCACGTGCGGTGGCGTCTTCGGCAGGTTGATGTCGGCCACCATGGCGGTGTCGATAAAACCCGCGTGAACCCCGAGCACCTGGGTGTTCTGCTGCTGCAGCTCGGCACGCAACGAGTTGGTGAGCGACCACGCCGCCGCCTTGGAGGCGCCGTAGGCGCCGCTGCCGCCGAGCCAGGACAGCACGGAGTGGACGTTGACGATCGCGCCACCGCCGTTGCGGGCCAGGATCGGGGCGAACGCGCGCACGACCCGAAGCGGGCCGAACACGTTGACGTCGAACGTGGCGTCAACGTCGTCCATGCGTCCGGTCAGCAGCGAGTCGGGCAACAGGATGCCGGCATTGTTGATCACGATCTCCGCATCGCCCGCCTCGTCGGCAAGCGCTGTGACAGAATCCTGCGAGCGCACTTCGAGCTCGCGCGTCACCACACCCGGACGCGTATCCGAATACGCTTGCCGCGCAGTCGAATACACTTTCCGGACACCTCGTTGGAGCACCTCGTCGACCAGCGCCGAGCCCAGACCGCGCCGGCCGCCGGTCACCACCACCACCTTGTCCGCAACCGCAACCATTCCTCCGACCCTTTCCTCTGACTAACGACAACGTTAGCTAGATCAAAGCACGGCTAGCTGAGTAATGCAAACGTTAGTTATGCTGGCGGGGTGGCGATGCAGTTCGAGGAGCGGTTACAGGACCGCGGCAGGTGGAAGCCGGACGCCTGCTCCGCGGCAAAGGTCTTGGACCTGCTCAGTACCAAAACGAGTTTCTTGGTCGTCCGCGAGTGCTTCTACGGCACGGCTCGCTTCGAGGATTTCGTCGATCGGGTCGGGGCGTCGGCGCCCGCGATCTCGCGGGCACTCAAGCAGCTGGAGTCGGCCGGGATCATCAGCCGCCTGCCGTATCGAGAACCGGGCCGGCGGGCGCGCGACGAGTACAGGTTGACCGCGGCGGGCGAGGATCTATTGCCAATCTTCCTCGCCCTGGTGCAATGGGGGGACACTCACCTGCAAAACGGCCGCGGCCCACTGGCATTCGTCGACGCGGACAGCGGCCGTGAGGTCCGCGTCTGCGTCACCGCCGACGGTGATCGCGCGCCGTCACGATCGAGCGACATCGAGATCCGGGCCAACGCCCGGAAGTGATTCCCGCGACTTCCGGTGATGTTTTGCGACGAACAGGTCAGCCGGTCGGCGTCGTCCACACCCGGGTCGGGGTGATCTTCAGGCGGGTGCTGTAGGCGCCGAGTGCATCGGTCAAGCCGAACGCCGCGGCGTCCTCGCTGTACTTGGCCCAATACGGCCCGTCCTCGCGGCCGTCGACGTCTGTCGCGTCCACCCTTGCGGTTCCCCCGACCACGATGATGCCTCCGCCGTTGCCGTCGGAATCCAGGTTCAGGCTCACCTGTGGACGCGCCTTGATATGGGCAACCTTGGCCGCTTGCGGCATGGAATACATGGTCAGGTCGGCGCCGTCAAAATAGAACCAGACCAGCCGTGGCACCGGCTGCCCCGATTTCGCGACGGTTGTGAGCCAGCCGTAATGGTCCGATTCCAGCCTGCTGGAAACCTCTTGCGTGAGTTCGACAGTCATGCGCGTAAATGTAGTCTTCGCCCATGACCCTGAACCTGTCCGTCGACGAAGTCCTCACCACCACCCGATCGGTGCGCAAGCGCCTCGACCTGGACAAGCCGGTACCTCGCGAGGTCATCACCGAGTGCCTCGAGTTGGCGCTACAGGCACCGACCGGTTCCAACTCACAGGGTTGGCAGTGGGTATTCGTCGAGGACCCCGACAAAAAGAAGGCGCTCGCCGATATCTACAACGCCAACGCGAAGCCCTACGTCGACCAGCCGAGGCCGGCCTACGGCGACATGCGCGACGAGCGCATGGGATTGGTCAGAGACTCCGCAAAGTTTCTGATCGAGCATTTCCACGAGGTGCCGGTGCTGTTGGTTCCGTGTCTGCAGGGACGTCCGGACAACGCACCCGCCGGAATGAGCGCGTCGTTCTGGGGATCGCTTCTTCCGGCGGTGTGGAGTTTCATGCTGGCGCTGCGTTCGCGCGGCCTTGGGTCGGCCTGGACCACACTGCATCTGATCGGCGACGGCGAAAAGCAAGCCGCCGAGCTGCTCGGCATTCCCTACGACGAATACAGCCAGGGCGGGCTGTTTCCGATCGCCTATACCAAGGGCACGAACTTCAAACCGGCCAAGCGGCTACCCGCCGAGGCCGTCACCCACTGGAACACCTGGTAACCAGACCGCGCCGAAGTGGCGACTCGGCGATCGACCCTTCATACCGCTCCGGGGAATCCATGCTGACGCCACGCCTCGTAGACGGCGACTGCGGCGGCGTTGGACAAATTCAGTGAGCGCCGTCCGCTCAGCATCGGAATCCGCACGCGGTCGGTGATGTGCACGTCGGCCAGCGTCGTCGCGTCCAGTCCGGTGGGCTCCGGCCCGAACATCAACACGTCGCCGGGCTGATAGCGCACGTCGGTGAAAAGTGACGGCGCCCGCGCGGTGAAGGCGAACACCCGCCCCGGCGACAGCGCTTTCCACGCCGCATCCAGTGACGCATGCACGGTGACCGACGCCAGGTCGTGGTAGTCCAACCCGGCCCGCCGCAGTTTCGGTTCGGACAGATCAAAGCCGAGCGGTTCGACGAGGTGCAATTCGCTGCCGGTGGCAGCTGCGGTCCGAATTGCATTGCCCGTGTTGGGTGCGATACGCGGGGAGTAGAACAGCAGCCGGAACATCGATCGATCATGGCAGTTTGGCCGTCGGCAATTTGCTCAGCTATCCTTTGCGCAGTCTGGCGCAGGTCGGCGAACTCTGTCTGTTCAGTAAGAATTGTGGTCACCGTAGCCGCTGGCTGGCATACTCGTCGAATTGCCAGGCGTATATCGCTCGCCCGCCTGATCAGGGCGGGTGGATTTAGCAGGAAGTCCCAAAGACGATGGCGCAAACACTGGATCGAACAATGCAAACCAGCGGAGCGGTCGGTAGCACGGCCGCGGTCCGGTGACGATGTTTGCCCGCCCGGCTCGGGCGGCCGCGCCAGCCATAGATGATCCTGCGGACGGCAACGTCCACGAGTCCGCCCCCGCGAAACGTCCGGCCTCCTGGGCACTGCGAAACTGGCCGGTCCGGTGGAAAGTCGTTGCGATCGTCGCCCTCCCGCTGGTGCTGGCGATGGTTTTCGGCGGATTGCGTATCTACGGTGCGCTGAGCGATGCCGGCAAGCTGCGATTGGCCGCTGACCGCGCCGAGATGGTTCCGGCGATTACCAAATACATGTCCGCACTCGACACCGCCTGGCTGGCGAATTCCACCGGCGGCGACGTCGAGGGTGCGAAGAAGAATTACCAGGCCCGCAAAAGCGAACTGGAGGCGCGGCTGGCCGACACCGACGTCGCGGCCGATGTGCGCTCCGGCGTCGGCGTCCTGCTGAACGGCGGCCAGGCCCTGCTGGACAGGGTGGCGTCGAACCAGATCGGTGTGCGCGACCAGGTGACCACGTACGCCCCGATCCTGTTGACGGCCGAGAACGCGATCGACGGATCGGTGCGCGTCGACGACGAGAAGCTTCGGGCTGCGGCCCAGGGGTTGAGCCGCGCGATCGGGGCCCGCGGGCAGATGCAGATGCAGCAGCTGCTGATCACCCGCGGCGGCGACCTGCCCGAGCCGGAATTGCGCACGTCGATGATGACGCTGGCCGGCACCGAGCCGTCGACGCTGTTCGCGCTGGCCGAGGTGCTCGGCGTCGGCTCGCCGGAAGCCAAGCAGCTGCAGCAGCAGATGGTGACCCGGATGGCGGTCATGTCCGATCCGCGAAGCCTGCTCGTCAACAACCCGGCGCTGCTGCGGTCGATTCACGTGACGGACACGATCGCCGCGCAGGTGATCAAGGACACCACCGCGTCGGTGACGAAGTCGGTGGAGAATCGGGCCAACGATCGGCGCCACGCCGCGATCCGCGACAGTGTCTTGGTCCTGGCCGCCATCGTCGCCGCACTGGTCATCGTGCTGCTGGTGGCGCGCTCGCTGATCCAGCCGCTGCGCCTTCTGCGGGACAGCGCGTTGAAGGTCGCCCACGATGATCTCGAGCGTGAGATCACCCGGGTCCGCGCCGGCGACGACAGGGCCCCCGAGCCGCTGCCGGTGTACACCACCGAAGAGATCGGCCAGGTCGCGCACGCGGTCGACGAGCTGCACACCCAGGCACTGCTGTTGGCCGGTGATGAGGCCCGGCTGCGGCTCCTGGTCAACGACATGTTCGAGACCATGTCGCGGCGCAACCGTTCGCTGGTCGATCAGCAGCTCTCGCTCATCGACCGGCTGGAACGCAACGAAGAGGACCCCGATCGGCTGGAAAGCCTGTTCCGCCTCGACCACCTCGCCGCCCGGATGCGACGCAACGGCGCCAACCTGCTGGTGCTGGCGGGCGCGCAGAGCGCACGGGGCGAACAGCGGGGACCGGTGCCGTTGTCAGCGGTGATCAATGCGGCGGCCTCCGAGGTCGAGGACTATCGCCGCGTGGAGACGTCGATGGTGCCCGACGGCATGGTCACCGGCGCCGCGGCCGGCGACATCGTTCATCTGCTCGCGGAGCTGATCGACAATGCACTGCGCTACTCGCCGCCCGCCTCACCGGTACGGGTCTCGGCCGCACGCCGCCGCGACGCCGGGATTCTGCTGGAGGTCATCGACGTCGGGCTGGGCATGACCGACGGCGACCGGCGCATCGCCAACATGCGGCTGCGCTCGGGCGGCGAGGTCACCCCGGAGAATGCCCGCCACATGGGTCTTTTCGTGGTCGGCCGGCTGGCCGACCGGCACGGGATCCGGGTGCGCCTGCGCGGCTCGTCGACAGAGCAACGGCGATCGGGTACGACGGCCGAGATCTATCTGCCGCCCAGGCTGCTGGTCGGAGCGGACGACGGATACGCTGCGCCGCGGCCCGCCGCCGCCCCGCGGCCCGGCGCGCCGGTCAGGGCCGAGCAGCCAGTGGCCGCACCGGATTACCCGGATTCCCGGGAAGCGAACGACCTTGCCGCCGCGGCGGACACGGCGGAGCGCAACGGCTCCCACCCGGGTGAAGCACCGATCAGCCTCTTGCCGCGCCGCAGCCCCGGGTCCAGCGGCATCACCGGTGCCCCGCCCCGGCGCGAGCCACCACCGCCGCCGCGCCGCGAGCCACCGCCGCCTCGGCGCGAGGACACGGTTGAGCCGACGCCGGAACCCCCTGCGGCCCAACCGGTGTCGAACACCGCCTCGTTCTTCAGCTCACGCAGGCGAGCCCAACAAGAAGAGCAGCCCGATGAGCAGGAAACCGATGACGGTTGGCCCCTCGACGTGGCCGCACCGTCGGACGAGGACGAGGCCCCCGAGACCGATCTGATCTACCAACGGATGCTTTCCGAGTGGCTGGTCGACCCGCACGAGTTGGCGCACAGCGCCGACCTGGATTGGAAGTCGGTTTGGGACCGCGGCTGGTCGGCGGCCGCGGAGGTCGAGAACGCGCCGGTACACGCCCACACCGACCACGGTCTGCCCGTGCGCGAGCCCGGTGCCCGCCTGGTGCCGGGTGCGGCCATCCCGGAGGCAGAGGCGCCGCTCAATGGAGTCGGTCATCACCGGGCCGAAGAGCGCAACGGGGTAGCATCCAACGGCGGATTACATTCCGCCTCGATGCCGGAGCAGAAGTCTCGGCATCAGGCGCCGGCGCGAGACCCCGACGCGATCCGCGCTTCCATCAGCAGCCATTTCGGCGGGGTGCGGGCGGGACGATCGCATGCCCGCGAGACAGATCAAGGACAGGATGACGAATGACGTTCGCTTCCGAGCAGTCGCGTTCCGACAATTCCCTGGACTGGCTGGTATCGAATTTCGCCCGCGAGGTTCCAGGGGTGTCACACGCGATCCTGGTATCCGTCGACGGGCTGTTGATCGCGGCCAGTGAGCACCTGCCGCCGGAACGGGCGGACCAGCTGGCCGCGGTGTCGTCCGGACTGGCCAGCCTGGCCACCGGCGCCGCGCAGCTGTTCGACGGCGGCCAGGTGCTGCAGTCCGTGGTGGAGATGGAAAACGGCTATTTGTTGCTGATGCGGGTCGGTGACGGCTCGCATCTGGCGACGCTGGCCGCGACGTCCTGTGATATCGGCCAGATCGGTTACGAGATGGCCGTCCTTGTTGAACGGGTGGGCGGCGTCGTGCAGTCGTCGCGACGCGCTCCTTCACACTCGTGAGCCGCGATGGACAGCCGCGAGCCGCCGACACCCGCAGCTGAGGCGAGCCTGGTCCGCCCGTACACTCTGACGGCCGGACGCACCCACACCAGCGTCGAGCTTCCGCTGGAAGCGCCGGTACAGGCGACGCAGTCGGCACTGTTTCACCGATGGCCAACCGATGACATGCGAGGCAAGATCGTCCAACTGTGTATCAAGAGCCCATCCGTCGCGGAGATCTCGGCTCGGCTGGATCTGCCGCTCGGTGTGGCCCGCGTGTTGGTCGGCGATCTGGTGACCTCCGGCTACCTTCGGGTGAACCGGACCTTGACTGAGCTTTCGACCCGCGACGAACGCCGCGAACTGATAGGAAGGACGCTCCGTGGCCTACGAGCACTCTAAGTCGGGGCAGCACCCGCGCCCGGGCGCGCGGGACACCGCCTCGACGAAGATCGTGATCTCGGGCGGTTTCGGTGCCGGTAAGACGACTTTTGTCGGCGCGGTGTCAGAGATCATGCCGCTGCGAACCGAGGCGATGGTCACCGATGCTTCCGAAGGCGTGGACATGCTGGAGGCCACCCCAGACAAGCGGACCACCACAGTGGCGATGGACTTCGGCCGGATCACGTTGGAAGAAGACTTGGTGCTCTACCTGTTCGGCACTCCGGGTCAGCGCCGCTTCTGGTTCATGTGGGACGACTTGGTGCGCGGCGCGATCGGCGCGATCATCCTGGTGGACTGCCGGCGGCTGCAGGACAGCTTCGCGGCGGTCGACTTCTTCGAGCACCGCAACCTGCCGTTCCTCATCGCGATCAACGAATTCGAAGGTGCGCCAAGGTATCCGGTCGAAGAGGTGCGCAAGGCGCTGACCCTGCCCGAGCAAATCCCGGTCATCACGGTAGATGCGCGCGATCGCAAGTCGGCGACCGATGCGCTGATCGCGGTCAGCGAGTACGCGCTGGCCAGCCTGACACCGACGGGAAGCTGAAAGTGGTTGCGGCTCAGCGCTTGAGCCGGATGTGCCACCGGATGTAGACGACGTACGCCACGGACAACAGCGCGAGCATGCCCATGTCGAACAGGTAGATGTGCTTCGAGTGTTGCCACCACCGGTCGTCCGTTGGGACTTGCGGAACCTTCACCAGGTGCGGGAAGTCGACCGACGACGCGCCGGCCGCGAATCCCCAGCGACCGGGCGTCACAAAGGACAGCTGGTTGAGACCGAACCGGCCGGTCACCGGGATCCCCATCCCGCCGCAGAGCACCAGCTGGGACATGATCGAGACCACCAGCAACGGCATGATCTGCTCGTTGGATTGCGCGATCGCCGACAGCAGCAGGCCGAGCATCGCCGAGGCGACACAGGTGGCCGCGACGGTGAAAAACAGCGAGAGCGTGGCGCTGCCCAAGAACGGCGGATCCGCGGTCGGTGCCCCCTTGCCGAGTCTCACGATTGCGGTTGAGATCGCTGCCTGCAGAGTCGCGAAAGCGGAGAACACCGCGACTTTGGCCAGCAGGTAAGCCGTGGTGGACAGGCCCACCGCCTGTTCTCGGCGGAAGATCGGGCGCTCGCCGATCAGGTCGCGGATGGTCAGCGCGGTACCCATGAAAACAGCACCAATACACAGCAGCACCATGATGTACTGCGGCTCTGTGGGCGCCGGCCCAGTCGGGGAAGCAGGACCGAGACCGGGTTTCGGGCCTTTCACGGTCAGCGCCAGCGCGCCCATGAGGAAAGGCAACACCGCAAGGAACACGGTATAGCCGCGGTCGGAGACGACGAGCCGAACCTGGCGACGCGCAATCGTCGAAAGCTGACGCAGCAGGTTCGTGTGCACCGGCTCGCCCAGGTCTGCCGGGCTTTCCTTGGCCGGTACCTGCTCGGCCTGTCTGTCGCCCTTCCTTTCCAGGAAGCGGCGATTGGCTTCGTCCGGGTCGGCGCCGACCTTAGCGAAAATGTCGGCCCAGTTACGGGTCCCCATGGCCGCCTCGACCTGGTCGGGCGGACCGTTGAACGCCGTCTTGCCGCCGGGGGCCATCAGCAGCAGCTGGTCACAGACGTCGAGGTAAGACACCGAGTGCGTCACCACCAGCACCACGCGGCCTGCGTCGGCGAGCTGACGCAGCATGAGCATGACCTGACGGTCCAGCGCCGGATCCAGACCCGACGTCGGCTCGTCGAGCAGCAGCAACGACGGTTGGGTGAGTAGCTCCAACGCCACCGAGGCGCGCTTGCGCTGGCCGCCGGAGAGCTTGTCCACCCGGGTGTCGGCATGCTTGGTCAGGTCCAGTTCCTCGAGCACCTGCGCCACCACCTGGGCGCGCTCCTGCTTGCTGGTGTCGGGCGGGAGCCGCAGCTCGGCGGCATAACCCAACGCCTGGTTGACGGTCAGCTGGCGGTGCACCACGTCGTCCTGCGGGACCATCCCGATCCGGCTGCGCATCGTCGCGTACTCGGCGTGGATGTCGTGGCCCTCGAAGGTGACCGACCCTCCGCTGGGACGGGTGTAGCCGGCGATCAGCCGGGACAACGTCGTCTTGCCCGCGCCGGACCCGCCGATGATCGCGGTGAGGGTGCCCGGTCGGGCAGTCAGGGAAATGTTGTCCAGCAGTTGCTTGCCGTCGATCTTGAAGTACGCCCCCTTCACCTCCAGACCGCCGCTTCGGGTCGCCGCTTCGGTGCGGCGAACCAGGTTGCCATCGGAGAAAACCAGGTCGATGTTGCCGATCGTGACCACGTCGCCCTCGTTGAGCACCGCCGAGCCCACGCGTACGCCGTTGACGAATGTCCCGTTGATGCTGCGGGCGTCGCGGATTTCGGTGCCCAGTGGCGTTTGAACGAGAAACGCGTGATGGCGCGACGCCAGCACATCCTGGATCACGATGTCGTTGTCGTTGGCGCGGCCGATCGTCGCGGATCCCGGCGGCTTCTCCGGTGCCGCTGCTCCGGGCAGGATGGCCTGGAACATCTTCGTCGCCAAGTTCCCCACTTCGGGCGGCTTGCTGGCCGGCGGTGCCATCCGGGTTTCTGGGTGGTAGTCGGCCGGGGGCTGTGCGCCGGACCCGCCCACAGGGGCCGCGGGCTGCCTGGGCGGATAGGCCGGTGGCCGCTGGCCGCCGCTCGGATAGGCCGGCTGCGGCGGTGGTCCCGGCGCGATGCGCGGCGGGGCTCCGGGCTGCGGTCGCGACGGCGCCAACCCGGGCGGGGGTCCGCTCGGCTGGCGGGCCGGCTGGGCGTACGCCCGCGGGGCTCCGGAGGGTTGCGCAATACGCATCGACGCGGTCTGCGGTGGGCGGCCGGCCATCCCCGCGTGGTGTCCGATTTCGAACGTCAGCTGCGGCCCGTCGGGGTTGCCGATGTTGATGGTCTGACCGTCGTGAATGTCGACCACAGGCACTCGGCGCCCGTTCACGTACGTCCCGTTCAACGAACCGTTGTCGATGGCCAGCCAGCGGCCCTGCTCGAAGCGCAGCAGCAGATGCGCGCGCGAGATCAGCGGATGGGTGACGCGCATGTCGGCGCGGAGGTCGCGTCCGACTACTACGTCATGACCCGCTGCGAAGGTTCGTTGAGACCCGTCGTACCGAACTGTCAGCGCGGGCGGTGCTGCTTGACTCATCGACCCAACTGTAGCTGCTTGATTCACCGGATCGACTGTATCGGTTGTGTCCCAGTCGGCTAAGGGGCGAGAGCGTCCGGGGCGCCGGTCACCACGCAGCGGGTGCGGCTGTAGATCGTCGGCATGCATTGGTTGCAGTGCGTACACGCCGAATGCACCCGGTCGCCTTCGGTCGCCAGCCGGTTGACCAAGTCCGGCTCGGCCAGCAGCGCCCGGGCCATCGCGACAAACTGGAATCCCTCCGCCATCGCCAGGTCCATCGTCTCCCGGTTGGTGATGCCGCCCAGCAGAATGAGCGGCATCGACAGCTCGGCGCGGAACAGCTTGGCGTCACGCAACAAGTACGCGTCTCGGTAGGGGTACTCGCGCAGGAACTTCTTGCCGGTCATGCGCATGCCCCAGCGCACCGGCGGCTTGAACGCGCCGGCGAACTCCTTGACCGGCGCGTCACCGCGGAACAGATACATCGGGTTGACCAGCGAGCTGCCCGCCGTGAGTTCGATCGCGTCCAGCCCGCCGTCGTCCTGCAACCACTTGGCGGTGGTCAACGCCTCTTCGGTGGAGATGCCGCCGCGTACCCCGTCGGCCATGTTGAGTTTGGCCGTGACCGCGATCGGGGTGCCCTCCTTCTCCACCGCGCGTCGCACGGCCATCACCATCCCGCGGGCCACCTTGGCTCGGTTCTCCAGCGATCCGCCGAACTCGTCGTTGCGACGATTGATCAACGGAGAAAGAAAGGAACTCGCGAAATAGTTATGACCCAAATGGATTTCGACCGCGTCGAAACCCGCTTCGATGGCAAGCCGGGCCGCGTTGGCGTGCGCGGCTATCACGTCGTCGATGTCCTCGCGGGTCGCCTTCTTGGCGAAGCGCATTCCGATCGGGTTGAAGAACCGCACCGGCGCCAGCGCCGTGGCCTTGTTGGTTTTGGCGTTGGCCACGGGACCGGCGTGGCCGATCTGAGCGCTGACGGCCGAGCCCTCGGCGTGGATCGCGTCGGTGAGCCGGCGAAACCCAGGCACCGCTTCCGGACGCATCCAGATTCCGTTGCCTTCGGTGCGTCCACCCTGGGAGACCGCGCAGTACGCCACGGTCGTCATGCCGACCCCGCCGGCGGCCGGCAGCCGGTGATATTCGATCAGGTCGTCGGTGACCAGTGCGTCCGGTGTGCGGGCTTCGAAGGTGGCGGCCTTGATGATCCGGTTGCGCAGCGTCACCGGACCGAGCTTGGCCGGGGCGAACACGTCCAGGGTGGGCATACCGGGGAGCGTACGCGGGCGTGCCAGACTGTCAGGCGTGGGTGCGATCACGTTGGACGGCAAGGCCACGCGCGACGAGATCTTCGTCGACCTCAAGCAGCGAGTGGCCGCATTGACCGCATCGGGCCGCACACCCGGACTGGGCACAATCCTGGTGGGCGACGATCCCGGATCACAGGCCTACGTCCGTGGCAAGCATTCCGACTCCGCCAAGGTCGGTATCACGTCGATTCGCCGCGACCTGCCGGCCGACGTCAGCCAGGCCAAACTCGACGAGACCATCGACGAGCTCAACGCCAACCCCGAGTGCACGGGCTACATCGTGCAGCTGCCGCTGCCCAAGCACCTGGATGAGAACGCCGCCCTGGAGCGGGTCGACCCGACCAAGGACGTCGACGGCCTGCACCCGACGAACCTGGGGCGGCTGGTGCTGGGCACCCCCGCACCGCTGCCCTGCACGGCGCGCGGCATCGTGCACCTGCTGCGCCGCTACGACGTCGAAATCGCCGGCGCCCACGTGGTCGTCATCGGCCGGGGCGTGACGGTTGGGCGTCCGTTGGGCCTACTGCTGACCCGCCGCTCGGAGAATGCCACGGCGACGTTGTGCCACACCGGAACTCGTAACCTCGCCGCGCTGACCCGTCAGGCCGACATCATCGTGGCTGCCGTGGGTGTCCCGCACCTGCTGACCGCCGACATGGTGCGGCCGGGCGCGGCGGTGGTGGACGTCGGCGTCAGCCGGACCGACGACGGGCTGGTCGGCGACGTGCATCCCGATGTGTGGGAGGTCGCCGGTCACGTGTCGCCGAACCCCGGCGGTGTCGGCCCGCTGACGCGGGCGTTCCTGCTGACCAACGTCGTCGAATTGGCCGAGGCCGCGCGATGACTGTGACAGAGCAGACCCGCAGGATCTTCGCCGCCCAATGGCCGATCGTGATGGTGGAGCTGGTCTTCGTGGTGGCATTCGCGTTGGCGGCGGCAGAGTTCTGGCGCCGTGGCGCATTGTTGATCGGCATCGGCGTGGGCGTGGCCGCGGTGCTGCGGCTGGTGTTGCCCGACGAGCACGCCGGCCTTCTGGTGGTGCGCAGCAAGGCGATCGACTTCGCTACCACCGCGCTCGTGGCGGCGGCGATGGTCTACATCGCGTCGACGATCGACCCGTTGGGAACGCGTTAGTGGCGATCGCGAGCGCGGCGAAGCCGGGCGCTGCGGGTCGCCACCATCCGGCTACAGACCGGGCACGCCCGGCATGCCCGGCACCGCGGGCAGGTTGGGCATCTGGCCGTTCTCGATCGACGCCATCATCGACGGGCAGTACATCGAAATCGCAATGCTGGTGAACATCTGCGCCATGGCCGGCGACATGCCGGTGTTGCCGACCACGCTCGATGCGGCGGACGCGAACGACCCGCCGGGCTTTGACAGCATCGGGCAAACGGACTGGCCGAGCGCAGCCGTGCCGGCCGGATCTTGGTAGTGGACGCCGGCGCCGCTGAGCGCCGAGAGAAAAGAATCGTCGATCGCGTCTGCGTGCGCCGGCGCCGCCAATGCGGTGACGGCAGTGGCCAGCGCGGCCGCGGCCGCCAATGAAATCGGGTTGCGACGCATTCCCGGAAGTCTGCGTTACCGCCGTCACGGCTACAACACGAAGCGGTAAAGGTTCGCGCACGTTTCGGTGGTCACGCGAGCGACACGTCCTGCGGTGCCGCGGTTTTTGCCGTCCTGTGGTTAAGACTGCGGCGGTGGCACGTGAATTCTCACGCCAGACCTTTCTGCGTGGCGCGGCTGGAGCGTTGGCCGCCGGCACGGTGTTCGGCTCGATCCGGGCCACCGCAGACCCGAATCCCACCGGCTGGGAAGGTCTTTCGGCCACCATCGGCGGACACGTGCTGACGCCGGGCGATGGTCCCCAATTCGCCTCGGCCAAACAGGTTTTCAACACCAACTACAGCGACTTGACGCCGGCGGCTGTTGTCACCCCGACGTCGGCGGCGGACGTGCAGAAGGCGATGGCATTCGCCGCCGCCAACCATCTCAAGGTCGCGCCGCGCGGGGGCGGACACTCGTATGTGGGCGCGTCCACGGCGAACGGCACCATGGTGCTCGACCTGCGCCAGCTGCCTGGCGACATCAATCTCGACCCCGCGACCGGATACGTGACCGTGACGCCCGCGACCAGTCTGTATGCGCTACACCAGGCGTTGGCCGCGGCCGGGCGGGGGATCCCGACGGGCACCTGCCCGTCGGTCGGTACTGCCGGGCACGCCCTGGGCGGCGGGCTGGGCGCCCAGTCCCGGCACGCAGGCCTGATGTGTGACGCGTTGACCGCGGCATCGGTGGTGCTGCCCGGCGGCCAGGCGGTCACCGCCTCTGCCAACAGCCAACCCGACCTGTTCTGGGCGTTGCGCGGCGGCGGGGGCGGGAACTTCGGGGTGACGACCTCGCTGACCTTCGCCACGTTCCGCACCGGCGACGTCGACGTGGTGAACCTCAATTTCCCGCCGCAGTCATTCGCTCAAGTTCTGGTCGGCTGGCAGAACTGGCTGCGCACCGCCGACCGCGGCAGCTGGGCGCTGGCCGACGCCACCGCCGACCCGATGGGTCCGCATTGTCGAATCCTCGCCACCTGCCCGGCCGGCTCGGGTAACGGCGTGGCGGGCGCGATCACCAAAGCCGTTGGGATGCAACCGACCGGGACCGAAAACCACACGTTCAATTACTTGGACCTGGTCCGTTATCTCGCCGTCGGCAACCTCAACCCGTCGCCGCTCGGATATGTCGGCGGATCCGATGTCTTGCCGACGATGACCGCGCCCGTGGCTCAGGGGATCGCCTCGGCATTCGACGCTTTCCCGCGTGGGGCGGGTCGTGCGCTGGTGATCATGCATGCGCTCGACGGCGCCCTCGCCGATGTGGCCCCGGGAGCCTCGGCCTTTCCGTGGCGTCGGCAGGGGTCGGTGGTGCAGTGGTACGTCGAAACAGCCGGTTCACCAGCGGCGGCCACCGGCTGGCTGCACACGGCACATCAAGCCGTGCGACAGTATTCGGTCGGCGGCTATGTGAACTATCTGGAGGCCAACGACCCGCCGTCGCGATACTTCGGCACGAATCTGGGCCGGCTGAGCGCCGTACGGCAGCGGTATGATCCCGGCCGGGTCATGTTCTCCGGGCTCAACTTCTGAGTGCCGAGTGTGGACTTGTTGCACGCAAATCGCGAAAAACCGTGCAACAACTCCACATTCGGCGTGGCTTAAGACAGCGTTGCCCGTACGCAGACCGTGACATACGGCAGCGCAAGGCCTTCTTTGTTGGCCAACGCCGGATGAGTGGCCAGCAACTCGCGCACCTGCTCCAGCGTCTTGGTGCGCACTTCGGCCGGTGAGGTGATGCAGTAGGTGCGGGACGCCACTAGGTCGATCAATGCCTGCGGCGTCAGGTAATTCGTCCACTCGACCTGGTGACGCGCCAACCCGGTGAACGGTTCGGGCAGGGTGACCCTGTCGCGCACCGGGTCGCCGTCGCGCCCGATGATGCGGCCCAGCTCACGCACCCAGCCGAGCCGCTCGTCGCGGGTGTTCCACACCAGGCCCAACCGCCCGCCCGGCCGCAGTACCCGGGCCAGTTCGGGAATGGCCTGCTCCGGGTTGAACCAGTGCCAGGCCTGCGCCACGAGCACCGCGTCGACGCTGTTGTCCGCCAAGGGAATCTCCTCCGCGGTGCCCAGTAATGCCGGGGTATCGGGCAGCGATCTGCGCAGTACGTCGAGCATCTCGGGGATCGGGTCGACGGCTACCACGTCCAGCCCGCGTTCCACCAGCCGGGTGGTCAGCTTGCCGGTGCCCGCGCCGAGGTCGAGTACGTCGCGCGCTTCCGTCGGGAGCAGCCAGTCGATCGCCTCCGGCGGGTACGACGGGCGGCCACGCTCGTATGCGGCGGCTTCGGCGCCGAACGACAGCGAGGCGGCCCGCTCGGAGCGAGTCACCGCGGGCGCGCACCTTCCGCGGCGGCCAATTCGAGGGTCTGTCGGATGAGGTCACCGACGGCCTCGGTTTCCAGCAGAAAGCCGTCATGCCCGTAGATCGAGTCCACAATCTGCAGCTCGCTACAGCCGGGCATCAGCTCGGCCAGCTCCTCCTGCAGCCGCAGCGGGTAAAGCCGGTCCGAGGTGATTCCGGCGACCACCACCGGTACGGGGCAGCCGCGAAGCGCCGCGCTGACCCCGCCGCGGCCCCGGCCGACGTCGTGGCGGGACAGTGCATCGGTGAGGGTCACGTAGCTGCCGGCATCGAAGCGGGTCACCAGCTTGCTGCCCTGATGCTCCAGGTAGCTCTGCACCGCGTAGCGACCACCCCTGACCGGATCCTCGGTGCCCTGGGCGTCGTTGGCGAAGCGGGTGTCCAGCTCGACCTCGCCGCGATAGGTCAGATGCGCGAAGCGGCGGGCGATCTGCAGGCCGGCGTCGGGACTGCGCCCGGTGTCGTAGTAGTCGCCGCCCTGCCAGTCCGGGTCGGCCTTGATGACCGCGACCTGGGTGCTCTGCGTGCCGATCTGGTCGGCGGTCGCGCGCGCACCCACCGCCAGCAGCAGCCCCGAGCCGACCCGGTCGGGATGGCTGACGACCCACTCCAGCGCCCGCGCGCCGCCCATCGACCCGCCGACCACGGCGGCGACCTCGCTGATGCCCAGCGCCGCCAGCGCCGCCACGTCGGCCTCGACCTGATCCCGCACCGAGATCACCGGAAACCGGGAGCCCCAGGGCTTTCCGTCCCGGGCCAGTGAGCTCGGTCCGGTCGAGCCGCGGCAGCCGCCCAGCACATTGGTGGCCACCGCGCACCACCGATCGGTGTCGATCGGTGCGCCCGGTCCGGCCACCCCGTCCCACCATCCAGGTGTCGGGTGGCCGGGCCCGGCGGGTCCGGTGATGTGCGAATCGCCGGTCAGCGCGTGCAACACCACCACGACGTTGTCGCGGGCAGGCGACAGCTTGCCCCACCGCTGGACAGCGATACAGACGTCGTGGATCACCTCGCCGTTTTCCAACGTCAGCGAGCCGATGTCGACGATCCCGGTCTCGCCTTCGGCGGGCAGGGCCTGGGTGGGCACGTCGAAGATCGTCACCTCGGGCCTCCTCGCTGGTGCCCCGACGGATCGGCCTCGATGTCGTTACCAGTGCTCACAAGCATGCTTTCTGCTGGAAGGTTCGTTGCTCGCAGGACTGCGGACGCCATCTCGAGACGACGTCAACCGGCGGCCATGCGTTCAGCAACGGCGAGACACGATGGGCCAGCCCAAATAGGCGCGCATCAGGTTTCCCTGTCTACTCGGGGGGCCCGTCACGGCGGACCCGCGCTTGCCGCGTAGCCGGTTGTGGCTACTCAACCTGGTCATCACCCGGGGCACCCCACCGCGGTTGGAGGGTTGCCGACCAGCAAGCCGGGGCTTGACGCTGGCGCTCATGACCGATCTGCAGCCTATCGCACCACGCCGACCCCGTGCCAGCAGGTGCGCCCGCGCAGGCTATCCGGGTACGCGATACTGAACGCCATGAACGCCGAGCAGCCGACCATCATCTACACGCTGACCGATGAGGCGCCGCTGCTGGCGACCTACGCCTTTCTGCCGGTAGTGCGCGCCTTCACCGAGCCGGCCGGCATCAAGGTGAAGACCAGCGACATCTCGGTGGCCACCCGCATCCTGGCCGAATTTCCCGACTACCTCACCGAAGAGCAGCGGGTTTCGGACAACCTGGCTGAACTGGGCCGCCTGACGCAGCTGCCCGACACCAACATCATCAAGCTGCCGAACATCAGCGCCTCGGTGCCGCAGCTGGTGGCCGCTATCCGGGAACTGCAGGCAAAGGGCTACAAGCTTCCGGACTATCCGGTGAACCCCACGACCGATGAGGAAAAAGACATCCGTAACCGCTACGCCAAATGCCTTGGCAGCGCGGTGAACCCGGTGCTGCGGGAGGGCAACTCGGACCGCCGGGCACCCAAGGCGGTCAAGGAGTACGCGCGCAAGAACCCGCACAGCATGGGCGAGTGGTCGATGGCCTCGCGCACCCACGTGGCGACCATGCGGCACGGCGACTTCTATCACGGCGAGAAGTCGATGACGCTGGACCGCGCCCGCGACGTGAAGATGGAACTGCTGACCAAAAGCGGCAAGACGATGGTGCTCAAGCCGAAGGTGTCGCTGGGCGACGGCGACATCATCGACAGCATGTTCATGAGCAAGAAGGCCTTGTGTGAGTTCTACGAAGAGCAGATGGAGGATGCGCGCAAGACCGGCGTGATGTTCTCTTTGCACGTCAAGGCCACGATGATGAAGGTCAGCCACCCCATCGTGTTCGGCCACGCGGTGAAGACCTTCTACAAGGACGCCTTCGCCAAGCACCAGAAACTCTTCGACGAACTGGGCGTCAACGTCAACAACGGGTTGGTCGACCTGTACAGCAAGATCGAGTCGCTGCCGGCATCCCAGCACGACGAGATCATCCGTGACCTGCACGCCTGCCATGAGCACCGCCCCGAGTTGGCGATGGTCGATTCGGCCAAGGGAATCTCGAACTTCCATTCGCCCAGCGACGTGATCGTGGACGCCTCGATGCCCGCGATGATCCGCGCCGGCGGCAAGATGTACGGCGCCGACGGGCGGCCCAAGGACACCAAGGCGGTGAACCCCGAGTCCACTTTCTCGCGCATCTACCAGGAGATCATCAACTTCTGTAAGACCAACGGCGCGTTCGATCCGACCACGATGGGCACCGTCCCCAATGTCGGCCTGATGGCGCAGCAGGCCGAGGAGTACGGCTCGCACGACAAGACCTTCGAGGTGCCCGAGGACGGTGTGGCCAACATCGTCGACCTGGCCACCGGTGAAGTCTTGCTGACCCAGAACGTGGAAGCCGGCGACATCTGGCGGATGTGCATAGCCAAGGACGCAGCGATTCGCGACTGGGTCAAGCTGGCCGTCACCCGTGCGCGGAACTCCGGTATGCCGGTGGTGTTCTGGCTGGACCCGTACCGTCCGCATGAGAACGAGATGATCAAGAAGGTCAAGGCATACCTGAACGATCAGTACACCAGCGGCCTCGACATCCAGATCATGTCCCAGGTGCGCGCCATGCGGTACACGCTGGAGCGCCTGATCCGCGGGCTGGATACCATCGCCGCCACCGGCAACATCCTGCGCGACTACCTCACCGACCTGTTCCCGATCCTGGAACTGGGGACCAGCGCCAAGATGCTGTCCATCGTGCCGCTGATGGCCGGCGGCGGAATGTACGAAACCGGGGCCGGCGGCTCGGCGCCCAAGCACGTCCACCAACTGGTGGAGGAAAACCATCTGCGCTGGGATTCGCTCGGCGAGTTCCTCGCTCTGGGCGCTTGTTTCGAAGATATGGGCATCAAGACCAGCAACGCGCGGGCCGAGATTCTGGCCAAGACGCTGGACGCCGCGATCGGCAAGCTGCTGGACAACAAGAAGAGCCCGTCGCGCAAGACCGGCGAGCTGGACAACCGGGGAAGCCAGTTCTACCTCGCCATGTACTGGGCGCAAGAACTCGCCGCACAGAACGACGACCAGGAACTGCGCAAGCACTTCGCCGCACTCGCCGATGCGCTGGCCGAGGCCGAGGATGCCATCGTCACCGAACTCAACGAGGCACAGGGCAACCCGGTGGACATCGGTGGCTACTACGCGCCGGACCCCGCCATGACCACCGCGGTGATGCGGCCGAGCAAAACATTCAATGCTGCGCTCGCAGCTGCGCAAGGCTGACCGCGGTAACTGCGAAGGCCCCAATATTTCGGCAAGAATCCTTTTAGGATTCGTCAAGACGTCCGCCCCAGCATTGTCACACGAAGCGCTCCAACGACCTCAGCTCTTTCGTCCACACAGTGAAAAGGGGATATCGATGAATAGCGCAGCGCAGGGCCCTGGATGGTGGCAGGCATCAGACGGCAACTGGTATCCACCGGAGCAGCACCCTAACTACGCGGCGCCGCCCCCGCCGCAATCGTCGTCTGCTCCTGGTGCCTATCCCCAGTACTCGGCCCCTGGCGGTCAAAATCTCGGTAGCGGGTCAGCAGCATTCACGAGTGTCGCCGCAAAGCTCCCGCTTCCTGCGTGGCTGCTCTATGGCGGACTTGCCGTTGCCCTGATCTCGATCTTCCTGCCGTGGGCCAGCGTCAGCGCCGAGGGGTTGGGGGAGACCTTTTCCCTGGGCGGCGTCGATATGTTCGGAGCCTTCGTATTAATCGCCGGGAGCGCGGTATTGGTATGGGTAACGTTTACCCGACCTCAGGCGCAACGCTGGGCACCCATCGTGCTGACTGTTCTGATCGGCCTTCTGGTCATTGACATGATCACTGATTGGTTCGACCTGGATTCGGCAGCGAAGCAAGTCGGGGACTTGGGAGGTCTGAACGTGTCGCCTGCGGTTGGGATCCTGCTGTACACGGCGGCAGTCGGTTTCTTGGCGGCGCGCATCATCTTTTTCTGGATCAATCGGTCAAAGGCGCAACCAAGGGCCGTATAACTCGAACTCAAACCAATTGGCGGGCTGTGACTGTGACCAGGCCAAACGGGCGCCCCTTGTAGGGTTGGGACATGTCTGGCGGACACAAGATCAAAGTCGAAGGCACGGTCGTAGAGCTCGACGGCGACGAGATGACCCGCGTCATCTGGCAGTGGATCAAGGACATGCTGATCCTGCCGCACCTCGACATCAATCTGGACTACTACGACCTGGGCATCGAGCACCGCGACGACACCGACGACCAGGTGACGATCGACTCGGCGTACGCGATCAAAAAGCACGGTGTGGGCGTCAAATGCGCCACCATCACCCCCGACGAGGCCCGCGTCGAGGAGTTCAACCTCAAGCACATGTGGTCGTCACCCAATGGCACGATTCGAAACATCCTGGGCGGCACGATCTTTCGCGAGCCGATCATCATCTCGAACATCCCGCGCCTGGTGCCCGGGTGGAAGAAGCCGATTATCATCGGCCGCCACGCTTTTGGTGATCAGTACCGCGCGACGAACTTCAAAGTCGACCGGCCCGGGACCGTCACCCTGACCTTCACGCCCAACGACGAGGGCGAGCCGATCGTGCATGAGATGGTGAGCATCCCCGAAGAGGGTGGCGTCGTGATGGGGATGTACAACTTCAAGGAATCCATTCAGGATTTCGCGCGCGCCTCCTTCGCCTATGGGCTGCAAGAGAACTTCCCGGTGTATCTCTCGACGAAGAACACCATCCTCAAGACCTACGACGGCATGTTCAAAGACGAGTTCCAGCGCATCTACGACGAGGAGTTCAAGGACAAGTTCGAGGAAGCGGGACTGACCTACGAGCACCGGCTGATCGACGACATGGTCGCTGCCGCTCTGAAGTGGGAGGGCGGCTATGTGTGGGCGTGCAAGAACTACGACGGCGACGTGCAATCCGACGCGGTCGCCCAGGGTTACGGCTCGCTGGGGCTGATGACATCGGTGCTGATGACCGCCGACGGTAAGACGGTGGAGGCCGAAGCCGCCCACGGCACCGTCACCCGGCATTTCCGCCAGTACCAGGAAGGCAAGCCGACCTCGACCAACCCGATCGCCTCGATCTTCGCCTGGACCCGCGGGTTGCAGCACCGCGGCAAGCTGGACAACACACCTGAGGTGAGCGAGTTCGCGCAGAAGCTGGAGGACGTCGTCGTGTCCACGGTCGAGGGTGGTCAGATGACCAAGGACCTCGCGCTGCTGATCGGCGACGATCAGGAGTGGCAGACCAGCGAGGAATTCCTCGGCGCGATCGCCGACAACTTGAAGAAGGCGCTCGACTAACTCGCCGGCGGCTGCAGCGCCCGGTCCGGCCGGCTGTATTGGTCGAGGAAGTCGGTGATGACTTCGGTGATCCGTCCCGGCGCTTCGAACATCGGGATGTGCCCGAGCCCGTCGAGCTCGGTCACCTGCGTGCCCTCGGGAAGTTGGGCCCGGAAGTACCGGTGGGATCTTGGCCCGGGAAACACCCGATCCTTCTCGCAGATCACCAGGTGCGCGGGGACGGCGGTGTGCGCCAAGTCCACCAGGCCGGGCAGCAGCAGCGCCTTGATCAGCAACTGGAAGTAGGCCGGGCAGTGCGCCACATCGTCGATGATCGCGATCAGCTCGCTGTCGCTGACCCCGTCGGGTGATCCGCTGACCGGCAGGGTGGCCAGTCGGCGGGACAGCGGCAGGTGTAGTACGCGCGGGCCGAGCCAGCGCGCCAGCGCCCAGGCCGGCATGCCCAGGACGAACTTCGCGATCACCTCGAATTTGGCCGGGCTCCATCGGGTCCAGCCGCCGGCCGGGGCGATGCCGGTGACCGTGCGGGCTCGGCCGCGGCTTTCCAGTTCGAAGGCGACCCACCCCCCCAACGAGTTACCGACGATGTGCGCGGTGTTCCAGCCGAGTTGGTCCATCTGCCGCTCGACGTGGTCGGCCAACACCGACGAGCTGAGGAACCAGGTGCCGGCGTACGGGCCGCCGTTGTGGCCGGCCATCGTCGGCGCGAACACCTCATAGCGGCCGGTGTCGGCCAGCTGCTGGGCCACGGTCTGCCAGACCAGCTGGGAGATCAGGAACGGGTGCAGCAGAACCACGGGTTCGCCGGATCCGAGATGAATCGGCTCGCGAGACGTCATGCTGCCGACAGTAAAGGTGATACCGCCGGTACCGCAAGGCGGCCGTGCGCCGCCGTGAAAAGATCGAAGCATCATGAGCACCGCCACCGGATCGCGCCGGGTCTTCTCCGGCGTGCAGCCCACCTCCGACTCCCTGCACCTCGGAAATGCGCTGGGTGCGGTCACACACTGGGCTGAGTTGCAGGACGACCACGACGCGTTCTTCTGTGTCGTCGACCTGCACGCGATCACCATCGCGCAGGATCCCGAAGTACTGCGGCGCCGCACCCTGATTACCGCCGCCCAATACCTGGCGCTGGGCATCGATCCCGCCCGCAGCACCATCTTCGTGCAAAGTCATGTGCCCGCACACACCCAGCTGGCCTGGGTGCTGGGCTGTTTCACCGGTTTCGGCCAGGCTTCGCGGATGACGCAGTTCAAGGACAAATCGACGCGTCAGGGCGGTGAATCGACGACAGTCGGCCTGTTCACCTATCCCGTGCTGCAGGCCGCCGATGTGCTGGCCTACGACGCCGAGCTGGTGCCGGTCGGGGAGGACCAGCGTCAGCACCTGGAACTCGCACGCGATGTCGCGCAACGGTTTAACAGCCGGTTTCCGGACACCTTCGTGGTACCCGACCTGCTCATCCCCAAAATCACCGCCAAGATCTACGACCTGCAAGACCCGTCGTCGAAGATGAGCAAGTCGGCGGCCACCGATGCCGGGCTGATCAACCTGCTCGATGATCCTGCGTTGTCCGCCAAGAAGATTCGCTCCGCCGTGACGGACAGCGAACGCGAGATCCGCTACGACCCGAACGCCAAGCCCGGGGTGTCGAACCTGCTCAGCATCCAATCCGCCGTAACCGGGGACGCCGTCGAGACCCTGGTACAGCGTTACGCGGGGCATGGCTACGGCGACCTGAAGAAGGACACCGCCGAGGCCGTCGTCGAATTCGTGACGCCGATCAAGGCCCGGGTCGACGAGTTGCTCGCGGACCCGGTCGAATTGGAGTCGGTGCTGGCGGCCGGCGCGGCGCGGGCCGACGACGTGGCGTCCAAGACGGTGGATCGAGTCTATGACCGGCTCGGGTTCCTGCCACATCGATGAGCGAATCGGCCAAACCTGGACTTGTCGATCGGCTGCGGGCGCGGTTCGGATGGTTCGACCACGCGATGCGTGCGAACGAGCGATTCAAAGAATGCCGCGGGAACTACTTCGCGGCCGGTCTCACCTACTACACGATCTTCGCGTTATTCCCTTTGCTGATGGTCGGTTTCGGGATCGGTGGGTTCGTGCTGTCGCGTCGACCCGACCTGCTGAACGAGATCGACAACAAGGTCAGAGCCACCGTCCCCGGCAATCTCGGACAGCAGGTCATCGATCTGATGAACTCGGCGATCGATTCGCGCGCGTCGGTGGGGATCATCGGCCTGGCCACCGCGGGATGGGCCGGCCTGAGCTGGATGGCCAATCTTCGCGAGGCGCTGAGCGGCATGTGGCAGCAGCGCGCGGAGCCCGCGGGCTTCGTTCGGACCAAGCTATCCGATCTCGTGGCGATGCTGTCGTCGTTCGTGGCTATCCTCGCCACCCTCGTGTTCAGTGCACTGGTCGGTGCCGCACCGATGGCGAAAATGTTGGGCTGGTTGGGTATTCACAACGCCCCGGTGCTCGATGGGATTCTTCGTGGTGTGTCGCTGCTGGTGTCGCTGCTGGTGTCGTGGCTTGTGTTCACTTGGATGATCGCGCGGCTTCCGAGGGAATCGGTCAGCTTCGCCAGCTCGGTCCGGGCGGGGCTGCTGGCGGCGGTCGGATTCGAAGTGTTCAAGCAGATCGCATCGATCTTCCTGCAGTCGGTGCTCCGAAGCCCCGCCAGCGCGACGTTCGGGCCGGTGCTGGGTCTGATGGTGTTCGCCTACATCACTGCGCGGCTGCTGCTGTTCGCCACCGCGTGGGCGGCGACGTCGGCGGAGAACCTGCGCGCGGCGCCGGTGGAACCGCCCGCGCCCGCGGTCATCACGCCCCGCGTGCAGCTGGACGAGGGTCTGAGCGCGCGGCAGGCGTTGACCGCCGCGGTGGTTGGCGCTGTTGGGGCACTTGGTCTTTCCCGGCTCGTCCGGCGCAACAAGAGCTAAGGAGCTAGACGAGCCAGGGCCATCGGGTTGACGGTAGCAAAGTCACTGCTGCAAGGCTTTTTCGAACTCTTCACGCATCCGCTCCGCGAACACCGCCGTCGCCTTGAGGGGGCGAAGCATGACGGTGATCTCGTCGATCAGGCCGTCGTCTCGGGTGTGCACAAAATCGCAGCCCTGAATTTCCAGGTCGCTCACGGTGGCCATGAACATCAGCGCACGACTACCGCCGGTTTCCTGATCGCCGATCTCGTTCTCGAAACGAAAGCCTTCCAAAACCCGCGCTACCGCGCCGACGATGGCCGCAACCATCTCTCGACCCCGATAAGGGCGGTGCGCGACCGGACTGTGCAGCACCACGTCCTCGGCGAAAATACCGCCAATGGTGTCGAATCGGCGTGCTTCGACGGCCGCGCGAAACGCATTCATGTCTGCTGACCTCCGGATGAAAAGTGGTTCACAGCTATGACGCCGCACCGCTACCGGATGTGACATCCCGGCCGTCAGGATTCGGTCAGATAGCGCTGCACCGTCGGCCCGATCCAGGCCACTACATCCTCGACGGGGGTGGATGCGATCGGCTCGAGCCTGAGCTGGTAACGCGCGAACGCCAGCCCGGCGAGGTGACTGGCCACCAATTCGACACGCAGCTCGGCATCGGCGACCCCGAATTCGGCGGCGACGCGCTCGGCCGTGGGACCGGCGATGGTGTCGTGCAAGACCTTTCGCGCCTGCGGCTGGATCGCCGCAGATCGCCACAGCGTCAGGAACGGCTCGAACACGCCACCTTCTTCCCAGTGCTCAAGAAAACGGCGCACGAGTCGCGGGCCGATGTCATCGGGTCCGTCGTCGAGCAGCGCGTCCAACTGGTGCAGCGGGTGCTCGGGACCGGTCAGCGCCGACGCGGTGAACAGGCCCTCCTTGCTGCCGAAAAAGTAGTAGACCATCGCGACATCGACACCGGCGTCGGCGGCGATCGCGCGGACGGTGGCTCGCTCGTACCCGTCGCGCATGAAACGGTCACGCGCCACGTCGATGATCCGCTGCCTGTTCTGCTGACCGGTACGCCACCGGCCCGCGCGGCGGGCTTCCGGCATGCACCGAAGCATACTTCAACGCTTGTTGACCTAGGGGCCTCTCGGGCGTAACGTCATTGTTCAACGCAGGATGAAGTATTAATTAGGAGGCTGTCATGGCTGATACACGCGGACGGCGCCTCTGGTGGCGTCATCTCATCTCGGTCCTGCTGTTCCCGGTCACTGTGACGTTGGTGGTTCCGGCGCTACTGGTGCGATGGCCCGGTGTGTGGCCGTCGGACCTCGGTTTCGCGCTTGCGGTCACCCTCGCCGTAGCCGGCACCCTGCTGATGGCCGTTGGCCTGGGCCTGGTCGTCTGGACGGTGACGCTGTTTCACCGAGTGGGCGAGGGGACGCTCGGGCTGGGCAACGTGATGGGGGAGCCGGTGCACCTCGTGGTGCACGGGCCGTACCGGCATGTACGCAACCCGATGATCAGCGGGGTGCTGTGCATCCTGCTCGGGGAAGCGGCCGTCACGGCGTCCGGTTCGCTGCTCGCGTGGTTTGCGATCTTCTTGGCATTCCAGGCGACAGCAATCCGGTTCTGGGAAGAACCTCATCTCATCGAGCGGTACGGCCGTGAATACCTCACCTACCGCGATAACGTTCCGCGCTGGATTCCCCGCATCTCGGCGTGGGAACCGTCAAACCCACCACTGGCCGTCGGCCATGACGCGGGCAACCTGTAGATCCTGGTCCAGGACAACGAGATTGGCGGCAAAACCGGCCCGCAGGATACCGACATGGTCAAGTCCCACCGCGCGGGCCGGGGTCGTCGACGTCATCTGCACCGCAGCGGCCAGCGCCGCGTCGGAGTTCGAGCCGAGCCCCGCCGCCGCGCGGAAGAGCTGATCCATGGTGGCGGTGCTGCCCGCGATCGTCGACGTGCCACGCACTCGCGCTACCTGGTCGACGACCTCGATCTGCATTGTGCCGAGCCGGAATTCGCCGTCGCCCAAGCCCGCTGCCGCGGTGGCGTCGGTGACCAACGCAACCCGGCCGATTCCTGCCGCCTCGATCACCGCCCGGAGCATCGCGGGGTGGACGTGAACACCGTCGGCGATCAATTCCACGGTCACCCGGGGATCCTGTAACAGTGCGAGCGCGGGCCCGGGCTCGCGGTGATGCAGTGGCCGCATCGCGTTGAACAGATGGGTACCGACCGTCGCACCGAGTGCGATGGCCTGGCAGGTCTGCTCGTAGCCGGCATCCGTATGTCCAACGGCGACAACCACTCCCGCCTCGACGAACCGGGCGATCGCTGCATGGCTTCCGGGCAGCTCCGGTGCCAGGGTGACCATCCGGATGGCGCCGTCGCCCGCGGCGAGCAAGGCGTCGATCTCGGCGGGCTCGGGGTTGCGCAGCTGTTCACGATCGTGTGCTCCGCAGTACGAGGCGCTCAACCACGGTCCCTCCAGATGAATACCGGCGACGGTGCCCACCCGGGTCGACTCGGCCAGCGCCGCCACCGCCGTGAGCAGATTGTCGGGCGGTGCTGTGACCAGGCTGGCCAGCGTGGTGGTGGTGCCGTGCCGACGGTGAAACTCGGCCGCCCGCGAGATGTCTGCCACGTCGCCGCCGGTGTACGAGCCGCCGCCCCCGCCGTGTGCATGCATGTCGACAGAGCCCGGCACGACCAGCGCGCCGGGCATGTCGACATCGGCCGGGCGGGGCGGCGGACCGGCGCCGCATGCACCGATCCGGTCACCGTCGGTCGCTACCCAACCCGGCCGGCAGATCCCTCGCTCCAGGGCGACGGCGCCGGCGGCGATCAGCGTCATGGCCGCACACCCGCAGCGGTGGGCGATTCTTCCGGCCAGCGCCCGTCGTTCTCCCAGAAGTGCCGGATCTCCTCGAGCTGGCGGCCCTTGGTCTCCGGGGCGAGCCGATAGAACACGGCGAACGCCGCCACGGCGAGAACACCGAACACACCGAAAGTGCCTGCGCCCCCGAACGAATGCAGCATCGTCAGAGAAAAACCGGTAACCAGCGAATTGGCCAGCAGGTTGGTGGCGAGCATCGCGCTCGAGCCCATCGACCGCAACCGGGACGGGAAGCTCTCGCCCGCGTACACCCATACCAGCGCGCCGAAGCCGAAATCGAACCCCATGATGAACAGCAGCACGCCGATGAACCCGAACATCGCGGCGGAATGCATGGCGAACACCGCGATGAGTAGCACGTCGGCGGCGATCATCGTCCCGATGCCGGACAACAGAATTGGGCGCCGGCCCAGCCGGTCGACGAGTATCAGCGAAACCAGCACCGCGGCCAATCCGGCGACCTGCACCAGCGCCGGAAGAACCAGCAGCCCGAAGTTGCCGGTGAATCCCATCGCCGCGAACAGTCGCGGGCCGTAGAAGACGATCGCGTTGATCCCGGTGATTTGGATGAAGAAACCCAGCGCGATCACGAAGACGGTGGCGCGCAGGTATGGCCGCCGCAGCATCTCGGCGAACCTGCCGCCGCTCTCTTCCTGTAGCGCATCGCTGATTTCGGCGAGTTCACGCTCCACATCACGGTCCGGTTCCACCCGCTGCAGCGCCCGCCGGGCGTCTGCGACTCGGCCCTTGAACAGATACCACCGTGCGGTGTCGGGCATTTGCAGCAACAGCATCAGCACCAGCGCGGCCGGGGCCGCGGCCAGCCCCAGCATCCAGCGCCAGGCATGCGAATCGGCCAGCAGGTAGGCGACCAGGTAGCCCGTCATGATTCCGAGCACCGTCGCGACCTGGTAGGCAACCAACAGCGAACCGCGCACTCGCGCCGGCGCCGACTCGGCCACGAACACCGGGACCACCACCACCGACACCCCGATGGTCAGGCCCAGCAGTAGCCGGGCCACCAGCAGCATCGGCACCGAAACCGACGTCGCGCCCAAAAGCGCGAACACCGCGTAGCCGGCCGCCACCGACAGCAAGGATCGCCGGCGCCCGATCGCGTTGGCCAGCACGCCGGCCGTCAGCGCGCCGGCGATCTCGCCGAGCACCACCGCCGTCGTCACCAGTTCCTGCTGGGCCGTTGTCAGCCCGAATTCGTCGGTGACGAACAGCATCGCGCCGGCGATGTTGGACACGTCGTAGCCGTACACGATGCCCAGGCTCGCTGCGGTGAGGCCGACCAGCAGTCCCTTACGGCGCATACCGCAGGCTCAGTAGTCCGGCGGGTAGATGGCCGTGACGGCTCCGTCCGGCGCGATTTTGATGTAGCCGGTGTGCTCGGCGGTGTCGCCGACGTAGATCGACATGTCCAGGTTGCCGCCGGGCTTTCCCTGGATGATCAGATAGGTGACCTTTGGGTCGGCGATCTTGAGGGTCTGCGGCGCGTCCCGCATAGCGCCGACCACCGCGGCAACGCTGAACTTGCCGAGATCGGCGACGGCGGTGTCGGTGGGGATCATGCCGCTGGGTATCTGGATCCAGCCGCCGTTCTGGAAGTCATAACTCACGGCGCGGCGGTCGTTTCGCGGGTCGACCCGGAAGATCACCGCGTAGTCGGGGTAGACCAGCAGCTGGTAACCGTTCGTGTCGCCGAACTTTTCGCGGATTTGCGTCAGCAGGTTGGTCAGCCCGCCGGCTGACTGCAGTTGTTCCGGCGCCGGTGTCGGGCTGGGTGCTGTGCTCGGTAAGGCCGCCGCCGGGCTGCCGCCGGTGTTGGCGCGGGTCGGCGGGGAAGAGCCGTTGCTGGACATCCCCCAGCCGATACCGAGGCCCAGTACCAGCAGCACCGCGGCGGCGGCGATCCAGATGCCCAGACGGCTGCTCGACGGCGATTTCAACTGCGCCGGGGCTTGGTGGATCTGCAAGTCCGACACCAGCGCCTGCAGCTCGCCGAGGGTGGTGGCCTTGGTCGCGGCGCTCACCCGTTCGCGGTGTTCCTCCATCGACAGCTGGCCCTCGCCCAGCGCCGCGTCGAGCGCCTGACAGGTTTCGTTGCGATCGCTGTCGGTAGCCCGGGTGCCTGGGGTGACCACATCGAAGATCGTACGATGGTCAACTTCGTTGCGGGCGACGGTTCATCGAGCGCGCAACCATGATCAACCCGAAGACGACGATGGCGCCGATCACCGCCACGCCGACTCGTACCGGCAGCGCGTCTGCGGGCGACACGATCGCGGCGGCGTTTGCCGCGGCGTCCGAAGCGGTGTCGCCGTCGGGCTTGGCGGCCACCAGCGACGGGTCGGGCTCGATCAAGGTCCCCACCCGGGTGCCCGGAGCGGTGGCGAACCCGTAGTCCAGCAGGCGCGCGGCTTGCTGCCAGGGCGGAATCGGCGCCCGGGTCCCGTGCAATAGCACTGCCATCAGCCGGCGCCCGTCCCGGTTGGCCGCGCCGACGAACGTCTGGCCCGCGTCGTCGGTGTAGCCGGTCTTGCCGCCGATGGCGCCGGGGTAGTTGTAGAGCAGCTGGTCGTCGTTTTCCAGCTGGTAGCCCGGATGGTCCGCGTGACCCGGGAAGTCGAAGGTCCGCGTGTTGACGATGTTCGCGAATGTCGGGTTCCCCCAGGCATATCGGTAGAACAGGCCGATGTCATACGCCGACGTGCTCATGCCCGGCCCGTCCAGCCCGGACGGCGTCGCGACCCGCGTGTCGCGCCCACCGAGCTTGGCGGCCAGCATGTTGATTTTGTCCAATGCGGCCTGCATGCCGCCGAGTTGCATGGCCAGCGCATGGGCGGCGTCGTTGCCGGAGTGCATCAACAACCCGTGCAGTAACTGGTTGACGGTGTACCTGCCGCCGGGCGCGACGCCGACCTTGGTGCCCTCGGCGGCGGCGTCCTCCGCGGTGCCGTCGACGGTCTTGTTGAGGTTGAGCTCGTTGATCGATGCCATCGCGACGAGCACCTTGATGACGCTGGCTGGGCGGTGACGCCCGTGCGGGTCGCGGGCCGCGATGACCGCACCGCTGTCCAGGTCGGCCACCACCCACGCCTCGGCGGAGACGTCGCCGGGCACCGGCGGTGTGTTGGCCGCGGCGACGACACCGCAACCGCCCAGCGCGTTACCGCCGACCGGCGAAGAGGGCACCGGCAGCGGAAGCGGCGGGTCGCCGGCCTGCGGGACCTCGGACGAGTCCACCGCGGGCGGAGTGGAGACCTTGTACGGACAGGTGTGCGCCGCATCGGGCTCGGCGAACGCGGCCGGCATGGCGGGAGCGGCGAGCAGGAAAACCGCCCCTGCCAGGCACGATGCAGAACGTACGAAGACCATCGTTTGTGCAGAGTAGGCGATCCGCCGCCCGATTGTGGGGAGCCGCGCTGTGACCAGTGTTGCAGAAGTTAAAGGCGAGCAGTTCACAACGTCGTGGCGCTCAGGTCCACATGTGCGACGGCGGGGTGGTTGATCGTGCCCATCCACAGCTTGCCGGCGGCTTCGACGAGACCGGTGACGGCGCCGAAGTCGGGATGGGCGGTGCGCACGCCGGCCACGGGTTCCCCGGTCTCGGCGTCGAACGCGACCGCCCAGACCTCCTCCTTGATCTGCGGTCGCAGCCGATCGGGCAATCGCCACGCGATTTTGCGCAGGATCGGCGCCCGCGGCATCAGCCATTCCAGCGCGGTACTGGCCTCGGTCACCATCGCCCCCCAGATTCGCCCGCCGGCGCCGGTGGACAGGTTGTCCGGCATGCCCGCCAGGTGCACCGCCAGCGGTGTCACCGACCCCGCCTGCGGGCCGGTCAGCCAGTATTTCGACAGCTGCCGCGCTTGGCTTTCGGCGAAGACCAGCGCCGATTCGTCAGCCGTCGTCGTGACCCCGTTCGCGAAGTAGAGTCCGTCGAGCAGTTGGGTGACCGTGCCGTCAGTGGCGAGCTTGAACAGGCCGCCGCGTCCCCGCCCCTCGAGGACCGCTGCCTGAAAGTGCTCGTATCGGTAGTCGCATGTCGACTCGGTGAAATAGATTGTGCCGTCGGATGTTTCGGTGATATTGGAACAGAACATCAGCGGTCGGCCGGCCACCGATTCGGCCAGCGTCTCCAGCGTGCGGCCGTCCGGGTCCAGCGCAAGCAGGCCTCGGTAGCTGTCGCAGATGAGCACCCGGCCGTCGCGCGCGACGTGTAGGCCCAGCGGCCGGCCGCCGGTGTCGGCGACGACCACGGGTTCGCCGCCGTTGGTTGGTATCCGCACGATGCGGCCGTCTTCCAGCCCGGTCCACACGTGGCCGGTGGCGTCGACGACGACGTCCTCGGGCCCGTTGCCGGGCAGCGGCACGACGGTGACGTCCGCCGACGGGACGTCTGGTAGCGGATCGACGGGCGGCGGCTGCCAACGGACCGGGTTGATGCGCGGCTTGGTCATGCGGCCTCCGTCAGGACTGCGCGCAGGATGGATTCGATCTGGTCGAACTCGGCTTGACCGCAAATCAGCGGGGGCGCAATTTGAATCGCGGGGTCGCCGCGCTCGTCGATGCGGCAGTACAGCCCGGCGTCGTAGAGCGCCGACGAGATGGCGGGTACCAGCCGGCCGCGTTCCTCGGCCGTGAAGGTCTGGCGGCTGGCCTGGTCCTTGACCAGTTCGAGGGAGTAGAAGTAGCCCTCGCCGCGGACATCGCCGACGATGGGCAGGTCGTAGAGCCGCTCCAGGGTGGCGCGTAACGCCGGCCCGTGCTGTTTGACGCGGTCGTTGAGGCCCTCGCGCTCGAAGATGTCGAGGTTGGCCAGGGCGACGGCTGCCGACACCGGATGACCGCCGAAGGTATAGCCGTGCGGGAACATCGTCGTTCCGTCGTTGAACGGCTCGAACAGCCGGTCGCTGGCGATCATCGCGCCGATCGGCGAGTACCCCGACGTCATGCCCTTGGCGCAGGCGATCATGTCGGGCTGGTAGCCGAAGTCGTCACAGGCGAACATCGACCCGATCCGGCCGAATGCGCAGATCACTTCGTCGGACACCAGCAGCACGTCGTAGTCGTCACAGATCTGCCGGACCCGTTCGAAGTAGCCGGGGGGCGGCGGAATGCTACCGCCGGCGTTTTGCACCGGTTCCAGGAACACCGCGGCGACGGTGTCGGCGCCTTCGAATTCGATCGCCTCGGCGATGCGGTCGGCGGCCCACTGCCCGAACGCCTTGGCGTCGGCGTTGAACGGTTCGGGCGCGCGGTAGAAGTTGGTGTTGGGCACTTTCACCGCACCGGGGGTCAGCGGCTCGAACGGGGCCTTCTGCGCCGGCACGCCCGTGATGGCCAGCGCGCCCTGCGGGGTGCCGTGGTAGGCGACGGCCCGTGAAATCACCTTGTACTTCCCGGGTTTGCCGGTGAGCTTGAAATAGTGCTTGGCCAGTTTCCACGCGGTTTCGACGGCCTCGCCGCCGCCGGTGGTGAAGAACACCCGGTTCAGATCACCCGGCGCATACCGGGCGATCCGCTTGGCCAGCTCGATTGCGGTGGGCGTGGCATACGACCACAGCGGGAAGTACGCCAGTGTGCTCGCCTGGCGGGCGGCGGCCTCGGCGAGCTCCGCTCGCCCGTGTCCGACCTGCACCACGAATAACCCGGAGAGCCCGTCGAGGTAGCTCTTGCCGCGGTCGTCCCAGATCGTCACGCCCTCGCCGCGCGCGATGACCGGCGCGGTGATGCCCGGGCCGTGCCGGGCGAAGTGCAGCCAGAGGTTGTCGGTCATGGTGTCCGTGAGCGTAGTCGGCGGCGTTACGCTCGGGCCATGACCTCCACGGAGCAGGTCAGCGAGTTCGAGGCGTTGCGTCCGCAGCTGTTGGCGGTCGCTTATCGGCTGACCGGCACGATGGCCGACGCCGAGGACATGGTGCAGGAAGCCTGGCTGCGCTGGGACGCTGCCGACGCCCGCGATGAGATCGCCGATCTGCGGGCCTGGCTGACGACGGTGGTCAGCCGGCTCGCTTTGGACAGGCTGCGCTCGGCCGCGTATCGGCGGGAAAGCTATGTGGGCCAATGGTTGCCGGAGCCGGTGGTGACCGGCTTCGACGGTGACGATCCACTCTCGGTGGTCGTGGCCAACGAGGATGCCCGGTTTGCGGCGATGGTGGTGCTGGAGCGGCTCTCTCCTGATCAGCGGGTGGCGTTCGTGCTGCACGACGGCTTCGCGGTGCCGTTCGCCGATGTGGCCGATGTGCTGGGGACCACCGAGGCGGCCGCCCGCCAGCTGGCATCGCGAGCCCGCAAGGCCGTCGCCGCCGAACCGCCACCGAAGCCAGACCCCGCCCACAACGAAGTGGTGGGCAAACTTATGGCGGCCATTGCGACTGGGGACATGGCCGCCACGGTCGCGCTACTGCACCCGGACGTGACGTTCACCGGCGACTCCAACCGCAGGGCACCGACCGCTATGCGAGTTGTCCACGGGCCGGACAAGGTGGCGCGCTTCATCTTCGGACTCGCTCAACGTTATGGACCGTCTTTCGCCACGGCGAATCAGCTGGCGCTGGTGAACGGTGAGCTCGGTGCCTACACCGCGGGATCACCGGGTGACGACGGGTATCAGCCGATGATGCCGCGCATCCTCGCGATGACGGTGCGCGACGGAAAGGTCTGCGCGCTATGGGATGTCGCCAATCCCGACAAGTTCACCGGTTCTCCGCTACGGACTCGGTAGGCCTGTCTGCCCAGGGGACGCGGCAGGCATCGCCGGAATTGAAGCCCTGCTCGGTGATGCCCAGCGCCGAGTACATCCGGGCCCGCATGTTCTCCACGCCGATCTGATACGTCAGCTCGATCACGCCGGCGTCGCCGAAGCGAGCCTTCAGGTCAGCGACCTGCTCGTCGGTGACGGTGTGCGGGTCGGTGGTCATCGCGTCGGCGTAGGCGATGGCGGCGCGCTCGTCGTCGGTGTACTGCGGGGAGGTGGCGTAGTTGTCGATGTCCTTCAGTCGTTCCACGTCGAGGCCGTCGAGGCGCTGCAGCATCGCACCGAAGTCCACGCACCAGGAGCAGCCGATCGTGCGGGCCGTCCAGAACACCGCCAACTCGCGCACGCTGGCAGGCAGGGCTTTCGAGCCGCGTTCCAGCATGGTCTCGTGGATCGCGTTGGCGACCAGCAGCCGCGGGTGATGCGCGGCGACGGTGAACGGCTCGGGCACCTCCCCGAAGCGCCGCTTGGCGATGCGGTACATGACGCGGGTCAGCAGGTTCGCCCTCTTCGGGGGCAGGGGTTCGATACGGGTTTTCTGTGTCATACCCCTCAGACGAGGCAGCCCACGAAAGTGTGACGAGCGTCGTTCGCGCCGGTTAGCGCGCAAACATCAGCGCCCGCTTGACCTCCTGGATCGCCTTGGTGACCTCGATGCCGCGCGGGCAGGATTCGGTGCAGTTGAACGTCGTCCGGCAGCGCCACACCCCGTCGACCTCGTTGAGGATGTCGAGGCGCTCTGCAGCCGCCTCGTCGCGGCTGTCGAAGATGAAACGGTGTGCGTTGACGATCGCCGCCGGCCCGAAATAACTGCCCTCATGCCAAAACACCGGGCAGCTGGTGGTGCAGGCCGCGCACAGAATGCATTTCGTGGTGTCGTCGTAGCGGGCGCGGTCGGTCTGGCTTTGGATCCGCTCCCGCGTCGGCGGATTCCCGCTGGTGATCAAATATGGCTTCACCGCGCGGTAGGCGTCGAAGAACGGCTCCATGTCGACGACGAGATCCTTCTCGACCGGCAAACCGCGGATCGGCTCGACCGTGATGGTCAGCTGCTTGCCGGGCTTGCTGGGCAGCAGGTCGCGCATCAGCACCTTGCAGGCCAGCCGGTTGACACCGTTGATCCGCATGGCGTCGGACCCGCACACGCCGTGTGCGCAGGACCGCCGGAAGGTCAGCGTGCCGTCGAGGTAGCTCTTGATGTAGATCAACAGGTTGAGCAGCCGGTCACTGGGCAGGCATGGCACGCGGAAGCTCTGCCAGCCGCCGGAATCGGCGTACTGATCGGGGTTTTCCGGATTGAACCGGGCGATTTTCAGCGTCACCATCACCGCGCCATCGGGGATCGGCGGCAACGGCGGGTCGGCGCTCATCAGTACTTCCGTTCCTTGGGCTCATAGCGGGTCTGCACCACCGGCTTGAAATCCAGTCGGATGTCGGAGAGCAGGTTGCTGCCCTGCTTGTAGGCCATGGTGTGGCGCATGTAGTTGGTGTCGTCGCGGTTCGGGTAGTCCTCGCGGGCGTGCCCGCCACGGGATTCCTTGCGGCTCAACGCGCCTACCACGGTGACCTCGGCCAGTTCCAGCAGGAAACCGAGCTCGATCGCTTCCAGCAGATCACTGTTGAACCGTTTTCCCTTGTCGTGCACCGTGATTCGGGAATAGCGCTCTTTGAGAGCGTGGATGTCGGTGAGCGCCTGCTTCAGCGTCTCCTCGGTGCGGAACACAGCGGCGTTGTTGTCCATCGTCTGCTGCAAAGCGCCGCGGATGTCGGCGACCCGCTCGTTGCCGTGCTCGGAAAGGATATCGGCCACCCAGCCGACGACCATCGCCTCGGGCTCCGGCGGCATGTCGACGAAGTCGTGGCCAAGGGCGTAGTTTGCCGCCGCAATCCCGGCTCGGCGACCGAACACGTTGATATCCAACAGCGAATTGGTGCCCAGCCGGTTGGCGCCGTGCACCGACACGCATGCGCATTCACCGGCCGCGTACAGGCCCGGCACCGTAGCGGCGTTGTCCCGCAACACCTGACCGGTGACCGTCGTGGGTATGCCGCCCATCAGGTAGTGACACGTCGGGTAGACCGGGACCAATTCGGTGACCGGGTCCACGCCAAGGTAGGTGCGGGCGAACTCGGTGATATCGGGCAGCTTCGCCGCCAGCACGTCCTCGCCAAGGTGGCGCACGTCGATGTAGACGTAATCCTTCTGCGGCCCCGCGCCACGGCCCTCCAGCACTTCGCGCACCATCGAGCGGGCCACGATGTCGCGGGGCGCCAAGTCGACGATCGTCGGCGCGTAGCGCTCCATGAAGCGCTCGCCCGCGCCGTTGAGCAGCCGGCCGCCCTCACCGCGCACGGCCTCGGAGATCAGGATGCCCAGGCCCGCTAAGCCCGTCGGGTGGAATTGGTGAAACTCCATGTCCTCCAACGGGAGTCCCTTACGGAACACAATGCCGATGCCGTCGCCGGTCAATGTGTGGGCGTTGGAGGTGGTCTTGTACATGCGGCCCGAGCCGCCGGTGGCAATCACCACGGCCTTGGCGTGGAAGACGTGGATGTCGCCGGTGGCCAGTTCGTAGGCGACCACGCCGGAGGTCACCGGGCCGCTGCCGGTTTGGGTCAGCACCAGGTCGAGGACGTAGAACTCGTTGAAGAACTGCACATCGTGCTTGACGCAGTTCTGATACAGCGTCTGCAAAATCATGTGGCCGGTGCGGTCGGCGGCATAGCAGGATCGCCGCACCGGGGCCTTGCCGTGATCGCGGGTGTGCCCGCCGAAGCGGCGCTGGTCGATACGGCCCTCGGGGGTGCGGTTGAACGGCATCCCCATTTTCTCCAGGTCGAGCACCGCGTCGATGGCTTCCTTGCACATGATCTCCACGGCGTCCTGGTCGGCCAGATAGTCGCCGCCCTTGACGGTGTCGAAGGTATGCCATTCCCAGTTGTCGTCTTCGACGTTGGCCAGCGCGGCGCACATGCCGCCCTGGGCGGCGCCGGTGTGGCTGCGGGTGGGGTACAGCTTGGTCAGCACTGCGGTACGAACCCGCGGACCCGCCTCGACCGCGGCCCGCATGCCTGCGCCGCCCGCGCCGACGATCACCACGTCGTATCGATGTTGGGCGATCATGACATGTTGGGGTCGAACGTCAGCAGTACGTAGCTGCCCAGCACCAGCGTGAATGCCATCGACAACGCCAGCAGGGTGTTCAGCCAGAACCGGGTGGAGTCCTTGCGGCTGTAGTCGTCGATGATGGTGCGCAGGCCGTTGCCTCCGTGCAACTGGGCCAGCCATAGCAGCAACAGATCCCAGGTCTGCCAGAACGGCGAATGCCAGCGCTGCGCAACGTAGTTGAAGTCGATGCGGTACACGCCGTCGTCCCACATCAGCATCACGAACAGGTGCCCGAGCGCCAAAAACACCAGCACGACACCGGAGAACCGCATGAACAGCCAGGCGTATTTCTCGAAGTTGGGCATTCCTGCGCGGCGTCGCGGCGCCCGCGGATTGTCCAGGCCGGCCGGGCGGTCGTGGCTGCGCTGCTGCACGGGTGCCCGCGTGCTCATCCGAACCGTCCCAGGAAGTGGATGCCGAGCACCACCGTCGTCGGAACCATCACCAGCAGCCAGACGACGCCGACCACCCACAACATCAGCCGTTGATAACGCGGACCCTGCGACCAGAAGTCGATCAAGATGATCCGCACACCGTTCAGCGCGTGATACAGCACGGCGGCCACCAGCCCGAATTCCATCAGGCCGACGATCGGTGTCTTGTAGGTCTCGATGACTTCGTCGTAGGTCTGTGGACCCGCCCGAACCAGTGCGGTGTCCAGCACGTGCACGAACAGGAAGAAGAAGATAGTGGCACCGGTGATGCGGTGCAGCACCCACGACCACATGCCCGGATCGCCGCGGTACAGGGTTCGACGCGGGGGTCGTGCACGCGATCCTGGCGCGGACGTCGCCGTCGTCATCACCGCCTCCGGATCTGTTGGGACCGTCGTGTGGGACATTCGCAATTTAGCCCCATTTGTGCTGGCGGACGAACCGCTTCGGAGCCGCCGACGCTTGCCCCGGCGGCAAATCTAGGCTGGCGTTGTGATTTCAGCGACAGGGCCCGAGCCCGGCCCGGTGGAGTCCACCGACAAGGCAGTGCGACCATGAACAATCCGGTTGACTGGAATTTGCTGCGGGACAAGGCCATCCAGGCTGCGCATCACGCTTATGCACCGTATTCGCGGCTTCGGGTGGGTGCGGCGGCGCTGGTCGACGATCGCCGTGTGGTCACCGGCTGCAATGTGGAGAATGTCTCATATGGCCTAGGTCTCTGTGCCGAGTGCGCGGTGGTCTGCGCGCTGCACTCGACCGGTGGCGGTCGGCTGCTCGCGCTGGCCTGCGTCGACGCGAAGGGATCCCTGCTGACGCCGTGCGGACGCTGCCGGCAGGTGCTGTTGGAGCACGGTGGACCGGAGCTGCTGATCGACCATCGCGACGGCCCCCGCCGGCTGGGCGACCTGCTGCCCGACGCCTTCGGCAGCGACGCACTCCCGTGATTTTCGACGCGCCGACGCTCATCCGGATCAAGCGCGACGGCGGTCGGCTCTCCGACGCCGCGATCGACTGGGTCATCGAGGCCTACACCGACGGGCGTATCGCCGAGGAGCAGATGTCGGCGCTGCTGATGGCGGTCTTCCTGCGCGGCATGGACACCGACGAGATCGCACGGTGGACGGCCGCGATGGTGGCCTCCGGTGAACGGATGGATTTCAGCGACCTGGCGCGCCCGACCGTCGACAAGCACTCCACCGGCGGGGTCGGCGACAAGATCACCCTGCCGTTGGTGGCGGTGGTCGCGGCCTGCGGCGCGGCCGTGCCGCAGGCTTCCGGGCGCGGGCTGGGACACACCGGTGGCACCTTGGACAAGCTGGAATCCATCGCCGGGTTCACCGCTGACCTGTCGAAAGACCAAGTGCGCCAACAACTTCGGGACCTCGGCGCGGCCATCTTCGCGGCCGGGCGGCTGGCACCCGCCGACGCCAAACTGTACGCGCTGCGCGACGTCACCGGCACCGTCGAATCGCTGCCGCTGATCGCCAGCTCGGTGATGAGCAAGAAACTCGCGGAGGGCGCCGGCGCGCTGGTGCTCGACGTCAAGGTCGGTTCCGGCGCGCTGCTGCACGCGGAATCTCAATGCCGCGAGCTGGCCCGCACCATGGTGCGGCTGGGCACCGCGCACGGCGTGCCCACCCGCGCGCTGCTGACCGATATGAACCGTCCGCTGGGCCACGCCGTCGGCAACGCGCTCGAGGTGGCCGAGGCACTGGATGTGTTGGCCGGCGGCGGGCCGGCCGACGTGGTGGAGCTGACGGTAACCCTGGCCGCCGAGATGCTGCAGCTCGCCGGGATCGACGGCCAAGACCCTGTCCAGACGCTGCGCGACGGCACCGCCATGGACCGGTTCCGGGCCCTGGTCGCCGCGCAGGGCGGTGACTTGTCCGTACCATTGCCCCTTGGTGCGTGTTCGGAGACGGTCACCGCCAGCCGGGACGGCACAATGGGCGACATCGACGCGATGGCGGTTGGGCTGACGGTATGGCGGCTCGGCGCGGGCAGGTCCCGGCCGGGCGAGCAGGTGCAGCCCGGCGCCGGCCTGCGCATCCACCGCCGTCCCGGCGAGCCGGTGACCGCCGGCGAGCCGCTGTTCACGCTGTACACCGACACCCCGGAACGGTTCGGGGCCGCGCTGGCGGAGCTGGACGGCGGCTGGAGTATAGGGGACACTGCGCCTGCCCCGCGGCCATTGATCGTCGATCGGATCACATCATGACCACACCGCTGAACCTGGAGATGATCCAGCGGGCACCCAAGGCGCTGTTGCACGATCACCTCGACGGCGGCCTGCGCCCGGCGACCGTGATCGACATCGCCGGAAAAACCGGCTACGACGACCTGCCCGCCACCGAGGTCGACGAACTGACCAAGTGGTTCCAAACCTCATCGCACAGCGGATCGCTGGAGCGCTACCTCGAACCTTTCTCGCACACCGTGGCGGTGATGCAGACCCCCGACGCGCTGCACCGGGTCGCCTTCGAGTGCGTTGAAGACCTGGCTGCCGACTCGGTGGTGTACGCCGAGGTGCGGTTCGCCCCCGAACTGCACATCAACCGCGGGCTGTCGTTCGACGAGGTCACCGATGCCGTGCTGGCGGGATTCGCCGATGGCGAGAAGGCCGCCGCGGCAGAGGGTCGCGCCATCACTGTGCGCTGTCTGGTCACCGCGATGCGCCACGCCGCGCTGTCCCGCGAGATCGCCGAGCTGGCGATCCGGTTCCGGGACAAGGGCGTGGTCGGATTCGACATCGCCGGCGCGGAGGCGGGATACCCCCCAACCCGTCACCTGGACGCATTTGAGTACATGCGAAACCACAATGCCCGCTTCACGATTCATGCCGGTGAAGCGTTCGGCTTGCCGTCCATCCACGAGGCGATCGCGTTCTGCGGTGCCGACCGGCTGGGCCACGGTGTGCGGATCGTCGACGACATCGACGTCGAGCCCGATGGCCGCGTTCGCTTGGGGCGGCTGGCATCGATCCTGCGGGACAAGCGAATCCCGTTCGAGATGTGTCCCAGCTCCAACGTGCAGACCGGCGCCGTTGACAGCATCGCCAGCCATCCGTTCGATCTGTTGGCGCGGGCCAGGTTTCGGGTGACGATCAACACCGACAACCGGCTGATGAGCGATACCACGATGAGCCGCGAAATGCAGCGGCTCGTCGAGGCATTCGGCTACGGCTGGAGTGATCTCGAGCGGTTCACGATCAATGCGATGAAGTCGGCATTCATTCCGTTCGACGAACGGCTGGCGATCATCGACGAAGTCATCAAGCCGCGGTTCGCGGTGCTGATCGGCTAGGGCCGCCAAGCCGCTTGGAATGTCATGAACAGCGCAGCAAGGTCATAAATCCAAAGTCCATGTGAAGTTGCTGGTGGCAGTGCAGCAGCGAAAGGCCGGGTTGGTCCGCGACGAAGTCGACGTCCATGGTCTGGTAACCCCCGAGGATGGCAACGTCCTTGTGGATGCCGGCGGTTGGTGTGCCTGCGATGTGGGTGATTTCGAAGGTGTGACGATGCAGGTGCATGGGGTGGGCGTCGTCGCTGGCGTTGCGAAATCGCAGCCGGTACCGCTTGCCGTAGCCGATATCGAGGATCGCTCGCATGTTATCCATCGCGAAGGCGGTGCCGTTGATCGTCCAAACGTTGAATCCGTTGTGAGCGGCGTTGCGTTTCTCGATCAGCATGTCGATGGTGTGATCGACGGCAGGGGCACTCTGGTCAGCGGTGGTGAACAGGCGGTAGTCCCACCGAAACGGTGATGGTGACACCCATTGCGGGCTGCCGGTGCGCCGGGCGTATTCAACGACGACACCCATTCCGGCTTCCCGGTCGTCGTCGGACAGGTCGCCGAGGATCCAGACACCAGGGCGGGTCATCTCCACGATCGCCGAGACACGCTCGCCGGCGCCCAGCCACAACACCGGCACCGCAACGGGTTTGGACACAGGGTTGCCGTCGAGCGCGACGACGGTGAAGCTGTGACCGGGCAGGGCGAGGCTGCGGGTTTCGGTCGCGCTGCCGTTGAGCACGTGAAACAGTACTCGGTCACCGGTGTTCACCCGAATCGGATCGCCGTGGCCGAGTGCGCGGCCGTTGATGGTGAAGGTGTCGTATCCGATCTCGTACCCGCGGGGCATCCCCGCGGCCGCCGATGCGGCGCTCTCCCGTTCGCCGATGTTCTTCAGTTCCGCAACCGGCTCGCCGGCCAGGAAGTCGCTGGACATCTCTTCGCTCTGGTTGAGGGTCGGCTCGAATTCCTTGAGCGTCAGGAACACTTCGCGGTCGTAGGCACCGCGTTCGTTTTTGGGCTCGATGTACACCGGGCCGACCAGACCGCTGTACTGGCCGCCGGTCAGGTCGGCGCCAGGGGTGAGATGAGTGTGGTAGAAGCGGAAACCCGACGGGCCCGGGACAAACGAGATCTGGCGCATGCCATGGGCGGGAATGAACGGGGTGCCTTCTTCCGAGGAACCGTCGACGTCAACCGGCACCCGTTGCCCATGCCAGTGCAGCTGTTGGGGAAGATCGGTGTCGTTGTACACATCGACTCGAGTCCGTCGGCCCTCGGTGAATCGCAATAGCGGGCCGGGAAATTGGCCATTGTAGGTGGTTGTCGAAATGAATTTGCCCGGCGCCACCTCCACGTCGGTCTTACCGATGCGCAACGTGTAGTCGGCCCTTCCGGGAGGACGCGAACAGCCCGCGGATGCTCCGACAGCCAAACCACCGCCACTGAGCATTGCCAGGCTGCTCCACTTGAGGAAGTCACGTCGATCAACCGACACGCCGATGCCTATCTACAGTCTGACTGCCGAACAGACGCTAACAAACGCCGAGGATGCCGATATGGTCGGTCAGGTGGTGGCTGAGGACTCGGTGTTCGACTTCGACGACGTTGTGGTGGAGCGGAACGGGATCCGGGCGCTAGATGGGTTTACCGCCGCTGTTCCGGAGCGGGGGGTGACAGTGGTGTTCGGCCCCTCGGGATCGGGCAAATCGACGCTGCTTCGCCTGTGCAATCGCCTCGAGGTGGCAACAAGTGGACGAGTATTGTTCTGCGGCAAGGACATCGCGGAGATCGACCCGTTGTGGTTACGCCGCCGGGTGGGTATGTGTTTCCAGCGTCCGACCCCGTTTCGCGGCACAGTGGCCGACAACCTGCGCGTCGCCGACCCGGACGTAACCGAATCGCGGATGACCGAAACGCTTACCAGGGTGGCACTGACCGGATCATGGCTGGACCGCGACGCGACCGCGCTGTCCGGCGGGGAGGCGCAGCGGGTGTGTCTGGCCCGCACCCTGGTCGCCCGGCCCCAGGTGCTGTTGCTGGACGAACCCACGTCCGCGGTCGACGCCGCCGCGGCGGGTGTGATCGAACAGGCGGTGCGCGAACTGGCGCAGAACGACGGGATCCCCGCGCTGTGGGTCACCCACGATGCTGCACAGGTCGATCGGATCGCGGATCGGGTCTTGCGTATCGAGCACGGTCGGGAGGTGACGCGGTGAACGGTCAGGTGGGCTGGATCGGGCTGGCGACGTCGCTTGCATTGGTGGCGTTCGCGGCGGGGATCTCGCTCTGGCAGCGGTTGGGTCTGGAAGGGCAGGTGGTGTGGGCAGCGGCCCGCGCGCTGGTCCAGTTGCTGCTGGTGGGCGGTCTGTTGACGCTGCTGTTTGCCCCGGGTCGTTCGCTGTGGTGGTCGTGGGCGTGGACCGCAGGCATGATCGCCTACGCCGGCGACGTCGCGCGCAGGCGCGCGCCGGAGGTACCGCGACTTGGCCCGCTGGCTGTCGCTGCTTTCGCCGCAGCGGCGGTGGTCACCCTCGGAGTGATATTCGGGTTGCGGGTTTTCCCGCTGCAGCCCCGCACCCTGGTGCCGATCGCCGGGATGATGATCGGCAACTCGATGACGGCCACAGTGCTGGTGGCGCGGCGCCTGGTCGACGAGCTGCGCGACAAACGCGACGAGGTCGAAGCGCGACTGGCGCTGGGCCAGCCCTACCGCCAAGCGGCCACTCCCTACCTGCGAATCGCGTTGCGATCGGCGGTGTCCCCCCAGATCGAAACCACCAAGGCCACCGGGCTGGTATTTTTGCCCGGCGCCATGACCGGGCTCATCCTCGCCGGCGTCTCCCCGGTCCAAGCCGTGCTGGTGCAGGCGGTCGTGATGTTTCTCGTCCTGGCTTCGGTCGCGGTCACCACGGTGGTGGTTGCCCTCGGGCTGGTGCGGCGGGTGTTCACCCGCGACCACCGGCTGGTGCTACTCGCGCCGTAGCCGCGACTCCACGAACCGCTCCAGCGCCTCCCATTCCCGCACCACCTCGGCATACGGGGGCTCGGGCTTGGGTGCGGAGTCGGGCTCGAGGACATAGGTCGTCAGCTTGCCCAGCGGACGCTCGGTCGCGAGCGCCTTGTCGACGGTGTTGTCCTCCGCGTACTCGCCGACATCGCGAAGCAGCTCGACGACCAAGTCGAGCTGGTCGCGGTCCACCGCATCGGGCCCGTCGGCCAAGTCGTCGGCCAGCCCGGTCAGCACATAGATGTTGTCGTCGGTGATGTCGACCTGCAGCGAGCCGTCGGTTGCGGCGGTGCGGATGTCGTCATAGGTGCTCAGGTCGGACAAGTCATGGTCGTGCTCGTCGGCAAGATAGCGGGCCAGGGCCCGCTCCGAGCTGAATACGCTGATTCGGCCGTTGCGCCCCAAGAAGATCGGGCGATCGTCGAAATAGCAGCGCAGTGTGTAGAACGTGCCTGTGCCGGTCATGATCTGGATCGGGTCGATGCCGACCTTCAACCAGAAGTCTTCGTCGCCGCCCAACACCATCTCGTCGTGGGCGGCCTCCGACTCGGTTTCCGCTTCGTCGCTGACCTCGGTGACACCTTCCTCGTCGGCGCTTTCCGGCTCGTCCTCTTCGGGCGGTTCCGACAGTTCGTCGGCGGCCCTGGCCGAGGCCGCGGCGTCCACCTCGGGAATCGTGACGATGGCGTCGATGGCGGCGAGCACGTCGTCCCAGCCGCGCGCGATGACATCGGCGATCGCATGCCAGCGTTTGAGTCCGGCTCTGCCGGTGAAGTGGCCGATACCGCCGCCCAGCGTGCCCAGGCTCGGGTTGCCGTTGAAGAACTTCGTCACCGCCGCAAGCTCGCACACCGATCCGATGGACGAGACGATCGCCAATGTGTTGGCCAGCGCGGTGACCGACTCCTCGGTCGGCTTCTCGGCGACCAGTTCCTCCACCGCGACGAGGTCGAATTGCCGGTCCGCGGCGGGCTCGAGCTTATGGGCATTGGCCTCGGTCAGCGCGTGCCACCCAGGGTGGTCAACCAGATCGTGGTCTTTGTTGCTGCGCACGAATGCGACCAGGTCAGCTGCCGTTTCGAAGCCGTACAGGTCTTCGTCCTTGCCCAAAAACGCCTCCCACTCGTCGCCGGCGTCGCGCCAGCGAGGCGCCCACACGGTGTAGCGATCACCGGCGGTCAGGCTCAGGCGGACGGGCACGAGGTCAGCAGCCATGCGGCACAGAATAGCGACGGGTGGCCCGGCCACCGGACCGAGGCAGGCGTTAGCCGGCCGAGGTGAGCCAAATATCGGTGATGGCAGGCGCTCTGGTCGCGTAACCAAGCTTGGGTAACCCGTACATCTGCTCCACCGTCGATAGCACGTTGTAGTGGCTGATCGGCTCGCTGTACGTTCCGGGCTTGACGTTCGCTCCATAGAAGACGGTCGGTATTTGATTGCGCGACGAGTTGTCGTCCTCGTCCCAGGTCAGGATCAGCAGGCTGTTATTGGCCTTCGCCCAGGCGGCGTACGGCGACAGGTTTTGATACAGCCAACTGTCGCCTTGACCGATTGAGCCGTCGTGCATGTCGTTGTCGAGGTTGGGGATGACGAACGACACCGTCGGCAGGCTGGCGTAGTTCTGCGGTGACGGAAATGCGGAGAACGGAAGCGAGTGCGAGCCACCGATGTTGGTGAAGCTGGCCCAGGGCACATGTTTACGCGCGTACTTACCCGCACCGCATGCCGTTGAGCCCACCGCCGGCAGGCTTTCGGCGTATCCCGCGAATGTGTAACCGGCCGCGAGCAATTCAGACCCGAGATTGGGTGTGTTGCCGCCGTTGACGGGACAGATGTTGTCCTTGACCCCGAGCGTGCTGCCGGCGAACAAGGCGTAGTAGTTCGGCTCGCTGGGATGAACCTCGGCGTAGGACTGCGCCATCATTGCGCCGTTGGCGGCCAGTTGGTTGATGAACGGGGCCGACTTGTTTCCGATGATGTTGGATTGAGAGCGATTCTCCTCCACCACAATCACGATGTGTGCGGGAGTCGGGACCACGGCTGCCGCGAAGTTCACCGGAGCGGTTGTCGGGGCGAGATGCGCGGGCGGAGACACGGTTTCCGCGGCGATGGCCAGCACGCCCAATAGGCAAGCCCTTCGGTATCCCTTGCCTTTTCGCCGGATGCGGCGTCGCATGCCGCGAAGTATAGAAACGCGGTTTCTTGTCGTGGGTAATGAAGTCGGCGTGTCCGTACTAATTTGCCGCACCAGGCAACCGCGTAGCGGGCTAGGGTCACTTTCATGGAGGTGCGTGTCGTCAACCACCCGCTCGCGGCGGCGCGGCTGACCACCCTGCGCGACGAACACACGGACAATGTCGCGTTTCGGGCCGCGCTGCGTGATCTGACGCTGATGCTGGTCTACGAGGCCACCCGCGATGCGCCTCGCGAGACCGTCACGGTGCGTACCCCCCTGGCGGAAACCGTCGGCACCCGGTTGGCGAAACCGCCATTGCTGGTGCCGGTATTGCGGGCCGGGCTGGGCATGGTCGACCAGGCGCATGCGCTGTTACCGGAAGCCCTGGTGGGGTTCGTCGGGATCGTCCGCGACGAGGAGACCTTCTCTCCCATACCGTATTTGGAGTCGCTGCCCGACGATCTGCGCGGCCAGCCGGTGATGGTCCTTGACCCGATGCTGGCCACCGGCGGATCGATGACCCACACGATCGGGTTGCTGCATCGCCGCGGCGCCGACGACATCACCGTGCTGTGTGCGGTCGCGGCACCGGAAGGCATTGCGGCGCTTGAAAAAGCGGCGCCCAACGTGCGGGTGTTCACGGCGGCCGTCGATGACGGCCTCAACGACGTCGCCTATATCATGCCGGGCCTCGGCGACGCCGGGGACCGCCAATTCGGGCCGCGCTGAGTCACCAGCTGCGTACCTGGTCCACGAGCTCGTCGAGCAGCCCGGTCGCCCGAGCGTGATCAGCGCAGCGAACCTCGATGTAGCACTTGACCTTCGGTTCGGTGCCCGACGGGCGGACCACGACCCGCGCCGATGTGTCGCCGTCGCCGCCGGCGAAGACCAACGCGTCGGTGCGTGGCTGTAGATCGGTTGTGCTGGCGGAAAATCCGGCGAGTTGGCGTGGTGGCCGGGCCCGCAGCCGGCCCATCAGTGCGGTCGCCTCGTCCGCGTCGGCGACCGGGCGTGACACGGCGGCACCGACATGCACGCCGAATCGACGGGCGAGGTCGTCGAGCGCGTCGAGCACCGAGCGGCGTGCGCTTTTGAGCTCCGCCACGAGGTCACAGGCCAGCACCGCGGCGCTGATACCGTCCTTGTCCCGGACCGCGGCCGGGTCGACACAGTGGCCGATCGCCTCCTCGTAGGCGTAGATCAACGTGCGGCCGGGAAGGTCGGCATCGGCGCGGGCCAGCCACTTGAAACCGGTGAGGGTCTCGACGTGGCGTGCGCCCCAGTGTGCGGCGATCGCGGCCAGCATCCGCGACGACACCACGGTGCTGGCCACCACGCTGGTCGCCGGAGTATCGGCGTGCGAAAGAATGAAATCGCCGAGGAGCCATCCTGTTTCGTCGCCGGAAAGCATCCGCCACCCCGTCGGCGTGGTTATCCCGACCGCACAGCGGTCGGCGTCGGCATCGAGCGCGATCGCGACGTCGGCGTCGACGACTGCGGCCAGGGCCAGCAGCGCGTCGGTGGCGCCGGGCTCTTCGGGGTTGGGAAACCTGACCGTGGGGAAGTCGGGGTCCGGGGCGAACTGTGCCTCGACGATGTGGAGGTCGTCGAAGCCGGCCCGGCGCAGTGTCTTGACGGCCACCGCGCCGCCCACCCCGTGCAGTGCGGTCAGCGCCACGCGGACCGAACCCGATGACCGTCGCACCTTTGTGGCCCGCTCGATATAGCGGTCGACCAGCGCGGTGTCGGCGGGTTCGACGGCCGTCCTGGCGATCTCGTCGGCGAAAGGCGCAGCGGCCATCGCGGTTTCGATCTCGCGGTCGGCGGGAGCGACGATCTGCATTCCGCCGCCGAGGTACACCTTGTAGCCGTTGTCTCCCGGCGGGTTATGCGATGCGGTGATCTGGATGCCGGCCGGCGCGCCGGTGTGCCGCACCGCGAACGCCACCACTGGGGTGGGCACCGGATCGGGAAACTGGATCACCGAAAAGCCCGCGGCTGCAAGCACTTCGGCGGTGGCAGTAGCGAATTCAGCCGAGCCGTGCCGCGCGTCGCGGCCGACGATCACCTGCGAACCGGCAAGGCCACGGCCGGCGAGCACGGTCGCCACCGCCCACGTTGCGCGCAGCACCACCGCGAGGTTCATCGCGTCTGGGCCACCGCGCATCGGCCCGCGCAGCCCAGCGGTGCCGAACGTCAAGGGCCGAGCGAATCGGGCAGACAGTTCCTGTGGGTTGCAGGCGGCAAGTTCGGCGGCCGTCGCCGGGTCGGGGTCGTGCGCAATCCACTCCTGGGGCGTCACAGCCGGGCGACCACATCGGCCAGCAATGAACCCATCCGCGTCGCCGACGCCGCCCCGGCCGCCAGCACCTCGACGTGGCTCAACGGCTCGCCGGTGATCCCGGCCGCCAGGTTCGTCACCAGCGACACCCCCAGCACCTCGGCGCCCGCCGCCCGCGCGGCGATTGCCTCGTGCACGGTGGACATGCCCACCAGGTCGGCGCCCAGCATCCGCAACATCCGGATTTCGGCGGGCGTCTCATACTGCGGCCCGAGCAGCCCGGCGTACACCCCTTCGGCCAGCGCCGGATCCACCTCGCGGGCCAGGGCGCGCAGGCGCGGCGCGTACGCGTCGACCATGTCCGCGAACTGCGGGCCGACCAACGGCGATCGAAACGTCAGGTTCAGCTGATCGCTGATCAGCACCGGCTGGCCCACCTCGAAGTCCGGTCGCACTGCGCCGGCGGCGTTGGTCAGCACCACGACACCCGCCCCCGCTGCGCAGGCCGCCCGCACCGGGTGCACGACGTGCAACAGGTCATGGCCTTCGTAGGCGTGGACCCGACCGGCCAGCACCAGCACCCGGTGCTCACCGATGGCCACCGACAACACCTGGCCGGTGTGCCCGGCGGCGGTCGGCGGAGTGAAACCGGGCAACTCGGCCATCGGCAGCTCGGCGGTCGCCGGGCCCAACGCGGCAACGGCGGGCGCCCAACCCGAGCCCAAAACGATCGCGACATCATGTTCTGCGATCCCGGTGCCCTCGGCGATGAACTGCGCCGCCCGCGCGGCGAGTGCGCTGGGATCCGGTGGACCAGTCACAGTGGGGCAGCCTAGCTGGTGAGATACTGCGAGAATGCCAACAACCACGGTGCTGGACCGCGTCGAGGACACGGTTCGGCGCCGCGGCACCGACCTCGTCGAGCTGTCGCATGCGATCCACGCCGAACCGGAGCTGGCGTTCGCCGAGCACCGCAGTTGCGCGAAGACGCAGGCGCTGGTCGCGGAGCGGGGTTTCGAGATCACCGCGGCGGCCGGTGGTTTGGGAACCGCGTTCCGCGCCGACTTCGGCAGCGGACCGCTGACCGTCGGCGTGTGCGCCGAATACGACGCGCTGCCCGGAATCGGTCATGCATGCGGCCACAACATCATCGCCGCGGCCGCGGTGGGTACGGCGCTGGCGCTGGCCGATGTGGCCGACGAGTTGGGCCTGACCGTTGCGCTGATCGGCACCCCGGCAGAGGAATTCGGCGGCGGAAAGGTCTTGCTGCTGGGCGCCGGAGTGTTCGACGACCTGGCGGCGGCCGTGATGGTTCATCCAGGCCCGGTGGATATCGCGGCCGCCCGCTCGCTGACGCTGTCCGCGGTACGCGTCGACTACTGCGGACGAGAAGCCCATGCCTCGGCTTCGCCGTATCTGGGTGTCAACGCCGCCGACGCCGCCACCGTCGCGCAGGTGGCGATCGGGTTGCTGCGTCAACAGTTGGCCCCTGGCCAGCAGGTGCACGGCATTGTCAGCGATGGCGGGCAGGCCGCCAACGTCATCCCCGGCCACACCGAACTGCGGTACACGATGCGCGCCGCTGAGGCGTCGTCGCTGGCAGATCTGGAAGCCAAAGTGCGCGACTGTTTTTTGGCCGGTGCGATCGCCACCGGCTGTGACTACAGCGTGGAGTACACCGAACCGACCTATGACCCGCTCAAGCCCGACCCGTGGCTGGCCGACACTGTGCGCGCCGAGATGGTGCGTCTCGGCCGCATACCCGTCGACACCGAGTTCGAGGCAAGGTATCCGCTGGGCAGCACCGACATGGGCAACATCACCCAAGTTCTGCCCGGGATCCATCCGATGGTCGCCGTCGACGCCGGCGGCGCGTCACTGCACCAGCCCGAATTCACCACCGCGGCCGCCGGTCCCAGCGCCGACAGCGCAGTAGTCGACGGCGCAATCATGTTGGCGCGCACTGTCGTTCACCTTGCGGAAGCACCGGATGAGCGTGACCGGGTGCTCGTCGCTCGTGACCAGCGGGCGGCATCATGAGCCTCGTGGACAGTGCCGAATCGTGGCTGACCGCACACTACGACGAGCTGATCGAATGGCGGCGCCACATCCACCGCTACCCGGAGCTGGGCCGCCAGGAATACGCCACCACACAGTTCGTCGCCGAGCGGCTGGCCGACGCCGGGCTCAACCCGAAGGTGCTACCCGGTGGAACCGGCCTGACCTGCGATTTCGGTCCCGAACAGGAATCCCGGATCGCGCTGCGGGCCGACATGGATGCGTTGCCGATGGCGGAGCGCACCGGCGCCCTCTACGAATCGACGATGCCCAACGTCGCGCACGCCTGCGGTCACGACGCGCATACCGCGATCCTGCTGGGCACCGCGCTGGCGTTGGCGGCGGTGCCCGAGCTGCCGATCGCCTTACGGCTGATCTTCCAGCCGGCCGAGGAGCTGATGCCCGGCGGCGCGATCGATGCGATCGCCGCCGGTGCGCTCTCCGGGGTCAGCCGGATCTTCGCGCTGCACTGCGATCCCCGACTGGCGGTCGGCAAGGTCGCGGTGAAAGCCGGGCCGATCACCTCGGCTGCCGACCGGTTGGAGATCACGCTGTATTCGCCGGGCGGACACACGTCGCGGCCACACCTGACCGCCGACCTCGTCTATGGGCTGGGCACCCTGATCACCGGGCTGCCCGGTGTCCTGTCCCGCCGTGTCGACCCGCGCAACGGCACCGTAATGGTGTGGGGCGCAGTCAATTCGGGTGCGGCCGCCAACGCGATCCCGCAAACCGGGACGTTGGCCGGCACTATCCGCACGGCCAGCCGGGAAACGTGGGTCAGCCTCGAGGACATCGTGCGCCAGGCGGTGGCCGCGCTGCTGTCTCCGTTGGGCGTCGAGCACACGCTGCTATATAGCCGCGGTGTTCCGCCGGTGGTCAACGAGGAAGTCTCGACTCGGATCATCGTGCACGCCATCGAGGCGATCGGCCCGGATGTGCTGGCCGACACGCGACAATCCGGCGGCGGCGAGGACTTCTCCTGGTATCTGGAGGAAGTACCCGGCGCCATGGCGCGGCTCGGGGTTTGGTCGGGTCACGGGCCCCAGCTCGACCTCCATCAGCCGACGTTCGACCTCGACGAGCGCGCGTTGGCCATCGGGGTGCGGCTGCTGGTCAACATCGTCGAGCAGGCCGCGACCGCCGCAATCTAATGCCCCGGGCCGACGTTGCGTGCCGGACGGGTGCGCAGGTTGTGCACATATTCGGCTGGCGCGCCTGCGATTTCGGCGGCGTCGGCCATCACACCGAGATAGCGCGCCGACGGCAGACCACCTTCCCAGGCGTCCACCACGTACAGCCACGCCAACACCGGATCGGTTGTGGTGTCCGACGACAACCGCTCAACCCGACAGCGAATCTTCTTGTGAATGCCCAGCTCCGCCCCCTCCCAGCGGTCCAGGTTCACCTCGTCGGCCGGCGTCACGTCGTAGAGCACGACGAACACCTTCGATGCCGGATCCTCGACGAGCGTCGCCAGTGCACCCTCCCAACCGATGTCCTCGCCCGCGAAGGTCAGCCGCCAGCCGTGTAGCCAGCCCGTCCCGGCCATCGGCGAATGGGGTGCGCGCTGCATCATCTGCTCGGGATGCATGTTCGAGCCGTAGGCGGCGTAGAGCGGCACGCAGAAAGCTTAGACAACAGTTGCTGGCTGAGCAGTGATCTAAACGCCGGGATAGGTTAGGGGCTGTGGCAACCCGCATCGTGATCATCGGGGGAGGGCCGGCCGGGTATGAGGCGGCACTCGTCGCCGCCGCCCGCGATGCTGACGTCACCGTCGTCGACTCCGATGGCATCGGTGGCGCGGCCGTACTCTACGACTGCGTGCCATCGAAGACGTTCATTGCCTCCACCGGTGTGCGCACCGAACTGCGCCGGGCGCCGCACCTGGGTTTCGACATCGACATCGACGACGCCAAGATCTCCTTGCCGGAAATCCACCAGCGGGTCAAGAGGCTGGCCGCCGCACAATCCGAAGACATCACCGCGCAGCTGCGCAGCATGGGTGTCGAGGTGATCGCCGGCAAAGGCGAGCTGGTCGACACCAGCCCCGGCCTGGCCCGTCACTGCATCAAGGTAACCGCCCGCGACGGCGCCACCAGCGAACTCGACGCCGACGTCGTGCTGATCGCCACCGGCGCCAGCCCGCGGATCCTGCCCTCTGCACAGCCCGACGGCGAACGGATCCTGACCTGGCGCCAGCTCTACGATCTGGACACCCTGCCCGACCACCTCATCGTGGTGGGTTCCGGCGTCACCGGGGCCGAATTCGTCCACGCCTACACCGAACTCGGCGTCGCCGTCACCGTGGTGGCCAGCCGCGACCGGGTGCTGCCGTACGAAGACGCCGATGCCGCGCTGGTGCTAGAAGATTCGTTCGCCGAACGCGGCGTCAAGCTGGTCAAAAACGCGCGCGCCGAGTCGGTCACCCGCACTGACGACGGGGTTCTGGTCACCATGACCGATGGCCGCACGGTGGAGGGCAGCCACGCCCTGATGACGATCGGGTCGATTCCCAACACCGGCGGCCTGGGACTGGAGCGGGTGGGCATCGAGCCGGGCCGCGGCAACTACCTGACCGTGGACCGGGTGTCGCGAACATCGGTGCCCGGCATCTATGCCGCCGGCGACTGCACCGGGCTGCTGCCGCTGGCGTCGGTCGCCGCAATGCAGGGCCGGATCGCGATGTGGCACGCGCTGGGCGAGGCCGTCACACCGATCCGGCTGCGCACTGTCGCCGCGGCGGTGTTCACCCGGCCGGAGATCGCCGCAGTCGGGGTGCCGCAATCGGCCATTGACAACGGATCCGTGCTGGCGCGCACGATCATGCTGCCTTTGCGGACCAACGCGCGGGCCAAGATGTCCGGGCTGCGCCACGGCTTCGTGAAAATCTTCTGTCGGCAGGCCACCGGGGTGGTCATCGGCGGCGTGGTGGTCGCCCCCATCGCCTCGGAATTGATCCTGCCGATCGCGGTGGCGGTGCAGAACCGCATCACCGTGAACCAGTTGGCGCAAACGCTGGTGGTCTACCCGTCGTTGTCGGGTTCGATCACCGAGGCGGCCCGCCGCCTGATGGCACACGATGATCTGGATTAACTGCCGGTAGCCTTAGGGCCAGTGCCTACCGACGAGTAACAGGAGTCCAGCGCCGTGAACGATCAGTTCTGGCCGGCCTCATCGCTGGGGCCACAGCAACGCGCCTCGGCCTGGGAGCGACTCGGCGCCGAGCAGTTCGACGTGGTGGTCATCGGTGGTGGCGTGGTGGGCTCCGGTTGCGCGCTGGATGCCGCCACCCGCGGGTTGAAGGTGGCGATGGTCGAGGCGCGCGACTTCGCCTCCGGCACCTCGAGCCGCTCGTCGAAGATGTTCCACGGCGGGCTGCGCTATCTCGAGCAGCTGGAATTCGGCCTCGTGCGCGAGGCGCTCTACGAGCGCGAACTGTCGCTGACCACGTTGGCGCCGCATCTGGTCAAGCCGTTGCCCTTTCTCTACCCGCTGACCAAGCGGTGGTGGGAACGGCCGTACGTCGCAGCCGGCATCTTCCTTTACGACCAGCTTGGTGGCGCGAAATCCGTTCCGGCACAACGGCATTTCACCCGCGCTGGTGCGCTGCGGCTCTGCCCCGGCCTGAAGCGCACTTCGCTGATCGGTGGCATCCGTTACTACGACACCGTTGTCGACGACGCCCGGCACACCATGACCGTCGCGCGGACCGCCGCCCATTACGGCGCGGTGGTGCGCTCGTCCACCCAGGTGATCTCGCTGCTGCGTGAAGGCGACCGGGTGACCGGCGTGCAAGTCCGCGATTCCGAGGACGGCACCGTCACCGACGTGCACGGCCATGTCGTGGTCAACGCGACCGGGGTGTGGACCGACGAGATCCAGGCATTGTCCAAGCAGCGCGGGCGGTTTCAAGTGCGCGCCTCCAAAGGCGTGCACGTGGTCGTGCCGCGTGACCGCATCGTCAGCGACGTCGCGATCATCCTGCGGACCGAGAAGTCGGTGATGTTCGTCATCCCGTGGGGCAGCCACTGGATCATCGGGACCACCGACACCGACTGGAACCTCGACCTGGCCCATCCCGCCGCCACCAAGGCCGACATCGACTACATCCTCGGCACCGTCAACACCGTGCTGACCACCCCGCTGACCCACGCCGATATCGACGGGGTGTACGCCGGGCTGCGTCCGCTGCTGGCCGGAGAGAGCGACGAAACCTCGAAGCTGTCGCGGGAACACGCGGTGGCGGTGCCCGCCCCGGGATTGGTCGCCATCGCCGGCGGCAAGTACACCACCTACCGGGTGATGGCGGCCGATGCGATAGACAGTGCGGCACAATACGTTCCAGCTCGAGTGGCGCCGTCCATTACCGAGAAGGTGCGGCTGCTGGGCGCCGACGGCTATTTCGCGTTGATCAACCAGACCGAACACGTCGGGGCGACGCGAGGCCTGCATCCCTACCGGGTGCGTCACCTGCTGGACCGCTACGGCTCGCTGATCAGCGAGGTGCTGGCGCTGGCCGACGACCGTCCGGACCTGCTGAACCCGATCACTGCGGCACCGGTCTACCTGAAGGTGGAAGCCGCGTACGCCGCGGCCGCCGAGGGCGCCCTGCATCTCGAGGACATCCTGGCTCGCCGGATGCGGATCTCGATCGAGTATCCGCACCGAGGCGTCGACTGCGCACGCGAGGTGGCCGAAGTCGTCGCGCCGGTGCTGGGCTGGACCGCCGCCGACATCGATCGGGAGGTCAAGACCTACACCGCGCGGGTGGAGGCCGAAGTGCTGTCGCAGACCCAGCCCGACGACGCGTCGGCGGACGCGCTTCGGGCCAGCGCCCCGGAGGCGCGCGCCGAGATCCTCGAGCCGGTGCCACTGAATTGAGCGAGCCGTGAGACCGGCGCCCTTGCCGGTGCGCGACGGACTGGGCCCGGCGCGGCTGCGGGTGCGCGGCGGACCGGTGCTGGCCGAGTTGAACGCCCGGTTCGGCATGCAGGCCCGGGAGGTCGTCGTGGCCGACGGCACGCCGGTTGACGAGACGACAGCGCTGCCGGCCGGTTCGTGTGTCTACCTCTACCGCGACCTGCCCGACGAGGTGCCGGTGCCGTTCGACATCCCGGTGCTCTATCGCGACGACGACATCGTGGTTGCCGACAAGCCGCACTTTTTGGCCACCATGCCGCGGGGCCGGCACGTCGCGCAGACCGCGCTGGTGCGCCTGCGCCGAGACCTCGGGCTGCCCGAGCTCTCGCCGGCGCATCGGCTGGACCGGTTGACCGCGGGGGTGCTGCTGTTCACCACCCGCCGCGAGCTGCGTGGGGCCTACCAGACCCTGTTCGCCCGTGGCGCGGTGCACAAAACGTATCTGGCGCGGGCCGCGGTCACACCGGATTTGGTATTGCCGCGCGTGGTGCGCAGCCGCATCGTCAAGCGCCGCGGCCGATTGCAGGCCGTCTGTGAGCCGGGCGAACCCAACGCCGAGACATTGGTAGAGCTGGCGTCGGCAGACGGACTGTACCGGCTGACACCACGGACCGGACGCACTCACCAGCTGCGGGTCCACATGGCTGCGCTGGGCCTGCCGATTCAGGGAGACCCGTTGTATCCCAACGTGATCGACGTGCCCGTCGATGACTTCAGCACGCCGTTGCAGCTGCTCGCGCACAGCATCGAGTTCGACGATCCGGTGAGCGGGGCCCGCCGGCAATTCGTGAGTCGCCGGCAGCTGTCGTCAGCAGCGCTCGACGCCCGGCTGGATTAGCGGCAGATCCTGGCGAGCCCTCGGCGTGCTTCGCCGTGACCCCGCGGCGCGGGTGACCGCGCGAAGAGCGTGACGTGCGTGATCGTTCAGGCGGCCAACGGTGGGCAGATCGGCGAGCCGCGTGCTGACAAAGTCCTGCAGAGCTTCCACGTTGTCCGTCCTTCGCTAGTCCGGGCCTTATTCATTGAACGATCGGGAGGCCGTCGTCGGCTCAATCCGCACCGAAAATGCGACCCAGATCACTAGCCCTGCCAACAACCGGGGGGTCGCTGCTATTCCACGGTACGTGTCCCACGGTGCCTAGCGCTGGCACGACACGGCACCTTGCCTGGAACACCGCGACCGTGAACGGGTCGGAAACTGTGGCTGAAATTGTGAATCCAGCGATGTCCAGCGATGTCTGGCCGCACTTAACATGCATCATGGCAACGTCGGCAGCGACCTAGCGTTAAGGGAATCGGATTGAAAATCAATCGATTTGGGGCTGCGCTGAGTATTCTGGCCACCGCTGCAGCGATGTTGTCGGCGTGTAGCGGTGACAACAATGTCACTGGAGGAAGCACAACGACCGGCGCAGCCTCGGCGAAGGTGACCTGTGGGGGCAAGCCGACTCTGAAGGCCAGTGGTTCCACCGCCCAGGAAAACGCAATGACTCGATTTGTAAAGGTTTTCGAACAAGCCTGCCCCGGGCAGTCCTTGAATTACACGGCCGCTGGTTCCGGCGCGGGGATTAGCCAATTTGTGGGGAAGCAATCCGATTTCGGTGGCTCCGACTCACCGCTGAGCAAGGACGAGTACACCAAGGCGGACCAGCGGTGCGGCTCGCCCGTGTGGAACCTGCCGCTGGTGTTCGGCCCCATCGGCCTCGCCTACCACGTTAACGGTCTGACCTCGTTGAACCTCGACGGTCCGGCGGCAGCCCAGATCTTCAACGGCCAAATTACTAGCTGGAACGATGCCGCGATCCAGGTCCTGAACTTAGGTGTCACCTTGCCTGCTGAGCCGATTCGTGTTGTGTTCCGCAGCGACGAGTCCGGAACCACAGACAATTTCCAGAGGTATCTCGATACCGCGTCGAACGGCGCGTGGGGCAATGGGGCCGGGAAGACGTTCAACGGCGGTGTTGGTGAGGGCGCCCTCGGCAACGACGGCGCAGCCGCGGCCGTCAAAAACACCGAAGGGTCGATCACCTATCTCGAATGGTCGTTTGCGCAAAAGCAACACCTGAGCATGGCCAAGGTCGTCACGTCGGCCGGTCCAGACCCGGTAGCGATCAGCCCGGAGTCGGTGGGAAAGACGATTTCCGCTGCCTGGTTTATGAGGCAGGGCAACGACCTCGCCCTCGACACCATCTCGTTTTACCGGCCAAATCAGCCCGGTTCCTACCCGATCGTGCTCGCGACCTACGAAATCGTGTGCTCGAGGTATCCCGATTCGCAGGTTGGTATGGCCGTAAAGGCGTTCCTGCAAAGCTCGATTGGTGCCGGCCAGAACGGTCTGGCCGAACACGGATACATCCCCATTCCGGACGAGTTCAAGTCGCGATTGACGACCGCGGTCAACGCCATCTCGTGAGCTGAGGTCGGCCCGATGGCAGCGTCGATGCTCAATGTTCCAGGGCTTTTTTCAACTTAGTCAACGCGGTGTTCCAAAGGTTTTCCCACGGTAGTCGATGTTCGGCGTCATGGAGTTCATTACCGTGGCCCCCGAGGTAACCTCTGCGCTGATCCACTCGGGACCCGGTGCGGAATCACTGATCGAGGCCTCCGAGGCATGGCAACAGCTCGGCACCACCCTGGAAGAATCTGCTGAAAACTATGTCGCCGAATTGTCGTCACTGACCGAGGCGTGGCATGGTCCGTCGTCGGTGGCGATGGCCCAGGCTGCTGAGCCCTATCTGTCTTGGCTGCGCAGCACTGCGCAGCAGTGTCAGCAGATGGCGTCTTCGGCACAAGCCGCCACCGCGGCGTTCAATTCCGTCCGTGCCGCCGTGGTTCCCACCGCACAAGTGACCGCCAATAGGGCACGACTGGCGCAGTTGTTGGCCACCAACCGGTTCTGGAGCAACCTTCCGGCTATCGCTGAAACCGAAGACCAATACCAGGACATGTGGGCGAACAACTCGGCGGCGATGAGTCGCTACCAGGCTGCCTCGGCACAAGCCACGACGCTGCCTCAGTTCGTGTCGCCGCCCTTAGTTACCAATCCCACAGGGCTGGCCGCGCAAGCCAGCGCGGTGTCCGCCGCCACCACGACCGCGGTGCCAGCTGCCGCGGGGTCCTCTTCGGCGGCTTCGACATTGGCGGCGATGTCGAGCTTCGATCCGAACAGCGGCTGGTTTGGACTGGCAAACACCTATGCCAACCAGTTCGTCTCGTCAGGATTTCCCATCAACCTTCTCAGCTATCTGGCGCAGAACTCTTCGGCCCAGGCACTCCAGACTGTGGGCAGCCAAATCGGCCAGGGCTTGGCGGAGGGGGAGGCGGCCCTGGCACCGCCCGGAGGGTTGGGTGCGTTAGGTGCTGCCGGACTCTCAGCAGAGCCCACGGCGGCAATAGGTGTTGGAGTATCGATGGGCAAGCTGACCGCACCCCCTGCTGTAGTGGGACTATTGCCCGCTTCGCAAGCGCCCGTGCAACTTGCGTCCGCGGCGTCGCCGCTCCCCGCGAGCGAATCCGGATTGCCCTTTTTGCCGCCGATAATGCCGCCGCCGATTTCGGCAGGCAGCGGGTGGCGCAAACGGAAGCAACAGAAGTACGACGACATTGCAATCGGCGCCGAGCTCAAGGGGACGGTGATGCCCCGACCGCCATCGGCGGGATGAGCACCAGCCAGCAATATCACATAACGCCAGCACGTACCCCGCGCCGTGATTATGGTGGCGGGCGTGCCTCAAGAAGAGCGGGCACAGATCGATGCGGTACAGCGTCGGCTCGCCCAAAAGTACGCGGAATTTCCGCACGATCACGTCGCAGCGGTAGTCCAGCGCGTGTATGCGCGGTTCAAACGGAGCACGGTGCGCGAGTTCGTTCCATCGCTGGTAGAGCGCCGCGCGGGGGAGGAGTTGGCTAGGTCAACGGGGGAGAACGCCCGCAGACGACACGCAGCGGGCGCGGCCACAGCTCAGATGGCCGCCTTGCGGACGAAGCGGCGCATTTCCGTCGACTAGGTCAGCCACCCGGATTACCCCAGCCAGCTAATCGAATCGCGCAACACCTCTAGGAAGTTGTCCGACCGCTCCCGCTCCTCCTGATCGCCGTCGAATGGTTGAGCCGGTAGCGAGACCGGCTCGTGGGCGTTGGAGAACGTCAGCTGCACGCGAGCACCGAACCAATCGGAGCCGAGCACCGCTTGGATGTCGACTTGGTAGGACGTGACATCGGCCAGCGGTCGGGCCCATGCCTGCTTGATCTGGCAGCCGGGCGCATTCTGCGCATTGCCGCCCACTTGGTACCGGTATTCCGCCTGACGGTCATACTGCTCAGCGTCGACCTCGAGGTGGACCACGATCAGCGCCCCGCCGGTCAGCAGGTGAGCAATCCACACCGTCCTGTCAGGGCCTGGCTGGTAGGAGCACAGCGACTCTTTGATGCCGTCCGGGTCCGCCAACAGCGCGGCCACGGTGAAGATGAGAACCTGCGGCGCCCGCGCCCCATGCCAGGTGACAAGGTGGCTGCTGAATTTCTGAAACTGATCCTCGGTGATCTGCACGCAACCAACGCTAAGAAGGCCGACCGATAGCGTTCGCGAGTTCACCGGGCGTTCGCACAACTGTCGTACGCTTCGGCTGCTTAGCCAGCGGAGAACAACGGATGAGTGAGTCCACCACAACACCGCCGCCGTCCGACGACCTTCCTGCCGCCTTCAACCTGGCTCTGCGGTTGCTCAAGGAGCGCCGCTATCTCGCGTTCGACGACTTGGCTGGCGTGCTCAAATCCCATGGCTACCCGACCTCCGGAGAGCTGCCATACATCTACAGGCAGAACACATGTTTAATCGCGTGGGTCGGCATGTCGAGTTTGTTCTGGATGGTCGCCGAGCGGTTGCGCCGTCATCCCAATGTCCGAATCGAGCGGGCCATACATCTCAGACCTTCCGAGTATCCGCCCAACTTGCGGCTGCCCATCGCCCGCGACGACACCGGTCCTTTCACGGAGCCGCACTGGTTGCCGTGCGAATTCGTCTGGCGGGGTGACGCATAACCGGCGGCGCTACCAACCCGATACCTGTCGCACTGATATTTCGCTCAGTCGTTACCGCAACGTTGCGGTGGTAACCGCGGGTGTAATTGGGTCCCCCTGAGTTTTTGTGACATCATTCATCTTGTGACGTTTGATGTTTGAGCTCGCGAGATCGCTTGTGCTGTTACGGATTCAAGTGCGGGAAATCGGCCATGCGGTTTTACACGCGAAGCCTAAAATCGTCTTGTCGAAAACTCGCCGTAGCCGAGGCCTGGTCAATCGCACCGCTCGTCGGATCCCAGACCAGTCCCAAACCAGCAACGTCATCGAATAGCCAGGCATCGGGACTCCCGCGGGCCACTCGAAGATAATTCGGCATGTCTAGGAGCTGTGCCTCGGGCAGAACGCAGCAATGCTGACCCCGACGAAGAAGCCGGCGTGGTAGTCGTCCAGATTGCTGTTTTTCGTCACATCGGATGCGACGTCGGACGGTTGCCTACCGAGATCGAGTTCGTCGCAGACCTCATGGCCGGCAATGATCGCGGATTGCCCGGACGCGAAGTTGATGCCTTTGGATTTCAGCGCTGCCAAGAAATTGTTGTCGACCGCGTCGGCGTCCGCGCTCGGGGCTGCTACTTCCACAAGGCCAAATAGCGCGACCGCCAGGACAAGGCCGGTCAGCGGTGATCGCACAGGGCTGGCCGACCGCACATTGCGATCATTGCATGCCGAGGTCCGCGCAATGCGGTCGTTAACTCAGCGTTGGCAGGCCGGGCACCAGTACGCCACCCGCTCACCGGTGTTGTCCGACGCGATCAGGGTGCCGCAGCGACGGCACGCTTGCCCGGCGCGTCCATAGACCCACAATTGCCGGCCGGGCCGGGTGTCGCCGGTGGTGCACCTGTTCCAGCGGGATTTGTTGGCCCACAACATATCCCGGGCGCGGCTGACGAGCCGCAGCGGATCACCGACCTTGCCGACCGGCGTAGTCGGGAGATACCCGCTGACAAAACACAATTCGTTGCAATAGACATTGCCAATCCCGGCCATCACCCGCTGATCCAGCAGCGCCTCGCCGATGGGGCGGTCGGGATCGGCGGAAAGGTTTCTGGTTGCGACGCCGGCATCCCAGTCGTCGCCCAGTAGGTCGGGTCCCAGGTGGGCGACCACGCTGAGGTCGTCGGCGCGGTCGAGGATTTCCAGCAGGCCGAGGTCGACGCCGACGACACGCACATCACCGGCTTCCAGGATGATCCGTGTCCGGTGATCGGCAGATCGGCTGCTCACCCGCCAGCTGCCGTCCATCTTCAGGTGCGAGTGGATGCTGGCGGCTCGGACTCGGATGAACAGGTGCTTGCCGCGGCTGAGCACGTCGTCGACGACTTGCCCGGTGAGGTCGACGGTGGCGAACCGGGGCACCCGGACATCGCAGCGGGTGAGCGTCTTTCCGGCCAGCGCCCGGCGCAGCGTGGCGGCGGTGTGAAAGACGGTATCGCCTTCGGGCATGGTGTTACCGCAGCCGCAGCCCACGCGGCGTGCGGGCGAAGCCGGCGTCGGTCAGGGCGGCGTGCACCGGCGAATCGTGCAGCTGCAGCGCCGGCACCCCGTTGACCCGCTCCACCAGCAGCGAATCGACGCGCCCTGCCGCAACCAGGTCGGCCAGTGCGACGGCCGCGGCGTGGTTGGCGTCCGAGTCGTCGGTGAAACTGAGCAGCGACCGGCCGCCGCGCTCGAGGAACCAAACCAGCGCGCCGTCCACCAGGACGACGAGCGCGCCGGCCTTACGGCCGGGCCGATGGCTGGAGTCCTCGCCGGCCGACGGCCACGGCAGTGCCGCGCCGTACGGGTTGGCCGGGTCGGCCGCGGCCAGCACCACCGCCCGGTATTCCGGTCGCTGCCGGTCCACATCGTCGAGGTAGCCGCGCAGCCGATCCACCGTTGATGCCACTGCGAACTGGGCACCGCCCAGCGACTCGACGAAGTAGCCGCGTTGGCAGCGCCCGGCGTCCTCGAATGCGGTCAGCACCTTGTACAGGGTGGCGAAGCCGCCCGGCACCCCTTCCGCCGCGACCGCGCCGCGGGTCAGCACACCGTGCCGGTTCAGCAGCAGTTCGGCCTGATAGTGGGCGCGCAGTGTGGAGTCAGGTTCGGGTGCGGGCAGCGCAGACCAGCGACCGGCCACAGTCGGGTCGCTGGTCCGGGTCTGGGCGTGCGCGACGCTGTAGCGGCTGAGCCTAGGGGGCCGTCGGGCCCCACGACCCAGTCGATGCGCCGGAGTGGCGCGGCCGCGTGCACCCGGGCCGCCGCTGATCATCGCGCGTACCGGCGCAAACGTGTCGCCGGTGACCCAGCCGGCCCAAATCAGCTCCCACAGCGCGGCTTTCAGCGCCGCCTCGGTGATCTGGCCGTGGGCGAGTTGGCGGAAGAAAAACGCTCCGCCGCCGGCCAGCGTGTCCAAGATCGCGCGGTGGGCCTCGGTGAACTCGATCTCTGCGGGGGCGGCCTGCGTCAACGGCGCGGAGTCGGCAGTGTGAAAGGCCACCCAGCCGTCAGCTCCGGATATCGAACCGGCTCCCGACCAGATGACCTCGCCGGAGGCCAACAGCTCGTCGAGCATGGCCGGCGAGTAGTCGCGCACCCGCGGCGCCAGCACCAACGGCTCGATCGCCGAGGCCGGCAGCAGCACGCCGGCGAGCTGATCGATGGCGGACGCCAACCCGTCGAGCCCCGCGTTGGTGGGAGAGCCGACTTGATGCCACGCCGGCAGGAACCGCGCATACGCGGCGGTGCTGACCGGCTCGACCTGCGCACGCAGCGCCGCCAGCGACCGGCGGCGCAGCATCCGCAGCACGTCGGCGTCGCACCACTGGTCGCCGGCCGCCTCCGCGCTGAAATCGCCGCGCACCAGCCGCCCGTCGGCGGCCAGCCGGCCCAGCACGTCGGCGGCTACCCGCAAGCCCAGCCCGAACCGGGCGGCCACATCGTCGGTGGTGAACGGCGCGTGGGTGCGGGCATACCGGCCGACCAGCTCACCCAGCGGATCGGTGACGGTCGCGGTGAAGCTGGCCGGCACACCGACCGGCACGGCCACCCCGACACCGTCGCGCAGGCGCCCGATGTCCTCGGCCGCCACCCACCAACTCCGTCCGGCGAAGGAGACCGTCAGCGCACGTTTGGCGGCGCGCAGACCTTCCAGCCAGCCGCCGACATCGGCTCCGCCGGCTCGAGCGGCGACCTCGTCTTCGGTCAGCGGACCCAGCAGTCGCAGCAGATCCGCGACTGCCTCGGCGTCACGGGCCGCCCGGTCGGGCGTCAGGTGCTGCAGCTGCCGGCCGGTGGCGGCAACGACGTCGGGGTCGAGCAGTTCGCGCAGCTCCACGCGGCCGAGCAGTTCGGCCAGCAGTGTGGCGTCCAGCGACAGCGCGGCGGCGCGGCGCTCGGCCAGCGGACTGTCGCCCTCGTACATGAACGCCCCGACGTAACCGAACAGCAGCGACGCCGCGAACGGCGACGGTGTCGCGGTCTCGGCTTCCAGCACACGCACTTTGCGCGCAGCGATGTCGCCCATCAGCCCGGCCAGCGTCGGCACGTCGTAGACGTCCTGCAGGCACTCCCGGATGGCTTCCAGCACGATGGGGAAATCCGGGTACTTACGGGCCACGTCAAGCAGTTGGGCGGCGCGCTGACGCTGGTGCCACAGCGGCGAGCGGCGGCCGGGGTGCCGCCGCGGCAGCAGCAGCGCACGGGCGGAGCATTCCCGGAACCGTGACGCGAACAGCGCGGAGCCGCCGACCTCGGCGGTGACGATCGGGTCGATCTCCTCAGCGTCGAACACGAACAGCTCCGCGCCGGGAGGCTTGTCCGCCGCGTCGACATCCGGCAGCCGCACCACGATGCCGTCGTCGGAGGCGGTCGGTTTCTCGTCGATGCCGTAGCGCTCCCGCAGCCGCCGGCTCACCGCCAGCGCCAGCGGACCGTGCACCCGCAGCCCGTAGGGGGAGTGCAGGATCACCCTCCAGTCGCCCAGCTCGTCGCGGAACCGTTCCACCAACAACGTGGTATCGGTGGGGACCACCGCCGTGGCGGCGCGCTGGTCGTCCAGCAGCCGCCACAGGTTGTCCGTTGCGTAATCGTTCAAACCCAGGCTCGCACAACGCTTTTCGAACGCATCGCGGTCCAGGCCGGCGAGTTCGCCGGTGAAAGCGCCAACCGCGCGGCCCAGCTCGGCAGGACGTCCGGCATCGTCGCCGCGCCAGAACGGCAACCGGGCCGGCTGCCCGGGCGCGGGGAGCACCAGCACCCGGTCATGGGTGATGTCGGTGATCCGCCAACTGGTCGCGCCCAGCGAAATGACGTCGCCGGGGCGGGACTCGTAGACCATCTCCTCGTCGAGTTCGCCTACCCGGGAAGGCTTTTCGGAATCCGTCGCCAGGTAGACCGTGAACAGGCCGCGGTCCGGGATGGCGCCGCCCGACGTGACCGCCAGCCGCTGCGCGCCCGGCCGCGCGGTCAAGGTGCCGGCGTCGCGGTCGTAGACCAGCCGCGGTCGCAGCTCGGCGAACTCGGTGGAGGGATACTTTCCCGACAGCAGATCCAGGGTTGCCTCGAATGCGCTGTGCGGCAGCGTCGCAAACGGGGCACTGCGCCGCACGGTGTCAAACCAGCGGTCGGCGTCCAGCGGCTCCAGCGCGGCCGCGGCCACAGTGTGCTGCGCGAGGATGTCGAGCGGGTTGGCGGGCACCCGCATCGTCTCGATCTGACCGCTGAGCATGCGTTGCACGGCAACCGCGCAGCCGATCAGGTCGGTGCGGTGCTTGGGAAAGAGCACCCCCTGGGAAATCTCGCCGACCTGGTGCCCGGCCCGGCCGATGCGTTGCAGACCGCTGGCCACCGACGGCGGCGCCTCCACCTGGATCACCAGATCGACCGCGCCCATGTCGATGCCAAGCTCGAGGCTTGAGGTCGCCACCACCGCCTTCAGCCGTCCGCTCTTCAGTTCTTCTTCGACCACGGCGCGCTGTTCCTTACTGACCGAACCGTGGTGGGCGCGAGCCAACAGTGTTGGGGCGCAATACGTTTGGCCGCTGGCCAGTAACTGTGCCGGGACGCCGCCGGCGACCTGTGGATTGGCCTCCGTCGCCAGTTCGACGCCGCAGCGTTCGGCGTGGATCTCATTGAGCCGGGCGGTAAGCCGTTCCGCCAACCGTCGTGAGTTGGCGAACACGATGGTCGAATTATGGGCTTCGATCAGGTCGACCAGCTGCGCCTCCACGTCGGGCCAAATGGTGTTGTTCGCCAGATTGGCCATATCCGGCACCGGCACCTGCACGGTCAGCTCGAAGGTCTTGGCCGCCGGAGGAGCGACGATCGTTGTCGGGGCGCTGCCGGACAAAAACCGGGCCACTTCCTCGGGCGGGCGCACGGTGGCCGACAACCCTATCCGCTGCGCCGGCCGCGGCAACAAATCGTCAAGCCGCTCCAGCGACAGCGCCAGATGAGCGCCGCGCTTGGTCCCGGCGATGGCATGCACCTCGTCGACTATCACCGTCTGCACACCGGTCAGGGTCTGGCGAGCCGCCGAGGTCAGCATCAAGAACAACGACTCCGGCGTGGTGATCAACACGTCGGGCGGACTGGTGATGAGCTGTCGACGCCGCGCCGGGGGAGTGTCGCCGGAGCGCACCCCGACGCTGATCTCCGGCGCGGGCAGGCCCTGGCGCTGAGTGATCCGGGCGATCCCGGCCAGCGGGGTGCGCAGGTTGCGCTCGACGTCGACCGCCAGCGCCTTCAGCGGCGATACGTAGAGCACCCTGGTGCCGGCCCCGTGGTTACCGAGCAGATTGTCGATGGCCCACAGAAACGCCGCCAGTGTCTTACCGGAGCCGGTGGGCGCGATGACCAGCGTGTTGTGGCCATCGGCGATGGCCGCCCAGGCGTCGGCCTGCGCTGGCGTCGGCGCAGCGAAAGTACCGGCGAACCAGTCGCGGGTGACGGTGCTGAAGCGGCCGAGGGGATCAGCGGGAGCGGTAGTCACCTACCCATCGTGCATGCGGACACCGACAAGCGGCTCACCGCTGCTCGGGAGCCACCGCTTTGGCCAGTCGCTCAGGAATCCCGGGAACCCGGGCGATGATGTCCAGCAGCGCGTTCGCGCAGCCATCGGCGAGCTGATTCGCGTCCATCGAGGGGTGCATGATCCGCTGCCGACATAGCTCGAAGGTCAGCGCCAGCCAGCCGTGGACCATGATCCGCAGCTCCCGTTCGACGTCGGGATCGAGATCGTGCTCGGGGCCATCGACTTCCTTGATGCGGGTCATGATGTGTTCCATCTGGCGGTCTTTGGCTTCGTCGTCGATGCCGAGAAGCACCGGGTCGGAACGACCGAGACCGACATAGGCGGCCCATGCGGCGTGCGGGTGCTGCTTGTGATACTGCATATATGCCAGCACCCCGGCCCGGACCTCCCGGAACAGCGACTCCCCTCCGGTTTCAGGCAGATTGCTGGTGGTCTCGTAGAGCTGATCGGCCTGACCCTTGACCACCGCGGCGAAGAAAGCCCGCTTGTCGGGAAAGTAGTGATACATCAGCGCGCGCGACACCCCGGCCCGCTCGGCGATCTCGTCGATACGGACCTCGTCGTAGGGTCGTTTGCCGAAGACTTCGGCGCCCAGAGCCAGTAACTCTGCGCGCCGATCGTCAGGGGACAGCCGACGCCTGGGCGTTCGCATGGACCCGATGTTACTTGCCGATGTTTGGCGCGGGTCCAATGTGCAGCAAGTACATGTAAATTTGCTATCAGCTACGCGAACGTCAATAACGTGGCCCCGTCACGACGCGGCCGTTTCCCTCCGCGCTCTGCGGGGAATACGGCGGCCCGTGAAGCTTTCGGACATTGTCGCGGTGCCAATCGGCTGGGGATCTGCATTGCGCCGCCGCCGCGTGTTCCATCCCGTCGGCGTACTTGCCGAAGGCTGGATCGAGAGGCTCGCGCCGAGGGCTCAGGGGCTACCGATCGCCTCGGGTGAGGTGGTGGGTCGAGTCTCCAAAGGCGTCGGAACCGCCGGTCGGCTGCCTGACATCATCGGGCTGGCCTGGAAGATGCCGCCCACAGCGTCCTCGGCCGACGAATGGGATCTGCTGTTGGCGTCCGCCGGCTCCGGGCTGCTGTCCCGGTTCGCCATCCGTCCGGTCACGTCCTGGTCCGGTGCCTCCTTATCGAGTCTGATGCCGTATCGGTTTGGTGAGCACCACTGGTGGATACGGGCACGGTTCGTCACGGAGATACCCGGCCCCGGTCTGTCGCTGGACAGCATCAGAAACCGCATCGACGACGGCGGAATTCAATTTGCCATCGATCAGGCTTGCGGCACAGGGCCGTTCGAACTACTCGCACAGCTGACTCTGAACCGGTCACTGCCGGGCGACGCGTCGCACGACATTGCATTCGACCCGACCATCCGCACACCGGACGACGTGCAGCTGGAGCCGGGCTGGTTGACGGATATACGTCGACGGGCGTACTACCGAAGCCGCCAAAACCGCGACGCCCGGTAGCGGGCTCGTTCACCCGAAGTGCACGCCCTGGGCCAGCGGCAACTCGCTGGAGTAGTTGATCGTGTTGGTGGCGCGTCGCATGTAGGCCTTCCAGGCGTCCGAGCCGGATTCCCGGCCGCCGCCGGTCTGTTTCTCGCCGCCGAACGCGCCGCCGATCTCAGCTCCCGAGGTGCCGATGTTGACGTTGGCGATGCCGCAATCGGAGCCGTCGATGAAGCGCTCCGCCTCCCGCATGTCGGTGGTGAAGATCGCCGACGAAAGACCCTGCGGCACAGCATTATTCAGGGCGATGGCGTCATCGAGGTCGTCGTAGGGCATCAGGTAGAGGATCGGCGCAAACGTTTCGGTGTGCACGATTGCTGTCTGCGACGGCATCCGCACCACCGCCGGCGCGACGTAGTAGGCGCTGGGGTGGCCGACGTCGTGGCGCTCACCGCCGATCACTTCGCCACCGTCGGCACGCGCCTGCTCCAATGCGCCCACCATGTCGCGGTAGGCCGTCTCGTGGATGAGGGGCCCCACCAGTGTGCCTTCGGCTGACGGATCACCGATCGGCAACTGGTTGTACGCCGCGGCGACCCGTCCCATCACGTCGTCGGCGATCGAGCGATGCACGATCAACCGGCGCAGGCTGGTGCAGCGCTGGCCCGCGGTTCCGGCGGCGGCGAACACGATCGCGCGCACCGCCAACTCCAGGTCGGCCGACGGTGTCACCACGGCGGCGTTGTTGCCGCCGAGTTCCAGCAGGGCCCGGCCGAAGCGCCGGGCCACCCGGGGGCCGACGTCGAGGCCCATGCGCACCGAGCCGGTGGCGGACAACAGTGCGATCCGCTCGTCGTCTACGAGCAGCTCGCCGACCTCGCGATCACCGATGATCAGCCCACTGACCGCGCGCGGCGCACTGACATCACAGGCGGCCCGATCGATCAGCGCCTGACAGGCCAGCGCGGTCAACGGGGTCAGCTCCGAGGGTTTCCACACGACGGTGTCCCCACAGACCAGCGCCACCGCGGCGTTCCACGCCCACACCGCGACCGGGAAGTTGAACGCGGTGATCACGCCCGCGACACCGAGTGGATGCCAGGTTTCCATCAATCGATGCCCCGGCCGCTCCGAGGCGATCGTGCGCCCGTACAGCTGGCGCGACAGGCCTACGGCGAACTGGCAGACGTCGATCATCTCCTGGACTTCGCCCAGCGCCTCGGAGGTGATTTTGCCGGCCTCGATGGTGACCAGCGTGGCCAGGTCTTGCTTGTGCTCGTCGAGCAGCTCGCCCAGCCGGTCCACCAATCCGCCGCGCACCGGGGCGGGTGTGTTCCGCCACTGCGAAAACGCTTGGGCGGCATGGGCGATGGTTCGATCGACGTCCTCGGGCATGGTCTGCTCGACGGTGAACAGCACGTCACCGGTGACCGGTGTGCTCGCCGGTAGGCCGGGCTCACCGGGCTCGCCCAACGTGACCGACGCGCCGATTGCCGCTAACGCCGTGTTCACCGTGGAGCGCAGTTCCTCGGCGGTGGGCAGTCTCATGCAATCGCCTCCTGGGCTTCGTAGAGTGCGTACGGGTCGTGGATGTGGCGCCCGATTGCCTGCGCCATCCATTCCACGCTGTAACCGGAGTCGTCGGCTTCCGCGCCGGTCTCGGCGTCGCGATCGAGGTTGGAGCGAAAGATGCCGGCCGCCGATGCCGGTAAGAAGTCCTCGTAGACAACGGGTTTGGCCGCGTCGCCGCCGCGGTAGTAGGCCAGGCCCTGCGCGGCCATCTCGTCGTCGGTCCGTGGAAAGTACCGGCCCCAGACCGTCGACGGGTCAGGGGCGGCCATCGCGGCCTCGTACCGCTCACGGCCCTTCGGCGTCAGCGCCACACCGCGGGCCTCGACTTCGCCGAAGCGTACCCGCAGCGTGCCCTCGCTGATCCTCCCGTCGTCGTCGCGGAACCGGCGCGGTTCGGCGAGTGCGCGAAACGACGTCTGCCGCAACAACACCTGGGGTCCTTCCCAGCGGGGCGGTCCCTGGATGGTGTCGATCATCGTGATGCCGCGCGCGGCCATCCGGCGATACAGCTCATCGATGTCGAGCACTCGCGGCGTCAGGTGGTTGATGTGGGTGGAGCCGACGCCGGCGATGTCGGCTGCCACCGCGGACACCTTTGAAAGCTCTTCGTACCAGGACTTCTCGATCGGTTCGCGGGACAGCGCGAACGCCGCCACGGCACGCCCGACGAAGTCGTCGGCCTCGTCGGCATCGCAGCCCTGATCGGCCGCGATCATCTGGGCGCGGGCGATCAATTCCGGATCGAACAGCTGGCGGCGCTGTAGGAACGTCTGCACCCGGGCCCGCAGATCGGTGTCGAAAAACCGCGGATCGCGAAGCGCCAGCATCGAGGTGAAAACTCGAAAGGGATTGCGCGCCAACTCTTGTGCATCGACGGGCCGGAATGCGGTCGACATCACCGGAACCGGCGAAGCCGCGTCTCGCAGGTCGTAGTAGCCAACCGGGACCATGCCGAATGCCGAGAACAGGTCGGCCACGGCGTTGAGCTCCGCCGGTGTGCCGACCCGGATCGCGCCGTGCCGTTCGGCACTCACCCGCGACAACGACCCCAACCGAGCAGTATCCCGATTGCGCGCGGCATACTCGCGATTGACCTGCGCGCTTACCTCGAGCAGCGTGCTGTAAGCCGGTACTTCGCGGGCGTACATGGCGGACAGCCCCGCGGCAAATCGCTCCCGCAGCCGCCAGGTCGGCAACTTTTTCGCGCGGCTCAACAGTGCTCACCGCTGCGATAGTCTCCGGCCATGGCTGACACTCTCGACGATATCGACCGGATCTTGTTGCGTGAGCTGGTCGCCGACGGGCGCGCGACGCTGTCGGAGTTGGCCGCGAGCGCCGGCTTGTCCGTCTCGGCGGTGCAGTCGCGGGTGCGCAGGCTGGAATCCCGCGGTGTGGTGACCGGATACTCGGCCCGGGTCAACCCCGAGGCGGTCGGACACCTGCTGTCGGCGTTCGTGGCCATCACCCCTCTCGATCTGTCTCAACCCGATGATGCGCCGGCTCGCCTGCAACACATCGAGGCAATCGAGTCGTGTCACTCCGTGGCCGGTGAGGAGAGCTACATCCTGCTGGTGCGGGTCGAGTCGCCGCGAGCTCTCGAAGAGCTGCTGCAACGGATCCGCACCGCCGCCAACGTGCGGACTCGCAGCACGATTATCTTACAGACCTTTTACGACGATAGACGGTATATACCGTAATAATTACTGATTGCATTCAAGATACCATAAAAATTATGGTACTGTTGTCCCATGACTAGCGCCCTGACAGCCGCCGATCGGCGCCTCGAACCGGACCGGGTCCACGAGGTGCTGGCCCGCAGCATGCTGATCGACGGCCTGGATCTGGTGCTCGACCTGAATCGCTCGGCCGGCTCATATCTGGTCGACGCCCGCGACGGCCGGCGCTACCTCGACATGTTCACGTTCTTCGCGTCGTCGGCGCTGGGCATGAACCACCCGGCGTTGGCCTATGACGACGCGTTCCGCGAAGAGCTCACCGACGCCGCGGTCAACAAGCCCAGCAACTCCGACGTGTACTCGGTGCCGATGGCCCGCTTCGTCGAGACGTTCGCCCGCGTCCTGGGCGATCCGGCGCTGCCCCATTTGTTCTTCGTCGACGGCGGTGCGCTGGCGGTGGAGAACGCGCTGAAGGTCGCATTCGACTGGAGGAGCCGGTACAACCAGGCGCACGGTATCGACTCGACGCTGGGCACCCGCGTGCTGCATCTGCGCGGGGCTTTTCACGGGCGCAGCGGCTACACGCTATCGCTGACCAACAGCAATCCCGTTGCCGTTGAGCGCTTCCCGAAGTTCGACTGGCCACGCATCGACGCGCCTTACCTGCGGCCCGGTGCGGACATCGACGCGCTGGAGGCCGAGTCGCTGCGCCAGGCGCGAGCAGCGTTCGAGGCCCATCCGCACGACATCGCCTGCTTCGTCGCCGAACCCATCCAGGGCGAGGGCGGCGACCGCCACTTCCGGCCCCAGTTCTTCGCCGCGATGCGAGCGCTGTGCGACGAATACGACGCGCTGATGATCTTCGACGAAGTTCAGACCGGCTGCGGGTTGACCGGAACCCCTTGGGCCTACCAGCAATTGGGGGTCGCACCCGATGTCGTGGCGTTCGGCAAGAAGACGCAAGTATGCGGGGTGATGGCCGGACGGCGGGTCGACGAGATCGCCGACAATGTGTTCACGACGGTTTCTCGGCTGAACTCCACCTGGGGCGGCAACCTCACCGATATGGTCCGCGCCCGCCGCATCCTGGAGGTCATCGAAGTCGAGGAGTTGTTCGACAACGCCGCTGTGAAGGGTCGCTATCTACGTGCGCGGCTCGACGAGCTCGCCGCCGATTTCCCCACGGTGGTGCTCGACGTGCGCGGCCGCGGCCTGATGTGCGCGTTCAGCTTGCCGACCACCGCCGAGCGTGACGAGTTGATCCGCCGGCTGTGGCAACGCGGGGTGATCGTGCTGGCCGGCGGCGACGACAGTGTGCGGTTCCGGCCGGCGCTGACCGTCACGCGCGCCGAGATCGACGAGGCGGTTGCCGCAGTTCGGGAGGTTGGTTTACCGTCGCTGACCACGGGGTAACCGGGACTCGCGCGCGTCGGCGGCGCGCGACAATGTCGAGGCTCTGCGGCTGGAGACCGCAGGATAGAGGTTTTGAGGATGCAAACATCACGTCAGCGTTCAGGCGGCGATCGCCTCGGGCAGGACGACAACGAGGTCCACGCCGCCGTCCGGTTCGCAGTTCTGGCCGCCGTCGCCGGGGTGACATTCCTGATTGTGGCCGCGTTGTGGGCCAGCACCTGCAAGGGCGCGATGGCCCTCGACACCGTGGCCTGCGGGACGCCCCAACGAACCATGCTGGCGCTGGGCGCCCCGCTGATCTTGCTGGCGGCGGGGTGTTGGGCATTCGTGCGCACCTATCGCGTCTGGCGCGACCACGGCACCTGGTGGGCATGGCAAGGCGCCGGCTGGTTTCTGTTGATGCTGATGCTGCTGACGCTCACCATGGGGGCACCGGCAATCGCCGGCCCCGCGCTGACCGGTTGAGGGCTGCCGGTCTAACCGATCAGGAAATGTCCTGGCGCTGCCGACTGTCCGGATGCGCGGCGCGCCACTGCTCGTCGATCCGGATCACCCGGCGCCGCTCCACGAACAGCCATAGCGCTCCGGCGGCCGTGCCGAGCGCCGCGACGAGCACGGTTGTGGCAAGCCACTCGTAATGCTGATAGGCGGCGGCCGCCGCGGTGCTGATCATGCCGGACGCTGCGACGGCCAGCAGGATGAACCCGGGCCAAAAGAGGTTGTCCTTCATCGTGATACCGGCGTGCGGTTGCGTCGTCCGGAAATGATCGGTCGGATCCTGATGCCTGTCGCCCACGACTTCTCCCTCCGTGTCGTGTCCGTCCGTGCCCGGGCCGAGATAACAAAATGCTACTCGGCGCGTCAGGTCGAACCGACCTCATCGTGGGCGAGTATTGCGGGCACAACCGCCCCGATCGTGGTCACCAGCCACACCACAACCGTTGCGGCGACCCAGGATGCAACGCCGTCGATGTCGAACCCGTCTGTCAAGCCCTCGGCGAGACCCAATGCGACGACGGTTAGTGCCAGGCCGGTGGCGCCGAAGACCAGCGATGCATATGCATGAGGCAGTCTCAGGATCAACAGCGACAGGATGGCTTGTGCCAGCGAGAACACCACGACTGCGACGATGAACCCGGAGAGCGACATCGAAACGCGGGGAACGACCCACGCCGCCACCAGCAGTCCGATCGCCCACGATCCCATGAGCACAACTGCTCGCAGCAGAACGTGTGTGATGGCGCTGTTCATGGCAACAAGTTACTCCCGGTACTCGTCGCGGTCGTCGTCGGCGACTTCTTGCCGCTGTTCACGCCAATCCGGCGCGTTGGCCTCCATCGGAGGCTCGACCGGCAGGTCAACCGGGTCCACCGACGGTTCTCCCGGCGTGGTTTCCTGCTCTTGCTCGACGGCGTCGGCAATGGGAATCTCATCGGAGATATTGTCGCGCTCGTGCATGATGCTCACCTGCCCCTGGATCAGGCCCCGGGTTTTACCCGCCGAGGCTAGCGGGTACTTGCTCTAGACCATGATGAGTTTCACGGCGGCCGACTATGCCGCGCTACCCGAGCATCGGGGAAAGAATCACAAAGGCAATAACATAGACGCCTACTGCGACCAAGACCAAGACGACCAGGGTGGTGACGGCGATCAGCGCGGTGCGCCGAACTCGGCGCGTGCGCTGGACATCCGTTGTTTCACTCCCACCCATGGCGGGTGGCATACCCGGTCGCCATCATGACTAACCCAGTCGAGCGCAGGGGTAGTCTCGGTCCAATATTGCTGGGAGGCCACATGACCGCTGCTGAACAGCCAGGAAAAATCCTGCAGCGCGGTGACCGCGCGGTCGAACTCAGGGTTGCCGCACGGTTGGAGAATCTGGCGATGCTGCGCACCTTGGTCGGCGCGGTCGGCACTTTCGAGGATCTTGATTTCGACGCGGTGGCTGATCTTCGCCTGGCGGTGGACGAGGTGTGTACCCGGTTGATTCGCTCCGCCGCCCCGGATGCCGCGCTCGCGATCGTCGTCGATCCGCGAGACGACGAGCTTGTTGTAGAGGCGTCAACGATGTGCGAGAACTACGACGTGGTGACGCCCGGCAGCTTCAGTTGGCACGTGCTGACTTCGCTGGCCGACGATGTACAGACGTTCCACGACGGTCGCGACCCGGGCGACGGGCTCGGCGGCCTCTTCGGCATCACCTTGACCACCCGGCGGGGGAGCTCCGCCAGGTGACAGCTCGTGCTGTCGGCGGTTCTGCGTCACGTCCCAACGAATATGCCGACGTTCCGGACATGTTTCGGGAGCTGGCGAGTCTCGACCGCGGCTCCCCGGAATTCCAGCGCCAGCGGGACAAGATAACCGAGCGCTGCCTGCCGTTGGCCGATCACATCGCCCGCCGCTTCGAGGGCCGTGGCGAGCCACGCGACGACCTGGTGCAGGTTGCCCGCGTGGGACTGGTCAATGCGGTCGCCCGCTTCGACGTCGACGCTGGCTCGGACTTCGTCTCCTTTGCGGTGCCCACCATCATGGGTGAGGTCCGTCGGCATTTCCGCGACAACAGCTGGTCAGTCAAGGTCCCGCGGCGTTTGAAAGAACTGCATCTACGGCTGGGCACCGCGACAGCCGATCTCTCGCAACGGCTTGGCCGCGCACCCACCGCGACCGAGCTGGCCGATGAACTCGATATGGACCGCGTCGAGGTGATCGAGGGTCTGGTGGCCGGCAGCTCTTACAACACGCTGTCCATCGACAGCGGCGGCGGCAGCGGTGACGACGACGCACGCGCCATCGCGGACACGCTGGGCGATGTGGACGCGAGTCTCGAGCGGATCGAGAATCGCGAGGCGTTACGACCGCTGCTCAATGCGTTGCCGGAGCGCGAAAGAACCGTGTTGGTACTCAGGTTCTTCGAATCGATGACGCAAACGCAGATCGCCGAACGGGTCGGAATTTCACAGATGCACGTGTCGCGTCTGCTCGCCAAGTCGCTAGCGCGACTGCGAGACCAGCTGGAGTAGCGGGGCCCGCTCGCGGTCCTCGCCGCGGACCGCCGCCACCGACTCAGCGATGGGCAGCGTGTTGTCCGGATCGCAGATCCGGAGCAACCGCGAAACCGCCTTGCTCGGCACCACGGACCACTGCACGCCACCGCCGGCGCACCGGACGTTGATGGTGTGCAGGGCCGAAAAGCCTGAAGTCCCAAAGAATTCCACCCCGCGCAAATCCAAGATCACCGGCCCCGAGTGAGCAGTGCAGCGCTGCACGTACTCGGCGAGCTGATTGGCGTTGGATGCGTCTATTTCGCCGTGGGCGCTAACTACGGCGGCCGACGATTCCCAGCGCGCAGTGAATCGGACAGTCGGACTCTCCCACGGCTGGGGCGGAGTTGCGGCGTCTGTTCCGAAGGCCGCGCAAGCAAACTCTGAATGTGTCTTGCCAGACATGAGCTGACTCCATCAATCAACGAGCGTTGTTGCGAAGGATCACGTCAGCGGCTAGAGCCGGGCGCCGGGAGCAACAGCCTCCGCGACGTCAGTGAGCATGATCCGGACGGCTGTGAACTCAACCTGCTGTGAACATTACTCCGACCCCGCTGGGCCGACAACTGCGGCGAAGCGCTGCACGGACGCCGCGGCGGCGCTCGCGGCACGGTCGTGACCCACGCGGACCTGCGTGGTTATGGCGCCGGTTGCCGGATCGAGGGTCACCTTCCCGACCTGCTCGCCCGTCGTTGCCTCGCAGACCGCCCAGGTGTAGGCGTGCTCGGATGACCAGTCGCGCGGGAGTAAATACCACGCACCCGCATTGATCTGTACGGGATCCAATTACTTGATCTCGGCGAGCACCGTGCCCTGCGTTATCGCCGCACCGGACTCGACCGCGAGCCCGGTGATGGTGCCGTCTTTGTGCGCGGTGACCGGGTTCTCCATCTTCATCGCCTCCAGGACCACCACCAGGTCCCCCGCGGTGACCTCTTGGCCCTCTTCGACGGCGACCTTCACGACAGTGCCCTGCATGGGCGCGGTCACCGCGTCACCCGAGGCGGCCGCGCCGGCCAGCGCGCCGCGCTTGCGTGGCTTGGGCTTTTTGCGGATGACACCGGCCGCGTCGCCGCCGCCGTTGGACAACGCGAGATCGGCCGGCAGGGACACCTCGAGCCGTCGACCACCGACTTCCACGACGACCTTCTGCCGGGGCCGGGCGTCCTCGTCGAGCGGCTCACCCCCGGTGAACGGCTCGATGGTGTTGTTCCACTCGGTCTCGATCCAGCGGGTGTGCACCGAGAAGCCCTTTTCGTCGCCGATGAACGCCGGGTCGCGCACGATGGCCCGGTGGAAGGGGATGACTGTGGCCAGGCCCTCGACCTCGAACTCTTCCAGCGCGCGACGGGCCCGCGCCAGCGCCTCCTGGCGGGTGCCGCCATACACGATCAGCTTGGCCAGCATCGAGTCGAACTGACCACCGATCACGGAGCCCGTCTCCACGCCGGCATCCAGCCGAACCCCCGGGCCCGACGGCGGGTGGAATTTGTTCACCGGGCCCGGCGCCGGCAGGAAGCCGCGTCCGGCATCCTCGCCGTTGATCCGGAATTCGATGGCATGCCCGCGCGGCGTGGGATCTTCAGTGATGTCCAGCTTCTCGCCGTTGGCGATCCTGAACTGCTGCAACACCAGGTCGACGCCCGCGGTCTCCTCGGTCACCGGGTGCTCCACCTGCAACCGGGTGTTCACCTCGAGGAACGAGATCAACCCGTCCTGGCCCACCAGGAACTCCACGGTGCCGGCGCCGTAATAGTGCGCTTCCTTGCAGATCCGCTTGGCCGACTCGTGGATCTCCTTGCGCTGCGCGTCGGTCAAGAACGGCGCCGGCGCCTCCTCGACCAGCTTCTGGTAGCGCCGCTGCAGCGAGCAGTCGCGGGTGCCGGCGACGACGACGTTGCCGTGCTGGTCGGCGATCACTTGAGCCTCGACGTGGCGGGGCTTGTCCAGGTAGCGCTCCACAAAACATTCGCCGCGGCCGAACGCCGCAGTCGCCTCGCGCACCGCCGACTCGTAGAGCTCGGGGATCTCCTCGAGGGTCCGGGCGACTTTCATGCCTTTGCCGCCGCCGCCGAACGCGGCCTTGATGGCGATCGGCACGCCGTATTCCTTGGCGAAGGCCACCACCTCGTCGGCGCCCTTGACCGGGTCGGGCGTACCGGGTACCAGCGGGGCCTGCGCGCGGGCGGCGATATGGCGGGCGGTGACCTTGTCGCCGAGGTCGCGGATCGACTGCGGACTCGGCCCGATCCAGATCAAGCCGGCGTCGATCACCGCCTGGGCGAAGTCGGCATTCTCGGACAGAAAGCCGTAGCCGGGGTGAATGGCGTTGGCGCCGGACTTCTCGGCGGCCTCCAGCAGCTTGCCGAAGTCCAGGTAGGACTCCGCAGAGGTCTGACCACCCAGCGCGAACGCCTCATCGGCCAGCCGTACGTGCGGCGCGTCGGCGTCGGGCTCCGCGTACACCGCCACGCTGGGCAGGCCGGCATCCTTGGCCGCCCGGATCACCCGGACTGCGATCTCACCGCGATTGGCGACGAGAACCTTGGAGATCCTCGAGCTGGCGTGACTAGGCACTGCGCCTCCTGTATGGCTGGACGTCCGTCGGTCTCTAAGGGCTGGACTTCCTAAGAAATCCTCTTACAAGTATGTCGGGGGAAGTTTAAGCGCCGCGGTGTGGCGCCGAACCAACCGGTGCCCCATTCGACTCGCGAAGCCGCCGCTTGATCCGGGCCAGGATCGCCGACATGCCACGCAGCCGCAAGGGGCTGATCAAGGCCGCCAGGCCCAGATCGGCGTAAAAGTCTTCCGGCACCGCCAGGATCTCGGCGGCGGGTTGCTCGTCGAGCCCGGCGGCCAGGATCGAGGCGAACCCCCGGGTGGTGGGCGATTCGGCCGGCGCGGAAAAATGCAGCCGCACTCGGTCGGGATCGCTGGCGTCGACATGCAGGAACAGCGGTGTTTGGCATTCGGACACCGGCTCCATCGCCGCCTCTTGCAGATCGGCGGGTATCGGGGGCAGCTCGTTGGCGAATTCCAACAACAGCTGTAGCTTGTCCTGGCCCTGGAGTTCGGCGAAGTCGGACACCACCTCGGCCAGCGGCGCGGGCATGCTCATCAGACCGGCACGGCCCCCGGCTCTTCACCGGCGACGATCGGGACCCGCACGGTGTTGCCCCATTCCGTCCACGAGCCGTCGTAGTTGCGCACGCCCGGAATGCCCAGCAGATGCGTGAGCACGAACCAGGTATGGCTGGAGCGCTCGCCGATGCGGCAATACACGATCGTCTTGTCGTCGGGCTCGATGAAGCCGTACAGCTGCTCGAGTTCGTCGCGGCTGCGGAACCGCCCGCTCTCGTCGGCGGCCTTGCCCCACGGGATCGACACCGCGGTGGGAATGTGACCGGCGCGCAGCGCGCCTTCCTCGGGGTAGTCGGGCATGTGTGTGCGCTTGCCGGTGTACTCGTCCGGCGATCGCACGTCGATCAAAGGCTCCGAGCCCAGGATGGACAGCACGTCGTCTTTGAATGCGCGGATCGGTGCGTCGTTGCGCTGCACGACGGGGTAGCCGCTGGACGTCTTGGTCGGAACCGCAAGGGTGGTCTCACGTCCATCGGAGAGCCACAGGTCGCGCCCGCCGTTGAGCAGCCGCACGTCCGGGTGGCCGAACAGCGTGAAGACCCACAGCGCGTAGGCGGCCCACCAGTTGCTCTTGTCGCCGTAGATCACCACAGTGTCGTCGCGGGCGATGCCCTTGCGGTCCATCAATTCGGCGAACTGCTTGCCGTTGATGTAGTCCCGCACCCTGGGGTCGTTGAGGTCGGTGTGCCAGTCGACCTTGACGGCGCCGGGAATATGGCCGACGTCGTAAAGCAAGACGTCCTCGTCGGATTCGACGATGGCAAGCCCCGGTTGACCCATGTTGCTGGCCAGCCAGTCAGCTGTGACCAGGCGCTCCGGGTGGGCGTAGGCGGCCAACGTAGGACTGGGATCTGCAGGCAACGGCACGGTATTGAGCCTACCCAGCGTCAGATGCCCAGCGCGACCTCGTAGGCGACTGCAAAGCGCTGGATACCCGGGCTTGGCCGGAACAACGAGCCGCCGTTGGGAGACCAAGCAACCACCCGTAAGAGTCGTTTGCCCGGCGACAACTGCTTCCGGACGACGTTGGCCAGGGCGGCGCGAAGCCGATCCACGTCATAGCGGTCGATGTCGCGCGGCACGCCGACATTCCACATGGTTTCTTCCACCGGCATCGCCCCAGTGTGGGGTGCGCATTGGGCGCAGCCCGACAACCCCGTCGGGCGCGCCAGGTTGCGGTTAGGTCACGATCCGCGGCCGACGCGAGATCGACGTTTTGCAGGTCTGCACTCGATCTTTGGCTGCAAAACGTCGATCTCGGCTGCTGTCGGAGGCTGATGCCACGATGCGGGCATGGGGGAGGTCGTCGTTGGCAGTCAGGCTGTGGCAGCAGGCCGGCTGACCAGACACGAATTGCAGCGCTGGTACCGCCCGATCTACCGCGGGGTGTACGTACCCAAGGGGCACGTGCCGTCGCTGCGTGATCGGACCGAGGGTGCGCTGTTGACATGCCGGCGTCAGGCGGTGGTCAGCGGGATCGCGGCGTCGGCACTGCACGGCGCCAAATGGATCGACGTCGATACGCCCGTCGAGTTGCTTGCGCCCAATGCACGCCCGCAACGCGGGCTGCTGGTGCGCAACGAGAGTCTGGCCGAGGACGAAATCACTCGGGTCGCAGGCATTCCCGTCACAACCCCGGCTCGCACGGCCTTCGATATCGGCCGGCGTCTGGAGCGCGACGACGCGGTGGCGCGCCTCGACGCCTTGATGTATGCGACACCATTCTCGGCCGAGGATGTGCTGCTACTGGCCAAGCGGTATCCGGGCGCCCGAGGGCTGCGGCGGCTGCGGGTGGCGCTGCCGCTTGTCGACGGGGGTGCCGCGTCGCCGAAGGAAACCTGGTTGCGGCTGTTACTGATCGACGCCGGATTTCCCCGGCCTGCCACGCAGATACCGGTTTTGGACGGCTGGCGACCCGTCCGCATCCTCGACATAGGTTGGGAAGACCTCAAGGTGGCTGCCGAGTACGACGGCGATCAGCATCGAACCAACCGCAGGGCATACGTGAAAGACATTCGGTGCCAGCAGAAATTGCAGCGCCTGGGCTGGATCGTTGTACGGGTCATCGCCGAAGACCGCAAGCCCGACATCATCAGCCGTGTGGAGGACGCCCTGAGCTCCCGCGGGTACCACCGAGATTGACGTTTTGCAGGGGTCTACTCACACTTTGTCTGCTAAAAGCCGATCTCGGTAAGTGAGAGGCCCAGCCGTGCAAGTAGTTGACGGGTCAACGGCAGGCTCAGCCCGACGACGTTGGACGGGTCGCCCTCGATCCCCTCGACGAACCAACCACCCAGCCCGTCGATCGTGAACCCGCCGGCCACTTGCAGCGGTTCACCGCTGGCGATGTAGGCGTCAAGATCTGCTTCCGCAGGACTAGCGAAATACACTGTGGTAGTGGCTGATTCGGCTTCGCATTCGGTGACTGTGCCGTCGTGCAGCCGCAGCACGCAGTGACCGGTGTAAAGCTGTCCGGAGCGACCTGCCATCGACACCCACTGCTGTCGCGCCTCGGGGATGGACCGCGGCTTGCCGACCAGACTGCCGTCGATGTGCAGCATCGAATCACAGCCGATCACAACGCAATCGGACGAGATGGCCGGCTCGAGGAGATTCACGACGCGGTTGGCTTTCGCGGTCGCCAACTCGGTTGTCACTTCGATGGGGCCGGCGTCGGCACCCAGCGCTGCGACCACCGCGTCCTCGTCGACGCCGGAGACCACGACCAGCGGATCAACACCGGCCTGCCGCAACACCTTGAGCCGGCCGGGGGAGGCGGACCCGAGCACCAGCCGGGTCATCGCCGCATGTGCAACCGTTCCTGCAGTGTCACCCGCTGGTGGTTGGAGATTGCAAAGCGCAGCTTGTCGACCGGAAGCCCCCACCGGCTGTGCTCGACCGGAGCCTGTGGGGCCTCACCGCCGCCGGCGCTGCCCAACACCGCGATCACCGCGGCCAGCTCCTCGTCGGTCGGGCTGCCCTTGAGCACCTCGATGTGCGGCTCGTGGATCTGTTGTTCGTCACTCACAGCGGTATGTTCCCGTGCTTCTTGGGCGGCAGCTGAGCGATCTTGCGCTCCAGCAGCCGCAACGCGGTCGCGACGTAGCCGCGGGTGTGCGACGGCGGGATGACCGCGTCGACGTAACCCCGCTCGGCGGCGATGTACGGGTTGACCAGAGTGTCCTCGTATTCCTGCTGCAGTTGTAAGCGAAGCGCATCAACATCCCGGCCGTCCTTCGCCGCTTCGGCGAGCTGCTGGCGGTAGACGAAACCGACCGCCCCCGAGGCACCCATCACCGCGATTTGCGCGGTGGGCCACGCCACGTTGACGTCGGCGCCCATTTCCTTGGAGCCCATCACGCAGTAGGCGCCGCCGTAGGCCTTGCGGGTGATGACGGTGACCTTCGGAACGGTGGCCTCCCCGTAGGCGTAGAGCAGCTTGGCGCCGCGGCGGATGATGCCGTTGTATTCCTGGTCGGTGCCGGGCAAGAAGCCCGGCACGTCAACCAGCATGACGATCGGGATGTTGAAACAGTCGCAGGTGCGCACGAAGCGGGCCGCCTTCTCGGAGGCGTTGATGTCCAGGCAGCCGGCGAAATGGGTGGGCTGGTTGGCGACGATGCCGACCGGGCGGCCCTCGATGCGGCCGAACCCGACCACGATGTTGTTGGCGTAACCGGCCTGCACCTCGAGGAACTCGTCCTCGTCGAGGATGCGGGTGATCACCTCGTGCATGTCGTAAGGCTGGTTCGGTGAATCCGGGATGAGCGTGTCCAGCTCGAGGTCCTCGTCGGTGAGGTTGTCCTCGATGGCGCCGTCGGGCACCGGCACGGGGTAGCGGGGTGGATCGGTGAAGTTGTTGGGCGGCAGATAGCTGAGCACTTCGCGGACCCAGTCGAAGGCGTCCTGCTCGCCGGAGGCAACGTAGTGCGCGGTTCCGGACTTGGCCATGTGGGTGTGGGCACCGCCCAGCTCCTCCATGGTGACGTCCTCGCCGGTGACCGTCTTGATCACGTCCGGACCGGTGATGAACATCTGGCTGGTCTGGTCGACCATCACCACGAAGTCGGTCAGCGCGGGGGAGTACACGTGCCCGCCGGCGGCCGCACCCATGATCAGCGAGATCTGCGGGATGACGCCGGAGGCCAAGATGTTGTTGTGGAAGATCTTGCTGTACAGGCCCAGCGAGACCACGCCCTCCTGGATACGGGCGCCCGCGCCGTCGTTGATGCCGATGAGCGGCCGGCCGGTCTTGATCGCCAGCTCCTGCACCTTGACGATCTTCTCGCCGTACACCTCGCCGAGGCTGCCGCCGAACACCGTGACGTCCTGGCTGAAGATGCAGACGTCGCGCCCGTCGATGGTGCCGTAGCCGGTGACGACGCCGTCGCCGAGGGGGCGCTTTTGCTCGAGCCCGAAGTTGGTGCTGCGATGCCTGGCCAGCGCGTCGAGCTCGACGAATGAGTCCTCGTCCAGCAGGGCATAGATCCGCTCGCGGGCGGTCAGCTTGCCCTTGGCGTGCACCCGCTCGACGGCCTCCTCGCCAACCGGGTGCAGGGTCTCTTCGGTTCGCTTGCGCAGTTCGGCGAGCTTGCCCGCGGTGGTGTGGATGTCGATGTGATGCTCGGCCTTGGCCTCGACATGGCCGTCGGAAACGCTCGTCATGACCCCCGAGCTTAGCGGCGCGGGTCCCGTTGCCCCAAAGCCGTCCTACGCTGAGTGGCGATGGATCGGGACCAGCTCAGACCGCCGTTGGACCCGGCGGCGTTGCGTGACGGGTTGGTGGGCTCGGGCCTGCCGTGGCGCCGGCTTGACGTGGTCGCCGAAACCGGCTCCACCAACGCCGATCTGATCGCCCAGGCGGCGGGCGGTACCGATATCGACGGGTCGGTGCTGCTCGCCGACTACCAGAACGCGGGCCGCGGGCGGCACGGCCGGCACTGGTCCGCGCCGCCGCGGGCGCAGATCGCGTTGTCGGTCGGGGTCGATGGGACGTCGGTGCCCCGCTCCGGCTGGGGCTGGTTGCCGCTGGCCACCGGCGTCGCCGTGGTCGACGCCCTGGACGCGGTCGCCGGCGTGACGGCCGGCCTCAAGTGGCCCAACGACGTGGTGGTGGACGGCGGCAAGCTCGCCGGGATCCTTGCCGAGGTCGCCGCGCCGAAGCCGGTGATCGTGCTCGGCTTGGGACTGAACGTGACGCTGACTGCCGACGAAGCGCCGGACCCCGCGGCGACGTCGCTGCTGATGCTGGAGTCATCGGCTACCGATCGAAACACGTTGGCGCGCAGAATACTTCGCGAATTGGCTACCCGCATCGACGCGTGGCGCACCGCCGGGGGCGCCGACCCGGCGCTGGTGGCCGATTACCAACGGCACAGCCTGACCCTGGGTTCTCGGGTACAGGCCACACTGCCCGGTGATCGTGACGTGATCGGGCTCGCTCAGGCCATCGACGAGACGGGCCGATTGTGCGTAGACACCGGCGGTCAAACAGTTGCGATTTCGGCCGCAGACATCACACATCTACGTCCCAGCGTCTAAAGTGCCAGCGTGCGCTACCCCGACAACGTGCTGGCCAGCGACGAACAGGTGGTCCTGCATCGACATCCCCACTGGAAGCGGCTGATCGGAGCGGTCGTCGTGCTGATCCTGGCGAGCGCGGTGGCATCGTTCGTCGCCGCGGTGGTTAACAGCACCAATTGGGATCCGAACGCCAAAAGAGTCGTCTTCATCGTCATCGGGGCCATCTGGCTGGTGGTTCTCGGCTGGCTGACCCTGTGGCCGTACCTGGGCTGGCTGACCACTCATTTCGTGATCACCGACCGGCGCGTGATGTTTCGGCACGGAGTGTTGACCCGCAGCGGTATCGACATCCCGCTGGCCCGGATCAACAGTGTGGAATTCCGGCACGGGATCATCGATCGGATGTTCCGCACCGGGACGCTGATCATCGAGTCGGCGTCACAAGATCCGTTGGAGTTCCACGACATTCCGCGCGTGGAGCAGGTCCACGCGCTGCTGTATCACGAGGTTTTCGACACCCTGGGGTCCGAGGAGTCGCCGAGCTGAGCAAGGCGGCTACGCCGCGAACGCCAAGCACGCAACAGCGTGACATTCCCGCTTCGAAAGCCGCCCTCTTCGATGTTGTCCTCGAAAACCTCGGCGATGCCGCCGGCGGTGAGAGCCGACTCCAGCGCCTTCTCCTTGCGGCCGTATTCGTCCGGGAAGACCCAGCGCCGGAACGCCCAGAAGCGGAACGCCATCTGCAGCAGGTTCCCGATGATGTACGCCGAGATGAAGTCGGCAATGTTCTCCACGGTCAACGACACCGTCGGCACCCGCAGCTGAAGGATGTAGCTGGAGATCCACAACGGTGCCATGGAGAGCAGCACGCCGACTCCGCTGAAGGCGAAGAACAGCAGGGCCTCGTGGTGACGCTCCCGGCCACCCCGGTCCCGGAAACTCCACTCCCGGTTCAAAATGTAGGACGCGATGACAGCGACGATGCCCGCGATGACCTTGGCGGTCACCGGCTTGGGCTCCAAGATCGTCAGCTTGAGGGTGTAGAAGATCGCCGAGTCGATGATGAAGGTGGTGGCCCCGACGATGACGAATTTGATCAGTTCGTGGTGGCGTTCGGCGTAAGGGCGGATGGTCCCCGGTAACCGCGCAATCGTGGCGTCGGTGAATGACACAGCTCGCCAGTGTACGTATTGGCGGTTCGTCGTGCCATGACACCATGATTGCGTGACGAGTACGCCCACCGCTGGGCCGCAGGTCGCGATGGTCGGCGGCGGCCAACTTGCCCGGATGACGCACCAGGCCGCGATCGCTTTGGGGCAGACTCTGCGGGTGTTGGCGGCCGACGCCGACGACCCCGCGGCCCAGGTGAGCCCGGACGTGGTGATCGGATCGCACACCAGCCTCGACGATCTGCGCCGCGTCGCCACCGGCGCCGACGCACTGACCTTCGACCACGAGCACGTCCCGACCGAGCTGCTGGAGAAGCTGGTCGCCGAGGGCGTCAACGTGGCGCCGCCGCCGGAAGCTCTGGTGCACGCGCAGGACAAACTCGTCATGCGGCGACGGCTGGAGGCGCTCGGCGCACCGGTGCCGCGCTACGCCGCCGTCGAGAGCCCCGACGCCATCGACGCCGTCGACGCCTTCGCCCGGCGCGTTGACGGCCCGCTCGTGGTCAAGGCAGTGCGCGGCGGTTACGACGGCCGCGGGGTGCGGATGGCGGACGATTTGGCGCAGGCCCGCGAGATCGCCGGCCAGTTTTTGGATTCCGGCGTTCCGGTTTTGGTCGAGGAGCGGGTGTCGATGCGCCGCGAGCTCTCCGCGCTGGTCGCGCGATCGCCGTTCGGCCAAGGGGCGGCGTGGCCGGTGGTACAGACAGTGCAACGCGACGGCATCTGTGTGCTGGTGATCGCGCCGGCGCCGGCGCTGCCCGCCGACCTCGGCGCCGGGGCCCAACAGTTGGCGCTGCGCTTGGCCGCCGAACTCGGCGTCGTCGGTGTGCTGGCGGTCGAGCTGTTCGAGACGACCGATGGGGCGATACTCATCAACGAACTCGCGATGCGCCCGCACAACTCCGGGCATTGGACCATGGACGGCGCGCGGACCAGCCAGTTCGAACAACATCTGCGTGCCGTACTGGACTATCCGCTCGGCGACACCGACGCCACCGTGCCGGTGACGGTGATGGCCAACGTGCTGGGTGCGGTGCAAACCCCGACGATGACCGTCGACGAGCGACTGCATCATCTGTTCGCGCGGATGCCCGAGGCCCGGGTGCACCTCTACGGCAAGGGTGAACGACCGGGCCGCAAGATCGGCCACGTCAACTTTCTCGGCCACTTCGACAGCGGCGACGTAACGCGGCTGGCGAATTTGCGTGAACGCGCCGAGCTGGCGGCACACTGGTTGTCGCATGGGCAGTGGACGGATGGATGGGATCCACATGGTTGAGCAACCCCGCGTTGGGGTGATCATGGGCAGCGACAGCGACTGGTCGGTGATGGCCGACGCCGCCGAGGCGCTGGCCGAGTTCGACGTGGGGTACGAGGTCGGTGTGGTCTCGGCGCATCGCACTCCCGGGCGCATGCTCGACTACGCGCGCGGCGCGGCCGACCGGGGCATCGAAGTGATCATCGCCGGCGCGGGCGGCGCGGCCCACCTGCCGGGCATGGTGGCCTCGGCCACGGCGCTGCCGGTGATCGGGGTTCCCGTGCCTCTGGCGCGGCTCGACGGCCTGGACTCGCTGTTGTCGATCGCACAGATGCCGGCCGGGGTGCCGGTGGCCACCGTGTCGATCGGTGGCGCGCGCAATGCCGGCCTGTTGGCGGTGCGCATTCTGGCGGTTGCGGATCCGGCGCTGCGAAGCCGGATCGTCGCATTTCAGGAGCGGCTTGCCGAGTCGGTGCTGGCCAAGGATGCCGCCCTCAAAAGCCGGCAAGGTAAGGTTACCGGCCAGTAGCAAAGGAGGCCAGGATGGCTCAGTGGGCCGGCGACCCATCGTTTGACCTGTTCAAGGTGCCCGAGGAGCACGACGAGCTGCGGGCGGCGATCCGCGCATTGGCGGAAAAAGAAATCGCACCCTACGCCGCCGAGGTCGACGAGGAGTCGCGCTTTCCAGAAGAAGCACTGGCGGCGCTGAACGCGTCCGGTTTCAACGCCGTCCACATTCCCGAGCAGTACGGCGGGCAGGGCGCGGACTCGGTAGCCACCTGCATCGTGATCGAAGAAGTGGCCCGCGTCGACGCCTCGGCTTCGTTGATCCCCGCCGTGAACAAGCTGGGCACGATGGGGCTGATCTTGCAGGGTTCGGAGGAGCTGAAGAAGCAGGTTCTGCCGTCGCTTGCCAAGGACGGGGCGATGGCGTCGTATGCGCTCTCCGAGCGGGAGGCCGGCAGCGACGCGGCGTCCATGCGGACCCGGGCCAAGGCGGACGGGGATGACTGGATCCTCAACGGGGCCAAGTGCTGGATCACCAACGGCGGCAGGTCGACCTGGTACACCGTGATGGCGGTGACCGATCCGGACAAGGGGCCCAACGGGATCTCGGCGTTCATGGTGCATAAGGACGACGAAGGCTTCTCCGTTGGGCCCAAGGAAAAGAAGATGGGCATCAAGGGCTCGCCGACCACCGAGCTGTACTTCGAGGATTGCCGTATCCCCGGCGATCGGATCATCGGTGAACCCGGCACCGGGTTCAAGACCGCGCTGCAGACCCTCGACCACACCCGTCCCACCGTCGGTGCGCAGGCCGTAGGCATTGCGCAGGGCGCGTTGGATGCCACGATCGCGTATACCAAGGACCGCAAGCAATTCGGCAAGTCGATCTCGGAGTTCCAGGGTGTGCAATTCGAGATTGCCGATATGGCAATGAAAGTCGAAGCGGCCCGGCTGATGGTCTATACCGCCGCTGCCCGCGCCGAGCGCGGCGAGCCCAACCTCGGATTCATCTCGGCCGCCGCAAAATGCTTCGCCTCTGACACCGCCATGGACGTGACCGAGTCAGCCGTGCAACTGTTCGGCGGCGCCGGCTATACCACTGACTTCCCGGTCGAGCGGTTTATGCGCGACGCCAAGATCACTCAGATTTACGAGGGCACCAACCAGATTCAGCGCGTGGTGATGTCACGCGCAGTGCTGCGCTGAGTTGTAGACCGTTGGTGGGCCGTCAGAACGGCGGTGGCTCGTCGTCGCTGTCGCCCGGTGGCGCGGGAACGAAGGAAACCACCTGGCGTTGTCGGCGCTCGGTTTGCAGGGCCACATTTTGTCGACGTTCGGCGTCGATGCGGTGGGCGCGGTCTTGGTCACGGGTTCGCTTGCGCCGGGGCATCATCGCGCCGCGATCGGCGCAGCCCGCATCGCGATGACGTGGCGGTGGCAGCGTGCTTGTGGGCACAGTCAACTGCGGTACGAGCAGCTTGCTGCCGGGCAACGTGCGGTAGGTGTGCCCGGTCGGCGAGGTCCAGATGACCGTACCGTCGGGCAGCTGTTCGTCATGCCAAGCTGTCCAAAAAGTCTTGAGCAAGTGATGTTTTCGGCACAAGCACTTCAGGTTGGAGGCATGGGTCAGGCCGCCGACGTCGTATGGGATGGTGTGGATGCTCCTATGCAGCGTCAAGAGCCTCTGGTTTTCGGTTTAGGTCGGCTTGGAGTGCCCGATACAGTTCGG
>NZ_LQOW01000026.1 GCF_002102185.1 Mycobacterium fragae
GCACCCATGAGACCAACACCACCTCGATGCTGGCCCGCGACCAAGCCGAAGCCGCCAAATGGGGCGGCTGACCGCAATCGCCTGAACCGAGCTCAGTGCCCGCGTTACGGGCGGCCCGCCGATCTGCCGACTGTGCGAATTCATACGTCCGCAGCGGCGAGTCGCGTATGAAACCGCACAGCCGGCGCCGAGCTCAGTGCCCGCCGGTCTGGAATCGCTCGATTGAGCGCTGCACTTCGGCTTCGGCGTCGGCGCGGCCTACCCAGTTGGCCGTCTTGACGAACTTGCCCGGCTCCAGCGCTTTGTATTGCGAGAAGAAGTGTTTGATGACGTCGAGCTCGAACTCGGGAACGTCATCGATGTCTTTGATGTGATCCCACCGGTGATCACCGGCCGGCACGCAGAGGACCTTGTCGTCGCCGCCGGCCTCATCGGTCATCTGGAACATGCCGACCGGGCGCGCCTCAACCGACACTCCGGGGAACAGCGGCTCAGGCAGCAACACCATTGCGTCGAGTGGGTCACCGTCCTCGCCGAGGGTGTTCTCGATGAACCCGTAGTCGGTCGGGTAGACCATTGAGGTGTACAGGTAGCGATCCAGGCGAACCCTGCCCGTTTCGTGATCGACCTCGTATTTGTTCCGCTGCCCCTTCGGGATCTCGATGATCACTTCGAATTGCACCGTCGCAGCTCCTTCGCCTGGGTGGTCACTGCTCGTCGCTGACACCCTAGCCGCACCGCATAGCGCCGCGGCCGGTTGGGCACAATAGGGCCAGACAGTCAGGAGAGCAATGCGTCCCACTCAGTGGCGGCCGTCCACGCACCTGATCGTGGGAGTGGGCGTGCTGGCGATAATTGCCGCCGTGGTGGCGGGAACTGCCATGCTCACCGCAAGCGGTCGCAGCGCGAGTGGTGTCCAGTCGGCACCGGCGCCGCCGTCGGTCACCGCCAAGCCGGCCATCGTGCCAGTGCCCGCCACTGCCCCGATGCCGACCGCGAGCGGGCTGGCGCGAACCCTGGCCGCCGTGGTGGCCGACCCCAATCTCGGCATGCTCGGCGGACGGGTCACGGATGCGATGACCGCCGAAGAACTCTGGCAGCAGCAGGACACCGTGCCGCTGCGGCCGGCATCGACGAACAAAACGCTCACCACCGCGGCCGCGCTGCTGGCGCTGGACCGCGATGCGCGGGTCACCACCCGCGTCGTCGCCGCAAACCAGCCGGACACCATCATTCTGGTGGGCGGCGGAGATCCGACTCTTTCCGCCGCTCCGCCCGGGCAGGACACCTGGTATCACGGTGCGGCCCGGATCAGCGATCTGGCCGATCAAGTTCGCGGCAGCGGCGTGACGCCGACGGCGGTGCAAGTGGACACCTCACTGTTCAGCGGCCCGACCATGGCACAGGGCTGGGACCCGGGCGACATCGACGGCGGCGATATCGCGCCGATCGAGTCGGTCATGCTCGACGCCGGCCGTATCCAGCCGACCACCGTCGAGTCGCGACGGTCGCTGACTCCGGCCCTGGACGCGGGACGCGCGCTCGCCGAGGCGCTCGGGATCGATCCGAAGCACGTGACCATCGCCGGCCATCCCGCGCCGGCCGGCGCGCGACAGCTGGCCGCCGTCCGGTCGGCGCCGCTGATCCAGCGGCTGAACGAGATGATGAACGCCTCCGACAACGTGATGGCCGAATGCATCGCCCGCGAGGTGGCCGCGGCCATGCACCGCCCGCTGAGCTTCGCCGGAGCCGTCGACGCGGTAACCAACCGATTGGCCACCGCGCACATCGACACCAGCGGCACCGCTTTGCAAGACTCCAGCGGACTGTCGGTCGACGACCGGCTGACGGCCAAGACCCTCGATTCCGTCGTGCAGGCGGCGGCCGGGCCGGATCAGCCGGCGCTGCGGCCGCTCTTGGATGTGTTGCCGATCGCCGGCGGCAGCGGCACGCTGTCCGACCGCTTCCTCGACACCGCCCCCAACACCGGACCGGCTGGCTGGCTGCGGGCCAAAACCGGTTCGCTGACAGCCGTTAACGCGTTAGCTGGAGTGGTGACCGACAGCAGCGGACGGGTGCTGACCTTCGCGCTGATCTCCAACGACGCCGGCCCGACCGGCCGAACGGCGATCGACGCCGTCGCGTCCACCCTATGGTCGTGTGGATGCGCAAGGTGACCTCGTCACCGGAGCTGACCGTCGGGCGCGCTGTCGACTGGCGGTTCGCGGCCACGGTCGGGGAGTGGCTTGCCCGCCCGGGCCCGCCGTCCACCGACTACACCCGAAACCAGGTGGTCGACAACCTGGCCAGCGCCGCCAAGGCGGCCGAACCGCCGGTGCGCGACGTGACCGGTCTGCACACCAACGGCGCGGTGCCCGACGCCCGCATCGTCGACCGGCCGGGGTGGATCCGGGCCGCGGCCGAGTCGATGCGGGTGATGACCGGCGGAACCGACAAGCCGCGCGGGCTGGTCACCGGGCGGGTGACCGGCGCGCAGACCGGCGCGGTGCTGGCGTTCGTCGCATCGGGCATCCTCGGCCAGTACGACCCGTTTAACGACGGCGGCTGTCTGCTGCTCGTGTATCCCAACGTCATCGCGGTCGAACGCCAATTACGGGTCGAGCCTTCCGATTTCCGGCTATGGGTATGCCTGCATGAGGTCACCCACCGGGTGCAGTTCACCGCCAACCCGTGGTTGTCCGGTTACATGTCGCAAGCGCTCGCCGTACTGACCCAGGAAAGCGGCGACGACGTGGCCCAGGTGATGGGCCGGCTCGCCGATTTCGTCCGTGGCCGCGGCGAATCGTCGCGCGACGAGCCCGACGCAAACTCTTCCGGGATTTTGGGATTGCTGCGCGCCGTGCAGTCCGAGCCGCAGCGCCGAGCCCTCGATCAGCTGTTGGTGCTCGGTACCCTGCTCGAGGGTCATGCCGATCACGTCATGGACGCAGTGGGCCCTCTGGTGGTGCCGTCGGTCGAGACCATCCGGCGCCGCTTCGACGAGCGTCGTCACCGCAGGCAACCGCCGCTGCAACGGCTGCTGCGGGCGTTGTTGGGCATCGACGCGAAGTTGAGCCAGTACACCCGCGGCAAGGCATTCGTCGAGCACGTGGTGGACCGGGTCGGGATGGATCGGTTCAACACCATCTGGACCGGTCCGGACACGCTTCCCCTGCCAGCCGAGATCGAAGACCCGCAACGATGGATCGACAGGGTGCTGTAGGCGAGCTGCACGCGGCCGTCGCGGCATTCGCCAAGGAATACCTGGCCACCGCCGACAGCTGGTGCGTGGCGCTCTCCGGCGGCCCGGACTCGTTGGCGCTCACCGCCGTCGCAGCGGACATGCTGCCGACCACGGCGCTGATCGTCGACCATGGTTTGCAGGCCGATTCGGCCGCTGTCGCCGCCACTGCGCAGACGCAGGCCCTCGACCTGGGATGCGTTGCCGCCCAGGTCCTTTGCGTGCAGGTCGGCGGGGACGGCGGTCCGGAGGGCGCCGCGCGCAACGCGCGCTATGGCGCGCTGCAGACCGCGCGTGGCGACCGCCCTGTACTGCTCGCCCACACCCTCGACGATCAGGCCGAAACCGTGTTGCTCGGACTGGGCCGCGGCTCTGGTGCCCGCTCGATGGCCGGGATGCGCCCGTACGATCCGCCGTGGTGCCGGCCGCTGCTGGGCGTCCGGCGCAGCGTGACGCACGCAGCATGCGCAGAGCTGGGGCTCTCCGCCTGGCAGGACCCGCACAACGCGGATCGCCGCTTCACCCGGACCCGGTTACGCCACGAGGTGCTGCCGCTGATGGAAGAGGTGCTGGGCGGCGGCGTCGCCGAGGCGCTGGCTCGCACTGCGACCGCCTTACGCGAGGACACCGAGCTGATCGACGCGCTGATCACCCAGGCGATGACCACCTCGGCCAGCGATGACGGACTCGACACCCGGGCGTTGGCGGCACTGCCAGATCCCTTGCGCCGCGGCGTCATTCGCCGTTGGCTGCTAGCCGGCGGCGCGATCGGCCTGACCGACAAGCAGATCCGCGGGGTGGACCGGCTGATCACCGCCTGGCGTGGCCAGGGCGGGGTGGCGGTCGGGTCCAGGCTGCGCAATACGCGGTTGGTCGCCGGGCGACACCACGGCGTGCTGACGCTACGACGGGAGGCCGTCTAGAGGTCTGCACTCCGGCATGGCACGCTGTGGTCGTGGCGGCTGATTCGGGCGAGCTGTACCCGGGGGACATCAAATCGGTGCTGCTCACCAAGGAGCAGATCCAGACCCGCACCGCCGAGCTCGGTGCTCAGATCGGCGCGGACTACCGCGACCTGGCCGACGGCCAGGACCTGTTGCTGATCACCGTGCTCAAGGGCGCGGTCCTGTTCTGCACGGATCTGGCCCGGGCGATTCCGCTGCCCACCCAGTTCGAGTTCATGGCCGTCGCCTCCTACGGGACGTCGACGTCGTCGTCGGGCGTGGTGCGCATCCTCAAGGACCTCGACCGCGACATCAACGACCGGAACGTGCTGATCGTCGAGGACGTCGTCGACTCGGGGCTGACCCTGTCGTGGTTGTCGCGCAACCTGGCCACCCGGCGGCCGCGGTCGCTGCAAGTGTGCACGCTGCTGCGCAAACCCGACGCCCTGCGAGCCAACGTGGATATCGCCTACGTGGGCTTCGACATCCCCAACGAGTTCGTTGTGGGATACGGCCTGGACTACGACGAGCGCTACCGCGACCTGCCCTACATCGGGACCTTGGACCCGCGCGTCTACCAGGACTGAGGCTACTTCAGCTCCCAGACCGCGGTCACCGAGAAGTTCACCGTCTGCTGGCCGGGCTCCAGCGGAACATTGGCGGGCATCGCCCCGCGCGGTGGCGCGGGAGGCGCGGTCGGCGCGGCGCCCGGCTCCGAGATCGAGATGACCCTGCCCAGCTTGAGCCCGGACAGCTGCGCGTACTGCTCGGCCCGGGCCTTGGCATCGTCGAACGCGCGCGCACGCGCGTCCTTGACCAGCTGCGAGTCGTCGGCGATGGAATAGCCGACCGAATTGATCCGGGTAGCGTCCCCGCCGGCATCGACGATTACGGCCAGCACCCGCGAAGCCGAGTCGGCCGGATGGATCTTGACCCGGATCGAGTTGCTGGCGCGGTACCCGCTGATCGTTCCCTCGGTGCCCAAATACTCGGGCTGCAGGCTGACCTCGGTGGTACTGATGTTTTTGCGGTCCACGCCGGCACCGGACAGCGCGGTGATGACCGATTGCTGACGTTCGTTGGTGCCGTTCATCGCGGTGGTCACGTCGGGCGCGGAGAACTCGATGCCGACGTCGGCGGTCAGCGTGTCTGGCACGCCTTGGACCTGACCCGAGCCGACGACGGTCACCTGGCGTGGATTCTGTCCGACCGGGCCAGGGCCGCTGTCGCATGCGGACAGTGTGGCCGCTGCGGCGACGAGGCCCGTCGCGAGTACGAGGCGCCACATGACTGGCACCCTAGCCGACGTCGACTGTGCGGGTCCTGTAAGCGGATTCGGCGATTTCTTGACCACAACCGACACAATCGACGAGATTCGAGTCATGCCCATCGCCCCGGCAAGAGCGCTCGCCAGCGTGATCGAGCCGTTCGCGGGGCAGGTGTACTTCGCCCCTGAATGCCACGCGGGCTACGCGGCGCTCGGCTTCGGGCCAAGTCCCGGGACGACGGGCGAAGTCGCGATGCCGGACGGCCAGGCATACTTCTGCAGCCGTGGTTCGGTGATGGGACAGGTTCCCGGTGAGGTGGTTGCGGCGGCCTTCGCGGTGTTCAACCCTGCGGTCGTGGTGCCGGCCGTCGACGCCGGTTGGCGGCTGACCGACGCCGCAACGCTCTGCGCGGCTCGAACCGACGGCGCGGTGTGTCAGCTTCGGCGTGTCCTCGGCGCTCGCCCTGACGGCCTCGACCGTGTGTTGGAGTTGCTCCGACGCGCGTCGGAGCAGCTGCCGTTGGCGGGCAAGCCGCTTTTTGCGGGTCTCGTCGGCCAGGGCCTGCCCGGCGAAGCGCTGGCCGACGCCTGGCGTCTCGCCGATGAGCTGCGCGAGTACCGCGGCGATGTCCACGTGAACGTCTGGACCGCAGCTGGTTTCGATGCTGTGGAGATCGGCCTGTTCACCGAGCTCTTTTGGGGATTGCCGCTGCGCAGCTACATACGAACGAGGGCCTGGACCGACGATGACCTCGCCGCGGGTGAGGACCGGCTTCAGTCACGCGGGCTGATCCGCGACGGCTCGTTCACCGATGCCGGCCGGGCAGCTCGGGAGTCGATCGAGGCGGCCACCGACGAGGGGTGCGCGCCGATCATCGCCGCGCTGGGCGACGACCTCGACGAGCTGGTCGGCTTCTTGGCCGAGTGGTCGCGGCAGGTGCAATCAGCGGGCGGCTACCCCGCGAAAGGGCCGCATGATCTTGCTGCGCTCGCGAATCACTGATCAGGCGTGACCGCTGCGTCCAGGTCGCCAGTGAGGTAGTGCTGCAGCACCGGGGTAAGCGTCCGCGCCAGCGTCTCGGCGTCGATCTCCACCACGGCCGGCAGTTCCAGGATGTAGCGGCAGTACGCGAGGCCCAGCACTTGGGTACTCACCATCGCGGCGCGCCGGCGAGCGTCCGGCGCGTCGCCCGTCAGCTCGCGGACGAATTTGAGTAGCTGACCCTCGAAAATGCGCCGGAATTGTTCTGCCGCACCCTTGTTGGTGCCTGCCGAGCGCAGCAACAGGCGGATCAATTCGTCGGACAGTTCGCCTTCCCAGCGAGCGATCAGATGGTGGGCGAGCGTTTCGCCGACGCGGTGCTTTGACAGTTCCGACGGTTGCGGCAGGTGCAGGTTCACATCGACAGCCGCGGCGAACAATCCCTCCTTGCTGCCGTAGTAGCGCATCACCATGGACGGGTCGATGCCGGCCTCCTTGGCCACCGCGCGGATCGTTGTCGCCTCATAGCCCCGGCTGGCCAGCAGCTGCCGTGCCGCTTTCAGGATCGCCGTCCTGGTTGGTTCGGATCGCTGGGTGAACGCCATGCCAACTAACGTAGGCCAACATCGTTGGCAAGCACGAGAAGTTCAAGGCTATTGACTGCCAACAGCTGTTGGCCTACAGTTGTTGGCATGAACACGGAAAGCGTATTGGTGACCGGCACGTCGAGCGGTATCGGGCGTGCCACCGCGTTGGCCCTGGCTGCCGAGGGCTATCGCGTGTTCGCCGGGGTGCGGCGCAACACAGATGGTGAGTCGCTGGTGAACAGCGCTCACCTTCTTCGAGGACAAATCGTCCCGGTCATCCTCGATGTCACGGATGCCGCGTCGATCGCCCACGCGGCGGCCACGGTCGCCCGCGCGGTCGGCAGCCGAGGGCTCGCGGGCTTGGTCAACAACGCCGGCATCGGCATGACCTGGCCGGTCGAAGCCATCCCGCTGGACGAGTTGCGCTGGGCATACGAGGTCAATGTGTTCGGCCAGGTCGCGGTCATCCAAGCATTTCTTCCCCTGCTGCGCGCCGGTGCCGGACGGCTGATCAACATTGGTTCGATCGGCGATCGGCTCAGCCTGCCGTTCGGCGCGCCGCTCATCTCATCGAAGTGGGCGCTGGCGTCTATCACCGAGTCGCTACGACTTGAGCTGCGCCCCTGGGGTATTCACGTCGTTCTGATCGAACCGGCATCCATCCGTACCGAGGCTGTCGACAAGGTCGACGCGGACGCGAAACGCGTGCTCAGCCAGATGAACGACACCGACCGTCGCCTCTATGCCACGGCGTATGAGTCGATGACGACGCGCGCAATGGCGCGGGAGCAGCACGGCAGCGACCCAAGTGTGGTGGCGCGCGTCGTGCTGCGAGCGCTTACCGCTCGTCGGCCCCGCACCCGCTACCTCGTCGGCAAAGACGCCTACCGTCTGGCGTTCATAGCCCGCTGGGTTCCGGATCGGCTATTCGACCGAATCCGTATCAAGCTCTTCGGGCTGCCGGAACGATTCGGCAGCGCGGATCACCAGACCGGCCCAGTGATAGGAGCATTGCGATGAAGTTGGCGAATCAGGAAACGGTCGCAGCGATGGACGCCGACTTCGGGGAAATGGCTGTCCAGGTCGGCCAGCATGCCTGGGGCATCGCTGATCTGACGATGCGAGAACGGGCATTCGTGTTCGTCGCCGCAGACCTATGCGCCCACAACCTCGGTTTCCCATTGTTGACCCATGTCGAAATGGCTCGCTCGCAAGGTGTTTCCGTGGCGTCGATCCGCGAAGCCGTGCGCCACCTCGCGCCGTATGTCGGATATCCGACTGCGGCCGAGGCGCTGATGGCGCTCGCCGAGATCGACGACGGAGACGAGCGTGTCACGCGCGGCGAAGTTTTCGAACTCGACGGGAACACGCTGCAGCGACTCACCAGCCTCGATGCCGACTTCGCCGGCTTCTTCCAGGGGCAGTTCAAGGATCGGTGGGGCCGGGCGGATCTCTCGGTCCGCGAGCGAGCGCTGTGCACGATTGCCACCGACGTCCTCAACGGCACTCTCGACGAGTCGTTTCGCCTGCACGTCGAGCTGGCACTCGGCCACGGTGCCGAGATGGCACAGGTCCGCGCTGTGCTTCTCCTGGTCGCGGAATTCGGGATCGCGAAGGCGTGGCGGGCCTATCGCGCTCTCAACGAGATCTAAGGCGTGACCAGTATCTTGCAGTGCCGCGCGGGGTCGGCCAGGTCGTCGAACGCCTCACCGACGCCGTCCAGACCCACGTCACCGGTGATCACCGGCGCGACGTCGATCTCGCCCTCGGCGAGCGCGCGCAGCGAGGCGGCGAATTCGGTTGGATCATAGGCGAGAACGAACTGCACGTTGATCTCTTTGGCGATGGCGAAGAACGGATGCACGGTGTCGGGCTCCATGCACACGCCGACGATGATCAGCCGGGTGCCGTGTGCGGCCCGCCGCATCACGTCGTCGATGATGCCGGGCACCCCGACAGCCTCGAACACCACCTTCGGAGTAACGCTGTCGAACGGCGAGGCCTGCGCCGGATCGATGGTCTCGTGCGCCCCCATCGCGGTGGCTAGTTCCCGTCGCTTCGGTGAAAAGTCTGCCGCAGCAATGGTTTCGACGCCGCGGGCGCGCAGTGAAGCGATCACGGCGATGCCTATCGGACCGCAGCCGAGCACCAGCGCCGTCTCGCCGCGCTGGATTCCGGACTTGTTGACGGCGTGCAGCCCGACCGCCATCGGTTCGGTCAACGCCGCGTGTTTGGGGTCCAGCCCGTTGGGGATCGGCAACAGGAACGGCGCCGAGAGCAGCATGCGTTCGGCGTAGCCGCCTACGGTGTTGTTGCTGTAGACGATCGGTTCCACGCCTTTGGCGGACATCAGCACGGGAACCGAGGTCACCAGGGTTCCCGGTGGATGGGTGTCGGTGTCGGGGCCGGCTTCGAGCACCTCGGCGCTGAATTCGTGACCCATGAACACGTCGTTGCTCAAATCGACGTGCATGGCGCCGCCGCCGAAACTGCTTGCCATCTCATCGCTCAGCGACAACACTTCGGCGCCGTGGGCGGCGAAATGCAGATCTGAGCCGCAGATTCCACAGGACCGCACGGCGACCAAGACCTGGCCCGGTTCGGGGATGGGGTCGGGTACGTCGTCTCGGTAAACCATCCGGCCGCCACGTAGCACCGCGGCGCGCATCAGTTGTTCTCGCTTTCCATCTTGAGTTCGTCGGTGTGTTCGGTGATCGCCTTGACGACGGCCTCACCGGCACGGCCCAGCAGTTGCTCACGCATGCCCTTGGCCCACTCGTGCGATGCACGTGGCGCTTCCAGCTGACCCTTGAAATGCGGAATCACCTTGCGGGCGAACAAATCATAGGAGTGATAGGTTGCCTCCGGCGATGCCCAGTCGTGGCCGAGCAACAAGAACGTGCCGAATCCGCCCGACCGGTCCACCAGATCCTCGATGTAGCCGATCGCGTCGTCGGGTGTGCCGATGCAGCAATTGCCCTTGGCGGCATAGTCTTCGACGAACTCGCGGGGTGATTGCGCGCCCTCGACCAGGTTGGCCAGCGGCACGAAGCCGGCTGCACCGAAGTACTTCGCGAAGTCTTGCAGGCCGTAGATGCAATCGTCGATCGCCTGCTCGCGGCTGTCGGCCAGATGCACGATGCCCAGCACCCGCCAGCCCGCGCGGTCCGGCTCGTCGTGCCCGGCCTTTTCCGCTTGCTCGCGCACCACCTCCCAGGTGTTCTCCAACGCCGCATAGCCTCCGGGCACCGACATCGACAGCGAAAGCAGCGACGTACCCAGCTTGCCCGCCAGTCGCGGGCCGGACGGTGAAATCATTGCCGCCGTGGAGATTTCCGGATACGGCCAGGTGTAAGGACGGATGTGCAACTGCGCGTCGCGAAGCGTGAACCAGTTGGAGTGGCGGTTGATCCGCTCACCGGGTGCGGCGCGGAACAGCGCCAGGATCGCCTCGAGCGACTCCTGCATCATTTGTCGCTGCTCGACCGGATCGATGCCCATCATGTAAGCGTCCGACGGCAGCGCCCCCGGACCGGTGCCGAACATCACTCGCCCGCGGGTCAGATGGTCCAACAGCACCCAGCGGTCGGCCACCATCAGCGGATGGTGATAGGGCAGCGAGACGACCCCGGTGCCAAGCCGGATGTGTTTGGTCCGCTCGGCGGCGGCGGCGATGAACACCTCCGGGCAGGCGATCAGCTCGTAGCCGCCGGAGTGATGTTCGCCGAACCAGGCCTCGTCGAACCCGAGACGATCGAGTGCCACCACTCGCTCCATGTCGTATTCGAGTGCGACCGTGGGCGATTGGCCGGTCGGGTGAAACGGGGTGATGAAAACCCCGAAGTTCAGCGGGCGATTCATGACAGCTCTCCACCTGACTTCAAACCACACAAGAAGTCCAGCAGCGCCTGGTTGACCTCCTCCGGGCGTTCCTGCTGCAGCCAGTGTCCGGCGCCCTCGATGATCACTTCGCGGTAGGGGCCGGTCACCACCTCGGCCGCCCGCTCACGGCGCATGAATCCCAGCACCGGGTCGTCGGCGCCGGCGACGAACAGCGCCGGCACGGTGATCGTCGGGGCCACCGCGTCAGCGAGGAGCTCCCAGTTGCGGTCCAGGTTGCGATACCAGTTCAGCCCGCCGGTGAAGCCCGTGCGCGAGAACTCGGCGACGTAGTGGTCGAGCTCCTCGGCGCTGATCCAGCTCGGCAGGCCGTCGGGCTCGGGCAGTCGCTCGACGAACCCTTCCGGTCCCGGTCTGGCCATCCGCAGGCCGGCAGCGCGGTCGTGACCTGTCAGGCCGCCCATCATGCGCCGAATGGTCTTGGCCGGGTCGGCGCCGAGCTCGGCGTCGGCCACGCCGGGCTCCTGAAAATAGAGCATGTAGAAGAAGTGCTCACCGAAGGCCTTCCGAAATGCCTCCGTCGGCGGCACTTGTGCGCGCGGTACCGGCGGGACACTCAAACCGACCACACCCGCCACCCGGTCGGGGTGCAGTTGCGCGGAACTCCACGCCACCGGGGCACCCCAGTCGTGACCGACGATCACCGCCCGCTCGGCGTCGACGTCGTCGAGCAAGCCGATCACGTCGGCGGACAGCTCGGCGATGTTGTAATCCGCGATGTCCTCGGGCCGGGTCGACCGGCCATAGCCGCGCTGGTCCGGAGCCAGCACGTGGTAGCCGGCGGCCGCCAGGACCGGAATCTGGTGGCGCCAGGAATAGGCGAGTTCGGGAAAGCCGTGGCACAACACCACGACGGGCGCGCCGGGCTGGCCGGCTTCGACGGTATGCAGCTGCACACCATTGGTATCGATGATGCGTTCGGTGATGGGAACGGTGTCAGGCACGGTCTCACCAAAGCACACGCTGGGTTCCGCCGAAAGGAGTAGTCAGCGAAGCGGGCGGGAACCGTCATTCGTTGGTCATGACGACGACCCTGTGCCCGGCTCCGCCGAGCTGGCGACCCTCACCCGGCAAGATGGTGGCGGCCCGTCCCCCGCAAGCGGGAGGTGCCCCCAGCGCCCGGCTCCGCCGACCTGGCGACCGCCACGAGCGGTAACCTGGACTATTCCAACTGCGTGTATCGGGAAGGACCTGGCCGACCACGGCCGATGATTGATGAACCGGAAAAACGTGATCCGCACACTCACGGCGATCGCTGTGGTGTTGCTGCTTGGGTGGTCATTCTTCTACTTCAGTGACGACACGCGCGGCTACAAGCCGGTCGACACCTCGGTGGCGGTGACCCAAATCAAGAGCGGCAACGTCAAGAGCGCGCAGATCGATGATCGTGAGCAACAGCTGCGGCTGACGCTGAAGAGCGGCAACAGCGGCACCGACGGGTCCGACAAGATCATCACCAAATACCCGAGCGGCTACGCCGTACCGCTGTTCGACTCGTTGAGCAGCAAGGACGCCCAGGTCAGCACCGTCGTCAACCAAGGCAACATCCTTGGCTCGCTGCTGATCTACGTGCTGCCGCTGCTGCTCCTGGTCGGCCTGTTCATGATGTTCTCCCGCATGCAGGGCGGCGCCCGGATGGGCTTCGGCTTCGGCAAATCACGGGCCAAGCAGCTTTCCAAAGACATGCCCAAGACCACCTTCAACGACGTCGCCGGCGTCGACGAAGCCGTCGAGGAGCTCTACGAGATCAAGGATTTCCTGTGTAACCCGTCGCGGTATCAGGCGCTCGGGGCCAAGATCCCCAAGGGCGTGCTGCTCTACGGGCCGCCCGGAACCGGCAAGACGCTTCTGGCTCGCGCGGTCGCAGGCGAAGCGGGTGTGCCGTTCTTCACGATCTCGGGCTCCGATTTCGTCGAGATGTTCGTCGGCGTGGGTGCCTCCCGGGTGCGGGATCTGTTCGATCAGGCTAAGCAGAACAGCCCGTGCATCATCTTCGTCGACGAGATCGACGCGGTGGGCCGCCAGCGCGGCGCCGGGCTGGGTGGTGGCCACGACGAACGCGAGCAGACCCTGAACCAGTTGCTGGTCGAGATGGATGGGTTCGATCCGCGGGCCGGTGTCATCTTGATCGCCGCCACCAACCGGCCGGACATCCTCGACCCGGCGCTGCTGCGGCCAGGGCGCTTCGACCGCCAGATCCCGGTGTCCAACCCCGACATCAACGGCCGCAAGGCGATCCTGCGGGTGCATGCGAAGGGCAAGCCGATGGGCCCCGACGCCGACCTGGACGGGCTGGCCAAGCGCACCGTCGGAATGACCGGCGCCGATCTGGCCAACGTCATCAACGAGGCCGCGCTGCTCACCGCCCGCGAGAACGGCACCATCATCACCGGCCCCGCCCTCGAGGAGGCGGTCGACCGGGTGATCGGCGGGCCGCGCCGCAAGGGCCGGGTCATCAGCGAGCTGGAGAAGAAGATCACCGCTTACCACGAGGGCGGGCACGCCCTGGCGGCTTGGGCGATGCCGGACATCGAGCCGATATACAAGGTCACCATCCTGGCCCGCGGGCGCACCGGTGGGCACGCGGTATCGGTACCCGAGGACGACAAGGGCCTGATGACCCGTTCGGAGATGATCTCCCGACTTGTTTTCGCGATGGGCGGGCGCGCGGCCGAGGAACTCGTGTTTCGCGAGCCGACGACGGGCGCGGTCTCGGATATCGAGCAGGCCACCAAGATCGCGCGTGCGATGGTCACCGAATTCGGGATGAGTTCCAAGCTCGGCGCGGTCAAATACGGCACCGAACACGGTGATCCGTTCCTGGGACGCACGATAGGCACCCAGCCCGACTACTCGCACGAGGTCGCCCGCGACATCGATGAAGAGATCCGCAAGCTGATCGAGGCGGCCCACACCGAGGCGTGGGAGATTCTCACCGAATACCGCGACGTGCTCGATGCCCTGGCCGGTGAGCTTCTGGAAAAGGAAACCCTGCACCGACCCGAGCTGGAGGCGATCTTCGGCGACGTCGAAAAGCGGCCCCGGCTCACCATGTTCGACGACTTCGGCGGCCGCATTCCGTCGGACAAGCCGCCCATCAAGACGCCCGGTGAGCTGGCCATCGAGCGCGGCGAGCCGTGGCCCCAGCCGGCGCCGGAGCCGACCTTCAAAGCCGCCATCGCGGCGGCGACGCGGGACGCCGCGCAGGCCGAAGCCGATCGAGCCACCAATGGCGCCAACGGTTCTCACGTCGCGCCGGGCGGTCCCAATGAGGATCGTGGCGTTCCACCGCAGCGCCCGACCCAGCCCGACTACGGCGCGCCGGCCGGTTGGCACGCTCCCGGATGGCCACCGCCGCAACAACCCCCGGGCTACTGGTACCCGCCGCAATCCCCGACGCCGCCGCCGCACTATGCGGGCCACCCGGGTCAGCCGTATCCGCCGTATCCGCCGTACCCGCCACCCGCTGCGCCCGCACCGGAGGGGGGCCAGCCCGCCGATCCACCGAGCGGTGACCCGAGCCGGTCCAACCCGCCCGCGCACGGCTGAACGAACGGGGCTTCAATGGCTTCAACCGCACGGCCGAATTCCCGAACAGTGACCTTGCGCACCCCGGTTTTCGACCAGGCGCGCGCCGAGGCCGCGATCCGCGAGTTGCTCTACGCGATCGGAGAGGACCCGGATCGGCACGGGTTGGAGGACACCCCGGCCCGGGTCGCACGGACCTATCGCGAGATGTTCGCCGGTCTCTACACCGACCCGGACAGCGTGCTGGACACCACGTTCGACGAACAGCATGACGAGTTGGTGATGATCAAGGACATTCCCTTGTACTCCACCTGCGAACACCATCTGGTGGCGTTTCACGGTGTGGCGCACGTAGGTTACATCCCCGGACACGACGGCCGAGTGACCGGATTGTCCAAGATTGCACGTTTGGTCGATCTGTACGCCAAGCGGCCACAGGTGCAGGAGCGGCTTACCGCGCAGATCGCAGACGCACTGATGCGCAAGCTCGATCCGCGGGGGGTCATCGTCGTGGTCGAAGCCGAACACCTGTGCATGTCCATGCGCGGTGTCCGTAAGCCGGGCGCGGTCACCACGACGTCGGCTGTACGCGGACAATTCAAGTCCGACAGTGCATCTCGAGCCGAAGCGCTGGAACTGATCTTGCGCAAGTGAGCACCGCACGCGTTCAAGTCATGGGGGTGGTGAACGTCACCGATGACTCGTTCTCGGATGGCGGGCGCTACCTGGACGCTGATCGCGCCGTCGAGCATGGCCTGGAATTGACCGCCGAGGGTGCGACGATCATCGACGTCGGAGGCGAGTCGACTCGACCTGGCGCGGTCCGGGTCGACGCGCGCGTTGAGACTGCCCGCGTCGTGCCTGTCGTCAAAGCGCTTGCTTCACAAGGTATTACAGTCAGCATCGACACGATGCACGCCGCTGTGGCGCGGGTGGCACTGGAAAATGGCGCCAAGATTGTCAATGACGTGTCCGGCGGGCGCGCCGATAAGGCCATGGCCCCGCTGCTCGTCGAGGCCGGTGTGCCGTGGGTGCTGATGCACTGGCGGTCGGTATCGGCTGAGCGTCCGCACGAGGTGCCGCACTACCGCGATGTCGTGGCCGAAGTGCGCGCCGACCTGCTCGCCGGCGTCGACGACGCAGTGGCCGCGGGCGTGGATCCCGCGAAGGTGATCATCGATCCCGGTCTCGGATTCGCCAAGACGGCCCAGCACAATTGGGTGTTACTGCACGCGCTGCCGGAGCTGGTGGCCACCGGTGTCCCGGTGCTGCTGGGAGCTTCTCGCAAACGGTTCCTGGGAACGCTGCTGGCCGGTCCCGACGGCGCCGTGCGACCACCCGACGGACGTGAGACCGCTACCGCGGTGGTCTCCGCGCTGGCCGCGCTGCACGGCGCCTGGGGTGTGCGGGTGCACAACGTGCGTGCCTCGGTCGACGCGCTCAAGGTGGTGACCGCTTGGAGCCAAGGGGTGGCGGATGGCTGATCGAATCGAGTTGCGCGGCTTGACCGTTCGCGGTCGGCACGGAGTATTCGAGCACGAACGCGCGCAGGGCCAGGACTTCGTCGTCGACATCACCGTCTGGATTGACCTGGTCGACGCCGCCACCAGCGACGACTTGGCAGACACCTATGACTATGGGGCACTCGCTCAGCGGGCGGCCGATATCGTAGCCGGGCCGGCGCGCAACCTCATCGAAACCGTCGCCGGCGAGATCGCCGAGGATGTGATGAACGACAAGCGAGTTCACGCGGTCGAAGTGACAGTGCACAAACCGCAGGCCCCGATTCCGCACACCTTCGCCGATGTGGCGGTGGTGGCACGCCGGTCACGGCGCGGCGGCCGTGGTTCCGTGATTCCCGCCGGAGGCGCCCGGTGAGTCGCGTGGTGCTGTCCATCGGATCGAACCTTGGTGACCGACTGGCCCGGTTGCAGTCAGTGGTCGACCGGCTGGGCGGTTCGGTGCGGGCGATCTCGCCGGTCTATGAGACGGCGGCGTGGGGTGGTGTCGAACAGGGCCCGTTTCTCAACGCGGTGGTGATCGCCGAGGACGCCGCGCTCGACGGGCACGGCTGGTTGCGTTGCGCTCAAGAGATGGAGCGAGCGGCCGATCGGGTGCGCGGCCAGCGCTGGGGTCCGCGCACCCTCGACGTGGACCTGATCAGCTGTTACGACGACGGCACGGAGGTGTTTTCCCTGGGCGACGGTCTGACGCTGCCGCATCCGCTGGCCCATCTGCGGGCCTTCGTGTTGGTTCCATGGCTGGCGGTCGACCCCGATGCCCAGCTGACGGTGGCCGGCGGTAAGCGGCCGGTCGTCAAGCTGCTGGCCGAATTGGATCCGGCCGATCGCGCTGGTGTCCGGATGACCGATCTGGTGCTCAAGCCGCAGGCCGGCTGATGGGGCCGACGAGGAAGCGTGACCTCACGGCGGCGGTCGTCGGCACCGCTGTGGTCGGGTACCTGCTCGTCGTCCTGTTGTACCGCTGGTTTCCACCGATCACGGTGTGGACGGGGTTGTCGCTGCTTGCGGTTGCCATCGCCGAGGCGCTGTGGGGCCGCTACATCCGGGCCAAAATCAGCGACGGCGAGATTGGCGACGGGCCGGGCTGGCTGCATCCGCTCGCGGTGGCCCGCAGCCTGGTGATCGCCAAGGCGTCGGCATGGGTCGGTGCACTGGTTACCGGCTGGTGGATCGGCGTGCTGGTGTACCTGCTGCCGCGGCGGTCGTGGCAGCGGGTGGCCGGCGAGGACACCGCCGGCACAGCGGTCGCGGCGGTAAGCGCGCTGGCTTTGGTGGTCGCCGCGCTGTGGCTGCAACATTGCTGCAAGTCGCCGCAGGATCCGACCGAGCACGGGGAGGGCGCCGAAAGTTAGCTTCGCGCGGCGACATCCCTGACGCGAGCACCCCGGATCGGGGCCTTCCGCTTGCCGGGAGACGCGGACAATCGGTCCAGGTGAGAATCGCCGGAGTACGGCGACACGCGCAATGACCTCGGCCCGGTACAGTCGGGCCATGACCGTTCTGTCCCGCGGCGCTCGGGTCCGGCGCGGCGGCCGCAGGCCGGGTTGGCTCCTGCTGACGGCGTTGCTGGTCCTCGCCATCGCGGCGAGTTCCGCACTCGTTTTCACCAACCGCGTGGAGCTTCTCAAGCTCGCCGTGATCCTGGCGCTGTGGGCCGCGGTGGTCGCTGCATTCGTGTCGGTGATCTATCGCCGGCAAAGCGACGTGGACGCGGCCCGGGCGCGAGACCTCAAGCTGGTTTACGACTTGCAACTGGACCGGGAAATCTCGGCCCGCCGCGAGTATGAGCTGACGGTGGAGTCTCAGCTGCGTCGCGAGCTGGCAACCGAACTGCGTGCCCACGCGGCCGAGGAAGTGGCGGCGTTGCGGGCCGAGCTGGCGGCGCTGCGCACCAATCTGGAGATTCTCTTCGACGCTGAGCTCAACGATCGGCCGGCGTTGGAGACTGAACGCAGGACTGTGCGTGGTTACAGCGACTGGGATCGCGACAACGAAACCGCACGCGAACGCATCAACCGCGTCACCTCCGTGCGAGCTGAAGAGCCCCCCAGGCGGACGGACGACGCGATCATCGACGTGCCCGAGGAACCGCTGGCTCCGCCACCGCGACAGCCCGCGGCCCCGAGCTACGACCCCGCATACTCCTACCAGCCTCCCGAGGCATATCGGACGGCTGAGCGGTGGAGCGCCCCCGATCGGTTCCAGCCTGAGCCGGCGCGGCGTCCCCGCAGTCGCCACGAAGCACCGCCGCCCTACGAGCCGCCACCGCAGCCCGCGCCTCCGCGCTACGAGCCTGCGGCGCAGGAGGTCCCCCGGTACGAGGCGCCACCACCGCCCGAGCCCCCGCGCTACGAGGCACCCCCACAACCCGAGGCGCCGCCGCAATACGAGCCACCCCCGCAATACGAGCCGCGATTCGCACCTCCCCCCACGCCGCCACAGCCGATACCGGAGCAGCCGCAGCCCGGATGGTCGCCACCTACTGAGGCGCCTCGACGTCAGGATTCGGCCAGCGAGTGGCGGCCGATTGGCGCAGAGGGACAGTGGTCGCCCCCGGGAACTCCTGGCAGCAGTTGGATCACCGAGTCCGATGACGCCAGGACCGGGCCGGAGGAGAAGGCGATCTTTGAGCCCCCGCCCGCGCAGCGGCGCGGTCGGCATGCCAGGACCGCCGAGCCGATGCCGGGGCAGGCCGACGAGCCCACATCCGATTGGGGCGATAGCGGTCGCCGCGCGCGGGCCCGTCATTACGCCGAAGACGCCGACTCTGCTTTCGGCGGGTCCGCGACACCGGCGCCCGCAATGTCGCCGGCCCCGCCTCCGACGCCACCGCCACCACCCGCGCCGGCGGACAAAGCCCCGGCGATGTCGCCGCCGGCGGCTCCGGCGGCGCGGCATCGCAGCACCGATTCCTTCGATACCGACGGCCCGCCGACCGGCAGCCAGTCGGTCGCCGACCTGCTGGCGCGGCTACAGGCCACCCCGACCGGAGGTGGCCGGCGTCGCCGCCGCGAGGAGTGAGCAAAGCCACTTCGCGGATTTGAGCGCCGCCACGGTAGAGTCTTGATGACCGTCCGGTACCCGCGCCGCGGGACTGGAACGAACTAACAAACTTGCGAGGCTTCGTCTGCGATGGTGCAGTTCGACGGGCTGCGCCCGGCCCGGCTCAAGGTGGGCGTCATCTCCGCCGGCCGGGTGGGCACCGCCCTGGGGGCCGCCCTGGAGCGCGTCGACCACGTCGTTGTGGCATACAGCGCCGTTTCCCGGGCGTCGCGGCAGCGCGCCGAACGCTGGTTGCCTGACACGCCGGTGTCCCCCGTACCGGATGTTGCCGGCAACGCCGAGCTTCTGCTTTTGGCCGTGCCCGACACCGAACTGGCGGGGCTGGTCTCCGGTTTGGCCGCCACCTCGGCGGTGCGGCCGGGCACTATCGTCGCGCACACCTCGGGTGCCAACGGCATCGGCGTACTGGCACCCCTGACCGACTGCATACCGCTGGCCATCCACCCGGCAATGACATTCACCGGCTCCGACGAGGACATCTCCCGGCTATCGGACACCTGCTTCGGGATCACCGCGGCCGACGAGGTCGGGTACGCGATCGCGCAGTCACTGGTGCTGGAGATCGGCGGCGAGCCGTTCCGGGTCCGAGAAGAGGCGCGCACGTTGTATCACGCCGCCCTGGCCCATGCCGGCAACCACATCGTCACGGTGCTGGCAGACGCAGTGGACGCCCTGCGGGCCGCGTTGCCCGGAGAACTCGGCCTCGACGACCCCGACGGCATTGCGGAACGGGTGCTCGGGCCGTTGGCGCGAGCGGCGCTGGAGAACACGCTTGAGAGCGGGCAGGCCGCGCTCACCGGTCCGGTCGCACGGGGTGACGCGGGCGCCGTCGCCGATCACCTGAACGCGCTGGCCGCAGTCGACCCGCAGTTGGCGGAGGCGTACCGGGTGAACGCCTTGCGCACGGCACAGCGAGCGGATGCTCGCGATGAAGTCTTCGAGGTGTTGGCACGGTGACGATCAACGGTGCGCCGACGTTCACCGCCGGCCAACTCAACGTATATCCGGACCCATGTGATGTCGCCGACGTCAGCCGGGCGCTGCGGCATACCGGCCGGCGGGTGATGCTGGTGCCCACGATGGGCGCCCTGCACGACGGCCATCTTGCCTTGGTCCGCGCCGCCAAACGGGTGCCCGGCGCTGTGGTGGTGGTGTCCATCTTCGTCAACCCGCTACAGTTCGGCGCCGGCGAAGACCTCGACGCTTACCCGCGGATCGTCGACGACGATTTGGCGCTGCTGCGCGGCGAAGGCGTTGAGATCGTGTTCACCCCAAGTGTTTCGGCCATGTACCCGGACGGACGCCGCACCGCCGTGCAGCCCGGACCGCTCGGGTCCGAACTCGAGGGCGCCGCCCGGCCAAGCCATTTCGCCGGCGTGCTGACCGTCGTGCTGAAACTGTTGCAGATCGTGCGGCCCGATCGGGTCTTCTTCGGCGAGAAGGATTATCAGCAGCTCGTCCTGGTACGCCAGATGGTCGCCGACCTCAACGTCGACGTGCGGGTTGTCGGCGTGCCGATTGTGCGTGAATCCGACGGCCTGGCGATGTCTTCGCGCAATCGCTACCTCGCCCCGGCGCAGCGGGAACTGGCGAGCGCTCTGTCGGCGGCGCTGTTGGCAGGCACACATGCCGCGCCGGCCGGTGCGGATGCCGCGCTGGCGGCGGCGCGCGACGTGCTGGCGAAAATCCCCGCGATCGACGTCGACTATCTGGAGGTCCGCGACCCTGCACTGGGGCCCGCTCCGACCAGCGGCTCCGGCCGGTTGTTGGTCGCGGCCCGGCTCGGCACGACCAGGCTTCTCGACAATGTCGCAATCGAAATCGGAACTGCCGTCGGCATCGACGGGCGCGAGGCGACCGGACATTACGAAACATCCTGGAGGAACTGATGTTACGGACAATGCTCAAGTCGAAGATCCACCGGGCAACCGTCACGCAGGCGGATCTGCATTACGTCGGCTCGGTGACCATCGACGCAGACTTGATGGACGCGGCAGACCTGCTCGAGGGCGAGCAGGTGACCATCGTCGACATCGACAACGGGGCTCGGTTGGTCACCTACGCCATCACCGGTCAGCGTGGTAGTGGGGTGATCGGAATCAACGGGGCCGCAGCGCATCTTGTACATCCCGGTGACTTGGTGATCCTGATCGCCTACGCAACCATGGACGACGCCGAAGCCCGCACCTACCAACCGCGGATCGTGTTCGTCGACGCCAATAACCGGCCGACCGACCTCGGCCACGATCCGGCGTTCGTGCCTGACGACGCCGGCGAACTTCTTTCCCCGCGGTAGTCGTGCTCCTCGCGATCGACGTTCGCAACACGCACACCGTCGTCGGGCTGCTCTCCGGCTCCAAAGAGCACGCGAAGGTGGTGCAGCAGTGGCGAATACGCACCGAGTCCGAAATCACCGCCGACGAATTGGCGTTGACCATCGACGGCCTGATCGGGGACGACTCCGAACGGCTCACCGGCGCCGCGGCGCTATCCACTGTTCCGTCGGTGCTGCACGAGGTGCGGATCATGCTCGACCAGTACTGGCCGTCAGTGCCGCACGTGCTGATCGAGCCCGGCGTGCGCACCGGTATCCCGCTGCTGGTCGACAACCCGAAAGAGGTCGGTGCCGATCGAATCGTCAACTGCCTGGCGGCTTTTCAGAAATACGCCACCGCTGCCATCGTGATCGACTTCGGTTCGTCGATCTGCGTGGACGTCGTGTCAGCCAAAGGTGAATTCCTCGGCGGCGCCATCGCGCCCGGCGTTCAGGTCTCGTCCGACGCCGCCGCGGCGCGCTCCGCGGCATTGCGGCGGGTGGAACTGGCCCGGCCGCGTTCGGTGGTCGGCAAAAACACCGTCGAATGCATGCAGGCCGGCGCGGTTTTCGGTTTCGCCGGGCTGGTGGAGGGCTTGGTCCAACGCATCCGCGACGACGTGGACGGTTTCGCCGGCGACGATGTCACGGTGGTGGCCACCGGGCATACCGCTCCGCTGCTGTTGGCCGAACTGGACTCCGTCGACCACTACGACCCGCATTTGACTCTGCACGGGCTGCGGCTGGTCTTCGAACGCAACCGGGACAACCAGCGCGGGCGGCTCAAAACGGCCCGCTGACCGCCGGTCTCCTCAAGTGTGCGTCCTGGGCGCCGACACGCCGACGGGCAGCGCCTTCAGCGCACACTCGAAGCCGTGAACGCACACTCGACGCCCGATCATTAAGCTGGCACGTCGTGAGCGCCGCCGAGTCCGACATTCCCGAGCAGTATCGGATCCGCCGGGACAAGCGGGCTCGGCTGTTGGCGGAGGGCCGCGATCCATACCCCGTGGCCGTCGCGCGCACCCAAACGCTGGCCCAGATCCGGGCCGCCTATCCCGACCTGCCCGCCGATGAGGCCACCGGTGACATCGTCGGCGTCGCCGGCCGGGTCATTTTCATTCGCAATTCGGGCAAATTGTGTTTTGCGACACTTCAAGAGGGCGACGGCACCCAATTGCAGGTGATGCTCAGCCTCGCCAGTGTCGGTCAGGAAGCCCTCGACGCGTGGAAGGCCGACGTCGATATCGGCGACATCGTCTGCGTGCACGGCGAGGTGATCAGTTCACGCCGCGGCGAGCTGTCCGTTCTCGGCGATTCCTGGCAAATGGCGTCGAAGGCGCTGCGGCCGCTGCCCGTCGCCCACAAAGAGTTGAGCGAAGAGTCGCGGGTGCGCCAGCGCTATGTCGATTTGATCGCCCGGCCCCGGGCGCGCGACGTCGCCCGCCAGCGGATCGCCGTCGTCCGCGCAATACGCGCGGGATTGGAGCGGCGCGGCTTTCTCGAAGTCGAGACGCCGATCTTGCAGACTTTGGCCGGCGGCGCAGCGGCCCGACCGTTCGTGACACACTCCAATGCCCTTGACATCGATCTTTACCTGCGCATCGCGCCGGAACTGTTCCTGAAGCGTTGTGTTGTCGGCGGGTTTGACAAGGTCTTCGAACTTAATCGAGTGTTCCGAAACGAAGGCGCCGATTCCACCCATTCCCCGGAATTCTCCATGCTGGAGACCTATCAGGCGTATGGCACCTATGACGATTCCGCCGTTGTCACCCGTGAGCTTATTCAAGAGGTAGCCGACGACGCGATCGGTACCCGAGAACTCCCGATGCCTGACGGCAGTGTCTATGACATCGATGGAGAATGGGCCTCGATACAAATGTATCCGTCCCTTTCTGAAGCGCTCGGGGAAGAGATCACGCCGGAAACGACGGTCGACCGCTTACTCGGCATTGCCGACGCGCTCGGCGTCGAGGTTCCCGCCGACCGCGGTTATGGGCACGGCAAGCTCGTAGAGGAACTGTGGGAGCACACCGTCGGCGCCAAATTGACCGCGCCCACCTTCGTTAGGGACTTTCCTGTAGAGACAACGCCTTTGACCCGCCAGCATCGCAGCATCCCCGGTGTCACGGAGAAGTGGGATCTGTATCTGCACGGGGTCGAGCTCGCCACCGGATACTCGGAATTGATCGACCCGGTGATACAGCGGGAGAGATTCGCCGCACAAGCGCGCGCCGCGGCCGCCGGCGACGACGAGGCGATGGCACTCGATGAGGATTTTCTCGCCGCCCTCGAGTATGCGATGCCGCCGTGCACTGGAACGGGAATGGGTATCGATCGGTTGTTGATGGCATTGACTGGACTGTCAATTAGGGAGACAGTTTTGTTCCCTATTGTCCGGCCGTACACTAACTGAACTACTCTCAGCTTCTTGGTATTGAGAAATGGGTGTAGTTATGGCAGATTGATGCCACGGGGTGGTCGGACTACGTGCACAGTATGTGCACAGGAAGAAAGCGCGAGGGTGAGCCCATGGCAAAGAAAGTAACCGTCACGTTGGTCGATGATTTCGACGGCGAGGGCGCGGCCGATGAAACGGTCGAATTCGGGCTCGACGGCGTGACCTATGAGATTGATCTTTCGGCGAAGAATGCGACGAAACTGCGCGGCGACCTGAAGAAGTGGGTTGAAGCCGGCCGGCGGGTCGGCGGTCGGCGGCGTGGACGGTCGTCGGGCCGGGGCCGCGGCGCGATAGACCGCGAGCAGAGTGCGGCCATCCGGGAATGGGCCCGTCGCAACGGGCACAACGTTTCGACTCGGGGCCGCATCCCCGCCGACGTCATCGACGCATTCCACGCCGCGACCTAATACCGGACGCGCTTTCGCTGGCGGCGAACTGATCGCCTCTCGATGCGGGAAACGTTTCGGAGTATTTCCACGTTGCTCTGTTGCGGCTGGGTTAGCTACAGGTAACTCCGGGCATCTTGGTGTTGCGGGAGCGACGGCGAGGTAGGAACCCCGGCCAGCCGCCCATTACAGTGGATGGCAGGTACGCGACGCCAACCGCTGTACCGATGGTGAGGGAGAGCAGGTAACCACCAATGTTTGAGCGATTTACCGACCGTGCCCGCAGGGTCGTCGTCCTGGCGCAAGAAGAGGCCCGGATGCTCAACCACAACTACATCGGCACTGAGCACATCCTGCTGGGCCTCATCCACGAAGGCGAAGGCGTAGCGGCAAAGTCACTGGAGTCGCTGGGAATCTCGCTGGAAGGCGTTCGCAGCCAGGTCGAGGAGATCATCGGCCAGGGCCAGCAGGCGCCGTCCGGGCACATCCCGTTCACCCCGCGCGCCAAGAAGGTGCTGGAGCTTTCGCTGCGCGAGGCGCTGCAGCTCGGCCACAACTACATCGGCACCGAGCACATCCTGCTCGGCTTGATCCGTGAAGGCGAGGGCGTTGCCGCCCAGGTGTTGGTCAAGCTCGGCGCCGAGCTGACTCGGGTGCGTCAGCAGGTCATCCAGCTGCTGTCCGGCTACCAGGGCAAGGAGACCGCTGAGGCCGGCACAGGTGGTCGGGGCGGCGAATCCGGCAGCCCGTCCACATCGCTGGTGCTCGACCAGTTCGGCCGCAACCTGACGGCTGCCGCAATGGAGGGCAAGCTCGACCCGGTCATCGGCCGCGAGAAGGAAATCGAGCGGGTGATGCAGGTGTTGAGCCGTCGCACCAAAAACAACCCGGTGCTGATCGGCGAGCCCGGCGTCGGCAAGACCGCCGTCGTCGAGGGCCTGGCGCAGAACATCGTGCACGGCGACGTGCCCGAGACGCTGAAGGACAAGCAGCTCTACACGCTGGACCTCGGTTCACTGGTCGCGGGCTCACGGTATCGCGGTGACTTCGAGGAACGCCTGAAGAAGGTGCTCAAGGAGATCAACACCCGCGGCGACATCATCCTGTTCATCGACGAGCTGCACACGCTGGTCGGGGCGGGCGCCGCCGAGGGCGCAATCGACGCCGCGTCGATCCTGAAGCCCAAGCTGGCCCGCGGCGAACTGCAAACCATCGGCGCCACCACGCTCGACGAGTACCGCAAGTACATCGAGAAGGATGCCGCGCTGGAGCGCCGCTTCCAGCCGGTGCAGGTCGGCGAGCCGACGGTGGAGCACACCATCGAGATCCTCAAGGGTCTGCGGGACCGCTACGAGGCGCACCACCGGGTGTCCATCACCGACTCCGCGATCACGGCCGCTGCCAGCCTGGCCGACCGGTACATCAACGACCGGTTCCTGCCGGACAAGGCGATCGACCTGATCGACGAGGCGGGTGCGCGGATGCGGATCCGCCGGATGACGGCTCCGCCAGACCTGCGCGAGTTCGACGAGAAGATCGCCGAAGCGCGCCGCGAGAAGGAGTCCGCGATCGACGCGCAGGACTTCGAGAAGGCGGCCAGCCTCCGCGACCGTGAAAAGCAACTGGTGGCCCAGCGCGCCGAGCGTGAAAAGCAATGGCGCTCTGGTGATCTCGACGTGGTCGCCGAAGTCGACGACGAGCAGATCGCCGAGGTGCTGGGCAACTGGACCGGTATCCCCGTGTTCAAGCTCACCGAGGCCGAGACCACCAGGCTGCTGCGCATGGAAGACGAGATCCACAAGCGCATCATCGGCCAGGAGGACGCGGTCAAGGCCGTCTCCAAGGCGATCCGTCGTACGCGCGCCGGGCTGAAGGACCCCAAGCGTCCGTCTGGTTCGTTCATCTTCGCCGGCCCGTCCGGGGTGGGTAAGACCGAGTTGTCCAAGGCGCTGGCCGAGTTTTTGTTCGGCGACGACGACGCGCTCATCCAGATCGACATGGGCGAGTTCCACGACCGGTTCACCGCGTCGCGGTTGTTCGGCGCACCGCCGGGATACGTCGGCTACGAGGAAGGTGGCCAGCTCACCGAGAAGGTGCGGCGCAAGCCGTTCTCCGTGGTGCTGTTCGACGAAATCGAGAAAGCACACCAGGAGATCTACAACAGCCTGTTGCAGGTGCTCGAGGACGGCCGGCTCACCGACGGGCAGGGTCGCACGGTCGACTTCAAGAACACCGTGCTGATCTTCACGTCCAATCTCGGCACGGCGGACATCTCCAAGGCGGTCGGTCTGGGCTTCACCCAGGGTGGCGGTGCCAACGACTACGAGCGGATGAAGCAGAAGGTCAACGACGAGCTGAAGAAGCACTTCCGCCCGGAGTTCCTCAACCGCATCGACGACATCATCGTCTTCCACCAGCTGACTCGCGAAGAGATCATCCGGATGGTCGAGCTGATGATCAACCGGGTCGAAAAGCAGCTCAAGAGCAAGGACATGGCGCTGGAGCTGACCGACAAGGCCAAGTCGCTGCTCGCCAAGCGCGGCTTCGATCCGGTGCTGGGTGCCCGTCCGTTGCGGCGCACGATCCAGCGCGAGATCGAGGACCAGCTTTCCGAGAAGATCCTGTTCGAGGAGGTCGGGCCGGGCCAGATCGTCACCGTCGACGTGGACAACTGGGACGGTGAGGGCGCCGGCGAGGACGCGAAGTTCACCTTCACCGGTACCCGTAAGCCGGCCGAGCCGGTCGAGCCGGACCTGGCGAAAGCCGGCGCGCATGCCGCCGGCGGCCCAGACACCCCCGCGCAGTAGCACCTAACCTCGCCGAGTGGCCAGTTAATCGCCTGTGCCGGGCAGGCCACGGTCTACACTGACCCGTGTTGTAGACGGGTAGCGGAATCTGGTGAGACTCCAGAACGGTCGCGCCACTGTACACAGTCAGACCCGCGGCCCGTCACCAGCACTCAGCAGGGACGCGTGATCCCAGAAGGAGTCAACTGTGGCCAATCCCCAGACAACTGGTCTCCAGGTCCGGTCTTTAGATCTCTCGGCAGCACGTGCGGCACTTTGGCTGGCGGGTACAGCTTTCCTGGCGTTGTTGGCGCTCTACTTTGTCGGTATCGACCAGGGTGCGGTGTCACTGTTCGGCAGTGACTCACACGTGCACGAATTCGTGCACGACGCACGGCATCTGCTCGGTTTCCCCTGCCACTGAACCGCCGCGTGGAGAAGCGTCTGATCGCGCGCGGTCTCCTCGCGGGGGTGGCCGGCGCAATATTGGCTTTCGTGTTCGCCCGCGTCTTTGCCGAGCCCGTTATCGCGCGCGCAATCGACTATGAGGACGGCCGCGCCCACGCGGCGTCCGCCCAAGGCGTACATGAACACGGCGTTGAGTTGTTCACCCGAGGGGTTCAGGTCAACGCGGGCTTGGGTTTCGGCGTGCTGATTTTCGGTGTAGCGATGGGCGCGCTGTTCGCCGTTCTGTTTTGTGTTGTCTACGGACGTGTGGGAGAGGTTGGGCCGCGGGCACTTTCGGTTCTGCTCGCGGTGGGATCATTCGCCGCGGTATACCTGGTTCCTTTTGTGAAGTATCCGCCCAATCCGCCAGCCGTGGGGCACGCGGACACCATCGGCGAGCGCACGGGTTGGTATCTGCTGATGGTTCTGACATCGGTGGTGCTTGCCGTCGCTGCGGCGTGGCTGGCCCGGGCGCTCGCGAGTCGAGTTGGCGCGTGGAACGCCGGGCTGATCGCGGTTGGGCTCTACACGCTGGTGGTGGCCGTGGTGATGTTCCTGCTGCCGACGGTGGACGAGACACCCGAACCGATCCGAGACGCACAGGGGGTGATCGTGTTCCCCGGGTTTTCCGCCGACGATCTGTACGACTTCAGGCTGGCTGCGCTGGGCACTCAACTGGTGCTGTGGGCGACCATCGGCCTCGTGTTCGCGACGCTCGCGGGGCGACTGCTGGGCGAGCGAGCGGAGAGCGGACGGGCGACGAGTATCGCGGCGTGACCGAAGTCGTCCGGCTGACGTTGGTGTCGCATGCGATGACCGATGCCATGGCAGCCGCGCGATTTCCTGCCGACGAACCGCTCAACGATGTCGGTCGTCGGCAGGCCGCGGCGGCGATTGGCATTGACCTCGACCGAGCAGCCCGGCAACTCGCCGGACCCGAGCAGCGTGCGCAGCAGACCGCGAAGCTGCTGGGTCTGCGGGCGGCGGCGGAACCGCGTTTAGCCGACCTCGAGTACGGACAGTGGTGCGGGGAGGAACTCAGCGATGTCGAGTCCGAAGCGCTGCAGAGCTGGCAGACCGATCCGGCCCAGGCGCCACCCGGGGGCGAATCGATCGTCACCCTGATCGACCGGGTTGCCGGTTGGCTGGATTCATTGACCTCCAACACGTTGCCGACGGTGGCAGTGACGCATCCCGCGGTGATTCGGGCGGCGATCCTGTTTGCACTTGACGCCCCACCGAAATCGTTCTGGCGCCTCGACATTGCGCCAGTCAGTCGCACAGTTATGCATTTCCGAGGGCAAGCCTGGACGCTTCGGTTGCCTTAGCGTTGCACTGGCAGCAGCGCGAACACCTGTTTGACGATCTTCAGCATCCAGCCGGTCACGGTCGGCCCATGGTCGCGCGCCCAATTCAGTTGGAAACTGAGCACCCACGGCTGGCCCGTCCGGTCGACCGCATACCAGCTGAACGTCAGGTCCCCGGGCAGTCCGCCCGCTTTGGCGCCGACGTAGGGCCATTCACGTCGGTCCAGGTCGACACCCGGGACGGCGGCCAAGATCTGCTTGACCGGCGCGGCGGCGCCGACCGCACCGGCCTGAAGCGCCACGTGCACCCGGCAGATGTCCTCAGCGCTGCCATACCATTCCGCGCCGTAACCCGAAGCCGGGGTGTGCGCGCGCTCCGGATCTGGTTGGTAGGCAAGGGAATCAGCGTGTTGGAGCAATTCGGCGCGGGCTTGCGCGGTGGTGGCGTGCTTCCACTGCTCGCGCAGATCCGGCCGCCCCCAGGCGACCGAGAACAACTCGTACATCGTCGGAAACGGCGTCATGGCGGCCGGATCGTGATGGCCCGCGTCGGCCAGCGCTCTTTCCACGGCGTGGGTGCCGACAATCCCGATCAGCATGTCGGTGGCCATGTTGTCGCTGGTGGCGATCATCTTTTCGGCCGCTTTGCGCACCGAAACATGCGCTCCGACAGGCAGTTCCATTCCGGAGCCGACCGCCTTGCCCTTGTCGGTGACCGTCAGCTGATCATCCCAGGACAGCGTGCCGGCCTTTACCGCCTCGGCCACCGCGTAGAGCACGTACAGCTTGAAGATCGACGCCAGCGGTAGCGATTGCGCGGTATTGGTGCCGGCCACCCGGTCGCATTTGCCGTCGTTGACCTTCGCGGCCTGCCAGGAGTAGCGGGCGCCGGTCTTGGTCAACGTGGCGTCGAGATCGCGCCAGGAGGAGATTTTCGGCGTCCGCGTGGTGACGTCGAACCCGTCCACCAGGGTGTTGTCGTCGGTGTGTATCCGCACGGACTGCTGCGCGCCGTAGGAGGAGGTGAGCCGCAGCGTGGCAGTTCCCGCACTGATGTCGACGCCTCTCAGCGTGAACGGCCGGTCCCACCAGAGTTCTTCCATGGTGGCCTCGACCTGTTCGACCATGTCGGGGGCGGCGAGGGTGCGAACGCCGACCGGGCCGATGGGCCAGTCCGAGTTCAGCATGTCGACGGTCTGCTGGGCTCGCAGGCCGGGTGGGGTTCTGATGTCGATCCGTACGCCGGGGTCCGCCGCGTGTGCGGACGGAGTCGGCGGCGGGGCGCAACCGGGAGCCAGGGTGGCGACCAGCGTGGCGGCGGCCGTCAGCGCGGCGACGCGGTGCCCGACCCGGCGCGGATTACGCCTTCTGGCCGGTTCCGGCAACGTCCAACACAACCTCGAATTCCAGCAGCGACGCCCCTGTTGCCACCGGATTGGCCCGGTGGCCGGCGTGGGCCTCGATCGCGGGCCCGGTCGCCCACGCCTGAAAGGCCTCTTCGGACTCCCACTGGGTCACCACGAAGTAGCGGTCTTCGCCCTTGACCGGGCGGAGCAACTGAAAGCCGAGGAAGCCCGGCGAGTTCTCGACGGCGTGCGCGCGATGGGCGAACCGCTTCTCCAATTCGGGGCCCGCGTCCGCGGGTACCTCGATTGCGTTGATCTTCACCACTGGCATGCCGCTAGGCTACCGTGCCGGTCGTGCCCGACGATCTGCTGACCCATCGCGGTGGGCGCGGCGAACCGCTGGTACTGACGCATGGACTGATGGGTCGGGGCAGCACCTGGTCGCGGCAGCTGCCGTGGCTGGCCCGGCTGGGAAGCGTCTACACCTATGACGCGCCCTGGCACCGCGGTCGCGACGTCGCCGACCCCTACCCGATCAGCACCGAACGGTTTGTGGCCGACCTCGGTGACGCGGTAACCGCCCTGGGCAGGCCGGCGCGGCTGGTCGGGCATTCCATGGGCGCGATGCACTCCTGGTGTCTGGCCGCAGAACGCCCCGAACTCGTTTCGGCACTGGTAGTCGAGGACATGGCACCGGACTTCCGCGGTCGCACCACCGGCCCGTGGGAGCCGTGGCTACACCAGTTGCCGGTCGAATTCCATTCTGCCGAACAGGTATTCGGCGAATTCGGTCCAGTCGCAGGACGCTATTTCCTGGAGGCGTTCGACCGGACACCGACGGGCTGGCGGCTGCACGGTCACACCTCACGCTGGATCGAGATCGCGGCCGAGTGGGGCACCCGCGCCTACTGGGACCAGTGGAGGGCGGTACGGGTGCCGGCGCTACTCATCGAGGCAGGCAACTCGGTGACGCCCGCTGGCCAGATGCAGGCGATGCATGAAAAGGGCTATCAGACAACATATTTGCGAGTACCTGAAGCGGGGCATCTGGTTCACGACGAGGCGCCGGAGGTATACCGCGAGGCGGTGGAGTCGTTCTTAACGATGTTCGCCCACTAACGCGAACCTGCCGTCAGATGTCCGGGTCACCAGGCCGTCGGCGAGCAGCGAATCCAGTGCCCGCTCGCGCTGGCTGGTATCCGTCAGCCAGGCCAGGTCCAACTGCGCCCGGGTGACCGGAGTATCGCTGTCCCGCAGTACATCTAGCAGCCGGCCGCGCACCTGGCGGTCGGTTCCGGCGTACGGTTGCGGGCGGCGCGCCGGGCCTGACGCCGGGGGATAGCCCGCCAGCCGCCACCGACACGCGGTAAGCGGGCACAGCCCGCACCGCGGCGCTCGCGCGGTGCACACCGTCGCGCCCAGCTCCATCAGCGCCGCCGAAAACCTGTGCGCTGATCCGTCGTTGGGCAGCAGCGCCGAAACGTCGGCATGGTCGCGGACCGTCGAGGACGCACCGGCGTCGGCGCGACCGTGCACCGCCCTGGCCACGACTCGGCGAACGTTGGTGTCCACCACCGGCACCGGCTGGCGGTAGGCGAAGCACGCCACCGCCCGCGCGGTGTAGCTGCCGACGCCGGGCAGCGTCAGCAGCGTGCCGACGTCGTCGGGAACGACGTCGGCATGGTCGCGGGCGATCACCGTGGCGCACTCGTGCAGGCGTTTGGCCCGCCGCGGATAGCCCAGCTTGCCCCATGCCCGCAGCACATCGGCCGCGCTGGCCGCCGCCGTCGCCGAGGCCGTCGGCCACCGCAGCACCCACTCGCGCCAGATCGGCAGTACCCGGGCCACCGGCGTCTGTTGCAGCATGAATTCGCTGACCAGGATCTGCCACGGGGTGACGCCCGGGTCGCGCCACGGCAGGTCGCGACGCGACCTGTCGTACCAGTCGAGGAGTTCGGCCGGTGAGAGGTTCATCCCCGGGTACGGCAGAATGTGCGCCATGCCCAATACCAGTCCGATAACCGCGTGGAAGGCACTCAAAGAGGGTAACGGGCGGTTCGTCGCCGGCCGGCCCGAGCATCCCAGCCAGAGCATCGAACATCGGGCGAAACTGGCCGAGGGGCAAAAGCCCACCGCGGTGGTGTTCGGCTGCGGGGACAGCAGGGTGGCCGCCGAGATCATCTTCGATCAGGGTCTGGGCGACATGTTCGTGGTCCGGACGGCCGGGCACGTCATCGACTCCGCCGTGCTGGGCTCGATCGAGTTCGGGGTGACGGTGCTCGAGGTGCCGTTGATCGTGGTCCTGGGCCATGACAGCTGCGGTGCGGTCAAGGCGACGCTGGCGGCGCTCGACGAGGGGGTGCTGCCCGGAGGGTATGTGCGTGACGTGGTCGAGCGGGTGACGCCGTCGATCTTGCTGGGCCGCCGCGAGGGGTTGACCCGCGTCGACGAGTTCGAGGCGCGCCATGTGGCCGAGACTGGATCGCAGCTGCTAGGGCGTTCGGCGGCGATCGCCGAACGGGTGGAGGCCGGGTCGCTGGCGATCGTGGGCGTCACCTATCACCTCGCCGACGGTCGCGCGGTGTTGCGCAATCAGATCGGCGACGTCGGGGAGCAGTTTTAGGTTCCGTATCGCGGTGTGACGACGCCGTGGTCGTAGGCGTAGACGATCGCCGCGGCCCGGTCGCGCAGGTCCAGCTTGACGAAGATGCGACCGACATGGCTTTTCACCGTCAGCTCGGAAATGCAGAGTTCGTCGGCGATTTCGGCGTTCGAGCAGCCCTGCCCGATCAGCCTGAGCACGTCGCGCTCGCGTGCCGTCAGCTCTGCCACGGTGTCGGAACGGTGTTCGCCGGCCGCCCGGCGGTAGGTGCTCAGCACCCGTGCGGTGACCGCGGGGTCGAGGTAGCTGTCGCCCTGGGCAACCGCCCGCACCGCGCGGATCAGCTCCTCGGCAGATGAGTCCTTGAGCACGAATCCAGACGCGCCGGCGCGCAGCACGCTGGACAGCAACTCGTCATCGTCGAATGTGGTCAGCGCCAGCACCGGCGGCGAGCCTGCAGCAGCAAGCTTGCGAGTGGCTTCGATGCCGTCGACCCGTTTCATCCGCAGATCCATTACCACCACATCAGGATGGTGTTCGGCCACCGCGGCCGGAACCTCGTCGCCGTCAGCGCATTCCGCGACGACAGTGAATCCGTCTTTGCGGCGAAGAATCCGGCGCAGTCCGGATCGGACCAGGTCCTGGTCGTCGACCAGCAGCACGCTGATATCAGGGATGCCCATGTCAGTGTGCACACCGCCGCGACGGCGGACTCGAATCGGTGAGCGGAATTTCGGCCCGCACCGACCACCCTTCGCTGCATGGGCCGGCGTCGATCGCGCCGCCGAGCAGCTCGACCCGTTGACGCATGCCCGCCAGCCCCCTGCCATCCCGTGACACCGCGCCGACTGCGACCGGCGTTTCGTTGACGATGGACAAAAGCGCCGCGGACGGCGAAATCGCCAGTCTCACAGTTGCTTTGGAGGCAGGAGCGTGTTTGGCGATATTGGCCAGCGATTCCTGGGTGATGCGGTATAGGGCCAGCCCGACCGCCGCCGATACCTGGTCGTGTCGGCCTTCCGTGTGGAGTGTGACCGGCAGCCCCGCCTGGACGAAGTCGTCGATCAGGTCGCTGATATCGGCGATGGCGGGTTCTGGAGCGATTTTCGCCGGACCGACCTCCAGCAGCCCGACAGTTCGCCGGATGTCGGTCATAGCCTGGCGGCCCAGCCGCTCGGCGTCGGTCAGCGCGTTGACCGCATCGTCGACATCGCCGTCTTCTTGTAACGCGTGCCGCGCCCCGGTCACATGCAACAAGGTGACGGAAAGCGAATGCGCGATGACGTCGTGCACCTCACGGGCGATTCGGCGCCGCTCGTCGGCCGCCGCGTGTTCGGCCAGGTGCGTCTGCATCTCCTGTTGCCTGACGATCAACTGTGCCTGTGTCCGCATCAGGTATCCGATCAGCCAGCCCACCGCGACGACGCTCAGATACAGGGCCAGCCCGTCCATGCGGTGCGCCGCCGACGCCGTTGCCAACAGCGCCACCGCCGAACCGAAGGCAAGCGACGCCCACACCACGCCGGCCAGGGCCGCAACGCATCCCACCATCATCACCAAAAGCAGCGGAGAGAAATCGCTCGTGACGGGTGTCGACGTGGCGAACAGCAGGATGACGGCGGCCGTGAACGAGGTCACCCAGACCAAGCCCGGGCTGTATTTGACTCCCGACACGAAGACCAACAGCAACGGCGAAATCCCAACCAGTGCCGCGATCCCGCATGCCGCCAAGTCGGATTCGGGCCGCTGCAGCGTCGAACCGATCAAGACGAACACGGTGACAGAGTCGGTCGCGATGCCGAAGGACCAGGAAAACCCCGGCGGTATCAGCTCACTGCGCTCGCTGATCCGAGCGCGCACATAGTCGACCACGTGCATCATCGACCCATCCTAGAAGGGTTCGACACGGTGCACATCCTGCCGTGGGCGGACCACGACTGCGACCGTAGTAGGACATCGAAAAGGGAACCGCGGCACGACGACGCACGCGTGGAATGTCCTTAGCGTCGTTGACATGCCGTGGACGCACCTGCACAAGCGGACCTTGATGGCCGAGGTAATCGATCGCGCCGCCGAAAACCTTGATGCAAACGGCCATTGCTGCGAGATCGACTGATCGAGGAGGCACCCAAATGGCGGTCATACCAGTCACACGAACCAAGACATACGAGAATGAAGTGGTTTCCGAACCGCTTGTACCGCTCGTCGACATTCGGATACCGCCGGCGCCGGAAGCCATCGCCGAAGAGGACAGCGGTGGAAGCCAAGCCGCCGCACGGCCAACTCTCAGGATTTCGCCGCTTGATCTCCGCGCGCCGCGACACTATCCAGCGCGCTTGGGTTTTCTGGAACCCGCTGCGACGGAACGAGCAATAGATCCGAGTTTTCGGGTAACCAGAAGCGCCGCGACGCCGATAACGACCGCAGTGGCGAAAATGTCCAATCCACGCCTGCTGATGCTCGCCGTCGGGCTCTTGCTGCTGATCGGTGGTCTGTTCGCACTGCGGTACCCCGTCTTTCTCGGCGACTTCGACCAGTGGGGCTTCCAAATCAATTGCGGCAGTGGGCTCGGCAGCGCTTTCAGCCAGGCCATGCTCGCGGACTCGGCCGGAACCCATTTCGCCGATCGATGCGACACTGCCATAGCGGTGCGTCGTGCCTGGAGCATCCCTTTGGCGGTGGCCGGAGGGCTATTCCTCAGCGCACTGCTGATCAGCCCGTCGCGAGCCCGTTCGGTCCGCATGCGGGCCCAGCGCGACGAGCAGACAGTTGCCTGACGTACTCATTCCCGCCGCCCGGTTCATCAGCCGTCACGCCGCAACGATCGTGATCGGGTGGGTCGTCGTGGCTGGGCTGGCCAATGTGCTGGTGCCGCAACTGGAGCGGGTGGTCGCCTCGCACTCCCGGTCCTTCATGCCGATGACCGCGGCAAGCTCGACCGCGTCCACGCGGTCGGCCGAGTTGTTCGGCATCGCACCAAGCAACAACATCAATTATGTTGTGCTGGAACGTGATCAACCGCTAAAGCCCGCCGACCGCCGTTATTACGACGCGCTGGTGTCCGCGTTGCGGGCCGACAACACGCACGTCAACGCGATCACCGACCTGTGGGCGATGCCGCTCACCGAATCCGCCGCAAAGAGCCGTGACGGCCATGCGGTCAACGTGATGCTGCGGCTGTCGGGGATGCTGGGTACCTCGGCAGCCGCCGACTCGGTCGCCGCCGTCCGCCGGACAGCCGCCCGGCTGGCGCCACCGGCGGGGTTGCATGTCTACGTCACCGGGCCGGGTGCCACCATCTCCGACGAGTTCGCCGCGATCGACCGGCAGATGCTGTTGATCACCGCGGCGACGATCGCGGTGATCCTGGTGTTGTTGCTGATCGTCTACCGCTCGCCGGTCGCCGCGGCCATTCCGCTGATCTCGGTTGGCCTGGCGCTGGCCGTCGCCCGGCCGATCGTGGCCTTGTTGGGGGTGCACGGCCTCGTCGAAGTGTCGTTGTTTTCGGTGGCGCTGATCGCGGCAATGCTGCTCGGCGCGGGAACCGATTACGCGATCTTCTTGATCGGTCGCTACCACGAGGGCCGCCGAAGCGGAATCGACTCGGCGGCCGCGCTGCAGCGGGCGTACCGCGGGGTCGCACCGGTCATCGTGGGTTCCGCGCTGACCATGGCGGTGGCGCTTGCCTGCCTCAACCTGGCCAAGGTCGGTATGTTCCGAAGCGTCGGAATGCCGTGTGCGATAGGCATTTTGACCGGCATGCTGGCGGCTCTTACGCTGACTCCGGCGTTGATCGGTTTGGCCGGGCGGCGTGGCTTGCTGGAACCCGGGGGATCGATTGTCGCGCGCCGCTGGCGGCGTATCGGGGTGATCGTCGCGCGCTGGCCCGGCCCGGTTCTGGTGGCCAGCGGCCTACTCGTCCTCGTCCTGGCGTTGCCGCTGGCCGGCCTGCGGCCGGGCTGGGACGAACCGGCGGCCACTCCCGCGGGCACCGATTCCAGTCGCGGTTATCAGGCGATGGACCGGCACTTTCCGGCGAACCAGCTGTTTCCCGATGTGGTGACCGTCGGCGCTGACCACGATCTGCGCAACCCGGAGGGTTTGATTGCCATCGAGCGAATCACCAGCCAGATCATGGCGATACCGGGTGTGCGGATGGTGCAGTCGGCCAGCCGACCGTCTGGCACTGTGCCCGAGGAGGCAACCCTGAGCCACCAGGCGGGACTGCTTGGCAAGCAGTTGGGCGCCGGTATCGATTCACTGATCGAGCGGGTTGCGCGGGTGGGCGACCTGGATGCCATGTTGTCGCGGATGGGGGCGACGCTGGACCAGATGAGCCGCGGATTGGCCGGCAGTGCGGCCGGTCTACGCGAAATCGGCTCGGGCGCTGACGATATGCGTGCCGGCATGGACGGTCTGCAGACCAGTGTTACCACTGTGTCGACGTACCTGGACCCGCTGCGGCGCTTCGTCAAGGACACTGGGGACTGCCCGGCGAACCCGATCTGCTCGGCCGTGCAGCGGGTTGTGGAACCCGTCGACAGTGTCGTCCGCAGCTCTGGCGAATTATCCAGCGGCGCAGTCAAACTGACGTCAGGGTCGGGCGCTGCGACGACAGGCTTGGCAGGGTTGCCGCAGACTCTGCAGTCGATGCGCGACGTGCTCGGTCAGGCGCGTGCGGCGACCGGCGAGCTGCGAAACAGCGTGAGCGCGCTGGGTCCGCAAGTGCGCCAACTCACCGACTACCTGTCCGAACTCGACACCAGTTTCCGCGGCAGTGGTGGCGGCGGCTTCTACCTGCCCTCGCGCGCGTTGTCGGACCCGAGGTACGTCGAAGCGCTGAAAGACTTGATGTCTGCCGACGGGCGGGCGACCTACCTGCTGGTGTTCGGCGACCGGCAGGAGTGGGGCGCCGACGGCGCTCGGCGTACCGAACAGGTCCGGACCGCGGTGGCCGAAGCGACGAAGGAGGGCACGCTGACCCCCACCGGGGTTGATCTGGCCGGGGTCGGGCCGGTGACCAGCGATCTGGAGGTCTTCGTCGCGCACGACTTCAAGTTGCTTGTGGCAGCGACCCTGGCGCTGATCTTCCTGATCGTCGCGGTGATGCTGCGCAGCCCGGTGGCGGCCGCGGTGGTGATGGGCACCGTGATCGTCTCCTACGCCTCGGCGGTGGCCGTCAGCGGCTTGGTGTGCGGACACCTGCTCGGCCAGGAAATGCACTGGGCCGTCGCACCGATCTCGTTCATCGCGCTGGTGGCCGTCGGCGCCGACTACAACCTGTTGCTGGCGATGCGGATTCGGGAAGAGGCCCGCGCGGGCATCGGGATCGGCATCGTGCGTGCCTTCGCCGGCACGGGTGGGGTGGTGACCACGGCCGGGATTGTCTTCGGGATAACGATGTTCGCCCTGATGGCGAGCACCGTGCAGCCCGTCGCGCAGACCGGTCTGACGGTTGGGATCGGACTGCTGCTGGACACCCTGATCGTCCGCACTTTCTTGACGCCGTCGCTGGTGGCGCTGCTGGGACGCTGGTTCTGGTGGCCTCGCATGGTCGTGGAGCGGGTCACCGTCCGCCGGACCAGCCTCGCGACACGCCGAGAATGGTCGGACGCCTTGCGGTGACCTGGGCTTACGGTGTGAACGTGCTGGATCTGGAACCGCATGGCCCGTTGCCGCCGGAGATTTACTGGCGACGCAGGGGGTTAGCACTGGGCATTGCGGTACTCGTGATCGGAATTGTGGTCGCGATCATCGTGGCTGTGTTGAGCGGCAGCGCCGGTGCCAACACCGCCAACCCCGCCGCCACCAACAAGCCCGGCGCGCCGCCCGCGAAGTCACCCATTGTGCAGCCGCAGGTCGAGAAGCCGGTTACGCCGCCGAGCGCGCAGAATCAGGCCCCGACAGAGACCGCGACGGCCGCGGTACAGCCACCGCCGGTGCTCAAGGAAGGCGACGACTGCCCCGACTCCACGTTGGCGGTGAAGGGGCTGACCAACGCGCCGCAGTACGTCATCGGTGACCAGCCGAAATTCACCATGGTCGTAACCAACATCGGGTTGGTCGCCTGCAAGCGTGACGTCGGGGCCGCGGTGCTGGCCGCCTACGTCTACTCGCTGGACAACAAGCGGCTGTGGTCCAACCTGGACTGCGCGCCCTCCAACGAAACCCTGGTCAAGACGTTCGCGCCCGGCGAGCAGGTGACAACCGCGGTGACCTGGACCGGCATGGGGTCGGCGCCGCACTGTCCGCTGCCGCGCCAACCGATCGGACCCGGCACCTACAACCTCGTCGTGCAGCTCGGCAACCTGCGATCCGCAGCAGTCCCATTCATCCTGGCGCCATCCCCGCCGCCGGGCGCCCCGCCGGCGCCGGGCGCACCCCAGCCTGGAGCGCCGGGCCCCGCACAAACCGGCCCGCCGCCCGGTCCGCCGGCACCCGGCGGCTAACTGATCGTCGACTCGGCCAGGTGCGACAGGCCCTCCCGCACCTGCCTGGCCCATATGGCGCCGATCCCTTCGACCGCCTCCAGGTCGCCGGCGCTGGCCGCCAGCAGGCCCTGCAGCGAGCCGAACTCCCGCACCAGCCGATCGACGTGGGCGAACTGCAACCGCGGGATACCGGACATCGCCCGATAGCCGCGCGGACTCATCGCCGAATCCTGGGCTTCTGCCGTCGACGGGTATCCGAAAACCTTTGCCAGAGCGGTGAAGTCGAGGAGCTCGGTGTCGGATAGCGCATCCAGCTCGTCGAGCGTGGCCGCAACCTCGGCCTTGGACAGCGGCTCGGGGTTGGCGTGGTAGTCGCGCACGATCAACTCCCGCGCTGTGTCATTGCCGCCGAGCAGCTCCTCGAGCTGCAGCCGCAACTGTCGTCCATCGGTGCCCAGTTCGACGACTTCGTAGTCGATCACCAGACCGATCCGGCGGACCAGCTCGAGTCGCTGCACCACTGTCATCACGTCACGCAGCGTGACGAAATCCTCGATCTCGGCGGCCGAGAGTTGCCGGCTGACCTCGTCGAGCCGGATTTTGTAGCGTTCGAGCGTCGCGATGGCCTGGTTGGCCCGCGACAGGATGGTGGCCGAGTCGGCCAGCACGTGGCGTTCCCCCGCGACGTAGACGGTCACGATGTTCATCGAATGGCTGACCGAGATCACCGGATAGCCGGTCTGGATAGCGGCCCGCTCGGCCGAGCGGTGCCGGGTCCCGGACTCGTCGGTGGGTATCGACGGGTCGGGCACCAGCTGCACGTTGGCCCGCAGGATCCGGCTGCCGTCGGTGGACAGCACCACGGCGCCGTCCATCTTCGACAGCTCGCGCAGCCTCGTCGGGGCATACCGGACATCCAGGGAGAAGCCGCCGTCGCAGATGGCTTCCACACTGTCGTCGTGACCGAGCACGATCAGCGCACCTGTCCGGCCGCGCAGAATGCGCTCCAGGCCGTCGCGCAGCGCAGTGCCCGGCGCCAGCCGCGCCACGGCCTCACGCAAGGTGGGACGCGGCGCCGGAGCTGCTCCGTTGGTCGCTGCTTTGCCCGCTGCCATCGCTAGTCATTGTGCCTGTGGGGCGCCACCTCCAGTGCGTTTACCACGAAAGATGTGTTGCTGCGGTGCTCGGCGATGTCCAGCATGTGCTCGAGCGCCGTGACGATGGTGGGCGCCTCGAGCGCATGCAACCCCACCGGCAGCGCCCCGCAGCCCGGCGGGATCAGCGCGGTGGTGAACCCTTGCCGGGCTGCTTCGGCCAGTCGGCGGTCCATCCCACTGACCCTGCGCAGATCGCCGGCCAAACCGACTTCGCCGATCATCACCGCGGTGGCCGGCAGCGGCAGGTTGACGTACGCGGATGTCAACGCGATGGCCACCGCCAGGTCCGAGGATGGATCGGTCAACCGCATGCCTCCGACGGTGGACAAGTACACGTCGTTGGCCGCGACCTTCAGGCCGGCGTGTTTTTCCAGTACCGCAGCGATCATCGCCGCGCGGGCATGGTCAATGCCGCTGACGGCCCGTCGTGGTGAGCCGCCCGATGGTGTTGCCAGCAGTGCCTGGACTTCGCCGACCAGCGGCCGCTTGCCGTCGAGGCTCACCGTGATGGCGGTGCCCGGAACCGGGTCGGCCCGCTGGTCGAGGAAGAGCCCAGACGGGTCGGTCACACCTTCGATTCCGTTGTCCTGCAAGAGAAAACAGCCGACCTCGTCGGCCGCTCCGAAACGGTTCTTCACACCACGGACCATGCGCAGCAGCGAGTTGTGGTCGCCTTCGAAATGCAGCACCACGTCGACAAGGTGTTCCAGCGAACGGGGCCCGGCGATGGTGCCGTCCTTGGTGACATGCCCGACGAGGATCAGTGCCACGCCGCTGGCCTTCGCCGCGGCGGTGAGCGCGGTGGTGACTGCGCGCACCTGGGTGACTCCGCCGGCGGTGCCGTCGGCCTCGGTGGTCGACATGGTCTGCACCGAGTCCACGACGACCAGCGTGGGCTGCACCACGTCGATGTGGTTGAGCACGGCGTGCAGGTCGGCCTCGGCGGCCAGGTACAGCTCGTGATGGCTGCAGCCGGTGCGGTCGGCGCGCATCCGGATCTGGCCCCGCGACTCCTCGCCGGACACATACAGCGCGCGCCGGCCGGACTGCGCCCATTCGTGGGCGACCTTGAGCAGCAGCGTGGACTTGCCCACTCCCGGATCGCCGGCCAGCAGGGTCACCGAGCCGGGCAACACCCCGCCGCCCAGCACGCGGTCGAGTTCTGCGACTCCGGTCGGGCAGTGCCGGGCGCCGCGCGGCTCAATGGAACTGATCGGCACCGCAGCCGGCGACGCGACCACCGAGAGCCGAGCCTTGCCGCGAAGCGCAACCTCGTCGACGCTGCCCCAGCTGCCGCACTCCAGGCAGCGTCCCACCCACTTGGCGGTGACATGGCGGCACTCCGAGCAGCGGTACTGCGAACGTGCTTTGGTCACCCGGCGACGGTATCCGCCGGGTACGACAGATCTCAGGAATGTTCGACGGGGGCCGGCGCCTCCGTCTGCCGCGGGGCCAGCCCCGCAGAAATCGGCACCGCCAGGCTGGCGCGGCCGGCCTTCTCGAAATCGAAGGTGAAGTTGTAATTCAGGCCGTTGCTGATCGGCTTCGTCAGCGCCACTGTGGCCTTGGCGTTTGCGGCGGCCTCGACGGCCTCCAGAGCCTTTTTGTCCTGACCGTGCGGAGTCCCGACGAACAGCGTGCCACCGGCGGGCAACCGGGAATCGCCGGTCACCGTCACCGTGCCGATGTCGCTCGTGATGCCGACCAGTCTGTCGGGGACGTCAGGCGACAGGTTGGCGGCCACCAGCACCAGCTCCACGGGCTTGCCCGGCCGCAGGAAGTCACCGGTCTGCGTGGCCTGAATGTGGACGTTGCGCAGTGCCACGTTCTTGATCGTCGTCGAGCTGCCGTCGACGGCCGACGCCTGGATGGCGGTCTGCGAGATCTGACCGGTACCGCACCCGGTGAGAGCGAGCGCGCCGACCAAGCCACCCGCCGCCAGCGCGGCGACCGCCGTCGAGAGCCGGATCGAGTGGCGGTTCTCGAAGCGATTCACTCACAGCCTCCTGCTCGGCGCGCGCGGTTCGACTATGCACAGTAGTAGGTCGGCCCCGCGGGCGGTAGCTGAGGCCGCAGGAGAGGGGCTCAGCGCGGCGCAGTAGGATCTTCGAGTGCCCTGCGCCGGGTTCCCAAAAGATCGCTGCCAAGCACGATTTCGCCACTCTGTCAACCCCCATTCTTCACGTGCGGTGCCCCTGACCTGCACCGTTGCCTCGCACGTGTCGGGGCGCCGTGTTAGCATGGAGAAACGAAAGGGGCTCTAAACAGATGATTTTTAAGGTCGGAGACACCGTTGTCTATCCACACCACGGTGCTGCGTTGATCGAGGCGATCGAAACCCGGACCATCAAAGGGGAACAAAAGGAATATCTCGTCTTGAAGGTGGCGCAGGGAGACCTGACGGTACGGGTGCCCGTCGAGAACGCCGAGTACGTGGGCGTACGCGATGTCGTCGGCCAGGAAGGTCTCGACAAGGTGTTCCAGGTGTTGCGGGCGCCGCACACCGAAGAGCCCACCAACTGGTCCCGCCGCTACAAGGCCAACCTCGAAAAACTCGCCTCCGGTGACGTCAACAAGGTCGCCGAGGTAGTGCGTGACTTGTGGCGCCGTGACCAGGAGCGTGGCCTGTCCGCCGGAGAGAAGCGGATGCTGGCCAAGGCCCGGCAGATTCTGGTCGGGGAGCTGGCGCTGGCCGAAAGCACCGACGACGCCAAGGCGGAGACCATTCTCGACGAGGTTCTGGCCGCCGCATCCTGAATCCCTGAGGCACGGGGGCCGGGGTGACTAGCACGGTCGCGGTAGTCCCGGCCGCTGGCTCGGGGGAGCGATTGGCCGCCGGCGTTCCCAAGGCGTTTTTTCATCTCGATGGCCGCACGCTGGTCGAACGCGCCGTCAGCGGCCTGCTGCAGTCCGGTGTCGTCGACCGCGTCGTGGTGGCGGTGCCGACCGACCGCACCGACCAGGCGAAGCTGATCCTCGGGCATGACGCGACCGTCGTGGCCGGCGGGGCTACCCGCAGCGAGTCGGTTGGGAACGCCTTGATGGCGGCCGGACACCCCGATTTCGTGCTGGTGCATGACGCGGCACGGGCGCTGACGCCGCCCGAGCTGGTCGTGCGGGTGGTCGGGGCGCTACGGGCCGGGCATTCTGCCGTCGTGCCCGTACTCCCGGTGTCCGACACCATCAAGGCCGTCGACGCCAACGGCGTGGTCCTGGGTACCCCCGAGCGGGTCGGCCTGCGAGCGGTGCAGACCCCGCAGGGCTTCGCGACCGAACTACTGCTGCGCGCCTACCAGCGGGCGGGTCAGCTCGGTGGTGCCGATTTCACCGACGACGCGTCCATGGTCGAGAACATCGGCGGCCAGGTGCAGGTGGTCGACGGCGACCCGCTGGCGTTCAAGATCACCACTCGCTTGGACCTGTTGTTGGCGGAAGCGATCGTGAGCCGGGCATGACCAACCGGATCGGCCTGGGCACCGATGTGCATGCAATAGAACGCGGTAGGCCCTGCTGGCTGCTGGGCCTGCTGTTCCCCGACGTCGACGGGTGCGCCGGGCACTCCGATGGCGACGTGGCCGTGCATGCGCTGTGCGACGCGTTGCTGTCGGCGACTGGGCTGGGCGATATCGGCGACGTGTTCGGCGTCGACGACCCCCGCTGGCGCGGCGTGAGCGGGGCCGACATGCTGCGCCACGTCACAGACCTGGTCGCAGGCCAGGGCTATCACGTCGGAAATGCGGCGGTGCAAGTCATCGCCAACGGCCCTAAGATCGGCCCGCGCCGTGCCGAGGCGCAGGAATTGCTTTCCGGCTTACTCGGGGCGCCGGTATCGGTGTCGGCCACCACGTCCGACGGGTTGGGCCTGACCGGGCGCGGCGAAGGCCGCGCCGCCATCGCCACGGCGCTGGTGGTGCGAACTTCCAGCTAGAGCCCCGGTAAGCTGGCACGTCGTGACCGATCGCGCCAAGCTGCGGCTACACGACACGGCAACCGGTGCCGTGCGTGATTTCGTTCCGCTGCGGCCCGGGCATGTCTCCATTTACTTGTGCGGCGCCACCGTGCAAGGTTTGCCGCACATCGGTCATGTGCGCAGCGGGGTGGCCTTCGACATCCTGCGTCGTTGGCTGATGGCGCGGGGCTGCGACGTCGCGTTCATCCGCAACGTCACCGACATCGACGACAAAATCCTCAACAAGGCCGCCGCCGCGGGCCGGCCGTGGTGGGAATGGGCGGCCACCTACGAGCGTGCGTTCACCGCCGCTTACGACGCGCTCGGCGTCTTGCCGCCGTCGGCCGAGCCGCGGGCCACCGGTCACATCACCCAGATGGTCGAGCTGATCGAGCGGTTGATCGAATCCGGCAACGCCTATACCGGTTGCGGCGACGTCTACTTCGACGTGCTGAGTTTCCCCGAGTACGGCCAGCTCTCCGGGCACAAGATCGACGACGTGCATCAAGGTGAGGGCGTCGCTACCGGCAAGCGTGATCAGCGGGACTTCACGCTGTGGAAGGGCGCGAAACCCGGGGAGCCGTCATGGCCCACGCCATGGGGGCGCGGGCGTCCCGGCTGGCACACCGAATGCGTGGCAATGGCTCGCGAGTATCTGGGTGCTGAGTTCGACATCCATTGCGGCGGAATGGATTTGGTATTCCCGCATCACGAGAACGAGATTGCTCAAAGCCACGCGGCCGGCGACAAGTTCGCCCGGTACTGGTTGCACAACGGCTGGGTCACCATGGGCGGCGAGAAGATGAGCAAGTCGCTGGGCAACGTGTTGTCGATTCCGGCGATGTTGCAGCGGGTCCGTCCCGCCGAGTTGCGTTACTACCTGGGCAGCGCGCATTACCGCTCGATGCTGGAGTTCTCCGAGGCCGCGTTGCAGGACGCGGTCAACGCGTACGTCGGGATCGAGGACTTTCTGCATCGGGTGCGCAACCGGGTGGGCGCCGTTGAACCCGGGCAGTGGACGCAGCGGTTCGCCGCCGCCCTCGACGACGACCTGGCGGTGCCGGTCGCGCTCGCGGAGGTGCATCATGCGCGGGCGGACGGCAACCGGGCGCTCGACACCGGCGACCACGAGGGCGCGCTGGCTCAGGCGGCCGCTATCCGCACCATGATGGGCATTCTCGGCTGCGACCCGCTCGACGAGCGCTGGGAGTCCCACGACGAGACCTCGGCCGCGCTGGCGGCCGTCGACGTGCTGGTGCGTGCCGAGCTGCAACGGCGTGAGCGGGCGCGCGAGCAGCGCGACTGGAAGCTCGCCGACGAGATCCGGGATCGGCTCAAAGATGCCGGTATCGAGGTCACCGACACCGCCGACGGCCCGCAGTGGTCGCTCGGAATCCAAGCGGATGGCCGGTAATTCGCGCCGGCGAGGGGCCGTGCGCAAACCTGGCACCAAGAAGGGACCGACCGTCGGCTCCGGCGGCCAACGCCGCCGCGGGCTCGAAGGCCGCGGCGCTACTCCGCCCGCGCACATGCGGCCCCATCATCCGGCAGCCAAGCGGCTCAAGGCGCAACCGCGCCGGCCCGCTAAACGCACTGGCGACGAGGCCGAGACGGTGCTGGGCCGTAACCCAGTACTGGAATGCCTGCGCGCAGGGGTTCCCGCAACCGCGCTCTACGTCGCGCTCGGGGCACAGGCCGACGAGCGACTCGCCGAATCCGTAACGCTGGCAGCCGATTCCGGGATCGCGATCCTCGAAGTTCCGCGCACCGACCTGGACCGGATGACCACCAATGGCCTGCATCAAGGGATCGCTTTACAGGTGCCGCCCTACCAGTATGCCCACCCCGACGACCTGCTCGCCGCCGCCATGGACGCCCCGCCCGCGCTGCTTGTCGCGCTGGACAACATCTCCGATCCGCGAAACCTGGGCGCGATTGTGCGGTCGGTGGCGGCGTTCGCCGGTCACGGGGTGTTGATTCCGCAGCGACGCTCCGCCTCGGTGACGGCGGTGGCCTGGCGGACCAGCGCGGGCGCGGCAGCCCGGATTCCCATCGCCCGGGCTACCAATCTGACTCGGACACTGAAGGATTGGGCTGATCGCGGTTTGCAACTTGTCGGGCTGGATGCCGACGGTGACACCGTCCTCGACGACCTGGACGGCACCGATCCCCTTGTGGTGGTGGTCGGTTCGGAAGGCAAGGGCCTTTCGCGGCTGGTGCGCAAGAACTGCGACGCGGTCGTATCGATTCCGATGGCCGCGCCCGCCGAATCGCTGAACGCGTCGGTGGCAGCGGGCGTGGTGCTCGCCGAAATCGCCCGCCAGCGCAGGCGTTAACGCGGCGATGTCTTCTCGGCTGCGAGTCCTTGTGCTGGCGGCTGTTGTTCTTCTCAGCACTCCGATCCAGGCGGCTGCGCAGCAACCCGGCTTCGACGTGGTGGCCCATCGCGGTGGCGCCACTGCACTCGAAATCGGGGTCAGCACCTTGGAATTCGACATCGGCATCACCAAGGACCGTCAACCGGTGGTATGGCACGACCAGGACCTGCAGCTGCAAAAGTGCGCCGACGTCGGGCCCGCGGAACCCGCCGACCCGCAATATCCGTACGTGGGAAAGCTCGTGCACGACCTCACTTTGGCGCAAATCCGCACGCTTGACTGCGGCGAGCGGATCGCGACCCTTCCGGAGATTTTCGCGCTCACCGACTCGTATCGGGCCGACGTGCGCTACGACATCGAAACCAAAGTGGATCCCGAGCAGCCGTCTGCCACGGCCAGTCCGCAGGAGTTCCTCGACGTGATACTGGCGGCCGCCCGAACGGCCGGCAAGACCGACCGCGTCGAAATACAAAGCTTCGACTGGCGAATACTGCGGATGGTTCGTCAGGCGGAACCGTCCATTCCGGTGGTGGCGCTGTGGAACGAGGAGACGTGGCGACCGGATTCGCCGTGGCTGGCCGGAATCAACCCTGCCGTCGTCGCCGATCCCGTGGTCGCCGCCACCCTCGTCGGTGCCAGCATGCTGTCGCCCGTCTACACATTGGCCGACCCCGCCCTCATCAACCGGGCACATGCATTGGGGCTCAAGGTCATTCCGTGGACGATCAACGATGCCGCCACCATGCGCACCCAGATCGTCGCCGGCGCCGACGGCATCATCACCGACGATCCGGCAACGTTGCGGGCCGTGATGGCCGAACTCGGCATGCCGTTGCCGCCGGCATACCGCCGCTAAATGCCGAGCAGGCGTACACCGGCCCACAACGCCAGCACCGCAGCCACCAGCGCCGCGGGCACCGTGCACAGGCCGAGCCTGGTGTATTCGCCGATGCTGGCCGGAACGCTGTAGCGGCGTAATACCCGACGCCACAACAGATTCGACAACGAGCCCACGTAGGTCAGGTTGGGGCCGATGTTCACCCCGATCAGCACCGCCAGGATCGCCGGCGGCCCGCTTCCCGCCACTAACGGCAGCAACACCAGCGTCGCGGGTAAATTGTTGACGACATTCGCTAGAACGGCGGCGACCACGGCGATACCCAGCAGCGCGGTCAGCCCGGAACCGGACGGCAACACCGTGCCCATCCGATCACCCAGCCCGTTGCGCATGACGGCCTGCACCACGACGCCCAGCGCCAGCACGAACACCAAGAACGGCACGTTCACCGCCCGTACGATCTCCACGACCGAGGTGTGCCGACGGCCCAGGCTGCGCACCGCCATCACCGACGCGCCGGCCAGCGCCGCCCACGCCGGAGCCACACCCGCCGCCTCGGCGATCGCGAACCCGCCTAGCGTCAGCGCCACCACCACCAAGGCGAACACCGGCACTTGCGGCGGCGGCCCGAGCTGGCCGCAATCCGGCTCCACATTGAGATCACGGCGGAAAAACCAGCGGAAGACCACATAGACGGCGGCCACCGCGGCCAGCCACGGCAGCGCCATCACCAATGTGAACTTGAAAAACGACAAGTCCGCGAGGTGGAAGGCCAGCAGGTTGGTCAGGTTGGACACCGGAAGCAGCAGTGAGGCGGCGTTGGCCAGGTGCGCCGTCGCATAGGCGTGCGGACGCACCGGCGCCCGCAGCCACCGGACCGTGGTCAACACCACGGGTGTCAGCAGCACAACGGTGGCATCCAGGCTCAGCACCGCGGTGATGGTGGCGGCGACGACGAACACCTGCCGCAGCAGGCGCTGTGAGCCGACATGGACACGCGCCAACGCCGCCCCGGCGGCCTCGAAAACGCCTTCGTCGTCGCACATCTTGGCCAGCACGAGCACCGCGCCCAGAAATGCGACCACCCTCGAAAGCCCGGCAACCTCCTGGGCCGCCTGGTGGACGGAGATCGCGCCGATCGCTATCAGAAAGGCAGCCGCCGGAACCGCAGCGAACGCCTCCGGCCATCCCCGTGGCCGCGCCACTGCAAATCCAAGAACGACGGCAAGCAGCAGCAGGCTGACGATCAGGGGCAAGGTACTCGGCCGTTTCGGGTCGCTGGTTCTTAGGCGGCCGCCACGTCGGCCGGCAGGCACGGACGGGCGACATCGGTTAACGTACCTGCCCATGCCGAAGTCGGGTGCTGTCGACGAGCTTCCGCGACGAACGGTGCACGCGCTGGATCTGCTGTCGTTCTCGTTGGCCGATGTCCGTGATGGCTTGGGCCCGTACCTGTCCATCTACCTTCTGCTGACCCACCATTGGGACCAGGCCTCGATCGGGTTCGTCATGGCGGTCGGGGGCATCGCCGGGGTCGTCGCGCAGACGCCTGTCGGCGCGCTGGTCGACAAGACGACCGCCAAACGCGCTCTGGTCATCGGCGGTGCGATTGCCGTCGCCACATGCGCATTGGCGATGCCGCTGCTGCCCGGCTTCTTTACTATCTCGTTCCTGCAAGCGGCCACCGGGATCGCCGGCTCGATTTTCAATCCGGCGTTAGCGGCGATCACGCTGGGCATTGTCGGGCCGCGGCTGTTCTCCAGACGCGTCGGACGCAATGAATCCTTCAGGCATGCCGGCACCGCCGCGACCGCCGCCATCGCCGGCAGCCTCGCCTACTTCCTCGGTCCGATAGTGGTCTTTTGGCTGCTGGCCGCGATGGCTGTGCTGAGCGTCGTGGCCACGCTGCGAGTACCGCATGATGCGATCGACCATGACGTCGCGCGCGGAATGGACAGGACGATCGGGGAGCCGCACAGGCAGCCGTCGGGATTCGCCGTGCTGCTGCACAACCGCAGACTGTTGATCTTCGCCGCGGTGGTCTTTACCTTCCACTTGGCCAACGCGGCCATGCTGCCGCTGGTCGGCCAGCAGTTAGCGCTGCACGACAAGGATGTCGGCACGGCGTTGATGTCTGCATGCATCGTCGCCGCGCAGGTCGTCATGGTGCCGGTGGCCTACCTCGTCGGCGCCAACGCCGACGCGTGGGGACGAAAGCCGATCTTCTTGGTCGGATTCGCCGTCTTGACCGTTCGTGCCTTCCTGTACCCGTTATGGGACAACCCGTACTGGCTTGTCGGTGTGCAGTTGCTCGACGGGATCGGCGCCGGCATATTCGGGGCGTTGTTCCCGTTGGTGGTCCAAGATGTCACGCACGGCACTGGCCGGTTCAACGTCAGTCTGGGGGCGATAACCACAGCGTGGGGCGTCGGCGCTGCGGTGTCGAACTTCGTCGCAGGCGCGACCGTGGTCGCCGCCGGTTACGGAGTGGCGTTCATGTCACTCGGAGCGATCGCCGGTGCAGGCTTCGCCATGTACCTGATCGCGATGCCCGAAACGGTGGCGACGAGCGTTGGCGTCGCGGCGCCGAAGCAAAAAGTCCCTTAGCCCCAAGGGTCTTCGCGACGCCACACCGTCGGCATATCCAGGGCGATGCCGTCCTGCTCGGCCAGCTTGCCCAGGACGCCGATCGAGACATCCAAGTCGTCTCCCGCATAGGGCAACGCGCGCAACGGCTTTGACAGCGGCTGGAAGAAGTCGTCCCAATGGATCAACACCACACGGCGCGCACCGACTGTGCGCACCGTCTCCGACCAGTAGTCGACGAGGTACTGCTCGGGCTGAAGCCCGAGCTGGCCCACGCCGAGATAGACGACCTCGGCGCGCTGGCCGGCCAGCGCCCCCTTAACGAAGCCGGCGCTGCCCTGGATCAACATCCGCCGGCCCGTCGGCCTGTGATGCACCAGCGTCGACCACGCATCCCCGCACCGGTAAGCCGACGCCCTGACCGGCGGTACCACCGGCGCGGTGATCTCGCCGGGAAACCGATCGGGTGGGCAGTGGTGCGACTCGATCAGCGTCACCTCGAAGGCGCCCAACACAATTGGCTCTCCCGGGACGGCGACCACCAACCGGTCTTCGGCAAGGCCGTAGCCCCGGCCGACGTTGGCCGCCGATTCGCCCCCGACCAGTTGTGCGCTGGTGCGGTCGGCGACCAGCGCGGAATCCAACGCGTGATCGATGTGCGTGTGGACAGGGATGACCGCCTCCAGACGTGTCACGTTGGCGCGGGCCAGGCACTCGTCCACCCGTGCGGCCGACGGCGCCACCTTGCCCAACGCCACCCGCTTCAGGGAGGGCCGCGAGAAGTAGCCGTCGGTCATCAACGCCGAAGAGCCGTCGTCGAGCAGCAACGTCGATACGCCGATCCACGTCACGGCCAGTGGCGCAGCGGGTTTGGCGGCCGGGACGGTGAACCGGTGCGAATGCCGAGTGATGTCCGGACGCCCGGGCCGCGCCCGCATCAGCAGAACGCCTTCACGTCGATGCCATCGGCCTTGAGCCGATCCCGCACCGCCGATGCGATCTGCACCGCGCCCGGCGAATCGCCATGCACGCAAACCGATTCCGCTTGCACCGCGACCGCTGAACCGTCGACCGCTGCGATGCGGCCGGTGGTCACCATCGCCACCACCCGTTCGGCGATGGCCGACGGATCGTGCAGCACCGCGCCCGGCTCCCGCCGCGAGACCAGCTGGCCGTCCGGGCGGTAGGCGCGGTCGGCGAATGCCTCCGCCACGGTGCGCAAGCGCCGCCGGCGCGCCTCGTCGAAAAACACCGAACCCGCCAGGCCCAGCACCGGCAACGTGGTGTCCACCATGCGTACCGCCTCCGCGACGGCGGCGGCCTGCTCACGGTTGGTCACGATCGTGTTGTACAGGGCGCCATGGGGTTTGACGTAGGAGACGGTGGAGCCGGCGGCGCGGGCGAGCCCCTGCATTGCGCCAATCTGATAGATGACATCGGCGAGCAGGTCCTCGGGCGCGACGTCGATGAAGCGTCGGCCAAACCCGGCCAGGTCGCGATAGCTGACCTGTGCGCCGATGCGCACACCGCGCTCGGCGGCCATCCGGCACACCCGCAGCAGGCCGGCGGGGTCGCCGGCGTGGAAACCGCACGCGACGTTGGCGCTGGTGACGATGCCGAGCATGGCCTCGTCATCACCGAGTTGCCAGACGCCGAAGCCCTCGCCCAGGTCCGCGTTGAGGTCGATTCCGGTTGAGATGGACGCCACGCTGTCACAGTAGGCGCTGTAGCGTCACAGAGCATGTCTAGGAGTCCCACGCCACGGCGGCGGGCGACTCTGGCATCGTTGGCGGCTGAGCTCAAGGTTTCGCGCACAACCATCTCCAATGCCTACAACCGGCCGGATCAGCTCTCGGCGGAGCTGCGGGAACGAGTGCTTGCCACGGCCAAACGGATGGGCTACCCCGGACCCGACCCGGTGGCGCGATCGCTGCGCACCCGCAAGGCCGGTGCGGTCGGTCTGGTGATCACCGAACCGCTCACCTATTCTTTTCGTGACCCGGCGGCGCTGGATTTCGTTGCGGGACTGGCACAGTCGTGCGAAGAGCTCGGTCAGGGGCTCATGCTGGTGGCGGTCGGCCCGAGCCGCAGCGTCGCGGACGGGGCCGCTTCGGTGCTTGCGGCAGGGGTCGACGGCTTCGTGGTGTACTCGGTGGCCGGCGACGATCCGTATCTGCAGGTCGTGCTGCAACGGCGCCTGCCGGTGGTGGTGGTCGACCAACCCAAAGACGTTCCCGGCGCATCCCGGGTCGGCATCGACGACAAAGCGGCGATGCGCACGCTCGCCGACTACGTGCTCGGCCTGGGTCACCGCGAGATCGGGGTGCTCACGATGCGGCTGCGTCGCGACCGTCGGCAGGGTCTGGTTGACCGCAAACGGCTGGCGTCATCGACGTTTCAGGTGCAAAGCGAACGCGTAGCCGGGATCCGCGATGCGATGGCCGCGGTCGGCGCCGACCCGGAATCGTTGACCGTGGTGGAAAGCTCCGAGCACACCCCGGCATCGGGCGGGCAGGCCGCAGAAATCGCGCTGCAGGCCAACCCGCGGATCACTGCGCTGATGTGCACTGCGGACGTGCTGGCGTTGTCGGCCATGGATTACCTGCGCGGCCGCGGCAAGTACGTCCCGGGTCAGATGACGGTCACCGGGTTCGACGGCGTGCCCGAAGCGATCGGCCGTGGGCTGACCACGGTGACGCAGCCGAGTCTGCAGAAGGGCCGCCGCGCCGGCGAGTTGTTGCACGCCGGCAACATCCACCCAGAAGTCGAGGTGTTCGAGACCGAGCTGATCCGCGGGCGCACCGCCGGGCCCCCGGCTTGACCGCTCAGGTCGCTTGGCTCTCCCCGTTGCCGATCAGCAGCCGCACCGCGAGGTCCAGTCGCTTGCTGACGTCGGTGGCCGACGCTCTTCGGGTGAGCCACGCCAACAGGTTGTTCGTCCACACGTCCGAGATCACCCGGGCGATGTGGTACTGGTGCTCGGTCGGTTCGCCGTCGGCCATGGCGCGAGCGAACATCGAGTCGATGAGCTTCTCGACGTGATCGACCTCGCCCGCGGCGGACGCGTCGGCGAAGACGTATGCACGGGTCATGGCCTCGGTCAGCAGCGGGTTGCGCTGCATCGCCCGGTTGAGCTTGCTGACCATGAAGTTCAGCCGCTCGTAGGGCGTTGCGCCGGTCAGTGTGGACCGGTCGGTCTTGGCGTCGATGCGCTCGAACTCCCGGCCCAGCGCCGAGACCAGCAGATGCACCTTCGAGGGGAAATACCGATAGAGCGTGCCCACCGCCACATTCGCGCGGTCGGCCACGGCGCGCATCTGGACTGCCTCGTAGCCGCCCTTGGAGGCGATGGCCATCGTCGCGTCCAGGATGCGTTTGCGACGCTCCCGTTGCGCTTCGGAGCCGAGCTCGGATTCGGCAAGTACCGCCACGTTCATGACCTCACGGGGCTGCGCGTCCGAAGAGCGGCCCGAGTTGGCGTTCGCTGGCCCCGATAGTTGGGGGGACATGTGACGGGCAGCTCCTTCTTCTTCGTTCCCGCTCGAAACGATACGCATGCCGAGCGCGAATTTCCCACCTCCGTGCGGCCGGGACACCGAGGTGTCCTGCTGCGATGGCGTTCGACTTGACGGTCGATCGCTGGCACTATTAGAACACGTTCTAGTCAACCGAGGAGCCTTAACGTGCCAGCCACCATCACCGACGAACAGTTCGCGGCACGTGAGCTGGTGCGCGATTGGGCTGCCGGCGCAGCACCAACCGCCGCTATCCGCGACATCGAGCAGGGCAAGCCCGAGGCGTGGCGGCCGGTTTTCGACGGTCTGGCCGATCTGGGGCTCTTCGGCGTCGCGGTGCCCGAGGACTGCGGCGGCGCCGGCGGCAGCATCGAGGATCTGTGCGCGATGGTCGATGAGGCTGCCAAAGCGCTGGTGCCGGGACCCGTCGCGACCACAGCGCTGGCCACCCTGGTGGTGACCGACCCGCGACTGCGCGCCGCGCTGGCGTCGGGTGAGCGCATCGCCGGGGCGGCGCTGCACGGCGAGCTGGAGTTCGATTCCGCCGCCTCGCTGGCGTCGGGCAGCCTGCCGTGGGTGCTGGGCGCCGACAAGGAGGGCCTGCTGTTGGTACCGGCGGACGGCAGCTGGCTGATCGTCGACGCCTCCGCCGACGAGGTCGTGATCGAACCGCTGGGCGCCACCGACTTTTCCCGGCCGCTGGCGCGGGTAGTGCTGACGTCGGCGCCCGCCACTGTGCTCGACGCATCGCCGGATCGGGTGCGAGACCTGGCCGCGACCGTGCTCGCTGCCGAAGCCGCTGGAATCGCCCGGTGGGCGCTGGATACCGCCGTCGCATACGCCAAGGTGCGCGAGCAGTTCGGCAAGCCGATCGGCAGCTTCCAGGCGATCAAGCACATCTGCGCCGAAATGCTCTGCCGTGCCGAGCAGGTGGCGGTGGCCGCCGCCGATGCTGCCCACGCCGCCGCCGATCCGGATCATCAGCAGTTGTCGATCGCCGCGGCCATCGCAGCAGGCATCGGCATCGACGTGGTCAAGGCCAACGTCAAGGACTGCATCCAGGTGCTAGGCGGCATCGGCATCACCTGGGAGCACGACGCACACCTCTACCTGCGTCGGGCTTATGGCATCGGGCAGTTCCTCGGCGGCTCGGCGCGCTGGCTGCGCCGCACCGCCGAGTTGACCCAGGCGGGTGTGCGTCGGCGCCTCTCCATCGACCTGAGCGAAGTCGCAGACCTGCGGCCGCAGATCGCCGCAGCCGTGGCCGATGTCGCGGCGTTGCCGGAGGACAAGCGCCAGGCGGCGCTGGCCGAGGCGAGGCTCTTGGCGCCGCACTGGCCGGCGCCGTATGGTCGCGGCGCCGGACCGGCCGAGCAGCTGCTGATCGACCAGGAGATGTCGGCTGCCGGTGTGGACCGCCCCGACCTGGTGATCGGGTGGTGGGCCGCGCCGACCATCCTCGAGCACGGCACGCCCGAACAAGTGGAGCGCTTCGTGCCGGCCACCCTGCGCGGCGAAATCTTTTGGTGCCAGCTGTTTTCCGAGCCGGGAGCAGGCTCGGATCTGGCGTCGCTGCGCACCAAGGCGGTGCGAGCCGACGGCGGCTGGAAGCTGACCGGGCAGAAGGTGTGGACATCCTCGGCACACAAGGCGCAGTGGGGCGTATGCCTGGCTCGCACCGATCCGGACGCGCCGAAACACAAAGGCATCACCTACTTTCTGGTCGACATGAGCTCACCGGGCATCATGATTCGGCCGCTGCGGGAGATCAACGGCGCCTCGTTGTTCAACGAGGTCTTTCTCGACGACGTGTTCGTGCCCGACGAGATGGTCGTCGGCACCGTGAACGACGGCTGGCGGCTGGCCCGCACCACGCTGGCCAACGAGCGGGTCGCGATGGCGCAGGGCACCGCGCTCGGCAATCCGATGGAGGAGTTGCTGGCCGCGGTGGCCGAAATGGAACTCGATGTCGCCCAACAGGATCGGCTGGCGCGCTTGATCGTTACCGCGCAAGCCGGCTCGCTGCTCGACCAGCGCATCGCGCAACTCGCCGTCGGCGGTCAAGACCCCGGCGCGGAATCCAGTGTGCGCAAACTCATCGGGGTGCGTTACCGGCAGGCCTTGGCCGAGTACCGGATGGATCTGACCGACGGGGCCGGCGTCGTCGAGGACAAGTCGGTGCACGACTTCCTCAACACCCGCTGCCTGACCATCGCCGGGGGCACCGAGCAGATTCTGCTCACTCTGGCCGCCGAGCGCCTACTCGGTCTGCCGCGCTGACTATCCTCCGCGAGATTGCCGCCATGGTCGTGATTTTCGTTGAATAGCGACCCTGGACGCAATTTCAATGCAGCAGTGGCGCGATAGGCTGACTCGATGAGGCAGGTCATTGTGCTCGAGCGCGGTACGGCGAAGTCCAGTTGGCCGACTGAGGACGTCCTCGGTCTTGGTTCCGGGACAGATGGACTGAAGATGACGTCTGAAAGCAGATTTGCAGGTATAGGCGCTTATTTGTACGGCGAATATACGGTAAGCGGATACTTGGAGTTGAGATCGGATTTCTGAGTCGACTCCAATTGCCCACTCCACGAAATGAAGAGGAGACTTCCGACGGATCCCAGTGCTTCCGGCGGTCTTCCGGATGGCTCGACGCTGACGAGCCGGCCGACTAATAACGGTTCGAGATTGTGCCGCCTGTCCCGTACGGAGGAGACCGCCCCCAGCACTGAGCGCCAACACGCACTTACTCGGTGCAGCGCAACTAGATCGCGGCGAGAATTGTCACCTGAATGCCGACGCCGAAGACCGTGGTCTCGCTGCCGGCTGCGGCGCTGTCCACGCTCACCAGAGCGTCAAATTCGACCCGCACCCTTCCGGCCTCTTCATCGAATCCGGCTTCCACGCCCGTGATCTGCCATGAGTTCAACTTGACGTCGCCATTTGTGGACAACCCGGACAGCGATGCCGTCGCAATGGCCTGGCGAAATTGTTGGACGGTTAGTTGCGGACCCACGTTGACGAAAAACGTCCCCTGTCGTGTCTCGGCGACTCCTGCTGCCGGGGTGGCAGCGATGAGGCTGAATAGCGCCAATCCCGTCGTGACGAAGAGACGATTCGCCCCCGCGGGTCCAGCCACTTGGGCTTCCAAAGTCTGGTCGCTGGTCAGCGTAGCGGCGGTAGCCATGACCTCTCCTTTGCGTGTTCGCACGTGCGCCATCCGTGATCGCGTCAGGCGTGTCGCAGAAGATTCGGCACTCAGGCGAACGTCGTCTGCGCGCAGGTACTGGGCGAGGTCAGGTTGACGCCGGGATAGACCACCTGAATGTGCGTGCAGACAATGACATTCACGTCGGTCTTCGGTTGCCCGGTGTGCCAGTCGGTCGAATCGATCCGGCCGCTCGTCTGGTACTTCTCCGGCGGCCCCTCGCCCATGTAGATGGTGGTGATGACGTCCGTGCCGCCTTGTTTCATCACCCGCTCGTACTGGCCGGTGGCATGGGCGTCGAGGTAGGCCAACCGATTTGTCGATCGGATTTCGGTGGACTGGCGAGCCCATAGTCCGGGCGGAAACCCGGTCACCCCGTCCGGCGTGCGCAAGTCGGCTCCGACGGTGAAGTCGCAGCTGCCCGTCCCGGCATGGCAATCGAGCGTGTTGTGCGTCTCCAGCTGGGTCCCCTCATCGACGGGAAACAGCGTGGTGGCGGTATTGCTCGCCGCCGACGACGTCGGCGCCAGTGCCAGCACGAGCACGACGCCTGCCAATCCGGTCGTCACCCGCTTGATCATCACCAGAACCTAACCCTCGCGGCTATTCGTCGTAAGTGACTTCGACCGAATCGGTTTCCGGCCGGGACTGGCAGGCCAGGATGAGACCGTCGTCGAGGTCCTGCTGCTCCAGGACGTCGTTGACCTCCATGTTCACCTTTCCGCGGCGCAGGCTGCAGGCGCACGCTCCGCAATGGCCTTCCCGGCAGGAGAACGGCGCATCCAGGCCTGCGTCCAACAGCACGTCGAGCAGCTTGGCGCCGCGCGGCCATGACACCGTGTGCGTCTGGCCGTCGAGCTCGACCACCGCGGTGGCCGGCGGCTCGTCACCCTCGTCCTCGACTTTCGCCGCGGCGAACGGATCGCTCTCCAGCGACTTGAACACCTCGAGATGTACTTGGGCCGCAGGCACTTTCAGCGTGTCGAGAGCTTCCCTCGCGGCCTCCATGAAGGGGCCGGGCCCGCAGATGAAGGCCTGCCGGTCGGTGTAGGGGGAGACCAGTTGCGCCAGGGCGGTGGCACTCGGCAACCCCTGCAGCGACTCCAGCCAGTGCACGACGGTCAGCCGGTCGGGGTATTTGGCGGCCAGTTCGCGCAGGGCGTCGCCGAAGATCACCGAGCGGTCGTCGCGGTTCGCGTAGAGCAGTACCACCTGCCCGCTGCCCTCCGACAACGCCGACTTGCAGATCGAGATGATCGGGGTAATGCCGCTGCCGCCGGCGATCAGCAGGAAATCGTCGTCGAGCGTCTTGGGCACGAAGTTGCCCGACGGGGCGAGCACGTGGATCCGCATCCCGGGGTGGGCATGGTCGCACAGCCAGTTCGACGCGTACCCGCGGCCGTCCCGCTTGACGGTGACGGTCAGCGCGTCGTCGGTGAACGGGGAGCTGCACAGCGAATAGCAACGCGCCACCGATCCGGTGCGGTCGCTGGGGACGCGCAGGGTGAGGAACTGGCCCGGGGCATAGCGCAGCCGTTCGGCCGGGATGTCGGCCCCTTCGGGCACCGCGAACACCAGCGAGCGCGCGTCGTCGGTCTCAGCGACGACGTCGGCGATCTCCAGCTCCAGGACGTGGCTGCCAAGCGGCTCGTCCGCGACGGCGTCCATCACCACGGAGCCCCACCTTCCGTCATAACTAGAACAGGTTACAGAAAAGACGCCACCTATCGCTACCAGCCGCAGGAATACCCTGCTCGACACAAATCGGAACGTGTTCTAGTCTCTGTGGTAAGTCGGCACTCCCGGGAGGCAACGCAGTGACGTCCATTGAACAACGTGACGCCCAGTCGGTCTTAGACGGCATAGAGGAGCTGCTGCCCAAGCTGCGGCAGCGGGCTCAGGAGACCGAGGACCTGCGCCGGTTGCCGGACGCCACCGTCAGCGAGCTTCAGGAGATCGGTTTCTTCCGGTTGCTGCAGCCCAAGCAGTGGGATGGGCTGGAATGCGACCCCACGCTGTTCTACGAGGCGGCTCGCCGCCTGGCCAGTGCCTGCGGGTCCACCGGCTGGGTCGGCTCAATCGTCGGCGTCCACAACTGGCACCTGGCATTGTTCGACCAGCAGGCCCAGGAGGAGGTCTGGGGCGAGGACACCAACGTACGCATCTCGTCGTCGTATGCACCGATGGGTGCCGGGGAAGTGGTCGACGGCGGCTACCGCGTCAACGGCTCGTGGAACTGGTCGTCGGGTTGCGACCACGCCACCTGGACCTTTGTCGGCGGTCCGGTGATCAAGGACGGTCGACCCGTGGACTTCGGCAGCTTTTTGATCCCGCGCAGCGAGTACGAGATCGAGGACGTGTGGCACGTCGTCGGGCTGCGCGGAACCGGCAGCAACACGCTTCACGTCAAGAACGTCTTCGTGCCCCGACACCGGTTCCTGTCCTACAAGGCGATGAATGACCACACCGCCGGCGGGCTGCAGACCAACACCGCGCCCGTGTACAAGATGCCTTGGGGCACAATGCATCCCACCACAATCACCGCGCCGATCGTGGGGATGGCGTACGGCGCGTACGAGGCGCACGTCGAACATCAAGGCAAGCGGATCCGCGCGGCGTTCGCCGGCGAGAAGGCCAAGGACGACCCGTTCGCCAAGGTCCGGATCGCCGAGGCGGCCAGCGACATCGACGCGGCGTGGCGGCAGCTGATCGGCAACGTCGGTGACGAATACGCGTTGCTGGCCGCCGGCAAGGAGATTCCGTTCGAGCTGCGCGCCCGCGCCCGCCGTGACCAGGTACGCGCGACTGGCCGCGCGATCGGTTCGGTCGACCGGCTCTTCGAGGCGTCCGGCGCCACTGCGCTGGCCAATACGGCCCCCATTCAGCGGTTCTGGCGCGACGCACACGCCGGCCGGGTGCACGCGGCCAACGATCCGGAGCGTGCGTACGTCATCTTCGGGAACCACGAGTTCGGGTTGCCGCCCGGCGACACCATGGTCTGATGACCACGACTGAGGAGCTGACCTTCGAGTCGACCTCGCGCTATGCGGAAGTCGACGTAGACGGCCCGCTGAAGCTGCACTACCACGAGGCGGGCGTCGGCAACGACCAGACGGTGATACTGCTGCACGGCGGCGGTCCCGGCGCATCGAGCTGGACAAACTTCTCCCGCAATATCGCCGTGCTGGCGCAGCGCTTTCATGTCCTGGCTGTCGACCAGCCCGGCTACGGCCACTCCGACAAGCGCGCCGAGCATGGACAGTTCAACCGTTATGCCGCAGCGGCTCTCAAGGGCCTGTTTGACCATCTCGGCATCGAGCGCGCTCCGGTGGTCGGCAACTCGCTGGGTGGCGGAACCGCGGTCCGGTTCGCACTCGACTACCCCGACCGTGCCGGACGGCTGGTGCTGATGGGCCCCGGCGGGCTCAGTGTCAACCTGTTCTCCCCCGACCCCACCGAGGGGGTCAAACGGCTGAACAAGTTCGCTTTTGAGCCCACGCGCGATAACCTCGAGGCGTTCTTGAAGGTCATGGTCCATGACCGCAAGCTCATCACTCCGGAGTTGGTGGATCAGCGTTTCGAACTGGCCAGCACACCGGAATCTCTGGCCGCGACGATCGCGATGGGAAAGTCGTTCGCCGGAGCCGACTTCGAGGCCGGCATGATGTGGCGCGAGGTGTACCGGCTGCGCCAGCCGGTGCTGCTGATCTGGGGCCGTGAGGACCGGGTCAACCCGTTGGACGGTGCGCTGGTGGCATTGAAGACCATTCCGCGTGTGCAACTGCACGTTTTCGGGCAGTGTGGACACTGGGCGCAGGTGGAGAAGTTCGACGAGTTCAACAGGCTGACCATCGATTTCCTGGGAGGTGCGTGATGAGTATCCGGTCACTGGGTTATCTGCGCATCGAGGCAACCGACGTGGCGGCCTGGCGGGAGTACGGCCTGAAAGTCCTCGGCATGGTCGAGGGCAGCGGAGCATGCGAGGGCGCGCTGTATCTGCGGATGGACGACTTCCCGGCCCGGCTGGTGATCGTGCCCGGTGAGCACGACCGGCTCTCGACAGCCGGCTGGGAATGCGCGAACGCCGAAGGCCTGCAAGAGATCCGGAACCGGCTCGACGTTGAGGGCACGCCGTACAAAGAAGCCACCGCCGCCGAACTGGCAGATCGGCGGGTCGACGAGATGATCCAATTCCAGGATCCGTCGGGTAACTGCTTAGAGGTCTTTCATGGCGCCGCGTTGGAGCACCGCCGGGTCGTCAGCCCCTACGGGCACAAGTTCGTCACCGGCGAGCAAGGCCTGGGGCATGTCGTGCTGTCCACCCGCGACGACGCCGAAGCCCTGCACTTCTACCGCGACGTGCTCGGCTTCAAACTGCGCGACTCCATGCGGATGCCGCCGCAACTCGTCGGTCGTCCTGCCGACGGGGCCCCGGCCTGGCTGCGGTTCTTCGGCTGCAACCCCCGCCACCACAGCCTGGCGTTCCTGCCGATGCCCACCCCGAGCGGCATCGTGCATCTGATGGTCGAGGTGGAGAACTCCGACGACGTCGGGCTCTGCCTGGACCGCGCGCTGCGCCGCAAGGTGCCGATGTCGGCGACGTTGGGCCGGCACGTCAACGACCTCATGCTGTCGTTCTACATGAAGACGCCGGGCGGCTTTGATGTCGAATTCGGTTGTGAGGGCAGGCAAGTCGACGATAACGACTGGATCGCCCGGGAGAGCACAGCGGTGAGCCTGTGGGGCCACGACTTCACGGTAGGTGCCCAGGGACAGTGACCGCGGCGCCGATTGATGCACGCACGTTCCGCAACGTGCTGGGTCAGTTCTGCACCGGGATCACGATCATCACCACCGTGCACGACGACGTCCCGGTCGGCTTTGCGTGTCAGTCGTTCGCCGCGCTGTCACTGGAGCCGCCGCTGGTGCTGTTCTGCCCGACCAAGGTGTCACGCTCGTGGAAGTCCATCGAGGCCAGCGGGAAATTCTGCGTCAACGTGCTGACCGAGAACCAGAAGGACATTTCGGCGCGATTCGGCTCCAAGGAGCAGGACAAGTTCGCCGGAATCGACTGGAGCCCATCGCCGTTGGGGTCACCCGTCATCGACGGGTCACTGGCCTACATCGACTGCACGGTCGCCTCGGTGCATGACGGCGGCGACCACTTCGTGGTGTTCGGTGCGGTGAAATCGCTGTCGGAGGTTCCGATGATCAAGCCGCGGCCGCTGCTGTTCTATCGCGGCGACTACACCGGCATCGAACCCGACAAGACCACGCCGGCGCAGTGGCGCGACGACCTCGAGGCATTCCTCACCACGACCACCCAGGACACCTGGCTTTAGCCCGCCGTGCTACTGATCCGGCGCCGATCGTGCGGTTTCATACACGACACGCCGCGGGCGTATGAAAACGCACACTCGCGGGTACTGTCGGTGGAGTCCCTTAGAGTCGCACACATGTTCGAATCATATGAATTGCCGCAGCCAGACGAGATCAGCGGGTTGGACGAGCTCGGCTTGGTCGATGCGATGGCTGTCGCGGCGCTGATGGAGTCGGCGGCGCTCGAGGTGCGCCTCGCTGCTATCGGAGAGATGTACGCGCGGCTGCGCCCCTCCCCGAACACGCGGCCGAGGCCACCGGGCCCACAGGCCGCGCTTCGGCCCTCGCCGAATCGTCGACGACGCCGGAACCGCAAGAGAAAACGTCGTCGCTAGGGACTACCCGTGCCAGCGGGCCTGGTGGTCGGCGTGCGTCGGCAAGTAGGCGCCTGGTCCGAAGAACTCGTCGTAGAAGTCGGTGTCCAGGTGTTGCGCCTGTAGGTACATCAGCACGTGCACGGTCGGCACGGTGCCGGGCAGCTTGCCGAAGGCGTCGTAGATGTAAGACGCCTCGACGGTGACCACCTCCTGGATCCCCTCCGGAGGCAGCGCGGAGGCGCGCACCTTCGGTGTGTCCGACCATGGCCCCGGGGTGTCGGGGTGAAACGGCCCACCGGGTCCGTACTTCCGCGCGACGAGCTTGTTCACACCAGCCGCCACCGACGGCACGTGCGGCGGACTCAGCGTCTCGAAGTATCCCGGCAGGCCGGTGACATTCGGGAAGGGCCAGCGTTCGTCGTGGTCGGCGATGAAGCCCAAGCCGCCCAAAACCGACAGCCGGTCGAGCCCGTCGTAGGTCCAGCCGCCCAGGCCCATCGCCTGCAGCGCCAGCACGCCGGTGTTGGTGGCGATGGCCAGCTCCGCACTCGCCTCGGTGAGCGTGTACTGCTCGACGAACGACACTGGAATCGGGTCGTCGGCGTGCGGCAGCGCGGAAAACCGTTCCAGGCCGGGGATATTGCGGCCGTTGACGTCATCGACGATCAGGTAGCCGTTGGCCGCGAAGAACCACAGGTTTTCCATCAGGTGCTCGGCGAGGTCCGCCACCGGGAATGCCAGCAGGCTGCCCGGATGGTTGCCAATCCACAGGTTGTGGCCCTCCATGTGCGGTTCCTCGCGGGGCAGTTGGAGCCGAGTGTCCGAAATGCGCACATAGGACTCCGCGGTGTGGCTGATCCACTCCTCGATGCCGTCGAACTGGCGCGGTTGCTCGTCGCGGCTGGGCAACATGAAAGTCCCGGTGTCATCGGTGAAGAACAGCTGGCTGGTGTGGAAGCCAGCGGCCGACGGGAACGTTCGACCGGTCGCGCTGCCGGAGTAGTTGGGCAACGATGGCGCATAGCTGGGGTTATGGGTGATGCCGAAGTGCCAACCGGTGACCCCGCCGGTGACCGAAACCATCAGCGCGCGTTCGACTTCCGACAACGGTTGTACCGGCCGACGGCTGTTGTAGGCCAGCGCTCCGGCCGGTATCCGCCCGCCGACCGGGAATCTCCGCGACCGCCGCCCGGTGATCGCAGCGAACAAGGGGAACTGTGCCACCTCGGCCAGCGCGGCCCGCTCGTGATCGGAGATAGCCAGACTCATGCTGACTTTCTCATCGCCATGACCACATTGTGTCGCGCCGCCGTGAACTTCCCGGCGAGGTTCAGCGTGTTAGCAGTAGGAGGTCTGAGATGAGTCACTTGCTGATGGTCTACCTGGCAGCAGGCGCGCCGTTCGCCGGGCTGGGCTTGGTCAGGCTGCAAGCGCGACTCGAGCGGTGGGACTACCAGCGCCACGCAGAGGACTAGCGTGCGGTCGCTTCGGGTCCTTGTCGTCGGCGCCGGTGTCAGTGGGATATCCGTTGCCCGGGGGCTGTTGCGCGACGGGCACGACGTCACCGTCTTCGACCAGCGACCTGACGTGAAGCCTGGCGGCGGCGCGGTGACCATCTGGTCCAACGGCGCGACGGTTCTACAGCAGCTGGACGTCGATATGGACGGGGCCGGTCAGCTGCTCTCGGCAGTTCAGGTGCTGACATCGACGGGCCGCCGGCTCACCACCCTGGACATAACCGCGATGACGAACCGGCTGGGCGCGCCCGTTCGGATGGTCCCGCGGCGAGTCCTCTTGGAACGCCTGCTGCAAGGCTTTCCGGCCGATCGAATCCGTTGCAACCGCCGCGCGGTGCGAGTGCTCAATCGACATGAAGGGGTGCGGGTCGAGTTCGACGACGGCAGCTCGGCCGAGGGAGATCTGTTGATCGGTGCCGATGGGCTGCACTCGATGGTCCGAGACGTCGTCGGTGCGCGACCCGCGAAGCCGACGGGATGGTGTAGCTGGCAGGGCCTGGCGCCCCTTGCGGACATTGCGGACAGGCGAGTCGCAACGATGATTGTCGGCAAGCACGGGAACCTCGGCCTGTGGCCGGCCGGAGGCTCACATGTGCAGTGGTGGTTTGACTTACCGTGGTCGCCGGGCTTCGTCAGGCCCCAACGTCCGATCGAGATGATCCGTTCCCATTTCGTCGGGTGGTCGGAGGACGTTGATCGCCTACTCGGGACGTTGACCGACGATGACTTGACCCCTTCGCCGTTCCCGCATTTTCGGCATCCGATTCCCCGCGCGGGCCGGGGCGCCGTGACGTTGCTCGGCGATGCCGCACACACGATGCCGCCGACTCTCGCGCAGGGCACCAATCAGGCGCTGCTCGACACGATGGTGTTGTGCAAGGCGCTTTCGGACTTCCGCAACAGAAGTCTCTCGAGCGCCTTGCGGTGGTACGAGGACACCAGGCGACGCAAGGTCAAGGCCGTGTCATGGGTTACCACGCAGCAGGTGTCGCGGCCTGAGCCGGTGCTAAGACCGGTGGCAATGATCTCCGACCGGCTGATGACCTGGGGACTGACGACGTTCCTGAGCTGGGTCAGCCACCGCGGGATCTCAGCGGAGATCAGCCGCAATCTCGGTGCCGCGACGGCCCCCGATCTTGTGGGCTGAGGCGATGTCGACGACGGTAAGGGTTCCGCCCGCCACGCTGGCTCGTGTTGTCGAGTGGACACGTCACTACTTGTATCGCCTCAATCAACGGCTGGCGCCCGCGCCGGCGGCGATGATGGAGATGATCATCGCCACCTGGACGTCACAAGCCGTCACTGTCGCAGCCCAACTCGGCGTCGCGGATGCCCTGGCCGACGGACCGTTGGCGATCGAGGATTTGGCGGGCCGGGTGGGCGCGGACGCGGACGCGCTGAGCCGGCTGCTGCGGGCGTTGATCAGCCGCGGGGTCTTTCGGCGTCGCCGCGACGGCCGCTATGAGCTGAACTCCCTTGCCGACACCTTGCGTTCAGACGCGCCGGTGTCGATGTCGTGGGCGGCGCGGTTCTACGGGTCACAGGAGCAACGCGAACGTTGGACCCTGCTAGTGGATGCCGTCCGGACCGGGACTGCGGTGGTCCCGGCATTGCGCGGCAAGGAAAGCTTCGACTACTTCGCCGAACAGCCCGAGCTCGCTGACCTGTTCAACCGGACCATGACGAGTATTTCGGAGTTGACCGACGCGTCGGTGGTCGCCGGCTACGACTTCAGCGCCTACCCCACGATCGTCGACGTCGGCGGCGGTCAGGGACCATTGCTTGCCGCGATCCTGGCGGCGGCACCAGAATCGCGGGGCGTCCTCTACGACCTGCCGCACGTCGTCGCCGGCGCCCCGAGCATGTTGCGCAAGCACAACGTCGCCGATCGGGTCTGCATCGCGGAGGGGACATTCTTCGACAGCATCCCAGGCGGCGGCGACGCCTACATCCTGAAAAACATCATGCACGACTGGCCCGATGAGAAGGCGGTGCAGATCCTGCGCAACATTCGCGCGGCCGCCGGCCCCCGGGCCACGGTGTTGCTGGTCGAACTGGTCATCCCCGACCACGACCGTGACTTCCCCGGGAAATGGGCGGATCTGGAGATGCTGCTGAACTTGGCGGCCCGCGAACGCACCGCCGCGGAATACGGCGACCTCCTCCGCCAAGCCGGATTCCGGATGACGCGGGTGGTGCGAACCGCCTCACCCCTCAGTGTCGTCGAGGCGCGGGCCGCGTAACCTCAACGACCGATATGACAGTGGATCTGGCCGGATACTTCAATCGAATCAACTATCGCGGGGCTGCCGACCCGACGCTCGATGTGCTACGGGAGCTGGTGACCGCCCACACCACATCGATTCCGTTCGAAAATCTCGACCCGCTGATGGGCGTACCGGTCGACGACCTCAGTCCAAAGGCGCTGAACGACAAGCTGGTTCACCGGCGTCGCGGCGGCTACTGCTACGAGCACAACGGGCTGATGGGTTACGTGTTGAAGGAACTCGGCTTCGGGGTTCGCCGATTCGCCGGGCGCGTGGTGTGGATGCGCGAGCCGAACTCGCCCGTGCCCCCACTGACACACACCCTGTTGGAAGTGACGGTGCCCGGCGACCATGGGCCTTACCTGGTAGACGTCGGTTTCGGCGGCCAGACACCGACATCTCCCATCCACCTGGAGGCCGGCAACGTCCAGCAGACAATGCACGAGCCATACCGTCTCGAGCACTCCCGCGACGGGCTGATCCTGCAGGCCTTGATCCGCGGCGAGTGGCAGCCGCTCTACCAGTTCGCCACCCGGACCGCCCCGCCAATCGATCTGCAGATGGGAAGCTGGTTTGCTTCCACCCATCCGTCGTCGCACTTCGTGACCGGCCTGACCGCCGCGCTGGTCACAGCCGACGAGCGATGGAACCTGGCCGGCCGGAATCTGGCCGTCCACCGTCGCGGAGAATCCGAGAAGATCCGCCTCGACGACGCCGCCTCGGTGATCGCTACGCTGAATGACCGATTCGGCATCAACACCGCAGATGTGGGCGAACGCAGCGCGCTCGAAGCACGTCTCGACGAGGTCTCCTAGCGACGCGGCAGCCACCGCCCGATGCGGCGCAACGCCTCCTCGATGTCGCTGGTCGGCCCGGCGAAAGAGAGCCGGACGAAGGAATCGCCGCGAGTGGTGTCGAAGTCGATGCCCGGCGCGATCGCAACCCCGGTGTCGGCCAACAGCTTTGAACAGAACGCCATTGAGTCTGCGGTGAAATCCGAGACGTCGGCATAGACGTAGAACGCGCCGTCGGTGGGTGCCAGCCGGTCGATACCGATTTCGCGCAGACCATCGAGCAGCATCCGGCGATTGATGGCGTACTGGTGCAGATGCCCGTCGGCTTCTTCGACGGCTTCCGGGGTGAACGCGGCGACCGCGGCATACTGTGACAGCACGGGGGGGCAGATGGTGAAGTTTCCGGTCAGGCGGTCCACTGCGCGGCGCAGCTCGAGCGGAACGAGCAGCCAGCCCAGCCGCCATCCGGTCATTGCGAAGTACTTGGAAAAGCTGTTGACCACCACCGCATCTCGCGATGTCTGCCACGCGCAGCTGGTCTGCGGCGCGCCCTGGTAGATCAGCCCGTGGTAGACCTCGTCACTGACCAGCCGCACGCCGGCGTGCTCACACCAGGACGCGATCGCTGCCAGCTCGTCGGGCGGGATGACTGTCCCGGTCGGGTTGGCCGGGCTGGCCACCACCACTCCCTGCACGGGCGGATCGAGCTCCGCGAGCATCCGTGCTGTGGGCTGGAACCGGGTCTCGGGTCCGCATTCGAGATCGACGACCTCGCACCCGAGCGCGGCCAGAATATTGCGGTAGCAGGGGTATCCGGGACTGCTGACCACCACCCGGTCGCCGACGTCGAAGCAGGCCAGAAACGTCAACAAAAATCCACCCGACGAGCCCGTCGTTATCACCACATCGTCGATATCGACCGTCAGGCCGTGCCGATCCTGATACGACGCCGCAATCGCGGCGCGCAGCTCCGGGATTCCCAGTGCCACCGTGTATCCGAGCTGGTTGAGATGCAGCGCCGCCGCGGCCGCGGCGCGCACCGGCTCGGGGGCGCCCGCACTGGGCTGTCCCGCTGACAGATTCACCAGATCGCCGTGGGTGCGCCGGCGCTCGGCCGCCGCCAGCCAGACGTCCATCACGTAGAACGGCGGGATCCCAGCACGTAGTGCGACGCGGTCGGTCATGTCTGCCAAGCTAGAACACTTCTTCTTCCAGCCGGCGCAGGTGTTCGCGTGCCGGACCGAGCAGCTGCGAACTGCTATGCGCCCGTTTGAAGTACAGCTGCATGTCGTGTTCCCAGGTGATTGCGATACCACCGTGGAGCTGTATGCCTTCGGCGGCCACCCTGTTGAACGCCTCGGTGGCCGCGACCCGGGCGAGTGCTGCCGATGTGGCAGATGGCTCCGCTATCGCGTCGTGCACCACGGCGCGAGCTGCCTGCACCGCCACGTAGAGATCGGCCATCCGGTGCTTGAGCGCCTGGAAGCTACCGATCGGCCGGCCGAACTGCACACGTTCCTTGCTGTAGGCGACGGTCAGGTCCAGACAGCGGGCGGCCGCGCCAATCTGCTCCGCGGCCAGCAGAATCGCCGCGATATCGGCGATACCGGGGTCCGCACCCAGCGGCGCAGTGCTCTGCGGTGTGAGTCGGGCCAGCCGGCGGGTGGGATCCATCGTGGTGACCGGCTCCGCGCCGAACGTGGTCCACCTGGTGAGTTTGCCTGGATGGTCTGGCGAGCTGGCCGCGATGACGATGTCGGCGACGTCGCCGTTGACGACGTAGTCGGGGTCGAAAACCACGGCACCGATCGCCGCGCCTTCCGCCAACGGCCCCAGCGCGTCGGCGTCGGGATCGTCGGCGGCGAGCAGCGCCAGTTCAGCCAGCGTGGTGCCCAGCAGCGGGGTGGGAACCAGCCCGCGGCCAAGCTCTTCCAGGACGACGGCCGCGTCTCCGAGATAGCCGCCGGCACCGCCGTATTCCTCGGGCACCACCAGCGCGGCGGCGCCGACCTGCTCGCACAGCAGTCGCCACAGGGATTCGTCGTAGCCGCGCGCCGATTCCATCGCCGCTCGCACCGCCTCAGGACCGGCATGCTTGGCGACCAGCGCCGCAACGGTCTCGCGCAGCAGCTCCCGTTCGTCAGTTGTGGTCATGTCAATGCCTCCAGTACCCGTCGCCGATGCACGGCCGGCTCGCCCCAGGCCGGTCGTAGCGCCTGCACCCGCAGCAGCCACAGTGACAAGTCGTGTTCGGCGGTGAACCCGATGGCGCCGTGGGTCTGCAGCGCGGAGCGGGCAGCCAGCAACGCCGCGTCAGCAGCCGCAGCCTTGGCCGCACTCACATCGCGAGCGGTGTCGGGGGACTCCGCCGCCAGCGACAGGGCCGCGCCGTACACGAGCGGGCGGGCCAGCTCGACCGAGATGCGCACGTCGGCCAGCTTGTGTTTGATCGCCTGGTACGAGCCGATCACCCGGCCGAACTGTGCGCGTTGCTTTGCGTAGTCGACGGCCGCGTCCAGCAGTGCCTGCCCGGCGCCGACGAGTTGTGCAGCGGTGGCCAGCGCGCCGAACTCGTAGGCGCGCGCAACATCGGCATCCCAGGCCGCGCCGGTGGCCGTCACGTCGAAGAGCCGACGGCTGGGGTCGACGGACTCGTGCTGCTCACTAGCCTGCGCCTCGCTGACCCCTCCTGACTCGGCGATCAACACCAGCCCGGCGGCATCGGCGTCGACCGCTCGCGGCACCTGCGGCGGTAGCGCGACGGTGACGATCAGCTCACCGCCGGCCAGCGCAGCGCACCGTTCGTCGTCTGCCAGCAAAACCGGTGCTACCGCGATGGATTCGGTGATCGGACCGGGCACACACCAGTGTCCCAGCCGCTCCAATGCGACGACGAGGTCGACCGGGTGTGCGTCGAGGCCGTCGAACCGTTCCGGCACCAGTAAAGCGGTGACGCCCAGATCGGCCAGCTGCGCCCACACCTTGCGACCGGGTGCGGTGTCGCCGTTGGCCCATGCGCGCACCGCGCCCGGCACGTCCGCTGCCGCGAGTGCCGCGTCGATGCTCCCCGCGAAATCACGCTGCTGCGCGTCAAGTTCAAAATTCATTTCGTCTTCTCCCGAGGCAGGCCCAGCAGCCGCTCAGCGATGATGTTGCGCTGAATCTCGTTGGTGCCCGCGTAGATCGGGCCGCCTAGCGCGAACAGCAACCCGTCGGTCCACGAGCCGGCCAGCTCGCCGTCGGCGCCACGGATGTCCAGCGCGGCCTGGTGCACCGCGACGTCCAGGTCCGACCAGAACACCTTGGTCACCGACGACTCCGCGCCGAGTTCACCGCCGCCGGCCAGGCGGGTCACCGTGCCGAACGTGTGCAGCCGGTACGCCTGCGCCTTGATCCACGCGTCGGCGACCTGATCGCTGAAAGCGCTGTCGGCGTTGGTCTTCCACAGCTCTGTTAGTCGTTCGGCAGCGGCCAGAAACCGCGCCGGGCTGCGCAGCGACATGCCGCGCTCGTTGCTCGACGTGCTCATCGCGGCCCGCCAACCGTCGTTCACCTGGCCGATCACATCGTTGTCGGGCACGAACACGTCGTCGAGGAAGATCTCGCCGAAACCGGTATCGCCGCCGAGCTGGGCGATCGGTCGTACGGTAATCCCGTCGGCCTTGAGGTCGAACATGAAATACGTCAGGCCGCGATGACGCTCGGCCTCCGGATCGGAGCGGAACAATCCGAAAGCTCTGTCGCCGAACGGCGCCCGCGAACTCCAAATCTTCTGGCCGTTCAGCAGCCAGCCGCCGTCGGTCTTCGTCGCCGTTGATCTCAGCGATGCCAGATCGCTGCCCGACTCGGGCTCCGACCAGGCCTGTGCCCAGATCTCCTCGCCGCTGGCCATTTTCGGCAAGATCCGATCCAGCTGTTCCTCGGTGCCGTGCGCGAACAACGTCGGCGCCAGCATCGAAGTGCCGTTGGCGCTCGCCCGACCGGGCGCGCCGGCGCGAAAGTACTCTTCTTCGAATACGACCCACTGCAACAGGCTGGCGTCGCGGCCGCCGTATTTGCGTGGCCAGGTGATCACCGACAGGCCGGCGTCGTATAGCACTCGGTCCCACCGACGATGCTGCTCGAAACCTTCCGCGGTGTCGTAGGACTTGGTGGGAAACGACTCTTTGTTGGCCGCAAGGAACTCGCGCACTTCGCGCTGGAATTCACGCGTTTCGTCGTCGAAATCAAGGTCCATCTATGGCATCTCTCGCAGTACCGGTTTGACCACCTTGCCGCCCGCATTGCGCGGCAGCGTGTCGACAAACCTCACCGAACGGGGGGCTTTGAAATTCGCCAGGTATTGGCGGGCGTGGGCGATCACCGCCTGCTCGTCGAGCTCGCATCCGGGCCGCGTCACCAGGAACGCCCGGCCGACCTCGCCGAGGCGGTCATCTGGCACGCCGATCACCGCGCAGTCCAGCACACCGTCCAGGCGGGCCAACACCTGCTCGACCTCGGCCGGATAGACGTTGAAGCCGCCGCAGATGTACATGTCCTTGAGCCGGTCGGTGATCTGCAGATTGCCTGCGGCGTCGAGCTTTCCGATGTCGCCGGTATGCAGCCAGCCGGCGGGATCGATCGCCTCCGCGGTGGCCTGCGGGTCGTCGAGATAGCCGAGCATCACGTTGGGCCCGCGCAACAGCACCTCACCGCGATCGCCGATCCGTAGCTCGAAGTCGGCGATCGGCCGACCGCACGTGGTGGCCACCGTGACGGCGTCGTCGTCGGCGCGGCACATGGTCCCGAAGCCGTTGGATTCGGTGAGGCCGTAGGCGGTCAGCACGATGTCGATGTCGAGCTCGGTCTGCATCCGCTCGACCAATACCACCGGCACCGCGGCCGCACCGGTGACCGCGAACCGCAGCGAGCTCAGGTCGTAGTCGTCACGGGCGGGATGGTCGAGCAGCGATTGGTAGATGGTCGGCGGTCCGGGGAGCACTGTGATCCGGTGCTCGGCTACCGCGCGCATCGCCTGCTCCGGGTCGAACGTCAGTTGCGGGATCAGGGTCGCGCCGGTCTGCAGGCAGGCCAGGATGCCCGCTTTGTAGCCGAAGTTGTGGAAGAACGGATTGATGCACAGGTAGCGGTCGTCGCTGGTCACCTTGCCGCAGGCCGCCCAGGCCGCCGAACCGGCCAGCGATTGCCGATGCGCACACAGCACACCTTTGCTGCGGCCGGTGGTCCCGGAGGTGAACAGAATGTCGGAGACGTCGTCGGGGTTGACTGCGGCGGCGCGCGCATCGGCGGCCTGTAAGTCACTACCGCCGGCGACGAACTCGTCCCACGTCCCGTCGTCGGCGTCTACCGGGACCCGAACGATGTGACGTAGTTCGGGTAGCGCGCCACGGTCCAAGGCGGTGACCTTGTCCGCGCCGAGGAACTCACCCATTGCCACCAGCAGCGGGGCGCCGGTGCGGGCCAGGATGTCGGTGGCTTCGGCCGCGGTGTATCGGGTGTTCAGCGGCACCACTGCGGCGCCGGCGTAGTGAGTGGCCAAGCATGCGACAACCCAGTGCCAGGTGTTCGGCGACCAGATCGCCACCCGGTCGCCGGCGCCCACACCGAGCTTGATCATCGCCGCCGCGGCTCGGCGCACCTCGTTGCGCAGTCCGGCGAAAGTGAGGGTGCGATCGGGTGTGACCAGCGCATTGTGGTCGGGGAGATCGCGCGCGATGCGGTCCAACACCGCAGGAATGGTCTGCGGCGCGCTCGACATCGACAACTCCTTTAGCAAGCAAGTGCTTGGTAGGTTAGCCTACAGGGGTGCAGGACGTCGAGGAGTTCCGGGCTGAGGTCCGTGACTGGCTGACCGCAAACCTGGTCGGTGAATTCGCCGCGCTCAAGGGTCTCGGCGGGCCGGGTCGCGAACACGAGGCCTTCGAGGAGCGGCTCGCTTGGAACCGGCATCTGGCGAAATCCGGCCTGACCTGTTTGGGCTGGCCGGTCGAGCACGGCGGCCGCGGCCTGTCCGTCGCGCACCGGGTGGCGTTCTACGAGGAATACGCGATCGCCGACGCGCCCGCCAAGGTCAACCACTTCGGGGAGGAACTGCTCGGCCCGACATTGATCCAGTACGGCACGCCCGAGCAGCAGCAGCGGTTCTTGCCGAAGATCCTCGACGTCACCGAGTTGTGGTGCCAGGGCTACTCCGAGCCCGGCGCCGGCAGCGATTTGGCCAACGTGTCCACCACCGCGGTGCTCGACGGCGACCAGTGGGTGATCAACGGGCAGAAGGTGTGGACGTCGCTGGCGCACTGGGCGCAGTGGTGTTTCGTGGTGGCCCGCACCGAGAAGGGCTCCAAGCGGCATGCTGGTTTGTCCTATCTGCTGGTGCCACTGGATCAGCCCGGGGTGCAGATCCGCCCGATCGTGCAGCTGACGGGCGACTCGGAGTTCAACGAGGTGTTCTTCGACGACGCCCGCACCGACGCCGATCTGGTGGTCGGCGCCCCGGGCGACGGGTGGCGGGTCGCCATGGGGACGCTGACCTTCGAGCGTGGCGTGTCCACCCTCGGCCAACAGATCGTCTTCGTGCGCGAGCTGAACGGCGTCGTCGAACTCGCCAAACGCACTGGTGCTGCTGACGATCCGCTGATCCGGGAACGGCTGACCCGGTCTTGGGCAGGCCTGCGGGCGATGCGCTCGTACGCCCTGGCCACCATGGACGTCGAGGGAGGCGGCCAGGCCGCCGGGAAAGATAACGTCTCAAAGCTGTTGTGGGCCAATTGGCATCGGGAGCTCGGTGAGATTGCGATGGATGTGCGGGCCAAGGCGGGCATGGTGTTGGCCGACGGTGATTTCGACGAGTGGCAGCGCCTCTACCTGTTCACGCGGGCCGACACCATCTACGGCGGGTCGAACGAGATTCAGCGCAACATCATCGCCGAGCGGGTGCTCGGCCTGCCCCGGGAGGTCAAGGGATGACGCTCGCCGTCGCACCGAAAGAGGTTGACGGACACGGACTTCTGACCGACAAGGTCGTGATCGTCACGGCGGCGGCCGGCACGGGAATCGGATCGGCCACCGCCCGGCGGGCGCTCGTCGAGGGTGCCGACGTCGTCATCTCCGATCACCACGAACGACGGCTGGGCGAGACGGCTCAAGAGCTGTCCGCGCTCGGGCTGGGCCGGGTGGAGCATGTGCTGTGCGACGTCACCTCCACCGCGCAGGTCGACGCGCTGATCGCTTCTGCGACTGCGCGGATGGGCCGAATCGACGTGCTGGTCAACAACGCCGGGTTGGGCGGCCAAACCTCGGTGGCCGACATGACCGATGAGGAGTGGGACCGCGTCCTGGATGTCACGCTGACGTCGGTGTTCCGTGCTACCCGTGCGGCGCTGCGCTACTTCCGCGACGCCGGCCACGGCGGGGTGATCGTCAACAACGCCAGCGTCCTGGGCTGGCGGGCGCAGCATTCGCAGTCCCACTATGCGGCGGCCAAGGCCGGGGTGATGGCGCTAACCCGGTGCAGCGCAATCGAAGCCGTCGAATACGGAGTGCGGATCAACGCGGTCTCGCCCAGCATCGCCCGGCACAAGTTCTTGGACAAAACCACCTCGGCGGAACTGCTCGATCGGTTGTCGGCAGGCGAGGCGTTCGGACGCGCAGCAGAGCCGTGGGAGGTGGCGGCCACCATTGCGTTTCTGGCCAGCGACTACTCCAGTTACCTGACTGGAGAGGTGATTTCGGTCTCGAGTCAGCACCCATGAACAGACGCGACGAACTTCTGGAACTGGCCGCCGCGATGTTCGCCGAACGCGGCCTGCGGGCGACGACCGTGCGTGATATCGCCGACGGCGCAGGCATCCTGTCCGGCAGCCTCTACCATCACTTCGCCTCCAAGGAGGAGATGGTCGACGAGGTGTTGCGGGGTTTCCTGGACTGGCTGTTCGGCCGCTATCAGGAAATCATTGACACGCAACCAAATCCGCTGGAGCGCCTCAAGGGACTGTTCATGACGTCGTTCGACGCGATCGAGCACCGACATGCCCAGGTCGTCATCTACCAGGATGAGGCGAAGCGGCTGTTGTCGCAGCCCCGCTTCTCCTACATCGAGGACATGAACAAACAGCAGCGCAAGATGTGGGTCGACGTGCTGCACCAGGGCATCGAAGAGGGTTACTTCCGACCGGATCTCGACGTGGACCTGGTTTACCGTTTCATCCGCGACACCACCTGGGTGTCGGTGCGTTGGTATCAACCCGGCGGACCGCTCACCGCGGAGCAGGTGGGTCAGCAGTATCTCGCCATCGTCCTTGGCGGAATCACCAAAGAAGGAGTCTGAAATGGCTGGAGTTTCCCAGGCCTACGTTATCGACGCGGTGCGTACCGCGGTCGGCAAGCGCAATGGATCGCTGGCCGGCGTGCATCCGATCGACCTGGGTGTGGCCGCTTTCCACGGCCTGTTCGACCGTGTCGATGTCGATCCGGCCGCCGTCGATGACGTGATCGTCGGATGCGTGGACGCCCTCGGCGGACAGGCCGGCAACATCGGGCGCAACGCCTGGCTTGCGGCCGGCTACCCCGAGGAGGTGCCCGGTGTCACCGTTGACCGGCAATGTGGATCCAGCCAGCAGGCGATTTCGTTTGGTGCCCAAGCGATTATGTCCGGGACGGCGGATGTGATCCTGGCCGGCGGCATTCAGAACATGAGCCAGATCCCGATCGCCTCGGCCATGGTGGTCGGCAAGGAGTTCGGTTTCACCTCGCCCACCGGCGAATCGAAGAATTGGCTGCATCGTTACGGCGACCAGGAAATCTCGCAGTTCCGCGGCGCGGAGTTGATCGCCGAGCGATGGAACCTGTCCCGCGAGGAGATGGAGCAGTTCGCGCTGACCAGCCATGAGCGCGCGCTCGCAGCGATCAGGGGCGGGCATTTCGACAACGAGATCGTGGCAGTCGGCGATTTCCGGATCGACGAGGGCCCGCGAGAGACGTCGCTGGAGAAGATGGCCGCCCTGAAGACTCTGTCGGAGGGCGGCCGGCTGACCGCGGCGGTGGCGAGCCAGATTTCCGACGGCGCCAGCGCGGTACTGCTGGCCTCCGAGCAGGCGGTCAAGGACCACAAGCTCACCCCGCGGGCCCGCATCCACCACATCAGTGCCCGCGGTGCGGATCCGGTGTTCATGCTGACCGGGCCGATTCCGGCCACCCGCTACGCGCTGGAAAAGACCGGGCTCTCGATCGACGACGTCGACACCGTCGAGATCAACGAGGCCTTCGCGCCGGTCGTGCTGGCGTGGCTCAAGGAGATCAAGGCCGACCCGGAGAAGGTCAACCCCAACGGCGGGGCGATCGCGCTCGGGCATCCGCTGGGCGCCACCGGGGCCAAGCTGTTCACCACCATGCTCAACGAGCTGGAGCGCACCGGCGGCCGGTATGGCCTGCAGACGATGTGCGAGGGCGGCGGCACCGCCAACGTCACCATCATCGAACGACTGTAGGGGCGCTCATCGCGTCGAGTGTGGGGGTTATGCACGGCATTTCGAGGATTTCTGTCCACAACCCACACACTCGGCGTCGGTGAAGGGTTACTCCACCAGCGCGGATGCGGCCTGCAGATGCTTGATGGCGTCGGCGACGATTGTCTGGATCAGCTCGGCGCACGACGGCAGGTCGTCGAGGATGCCGGCCACCTGACCGGAGGCCAGCACCCCGGCCTCGGTATTGCCCTCCACCAGACCGGCTTTCAGCAGCATCGGGGTGTTGGCCGCCATCACTACCTGCGACCAGGTCAGGTCCTTGCCGTGACGCATTGCCAGGCCGTCGGCGATCATCGACCGCCAGGTCATCTGCGACATCTTCTTGAACTTGGCGGCGTTGCGCATCGCAGCAGTGAAGCCCCTTGCCCGCGAACCGCTTTCCAGCTTCTCCACCAGCCCGGTGCGCAACACGCGGTGCGGCATGCCATCGACGCGGGTGGTGACCACGGTGCCGTCCAGAGCCGCCTCCAAATAACGCTGCTTGACTGCGTCGGGCACGGTGGAATCCGAGGTGAGCAGAAACCGGGTACCCATCGCGACACCGGCTGCGCCGTAGCACAATGCGGCGGCCAGCCCCCGCCCGTCGAAGAACCCGCCCGCGGCGACGACGGGGATGTCTGTCTCTTTCAAGGCGTCCAGCACCGACGGCAGCAGCAGGGTCGTCGCGACAGGACCGGTGTGCCCGCCGCCCTCGCCGCCCTGCACGATCACGGCGTCGGCGCCCCACGCCGCCACCTTGCGCGCATGTTTGGCCGCGCCGATCGACGGAATCACCACCAAGCCGGCGTCTTTCAGCCGACTGATCAACTCCTGCTTGGGGGCCAAGGCGAATGATGCCACCCTGACGCCTTCTCGGAGCATCAGATCCACCCGGTCGTCCGCGTCGGCGGCGTCGGCGCGGATGTTCACGCCGAACGGCTTGTCGGTCGCCGCCTTCACCTTGCCGATGGCCGTTGCCAATTCATCTAGCGTCATGGTGGCCGACGCCAGGATGCCCAGCCCTCCAGCGTTGGCGGTGGCGGATACCAGCCGCGCGCCGGCTACCCAGCCCATTCCCGTTTGAACCACCGGGTGCTCGACACCGATCAGCTCGGTCAGCGGCGTGCGCAATTTCATAGCCACCGCCGACGATGCAGTGGGGGCACCCCCAGCCGCGAAGCGGCGAGGGGGACGAAGCGATGAGGAGGAGGCGGAATAATCATTAACGTATCTCTCGGTCGCGCAATGCTTTCGGGTCGATGACTTCGCGGATCAGGCGCAGTTCCTCGTCGGTCGGTAGCCTGGTCTCTTCCGCCTCGCCGAGACCGTGCACCTCGAACGAGGTGGCTTCGCGGACGTCATCGGCGGATACCCCGGGGTGCAGGCTCAGCGCCCGCATCGACCGGTCGGGCGCGGTGAAGTCGAACACGCCGAGGTTGGACACCACGCGATAGACCCCGGTGAACCGGAAGGCGGGATTGTCGGCGTCCACCTTGTCGTATCCGATACCGCAGACCACGTCGACGGCCTCACAGAACACCCGTTTCGAATGGTTGCCGACCCAGTAGCTGGTCGCGTGATTGATCGCGTTGCCGGGTGCACCGCGTACCCCGAACATTTGACGGGTCGGATGCTGTAGCGGCCCAAACGCTGAGATGTTCTGATTGCCAAAGCGGTCAACCTGATTGGCGCCCATCACCACATGCCGCCGTCCCCAGGCCAGCGTCTCGAACACCCGGCCAAAAGGCATCCAGCCCTCGACGGCTCCCGACCCGCCCAGCGCGGGGGTGTCAGCCAACAGCTGGGCCTCGCCGTCGGTGAGCAGGATGTCGGGCGAGAAGGTCAACCGGGCCAGCCGCGCGCCGACAGAGGCCATGTTCGTCATCGGGCTGACCATGATCTCGCCGGCATCGCGGAACAACTCGGCGCAGGCGACGGCGCACACCTCGGCTCGGGTGCTCATGATGATGCTCCAAATTTGCGCACGGCCTCCTGGTAGTCGGCCTCGTTACCGGACAGGTACTCCGCGACGAACCGCTGCCAGCCTTCGTCGGTCGAGGCGGCTTCGGCGTAGTGCCGCTGGAACTTTTCATCGCGCCCGTAATCCGGTGCCGCCGTGGTGAAGTGGGCGCCTCCGGGGGCTTCGACGACGGCGTCGACCATCATCCGATTCACCAGTAGCGCCTGCGGAGGAACCGCCTTGACCAGCTCCTCGGTAGGCACCAGGCGCTCCACCGACAGGTACCGCTGCTCGGCGGCCATCAGGAAGAGGTCATCGAAGTAGGGGTCGATGCCGGTGTAGGCGGCATTACCTTGCGGGTCACCAAGATTGAGATGCACGAAGGCCGCATCGAGGCGCAGCGCCGGCATGGCGATCAGCGTCTCGTGGCCGCCACCCGGAGACGGATACGGTGAGGTGACGGTCTTCAGCTCACCCTCGAAGAAGTCCGGCACCGAACTGCCCAGCCCGGCGCGAATCGGCAAGAACGGCAATCGTTGCGCCGCTGCCTGCAGCCCGCAGCGCAGCATGCCCTCGTCCATTTCCCGGGCTTCGATCGCGCCGCTGGTGCGTGCGCGTGCGAACCAGGGATCGTAGAACGGCGGCGAGTCCAGCGAGACGAAGCCGTAGTACACGCGGCGCACCTTGCCTGCCGAGCACAGCAATCCGATGTCCGGCCCGCCGTAGGTGACCACGGTCAGATCGGTGACTTCGCTGCGCAGGATGGCGCGCACGAACGCCATCGGTTTGCGCCGTGATCCCCAGCCGCCGATCCCGATGGTCATGCCGCTGCGCAAACCGGCGACGGCGTTGTACAGGGTCGTCAACTTGTTGCTCATGACTTCTTCACAAACGCGTCGCGGTGCTCGTCGGAAACCCCGGCGAGGTTGAGTTCGAAGGTAAAGCCCTGTTCCATGCGGTAACTGGTGTTGACCCGCTGCACGTCGATGAAGTTCAGCGCCTCCTTGGCCGCGCGGATAACCCGGGTGTCCTTGGCGGCGATGTCGCGGGCGACCCGTAATGCCGCCTCGTCCAACTCGTCTCGGGGCACTACTTCGTGCACCGAGCCGAAGTGGTGCAGGGTGGCGGCGTCGACGGTGGCCGCCGTGAAGAACAGTCGTCGCATCATGTGCTGTGGCACCAACCGCGACAGATGGGTGGCCGCTCCGAGCGCACCGCGTTCCACTTCGGGCAGTCCGAACGTCGCATCGTCAGAAGCCACGATGACATCGGCGTTGCCAACCAATCCGATGCCGCCGCCGACGCAGAATCCGTTGACCGCGGCGATCACCGGGACCGCGCATTCGTACACCGCCCGAAATGCCTCGAAGCAGCCGCGGTTCGCGTCGATAAGTGCGGTGAAGCCTTCAGTGCGCTGCATCTCCTTGATGTCCACCCCGGCATTGAAGCCGCGGCCCTCGGCCCGCAGGATCACCACGTGGGTGTCGGGATTGCCGCCCGCGGCGGAAAGCGCGTCGGCGAGTTCGAACCAGCCACGCGAGGGTATGGCGTTGACCGGCGGGAAGTCGACCGTGATCGCGACTATGCCCGGTTCGGTGAGTTTCGAGGTGATCGGCATGGCACTTTCCTGAGGACCTGTGGACGATTTACCTAAGCAAGCACTTGCTTGGTACGCTAGCACAGTGACCCGCGCCGAAGGAGACCCCGTGATCAACTTCGGGCTGGCAGGACGGGTGGTGCTGGTAACCGGCGGGGTTCGCGGTGTCGGCGCCGGCATCAGCGCGGTCTTCGCCGAGCAAGGCGCGACGGTGGTGACCTGCGCGAGACGCCCGGTCGAGGGGCTGCCCTACGAGTTCCACAGCTGCGACATCCGCGACGACGACGCGGTCAAGGCGATGATCGACGCGGTGTTCGATCGGCACGGCCGGCTCGACGTCGTGGTCAACAACGCCGGCGGCTCGCCGTATGTGCTGACTGCGGACTCCAGCGCGAAGTTCAACCGCAAGATCATCGAGCTCAACCTGATCGGCGCGCTGTCGGTTTCACAGCACGCCAACGACAAGATGCAAAGCCAGCCGCAGGGCGGGTCGATCGTCAACATCACCAGCGTCAGCGGCCGCCGCCCAACACCGGGTACCGCTGCCTACGGAGCGGCCAAGGCGGGCCTGGAGAGCCTTACCCAGACGCTGGCGGTGGAGTGGGCGCCGAAAGTGCGAGTGAATGCGCTTGTGGTCGGCATGGTGGAGACCGAACAGGCCGACCTGTTCTACGGCGACGCCGCATCGATCGCCGCGATTTCAAAGAACGTGCCGCTCGGCCGACTGGCCAAACCCACCGATGTCGGTTGGCCTGCAGCGTTTTTGGCGTCGGATGCAGCGTCGTACATCAGCGGCGCCACCTTGGAGGTGCATGGCGGCGGCGAACCGCCGCCCTATCTGGGCACAACGAGCGCGATCAAGTAGAGGAGACAACGGATATGGGGTTGCTCGACGGGCGGGTGGTCATCGTCACCGGAGCGGGCGGCGGTATCGGCCGCGCCCATGCGCTTGCCTTCGCGGCCGAAGGTGCACGTGTCGTGGTCAACGACATCGGGGTGGGCCTGGACGGTTCGCCGGCGAGCGGCGGCAGCGCGGCGCAGAGTGTAGTCGACGAAATCACCGCGGCCGGAGGCGAAGCCGTCGCCAACGGGTCCGACGTCTCCGACTGGAATCAAGCGGCGAGCCTCATTCAGACCGCCGTGGGTACCTTCGGCGGACTCGACGTGCTGGTGAACAACGCCGGCATCGTGCGCGACAGGATGATCGCCAACACCAGCGAAGAGGAGTTCGACGCCGTCATCGCCGTGCACCTCAAGGGCCACTTCGCCACGATGCGCCACGCGGCCTCGTACTGGCGCGGTTTGTCCAAGGAGGGGAAAACCGTTGAGGCACGGATCATCAACACCAGTTCCGGTGCCGGCCTGCAGGGCAGCGTCGGGCAGGGGAACTACAGTGCGGCCAAGGCCGGCATCGCGGCGATGACGCTCGTCGCCGCCGCCGAAATGGGTCGTTACGGCGTGACCGTCAACGCGATCGCGCCGTCTGCCCGCACCCGGATGACCGAGACCGTCTTTGCGGAGATGATGGCCAAGCCCGACGAGGGGTTCGACGCGATGGCGCCGGAGAACGTTTCACCGCTGGTGGTGTGGCTGGGCAGCAGCGAGTCAAAAGACGTGACGGGCAAGGTCTTCGAGGTCGAGGGCGGCATCATCCGCGTCGCCGAGGGGTGGGCGCACGGTCCGCAGGTCGACAAGGCCGCGAGGTGGGATCCGGCCGAACTCGGACCCGTCGTCGCAGATCTGCTGGCCAAGGCGCGGCCGCCGGTTCCGGTCTACGGCGCCTAGCCCGCCGGTTCGCAGACCACCAACGGGATCACCCGGTCGGTGGCATCCCGATATCCGCGATAGGGCGGGTACAGCTTGATCAGCGCCGGCCAATAGCGGCGGCGTTCGTCGTCGGTCGCGTCACGGGCGATCAACTTCATCTGCTCGGCACGGATCTGCACTTGCACCTCGGGATTGTCTTTGAGGTTGCGATACCACGCCGGGTTCTCGGCGCGACCGCCGAACGACGCCGGCAAGATCACTCGGTCGCCGTCGCGCAGGTACAGCGTCGGGGTGGTGCGCGCCTCGCCCGACTTGCGACCGGTGGTGGTCAGTAGCGCCGCCGGAAACCACAGCAACCTGGCGCCGAGTCGACCGTTGGTCCGTCGATATACCCAGATATGAGCGCGGGCAAAGTATTTGAGCAGCAGCGCGAGAAAGCGTGAGTTGCGAATCCACCGCCGCTGCGTCACGTCACCGGGCGGGATCGCAGATGACGATCGGGATCTTCCGGTCGGTCCACGACTGGTAGTCGTCGTAGGAGGAGTACATCTGAACCAGTTGCGGCCAATAGTAGGAGCGTTCCTCGTCGGTCGCGTCGCGTGCGACGAGTTCGAGCACCTCTTTTTTGATCTGCACCGAAACCTTGGGATTGGCCTTGAGGTTGAGATACCACATCGGGTTCTTCTCCCGGCCGCCATGGGAAGCCACCACAATCACGCGGTCACCGTCGCGTAGATACAGCAGCGGGCTCACCCGCGGCTGACCGGTCTTGCGGCCCGTGGTGGTCAGCAATGCGACCGGCGCGCCCTGCAGAAACTTATTGCCGATCCTGCCGCCGCTGGCCTTGTACAGCCACGTATTGATGCGCGACATCCATTTGATGATGACGCCGGTGCCCGACGAGTTAAGCGCGCGCGGCGGATTGGCCATCGGTGATCCCTATCGCTGAATGAACGGGCGGAGGTGCGCCCTGATGTGGTGGATCATGCCATCCTCGGCCGGGATCACGAACGTCTCGTCGATGTGCACGCCCACCCGCCGCCCGGCGAGCGACGGCTTGGTGACCAAGTCGAAGCGCGCCCGTACTTCGTCGCCGTCGACGCGGAACCCGGGCGTCGTCGCCGCCGCGATGACCCGATACTGCGGGCCGCGATTCAGGCTGCGGCGCAGATGGTTTCCGGAGAAGCCGGTCTTGATGCCGATCTCGATGCGGGTGCAGTCCGGGGCGAACGGAACCGAGTCGCCGTCGTGGCTGACGAGCGCGTCGATGTAGGACTGGGCCGCGGCGATGCGGTCGTCGTCGGAGACTCCCACTAGATGCGCTCGATAATGGTGCCCGTGGACAGCGCGCCGCCGGCGCACATGGTGATCAGCGCCGTGCTCTGATCGGAACGCTCCAACTCATGCAGCGCGGTGGTGAACAGCCGGCTGCCGGTGCAGCCCACCGGATGGCCCAGCGCGATCGCGCCGCCGTTGACGTTGACGCGCGCCATGTCGGCGTTGTGCACCCGCGCCCAGGACAACACCACCGAGGCGAATGCCTCGTTGATCTCGACGATGTCGATGTCGCCCATCTTCATGCCGGCCTTCTCCAGCACCTTCGCGGTCGACTGCACCGGGCCGTCGAGGTGGTAGTACGGTTCGGCGCCGACCAGTGCCTGGCTGACGATCCGCGCGCGTGGCCGCAAGCCCAGCGCTTTTGCCTTGTCTTCATCCATCCACAGCACCGCCGCCGCGCCGTCGGAGATCTGCGACGACGTGCCCGCGGTGTGGATGCCGCCCTCGAGCACCGGCTTGAGCTGGCTCAAGCCCTCCAGCGTGGTGTCCCGCAGACCCTGGTCGCGGCTCACCATGTGCCGCTCACTGGTGGGCTGCTTCTGGTCGTCGAGCACCGGCGCCTCGATCGGTGAGATCTCGCGGTCGAACCGGCCCTCGTCCCAGGCCTGCTTGGCATGTTGCTGTGAGGCCAGTCCGAACTCGTCAATATCGGCGCGGGTGATGCCGCGACGCTTGGCGATGCGCTCCGCCGCCTCGAACTGGTTCGGCAGGTCGATGTCCCACGACTCCGCCCGCCAGTTGCGGTCGGGACCGGCGTTGGCGCCCAGCCCGACGCGGCTCATCGCCTCGATTCCGCAGGCGATGCCGACGTCGATGGCGCCGGTCGCGATCAGGCCGGCGATCAGGTGGTTGGCTTGCTGTCCGCTGCCGCACTGGCAGTCGACGGTGGTGGCGCCGACGTGTTCGGGCAGGCCTGCGGTCAGCCACGACGTGCGGGTGATGTTGTTCGACTGCTCCGCGTATTGGGTGACGCAGCCGCCGATGAGCTGCTCGACATCGCCGGCGTCGATACCCGCCTTCTGCACCAGCGCCTTCTGCACCGCGCCCAGCAGCTCGGTGGCATGCAGCCCAGACAACCATCCGGCGCGTTTGCCGATGGGGCTACGGGTGGCTTCAACGATTACCGGGTTACCCATGACCGTCAGGCTAGAACACGTTTCATTACTCTGACAAGCGACGATGCTTTAGCGCCTTTTGTCTGCGGTGGAGCCATGTTTTACTGGCACTAGAACACGTTGCATTGAGGAGCGGACTGATGCCCACTTCGAATAGGGCCCCCAACATACCCCCCGGGTTCGACTTCACTGACCCCGACATCTACACCGAGCGGCTGCCGATGGAGGAGTTCGCCGAACTGCGCAGCTCAGCGCCGATCTGGTGGAACGCGCAGGCCCCGGGTAACGGCGGCGGCTTCCACGACGGCGGCTTCTGGGCGATCACCAAACTCAACGACGTCAAGGAGATATCGCGGCGCAGCGACGTCTTCTCCAGTTACGAGAACGGGGTGATCCCGCGGTTCAACAACGACATCGCCCGCGAGGACATCGAGGTCCAACGGTACGTGATGCTGAACATGGACGCCCCGCATCACACCAGGCTGCGCAAGATCATCTCCCGCGGTTTCACGCCGCGCGCTGTGGAACGGCTGCGCGACGAGCTCCACGAGCGCGCGCAGAAGATCGCCAAAGCCGCGGCCGCCGCGGGTTCCGGCGACTTCGTCGAGCAGGTGTCCTGTGAGTTGCCGCTGCAGGCGATCGCGGGTTTGCTGGGTGTGCCCCAGGAGGACCGCGACAAGCTGTTCCGTTGGTCCAACGAAATGACCGGCAACGACGACCCCGAGTACGCCGACATCGACCCCAAGGCGAGCTCGGCCGAGCTGATCATGTACGCGATGAAGATGGCCGAGGAGAAGGCCAAAAACCCCGGCGACGACATCGTGACGCAGCTGATCGAGGCCGACATCGAAGGCGAGAAGCTCTCCGACGACGAGTTCGGCTTCTTCGTGGTGATGCTCGCGGTCGCGGGCAACGAGACCACCCGCAACTCCATCACCCAGGGCATGATGGCGTTCGCCGACCACCCCGATCAGTGGGAGCTCTACAAAAAGGAACGCCCGGAGACCGCCGCCGACGAGATCGTGCGCTGGGCCACCCCCGTCACCTGTTTCCAGCGCACCGCGCTGGAGGACTACGAATTGTCGGGCGTGCAGATCAAGAAGGGCCAGCGGGTGGTGATGTTCTACCGCTCGGCCAACTTCGACGAAGAGGTCTTCGAGGACCCGTACACGTTCAACATTCTGCGCGACCCCAACCCACACGTCGGGTTCGGCGGCACCGGCGCCCACTACTGCATCGGTGCCAACCTGGCGAAGATGACGATCAACCTGATCTTCAACGCGGTCGCCGACAATATGCCGGACCTCAAACCGATTTCGAAGCCTGAGCGGCTGCGGTCCGGGTGGCTCAACGGCATCAAACACTGGCAGGTGGACTACACCGGCAAGTGCCCGGTGGACCACTGATGGACTTCACGCCGGACCCGGCGCAGCAGGCTGTCGCCGATGTCGTCACATCGGTCTTGGACCGAGACAGTACGTGGGAGGCGCTGGTTTCCGGCGGAGTGACGGCGCTGCCGGTACCGGAGCGGTTGGGCGGTGACGGCGTCGGCCTGCCCGAGGTGGCGACGGCGCTGACCGAGATCGGTCGCCACGGCTTCGTCGGCCCCGCACTGGCCACTCTCGGTTTCGGTGCGCTGCCGTTGCTGGACCTGGCCTCCGACGACCAGCAGGACCGCTACCTCGCCGGCCTGGGCAAGGGTTCGGTGCTCACCGCCGCGCTGAACGAACCCGGCACGGCGTTGCCGCCGCGACCCGCGACGACCTTGGCGCACAATCGGCTGTCCGGCAACAAAATCGGTGTCGGCTATGCCGAGAAGGCGGAGTGGATGGTGGTGACCACCGACAGCGCCGTCGTCGTGGTGTCACCCAAGGCCGACGGCGTACACCTGACGAAGACACCGACTTCCAACGGATCCGACGAGTATGTGGCGACGTTCAGCGATGCGGAGGTCGACAGTGTGCTGACGGGAGCGACCGCGCACCGTGTCAACCAACTGGCGTTGGCGGCCGTCGGCGCCTACGCGGCCGGCCTGGTCGCCGGTGCGCTGCGGTTGACCGCCGATTACGTGGCCAACAGACACCAGTTCGGCAAGCCGCTGTCGACCTTCCAGACCGTCGCCGCGCAGCTTGCCGAGGTCTACATCGCGTCGCGGACCATCGATTTGGCGGCGACGTCGGTGATCTGGAGGCTTGCCGAGGGACGTGACGCCGACCAGGATCTGGATGTGCTCGGCTACTGGATTGCCTCGCAGGCGCCGCCCGCGATGCAGACTTGCCACCACCTGCACGGCGGAATGGGCATGGACATCACCTATCCGATGCCGCGGTACTACTCCACGATCAAGGACCTGGCCAGGCTGCTGGGCGGGCCTTCTCATCGCCTGGATCTGGTAGGAGCGCAATGTTCATCGACCTGACTCCGGAGCAGCGCCAGCTGCAAGCCGAAGTGCGGCAATACTTCTCGAATCTGATCTCGCCCGAAGAGCGCAAGGAGATGGAGGCCGACCGGCACGGCAAGGCCTATCGCGCGGTGATCCGCCGGATGGGCCGCGACGGCAAGCTCGGTGTTGGCTGGCCAAAGGAGTTCGGCGGCCACGGTTTCGGTCCGATCGAGCAGCAGATCTTCGTCAACGAAGCCCATCGGGCCGATGTGCCGTTGCCCGCCGTGACGCTGCAGACAGTAGGCCCCACACTGCAGGTTTTCGGCAGCGAGATGCAGAAGAAGAAGTTCCTGCCGGCCATCCTGGCCGGCGAAGTCCACTTCGCGATCGGCTACACCGAGCCGGAGGCCGGAACCGATCTTGCATCGTTGCGCACCACCGCCGTTCGACACGGCGACGAGTACATCGTCAACGGGCAGAAGATCTTCACCACGGGTGCCCACGATGCCGACTACATCTGGTTGGCCTGCCGCACGGACCCGGATGCTGTTAAGCACAAGGGGATTTCGATCCTCATTGTCGACACCAAGGATCCCGGTTACTCCTGGACACCGATCATCCTGTCCGACGGGGCCCACCACACGAATGCCACCTACTACAACGACGTCCGCGTGCCCGCCGACATGCTGGTCGGCGAGGAGAACGGTGGATGGAGGCTGATCACCACCCAGCTCAACAACGAGCGGGTGATGCTCGGTCCGGCAGGTCGGTTCGCCGGCATCTACGATCGCGTGCACGCGTGGGCGTCCAAGCCGGGCGGCGACGGCGTCACACCGATCGACCACGACGACGTCAAGCGAGCGCTTGGCGAGATCCATTCGATCTGGCGGATCAACGAATTGCTGAACTGGCAGGTGGCGGCGGCAGGCGAGGACATCAACGTGGCCGATGCCGCTGCGACGAAAGTATTTGGTACCGAACGAGTTCAGTATGTCGGTCGGCTCGCCGAGGAGATCGTCGGCAAGTACGGTAATCCCGCCGAGCCGGACACCGCTGAGCTGCTGGAGTGGCTGGACTCGCAAACCAAGCGCAACCTCGTGATCACGTTCGGTGGTGGCGTCAACGAAGTCATGCGCGAGATGATCGCCGCGTCGGGCCTGAAAGTTCCGAGGGTGCCTCGATGACCGACATGCACGCCATCCAGGAAAAGGTGGCACAGGTCAAGGCAGCGGGCAAGAGCAAGTCGCGCGCCGGCCGGGATCCGGTGAATCGGCCGATGATTCATCACTGGGTCGACGCGATGGGTGACAAGAACCCGATCTACGTCGACGAGGCGGCCGCTCGGGCGGCGGGGCATCCCGGAATCGTCGCGCCACCGGCCATGATTCAGGTATGGACGATGATGGGGCTCGGCGGAGTCCGCCCCGACGACGACCCGCTGGGACCCATCATCCGGCTGTTCGACGACGCCGGCTATATCGGTGTGGTCGCCACCAACTGCGAGCAGACCTATCACCGGTATCTGCAGCCGGGCGAGGAGGTCAGCGTCAGCGCCGAGCTGACCGATGTGGTCGGCCCCAAGCAGACCGCGCTGGGCGAAGGGTATTTCATCAACCAGCACATCACCTGGCAGGTGGGTGACGAGGACGTCGCCGAAATGAATTGGCGGATCCTCAAGTTCCGGCCGCGTGAGGGCGAGAAGCCGGCAGTGCCGGACGACCTCGATCCGGCAGCGATGATGCGCCCCTCGTCGTCGAAGGACACCCAATTCTTCTGGGACGGTGTGAACGCACACGAATTGCGGATTCAGAAACGCGTCGACGGCAGCCTGCAGCACCCGCCGGTGCCCGCCGTGTGGCAGGACAAAGACGCGCCGATCGACTACATCGTGGCCAGCGGCAAGGGGACCGTGTTCAGCTTTGTGGTGCACCACGCACCGAAGGTGCCCGGACGGACCCTGCCGTTCGTCATCGCGCTGGTCGAACTCGAGGAGGGTGTCCGGATGCTCGGCGAGTTGCGGGGGGCCGATCCCGCAAGTGTGCAGATCGGAATGGCTGTACGCGCAACCTATCTCGACTTTCCCGAGAGTGACGCCGGGCCGGCCTGGACGCTGTATGCCTGGGAGCCCGACGCATGAGCGCACCGGTTGTCGAAGTGGGCACAGTGCTGCCCGAACTCAAGCTCTACGGCGATCCGACGTTCATCGTGTCGACGGCGATCGCAACGCGTGACTACCAGGATGTGCACCACGACCGGGACAAGGCGCAGGCGAAGGGATCCAAGGACATCTTCGTCAACATTCTCACCGACACGGGGTTGGTGGAGCGGTTCATCACCGACTGGGCCGGGCCATCGGCAATCATCAAGTCGATCGGGCTGCGGCTGGGCGTGCCATGGTATGCCTATGACACGGTGACATTCTCCGGCGAGGTCACGGCCATCGAAGATGGCCTGATCACCGTGAAAGTGGTGGGCCGCAACAGCCTTGGCGACCACGTCATCGCAACCGCGACGCTGACGATAGGCGGTGCGTAGTGCTATCGGGTAAAGCCGCGATCGTCGGAATCGGTGCCACCGACTTCTCCAAGGACTCTGGCCGCAGCGAGCTCCGGCTGGCGGCCGAGGCGGTGGCCGACGCCCTCGACGATGCCGGGCTCAGCCCCTCCGACGTCGACGGGCTCACCACGTTCACGATGGACAGCAACACCGAAATCGCCGTCGCCCGCGCGGCCGGAATCAGTGAGCTGAAGTTCTTTTCCAAGATTCACTACGGCGGCGGGGCGGCGTGCGCGATTGTCCAGCAGGCGGCGATGGCCGTCGCCACGGGGGTGGCCGATGTCGTAGTGGCGTACCGGGCGTTCAACGAGCGCTCCGGCATGCGATTCGGCCAGGTGCAGTCCCGGTTGACCGAGAACGCGGATTCCACCGGTGTCGACAATTCGTTCTCCTACCCGCACGGCCTTTCCACGCCGGCCGCGCAAGTGGCGATGATCGCCAAGCGCTACATGCACCTCTCCGGTGCGAGCAGCCGAGACTTCGGCGCCATCTCGGTGGCCGACCGCAAGCACGCCGCCAATAACCCCAAGGCCTACTTTTACGAAAAGCCGATAACCATTGAAGACCACCAGAATTCGCGGTGGATAGCCGAGCCGCTGCGGCTACTGGACTGCTGCCAGGAGACCGACGGCGCGGTGGCGATCGTGGTGACGTCGCCGGAGCGCGCGAAGGACCTCAAGCATCGGCCGGTGATCATCCAGGCGGCGTCGCAGGGCTCCAGCCCCGACCAGTACACGATGGTCAGCTACTACCGGCCCGAGCTCGACGGCCTGCCCGAGATGGGGCTGGTCGGCAAGCAACTCTGGGAGCAGTCCGGCCTGAAGCCAACCGACATCCAGACCGCCATCCTCTACGACCACTTCACTCCGTTCACGCTGATCCAGTTGGAGGAGTTGGGATTCTGCGGCTGGGGCGAGGCGAAGGACTTCATTGCCGACGGGGCAATCGAGATCGGTGGGCGGCTGCCCATCAACACCCATGGCGGGCAGCTCGGCGAGGCCTACATCCACGGCATGAACGGAATCGCCGAGGGCGTGCGCCAATTGCGCGGCACCTCGGTGAACCAGGTACCGGACGTCGAGCATGTGCTCGTCACCGCCGGCACCGGCGTCCCCACGTCGGGCCTCATCCTGGGCTAGCTGGCGCCCTTCGCGCCGAGCGTAACGCCCTGGCGAAATCTCGCCAGAAATCCCGCCCTAGCGTTACGGTCGCGGCCCTGTCAGTACGTGGTTGCACACTATGTGCATGGGGGATCCATTCATCGGAAGCGAGGCGCTCGCTGCAGGCAGGCTGACCCGGCATCAGCTTCGCACTCGATTCGTCGCGCTTCACCAAGACATCTACATTGGCAAAGATGCCGAACTGACGCCAGTGCTTCGGGCGAAGGCGTGCTGGTTGCGATCGCGGCGTCGCGGAATTCTCGCCGGTTACTCGGCGTCCGCCTTGCATGGGGCACGGTGGATCGACTCATGGCGACCAGCGGCGATTATCGACTCCAACCGTCGCCGCGTATCCGGCATCGAGGTGTGGGAGCAGGCAATTGAGCCCGACGAAATCTGCATCATCGACGGGATGCGAGTCACGACGCCCGAGCGCACCGCCCTCGACCTCGCCTGCACGTACCCCGTCGACGAAGCCGTCGCGGCTATCGACTCACTGGCCCGTGCCACTCACCTCAAGCTGGCCGACGTCGACCTCCTTGTCGAGCGCTACACGGGCCGTCGCGGCATCAGGCGCGCCCGCGTCGCGCTGGACCTCGTCGACGCTGGTGCGGAATCGCCGCGGGAAACGTGGTTGCGGCTCATTCTCATTCGTGCGGGCTTTCCCCGTCCGCAGACACAGATCCCCGTTCACAACGAATACGGCGTATTGATCGGGGAGGTCGACACGGGATGGGAGAACATCAAGGTCGCCGCCGAGTACGAGGGGGACCACCATTGGAAGAGCCGTCGGCATTTCGTGAAGGACGTCAGGCGACTCGAGGCATTGACAGAGGCAGGTTGGATCATCGTACGTGTGACAGCGGAAGATACCCAAGCCACCGTCGTACGCCGCGTGGCCGCCGCACGTGGCCGCCGACTGTAACGCTACGGCGGAATCTAATGGGAAATGCCGCCATGGCGTTCCGCTCGGCGGGAAGGGGACTACGTGGGGACCAGCTCGACGCCGCTGAGCACCACGGCGTTCTCGCGCGACGGCGCGACGACGCTGGCCAACAGCCGGCCGTCCTCCTTCCAGACGGCGGCTCGTAACGTCTCGCCGGGATACGCCACACCGGCGAACCGCGCGCCGTAGGAGCCGACGGCGGCGACGTCGGCGTCGAGCAGCGCGTCGACGATGGCCTTGCAGGCCATGCCGTAGGTGCACAGGCCGTGCAGGATGGGACGCGGAAAGCCTGCGGCGGAGGCGAATTCGGGATCAGAGTGTAGCGGGTTGCGGTCGCCGCAGAGCCGGTACAGCAGTGCCTGTTGCGGCAACACGGGCATGTCCAGTTCGAGATCGGGCGCCCGATCCGGCGGGTTCGCCGACGACCCGCCCCCTGAAGGCCCACGCTCACCGCCGAAACCGCCCTCGCCGCGGGCGAATATCGAACGACGCTGGGTCCACAGCGGGTGACCATCCAAATCCGTCACCGTGGTCTCCGACCAGATCACCGCGGCCTTGCCCTTGTCCCAGATATCGGTGAACCGGGTGACGGCCCGGGCGGAGCCAGACGGTGGCAGCGGCGCCGGCGCCGTGACTTGCTCACTGGCGTGCAGGACCTTGCTCAGCTCGATGTCGATGCCGGGAAACTTGACGGTCGGCGGCTTGGTGGCGTGAAAGGTGGCCGCCACGTTGCCGAATGTAGGCAGTACCTGCGGCGTGTCATCGACGAGATAGCGCAGCTCGCGAGGATCCACCGGATCAGCACCGGCACCCAGCGCTAAGTGGTAGAGCTGCACATCGCTGCTGCTCCAGGAGAATTCGAGCGGCTCCAGCTCGGCGGCGAGTGCGGCGTCGACATTGATCGGCATATCAGGCCTCCCCTGCGATGTGCAATGCCGCGAGGTAGCCGAACGTCATCGCCGGGCCGATGGTGCCGCCCGGGCCCGGATAGGTATGTCCCATCACCGGAGCGCTGACATTGCCTGCGGCGTAAAGACCTTCGATGACGCTGCCGTCGTCCCGCAATGCGCGGCCATGGACGTCGGTGCGGATACCTCCCTTTGTGCCCAGGTCGCCGGGCACCATCTTGGCGGCGTAGTACGGCGGGTGGCTGAGCTCGCCGAGGTTGGGGTTGGGCTTGTTGGTCGGGTCGCCGTAATAGCGGTCATAGGCACTCTCGCCGCGGTGATAGTCCTCGTCGACGCCTGAGCGCGCGAAGCCGTTGAACCGCTGCACAGTCGCAACAAACTCATCGACCGGCAGTCCGGCCTTCCCGGCCAGCTCCTCCAAAGTGGACGCCTCGACGATGACGCCCGATTCCAGCCACTTACGCGGAAGGCGTTGTCCGGGCTGCAATCCCGCGAAGATGTAGCGGTCCCGATAGCGCTGGTCGAACACCAGCCAAGCCGGGATGTTCTCGCCCGGACCGGGACCCTGGCCGAATTCGCCGCCGTACATGTGGTGGCACGCCTCGACGTAGGGCATCGATTCGTTCATGAATCGCTTGCCCGACATGTTGACGATGATCGACCCGGGGGAGTTGCGCTCCGACAACGCGAACCACGGCGCACCCACCAGCGGGACCGTCGGGCCCCACCAGGCGTCCTCCATGATGTCGAGGGCAGCGCCGAGCTTTTCCGCGGCGAGGATGCCGTCGCCGGTGTTGGCTTTGGCGCCGACCGTCCACTCGGTGGTGATCGGCGCACGCTGGTATTTGACCCGCATCTGCTCGTTGTGCTCGAACCCTCCGCACCCGAGGATCACCCCGCGCCGAGCCTTGATCAGCTCGCCGTCGTTGACGTAAACGCCGCGCACCGCACCGCCTTCCACGTATAGATCGGTCAGCGCGGTGTTCAGTTGGACCGGAACGCCTGCCTGTCGCAGACCGATCCGCAACGGCCCGATCAGCGCGCGGCCCATGCCGACGAGATGCTTCCCGGTCGCCTTCGCCCACATCGTGCGCGCACCCACCCGTATGCTGCGCAGCACACCCCGGGGATGACGCTTGAGCTGGTTTAGTCGCACGTAATCCTGTTGCATCACAACGACATTGAGGGGCACCTTGCCGTACGGCGGCTCCAGCCCGGCCAGATCGGGCCCGAGCTTTTTGGCGTTGAACGGCTTCGGCTCGATGGAACGCCCGCCGGGCCGCCCGCCCGGGGCCTCGGGATAGTAGTCGGAGTAACCGGGCACCCAGCACATCTTCAGCGGCGTGTGCTTCAACACGAACGACAGCATCTCGGGCCCGCGCTCGAGATAGGCGTCGATGCGTTCCGGTTCGACGATGCCGCCGATGATCCCGTGCAGATAAGTGCGGGCCGCTTCCGGGGTGTCCGTGACGCCGTCACGCCTGAGGACCTCGTTGTTCGGAATCCAGACGCCGCCGCCCGAGCGCGCGGTGGAGCCGCCATAGTGCACAGCCTTCTCGATGACTATTGTCGAGAGACCTCGGTGAGCGGCGGCCAGCGCAGCGACCATGCCGGCGCCGCCGCTCCCGACCACGACGACGTCGAACTCCTGAGCTGTCATGTAGAACACGTTATAGAATTGCCAGGGCTGGGCGCTACTGGCCCGGTCACACCAACGAGGGGACTTCGGCTGATGATCCCGGTTGCCACCCGTGATGTGCTGGCCGCCGACCTCGCGCAGGCCGAGCGGAGCCGCCAGCCGATCGCGCCGCTGACGGCCGCGCACCCCGAGATCGACGTCGTGGACGCCTACGAGATCCAGCTGATCAACATCCGTCAGCGGGTCGCCGAAGGGGCCCGCGTGGTGGGGCACAAGGTGGGCCTGTCGTCGCTGGCGATGCAGCAGATGATGGGCGTCGACGAGCCGGACTACGGCCATCTGCTCGACGAGATGCAGGTGTTCGAGGACATTCCGGTCAAGGCGGACAAATACCTCTATCCGCGGGTAGAGGTCGAAGTCGGTTTCGTCCTGGCCCACGACCTGCCCGGCGCGGACTGCACCGAGGACGACGTGCTCAAGGCGACGGAAGCGTTCGTCCCGGCGATCGAGCTCATCGACACCAGGATCACCGACTGGAAGATCGCGCTGTGCGACACCATCGCCGACAATGCCTCATCGGCCGGCTTCGTGCTCGGCGCGGCGCGGGTGTCGCCCAACGACGTCGACATCAAAGAGATCGACGCCGTTTTGACCCGCAACGGCGAGGTGGTGGCCAAGGGTCGCAGCGACGCGGTGTTGGGCAACCCGGTGACCGCGGTGGCGTGGCTGGCCCGCAAGGTGGAAAGCTTTGGTGTGCGGCTGCGAAAAGGTGACATCGTGCTACCCGGTTCGTGCACCCGGGCCATCGACGCCAGGTCGGGCGACAATTTCGTCGCCGACTTTGCCGGCCTCGGGTCCGTCCGGTTGTCGTTCGAATAATTCGAATAAGAGGAGCGTTCATGCCGTCCAAGGCCTCGGTCGCAATCGTCGGGTCGGGCAATATCAGCACCGACCTGCTGTACAAACTGCGGCGCTCGCAGTGGCTGGAGCCGCGTTGGATGGTCGGCATCGACCCGGAAAGCGAAGGGCTGGCGCGGGCGCGCAAGCTCGGTCTGGAAACCACTCATGAAGGCGTCGACTGGCTACTGGCCCAGCCGGACAAGCCTGACCTGCTGTTCGAGGCGACCAGCGCCTACGTGCACAAAGCGGCAGCGCCGAAATATGCCGACGCCGGCATCCGGGCCATCGACCTGACACCCGCGGCGGTCGGCCCCGCGGTGATTCCGCCGGCGAACCTGAGGGAGCACCTCGACGCGCCGAACGTCAACATGATCACCTGCGGCGGACAGGCCACGATCCCGATCGTCTACGCGGTATCCCGGGTCGTCCAAGTGCCCTACGCCGAGATCGTCGCCTCGGTCGCATCGGTGTCGGCCGGCCCGGGCACCCGGGCCAACATCGACGAGTTCACCAAGACCACCGCCCGCGGCGTGGAGACCATCGGCGGCGCCCAACGCGGCAAGGCGATCATCATCCTCAACCCGGCCGACCCGCCGATGATCATGCGCGACACCATCTTCTGCGCCATCCCCGACGACGCCGACCGCGACGCGATCGCCACATCCATCCACGACGTGGTCGCCGAAGTGCAGACCTACGTGCCGGGCTACCGGTTGCTCAACGAGCCGCAATTCGACGAGCCGTCGCTCAACTCCGGCGGCCAAGCCCTGGTCACCACCTTCATCGAGGTCGAGGGAGCCGGCGATTACCTGCCCCCGTATGCGGGCAACCTGGACATCATGACTGCGGCGGCCACCAAGGTCGGCGAGGAGATCGCCAAGGAAACGCTGTCGGTTGCAGGAGGTACACGATGACCGGCATTTGGGACGTCCGCATCACGGACACCTCACTGCGGGACGGCTCGCACCACAAACGCCACCAGTTCACCAAGGACGAAGTCCACGCCATCGTCACCGCCCTCGACGCCGCCGGCGTGCCGGTCATCGAGGTGACCCACGGCGACGGGCTGGGCGGATCGTCGTTCAACTACGGGTTCTCCAAGACACCCGAGCAAGAGCTGATCAAACTGGCCGCCCAGACCGCTAAAGAGGCCAAGATCGCGTTTTTGATGCTGCCCGGCGTCGGCACCAAAGAGGACATCAAAGAAGCCCAAGACAATGGCGGCTCGATCTGCCGGATCGCCACCCATTGCACCGAAGCCGACGTGTCCATCCAGCACTTTGGCTTGGCCCGCGAGCTGGGCCTGGAAACCGTCGGGTTTTTGATGATGGCGCACACCATCCCACCGGAGAAACTGGCCGCCCAGGCCCGCATCATGGCCGACGCCGGCTGCCAATGCGTCTACGTGGTGGACTCCGCCGGCGCGCTGGTCCTCGAGGGCGTGCGCGACCGGATCGCGGCGCTGGTCGCCGAGCTCGGCGACGACGCCCAGGTCGGGTTCCATGGGCATGAGAACCTCGGCCTGGGGGTGGCCAACTCGGTCGAGGCCGTCCGGGCGGGCGCCAAGCAGATCGACGGGTCGGTGCGCCGGTTCGGGGCCGGGGCGGGCAATGCTCCCGTCGAGGCGCTGATCGGGGTCTTCGACAAGATCGGCGTCAAGACCGGCATCGACTTCTTCGACATCGCCGACGCCGCCGAGGACGTGGTGCGCCCCGCGATGCCGGCCGAATGCCTGCTCGACCGCAACGCGCTGATCATGGGTTACTCCGGTGTGTACTCCAGCTTCCTCAAGCACGCCGTGCGGCAATCCGAACGCTACGGCGTGCCCGCCCACGAGCTGCTGCACCGAGCCGGTCAGCGCAAGTTGATCGGCGGCCAGGAAGACCAGCTCATCGACATCGCGCTGGAAATCAAACGCGAGCACTCAAGCGGCGCCGCACGGCACACACAGGCCACCACAAGCTAGCGCGAGTAGCCTGGCCGCATGAGCGCTTCCAAGACATTCGGCCCACGTCGCCGCGGGCTGTACGGCCTGCTCGCCGGCGGGCTACTCACTGCGACCGCCGCGACGGTGATCGCGCTGCCTGTGGCTAGCGCGGATCCCCCGTGCAACCAGACCGTCGGTAACTCCATCGACCAGTACCTGCAGCGCCATCCTGACCTTCACGCGCAGCTGCAGGCCAGGTCGCAGGCGGAGGGCGGTAACGGCAACGTCATCGATTACCTGAACCGGCATCCGGATGTGCGGCAGCATCTGATCGACCTGTCGCAGCAGTGCGCACTGTAGTGAGTCGGCCTCGTCTTTGAACGCCGCGGCTGGCACGCGGAATGTTCGCCCATTGACGAAAATTAGAACACGTTCTAGCGTCAAGGCGTGTCCGCTGATCCTGTCTCTGGCCCCCTCACCTCCGCGATCGCCGAGGCCGAAGCGCTAGTCGCCGCCGCACCGCACATCGAGACCGAAGCCGACCTGCTCGAAGGACTGCAATACCTTGCCGGCTGTGTGGCCGCCTGCACGCACATCGCGTTCGACTACGAGCGCGATCACCCATTTCTGCTGTCGGGCACCGGACCGTTCACCAAGATGGGCTTGGACAACCCGGACACCCTCTATTTCGGCTGTCGGGTCCAGCCCGACCGGGATTACCTCGTCACCGGCACCCGCGGCACCACCACCGATCTGAGCTTCCAGCTGCTCGGCGGTGAGTACACCGACGACAACGTGCCCGCCAGCCAGGCCGCGTTCGACGACCGTGAACTCGAGATCGCCGCGGACGGCAGCTTCGAATGGCGGTTCAGGCCGACTGCGCCAGGTCAGCTGGTGATCCGCGAGGTCTACGGCGACTGGTCGCAGCGCCGCGGCACGGTGGCTATCCAGCGGCTGGACACCGCGGGCACCGCGCCACCGCCTCTGACCCGCGCCACGATTGAAAAGCGTTACGCCACAGCGGGAAAACAACTTGTCAGCCGGGTCAAGACGTGGCTGCAGTTCCCGCAGTGGTTCTACCTCAACATCCCGGTCAACACCATGGTGGCGCCGCGGCTGACGCCCGGCGGCCTGGCGACGCAGTACTCCTCGGCCGGGCATTTCGAGCTCAAACCCGATCAGGCTCTGGTGATCACGCTGCCGGTGACCGACGCGCCCTACCTCGGTTTCCAGCTGGGCAGCATGTGGTACATCTCGCTGGACTACATCAACCACCAGACCTCGCTGAACGCCACTCAGGCCCAAGCGGATCCGGACGGAAAGATCCGCATCGTCGTCGCCGACCAGAACCCCGGGGTCACCAACTGGGTCGAAACGCTGGGGCATCGCCGCGGATTCCTGCAGTTCCGATGGCAGCGGGTGTCACGTCCGCTCACCGAGGCAGACGGGCCCACTGTCGAACTCGTCGATATTGACACGGTTTCCGCAGTCCTGCCGTACTACCAGGACAACAAGATTTCCGACGACGCCTGGCGTGCGCGAATCGCCCAGCGCCAGAGCCAAATCGCGAACAGAATGCTGGGGTGATGATGTCGGGGTTGCTGGACGGCAAAATTGTGGTGATCAGCGGCGTGGGCCCCGGACTGGGCACCACGCTGGCGCACCGATGTGCGCGTGACGGTGCCGATCTGGTGCTTGCGGCTCGCAGTGCCGATCGCCTCGACGATGTCGCCAAGCAGATCATCGATACCGGGCGACGGGCGGTCGCGGTGCGGACCGACATCACCGACGACGCTCAGGTGAGCAACCTTGTCGACGCCACGCTGGAGGCATACGGCAAGGTCGACGTGCTGGTCAACAACGCGTTCCGGGTGCCGTCGATGAAGCCGTTGGCGGGCACCACATTTCAGCACATCCGGGACGCCATCGAGCTCAGCGCGCTCGGGGCCCTGCGGCTGATTCAGGGCTTCACCCCTGCATTAGCGGAGTCGCAAGGCTCGGTCGTGAACGTCAACTCGATGGTGATCCGCCACTCGCAGGCGAAGTACGGGGCTTACAAGATGGCCAAATCCGCGCTGTTGGCCATGTCGCAGTCGCTGGCAACAGAGCTCGGCGAAAAGGGCATCCGCGTCAACTCCGTTGCGCCCGGGTATATCTGGGGCGACACGCTGCAGGCCTACTTCGAGCACCAGGCCGGCAAGTACGGGACGACAGTGGAGCAGATCTACCAGGCCACTGCGGCGAACTCCGACCTCAAACGGCTGCCCACCGAGGACGAGGTGGCGTCGGCGATTCTTTTCCTGGCCAGCGACCTGTCCAGCGGCATCACCGGGCAGACCCTCGACATCAACTGCGGGGAGTATCACACCTGATGGCCGATCGAACCGATGTCGGCACCGTCGAAGAATTGCACGCATCGGCCAGCAAGCTGATCGGCCTCGACGACTTCGGCAGCGACGACGACAACTACCGCGAAGCCCTGGGCGTCCTGCTGGACTCTTATCGGCGGGAAGCCGGGCTTACTGTGTTGGGCAGCAAGATGAACCGGTTCTTCCTGCGCGGCGCGCTGGTGGCGCGGCTGCTGTCGGAAGCTGCGTGGAAGCAATACCCGCAGCACGCCGACGTCGTCATCGAACGGCCGATCTTCGTGACCGGGCTGGTGCGCACAGGCACAACAGCGCTGCATCGGCTACTCGGCGCCGACCCGGCGCATCAGGGGCTGCACATGTGGCTGGCCGAGTTCCCGCAGCCGCGGCCGCCCCGCGACACCTGGGAGTCGAACCCGCTGTACCGCCAGCTCGATGCGCAATTCACCAGGCACCACGAAGAGAATCCGGGATACACCGGCCTGCACTTCATGGCCGCATACGAGCTGGAGGAATGCTGGCAGCTGCTGCGCCAATCGCTGCATTCGGTGTCCTACGAGACGCTGGCGCATCTACCGAGCTACTCGCAGTGGCTGTCCCGCCAAGACTGGACGCCGTCATATCGGCGGCACCGCAAGAATCTTCAGCTGATCGGACTCAACGACGTCGAAAAGCGTTGGGTGCTGAAGAATCCCAGCCATCTGTTCGCGCTGGATGCGTTGATGGCGACCTATCCGGACGCGTTGGTGGTGCAGACCCATCGGCCGGTCGAGACAATCATGGCCTCGATGTGCTCGTTGGCGCAGCACACCGCGGAAGGGTGGTCGACGACGTTCGTCGGCGCCCAGATCGGCGCTGACTCAATGGAAACCTGGTCGCGTGGACTGGAGCGGTTCAACACAGCACGTGCAAAATATGATCCGGCACAGTTCTACGACGTCGACTACAAGGATCTGATCGCCGACCCGATGGGCACGGTGGCCGCCATCTACCGCTACTTCGGCATCGAATTAACCGACGAAGCCCGGCAGGCCATGAAGGACATCCACGCCGAGAGTCAGACCGGGGCGCGCGCACCCAAGCACACGTATTCGCTTGCCGACTACGGGCTTACCGTCGAAGAAGTCAAAGAGCGTTTCGCCGGACTGTAAGCCGATCAGATCACAGCAGCCGCTGCTAGTGGTGGTGGTCGTGAGCAGCCAGCGCGACTGTTCTGTCGTGAAGTTCGGACTGGGTGAGGAGTCCGCGACGGCACAGGACGTGTTCTAGTGCGGCCAGCCATCGCTGGTAGTAGTCCCACTCTTCTGCGTGCTGCGGCTGGCTCTCCCATTGCCGGATCTCGGCGATAAGTTGTTGGTGGAACTCACGCCAATAGAACCTGCCCGCGTCGGAGAGGGCGACAGCGAGCGTGAAAACCGTGGCTTCCCACGGCGCGGAAAAGATCAATTCGCCGTTGACTCGCGGAAGCGCGGCGTGGCCCGGCGCATCGAATGGCTTCATCATTGCGTGTCGAGTCATGGACGGGTCTTGCTTCCGGCCGGGTCAGCGATGACAGCTGCGCCGACCATCGAATCGCGCGTGATGATAGTTACGAGATCGTCGATGCTCCAGTCCTCGGTGTGGGCGGGCCGCCGCGGTAGCACCATGTACCGAGTTTCCGCGGTCGAGTCCCACACGCGGATTTGAGTCAACGCGGGTAAATGCACTCCGAACTCGGCGAGGACCGTGCGAGGCTCGATCACCACGCGGGCACGGTACTCGGGAGATTTGTACCAGGTCGGGGGCAGCCCGAGCACTGTCCACGGGTAACACGAGCACAGCGTGCAGACGATCATGTTGTGGACATGGTCGGTGTTTTCCATGACGATGAATTCGGTTGGGGCGGTGAGGCCCAATTCCTCCAGGGCGGCGTTGCCATCGGCCAGTAACCGCCTTTTGTATTCGGGGTCGCTCCAGGCTCGGGCTACCACGCGTGCACCATTGAGTGGCCCGACATCGTTTTCGAGCGTCGCCGCAACCGCATCGACTGCCGCGCGTGTAATCAGTCCCTTTTCCAGGAGCAGCGATTCGATCGCGCGGGCGCGCAGGGCAGGATCCGATTGTCCCGCTTCTGCTTGGCGGTCTTGATGATTCATGCCGCGTCCAGGTAGCTTTCCCACAGCCCAAGCTGCACTTTCAGATTGGCCTCGGCCGTATCTCCCCACAGATCGTGACTGTCAAAGCTCACGGTGTAGACGTACTGGGGGTTTTCTCCCATTCCATGTGCGTCGGTGTCGGCAAAGACGGCGGCCGGATGGATCCTGGTGATTCTGCCGCGACGACCGCGCACGTAGCGGGGCAGTCTGGTATGCCCACGGGGATGGATGTTGCGCGCAATGACGTCATCGCCCACAGCGAAACGCGGTGGGTAGTCAACCTGCCGGCGGTTACCCGGTTCACCACCGCGCGTCGGCGGTCCCGGCGTCCCGGCGGGCTGAGCTCCGCCGCTGCTGCTCTGCACGTTTCTGCTGTCTTTCGCGCTAGCGAGTTGCTCAACACGATCGCGGATCTCGTCTCGCTCCAAGAGCATGCGTTGCACCAACGCGTTTTCCAGCCCATCAAGGTGGCGCTCGAAGTAGCTGTCTTGCAAGTAAAGAAGGGGCGGCAGGCTCTCGATGGCATAGCGCAAAACACCACCGCCGCCGAGGTGGCCGGCGACCAGCAACACCATTGTCATGGCTTCCACGCGCCCCTCCCACGGAGCGTGAAACACCGGCTCGTTCTGTGGGCGCGGAATAGTCCCGAAGGATTGCATTCCGCCCTGGTCATGTTGCCCGTTCACCACGTCATTGAATTTCTTGCCGCCCGAACCACACACCATCCGGGGCGCCTATTGCGCCGGCCTTTTCGCGGGCGATCGCCAACTCCGTGGAAACCGCGAATGTCCGCGCCTGGTCGAAATCTGCCATGTCCATCACCACGATGACGGTGTTCGGATCGTCGGCGTCGACGTAGGTCCCGGTTACCACCAAACCGTGCGCACGCCGCACGGCGTCCAACTCGGGATCACGGAACACAGCGTTCCACTGTCCGACACTGTTGACCTTTTGTTTGACGAGCATTACTCCGGCCATTGTGAACCCTCAATCATCAGCGAAATGTCTACATTCGTAGACATACGATGATAGCGCTGTGCCGCTAAGATGTCTACAGCCGTAGACACACTCTTGGAGGGCGCCATGGCGCAACAGGTTGGCGGCGAGCAGCCGCGGTATCGCGACGCTTCGGCTACCCGCAACCGACTATTGGAGGCGGCCAAGCAGCAGTTCTTGCAACGTGGTTATCGAGGCACCTCGTTACGCTCGATCGCCGCCCAGGCCGGCGTGGACGTGATGCTCATCCGCCGCTACTTCGGCTCCAAACAGCAGCTCTTCACTCAGGCGACCGATATCTCGGACAACGTTCCCGCCGCTCGCCGGGCCCCCGATGACGCGGTAGGACAGCTCCTGATCGAACGTGTGCTGCAAGCCCGCCGCGATATCGACGCCCCGCTGTTCGCGCTGCTGCGCTCCAGCGGGGACCCCGAGGTTGTCGCGCGGCTTAACCAGCAGATCGAAACCGGCCTCACTCGCAACCTGTCCGGCCGTATCACCGCCGACCAACCGCGACTTCGCGCCGACATGGTCACCGCTCTGCTGTTGGGCATCGGCGTGCAGCGCGCCCTGCTACAGAAAAAGCCGATGGCCACCGCCCACGACGATGACATCGCGGCCGTGTTTCTCGAGGCCTTCGAAACGATCACCAAACTGCCCCAAGGCCGTTGAGCTCAGCCGTCGCCGGGGGGCGGCGCAGTCGACACCGGGTCCAAACATCCTTCGGCAACGGCATGTTCGATGCTGTCGGCCAGCCTCGGGCAGGACTTGGTGCGCGCGCTGTCCCCACCGGACGCGCGCAGTTCGGCGAAATAGGCGCAGCGCTGCGACGCTTCGGTATTCCACTGCACCGCGGTGTGTCCGGGGCCGAGCTTCTTGACGTTGACCGTGACGTGACAGAACCGGCAGTCCACCGGTTGCAGGCCCGAGGTCAGGTACCGCTCCCGGTCGGCCTGCGTAGCATCCCGCACCGCGGCGGCGCGTTGCGGGTCGTCGGCGAAAGCCGGTGCCTTAGACCAGGATCCGCGGCGTCGCCCCTGGGCGGCGGGTGGTGGCTCGTCATGGCTGTCGTGATCGCCGCGCAGCGCCAACATCGACCGAGCCAGCTGGTCGACGTCGGGCGGCTGCTCGCCTGTCATGCCGTGGGCTGCTCCTCGGCCTGCCGCTTGAGGTTCTCCTCGACCTCCACGTGCCACTTCTCGTTGGCGACCGTGGTATCCACCTCGATCTCGAAGCGGTCGGTCATATCCGGGCTGACGTCGGCGACGTCGACATAGAACTGCTGATACCACCGTCGCATCTGATAGACCGCGCCGTCCTCCTCGACCAGCAAGGGGTTGTCGATGCGGGTCTTGTGCTTCCAGATCTCAACATCCTGTAAAAAGCCCTTGCTGACGCCCTCAGTGAACGTCTTGGCCAGCTTCTCAGTCATCTTCTCGTCCAAGCCCTTTGGCTTTTCGACGATGACGCCCCACTGCAACACAAACGAGTCCTGGGTCACCGGGTAGTGGCAGTTGATCAGGATCGACTCGGCCTTGTAATCGCCGTAGGTGTTGTGCAGCCAGTTGATCATGAACGACGGCCCGAAGTAGGACGCCTCCGAATCCAGGTGCGCCTCACCGTACGTGGTGCCCATGTCGTTGACGTCGGGGCGGCCGACATTATGCAGGTACTGCGAGGCGATGTGGCCCTCGAAGACGTTCTTGAAGTACGTCGGCAAACCGAAATGGATGTAGAAGAAGTGCGCCATGTCGGTGACGTTGTCGATGATGTCGCGGCAGTTGGAGCCCTCGATCAATATCGAGTTCCACCGCCAGTCGGTCCACTCGTCGCTGGCCGCCTCCGGAATCTCGGGGATCCGCACCTCGGGTTGCGGCGGGTTGCCCTCGTGGTCGTGCCAGACGAACAGCAGCCCACCACGCACGTCGGTGTGCCATGAGCGGGTGCGCGCCAGCCGCGGCGTGCGCTTGGCGTAGGGCACCAGCTTGCACTTGCCGTCGCCGCCCCATCGCCAGTCGTGGAATGGGCATGCGATTTCATCGCCCTTGATGGTGCCCTGTGACAGGTTGCCACCCATGTGGCGGCAGTAGCCGTCGAGGACGTGTAGCTCATCGTGAGAGTCGGCGAACACGACGAGATGGGTGCCGAAAGCCTCGATGCCGTGCGGCTGACCGTCCAGGTAGTCCTTGACCGGGCCGAGGCAGTGCCAGCCGCGGGCATACCTGTCGGGCAGGGTGCCGGCGTCGATCTCGCGAATACCGGCCGTCTCGGTAGCCATGACGCCTCCAAGTTCATCAGCTTCTAACTAGAACACGTTACAGTTTTGTACCGGTATCGCGCAACGAGAGCGGCGTTGACGACGGCATACCCGACCTGGGGTATATCTGAACGATGCCGCTGTTTTCATTCGAGGGCCGATCACCGAAGGTCGATCCCACCGCGTTCGTCGCCCCAACCGCCAGCGTGATCGGCGACGTCACGATCGAGGCAGGGGCGTCGGTGTGGTTCAACACCGTCCTGCGCGCCGACTATGCGCCGGTCATCGTGCGTGAGGGCGCCAATGTGCAGGACGGATCGGTGTTGCACGCGCCACCCGGCATTCCGGTCGACATCGGCCCGGGAGCGACGGTGGCGCATATGTGTCTCATCCACGGGGTTCACGTCGGCGCCGAGGCGCTGATCGCCAATCACGCCACCGTGCTCGACGGCGCGGTGATCGGCGCACGCAGCTTGATCGCGGCACATTCACTGGTGGTGGCCGGCACCCAGATTCCAGCCGAAGTGTTGGTGGTGGGATCCCCAGCGAAGGTCAAGGGCCCGATCGCGGGCACCAGCGCCGAGACGTGGGTGAATGTCAACCCCCAGGCGTATCAGGATCTGGCCCGGCGCTATCTGACGGGCCTGGAGCCGATTTAGCGGTCTATACCGGTCGGGCGGTCGCAGCAGCGCGGTCCAATTCCCAATACGCGCGCAGTGCCACCAACTGGCCGTCGTCGTTGGCCTTGTAGGTGAAGACGCCGTCGGCGGTGATTTGGTGTCCGCCCATCGTGATCACGATGTTGCCGACGTTGGCTTCCTCGTTGCCGCACTGGTAGGTGTCGCGGAAGTTGAACTCGATCTTGTCCGTCGGTGCAATCGCCTTGTCCCAGAACGCTGAGATCGCGTCGCGACCGCGGTGCCCTTTGCCTTCCGGATCGAAATGCGACGGCCCGATGGGGTCTTCGACGATGGCATCGTCGGCGAACACCGCCAGCCATGCTTCTTTGTCCCTGGTCTCGACCGCCTCGCGTGAGCGCCGTCCGGCGGCGTGTGCGGGACGCTCGGTCTGTGTCTCTGTCATTTGTCCTGCCATCCGGATTGAATGTATTTGTCGGCGAAGCGTTTCAGCGAGTCCAGCTTGTCCTGCAACGGCGCGTCCGGGCGTCGAACCCACGGCATGACGATGTAGTCGGTGACGCCGATCTCGGCGAGATCGCGGTGCCCGTCGATGCCGAACCGGTCGATGCAGACCGCCTGGTATTCGAACGGCTCGGCGTCTCGGCCGTATTCGGCGCGTAACGCGCTCAGCTTTCCGATGGTGTCGGCCAGCTGGTCGCGGGTCATCATGGCGCTGGTCCAGCCGTCGCCGACCCGGGCGGCACGCTTCAGCGCGACCTCGGTGTGGCCGCCCACGTAGAACGGCACCGGCTGCGACGGAGCAGGGCTCATCTGTAAGCGGTCGAAATCGTAGAATTCGCCGTGGAATTCGACCATGCTGCCGCCCAGCACCAGTTTCATGACCTCGATCATCTCGTCGACACGGGCGCCACGGCGCTGATACGGCACGCCACACCACTCGAATTCCTCAGGCGCCCAGCCGATTCCCACGCCCAGCGCAAAGCGGTTGTTGGTCAGATTCGCCACCGAGCCGACCTGGCGTGCCAGCAGCAACGGATTGCGAGAGCCGAGCTTCATCACGTTCGTGTAGAACCGCAGCTTCGATGTGACCGCGCCCATCGCGCCGGCGGCGATCAGCGGGTCCACGATGGGCGTGTCCGCAGTCCACATCCGCGACCCGTCAGGTGTGTACGGATAGTCGACCGACTGCTTTTCCATGTAGAACAACGAGTCCGGCAGCGCCATCGCATCGAAGCCCACCTCTTCGGCGGTCTTGGCGAGCTCGACCAGCTCGTCGATGGGCGCCATCCAGATACTGCAGGAGTACTTCATCCTCGTCACGGCTTATCGGCCCCCACCACCCACATCGAGTAATACTGCGAACCGCCGCCGTAGGCGTGGCCCAACGCCTTGCGGGCATTCGGCACCTGGTGCGCCCCGGCCTTGCCCATCACCTGAATTGCGGCTTCGGCGAAGCGGATCATGCCCGATGCGCCGATCGGGTTCGACGACAACACCCCGCCGGAAGGGTTCACCGGGAGCCGGCCGCCGATCGCGGTCTCACCGGCCTCCGTGAGCTTCCATCCTTCGCCCTCGGGCATGAACCCGAGGTTTTCCAGCCACATCGGCTCGAACCAGGAAAACGGCACATAGATCTCGGCGGCGTCGATCTCGTCGATCGGGCTGGTGATGCCGGCCGCTTTCCACAATGCTGCCGCACAGTCGCGGCCCGCCTGTGGGTTGACCTGGTCGCGACCCGAGTAGGCCAGCGGTTCGGTGCGCAGCGCGGTCGCATGGATCCAGGCCACCGGATGTCCGTCGGCGACGCGGGCGTCGGCGGTCTGCTCGTCGCCGATGACCAGCGCGCAGGCGCCGTCGGAGGAGGGGCAGGTTTCGTCGTATCGGATGGGATCCCAGAGCATTTGCGACGACATCACCTTCTCCAGCGTGATGTCGGCTTGCTGCAGATGCGCCAGCGGGTTCTTGGCGCCGTTCAGCCGATCCTTGACCGCCACCATCGCGCCGATGTGGGTCGGCGCGCCCGAACGGCGGATGTAGGAGCGTACGTGCGGAGCGAAATAGCCACCGGCGCCCGCTCCGACAGGCTTGGTGAACGGCACCGGAATGCTCAACGCCCACATGGCATTTGACTCCGACTGCTTCTCCCAGGCCATCGCCAGCACGCGGCGATACCTGCCGGACTGCACTAGGCTGGCTGCCACCACACCGGTGGACCCGCCCACCGAGCCGGCGGTGTGCACCCGGATCAGCGGCTTGCCACTAGCTCCCACCGCGTCGGCCATGAACAGTTCGGGCATCATGACGCCCTCGAAAAAGTCCGGCGCCTTGCCCACCACGACGGCGTCGATGTCGTCGAACGTTAAACCGGAATCGGCCAGTGCCTTGTCAATCGCCTCCCGTACGAGGCCGTTCATCGAGACGTCGTGGCGCTTGGCGACGTACTTGGTCTGCCCGGTGCCGAGTACTGCGGCGATTTGCCCGGCCATCAGTTCCAACCTTCCATGACGGCGACCAGGTTCTGCTGCAGCGCCGGTCCGCTGGTCGCATGCGCCAGCACCCGCTGGGCCGATCGGTCCCAGATGTGCTGTGCGGCAAAGCCGATCCGCTCGAGCCCGGCGACGAACATCGGGTTGGCCGCCAGCGGCCCGCCCGAGGGGTTGACCTTCGTCGACGACGGCAGCCCGATGGCCTCGGTGAGGATGAGCTGCTGGTGGGTGAACGGCGCATGCAGCTCCGCGATTTCGATGGAGGCGACGTCACCGTTGGTCGCCGTTCGCGCCGACGTGGCCGTCGACGGCGACACCGTCAGGTCTCGGGCACCCAACACGGGAGTCTCGATGCGATGGTCGATGCCAGTGATCCAGGCAGGGTTTTCCCGGAGTTCGCGGGCCCGGTCGCCAGCCGCCAACACGATCGCGGCTGCCCCGTCGGTGATCGGCGCGATGTCATGGCGACGCAGCGGATCGGCGAAGAACGGTCGCGTCAGCAGTTCGTCGATGCTCTTGGCGGGCTTTTCCGAATCGGTCCGCTGAGCGCAAGCAAACGAATCGAGCGCGACCTGCGCCATCTGCTCAGCCGTCCACTTGCCGGCGTCCAATCCGAAGCGGGCCTGCAAACCCGCCAGCGACACCGAATCCGGCCACAACGGCGCGACGGTGTAGGGGTCGGTCTGCCGCGACAGGATGCGGCGCAGCACCCCGGCCGAGGATTTGCCGAAGCCGTAGACGAGCGCGGTGTCCACCTCACCGGTGAGCAGTTTGATGTACGCCTCGAACAACGCCCAAGCCGCGTCCATCTCGACATGCGACTCGTTGATCGGCGGCACCGCGCCGATCGAGTCGATCGCCGAAATGAACGAAAAAGCGCGTCCAGCAAGGTAATCCGATGACCCAGAGCACCAAAAACCGATATCGGCGCGTGCGATGCCCAGGTCGGAATAGAGCTGGGCGAAACACGGCATCAACATCTCGACGCCGTTGGTGGTGCCGTCGGTGCGGCGTACGTGTGGGGCGTGGGCGAACCCCACCACCGCTACATCACGAGTAGTCATAACAGCCTTTACAGGTGGTGTTTGTAGGTGTCGTAGTCGGCGTCCGGTTCGCCGGTCGGCCGGAAATGGGAGATGTTGTCGATGCCCAGGCCCCATTCCTCACGCGGCTTCCACACCGCTTCGACCCGCATGCCCATCCGCACCTCGGAGGCGTCGATGTCGGTAACCAGGTGCAGGAACGGAATATCGGCTCCGTCGAGCAACACATAGGCCGCCACGTAGGGAGGTTTGATGCGCTGGCCGGCGAACGGGATGTTGATGATCGCGAACGTCGTCACCGTGCCCTTGTCCGGCAGCTCGACGTAGTTGTCGAGGGCCAGGCCGGTGGCGGGGTCGACTTCGCGCGCCGGGAAGTACAGCTTGCCGTCCTCGCCGGTCCGTGCGCCCAGCAGCTTGCCTTCCTGCAGCGCCCGCAGATAGGCGCTTTCCGGATGCGATGCGGTGTGCTGGATCTCCAGCGTGATCGGTGTTTCGATCATCGTCACCGGGTCACGGTCGTCCGGCTGGCCTTCCGGTTCGGTGTCCTCACCCAGCTCGAAGTAGGCGATGTCGGTGATGGCGCCGGCCGGTTCGTCGGCCCAGTGCACGTGCACCCGGGCGCCGGTGCTGATGGCCTCGGCGCTGCCCGCGTCCACGGCGTGCAGCAGCGGGGTGTCGGCGCCGTCGAGCGTGATCAGCGCCCAGGCGAACGGACGGTCCAGCGGCTGGCCTTCCAGTGGGTGCGCTTGCCAGGTCCAGGACTCGACGGTTCCGACGGCCGACACCGGTACCATCTCGCCCAGCGGTTCGTAGGTGACCGGGTCGTATTCGGCCGGCGGCACATGCACCCGGCCATCTGATCCGCGCACTCCGAGGATGCGGCGCTCGCGTAGTGCGGTGAAAAACTTGCCCAGCGTGGGACCGACCGAACGGGTGTAGTCGAAGGACAACGTCAGCGGCGCCGAGAGAGGCGGCTCAGGGTGGTCGATCAGGGACGGGCTGCTTGAGCTTGCTGTCACGCCTTCGAGTAGAACAGGTTCTAAGAATCTGAGCAAGGAGCCGGAGATGAAGCTGGGACTGCAACTGGGATATTGGGGCGCTCAGCCGCCGGAGAATGCCGCCGAGCTGGTGATCGCGGCCGAGGACGCCGGCTTCGACGCGGTGTTCACCGCCGAGGCGTGGGGATCGGACGCCTACACGCCGCTGGCCTGGTGGGGAGCGTCTACCCGGCGGGTGCGGCTGGGCACCTCGGTGGTGCAGCTGTCTGCGCGCACCCCGACCGCGTGCGCGATGGCGGCGCTGACCCTGGACCATCTCTCCGGTGGCCGGCACATGCTGGGGCTGGGCGTCTCGGGTCCGCAGGTGGTAGAGGGCTGGTACGGCCAGTCGTTTCCCAAGCCGCTGGCCCGCACTCGCGAATACATCGACATCGTCCGCCAGGTGCTGGCCCGGGAGAAGCCGGTGACCAGCGACGGCCCGCACTACCCGCTGCCGTTGACCGGCGAGCGGACCACCGGCCTGGGCAAGGCGCTCAAGCCCATCACCCATCCGCTGCGGGCCGACATCCCGATCCTCTTGGGCGCCGAAGGCCCGAAGAACGTCGCGCTGGCCGCTGAGATCTGCGACGGCTGGCTGCCGATCTTCTACGCCCCGCGGCTGGCCGATATGTACAACGAATGGCTCGACGAGGGATTCGCCCGGCCCGGGGCACGGCGCAGCCGTGAGGACTTCGAAATCTGCGCGACCGCGCAGGTGGTGATCACCGACGACCGGGCGGCGGCGTTCGCGGGGATCAAGCCGTATCTGGCGCTCTACATGGGCGGCATGGGCGCCGAGGACACCAACTTCCACGCCGACGTCTACCGCCGGATGGGCTACGCGGAGGTGGTCGACGAGGTCACCAAGCTCTTCCGGTCGAACCAGAAGGACAAGGCGGCCGAGATCATCCCCGACGAGCTCGTCGACGACGCCGTGATCGTCGGCGACTTCGACTACGTGCGTAAGCAGATCACGGTCTGGGAGGCCGCGGGTGTCACGATGATGGTGGTCACCGCGCGCAGCCCGGAGCAGGTCCGCGAGCTCGCAGCGTTGACCTAGACGGGTATTGCCGGACCGATAGAACACGTTCTAGATTGGCCGGATGACAGCCTCGCAGTACACCATCGCAGGCACCGTGTTGACCATGCCGGTGAACATCCGCAAGGCGACCCAGCGCATGGCCGTGTTCTCGGTCGACGCCGACGCCGCGCAACGGACGATCGACTACAGCGGCCTGAAGGTGGCCCGCTTTCTGCCCGGCCGCGCCGCCGTCGCCCTGGTGCTCGCGCACTTCATCGACGGTGACCTCGGCGAGTACCACGAGCTGAGCACCAATGTGATGGTCAATCAGCCCGGGTCCACCGTGTCCGGTTTTCGCGCACTGCAGTCCGCCTTCATCCATCACATGCTGGTCGACCAAAGCTTCACTCTCGAAGCGGGGCGAACGATTTGGGGATTCCCGAAAGTGATGGCTGACTTCAGAATTCGAGAGGCTGACCGGTTCGGCTTCGACGTGACCGTCGACGGCCAGCTCGTGGTCGACATGGAATTCCAACGCGGCCTGCGGGTTCCGTCGGCACTGACCTATCGCGAGCAGCAGTTGCGCTCGTACTCCCATCGCGACGGTCATACATTGGAGACGGGGTTCAGCATGTCCACCGTGGGTTCGCGTTATCGGCCCGGCGGGGTGCGGCTACGACTCGGCGATCACCCCTATGCGAAAGAGCTTGCGTCGCTTGGCTTGCCTAAGCGAGCGATGCTGTCGACTTCGGCTGCCAACGTGCAGATGTCATTCGGTAATGCCCAGGAGATCTCATGACTTCGACCAGACCGGACGTCGATCTCACCGACGGCTCCTTCTACGCGGGCGACTATCGGTCCGTCTACCGCTGGATGCGGGAGAACGAACCCGTCTTCCGCGACCGCAACGGGCTGGCCGCGGCGTCGACGTACCAGGCGGTGATCGAGGCCGAGCGCAACCCGGAGTTGTTCTCCAACGCCGGCGGCATCCGGCCCGACCAAGACCCGATCGAGATGATGATCGAGATGGACGATCCGCAACATCTGTTGCGGCGCAAGCTCGTCAATTCCGGTTTCACCCGCAAGCGCGTGAAAGATCTGGAACCCAAGATCATTTCACTGTGCGACACGCTTATCGACGCGGTCTGCGAACGCGGAGAGTGCGACTTCGTCTGGGACCTGGCCGCGCCGCTGCCGATGGCGGTCATCGGCGACATGCTCGGTGTGCGTCCTGAAGAACGCCAGATGTTCCTGAAGTGGTCCGACGATTTGGTCAGCTTCCTGAGTAGCACTGCGTCGCCAGAGGGTGTCCAGGCCAGCATGGAAGCCTTCGCCGCCTACAACGAATACATGATGGGGATGATCTCGGCCAGGAAAACGCAACCGACCGACGATCTGGTCAGCGTCTTGGTGCACGCCGAGGTCGAGGGGTCGCGCCTGGAGGACCATGAGATCGTCGTCGAGGTTGTGCTGCTACTTGTCGGCGGCGACGAAACCACCCGTCACACGCTGTCCGGCGGCATGAGGCAGCTGCTGCTGCACCCCGATCAGCACAAGCGGCTCGCCGCGGACCTGGGATTGCTGCCGAACGCGATCGAAGAGATGCTGCGCTGGACGGCACCGGTCAAGAACATGGCCCGAACGGTCACCGCTGACAACGAGTTTCACGGCACCCAGCTGCATCAGGGTGAGAAGATGATCCTGTTGTTCGAGTCGGCGAACTTCGACGAAAAGGTATTCGACGATCCGGAGACCTTCAACATCGAGCGCTATCCGAACAATCATCTGGCGTTCGGATTCGGGACGCACTTCTGCCTGGGCAACCAACTCGCCCGGCTCGAGCTGTCGATCATGTTGACCCGACTGCTGCAACGCCTTCCCGATTTGCGGCTGGCGTCGGATGCGGAGCTGCCGCTGCGGCCCGCGAACTTCGTGTCCGGTCTGGAGAAAATGCCGGTCGTGTTCACCCCTAGCGCGCCGGTGGGCAACTAACTCGCCGAGCTTCACGTTCGGCGTTCCCATGCCGATGAGACCCGCCGGATGATGCCGCCTTCCGTATCCTCGGCGGTCACCCGGATGTCGATCCATCCCAACTCCATGACCGCTTCCGCTCGCCTGATGTCGTGGTTGAATTGTCGGCGATCTGTGCGATGGTGGTCACCCTCATAGTCGACGGCCAGTTTGATGTGTTCCCAACCCATATCGACGACGGCCACGAGCTGGCCGTACTGGTCGTAAACCGGGATCTGCGTCTGCGGCGGAGGAAAGCCGGCCCGAATGAGTGACAGCCGCAACCACGTTTCCCGCGGGGATTCGGCACCGGGATCGACGAGCGGCAGCGCGATGCGGGCGTGTCGTATGCCGCGGCGGCCCTTGTAGCGCTCGGCGAGCAATTCGACGTCGGCCATTTTCAGGTGTGTGGCCCGGGCAAGCGCATCGATGGCGGCGACCGCCTTGCCGACGGGATAGCGGCAGGCCAGATCAAGAGCGGTGCGGGCCGGACTGGTGACCGGTATCCCATCGACCATCTGCGCCTCGTCCTCCTCGAAGCGATCCGACCATGTGCGGATGCCATTTGGCGGACGCCGATAGTCGTACAACAGCTCAGCCGGAGCATGATCGTCGACCCACTTGGCACCATGCATCGCTGCCGCTGACTGGCCGGCGATGATTCCGCGGCGACGAGACCACATCCAGGCGGCGCGAGCGCGCAACGCAGCCGTGAGTTCGGTGTCGGCTCGGACATAGACGTCTGGATGGATTGCGACGTATCTGCTTCGCAGCGCGTGTCGCGTCAGCCGACCGCGCGCCAGGGCTTCGCTGCCTATGAATGGTTCCCCCATGCCGGCAGTGTGGCTTCCGGCACCGACAGTGTCGCCAACGTGCATTCAGGGCGGAAAATCCGCGGATTTTCCGCCCTACGTACACGCTCGGCGACAGAGGGAGGTTAGCGGCCCTTGAATTGGGGCTTGCGCTTCTCCTTGAACGCCAGTGGGCCTTCCTTGGCGTCCTCGGACACGAACACCGAGATGCCAAGCTGAGTGTCGATTTTGAAGGCCTCGTTCTCGTGCATGCCTTCGGTTTCCCGGATCGCGCGCAGGATCGCCTGCACGGCGAGCGGGCCGTTAGCCGAGATGACGTCGGCGATCTCCAGCGCCTTGTTCAGCGCCTCGCCGTCGGGAACGACATACCCGATGAGCCCGATCTCCTTGGCCTCCGAGGCGGTGATGTGCCGACCGGTCAGCAGCAGATCGCAGGCCACGGTATAGGGGATCTGCCGTACCAGCCGTACGGCCGACCCGCCCATAGGGTACAGACTCCACTTGGCCTCCGAGATGCCGAACTTGGCGCTCTGGCCGGCGACCCGGATGTCGGTGCCCTGCAGGATCTCGGTGCCGCCGGCGATCGCCGGCCCCTCGACGGCGGCGATCAGCGGCTTGGTCAGCCGGCGACCCTTGAGCAGCGCGTCGATGCGTGACGGGTCATAGCTGCCGTCTTTGAACGAGTCGCCGGGCGGCTTGGCGGTCGCCGCCTTCAGGTCCATGCCCGAGCAGAAGTAACCGCCGGCGCCGGTCAGGATGCAGCAGCGGATGTCGGGATCGTTGTCCACGCGGTCCCACGCCTCGACCATGGTCGAGAGCATCTCGGTGGAAAGCGCGTTGCGGGCCTCGGGCCGGTTCAGTGTCAGGATCAGGGTGTGTCCGCGCTGCTCAATGAGGGCGTCGGCCGTTTTCTCAGACTCGCTCACGAGTGTCCGCCTTCCTGTGCGCTGGCCTCAGACTTGTCAGGAAATGTAACACGTTCTAATTTGGGGTCCGTGGCCCTGAATATTGCCGACCTCGCCGAGCACGCCATCGACGCTGTGCCTGACCGTGTCGCCCTCATCTGCGGCGACGACCAGCTGACGTACGCACAGCTGGAAGAGAAGGCCAACCGCCTGGCTCACTACCTACTGGACCACGGCGTCAAGAAGGACGACAAGGTCGGACTTTACTGTCGCAACCGCAACGAGATCGTGATCGCGATGCTCGGCATCGTGAAGGCCGGGGCCATCCTGGTGAACGTCAACTACCGCTACGTCGAGGGCGAACTGCGCTACCTGTTCGACAACTCGGACATGGTTGCGCTGGTCCACGAGCGCCAGTACTCCGACCGCGTCGCCAACGTGCTGCCCGAAACCCCGAACGTCAAGACCATCCTCGTCGTGGAGGACGGAAGCGACAACGATTACCAGCGTTACGGCGGCGTCGAGTTCTACTCCGCGATCGCGCAGGGTTCACCCGAACGCGACTTCGGCGAACGCAGCGCCGACGACATCTACTTGCTCTACACCGGCGGCACCACCGGCTTCCCGAAGGGTGTGATGTGGCGCCACGAGGACATCTACCGGGTGCTCTTCGGCGGAACCGACTTCGCGACAGGCGAATTCGTCAAGGACGAGTACGACCTGGCCAAGGCCGCCGCCGAGAATCCGCCGATGGTCCGCTATCCGATACCGCCGATGATCCACGGCGCCACCCAGTCGGCGACCTGGATGTCGCTCTTCTCGGGTCAAACCACCGTGCTGGCACCGGAATTCAACGCCGACGAGGTGTGGCGCACCATCCACAAGCACAAGGTCAACCTGCTGTTCTTCACCGGGGACGCGATGGCGCGGCCGCTGCTCGACGCTCTCCAAAAAGAGAATGACTACGACCTGTCGTCGCTGTTCCTGCTCGCCAGCACCGCGGCGCTGTTCTCGCCGAGCATCAAGGAGAAGCTCCTCGAGCTCCTGCCCAACCGGGTCATCACCGATTCGATCGGCTCCTCGGAGACCGGCTTCGGCGGCACCAGCGTCGTCGCCAAGGACGCGCCGCACAGCGGTGGCCCGCGAGTGACCATCGACCATCGCACGGTGGTTCTCGACGACGAGGGCAACGAGGTGAAGCCCGGCTCGGGTGTGCGCGGCTTCATCGCCAAGAAGGGCAACATCCCAGTCGGTTACTACAAGGACGAGAAGAAGACCGCCGAGACCTTCCGCACCATCAACGGCGTCCGATACGCCATCCCCGGGGACTACGCGCAGGTCGAGGCCGACGGAACGGTCACCATGTTGGGCCGCGGCTCGGTATCGATCAACAGCGGTGGCGAAAAGATCTATCCCGAGGAGGTCGAGGCAGCGCTCAAGGCGCACCCCGACGTCTTCGACGCGTTGGTGGTCGGCGTGCCCGATCCCCGTTACGGCCAGCACGTGGCTGCCGTCGTGCAAGCCCGGCCGGGATGCCGGCCGTCGCTGTCGGAGCTGGACAGCTTCGTGCGCTCCGAAATCGCCGGATACAAAGTGCCGCGCAGCCTTTGGCTGGTAGACGAGGTCAAGCGCTCACCGGCCGGCAAGCCCGACTACCGCTGGGCCAAGGAGCAGACCGAGGCGCGGCCGGCCGACGAGGTGCATGCCGCACACGTGACTGCCTAAATCCGAGCGGTCGACTCCGTCTACAGTCGATACGCGATGACGATCGATGTGTGGATGCAGCATCCCACCGCACGGTTCCTTCGCAGCGACATGCTGGCCTCGCTGCGGCGATGGACGGGTGGGGCGATACCTGAGACCGACGTCCCGATCGAGGCAACCATCGCATCCATGGACACGGCCGGCGTCGACCTCGGGCTGCTCAGCGCCTGGCGCGGACCGGGCGGCCAGGACCTCATCTCCAACGATGAGGTCGCGGAATGGATTCGATTGCACCCCAACCGGTTTGCCGGTCTGGTCACCGTCGACCTCGATCGTCCGATGGCGGCCGTGCGCGAGCTGCGCGCTCGCATGCGTGACGGCGGATTCGTGGGGCTGCGAGTGGTTCCCTGGTTGTGGGACGCGCCGCCCACCGATCGGCGCTACTACCCGCTGTTCGCTGAGTGCGTCGAGCTCGGCGTCCCGTTTTGCACCCAGGTCGGTCACACCGGGCCGCTGCGACCGTCGGAGACCGGACGTCCGATTCCCTACATCGACCAGGTCGCCCTCGACTTTCCGGAGCTGGTCATCGTGTGCGGGCACGTCGGCTATCCGTGGACCGAGGAGATGGTCGCGGTCGCTCGTAAGCATGAGAACGTCTACATCGACACGTCTGCCTACACCACCAAGCGGCTGCCGGCGGAGCTCATCCGATTCATGAAAACCGATACCGGGCAGCGGAAAGTGTTGTTCGGCACCAACTACCCGATGATCGCGCATTCGCATGCGCTGGCAGGCCTCGGCGAACTCGGGCTCGATGACGAAGCTCGGCGGGACTATCTGCACGCTAACGCCGAGCGGGTCTTCGGGCTCACGCAAGGGGAGTCGCGGAAATGAACGGTGCCCGTGCGCTGATCAACACTCTGGTCGACGGCGGAGTCGACGTGTGCTTCGCCAACCCCGGTACGTCCGAAATGCACTTCGTGGCTGCGTTGGACGCCGTTCCTCGGATGCGTGGCGTGCTGGCCCTGTTCGAGGGTGTCGCGACCGGGGCGGCCGACGGCTATGCGCGCATCGCGGGCCGGCCCGCCGCGGTGCTGCTGCACCTCGGGCCGGGACTGGGCAACGGTCTGGCCAACCTGCACAACGCCCGTCGCGCGCGGGTGCCGATGGTGGTCGTCGTCGGCGATCACGCCACCTATCACAAGAAGTACGACGCCCCACTGGAATCCGACATCGACGCGCTGGCCGGCAGCGTCTCGGGTTGGGTAAAGCGCACCGGTAGTAGCGGCGATGTCGCCGCGGATGCCGCCGAGGCGATCGCGGCGAGCCGGGCAACCCGGCGGATTTCGACGCTGATCTTGCCGGCCGACGTTTCCTGGACCGACGACGCGCAAATCCCTGACACAGTGTCGCAGCCGACGACGCTGGCCGATGTCGACATGGACGCGGTCGGGTTGGCTGCCAAGGTATTACGGTCGCAAGAACCCTCGGTGATCCTGATCGGCGGCGATGCCACCGGCAGGCCGGGGTTGACGGCGGCCGCCCGCATCGCCGCGGCCACCGGAGCCCGCTGGTACTGCGAGACATTCCCGACGCGGTTGGAGCGCGGCGCCGGTATCCCCGCCGTCGACCGGCTCGCCTACTTCGCCGAGGCCGTCGCGGCCCAACTCGACGGCGCCAAACATCTGGTGCTGGCCGGGGCGGCATCGCCGGTGTCGTTTTTCGCCTACCCGGGCAAACCCAGCGACCTGGTTCCCGAGGGCTGCCAGGTGCATGTGCTCGCCGGCCACACCGGCGCCGCCGATGCGCTGGCAGCGTTGGCCGACGAAGTGGCGCCCGGCACGACCGCCGCCGAGGCCGCGCCGTCACGTCCGCAGTTGCCGACCGGTGCGCTGACCGCCGCCTCGGCGGCCGACGTGATCGGCGCACTCATGCCGGAACAGGCGATCGTCGTCGACGAGTCCAACACGTCGGGCCTGCCGCTGCCGGCGGCCACCGCAGGCGCGCCGGCACACGACTGGCTGACCCTGACCGGCGGGGCCATCGGCTATGGCATCCCAACGGCGGTGGGTGCGGCGGTGGCCGCGCCCGACCGGCCGGTGCTGTGCCTGGAATCCGACGGATCGGCGATGTACACGATTTCGGGACTGTGGACGCAAGCGCGGGAGAACCTCGACGTGACCACCGTGGTCTACAACAACGGCGCCTACGACATCCTGCGGCTCGAGCTGCAGCGGGTCGGCGCGGAGGGCGCGCCCGGGCCGAAAGCTCGCGAACTGCTCGATTTAAAGCATCCCCCAATGGATTTCGCCAAGCTCGCCGAAGGCATGGGGGTCGCGGCGCGCCGAGTCACCACGGCCGAGGAGTTCGCCGACGCCCTGCGCGCCGCTTTCGCCGAAACCGGCCCGCATCTGATCGACGCGGTGGTGCCGTCGATACTGGGCTGAGATGGTAGATCGGAGGATCTGATGGCTGGCAATGCCGGGTTGCCGGTGTTCGACACCATGATCGGCTTTCCTCACGAGGGTTCCGGCCAATACGACTTCATCCGCAAGCAGACCAAGGACCGCGAGTCGCGCGAGACGTTCGAATTCCCGGTCGAGTACATGTTCAAAGACGTGCCGAAAGACCTGCCGACCAGCGATCCCGTCGCGGTGACCGTGCATGAGATGGACCGCTTCGGCATCGAGAAGGGTTTGATCGTCGTCGGCGACGAGACTTCGCGGCTGGCCTTGAAGCGATACCCGGATCGGTTCGTGCCCTCGGGCTCGGTGAGCGATCCCAACGACGTGATGGGGTCGGTTAAAGCCATCCACCGTGCGCACGACGAAATCGGGATCCGCGCCACGTCGGTTTTCCCCGCGGGCACCTTTCCGCAGGTTCCCATCGACGACCCGAAGATGTATCCGATCTACGCTGCCTGCGTCGAGCTCGGCATACCCATCTTCGTGTGCGCCGGTGTGCCCGGGCCGCGGGTGCCGTTCGCCCCGCAGGACGTCGCGCGCATCGACGTCGTGATGTTCGACTTTCCCGACCTGGTCTTCGTGACACGCCACGGGTGTGAGCCGTGGGAGGAGCTGGCGGTCAAGCTAATGCTGAAGTGGCCCAACCTCTATTACTCGACATCGGCGTTCGCGCCCAAGTACTACCCCAAGGCGATCATCGACTACGCCAACACCCGTGGGGCGGACAAGGTGCTCTACGCCGGGTACTTCCCGATGGGGTTGTCGCTGGAGCGAATCTTCACCGAAATGCCCGACGTCCCGCTGCGCGACGAGGTGTGGCCGAAGTTCTTGTATGACAACGCCGCCCGCATTCTGGGTATGAATGGTTGACCGTCGATCACGGGTCGGCATCCGTGGGGTGTCACAGCGTGGGGGGCGGACCCACGATCTCGATGCCGTACGAACTGGCCATTGCCGCAAGGGCGGCCGGATCGGGCGGCAACTCCTCGGGCGGCATCGTGGCGGTGTCCGTGGCAGGAGTTCCGACTGCGAGCGTGAACCTGTCAAAGCCGGCCGGCGTATGCAACGTAAGGAACCGGGCCTGCGGACTGGTCACCACGAACGCATGCGGCAGTTGCCGGGGCAGGAACGCCGCTGCGCCCGCTCCCGCGGCACGCGTTTGGCCGCCGACCTCGATGCGCACTTCGCCGTCGATGACGAAGAATGTCTCCTCGTCGGCTAGGTGACGATGCATCGGACTGCTGTAGCCACGCCCACCCTGGTGTTCGAGAATCGCTAGGCTACCGGCTGTTGCGTCCCCGCCGGCGCGGACGCGGACCAGAGCACCCAGAAACCACACGGCCTGCTGAACATCCGGCGTCATGATCGCCGGGTTACCCGGCGAATGGGCGTCATTCCACACGGTCACGCCTTAATCAGACACCCGGGAACCTGGTCATGTCGACGAATTGGCTACTGGATCGGTTCGTCGCCGAGCACCGTGGTGCGCAGCATCTCTCGCGGCGAGTGTGGTTCATAGGGCGCGGCGCGGTGCAGCACGCCGCGGTTGTCCCAGATGACCGTGTCACCAACCGACCAGCGGTGGCTGTAGACCTTTTCGGGCACGGTGGCGCGGTCGAGCAGTTCGGCCAGCAGTGCGCGGCCCTCGTCGAGGTCCATGCCGGCCACGTAGTCTGCCGACGCGCCAAGCACCAGCGACTTGCGACCGCTGGTATGCGTCCAGACCAGCGGATGTTCGTGGGTGCGGCGCGCCCGCCACCGCGCCAACTGCTCGGAGCTCGGATCGGGGGTGACGCGTCGTTGCGAGGCTTCCAGGGAATGAACGACTTTCAACGAGCCGTAGCGCTGCTTCTCGGCGTCAGTCAACGCGTCATAGGCGGCGTAGGAGCTGGCGAACTCCGTTTCCCCGCCGGATTCGGCGACCTGTACCGCCGATAACACCGTGGCTTTCTGTGGGCATTCGTCGCCATCGGGGGTGCAGCCGTCGATGTGCCAGTCGAACGTGGCGCGCAGATACGCCGCCGACGAGTTCTTCGCCGGGTTCAAGGTGATCGGGTAGATTCCCGCCACCGGGTGATGGCCGTCGGAGGAGTGGTCGACGGCACCGAGCCGGCGGCAAAACGCAACTTGCGCTTCGGGATTGAGATGTAGCCGGGGAAAGACCAGCACACCGTTGTCTTCCAGTGCGTCCAGCACCGCTTGCGCGAGCAGGTCGTCGGTGGCCAGTCGGTCCGGATCGATGCCGGTGACTTCGGCGCCCACCGAAGCGGTGAGCTTGTTGACGGTCAGCAGACTCATCGCGTGTCCTTTCAGGGCACCGGCTCGCTGATGCGGGTCATGACCGCGTCGGCGGCGTCGGTGGGCCTGACCTGATGCATGATCTCCACCGACATCGCGATCATGATCAGCGAATAGATCAGGTGCAGCAGGTTCAGAGCGTCCTCGGGCAGGTCGTCGAGCGAGAACTTGTCGCAGTACTCGATCGCCTCTTCCAGCCGAGGAAAGAACGCGTCGTAGAACTCCCGCATCTCGGCCATGCTGCTGGCCATCCGCCTGTCCCAGCGCTCGGCTTCGGTTGGCAGGCACCAGGTCTCGGCGTACGGCTCCAGCTCGGCGAAGGCGCTGGGCAGCATCGGGTCAGCCATGGCTGGCCCCCACCGGCGTGCGTTCGGCCTGATAGGTGGCCACCCAGTCACCGACCGCCTTGTGCAGATGGCGGACCAGGATTTCCTGGTCATTGAGCGGGAAGTCGTCGATGATCCCGGTTTCCAGCGCGGCCTGGGTGCCACCCAGCATGCCGGCGTCCTGTAGCGCGAACTCTTTGAGCACCACCGCGGCGACTTCGTGTTCGATGCGTTCACGCACGCTGCGAGCGGGGTGAAACGCGGTGTAGGCCTCGAATCGGTGGGTGTTGTGCGACGTCGGCCAATACCGGTAGAGCAGGTACCAGCCGCCGTAGATGAGGATCTCCACGTTCGGGAAGATCTGGAAGTTGCTGATTCCCCAGGGCTCGATGCCGCCCGGGTTGAGCCCGGCAGGTAACTCACCGAGGTCGGGCGTTCGCCACGGGCCGACAAGCCCACTGCGCGTTGCCCGTTCGATCGGATACATGTATTCCGGTGCCAGCAGCCAGCGGCGGGTGCCCGCCGTGGACACCAGACGGTGCGGCCCGTCGATCTGGAAGTGCGCGCACTCGAACCCGGCGTTGGGATCGCGCACCTCGGGGGGAACCTGCTGGGGATGCAGCGAGGGCACGTGGTAGTACTCCTGGAAGGCGTCGGCGAAGATCTTCCAGTTGCTGTTGTTGTCGGCGACCCAGTCATAGCGTTCGGTGAGCTTGTCGAACGGATAGCCGTCCAGGGCGGTGATCATCGGGCCGAGGAATTCCCGCAACGTTTGCCGCGGCTCGGCGTCGAAGTTGACGAAGATGAACCCGTTCCAGACGTCGCAGTGCACCGCGCGCAGACCGTAGGAGTCGCGGTCGAGGTCGAAGAACTCCGACTCCTGCTTGACGAACGTCAGCGCACCGTCGAGGTCGTAGCGCCAGCCGTGGTACTTGCAGGTGAACTGGCGGCACACTCCTTTGGTCTCTTCGTTGGGAAAGTCGTTCCACACCAGTTTGTTTCCGCGGTGACGGCAGACGTTGTGGAACGCGCGGACCGTCTGGTCCTTGCCCTTGACCACGATGATCGATGTGCCCGCCGCCGCAATGTCTTTGGTGAAGTAGCTGCCGACGCGGGGGAGTTCCTCGATGCGGCCTACATTGAGCCAGGCGCGCTTGAAGATAGCTTCTCGTTCGAGCGCATAGAACTCCGGTGATGTGGAATCGCGAAACGAAATCGGGCCGATGCCCAGGTCCGGGTAATGTTCGGTCCAGCTGCCTTCTGCTGGTTTAGGCCATCGCGCCATGCGAACCTCCTGTCACATCACTGCTCCGCCGTTGACGCCGAGTACCTGCCCGGTGATGAAGCCGGCCTCCTCCGAGCACAAAAACCCGACGGCAACCGCGATGTCGGCACCAGTGCCCAAGTGCCCCATCGGGATTCGTCGAGCCAATGTGTCGCTGGACGGCAGCTTGCCCTGCTCCTGGGACTGGTGCTGCATCGGGGTTTCGATGCCCGACGGGGGAATGTTGTTGACGGTGATGCCGGCCGACGCGTATTCGTGCGCCAACGATTTGGTCAACGTGATCACTGCGCCTTTCGAGGCGGCGTAATGGGCCATGCCAGGAGAGCCGCGCTGGGCCGACGACGACGAAATCATCACGATGCGGCCCCAGCCCGCTGCCACCATGTCCGGCAGCGCCACCTGGCAGCAGTGAAACGTCCCGGTGAGATTGACATCGATGATGCGCTGCCACGACTCCGGGGTGATATCGGTGAACGGGGCGAAGTCCACCATGCCCGCGCTGGTGACCAATATGCCCACCGGGCCAATCTCGCTGCGCACCTTGGCGAACGCCTCCTCGACCGCAGGCCGGTCAGTGACATCGACGGCCACGCCGAGCGCGCTAACTCCGCCGGCGCGCAGCTCGTCGGAAACGCGCTGCGCCGCTTCACCGTTGATGTCCAGAACCGCAATCTTGTGTCCGCGACGGCCGAGCTCATGGCAGGTCGCCTCACCCATACCGGACGCACCGCCGGTCACCACCGCAACCCTATTCATAGATCACCCGGACCTCGGGACTGGTCGGAAGCGACTGACAGGTGAGCACCCAGCCCTCGGCGACTTCCTCGTCGGTCAGCGCGTCGTTGTTGAACATCCGCACGCTGCCTTCCACCACGCGGGCCATACACGTTGCGCACGAACCACTTTCACATGACGACGGCGGGTTCAGGCCGGCCAAGCGCGCGGTCTCCAGCAGCGTATTTCCGTCTCGGTAGCTCACCGTGGTGGTCCGTCGGTCGATGCTGAAGGTCACCTTCTCCGTCGTCGGGCCCGTCATGTCGCGCTCCACCGTCTCGGTATCGGCCTCGCGCCCCGTACCCGCGTATCCCATCCCGGCGAGAGTATCAAGTACTTGGCCTTATATCAAGTACTTGACATATCGCTGCCTGTGTGGCGAGCAGCGGCGCTAGTCAGGACTCGGTGTGATCGCTGAACAGTGGGTTGCCGGTGCCCTGCTCGACCACGCGGGCCAACAGATCGTGCAGCAGCCGCTGCTCATCGGCATCGAGGACACCGAACACCCGCTCATGCGCAGCCAGTGCGTCCGCCAGCACGGCGGCGACCACCGCCCGGCCCTGATCGGTGAGGTAGGTCTGCAAGATTCGTCCGTGCTGCGGGTCTTGCTTGCGTTCCACCAGGCCGCGGCGTTCCAGCGCGGTGATCGCCAGCTGCACGCCCTGCGGACTTATCAGCAACCGGCGCGCCAACTCCGCCCCGGATAGCCCCGGCTCATTGGCCAATTGGCGCATCAGGCCGATCTGAGCGGTGGTCACCCCGTGGCTGCTGATCGCGTCGTTCACCGTCTTCAGCGAGAAGTGAAAGGCCTGCTTGAGCAACCACAGGATGTTGTCGGTGAGCTCCATGCTGTGTCCTAAGGCTGCTTGTGGATGTGGCCGTTCTTCATCACGAACCGCACGTCGAGGGTGGTGGCGATGTCGCGCGACGGGTCACCGGGCACCGCGACGACGTCGGCGAGGTAGCCGGGTGCGAGCCGGCCGAGTTCGTGGTCGGCCTCGATGAGTTCGGCGCTGGTCACGGTGGCGGCGCGGATCGCCTGCATCGGTGTCATGCCGCGGTCGACCAGCGCGCAGAGTTCCTTGGCGTTCTGGCCATGCGGGATCGCCGGCGCGTCGGTGCCGCAGGCGATCCGCACCCCGGCGGCAATCGCCTTGGGCAGCATCGCTTTCGCTTGCGGGAACACCTCGGAGGCTTTCTTGCGTAGCTCGGGTGCGACCCGGTCGACGGCCATGGCCTCGGTCAGATAGGTGGTCGACACCAGGAAGGTGCCGTGATCGACCATCATCTGGATGGTGTCATCGGTGGCCAGGAAACCGTGTTCGATGCAGTCGATTCCGGCCTTGATGCAGGCGCGGATGGCGCTGTCACCGATCGCGTGGGCGGCCACCCGGATCCCGGCGCGGTGCGCCTCGTCGGCGATCGCGGCGAACTCCTCGTCGGAGTACTGCTGCGATCCCGGTGACGTGCTGTGCGACATCACTCCGCCGGAGGCGGATACCTTGATTACCTTGGCGCCGTGGCGGATCTGGTAACGCACGCATGCGCGCACATCGGGCACCCCGTTGGCGATGCCTTCGGCCACCGACAGCGGCATGATGCCCGGGGCCAGGCGCTGAAACACCGTCGGATCCAGATGACCGCCATACGGTGTGACCGCATGCCCGGCCGGGACAATTCGGGGGCCGATGTGCCAGCCCGCGTCGATCGCGCGCTGCAGCGCCACATCCAGTAGATAGCCGCCGGTCTTGACCATGAGGCCCAGATTGCGGACGGTGGTGAATCCCGCGTCGAGTGTGGTGCGGGCGTTCACCGCGCCGCGCAGTGTGCGGTATGCCGGGTCGTCTTGGACGCCGTGCATCGGGGTCGGCAAGCCTTCCGGTCCGCCGGGTCCGCCGATGAGCAGGTTGAGTTCCATGTCCATCAGCCCGGGCAGCAGAGTTACGTCGCCGAGGTCGACGTCGAGAGCCGAATCCGACGGTGGCTCAGCCGGATTCACCGAGCTTATCCGGTCGCCGTCCACCACGACCACCGCCGGGGAGCGGACCTCGCCGGCGTCGACGTCCGCCCAGCGGGCGGCCCGCAAAACGATCACGGCACGGGTTCGCAGACGCAATCCAGAGTCGACGCACCGGAATCGGGAACCCGCGGCTGCTTCCAGCATTCGACCGGGAAGGACACCATGATCATCGAATACAGCAGGTGCATCAAGTTCATGACGTCCTCGGGCAGGTCGTCGAGGCTGAACTTGTCGCAGTAGGCCAGCGCGTCTTCCGCGCGTGGGGTGATCGCGTCGTAGAAGGCCTGCATTTCGGCCATCGAGCTGGTGAGCCGCTTGTGGTAGCGCTGCGGTTCGGTTGGCAGACACCAGTCGGAAAACGGCTCCAGGTCAGTGAATTCGGGTGGCAGCTTGCCGGTCATGAGACCCCCACGGTGTGGCGGCGGTAGTCATCGACCCAGGTCGCGGTCTCGTGGTGCAGGTGCCGCAGCAGCACCTCCTGATCGTTGAGCGGGAAGCGGTCGACTGCGCCCGATTCGATCATCGATTGGGTCGCTTCCAGCGTGTTGGCGTCCTGCAGGCCGTATTCCTTGAACGTCACCGCTGCCAGCTCTTGCGCGACCCGCTCTCGGGGAGTGCGCGGCGGCGGGAAATACAGTGTGCCCTCGAAGATGTGGCTGTTATACGCCGTGGGCCAGTAATGGTAAGTCAGATACCAGCCCTGCCCCCAGATGAGGATCACGAAGTTGGGGAAGAGCTGAAACGAGTCCAGCCCCCACGGGTTGCAGTTGGCCGGGTTGACGCCGGCGGGCAGCTCGCCGAGATCGGGGCTGTCCCATGGTCCGAAAAGCCCACTGCGGCAGATGTCTTCGATCGGCTTGCGCATGTCGGCGTCCATTTCCCAGGCCCGCACACCCGAGGTGCTGACCAGCCGATGCGGCCCGTCGATGCGGTAGTGCGGGGCCTCGAAACCGGCCTCCGCCGCCGCCTTGGAATACTGGCTGGGCGACTGGTTCGCGTGCAACACCGGAGCGTGATAGAACTCCTGGAACGCATCCATGTACAGCTTCCAGTTCGCCTTCACTTCCGAGCGGTAACACCACCGCGAGGTCAGCTGGCCGAACGGATAGCCTTCCAGCCCGGTGATCATCGGGCCCAGGAAATCCCGCAGCGACTGCTCGGGCCGGTCGGCGAAGTTGACGAAGATGAAGCCTTCCCACACCTCGCAGTGCACCGGCACCAGTCCGTAGCGTTTCTTGTCCAGGTCGAAGAACTCACCCTCTTGCGGGACGTGGGTCAGGTTGCCGTCCAGGTCGTAACGCCAGGCGTGGTACTTGCAGCGGAACTGGCGGCAGAAGCCGCTGGTCTCCTCGAGCGGCATGTCGTTCCACACCAGCTTGTTGCCGCGGTGTCGGCAGATGTTATGGAAGGCTCTGATCTCGCCGCGGGTGTTGCGGACCACCACGATCGACGTGTTGGCGACCTTAAGCTCCTTGGTGAAGTAGCTGCCATTGCGTGGAAGCTGTTCTGCCCGACCGACATTCAGCCACGCCCGCTTGAAGATTGCCGCCCGCTCGAGCTCGTAGAATTCCGGCGAGATGCAATCCCCGTAGGACACCGGGCCGGTCCCCAGCTCGGGATAATGCTGTGTCCAGCTGCCTTCCGGTGGCTTGGGGAATCGAGCCATGCGCCGACGGTATATGCTCGGAAAGGCAATCGCAAGTAATTGATATTCGGCGGCGGAGGTTGGCGTGCGGCGGCGAGACGAGCTCTTCATCGGTGGAATGTGGACCGCGCCGAGCAGCGATGCCGTCATCGAGGTGATCTCGCCGGCCACTGAAGAACCCGTCGCCCGGGTGGCAGCCGCCGCGCCAGCAGACGTCGACGCCGCGGTCGCCGCTGCGCGGACGGCGTTCGACGACGGGCCATGGCCGCGGCTGGAGCCGGCCGAGCGCATCGCCGCGGTGCGGCGGCTGGCCGGACTGTACGGCGAGCGGCGTTCGGAGATGGCCGAACTCATCACCACCGAGATGGGTGCTCCGATCAGTTTCGCGCAGCGGGCTCAGGTCGGGCTGCCGTGGATGATGATGAACGCGTTCAGTGATCTGGCCGAAGGCTTTCCGTGGCAGGAGACCCGTCGCGGAAGCTACGGCGCCGACATTCGGATCCGGCGGGAGCCGGTCGGTGTGGTCGCCGCGATCGTGCCCTGGAACATGCCGCAGTTCCTCATCGTCACCAAACTGGTGCCCGCGCTGCTGGCCGGATGCACCGTGGTGCTCAAACCGGCACCGGAAACGCCACTCGACGCGTTGCTGTTGGCCGAACTTCTGCAGCAGCTCGAGCTGCCGCCCGGGGTGGTCAGCGTGCTGCCCGGCGGGCGCGAGGTCGGCGCATACCTGGTGGCGCATCCGGGCGTGGACAAGGTGTCGTTCACCGGATCCACCGGCGCGGGTAAACAGGTGGCCACCGCCTGCGCCGCCGACTTGAAACGGGTCAGCCTGGAGCTCGGCGGCAAATCCGCGGCGATCGTGCTCTCCGACGCTGAGCCGGGCGCCGTTGCGGCCGGAATCCGGTCGGCCAGTTTGTCCAACAGCGGCCAGATCTGTAATGCGCTCACCCGAATCCTGGTGCCCGGCAAGCGAAGTGACGAGTTCGTCGACGCGCTTGCCGCCGAGATGCAAACGCTGCGAGTGGGTGACCCGAGCGACTCGGCAACCCAGTTGGGTCCCCTGGTCGCACAGCGGCAACAACAGCGGGTCACCGGCTACATCGAGACGGGTCAGGCCGAGGGCGCGCGTGTGGTCACCGGCGGCACCGGTATGCCCGACGGCCTCGAGCGGGGCTGGTATGTGCGGCCCACCTTGTTCGCCGGCGCCGACAACGCCATGCGCATTGCGCGGGAAGAGATCTTCGGCCCGGTGCTGACCGTTATTGCATACGACGACGAGGACGAGGCGGTGCGCATCGCCAACGATTCCGACTATGGGCTGGCCGGCTCGGTATGGACCGATGACAGCGAGCGCGGGGTGGCGCTGGCAGCCCGCATTCGCAGCGGCACGTTCGGAGTCAACCAGGGCTACACCATGGACCCATGCGCCCCCTTCGGCGGTGTCAAATCCAGCGGCTACGGCCGGGAATTGGGCCGCGAAGGCATCGAGAGCTACCTCGACACAAAGTCGATTTCGGTGGCCGGTTAGCCACGGCGATCGCAGTTAGCGGCGGATCGTGAACACCGGGTCGGCGCAGTCGACGCCCTGCGCCGACAGCTCCCGCTTGAGCACCTTGAACGTCGCAGTGCGCGGCAGCATTCTGCTGACCCGTACGTATGACGGCCACTGCTTCGGGCCGAGATCAGGCTGCTCGCATAGGAATTCGCGGAACTTGTCGGCGTCGAATTCGGCGCCCGGCGCCAGCACCAGCGCCGCCATCACCTGGTCTCCGACGGCCGGGTCGGGCACCGCATACACCGCAACCTCGGTCACGTCGGGGTGGCGCAGCAGCACCCGCTCGATGGGCGCTGTGCCCAGGTTTTCCCCGTCGACTCTTAGCCAATCACCAAGCCGGCCAGTGAAGTACGCGTAGCCGGCCTCGTCGCGGTAGCCCAGGTCGCCGCTGTGATAGACGCCTCCGGCCATCCGCTGCGCATCGGCCTCCGGATCGTTGTAGTAGCCCTCGAAACGACCCGGCCCGCCGACATTCACCAGCTCGCCGATCACTCCCGGCGGGCACGGCTCGCCGGTATCGACGTCGATGATCTCGATCCCATCGGGCAGTGGGCCCAGAGCGCCCGGCGGGGTATCGGGGGTGTGGCTGATCGCCACGCCGCCTTCGGTGGAGCCGAACCCGTCGATGACGACACAGCCGAACCGTCGGGCGAAACGCTCGACATCGGCGGGCGCGCCCTCGTTGCCGTACACCGCCCGCAGTGGGTTGTCGGCGTCGTCCGGCTGCTCCGGAGTAGCCAGTACATACGACAACGGCTTGCCGACATAGTTGGCATATGTGGCGCCGTAGCGGCGGATGTCCGGCAGGAACTGCGAGGCGGAGAACTTGCGCCGCAATACAAGTGAGCCGCGACAGGCCAACGCCACCGACCATCCCACCAGCACCGCGTTCGAATGGAACAGCGGCATCGATGCATAGCAGATGTCGTCCGGGCCGAGACTGAAGCGCTCGGTCATCGTCACGCCGGCGATACCGACCTTGCCCTGGCTGCATTTGACGGCCTTCGGGTCACCGCTGGTGCCCGAGGTGAAAATCAGCATGAACAGGTCATCGGGCCGGGCCGTCCGGAAGCGCACCTGGGCGTCCCGGTGTGCCGCGACCTCGTCGGCCCATTCGGCGGACTCGACGTTGATGTGCTCGATTTCGCCCAGCGTCGCAGCGGAATTCGAGTCGGCAAGCACCAGTTGGCAGTCGGCGTGGGCGATGTCGCGGGCCAGCGCGGTGCCGCGGCGCACCGGGTTGAGCCCTACCGGCACGATGCCGGACATTGCGGCGGCCACCAGCACGGCCGAGAAGAACGGAGTGTTCTCCAGCAGTACGCCGACGTGCGGCCGCTGCGTCGGGTCGAGCCGCCCGCCCAGCGCCGCCGCGACCGCGGCGCCGTGGCGCAGGTGGTCACGCCAGCTGGTGAACGAGTCCTCGAAGTAGACGCCGCGATCGTCGACGTCGACCAGCGGCGCCAGCAGCTTGGTGACGGTGGGTAGATCGCTCACAACTCAGGCGGGGGTATCCGCCAGTTCGCGGCCGATCTTGCGCAGCGCGCCGGTGGCACTGCCCAGCTCGAACTCGGTCTGCTTGGCGGCCAGGAAGTAACGATGCACGGGGTGGTCGATATCGATGCCCACCCCGCCGTGCACGTGAACGATGGTGTGCGCCACCCGATGCCCGGCGTCGGCGGCCCAGAACGCCGCGGTGGCCACCTCGGTGTCGGCCGGCAAATCCTCACTGAGCCGCCAGGCCGCCTGGGTCAGTGTCAACCGCAGTCCCTTGACGTCGATGTAGCCGTCAGCAAGCCGCTGGCCGACCGCCTGGAAGCTGCCGATCGGGCGGTCGAACTGCTCACGGGTGCGTGCGTATTCGGCGGTCAGCTGCAACCCGCGGTCCAGGACGCCGAGCTGAAAGGCGCTGCGGCCCAGGGCGGCATGCGTGGAAATCCAGCCCAGCACTTGGTCGCCGCCGACCTTGCGTGTCTCGTCCAGTTCGACGCCGTCCAGCCGCAGGTGCCCGACGCTGCCCCGGCCGGTGGTCTCCAGCGCCGTCACGGTCACGCCAGGATCCGCAGCTGAAGCCACGAAAACAGCAGTCCCGGAATCGGTTTCGGCCGGGACCAAAAACGCGTCGGCCACCGGACCGTACCCGACCTGGGTGCGTGTTCCGGTCAGCCGGTAGCCGTCGCCGGAACGCGAGGCCTGCACCGGGCCGTCGCCCATCTCGCCGTCGGTCGCGACGGTGAGGATCTTGTCACCGCTCACCGCAGGCGCGCCCCACTCCTGCTGTAACGCTTGCGAGCCGAATCTGGCCAGCGCACCGGCGCCCAGCACCACCGACTCCAGATACGGCACGGCAGCCAGCCCGCGGCCCAGGGCGACCAGCACGGCCGTCTGCTCAAGTACGCCATAACCGCCACCGCCCAACGACTCCGGTGCCGCGGTGGACAGGATATCGGCGTCGATCAGCTTGCGCATCAGGTCGCGGTCGAACCGTTGCTCGAGCCCGTCGAGCTCACGCTGATGCTCCGGCGTACACACCGCGTCCACGATCGTGGTCACCAGATCGCCGAGGTCTTGCGCCGCTTCGGTTGTCGAGAAGTCCATGAGAATCCTTTACCGGTTGGCTCGGGGCAGACCCAGCGCCACCATGCCGATGATGTCGCGTTGGACTTCATTGGTGCCGCCGCCGAAGGTCAGAATCAAGCACGCGCGGTGCATTCGCTCCACCCGGCCGCGCAGCAGTGCGCCCGGTGAATCCTGTCGCACTGTCGCGCCCGTGCCCAGCACCTCCATCAGCAGCCGATACGCCTCGGTGGCGAGTTCGGTGCCGAACACCTTGGCCGCCGACGCGTCCGCCGGCGACGGCGCGGCGTCGTCCGATGACGCCAGCTCCCAGTTGATCAGCTTGAGCACCTCGACCTTGGCGTGTACCCGGGCCAGATTGAGCTGCACCCACTCCGAGTCGATGAGCCGAGCGCCGCTGGCGTCCTTGGTGTTCTGCGCCCATTCGCGAACCTGGTTGAGCGCCATGATGATCGGCTGCGCGGACACCAACGCGACGCGTTCGTGGTTGAGCTGGTTGGTGACCAGCTTCCAGCCGCCGTTCTCCTCACCGACCCGGTTGGCCACCGGCACCCGGACATCGGAGTAATAGGTGGCGCTGGTGTCGGGCCCGGCCATCGTGTGCACCGGCGTCCAGGAGAAGCCCTCGGCGGTCGTCGGCACGATCAGCACCGAAATCCCGCGGTGCTTCTTGGCTTCGGTGTTGGTGCGCACCGCCAGCCATACATAGTCGGCGTACTGGATCAGGCTGGTCCACATCTTCTGGCCGTTGACCACGTAGTCGTCGCCGTCGCGCACCGCAGTGGTCCGCAGGTTGGCCAGGTCGGTGCCGGCGCCGGGTTCGGAGTAGCCGATGGCGAAGTGCAGCTCGCCCGCCGCGATCTTGGGCAGGAAGAACTTCTTCTGCTCCTCGCTGCCGAAGGCCATGATCGTCGGGGCGACGCTGTTGATGGTCAGGAACGGCACCGGGGCCCCGGCGATCGCCGCTTCGTCGGTGAAGATCAGCTGATCCATCGTCGACCGAGCCTGACCGCCGTACTCCTTGGGCCAGCCCAGCGCCAGCCACCCGTCGCGGCCCATCTGCGCCACCGTCTCGCGGTAGACATTGCCGCTGCCGATCTCGCCGGACGTCGAGTTCAGTGCCTCACGCCGCTCAGGGGTGATCAGCTTGGCGAAGTACGACCGCAGCTCGCGACGCAGGTCCTCCTGCTCCGGCGTATAACTGATGCGCATTTCGCCGCCCTCCGGTCTATCTGCCGAGCGTCGAGTTATCGGGCCCAAATTGGCCCATTCCGCCCAACAACTCGACGCTCGACGGGCTTTAAGGCTACCCGTTCACCAACCCTGGTTGTAACACGTTCTAGTCTGGGGGTCCAGCGAGCCGTCGTCGTATGGTGGGTCATACGTCCTGGAGGTCACGTTCAAGGAGGATGCCGTGCGGGTGATAGTGGACCGCGATCGGTGTGAAGGTAACGCGGTATGCATGGGAATCGCGCCGGATATCTTCGAGCTCGACGACGAGGACTACGCGGTGGTGAAGACCGACCCGATTCCCGCCGACCGGGAAGCGCTGGCCGAGCAGGCGATCGCTGAATGCCCGCGCGCTGCCCTCAAACGCGAAGACTAGAGGTATTCATAAATTGACTAGCAGCACGAACGCGACCGATCTGTCCGGAAAGGTCGCGGTGGTCACCGGTGCGGCCGCGGGCCTGGGCCGCGCCGAGGCGATCGGCTTAGCCCGGGCCGGCGCGACCGTCGTCGTCAACGACATCGCCGCGGCGCTGGACGGTTCCGACGTGATCGACGAGATCACCGCCGCCGGTTCCAAGGCCATCGCCGTCACCGGGGACATCAGCCAACGGGCGACCGCCGACGAGTTGGTCAGCTGCGCCGACGGGCTGGGTGGGTTGAGCATCGTCGTGAACAACGCGGGGATCACGCGGGACCGGATGCTGTTCAACATGTCCGACGAAGAATGGGATGCCGTGATCGCCGTGCACCTGCGCGGTCACTTTCTGCTGACTCGCAATGCGGCCACGTATTGGCGCTCCAAGGCCAAGGAATCCGGCGGATCGGTGTACGGACGCATCGTCAACACTTCGTCGGAGGCGGGGCTGGTGGGTCCGGTCGGACAGGCGAACTACGGCGCGGCCAAGGCGGGCATCACGGCACTGACGCTGACGGCGGCGCGGGCGCTGGGCGGCTACGGCGTCTGCGCCAACGTGATCTGCCCGCGGGCGCGAACCGCGATGACTGCCGACGTCTTCGGGGAGGCGCCCGAGCTCGGCGACGGCCAGATCGACCCGCTCTCACCCGAGCACGTCGTCACCCTGGTCCGCTTCCTCGCCTCCCCGGCAGCCGAAAAGGTCAACGGCCAGGTTTTCATCGTCTACGGACCCCGCGTGACGCTGGTGTCGGCGCCGAGTGTGGAGCGCCAGTTCGCTGCCGAAGCACCGGCATGGGACCCGCAGCAGCTCAGCGCAACGCTGCAGGACTACTTTGCTGAGCGTGATCCGGAGCGGACCTTCGCGGCAACCGGGCTGATGGAGTAATACTCCGGTAAACAGGACATTCGTACCGCTGTTCGCAGACTAGAACACGTTTCAGAATGGCCTGCGTCACAATCGCTCTGACCTCGCCAAACTTACTAACTTTTGTCTAATTTGCTGTCCTTTGACACTGCGAACTTGTTCTAGTTACTATGATCCGGCTCTGGCGGAGCAGCGTCTGACGAGAAGGAGATAAACCGGCGGCCGCGGGGGCGGACAGGCTTCGCGGTGGCGTTGCAGACCCCCCAACCCGAGAAGGGAACCAGGTTGATCGAACAGCTTGCGGTTCCGGCCCGGGCCGTGGGCGGGTTCGTCGAAATGTCTTTGGAGACCTTCCGCGCTACCTTCCGCCGTCCTTTTCAGTTCCGCGAGTTCCTCGATCAGACCTGGATGATCGCCCGCGTCTCGCTGATCCCGACCCTACTGGTCGCGATCCCGTTCACCGTGTTGGTGGCGTTCACGCTAAACATCCTGCTGCGCGAGCTCGGCGCCGCCGACTTGTCCGGTGCGGGGACGGCATTCGGAACCATCACCCAGCTCGGACCCGTCGTCACCGTGCTGGTAGTGGCCGGCGCGGGGGCCACCGCAATCTGCGCCGACCTCGGCGCCCGCACCATCCGTGAGGAAATCGACGCCATGCGCGTGCTGGGCATCGACCCGATCCAGCGGCTGGTGGTGCCCAGGGTGCTCGCCTCAACGTTCGTCGCACTCCTGCTCAACGGGTTGGTGTCGGCCATCGGCATCGCCGGCGGCTATGTGTTCTCGGTGCTCTTGCAGGGCGTCAACCCGGGGGCCTTCGTCAACGGTCTGACCGTGCTGACCCACCTTGGGGAGCTGGTCCTCTCCGAAGTCAAGGCGTTGCTGTTCGGTGTCGTCGCCGGCCTGGTCGGCTGCTATCGCGGGCTGACTGTCAAGGGCGGGCCGAAGGGCGTCGGCGTCGCCGTCAACGAGACCGTGGTGTACGCGTTCATCTGCCTGTTCGTGATCAACGTGATCATGACGGCGATCGGTGTCCGAGTACTGGCCCGGTGAGCAAATGAGCTACGACGCCACGCTGCGCTTTCGCCGCTTCTTCTCCCGGTTCGCCGGGCCGGTGGACACCTTCGGCGAGCAGGCCCTGTTCTACGGCGAATCGATGCGCTACATCCCGAATGCGTTCGGCCGCTATCGGAAAGAGACGATCCGGCTGATCGCCGAGATGACGTTGGGCACCGGCGCGCTGGTGCTGATCGGCGGGACCGTCGGCGTCGCAGCGTTTCTGACGCTGGCGTCCGGCGGCGTCATCGCGGTTCAGGGCTACGAGTCGCTGGGCAATATCGGCATCGAGGCGCTGACCGGATTCCTGTCGGCATTTCTCAACGTCCGCATCGTCGCACCGGTGGTGGCGGGTATCGCACTGGCCGCCACCATCGGCGCAGGCACCACCGCCCAGCTGGGCGCGATGCGGGTCGCCGAAGAGATAGATGCAATCGAGTCGATGGCCGTGCACTCGGTGTCTTACCTGGTATCCACCAGGCTGATCGCGGGCCTGATCGCGATCGTCCCGCTGTATTCGCTGGCGGTGCTGGCTTCGTTTTTCGCCGCCCGGTTCACCACGGTGTTCATCAACGGGCAGTCGGCGGGCCTGTATGACCACTACTTCAGCACGTTCCTTATTCCCACCGACCTGTTGTGGTCGTTCCTGCAAGCCATCGTGATGTCGATCGGGGTGATGCTGATCCATACGTACTACGGCTACAACGCTTCTGGCGGCCCGGTCGGTGTCGGTCTGGCGGTGGGCCAGGCGGTGCGGACGTCGCTGATCCTCGTCGTCGTCATCACTTTGTTAATCTCGCTGGCCGTCTACGGCGCCTCCGGTAATTTCAATCTCTCCGGGTAAGGGGGACGATGGCGAGCACCAATGCGCGACGCACACATGTCAGGCTGGCAGCCACGCTGCTGGCCTGTCTGTTGGTGGCGTTCGGGGTGCTGACCTACCTGTCCTACAACGCGGCGTTTACGTCGACCGACACCGTCACCGTCACCGCGCCGCGCGCCGGGCTGGTGATGGAGCGCGACGGCAAGGTCAAATACCGCGGGATTCAGATCGGCAAGGTCAAGAACGTCAGCTACTCCGGCGATCAGGCGCAGCTGACGCTCGCCATCTACAGCGGCGAGATGCGTTTCATTCCCGCCAATGCGGCGGTGCACATCGCCAGCAACACGATTTTCGGCGCCAAGTCGGTGGAGTTCATTCCGCCCAAGTCACCGTCGCCGACCTCGCTGCGTCCGGGTGCCCACGTGCAGGCCTCGGCCGTCTCGCTGGAAGTCAACACGCTGTTTCAGTCCCTGATCGAGCTGTTGCACAAGATCGACCCGATCGAGCTGAACGGGACGCTGAGCGCGTTGGCCGAAGGACTGCGCGGGCACGGCGATGACCTGGGCACGTTGCTGTCCGGCCTGAATACTCTTACGCGGCAGACGAATCCGAAGCTGCCGATGCTGCAACAGGATTTCCAGAAGACCGGAGTTGTGGCCAATATCTACGCCGACGCGGCGCCCGACCTGGTCACCGTGTTCAACAACACGCCGACGATCGCCAGGACCGTCGTGGACCAGCAGGGCAACCTGAATGACACCCTCTTGGCGACGATCGGCTTGTCCAACAACGCCTATGACACGCTGGCGCCGGCCGAGCAGAATTTGATCGACGCCATCAAACGGCTGCGCGCCCCGCTCAAGGTCGCCGGCGACTATTCGCCGGAATTCGGCTGCCTTTTCGCGGGCATCGAGCGGGGCATCGAAGAGTTCGCGCCGCTGCTGGGTGTCAACAAGGCGGGGCTGTTCACGTCGTCGAGTTTCATCCTGGGCGCGCCGTCGTACACGTATCCGGAGAGTTTGCCGATTGTCAACGCCTCCGGCGGCCCGAATTGCCGTGGCCTGCCTGATATCCCGACCAAGCAGACCGGCGGGTCCTGGTTCCGCTCGCCGTTCCTGGTCACCGACAACGCCTACATCCCCTACGAGCCGTTCACTGAGATGCAAGTGGATGCGCCGTCGACACTGCAGTTCCTGTTCCACGGCAGCTTCGCAGAACGGGACGACTTCTGATGGCCGCCTACGAGTCACACCGTTCGATGATGATCAAGGTCGGTATCTTCACCGTGACCATGCTCCTGGTGGCCGTCGGCCTGGTGGTGATCTTCGGTGAGTTCCGGTTCGGCCCGGAGTACACGTACCACGCCGACTTCATCGACGCCACGCGGTTGAAGTCGGGCCAGAAGGTTCGCATCTCCGGGGTGCCGGTCGGTTCGGTCAAAGACGTCAAGCTCACCCCGAACAACAGGGTGGTCGTGACCTTCGGAGTCGACAAGCGCTACACGTTGTACTCCTCGACGCGGGCGGTGATCCGCTACGACAACCTGGTTGGTGACCGGTTCCTCGAAATCACCTCGGGGCCCGGCGAATTGCGCAAGCTGCCACCGGGCGGGACCATCGACCAGCAACACACCCAGCCAGCACTGGACCTCGACGCGCTGCTGGGCGGATTGCGTCCCGTGCTCAAGGGTCTGGACGCCGACAAGGTCAACACGATCAGCAGCTACGTGATCGAGCTGCTGCAGGGCCAAGGCGGCGCACTGTCCAACCTGCTGGCCAACGCGAACGCGTTCGGCTCAACGTTGGGTGCCCGCGATCAGGTGATCGGTGATGTGATCAACAACCTCAACGCGGTGCTGACCACTGTCGACCAGAAGGGCGCGCAGTTCTCGGCCAGCATCGACCGGTTGCAGCAACTGATCACCGGGCTGGCGCAGGGCCGTGACGCGATCGCCGGCGCGATACCGCCGCTCGCATCCACCAGCTCGGATCTGACCGAGCTGCTGAAGCGCTCGCGTCGGCCGCTGCAGGGCAACATCGAGAACATCCGGCCGATCGCTACCGAGCTAGACGACCGGAAAGCCGAGGTGAACAACGACATCGAGCAGCTGGGTGAGGACTACCTGCGGCTGTCAGCGCTCGGTGCCTACGGGGCGTACTTCAACATCTACTTCTGCTCGGTGACGATCAAGATCAACGGACCGGCCGGCAGCGACATCCTGATCCCAATGGGCGGCCAGCCGGATCCCAGCAAGGGGAGGTGCGCTTTTGTCAAATAGCGCAGACCGCAGACAACGTAGCGAGCGAGACCCGCTGCGAACCGGCATCTTCGGCGTGACCCTGGTGGTCCTGATCGTGTTGGTGGCCTTCGGCTACACCGGATTGCCGTTCTGGCCGCAGGGCAGGCCGTACACGGCGTTTTTCACCGACGCCGGCGGCATCAGCCCCGGCAACGACGTCTATGTGTCGGGTATCAAAGTCGGACAGGTGAAGTCGGTGGCGCTGGCCGGTGACGCCGCCAAAGTGTCGTTCACGGTGGACCGCCACGTCGCGGTCGGCAATCAGTCACTGGCTTCGATCCGCACGGACACCATCCTGGGTGAGCGTTCGATCGCGGTGACCCCGGCCGGCAGCGGCACGGCGACCACCATCCCGTTGAACCGGACCACCACACCGTATGCTCTCAACTCCGCGCTGGAGGACCTCGGCCGTAACGCGGGCCATTTGGACAAGCCCGAGTTCGAGAAGTCGCTGCAGGTCCTCACCGACGCGCTGCACGACGCCACGCCTCAGCTGCGCGGCGCGCTGGACGGGGTGACATCGCTGTCGCGCACGCTCAACCGTCGTGACGAGGCGCTGGAAAGCCTTCTGGCACATGCCAAGTCGGTGACCGCGGTGCTGGCCGAGCGGGCCGACCAGGTGAACAAGCTGATCCTCGACGGTAACCAGTTGTTCGCCGCGCTCGATGCGCGTCGCGCCGCGCTGGGCGAGCTGATCGCCGGCATCGACGACGTTTCCCAACAGCTCTCCGGCTTCGTCGCCGACAACCGCAAGGAATTCGGTCCGGCCCTCTCCAAGCTCAACCTGGTGCTGGACAACCTCAACGAGCGGCGCGACTACATCAGCGAGGCACTGAAGCGGCTGCCGCCCTATGCGACCACGCTCGGCGAGGTGGTGGGCTCCGGTCCCGGTTTCAACGTCAACGTGTTCAGCGTGTTGCCGGGACCGTTGATCGCGACGATGTTCGACGCCGTCTTCCAGCCAGGCAAGCTGCCGGACAGCTTCGCGGACTACTTGCGCGGGCTAATCCAGGAGCGGTGGCGGATAAGGCCGCAGTCGCCATGACGCTGTTCTCCGCCATCGAGGAGCGTCACCGCGGCCTGCGGCTGGCGCTGGTCGTCGTGCTTGCCTTATTTATTGCAGCGGGCGCCTATTTGGTGTGGCCTTCGCGGACCGGCAACAAGATCACCGGTTACTTCACCTCCGCTGTCGGGCTCTATCCGGGAGACGAGGTCCGCGTTGTCGGGGTACCGGTGGGCAAGATCGACTCGATCGAACCCCGCGCAGAAGACGTGAAAATCACCATGTCGGTTGACCGGGGCGTCAAGATTCCCCAGGGTGCCCGGGCGGTCATCATGTCGCCCAACCTGGTTGCGGCGCGGTTCATCCAGCTCGCACCCGCCTACACCAGCGGGCCGGTTATGCCCGACGGGGCGAGCATCGACTTGTCGCACACGGCGGTCCCGGTGGAATGGGACGAAGTCAAGTCGGCGCTGAACGACCTGGCCAAGCAGCTGAGTCCGGCGATCGGACAGAAGCAGGGGCCGCTGGGCAAGCTGATCAATCAGGCCGCCGACACCTTCGACGGCAACGGCGACTCATTCCACGCCGCACTGCGCGAACTCTCACAAGCCGCTGGCAGGCTGGGGGATTCGCGCACCGATGTCTTCGGCACAGTCAAGAACCTGCAGGTGCTGGTCAACGCGTTGTCGAAAAGTAACGAACAGATCGTCACGTTCTCCGGACACGTGGCCTCGGTGTCACAGGTGCTCGCCGACAGCTCAACTCATCTCGACCAAACGTTGGCAACGCTCAACCAGGCGCTCACGGACGTCAAAGGCTTTCTGCACGAGAACAACTCGACGCTGATCGGAACGGTCAACAAACTCAACGACTTGACCAAGGTGTTGAGCGACCAAAGCGAGGACATCGAGCAGGTGCTGCACGTCGCGGGGCCGGGGATCGCCAACTTCTACAACATCTACGACCCCGCGCAGGGCACGCTGAACGGCCTTTTGTCGATCCCGGAGTTCTCCAACCCGGTGCAGTTCATCTGCGGCGGCTCCTTCGAAACCGCCGCGGGACTGTCCGCGCCGGACTACTTCAAGCGTGCCGAGATCTGCCGGGAGCGGTTGGGCCCGCCGCTGCGTCGACTGACGGCGAACTACCCGCCGATCATGTTCCACCCGATCAACTCGATCACCGCCTACAAGGGCCAGATCATCTATGACACCCCGGCCACCCAGGCCAAGGCGCAGACACCGATTCCCGAGCTGACCTGGATACCGGCACCCGGCGTTCATCCGCCCAACCCGGCGGATCTGCAGGCGTTGTTGGTCCCGCCCGCCCCGACCAACGCTCCCGGGCCCGGCGCACCCGCGCCGGCGTCGGTGCCGTTCGGTCCGCGGCCCGGTCCGCCGCCGGCCGCGCACGGGCCCGGCGCGCCGCTACCGGCAGAGCAGGGGGCCGGCAGGTGAACCGAATCACGTTGCGCGCCAGTGCTATCGCGGCCGGTGGGATGCTGCTCGCCGGCTGTCAGTTCGGCGGGCTGAACTCCCTCGCGTTGCCCGGCACCGCCGGTCACGGGCGCGGCGCCTACTCGATCACGGTCGACTTGGCCGACGTGGCAACGCTTCCGCAGAACTCCCCGGTGATGATCGACGACGTCACCGTCGGCAGCGTGTCCGGAATCCAGGCGAAGCAGCGCCCGGACGGAAGCTTCTATGCCGCAGTCAAGTTGGCGCTGGACCGCAAGGTGGTATTGCCGGCGAATTCGACGGCCAGGGTGGCACAGACCTCGCTGCTGGGCTCCCAGCATGTCGAGCTGGCCGGCCCGACGAAGCAGCCGCCGGTGGGCAGGCTTTCCGACGGTTCGACCATCCAGGAGTCGCACACCAGCCGTTATCCCACCACCGAAGAGGTTCTTTCGGCGCTCGGTGTAGTGGTCAACAAAGGCAATCTCGGTGCGCTGCAAGAGGTCACCGACGAGACATATAAAGCTGTCGCGGGCCGCGGAAGCCAGTTCACCAACCTGGTCCCACGGCTCGCCGACCTGACTGCAGGCTTGAACAAGCAAGTCAACGACATCATCGCCGCTCTCGACGGGTTGGACCGGTTCTCGACGATCCTGGCGCACAACAAGGACAGCCTCGGGCGAGCACTGGATTCGCTGCCGGATGCACTGCTGGCGCTCAACAAGAACCGCGACAACATCATTCAGGCTTTCGCCGCGCTGAAGAAGGTGGCGACGGTCGCGTCGCATGTGCTGGCGGAAACCAAAGTGGATTTCGCCGAGGACCTCAAAAGCCTCTACTCGGCCACCAAGGCGTTGGCCGACAACCGCAAGAACTTCGTCACATCGCTGCAGCTGTTGCTGACGTTCCCCTTCCCGAACTTCGGCATCAAGCAGGCGGTGCGCGGTGACTACCTCAACGTGTTCACCACCTTCGACCTCACTGTGCGCCGGCTCGGCGAGACGTTCTTCACCACGTCGTGGCCGCTGGACCCGAACATGCTGCACATGCACGACGTCATCACTCCGCCGGACTTCCTGATCGGCGAGATGGCCAACTTGTCTGGGCAGGCCGCTGACCCGTTCAAGATTCCGCCGGGAGGGCAGCACTGATGCTGGACCGCCTGACCAAAGCCCAGCTGGCCATCTTCGGGGTGGTCACCGTGATCACGCTTACCTTGATGGCGATCTTCTACCTGCGGCTGCCGGCCGCGCTGGGCATCGGCACCTACAGAGTGACCGCGGACTTCGTCGCCGGCGGCGGCCTGTACAAGAACGCCAACGTCACCTACCGCGGCGTTGCCGTCGGCCGGGTGGAGTCGCTGGGTCTGAACCCGCACGGCGTCGACGCCGTCATGCGGCTGAACAGTGGCACCGCCGTCCCGTCGAACGTCACCGCCACTGTGAAGAGCGTGTCCGCAATCGGCGAGCAGTACATCGACTTGGTGCCGCCCGACCACCCTGCAGCGACCAAGCTGCACAACGGATCTCGCATCGACCAGCACAACACCGCGATCGGCGAAGACATCGCGACTCTGCTGCGCCAGTCCGAGACGCTCGTCAACAGCGTCGCCGACACCCGGCTTCGGGAGCTGCTGCACGAGACGTTCATCGCGTTCAACGGAACTGGCCCGCAGCTTGCTCGCCTGATCGAATCGTCTCGGTTGCTGGTGGACGAGGCCAACGCCGCCTTTCCGCAGACCTCGCAGTTGATCGATCAGGTGGGACCGTTCCTGCAAGCCCAGATCCGCTCCGGTGACGACATCAGGTCACTGGCCGACGGGCTGGCCCGGTTCACCTCCGAGGTGCGGCAGGCCGACCCGCAGCTACGCGCGCTGCTGGCTGTGGTCCCGCCCGCGGCCGACGAGGCCAACACGGCCTTTACCGGTATCCGCCCGTCGTTCCCGATGCTGGCGGCCAGCCTGGCCAACCTGGGCCGGGTCGGCGTCATCTACCACAAGTCGATCGAGCAGCTGCTGGTCGTGTTGCCGGCGCTGTTCGCGGCGATCACCACTGCCGCCGGCGGTGAACCCCAAGACGAGGGCGCCAAACTGGATTTCAAGATCGACATCGACCCGCCGCCCTGCAACACCGGATTCATTCCGCCGCCGTTGATCAGGACCCCGGCCGACGAGACCGTGCGGGAAATCCCCACCGACATGTACTGCAAGGTGGCTCAGAACGACCCCACCACCGTGCGCGGTGCACGCAACTACCCCTGCCAGGAGTTCCCCGGCAAGCGGGCACCCACCGTGGCGCTCTGCCGCGACCCGCGGGGCTACGTGCCGATCGGCACCAACCCATGGCGCGGACCGCCGATCCCGTACGGCACCCCGGTGACGAACGGGCTGAACATCTTGCCGCCCAACAAGTATCCGTTTATCCCGCCGGGCAGCGACCCGGATCCGGGCGCACCGATCGTGGGGCCGCCCCCACCGGGTGTGGTGCCAGGGCCCGGCCCGGCCCCGAATCAGCCGTTCCCGACGCCGCCGCCACCCAACACCGGCGGGACCGATGGCCGGCAGGCGTGGATACCGCCGGCGCCGTACCCGCCGCAGCCGCCCATGATTCCGTTCCCGAAGGCGGTGCCGGCGCCCCCACCGCCGGTAGGCCTCAACCCGCCGCCGCCATTCCCGCCGCCGGAGAAACCGTGGGGACCCCCGCCCGGGCCGGTGCCGCAGGCCAGCGGTGCGGCCTACACCACGTACGACCAGAGCACCGGGACTTTCCAGGACCCGGCAGGTGGCACTGGTATCTTCGCGCCCGGCAGATCATCGAGCGCCGAGAACTGGGTGGACCTGATGCGCGATCCGAGGCAGTTGTGACGGAGACGGAGCCGATCGCAAGCGCGGCGGAGCCGGGCGCAGCGGGTCGGCGACCAACAAGCCCCGAGCCGACGACGCGACGCGCGCGCCGGCGGGCTTCGCGCGCCGCGGGGCCGACGGGTGCGGAAGCAACCACCAGCACGGTTCGTGTCGAGGCACCGGCCGAGCCGGTCAAGCGGCGAAGCGCGCCGCTCGGTCCGCCGCCGCGACGGCCCGCGAACACCCGCTTGGTGGGATGGATCAGCCTGGCGGTCGCGGTGGTGGGGATTGCCGTGCTGGCCGCGGGGGTGGTCGCGCTGTGGTTGCAGCAGCGGCACGCCGATGCCGCGCAGGCTCGCGACCAGCGTTTCGTCGACACCGCCACCCAGACCGTGGTCAATATGTTCAGTTACACGCCGGACACCATCGATCAGAGCGTCGGCCGCTTCTACGACGGCACCAGCGGGCCGCTGCGGGGCATGCTCAGTTCGAACAACAACGTCGAAAACATCAAGGCGCTGTTCCGCGACACGAATGCGACTTCCGAAGCCGTCATCAACGGCGCCGCGCTGGAGGGCATCGACAGCGTCACCGACAATGCTTCGGTGCTGGTGTCGGTGCGGGTCACGGTGACCGACATCGACGGCGTCAACAAGCCGTCGATGCCCTACCGGATGCGCGTCATCGTGCACGAGGACGACAACGGCCGGATGACCGGCTATGACCTGAAGTATCCGGAGGGAGGCAACTGATGCGGTGGTTGATTGCCGCCGTCGTCGGCCTGCTGACCACCGCCTTCGTCGGGTTGGCCGCGGCCGGGGGCTGGTTCTACTGGGATCGGGTCGAGACCGTCGGCGAGCAGGCGGCGCGGGCGGCGCTGCCAAAACTGGCCAAGGACAAGATCCCCCAAGTGTTCGGCTACGACTACCAGACCGTCGAGCGCAGCCTGTCAGATGCCTATCCGCTGCTGACGCCGCGCTATCGGCAGGAGTTCGAGAAGAGCGCCACCGCGCAGATCATCCCGGAGGCGAAAAAGCGGGAGGTGGTCGTGCAGGCCAGCGTCGTCGGCGTGGGAGTCATGGAAGCCAAACGCAATTCGGCATCGGTGATGGTCTACATGAATCGCACGGTGACCGACAAATCGCGCCAACCGGTCTACGACGGCAGCCGGCTGCGTGTCGACTATCAGCGCGTCGACGGCAAATGGCTGATCAACTACATCACGCCGATCTGATCTGATCGTTCAGCGGCACTGCCCGATCTCGTTGCAGTTCAACGGATAACGCTCGACCGGGGATGGTAGCGGCGACTGGAACGCCAGCGAGAACGGTGTCTTGGTCATCGCCGGCTGCATGCCGCAGACGGGACCGTGGATGCTGGTGTGCGTACCGGCGAGCGTGACGTCATCGAACGCGTAGGTTTCGGTCGACGCCGCGGTGCTGCCGTCCGGGCACATCACGCCATCAGACTTGGAGACCTGGAAGGTCCACAGGTCGCTGGTCAGCCGGGCCCTGCCGCTGTAGTTCGACAGCTTTTCCTGACGGCTGATCACCCGCGGCGTGGTGCTCACGACGTTCAGAGCGCACAGGTCTGCCCAGATGACCGGGTCGGTGAAGTCGGGAATAGCCCGCTGGCGGGAGGGCGCGTCGCACAGCGCCGAGATCTTCCACGTCGTAGTCGGTACCCCCGCTTCGTTGAAGCTGTACATGCCGTCTGGCGGGGGGCCCAGCGCCTTGGCCGGGCTCGCGGATCCCACCGCGACAAGAGCCAAGGCGGCAGCGGCGATCAGGGCGCGGGAGATGATCACCGGGCGATTATCGCAGCGCGTGTGCGGCGACACCACCGGTTCAGGTGTTCTCCGGATGCGCCTCGGCCAGCGCATCGAGGAACGACCGGGCCCAGCGGTCGACGTCATGGGCAAGCACCTGGCGTCGCAGCGCGCGCATCCGCCGCCGCCCCTCCTCAGCGGGCTGGTTGAGCGCCGCCTCGATTGCGTCCTTGACCCGCTCGGTGTCGTGCGGGTTGACCAAATACGCCTGGTGCAGTTCGGCTGCGGCGCCGGTGAATTCGCTCAACACCAGCGCGCCGCCCAGGTCGCTGCGGCAGGCGACGTACTCCTTGGCAACCAGGTTCATACCGTCCCGCAGCGGGGTGACCAGCATGACGTCGGCGGCGACGAAGAACGCGATGAGCTCGTCGCGCGGAACCGGGCGGTGGATGTAGTGCACCACCGCATGGCCGACTTCGCCGTATTCGCCGTTGATGTGGCCGACCTGGCGTTCGATGTCGCTGCGCAGGATCTGGTAACTCTCCACGCGTTCGCGGCTCGGGGTCGCCAGCTGGACCAGCACGGTGTCGTCGCGTTTGGCCCGGCCCTCGGCGAGCAGCTCGGTGAACGCCTTCAGCCGGACGTCGATGCCCTTGGTGTAGTCGAGTCGGTCGACGCCGAGCAGGATCTTGCGGGGATTGCCGAGTTCCGACCGGATCTCGCGGGCCCGCCGGCGGATATTGCGGTCACGTCCCTTGTGGTCGAGGTCGGCGGAGTCGATGGAAATGGGGAATGCGCCCACCCGGACGGTGCGAGACTCCAGCTCGACCTCACCGAACCGCGACCGCACGCCGACAGCCCCGCGGGAGGTGTTCGCGCCAACCAACCGTCGTGACAGAAACAGGAAATTCTGAGCGCCGCCAGCCAGATGGAAGCCCACCAGGTCGGCGCCCAGCAGACCTTCGATGATCTCGGTGCGCCAGGGCAGCTGCATGAACAGCTCGACCGGCGGAAACGGGATGTGTAGAAAGAACCCGATGGTCAGATCGGGCCGCAGCTCGCGCAGCATCTTGGGCACCAGCTGCAGCTGGTAATCCTGCACCCAGACGGTGGCCCCCTTAGCGGCGGCGCGTGAGGTGGCTTTGGCGAACCGGTGGTTGACGTCGACGTAGCGCTCCCACCATTCCCGGTGATAGATCGGTTTGACGATGACGTCGTGATACAGCGGCCACAGGGTGGCGTTGGAGAATCCCTCGTAATAGGAGGCGACGTCGTCGGCGGAGAGCCTTACCGGGTGCAGACGAAGGTCCTCGGCCTCGATCGGCTCCTCGTCGCCGTCAACGATCCCCGGCCAGCCGACCCAGGCCCCGCGCCGACGGCGCAGCAGCGGCTCGAGCGCGGTGACCAGGCCGCCGGGACTGCGTTTCCAGGTGGTACTGCCGTCCGGCAGTCGCTCCATGTCGATCGGCAGTCGATTGGCGACCACCACAAAGTCGGAGTCCCCGGAGGGCATTTAGGTCTCGATTTTCGCCGGTCCAATACCGAGCATCGACAGGAAAACGCGGCATTCATCGGCGTCGTTTGCGTAGGCGGCTACGACACGTCTGGCCTGCCTTGCGGTGCTGTCCGTCAGCGGCTCCACATCGTCAATGTCACGAGGATCAGATTTAGCGGGCATGACATAACTGTATGCGACATGCTCAACCCGCTGACACGCGCGTTACGCGCTGGCCGTAATGTGTAAGCGTCTAACGGCGGCGAATGAGGTGGCGAATGGCAGTCTCCAACGATGCGGGCACCAGCGCTGTCAACGGCGAGTCTGCCGAGCTGGTGGCTTACGAAACGCTCGACGAGGGCCGCATCGCCCGGATCTGGCTCAATCGGCCCGAGGCGCACAACGCCCAGAGCCGCGGCCTGCTGGTTCAACTCGACGAGGCGTTTTGTCGCGCCGAGGCCGACGACGACGTTCGGGTGGTGATTCTGGCCGCACGCGGTAAGAACTTCTCCGCCGGCCACGACCTGGGCTCAGAGTTGGCGTTGGCGGAGCGGGCGCCCGGACCCGGACAGCACCCGACCTTCCGGGGTTACGGCGCCACCCGCGAACCGATCGCGGAGAAAACCTTTCTGCAGGAATGGCACTTTTTCTTCCAGAACACCTGCCGCTGGCGCGATCTGCGGAAAATCACCATTGCCCAAGTCCAGGGCAACGCGATCTCCGCGGGTTTGATGCTGATCTGGGCGTGCGATCTGATTGTCGCCGCCGACAATGCGAAGTTCAGCGACGTGGTCGGTGTCCGGATGGGGATGCCCGGCGTCGAATACTACGCTCACCCTTGGGAATTCGGTCCGCGCAAAGCCAAAGAGCTACTGCTGACCGGTGATTCGCTGGACGCCGACGAGGCATACCGGCTCGGCATGGTGTCCAAGGTCTTTCCGGTTGATGAGCTCGAGGACAAGACGTTGGAGTTCGCCCGGCGCATTGCCGAGCGGCCCACGATGGCGGCGCTGCTGATCAAGGACTCCGTCAACGCCGCGTCCGACGCGATGGGATTCACCGAGGCCCTACGGCACGCGTTCCATGTTCACGAGCTGGGGCACGCGCATTGGGCGGCGCGCAATGAGAACAGGTATCCGGTCGGGCTGCCGCCCGATGTGGAGGACTGGCGCACGGCGAAGCCGTCGAAGCTGGCCCGCCGCGATGTGCCTTAGGGCCGGCCTTAGTCACATCTGTCACGTGAGTCTCTCCGCCAAGGGATGTACGTTGTGCCCGCCTCAGAGCGACTTCTGCTGCTAACCGGATGAGTTGTCGCTCGAAGGCGGGCAAATAGTCGTCCCGCGCTCCCCGGAGCCTGGTGTGGCAGGTGTGACTGTCTATGGTTCGATGGCGACCGTGCATCTTTCGTTCGACGACCGGACCTATCTGGTCACCGGCGGCGGCAGCGGAATCGGCAAGGCGGTGGCCGCCGGCCTGGTCGCCGCCGGCGCCTCAGTGATGATCGTCGGCCGCAACGCCGACCGGCTGGCGTCGGCCGCCGACGAGATCGGGGCCGCCAACGCCAAAGGCGCGATCAGATACGAGCCGGCCGATGTCACCAATGAAGACGAGACCAAGCGGGCCGTCGACGCCGCCGCGGCATGGCACGGCCGGCTGCACGGTGTGGTGCATTGCGCGGGCGGATCGGAGACCATCGGGCCGATCACCCAGATCGACTCCGAGGCGTGGCGACGCACCGTCGACCTCAACGTCAACGGCACCATGTACGTGCTCAAACACGCTGCGCGCGAACTGGTGCGAGGCGGCGGTGGGTCATTCGTCGGTATCTCCTCGATCGCGGCCAGCAACACCCACCGGTGGTTCGGCGCCTACGGCGTCACGAAATCGGCGGTCGACCACCTGCTGATGTTGGCCGCCGACGAGCTGGGTGCGTCCTGGGTGCGGGTCAACGGCATTCGACCCGGGCTGATCCGCACCGATCTGGTCGCCGCGATCACCGAGTCGCCGCAACTGAGCGAGGACTACCGCATCTGCACCCCGTTACCGAGGGTGGGCGAGGTCGAAGACGTCGCGAACATGGCGATGTTCTTGCTCAGCGATGCGGCCGGCTGGGTCACCGGACAAATCATCAACGTCGACGGCGGGCACCTGCTGCGACGTGGCCCGGACTTCACCGCGATGTTGGAGCCGGTGTTCGGCGCCGACGGATTACGCGGGGTGGTCTGACCCGACGCCCGCGTCCCGACGAGCGAGGGTGGCGATCGCCGACCAGTCCAGGTGTGCACCACCGTCAGCCAGCAGCGCGAGGAAACGATCGCGCAACAGGCTGGCCACGGGCATCGGAACGGCCAGTTCCTCGGCGGCGGCCAGGGTCAACCGGATGTCCTTGAGCCCCAGCGTCGCGGTGAACCCGGCCGGCTCGAATTCGCCGCGTGCGATCAGCCCACCGTAGGTCGCATATGCCGGTGCACCGAACAGCGTCGACGTGATGATGTCGATGTAGTGCAACGGATCCACCCCGGCCTTGCCGACCAGCGCGACGGCCTCGCCGAGCGACTCGATGACCGAGGCGATGAGAAAGTTGCCGGACAGCTTCACCAGGTTGGCGGCGGGTTGTTGCTCGGAGACCACGAAGGTCCGCTGCCCGATGGTGTCGAAAACCGGAGCCAACATCTCGAGGGCCGGCGGCGCTCCGGCCGCGATGACGAAAAGCTTTGCGGCAGCGGCAGCTTCGGGCCGACCGAAAACCGGTGCCGCGACATACTGCTGCCCGGCGGCGGTGTGCGCGGCGGTCAGGCGTTTCGACAGCTCCACGCTGATCGTGCTCGACGAGACGTGGGTCGCGTCGGGCGCCAACGAGGCCAGCACGCCCTGGTCGCCGAAGACGACGTCCTCGACGGCGGCGTCGTCGGCCAGCATGGTGATCACGACGTCACCGCCGCAAGCTTCCGCGACAGTGCGCGCCGGTGTTGCGCCCTGCCTGGCCAGCGCGTCCGCCTTGGCTGCGCTGCGGTTGTAGACCGTGACGGTGTTGCCGGCGCTGACGAGGTTGGCGGCCATGCCCTGGCCCATCTTGCCCAGGCCGATGAATCCGATGTCCATGGCTTCCACCATGCCCGCTCAATGAGACGAGGGCTTGCCAGTGGTCGGGTCGAGGCGGAACGCTGGTCTTAACCTGCACTAGCGCTGGAGGACATGATGGCTACAACCTGGGACACGATCGATCGATACGTCGTCATATCCACGGACACCCATGCGGGAGCCGATCTCCACGACTACAAGCCGTATCTGCCCATCCGCCTGCACGACGATTTCGACGCATGGGCCAAGACGTACGTCAGCCCGTTCGACGATCTGATCATCGCCACCGCCGCCAGGAACTGGGACAACGAGCTTCGGATTGCCGACATGGACGCCGACGGGGTGGCTGCCGAGGTGCTGCTGCCCAACACCGTTCCGCCGTTCTTCCCGACCACTCCCAACATCACCATCAGCCTGCCCCGGACCCGCGACGAGTTCGAGAAGCGTTGGGCCGGCGTGCAGGCCCACAATCGCTGGCAAGTCGATTTCTGCTCGCTGGCCCCGGACCGGCGGCGCGGGTTGATTCAGATCTTCCCCAACGATGTCGATCTCGCCTTGGAAGAGATTCGCTGGGGTGCCGGGCAGGACTGCTTCGGCGGAGTGCTCATCCCGCCCGTCTCGCCCGGTGACCCGCAGGTCGCCCCGCTCTTCCATACACGCTACGAACCGATCTGGGCGCTGTGCGCCGAACTAGACCTGACGGTGGTGCAGCACGCGGGCGCTGGAAGTCCGGAGATGCCGATGGACCAGCCGGCATCTAACGCGGTGTTGATCACCGAGATGGCGATTTGGGCCAACCGGACGCTGGGCCACCTGATCCTGGCCGGGGTATTCGAGCGCTATCCGACGCTGCGGTTCGTGCCGACCGAGCAGGGCACCCTGTGGGTGCAGCCACAACTGGCCGTCCTGGACGCGATGGTGCCCACCATGAAGTCCGAAGCCCACAACCGCACCTACGGGATGTTCGGCGGGTCGTCCGTCGACGAGCTGACCATGACCCCGAGCGAATATGCCCAGCGCAACGTCTATCTGGCCAGCGAGCTCGCCCCCTTCGATGCCGCGATGATCGACTTCATGGGAGCCGACCACATCATGTGGGGCAGTGACTATCCCCACGAGGAAGGCTTCACGCCACATTCCAAACTGGCCATCCGCTGGGCGCTGCACGACAAGCCGGAGGAGGTTTGCCGAAAGATATTGGGCGGCAACGCGGGTCGGCTATACCGCTTCGACCTCGATGCGCTGGCATCCGTCGCAGCCAAGATCGGGCCCACGGTCGCCGAGGTGCATACGCCCCTCGAAGACACCGGCTATCGTGCCCCGGCCGCTTTCGGCTACCGGCCATTCGAAGGCGGGCTAGCGCTGAAGCGCCTGGCTCCGGCGCGCAGCTAGCTCTCGCGAGGGTGGATGAACACGCCGTCGGCCTGGACGGTGATGCCCTGTGCGTCGGCAATGTGGCCGACGGCGAACGTCTTGGCGCCCTCCGCGCGGGCGACGCGCGCCTCTGCTCGTAGTGAGCCGAGCGGCGTTCCTCGCAGATAACGCACACAAAGAGTTCCGGTATAGGCGGGCTTTCCGGGCTTATGCGCCGTCGCGCCCAACACGTGATCGAGGATCATCGCGCACACACCGCCATGCACGTGACCGGCGGACCTTCGTAGGCCGCACCGAGTGTGAAGTCGGCCCACACCAGCCCGTCGGTTTCGTGGTGGATCACCAGGGGAGGGGCGACGGGATTGCGCAGGCCGATCATGATGTTGCCCCATGCCATCGGCTGACCGTCGCCGGCCTGCTGCACACCGAATGAGCCCGGCATCAGCGCCTTGCTCAATTCTTCAGTGGCGCAATCAATCTTCGCCTTGGCGGTGGTGAGAGTTGCTGCGTCGACCTGTGTCCTGATGGTGGCATCGATGAGGCGGCGCACCGAATCGGCGAGCGACCCGTATAGCGACGGCAACTTCGCGAGTTCCTCGTTGGAGGTCACGGGAGCAAGCTTGCGCGGTGGGGTGCTCACTCGGCAATGCGGTGTCCCGGCCAGTGGTTAGTCGCCGACACGCGGCTGCTCCCGGTTGTAACCTGGGCAAATGGATGGCAGCAATGCACCGGGAAAGCCGAATCTTGCGGCGACCAGCTGGGCGCTGCTCGGCATGCTGTCTTACGAGTATGAGCTTTCTGGCTATGACATCCGAAAGTGGATCGACTGGAGCATGCGTTTCTACTACGGCAGCCCGGCCTACAGCCAGATCTACTCTGAGCTCAAAAAGCTGGAGCGGCTGGGGCTGGTGACGTCTCGTGTGGAGAACACTGGCGGCACGCGGAACCGCAGGCTGTACAAGATCACTGAAGCCGGCCTGGACGCGGTGACCCGTTGGGCAAACGAGGCGCCGGTCGACCCACCCACGCTCAAGCATGGCCCGTTGCTGCGGGTGACGTTGGGACATCTCACCAGCCCCGCACGGCTGAAGGAGGTGCTGCAGGAACACGTGGCGTATGCCGACGAGATGCACCGCAAGGCCGCGAAGGACGCTCGGTGGGCCGGCGCCGATCCGTCCTGGGCATACGCCCGCGTCGCATTGGAATGGGCGGAGCGGTATTACGCGAATGAGCGGGAACTTGCACTGAAGATGATCAAAGAACTTGACGAGGCTGAAGCCGCCTTCCCCCAGCCCGGGAAAGGTGGCCGGACCAAGATCCCTTGGCCCACACCGGAATTCTGGTATGAGATCGAAAAAAAGGCCGATGCCGAGGAGCCGGACTGATCAGGCCCCCGCGGCATCGCGGGCGGCGACGTAGCCGTACACCAATCCCTGGGCGATGGTGGCGCCGGCGCCGGGATAGGTGGTTCCGAATGCGTTGGCCGCGGTATTCCCGATGGCGTATAAGCCTTTGATCACGCTTCCGTCCTCGCGCAGCACCCGAGCGTGATCGTCGGCTCGCAGACCACCGCAGGTGCCGAGGTCGCTGAGCACCATCTTCACGGCATAGAACGGCCCGTTGTCGAGGGCGCGGAGATTGGGGTTCGGACCGATGGTGGGATCGCCGTAGTACCGGTCGTAAGCACTGCTACCGCGGTGGAAGTCCGGGTCGTATCCGGCGCGCGATAGCTCGTTGAATCGGGCGATCGTTGTCATGAACTGTGATTCGGAAACACCGATCTTGCAGGCGAGTTCGGCGAGGTTATCCGATCGATGAGCGATGCCTGCGTCGTACCATGCCTGTGGAATCGGCGTACGCGGAAACAGTTCGCCGGCAAACACATAGCCGTTGCGGTACTGCTGGTCGAATACGATCCACAGGGATTCGACCGGATTTCCTGAGCGCTCCCGTTGCAGTAGGCACTGCCCGAACGACATGTAATCCGTTGCCTCGTTGACGAACCGGCTGCCGTTCTGGTCGACGATCAACGAGCCCGGCAGCGCTCGTTCGGCCAGCATCACCAATGGGGCTTTGCCCGGTAGCGGCGCGACGGCCGGGAACCACCACGCCTGGTCCATGAGGTCGATTGCGGCACCGACATCTTGAGCGGCGTGGATTGCGTCACCGGTGTTGGTCTCCGCGCCCAGACTCATGTGCTCGCCGAGGGATTCGGACTGAAACTTGCGTCGCATAGCCATGCTGTGGTCGAACCCGCCCGCAGCCAAGACGACGCCGCGCCGCGCGGTGATGGTGACCTCGCGCCCGTTGTGGGCGACCACTGCGCCGGTGACCCGCCCGCCATCGCTCGTCAACCGCTGCAGCTCGGTCTCGATCCAAATCGGGATCCCCGCACGCAGAACACCGGCGAACAGTCCGGCCGCCAGAGCCTGCCCCCCCGCGACATAGCGTCGGCCAAGCAGCAGTCCGCCCACTCCTTGGGCGAGCCGCTTGACGATGGTCGGCAGGCCCCTCCGCGGAACCCGGGCCATCAAGTTCATCCACCGGTAGTCAGCGGTGGTGGTGGGCATGGGGACCTTGGGCTCCATTAGCCCGGGTCGCAGCCGGGACCGATATTCGCCGAGCATCGCGGCGTTGAGCGGTCGGCATTCGCAGGTCCGCCCCGCCGCGGTTCCACCCGGCGCTTCGGGGTGGTAGTCCGAATAGTCCTTGGCCCATGCGAACCGGATCGGTGTGGTGCGTCGCAGCATCTCGACGGTCCCGGTCACGTTACGCAGGTAACCGGCCGATCGTTCGGCCGGCGCCGTGCCTGCAACCACCGAGCGGAGATATATCTCGGCCCGCTCCACGCTGTCGCCGGCACCCTTCTCGTCGAGGATCGGGCTGGCCGGCAACCACAACGCGCCGCCCGAGCGGGCGGTCGAGCCGCCGACATAGGACGACTTCTCAACGATCAAAACCGTCAATCCGCATTCGTGGGCGGCCAGTGCTGCTGCCATTCCAGTGCCCGAGCCAACGACCAGAACGTCGACCACCGTGTCGCCGACCGGCATACCGACAGGGATCGTCGCTGGCGCAGCAGTCGTCACCACGATGACATTAGGCGAGCTGGAATGCGCTGATCGGCGCATCGTCCGGATAGCTCGACGGACCGCCGAGGTCGTAGGCCTCATTGAGGGTGCGGATGAACTCCGGATCATGCAGCGGTTCGTCCGGCATCGCAAGTTCGATGCCTCGAGCGTTGACGTCCTTGACCAAGGTATCGATTGCCTGCTCGATGGTCAGGTCGTCGGAGCCCTCCATGTTCTTCTTGAGCTCGTCGAAGTCAGAGAACACCTCCGCCGACCAGTGCACGAGGAACCGCAGCTGATTGGTGTGATGGCGGGCGATCACCTCGTCGCCGTTCTTGAGCAACCAGTGGTCTCGGTCGTCGGGATCACCGTCGAACACCGTGTCGAAGGCCAACCCAGCTGGAATCTGTTGGTCCAGCGGTCCATTCGCCTCACCGCGGTGCACCATCATCTCGTTCTGCACCACGACGCCGCGGTTGTTGATCGGCGGCAGGACACGCTTGGGCGCCTTCAGCGGCCCCTCAGGCCAATAGGTGAATCCGCTTCCGGCGTCGAGCGAGAACCAGGTGATCACCTGCGCCATCTTGATCAGGTAGTCACCAAACAGGCCGGACTTGCCCATCACGCTGGTGAGCCACGTGGGGGCATTCTCGTGTCGCACGCCGCGGAAGCTCGGCGAATCCAGGTGTCCCGGATCGCGATTCGCGCACGGCCCGTTGATGTTGAACAACATCAACTGCGGTTTGGCGTACTCGGCGTTCCAGTAGTCCTTCGCCATCTCCAGGAATCGCGGGTTGTAGAAGCAATCGTGCAGTTGGGGATATAGCACCGCGCCGTAGTTGGCCAGATACCCGCGAAATGTCGGGGTGAGGAACAGGTCCAGCGAGGGGGTGAACCCGTCGGGAAAGGCGCCGCTCATGGTCGCGATGAGCTCGTCAGCCGAGGCGAAGTGTTGCGCGATGATCAGCTTCCACGGCCCCTCGGTGCGAACGACGTCAAGCAGACGCTCGCGTTGGTCGGCGGTGTAGACGTTGTCGATCTCGCGAGGCGGTGCGGCCGGACGCAACACGTCGGAAAGCTCCATCCGCCGCTCGTCGCTGAGCATCAGCTGTCTCCTCTCCCGGTTATGGGTTGGGGTGATTGTGTGCAGCGTCACGGCTCGGTGGCTGCGTGATGTCCGGTGATCGGGACGTCAAACCTGAGCGGGTTGGCGAACTTCGCCCGCAGCAATGCCCCGATTTCGGCGATGGCGAGCCGCCCGCGCGCAGTCGCGTCAGACCGCATGAGAAACCCGTGGTACATCCCCGGGTAACGGGTGGCGATGGTCTGCACACCCGAGTCGCGCAAGCGTGCCGCGTAACGCTCACCCCAATCCCGGATCGGGTCGCAGCCCCCGGTCACCACGATCGCCGGCGGTAGGCCGGACAGGTCGGTGGCGTAGGCCGGAACGAGGTAGGGGTCGCGAGGCGGCCCCCCGGTGCCGTCGGCGAGGCCGTGCAGGTAATCGATGTCGTCGCGGGTGAGCATCGGCGCATCGGCCAGTGAGGTGATCGACGGTGCGGCCATGTCGCGATCCAGTCCGGGGTACAGCAGCACCTGCGCAAAGATCGGCGGCCCGTCACGGTCACGCGCGGCCAGCGCCACCGCCGCCGCCAGCGACCCGCCCGCACTGTCCCCGATCACCGCCAATCGGGCCGCGTCGACCTCGAGATTATCGGCGTTTCGCGACACCCACTCGAATGCGGTGTAGGCATCGTCGAACTGCGCGGGCGGGGGTGACTCGGGGGCCAGCCGGTAGTCGACGGCCACCACGGTGGCCGCGGAGGCCGATGCCAGTGCCCGCGCCAGCGGTTCGAACGAGTGGTTGGAACCCATGACGAGGCCGCCACCGTGTAGGTATACGAGTACCGGGCCGTTGGAATGCCATGTGGGACGGTAGATCCGGATTGGGATCGGCCCGGCCGGCCCGGTGATGGTGGCGTCGGTGGTGCTGGCCATTTCGGGCATTGCGTCGGGCGGTGGCGCAGACTCGATCGCGGCACGAACGGCAGCCAAGCCCCGTTGGCGCATCGGCGGGATATCGCCGAAGGAGGCCACCCGGGCGGCGGCGTCGGGATCCAACTTGGGTTTCGTCATTTCAGCGCCGGAGGATGTTGTGCAGCAAGCGCGTTCGCTCGTTCTGTCATCGCGGTCGCGACGGACTCCTGGGTGAGCAGGTAGAAGCGGCCCGCGGCGGCCTGTTCAAACACGGTCTCAGCCGCAGCCAACGGATCCATGGCCTGCGCCCTGATGTCGAGCATGGCCGCGCGCTGAGACTCGGCAGCGGTCACGTCGCAGCCGTTATTCGGATCGACTCCGCCCGCTGACTCGAAGATGTTCGATGCCACCGCACCGGGCAGTACGGCCTGCACATGAATGTGGTGGTCGTGCCCGGCCGATTGGACATCCAGACGCAGGCATTCGGTCAACGCGAGCACCGCGTGTTTGCTCATGATGTAGGGCGCCTGCAACGGAATCGCCACGACCCCGCCGACCGACGACAGGTTCCATACCCACGCCTGCTCGTCGGTTGCCATCATCTTCGGCAGAAACGACCGCACGCCGTAGAACACTCCGCTGAGGTTGATGTCGACGACGCGTTGCCAGTTGCCGACGGGCGTGTCCCACAGATAGCCGAACTGTTCCACTCCGGCGTTGTTCACCAATAGGCGCACCGGGCCGACATCCCGGTATGTCTTCTCGGCGAGCTGCTGCACGGCGTCCGGATCGCGCACGTCGCACACGATGTCAACCGCCGAGCCTCCCGCCGCACAGAGTTCGTCGCGCAGTGCGGCGATGGCGCCGGCGTCGATATCGGCCAGAACCACGCTCATACCCAACCGAGCGGCGTGTCGCGCCAGCCCGGCGCCAATCCCGGCGCCGGCTCCCGTGATGACGGCGACGCCGTCAGAGAAAGTTTCGCGAGCAGCCACCGGCCTAGGAAGCAGTACTACCGGCAGCGGTGTCCGCAGTGAGCTCGGACAGCAAGGCCGAATTGGTGGTGTCGAGAACGATGTGCATCTCGGTGAACTCCAGCCCGTTCGAGCCGCGACGCACGGCAACGTCGGCCACCCCGCTGGACACCGCGAACGGCACGAAGTTCGCAATCTGATTCACCAGGATGTAGAACCGCGCGCGGGTCAGGTCACCATCGGTGCCCGTGCGGTGCACGTTGCTGGCGTGGTGGCGCAACGGGTAAGGGCTCTGCTTGCGATGCTCAGACAGCCACGCCAGCACTGTGTCACGGCCATGTAGTTCGGGCGACATCAATTCTTCGAATGGGCTGGCGCCCGAATCACTTCGAGTCAGATAATGCACATTCTCGGCGTAGCGGGTTGCCAACTCGTCGTAATGTGCTTCGTCGTAGTGATACCAGAAGCCAGCTATGAACTCCTGCAGTTCGGACAGCGTGATGTCGTCGGTCATGGCGCGAGTCAACTCCGCTGCGGTCCTGGCAACACCTGTGGTGCCCGGTCAGCGGGACACCGCTGGCTGTAAGTCTCTCGCCGCTTCGATACTCGACGCCATGAGCGTCGCCACGGAATCGACGTCGCCCGTCGACCCGGTCCCTCCTGACCCCGACGAGCTTCGGAAGAACCTGCGTCAGGCCGATCCGGGTGTCCTGGTGGCGGTGCTGGCCCAGCTCACCGGCGACCCATCGGTGATCGATGCCTACGCGCCGAAGATCTCGCACGTCCCCGACCCGCCCGAGCGGGCCGGCGTGACCGACTCCGATACGGCGGAGGCGCTGGTGAACGCAGTCGTCGATGCGCTGAGCCAGCCCCGGCGCGCCGACGCGCTGCCCGCCGACGACCGTGTCCTCTTCGCCCGATTGCTGCCCTTGGCGCTGGGCTGCGAGGTGGACGACGAGCATGTGGACCTGCTGCTCGAGCAGGGCGGCTTCCAGCGGTCGCAGCCGACGTTGCCGCGCACGGTGGCGATCCCCGACACCGTGAAGCTAGCCATCATCGGTGCCGGTATCGCTGGGATCAGCGTCGCTCTGGCAGCCGCCGAGGAGGGCGTGTCCTATCAGATCTTCGACCGCAACGCCGAGGTCGGCGGAACCTGGCTGACCACCACGTACCCGGGCATCGGCGTCGACACGCCGTCGGCGTATTACTCACTGTCGCGTGAGGTGAACGCGGACTGGAGCAGCTACTACCCGCAAGGTGCGGAGTATCAGGCCTATTTGGTGGCCTTGGCCGACAAGCACAAGCTGCGCGAGCACACTCGGTTCCGCACCGAGGTAGATGCGCTGTGGTGGGACGACGATCGCAGGCAGTGGCAGATCCGCTCGGTCGACGCCGACGGGCAGCGCGACGTGAGCTACGCCAGCGTCGTGGTCACCGCGGCCGGCTACCTCAACCGCCCGCGATGGCCCGATGTCAAGGGTCGGGATACGTTCGCGGGCACCAGCATTCACTCTGCTTTGTGGGACTCGTCGCTGGACCTCACCGGCAAGAAGGTGGCGATCATCGGGGCGGGGTGCACCGCCGTGCAGATCGTCGACGCGTGCGTCGACCAAGTGGAGCACCTGACGGTGTTCCAGCGTCAGCCGCACTGGGTGGCACCTCGGAAACGGCTGACCGACGAGGTGCCCGCACATCGGCGTTACCTGGGGCGGCACCTGCCGTACTACGCGAAGTGGAACCGCCTGAAGTCGTATTGGGGAACGGCGGACAACAACCACCCGGTCATCCTGCAGGACCCGGAGTGGGCCAAGGACCATCTATCCATCTCCCCGGCCAACGATGTGCTGCTGCAACTGTGCTTGGAGTACATCGAGCAGACGTTCGGCAAAGACACCGAGCTGGCGAAGAAGGTCACCCCGGACTTCGCCCCGTACGGCAAGCGGATCATCCGCGATCCCGGCGGGTACTACGCGGCGTTGACGCGCGAACACGTCGACGTGGAAGTGAGCGAACCGGCCGAGATCAACGCGAAAGGCATTGTCACCCAAGATGGTCGGCAGATCGACCTCGACGTCATCGTCTATGCCACCGGTTACTACCTGGACTTCCTGTCCACTATCGACATCCGTGGCCGCGACGGTAAGAGGTTGGTCGACGAGTGGGGCGACAGCCCGCGCGCATACCGCGGCGGAACGGTTCCCGGCTTCCCCAACCTGTTCACCATGTCGGCGCCGAACTACAGCCCGGGCCACGGTGCGGGCGCGAATTTCTCGATGGAGGTGCTGGCCCACTACATCATCGAATGCCTGCAGCTGATGGCGCTGCGCGGCGCCACCACCATGGAGGTCACCCAGCAGGCTTACGACGAGTACGTCGCGGCGATCGATGAGGCGATGAGCCGCACCGTGTGGTGCCACACGCCGAACGCGCACACCTACTACCGGTCGGGTTCGGGGCGGGTGGTGGTGGCCACACCGTACCGGCTGGTCGACGTCTGGCATCAGCATCGCGCGCCGATCGAGGAGCACTTCACGCTGCGATGACGCAATTACTCACTGGCAAAACAGCATTGGTGACCGGCAGTAGCCGCGGAATCGGACGCGCGATTGCTCAGCGGTTGGCCGCCGAAGGTGCGACCATCGCGGTCACGGCGCGCGCCCGCACGCCATCGGAGTCCATTCGGGCGGGGGCGTCGACCGCGCTGCCCGGTACCATCGACGAGACCGTCGCCCTGATCGAAGACGCCGGCGGAACGGCGTTCGGACTGACCGCCGACCTCGAGGATGCCGAGTCACGCGACGGGTTGGTCGACGCGGTGGTCGACCGCACCGGCCGCATCGACATCCTGGTCAACAACGCTGGTTTCGCCGACTACGCGGTGGTCGAGGACATGTCGCTGGAGACGTTCGACCGGACCGTCGAGCACTATCTCCGGACACCGTTCGTCCTGACCAAGGCTGCCGTGCCACACATGCGCAAACAGGGCGGTGGGTGGATAGTCAACATCGGCTCGGTCACCGGTGTAGCCCCAATTCGGCCCTACCGGGAATACAACAAGTCTTCCGGCGACGTCGTCTATGCGTCGTGCAAGGCCGCCCTTCATCGCTTTACTCAGGGTGTGGCCGCCGAATTACTCGACGCCAACATCGCCGTCAACTGCGTGAGCCCATCCACTGCGGTCCGCACACCCGGTGCAGCACAACTGATTCCAGAGTCTTTTCCCACCGAGCCGGTCGAGTATCTGGCCGAGACCGTGCTCGCGATGTGCCATCTGCCCGCTGTCAAGCGCACTGGCTTGGTGGCGTTCAGCCTGCACTACTCGTGGTCGCAGCGGCTGCCGGTGCACAGCCTCGACGGTAAAGACGAGCTGCCGCCAGTCGAACCGCCCGCCAACGTTAATCCGAACATCCTGGCCGCGGGGATCTAACTCAGCACCGGGCGGGGCATGGCACAGAAGCTGTGGCACACGCGATCCCGGATGATCACGTCCGGGCATTCCGGGTCGAACCACCGGTCGACGACCGCCCAGTGGATCGGATGCATCAGGTAGGGGCCCATCAAACCGTCGACATCGCTGAACTCCTGCTCGAACACATGAGTCCACTGTGCCGTTCCGATCGCATCGTCGACACGGTTCAGCTGCCACGCCCGGATCGCCGGTATGTAGCGGGGCATCGAGCGCAGCTCGTCTTCGAAGCGTGCGACGGTCCCGGGGTCTGTATCCGGCTGCACGCGCAACAACAGGGTGCGATACACGGTGCCGGCGTCACTGCCGTTGCGCGTCGGGACACCCGAATAAGCAGCTCCGTTGACCCGCGTGATCGAGAGAGCCTCGAGGCTAGCATCGAAAGTGCCTGCCGCCGATAGCCATTGACTTATGGAGTCGAACCTCAAGTGGACCAGGATATCGCCGCCATTACGAGATCCGGGCAGCGTCGGCTCGACGAGCTGGCGACGTGCGCGGGTCGCTTCGGCCGCGGCGCGCACGGACCCGAGGACGTGGTCATGCTCTGTGTCGGAGACGTCGACAAGGCGCGTGACGCTATACATCGCAGAGGCCGTCGACGTCATCGGCGGCCGCGGCGACCGACCGCGACCGTTCCACAACCAGTTCGCCTATCCGGCGCCACCATTCGCCCAGTTCCGGATCCGGCCGGCCCTTCCACGTCATCTCCCACCATGCCTGGACGCTGGGCAGCGTCCAGGTGATGGTGACGGTATTCGGTTGTTCCTCGAGCCAGATCGGGGGACTGACAAGGACGTTGCGCAGCGTCATGCCGCGGGAGCGGGCACCGGGCGCATATTCGGCGAGGTATGTGTCGACGAAATTCCTGGCGCATCCGGGCTTGGTCACCACCCTGTCGATGACGAACACCCGACCGTCAGCCATGGCAATCTGAGCGAAGCAGTCGGGTCAGTTCCAGGCACGCCTGCTTCCGGGCTTCATGCGCGATGTCGAGCATCGGCATCGTCATGAACCCGTGGATGGCCCCGTCGAAGGCGCATCGCGCCGTGGCCACGCCCGCTGCGTCGAGCGCCTGAGCGTAGGCGATGCCCTCGTCGCGAAGCGGATCGTGACCGGCGACGACCACCACTGCTGGCGGTAGTCCTTTCAGGTTCGCCCGCAGAGGCGAGGCGTACGGATGCCCCCGGTCGGGCAGGGCAGGCACGTACTGGTCCCAATACCACTGCAGCGCAGGCTTCGGATTGTAGAAACCCTTGCCGAACAAGCGATACGACTCGTTGTCGAAGTCGGCTGCAATCACCGGATAGAGCAACATCTGACACCTAAGCAGGGGACCGCCGCGGTCGCGCGCCATCAACGCGGTGACAGCGGCCAGGTTTCCTCCCGCGCTGTCCCCGCCCACCACAACGGCTTCCGCGTTGTCGGCCGCCCATCGGGTGACCGCGTAGACGTCCTCAGCTGCGGCCGGCCATGGATTCTCCGGAGCCAGCCGATAGCCCACCGAAATCACAACGGCAGGAAAAAGATTCGCGAGGTCGCGGCACAGCTCGTCGTGGCTGTCGAGATCGCAGAACACGAAACCACCGCCGTGTGCATACACCAGAATCGGCAGGCGACCGTCGTCACCGCGGCAAGGCCGGTAGATACGGACCGGGATCTCGCCGTCGGGGCCCGCAATGGTCTCGTCGCGGACCTCGGCGACGGGCTTGCGTTGCATCGGCGGAACGAACCGGGAACGGATGATCGCCCTGGCCCGAGCGCCGGTCATGGTGTGGACAGGCGGGAAGCCGGCGTCGAGCTGCTCGATCAGCTCGGCGATTTGCGGATCGAGGTTCACGCGTACTGCAAGGCGGGCCGCGACGCCGCGGTCGGGCGCCGGGGCAGCAATGGCCGCAACGGCTGCAGGGTCGGGGCAACCCGCTGTGGGCCGCCCTCGACGTTGCGCCAGATGCCCATCGCGGTCATCCGTACCGGCGCGGCCAGACGTCGATCGAACATCATGCGATTCATCGGACCGCACACCGACACCGCGGCGACGGCCTCGCCGGGGCTGCCGATGGGGGCGGCGACACAGCCGAACCCGAGCAGCGACTCCTCGCGCTCGAACGCGACGCCGTGGGCCCGCACCTTGGCCAGTTCGACTGCAAGTTGCGAGCTGCTGGAGATCGAGTACTTGGTCTTGCGGGCATGCAGATCCACCGCGGCGTCCTCGTCGCGGTAGGCCAGGATCGCCTTGCCGACGGCGGTGCAGTGCGCCGGCTGCCGGCCGCCGACCCGGGTGGGGATCGCACCGATCGTCCGCTCGCCGATCTTCTCGAGGTAGACAACGTCGGAGTCATCCAGCACCGCGAGGTGCACGACGAGTCCGGTGGCGCGGTGCAGTTCGCCCAGCAACGGGGTGGCCGCCCGCACGAGGCGGTCCTGGTGCACCGCCAAGGAGCCCAGCTCCACCAGCCGCATGCCGAGCTCATAGTCGCGGCCACTGCGACGCAGCCAGCGCAGCTGCACCAGGCGGTCGAGCATCCGGTGCGCGGACGAGCGGGGCAAGCCGGTGCGGCGAACGATCTGGGCCAGCGTCAGCCGTCCCGGTCCGTCGAATGCATCGAGGACGAGGGCGATGCGATCGATGACCGCGCTCGGGGTGGTTGTTTCGACAGGCGCTGACATGGGCCCTCCAAGGCCGGGTATATCTGGCTGCTATATGACTGTTAGTAATATAGGTTTATATCACAGCTGTGTGACCGCTGTCACGCGAACGTGAAAGGCCCGCGAGCGTAGCGTCCTGGCGGACTTCAACGCGATATTTCGCCGTAGCGTTACGCTCGCCGGCTCAGCGCAGGTCAGCCCTTGGTTGCTGAGCGACCGGCACGGCGGCCGTAGAAGCTGCCGTCCCCGAGCGAAATGCCGCTGGCGTAACCCCAAGCGGCCAATCCGGCGGTCGAACGGCCCGCGGCGAAGAGGCCGGGGATCGGCTCACCGCTGACGTGCAACACCTCGGCATCCAATGTGGTGGCGAGCCCGCCCAACGTGAAGCCGCCGGTGTTCTCCCGCAGATCGATGGCGCCGACCGGGGAACCGATCGGCTTCACCCATTCGGGCTTCTTGTGCAGGAGTGGATCTTCGCCACGAGCTGCGCTCTCGTTGTAGGCGGCCACGGTCGCCTGCAGCGAATTGGGGGCCAACCCAATGTCGCGTTCCAGGTCGGCAACGGTGTCGGCCACCCAGGTGGGCTGTCGCAACATGAACTGAGGCGACCACGAAGCCATCGCCTCCTCCTGGGCATCGCCGTCGATGATGAGGTAGGCGATGTTGTCCTGCTGGTAGAGGGTGAGCTGCCCGATCCGCCCGGGGTAGGTGTCCTCTGGGACATAGCGTTGACCCCGGCCGTTGACCAGAATGCCGCGCACCAACTGTTGCGGGTCGATGAAGATCGCCACCTCGGTAGCGTCCATGTGCGCGAGGTCGGCGCCCAGCGCCTGCGCCATCCGGATGGCCTGCCCATCATGTTGTTCGATCGACGCGGCCGGGCGTCCGGCGATCCGCGGCGCATAGCGCGTCACCATTTCCTCGTTGTAGGCGAAGCTTCCCGTCGCGAGCACCACCCCGGTACGCGCCCGAATCGTCATATCGGTGCCGTATTGGCGGGCGCGGATCCCGACCACTCTGCCGTCGGATTCAATGATCAGGCGCTGAACCCGCACGTCGTAAATCGCCCGCCCGCCCGCCGCCGTGGCCGTCTCGACGAGTGGCTTCATCAGCATGTAGCCGGCGCTGGCTTCGCCCTGCTTCTTGTTCGACATCTGGGGGACGTGCCCACGCGGGGCGGGGTTGGCAATGGTATTGAACGGATAGGAATTTTCGCCGCCGCTGTACATCAACCCCTGGTCGCCCATCGGTTCCCAGCCGGGCTCCGAGAAGAACTCCGCTTTGAACGCCACACCGCAGCCGACGAGCCAGTCGAAGTGGGCGACGCTGCCGGCGCAGTAGTCGGCGATGCGGTTCTCGTCGGCGCCGGGTCCCATCGCCGCGTTGAGGAACGCCGCCATGTTGTCGACGGAATCATCGAAGCCGCAAGCCTTTTGCAGCGCTGTGCCGCCGCCGAGGTAGATGAATCCGCCGGCCATCGCCGCGGCGCCGCCCCAGGATCCGGTGCGCTCCAGCACGAGGACGTCGGCACCGGAGCGGGCCGCTTCGACCGCGGCGGCGGCGCCGGCGACCCCGTAGCCGGCGATGACTACGTCGGCCTCGTAGTCCCACGACGTGATCGACGACGCCGCAACGGGTGTGACATCGGTGTCGGGTGTCATAACCGCATCGCCGCAGGCATCTCGCCGACCCACTGGTGGCCCCAGTAGCTGTCCGCCGTGATTTCCTCTGCGGTGTAATACGTTTCATCGACCCGCATGCCGTCGGTGCCGAATTCGATGTCCCAGTCGCCGGGTGCGCGGACGTAGAACGACACCATCTTGTCGTTGGTGTGGCGCCCGAGGGTGGAGGACAGCTGGAAGCCCTCGGCGTTGACACGGTCCAGTGCCTGACCCACGGCGTCGAGGGTGTCGACTTCGACCATGATGTGGACCAGGCGCGGGTCGCGCTGGTGTGCGGCGGGGACAATCGCCAGGCTGTGGTGTCGCTCATTGATACCGAGGAAGCGCACCCGTACCGGGCCAAACTCTTTGGGCAAAGGTACCCGGAACGCGCCGCGGGAACGGAAACCCAGTACGTCGGTGTAGAAGTCGAACAGCCCGTTGGGATCGGTGGCCGGTACGACGACATGGCCCATTCCCTGATCGCCGGTCACGAATCTCGCGCCGAACGGGGTGACGACGGGGCTGTGGTCGAGCACCGCGCCGTGGAACACCTCGAGCGTGGTGCCGGCGGGGTCCTCGAAGGTGATCACCTCTTCCACCCTGCGGGCCTCGGCCTCGTCGGTGGAGAGCTGCTTGGACGGCACCCCGGCACCGTCGAGGGTGGCCTTGACCCGCTGCAATGCCGGGTGGTCGCGCACTTCCCAGCCGACGGTGAGCACCCGGTCGGACTCGTCGGGCACCACGATGAGCCGGGCGGCGCGCTCGTCCATCCGCAGATACAGCGCCGAAGGATTAGGCCCCTTGCCTTGCGCGAAACCCAGGACGTCGAAAGCGAACTGCCTCCAGCGCTGATGTCGTTGGTCGAAATGGTGATGTAGCCAAGGCTTTTCAGGTCGCTCACTTGTGCATTCTCCTAGATCAGCGCTCGCAGCGGGCCCTCGGGCGGATCGATGCCCAGCGAGCTCAGCGCCGACGCGTGATACACCGTGCCGGGGACATGGATGGCATGCAGGTGGCCGACGTGCACGTCGCGCCAGTAGCGCTGCAGTGGCTTGTCCATACGGGCGGCGTTGCCGCCCGAGCGGGCGAAGATCTCGTCGACGGCCGACACGGCGCGCCACACCGCGCGAACTTGTGTGCGGCGGCCGGCGGCGCGGTCTTCGAACGACACCTCCTTGCCGGCAGCAACAATGTCGTAGATGCGGTCGACGTTCGCGAGCAGCTCCTGGCGGGCGGCGTTGATGTCGGCCGCCGCCTCGCCGATCGCGTACATGACGTAGGGGTCGTCCTTGATCGCGGTTCCGGTGGCGCCGACGCGCTCACGCTGGTAGTCCAGGTGCGCGGCCAGCGCTCCCTCGGCGATGCCGATGGTCGCCGCAGAGATGCCCAACGGGAACATCGTCGACCACGGCATCAGATACAGCGGCTCGGTCATGCCGGCCTCGCGTTGGGCGGTGCCGTCCATCACCTTCGTCGCATCCATCGTCCGGTAGGTCGGGACGAACGCGTCCTTGACGATGATGTCTTTTGAGCCGGTGCCGCGCAGCCCGACGACGTTCCACGAGTCTTCGACGATCTCGTAGTCCTTGCGAGGCAGGATCATGTGCAGCATCTGGGGCGGCATCAGCGGTACACCCTTGTCGTCGCCGAGCATCGCTCCGAGGATGATCCAGTCGCAGTGGTCGGTACCCGAGCTGAACTGCCAGCGGCCGTTGAAGATGTAGCCGCCGTCGACCGGCTTGGCGACACCCTGCGGGGCGTACGGGGACGCCATCCAGGTGTCGACATCGTCGGCCCAGATCTCGGCGGGCACTTTCGGATCGGCATAGGCCAGTTGGTACGGGTGCACGCCCACCACGCCGACGATCCAGCCGGCGGCCGGATCCAGTGCCGCGGTGGCCATCGTCGTCTCGGCCCACTCGCGGGGGTGGACCTCAAACCCTTGGTAACTCTTGGGCTGCAGCAGCCGGATGACGCCGGCGCCTTTCATGATCTTGACCGTCTCGTCGGTGAGCCGGCCGATCCGCTCCGCTTCTGCTGCCTGCTCGCGCAACTGGTCGGCCGTCGCCATGATCCGATCAAGTACCCGCTCGCTCATGTTTGTCGTCCTTACCTGTGGGGGCTTAGTAATGGTCTACCTCAGTCCGTGCCAAACGGAAGGCGATCCCGGTGAGCGGAAAAGTTATTACCAGCTAAGCGGACGAATGCAGCCGCGGCGTCCGGTGACTGGGAAGCAACTCGTTGCGGACGAACACATGGGGCATACGATCCCATCGTGACCCTTGATGCCGTGGTTGTCGGTGCCGGATTCGCCGGCCTGTATGCCTTGCACAAGCTGCGCTCGCAGGGCCTGTCGGTACGCGTGTTCGAAGCGGCCCCTGACATCGGCGGCACCTGGTACTTCAACCGGTATCCCGGGTGCCGCTGTGATGTCGAGAGCGTCGATTACTCCTACTCGTTCTCCGACGAACTGCAGCAGGAGTGGAACTGGACCGAGAAGTATGCGACCCAGCCCGAGATCCTGCGGTACCTCAACTGGGTCACAGACAAACTCAACCTGCGACAGGACATCACCTTCAACACCCGTGTCAGCTCCGTGGTGCTCGATGAGCAAACACTGCACTGGACCGTGACCACAGACAGCGGTGAGATCGTCACCGCCCGGTTCTGCCTGATGGCCACCGGTCCGCTGTCTGCCGCGTTGACACCCGATTTCCCGGGGCTGGACACCTTTGCCGGCGAGGTGTACCACACCGCCCGTTGGCCGCACGAACCTGTCGATTTCACCGGCAAGCGTGTCGCGGTGGTCGGCACCGGATCCTCGGGTATCCAATCGATTCCGGTCATCGCCGAACAGGCGGCACAACTTTATGTATTCCAACGCACGCCCAACTTCAGCATTCCGGCGGGCAACAAGCCGCTGAGCGCCGAGGACATGGCGGAAATCAAGGCGAAATACGCTGACCGGCGCAGACTTTCATGGCGAAGCGGCGGAGGCTCGCCGCATATCGCACATCCGAAAAACACGATGGAGGTATCCGCCGAAGAGCGTCGAGCTGCGTTTGAAAGACGTTGGCAGCTAGGCGGTGTGCTGTTCTCCAAGACCTTCCCGGACCAGATGAGCGACCCGGTCGCGAACGAAGAGGCAAGGAAGTTCTACGAGGAGAAGATTCGTGCCGTCATCGACGATCCACAGACCGCCGACTTGCTGATCCCGAACGACCATCCCATCGGAACCAAGCGTATCTGTACTGACACCAACTATTTTCAGACCTTCAACAAGCCGCATGTCAAGCTGGTCAGCGTGCGCAAAACGCCGATCGTGTCGGTCGACGCGACCGGGATCGATACCACCGATGCCCGTTACGACGTCGACGCGATCGTCTTGGCTACCGGTTTTGACGCGATGACCGGTGCACTGGCAAAGATCGACATCGTCGGCCGCGGCGGGGAGGTGCTGCGCGACGACTGGAAGGACGGTCCGCGGACGTATCTGGGTCTCGGCGTCGACGGTTTCCCCAATCTGTTCATTCTCTCCGGACCGGGGGCGCCGGGCGTGCTGGCCAATATGGTGCTCCACGCCGAAGCGCACGTGAACTGGATCGCCGACTGCATCGCCCACCTGGACGCGCACGGCTACACCGCCATCGAGGCCAGCCCTGAGGCGGTGGACAACTGGATTGCCGAGTGCGCGCAGCGTGCGCAGGCAACGCTTTTCCCGAGGGCGAACTCCTGGTACCTGGGCGCCAACGTTCCCGGCAAGCCGCGGGTGTTCATGTTGTTTACCGGTGGATTCGCTGTCTACAACGAGATCTGTGCCGAGGTGGCCGAGGCGGGCTACAAGGGCTTCAACCTGATCAAGGCGTCCTGATGCCGGACTGCTTGACATGAGCGGTAATTCAGCACAACTGGTCGACAAGGTCGTCATCGTCAGCGGTGGTGCTCGAGGTCTCGGGGCCGCGTTCGCGCGCCACATTGTCTCGCGCGGCGGCAGCGTCGTCGTCGGGGACCTACTCGATGACGTCGGCGAGCAGCTGGCGAACGAGCTTGGGGCACAGGCGCGTTACGTTCACCTGGACGTCACCGATCCCGGGCAGTGGGCGGACGCCGTGCAGTTCAGCATCGCCGAGTTCGGTCTCATCAACGGCCTGGTGAACAATGCCGGTGTGTCGACCGGGCAGTTCATCGAGCACGAGCCAGTCGAGCACTTCCGGGCGGTTCTGGAGGTGAACTTGGTCGGAGTGTTCAACGGTATGCAAGCGGTGATCGCGCCGATGCGTTCGGCGGGCGGTGGCTCGATCGTCAACATCTCTTCTGCGGCCGGGCTGTTCGGTCTGGCGTGTACCGCCGGCTACGGCGCCTCGAAGTGGGGTGTGCGGGGGCTCACGAAGATCGCCGCCGTCGAACTTGGTGGCGACCGTATCCGGGTCAATTCGGTGCATCCCGGTATGACCTATACCCCGATGACCGCACACGTCGGCATCCAGGTCGGCGAAGGCAACTACCCGAACACGCCGATGGGCCGGGTCGGCCTGCCCGAGGAGATCGTCGGCGCCGTGGGCTATCTGCTATCCGACGAGGCCGCCTATGTCACCGGGGCGGAGATCGCCGTGGACGGCGGCTGGACCGCCGGGCCAACCGTCAAATACGTAATGGGCCAGTAGACACCGACGGGAGTTCAGATGAAGCGACTAGAGGGCAATCGGATCCTGGTGACCGGCGCCGCCTCGGGCATCGGGCAAGCCACGACCCTGCGCCTGCTGGACGAGGGCGCTGCGGTCGTCGCCGCCGACATTTCCACCGACGGCCTGGACAAGACCAGGGCCCGCGCCGGAGAGTCCGGCGTCGGCGACCGACTGACCACCTTGGAGATGAATGTCGGGGACGAGAAGTCGGTTATCGACGGTGTGCGCTCGGCGGTGGACACGTTGGGGGGTCTTGATTCGCTGGTCAATGCCGCGGGCATACTGCGCGCCGCGCACACCGAGCAGATGGATTTGCAGCTGTGGAACCAGATCATCGGGGTCAATCTGACCGGGACCTTCCTGGTGGTCCGTGAGGCGCTGCCCACGCTGTTGCAGAGTCCGCGCAGCGCGATCGTGAACTTCAGCTCCACCTCGGCCTCGTTCGCGCATCCCTATATGGCCGCGTACGCGGCGAGCAAGGGCGGGGTCCAATCATTCACCCATGCGCTCGCGCTCGAGTACGCAAGTAAAGGCCTGCGCGCGGTGTGCGTCGCGCCGGGCAGCATCAAGTCCGGAATCACCGATGCCACAGCCGGATACCTACCGCCGGACAGCGATTGGTCGCTGTTGGCCAAACTGTCACCGATCATGCCCACCACGCTGGAATCCAGCGGCGCCGGGATGGCCGATCCTTCCGTCGTCGCCGGCGTCATCGCGATGTTGGTGTCCGAGGACGGCGCGTTCATCACGGGCACCGAGATCCGCATCGACGGCGGGACGCACGCGTGACAGCCGACGTCACCTACGAAGGTACGCTTCGCGAAATCGCCACCGACGCAGGCGTTCTGCGCTATCACGAGGCCGGAGACGGGCCGCCGCTGCTGATGCTGCACGGCTCCGGGCCTGGGGTGACCGGATGGCGCAACTTCCGCGGCGTGGTTGGCACGTTTTCCGAGTTCTTCCGATGCCTGATCCTGGAATTCCCCGGCTTCGGGGTCAGCGACGATTTCGGCGGGCACCCGATGGTCACCGCGTTCGATGCGGTTGTGCGGTTCGTCGACGCGCTCGGCTTGCAGGTTGTCGACATCATCGGCAACTCGATGGGCGGCGGTATTGCGCTCAACTTCGCGATCGCCCATCCCGAGCGGGTGCGCCGTTTGGTGACCATCGGCGGCATTGGCCGCAACGTGTTCAGCCCGGCTCCGGCGGAGGGCATCAGGCTGCTGCAGGAGTTCACCGAAGAGCCCACCCGGGATCGCCTGGTTCGCTGGTTGCATTCGATGGTCTATGACCCGGCGGTGGTAACCGACGAGCTCATCGAGGAACGGTGGACCCATGCCACCGACCCGCAGACGCTGGCCGGGGCGCGCCGGATGTACAGCAGGGAAGCGTTCGCGCAGATGACCAAGGCCATGGAGTCGTCCAAAGGGCCGCCGCCGTGGGCGGTGCTGCATCGGGTCAAGGCACCGACGCTGATCACCTGGGGCCTCGACGATCGGGTCAGTCCGCTGGACATGGCGCTGATCCCGATACGCACCATCCCCAATGCCGAATTGCACGTGTTCGCCAACTGCGGACACTGGACGATGATCGAGGCGAAAGACGCCTTCGAGAGCGTCGTGCTGGCGTTCCTGTTACGTAAAGCTTCCTAGCGTCAGTTCACACAGGGCACGCCGCCGCCGCCGATCGGTGCGCCTTCATCGGGAGGCGGCTCGCTGCTGCTGGTGGTGGTGGTCGCGCTTGATCGCCCGTAGCCGCCGGAAACCGTTGACGCCGTGGTGGTTTCGTCTTCTGCTGGTATAGAGAAGTCGTCGTCGACGATGACTTGGATATGGTCGGCCTTGAGTTTGGGGTCCGGCCGGTCGGGAGCTTCGATGCCGAGCAGTGTGGCCACGCTCTGCGCGTCGGCGTCGGCGCCGGGTCCGTACTTGATCGCCGTGCTGGTGGGTTCGCCGGAGCGGCGGTCGCGCACCGAGCGCACGGTGTAGCCGTCTTTCTTCAGCATGTGCGATACGTCGCTGGCGAGTCCGCTGATGCTGCCGGCGTTGATCACGTCCACGACCGTGTCCGGGTTCGGCGCCGTGGTGGTCATGGTGGTGGCGGGCGAGGTGTCGCCGAAGGCCGCGGCGACCTCGGCCTTGATCGCGGCAGGGTCGACGATGTTGACGTCCTGGCCGTTGATGGTGTCGTAGCGCAGCACGGGCAGTGTCCGGTATTCGACATCGCCGCCGGCCAGCGCACCCATCCGGCGGAACTGGTTTTCATCCCAGCCTCCGGACAACACGACGTCTTTGCGCGCCACCGCCATCAGGCTCTTGAGCCTGCTCAGATCGGTGAACGTGCCCGAATCCTGCAGTTGTCGCATCACTGAGGAGAGAAACGCCTGCTGACGGTGGGTGCGGTCGAGGTCGCCGTTTTCCAGGCCGTGACGCTGACGGACGAATGCCAGCGCCTGCTCGGCGTCGAGCTTCTGGCGTCCGGCGGGGAAGTCGGCGCCGGAATACGAGTCGTACACGGCGTGCTTCAAACACACTTCCACGCCGCCCAAGCTCTTGGTCAGGTCATAGAAACCGGCCAGGTTGATTTCGGCGAAGTAATCGATGGGTACACCGGTCAGGTTGCGCACGGCGCGCAGCGTCGCGGCGCGACCGGCTTCGCGCCCTCGGGTCTCGAGCTCTTTCTGGTTGCTCACTCCCTGATCCATGAGCTTTTGCTCGGTGTAGCTCTTAGTGAGCCCGTACGCCTCTTTGATCTTGATGTGGCTGTAGCCGGGTACGCCGCTGAACGGCACGTAGTCGTCGCGGGGGATCGAGAAGGCGGCCACCCGGTCGTCGGCGCCGACATGGGCGAGGATCAAGGTGTTGGTGTTGTAGCCGCCGTCCTCTGAGTCGCCGGCGTGCAAGTGTTTCAGCACCGCCCAAGGCAGGTCGTTGCCATCCTGATCTTTGCGCGAATCCAGTCCGATGAGCAGGATGTTCATTGCGCCGCCGCTGGATTTCGGGTCGTCGGAACCCAGGGCTTGGGAGACGGTGATGCCGCCCAGCACGCCGTGGGCCATCCACCATCCCGACCCCGTCGCGAGCAGCGCAAGCGCCGCCACCAGCGCCAGGCAACCGCGGAGCGTCGTGTGGCGCCTCCGCACTGCTGCCGATGTGGCGCGGTGGCGGTGTTTGCCGCTGGATCGCTGCAGGTCTCCCACCACAACCTCGACTGTGAATGCCCGCCCCCGGTCGCAAATTCTGCGCGGACAAGATTCAGTGCTTGCCGTCCAGTATGCGGCAGATTGCTGGTCAGCGCGCTATGAGACTGGTAACGGGCCAGCTTGGCGGGCCCGCTAAAGCGGCGTCTAGCAGGGCGAACGCCACGATGGTCACAACAGCAGAAACAGTCCCGCAGTCCCCCTGGCAAGATACGAGGGAACGTGATAACCAAAGCGCCGAGCCGCCCTATGCTCAGTAAATGCGCGATCGCGAGACGATCGACTCAGAACTGCGGCGCATCGCCAGTCTGCGCCGATCGATTCGTGAACAGGGCGGTCAGCCGTCCTACGGACAGGCCGACAAACTGCTCGACGAGCGCTTAGCGGCGGCATCCGGGGCGTTTGAAGCGTGGGACGCCGAGGTTGTCGGCGACGCACCATCGCAGAACAACCGCACGCGGCACCGGCATACGGTTGCGCTACACCGCTTGAGCGTGCTCGCGGCGATGCCGCTATCTCTGGTGGCCGCGGTCGCCGTAGTAGTGGTGATATTCGCGGTCCGCCACCCACACACGGCGGCGCAGCCGACGATCATCCCGCCGTCGGTTGCCCCACCACCGCCAGCTGCCCCACCCAAGCCGCCTGCGCCCCCAGCATCCGCTCCGCCGTTAGCCATCGTCGACCGGGCGTTTATCGACGCGTTGAAACACGATGGCCTGCCGATTCCCAGCCCCGATTACGTGATGAGCCACGGACACGCAGTCTGCGACTTCCTCGCGCACCAACCCAACGTCGCGGATGCCGTTGCCTTCGTACAGCGAACGTCGATATGGGACGCCGATCAAAGCGCCAACTTCACTGCTGGTGCGATCGTCTCGTACTGCCCTCAGTACGAATCCGCAGGCCCGAGTGACGACATGCAGCAGACATTTCAGGATGCGATCTCTAATCTGCAAGCCATCGAAGGTGACCTGCAGGGCATCCACGATGATCTGCAGGGCATCCCGGGCCACGGGTAATGGGCAGAGCCTCCTGTCAGGATTGGACTGAGGACTGCTCGGTTTCGGCTCGGTGCGGTGTGGGTATAGGGCGCAGCGACGCCGAAGATGGACGCCGAAGATTTCTTTCGCGCTCCAGCCGGAAGGACTTCAGCCACTGGTCCAGTTGGCGTCTCCTTCGCTTTCCTACCTACTGACGTTTGGAGATTTGTCATGCGGAAAATCCTTGCTATCACTGCTGCCACTGGGGCGCTCTTGCTCGGTGGTGCTGGTATTGCCAACGCCACTACCCCGAGCACGCCGCCATCGTCGTCGACTACGACGACGGTGGCACAGACCGGCGACGCCGATAACAACAACCACAGCGACAAGACTGGGTTGTGGGGCCTCCTAGGCCTTGCTGGACTGGCTGGACTGGCCGGACTAACGCGGCGCCGCAACGAGGCCAACGCAGGTGCGAGTACCACCGTGCCGGGCACGTGCGGACAAACCCCGCGCGCGTAGCCGATTTGGTCCGACGCCCCCGTCAAGGCGACCTTGCCTGGCGGGGGCGTCGGGACGGAGCCTCCTGTCAGGATTGAACTGACGACCGCTCGCTTACCAAGGCGCTCCGTCCGCGAGCTTCCGCCCGATAGGACGACACCGACCGCACTGGCTCGCACCTGCGCCTTGAGTCGGCGCGCAGCTTCGACGGCATCACCCCGTCGTAGACTCGTCACGGCTCATCGAGCCGGCATCGGCCGCGTTAGCTCAGTTGGTAGAGCGTCGCCCTTGTAAGGCGAATGTCGAGAGTTCGAGTCTCTCACGCGGCTCCAGTCCTGTCGGCGCTGCGGGATAGCGTCGTCTTATGTCGATCACCTGTCTCGGGTGGCCGCTCACTCCGTGCCGGGGCCTGGGCGATCGTGGTCGACGACGCGCTGCGAACGCACCGGGCGCGGCGAGGACCGGCGCGTCGGGCGGCGCGGCAGCAGCGGAATGCGTTCCGCGATGTTGCTCAGCGGGTTGACCACCATGGTCAGCGAGATGACCGCTTCCTGCAGGGTGGCGATGGCAGGCTCCAGCGCCTCCATCCCGGGGGCCAGCCGGCTGAGGGTGTCGGCGAGGTCGGCGAGCTGCTCGAGCGGCCCGTGCCTGGCCGTCAGCTTGTCGATCAGGCCGCCCTTGGCGAGCAGTCGATCGGCCAGCCCATCCTCGGCCACTAGCCGTTCGATCAACCCGTCATCGGCGACCAGCTGGTCCACCAGTCCACCCGGCCTCAGCGCCCGCTCCAGCCCGCCGCCCTCCTCGGTGAGCCGGTCGAGCAGCCCGCCGGGCGCTGTGACCAGGTCGACAACCCCGCCCGGACGCAGCAGCCGGTCGACCGGCCCGTCGGTAGCAAGCGCGCGCCCCAACGGGGCGTCGTGGTCCAGTAACTTGGCCAGCTGATTCGCCCGGGCAAGCGCATCCTCGATGCCACTCTGGGGGCCCACCTCACCCAATGTTCGGTGCGCCAGGCCAAGCGCCGACGTTGCAACGGCCAAACCCGCGTCGGCGGCGGCGAGTCCGACCCGCACCGGCGCGACCGCGAGGCTCACCAGGCTTTTGCCAAGGTTCATCCTGTGAGTCTATGCACGCAGGCATCGCCATACACGGCATCTCCCGGCGATCCCCCGACACATCAAACTCACAGTAATTACACAGGCATCTTGGAGGATGTCGTAAATTAAGTGCGAGGGAATTGACTACATGGCATCGCCAACCGCAGATGAAACCACACCGGAGGCGCGGGTCCTCGTCGTCGACGACGAAACCAACATCGTCGAGCTGCTTTCGGTGAGTCTGAAATTCCAGGGCTTCGAGGTCCATACCGCCACCAATGGTCCGGCGGCGCTGGATTTGGCCCGCGAGGTGAAGCCGGATGCGGTGATCCTCGACGTGATGATGCCCGGCATGGACGGCTTCGGGGTGCTGCGCCGGCTACGAGCCGACGGGATCGACGCGCCCGCACTGTTTCTCACCGCCCGCGACTCGCTGCAGGACAAGATCGCGGGGTTGACCCTTGGCGGCGACGACTACGTCACCAAGCCGTTCAGCTTGGAAGAGGTCGTCGCGCGGTTGCGGGTCATCCTGCGCCGCGCGGGCAAAGGCATCACCGAGCACCGAAATGCCCGGCTGACATTCGCAGACATCGAACTCGACGAGGACACCCATGAGGTGTGGAAGGCCGGCAAGCCGGTGTCGCTGTCGCCGACGGAGTTCACGCTGCTGCGCTACTTCGTGATCAACGCCGGCACCGTGTTGAGCAAACCGAAGATCCTCGACCACGTCTGGCGCTACGACTTCGGCGGCGACGTCAACGTCGTCGAGTCCTACGTCTCGTATCTGCGCCGCAAGATCGACACCGGCGAGAAGCGCCTGCTGCACACCCTGCGCGGTGTGGGATATGTCCTGCGGGAGCCCCGATGAGCATGATTGCGCGGCGGGACAGCGCACCCTAGGCGAAGAATAGGGCGATGCCGAAACGACCTCGGGCAGCACTGCCGTTACGGGTTGGACTGGTCGCCGCCACCCTGCTGCTGGCCGCGTGCGGGCTGCTGGCGTCGGGGATCGCGGTCACCTCGATCCTGCGGCACAGCCTGATCAACCGCGTGGACCAGAACTTGGACGACGCGTCGCGCGGCTGGGCACAGGCACCGCGGGGGATCCCACCGGTCCGTTATCCGGGTCCGAACGCCGACCGCCCGCCGTCGAACTTCTACGTGCGTAGCATCGCCGCGGACGGGCGTACCTGGACGGTCGTCAACGACAGCAACGCCGAGCCTGCGTTGCCCGAGAACAACGACGTGGGTCCCGATCCGACGACCGTCGGATCGGTCGACAATTCCGGCGTGCAATGGCGCGCGGTATCGGTGCGCGGGCCGCGGGGCCGGCTGATCACCGTCGCCTACGACCTTTCCGACATCCAGCACACGGTCCGCGCATTGGTCTGGCTACAACTCGGCATCGGCGCGGCCGTGTTGCTCGTGCTCGGGGCGGCCGGATATGCCGTGGTACATCGCAGTCTGCAGCCACTGATAGAGGTCGAGCAGACGGCCGCCGCGATCGCCGCCGGTCAGCTGGATCGCCGTGTCCCCGAACGTGATTCGCGCACCGAGGTCGGTCGGCTTTCCTCGGCGCTCAACGGGATGCTGGCGCAAATCCAGCGAGCGCTCGCATCGTCTGAATCCTCGGCGGAGAAAGCCCGCACTTCAGAAGAACGGATGCGGCGGTTTATCACCGACGCCAGCCACGAACTGCGTACTCCACTGACCACCATTCGTGGCTTCGCGGAGTTGTATCGCCAGGGCGCTGCGCGCGACACCGAGATGCTGATGTCGCGAATCGAGAGTGAATCGCGGCGGATGGGCACCCTCGTCGAAGATCTGCTGCTGCTGGCCCGGCTAGATGCGCAACGGCCGATCGAGCGGCGCCGGGTGGACTTACTCGCACTGGCCAGTGATGCTGTGCACGACGCACAGGCGATCGCCCCGAACCGCAAGATCACCTTGGATGTGCTCGACGGTCCCGGTACCCCGGAAGTCCTCGGCGACGAGGCCCGGCTTCGTCAGGTGCTGAGCAATCTGATGACCAATGCGATGCAGTACACGCCGGAAGCCGCCGACATCACCGTGCGGGTCGGCACCGAAGGTGACGACGCGGTGTTGGAGGTCATCGACAAAGGTCCCGGCATGAGTCAGCAGGATGCGTCGCGCGTCTTCGAACGGTTCTATCGCACCGACGCATCGCGCACGCGAGCCAGCGGCGGTACCGGGCTGGGCCTGTCGATCGTCGACTCGCTGGTCCAGGCGCACGGCGGCAGCGTCGCGGTGACCACCGCGCCGGGTCAGGGCTGCCGCTTCCGGGTCAGCCTGCCGCGCATCGCCGACGTGCCCGCCCACGTGGGCTGACTCTCACGTCAGCTCGGCGAGGGCTGCCTTGATCTTGGCCTGCGCTTCGTCCAGCGATTGCGCAGATGGATTGCGATCGACGTTGGCAAAGCCGAAATCGCTCAGGCTGCGGGTCGGGAAGACGTGCACGTGGAGGTGAGGAACCTCCAGCCCGGCGATGATGACGCCGGCCCGCGCGGCGTCGAACGCCCGGCAGACGGCCTTGCCGATCAGCTGGGCCACCGCCATGACCCGGGCGAATACCGGTTCGTCGACGTCCTGCCATTGATCGATCTCGGCTCGCGGGACCACCAGCGTGTGCCCTTGCGTCATCGGCTCGATGGTCAAGAATGCGACGATCTCGTCGTCCTCGTACACGAATCGGCCCGGCAGTTCCCCGTTGATGATCTTGGTGAAGACGGTGGGCATGAGCCCAAGCATATGAGCCGCCCAAGCGCCCCTCGCGGTTGGTACGGTCAACACGCCACCGAAGTGGGACTATCGTCTAACGAAAGTGGCGCGTATGCCGACGGGTTGACGGCACTGTGCAATCAACCCGCGCTCACATACAGGAGATGACATGTCTGCTGTTACAACATTTCTCAGCAGCGCCGAATCGGTCGGCGCGTGGAACCTGGTGCCGGAACAGTCGACCATCCGGTTTGAGAACAAGACGATGTGGGGCGCGATGAAAGTCCGTGGCGCGTTCACCGAGTTCAGCGGCGGCGGCCAGATTCAGGACGGTCAAACCGTTTCCGGCCGAATCGAAGTCAAGGCCGCGTCCGTAGACACCGGACTGCACACGCGCGACGAGGACCTGCGTTCGGCGAGTTTCTTCGACGTCGAGAAGTACCCCAACATCACCGTCGTGGTCTCTGGTGGGCAGCCCGCCGGTGATGACACCGTCCGCCTTGATGCCGAGCTGACCGCCAAGGGCATCACAGCGCCAATCCCGCTTCAGGCCCACGTGGAGGTGCTCAGCGACAACGAGGTGTGCCTGACAGCGCATACGACTGTCCAGCGCAAGCAGTTCGCGGTGGAAGGGAACATGTTTGGCATGGTGGGCGCGAAGACGACGCTGAAGGCCAGCCTGGTATTCCGGCGCGCTGCCGCCTAGCTGCGGTTGATCAGCCCGGCCAGTTCGGTCACCGACCAGGGCGGTGCGTCGTGATGGTCGCGGTATCCGATCGGTGTGGGAGCGGGTCGCGGAAAGCGTCCGACGAAACCGCCTGAGGCGACAAAGATTTCGCCGGTCACCCGCTCTGCGAGATCGCTGGCCAGATAGGCGTAGATCGGGGCGACGTAATCCGGTGTCGCTACGTCAAGCGACCCTTGCATGGAGACGTCGTCGAGCAGCCCTCGCCGATTCAGTTCGGTGATGTGGGCTTCATACGCCGCACCGGTGGACAGCCGCGTCTTGGCGCCGGGGCACACCACATTGGCCCGTACCCCGTGCTCTTTGAGTTCTGCGGCAATCGCCAGTGTGAGACTGTTGACCGCACCCTTGCCGGCCGGATACCCGCTGCCGCCGTAGTCACCGAGGAACGCGACCGAGCTCGTGTTGATGATGCTGCCGCCGCCTTGCGCGACCATCTTTGGTGCGGCCGCGCGGCAGGTCGCGAAGACCGTGCCCAGGTGCGCGTCGAGAAGCTCGGCAAACTGCGCGGCGCTGATGTCGAGGATCGACGAACCCGGCGGTTCCGCGATGCCGGCACAGTTCACCAGGATGTGGATGGCACCGAATTCGTCAATACACTTGTCCACCAACGATTCTGCGGCCGACTGGTCGGCCGCTGAACCGGGATGAGCCACGGCGTGGCCGCCGTCCGCGGCAATTTTGTCTGCGGTGGCCCGGGCCGCATCGGCGTCCCGGCCATTGACCACCACACCCGCGCCGTGACGCGCCAGTAAAGCAGCCACGGCCGCGCCGATACCCCGCGACCCGCCGATGACGACGGCGCCGCGGTCGGCTAGCAGTGGACTCACTCGGCCGCTCCTAATCTCTAGACGGCGCAGGCGGCGCGGGCGCCTTCTTCGGTGGCTTTGCGGATCAGGCCCAAGCCGGTGCAGTCGCCGGCGGCGTGCACCTGAGCGTCCGGCACGGCAGTCATCAGGGCATCGAACAACGCGGTGTCGGCTTCGGGTGTGCCGGCTAGGACGACGGTATCGGCCGCCAGCGCACGGGTGCTCCCACCGGCAGGCGTGAATTGCACGCTGTCCGAAGTGATCCGTTCGACTGGGGCGTGGACGTGGACGGTGACACCCAGCCGGTCGAGACGATCCATGTGCTCGGTCCTGCGTTTGTTGCCGACCTCGGGCGCTATCATCTTGCCGCCCTCCAGGATCGACACGAAACGGCCCCGGCCCGCGAGGAATTCGGCAAGTTCGAGGGCGACCAGGTCGCCACCGATGATCGCAACGCGACGGCCAAACGGCATCCACGCCCGAGTGGCTGCCCGCATGAGCGTCGGGCGGATCAGCTGCTGCCTACGCCCGGCGAACATCTCCCGCAGTTTCGGCCCGGTCCGAACGTGCGGTAGCCGGGAGCCGGGGATCTCGGGGACGACGACGCGGCCACCAGTAGCCACGACAACGGCTTCGGGTGCGAGTGTGACCACGTCGCTCGTTGAAACAGCATGGCCTAGCTCGACTTTCGTATCCGAAGCCCTGACTTCGTCACGCAGATATCGAAGGAACGGCTCGTTCTCGGGATGCAGTACCGCCGCCCAGAGCAGCGCACCGCCCAGCTGGCCGTTGCGCTCAAACAAAGTCACCCGGTGCCCGCGTTCGGACGCCACGCGGGCGGCTTCCAAACCGGCGGGCCCGCCGCCGATCACCACCACGTTTTTGGCTCTCGCCGTGCGCATCGTCGCCAATTCGCGTTCCTTGCCGGTGCGCGGATTCACGGCGCAGTCGACGGAGAACCGCAGTTCCATGGCATCGATGCAGTTTTCGCAAGAGATGCATTTGCGAACTCGATGCGCCTGACCGGTCCGCAGCTTGTGGAGCAGGTCAGGGTCGGCGAGCAGTGGGCGGCCCATCGCAATGAAATCAGCGCGGCCGTCGGCCAGGATCTGTTCGGCCCGCTTCGGGTCGTGAATGCGGCCCACCGCGATCACCGGCACGTCGACCACCTCTTTGACTGCCGCCGCTGCACCGACGTTGAGTTCGTCGCCGTCGTCAGACCCGTTGACCATGCCGGTCACCAGCCGGTCGATCACACCCCCGCTGACATGAAAAGCATCGACTCCAGCTGCCACCAGCTGCGGTGCCACTTGCGCCGTTTCGTAAATCGGGCGGCCCCCGGCGACGCGCTCGTATCCGGAAATCCGCAGCGTGATCGGCAGCGCGTCGCCGACTTCGGAGCGAATCGCGGCCAGCGTCTCGAGCACTATCCGGATGCGGCCTCGCACCGAATCCCCCCGGTAGTCATCGGTACGTCGATTGCGTTGCGGGGCAAGGAACGAGCCAAGCAGCATATAACCGTGCGCGGCATGCAGCTTGATGCCGTCGTAGCCCGCTTCGGCGGCCCGGCGCGCCGCGGTCTTGAACAGGTCGAGCACCTCGGTGAGTTGCTGCACGCTGATCTCGGCCGAGGGCCGCCCAGTCAGATACGACGGGATCACGGACGGCCCAAGCGATGTCACACCGTGCATTTCCGGACCCAGGCCGTCCGGACCGGCATGCACGACCTGCGGCTGAATCTTGGCGCCGTGTTCGTGCACCGTCTCCACCAGTGCCCGGTGGGCGTCTACCGCCGCGTCGGTGCCCAGATGCAAACCGCCAGGTGTTTCCGGATGCCGATGGTCAATCCCGGTGGCGCCGACCGTGATCAGGCCGACGCCCCCTTGAGCCCGTGCGGCGAAATAGTCGCGAGTGCGCTGCGAGGGCAGCCCGTCGGGCGTACCGTACATGGTCTCCATCGGCGACATCACCAGGCGGTTGCGCACCGACATGGCGCCGATCCGTCCCGGCTCCAGCAGATGTCGGAAGGTGCTCACCGATACCGCCGACTGGCCACTTATTGCACGCTTTTCGCGTTAACGCGTGTCATAACTGGCCACTCGGCAGCAAAAGATCATCTGTCAGCGTCGGTATAGCGGATGACGCCGCGAATGTTCTTGCCGTCCAGCATGTCCTGGTAGCCGTCGTTGATCTGCTCGAGCTTGTACTGACGGGTGATCATGTCGTCGAGATTGAGCTTGCCCGCCTTGTACATCGCCAGCAATTGCGGGATGTCGTACTGCGGGTTGCCGCCGCCGAAGATGGTGCCCTGCAGGTTCTTCTGCATCAAGGTCAGCATCGCGAGGTTCAGGTTCACCTGATTGTCCAGCAGGCTACCGATAGCGGTCACCACGCACGTGCCGCCCTTGGCGGTCATGATCATGTAGTTTTCGATGTCGGCGCCCTTCAGTTCACCGACCGTGACGATCACCTTCTTGGCCATCAGACCGTAGGTGACCTCCATGATGCCCCCCAGCGCGGATTCGATGTCCGGATAGACATGGGTGGCACCGAATTTCAGTGCCTGGTCGCGCTTCCACTCCACGGGGTCGATAGCGAAGATGTAGCGGGCGCCGGCGTTGACCGCACCCTGCAGCGCGGACATGCCCACGCCGCCGATGCCGACGATGGCGACGTCGTCGCCGGGCCGGATGTCGGCGGTTCGAGTGGCCGAGCCATAGCCGGTCGTCACGCCGCAACCCACCAGGGCGGCCACCTCGAAGGGCACCGACGGGTCGATCTTCACCACCGAACTATTGTGCACGACCATGTACGGCGAGAACGTCCCCAGCAGCGTCATCGGGTAGACGTTCTGACCGCGGGCCTGGATGCGGAACGTCCCGTCGGATACCGCTGCGCCGTTGAGCAGGTCGGCCCCCAAGTCGCAGAGGTTGCGCATACCCGACTGACACGTCGGGCACTTGCCACAGGACGGGATGAACGACAACACGACGTGATCGCCCTCGGCCAAGTCCTCGACTCCAGGACCGACCTCGGTGACGATCCCCGCGCCCTCGTGACCGCCGAGAACCGGGAAACCGCCCATCGGGATGCCGCCGGTCACCAGGTGGTGGTCGGAATGGCACATCCCGGCCGCTTCCATCTGGATCTTGACCTCGTCCTTGCGCGGGTCGCCGATCTCGATTTCCTCGATCGACCATGGCTGGTTGAACTCCCAGATCAGCGCGCCCTTTGTTTTCACCGCGAACCTGCTTTCAACTAGTTGGTGGGGGCCTGAGCGACAGCGTAGTGACGTGGGTCACCACAGCGGAACGGGGGCCTTACCTAGGGGGTAGTAGCCGGGCAGCTTCTCACCGGCGAGGCTGCGCTCGATGCGCTTTTGCATGCCTGCCGACAACTTTCCGTCCTTCATCAGCTGCATGTACAGCGCCTGGACGTGACCGAAGTCGAAGAAGTCGCGCTGCCACTCGATGAGCTGGTCGGCGTTGAGCCGAAACCAGCTGCCGCCGATTCCGTAGATCTCCTGCCGGCCGTCGCCGTCGACGACCACCTGCTTCCAGAAGCCGACGATCTCTCCCTGCTGGTCGTCGATGATGACCTTCTGGTACGGGTACTGCCAGTTCTCCAGGCCCTCCATTTCCCAGCCGAGAGCGATGTCGCGGATCTCGTCGATCCCGACGCACATGACGTCTTCCTTGGGCCCGATGTTCCAGCCGTAGGTGGCGTCGGGAGCGTAGAAGTCGGCCAGCGGCTTCCAGTCGCCCGCTTTCTCGCAGTCCTTGTTGGCCTGTAGCCAGCGCTGCACCCACTCGTCGAGCTCTGAACGCGCAAAGGACGCCATTGTCAGCCTTCTTTCTCTTCGATGGACAAAGCCTGGGTAGGACAGGCCCACACGGCTTGCTCGATCTCCTTGCGGGCTTCCTCGGGCGGCTCGTCGTCGAGGATTTCGACCTGGCCGCGTTTGGGCACCCGGAAATAGTCGGGCGCTTCCAATTCGCACATGGCATGGCCCTGGCACAGATCCAGGTCGGCTTTCACCTTGTAACCCATCTCAGCTCCTGCGGCGGTAGCGCACCTTGGCCGGCTGAGCCAGCTGCACCACCATCTTGGAATGATCGTTGCGGTAGCTCTCCGACGGCTGGGTCATCTCGAATTCGTACTCGCGCAACAACACCGAGAAGATCGCCTTGATCTGCATGGTGGCGAACGCGGCCCCCACGCAGCGGTGCCGGCCCGCGCCGAACGGTATCCAGGTCCACCGGTTGATCAGGTCTTCCTGACGCGGTTCCTGGTAGCGTTCCGGCACGAAGTCGTCCGGGTCGGGGAAGTCTTCGGGGATCCGGTTGGAGATCGCCGGTGAGGCTGCGACGAAATCGCCCTCGTGGATGGGGTAGCCACATACTTCGAATTCGCCCTTGGCCACCCGCATCAGGATGATCAGCGGAGGATGCAGCCGCAGCGTCTCCTTCAGCACGTTCTCCAGCTGCGGAATCTGGCGCAGCGCATGGAAACTCACCGACTGACCGTCCGCGTAGAGTTCTGCGAGCTCCTCGATCACTCGTTCATAGACATCCGGGTGGCGCATCAGCTCTATCAGCGTCCAGGATGCGGTGCCCGAGCTGGTGTGGTGACCGGCGAACATCAGCGAGATGAACATGCCGGTGATCTCGTCGGCGGAAAACCGGGGATTGCCGTCCTCGTCCTTGATCGACACCAGGACATCGAGCATGTCGCGGTCGCCCTTGTCGGCCGGAGGATTGGCGATCCGCTGGTTCATGATCTCTTGAACCAATGCCACCAAGCCTATTCGGGCTTCGTCGCGACGACGGAAGCTTTCGATCGGCAGATACGGGTCGACATAGCACAGCGGGTCGGTGCCGCGTTCGAGTTCGTGGTAGAGGTTGGCGAACCGGAAGTCGAGCTGCTCACGGAACTTCGGACCGATCAGGCATGCGGTCGAGGTGTAGATGGTCAACTCGGCAAAGAAGTCCAGCAGGTCGATTTCGCCGGTGTCGCCCCAATTCTCGATCATCCGGTGCACTTCGCGCTCGATCGTGACGGCGTGACTCTTCATGTGCTCACCACGCAGCGCGGAGTTGTGCAGCATCTCCTTGCGCCGCTCCGGGCTGGCGTCGAACACCACGCCCTTGCCGAAGATCGGCGTCATGAACGGATAGGCCTCGGCCTGGTCGAGATCCTCGTCGGCCGAACGGAAGAAGAACTCGTTTGCTTCCGCCCCGGACAGCAGCACGACTTGCTTGCCTGCCAATTGAAACCAGCCGACGTCGCCGCACTCGTCGCGGACACGTCGCATCAACCCGATCGGGTCGGTGCGGAACTCCTCGAGATGGCCGTGCTCCTGCTCGCCGCCGGATACCCGCCGAACTTCTTTCAGCTCTTGACTTGTCACGACTCCTCCGGATACTTCAGCTGCTTGCGTTCCGCGGGCGCACTGGCCAACGGCGCCTCGGGTTGAATCTCCATCGATGTGATGAACCCGCCGCGCGGCGTTTCGGCGACGAACGCGATCGCCCTGGCCAGGTCGGATGCCCGCAGGAAGTAGTCGTGGCGGGCCTGCCCCCATTTGGCCCAGTCTTCGAGCATCGGACCGATCGACTCGGGCGGCAGGCTCCAGCCCATGCCGGTCTTCGTCGGACCGGGGTGCACTATCGAGGCGCGCACACCTGTGCCTTCGAGTTCCATTTGCAGGTTGGCGACCATCGCCACCAGCGCCGCCTTCGCCGCGCCGTAGGCGCCCATGTGTGGACGCTGACGCAGCGCGACGTCCGACCCGACGAAAATCAGGTCGCCGCGTTGACGTTCCAACATTCCCGGCAACACGGCAGTGGTCAACCGGTTGGCGCCGATGAGATGGATCTGCACCTGCGATTCGAAGACGTCGGTGCTGATCTCATGCAGACGACCGAAGAAGGTGTCGCCGGCGCCGGTGACCAGCAATTCGATGTCGCCGAGTTGCTCGGTTGCCTGGTGCACAAACGATTTGACCGATTCCGGTTCGGTGACATCGAGATGCAGCGCCACGGCCTCACCGCCGTCGGCGCGGATCTGGTCGACGAGCTCCTGACATTTCTCGACGCGGCGGGCGCCCAGCGCGACCGGAAAGCCGCGGCCCGCGAGTTCGACAGCCGTCGCAGCGCCGATGCCCGACGACGCGCCGGCGACGATGGCGGGACGGCGGGCGGGATGTGGTTCGAAGCGGGGCATTTACGCGGTCTCCACGGTCATCGGCAGGGAAGCGAATCCGCGCACGTTACTGGAATGCACACGCACGGCATTCGCCTCGTCCACCTGGTAGTCACGGACTCGACGCAACAGCTCGGTGAGCGCCACCCGCGCCTCCATCCGGGCCAGATGCGCACCCAGGCAAAAGTGCGCGCCGCTACCGAAACTGACCAGCTTCGAGCCGATGTCGCGCCCGATGCGGTAGTCGTCGGGATTGTCGAACACCCGATCGTCGCGGTTGGCTGAGCCCGGCAGCAGCAACAGCACGTCGCCTTCGGGAATCGTGTTGTCGTAGAGCGTGAGCTCTTGCGCCACGGAACGAGCGAGGATTTGGCTGGACGTGTCGTAGCGCAGCGTCTCCTCCACCCACAGCGCAACCCGTGAGTGGTCGGCGAACACACCGGCCAGCTGATCCGGATTGCGCGCCCCCCAATATGCGGCATTGGCAAGCAGTTTGGTGGTGGTCTCGTTGCCCGCTACCACCATCAAAAACAGGAACGCCATGATCTCCTCGTCGGTGAGGCGGTCCCCGTCGATCTCGGCCTCCAACAATGCCGACGTCAAGTCCTCGGACGGCTTCTTGCGGCGTTGGTTGACCATCTCGGCGTAGTAGACCAGCAGATCGGCCGATGCTTGCATCGCTGAGGCCGGTACGTCGGCCAAGCCATCCTCGCGGTGCATCACGCCGTCGGCCAGCTCGCGGATGTGGGCCCGGTCGGGCTCGGGCACGCCCATCAGTTCCGAGATCACGTCCATCGGCAGCTTGCCCGCGAATTCGCTCACGAAATCGAAGGTTTCGTTCTGCAATGCCGCATCCATGTGCATGCATGCCAGCTCGACCACCCGCGGCTCAAGCTCACGGATTCGGCGCGGGGTGAAGCCCTTGGACACCAGCGTGCGCAACCGCAGATGGCCCGGATCGTCCATGGCCAAAAACGACATCACCCGGTTGGCATCCCGGTTGCGCGATACCGGATCCAGGGAAACGCCATAGGCATTCGACAGCGCGGTGCTGTTGCGGAAACCCTGCAACACATCGTTGTGGCGCGACAACGCCCAGAACTTCAACTCATCGTTGCGGTACAGCGGGGCCTCGTCGCGCAGCCGCCGGTAGTACGGATACGGGTCTTCGTGGAAGTCGTAGTCGTAGGGATCGAGCAGCAGCTCGGGCGTCTCGATGGTCATCAGCGCCGCTCCTCCTCATCGCGTCGTCCCCCTCGCCGCTGTGCGGCTGGGGGTGCCCCCACTGCATCGTCGCCGGCGCGGCTCATCGGTCTCTCGTTTCCAGAATCATGCTCACCACGTATGCGAGCCGGTCGGCGATCTGGTGATAGGTGTAGGCCCCGCTGGCGGCGTTGACCAGCGCGCCGAAAAAGGTCATTTCGAGCGCGGCCACGGTGCGGGAATCGGCATCGGGTCCGATGGCTGAGGTGATGCGGCGATGGATCTCGGCACCGATCCGGTCACGCACCTGTCGCACCGCCGGGTCGGCGCCGCCGCCGAGCAACGCCGTCGTGCACGCGGCGGCGACCTCGGGCTCGTCGGCCACCACCAGCGCCAGGTGGCGCAACGCCTTGTCCACCCGCGTCGGCATCGGTTCGTTGACGTCGGTGAAGAACGGGACCTGTCGCACCAGATCCAGGTACACCTCGGCGATCAGGTGGTTCTTCGACGAGAAGTAGGTGTAGGCGGTCGCAGGGGCCACTTTGGCGCGGGCGGCCACGGCGCGCACCGTCAAGTCGGCATAGGACTTCTCCCGCAGCACCTCGACGCCCGCGGCAAGGACCTTGCGGAAGGTCTCTTCCTGCCGACGGTTGCGTGGCATCTCCGTGATCGAGACCACTGCATCACTGGACACTTGTCCAAGTTATCCGACATAGCCGATGCGAGGCAAGCCCGCAGGACAAATACGTAGAAGACGCAGGGCACTTGCCGCGCTGCCCCGCGGCGGCTATGGTTCGACTGGACTATTCCGGACAAGTGTCCACCGTAATGTGGCGGGAGCTGAGGATGGCATTACTGGCCGACGGCGCGAGTGCTCTGCTCATCGACGGCAAGCTGACGAGCGGCAGTGCGGGAACCTTCCCGACGGTCAACCCGGCGACCGAGGAAGTACTCGGGACCGCGGCCGACGCCGACGCCGAAGACGTGGGCCGCGCTGTCGAGGCGGCGCGGCGGGCCTTCGACGAAACCGATTGGTCGCGCAACACCGAATTGCGCGTCCGGTGTGTGCGGCAGCTGCGTGATGCGATGCAAAAGCATATAGAAGAGTTGCGTGAACTGACGATCGCTGAGGTCGGGGCGCCGCGGATGCTCACGGCCATCGCTCAGTTGGAGGGCCCGGTCAACGATCTGGAATTCGCAGCGGACACCGCCGAGTCATATGAGTGGAACCAGGATCTCGGTGAGGCGTCCCCGATGGGCATCCCGACTCGCCGCACCATCGCCAGGGAAGCGGTCGGTGTGGTCGGGGCGATCACCCCGTGGAACTTCCCGCACCAGATCAACCTGGCCAAGCTGGGCCCGGCGTTGGCCGCCGGCAACACCGTCGTGCTCAAACCCGCGCCGGACACTCCCTGGTGTGCGGCGGTGCTGGGCGAGCTGATCGTCGAGCACACTGATTTTCCGCCCGGCGTGATCAACATCGTCACCTCCAGCGACCACGGTGTGGGGGCGTTGTTGGCCAAAGACCCTCGGGTGGACATGATTTCATTCACCGGCTCGACGGCCACCGGCCGCAGCGTGATGGTCGACTCCGCGATGACCATCAAGAAGGTCTTCCTGGAACTCGGCGGCAAGTCTGCGTTCGTCGTGCTCGACGACGCCGACCTGGCCGGTGCCTGCTCGGTGGCGGCGTTCTCGGTGTGCATGCATGCCGGGCAGGGGTGTGCGATCACCACCCGGCTGGTGGTCCCGCGCGCCCGTTACGACGAGGCGGTCGCGACGGCGGCGGCCACCATGTCGTCGATCAAGCCTGGCGATCCCACCGACGCCGGCACCGTGTGTGGTCCCCTGATTTCGGCGCGGCAGCGCGACCGGGTGCAGGGCTACCTGGACCTGGCTGTGGCAGAAGGCGGTTCGTTCGCGTGCGGCGGCGGCCGCCCGGCGGATCGCCCCACCGGATTCTTCATCGAGCCCACCCTGATCACCGGGCTCACGAACGACGCGCGGGTGGCTCGAGAGGAAATCTTCGGGCCGGTGCTCACAGTGATCGCCCACGACGGTGACGACGACGCTGTTCGCATCGCCAACGACTCTCCATACGGGTTGTCCGGCACCGTGTTTGGCGCCGACCCTGAGCGCGCGGCCGCGGTCGCGTCGCGGCTGCGGGTGGGCACCGTCAACGTCAACGGCGGTGTCTGGTATTCGGCAGACGCGCCGTTCGGCGGCTACAAGCAATCCGGCAACGGCCGCGAGATGGGGCTTCTCGGTTTCGAGGAGTATTTGGAAGCCAAGCTTGTCGCCGTTGCCGTCTAACGTGCCGAGTGTGGACTTATGACACGCCACGGCGCGAAAAACGTGCAATAACCCCACATTAGGCGGAGAGGGAGAGATGAGATTCGACGGTAAGGTGGCCATTGTCACCGGAGCGGCGCAAGGCATCGGGCAGGCGTATGCCCAGGCGTTGGCTCGTGAGGGCGCCGCCGTGGTGGTCGCCGACATCAACGCCGACGCGGCGCAGGGCGTGGCCAAGCAGATCGTCGCCGACGGCGGCAAGGCGATTCACCTTCCGGTCGACGTGTCCGATCCGGATTCCGCCAAGGCCATGGCCGATGCCACGGTCGCCGAGTTCGGCGGGATCGACTATCTGGTCAACAATGCCGCGATCTACGGCGGCATGAAAATCGACCTGCTGCTGACGGTGCCGTTCGACTACTACAAGAAGTTCATGAGCGTCAACCTCGACGGCGCGCTGGTGTGCACCCGCGCGGTGTACAAGAAGATGGCCAAGCGGGGCGGCGGCGCGATCGTCAACCAATCATCGACCGCGGCGTGGCTGTACTCCAACTTCTACGGCTTGGCCAAGGTCGGGATCAACGGGCTGACCCAGCAGCTGTCCCGCGAATTGGGCGGGATGAACATCCGTATCAATGCGATCGCGCCGGGCCCGATCGACACCGAGGCCACCAAGACCGTCACACCCGGCGAGCTGGTCAAGGACATGGTCAAGCAGATCCCGTTGTCCCGGATGGGAACTCCGGAGGATCTGGTCGGCATGTGTCTGTTCCTGTTGTCGGACGAGGCTTCGTGGATCACAGGACAGATCTTCAACGTCGACGGCGGACAGATCATCCGATCATGAGCGAGAACATGCGGCTCGGGTACATCGGCCTCGGCAACATGGGCGCACCGATGGCGAAGCGTCTGGTCGACTGGCCGGGCGGCCTCATCGTGTTCGACATCCGCACCGACGCGATGACACCATTGGCCGAAGCCGGCGCCACATTGGCCGACAGCGTGGCCGACGTCGCCGCCGCCGAGCTCATCAGCGTCACGGTGCTCGATGACAAACAGGTGTGCGAGGTGGTAGGCGCTCTCGCACAGAATGCCAAGCCCGGCACCGTGATCGCGATCCACTCCACAATCAGCGACACCACCGCCGTCGATCTTGCCCGCGAATTGCAACCACAAGGCATTCACATCGTCGACGCTCCGGTCAGCGGTGGGGCAGGGGCCGCCGAAAAGGGTGAGCTGGCAACGATGGTGGGCGCCGAGCGCGAGGTATACGAGCGCATCAAACCTGCATTCAAGCAATGGGCCTCGATGGTGATCCACGCCGGTGAGCCGGGCGCCGGGACGCGAATGAAGCTCGCGCGCAACATGTTGACGTTCACCTCGTACGCAGCGGCCTGCGAGGCGATGAAACTGGCCGAGGCTGCCGGGCTGGACCTGCAGGCGCTGGGCCGGGTAGTGCGCCACACCGACGCCCTCACCGGCGGACCGGGGTCGGTGATGGTGCGCGAGGATATGAAACCCATTGAGGCGGACAGCTTTCTGTATCAGCCGTTCCTGCATGCGCGCGAATTGGGCGAGAAGGATCTGAGCCTGGCGCTGGCGTTGGGCAAGACCGTGTCGGTGGACTTGCCGCTGGCAGAGGTGGCTTTTCAGCGGCTGGCTGCCGGACTTGGTGTGCCGCATGCGAACAAATAGGAGAAGCCATGGACGAGTTGCGTCGCAAGGGCCTCGAGAAGATGAACGAGGTCTACGGCTGGGAGATGCCCAATGTTGAGGGTGACGCGTACTTTGACCTGACCGTCGATCACCTCTTCGGCACTATCTGGAGCCGGCCGGGATTGTCGATGCGCGACAAGCGCATCATGACCTTGACGGCCGTGACCGCCGTTGGGAACCGCGACCTGGCCGAGATCCAAATCAATGCCGCACTGCTCAACGAGGAACTCACCGAGACTGAACTCAAGGAGATTGCCGTCTTCCTCACCCACTATCTCGGTTTCCCGCTGGGTTCGGCGCTCAACGGCGCGGTCGACGCCGTCGTGGCAAAGCGCAAGAAGGCCGCGGCAAAGGGGGCCGGAGAGGACAAGAAGGCCAATGTCAAGGATGCGTTGAGGATGCACTCCGGTAACACCCGCGACTAGCAGCTAAAGTGGCGTTTCGTGCGCGTCCTGGTGATCGGCTCCGGTGCCCGCGAACATGCCTTGCTGCTCGCCCTCGGCAACGATCCCCAGGTCGACGCGCTGGCCATCGCCGCCGGCAACGCGGGCACCGCCGTAATCGCCGACCAGCACCAGGTCGACATCACCTCCGGCGATGACGTCGTCGCGGTGGCCCGCGAGGTGCGCGCCGACCTGGTGGTCATCGGCCCGGAGGTCCCGTTGGTGCTCGGCGTGGCCGACACCGTGCGCGAGGCCGGCATCGCGTGTTTCGGGCCCAGCAAGGCCGCGGCACAGATCGAAGGCTCGAAGGCGTTCGCAAAAGACGTGATGGCGGCGGCCGGTGTGCGCACCGCATCGAGCGAGATCGTCGACAACCCAGCACGTTTGGACGCGGCGCTGGACCGGTTCGGACCGCCGGCCGATGAAGCCGCCTGGGTGGTCAAAGACGACCGGCTGGCCGCGGGCAAGGGCGTGGTGGTGACACCGGACCGCGATGCCGCCCGCGCCCATGCTGCCGGGCTGCTCGAAGCGGGGCATCCCGTGCTGCTGGAGTCCTACCTCGACGGCCCCGAGGTGTCGTTGTTCTCCCTTGTCGACGGCCAAACCGTGGTCCCACTGCTGGCCGCCCAAGACTTCAAGCGGGTCGGCGACGGCGACACCGGACCCAACACCGGCGGCATGGGTGCCTATGCGCCGTTGCCGTGGCTACCCAACCACGTCTACCAAGCAATGGTCAGCGAGATCGTCGAACCCGTTGCGGCCGAACTGGTCCGGCGCGGCAGTTCGTTCACCGGGTTGCTCTACGCCGGGCTGGCGATCACCTCTAACGGCCCGGCGGTGATCGAATTCAACTGCCGCTTCGGCGATCCGGAGACGCAATCCGTGCTCGCACTGCTTGATTCACCGCTCGGCCAGCTACTTTACGCCGCAGCCACCGGTGATCTGGCCAGCTTCGGCGAATTGCGTTGGCGCGACGGCGCGGCGGTCACTGTGGTACTGGCGGCCGAGCACTATCCAGGCCGGCCGCGGGTCGGCGATGTAATCGTCGGTTCTGAGGCCGAAGGCGTGCTGCACGCGGGAACGGCCCGGCGCGACGACGGCGCGATCGTGTCATCAGGCGGCCGAGTGCTCTCCGTGGTGGGCACCGGGGCCGATCTCTCGGCGGCTCGCACGGCCGCCTACGACATCCTCAATTCAATCCGGTTGCCCGGCGGCCACTTCCGCACCGACATCGCGCTGGCCGCCGCGGAAAGCAAAATCCGCGTCTAGAAACCTGCGGCCTGGCCGTCCCGGCGGGGGTCGCTCACCGCAAGATAGCCATCATCGAGCCGCCAGATCGCCTGGCAGCTGCCGAACTGGTTGTAGTCATCCACGGTGACAAGCTGATGACCACGCCGATGCAATTCGTCCAGCGTTGACTGCCGAAAACCCTTCTCGCAGTACACTTGCAGGCCGTGCGCCCAACGAAAGCGCGGGCCGTCGCAGGCCGCCTGCGGATTCTGGCCGTGGTCGACGATGCGCGCCGCCACCTGCACATGACCCTGCGGCTGCATCGGACCGCCCATCACCCCGAAACTCATCACCGGAACGCCGCCCTGGGTCATAAAACCCGGGATGATGGTGTGGTAAGGACGCTTGTTGGGCCCTACGCGGTTCGGATGGCCCGGCGTTGCAACGAAATCCGCACCGCGGTTCTGCAAGGCGATACCGGTGCCCGGAACCACCACGCCGGAGCCGAATCCCATGTAGTTCGACTGGATCATCGACACCATCATCCCGGAGGCGTCAGCGGCGGTGAGATAGACGGTTCCTCCGCTCGGTGTCCCGGCGGATGCCGGCTTGGCTCGATTCCGGTCGATCAGCGCCGCCCGCTGCCGCAGATAGTCCTTGTCGAGCAACTGCTCCGGGCGCAGCGGCATGTGGCCGCTGTCGGCGACATAGGCCTGTGCGTCCGCGAAGGCCAGCTTCATGGCTTCGATCTGCAGATGCACACTGTCGGCGGAATCGACTGGGAACGAGGACATGTCGAACTGCTCGAGAATCCCCAGCGCGATCAGGGCGACGATGCCCTGGCCGTTGGGCGGTATCTCGTGGATGGTGTATCCGCGGTAGTCGGCGCTGATGATGCCGACCCAGTCGGCGCGATGGGCAGCCAAGTCGCTGGCTTGCATGACACCGCCATGGGCCTTCGCGTGCGCCTCTAGTTGCGCCGCCAGTTCCCCGCGATAGAACGCCTCGCCGTTGGTTGCGGCGATCTTCTCCAGCGTGGCGGCATGGTCGGGCAGGCTGACCAGCTCACCCGCGTTCGGCGCCCGCCCACCGGGCATGAACGCGTCGGCGAATCCCGGCTGGGCCTCGAACAGCGGCACCTGCTCCGCCCATTGCGCCGCGACTGTCGGCGACAGCACAAAGCCGTTGCGGCCGTACGATATTGCGGGCTCAAAGAGCCGTTCGAACGGCAGCTTGCCGAACTTGGCGTGCAACTCCACCCAGGCCGACACCGCACCAGGAACAGTGACCGAATTCCAGCCGAGCGCAGGAACACCGTTGTCGCCGAAGTATTCCGGCGTCCACGCCGCGGGTGAGCGGCCTGAAGCGTTCAGCCCGTGCAGTTGCCTGCCGTCCCAGACGATGGCGAACGCGTCGGCGCCGATGCCGTTGGAGACCGGTTCCACCACGGTGAGAGTTATCGCGGTGGCGACGGCCGCATCCACCGCGCTGCCACCCTCGGCGAGCATCCGCAGACCCGCCTGCGCGGCAATCGGTTGCGATGTACACACGACGTTCCTGGCCAGCAGCGGCTTGCGCGGCCAGGCATACGGCAGCTTCCAATCGAACGGGACACTCACCGGTCAGTCTCCGGACCCGAACTGCTGCGCCACTGCGCGACGGTCTATCGAGCCTTTGGCGGTATGCGGCAACTCGCCGGTCAGCGTGATGTCGGCCGGCACCTCGAACCGGGCGAGCCGTTCGCTGCAGAATTCGATGAGTTCCGCCGTCGTCGGCGTAGCGGACGGATCGGGCACGATCGCCGCGGCCACGGTCTCCCCGTAGAGCGGGTCCGGGACGCCGAACACGGCCGCCTCCACCACCTTCGGGTGACTGGCCAGCACGCCCTCGACGCGCTCCGGCGATATCTTCTCCCCGCCTCGGTTGATCAGCTCCTTGATCCGGCCGCGTAGCGTCAGCTCGCCCTGGTCCGACAGCGACCCTAAGTCGCCCGTATGCAGCCAGCCGTCGGTGAAAGTGCTTGCCGTCGCCTCTGCATTGCCGAGATAACCCCGCACGACCGTGCGGCCGCGTACCCACACTTCCCCGACAGCACCCGGCGGGAGCGAGTGCCCGTCGTCTCCGACGATCTGGATCTGCGCACCCGTCGAGCGGCCGACGAGGCCGGATGGCAGCTCCGTGTGGTCATCACTGGTGCTGGACACCTGGTGCGTGCACTCGGTCATGCCGTACGCACTCAGCACAGGTGCTGCGAACCTGGCGCGCAGCTCTCGCGCCGTCTCCGGACTCAGCGCCGCGCTACAGCTGCGCAGAAAGCGCAGCGACGGCTGTTCGGTTTCCGTGCGCTGCAAGACAATTTGGTGAATGGTCGGCACCGCGGTGAACCAAGTAGCGTGTGCGGCGCGGACGTCGTCGGAGAAGGTGTGCGCGGAAAACCGCCCCCCGGCGGGAATCAGCACACGTCCACCGGAGGCCAGTGTCGATAGCAACGCGGCGATCAGCCCGTGGCCGTGGAACAGCGGCATCACCGCGACGGTCGCATCATCCGGGCCGAGCCCGTAGGTGCCGACGACGCCGCGGATCGAGCACGCGATGTTGTCATGGGTCCACGGCACCAATTTCGGTGAGCCGGTGGTGCCGCCGGTGAACATGATCAGCGCGTCGTCGGCCCGCAACCCCTCGGGTGTGTCACTCGTCGGCGATGGTGCCGGCGTGGGGTCGAGGTGCACGGCGTTTTCGGTCAGCGAAACTCGCCAACACGGGAATGGCGGCTCCCCGGTCTCGGCTGCGTCGACCAAGACGACCCGCGCCCCCGTCGCGGTGACGCGGGCACGCTGCTCGGCGACGGGCAACGCCGGATCCAACGGGACGGCAACCAGGCCCGCGGCCGAAGCCGCCAGCAACCCGACGACGAACTCCGCGCTACTGGGCGCCCGCAACGCCACCCGGTCGCCGGGTTGCAGTCCGGCTTGCGTCAGCTGCCCGGCCAAGTCGTCGACAAACCGGACGAGGTCACCGTAGGTGATCGGCGTGCGATCGGCAGTGACGACGAGTGCGATCGCCTCCGAGCGGCGCCGCGCCGCCGTCTGAAGCAGATCGGCGATGGATGGGCTCTCGGCTGCGGACGTCATTAATCACACGCTAGTCGTCCGTGCAGATGCCACAGTGGACACATGACCACGTCATCCGCATCCGAGCTGACCGACGGTTTCCACGTCATCGTGGACGCCCTGAAGCTCAACGGAATCGACACCATCTACGGGCTGGTCGGAATCCCGATCACCGATCTCGCGCGTCTTGCCCAGAAATCCGGTATCCGCTTCATCGGTTTCCGGCATGAGACCTCCGCCGGCAACGCCGCGGCCGCCGCCGGGTTTCTCACCCGGCGCCCCGGCGTCTGTCTGACCGTCTCAGCGCCGGGCTTCCTCAACGGCCTGGTTGCGCTGGCGAACGCCACGACGAACTGCTTCCCGATGATCCAGATTTCGGGATCGAGCGAGCGCCCGCTGGTGGACCTACAACGGGGCGACTACGAGGAACTCGACCAGCTCAGCTCGGCCCGGCCGTTCGTGAAGGCGGCATACCGGATCGCGCGGGTGCAGGACATCGGCTTGGGCGTCGCTCGCGCGATTCGCAGCGCGGTCTCCGGGCGTCCGGGTGGGGTATACCTCGACATTCCGGGCACCGTACTGAGTGAGGCCATCGACGCGGCGGCGGCCGCCGGCACGATCTGGCGTGTTGTCGACCCTGCTCCGCCTCAACTGCCGGCCCCCGAGGCGGTCGATCGCGCGTTGGGCATGCTGGCACAGGCACAGCGGCCGCTGATCGTGCTCGGCAAGGGTGCGGCATATGCCCAGGCCGACAATGTGATTCGGACATTCGTCGAAACCACTGGCATTCCCTATCTGCCGATGTCGATGGCCAAGGGGCTGCTGCCGGACTCGCACCCGCAGTGCGTCGCGGCGGCGCGCTCGCTGGCGCTGTCGCGTGCGGACGTGGTGATGCTGGTGGGCGCTCGGCTGAACTGGCTGCTGGGCCATGGCGAGTCACCGCCGTGGTCGGCCGACGCCGAGTTTGTCCAAGTCGATATCGCGGCCGGCGAATTCGACAGCAACCGTCCGATCGCGGCGCCGCTGGCCGGCGACATCGGCTCGGTGATGTCGGCGCTACTCGACCGCATCGATGCACATCGGATTGTCGCGCCGACCGCGTGGACCGATGAGCTGGCCGAGCGCAGGGCCCATAACGACGCCGCCATGCGCAAGCGGCTGGCCGAGGATCCGCACCCGATGCGATTCCACAATGCGCTGCGCGCCGTTCGCGATGTGCTGCAACAGCATCCGGGGGTGTATTTGGTGAACGAGGGTGCCAACGCGTTGGACGTCGCGCGCAACGTGATCGACATGCAGCTGCCGCGCCACCGGCTTGACAGTGGAACATGGGGCGTGATGGGCATCGGCATGGGCTACGCCATCGCCGCCGCGGTTGAGACCGGCGAACCCGTGGTGGCGATCGTGGGTGACAGCGCGTTCGGGTTCAGCGGCCTGGAATTCGAAACGATATGCCGCTACGGGTTACCGGTCACCGTCGTCATCCTCAACAACGGCGGGGTCTATCGCGGTGACGAGCCGCCGGTCAACAGGCGAGTCTCCGGGACCGACCCCGCACCCACGGTGCTGAGCGCCGCCGCTCGTCACGAGTTGATCGCAGAAGCATTCGGCGGCAAGGGTTATCACGTCACGACTCCAACCGAGCTGCAGTCCGCACTGACCGAAGCGCTGGCATCCAACGGGCCGGCGATCATCGATTGCGCACTTGACCCGGCCGCGGGGACCGAGAGCGGACATCTGACCAGTCTCAATCCGAAGAGCGCGTCGGCAACCTCGACCTGAAATCCGTGGCAACGTATCCGAGGGTGGCGGCCAGAACCGCGAACTTGATGAGCGCCGCGATTTGCGCGCGCCGCGCGTGAACCGCAACGCTCGTGTGGTTGAGCACTTTGAGCAGCGAGACTCCCTCCACTGCATCGCCCGCGACGGCGACAGCCACGATGGCGGGCAAGGCTGCCGGATGGCCGCGACGCCGGCGTGCGCGGTCGACGAGTAGCGCCATGAGCGTGCCGTAGGTTGCCATGTATCCGAAGTCGAGCCACGTGGATAACCGTGCGGCCCGCTGACCGTCGCTGCCCCAGCGGGTCATGATTTCCTCTGCTCGAGCCTCACTACCGGCCACCTCAAATGGAATAATCCCGGGACCGCCGGTCGCGCGCATCCGCCGTTCCACCATCAGCATGACTGTTGTGTAGATGACGAAGGCGACGGTAGCTGCCGCGAGACGTTTTGTTGCGGTCATTTCGACACGGCTTCGTGCGCGGTTTCAGCACGCGGGGTGATAGCCACCAGATCGCCCGGTTCCTCGACGGTCAGGCGATGCCACTGCCCGGCAGGCACGACGCAGCAAGTTCCGGGAGACAGCGCCCTGGGCGCGCCCTCTCCGTCGGCGTGATCTCGCATGTGAACGGTGATCGCGCCGGAGAGTAGATACAGCAGTTCGTCGCCGAGCGGGTGTCGCTCCCAGACGTGTGAATGCACCGCGTCGTTGCTGTCGGCGTGAAACGCGGCCACCGTCCACAGGCCCCAGTCGCCGGACACCCCGCGCTGGCGTTCAACGACGGCGCCGCCATCGCGGAGCTCCATCAGGTTGGAGAACATGTCGATTACGCTCAACTCGCCTCCCATGGTGCCTTCGAAGAAGTATGACGTGATCGGGTCGCGATCGCATGTACGGATCCGTCGTAATTCCCAGGCCGATGTACCATTTCGTATGCGTGTCTGGGACTTAGGGCCGGGTCGGCTGATGGTCTCTGGCGCGTTCCGCGACCTTGCCCCCCACCACCATGCGGCGGTTCAGATCGGAGTCGGCACAGGTGGTCCGCTGGTGGTGAGCGGCGCCGAAGGGGGCCAGCGCACTTGCCGACTGGTTGTGATCAGGAGCGGCACCCGGCATGCGGTGCGCTCAGATGCGCGATCCACGGCGCTGACGATCTACCTCGGACTGCAAACGCGGCAAGGCGTCGTGCTGAACTCGTTGAGCCGTGACCGATCGCGACGCAGTGGTGTATGGATCGTCGAAAGCGGTGAAGAGCTCGCCGACGCGACGGGCGCGTTGTTGACCACCAAAGGTCCGCGTGCTGCGGCCGACTTCCTGGTCGGTGAACTTTGCAGTTTGTCGGACGCGGGCTCGGGAAGCGGAGCATCCATTCACCCGCAGTTGCGTCAGGCGATCGACCTCATTTCCAGCAACGTTCCGGCGACCATCGATCTTGTATCAGTCGCTGGCGCGGTGGCGTTGTCGCCGGATTACCTCGGGCGACTCTGCAGACGCCAGACTGGAGCGTCCTTTTCGGCCACCGCCCGATGGGTGCGGCTACTGACCGCGTTTCGCTACCTCTCCAAGGGTGTGCCCATCACCGATGCCGCCCATCTTGCGGGATTTGCCGACGGTTCACATGCCAACCGGGTGTGCTGGGAAATGACCGGTGCGGCCCCGAGCGACTTCGCACGAGCGCTCGCGGCTTCGCGCCTGCCGACGCCGCTGGCCGGCTGAGAAGACGACGGATCTGTACAAGCGAGCGCGAACCGGTCGCTTCATGCTTGAAGCGACCGAGGAGAGCGAATGTTGGACGACTCAGCTACCGCACCGCTTGTCACCGATGCGCGGGATCACCTGGTAAGCGTCGGCGGCAACAACATCCACGTCGTTGAAAATGGTCCAGGCGAGGGGCCGGCGCTGCTGTTGATCCACGGCCATGCGGGTTCGACAGCCTGGTGGGGCCAGATGATTCCGTGGCTGGCCGTCGATCACCGGGTCATTCGCCTCGACCTCCTTGGACACGGTCGATCTGACAAGCCAGCCGACGGCTACACGATGTCGGAACAAGCGCGAGTCGTCGGCTCGGTGCTGACACAGCTGGGTGTGAACCGCGTTATCGCGATCGGACACTCCACCGGAGCTGTGGTTGCGACCGCGCTCGCTGAGCAGCGGCGCGACATCGTGACTGCGTTGGTGCTCATTGATACCGGTCCCAACGTCGACGCTTTTCTCTGGCCGGGCGGTCTTGGCGAGCTGGTGGAGGTTCCGGTGATCGGACGGCTGGTGTGGGCGCTTCGGAACCGGTTCACCATCCGTAAAGCCCTAAGCTCGGCGTTTACCCGTGAGGTCGACATTCCCGTACAGATCATTGACGACGTACGCCGGATGAGGCACCGCACCGTCGCCACCACACCAAAAGAGACCAAGGCATTTCTCGCCCAGCGCAGTCTCCCAGACCGGTTGCGCGAGTTGATGATCCCGACGTTGGTGATTTTCGGAGTGGAGGACCGGCGGTGGCGATCGTCCTCGGCTGGCGAATTCAGTGTCGTGCCGCATGTCAACGTCGAGTTGTTGGCCGGTGTCGGCCACACCCCAATGCTCGAAGATCCCGGCCGTACCGCTGAGCTGATAACGAGCTTCATCCAGACCGGCGGACGAGATCGATGAAGGCCTGGGCCGCCGCGTTCACACCCTTGTCGTCGTCGGTGGCAATCAGATCCAGCAACAGCCCCCGTATGACGGCCAAGCCTAGTCGCGGAAGGGCCGGATCGATTGTGCCATCGGTCATTACGTCGACTTCGTCCAGCCAGGCCCCGATGGCCCCGGGGATCATCCGCGTGTACGGATCCTCACCCTGCGCTCCTCGCGCATAACACTCGAAGAAGAGTCGCTCGAACGGACGCAGCTCAGGCCGTCGGACGTCGTCCCACATCGCGGCCAGCCCTTCGGCCGGCTCGGTTGGCAGGTCGCGCAGAACGTTCCGCTGGCGACGCTCGACCTCCTCGACGATCGCCAGCAGCAGCTCGCTGCGAGAGCCGAAGTGGTGCAGCAGCATTCGGTGGCTGGTGCCTACCGCTTCCGCTACATCGCGCAGCGAGCGGTCCCCGATCCCGCCTGACGCGAACTCCTCGATGAGCGCGTCGAGTAGTTCGCGGCGCCGCTCGACGTCAGGAGACCGAGCCATCAATTCGCAGACGCTGCTCACTTCGCGCCTTCAGGCCCTGCGCTTCGAGTTCGAGATAGCGCCTGGTTATTCCGCGCATGAGTCTGCCCACCAGTGCGCCGACGGGGCCGCGCTGATCGATCTGCTGCCGAACGACGGTGCGGTTGTCGCCGGCGGCGACAACGTCGTGACGGGCAAGGGCTGAGCCACCCGGGGATCGCTGCACCCAGGTCCACGAGGCGCCCGGGACCACCTCGGTGACCTGCCACACGAGCTTGGGCATTCGTGGCTGCTTGATCTCGAACCGCTTGCCGGCCGCGAGACCCGGCCCATCGATGGCGACCAAGCGGGTGACCGATGCGGTCCATTCCGGCCAGCGCTCGACGTCGCTGAAAACATCCCAGACAAGCGAGGCCGGTGCCTCGATCTCGATGCTGCTACCCGTAGTCATGTACCAAATGGTACACGAATACGTAAGGTTCGCCAGTCCCGTTTATCGTTGCCACTACGGTAGTTGATACGGTTGACCCCATGCCCAAGCCCGTCATCGTCAGTGCCGTCCGGACCGCCATCGCGACGTCGTTCAAAGGCTCGTTGGTCAACACGCCTGCCGAGGTGCTCGCGACCACCGTGCTCACCGAAGCAGTCCGGCGGTCCGGGGTCGGGCCGACCGACATCGACGACGTGATCTTCGCCGAATCGCATTACGGCGGCGGCGATTTGGCGCGTTACGCAACGGCGGCCGCGGGCATGGTCTCAGTGCCGGGGCAGGCAGTCAACAGGCACTGCGCGGGCAGCCTCACCGCGGTCGCCAACGCGGCCGCCCAGATCGCCTCGGGCGTCGAGCGTGTGGTCGTCGGCGGGGGAGTGCAATCGCTGTCGATGGGCCCGCTGATGAAGTGGCGCATCCCCGGGCCGAACCTGGAATTCGAGGACCGCTGGATCCCTCCTACCCATGTCGAGGCGCCCGACGCGCCCACCCGGGACATGTCGATCACGGTGGGGTGGAACACCGCCCAGGCGGTCGGGATCACCCGCGAAGAGATGGATGCCTGGGCCCTGCGGTCGCATCAACGCGCCATCGCCGCGATCGACAGCGGCGCGTTCGTCGACGAGATCGTGCCGTTGAAAATCAAAGGCCCCGAAGATGCGTTGCTCGACTTCAGCGTCGACGAACATCCCCGCCGCGACACCAGCATGGAGAAGCTGGCGTCGCTGAAGGTGCTGCACCCCGAGATCGAGGGGTTTTCGATCACCGCCGGCAACAGCAGCGGCACCAATGACGCGGCCGCCGCCCTGGCGCTGGCCGACGACGGTTTTGCCCGATCTTCCGGCTTGAGCGTGCTGGGCTCGGTCAAGACCTGGGCCTCGGCCGGCGTCGACCCGAGGGACACCGGTCTGGGCGCGGTACGGGTGATCGGCAAGGTGCTGGATCGGGCGGGCCTGTCCCCCAACGACGTGACACTGTGGGAGATCAACGAGGCATTCGCCTCGGTCCCGATCGCCGCGTGCCGCGAGTACGGCCTGGACGAGGATCGGGTCAACGTCTACGGCAGCGGATGCAGCCTGGGCCATCCCATCGCGGCGACCGGAGCGCGGATGCTCACCACGCTGGTGCATGAATTGGGCCGCCGCGGCGGCGGGATCGGCGTGGCGGCGATGTGCGCGGGCGGCGGCCAAGGCGGCGCCGTCGTCGTCGAGGTCTAGACCGCTTCCCGACGTGACTCGATGAGTCGGCTGGCGTGATCGAGAATGCAGTTCAGGCCGTAGTCGAAGTTGATGTCGTCGGCCGCGCCGATGCGGTGGCCCTTCGCCGTCAGCTCGGCGATCAGCGGCATGGTGTCCGGATCGATCACCCGACTTCCGCTGCCGTGACGGGGTTCAGCGCCGCCGGACTTGTCCTGCAGCCGTTCCAATACCGCCGAACCGCGGGTGTGAACGGAGATGCTGGCGTAGGTATCGAACGCGTCCTCGGCTGACAGGCCAGCCTCCACCAGCGTTGCCACCGCCTTCTCGAGCTTCTGGAAGGCTTCTACCGTTGCCTCACGCCCGAAGCTGCCGCGGATCAGGATCAAGTCGCAGAGGATCGGATTGCTTCGGAAAGTCTGCCGCATCTTGTGGGCGTGCTTGTAGAGCGAGTCCCGCCAGTCCTCGCCTTCGACGAATGGCGTCGCGAAATCGTATTGGCCCAGGGCGCGATCGGTCATCGCGTTCAGCAGATCGTCCTTCTTCCTGAAGTACCAGTAGATGCTCGTCACGCCGACGTCGAGATGCTTGGCCAAAAGCGGCATGCTCAAGCCGTCAACTGAGACCTGTGCGGCGACTTCGAATGCGCCGTTGATGATTTCGTCGACGCTGATCGATCCGCGTTCTCGCCGCTGCCGCTTGTCCGCGACTGCCTGCCTGGCCAACTGGTTAACCTCCCCGTCTGTAACGCGATATCGTAACAGATATGGTAAGCCTTCTGGTAGCGCTCGCGGTCGACGGGCGAATAGCTTTACGCAGCCAGAAGCGGTGCAATCCAGGTCAGCTCGGCGGGTAGCTGCGCGCTCCAGAAAGACGCGTCGTGCCCGCCCGGGGAAAACCCGCCCGACGGCGGATGGGGCAGCTGAGCCACGAATTGCCGTGTCGCGCTGTAAAACGGATCGCTGTTACCGCAGTCCACCCTGATCGGAATGGAGCCCAATGCGGGCATCCCGAATACCGAGTTCGCAGAAAAGTCATCGGGGCCGTCGAACGCGCCCGGCGCGGCCGCACCGGGGGACATCCACAGCGCCGGGCTCACCGCGCAGATCGCCGCAGTGCGGGCCGGCCCCAGCCGGCCGCCGAGCAGTAATCCGCCGTAGCCGCCCATCGACCAGCCCAGAAACGCCACCCGCGAGGTATCCAGACCCTTTCCATCCAGCATCGGGATGAGCTCGTTCAGCACCATTGCGCCCGAATCCTCGCCGGAACCCCTTTTGTGCCAGTAACTTCCGCCGCCGTCGACGGCAACCACCGCGAACGGCGGCAGGCCGGCGTCCACGGCTTGGGCCAGGCCCTGCTCCACGCCGCCGGCCATCACACTGGCCGCATCACTGCCCTTGCCGTGCAGCGCGATGACCGGCCGCAGTGCCTTGGTCTGACCCGGTGGCCGCGCGATCGCCCAATTGGTGGCGATCCCGCCGCGTGCCGCCGACACGAATGAACCGGTCGTCATTGTCGGAGCTGCCGCGGGCGCCGGAGCCGGCTCGCGTGGCGTCGGCGGTGCGAGCGGCACGCCGCTGCCCGTCATCGTCACCGGTGCGCTCACCGCGGGCCGCGCGGGAAGCAGCCTGTCCAGCGCATAGGCGCCGAGCGCTCCGGCGGCCGCACCGGCGCCGAGGCGCAGCACAGCGCGACGGCTCAAGTCAGGCATGCGGGCCATCATAAGAGGCCCGAAAGGGCTTTGTCCGAAAGGGCAATGCGGCACCAGGTCGACTGGCAGCATGACAGTGGTGACGGCAGCTGTCACTCCCAAGGGTGAACGTCGACGGTTCGCGCTGGTCAGCGCCGCCGCGGAGCTGCTGTGCGAAGGCGGATTCGAGGCCGTCCGGCACCGGGCGGTGGCCCGCCGCGCCGGTCTGCCGCTGGCGTCGACCACCTATTACTTCTCGTCGCTCGACGACCTCATCGCCAGCGCGGTCGCCCATGTCGGGATGCTCGAGGTGGCGCAGCTGCGGGCCAAGGTCGCCAGCCTGTCCCGTCGCCGCCGCGGCCCCGAGACAACCGCCGACGTGCTGGTCGACCTGCTCATCGGTGACGAATCGGGCCCACGGCTCACCGAACAACTGATCTCGCGCTACGAGCGCTACATCGCATGTGCCCGGCTGTCCGCGCTACGCGATATCCAACGGCGCAACCTGCGCCAGCGCGTCGAAGCCATTGCCGACGCGGTCGAGCGGTCCGGACGCTCGGTGCGCCTCGAGCTGATTTCGGCGTTGATTTGCGCGGTCGACGGCGCGGTCGTGTCCGCCTTGGTCGACGACCGACTGGATCCGCGGGTTGCTGCTCGTGCCACAGTGATCGACATCATCGACGTGTTGGCGCCCTTCGACCGTCGACCCGTACAGATTTGACCGAGACGGTCGAGCGGCAGCCACGACTGCGCCGGGTGATGGGACCCGGAATGCTGCTGCTGTTCATCGTCGGTGACATCCTGGGCACCGGCGTGTACGCGCTGATCGGTGACGTGGCGGCCGAAGTCGGTGGCGCAGCATGGGTTCCGTTTCTGCTGGCCTTCCTGATCGCGGCGATGACCGCGCTCAGCTACCTGGAACTGGTCACCAAATACCCGCAGGCGGCAGGGGCGGCGCTGTACGCGCAGAAGGCCTTCGACAACCAGTTCTTCACCTTCGCGGTGGCCTTCGTGGTGATGAGCGCCGCAATCACCTCGGCGTCGACCGCGGCGCGGTTTTTCGCGGCCAACTTCTTTACCGCATTCCATTTCGATTGGGGCACAACAGGCATCGTCGTCATTGCCATGCTGTTCGTTGCGCTGTTGGCCGCGGTGAATCTGCGCGGCGTGGGCGAGAGCGTAAAACTCAACGTCGGACTCACCTGCATCGAGGTCAGCGGGCTGCTTCTGGTGATTTTCGTCGGCCTGTGGGCTGTCGCGGGCAGCGAACACGTCGACTATTCCCGCATGGTCGCCTTCGATACCGGCGACAAGAATCTGTTTTTGGCCCTCACCACCGCGACGTCGTTGGCCTTCTTTGCGATGACCGGTTTCGAGGACTCGGTCAACATGGCCGAAGAAACCAAGAACCCGGTCAAAACCTTTCCGAAGGTTCTGCTGTCGGGGCTGAGCATCACCGGCGTTGTCTACATGATCGTGGCAATCGTGGCCGTCGCACTCGTGCCGGTCCCGGCCCTGAAGGCCAGCGAGACCCCGCTCGTCGAGGTGGTTCAGATCGGGGCGCCCGGCTTGCCGATCAAAGACATACTGCCGTTCATCTCGATGGTGGCGGTCTCCAACACCGCCTTGATCAGCATGCTGATGTCGAGCCGCTTGATCTATGGGATGGCGCGCCAGCGGGTGCTGCCACCGATTCTCGGCACGGTCAGCCCGGCCCGTAGGGCGCCGTGGGTCGCGATCCTGTTCACCACGACAATCGCGCTGGGCCAGATCCTCTATGTCACCGCGTTCGCCAACACCGACGCCATCGAGGTGCTCGGCGGTACGACGTCGCTGCTGTTGCTGGCGGTGTTCGCGACGGTCAACGTCGCGGTGCTGGTGCTGCGCCGCGACGTGCGAGCCCCCCGTAAAAAACTCAGCCACTTCAGGACCCCGACCGCGTTGCCGGTCATCGGCTGTTTGGCTTCTCTGTATCTGGTGACGCCGCTGTCCGGCCGCCCCGGCCAGCAATACCTGTTGGCCGGCATCTTGATCGCGACCGGCGTGGTGCTCTCGGGAGTGACTCTGCTGGTCACCCGTCGGCGCGCTAACCGTCGAGCTGTCGACGGATCGCGGTCAGCATCCGCTGCGCCTCCTCGAGAAGCGCAGTGACCTGCGCGAGACGCTGGCGCAGTTCCTCGTTGTCCGGCGCTGCGGGCGCACGCCGACGTGGTGCAGGCGCCAGATCCGGTGGCAGCGTCGGCGTGATGATGTAGCCGGTCGCGAAGTCGCCGTAGACGGTGACGTCTTCGGGCCGGTGATACCAATACAGCGCGACGTACGCGCAAATCACGGCGTCGACGGGATCTTCGTCTCTGTCCAGCTGCCCGGGTCGCGTCGCGGCGGCAACCCGTTTGCGCAACTCCACCCAGGACACATTGTGATTCACCCGCAGCCGCGGCGTCGCCTTGTCGAGCCCCTCGATCAGGGTCATCAACTGCAGCAGGTCACGCTGCCGATCCTCGAACGCGCCCCGCTTGTACTTCAGGGTCTTCGGTAACCCGAACAACGCGATCGTCGCGGGGTGAGGATAGACCTCGATCGCCCGTCGCATCGACCTCGATGCGGGATCGACGTCGAGACCGAGCGCCGTCGCGATCTGGGCGCCGCGGGGACTGCTGAATTCCGGCTTTTCGGTGTATGCGGGACGAGCTCCCGCCTCGAACCGCTGGAAGTCGTGGTTGAGCGCGGTCTCGCAAGGCCGGTATCCGGTTGGGTTCTTCACGATCAGCGGCGCATCGATCGCCACCAAACAGTCGTCGCTGACATACCGCGCCACCGCATCTTCGATGCTGATGTCGTCTTGCGCGGTCCCGATGTGAAGGAGCCGGCCGCCGGAATCGACAGCTGCCACGCCGGTGTGGTGTTTCTCGCCCCAGGCGAGATCGAGCCCAACGAAGTGCATGCGCCTACTGTGCCTGATCCGTCGCCGTAAGCTGTGTGTTCGTGACGATCCCCAATGTTCTGGCCGGCCGCTACGCCAGCGACGAAATGGTCGCGATCTGGTCGCCGGAAGCCAAAGTGGTCGCCGAGCGGCGGTTATGGCTGGCGGTGCTGCGGGCGCAGGCGGAACTGGGCGTGGACGTGCCCGCGGTGGCGATCGCTGACTACGAACGGGTGCTCGACGACGTCGACCTGGCCTCGATCAGCGCCCGCGAGCGGGTGCTGCGCCATGACGTCAAGGCCCGCATTGAGGAATTCAACGCGCTGGCCGGCCACGAGCAGGTGCACAAGGGCATGACCAGCCGCGATCTCACCGAGAACGTGGAGCAGCTGCAGATCCGCCGGTCGCTGGAACTGGTGTTCTCCCACGGCGTCGCGGTGGTGGCCCGGCTGGCCGAGCGAGCCGTGAACTACCGCGATCTGGTGATGGCCGGGCGCAGTCACAATGTCGCCGCGCAGCCCACCACGTTGGGCAAGCGCTTCGCCAGCGCGGCGCAGGAGACCCTGCTCGCGTTGACCCGGCTACGAGAGTTGATCGACCAGTATCCGCTGCGCGGCATCAAAGGACCGATGGGCACCGCACAGGACATGCTCGACCTGCTCGGCGGTGATGCCGCGAAGTTTGCCGAACTCGAGCGGCGCGTCGCGGACTTCCTGGGATTCACAACGGTTTTGAGCAGCGTCGGGCAGGTATATCCGCGTTCCCTGGACCACGATGTGGTCTCCGCGTTGGTGCAGCTGGGCGCCGGGCCGTCATCGCTGGCGCACAGCATCCGGCTGATGGCCGGGCACGACCTGGTCACCGAGGGTTTCGCGCCGGGCCAGGTGGGCTCGTCGGCGATGCCACACAAGATGAATACTCGCAGTTGCGAGCGGATCAACGGGCTGCAGGTGGTCCTGCGCGGCTACGCGTCGATGGTCGCCGAACTGGCCGGGGCGCAGTGGAATGAGGGCGACGTGTCGTGCTCGGTGGTGCGCCGGGTGGCGTTGCCGGACAGCTTCTTCGCCGTCGACGGGCAGATCGAGACGATGCTGACGGTGCTCGACGAGTTCGGCGCCTACCCCGCGGTCATCCAGCGCGAGCTGGAGCGCTACCTGCCATTTCTGGCCACCACCAAAGTGTTGATCGCCGCGGTGCGTGCCGGTTTGGGCCGAGAGGCCGCGCACGAGGTGATCCGTGAGCACGCCGTGGCGGCCGCGCTGGCGATGCGGGAACACGGCACCGAGCCCGACCTTTTGGACCGGCTTGCGGCCGACCCCCGGCTGCCGCTGGACCGGGCCGCACTCGACGCCGCACTGGCCGACAAGCAGGCATTCGTCGGAGCCGCCGGCGACCAGATCGACGCGGTGGCCGCCGCGGTGGACGCACTGGTCGCCCGCTATCCGGATGCCGCCAAGTACACGCCGGGGGAGATCCTGTGACTCTGGCCGGCGCGCTTTCAAGCATCGACTTCACCGATCTGGACAACTTCGCCAACGGTTTTCCGCACGACTTGTTCGCCCTGCATCGGCGTGAGGCGCCGGTGTACTGGCACAAACCGACCGACAACACCCCCGACGGAGAGGGCTTCTGGTCCGTCGCCACCTACCCGGAAACCATTGAGGTGCTGCGTGATCCGGTGACGTACTCGTCGGTCACCGGGGGGAAGCGACCGTTCGGCGGAACGCTGCTGCAGGACCTGGCCATCGCGGGCCAGGTGCTCAACATGATGGACGACCCGCGGCACTCGAAGATCCGGCGACTCGTCAGCTCGGGGCTGACACCGCGGATGATTCGGCGAGTCGAAGACGACCTGCGGGCCCGGGCGCGACGGCTGCTGGGCGCCGTGGTGCCGGGCGATCCGTTCGACTTCCTGGTTGACATCGCCGCCGAACTGCCGATGCAGATGATCTGCATCTTGCTGGGAGTGCCTGAATCCGAACGACATTGGCTGTTCGAGGCCATCGAGCCGCAGTTCGACTTCGGCGGTTCGCGCAAGGCGTCGCTTTCGCAGCTGTCTGTCGAAGAGGCCAGCTCGCGGATGTACACGTACGGCCAGGAGTTGATTGCATCGAAGCGTGCCGAACCGACCGACGACATGTTGTCGGTAGTGGCGAACGCCATGCTCGACGATGCAGAAGAGCCGGCCCTGTCGGATCTCGAGGTGTACCTGTTTTTCAGCCTGCTGTTCAGCGCCGGGGCCGAGACGACGCGCAACGCGGTCGGTGGCGGGCTGCTGGCCCTGGCCGAGCACCCGGAGCAATTGCGTGCGCTGCGTGACGATCTCGACATGCTGCCGACCGCAGTCGAGGAGATGGTTCGGTGGACCTCGCCCTCGCCGTCCAAGCGGCGCACGGCCACCCGCGACGTCACGCTGGGCGGACAGGCGATCCAAGCGGGACAGAAGGTCCAGATCTGGGAGGGCTCGGCCAACCGAGATGCCAGCGTGTTCGACCGTGCCGACGAGTTCGACATCCGCCGTAAACCCAACCCGCATCTGGGCTTTGGCCAGGGCGTGCACTACTGCCTGGGCGCCAACCTGGCTCGGCTGGAGCTACGGGTCCTATTCGAGGAACTGCTCTCGCGCTTCGGTTCCGTGCGCGTCGTGCAGCCCGTCGAATGGACTCGCAGCAACCGGCACACCGGCATCCGGCATCTGGTCGTCGAGTTGCTCGGCGATTCGTGAAGATTCGGCTCTCCGATATCGAGCCGACGCCGGATGTATTCGCCGCGGTGATGGCTACCGGCATCCTGTCGATCGCCGCGCGTAATCACCACTACACCACGCTCAGCGACACGCTGGGCGTCGTGGCCTCGGTCGGACTCGTGGTCCTCGTTGTGGTTGTCATTGTCGCCGCCGTCGCGAAAAGCCGAATGGTGTTCTGGGACTTCAGAGATCCCGATGTCGGGCTGCGGTTGTTCACGTTCGTGGCCGCGTGCGCGGTGCTCGACAGCCGGTTGTCGTCCAATGTGGTGGTGCTGTGGATACTCGGCGTTGTTGCGCTGGCTGCTTGGCTGATCTTGATAGCGCTCACCGCACGCAATATGTGGGCGCACCGCTGGGTGTCGTTGCGAGACCATGCTCACGGCGCGTGGGAGCTGGCCAGTGTGGGCACCTCGGGCTTGGCCATCGTGATGGCGGAGGCGTCCTACTACATCGGTCACCGTTGGTGGCTCGTGGTCGCGGTGCCGATCTGGTTGGCGGCGATCGGTACCTACGCCCTGATGACCTGGCTGATCCTGTGGCGCGCCATCGCCGAGCGGCAGGACCGCGACGGCATCGAGCCCGACAGCTGGATCATGATGGGCGGCCTGGCGATTGCGACGCTGGCCGGCGATCATCTCGAACCGCAGCTCTCCGGATGGCTGGCCGCGGCGGTGCAGGCAGTAACCGTGGTGACCTGGGTGGCGGCCACGCTGTGGATACCGCCGCTGATCTACTTCGGGCTCCACCGCATCAGCCGCCGGCCTGAGGTGCTGCAGTTCGCCGGGGTCTGGTGGTCGCTGGTGTTCCCGCTGGGCATGTATTCCGCGGCCACCCACGCCATGGCCGACGAACTCGGTGTGCGGGCGATGCAGACGGTGTCGTTGGTTTTCTTCTGGAACGCCTTCGCGGTGTGGCTGATTGTGGTGGTCGCCGGTCTTCTGCGATTTCGGCGCGCTTTCTTGCGCTGAGCGACCATTATCGCGCCGAAATCGCAGAACGGATCTGGGCGAGGACTCGCTGCGGATACTCGACGAGGTCCAGCCAGGTGAAACGCAGTACGTGCCAGCCAAGCAGGGAGATAGCGTTCTGTCGCTCTCGGTCCTGCTGAAAATCTTCCCTGTCGCTATGGAAGGCCCAGCTGTCGACTTCAATGGCGACCTTGGCTTCCGGGAATGCGACATCGACGCGGTATCGGCCGACCGGATAATTGGCGACCCATCCCGTAATGCCCGCATCGCGCAGTAACTTCACGAGCAGCCGCTCGGCGTGCGAGCGCGCCCCGTCGCTGGCTGCTTGCAGCATCCGCCGAGCGGCCGGCGAGCCGTAGCGTCCTTTGTTGCGTAGGTGTGCACGCCATAGCTCAGGCAACTCCGCGCAGCGTTGCAGCGCTCGGTCCATGACCGCGGGGCCGCCGCCGCGGCGCGCCGCCGCTTCCACCACCGTCAACGCGAGGCCGGTAACCCGTAACCCTCTGCGTTCCACGATGTCGGCCGGCGCGAGGTCGCGCCGTCTGACCCGGATGCCCCGACGTGCCCGACCATGCGAATTCCGGGGCATGGTCACCTCGATGATCGTCGGCGTGAACGTGACAAGCTCATGCCACCAAGCGGCGGTCAGGCCGCTCGCCACGGCTTTTTGACCGTAACTCCACACTGCCGCCCGGATCCGCGTAGCGGTGGTAAACGGTCGGTCGTCGACGAAGTACACACCCGGGCCACAGCGACGCCAGTGTCCGGATCGCAACCGTCGGCTGATCGCAGCGTCGCTCAGTCCGCAGCCGGTGGCCTGCGAACGGGTGATCAGGCCGTCCTGACGGCGCAGAAAATCGTCCACATTAGACGGACGCAGTCGTCACGTCTCGCGTTGCAAGCGATTTCGGCGCGATTATCGTCGCTCAGCGCACAGATCCGCGCCGAAATCCCCGGATGCCCGCCGACCGCACCTCGATCCCGGCCAATCCATGGATGGCCTCGGCATCCTCACGGCGCCATGCACCGACCGGGTCGGCGCTCACGGCGGTGAGCCGGCGCAGCGGCCGGTTGGCCAACGCCCGCAGCGCCAGCAGCTGTTCGCCGGCCGGTGTGGTGGCGAGGGCGGTGACTGTCCATTTGCGTCGGAAAAACCGCAGCCGCAGCACCAACCAGGGCACCACCAGCGCGAGGGCCGGCGGCGCGGCAACCGCCATGGCAAGCACCACCGCCAGCCAGGTCGCGGTGGTGTCCAGGTTGTGCCCGGCACCGGCGATGTCGAGGGCCGCCTTACTGGCCGCGGTGAGCGGCTTGCTGACAGCATCGCCCACCAGCGGGATGCGATCAGCGCTATGGCCGGCCGACTCGAGGTTGTGGGCGACGCCGCTCGCACCGTGATCGAGTTGGTGTCCCACCCCGGCGATGGTGGATACCGCGTGGTGTACGGCCAAACCGACGAGCACCCACACAAACGTCCATATGACGACGGCGACGTCGCTGAACAACTGGGCCAGCAGCCGGCCGGGGGTAGCGGCGTAGGGGACAATGCGCGATCTCATAGCCCCGATCCCAGCACAGCAGACCTTCCAGGTCTGCATTGTCGCCCGGCTACGCTGGCCCGGTGCGTCCCGCTCTATCCGACTATCGGCACCTGGCCAGCGGCAAGGTCCGTGAGCTCTACCGCGTCGACGACAAGCACCTGTTGTTTGTCGCGACCGATCGGATTTCGGCGTTCGACTATGTGCTCGACAGCACGATTCCCGACAAAGGCCGCATTCTGACCGCGATGAGCGTGTTCTTCTTCGACTTCGTCGAGGCGCCCAACCACCTGGCCGGCCCGGCCGACGATCCGCGCATCCCCGACGAGGTCCTCGGTCGCGCGCTGGTGGTGCGAGAGCTCCAGATGCTCCCGGTGGAATGTGTTGCCCGCGGCTACCTGACCGGCTCCGGGTTGTTGGACTACCAGAAGACCGGCAAACTCTGTGGTATCCCGTTGCCGCCAGGGCTGGTCGAGGCCAGCAAGTTCTCCACACCGCTGTTCACCCCGGCGACGAAAGCCGAACTGGGACAGCATGATGAGAACATCCCGTTCGCCCGGGTGATCGAGATGCTGGGTGCGGTCCGCGCCAATCAGTTGCGAGATCGTACGCTGCAGATCTATGTGCAGGCCGCCGATCACGCACTGCGGAGGGGAATCATCATCGCCGACACCAAATTCGAGTTCGGGATCGACGCCCACGACAACCTGGTGCTCGCCGACGAAGTCTTCACACCCGACTCCTCGCGGTACTGGCCGGCCGACGAATACCGGGCCGGGGTGGTGCAGACGAGTTTCGACAAGCAGTTCGTCCGTAACTGGCTGACCAGTCCCGAGTCCGGCTGGGACCGCGCTGGATCGGTGCCTCCGCCGCCGCTGCCGCAGAGCATCATCGACGCCACCCGCGCCCGCTATATCGAGGCCTACGAACGTATTTCCGGGCGATCGTTCGACGACTGGATCGGGCCACGGGCATGAGCGACTCGATCAAGCCGCCAGTCGCCAAACGGGTGGAGAGCCGGCGAGAGTTTCACGGCGACGTCTTCCTCGATCCGTACGAATGGCTGCGTGACAAGTCCAACCCGGAAGTGACCGCGCACCTGGAAGCCGAGAATGACTACGCCGACCGGACCACTGCCCGGCTTGAGCCGTTGCGGCAGAAGATTTTCGACGAGATCAAGGCACGGACCAAGGAAACCGACCTATCGGTGCCGATCCGGCGCGGTGACTGGTGGTACTACGCCCGCAGCTTCGAGGGAAAGCAATATGGTGTCCAATGCCGTTGCCCGGTAACTGACCCCGATGACTGGCATCCGCCGATCTTCGACGAGCACACCGAGATCCCCGGCGAACAGGTGCTGCTCGACGAGAACGTCGAAGCCGAGGGCCACGAGTTCTTTTCGCTGGGCGCAGCCAGTGTCAGCCCCGACGGCAATGTGCTTGCGTACTCCGTCGACGTGGTCGGCGATGAACGGTATACGTTGCGGTTCAAAGACCTACGCACCTTCGAGCAGTACCCAGATGAGATAGTCGGCATCGGCGCGGGCGCGACCTGGGCCACCGACAACAAAACCGTCTACTACACCACGCTGGACGCGGCTTGGCGACCGGATGCGGTGTGGCGGCATCGGCTCGCCTCAGGTTTGCCGGCCGAGAAGGTGTATCACGAACCCGATGAGCGGTTCTGGCTTGCGGTGGGGCGCACCCGCAGCGACGCGTACATACTGATCGTGTCGGGGTCGGCCATCACCTCGGAGATTCGCTACGCGGACGCTGCCGATCCGCACGCGGAATTCGCTACCGTGTTGCCCCGTCGTGACGGCGTGGAGTATTCGGTGGAACACGCGGTCGTCGGCGGCGAAGACCGATTTTTGATACTGCACAACGACGGCGCGGTGAACTTCACGCTGGTCGAGGCTCCGGTCGGCGACCCCGCCGCGCAACGCATCCTGATCGGCCACCGGGACGACGTCCGGCTCGACGCCGTCGACGCCTTCGCCGGACATCTGGTGGTCAGCTACCGCCGTGAGGCGCTGCCGCGAATCCAGCTGTGGCCCATCGAGGGCGACGTCTATGGACGGCCCGAAGAGATCACTTTCGAGTCCGAGTTGATGTCAACAGGGCTGGGTGCCAACCCGAACTGGGACTCACCCAAGCTGCGGATCGGTGCGGGTTCATTTGTCACCCCCGTACAGATCTACGACTTGGACCTGATCAGCGGCGAGCGCACACTTCTGCGTGAGCAGCCGGTGCTCGGCGACTACCGCCGCGAGGACTACGTCGAACGTCGCGATTGGGCATACGGATCCGACGGCGCCCGGATTCCGATCTCGATCGTGCACCGCGTCGACATTGAATTTCCCGCCCCGGCCCTGCTTTACGGCTACGGCGCATACGAGATTTGCGAGGACCCACGCTTCTCCATTCCCAGGCTGTCGCTGCTGGACCGCGGGATGGTTTTCGTCATCGCGCATGTCCGCGGCGGTGGCGAGATGGGCCGCCTGTGGTACGAGCACGGCAAGCTGTTGGAGAAGAAGAACACCTTCACCGACTTCGTCGCTGTCGCAAACCATCTGGTGAATTCCGGGCTGACTGGGCCAGAGCAGCTGGTGGCACAGGGTGGCAGCGCGGGCGGCTTGCTGATGGGTGCGGTCGCCAACCTGGCACCCGATCTCTTCGCCGGAATCCTGGCGCAAGTACCGTTCGTCGACCCGCTCACCACCATTTTGGATCCATCGCTGCCGCTGACCGTTACCGAGTGGGATGAATGGGGGAACCCGTTGAAAGATCGCGACGTCTACCACTACGTGAAGTCGTATTCACCGTACGAGAACGTCGCCGCCCGAAAGTATCCACCGATTCTTGCGATGACTTCCCTCAACGACACCCGGGTGTACTACGTCGAGCCTGCGAAGTGGGTTGCGGCGTTGCGGCACAGCAAAACCGACGGTAATCCCGTGCTGTTGAAGACTCAGATGGCTGCCGGCCACGGTGGTATCAGCGGGCGCTACGAGCGCTGGAAAGAGGTGGCGTTCCAATACGCCTGGGTGTTAGCTGCTGCCGATCGCGACCACTATGGCAGCGGCCAGGTAGACGATCTCCTCAGCGGTGCGCAGGGGTAGCTGCGTCGTCATCGACTTGGGCGGATCCGGCATCCGCGCCGCGTAGACGTTGGCCGGAAACATCCCCAGCATCAATAGCAGCAGGCAAACGGCTGCCGGAGTGCGGGTGACCGGAAGCAGCAGGCCGACGGCGCCAAGGAACTCCAGTACGCCGGTGATGGTGACCAGCAGACCTCGCGCCGGCAGCTGCGGCGGCACGATCGCAATCAAGTCGCCGCGCAGCGGCGCCACGAAGTGGGCGACCGCGGTCAGGACGAACATCGCCGCCAGCCCGACGGCGATCGCTTTGATCCAGCCGTCCACATAGTGGACGCCGAGCCAGCCGACGATCCGGGCGACGATGCTTCCCGCCACCAAGGTGATCAACGGAGCCATCTCCGCCTCCAATCTAGACGATGACAAGTTTTGTACCGACCAGCGTAAGCGCGGAACTAGTCAGTGTCAAGTTAGTCCGCTATGCTGGGGTTATGACTCGACCGACCTACCACCACGGCCACCTGCGGGCGGCCATCCTGACCGAGGCGGCGCGGCTGGTGGCCGAACGGGGCGCCGACCGGGTGTCACTGCGCGAGTTGGCCCGGGAGGCGGGCGTATCGCATGCCGCGCCTGCGCACCACTTCAGCGACCGGCGGGGCCTGTTCACCGCGCTGGCCGCGCAAGGGTTCGAGCTACTGGCCGCCGCGCTGAACAATGCCCGCCCCAGATTCCTCGATGCCGCGCTGGCGTACGTGCGGTTTGCCATCGACCATCCCGGCCACTACCGGGTTATGTTCGACAAGTCGCTGCTCGACGCCTCCAACCCCGACCTGGCCGCCGCCGAGGCGGCTGCCGGCGCTGAGCTTTCCCGGGGGGTGGCGTCGCTGGGCGACCGACACGCCAAAGCCGATCCCGCCGGTGCGGAGCTGGCGGCTTGGTCGCTGGTGCACGGGTTTTCGATGCTGTGGCTCAATGACGCGGTGGACGCTCGCACAAAGGCCGCCGATCCGATGGCCAGCGTGGAGCGGATCGCGACGATGCTGTTCGACGACTGATCAGGCAATCATTGGCGGCTGGTCGGCCGCAACCGGTCTCTTGGGCAGAAACGCCGCCGGGATGACCGCCAACATCGCCAGCACAGCAGCCACCACAAACACCGCGGTGTAAGCGTGTGACAAGTCGTGCAAAACGTTACTCATGAAGTCGGGGGGGAGGGCCCGCCCGGGATATGGCGTCGGGGCAGGCACCACCCCATGTCGCGCAGCGCCCTGTTGCAGCATCGCGAGTTTGTTTGCCGCGGAGATGTTTTTGCTGTGATTGAACTCGTTGGTCAGGATTACCGACATCAATGCCGAGCTGATCGCCCCGGCCACTTGGAGATTGACGTTGATCAGCGCCGAACCCCGCGCGATCTGATGCCGAGCCAGCGACTGCACCGCGGCCGCCGCCAGCGGCATCGTCGTGCAACCCAGGCCCATGCCCATCAACACCAGCCCCACCAGCAGAACCGGTAAGTAGCTCGCCTGGGTCCAGACGCCGTATCCAAAGGTGGCCATACCCGCGGCGATCAGGCTGACGCCGACGAGCACGATCTTGTCCGGACCACGCCTGTCCAACAACGTACCGGCAATCGGCATGGCCACCATTGCGCCGAGCCGCTCGGGCATCATATGGATCCCGGACTGCAGCGGCGTTTGATGCAGCAGCTGTTGAAAACAGCTCGGGATAAGCAGCCCAGCGCCGAAAAGCGCTGCCGCGGAAAGCAACATCGCCATGTTGGCGGCGGTGACTTCCCGGTTCTTGAACAGCCGCAGGTCGATCAGTGGGTGGTCTGCACGGTACAACGCGTGCAACACGAACGCGGTGATCAGCACCAGACCGATGGCTGCCGGCATCCACACATGGCGGTCGGCCACCGTGCCGCGGCCGGGTATGGATGACACGCCGTACAGCAACGTCGCCAGGCCGGGCGAGAGCAGCAGCATGCCGACGAAGTCGAATGCCTCCGACGGTGTCCCACGATCCCGGGGGAAGACGATCGCCGCCAGGATGAATGCGGTTACGCCGATCGGCAGATTGATCCGGAAGATCCACTCCCAGCTGTAAGTATCGATCAGCCAGCCGCCCAGAATCGGCCCGCAGACCGGGCCGAGCAGCATCGGTATCCCCAGCACCGCCATCAGCCGGCCGATCCGTTTCGGACCTGCCTCGCGGGTCAGGATCGTGAACGCAAGCGGCATCAGCATGCCGCCGCCGAGGCCCTGCACCACCCGAAATGCGATGAGAAGCGTAATATTTGGCGCCATCGCGCATAGCAACGAGCCGGCGGTGAACGCCAGCAGTGAGCCCATGAACAGCCGCTTGGTGCCGAATCGGTCGGCCGCCCAACCGGCCAGTGGGATCACGGTGGCCAGCGCGAGCGTGTAGCCGGTCATCGTCCAGGCGACGACGGCCTGAGTGGACGCGAACTCGGCGATGAAGGTGCGCTGGGCGACACCCACAACCGTGCTGTCCATGATCGCCATCACCATGGCAAGGACGGCCACGCCGGCTATCCGGAGCAGGCGGGCGTCGAGCGTGTCCGGATAGGTCGATTCGTCGTCGGTCACCCGCTGCTCCCGGCGGTACGGGGTATCCACGTGATCGACCACGGGATCAGCCTAAACGACAAACTAGATAGCCCATTGAGCTACTTTGCCCTGGGCAAGTAACGTCTGGGGTCATGACCGTGACCGAAATCGCGTTGACCACCCTCGATGGCCGTCCGATGTCGCTGGCCGATTACGGCGATCGCGCCGTGCTGGTCGTCAACGTGGCCTCCAAATGCGGGCTGACACCGCAGTACAGTGCGCTGGAAAAGCTTGCCCGGAACTACGCCGAGCGCGGGCTGACGGTGCTCGGAGTTCCGTGCAACCAGTTCATGGGTCAGGAGCCCGGCACCGCCGAAGAGATCCAGAACTTCTGTTCCACGACCTATGGTGTGACGTTTCCACTGTTAGCCAAGACCGAGGTCAACGGGCCGGGCCGGCATCCGCTGTATGCGGAACTGACCAAGACACCCGACGCGGGCGGACAGGCCGGCGACGTGCAATGGAACTTCGAGAAGTTTTTGATCGCCCCTGGTGGAACAGTGGTCAACCGGTTTCGCCCCCGAACGGTGCCCGACGCGCCCGAGGTCATCGCCGCGATCGAGGCCGTGTTGCCGAATTAGCTGGTCGCAACGACCGGCTCGATGCCTGGTGTCTGCATGGATGTCACCATTTGGACACCTGGCATCGTCAAAATTGTGGTGTGTCTGGGAAATTGATCGTCTCGGTCTCCGAGATCGGTGAACGCACCCTCGCCGACGTCGACGCCTTCTGCGCGGAGATGGACGCCAGGGCGGTGCCGGTGTCGTTGCTGGTGGCGCCGCGCCTCAAAGGCGGCTACCGGCTTGACCGTGATCCGCGCACCATCGAGTGGTTGGCTGACCGCCGCGCCGGTGGTGACGCCATCGTGCTGCACGGCTACGACCAGGCCGCCACCAAAAAGCGCCGCGGCGAGTTCGCGGCCCTGCCGGCGCATGAGGCCAATCTGCGGCTGATGGCCGCCGACCGCGTGCTCGAGCACGTCGGACTGCGCACCCGGCTGTTCGCGGCACCGCGCTGGAATGTCTCGCACGGCACAGTCAAGGCATTGCCGCGCAATGGTTTTCGACTGCTGGCCGACCTGCACGGAATCACCGACTTGGTCCGGGACACCACTGTGCGTGCCCGGGTGTTGGGCATCGGCGAAGGCTTCCTGTCCGAGCCGTGGTGGTGCCGGATGCTGGTGCTCTCGGCCGAACGCGTCGCCCGACGTGGTGGCATCGTCCGGGTCGCGGTGGCAGCCCATCATCTGCGTAAGCCTGGGCCGCTACAAGCGATGCTGGACGCGGTCGACCTCGCGCAGATGCATGGCTGCACACCGACCGTCTACCAGTGGCGGGCCGATCACGCGGTGCTCGACGCCGCCTGATCACTGAGGTCGCTACTGTGTAGCGCCATGAGTGATACCCGAGCTGATGTCATCGTCGTCGGGGCGGGCCTGGCCGGCCTGGTGGCCGCCTGCGAGGTGGTGGACCGCGGTCTGCGGGTGCTGATCGTCGATCAGGAGAACAGCGCGAACTTCGGGGGGCAGGCCTTCTGGTCGTTCGGCGGGTTGTTCTTCGTCGACAGCCCCGAACAGCGCCGCCTGGGTATCCGGGACAGTCATGAGCTCGCCCTTCAGGATTGGTTGGGTACCGCGGCGTTTGACCGGCCCGAGGACTACTGGCCGAAGCAATGGGCCCATGCCTACGTCGATTTCGCGGCGGGCGAGAAACGAAGTTGGCTGCGGTCCCGAGGCCTGCGAATCTTTCCTCTGGTGGGTTGGGCCGAGCGCGGAGGTTATGACGCGCGCGGGCACGGCAATTCGGTGCCCCGGTTTCACATCACGTGGGGCACAGGGCCGGCGTTGGTGGATATTTTCGCGCGCCGGCTGCTGGGCCGGTCGACGGTGCATTTCGCGCACCGCCACCGGGTGGACGAGCTGATCGTCGAGGGCGAGGCGGTGACCGGGGTTCGGGGTAGCGTGCTGGAGCCTTCGGAGGAACCGCGCGGTGTGCCGTCGTCCCGGAAAGTGGTGGCGGAGTTCGAGTTCCACGCACCGGCGGTAGTCGTCACCAGCGGTGGTATCGGCGGCAACCATGACATGGTGCGGGCCAACTGGCCTCAGCGGATGGGCCGGGTCCCGGAGCAACTGCTCAGCGGGGTTCCGGCCCACGTCGACGGGCGGATGATAGGTATCGCCGAGAAGGCCGGCGCCCGGGTGATCAACCGCGACCGGATGTGGCATTACACGGAGGGCATCACCAACTATGACCCTGTCTGGCCGCGGCATGGCATCCGGATCATTCCGGGGCCGTCTTCACTGTGGCTGGACGCCAACGGCAAGCGCCTGCCGGCGCCGCTGTATCCGGGCTTCGACACGCTCGGCACGCTGGAGTACATCGCCAGGTCGGGCCAGGACTACACCTGGTTCGTGTTGAACGCCAAGATCATTGAGAAGGAATTCGCGTTGTCCGGCCAGGAACAGAACCCTGATCTGACCGGCCGCAGTGTGCGTGAGTTGCTGCGCAATCGGGCGCGGTCGGGTGCACCGAGCCCGGTACAGGCGTTCGTCGATCGTGGCGTCGACTTCGTCAGCGCCGACTCGTTGCGCGAGTTGGTGTCCGCGATGAACAAGGCGCCCGGTGTGCTGCCACTGGACTACGCGACGGTGGCAGAGGAGGTCACCGCCCGCGACCGCGAAGTGGCCAACCGCTTCACCAAGGACAGCCAGATCACGGCGATCCGCGCTGCCCGCGGCTACCTGGGTGACCGACTCGGCCGAGTGGTGGCCCCGCACCGTCTGGCGGATCCCAAAGCGGGCCCGATGATCGCTGTCAAGTTACACATCCTGACACGAAAGACGTTGGGCGGGTTGGAGACTGACTTGGACTCACGCGTGCTGAAGGCCGATGGCACCCCGTTTGACGGGCTCTATGCCGCCGGCGAGGTGGCCGGTTTCGGCGGCGGCGGGGTACATGGTTACCGGGCCCTGGAGGGGACCTTCCTGGGCGGATGCATCTTCTCCGGTCGCGCCGCCGGCCGCGGCGCCGCCGGCGACATCGCCTAGTTCGGCTCCCGCGGTCAGAAGGTGACCGCGCTTTCTTCGGGCAGCACTTGGAAGTCGGTGTCGGTCATCTCGCTGAGCCGGCCGTAATAGATACCGCGGGCATCGGGAGCGATGATGCCCTGGTGGATGGGCACGGCGCGGGCCGGCGCCACCGCCCGCAAGTAGTCGACTGCCTCGGAGATCTTCATCCAGGGCGCCGCCGCGGGAGTGGCCAACACGTCCACCGGTTCGTCCGGGACAAACAGCGCGTCGCCGGGATGCATGAACCGCGCCGCATGGTCGCCGTCACCCACCAGGTACGAGATGTTATCCACCACTGGGATTTCCGGGTGGATGACGGCGTGACGGCCGCCCAGCGCGCGGATGGTCAGTTCGCCGACCGACAGCTCGTCGCCGACTTGCACCGGCCGGCAGGGTTCACCGAGTTGAGCGGCCGTCTGCGGGTCCGCATAGAGCGCAGCGTCCGGATTGGCCTCGCGTAGCGCGGGCAGTCGCGCCTGGTCCACGTGATCGGGGTGCTGATGGGTGATCATGATCGCGGACAGGCCGGCGATGCCCTCAAAACCGTGCGAGAAATTTCCCGGGTCGAACAAGACGGTGGTGTGGCCGAAGTCGGCGAGTAGACAGGAATGGCCGAAATGCGTGAGTTGCATGTCTACGATTGTGCGCTCAGGGGGTACCTGCAATGCGCGTAGTCCTGGCCACGATGTTGGTAGCAAGCGGCCTGGTGGCCGCGCGGGTGTCGGCGGTCGTCGCTCACGCCGATCCCGAGACCTGCCCGCCGGTATGCGACCGGATCCCGGACACGGCATGGATCGCCCCGTCGGCAATACCGCTGAACTCGACGTACCGCTGGCCGTCGTTGGCGGGGGCGGCGGTGCCGATGACCGGGACGACGTCACCGCGGTTCCGGTTCGAGGAGGTGTGTGCCGCCCCGGCGTTCGCCCAGGACACTCGCAACTCCGCGGTCGCGTCCCGCGCGACGGTGGCCAATCCGCAGGGACAATGGCAGCTGCAGGCCCAAATCCTGCACTGGCGCGGCGACACCTGGCTCGGCGGCCAGCTCGCATCCTCAGTTTTCAATGCTGCCGTCGCCGCCCTGCGCGGTTGCCAGCGCGGGGCGCCGGCCCAGTCCCCGTCGGTCACCACTGACGAGCCCAATCGGCTGGCCGCGGTGATCAGCGGCCCGGTGGTCATGCACACCTACCTGGTCTCGCACCCGCAGAGCAGCACACTCAGCGAACTGACACTGTGGTCGTCGGGGCCTCCCTCGGTGCCGTGGCCGGTGATCTCCGACTCCGGAGTCCTGGACGCAATGACGGGACCGGTATGTGCGGCCTACATCGCCTCGTGTCCGTAAGGCGACCTGGTCCGCTATCGGTAGAGTTGGCGCCGAAGCAGCAGATCACAGGAGGAGCGCCGGTGGCCCGGGTGGTAGTGCATGTGATGCCCAAGGCCGAGATTCTCGACCCGCAGGGTCAGGCGATTGTCGGCGCACTGAGTCGGCTAGGGCATGCCGGCGTCTCAGATGTACGGCAGGGCAAGCGTTTTGAGCTCGAAGTAGACGACAGTGTCGACGATTCTCAGCTTGCCGAGATCGCCGAATCTTTGTTGGCCAACACCGTGATCGAAGACTGGACCGTGAGCCGGGAACCGCAGTGACGGCACGTATAGGCGTCATCACCTTTCCGGGCACGCTGGACGACGTCGACGCCGCCCGCGCGGCGCGCTCCGTCGGCGCCGAGGCCGTCAGCCTGTGGCACGCCGATGCCGACCTCAAGGGTGTCGATGCGGTGGTGGTGCCTGGCGGGTTTTCCTACGGCGACTACCTGCGGGCCGGCGCCATCGCCCGGTTCGCACCAGTGATGGATGAAGTGATTGCCGCCGCCGGTCGCGGACTGCCGGTATTGGGTATTTGCAACGGTTTTCAAGTCTTGTGTGAGGCCGGGTTGTTGCCTGGTGCGCTGACCCGAAACGCCGGGCTGCATTTCGTGTGTCGAGACGTGTGGCTGCGGGTCGCGTCGACGGCGACGGCATGGACGTCGCGGTTCGAGCCGGACGCCGACCTGCTGGTCCCGCTGAAGTCCGGCGAGGGCCGCTATGTGGCGTCCGAGCGGGTGCTCGACGAGTTGGAAGGCGAAGGCCGAGTGGTGTTTCGATACCACGACAATGTCAACGGCTCGCTGCGCGACATCGCTGGCATCAGCTCAGCCAACGGGCGCGTCGTCGGGTTGATGCCGCATCCCGAGCATGCCATCGAAGCGCTGACCGGGCCGTCCGACGACGGCCTGGGTTTGTTCTATTCCGCGCTCGATTCTGTTCTGGCCGCATAACCTTCCAGATCGAGCAGCGCCCGCTTGGCAGCGGGGCCGCCCCGGTAGCTGCCAATCCTCCCGTCGGTGCGGATGACCCGATGGCACGGTACCACCACCGGGATGGGGTTGGTGGCGCAGGCCGTCCCGACAGCGCGAACAGCGTTGGGAGAACCGCAAAGTCGTGCCAGGGCGGCATAGCTGGCGGTGGTGCCGTAATCGACGTCGACTGCAAGATGACCCAGCACCGTGCGGCGAAATCCCTTGGACAGCTGCCAATCCAACGGGACATCAAATATGTGGCGGCGTCGGGAGAAATACTCGTCCAGTTGACGTGCAACGGCATCGAGACGTGACGGTGCCCGCAGCAGTCGTGAGCTGATGCGGTCGGCGAGGTCTTGCAGCACCGCGTCGTGTCCTTCGCTGCTGAATGCCACCCGCACCAGCCCGGCCGGTGTCGCGGCGATCAACAGTGGGCCAACAGGTGAGTCGACCGTCCGGTATGCGACGTCGAGCACATCGTGGGTGTCCGCGGCCGCTGCCAGACGTGCGTGCAGACGAGCGATGTCGTCGTCGTCGACCGGATACAGGGCGGAGAAGTCAACCGTGGTCATGATGGGGCTCCAGGTCGGTAGGTGCGTCGCAGCGTCGCGATCCCGTCCGCTGCTGCACGCCGCGCAGCGGAGGTGGTGCTGTCGAGTATCGCGGCGATCTCGGCGTAGGGGAGGCCGGCCAAGTAGTGGTAGGCCACCGCCTGTCGTTGTTTGGTGGGCAAAGCGGCGACCGCGTCGGTCAGGTCGAGCTGATGCTCGGCGCGGTCTCGCGATGGCGGTTCCGGCGGGTCCGGGACCGGTATTGCCCTTCGGGAGGTGGCGCGGATGATGTCGATTGCCTTGCGGTGGGCGATCGTGACCAGCCACGCCTCCAGGTTGGCGTCGGCGGGCAGGTCGGGATACGCCTTCATCGCCGCCAGGAAGGTGTCGGACCAGGCGTCGTCGGCATCGGCGTGGCCGAGGACCGCGCGAGCGACCCGCAGCACCGTCGCGCCGTGCTGGGCGACGACCTTCTCGAACGGCGGCTTCATCCAGGGATGGCCTTCTCCAGCTCGAGCAGGTATCGCTTGCGGTCCAGGCCGCCGGCGTAGCCGGTGAGTTTGCCCGTCGATCCGAGCACTCGATGGCAGGCGATGAAGATCGACAGCGGATTGTGGCCGACAAAACCACCGATGGCGCGTGCGCTGATGCCGCCGCCGACCATGCGAGCCAGTGCGCCGTAGGTCGTGGTCTGGCCGTAGGGGATCTCGGCGAGCAGCCGCCACACACGCCGGGCGCGCTCGCTGCCGCGTGGATCGAGCGGCAGGTTGAATTCCCGGCGCTCGCCGAGGAAGTACTCGGTCAGCTGGACGATGGCCTCATCGAATCCATGATCGTCGCCTGCGTCGACTCGTGGTCCGAACGATGCCGGATCCGGGCGGGTCCAGTGCCCGGGAAAATACAGACCGGTCAGGCCGTGATCGTCGCGCACCAGCGTCAATGGTCCGATCGGTGAGCCGACGATGACATGACGCGCCGAAGCGGTGGCTGACGACATGAGAACTCCTCCGGACATTTCGACTGAATTGCTATCTACTGAAGAAGACGTTTGACGCGCCGGGTTTGTGAGGTCGCCTTACGACGTGCATAGTTGCCGCGCCAAATCGCGCAGATCATTTGCGACGACGGTCGGCTGCGGCAAGCCCTGCACCGGCAGCGCCGCGTTGCCACGCCGGGTGATCAGCGCGCCGGCGAATCCGGCTGATTGCGCGCCGACGGTATCCCACGTGTGGGCAGCGACCATCATGCATTCGGCCGGTGTCACCTTGAGCTGCTCGCATACGTATCGGTAAACGGTGGGCGCGGGCTTGAAGGCGCGGCAGGCATCGACGCTGAACCGTTGCTCGAAGAACTCGGCCAACCCGGCGTGTTCCAGTGCGGTTGGACCGTCGGGGTTGGGCGGCGAGTTCGTCAGAGTGACTAAGCGAAAGCCGTTGTCGCGCAGCGCCCTGAGCCCGTCTTCGACATCGGGGTGCGCCGGCATCGTAAGCATGGCGTCCTTGAGGCTACGCGCGTCGTCGTCGGTGATATCCACGTCGTGGGTCCCGGCGAGCATCCGTAGCACTCCCTGGCCCAGGGTGGGGAAGTCGATGTAGCGGCCCGACAACGTCGTGGTCATCGAGTACATGACGAGTTGACCGAACCATTCGCGCAGTACCCGTGGATCGCCGAAGATGCGTTCGAAAATCGGCGCCATGGAATCGATGTCGATGAGTGTTTCGTTCACATCGAACACCAGAACTGACGGGGCGGCGGTCATCGTCCCATCATCCCCCAGGCCACCGAGCTAGCAGTCAGCTTGGCCGATAGCCTCGCTCCTGCAGCACCCACGCATTGCCGTCGAGATCACGAAAGTCGGCGAAACTCGCATAGTCGGCATGGTCCGGGTCGACGCCGTCGAGGAAGTCGCCGCGCCAGCCACCCTCGGTGTTCTTGTGGCGGATGTCGCTGACACTCACGCCGCGCTCGGTCAGTTCGCGGCGGCCGTTCTCGATGTCGGCCACAACGAGGTACAGGCCACGCACCGAACCGGCCGGCGCATCGGTCAATCCGACGCCGAATTGGATTGAGGTGCTTGACCCTTCCGGCGTGAGCTGAATGACGCGGAAGTCGGGTGTGGGTGCGTAGTCGACGTCGAGGTTGAATCCGACCTGGTCGCGATAGAACCGTAGTGCCTGATCCGGATCCGAGACCGGCAGAATCACGACTTCCAGCGATGCTTTCATCAGTGCTCCTGGTGAGAGCGGTTTTGCAGGATCTCGTCCGGGTCTAGTCCCCGATCAATGCCGTGCGAGACGACAGTCTGGCCGGGTTCGAGGTGCAGCTGGGTGTCGTCGAGGTAGACGTCGATCTTGTCGGGTTCGAATGACACCATGTTGCTCACCCGTCCCACCTCCGGCCAGGCGTGGGTGTAGGACCATGCCGCGCGTTTGTGGTTACCGACGTCGTAGTAGCTGGCGAGTCCCTTGTAAGGGCAGAATGTTTGTCCGTCAACGGATTCCAGCGCAGAGTCATCGACGTCCTCGCGCGGGACATACCAACGCGGTGCGAAACCGGATTCGTAGAGTGCCAGCGGCCGCCTTGTGTCGGCAACTACCCGATCTCCGTCGCGGACTACGAGGTGGCGTGTGGTCGACCGGATGTCAATGCGGTGATAGGCGTCTGTGGCGTGTCCGACGATGCGGTCATCTTCTTCGTAGAAGGCGTCCATTCCACGCCACGCAAACGCCACCCGCCCTTCCAGCGCGGCGGCGTACGACGGTAAGGCGGTGTAGCGCCAGGCGGCGTGGTTGGCCTTGCGGTCCGCCACCCCAACCGCGAACCATGCCACGGTCCCCAGCTCGGGATGCTCGGTGGTCCGGTCCTCCGCGAACAGGATGTTGGGCTGGATGTCCGTTTCTGGGAAGTAGGCCACCGGGTAACGGCCGGGTTCATGCAGGAGCACAACGTCGTCGCTGTCGACGATCCACTGGTCGGCGAAACGCACTCGCATCCGCCGCCGCAGCGGCTCGGCATAGAGGAGCCGCTCTGGCAGCGGCTCCGGTGTGAGGAAATGTCCTACCGACCCCGTGGCCAACGGGCCTTGTTGCCATGCCAAACCCATGCTGGTGTCCTTCCTTCCGAGGCCGCTATGGACTGGGACGCCCAACCCATAATTATGGGCTAGCCGGCCCAGAGGTGTCCAGAGGTTGGTGGCATGGGAGGACTCATTCGATGACGACAACCATCTTTCCGCCAGCTTCACCGGCCTCCATGATCCGGTGTGCTTCACGAATCTGCTCGAAGGAGAAGACTCGGGACGGATGCGCGTCGAGTTGGCCGTTGGCCACCTGCGCTGCGATGTCTTGCAGCGGCACGTCGGACAGCGGGAATCCGGGGCTACCGAACATAAAGCTGCCGAAGAAGGACCAATTCACGCCGCTTGGCATGCGTGCCAGCGGGTTGAAGTCGCCGATCGGGTCCAGGCCGCCAAGCCATCCCGCCAGACAGGCGGTGCCCCCGCGGCGCAGCAAGTCCAGCGAGTCGAGGATGGTGCTGTTGCCGACGAGGTCGAGCACGGCATCGATTTGTTTGGCTTCCGCGATTTGAGCAGCCAGCACAGGTGATTCCAACTCGACTCGTGCGGCGCCCAGTCGCTCGAGCATGGGAGAACGCGCGCGGCTGCGGGTCGTGGCGATGACGCGTGCGCCAGCGGCGACGGACAGTTTGAGCGCGGCCTGGCCCAACGACGATGTCGCCCCGCGTATCACCAGCGTTTGCCCTTTACCGAGTTTGAGGTTGCGGAACAGGCATGTCCATGCGACCGCGTAGGTTTCCGGTAGAGCCGCCAGTTGCGACCACGGCAGCTCGGAGTCGATGCAGGCGACGTTCGCCGCACGTACACGGGTGTATTCGGCGTAGCTGCCGTTGATGGTTCGTCCCAGCCCACCCATGAGTGCGGCCACCTTGGCGCCGACCGCGAACTCGCCGCCCGGGCAGGAGTCGACGGTGCCGACGCATTCGATGCCGCTGACTTCGGCGGCTTCTGGCCATTCCCCTCGGCGCATATGCATTTCGGCGTGGTTGATGCCGAACGCCCGGACTTTGATGACGACCTCGCCGTCCTTGGGTAGCGGTTTGGGGATCTCGGTGTAAACCAGGCTGTCGAGTCCGCCGAACTTCTCCAAGACGATCGCGCGCATGGTTTCCCCGCCTGGTTGCTCCCGCACCACCGCAGGCGCCGTGGCCAGGGAGTCGGGCGGCGGTGATGCCGCAGCTTCTGGACGCGAATCCGCGGTAACGCCAGGGAGATCCGGCCGTAGATAGCCGACCAGGCAGAGACAAATCAATGCCATGGCGATCACCGGCCATTTGAGCGCAACCAGGGCTGCCGCTGCGAACACGCCGATCGTCACAAACGATCTCATCCGCAGCAGCCGGCGCATGCGGCGCGAAATATCCTCATGGGCCGGTCGATCGATCGCTTCCCAACACAGCGCGACGTAGGTGATGTTCACCAGGACGAATACCGCCGCGTAGAGCGCCACCGGTGCAGCCGCCAGCCTGCGATCGGCGATCCACTCGGTCGTGAACGGAATCAGCGACACCGAGAACAGGTGCGCGAAGTTCGACCACACCAGCTGCGGCGTCGCCGCCTCCGCATAGCCGAACAAGTGATGGTGGTTGACCCAGACAATGGCGATGAACACGTAGCTGACGACATAGCTCAGACCCGTAGGCCACTGCGTGAATAAGGCACTGAAGCTGTCGGAGCTTGGCGGGATGAGCTTGAGAACCAGGATCGTGATGAGCACCGCGAACACACCGTCCGAGAAGGCTCTTACCCGGTCCGGACTAGTCTGTCGCGTAGCCACCGCTACTCCCTATCGCTCTAACCTTTGTCCCATGTTGGACCGCCTTCGAATGCTATAGAAGGGGTTTCTCGTGGGTTGGCCGCACGACAACGGCAAGGTATCCGTCAGCCCTTGCGCTTGCGCCGCGAAGACCCGGGTGCGGATCTGTCCGACTTACCCTTTGGGGCGAAGGAACGCACATACTCGACCGCGGCATTGAGCGCCGTGCGCAGCGGTTCTGGGTCGTCGGTGGCATACGTGAGCAAGGCTCCACCCTGGTGCGCGGCAAGCAGCGAAGCCGCGAGGTGTCGCGGGTCGGCATCGGGACGCAGATCGCCGCGGCGGCGCATCGCGATGAGTCCGTTGCGAAATAACCCAAGCCATTGGTCGTAGCCGGCGGCGAGATCGTCGTGGATCTCGGCGTCGGCTTCGATCAGCTCGCCGGCCAGCGAGCCGTAGACGCACCCACCGCGGCGATAGACGGCCTCGACGTCGGCGATGTTGGCGTCGACCCACGCTTGCAGCGCCTCGAAACTGTCCAGGGCAGCCAACTGCGGTTGAGTATGAAATTCCCGCACGTCGTTGCGGCGTGTCGCGATTACCTGGCGGGTCAGATCACGTTTGTTGTGGAAATAGTGCGAGATCTGCGATCCGCTGACGGCTGCTGTATTGCGCACCTCATCGATGCTGGTCCGTGCAACACCGCGCTCGAACATGAGCCGGGCCGCGACGTCAACGATGCGTGCACGAGTCGCGCGTCCCTTGCTGGTGAACCGTGCTGCGGTGTCGTCGGCCACGTTGCCTCCGCCTTCGGCACTGATTAGGCAATGGATTTCGCTGCCGTCGTGGGCTGGGCAGCGTTGCGCCGGCCACGCGGACGTCGCGGTGGGCGTGGGACTCGTTCGGCGGGGTCGGTGGCGAACATGCGTAGGTAGTTGACCGCGAATCGCACCGCATCGGCGTGCGGCCAGTCCTGCCGATATGTGAACGTCAACGTGGCCCCGCCCTGGTGAGCGGTCACGATGACCAAGGCGAGCTTTCGCGGGTCGGCATCAGCGACCAGAATGCCGTGATCCTTCATTTGTTGAATTGACTGCTCCAGCAGTTCAATCCACTGCCGGTAGCCGGCCGCGACGGTGCCGCGGGTGGCGCTGTCGGACTTCACCAACTGTCCAGCGAGCGCGTGGTATGTGGGTGTACCCGAGTACCCGATGCGTCGCAGATAGCGCAGGTTCAGGTCGGCCCAGCGCTCGAAGTCGTCGAACGTGTCAAGCTTTCGAAGCTTGGGTTGGCGGTGAAAGTCGAGCACCACATGGATCTGACGGGCGACGACCGCGCGGATCAGCGCCTGCTTGTCGGTGAAATAGTGGGCAAGCTGCGAGCCGCTTACCGACGCGGCCTTGCGCAGGGCATCCATGTTCAACGCCGACAGGCCGTCGCTGATGATAAGTCCCGCGGCTGTTTTCACGATCCGATCACGGGTGGCCCGGCCCTTGGCGGTCAAGCGCTGGTTCTCTTTCGGATCGGCATGAACCATGGCTGTCAGGTTAACGCCTCGGCGGTGCCAATTATGGGATCTTCAACCCATATGTCGGCACTGCGTCCGGTCAAGCAGTTCCGTGCACTTTGGCGAGGAACGGGCGAATCAACCCAGTCACCTCGTCTAGCGCCGACTCCAGCAGGAAATGTCCTCCCTCGAGCAGATGGATCTCGGCATCGGGTAAATCCTCGGCGAAGGCTTCTGCACCGGCCGGACCGAATATTTCGTCGCCGCGACCCCACACCGCGAGCAACGGCACTTTGCTGGCGCGGAAGTACTCATGCAGCCGCGGGTATAGCGCTGAGTTGCTGGCATAGTCCCGCAGCAATTTGAGTTGCACCTCGTCGTTGCCGGGTCGGGATATCAATGCGTAGTCGTGATACCAGGATTCGGGGTTGACCAGTGTCTCGTCGGGCACTCCGGTGACGTATTGCCAGCGGGTGGCCTCAAGGGTCAGAAACTGCCGGACCGGGGCCTCGGTTTCGGCGGTCTGCTCCGCTTGGTACGCGGTCACGACCTTCCAGAAGCTCTCCACGAAGCCGGCGTCGTAGCCATTGCCATTTTGAGTGATGATCGCGGTGACCGCGGCGGGGTCATCGACGGCAAGCCGCCAGCCGATCGGGGCACCGTAGTCCTGCACGTACATCGCGTATCGATCGATCGCCAATCCGCGCAGCAAGCCTCGTGTCAACCCGGTCAGGGCACCGAAGGTGTAGTCGAATTGCTCTACGGTCGGCGCGTCAGATAGACCGAAGCCCAAGTGATCCGGGGCGATCACGTGGTAGCGGTCGGCCAGTGCGGGAACTAGATCACGGAACATGTACGAGCTGGTTGGAAAGCCGTGCAACAGGACCACTGCGGGCGCATCCGCAGGCCCGGCTTCGCGGAAGAACAGCCGATGTCCGTCGACGGTGAGATAGCGATAGTGCACGGCCGCCATGAGCGATGCCTCCTGTGCGGTTGACCAGTTTTCTGGGTTGTGCATCCCAGTATGTCCCTGTGAGTGTCGGCCGCACAAGGCGTTGACCTACGCTGTGAAGCGTGACTATTCTGGGATAGCTAACCCATTCTGGGGGAGGTTCGATGGCCACGCTGGTTTCGGTGAACGTGGGCATGCCAAAAGACGTGCAGTGGCGTGGTAGGACCGTGTACACCGGGATCTGGAAGACACCGGTCGACGGGCCGGTGATGGCGCGCCGTCTCAACCTCGACGGCGACGGGCAGGGTGACCTCGCTGGACATGGCGGTGAGCAGCGCGCCGTGATGGTCTATCAGGTCGAGTCGTACGACTACTGGAAGACGTATCTGAATCGCGACGATCTGCAGCCCGGTGACTTCGGCGAGAATTTCACGGTGACCGGGCTTGCCGATGGCGAAGTCTGCATCGGCGACCGTTATCGCATCGGCGATGCGGAATTCGAGGTCACCCAGCCGCGGGTGACGTGCTTTCGGGTCGGTATGCGTCTCGGCGAGCCGGAAATGCCCAACCTGCTTGTCTCCCACCATCGTCCGGGCTTCTACTTCCGGGTCATCACCGAAGGGGAGGTTCGAGCCGGCGACGGCATTGTCCGGACTCGCCGGGGCCGCCACGAGCTGAGCGTCGCCGATGTCGACGCCCTGCTGTATCTGCCTGACCGCAATGCCGAGCAGCTACGCAAGGTGGTCGAGGTTCCGGCGTTGAGCCCCGGCTGGCAGCAGTCCTTTCAGGACATGCTGGCAAGCGCAACCGGCGCGGCTGCGACCGCCCCGCCGGTCGCGGTGGAACCGGGATGGCGCGGATTCCGACCGTTGCGCGTGAGTGCCGTACGTCGGGAAAGCCCGACTGTGATGTCGATTCGCCTCGAGGCCGACGACCACACCGCGCTGCCGCCGCCGCTTCCCGGGCAATACCTGACCGTCAGAATTCCCGACACCGGCGAGCCGGCACCAATGCGCAGCTACTCGCTGTCGGGAGATCCGGCGGCGGGGGAGTACCGGATCAGCGTCAAACGCGAGGAGCATGGCCAGGTCAGCCGTTGGTTGCACACCCACATCGAAGCCGGCTCGATTCTCGAAGCCGCCGCCCCACGTGGCGACTTCTACCTCACGGATGCCACTACCCCGGTGGTGCTGATGTCAGCGGGAATCGGGATTACGCCGGTGCTGGCCATGCTGCACGCACTGGCCGTTGCGCACAGCACGCGCCCAATCTGGTGGCTGCACACCACGCGCAACAACGCAACCCATGCGTTCGCCGGCGAGGTCGCTGCGTTGCTGAAGTCGCTTCCGAATGCGCAACAGCATGTCTTCTATACACACGGCGAGAAGTCCGAAGCATTCATCACCTGCGGCCGTCTCGACCGCAAGGCGATTGCCGCGCTGGGTCTCCCAGCTGACGCTGCTGTTTACCTCTGCGGCCCAGCGCAATTCATGACGGACATGCGCGATGCCTGCACCGAGGCGGGAATCGACGCCGGGCAGATCCACACCGAGCTATTCGGTGCCCTGCCGCCGATCAACCCCGGCATCGTCGGACCGCCACAGCGCAAGCGACCACATGCACCTGCGGGCACGCCGGGAACCGGGCCATCGATCACCTTCGCCCGCAGCGGGCTCGCTGTGAACTGGTCACCGGATTACCGCAGCATCCTCGAACTGGCGGAAGCCTGCGACGTACCAACCCGTTTCTCGTGCCGAAGTGGGGTTTGCCACGTGTGTGTCACCGGAGTCGTTGCCGGCACAACCGCATACGTACAGACCCCTTTGGAGGAGCCCGGCGAGGGAGAAGTCCTCATCTGCTCAGCCGCTCCGAGCAGCGACCTCGTCCTCGACCTCTAGTTCGCCAGCGTGCGCAGTTGTACGGCATCTGCGGCGTGTCGGCGTACAAACACGCACACTCGCGCCAAAGCAAACCCGGCTAGGTGCCGGTATCGGAATCCCGGTAGGCCTCAAGGAGTCTCAGCCACACTTCGCTGATCGTTGGGAAGCAGGGCACGGCATGCCACAACCGGTCGATGGGAACCTGGCCGGCGACGGCGATAGTGGCGGAGTAGAGCAGCTCGGCAACGCCGGGACCGACGAATGTCACACCGAGCAGATAGCCGTGATCGAGATCGACCACCATCCGCGCGCGACCGGCGTCGCCATCGGCATAGAGGTAGGCTCCCGTGACGACATCACCGATTTCGACGTCAACGGCACGCACCCGGTGTCCGGCCTGCTGGGCTTGCTCGGCGGTGAGGCCGACGGCGGCGGCTTCGGGGTCAGTGAAGAAGACCTGCGGAACCGCATGATGGTCGGCGGTGGTGGCATGGAGGCCCCATGGGGAGGTGTCTAGCGACCGGCCTGTTGCTCGCGCCCCGATCGCGGCACCGGCGATCCGGGCTTGGTATTTGCCCTCGTGAGTCAGTAAGGCTCGATGATTGACGTCACCACATGCGTAGAGCCACCCTTCGTCGATAGCCCGCACTCGACAGGTGTCGTCGACGTCGAGCCAGCTGCCCGGGCTCAGGCCCAGGGTCTCCAGACCGATATCGTCGGTGAGCGGTGCGCGGCCCGTCGCGAACAGCACCTCGTCGACTTCCAAGTCACTGCCGTCGTCCAATTCCAGAGTCACCGGTCCGTCAGCGCCCAGCCGGCGAAGCCGCGTGACCGACACATCCGTGCGGACGTCTACACCTGAATCGATGAGTCCACGGCCGACGAATTCACCGACGAAGGGTTCCATCCGGGGCAGCAGTTGGGATCCGCGCGCCAGCAGAATGACTGAAGCGCCCAAACCCTGCCAGGCACAGGCCATTTCGACACCAACGCCGCCGGCGCCTACCACTGCAAGCCGGCCCGGCACCGAGCTGCTGTCGGTGGCGTGTCGGTTAGTCCATGGTCGGACTTCGGCGATGCCCGGCAAGCCGGGCAGGGCAGGGCGGCTTCCGGTGCAGATCACGACGGCATGCCGGGCAGTGAGGCCTACAGCGTCGCCGCTGGGCGTGGTGACGGTGACTTTTCGGGGTCCGTCCAATCGCCCGTGGCCGCGTACCAGGGTTGCGCCGATTCCGGCCACCCAATCGGCCTGGCCGGTGTCGTCCCAGTCGGTCACGTAACGGTCGCGGCGTCCGAAGACTCCTTGCGTGCTGATCGAACCCGTGATCGCCTGTCGCGCTCCGTCGACGCGGCCGGCGTCGGCTACGGCGACGACGGGACGCAGCAGCGCCTTACTGGGGACACAGGCCCAGTACGAGCATTCGCCGCCGACGAGTTCGCGCTCGACCACCGCGACACTTAAGCGTTCCGCCCGCGCACGGTCGGCCGCGTTCTGTCCGACCGGTCCGGCACCGAGCACAACCACATCGTAGAAATCGGCGGCTGGATCAGTCGGCTGTGCGATGCCTTGGTCCTGGCGTGGTCCCGCCATCTCGAAAGTCCTTTCAATCTCGTGGTTTTCAATCTCTGCGCGATGGCGAGCTGTCCGGCCAACTCGGGTGGTCGGCGGCGCGCTGCACCCAATGCCACTGCGCGGCCACCTAACATCGGCCTGCCGGTGGAAGCACCCGAAAAAAGGTGCTCATCTGCTCGACTGGCCACTTAGTGAATTGGTCATAGATCTGTGAGCGTCTGCGCTACGGGGAGATTGCCAGCTGTCCGCCGGTCGCGTGCAAGACCTCGCCATTAATGTAGCTGGCCGCCGGCGAGCTAAGAAATGAGACTGCGCTGGCGATTTCGCGAGCCACGGCCGCCCGGCCCAGCGCGGTGGTTGCGGCCAGCGCATCCGTGAGTCCAGGTGTGACGGCGGTACCCGGTGTGTCGGTGGGACCGGCCGCCACCGTGTTCACCCGCACGCCGGACGGGCCGAACTCGTCTGCCCACACGCGGGTCAGCAGCTCGATCCCGGCCTTGGTGGCTCCGTAGATCCCGGCGCCGCGCGCCGGCACGGACGCGGCGAGCGTGCTGAGGTTGACCACAGCGCCCTTCCCCCGCGCGGCCATCGCCGGCACCAGCTTCTGCACCAGGATGTAGGGAGCTCGGAGGTTGAGGTTCACATGCTCATCGAAAACCGCGTCATCGGTGTCTGTTGTGGCACCGAACTTGTAGACGCCGGCGTTGTTGATCAAGATGTCGACCGGGCCCGCCTCGACGGCCAGCCGGCGCACATCATCGGGATTGGCGAGATCGGCAGCGACGAAACGTGCTTTGCCCCCTGAGTTTTGGATCTCCTCGACCACCTTGGCACCGCGTTCGGCGCTGCGCCCGTGCACCACCACATCAGCGCCGAGTTCCGCGAGCTGCAGCGCGATTGCCCGGCCAATCCCGGACGTTGCACCCGTTACCAGGGCGGTGGAACCGGCCAGTGTTGCTTCCATCGGACCTGCCTCTCGGGGAGGGCTTGATTGACTTCCCCGCCAACGACCAGTCTTGCGCCTTTATTCCGGCTACGTGCCAAGGCAAACCGCCGCCTCGGCGGTGTAGCACAGGAACGTCATTGTCTCCTGCAGGTACACCTGCACGGTGTCGGCATCGTGGGACAGGTAACCAATCGCCACGTCGGTACCCAGCTGCAAGTCGAAATCCCCGCCGCGGGTGGTCAGCACGAAGGCGCCGTCGATAGCGGGCGCCCAGATGATGTCGCCGTCTACCAGCCGGCGCAAATGCTCACGGATCGGGTAGCCGTGTTCGGTGGTCTCGCTGACCTTGGTGTAGGAGTCAGCCGACAGCAATACCGAATACGGCCCGTCGACACCGGCCAGGCGCAGTCCCGACAGCGCCTGGGAGATCACATCGGGGAAGTCGCGAACGTCCGCGGGCAACTGCAACGCCTGGTTGGAGCTGCAGCTACGGATGCCCTCAATTGACGCCTCGGGATAGCCTTCGAAAATGGCTCGGTCTTCGACGAAGGCCAGCTTCTTGGCGGCGTCCTTGACGGGATCCCAGTCCGAGTCCTGTGAACCACGCTCCACGTCGTCGATCTCCGAGCGCGAAAGCGTGAATGGAACCCTTAGCCGCACAAGCGGTTTGCTGGCGCGCAAATGCGCAACGACGCCCTCGGTGGGGGCCTTCACATCGGTCAGCCGACCGCTGCCGATTGCCGCCGCCGTCGGTCCGCCCGGCTCGCTCACGTCCACTACCCGCCGACCCGCGATATGGCGTTTGAACGTCCGCGACGCCTCCAATTCGATTTCCGCCCAAGCGGCTTCGGTGATCGGCGCTAGTTCGCGGTAGAGGTTGTTCATCTAAGAATTTCCTTTCAGACTGCCGATCGCCAACGAGCCATCCCGCGATCCGGAATCCACCGCGGGTGCCGCAGCACTCGGCAACGGCGGCGGATCGTCGAGGAAGTCGACGGTGGGAGTGAAGAACATTCCACCGGTGACGGCGGTGGAGAAGTCCAGGATGCGGTCGGTGGTGCCCGGCGGATCGCCGAGGAACATGTTGCGCAGCATCTGCTCGGTCACCCACGGATTGCGCGAATAGCCGATGAAATACGTGCCGAATTCGCCCTTGCCGACCTCGCCGAACGGCATGTTGTGGCGCACGATCTTGAGTTCGTTGCCGTCGTCGTCTTCGACCTTGTTCAGCGTGAGGTGAGAGTTGGCGGGCTTGTCATCGTCGTCGAATTCGATGTCCTCGAGCTTGGTTCGGCCGAACGCGCGTTCTTGCTCGGTGACCGACAACGAGTTCCAGCCCGCCATGTCGTGGACGTACTTCTGCACGTGGACGTAGCAGGAGCCGGCGAAGTCCGGGTCTTCGTCACCGATCTGGGTGGCGCTGACGGCCAATGGCCCGTCGGGGTTCTCGGTGCCGTCGACGAAGCCGAGCAGATCGCGGTTTTCGAAGAACCGGAAGCCGTGCACTTCGTCGACGACGGTCACCGCTCCCGCCATCGCGTCGATCAGCCTGGTGGCCAGCTCGAAGCAGACGTCCATCGTCTCGCCCCGGATATGGAACAACAGGTCGCCGGGCGTGGCGGGGGCGGCGTGCCGCGGACCTTCCAACTCGACGAATGGATGCAATTCAGCGGGCCGCGGGCCGGCGAACAACCGGTCCCACGCGTCGGAGCCGATCGATGCGACCACCGACAGGCGTTTTGCTGGATCGCGGAATCCGATTGCGCGCACCAGCCCCGAGATGTCCGGCAGCGCATCGTGCACCGTCGCTTCGCCGCCCTCGTCGATCGTGACAACCAAGAAGATCGCGGCCGGGGTCAACGGTGCGAGAACCGGCTGCGGTTGCACATCGGGCACGCTTCGACCCTAACGTCCCGGTCGATGCCGTGATGAAAAGATGGGGACATGGCGGCGACGGCAAAGGACCTGTGCGAATTCATCGACGCGTCGCCGTCGCCATTTCACGTCTGCGCCACGGCGGCGGAAAGGCTGCGCGGCAACGGCTACACACAGCTCACCGAAACCGACCTGTGGCCGCGCGCCGGCGGCCGATTCTTCACGGTGCGGGCGGGTTCCTTGCTGGCCTGGGACAGCAGCAGCGACTCGGCTGATCCAGGTCAGCCGTTTCGCATCGTCGGCGGCCATACCGACAGCCCGAACCTGCGGGTCAAACAGCATCCCGACCGTGAGGTCGCCGGATGGCAGATGGTAGCGCTACAGCCGTACGGGGGTGCCTGGCTGAATTCCTGGCTGGACCGCGACTTGGGTATCAGCGGTCGGCTGTCGGTGCGCGACGGCGCCGATATCACCCACCGGCTGGTGCGGATCGACGAGCCGATCCTGCGGGTGCCGCAGCTGGCGATTCACCTGGCCGAGGACCGCAAGTCGGTCACGCTGGACCCGCAACGCCACGTCAACGCGGTGTGGGCCGTCGGGGGGACCCGCCGCTCGTTTCTCGGATATGTCGCCGAGCAGGCCGACGTCGATCCCGGCCAAGTGCTGGGTTTCGACCTGATGACCCACGACCTCACACCGTCGGCGTTGTCCGGGGTGGACGAGCAGTTCGTCAGTGCACCCCGGCTGGACAACCAGGCTTCTTGTTACGCGGGCCTGGAGGCATTCCTCGCCGCTGAACCACGCGGATATCTGCCCGTGTTCGCGCTATTCGACCACGAGGAAGTCGGCTCCACCTCCGATCACGGCGCCAACTCCGAGCTGTTGCTGTCCACGTTGGAACGCATCGTGCTCGCCGGCGGCGCAAGCCGGGAAGACTTCCTGCGCCGGCTGCCGGGATCCACGATGGCTTCTGCCGACATGGCACACGCCACCCACCCGAACTACCCGGACCGGCATGAGCCCGGGCACCTCATCGCGATCAACGGCGGCCCGGTGCTCAAGGTGCAACCGAATCTGCGCTACGCCACCGACGGCCGCACCGCCGCGGCGTTCGCGTTGGCCTGCCAGCAGGCCGGTGTGCCGTTGCAGCGCTACGAACATCGCGCCGACCTGCCCTGCGGGTCGACGATCGGCCCGATGGCATCGGCGCAAACCGGCATCCCGACCGTCGACGTGGGCGCCGCCCAGCTGGCCATGCACTCCGCGCGAGAACTGATGGGCGCCCACGATGTCGCCGCATATTCGGCTGCATTGCAGGCGTTTCTGTCGCCGGGCTGACTTACCATCCGGGTATGGCACTCAAAACGGAGATGGTTACGTTCGACTGCGCTGACCCGGCGAAGCTTGCCCAATGGTGGGCCGAGCAGTTCGACGGAAAAACGCAGGAGCTGATTCCGGGCGAATTCATTGCGGTGATTCGCTCCGAAGGCCCACGGCTGGGCTTTCAGAAGGTGCCCGACCCTACCCCGGGGAAAAACCGGGTGCATCTCGATTTCAGCGCGGCCGACGTCGACGGCGAAGTTTCGCGGCTCAGCGCCGCCGGCGCCACCGAGGTCGGCCGGCACAGCATCGGCGAGAACTTCCGATGGGTGGTGATGGCCGACCCCGGCGGCAACCTGTTCTGTGTGGCCGGGAGTAGCTAGAGCCGCTTGGCGAGCAGGTGCTCGGCGAGCTCGGCGCCCTTACGGCTGTCCGATTGCGCCTTGCGGAACAAGTCGGCCACTTCCTTGTCGCCGTCGCGCTCGGCGTCCTGGATGTAGGTCTCCAGCCGCAGCGCGTTGTCCAGGCACTTCTCGGTGTACCAAATCAGGTTGTAGTTCTTGTCTTTGGTGCCGGTGACATGTCCGGTCTCAGCGGTCCCAGTAGTCATTCGGTCCTCCTGTGGTGATTTCTCGGACTCTGTGCGGCTACCCGTCAGCGCGACATGCAAACGTGCATCCCGGCCCCCTGAACCGCGGAATCTAGACTGTCTCCGTGACGTCTGGGCTCACTCACGCGGTCGATACCGTCGAGCGGGCTGCGGGCACACCTGACCAGCCCCAGCCGTTCCGCGAATTGGGCCTCAAAGACGACGAATACCAGCGGATCCGCGACATCTTGGGCCGCCGGCCCACCGACGCCGAGCTGGCGATGTACTCGGTGATGTGGAGTGAGCATTGCTCCTACAAGTCCTCGAAAGTTCACCTGCGCTACTTCGGTGAGACCACTACCGACGAGATGCGCGCAGGCATGTTGGCCGGCATCGGCGAGAACGCCGGCGTCGTGGACATCGGTGACGGCTGGGCGGTCACCTTCAAGGTGGAGTCGCACAACCACCCCTCCTACGTCGAGCCCTATCAGGGCGCGGCCACCGGGATCGGCGGCATCGTCCGCGACATCATGGCGATGGGCGCCCGCCCGGTCGCGGTGATGGACCAGCTGCGCTTCGGGGCGCCCGACGCACCGGACACCCGCCGGGTGCTGGACGGAGTGGTGCGGGGCATCGGCGGTTACGGCAACTCGCTGGGCCTGCCCAACATCGGCGGCGAGACCGTGTTCGACGCCTGTTACGCCGGTAATCCGTTGGTCAACGCACTATGCGTCGGCGTGCTGCGAACCGAAGATCTCCATCTGGCCTTCGCCTCGGGCACCGGCAACAAGATCATCCTGTTCGGGGCGCGCACCGGGCTCGACGGTATCGGCGGCGTTTCGGTGCTGGCCTCGGACACCTTCGGCGGCGACGAGTCCGGACCTGGCCGCAAGAAGCTGCCGTCGGTGCAAGTCGGCGACCCGTTCATGGAGAAGGTGCTCATCGAGTGCTGTCTGGAGCTCTACGCGTCCGGCCTGGTCGTCGGAATCCAGGATCTGGGCGGAGCCGGAATAGCCTGTGCCACATCGGAGTTGGCGTCTGCCGGCGATGGCGGCATGACCATCGAACTGGACACCGTCCCGTTGCGCACGGCAAACATGACGCCTGCCGAGGTGCTGTGCAGCGAGTCGCAGGAGCGGATGTGCGCGGTGGTCGCCCCGGAGAACGTGGAGGCGTTCCTCGCGGTGTGCCGCAAATGGGAGGTGCTGGCCACGGTGATCGGCGAGGTCACCGACGGCGACCGGCTGCGGATCACTTGGCACGGCGAGACCGTGGTCGATGTCCCGCCGCGTACGGTGGCCCACGAAGGCCCCGTCTACCAGCGCCCGTTGGCCCGACCGGAGTCACAGGACGCGTTGAACTCCGACCGGTCGAGCCGGCTGCCGCGGCCGGTCACCGGTGACGAACTGCGTTCGACTTTGCTTGCGCTGCTGGGCAGTCCGCATCTGTGTAGTCGTGCATTCATCACCGAACAGTACGACCGTTACGTGCGCGGCAACACCGTGTTGGCGGAGCACGCCGATGGCGGAATGCTGCGCGTCGACGAATCGACCGGCCGCGGCATCGCCGTGTCGACCGACGCGTCCGCGCGATACACCATGCTGGATCCCTACATCGGCGCCCAGCTCGCCCTCGCCGAGGCGTACCGCAACGTCGCCGTCACCGGCGCCACCCCGGTAGCCGTCACCAACTGCCTCAACTTCGGCTCACCCGAAGACCCCGGCGTGATGTGGCAGTTCTCCGAGGCGGTGCGAGGTTTGGCCGATGGCTGTGCGGCGCTTGGCGTTCCGGTGACCGGGGGTAACGTCAGCTTCTACAACCAGACCGGGTCGACGGCCATTCTGCCGACGCCAGTAGTCGGCGTGCTCGGCGTGATCGACGATGTGAGCCGGCGTCTTCCCACCTCCTTCGGCACCGAGCCGGGCGAGACGCTGATGCTGCTCGGGGATACCCGCGACGAATTCGACGGATCGATTTGGGCGCAGGTCACCGCCGGCCATCTCGGCGGACTACCGCCCGCGGTCGACCTGGCCCGCGAAAAACTGCTGGCCGATGTGCTGACCGCGGCCTCCCGCGACGGGCTGGTGTCCGCCGCCCACGACCTCTCCGAAGGCGGCCTGGCACAGGCGCTGGTCGAATCGGCGCTCGCGGGCGAAACAGGTTGCCGCATCGTGCTTCCCGAAGACACCGATCCATTCGTGATGCTCTTCTCCGAGTCGGCGGGCCGAGTTCTGGTGGCCGTGCCACGCACCGAGGAAAGCCGGTTCACCTCGATGTGTCAGGCGCGGGGCCTGCCCGCCGCCCGCATCGGCGTCGTCGACCCAGGGTCGGACGCAGTAGAGGTTCAGGGTCTGTTCACCGTATCCCTGGCCGAGCTGCGCAGGACGTCGGAAACCGTGTTGGCGACCCTGTTCGGATGACGGCATGACCACCCCCGTCGACGCCGTCACCGGCGAATCGGTCGGCGGGCCGGCCGAAACCCGCACTCACCATCCGTTGCTGGTGTGGGCATGGAGTCTGCTGCGGCTGAAATTCGTCGGAGTGGCATTCGGCGCGTTGTTCTTCTGCTTGTCGCTGACGCCGTCGTTGCTGCCGCGCGACTGGTTATTTCAGGGGCTGATCGGGGGCATCAACGCCGCCTTCGGCTACGGCCTGGGTGTGGTGCTCGGCAAGGCCGCCTACCGCGTCGTGCTGCGCAGCGCCCGGTGGTGGCCGCCGCCTCCGCGGGTGCTGTTCTGGATGAAGGCCGCAGTCGTCGTGATCGCACCGACGGCGTGTGTGCTGATGCTCATCCCGGCCGCCTCCTGGCAGCGGCAGGTGTCGGCGCTGATGGGCATCGCCGGGCCGACGACGCTGGGCTACCTGCGCACGTTGGTCGTCGCTGCCGCCGTCGGTGCTCTGCTGGTCTCATCGTTCCGGGTGATCATCGACGCCAGCAAGCTGCTCGCCCGGATGCTCATCCGGCGATGGCACTTACACGATGAGGTGGCGCTGTTCATCGGCACCGCGATCGTGGTGGCGTTCCTGGTCGCGCTGTTCGACGGCGTCGTCGTCCGCGGGTTCTTCGCCGGCGCGAACGCGGTCTTCCAGCCCCAGGACGCCGCCACCCGCGCCGGCCTGTCCCAACCGATGCTCCCCGAAAAGTCCGGCAGCCCGGCGTCATTGGCGCCGTGGGACACGCTCGGCTTCCAGGGACGCAACTTCGTCGCCACCGGTCCGCACGCAGCAGAACTCACCCGGCTCAACGGGCGCCCCGCCAAGGAGCCCATCCGGGTGTATGCCGGGCTGCACACGGCCCCCGACGACCAGAGCCGGATGGATGTGCTCGTCGCAGAACTGCGGCGCACCGGCGCATTCACCCGCAAGCTGCTGGTGATCGCCCCGACCACCGGCACCGGCTGGATCGACCCGGTAGCAGCCAGCTCACTGGAAATGATGTACAACGGCGACACCGCGATCGTCGGTCTGCAGTACTCATATCTGCCGAGCTGGATCTCGTTTCTGGCTGACCGGCAGAAGTCCATGAATTCCGGCCGGATGCTGATCGACACCGTCCACGACCAATGGCAGCAACTCCCGCCGGACCACCGACCGAAATTGCTGCTGTACGGAGAAAGCCTGGGTTCGATGGCCGGCCAAGCCGCATTCGGATTCCTACCCGACATCAGCAGGATGGGATTCGATGCGGTGCTGTGGGTGGGGCCGCCACATGAAAGCCCGTTGTGGCATGCGCTGATCGTGCGGCGCGACCCTGGCACCACCGAGGTGCAGCCGCGTTACGACAACGGCCGAACCGTGCGGTTCTCCGAGTCCATCGATCCCGCAGACATCTCCCGGGTGGCGGCACCTCGATGGGATGGCACCCGCGTGCTGTTTCTGCAGCACCCCTCCGATCCGGTGGTCTGGTGGTCACCCGATCTGCTCTTCAGCCGGCCGGCCTGGCTCGTCGAACCGCGCGGCCGAGACCGCACCGCAGCGATGCGCTGGTATCCCGTGGTCACCTTCTGGCAGGTCAGTGCGGACCTGACGGAAGCCGAGGGAGTGCCCGGCGGGCATGGCCACAACTACAGCAACGGCATCTTGGATGGCTGGGTCGCGGTAGCCCCGCCGGACGGCTGGACTGCAGCCGACACCGAGCGCATGCGGGCCGCGCTGAAAATGGCCGAAATCGCTGACGGACCGCAAACATGATGCGGCGCCGAGGTTTTGGCCGCGGATGGAGCCTCGGGCTGGCCGGAGCACTGGTCGGCTGGAGCTTTCTCGGCCCCCGACTACCCGCGCCGTGGCGGATGCCGCTGCAGGCCGGCCTTGCCGGCCTACTCGTCATGTTGACCCAGGCGCCGCTGGGACTGCGCCCGCCGTCGCTATGGCGGGGGTTGCGCCTGGGGCTGGTGGCCGGCTCGGCGGCGGCGACGGGTGTGTTCGCGACGACATCCGTTCCGGCAGTTCGGCTTTCGATGGTTGGCCGCGAGCTGCCGCCGTCGGCGTCGGCCTGGTTGGCCTTACAGATACCGCTGGGCACGGTGTGGGCCGAGGAGGCCGCATTCCGGGCGGCGCTGGCCACCGCCGGTTCCGGCGCTTTCGGGGCGAGGGGCGGACGGATGCTGCAAGCCGCCGCGTTCGGTCTCTCCCACATCGCCGACGCACGGGCGACCGGTGAGCCGGTGCTGCCCACGGTGCTGGCCACCGGCGGCGCGGGCTGGGTATTCGGTTGGCTGGCCGAGCGTTCCGGCAGTTTGGCCGCGCCGATGCTGGCGCACCTGGCGATCAACGAGGCCGGCGCTGCGGCGGCGCTGGCGATTCAGCGACGGCCAGGTATTTCCTGATTTTGCTTGCCGCCTCGGTCTTGCCAAAAGTCCCTCGACAATTCGCGCCGCCGTGCGCGCGCGTCCCGATCGGTGAATTCGGCGATGCCCGTCGTGCCCGAGAACGGCATGATCGGGACTTCGAACGCGAGCGCGCCTGAGACGTGCAGGTCGGCGCTCTTGTTCATGATGAACTTGGTGCGCCGCACCGTCAGCGGATGCTTGCGCAGCATCACCTGGCACAGCGCCTCGACCTCGGCAGTGAGATCCTCGGGGGTCACGACCCGGTTGACGAGGTCGTAGCGCTCCGCGGTTGCAGCGTCGAACAACGCGCCAATCAGGTTCCACTCCTTGGCCTTACGTCGACCGGCGAATCGGGGCAGCCGCGATGTGCCGCCCCAGCCCGGGGTGATGTCCCAGTCGATCTCGGGCATGCCCCATCGGGACCGATCGGTGGCGATGACGAAATCGCACACCAGCGTCAGTTCCAACCCACCGCCCGTGCACACCCCGTCGACCGCGGCGACTGTGATCGGGGTCAGGTCCTCGATGATCTGCACCGTCTCCTGGTACAGCCGCACCTGCCAGTAGGGGTCCTCGGGACCCCAGGTGTTGAACTCGGCGATGTCGTCGCCGGCGCAGAACGTGTCGCCGGCGCCGCGGAGGACGAGAATGCGGCAGTCGCGGTCGCCGCGAACCTGCCGGACGGCTCGGTTCAGTTCATCGGAGAGCACCCGGTCCAGGGCGTTGTGCTTCTCCGGCCGGTTCAGCGTGATGGTCGTGATCGGCCCCGATCGGGCGAATAACAGGTTCTGGTAGTCGGGCATCGTCATTTCCTCCGCCGATGGCAGTAACTTGCATAACGAGACTTTTGTCACCTTAGCCGGTGGCCGTCTCGTTATGCAAGTAATCCTGGATATCCTTGGCGCTATGCGTGAAATCTCCGGGCCGGCCGAGCTGGACTGCTCGGTGTTCGGTGCGGTCGAGACCATCGGCGACGCCTGGTCATGGATGGTGTTGAGCGAGGCGATCATTGGCGGCGTCAGCCGGTTCGACGGATTCCGGCGTCGACTGGGCATCGCGCGGTCGACGCTCAGCGCGCGGCTGTCTCGCCTCTGCGCGAACGGTCTGATGGAGCGCCACGAACAGGAGTACCGACTCACCGAAATGGGGGACGACTTCATCGCGTGCATCATGACCGCGATGGCCTGGGGCGAACGGTGGTGTGACGACTCTGGCGAGGTCCCGGTGCACGCCTCCCACCGGGGATGTGCCGCCCGGATCCACGGTGAACTGCGCTGCGGGCAGTGCCGGGAGTTGGTGCACGCCCGCGACGTGAGGTTTGACCGACGCCCCCGCCCGATGGCCGGGCTGCCGCTGCGGCGTCAACGGACACCGGATCTGCAGCTGTTGCACCGGGTGGGCCCGAGTTCGGTCGCAGCGACGTTGCAGGTGACGGGTGACCGTTGGAGCGCACTGCTGATCCGCGAATCGTTTTACGGGTCAACGCGATTCGATGAGTTCCAGCAGCGTTTGAGCATCGCGACGAACATCCTCACCCAGCGCCTGCGGCGGCTTGTCGAACTTGGCATCCTCACCAAGGCCGCTTACCGGGAGCGGCCCGCCCGCGACGAATACCGGCTGACGGAGAAGGGTCTGGACCTCTATCCGGTGCCGCTATCGATGCTGGCCTGGGGCGACCGCTGGGTCTTCGCCGGCCGGTCTCCGGTGCGGCTCGTGCACGAGAACTGCCGTCGCAAGCTCACACCGATTCTGACCTGTAGCGCGTGCGCCGAACCAATCTCGCGCGCCGACATCTCGTTCTCGGCCTAGTCGGGCGTAGCCGGCACATCGCGGCTATCGACTACCAGCTTGTGCGGCTCGGTCTCGGTGTCGTCGATGCCGAAGCTGATGATGCGGCGCGGGGTGATCCGAATGATCGCGGTGTCGATCGCGTCGCCGTTGGGCTCGGCGCGTCGTTCGTCCGATACGGCCTGTTCGGCGATGCCCCGGATCTCCAGACAGCGCACGCGCCACGGGTTGCGCGACACGATGTCGTCGATCACCAGCGCGACGGTGTTATTGGTGGCCACGTTGCGGAACTTGCGGCTCTTGGACATTCGGTAGCCGTGGATGTCGATGGTGCCGCGGTCCTCGTTGTAGCTGAAGCCGACCGGACTGTTCTGCAGTGTGCCGTCGGGTTGGATGGTGGCCAGCCGGGCGAGCTCGGCAGTCTTCATGTACTCGATTTCGTGCGGTTTGAACGACATGACACCGAGGTTAGGACCTCAACATTAGTTGAGGTCAAGCATTGATGGTGTGCGACCCTTGGGTATGGCCGCCCGTCGCAAAGCCGATCCGGCGAAGACCCGCGAGGCGGTCAGTGCCGTCGAAGCGTGGCTGCGCGACGACACCCGCCCCGAGCCGGACCGCGCCGACCTGGCTACTGCCGTTCGCCTGACCGCGCGGACGTTGGCCGAACAAGCCCCCGGCGCCAGCGTCGAGGTCCGCATTCCGCCTTTCGTTGCCGTCCAATGTGTTTCCGGCCCACGACACACCCGGGGCACACCGCCCAACGTCGTCGAAACCGATCCGCGGACCTGGCTGCTGCTCGCCACTGGGCTGTTGTCGGTCGACGACGCCAGCGCCGCCGGGGCGCTGCAACTTTCGGGCTCGCGCGCCGGCGAGATCCAGGCGTGGCTACCGCTGGTGCGCCTGGCCGGATGAATGTGACAACGGAGCAAGACCGGACCGGATCAGGTCCAGGCTGGCGGCCACCGTCTCACCCAGGTCACCGATGCATCCGTTGCGACCCCAATTCTCCACGGCCGCAACAAGTGCCGCGGCCAACGTGGAGCCGGTCACCTCGGCGACCAAATCGAGGTTGGGTACATGTGAATAGCGCTGCTTGACGAATTCGGTGAGCACCTTGGCGAACGACGACTGCACCACCCGAAGGTGGGCGGCAATACGGTCTGCGCTGATCAACTCCACCCGGGCCATCGCGGCCTGCCGGACCACCTCCAGATCGTGTGGAAACGTTTCGACGCTGGCCCGGACCGCGTCAAACAGCGATTCCGAGGCGGGACGCTGCGCCAACGCCTCCGCCAGCCATTCCAGTTGAGTTTCGTAGTCCTGAAACAGCACCGCTTCCTTGGTCGGGAAATGGCGGAAGAAGGTGCGTTCGGTAACTCCGGCTTCCCGCGCCAGCTCGGTCACCGTCACATTGGCGAAGCCCTTACGCGCGAAACTCGCCAGCGCGACCCGGCGAAGCGCCTCGTGCGTCGAGCGCCGCCGCAGCTCATGACGGTTGGCCATGCCACGAGTATGTCAGTACTGACGTCTTCCAAAGATGTCAGTACTGACATATTCTTGCCGGATGACTGATTACGACGCGATCGTGGTCGGAGCCGGCCACAACGGCCTGACCGCCGCCGCGATCCTGCAACGCACGGGACTGAAGACGGTGTGCCTGGAGGCCAACACCTACTGCGGGGGCATGGCGGCCACCGTCGAGCTGATCGACGGATTCCGCTACGAGATCGCGGGTTCGGTGCAGTTCCCGACCGCCAGCCAGATCACCAAGGACCTCGGCCTCGACGCACTGCCCACAATCGATCCGGACGTGATGTCGATCAACATCGGCGAGGCCGGTGAAGAGCCGATGATCTTCTATCGCGACCCCATTGCGCTGATGGCCCACCTCGGCGAAAAACACGGTGCCGAGGCGATCGCGGGAATGGCCGACTTGATCGCCTGGAGCCAGGGCCCCGCACGGGCGCTCGGCCGCTTCGAGGTGCGCACACCGCCCAAGACGCTCGACGAGATGTACGCCTGTGCGGCAAGCGAAGCCGAACGCCGAGCCATCCACGAAATGCTGTTCGGGTCGGCGATGGACGTGATCGACCGCTACCTCCCCGACAAGGACAAGCATGCCGTGATGCGGGGAATGCTGGCGTTCCTCGCCGTGAACTCGACTTACCGCGGGCCCTACACCCCGGGCAGTGCCACCTGCCTGGCGTTCGCCTTGGCGGTGCCTGACGAGGGCGCCGCGATGATGACCAAGCTCGCGGGGGGCATCGGAGCGCTCACCGAGCATCTGCGGGAACTCTTCGTGGCACACGGCGGCGAGATCCGATTCCGCGCCAAGGTCGAGCAGATTCTGGTTGACGACGAGCGGGTGACCGGGGTGCGGCTGCGTGATGGTACGACGATCACCGCGCCGGTGGTGGTATCCAACCTGTCTCCTGACGTCACCCTCACCGAGCTGCTTTCCCCGGAACACCTTCCGGCAGAACTCATTTCGCGACTATCCGGACGCGACCACCGCGCCTCGTTCGTGCAGATTCACTTCGCGCTCGACGGTCTGCCCGAATTCGCGCCGCCCTACGAGCTGTTGAACGAGCCCGGCATGCAGCAGTCCATCGGAATCTTCGGCTCACCCGAGGAACAGCAACGGCAATGGGAGATGTGCCGGCAGGGCGTCATCCCGGACAATCCCTCATTGGGTATGCAGATTCCGTCCTGCCTGGACGCCGGTCTGGCGCCACCGGGCAAGCACGCCGCGAGCGCGTTCGCCTACGCATTCCCCGTCGAAGTCAGTCGGGATCAGCACGGCCACCTCAAAAACGAGATGGCCCAACGGGTTATCGACAAGATCACCCGCTACGCGCCCAACTTCAAGGACATCGTGATTCGGCACATCACGTTTGCGCCCTACCACATGCAAACCATGTTCGGAGCGCCGTCCGGCGACTTCTGTCACGGCCTGCTGCACCCCGATTTGATGGGACCAAACCGTCCCGGACCAAAGGGGTTCATCGACCTGCCCATTCCGATCGGCGGGCTCTACCTCGCCGGTGCCGGGTGCCACGGCGGGCCGGGCATCACCTTCACCCCCGGCTACAACGCCGGTTATCAGGTACTCGACGATCTGTGACCCTTGTGGCCTATGTGACCGCTGAATCCTGCTGGGAACCGTCTGCGGCCGATGTCCGTTTGTAAGATGCGCAACACGCTCGCCCGATTCGGTGACATGACCGTCGTTTCCGTAGACTCCGTTATGTCACCAACCGCGCCCCAGGGAGCAGCCCCACCGTGACCGGCCAGCAGCCACTTCCTCTCGACACTCACGAAAACCCGCCTGGCGAAGAATGCGGCGTATTCGGCGTCTGGGCTCCCGGGGAGGAAGTCGCCAAGCTCACCTACTACGGTCTGTACGCGCTGCAGCACCGGGGCCAGGAGGCCGCCGGCATTGCCGTCGCCGACGGATCGCAGGTGCTGGTGTTCAAGGACCTCGGCCTGGTCAGCCAGGTTTTCGAGGAGCAGACGCTGGCGGCCATGGAGGGCCACGTTGCCATCGGGCACTGCCGCTACTCCACCACCGGGCAGACCACCTGGGAGAACGCTCAGCCGGTGTTCCGCAACACCTCCGCCGGCACGGGGGTTGCGTTGGGGCACAACGGCAATCTGGTGAACAGCACGGAGCTGGTCGCACGCGCCCGCGCCGCCGGGTTGGTCGCGACGCGCGGCGCCGCTCCTGCCACAACGGACTCCGACATCCTGGGCGCGTTGTTGGCGCACGGCGCAGCTGATTCCAGCCTCGAGCAGGCGGCGCTGGAGCTGCTGCCCACGGTGCGCGGTGCGTTCTGCCTGATCTTCATGGACGAGAACACCCTGTATGCGGCCCGCGATCCGTACGGGGTGCGGCCGCTGTCGCTTGGACGGCTCGACCGCGGCTGGGTGGTGGCCTCGGAAACCGCCGCGCTCGACATTGTCGGGGCTTCGTTCGTCCGCGACATCGAACCGGGCGAGCTGCTGGCCATCGACGCCGACGGCGTGCGGTCGATCCGGTTCGCCAACCCCCGCCCGAAAGGCTGCGTTTTCGAGTACGTCTATCTGGCGCGGCCAGACAGCACGATCGCCGGCCGGTCGGTGCACGCCACGCGGCTCGAGATCGGTCGTCGGCTGGCCCGTGAGTGCCCGATCGACGCCGACATGGTGATCGGCGTTCCCGAGTCAGGCACCCCCGCCGCGGTCGGCTATGCGCAAGAGTCCGGCATCCCGTTCGGGCAGGGCCTGATGAAGAATGCCTACGTCGGGCGAACTTTCATTCAGCCGTCGCAGACCATCCGCCAACTCGGGATCCGGCTGAAGCTCAACCCGCTCAAGGAAGTCATCCGCGGCAAGCGGCTCATCGTCGTCGACGACTCCATCGTGCGGGGCAACACTCAGCGCGCGCTGGTGCGGATGCTTCGCGAGGCCGGCGCCGTCGAGGTGCATGTGCGGATCGCCTCACCGCCGGTGAAATGGCCCTGCTTCTACGGCATCGACTTCCCGTCGCCGGCGGAGCTGATCGCCAACGCCGTCGAAGACGAGGACGAGATGCTCGAAGCAGTGCGGCATGCCATCAACGCCGACACGCTCGGATACATCTCGCTGCGTGGCCTGGTCGCCGCGACCGAGCAACCCACCTCGCGGCTGTGCACGGCCTGCTACGACGGCAAGTATCCGATCGAGCTGCCCGGCGAGACGGCACTGGGCAAGAACGTCATCGAGCACATGCTGGCCACCACCGCACGTGGAGCCGGTGTGCAACCCGACATTGCGGCCCCAGACGTGTCCCCGGAGGAGGAGCAGGCCGCGGTGCTGCGCCATCCGTAGCCCGTCGGTCGGCGAGGACCGGTAGCCTTTATCGCGATGACCGCGCGCGCAAAAGACCCGGGTTCCCACGGCGTCACCTATGCATCGGCCGGAGTGGACATCGAAGCCGGTGAGCGCGCCGTAGAACTGTTCAAGCCGCTCGCGTCGAAGGCCACCCGGCCTGAGGTGCGCAGCAAGCTGGGCGGATTCGCGGGGTTGTTCGCGCTTCGGCGCGACTACCGCGAACCGCTGCTCGCGGCCTCGAGCGACGGCGTGGGCACCAAACTGGCGGTCGCGCAGGCGATGGACAAGCACGACACCGTCGGACTGGACCTGGTCGCGATGGTGGTCGACGACCTGGTGGTCTGCGGCGCCGAGCCGCTGTTCCTGCTGGACTACATTGCTTTGGGCCGGATAGTGCCCGAACGGCTCAACGCGATCGTCGCCGGGATCGCCGACGGGTGCATGCGCGCGGGATGCGCGCTGCTGGGCGGCGAGACGGCCGAACACCCCGGGCTAATCGAACCAGACCACTACGACCTGTCGGCGACGGCAGTGGGTGTGATCGAGGCTGACGACGTGCTGGGACCGGAGCGCGTCAAGCCCGGCGACGTCATCATCGCGATGGGGTCCTCCGGTCTGCATTCCAATGGATACTCGCTGGTCCGTGCCGTCCTGCTGGACATCGACCGGATGAACCTGGCCGGCTATGTCGAGGAGTTCGGCCGCACGCTGGGCGAAGAGCTACTCGAGCCCACTCGCATCTACGCCAAGGATTGTCTGGCACTGGCCGCCGAAACCCATGTCCGCACGTTCTGCCACATCACCGGCGGGGGGTTGGCCGGCAACCTGGAACGGGTCATCCCGCACGGGCTGGTCGCCGAGGTCGACCGCGGCACCTGGACGCCGGCGCCGGTATTCACGATGATCGCGCAGCGCGGCCGGGTCACCCGTGCGGAAATGGAGAAGACGTTCAACATGGGGGTGGGCATGGTCGCCGTCGTCGCGCCGGAGGATACCGACCGCGCGCTGGCCATCCTCACTGCCCGGCATTTGGACTGCTGGGTGCTGGGAACGGTCAACAAAGGCGGGAAGGGCAGCCCGCGAGCGAAGCTCGTGGGGCAACACCCGCGGTTTTAGAGAGCTGGTTTAGCGGCGCCAGTCGTCGTCATCGCTCCACGGGTCATCCGACAGTCGGCCGTCGCCGTCGAAATCGCTGGAGTCATCGGCACCCGACCCGGACAGCTCGCGCTGAAGCCGCTCGAAATCGGTCTGCGGGGAGCTGTACTTCAGTTCTCGAGCAACCTTGGTCTGCTTCGCCTTAGCCCGGCCGCGGCCCATGGGGGAACCCCCTCGCGCAATAACGGAGCGGCCCAATGAGAAGGCGGCTCCGATCTTTGTCTTTATTGTCCTGTCGACAGCTTACCGTGCGTCCGCTGGTTGCGTGCTGGTGCGCCCTGCTCGACCCCGGCACGGTCAGCGGACCGTTCCCCGCAAGCGCTCCACGGCCACTCGTCCAGCACCCGGCATGTCGAGCGCCGGCAGGGAATCGGCGTCGATAACCGCGGCCACCTGCGCATCACCGCCGGTAACCAGAGCGGTGTCGGCGGGCAGTCCGCGTTTGAGCAACGCCAGCGCCACCGGGCCGAAGTCGATGTGCTCGACCACGGTTCCAAGCCTGCCGACCGCACGACCGCCGGCCAGCACCGCATCGCCCGTGGACGGCCGGTCCACCGAGCCGTCCAGGTGCAACAACGCCAGCATCCGCGGCGGTTTGCCCAGGTTGTGCACCCGAGCCACTGTCTCCTGCCCGCGATAGCAGCCCTTGTCGAGGTGAACGGCTCCTACTCCGGGGCCCCCGATCCAGCCCACCTCGTGCGGGATGGTGCGCTCATCGGTGTCGACCCCGAGCCGGGGGCGCACTGCCGCCACCCGGTGGGCTTCATACGTCCACACCCCTGCCGAGCGGACGCCTGCCATGGTCAAACGACGGTGCCACTCACTGGACTCTGTGCGCTCGATGAGCAGGTCCAGCTCGAACTGGCCCTGCCGCGCGCTAGTCATTCGCCGGACAAAGCCACCGCCGTCCAATGGCACCGCGGTCATCTCGGCGGGCAAAGCGTCGAGTCCCAGCGCGTCGAGCACCGGCCGTTCAGCCAGTCGCGGCCCCAGCAGCGACAGCACCGTAAGCTCGGCGGCCGCCGGGGTGACCTCCGACCAGAACACCATCTTGCGCAGGTAGTCCAGCAGTGGGTCGCCCCGCCACGGCTCGGTGTCGAGATAGGTGACACCGCCCAGCTCGGTCTGGATCCAGTGATCCTCGACCCGGCCCTGCCCGTCGAGGCTGAGGTTCTGTGTGCTGGCGCCGTCGGGAAGCTCGCTGACGTGCTGCGTGGAGATGGTGTGCAGCCAGGTCTGCCGGTCGGCACCGGTCAGTGTGAGCACAGAACGGTGTGACCGATCCACCAGCACGGCGTCGGCCTCGGCGGCGCGCTGCTCGCCCAGCGGATCGCCATAGTGCCAGGCGACGCCGGCGTCGGGCCCGGTATCAGGGGCGGGAACTGCGGACACATCCCAACTCTACGGCCCGCTACCCGGCTGCAATGACTCGCGAATGTGATGCCAGCGTCACACTCGGCGACGAGCGTGAGTCCAGCTTCACGTTCGTGGACGGGTTAGGCTTTTCGACCATGACGAGCCACTCGGGCGTGGTCGTCACGCTCGACGGCGAGATTCATCCGCCGGGGACGCCACTACTGTTCGCCGACGACCTCGCCGCGGTGCGCGGCGACGGCGTATTCGAAACCCTGCTCGTGCGCGACGGCGGTGCCTGCCTGGTCGAGGCGCATCTGGAGCGGCTGAGCTACTCGGCAAGACTGATGGATCTGCCGGAGCCCGATTTGCCGGCCTGGCGGCGTGCGATCGACGTGGCGGTTCAGCAGTGGGCTGGGGGCACCGCCGACGAGGGTGCGATGCGGCTGGTCTACAGCCGTGGCCGGGAACGCGACACCGTGCCCACCGCTTACGTGACGGTCAACCCGGTTGCTGACCGCGTGGCCACTGCGCGTCGCGACGGGGTGGCGGCGGTGACGCTGTCCCGCGAACTGCCCTCTGATGGCGGGGGCGCGATGCCCTGGCTGCTGGCCGGCGCCAAGACCCTGTCGTACGCCGTCAATATGGCCGCGCTGCGGCACGCCGCGCGGCAAGGCGCGGGTGATGTCATCTTCATCAGCTCGGACGGTTACGTTCTGGAAGGCCCCCGCTCGACCGTGGTGATCGCCACCGAGATCGGTGGGGCGACTGGCTTGCTCACTCCGCCGCCCTGGTACCCGATTCTGCGCGGAACCACCCAACAGGCACTCTTCGAGGTCGCGCGGGCCAAGGGCTACGACTGCGACTACCGCGCCCTACGTGTGTCGGATCTTTTTGCTGCCCAAGGGATTTGGTTGGTCTCCAGCATGACGCTGGCCGCGCGCGTGCATACCCTCAACGGCCACGCGCTGCCGCGCGCCCCGATGGCGGCGGAATTCGCCGAATTGGTCGACGCCGCCATTGTCAGCGATCGCTGAATTCAGTTGTCTCCCGTGCCGGTGGGCGGGTACGGTCGGCCGTACACAGGGAAGGAGGTGGTCCGCGAAATTGATTGCGTTATGGACATGTGAGGTGGCTGCGCGCTAAGCAGCGCCAGGCTGGAAAGACCCGGCATTATCTGCTGGCGAATTCCCCGCAGCCACCCGGCCCCCGAGCCCCCGGTCTGTCCAACCCGGAACTACGGCTCGGGGGCTGCCCATTTCTGGGCCCAAATACCGCTCGCGGCAGGCGATCTGGGCGCTACGACGTCACGTTGGCAGCCATCTGATCGGCGATCTGGCCGGCTTCGTTGGTGATGTCGGGCGCGCATGCCTGGACATCGATGACCACCTGGGATACCGCGCTCAGCACACGCTGACATACGTGCCCGCCCGCTGCCTGTGTGTGTCGCTGCACAATCCTGGGCGGGGCGCCGTTGACGGGCCCGAAGTTCCACTGGACCGTCTGGTTGCCGTCGGTCACGGTCACCGTTTGGCCACCGCAGGCTGTCCAGTTACCCGCAGATGTCGTCACGAACGCCTGCGCGCTTTGGGCGGACGGAAAATTCACCACCGCTTGGTAAACGCGGTGCGGATCGGTGGTGTCCGCAGTGCGCAATGCCTGGCCGCGCACGCCGGTGTAGCCAGTGTTCTGATACGTCGGGGCTTCGATGGGGTCGAGTGCCCCGAGACAAGCCGGGTTCGACAGTGACCCCTGAGGGGTGCGCATCACCTGGGTGCGCTCGGCGGACTGCATGCTCGGCACGCCCATGATGGTGCTGACGTCTGCTGCGCCGAGCAGAATCGACTCCAGGTCGCCGGACGGTGCGGCGGTCGGCGTCGGTGCCATCTGATTCCGCGCGGGTGGCGGTGTCGGCCGGTGGATGACGAACACCGAAATCAGCACGATTGCAACGATCGCCGACAGCCCGGCGGCGCCCGCGATCACCCAGCGCTTCCGGGATCCCGTGCTCGCATCACCGTCCTGCGACGGCGCGGCGGGCCCCGTGGGCACCCGTGGTCGCGGGGCCGGCGGCTGCGGCTGAGGGGTGGGCGCGGATGGCGGCGGCGTTCTAACCGGCGGGGTGGTGCGGGCGACCGGGTGCTCGTGTTGTGGGCGCGGTCTTGGCGGCGGTGGCTGGGCGGCGGATGACTTCGTATCGACCGACGCCAGCAGGGCGTCGATTTCGGTTCGGGTGCGGTAAGTGACGTCGTGTCGGTCGCGCAGCATGCGCAGCAACCGGGCGATGTCGCGCCGAGCGGTGGGATCGCCGCCGTCCTCATCGAGTCCGGATTTGAGTTCGGCCAGCAGGTGAGTCTGCTGGCGTGGGTCGAGCTCTCGTTCGGCGAGCGTGCTGGACAGGCGCATCAGGTAGGCGAACGGCACCGGCGGCTCGTCTGGCAGCGGTGAGGGTAACGGCGGGTTCTGGGCCGCCAGTGTGTGCACCGCGGTGACCAACTGGATGCCGCTGTCAACGGTCGGGTTGCGGTAATCGATAATCTGCAGCGCGGCAAGGGGATTGGCCCGCATGCTGTCGACTGCGCCGATCTGGACGGGAAGGATCGGTCGCTGCAGGGCCTGCGCATAGCGCAGCTCGGCCTGGCAGGGCTTGGACTGCAGCGAGTGATTCGACAGCGCGAAGATAAAAACCTCACACGAGCGGATCTGCTCCAAGATTGCGTTCCACCAGGTTTCGCCTCCGCCGAGATCCTCGTCGAACCAAACCTGTTGGCGGGCCCGGCGAAGCGCGGTCGTCAGCGCTTCGATGGCCGATCGGTCTTGGCTCGAGTAGCTGACGAATAGCCCCATTCGCACTCTCTCCTAGGGCACAGTGGGCTAACAGGGCAAATCTGTGATGCGACGATAGCGCATCCGCCGGACGTGCTAGCCGGCGAACCGCGAAAGCCGCGCCGACAGATGCGGTACCAACCCGCCGTCGGCATCCACGCGTTCTTCGACGTAAGCCAGATCGCCACCCTCGACGATGCCGTAGAGCCGCTTGGCGCCGCCGACCAGCACGCCCGATCTACTGCGTGCCAGCGCGTCGGTGACCAACTCCCACGACGACTGGGTGCGCGGCGACCCGTAGAACAGTTCGACATAACCGGCGGAGTGCGCCAGCAGCAGCTCGATCGCCTGTGATTCGGTGGGGTCGTTGGGGTCGTTGACGAACCGCCAGTAGCCGGTTTCACGCAAGCCGGGGCCTTGGTAGTCGCCGGCCTCGGTGATTCGCCACGACCGGGCCTCCCAGTTCAGGTAGTCCCCGCCGTCGTGCGATACCACGATCTGCTGGCCGAACCGGTAGTCGCCGTCGCTTCCGCGCCCCTCTCCTTCACCGCGCCACACCCCCACCAAGGGGAGCAACGCAAGCAGGGCATTGTGCAGGTTGGCGCCTTCCCGCAGGTTTGCGGTATCCGCGGGGGCGGGCAGGTCGTCGAAGACCGGGATGTTGCGTGCTGCAGTCACTTTCGCGCGTTCGGCGGCCGCCGCGACTGCACGGTCTCCGGAAGTGGGGGAACGAAGCGGTCCGGCGGGCCTGTCGGGGCGTTCGGCCTCAGTCACGAGTCGTCGGTGATCAGTCGATAGAGCGCATACAACGCAAACCATGCGATCACGACGACGGCCGCGACCAGCATGATCTCGAAGAACAGCACCACGGCGACAAGTCTAGTCGCCGGCGCCGGCGCGCCATCCGCCGTCACGACGCGAGGCGCCGCGAGGGTCAGGCGATCTTGACGTCGACCTCGTGGATACCGGCGCCGGACGGCGTGATCACCGCGTCACCGTTGCCGGCCGCCGACAGCGCGCGCAGCGTCCAGGATCCCGGTGCGGCGAAGAACCGGAAGTCACCGGTGGCGGACGCGACGACCTCCGCGGTGAACTCGTCGGACTCGTCCAGCAGGCGCACGAAGGCGCCGCCGACTGCCTGGCCGGAGCCGTCCACGACGCGGCCGGTGATCACCGTCTCCTTCTCCAGGTCGACGCCGGCCGGCAACGTCTGTCCTTGCTTCGGTGCAGAGCACATATCAGCTTCCCAACTCGATCGGGGCCCCCACCAGGGAGCCGTATTCCGTCCAACTGCCGTCGTAGTTCTTGACATTCCTGTGGCCGAGCAATTCCTGCAAAACGAACCAGGTGTGCGATGACCGTTCGCCGATTCGGCAGTAGGCGATGGTCTCCTTCGATCCGTCCAAACCGGCCTCGGCGTACAACTTGGCCAGGTCCTCGTCGGATTTGAAGGTGCCGTCCTCGTTGGCGGCCTTGCTCCATGGCACGTTGATCGCGCCGGGGATGTGGCCGGGCCGCTGGCTTTGCTCCTGGGGCAGGTGCGCCGGCGCCAGGATCTTGCCGGAGAACTCGTCCGGTGAACGGACGTCGACCAGGTTCTTGACGTTGATGGCGGCGAGGACCTCGTCGCGGAATGCCCGGATGCTGTTGTCGGGCTGCTTGGCGGTGTAGCTGGTGGTCGGGCGGTTCACCTTGTCGGTGGATAGCGAACGGCCGTCGAGCTCCCACTTCTTGCGGCCGCCGTCGAGCAGCTTGACCTTCTCGTGGCCGTACAGCTTGAAGTACCAGTACGCGTAGGCGGCGAACCAGTTGTTGTTGCCTCCGTAGAGGATCACGGTGTCGTCGTTGGAGATGCCGCGGTCACTCAGCAGCTTGGAGAACTGCTGGGCGTCGACGAAGTCACGCCGGACCGGGTCTTGCAGATCGGCGCGCCAGTCCAGCTTGACGGCGCCGGCGATGTGGCCGCCGTCGTAGGCGCTGGTGTCTTCGTCGACCTCGACGAAGACGACGCCAGGGGTGTCGAGATTGCTCTCGGCCCAGTCAGCGGAGACCAGGACGTCGGAGCGTGCCATGAGGAGTTTCCTTTCGGTTGCTCAGCGGGAAGGTGCGGGGGTGCGCAGGCGGGCGACAAGGGGGTAGAGCTGGCAGCCCAGGCAGATGCCGAAGGCCGCATTGAGGAAGGCCGCGGCCAGCGCGGCCGCGGTGGCGATGATGCCGAGCAGCGTAAGGCCGGCGGCGAATCCCACCACGCCGATGGCCGCGAAGATGAAGCCGACCAGTTGGGCGAACTTCAGCGGGGCCACCGGCTCCCGCTCGCGGACCGGGCCCAGCCGCGGCGCCACGGCCCTGGCGAACACCAGGCCGTAGGGATGCCGTTGCGGCCCGCCCACCGCGCCGATGGCGAACACGACGGCCTGCAGCGCCAGAATCACGGCGGCGGCCGGCGCGCTGACCCCGGAGGCGAGCAGCACGATCACCAGGACCGCGGTGGTGATCCAGGCGACGAATCGGGGACCGCGAACATCGACCTGGCCGATAGTGCCGGTGGTCGTCCCGGTGGTCTTGGTACTCGACACGGTTCTCCTAGCTGCTTCGGTTGCACGGGAAGGGGGGCACGCCAGAATGGCTGCTCCGAGCGCGGCGCGGGGAAGCGCGGCTACTCAGCCACTACAACAACAGCAGCAGCCCGCGATGCGGCACAGATCGACTGCGCGACGCTTGGTGAGCAAGAGCTCGAGGCGGGCGAACACGTCAGACACTTTACCCAATGGCCCGGCCGTCAAGCCAACAGCGGGGTCAGCGCCGAGCGCAGGTCATCGGCTCTCGGCACACCCGCGGTGCGGTACCGTTGGCGACCCTCGGCATCGAAGATGAACGTGGTCGGCAGTGACAGCACCGAAAGACGTCGCGCCGCATATGGATTGGCGTCCAAGTCGATCTCCACGTGTGCCACGTCACCCAGGTCCCCGCAGACCTGATTGACCACTCGTCGCACCCGGGCGCACGGCGAGCACCAGGCGGCGCTGAAATGCACGACGGTCGGCCCGGTGCGGGAAAGGCCGAGGTCGCTGGTGTCCAAGCCGGAGCCGGGATCGGTTGGCCGCATCTGGCCGGCGCGGCGGTTCAGCAGCCACCCGGCGACGGCGGCCAGCGCCAATGCGGCCACGGCCGCCACCACTGCAACGGTCATGACTGGTTAAACCCGTCGAGGGTGACCGTTACTCCCCTGGTGATGCCCTCGATGATGACCTCCGACCCGCGCACCCCCTGGCTCGTCGGCGCCACCCCGAACGGCAGCCTCTGGTCGGGCAGCCGGCTGGTGAACGCGGCCAGCACGGCGGCGCGCTTGTCGTCCGGGACCTTCTGGTTGGCGGTGTCCGGGCCGGTCAGCACGCCGGTGGGGGTGAACACCAGCGTGGTTTGGTCGGGACCGGCCACGGACAGGTCCATTGCGACGCTGACCCGTTTGTCGAAGTGCGCCGATTTCGGCGTGCCGGTGAACACCAGACCGTGGCTGCCGGAGATACCGGATTCGGTGGTGCCGCCGGTGGCGTCGTTGGTTTCCTGCTGCGGTGCCTCGACCATCAGGTCGCGGATGCCCATGTAGCGGCCGAGGTGCAGCGAGTCGATGATGATCCGGCTCTCCAGCTTGCCGACGGGCAGCTTGGCGTTCGGCCGGATCAGCCAGGATGCGTCGGTCAGGTCGATCGAATGCATGGTGGCCTCCAGCGTGGCCTTGCCCACCAGCGGACGGTCCACGGCGCCGGCCTTGATCTCCAGCTCGTCGTAGTGCTGCCGCATCGCCTGCGGGATGACCGGAAACCCGAGGATCGCGACGAACGGATCGAAGCCCAGGTGTGCTGTGTCGCGCAGGGTACGGGCCAGCCGGTACTCGGCGTAAATGGTGGTCCCGAAGTCCACGCCGGCGGCGCCGACGAGCACGACCACGACAGCCAGCAATGCGGCCCCCGCCCCGACCAGCACCTTGCGCACATACGCATTGTCCCGTACCGCCCGCTGGGCACGTCTGGGTCTGCATCGTCGGCGCGCTGGGGTGAATTGCGCGCCTCCTCCTCAGACCGTCCCGGTCTGCATCGTCGGCGCGCTGAGGACCAGGTAGCACGCTATCGTTAGATGACCTGGCCGCTAACTACATACATCTCGCCGTGAAGCTGGGAGACGCCTTTCCCACGACGCTGGAGGGGCTTTTTGGATCTACTGCTGCTGACCGCAGAGCCGCATCCCGATGTGGTTCTGCCGTCGCTGTCGCTGCTCGCCCACACGGTGCGGACGGCGCCGGCCGATGTTTCCTCGCTGCTGGAAGCCGGTAGCGCGGACGTGGTGATCGTCGATGCGCGCATCGACCTGTCGTCTGCGCGTGGGCTGTGCCGGCTGCTGGGCTCGACGGGTCGGTCGATTCCGGCGGTGGCGGTGGTGAGCGAGGGCGGGTTGGTGGCGGTCAATGCCGACTGGGGACTCGACGAGATCCTGCTACCGAGCACCGGACCCGCCGAGATCGACGCACGGCTGCGACTACTTGTCGGCCGCCGCGGCGGGCTTCACGACCAGGAGAGTGTGGGCAAGATCAGCCTCGGTGAGCTGGTGATCGACGAGGGCACCTACACTGCCCGACTGCGCGGACGTCCGCTGGACCTCACCTATAAGGAGTTCGAACTGCTCAAGTACCTCGCCCAGCACGCCGGACGGGTGTTCACCCGCGCGCAGCTGCTGCACGAGGTGTGGGGCTACGACTTCTTCGGCGGCACCCGTACGGTCGACGTGCATGTCCGCCGGCTGCGGGCCAAACTCGGGCCGGAGTACGAGTCGCTGATCGGCACGGTACGCAACGTGGGTTACAAGGCGGTCCGGCCGGCCCGCGGTCGACCGCCGAGCAGCGAGGCCGATACCGCCGATGACAGTGAACCTGACGCCGATAGTCGCCAAGAGCCGCGGTTCGATCCGCTGCGCAGTCAGTGACGCCACTTCAGTGGCACGCGGGCTTGACCGCGGAGGTGCAGCAGCAAGTACGTGAACTCGTGGCGGCGGCAAGCGAATTCGATGGAGTGGCACCTGTCGGCGAGCAGGTCCTGCGGGAGCTCGCGCATCAGCGCACCGAGCACCTACTGATCGCCGGACCGCGCCCGGACAACGGCGGCGACGCGATCATCGGCTACTTGAACCTGTCGTCGTCGCAGGACGATTCGTTCGGCATGGCGGAGTTGGTGGTTCATCCGCGGGCCCGCCGACAAGGTCACGGCGCTAGGTTGATACATGCCGCGTTGTCCAAAACCGGTGGGCGGAACCGGTTCTGGGCGCACGGAACCCTGGAGCCGGCCCGGGCGACGGCATCGGCACTCGGCCTCATACCCGTTCGCGAACTCATCCAGATGCGCCGCTCGCTGAACGACGTCGGACCGCCGGCGCTGCCCGACGGAGTGCGTATCAGGACCTATGCCGGCCCCGCCGACGACGCCGAGTTGCTGCGAGTCAACAACGCGGCATTCGCGGGGCACCCGGAACAAAGCGGCTGGACCGCAGCCGATCTGGACGAGCGGCGCGGCGAACCGTGGTTCGACCCCGACGGGTTATTCCTGGCCTTCGACGAACAGACGGGAAGCCTGCTCGGGTTTCATTGGACCAAGGTGCATCACGATGACGCGGGCCTGGGCGAGGTTTATGTGGTCGGTGTCGACCGCTCAGCGCAAGGCAGCGGACTGGGTGCAGTGCTGACATCGGTCGGGGTGGCATACCTGGCGCGACGGCTGGCCGGCGCGGCTCAACCGACGGTGATGCTCTATGTCGAGTCCGACAACATCGCTGCGGTCAAGACCTATCGACGCCTGGGTTTCACTCAGCACAGTGTCGACACCGCCTATGCTGCGGTCACAGCGGAAAAGCGAGATCGGTGAAGCTCGACACAGCGGCCAGGATGTTGGCGGTGGCGGTGACCGGCCTGATGTTGGCCGGCTGCGGCAGCGACAGCAATATCCAGGGCGCGTCGTCCACCTCGGCGGGCCAGGTGAGCTGTGATGGCAAGCGCGATCTGACCGCTGAGGGCTCCACCGCTCAGCAGAATGCCATCTCGTTGTTCAACAAAGACTGGGGTCAGCGATGTCCGGGCAAGAACCTGGCGTACAACCCGACCGGGTCGGGCGCCGGGCGTGAGCAATTCATCGCCGGCCACGTCGATTTCGCCGGCTCCGACTCGCCCCTGACCGAAGACCAGATCGATCCGGCGACCAAGCGCTGCAACGGAAATCCGGCCTGGCACCTGCCGATGGTGTTCGGACCGATCGCCATCGTCTACCACCTCGACGGCGTCGACCCGCTCGTCGTCAACGCGGAGCTGCTGGCCAAGATCTTCAGTGGCGCGATCACCAACTGGCGCGACCCGGCCCTGATGGCACTCAACCACGGCGTCGCGCTGCCCGACTTCAAGATCACACCGATCTACCGGTCAGACTCCTCGGGTACCACCGACAACTTCCAGAAGTACCTGGCAGCGGCCGCCCCGCAGAGCTGGACCAGGGGCGCGGGCAGCGAGTTTCAGGGCGGCGTGGGCGAAGGTGCGCAAAAATCCGCCGGCGTCATCCAGGCCGTGCAATCCACGTCCGGGGCCATCGGGTACGTCGAGAAGGGCTTCGCCGATCAGGCCCGCGCACCGTACGCCCGCATCGACGACGGCAGCGGCGCGGTGGCGCTTACCGACGACGCGGCTCGCAACGCCATCGACAACGCCGCGTTCGCCGGCAAGGGCAACGACCTGAAACTCGACCTGAAGTCCCTCTACAGCACCCAAGAGGCCGGTGCCTATCCATTGGTCCTGGCCACCTACGAGATCGTGTGCTCAAAGGGCTACGACCCGGCCACCTCCGCCGCGGTCAAGTCGTTTTTGACCGTGGCCACCAGCGACGGCCAGAACGGTCTATCGCCGGCCGGGTATGTTCCGTTACCGGATAAGTTCAAACAACGCCTGGTCACCGCGATCAATGCGGTCCAGTAACCTCCAGCATTTGAGATGGGCTGCAGAGCCGGGAGCGATCGAGGGGAGCACCCGTGACAACGCCGAATCCCGCCGGTGCCGGTTCGGGTGACGTCGTTGCCGCGCCTTCCCTCGAACCGCGGCGGTCGCCCACGCTGCCTTGGGGCAGCAGCAAACCTCGTCTCGGCGACCGGTTGTTTCGCGGACTGTCGGAGGGCTCGGGCGTCCTGATCGTCGTGTTGATCGCGGCGATCGGACTGTTCCTGCTGTGGCGCGCGATCCCGGCCCTGGCGCGCGACAAAGAGAACTTCTTCAGCTACGGCGGCAACTGGGTCACCACCGACACATCGGCGATGCGTTTCGGCATCTTCGACCTGTTGCAGGTGACGGTGTTCGTGGCGCTGTTCGCGCTGATCCTGGCGATGCCGGTCGCGTTGGGTATCGCAATCTTTCTCACCCAGTACTCACCGCGCCGGCTCGCCGCGCCACTGGCCTACATGGTCGACTTGCTTGCCGCGGTCCCGTCGATCATCTACGGGGTATGGGGCTTGTACGTGCTGGCGCCACGGCTGCGACCGGTCGCGACCTGGCTCAACGAGCATCTGGGCGGGTTTTTCCTGTTCGCCACCGGCAACGCGTCGGTGTCCGGTGGCGGCACCATCTTCACCGGCGGGATGGTCGTCGCGGTTATGATTCTGCCGATCATCACCGCGGTCACCCGCGAGGTGTTCGTCCAGACGCCACAAGGCCACATCGAAGCCGCCTTGGCGCTCGGGGCCACCCGGTGGGAAGTGGTCAAGACCGCTGTGCTGCCGTTCGGGCGCTCCGGGTACATCAGCGGCGCCATGCTGGGCCTGGGCCGAGCGCTGGGTGAGACGGTTGCCTTGCTGATCATTCTGCGCGGTACGCAGGCGGCGTTCGGCTGGTCGTTGTTCGACGGCGGCTACACCTTCGCGACGAAAATCGCGGCCACGGCGGCGGAGTTCAACGACCAGTACAAAGCGGGGGCCTACATCGCCGCCGGATTGGTGCTCTTCCTGCTCACCTTTGTCGTCAATGCGCTGGCGCGAGCCGCTGTCGCCGGTAAGGGCACTCGATGACGTCGATCCTGGACCGCCCCGTCAAGGCCCGCACATTCGCGGGAGTCAGCCTGCGTCGGCGGGCCACGAACAAGCTCGCGACCGTGCTGGTGACGCTGTCGGTCGCGCTGGCGCTGGTGCCACTGCTGTGGGTGCTTTACTCGGTGGCCGCCAAGGGTCTCAGCGTCGTCGGCTCCAGCGTGTGGTGGACGCATTCCCAAGCCGGCATGACGGCATTCGTGGCCGGTGGCGGTGCCTATCACGCCATTGTCGGTACGGTCATGCAGGGCCTGGTGTGCGCGGTCATCTCCATCCCGATCGGCGTTTTCGTCGCGATCTACCTGGTCGAATACAGTGGTGAGAGCCGGATGGGCAAGCTGACCACGTTCATGGTGGACATCCTCACCGGCGTGCCCTCGATCGTGGCGGCACTGTTCATCTATGCGCTGTGCGTCGCCACGCTCGGCTTCCCCCGGTCCGGTTTCGCGGTATCGCTGGCGCTGGTGCTGTTGATGCTTCCGGTGATCGTGCGCGCGACCGAGGAGATGCTGCGGATCGTTCCCGTGGACCTGCGCGAGGCCAGCTATGCGCTGGGCGTTCCGAAGTGGAAAACGATCACCAGAATCGTGCTTCCAGCATGCTTGTCGGGCATCATCACGGGCATCATGTTGGCGTTGGCGAGGGTGATGGGTGAGACCGCCCCGCTGCTGATCCTGGTGGGCTACTCACAGGCGATGAATTTCGACATGTTCACCGGTTTCATGGGGACGCTGCCAGGCATGATGTACGACCAGACGTCGGCCGGTGCGGGCTCCAACGCGGTGCCCACCGATCGACTGTGGGGAGCCGCCCTGACGCTGATTCTGCTGATCGCCCTTATTAATGTGGGAGCCAGGGTGGTCGCGAAAGTCTTTGCACCCGAGAAAGTCTAGGCAGGAGTTGCGGTGGCTAAGAGGTTAGACCTCAAGGACGTCAATATTTATTACGGCGCCTTCCACGCGGTCGCCGACGTTTCGCTATCCGTTCTGCCTCGCAGCGTGACGGCGTTCATCGGTCCGTCCGGCTGCGGCAAGACGACCGTGCTGCGCACGCTGAACCGAATGCACGAGGTGATTCCCGGCGCCCGGATGCAGGGCACGGTCCTGCTCGACGACGACGACATCTACGGCCCCGGTATCGATCCCGTCGGTGTGCGTCGCGCCATCGGGATGGTGTTTCAACGGCCGAATCCGTTCCCTACCATGTCGATTCGCGACAACGTGGTGGCGGGCCTGAAGCTGCAGGGTGTCCGCAATCGCAAGGTTCTCGACGACACAGCCGAATACTCGCTGCGGGGCGCCAACCTGTGGGAGGAGGTCAAGGATCGGCTGGACCGGCCGGGCGGGGGGTTGTCCGGTGGTCAGCAGCAGCGGTTGTGTATCGCGCGGGCCATCGCCGTGCAACCCGATGTGCTGCTCATGGACGAGCCCTGCTCGTCGTTGGACCCCATCTCGACGATGGCCATCGAGGATCTGATCGCGGAGTTGAAAAAGGACTACACCATCGTCATCGTCACCCACAACATGCAGCAGGCGGCACGGGTCAGCGACCATACCGCGTTCTTCAACCTGGAGGGCGTCGGAAAGCCGGGCCGGCTGGTGGAGATCGACGACACCGAGAAGATTTTCTCCAACCCCACCCAGAAGGCCACCGAGGACTACATCTCCGGCCGGTTCGGCTAGGTCGACTATGGCCTCGTCGGGCGCTGTTTGGCCACCGCGTCGCCCTCGGGGAATTCACCGGTCGCCTGGAAGATGACCCGACGCGCCACCTCGACGGCGTGGTCGGCGAAGCGTTCGTAAAACCGGCCCAGCAGCGTCACGTCGACGGCGGCGGCCACCCCGTGTTTCCACTCCCGATCCATCAACACGGTGAACAGGTGCCGGTGCAGGTCATCCATCGCGTCGTCTTCTTCGCGGATCCGCGCGGCTTTCTCTGGGTCGCGCGACAGCAGCACCTCCTGGGCGCTGTTACCCAATTCCACTGCGACGCGGCCCATCTCGGCGAAATAGCCGTTGACTTCCTCGGGTAGCGCGTGTTGCGGGTGGCGACGGCGAGCGATCTTGGCGACGTGCAGCGCCAGCGCTCCCATCCGGTCGATGTCGGCGACCATCTGGATGGCGCTCACGATCGAGCGCAAATCGCCGGCGACGGGAGCCTGCAAGGCCAGCAAGACGAAGGCGCTCTCCTCTGCACGGGTGCTGAGTTTCGCGATTCTGTCGTGGTCGGAGATGACCTGTTCGGCCAGCACGAGATCCGCCTGCAGCAGAGCCTGCGTCGCGCGTTCCATCGCGGCGCCGGCCAGGCCACACATCTCGCCAAGCTGCTCGGAAAGCTCGGAAAGTTGTTCCTGGTAGGCGGTTCGCATAGCGACAAGACTACGTTCTCGACGACGCAACCCGCACGAGGCGGGCCATGAACGAGCGATGAATGCGCGTTTTTCTTCTCAATTCGAGCGCCGTTGCGCTTACTCGCAGCTGGTGTCGGCGCCGTTGGTGACGGTCAAGTCCTCGGGAAGCTTGGTCGGGGCACTGCTGGCGCTGCGGTCGATTTCCACGCTGACCGACGAGCCGGTCGGTGGAGGATTGCTGACCTTCGAGAAGTCCGGGCCGAGGACCACCTGTATCACGTGCCCGATTCCAGTGACCCGCTCGACCTTTGAGTTCCCAAAGGCCGCAGCGACAGTGGCGGCGGCCTGCTCGTTGCCCGGTGAGAAAAACACCGTGGTGGACTTGAGCTTGCTCGGATAGTCCTCCGGCGTCATGACCTTGAAGCCGCGCTTTTCCAACTGGTTGGAAGCGGTCGTGGCGAGCCCGGACTTACCGGTCGAGTTCGAAACCTGCACCGTGATCTCCTGCGGTGCAGCCGTCACGGCCCGGACCTGTTCGGGGTGCGCCTCGGTGGCCGGGCTGGCTGGCGGCGTCTTGCTGGTGGTCGATTTGGTCGTCGGGCTCGATGTGGCGTTCAGGTCGTTTTCGCCGGGCAGCGGATCGTCGTTGATGACGGCGTCGAACAGCGCGCGCATATCGGAGGTGCGCGGCGGCTCGTTGCCGTTCTCGTCGGTTTCGCCGGTCGGCACGGTCACGAACGAAACGTGGCCGGCGGATAGCCCCTGCACCGACTGGCCGAGATCGACAAGGTCCTTGGTCTTCACGTTGTCGACATAGCTATCGCCGATGAACATGTTCACGACGTTGTTGAGCTTGCTCATCGAGAAGAACGTGTCCCGCGAGATAAGCGAACGCAGCAGCGAGGACAGGAACAGCTGCTGGCGTTTGATGCGCCCGTAGTCCCCGTTGTTCTCAGTGACGACGTTGCGGGCTCGCACATAACTCAGCGCGGTTTGCCCGTCGATGATCTGGCGTCCGGAGTGAGGGAGCACCGTGCCCAATTCGGCATCCTTTAACGCAGTGGTGCTGCACACCTCGACGCCGCCGAGCGCATCGACCATCTTGGCGAAGCCGGCGAAGTCGATGGCAATGAACCGGTTGATGCTCAGACCGGACAGTTTCTGGATGACCTTCACCAGACACTTCGGGCCGCCGAACGCGAAGGCGGAATTCAGCTTGGTCTCGGTGTAGACGTATTTGGAGCCATAGGTTCCGGTCTGCTCGTCGTAGAGGGGGCCGTAGGCGCCGGTGTCGGGATTCCAGGCTTCGCATTTCATCGGCGTGATCGCCAGATCCCGCGGGAACGACACCGCGACCACGCGCTTACGGTTCGCCGGAATGTTGACCAGCATGATGGTGTCCGATCGGGCGCCGCCGGCGTCCTCGGTGTCACCGGCGCCCATCGCGCTGTTCTCCCCGGCGCGCGAATCGACGCCGACGATCAAGAAGTCCTCGTCGCCGTATTGTGCATTGGGGTCGACGATGTCTCGCGACTCGGGGTCGAGCGCGCTGATGTTGTTGAGCCTGTGGTTTTTTGATGAGCTCCACTGCCACGCCCCGCCGGTGAGCGCCACGGCCGTCGCGGCGATCAACGCCGCCGCGGCGCGTCCGGCCGCGAGCAGCGCCCGGCGCTTGCGTCTCGGCTTCGGTTTGGCTGGTTCGGCAGCTGCGGGCTCGCCGACGACCCGCGACGGCCGCGCCCGCGCCGGGGTTTTCGGTAGCACTGTGGTCTGCGCGGTGTCGGCGCCGGTGGTGCGACGTGCAGGGGGGCTGAGCTCGAGGTCGGGCAGCTCGGTGGCATAGGCGGATGGAGGTGGGACGGCATAGGCGTCATACCCGTCGTACCCGTCGTCGTCTCGGGGGGCGGGCGGGTATGGGGTCGGCTCGGGTGGCTCTATATCCGATGTTGCGTGATGACGGCTCGGCCGGTCCGTCGACGGACGGCCCACCTTGGCGATCAAGTCGGCGACGGTGAGCCCGCCACCGGTATGGCAGCCGGTTGATTCCCGTTCGTCGGCGGCATGTCCGGCCCGCGGTCCAGGTCGTCGTGGAGCCACGACGACCCCTTGTGCGGGTCGTGTGGGCGTGCCGAAGCGCTCCCACGGGGCGGCGGCCCGCGGTCCCGGCGCCATTGCGCTAGGCCCTACATCGTCACCATCAACAGCCGAGGCGTGCGGACGGTCGGGCGCGGCATCAGAAATGCCATAATCGCCGTCACTCATGTCCTACCGGCCTCCGAAACTCTGATGACCTGGCCCCTACACATCTATGTGTTCGTGCGCATACATCAGGGCAGTGCTGGCGGTGGCAACACTGCAAACCGCGCTCCCCCCGAATCCACCGGAGCGCGTTGCAACAAGTTCCACATCGTAGCCAGAGATGGCCAGAAACGCGATGTCGGGATTGTCTCGATCATCCACCCGAATTCATGACGTCGGCGCCGGCCGGCACCGCGCAGTCATCGCGGTCGTCCAGCCAGCCGTCCGGCAACGCCACCCGGGCAGGCGATCCCTGGCGTCCCCGCGGCCCCGTGGCCGTTTCCGGGAAGGGCACGGCGGCGTCGAGCTGCTCGAGCAACGCGTCCAGCTCGTCGAGGGTCTTGACCAGCGCCAATGCCCGTCGAACGTCGGAGCCGGCGGGGAAGCCGTGCAGGTACCAGGCGATGTGCTTGCGGATATCGCGCATACCCTTGTCCTCGCCGAAATGGGAGGCCAGCAGCCGGCCGTGCCGACGGATGACGTCGACGACCTGGCCCAGCGTGGGCGGCGTGGGCGCCGGGCGGCCGGTGAAAGCGGCGGACAGCTCGGCGAACAGCCAGGGCCGGCCCAGGCATCCGCGCCCGATGACCACCCCGTCGCACCCGGTCGCCGCCATCATGGTCAGCGCGTCGCTGGCATCGAAAATGTCGCCGTTGCCGAGCACCGGGATGCTCTGCACATGCTCCTTGAGCTGGGCGATCTGGTCCCAGTCCGCCGCCCCGGAATAGCGTTGCGCGGCGGTGCGGGCGTGCAGCGCGACCGCGGCCGCACCTTCGGCTTCGGCGATGCGACCGGCGTCCAGATGGGTGTGGTGCTCGTCGTCGATGCCGATCCGGAACTTGACGGTTACCGGTATGTCGGTGCCCTCGGTCGCGCGCACCGCGGCGGCGACGATCTGGCCGAACAGCCGCCGCTTGAACGGCAGCGCGGCCCCGCCGCCGCGGCGGGTGACTTTGGGCACCGGGCAGCCGAAATTCATGTCGATGTGGTCGGCCAGGTTCTCGTCGGCGATCATCCTCGCGGCGGCGTACGTGGTCGCGGGGTCGACGGTGTAGAGCTGCAGGGATCGCGGCGACTCGTCGGCGGAGAACGTCGTCATGTGCATGGTGACCGGATGGCGCTCGACTAGGGCACGCGCGGTCACCATCTCGCAGACGTAGAGTCCGCTGACCGTCCCGACCAATGCCTGTTCCAGCTCCCGGCACAGGGTGCGGAATGCGACGTTGGTCACACCCGCCATCGGGGCCAGCACCACCGGGCTGGCGAGCGCGATGGGCCCGATACGCACAGCCGGCTACCGCCGGCTCATCGCCAGCTTGCCTGCGGTCTGATGCAGCTCCAACGCGGTGACTTTCTTGCCTGTGCGGGCTTCGCGCTCGAGTTGACGCTGCTTGGACACCTCGAACTTGTCGCAGGCCACCTCGAGCTCCTTGACCAGCAGGGCGAGGTCGTCGCGCAGTTCGGCGGCTTCACCGGTGAAGTCCTCGCGCTCGAAAATGCGCCACTTCTTCAGTACCGGCATCACGACGTCGTCGAGGTGGATGCGCGGGTCGTACACACCTCCGACGGCGATCATCACGGCCTTGCGGCGGAACTCCGGCACGCTGAACCCGGGCATCTTGAAGTTGCGCAGCACCCGGTGCAACGACTTCATCGCCTTGTTCGGCGCGATCTCCATGCCCGCCTCGCTGACGTCGCGGTAGAAGATCATGTGCAGGTTTTCGTCGTGCGAGATCTTGGCCAGCAGCTGATCGGCGATCGTCTCGTTGCAAGCCCTGCCGGTGTTGCGGTGCGAGATGCGGGTGGCCAGCTCCTGGAACGTGACGTACAGGATCGAGTCGAAGATGTTCTCGCAGAACAGATCACCCTGGTGGTTCTGGCCCGGGCTGAAACCCCGGTTGACCACCTCGAGGCGAAGCAGCTCCAGCTCCACCGGATCGACCGCGCGGGTCACCACCAGATAGTCGCGCAGCGCGATCCCGTGCCGGTTCTCCTCAGCGGTCCAGCGGTTGACCCACTGCCCCCACGCGCCGTCCATACCGAAGCTCATGGCGATCTCGCGGTGATACGAAGGCAGGTTGTCCTCGGTCATCAGGTTCTGGACCATCGCCACCTGCGCGACGTCCGACAGCTTCGACTGCTCGGGATCCCAGTCCTGGCCGCCCAGCGCGTAGAAGTTCTTGCCGTCCGACCAAGGGATGTAGTCGTGCGGGTTCCAGGCCTTGTGCATGCTCAGATGCCGGTTCAGGTTCTTCTCGACGACCGGCTCGAGTTCACGCAAGAGATCCAGGTCTCTCGGATCGGGCACAGCGCCTCCCAGTTATCTGTGTACGTTGGTAGCAGTCAATATATCTGTGTATGGCGGTAGCATTCAAGTTCCGCTCGGGCGAGGCGCGGCGGAAGTTCAGCTAGTGCGCCGCCGCCCGGCTGAGCAGCATCTCGACGCAGAAGTCGATGAACTGCTCCCGGTTAGCCGCCAGCCGGCCATCCAGATACGCGGTGAACAGCGCGGTGAGTGCACCGATCAAGCTGGTGGCGATCATGTTTTGCCGCACAGGATCGCCGATTCGGGTCAGTTTGCGTTGCAGCAGGTCGATGAAGCTGGGCATCCATTCCGCTCCTGAGCGGACCAGCACCGGCTCCACCTCCGGCGCCAGGAGCAGCACCCGCCCGCGCACCGGGTCGTCGACCATCAACGCGACGAATCGCTCGACGGCCTCCCGCGCCGTGGTGGCGGACATCAACGTCGACATGGCGCGGGTGCAGACATCGTCGTAGACAGCGCGCACGAATTCGTCACGGTCGGAAAAGCTTTCGTAAAAGTAACGTTCGGTCAGCCCGGTCTGTCGGCACACCGCGCGGACCGTCACCGCCGGACCGCTTTCCCGGCCAAGCAATCGCACGCCGGCGGCGACGAGTTCGTCGCGGCGCAGGGCCTGGCGATCCTCGAGAGGGACACCGGACCAGCGGCCCCGGCGTTGACCTGACGCCACGTCCCTCCTAAGGTTGAGAGTGACAACGCACGTAGTCAGATTGGCTGACACCGACAGGAAACCACGCTCGTGACTCAAGATACGTCTGAGGCATACCCGCTGACCAGCGCACGCACGGTTGGCGAGCCGGCGAGCGGCGCGGTCGCGACGGGTTGCCCGGTGTCACCGCTGGGGTATGACGCGCCGCCGCGCCCGCTCGGCCCCGATTCGCTGACTTGGAAATACTTCGGTGATTGGCGCGGCATGCTGCAAGGCCCGTGGGCCGGGTCCATGCAGAACATGCACCCCCAGCTCGGTGCGGCGGTCGAAGACCACTCGACGTTCTTCCGGGAGCGCTGGCCGCGGTTGCTGCGATCGCTGTACCCGATCGGCGGCGTGGTTTTCGACGGCGACCGGGCGCCGATGACCGGCGCCGAGGTGCGCGACTACCACGTCGACATCAAGGGAACCGACGGTCAGGGCCGCCGCTATCACGCGCTGAATCCCGATGTCTTCTACTGGGCGCATTCCACGTTCTTCGTCGGGACTTTGCATGTGGCCGAACGGTTCTGTGGGGGTTTGACCGAGGCGCAGAAGCGGCAGCTCTTCGAGGAACATGTTGAGTGGTACCGGATGTACGGCATGAGCATGCGCCCGGTTCCGAAGACATGGGAAGAATTCCAAGTCTATTGGGACCGCATGTGTCGCGAGGTGCTGGAGAACAACTGGGCTGCGCGCGAAGTGCTCAACCTCAAAGAGTTGCCCAAACCTCCGTTCGCGCAATGGATTCCGGATTGGCTGTGGGTTGCTCAGCGAAAGCTGCTGGCGCCGTTCTTCGTCTGGCTGACGGTCGGTCTCTACGATCCGCCGGTGCGCGAGTTGATGGGCTATAGCTGGTCGCGTCGCGACGAGTGGCTACACCGTCGATTCGGTGACGTCGTGCGCCTGGTCTTCGCCCTGGTACCACGGCGCTACCGCAAGCATCCGCGGGCCCGCGCCGGATGGGACCGTGCCGTCGGCCGCATCCCGGCCGATACGCCGCTGGTGCACACGCCCGCGCGAAACCTGCCGCCGCTCGACGAACGGGACAACCCAAAGCACTACTGCCCGAACGTCTGACGTTTGTCAGCTGTGGGCGTGGTTGTGCGCTTCTTCTAGCCCCGCCTGATGCACGTGCTGATGGCTGTGCTCGGTTCCGTCGTCGTGGGTGTGGGCGTGCTCGTGCTCGACGTGCTCATGCTCGTGCGTGGTGTGCGCGTGCGTGTGCGCGACGTCGCCATGCTCGTGTTCGTGCGCGTGCGGCCCTTCGTGCGGGTGGTCGTCGTGGTGCGACATGATCCTTATCTCCTTTGTTGTGCTGTCGTTTCGGTAACCACTTGTAATCCGGGTTCTGTGCGGTGATGCCGCGGAACCCCTGGGCCGGCATGCTCGGCATTGAAGACGGCGTCGGTGACCAGCTGACACACGTGGTCGTTCTCCAGGCTGTAGAAGATCGTGGTGCCCTCGCGTCGGGTGCGCACCAGCCGCGCCATCCGTAGCTTTGCGAGGTGCTGGGAGACCGATGGCGCCGGCTTGCCGACATGCTCGGCGAGTTCGCTGACCGACATCTCGCGGTGGGCGAGCGACCAGAGCACCTGTACCCGGGTGGCGTCGGCCAGCATCCGGAACACCTCGACCACCAGGCTGACCTGGTCGTCCGGCAACCGGATTTCCTCATTACTTGCATGCATACGCAGATAGTAGCGCAACCAGGTGCGCGGGCGTCAAGTCCCGGTGGCCGAGGTAATAACTAGCTCGTCTATATTGTTGGAAACCTTGAGTTAGGAGCTGCCATGCGCGCCGAAAGCGACACCTGGGACCTGGCCACGAGCGTCGGGGCGACGGCGACGATGGTTGCCGCACAGCGGGCCCTGGCTTCCGACCGGCGATTGATCGACGACCCGTTCGCCGCGCCGCTGGTGCGCGCCGTCGGCATTGACGTCTACACCCGGCTGGTGGACGGTCAGATCCCGGTTGGTGGCGACTCCAACTTCGACCCGGACCGAATGGCGAGGGGCATGGCCGTCCGCACCCGGTACTACGACCAGTTCTTCGTCGACGCGACCGACAGCGGCATCCGGCAGGTGGTCATCTTGGCGGCCGGTCTGGACGCGCGGGCCTACCGCTTGCCATGGCCCGCGGGCACGGTGGTCTACGAGGTCGACATGCCCGAGGTCATCGACTTCAAGACGTCGACTCTGCGAAAGCTGGGTGCGGAGCCGACAGCCGAACGGCGGACCGTCGCTGTCGATCTGCGCGACGATTGGCCGGCAGCGCTTCGAGAGGCCGGATTCGAGATTGGCGCGCCCGCGGTGTGGAGCGCCGAGGGCTTGGTGGTCTATTTACCGTCGGATGCTCAGGACGCGCTGTTCGACCACATCACCGCGTTGAGTGCGCCCGGTAGTCGGCTGGCTCTGGAATTAGTGCCCGACACTGCGATTTTCGCCGACGAGCGGTGGCGTGCGCATCACGACCGGATGGCCGAGTTGGGGTTTGACGTCGTCGACTTCAACGAGCTGGTGTACCACGGCGAGCGCAACCACATCATCGAGCACCTGGCGCGGCACGGTTGGCAGGTTTCCCACCGCGCGGTCTCGCAGTTGCATGCGGAGAACGGCTTCGTCTACCCGGACGACGACGTCGCCGCCGCCTTCGCCGACGTGACGTACCTCAGTGCGGTGTTGAGGTAGCGGTCAATGCAGCCGCGGTAGCACGTTGGCGCGGTAGAAGTCGATCGCGGCGACCGGCTCCCGCTGGGCAAAGTGCATGAACGGCGTTGCGCCCGCGTCGAGAACGGCCTGCACCGCTTTGACGTGAGTGGCCGCGTCAGTTCCAGTTGTCCAGCCCTTGATCACCTTGTCGAGCGGATTGCGCTGTGCCGCCTGCTCGATGGCGACGGGGTTGGGCTGATCGACGGCGCCGCCGGTGAACCGCCACAGCTCGGCGGCGTGGTTGATCTCGTTCTGGTCGCCGACGACGGCGAACATCTCGGCCCGCTTGCCCAATGTGGCGGGATCACGGCCCGAAGCTTGCGCCCCCTGATTGAAGGCAGCCACAAGCTTTTGGTTCTTGACGGCGTCGGCCTCCGTGATCCAGCCATCGCCGTACTGTCCGGCCAGGTGTGCGCTTTTGGGGCCGCCCGCGGCCACGAAGATGGGCGGTGGCTTTGCCGGAAAGTCGTAGAGCTTGAGCTGATTCGTCTGAAAATAGCGTCCCTGGAACGAAATTCGTTGGCCGCTCCAGAGTTGGCGGATGAGCTGGATGGCTTCGACCAGGCGGTCGTGGCGTTCCCGGTATGACCCGAACTGCGTGGTGGCCGCCTGCTCGTTGAGTCGCTCGCCGGTTCCGACGCCGAGGAACACCCGCTCGGGGTAGAGCAGCGCCAGCGAAGCGAACGCCTGCGCGACGGTGGTCGGGTGGTAGCGATGGATCGGACATGTCACGCCGGTGCCGAACGGGATGTGTTTGGTTCGTTGGCCCACCAACGCCAACGTGATCCACGGGAACATCGAGTGACCCTCGTTGTCCTGCCACGGCTGGATGTGGTCGCTGGCCCAGAGGTAGCGAAATCCGGCCTGCTCGGCTGCCTGGGCCTGGTCGACGAGCCGGGTGGTGGGGAACTGTTCGTGGGACAACACGAAGCCAACTCCCGGCCCCGAGTGAGGCGGCGGGGCGGCCGATGTGGCCGGGGAGCCGGCGGGATGCCTCGAGCCGCATGCGACCGCTAGTCCGGTGGCCCCCACCATGGTTGCGCCCGCCGCGAGCCGACCGAACGAGCGCCGTGATATTCCTCTCATGGGCCCGGGAGTACCCGCAATCCGCCCCGTCGAGCATCGAGCTCCGCGGAGGTCGACTTGAACGTGGTGCCCCCACCAGGACTCGAACCTGGGACCTGCGGATTAAAAGTCCGTAGCTCTACCAACTGAGCTATAGGGGCGCGAGGCACAGGATACTGCTTGCCCAGCGCAGCGCTCGTTTGAGGATTAGGTCCATGGTGGCCTAAGCTGACGTGGCTCACAACGTAGACATGTTGCGAGTGCCCCGGAGAGATTCGGTTCTGGCCCCCTTCGTCTAGACGGCCTAGGACGCCGCCCTTTCAAGGCGGTAACGCGGGTTCGAATCCCGTAGGGGGTACCGCGACGCGGTTACGCGGAGCAGACAATAGAGCAAGGCCCTGTGGCGCAGTTGGTTAGCGCGCCGCCCTGTCACGGCGGAGGTCGCGGGTTCGAGTCCCGTCAGGGTCGCCGCTCCGGCGAGGCACGTCCTGCCTTCCGGCCAGGTAGCTCAGTCGGTATGAGCGTCCGCCTGAAAAGCGGAAGGTCGGCGGTTCGATCCCGCCCCTGGCCACCACCTATCGATACGGCTCAAAAAGCCGCATGTGTTCGCCTAACTTAGATGTGTGCCCGCAGTGCCCGCCGCGCGTCGGTGCCTGGTCGCCTTGCTCGCCGTGGTGTCCGCCGCGAGCTGGGGTGCACCCGCCAAAGCCGACGTACCTCCGGTGAGCGCGGCAGCCCAAGCGGCGGGATTGGTCGACGTCCGCTCCGTCGTGCCGAGCGCGCTGATCGACCTGCGCTATGCGACGCCGAATAATTTCACCCGCGCGCCGTTGTATCCCGCCGACGCGCGCTGCCTCGTCCACGAATCCCTGGCTCCGGGACTCGCGGCGGCCGAGAAGGCGCTGGCCCAGCGCGGAGAGGTGCTCGTCTTCTGGGACTGCTATCGGCCGCACGATGTTCAGGTCAAAATGTTCGACGCAGTCCCCAATCCCGCCTGGGTGGCCAAACCCGGTCCCTATGCGCGCAGCCACGAGGCGGGCCGTTCGGTGGATGTCACCATCGCAAGTTCGCAACAACAGTGCCCGCCGGGACGGCAGCTGGGTGGCCGCTGCCTTGTCGATATGGGAACCGACTTCGACGACTTCTCGCCGCGTGCGCTTGCCTTCGCCACCGACGGCGTCAGCACATCAGCACAGGCCAACCGGGCGCGGCTGCGCGAGGCGATGAGCGCAGGAGGGCTCGCGGTGTACTCCGGTGAGTGGTGGCATTTCGACGGCCCCGGCGCCGCGGTCGACCGCCCGATCGTCAACGTCCCGGTCGACTGAGTCCCGAAACAGCTATCTCATAATATGAGATGATCGTTTCGTATTCTGGAATCGCGACCGGTAGCATTCGACGCCATGACCGGCGAACGTCAGGCCGTCTACACCCACGGGCATCACGAATCGGTGCTGCGGGCGCATCGCCGGCGCACCGCCGAGAACTCGGCCGGCTACCTGCTGCCCCACTTACGGCCGGGGATGTCGCTGCTCGACGTGGGCTGCGGCCCCGGAACCATCACCGTCGACCTAGCCGCCCGGATCGCGCCGGGACGGGTGACCGCCGTCGAATTGACCGACGAGGCTTTGGATTTGGCCCGCGCGGAAGCGCGGACCCGCGACCAGTCGAATGTGTCGTTTGCGACCTCGGACGTGCAGGCACTCGACTTTCCCGACGACGCCTTCGACGTCGTGCATGCGCATCAGGTATTGCAGCATGTGGCCGACCCGGTGCAGGCGCTGCGGGAGCTACGGCGGGTGTGCGTGCCTGGCGGCATCGTTGCCGTACGAGACGCCGACTACGCGGGATTTATCTGGTTCCCACAGCTTCCGGAGCTGGACCGCTGGCTGGACCTCTACGATCGGGCGGCGCGGGCCAACGGCGGTGAGCCCGATGCCGGGCGGCGCCTGCTGTGCTGGGCCCAGCAAGCGGGATTTGACGACATTACCCCCACGGCCAGCGTGTGGTGCTTTGCGACACCGGATAGCCGCGACAGGTGGGGCCGGATGTGGGCGGACCGCATCGTCGAGTCGGCGCTGGCCCGCCAGCTGGTGGACTCTGGCATGGCCACCGCCACGGAACTCGGCGAGATCTCATCGGCATGGTTGGATTGGGCCGCCGCCCCGGATGGATGGCTGACAATCCCGCACGGCGAGATCATCTGCCGGGCGTAGGGAAACCTCCGCACAACGACTCGAAGGCGTCGGCGACCTTGAGGACGGTTGCGTCGTCAAATCTCTTGCCGATGATCATCATTCCAACCGGAAGCCCGTCGACCAGCCCTGCCGGTATGGAAATCGCGGGGTGGCCGGTGACGTCCAGCGGAGCGGTGTTTCCGGCCATTCCAAGTGCCTGAGCGAGCAGCGTGATGGTGTCTTCGCCGCCGGTCGGCAGCGGCCCGGCAGTACCGGGAACGGTGGGCATTATCAGCACGTCGTACTGCTCGAGGGCATCGTCGTAGGCGGCACGCACGTGCGGTAACAGGTTGCGCGCCTTGGCATATGGCGCGCCACCGCGTGTGCGCAAGCTGTAGTGGCCGCACAGCGCTGTCACCTTGACGATGGTGGAAAGCTGATCCGCCTTCTCGGATCGCCGAGATGCGAAGTAAGCGATCAGTTCCGGGTCGTAGAGTCCTTCTGCGCCAAGGCCGTATCCGTTGCCGTCCAGCATCTGGTAGGTGGCGCCGTCGGTGAAGACCACCGCAAAGACGTGAAGCGCATGCCGGTGCCAGGGCACACTGATTTCGCCGACCGTGCAGCCCAGCTCGGTGAACCGGTGAGCGGCCGCGCGCACCAGCTCGTCGACCTGAGAACCCGGCTGTCCGAAGCCTTCCGAGAGCAGGCCCACCCGCAATCCGGCGATATCGCCGGTCAAAGCCGCACAGTAGTCAACGAATTCGAGCGTGTCGGGCTGGCGCGGGTCGAGGCCGTCGGCTCCGGCAAGCACGGTGAGCATCAGCGCCGCATCGGCGACGGTGCGCGTCATCGGGCCGATGTGATCGATCGTGCGCTCGATCGGAAACGCTCCGGTGTAGGGCACCAGGCCGTGGGTCGGCTTGTGCCCGACGATCCCGCACAGCGACGCGGGAATTCGCACGGATCCGCCCTGGTCGCCACCGAGGGCCAGGTCCACCGCACCGGCCGCGACGAGCGCGCCACTGCCACTGGACGATCCGCCGGCCTCGCGGGTCGGGTCCCACGGATTGCGCACCGGCCCGCTGGCCGAGGTGAAGCTGGAGCAGGAGCAGCAGAGGTCCTCGCAGACGCTCTTGCCGGCGATGACCGCCCCGGCGGCGAGCAGCCGCTCGATCACGGTGGCGTCGACGCTCGGGATGAAACCTTCCAATGCCCGCGATCCGTTCATCATCGGGATCCCGGCCACGGCGATGTTGTCCTTGACCGCCACTCGCCTGCCCGACAGCGGCCCGTCGGCGCCCGAGCTGATCTCGGCGGTCACGTACCAGGCGCCGAGCGGATTGTCGGCCGGCTCGGGGAAGCGATACCGGCGCTTGGGGACCTGCGGACGCGCCACCTCGTCGTACAGCTCGTCGACATGGTCGTAGGCGCTCAGGGTGTATCCGGCGATGGTCGCGAACTCGGCCTGCGCGTCACCGTCGAAATGGAAGCCGAAATGCGCGGCTGCAGCCTCGATGTCCGTCGTCGACGGTCGTGGAATCGCCATGTCTCTCCTCGTCTCTAACCGGGGTCACTTAACCTCATATACCCTGGTCAGGCGAGCGGTATTGGCATTCTCTTTTTTTGCAAGTACGTTATCAACCGATGGATAACCACACCGAGACCGCATCCGGCATCCCGCTACAGCCGGTGTATGGGCCGGGGGACCGTGGTACCGAGCCGCCGCCCCCGGGCGCCTACCCGTTTACCAGGGGCAACTTCGCCAACGGCTACCGCGGCAAGCTGTGGACGTTTCGGCAATACTCCGGCTTCGGTACCCCGGAGGAGTCCAATCGTCGCTACCGCTACCTGCTGGAGCAAGGCGGGACCGGGTTGTCCGTCGCATTCGACCTGCCCACCCAGTGCGGCTTCGATTCCGACGACCCCGAGGTAAGCGACGAGGTCGGCCGGGTCGGCGTGGCGGTGGACTCCCTGGCCGACATGGAGATCCTGTTCGACGGCATCCCGCTCGACAAGATCAGCACCAGCATGACCATCAACGGCACCGCCGCGATCCTGTTGGCGTTCTACGTCGCCGCGGCCGAGCGCAAGGGCGTGCCGCGCGCCAAGCTCACCGGGACGACCCAGAACGACATCCTCAAGGAATATGCATCCCGCGGCACCTGGATCTGGCCGCCGGAGCCGTCGCTGCGGTTGATCGCCGACACCATCGAGTTCTGCGCGGCCGAAGTTCCCAAATTCAATGCAATCTCGGTGGCCGGCGCGCACTTCCGCGACGCCGGGGCCAACGCGGTGCAGGAGATGGCGTTCACCCTCGCCGACGGCGTCACGTATTGCGACACCGTGGTGGAGCGCGGCCGGATGACCATCGACCAATTCGCGCCGCAGATCTCGTTTTACTTCTACACCCATGGCGATTTCTTCGAAGAGATCGCCAAATACCGTGCCGGGCGGCGGCGTTGGGCGACGATCGTGCGGGAACGCTACGGAGCCAAGACGGACAAGGCGTCGATGTTCCGCTTCGGCTGCGTCTGCGGCGGCGCGTCGCTGTATGCCCCACAGGCGCACAACAACGTCGTGCGGGTGGCCTACGAGGCGATGGCCGCCGTTCTGGGCGGCGTGCAATCGATGTTCACCGCGGCCTGGGACGAGCCGTTCGCGCTGCCCACCGAGGAGTCCACCACGCTGGCGTTGCGCACGCAGCAGATCCTGGCGCACGAAACCGGTGTCGCCCGTGTCGCGGACCCGCTCGGCGGCTCCTACTTTGTCGAGGCTCTCACCGACGCCACCGAGGCACGCATCATTGAGATCATGCATGACCTCGAGCAGCACGGCGGAATGGTCCGCGCCATCGAAGACGGCTATCTGCAGGGCCTGATCGCCGACGAGGCATACCGGATCCATCAGGAAATCGAGTCCGGCGAGCGGCCGGTGGTCGGGGTCAACCGGTTCGTCTCGGAGGAGCCGCCGCCGGAGATCGTCACCTACGAGCTCGACGCCGAGGGACGCGACCTTCAGCTCAAGCGGCTTTCCAAGGTGCGTGCCGAAAGGAGTTCGGCCGCAGTAGAGTCCAGCCTTTCGGCGCTGTCCCGCGCCGCCGAGGGAACCGACAACCTCATGCCCAAGCTGATCGATTGCGCCAACGCCTACTGCACGGTCGGTGAAATGGTCTCCGCGCTCAAAGCTGTGTGGGGCGAATTCGAGCAGCCGGTGGTGTATTAGATGGCCGCGCGGATCCTGGTCGCCAAACCCGGCCTCGACGGACACGACCGTGGCGCCAAGATCGTTGCACGCACCTTGCGGGACGCCGGTTTTGAGGTGATCTACACCGGCATCCGGCAGCGCATCGAGGACATCGCATCGATTGCCGTGCAAGAAGATGTGGCCGTCGTCGGCCTGAGCATCCTGTCGGGTGCGCATCTAGCGCTGACCACCCGGACCATCGAGGCGCTACGGTCGGCCGACGCCGCCGACATCGCGGTCGTCGTCGGCGGGACGATACCCGAGCCGGATGTGCCCAAGCTGTTGGCGGCCGGGGCGGCCGCGGTGTTTCCGACCGGGACCCCGCTGGACGTTTTGGTCCGAGAGATCCGCAAGCTGACTGGCAGCCCCGAACCGACTGTGGAGGAACCGTGCGTCTCGGAGTAATGATCGGCGCGGAGCGCGGCGACTCCGCGCGCAAAGTCACCAAGTTGCTCGACGACATCGAGTGGGCCGAGTCCGTCGGCATGGACACCGCGTGGACTCCGCAGGTGCCCAATGACTTCGACGCGTTGACGGCCGTCGCGCTGATGGCACTCCGAACCACCCGGATCGAACTCGGGACTGCCGTGGTGCCGCTACAGGCGCAGCATCCGATTGCGTTGGCGCGTCAGGCATTATCCGTCCACGCCGCCGCCAACGGCCGGCTGGCGCTCGGTGTCGGTCCCTCGCATCACTGGATCATCGGTGACATGCTCGGGCTGCCCTACGAGCGCCCGGCCGCCTTCACCCGCGACTATCTGCAGGTGCTGGCCGCCGCATTCAGCGGTCCGGGACCCGTCGACGTCGAAAACGACAACTTCACGGTGCACAACCCCCTGGATCTCGCCCCGGTGGGCCCGCTGCCCGTGCTCGTCGCGGCGCTCGGGCCGGTGATGCTGGCGCTGGCCGGTGAGCGCGCCGACGGGACGGTGCTGTGGATGGCCGACGAGCGTGCCTGCGCCGAGCACGTCGTCCCGCGGATCACCAAGGCGGCCGACAACGCCGGGCGGCCGGCTCCCCGGATCGTTGCCGGGATACCGGTATGCCTTTGCGCACCAGGCGAAGTCGATGCCGCCCGGGAACGCGCCAACCGGATTCTCGGTGAGGCCGAAGTGTCGCCGAACTACCAGCGCCTGCTCGAGTACGGCGACGCCCGCGATGTCGGCGACATCTGCGCGGCCGGCGACGAGGAGGCCATCCTGGCGCGGTTCCGTCGCTTCGCGGACGCCGGCGTGACCGACTTGTCGGTGCGGTTACTGCCGATCGGCAACAACCGCGACGAGCTGGTCGCCTCCAAACGCCGCACCCGCGAAGTCATCGCGGCGCTGGGCGCCGAAGTGCGATGACCGCGCCGCTGGCCGGGATCCGAATCCTCGAGGTCGGCACCATGCTGGCCGGCCCGTACGCCACGATGCTGCTGGCCGACCTCGGCGCTGAAGTCATCAAGATAGAACCGCCGGGCGGCGAGATCTCCCGCCAGGTCTCCGACAGCTACTTCGCCAGCCTCAACCGCAACAAGAGCAGCGTCTGCCTGGACTTGAACTCGCACGACGGCCAAGCCAGATTGGCTGAGCTCGTCGCGGAATCGCATGCGCTGCTGGTGAATTTGAAACCATCGGCGATCCGCAGGCTCGGACTGACCTACGAGACGCTGCGCCGCTTCAACGATCGCATCGTCTGCGTGGCGATCACCGGTTTCGGGCTTGAGGGCGGCGACCAGCCGGCATTCGACTATGTCATTCAGGCGGCCACCGGGGTGGCCGCGCTCACCGGCGAGCCGGACGGGCCGCCGACGCTGCCCGGCTACTCCTCGGCGGACAACTCCACCGGATTGGCCGCCGCCCTGGGTCTGCTGGCGCAGATCACCGCGGGCCGCGGGGGTCAGGTGGACGTGTCGCTGCGCGACGTGATGCTGTCCCAGCTGAACTACCACGCATCCGCCTACCTCAACGACGGTGTGCAACCCCAACGCCGCCCCTTCGGCGCACACTCGTATTACGTTCCCGCGCAGATGTTCCCCACCGCCCACGGTTATCTTGCGCTGTTCGTCACTCATGACGGATTTTGGAAATCCTTTGCCGGAGAAGCCAACATCGAGGGCTTCGAGACGATGGCGGAGCGGGTGGCCAGGCGCGACGAGGTGCTGGCCGTCGTCACCGCGGCGCTCGCCACCGACACCGCCGCCGGATGGGAAGCGCGGCTGCATCCGTTGGGTGTGCCCGCGGCGGCGGTGCGAACCCTTCCCGAAGCGCTGGACGCGACCCCGGAAATCGTCGTCACCGCAGGTGATTTCCGCCTGGTCGGCAACCCGATCCGCATCGCCGGATATCAGCCGGAGCACCGGCCGCCGCCGAAGCTGGACTAGCCGCCAGGATTCGCGTAGACACGGGTTGGCGAGATGAGCACCGCGGTTCGCCGCTCCTCACGCATCACCCGGTCGTAGGTGTCCCAATCATCGTGGGTTCCGCCGGCCGCGGTGAAGATCTCGCGGAGCAGCAACCGTAGCCGCTCGTCGTCGACATCGGGATGCGGGTCGTCAGGCCCGATCAGCTGCGCCCGGCCCTCGACGGCGGCCCATTGCCAGCCGGCGCGGGCGACGATGGTCGATCGGGGATCGGCGCGCAGATTGCGCAGTTTGCGGGTGCCGCCGATGGCCACCAGCCCGACGACCGGCGCATTGGTCAGTGGGTGCTGCAAAACACCAGCGTTGATCACCGACGACTGGATACTGCCATCACGACGCAAGGTGCTGAACACGCAAAGCCCGTGATCGACCGATATGAGATCAGCGAAGGCGGAAAGCTCGGTCACGATTAGGGTTTCCTTTCAGGCTTGTCAGTCCCGTGCAAGGAAGAACGTCGGCCCCACTGCGCGGTAATCCAGGCGGTGATGAGTTGAACGATCGTGGGGCTGATCGGTTGCCGGACGGCGCGGCGGTAGCCTCGTGGTCCGAGGCGATCGGGGTCGGGTCGCAGCACATGGCTCAGGTCGGCGACGACGTGACCCTCGTAGGGCCCACAAACCAGGTCTTTGATCGCATCGATGTCTTCGGGCGGCACCTGACGGTCGCATTCCCCGGTGATCGCCAGAACGGGCACGCTGATGCGGGCGAGCGCCGGGGTCGGGTCGTAGGTCGCGAATTCGCGGAACCAGAGGGCCGGCATCCGTCTTCCGCGGATGCGCATGACAGCGGCGTCGGACATTCTGATTCGGTCGAGTTGCTTGCGTTGTGTTCGGATCGGGTCGTTGCAGGCGATCCGCCAGACGGCATGCAGCCATCGGGGAATCGTGGGGATGATCATGCGCGCCTGCCAAGTCAGTATCTGTTCACCGGTTCGCGCCGCTGGGCTGAGCAGAACGGCGCCGGCGGCGACCTGCAAGGCAGCCAATTCGATTGCGTGCAAGGCTCCTTCGCTGTGGCCGACCACCAGCAGCGGTAGACCCGACGCCCGAGTGGCGAGCCAGGCCAGTGCCGCGCGGGCATCGGCGAGGTGTTGGCTCATCCCGGTCGAGCGGTAGTCTCCGCCGCTGGCTCCGATCCCGCGTTTGTCGTACCGCAGCGTAGACACGCCGGCATCGGTGAGGGCATCGGCGATCTCCGCAGTCACTCTCAATCGAATCCGCCGGTCGTTCGAATCCCGATCGATCGGGCCGGATCCCCCGATGATCAGCGCGGCCGCCACCGGATCGGGCGTGTCTATGAAGGTTCCCGCCAGCCGGCATCCGTCGCTGTCAAACTCGACCTCCGCGCCGGCCGCACGAGTCATGCCCTATTCGTAATACACCGTGACCGACGGTGTATCGGGTACGCCCTGACACGTCAGGATGTAGCCGTCGGCCACCTCGTCGTCGTCGAGCGCGTCGTTGTTGCGCATGGTGGCACTGCCCTCGGTGAGCCTGGCTATGCAGGTCCCGCAGTTGCCGGCCTCGCAGTTGAACGGCGGCGCCAGTCCGGCCCGCCGCGCGGTCTCCAGCAGCGTTTCGCCGGCGACCTGCGGCACCGACACCTTCTTGCGCTCGAGGTGGATCGTCACCGTCCCGCCCGCTTCGGCCCGGTCGGCCACCCGAGACGCGGCCTCCTTGACCGGCGGTGACGCGTCGAAGTCCTCGACAAGGACGCGTGCCCCATCCGGCAGCGCCGAGCGCACAACGGCCATGAAGCCTTCCGGGCCGCATACGTAGCAGTCGGCATCCTTGTCGGGGCCGACGAACTTTTCGACGGCGTCCGCGTCCAGCAGACCGTGTTCGGCGTCGATGTGACGCTGCAGCAATAGCCGTCCGGGATAGCGCTCGACAAGCTCGTCCATCACCGCCTCGAAAATCACCGCTGACCGATCGCGGTCGCCGCACAGTATCCGCACGGGGCGATCCGTGCTCGCCAGCGCGCTCTTGGCCAACGACAGGATCGGCGTGACACCGCTACCGCCGGCGAAGGCCAGCAACGGCGCCGGCGTCGGGCTCAAGCAAAAGGTCCCGGCGGCCCTGGTCATGGTCAGCTCGTCACCCTCGGCCACGTTGTCGACCATCCAGTTGGAAACCTTGCCCCCAGGTACCCGCTTGACCGTGGTCATCAGCTCGGAGTCGGTCTCGGGTGCGCTCGACATCGAATACGACCGATAGAGCTGTTCGCCGTCGACGGTCACCCGAAATGTGCAGAACTGCCCGGCGCGATAGGGAAACGGCTGGTCATGGGGGGCGAGGACGAAGGTACGAGCATCGGCGGTCTCTTTGATGACCCTGGTCACCGTCGCCTGATGGAAGGTGTGTAGCTCCGCCATTCGCCACCCCCTTTCGCACTTGCGTTCTTCAGTACAGAGAATACTATTCTCTCAAAACGATAGGATATTCTCAATCGTTTGACGGCCGTTAGGAGAATGGTGCCCACCGGTACGGCGCTCGTCTTCGAGGAGCGGGAGTACAGCCTCCCGCAGCTCGAGGCGCTGGCCGGAGGCTTGGCCCGCACGCTGAGCAAGCATGGGGTGACGGCCGGCCAACGGGTGGCGTTGATGGCGTCCACGCGCCCGGAATTCGTCGCGGCGCTACGCGCAATCTGGAAGTTGGGCGCGGCGGTGGTCCTGCTCAGCCCCGCCTGGAAGCGCGACGAAGTCGAGCACGCGTTGGCGTTGACCGATCCTGCTCACGCCGTCGGCGATCACCCGGTGCTGTCGGGGCTGATGCCGATGCTGCATCTCGACGAGCCGATCGCACCCGCTGAACCGACGTCCGGCTCGGCCCCGCCGGAGTCCGATGCGCTGTTGGTGTTCAGCTCGGGCACCACCGGTCTGCCCAAGGCCGTCCGGCACACCCACGCGTCGTTGCACGCCGCCGCGCGGCACTGGCGAGACGCACTGCAATTGACCGCGCGGGATCGCATCCAGATCGCCACCCCGCCGTCGCACGTGCTGGGTCTGCTCAACATCATCACGGCACTGCAGACCGGGGTGCGAATGCGGCTACATCGCCGGTTCGACATCGACGCACTGCTGCAGTGCATCGAGGCGGATCGGATCACCGTCGAGATGGCGGTTGCCCCAATAGCATTGGCCATCGCCTCGCACCCGCGCCTCGAGTCCTATGACCTCTCGTCGCTGCGGTTCATCATGTGGGGCGCAACACCGGTCAGCCAAAGCGTCGCGCAAACCGTCACCCGGCGCACCGGCGTCGGCTGGGTCCCCGCATACGGCACCACCGAGCTGCCGGTCATCGCCTGCAACCCACTCGACGGCGCCCGGCTCGACTCGGTCGGACGGCCGGTGCCCGGCGTGCAGGTGCGGGTGACGTCCTTGCAGATCGGTGAGCCGGTGGGGCCTGGTGATGTGGGGGAGATCCAGGCGCGGGCGGAGTCGTTGATGGCCGGCTATCTGCCCGACGAGGCGACGCGGGATGCGCTGTGCGACGGGTGGTATCGCACCGGCGACGTCGGCTATCTCGACACCGGTGGATGGCTGCGGATCACCGACCGTTCCAAAGAAATGATCAAGGTGCGTGGCTTCCAGGTCTCGCCCGCCGAGATCGAGGCCGTGCTGCACGGTCATCCCGCCGTCGAGGACTGCGCGGTGTTCGGTGTCCCCGACGGAGTCGACGGGGAGGCCGTCGTCGCGGCCGTCGCCACCCGCGCGCCGGTCGACGCGGCCGAACTCACGGCACGGGTGGATGAACGGCTGGCATCCTACAAACGCCTGAGCGGCGTTGTTTTTGTTGCCGAAATACCTCGATTGCCGTCCGGCAAGGTGCTACGCCGAGTGCTGAAGGAGCAATATGGATGTACGGCTGACAGCTGAACAAAAGCAGCTGCGCGACGCCGCCGCCAAGCTGGCCGACGACCTCGGCCCGGGCTCGGTTCAGGATCTGGAAGACGAGAATCGGATCGCCCGGCTGGACAAGCAAATCGAGACGACGGGCTGGCGATCGCTGCGCTCCGACGGCGCCTCCGGTGTCGAGGTGGCGATCGTCGCAGAGGAATTCGGCCGCGGCCTGGTCGACGCGCCGCTTCTCGGGCCGGTCCTTGCCGACGACCTGGCCCGCCACGTCGGTGTCGATGCCCGCGGCTCGACGATCGCCGTCGGTGAGCACGCGACCGACGCGCGCGGCTACCAGCGGGCGCTGTCCCTCAGCGGCACAACGGTTTTAGCCACCGAGCTGGGCGCAGCCCGTGCCGGCGCAGATCTGACCCGAGCCAATGCCGACATCGCCGGAGCAGCGGTTGCCGTCGGCGACGTGGACCCCGACGCCGCCGGGCGATGGCTGGCGCTCGCGCTGGTCACCACGTGTGCCGACCTGGTCGGCACGGCGCGCGGCGCACAGACTCTGGCGTGTGACTACGCGAAAATCCGTGAGCAGTACGGCAACCCGATCGGCTCCTATCAGGCCGTCGCCCACTTGCTGGCCGAAAGCGTGGCCCTCATCGAAGGATCGGTGAGCGTGCTGCGCCATGCGGCATGGGCGGTCGACGAACTCGAGTCGGCCGAGGCGATTCGGGCGGCGCGGGTGGCCAAGCTGTATTGCGCGCGCACCGCGCGCACCGTGTGTGAGACCGCCATACAGGTGCACGGCGGCATCGGGAATACCTGGGAGTGCCTGGCGCACGTCTTCCTGCGGCGTGCACTGACATCCACCGAACTGTGGCCCGTCAAACTCGAGGAGATCGACGTTGGACTTTCGTGATTCGCCCGACGAAGCCGCCTTCCGGGAGCGGCTACGGTCGTGGCTCTCCGTGCACGCCAAGGAGTTTCCGAGCTCGGGCGACGAGTATTGGACCCGGCAGGGCGAATGGCACCGCGCGCTGTATGAGGGCGGCTTCTTCGGCTTGTCCTGGCCGCGCGAGTACGGCGGCCACGAGTTGCCGCCGGTCTACGACGTGATTCTCGACGAGGAGCTGGCGCGCGCCGGCGCTCCGCCGCGGCCCAGCCTCGGCTACCTCGTCGCGGGCCTGAGCCGGCACGGCAGCAAGGAGCTGTGCCGTCGGTTTCTGCCCGGCATGATCAACGGCACCGAGCGGTGGTGCCAGGGCTTCAGTGAGCCCGGCGCCGGCTCGGACCTCGCGTCGCTGACCACCACCGCCACCACCGACGGCGACAACTACGTCGTACACGGACACAAGATCTGGACCAGCTACTCCGACGTCGCCGACTGGTGTCTACTCCTGGCCCGCACCGATCCGGACGCAAAACGCCATCGCGGCATATCGGCGTTCATCATCTCGATGAAACAGCCTGGCGTACAACAGCGTCCGCTGCGGATGATCAACGGAGTCACCACCGAATTCGGCCAGGTGTTCTTCGACGGCGCGACCGTGCCGGCCGACCACATGGTAGGTGCCCCGGGCGAAGGGTGGGCGCTTGCCATGACGGTGGTCGGGCATGAACGCGAACCCTCCACGCTGGGCTATGCCGCCCGCTACGGCAAGCTCGTCCGTGAGCTCGCTGCCCGCAGCGACGGCCCCCCATGCCCGGAATTGGCCTGGGCCGCAGTGCAAACCGAGATGCTCACCCACCACGTCCGGCGGCGGCTGTCCGAACAGCTCGACGGCGTCACACACGGGTCGGACGGATCGCTGGACAAGCTGCTGATGACCTGGGTCGAGCAATCCGTCGGCCACGCCGCGCTGGCCGTCGGCGGCGTCGACGACCCCGGGCTGCTGAGTGCCTACCTGTATAGCCGCGCCCAAAGCGTTATGGGCGGGACATCGCAGATCCAGAAGAACATCATCGCCTCACGAATCTTGGGATTGTAGGAGTGATCGCGAGCGCGGGCGCAGCCCGGGTGAAGCGGGTCACGACCATCGAAGGAGCCTGACGTGTACGACATGCCGACCGAAATCGACGTCCGCGCCGACGGCGCGCTGCGGATCATCACGCTGAACCGGCCGGATTCGCTCAACTCGGTCAACGACGACCTCCACAACGGGCTAGCGCGACTGTGGCAGCGATTGACCGATGACCCCACTGCCCGCGCGGCAGTCATAACCGGGGCCGGCAGGGCGTTTTCGGCCGGCGGCGATTTTGCGTATCTCAAGGAACTGTCGGAAGATGCCGACCTGCGCGCCAAGACCATCCGCGACGGGCGCGAGATCGTGCTGGGCATGGCCCGCTGCCGGGTGCCGGTGGTGGCGGCGGTCAACGGCCCGGCCGTCGGCCTCGGCTGTAGCTTGGTCGCGCTCAGCGACATCGTCTACATCGCCGAAGACGCCTACCTCGCCGATCCGCACGTGCAGGTGGGGCTGGTGGCCGCCGACGGCGGACCGCTGACCTGGCCACTGCACATCAGCCTGCTGCTGGCCAAGGAGTACGCGCTTACCGGCACCCGGATCTCCGCCGAGCGGGCCGTCGAACTGGGGCTGGCCAATCATGTCGTGGCCGACCCGGTGGCCGAGGCGATCGCCTGCGCCAAAAAGATCATGGAACTGCCGCAGCAAGCCGTCGAGAGCACCAAGCGCGTCCTCAATGTCCATCTCGAGCGCGCCGTCCTCGCCACGCTCGACTTCGCTCTAACCGCCGAGAACCAGTCCTTCCAGACTGAGGATTTCCGCACGATCGTCACCAAGCTGAACGCCGGCAAGAACTAGCGCTGCCGCCCCTCTGGCCTCGAGTGTGAAGCTGCGTTCACGTTCGGCGGCCAGCGTGAAGGCTGGCTTCACGCTCGAGGCGTTAAGCGCTCACTTCGGCGGGAACCGCAGCGCGCCGTCCAGGCGGATGACTTCGCCGTTGAGGTAATCACTTTCGACGATGCTCTGCACGAAGGTGGCGTATTCGGCGGGCCGGCCCATCCGCTTGGGGAAGGGAACCTGCGGTCCCCAGTAGGCCTCCAGCTGGTCACCGGCTTTGCCGTAGGCCGGCGTCAGGAACGTGCCGGGAGCGATGGTGACCACGCGGATACCCAGCGGAGACAGATCCCGCGCAGCGACCAGGGTCATCCCGACGACGCCGCCTTTGGCCGCGGCGTAGGGCAGCTGGCCGATCTGCCCCTCGTAGGCGGCGATCGACGCGGTATTGATGATGACGCCGCGGGCGCCGTCGACCGGCTCTTGACGCGCGATGGCCGCGGCGGCCAGGCGCATCACGTTGAACACCCCGGTGAGGTAGACGTCGATGGTGGCCTTGAACCCGTCCAGGTCCAACGGCGTGCCGTCCTTGCCGATCAGCCGGCCCCCGCTCGCCGGACCGCCATGCGCATCCACCGAGATACGAAGCGGGCCAAGCGATTCCGCTTCGGCCAGCGCCGCCTGAACGTCGTCGGTATTGGTGGCGTCGGTGCGCACATAGCGGGCGCCGAGCTCGTTCTCCAGCTCCTTGCCCTTGTCGTCGGCCAGATCCGCGATGACGACCTTGGCGCCGGCGGAGTGCAGCCGGCGCACCGTCGCCTCGCCCAGGCCGCCGGCACCGCCGACGACGATCGCCGAACTACCACTGATCTGCATCGCTGTTTCCCTTCTTGCAACTCTTACTCTCGAACTGAGAGAATAATGTTCTCATAGCGTCGCGAATGGAGATCACCCGTGCCCGAAGCCGTCATCGTGTCCGCCCTGCGCACCCCCATCGGCACCGCCCGCAAGGGCACGCTGCGCGACACCACCGCATACGAACTGGCACATCACGTGGTGTCGGAAGCCTCGGCCAGCCTGGACTCGGCACAGGTCGACGACGTGATCCTGGGCGAGGGTCTCTACGGCGGCGGTGTGCTGGCCCGCCATGCGGCGATCACGGCGGGGCTGCCGTCGGTGCCCGGCCTGGCCAACAACCGGCATTGTGCGGCCGGTCAGGCGGCGGTGCAGAGCGCGGCGGCAAGCGTGCGGGCGGGCATGGATCAGTTGGTCATCGCCGGGGGTGTGAACTCGGCGTCTACTTCGCCGCGGTCGCGGATGCAGGTCGACGGCGAATGGGTCGACTGGTTCCCGCCGACACATCCCGACCGGCCCGACGCGCCGAACATGGACATGTCGATCACTGTCGGGTGGAACGCCGCGGTCAAGGCCGGGATCAGTCGCGAGGAGATGGACGCCTGGGCGCTGAGGTCGCACCGCAACGCGATCGCCGCGATCGACGAGGGCCGCTTCAAGGAGGAGATCGTCCCGATCGAGACGCCGCACGGGCTGTTCGCGGTCGATGAGCATCCCCGCCGCGACACCAGCGTGGAGAAGCTGGCCGCGCTCAAGCCGCTGCACCCGGAGATCGAGGGTTTCTCGATCACCGCCGGCAACTCCTGCGGCGCAAACGACGGCGCCGCGGTGCTGACCATCGCCAGCGACCGGTTGGGCCTGCCCGCGCTGGCGACCGTGCGAGCGTGGGCGTCGGTAGGCGTCGATCCCGCGGCCACCGGCCTGGCGCCCGTCGAGGCGATCCCGAAAGCCCTTGCCCGCGCGAACCTTTCGCTTTCCGATGTTGAGCTGTTCGAAATCAACGAGGCATTCGCCTCGATGTGCGTGGCTACCGTCAAGCTGCTCGACCTGGATCCTGAGCGGGTCAACGTCAGCGGCAGCGGCTGCTCGCTGGGACATCCGGTCGCGGCCACCGGGGCACGGATGCTGGTCACGCTGGTGCATGAACTGCGTCGGCGCGGCGGCGGGTTCGGGGTCGCGGCAATGTGCGCGGGCGGCGGCATGGGTTCGGCCACGGTGATCGAGGTCCCCGCGCCATGATCATTAGATGACCGTCGCCGATCTGATCGACGCCGCGCGTAACGGTTCCATTCGGGCCGCGGGCCGGTTGCTCAGCCTGGTGGAGAGTGAGCGTCGCGACGAGGTGCTGGCCAGCCTGGGCCCGTCGTCGGTGCACGTGGTCGGCGTGACGGGGCCGCCCGGCGCGGGCAAGTCGACGACGATCGCGGCGTTGGTGGGGGCGTATCGGCAGCGGGATCTGCGGGTGGCGGTGCTGGCCGTCGATCCGTCATCGCCTTTCAGCGGCGGGGCGCTGCTAGGCGACCGGATCCGAATGACCAGGCATATCAACGACTCCCACGTCCTGATCCGCTCGGTGGCGACCCGGGGCCATCTGGGCGGGCTGGCCGCCGCCGTGCCCGCCGCCATCCGCCTGCTCGGGGCATTGTGTTACGACGTGATCCTGCTCGAGACGGTCGGCGTGGGCCAGTCCGAGATCGAAATCGCGGCGGTGGCCGACCCGACCGTGGTCATCCTGAATCCCGGTGCCGGCGACGCGGTTCAGGCCGCCAAGGCGGGCCTGCTGGAGGTCGCCGACATCGTGGTGGTCAACAAGGCCGACCGGGACGGCGCCGAGCAGACCGTTCGCGATCTTCGCGCCGAGACCAAGGCCCCGATCGTCAGCCTCGTCGCCGCCAAAGGTGAAGGCCTCTCGGAGTTGATGGAGGCAATCGATGCTCATCACCGTGCGGACAACCCGGCTCGTCGGCTGGCTCGCGCCCGGGCCCAAATTTTGTCCCTGGCGCAAACCCGGCTGCGGACTCACCCGGAACTCGACCGGCTCGCCGAGTCCGTAGCCGACGGGCACGACGATCCCTACACCGCGGCCGAACGGTTGCTAGCCCCTTGAACTATCCAGCGGACATGTCGACGACCGTAGGCGCGCCGGTCGATGCGCACCGCATCAAAGCCGGCCGCACGGCACTGATCGGCAAAGGATTGCGCCTGGCCGTCGGTCCAGCCATGGCTCGCCAGGCCGGTCGCCCCGGCACGCACCACGCGTTCGATCGCCAGGAATTTCCCACCAGGCCCGAGCACTCGTCGCACTTCAGTGAGGCCGGCGGTGACATCTCGCCAGTGATGCACGGTCGCGACCGACCACACCACCGTGGCCCAAGCATCCGGCACCGGCAGATCTTCCACCGCGCCGTGCGACCAGCTAATCGCCGGATGTCCGCGGGTGAAGGTCCGGGCCAGCCGCAACATCACCGGCGCCGGGTCCACGCCGATCACCTGCGCGCCGCGACGCGCGGCCAGCCTTACCGAACTCCCTGGGCCGCAACCGATGTCGACGACGCGGTCGGCGCCCGACACCGAGGCCACCTCGACGGGCAGGCGCGCGCGAGCACGCCCGGTCAGGAGCATGACAAGCCCCGCCGCCAGCCCGGTAAGCCCGGCGAAGCCGGGATGGTCGGCGTGGTGGTTGACGGCCTGATCCTGCGAGTTGTTCATGTGTCCACCTTGCCCGTTCAAGTCAACCTGAAGTCAATGTAGGAGAGGTTTATGACAGCGCGACCGGTCAGCAGCGAGGTTCTGGTCATCATCGGAGCCGGAGGGATGGGGCTGGCCGTCGCGCGTCGGGTCGGGGCGGGCCGCACGATCGTGCTGGCCGACGTGAACAAGGCAGGTCTGGAAACCGCCGCAGCGGCTCTGAGCGGCGACGGCCACCAGGTGCAGACCCGAGAAGTCGACGTCACCTCACGGTCTTCGGTGGCCGCGTTGGCCGAGATGGCCGAGGGGACAGGACGTGTCACCGCTGTCGTTCACACCGCGGGGCTCTCACCGCAACAAGCATCCGCTGAAGCGGTCCTAGCCGTGGATCTGCTGGGCGTTGCGCTCAGCATCGACGAGTTCGGTCGCATCATCGAGCCCGGCGGCGCCGGAGTGGTGATTGCCAGCATGTCCGGCCACATGCAACCCGCGCTCGATCCGGAGATCGAGCGTCAGCTGGCTACCACGCCGGCCGACGAGCTGTTGAGTCTCGACGTGTGCTCGTCGATGCCTCACAGCGGGCTGGCATACGCATTCGCCAAGCGCGCCAATCAAATCCGGGTCGCCGCCGCGGCCAAAGTTTGGGGCGAGCGCGGTGCCCGGATCAACTCCATCAGCCCGGGTGTCATCTCCACCGCGATGGGCCGACAAGAGCTCGGCGGTGAATCCGGCGGGTTCATGCAAGCATTGCTCGACAACGCCGCCCTGCAACGTATCGGCACGCCCGAGGACATCGCTGCGGCCACCGAATTTCTGCTCGGACCTTCGGCCGGGTATATCACCGGCATCGATCTGCTGGTCGACGGGGGAGTCGTTGCCGGAGTTCAAAGCGGCACAATCGATCTCGCTAAAGCACTCGCCGGTCGATGAACCCGCTCCAACGCCGATTAATCCATCAGGTCGACTATCAACCGTTTGCCGAACTCTGAGTCCTCCGTCCAAGCTTCGTTTACCTTCACAATCTGCGCCCAGAGTTGGCTCGCCCGAGCGTAGTCGTGCTCAGATGCCGCAGAAATGAATTGCATGAACAGACCCTTGACCTTCCGGTTGATCTTGTGTACCCACGGCAGGCCGGTGACGTCGGCGGTGATCGCCGGTTCCAGCCCGAGGCGGATCCAGTGCAAGATCTCCGCGATGACGGTGAGGGCGGGATTCTTGACGGCAGAAAACGTTATCCTCTCCGCCTCGCGCCAAGCCGTGACGAACCGCGCGGTGTCTTCCGTGGTTGCGGCTAACTCGGCCTCCGCCTGGTGCAGCGCGTCGATTTGCCTGACGGTGACCCGCGAGGCGATAAGGCCGATTATCGCGGGCTCCATAAGGCGAATTGCGCGAAGGCAGTCGGCCACGGTCGTACGCCTCGCCTCGAGGACGATGCCCGACAACTGCGCTGCGACGCGGGTAGAGGGTGTGCGAACGGCGGCGCCAGCTCGATCGCCGGTTCGCAGGTCGAGCAGATACTCCATCTCCAAAATTCGTAGTGCTTCGCGCAGCGTCGGGCGCGAGATTGCGAACTCATCCGCCAACTCCGCCAACGGAGGCAACCGATCACCCTCGCCGAGCCGGCCTTCGGCGATGCGGGCCCGGATCTCGGTTGCGACGACCAACGCCCGCCGGGGCATCGACTCGCTTACCGCCTGTCCGGCCTGAGCTCGCCAGAGCGGAGTGATGTCGATGGGCCGGCGCCTGATGTTGCGACTGATCAGGAGTCTGCCAGTTGTGAAAAGGTAGTCGCTCCAGGTGTTCTGGGCCAGCGATGCGTCGCGCCGCCGTACAGCGTCGAGAAAGGCGCTGTGGCTGACGATAACTCGTCTAGCAATCCGCTCGGCCGAAACGGCGTCATTACCACCGATCGACGAGTAGACCTGCCCGGCATAGATGTCGCGGAAGACGCCCGCGATGACGGCCAGGGTGCGGTTGCCCGACAGATCGATCACAGCCTGGTCAAACGCCGACATGGCGGTCACGAATGCGAGCGGATCGCCTGCGGCTGCCCGCTCGGCATCGTGCAGCGCGACCAGAGAGTCCAGTGCATCGGGTCCGGCGCGGACGGCAACTTCCTCTGCCGCCGGTGGCTCAATGACCGACCGGGCCTCTTCCAAATGGGCGAGAGTGGTCCCGCGAAGTTGCAGCAGCAGCGCCACATAGCGACCCACCGCCTCCAGACCCGGCCGCCGGACGACTACACCGCCGCCCCGGCCGCGCTTGATCTCGACGAGCTGCTGCGACTCAAGAATCCTCAACGCCTCGCGGAGAGTGTCGCGCGATATTTGCAGCGCCGTGGTGAGTTCGGCCTCCGGCGGCAGCTGCTGGTCGGTGGCGAGCTCACCGCTCAAGATCTGGCGTCGAAGGTCCGCAGCAAGCAAATGCGAAACCTTCTGCGTGTTGCGCCGGGCGACCGGCCGCAAAACCGCGTCGCGAACGGCGCCGTTCGGGCCGGCTTGTTCGACCGACCGCGGCAGTCCCGTTTGCGTCACGACACGTCCTCACCCAATCACGGCCGAGCAGACAGTCGACCGAGTCATCCAGTTTATCGGCAGAGAACCGCTTCTGATTCTGTGATCACTCCAGCGGGCACGGTTGGTAGCGCTGCATAACATCCGCGGTTGCCAGACGAGCGCTCTTAACCGCTGCCGGCGAACCAAACCACCCGAGGGGCGCCGTGGTATCTCCCACCAGATACAAACCCTCAACAGGTGTCTTCAGCGGCAGGCCGTAACCCGAGTGGGTTCCATACTCAGGCCAATCTCCGTGAAAGGTATCGATACGCAAAATCTCCGCACGCTCGTCAAAACCCGGGATGAAGTCTCGCAGATCCTGCAAACACAGCTTTATGTCATCCTCGAAGTCAAAGGGTGGGTAGGCGGACGCGGGGAAGGCGAATCCCGCCAGCAGATGCTTCCCTTCCGGGGCGATATGCGGATTGCCGTTACTGGGCGTCCAGACCAGAAGCATCCGGCGAGCCTCGGTGAGAAGCCGAACCGACGAGCCCTCCATCAAGGCCTCATCGCTGGTGGCCGCCACACGAATGATCGGCACGGACTTGAGGCTTTCCACTTCCTTGACGTATCCCGCCGAGAGACGTTCCGTCCCTACCAGCTCCAGCGTTTGCCTCGGTCCCGCATTGCTGATGACGGCCTGAGCCTGTATTCCGCATTCCTTCCCGCGCCTCGTGACCAATACCCCTGTTGCCCTGCCGTTATCGACGTTGACCCGTAGCGCCGGACAATGCCTCCACACGTCACCGCCCCGCGCCCTGATGGCCTTCACCAAGGCATTGCTCACGGCGCCGCCGCCGTGCAACGGGAATCCACTCGTCTTCAAACCTGCCTTCTCCGTCTCGGCGATCATGCGGAAATACGCTCCGGCGGGAACCTCCGACAGCCTCAATCCGAAGATCGACGTCACCAGACATTGGAAAACAGCGAGCAGGTCGGGGTTGTCCGTGTATTGCATGATCCAGTCGAGGAAGGACATCGAGCTCGACGGTTCGGTCCACGTGACGGCGTTCATCATCGCCTGGAAAACGCGGCCCATCTCCGCCTCGTCTCGACTGGCGTCGCTGATCAGCGTGGCCATGCCTTCGGCAGTGCCGAAGGGATAATCCTTGCCCTTGAGATGACACACGAGTAGCGGATCGACACCACGAAACTCGAAGTCCACGCCGACTTCGCGACACAACGTGCCGTGAACTTCATCCACAACCAGCGATACTCCGGTGTCTATCTTGTAGCCCTGGAAATCTAGGGTGGCGCATCTGCCACCGAAGAAGGGCATCTTCTCAACGACGATGACGCGGTAGCCCGCGTTGCTCAACAGGGCGCCCGCAGCGAGCCCCCCGATACCGCTACCGACGATTGCTATGTCGCACTTATACTGCTGCACAATTGTTTTCCGCCGCGGCTGGGACTTCGGTTATGGCGTTCACCGGGCAGCCGTGCACGCACTTGAGGCAATCTATACACGTGTCGGCAACCTTGATTTCGCCCCACCCGGTCAGACAATCATCGACTGGACAAAGACAAACGCAGATGCCACAGCCGACGCACTTTTCTTCGCTGATTTCAATCATGTTCCTAGAGCGCCTCTTTCCGGTCAGATGTGGTAGTCGTACCACTTGAGGTAGCCGCCACCGTCGACACGCAATTGGATCCCCGTCACAAATCTCGCGTCGTCGGAGGCAAGCCACACGATCGCGTTACTGATGTCCTCGGGTTCGATGAACGAGATCTTCATCGCTTGCTGCACCCCGAATGCAGGCTCCGCATCGGCGCGTGTCGGATGTTCGAGATCTGGCCGGAAGGCCCGATACATCGGCTCGCTTTGGAGCATTGGCGTGTTGCAATTCGTCGGATGGATGACGTTCGCGCGGATACCGCGCGGCGCCAGCTCGGCCGCAAGGTGGTGGACGTACTGAGAGAGCAGGCGTTTTGCGACCACGTATGCTGTACCACCAGGCTCGGCGCCGGGGTTGTCGTTCTTCGAGGTGTCCATCAACGCCGCGGTTGAGCCGGTCGCGATGATCGACGCCCCCTCCGTCAAGTGCGGAAGAGCGATTTGAATCGCATTGATCGTTCCGACCAGGATCGTGTCGATCGAGTCACTCCACGCCTGGAGTGCCGGTTCGCCACCCAGCGCCATGATGCCGGCCTGCGCGATGACGATGTCGAGCCTGCCGAACCGCTCCATCCCCTCCTGCAAGGCAGAACGAAGCTGCCTTGCGTCGCGCACATCTGCTTGCGCCGTCACAATCTCGCGCCCGGTTTTCTCCACCAGCAGGGCCGTCTCCTCGAGGTCCTCTGGACTGCCCAGCGGATAGTTGACGGTCGCGAGGTCATGGCACAGGTCGACCGCGATGACATCGGCGCCTTCCTCGGCCAACCGCACCGCGTGACTGCGGCCTTGTCCGCGAGCGGCACCGGTAACGAAGGCAACTCTGCCGTCGAGGCGTCCCATGGGTTCCCTTTCCTTGACGATGGTCAGTCGAGGCACAGCCTACCAGTAAATAGTTGACTAGGTCGCCTGTCTGCGCTTAGCTGGGGTGGTGGATTTGTCGAGTTCAACTGTCGCGGGCGGCCGCGTCGAATTCGATCCGTACTCGAACGACTTCTTCGATTCCCCGTACGAGACCTACCGCCGCATGCGCGACGAAGCGCCGGTGTACTACAACCCGACGTATGACTTCTACGCCCTGACACGCTACGAGGACGTCGCAGCGGCCTTGAAGGACTTCGATACCTATTCGTCCGCCAAAGGCATCACGCTCGACATGGTCACAGCCGAGGGGAACGAAGTGCCGCCGGGATACATCATCATGATGGATCCACCTGAGCACGAGAAGATGCGCAAGCTGGTCAACCGCGTCTTTACGCCACGCGCGGTCGCGTCGCTGGAACCGATGATTCGAGCGACGATCACCCACTTCGCGCGCAAACTCGATCCGAAGTCATTCGACGCGGTTGCCGACTTCTCTGCGCTCTTCCCTGTCGAGATCATCACGACGATGCTCGGTGTTCCGGCCGAAGACCGCCAGCAGCTCCGGCTCTGGCTTGACAAGGGTTTGGAACGGGAGCCCGGTTCGATGGGGCCGTCGCCCGAGAGCATCGACGCGATGATGAGGTCGGGTACGTATTACTACGAGCTGGTCCAACAGCGCCGTGCCACACCGCACGATGACATGATCAGCCGGCTGATCGAGGCCGAGGTCGTCGAGGACGGCAAGTCCAGGCGACTCGACGACATCGAGATCGCGTCATTTGCCAACCTGCTTGGTGGCGCGGGCGCGGAGACGGTGACCAAGCTCGTCGGCAACGCAGTCGTCGTGTTCGCCGAGAACCCTGAGCAGTGGCAGCAATTGCGGCGCGACCGCAACAAGATGCCTGCGGCGGTCGAGGAACTTCTGCGGTACGAAGGCCCGACCCAGTACCAGGTGCGATCCAGCACGCGTGACGTGACTCTGCACGGCGTGACGATCCCGGCCGGCAGTGCCGTCTTGCTGATCAACGGCTCCGCCAGCCGCGACGAACGGGTCTTCCCCGATCCCGATCGCTTCGACATCGATCGGGTCCGAAAACTCGGCTACAACTTGAACTTCGGCTACGGCATCCACAGCTGCCTGGGCGCCGCCCTCGCCCGGATGGAGGCGCGCATTGCGCTGGAAGCGCTACTAGACCTGATCCCCCGGTACGAGGTCGACCGCGCAGGCCTGCGCCGCGTCAACATGACCAACGTGTGCGGGTGGTCCAACGTTCCGGTGCATGCGCTATGACCCTGGGCTGCACACCGTTCCGCACCAGACGGGATTCGAGGCGATGAGACGCACTGATGGTGAGTGGATCCTCTTTTGGACGTTGCCTGTGATGGTGCTGATCTGGGTCTCTGCGTTTCTCCTGTTTCCCGGTTTCGTCCATCCAATGTCGCCGACGATGTCAGCGGAACAGGTGGCTGCTTTCTATCGCAATCCGGCAAACCTGTCGCGGATTCGGTTCAGCATGATCTTGTTCAATTGGTTTTGCGTTTGCCTGATACCGGTTTTGATGCTGCTGGTGATGCAGATGCGCCGGATGGCTCACCGCACGCCGATCTTGTCCTACTGCATGATCGCGTGTGCGGCCGGCGGTCCCGCGATCTTCTTGATTGCCAACCTGTTCTGGTTGTTGGCTGCGTTTCGCCCGGAACGACCGCCAGAGCTGACGCAGCTGTTCAACGATCTGGCGTGGGTCACGTTCACCATCCAGGTTCCATATCTGATCATGCAAAGCGTGCTGTTGGCCCTGGCGATCTATTGGGACCGCCAGGACCGCCCGGTGTTCAAACCGTGGGTGGCCCACTTCAACCTTGTGATCGCGGCCGCGCTGTTCCCAGCGGCGTTCACCGGGCTGGCGCTGGGCGGGGCCATGGCCTGGGACGGGCTATTGCCGTTTTGGGTGAAGAACACCTCGATTGCCGTCTGGATCGTCGTGATGGGAGTCGTTATCGGCCAGACCATCCGGCGCCAGCGCGTCGAGGATGGGGTGCCCGCGTGAGCGCACCGACGGCGACGTCGACGGCGCTCGAGTCGCCGTCGGACTCGTTGCTTGGCCGGTTCGCCTGGCACTGTCGCAACAATCCCAAGCGCGAGCTGTGGTTCGCCTGGTGGGCGACAGTGGTGTTCTACAACTTTTTCACGGTGTCGTTCTTCATCCTCAGCCATACGCAGCCGCCGGCGAATCCCGGGTTGGACGCCCACGGTGCCACGCAATGGTTCCACCACAACCATTACGGCATACTCGTCGGCTTCGGCATCGTCTTCGCGGTCACCGGCTTGACGACGCCGCAGAATGCGCTGATCGCCTATTCGATGCGCCGCATGTCGGTGAGCCCCGTGTACGGGTACTCCTATCTTGTCCTGTATTCGCTGAGCGCGGTTCCCGGCATGCTGCTGCTGTGTATCACGATGACCGTCGGCGCCATGCGGCCAGACCGCGACCCTGAGCTGCAACAGTGGTTGTTCGACCTCGCGTTCTTGTCCTACGTCGGGACCATGGGTGTGTTTTTGATCGGGTCGTTGGTGTGGATGCTCGCCATCCTGATCGACAAGAACCGGGTGTTCCCAAAGTGGTTCGGTTATCTGAACCTGTGCAACGCGCTCACCGAGGTCGTGGTGTCGCCGGCATGGATCTTTCACCATGGCGTGTTCGCCTGGAACGGGGTGATCGCCTGGTGGATCGACATGGTGGTATTCGGTATTTATACCGGCGTTTTCATAACTCTGCTGCGGCAGCTGATCCTGCGCGAGGATTTCGGCACCGGACCGCTGCCGGAACTCGCCCCGAAACAGAACCTCGATGCGTCCGAACTCGCGAGGGCGGCATCGTGACAGCAACGCAAGTCAAGACCGACACGAACCCCACCGCCCGGTTCATCCCCGGACAGCCCGACATGTGGGTGTTCGTCCTGTTCGAAACCCTGGTATTCACCAGCTATTTCGTTGTCTACTTGCTGTTTCGCGCACACCATCAGCAGGCGTACCTGCAATCGCAGGCTGACTTGGATCTGCGCATCGGGGTGTTCAACACCATCGTGTTGCTGGCAAGTTCCTGGTCGGTGGCTCGGTGTGTGCAGGCATCCCGCGCGGGCAACTTCCGGGCTGCGTTGAAAGATGCCTTCATCACCTTGTTTTTGGGTGTCGCGTTCTTGGTGTTGAAAGTGCTCGAGTGGGGCAAAGAGCTACGGATGGGCAACGGCTTCACCACAAGCGAATTCTTCCAGCACTATTTCTTCCTTACCGGGATTCACGCCCTGCATGTGGTGATCGGGTTTGTTGCCCTCGGTGTCGTCATCTATCAGCTCTCGAGTCCCGCCCGGCGATCCCAGAACCTCGTCGAAACGGGTGCCACGTACTGGCACACCGTCGACTTCCTCTGGGTCCTGATCTTCGCGTTGCTTTACGTGGTGAGGTGATCGGTGAACCTCGCATTCAACAAGAGACTGCTACTTGTCTGGTTGCTCTTGTCCTCGATGACGCTGGGATACCTGTGGCTGGACCACTCCGCCGATCAGGACGGAACGCTAGTGGCCAGCACCGTGGTCACGGTCAGCGTCATCGTGATCGCACTTGTCAAGGTGCGCATCATCTTCCGCGAATTCATGGAAGTCCGACAGGCGCCGACGGCGCTATGCCGGCTCAGCGACGCCTGGGTGGTCCTCATGGCCGCGTGCCTACTGGGCGCCTACTTCATCGGTACGGCCGTCTCCAACTGAATCATCGATCCGCAGGAAGAGAACCAGGCATGCCAGAGCAAAACCAAAGACCGGTTGTCGTCGTGACCGGAGCCAGTCGCGGAATCGGTCGCGGCATCGCGACCGTGATGGGCAGTCACGGCTGCACGGTCTACGTCACGGGCCGTTCGGAACGGACCGGCCAGACCGAAGACCTACCGGGCACCATCTACGAAACCGCCGAGGCCGTAACCGCCGCCGGCGGCAAGGGAATCCCCGTCGTCTGCGACCATGCCGATGATGCCCAAACCAAGGCTGTGTTCGATCAGGTCGCCGACGAGCAGGGCCGCTTGGACATCCTGGTCAACAACGCGGCGAAGGTGATCGACGCCTTGACCGAGCCAGGGCCCTTCTGGGAGAAGCCACTCGAACTCGCAGACGTGATCGACGTCGGCTTGCGCAGCGCCTATGTATGCAGCCACTACGCCGCGCCGATCATGGTCAAACAAAAGCACGGCTTGATCCTTTTCACCGGCAGCCAGGGCGGGCAGTACTACTTCATGGGTCCGGCCTACGGCGCGCACAAGGCGGGGGAGGACAAGTTCGCCGCAGACATGGGCTATGAACTCAAGGACCATGGAGTCGCGGTGGTCTGCATCTGGTGCGGCGGTGTTCTCACCGACAGGACCAAGAGGATCTTCGGCGCAAACCCGGAGCAGTACTCCGGCGTCGAGGAAATGCTGGAGACACCGGAATTCACGGGCCACGTCATGTGGGCCCTCTACAACGACCCGAAGCTCATGGAGCGCAGCGGGCAGTCGTGGATCGGTGCCGAGTTGGCGATCGAGTACGGGATCAAAGATGAGGGCGACCGGCAGCCTCCAAACATGCGGGAGTGGCTGGGCGTCGCCCCGCGCCGGCAGCCGCTGCCCACGGGCGGTTCCGCATGAACCGCGACAAGGTGGCCGACGAACTCGAGATCCGCAATCTCGTCCATCGCTACGCGGACGCGTCCTCCCGCCGCGATGCCGCCGACGTGGCAAGCACTTTCACCGCCGGTTGCGAATGGACGTCCACAGGATTAGGTCATCATCACGGTCGCGATGCCGTCATGGCGTTTTTCACCGAAATGCTCGCGAACTGGAATGTCTTTATCCAGAGCCTTCTTTCCGGGGTTGTCGCTTTCGACACTGCTGACCCCGATAAGGCGAAGGGGCGCTGGTTCGTAGAGGAGACCGGTCAACGTTCCGAGGGCGCCAACTTGGTCGTGTCGGGCGTCTACCACGATGAATATGTTCGCGACGCGGGCGCGTGGCGCATCCGCCGCCGCCAGTACGATCCGTTGCTCGTTCGCGCCGACGACGCCGTCACCACTCTGCCGTATCCTACGGACGTCCCGGCGTTCTGAGCCCTGAGTGACTTGTCAGTTAGTGCGATAGCAGTCGCAGTTCGTGTTCTTCGCCGATAGAACCTTTGTGCACGCCGGCAACAGGCAGATTTCTGCCTGCGACCTCCGGGATCTGCTTTGACACACCAGGGCCCGACGCGAAAAGACCACCGTCCACGACCAGACTTTCTCCGGTGACAAAGGCGGCGTCGTCACTGGCAAGGAACAGGGCGGCAGCGGCAACATGATCACCGGTGCCGGCTTCCGGCCAGGGCTGCTTGCCCGCGAATTCGCGCTCGGTGCCGGAGGTGTCAGAGCCGCCTGCGGCCAACGGCGTTGCAATGAAGCCCGGGCAGATTGCGTTGACGCGAATACGATCAGGTGCCAGCTCGACAGCTGCGGATCGGGTGAGGTTGATGACGGCGGCCTTCGCTGCGGAGTACACCAATGGCCCGGCGTCTCCCGATAGTCCACCCATCGACGACGTGTTGATGATGGCGCCACCGCTGCCGCGCGCCCGCATGACCCGAGCTGCGTGCTTGATGCCGAGGAACACGCCCTTGGCGATAATCGCGAAGGTGTAGTCCCAATCGTCGGCGGTCGTCTCCGTCAGCGGGCCGATTGCACCCGTGATGCCTGCATTGTTGAAAACGATGTCAAGCCCACCGAATTGGTCAACCGCTCTGGCAATCATCGCCTCGACGTCGGCTTCCTTGGCAACGTCGGTGCGGATGAAGTCGACTTGTTCAAAGCCCTGACGGCGCGCTTCAGCGACGGCGGCTTCACCGGTCGCCAAGTTGTAGTCAGCGATGACAACGGCAGCTCCTTCTTGAAGGAACCGCAGAACCGACGCCAACCCAATGCCGCTGGCGCCGCCGGTGATTACACTCACCCGGTCCTTGAGCTTCATGCCACCGGGGTGAATTCAATGTGCAGTTCTTTCAGTCCGCGCGCAAAGAAGGTGGGGTCATATGAGTAGCGGCGTTCACCGGGCAGCCCGTGATGTGGCTCGGATATTTTGATGTCGCTCATCCGTGCCAGCACGCGCTCGAAGGTGACGCAGCCTTCGACGCGCGCAAGAGAAGCGCCGGGACAGCTGTGGGCGCCGCGTCCGAACGCAACGTGCTCACGGACATTCGGCCGCTCGAGGCGGAAGTCATCCGGCTCTTCGAAGCGGGCAGGGTCGCGATTGAATGCGCCCAGCAGCAACATGATCGTGCGGCCGGCAGGCACCGGCACACCGCCGATAGTGGTGGTCTTGCTGGCCAGCCGGAAGTGGCTCTTGATTGGGCTTTCCAAACGCAGCGTTTCCTCGAGAAAGTTCGGAATGAGGCTGCTATCTTCACGCAGCCGTCGCTGTAGCTCTGGGCGCTCGGCGAGTTCACGCATGGCAAAGCTCAGCATTTGCGTCGTGGTTTCTTGACCGGCTGCGAACAGGAAGGTGGCCAGGTGGACGACATCGACGACATCCGGCGTTGATTCGTCGGGATATTTCGCCTGGGCGAGGAAGGTCATCACATCGTTGCGGGGCGTACGCCGACGGTCCTCGACGTACTCGGTGAACCTTTCCTCCAAGAACTCCAACGGATTATGAGCGACTTGCTGCGCTTCCGCCGACGCGCTACGCGACGCGGCCAGCTTCTCCCGGAAAGTGTCATGGTCCTCGGCGGGAACGCCGAGCAGATCTGCGATAACCAGCATCGCGAAGGATCGCGCGTACTGATTGAGGAAGTCGCCCTTTCCCAAGGGGATGAAATTGTCGAGTTGGTTGTCGGCGAGCGACCACATGAACTCTTCGTTCTCCTTGAGCCGCCGCGGGGTCATCAACCTGCTCAGCAAACCCCGCACTTCGGTATGACGCGGCCGGTCAAGAGTAGCCATGTAACCGCTGAACGGCAGCTCGTCTCGATGCTGTGCGATCTGGTCTGTGATGTCATCGCCACTCGGCTCGAAGGGCAACGGGGCGAACGGTCCCAACACCGCATTGCAGGCAGAGAAGCCCTCGAGGTTTTTGTAAACCGACATGGCCGCTTCGTAGCCAGTGACTGCCACGATGCCATTGTTGGGGTCGACGCGAACTGGGCAAACTGAGCGCTGCTCGGCGTAGTACCGGTAGGGGTCGTCGATCAGCGCCTCATTGGTGAAGAACTCATTCGAGTCGAACGGGCTCACCGGCACGCCTCCTTAGGAACTTCCGGCCGCTGTGCAATAAAATAGTTGACTAGGTCGTGTGTATCAGCTTACATCTCGCGCCGAGGAGGTCAAACCGCGGTGCGTTTCCGGCCGGACATAGAGTTCCAAAGACCGCGTGAGCACTAACACAGGTTCGCTGAGAGGAAGTTTTGGTGAAAGTCGCAATGGTCAGCGGGCCGGGGCAGACCCAGGTCGTCGACGCGCCGAAACCGACGGTGGGGCCGAACGATGTCCTGGTGAAGATGCGCGCGTGCGGCATCTGCGGCTCAGACGCGTTGTACATCTCGTTAGGTGGCATGCCGCCACGCATGGGCGAAATGCCGCTCGGCCATGAACCCGCCGGCGAAGTTGTCGAAGTCGGTGATGACGTGCACGGCATATCAGCGGGCGATCACGTTGTGATCAATCCGATGGCCGCGCCGACTGGCATCATCGGCAATGGTGGTCCCACAGGTGCGCTCGCCGACTATCTGCTCATCGAGCAAGCGGTCCGCGGCGAAAGTTTAGAAGTTGTGCCTGAGCACATCCCCTTCGAAGTGGCAGCGCTCAACGAGCCGATGGCGGTAGCGCGGCATGGCGTGAATCAAGCGACGCCGAAACCCTCCGACAAAGTGGTGGTGTTCGGGGCGGGCCCGATCGGGCTCGGCGCGACAATCAGCTTCAAATCGGTTGGGGTGAAACACGTCGTCGTCGTCGACGTGATTCCCTCTCGGCTCGCTAAGGCCCTCAAGGTGGGTGCGGACGCGGTGATCAACTCCGCCGAAGAAGACGTCGCCCAGCGCCTGATTGAAATCCACGGCGCCGGCGAGGCGATGTTCCCTGGAAAAGCGGCATCCGATATCTACCTCGACGCCGCAGGCGTGCCCGCGGTGATCGATACAGCGCTGACGACGGCGAAGCCCGGGGCCAGACTCGCCGTCGTCGCCGTACACAAGGAGCCGGTACCCGTCGACTTCGTCAACATCATGGGGAACGAGATCACCATCGTCGGGTCGATGGGCTATCCGCGAGAGATCTTCGAGGTGACCAAGGACATCATCGCCAATTGGGAGAAGTATGCGGTTATCGTGAGCCACGCCATTCCGTTTGACGACGTAGAGGAAGCGCTGCGGATTGCTGCCACACCTGGAGCCGCCGACAAGGTCGTCGTAACCTTCAGCTGATCACGAGGAAGGACTTGATCCATATGACACGCTCCGCCGATGAACTGATCACCGAGTTCTGCAAGCAGTGGGCATCTCCGAATCCGGACGAGCTGGCCGGATACTTCGCCGAAGATGCTGTGTACCACAATATTCCAATGGATCCGGTGCAAGGACGCCAGGCGATCAAGGAGTTCATCGCCGGATTCACCGCCGCCTTCGACGGGATCGACTTTCAAGTTCACCGGCAGGTCAGCGACGGCACGCTGGTGATGAACGAACGCACCGACGTAATGCACCGCAAGGACGGCGGCGAAATACCACTGCCGGTGATGGGCGTTTTCGAGGTGCAAGATGGCAAGATCGCGGCGTGGCGAGACTACTTCGACATGGCGGCCATCACCAAGGCGTTCAGCTAGTCCACGGACCCGCCCGTCGCCGCGGAGTAACCGGCGCGGAAGCCGAAAACCATTGCCGGGCCGATGGTCCCGCCAGCGCCCCCGTAGGCCCGACCGGTCACCCCGGCCATCGCGTTGCCGGCGGCGAACAGGCCCGGTATCGGAGCGCCCTTGACGTGCAAGACGCGTCCGTCGCGGTCGGTGCGCGGCCCGCCCTTGGTTCCCATCGCGCCCACCGATACGGGGACCGCATGATAGGGCGCGGTGTCGACCGGGCCCAGCGTTTTGCCGGCCAGTGTCGTCGCGCGTTCGTCGCCCCAATACCCGTCGTATGCGCTCGAGCCACGGCCGAAGTCGGGATCCGATCCCTGTCCGACGTTGCGGTTCCAGTTCTCGATCGTGCGGGTGAGCCCGTCGCATGCGATGCCGGTGTTGGCGGCCAGCTCGGCGAGATCGGCCGAGGCGCAGAACCAGTCCGGAACCGGTTCTCCCGGTGCGACCCCCAAAAATCCGTAGCGTTTGAGGTGAAGTGAGTCGAAGACGATCCATGCCGGGTCGTTGACGTAGCCGTCGCGCGGGTCGAGGTAGTGAAAAGCGCCCGCCATCGAGTTGTAATCGCACGCCTCGTTGACGAACCGCCGTCCGGCCCGGTTGACGATGATGCTGCGCGGACGGGTTCGTTCCAGCCGGACGCTGCGGCTGCGCTGCTTGCCGTCGATCGTGTCGCCGGGGATCTGCACGATCGGCACCCACCACGCCTCGCCCATGTTGGCAAGGTCGGCGCCGTGAGCCATCGCCATCCGCAAGCCGTCGCCGGTATTGTGCGGCGGCGACACCGGGCCGTGCATCGGCCCGCGCAGAAAAGCGTTGACCAGCACCGGGTTCCACTCGAAGCCGCCGGTGCCCAGGATGACGCCGCGCCGCGCACGCACGTTTACCTGCTGCCCGGCGCAGTCAATGCGGACTCCGACGATCACGCCATCCTCGCCGAGCAGCTCGTCGGCCCGCGACCCGGTGCGCGGCGTCACGCCCAAGTCCAGCAGTCCCTTCAGCAACCCGGCGATCAGCGCCGTGCCCGCCACGCACAAGTCGGTGGCGCTCTCGTCGACCTCCGCGTGCAACCTGGCCCTGGTCTCGGCGTCGAAACCGACGTTGGACCAATCCGCGGGAAACGACGTGATCCTCGTCCGCCATTCGCCGAGCTGTGCGAGATCGTAGGGGACCGCGCTGAAAGACCGCCCCCCAGAAGGGCGCCCGCCCGGCAGCTCCGGTTTGTAGTCCGGAAAGCCCGTCGCGATCTCGAAACGCAAATCGCTGTGCGCCTCGACGAAGTCGAGCATCGACGGGCCGGTCCGCACGAACGTCTCGACCAGGGCGTCGTCCATCGAACCATGCGACTGCGCACGCAGGTAGCTCAACGCGTCAGCCACCGTCAATTCCCCGTCCGGCGAACGGTTATGTGCGGGGATCCACACCACGCCGCCCGACACCGCCGTCGTGCCGCCGACGGTCGCGGCCTTTTCGTAGACCGCGACCGAGGCGCCGTTGGCGGCGGCCGTCAGCGCGGCGGTGAGGGCCGCAGCGCCGCTGCCCAGCACGACGACGTCGACTTCATGGTCCCAAGCCGGCATCAACAGTCCCTTCAGCTGAGTATCGCCGATAATTCCTTGGCCGCCTTGATGACTGCGTCCTTGCCGCGCATCACGACGTCTTCCCGGTGCGAGATCAGGTTGATACATGTCGGCGGCGACGGGGGCTCGCGGCGGACCGCAACGGCCAGACCGTACGTATTCGGCTCGATCTCTCCGTGGGTGATCACCCAACCTTGCTCGCGGGCAACCGCAACCAGGTCGCGTTCCCCCGAGCGCGGCGGCATGCTCGCCAGCAACGCGATACCGGCGGCGCCGCGATTCAACGGATAGCGGCTGCCCTCGTGGAAGGCCAGTTGGTAGGCGACCTGGGTGGGGACGATCACCGCAACGGCCACCTGCTGGTCGCCCTCGGCGACCAACAGCGACACCGTGGTGCCCAGATCGTCGGCGAGCGCGCGCAGGGTCGGCACACTGAGCTGTCGCACATTGCGGTCGAACGACGCGCCGAGCACCGCCAGGCCCGCAGCCGGACGGTAACGGCCGTCCTCGCCCTTGGCCACGAACCTGAACTGGGTCAGCGTCGCGAGAAGCCGGTAGGCGATTGTCCGATGCACCCCAACCCCGTCGGCGACCTGTTGCACGGTCATTCCCGACGGAGAGTCGGCCACCAGTTGCAGCGCGTTGAGGCCCCTGGCCAGGGTCTGAGAACCGTTCACGGCCTCGTCGCTTCCCTTGACAGGGACCCAGCTGAGAGTGATGCTCTATACATAGTGCACATCGCTGTGCGATTTTAGCACACTGACTACCCGAGAGGAACCGGTGGCCGAGCACGAGAGCGTGTGGAGTGATCTGCAGGGCGTCCCGTTCGAGCAGGGCTACCTGGACGCCGGCGGCGTGCGAACCCGCTATCTGCACGCCGGCGACGCGGATGACAAGCCGGTTCTGATCCTGCTGCACGGATCGGGCGGCCACGCCGAGGCTTACGTCCGCAACCTGGAGGCGCACGCCGAGCACTTCTCGACCTGGTCGATCGACATGCTCGGGCACGGCTACACCGACAAGCCCGGCCATCCGCTGGAGATACCGCACTATGTCGAGCATCTGATGGCGGTCCTCGATGCGATCGGCGCGAAGCGAGCCCACCTGTCCGGCGAATCGCTGGGCGGCTGGGTGGCGGCGCGCGCCGCCGTCGACCATCCCGACAGGGTCGAGCGCCTCGTGCTCAACACCGCCGGCGGCTCGCAGGCCGATCCCGAGGTGATGCAGCGGATCATCACGCTATCCATGGCGGCCGCCGAAAACCCGACCTGGGAAACCGTGCAGGCCCGGATCAAGTGGCTGATGGCGGACAAGTCCAAGGACTACGACGACCTCGTGGCAAGCCGGCAGCGGGTGTACCGACAACCGGATTTCGTCGCCGCGATGCGCGACATCATGGCGTTGCAGGACCCGCAGATCCGGGCGCGAAACCTGCTGGGCCCCAACGAGTACGGGGCGATCACCGCGCCCACGCTGGTGTTGTGGACCAGCGATGACCCGACCGCCGATGTCACCGAGGGCCGCCGCATCGCGTCGATGATCCCCGGCGCGCGATTCGAGGTGATGCCCGGTTGCGGTCACTGGCCGCAATACGAGGACCCCAAGACCTTCAACCGCCTACATCTCGATTTCCTGTTGGGGCGCTGAGGTGACACAAGACGTTGACGTCGTCGTGGTCGGGGCCGGCCCGGTCGGGTTGACGTTGGCCAATATCCTTGGGCTGCAAGGAGTGCGGACCGTGGTGGTCGAGGAGCGCGAGACGCTCATCGACTACCCGCGCGGGGTCGGTCTGGACGACGAGGCGCTGCGCACCTTCCAGGCGATCGGTTTGGTCGACCGCATCCTGCCGCACACTGTGCCGAACCAGATTCTGCGGTTCTTCGACGCCAAGCATCGGCTGCTGGCCGAAATGGCCCCGGCCGACGCCCGTTTCGGCTGGCCCAAACGCAACGGTTTCGTACAGCCGCTGGTCGACGCCGAATTGCTCGGCGGCTTGGACAGATTCGACCACGTCGAGGTGTGGTGGGGCCGTCCGATGATTTCCTGCACCGAGACAGGCGACGCGGTCACCGTCGAGCTCGGCGGCGGAGGTGACACGAGTGTGCGGGCGCGCTACGTCGTTGGCTGTGACGGCGGGCGAAGCGCGACCCGGCGACTGATGGGTGTGTCCTTCGACGGCACCACCTCGCCGACGCGCTGGCTGGTGGTCGACATCGCCAACGATCCGCTCGGTCACCCGAACAGCGAGGTCGGCGCCGACCCGCGGCGCCCGTATGCGTCGATCTCGATAGCGCACGGAATTCGCCGGTTCGAGTTCATGATTCACGCCGACGAGACCGACGAACACGCAGAGGATCCCGCGTTCCTGGCGCGCATGCTGGCGTCGTTCGTCCCCCATCCTGACCGTGTCGAGGTGATCCGGCACCGGATCTACACCCATCACTCGCGGATCGCCGGGGCGTTTCGTCGGGGCCGGCTGCTGCTGGCCGGCGACGCCGCGCATCTGATGCCGGTATGGCAGGGCCAGGGCTACAACAGCGGCATCCGGGACGCGGCGAACCTGGGTTGGAAGCTTGCCGCGGTGGTGACCGGATGCGCCGATGATGCGTTGCTCGACACCTACGACGTGGAACGACGCAAGCACGCCCGGGCAATGATCGATCTCTCGACCATGGTGGGCCGCGTCATCTCGCCGACCAATCGGCGTGTTGCCGTCGCCCGGGATCTCGTGGTGCGATCGGCCTCAATTGTGCCCATGCTCAAGCGGTATGTGCTGGAGATGCGGTTCAAGCCGATGCCGCGCTACGAACACGGGGCCGTCGTGCATACTGCACCGGACTCGCCCGTCGGCACCTTGTTCGTGCAACCCCGCGTCGATACCCGTGAACATCAGAACGTCATGCTCGACGACGTCCTCGGCGACTGGTTCGCGGTACTGTGCTGGAACAACAATCTCCGCGAAATCCTCGGTGCCACAGCGTTTGCAAACTGGAAGGCGCTGGGCGCAAAGTTCGTGGCGGTGCGGCCGCTGGCTCAGTTGCACTGGACCGGACACGACGATCCTGACGTCACGATCGTCGGCGATCGCAGCGGTGACCTGAAGGCCTGGTTCGACGCTCACCAAGAGTCCGTGCTGTTTTTGCGCCCCGATCGTTGCATAGCCGGCGCGTGTATTGCTCAGCTCGCGCCCGAGCTGAGCACTTCGCTTTTCGACGTCCTCACCCTGAGACCAGGAGGAAACCGTGGCGCTAGCACTGTGCTGTATGTCCCACAGCCCCCTACTGAATCTGCCAGGGCCGTCGCAGGACCTCCTTGATGACATCGAAACCGCGATCGCGCAGGCACGAGAGTTCGTCCTCAGCTTCGACCCGGAGCTCGTCGTCATCTTTGCGCCGGACCACTACAACGGCTTCTTCTATAAGCTGATGCCCCCGTTCTGCATTGGCACGGATGCGCAGGGCGTCGGCGACTACGGAACCCACGCCGGGCCGCTCGACGTTCCCGAGGCCATCGCGGTCGGCTGCGCGAAAGTAGTGCTGTCCGCCGGCGTCGACATCGCGATATCGGCGAGCATGGACGTCGACCACGGCACCGTCCAGCCGCTGGAGAAACTGTTCGGTAAAGCGACTGCACGGCCGGTGATTCCGTTCTTCGTCAACTCGGTCGCCACCCCGCTGGGGCCCTTGCGTCGTTGCCGCGCCCTCGGCACTGCCGTCGGCAGCTACCTCGCCACCCTGGGCAAGCGAGTGTTGGTCGTGGGATCCGGTGGCCTGTCCCATGATCCGCCGGTACCGACCCTGGCGACTGCCAATCCGACTGTGGTGGAACGCATTGTGCACGGCCGACCCATGACCTCCGAACAGCGGATGGCCCGCCAGACCGCGGTGATCGAGGCGGCCAGGAGCTTCGCCGACGGGTCAAGCGAGCTGCAACCGCTCAACCCGGCGTGGGATCACCGCTTCCTGGAGATCGTCGACGACGGGAAACTCGAAGACTTGGATCACTGGTCCAACTCATTCATCGCTCACGAGGGCGGCAACTCCGCCCACGAGATCCGCACCTGGGTAGCCGCATTCGCCGCGCTGGCGGCCGCGGGGCCCTATCAGACCGGGGTGCGCTACTACAAAGCGGCCGCCGAGTTGCTCGCCGGATTCGCGGTCCGAACGGCGGTGCCCACGACGTGACCCACCAAGTTGATGTGCTGGTGATCGGCTCGGGCGGCGGCGGTATGACCGCCGCGCTCACCGCCGACGCCTCCGGCCTGGACACTTTGGTCGTCGAAAAGTCCAATTACTTCGGCGGTTCCACTGCGCTGTCCGGCGGTGGGATCTGGGTACCGGGAGCACCGGCACAGCGCCGAGAAGGGTACGCGCCGTCGCCGGACGGCGTCGTCGATTATCTACGGCGCATCACCGATGGTTTGGTCAGCGATGCGCGGATCCGCCAGTACGTCGAGGCGGCGCCGCAGATGATGGAATTCCTCGAGCAGCTCAGCCCATGGTTCGAATTCGTTTGGAAGCCCGGCTACGCCGACTACTACCCGGAGCTGCCCGGCGGATCGGAACTGGGCAGCACGATCAATGTGCCTCCGATCGATCTGCGCACACTGGCGGAGGAGGAGCAGCACCTGCTGCAGCCCCTGGCTCTGGCGCCGCGTGGAATCTGGCTGGGCCCCAAGGAGCTTCGGTCCTTTTATCAAGTGCGCCAGTCCTGGGCAGGCAAGGCCGTTTTGGTGAAGCTGGTGTGGCGGATGGTACGGGCGCGTGTCTTCGGCGATCGAATCGCAGCAATCGGGCAGTCGCTGGCAGCACGGCTGCGACTGGCGATGAAGGACCGCGGCATCCCGCTGTGGCTGGAATCCCCGATGACGCAGCTGCTCACCGACGGCAACGGATCAGTCACCGGCGCGGTCGTCGTGAAAGACGGCACAGCACAACAGGTCTGCGCAAGCCGAGGCGTCATCCTGGCATCCGGCGGATTCGACCATGACCTCGCCTGGCGCAAAGAACAGCTGCCGATCGTCGACCACGATTGGAGCTTCGGCAACCCCGCAGCCACCGGCGACGGCATCCGCGCGGGTCAACAGGTGGGCGCCGGCACCGATCTGCTCGACGAGGCCTGGTGGTTCCCGGCCATCCAATGGCCCGACGGCCGTATGCAATTCATGCTCAACGAGCGCATGATGCCGTCACAGTTCATTGTCAACGGCGACGGGAAGCGCTTCATCAACGAGGCCGCGCCGTACATGGACTTCGGCCACGCCATGATCGAGGGACAGAAATCCGGTGTCACGCACATTCCGTGCTGGCTCATCACCGATCACCGCTCGTGGAACCGCTACGTGATCGCCGGGCATCTTCCGCTACCGAAGATTCCCGGCGCGCCGGTCCCCACCGGCCGAAAGCTCCCCGACGCCTGGCTGCAGTCCGGTGTGGTCAAGACGGCGAACAGCTGGGATGAGCTCGCAAGCCAGATCGGGGTTCCGCCGGCCGCACTCCAAGAAACCGCCGCGCGGTTCAACATGCTGGCCCGCAGCGGACACGACGACGACTTCAACAGAGGTGACAGCGTTTACGACAATTACTACGGAGACCCCACCCTGAAAAACCCCAACCTCTATCCGCTTTGCAAACCGCCCTACTACGCCTTCCAAGTCGTCCTCGGCGACCTGGGCACATCAGGTGGTCTGCGCACCGACGAATACGCCCGGGTACTGCGAGCCGACGACACCGTGGTGCGCGGCCTGTATGCCGTCGGTAACACCGCGGCACCGGTGATGGGACGCAGCTACGCCGGTGCCGGCGCGACCATCGGGCCCGCCATGACCTTTGGCTATGTCGCAGCCAAACACATCGCAAACGAAATCAGAACCACTACTACCGAATCGGCGTCACAACGGAGGTAACCGATATGAAAATTTCGCTCTTCTACGAATTTCCACTACCGCGCCCGTGGGCACCCGACGACGAGCACAAGCTTTTCCAGGACGGGCTGGACGAGGTCGAGCTGGCGGACAAGGCCGGCTTCTCCACAGTGTGGCTCACCGAGCACCACTTCCTCGAAGAGTACTGTCATTCCACCGCGCCCGAGATCTTCCTGGCGGCAGCGAGCCAGCGAACCAAGAACATTCGCCTCGGCTTCGGGATCATGCACCTGCCGCCGCCCGTCAACCACCCGGCCCGGGTCGCCGAACGCATCGCCACCCTCGACCTGCTCTCCAGCGGGCGGGTGGAATTCGGCACAGGTGAGTCGTCGTCGGTCGGTGAATTGGGCGGGTTCGGGATCGACCCCGCCGACAAGCGCACCATGTGGGAGGAAGCGTTGGAGGTCGCGATCCGCTGCATGATCGAAGAACCCTTTACCGGGTTCAAAGGCCGCCACGTCGAGATGCCGCCCCGCAACGTGGTTCCCAAGCCGCTGCAGAAGCCGCACCCGCCGGTATGGGTTGCCTGCACCCGGCCCGCCTCGGTGCAGATGGCGGCGCAGAAGTGCATCGGGGCGCTGAGTTTCGCTTACACCGGGCCGGGTCCGCTCACCGAACGCGTCAACGGCTACTACAAGGAACTGGAGGAACGCGGCGCGCCCGTGACGCCGCAGACCAATCCGAACATCCTGGCCATCGGCGGTGACCTGTCGATGATGGTCGCGCCGACCGACGAGCAGGCAGTCGAACGCATCGGGAAGGGCGGCGGATTCTTCGCGTTCGGAATCATGCACTACTACATGACCGGAATCCACACACCCGGGCGGACGGGCGTCTGGAAGCGATATCTCGAAGACATCGAGAAGGATCCGACGATCGCGTACGGGCCCGGCCGCGGGCCGATCGGCAGTCCGGCCACGGTTCGCGAGTTCCTGCGCGGCTACGAGGAGAGCGGGGTCGACGAGCTCATCTTGCTGCTCACCCCGCGCACCCACGAGGCGACGATGGAATCGATCGAGTTGATGGGTAAGCTCGTGCTTCCGGAATTCATCGAGCGCGACGAGAAGGCAAGGGCCGACAAGGCGAAGCGGCTCGAGCCGATCCTGGAAAAGGTCGAGGCGCGCCGGCCGGAATCCCAGGCCCCGGCTTTCGACGAGAGCTATGCCTTCGGCGGTCTGCCCACCGGTCGAGACCACTACACCGCGAACGAGGTGTCCTTGGCGATGGACGAGATGAACGCCGGGATCGAGCAGGCCGCGAAGAAACTCAAGGAAGAAGGATGGGCCAGCAGAAACCCGGATGCCGACAAGCCGAGAACCACATGAATGATGAGACAGATCGAGCAGCTGTGGCGATACGACGGGCGGCGAGCGGTGGTGACCGGATGCTCGTCGGGCATCGGCGCGCAGGTGGTGCAGCAGCTCAGCGCGCTCGGAGCCGACGTGGTCGGATTGGACCTGCGGGGCCCGAGTTTCGACCTCGCCGAGTTTCACGAGCTTGACCTTGCCGAACCCGCGTCAATCGACCGCGCGGTCGCGTCGATCGGCGATCGGGTCGATGCATTGTTCAATGTCGCCGGCGTCTCTTCGGGGATCGGTGATCCGCTGCGGGTGGTCACCATCAATTTCCTCGGCCTACGCCACCTCACCGAAGCGGTGACGCCCACGATGCCGGCCGGGTCCAGCGTGGTGAGCGTGTCCTCGCTCGCGGCCGCCTCCTACCGGGAACATCAAGCAGAAGTAGCCGGCCTGCTGTCTACGCAGACCATGGCCCAGGGGATAGATTGGTGTCGCGCTCATCCCGATGCACTGGCCGATGGGGGTTACCGATTGTCGAAAGAGGCCATCATCCTCTACACGATGAGGAAAACGGTGCCGTTGGGCGCCAAAGGTATTCGCATCAACTGCACCGGCCCGGGCGTGACCGAGACCCCGATCCTCGACCAGCTCCGTGACGCCTACGGCCAGCAGTATCTCGACGACATCCCCAAGCCGCTGGGCCGCAGCGCCGACCCCGCCGAGCAGGCAGCCGTCCTGACCTTCCTGAACAGCCAAGCCGCCAGCTACATCTCGGGCCAAATACTGTGGGTGGACGGCGGAAACGTGGGCGCGGCGATTGCCCGCGAGCTCGACGAAAGGCCGACGTCGTGGCCAGCATGACCGATTTTCGCCGGGTTGCGCGCGACGTCAGCAACTGGGGCCGCTGGGGCGACGACGACGAGCTGGGCACGCTGAATTTCATCTCGTCGGACAAGATCGCCGAAGCAGCCGGCCTGGTCAAGCACGGCAAGGTGTTTCCGCTTGGAGTGGACTTCGGCTCGTCGGGCCCTCAGGGCGCATTCCTATTCCGGCACAACCCGATTCACCTGATGACGGTGGACGGCGGCGACGTGAACGCGCTTGCTCGCTACGGGCCGGAGTGGGCCCGCAACCCGGCCGCAAAAGAACTCGGTAAATACTTCCAGGACAATCCATTCCGTTTCAACGACGACATGATCATCATGCCGCTCCAGGCCGCCACGCAATGGGATGCACTGTCCCACGTCTACTATGAAGACCAGCTCTACAACGGCTTCCCGGCGAGTTCGGTGTCCAGCCTAGGTGCCTTCCACTGCGGCATCGACAAGGTCGACGGCAAAGGCATCACCTCGCGCGGTGTGCTGCTGGACCTCGTTCGCCACCGCGGCGTGGACACCTTTCTGGAACTCGGCAACCCGATCACGCCGGGCGAACTCGACGACGTCGTTCGAGCTCAGGGCGTGACGGTCGGACGGGGCGACATCGTTTTGATCCGGACCGGCTGGTGGGCGCGGTTTCTGGCTACCGGCAACGGAGGTGAGCCGGGCTCGGGTTTGGACTGGCGGTGCGCCGCCTGGCTGCACGACCACGAGATCGCGGCGGTGGCCGCCGACAATCTCATGGTCGAAGACCCGATATCCGGGGTCGAGGGAACATTTTTGCCCATGCACCTGCTCTGTCTGCGGGACATGGGGTTGATGCTCGGCGAGTACTGGGATCTCACCGCACTGGCGGACGACTGTGCGGCCGATGGCATCTACGAGTTTCAGCTGGTCGCCCCTCCGCTCAGGGTTGTTGGTGCGGTGGGCTCTCCGGTGAATCCCATCGCAATCAAGTAGGGAAGGTCGATGATGTCGCAATCCAACGGGCCATTGGTCGTCGGTATCGGCGGCACCCTGAGGTCGAATTCGTCGACCGAACGCGCGCTGCGCCACTGCCTGGAAGCCGTTGAGCGCCAAGGTGGACGCACCAAACTGTATTGCGGCGAGGACATCGAGCTACCGATGTACAATCCGCACGATCCGGCCCGCACGGCCAAAGCAGTCGAGTTGATCAGCGCGTTGCGGCAGGCCGACGCTGTCGTCGTCGCGTCGCCCGGCTACCACGGCGGTGTCTCGGGGCTGGTGAAGAACGCACTGGATTACATCGAGGACATGCGTGACGATTCGCGGGTTTACCTCGACAACAAACCGTGGGGGTGCATCAGTTGCGCCTACGGGTGGCAGGCTGCGGTGGGCATACTGGACCAGCTCCGATCGATCGGTCATGCGCTGCGGGCCTGGCCCACTCCGCTTGGGGTGGCGATCAACTCGGCCGATCAGATCTGGGACGAGGCCGGCCAACTGACCGACGTGACCGTCACGAGTCAGCTTGACCTGCTGGCCTCGCAGGTGTTGACGTTCGCGCGATCAGCCCCGGGCCAGAGCGTCAGGTAGCTGCCGCCCGATGGAGATACGACGCAGGACCGCGGTGGTCGACGGGCTGGTCACCAGCTACCTGGAGTCCGGCGACGGCGAACCGGTGATTCTGCTGCACGGCGGGGAATTCGGGGCCAGCGCCGAAATCGGCTGGGAGCGCAACATCAACGCGCTCGCTGCGCACCATCGCGTGCTGGCCCCCGACATGCTGGGCTTCGGGCACTCGGCCAAAGTCATCGATTTCAACGACGGCCGCGGCATGCGGATCCGCCATGTCGCACGGTTTTGCGCCAAGCTGGGCATCGACTCAGCGCATTTCGTCGGCAACTCGATGGGCGCCATCATGTTGCTCACCGATGCCACGTCGGATTCGCCGGTGTTGCCGATGCGCAGCATGGTGGTCATCTGTGGCGGCGGTGAAATTCAGCGCAACCATCACATGGAGGCGCTGTACGAATACGACGCGACGATGCCGGCCATGCGCCGGATCGTCGAGGCGCTTTTCCATGCTCCGGACTATCCGGCAGACGACGACTATGTGCGGCGCCGCCACGAATCCGCCACGTTGCCCGGCGCGTGGGAGGCGGTCGCCGCGGCTCGCTTTCGCCGGCCCGGCGCCGCGCCGCCGCCCAACCCGTCGAGTAGCCGCGCGTACGAGCGCATCTCGGTCCCGACACTCGTGATCGAGGGCGCCTGCGACAAGCTTCTCCCACTCGGGTGGGCCAAGGAGATCGCCGACCAGATACCCGGCGGCCGGTCGGCTGTGGTCGAGGCAGCCGGGCACTGCCCCCAGATCGAGCAACCGTCGATAGTCAACGAGCTGCTGCTGGACTTCCTTCGTTTTTGACGTCCCCTGAGCCATCCGCCGCACTTTGAGGCGTGTCTCATTGGGATTAGTGTGAATTTTGTTACATAGTGTGGCACATGGGAAACATGTGTTCTCACATTTCGTGGTGCCCGACGCGGTGACGACGGCGACGCCGCCGCGGTTCACCGACTACGTCCGCGACCAACTCGAGCTTCCGCTGGCGTCGGTCGGCGGCTTTGCCCAGATGTGCGTACTGACCGGCAAGGCGCTGTTTCGGGTGCCATTCCACTGGCGCGAGGTCATCTTTCAGTCCTGGTTTCTCATGCGAGTCGCGTTGTTGCCGACGATCGCGGTGTCGATCCCGCTGACCGTGCTCATCGTCTTCACGCTCAACACCCTGCTGTCGGCCTTCGGCGCCGCCGACCTCTCCGGTGCCGGCGCGGCGTTGGGTGCCGTCACCCAGCTGGGGCCGCTGACCACGGTGCTGGTAATAGCCGGCGCCGGGTCGACGGCGATCTGTGCCGACCTGGGTGCGCGCACCATTCGCGAGGAGATCGACGCGATGGAAGTGCTCGGCATCGACCCGATTCAACGGCTGGTGGTGCCGCGAGTGGTCGCGGCAACCATCGTCGCCACGCTGCTGAACGGAACCGTGATCACCATCGGGCTGATCGGCGGGTTTTTCTTCGGCGTTCGCCTCCAAAACGTCTCGGGCGGCGCCTATCTCGCCACCCTGACCCTGGTCACCGGCCTGCCCGAGGTGGTAATTGCCGTGGTCAAGGCGGCGGTATTCGGAGTGATCGCCGGTTTGGTCGGCTGCTACCGCGGCCTGACCACCAAGGGCGGCCCGAAAGGCGTCGGCATCGCGGTCAACGAGACACTGGTGTTGTGCGTGATCGCGTTGTTCGCGGTCAACGTGGTGCTGACCACCATCGGCGTCCGGTTCGGGACGGGACGCTGACATGGCTAACGTTTCCGCCGCCGCGGTTATCAGGGCCCGCTACCCGCGCACCGTCGCCAACCTCGACCACTACGTCGGGGGCACCGCCCGGGCAGTGAACCAGGCCGGGCGGCTGACCCGGTTCGCGCTTGTCAGCGGTTGGTCGATCGGCTGGGCGCTGCGCCGTTATCGCCGGGAGACACTGCGGCTGATTGCCCAAATCGGCATGGGCACAGGCGCGATGGCTGTGGTCGGCGGCACCGCTTCGATCATAGGTTTCACCACGCTGTCCGGCGGCTCGCTGATCGCCATCCAGGGCTTCGCGTCGCTGGGCAACATCGGTGTCGAGGCGTTCACCGGATTTTTCGCCGCACTGGCCAACGTCCGCGTCGTCACGGCCGTCGTCACCGGCGTCGCCTTGGCGGCGACCGTAGGTGCCGGCGCCACAGCGGAATTGGGCGCCATGCGGATCAGCGAAGAGATCGACGCACTCGAGGTGATGGGCATCAAGTCGGTCGCGTTCCTGGTGTCCACCCGTCTGATGGCGGGGCTGGTGGTGGTCGTCCCGTTGTATGCGATGGCGCTCGTCATGTCCTTCCTGTCCGGGCAGACCGTCACAACGCTGTTCTACGGACAGTCGGTGGGCACCTACGAGCACTACTTCCAGACATTTCTGCGTACCGAGGATGTCTTCTGGTCGGGGGCGGAAGTCATTGTGATGGCGGTGATCGTGATGATCACCCACTGCTACTACGGGTACAACGCCAGCGGCGGTCCGGTCGGGGTAGGCGAGGCGGTCGGGCGATCGATGCGATTCTCGTTGGTGTCGACGGTGATCGTGGTTCTGCTGACCTCGCTTGCGCTCTACGGTGTCGATCCGAATTTCAATCTCACGGTGTAGCTGCCATGACGATTCCTCTGAGACAAGAGAAGGAACGCAGGCCGCGAACCTGGCCGGACACCGTCGCAGGTCTGGGGTTGTTGCTGGCGTGCGCTCTGGTGCTTGCGCTGACCTATTGGCAATTTCACGGCGACTTCACGCCCAAGACGCGGCTGACGATGCTGGCCGGGCGGGCGGGTCTGGTGATGGATCGCGGGTCAAAGGTCACCTTCAACGGCGTGAGCATCGGCCGGGTGGCCGACATTTCCGAGGTTGAGCACGACGGCAAGCCGGCCGCCAGGTTCACCCTCGACGTGGACCCGCAGTATGTGCGGCTGATCCCGGACAACGTGACCGCCAAAATTCAGGCGACGACCGTTTTCGGCAACAAGTACGTGTCATTCACATCGCCGAAAAACCCGTCACTGCAGCGGATCACACCCAAACACGTAATCGATGCGATTTCAACGACCACTGAATTCAATACATTGTTCGAGACGCTCACCCAGATCGCGGAGCACGTCGATCCGGTCAAGGTGAACCTGACACTCAGCGCAGCAGCACAGGCGTTGAGCGGATTGGGCGAGAAGTTCGGGGTGTCGATCGTCAACGGCAACGCGATCCTCGATGACGTGAATCAGCGGATGCCGACAATTCGCCACGACATTCAGCAGGTGGCCGCGCTGGCTGACATCTACGCGAATGACGCACCGGATCTCTTTGACGCCCTTGCTCATGCGGTCATCACCGCACGCACACTCAACCGCCAGCAGGCTGACGTGGATGCCGCATTGTTGGCGGCGATGGGCTTCGCCAACACGGCAGCAGACATCTTCACCCGCAGCAAGCCATATCTGGAACGCCTCACCGCCGATCTCGTGCCCACCGCGCGCCTACTCGATACCTACAGCCCCGAAATATTCTGCACACTACGCAACTTCGCCAAACTCGTCCCCAAGATCGCGGCGCTGGAGAGCGGCAACAGTTATTCTGCGCGACTTGGTGTTTCGATCACCGGCGCGGAAAACCCCTACGTCTATCCCGACAATCTGCCACGGGTAAACGGCCGCGGCGGACCTGGCGGCGCGCCGGGCTGCTGGCAACCGATCACCCGTGATCTGTGGCCCGCGCCGTATCTGGTGATGGACAGCGGCAACAGCATTGCGCCGTACAACCATTTCGAGCTCAGCCAGCCGCTCGCCACCGAATACATCTGGGGACGCCAGTACGGGGAGTACACGATCAACCCATGAAGATCAAGGGCACGGTTATTCGACTCGCTGCGATCGCGTCGGTGCAGCTGTTGTTCACCGCGGTCATCGTCATCGTTTTCGGCCAGGTGCGATTCGACCGAACGAACAGCTATTCCGCAGAGTTCAGCAATGCCAGCGGGTTACGGGCCGGCCAATTCGTGCGCGCGTCGGGCGTCGAGGTCGGCAAAGTCAAAAGCGTCGACCTGGTCGACGGGGACAAGCGGATCCGGGTCGAGTTCACCGTCGACCGATCGATACCGCTCTACCAGTCGACGAGCGCACTGATCCGCTATCAGGATCTGATCGGTAACCGTTATCTGGAACTCGATCGCGGCACGGGCGAGAACGCCGATCGGGTCCTTCCGCCCGGCGGGTTCATCCCGCTGTCGCGCACCCAGCCGGCGTTGGATCTCGACGCGCTGATCGGAGGCTTCAAGCCGTTGTTCCGGGCGCTGAATCCGGAGAAGGTCAACAGCATTGCCTCGGCGATCATCACGGTGTTTCAGGGCGAGGGCGGCACCATCAACGACATCCTCGACCAGACAGCGGAACTGACTGCGCATCTGTCCAAACGCGATGATGCCATCGGCGAGGTGATCACCAACTTGAACACCGTGTTGGACACCACGGTCCGACACCGAAAACAGTTCGACGCGACCGTCGACAATTTCGAGAAACTGATCACTGGATTGAAGAACCGGGCCGATCCGCTGGCGGCCGGCACCGCCCACATCAGCAACGCCGCGGGGACCGTCGCCGACCTGCTGGCCGACAACCGAGGCTTGCTGCACGACACCGTGAGCCGCCTGGAGACCATCGCGCAGCCACTCGTCGAACAGCGTGACCAGCTCGAGGACATGCTGGGGAAGCTGCCGGAAGCGTTCAATCGGATCGGTCGCGCCAGCGGTATCTACGGCGACTTTTTCAACTTCTATCTGTGTGACCTGTCGATCACGGTCAACGGGCTGCAACCGGGTGGGCCGGTGCGAACGGTTCGACTCTTCCAGCAGCCGACGGGGAGGTGCACGCGGCAATGAGAGCGCTGGAACCCGCCAACCGGGTGCGCACCGGGGCCTTGGCGATCGTCGTCGCGCTTCTGGTTGTCGGTGTGGGCCAAAGCTTCAGCAGTGTCCCGATGCTGTTCGCCACACCGAGCTACTACGGCCAGTTCTTGGACACCGGCGGCTTGAGCAAGAACGACAAGGTGCGAATCGCCGGCAAGGACGTCGGCATTGTGCAGGGCCTCAAAATCGACGGCAACCACATCGTGATCAAGTTCTCGACCGGCAGCCACACCATCGGCACCGAGAGCCGGCTGGCGATCAAGACCGAGACGATCCTGGGCAAGAAGGTGCTCGAGATCCAACCGCGGGGCACCGAGAAGCTGCGGCCCGGAGGCGTTTTGCCGCTTGGTCAAAGCACTACCCCGTATCAGATTTACGACGCGTTCTTCGACGTCACCAAGGCTGCCGGCGGCTGGGACATCGACACCGTCAAGCAGTCGCTGAATGTGTTGTCGCACACGATCGCTCAGACCTACCCCCACCTGAGCGCCGCGCTCGACGGGGTGGCCAAATTGTCCGACACCGTCGGCAAGCGCGATGAAGAGATCAGGCACCTGCTCACGCAGGCCAGGAAGGTGGCCGGCGTGCTGGGTGATCGCAGCAAGCAGATCAACGCGCTGCTGGTGAACACCCGGGCATTGCTCGCCGCGTTCAACCAGCGTGGGAGGGCCATCGAGGCGCTGCTGCGAAACGTCGCGGCGTTCTCAACCCAGGTGCAGGGGCTGATCAACGACAACCCCAACCTTCACCATCTGCTCGAGCAGCTGCGCACCGTCACCGACATTCTGGTCAAGCACAAAAACGATCTCGTCGCCGTGTTGACCACATTGCGGAACTACACCGCGGCGCTGAGCGAGGCGGTGGGCTCCGGGCCGTACTTCAAAGTGATGGTGGCCAACCTGCTGCCGTATCAGATTTTGCAGCCGTGGGTGGATGCGGCCTTCAAGAAGCGCGGGATCGACCCGGAGGACTTCTGGCGCAGCGCGGGGCTGCCGGCCTTCCGGTTCCCCGACCCCAACGGCACCCGCTTCCCCAACGGCGCGCCGCCGCCCGCGCCGCCGGTGCTGGAGGGCACCCCGGATCACCCGGGGCCCGCCGTGGCTCCCGGCTCACCCTGCTCGTACACCCCGCCGCCGGAGCTGATTCCGCGGCCGGGCAACCCGATGCCATGCGCGGGCGTCGACCAAGGGCAAGGCCCGTTCGGCGTCAACGGCCCGTATCCCCTGTTGCCCGATGTGCTTTCGTCACCGCCGAACCCGAACGGCCTGCCGCCGACCCCGGGCCTTCCGATCGCCGGGCGGCCGGGCGCACCGCCACCTGACCTGCCGGGCATCCCGGCGCCGCTGCCGCCGAATGCGCCGCCGGGAGCACGGACCGAGCATCTGGCACCGGCCGGCCCGACGCCACCGCCGTCGACATTCGCGCCCGGGCTGCCGCCCGGACCGCACGCACCACCCGGACCGGGGCCGCAACTGCCGGCACCGTACATCACACCGGATGGAACCGGAGGTAGCCGATGAGCACCATTTTCGATGTCCACAACGTGCGGTTGCCGAGGCTGTCGCGGGCGTCGGTCATCATCGGGTCACTGGTGTTGATAGCGGGTCTGGTCGCCGCATTCGCGGGCTGGCAGGTCTATCACCGGTTGACGAACACCACCGTGGTCGCCTACTTCCCGCAAGCCGACGCGCTGTATTCGGGGGACAAGGTCGAGATCATGGGCATCCGAGTGGGCGCGATCGACAAGATCGAGCCGGCCGGCGACCAGATGAAGGTGACCTTTCACTACCAGAGCCGGTACAAGGTTCCCGCCGACGCACAGGCAGTGATCCTCAACCCGACCCTGGTGGCGTCGCGGGCTATCCAACTCGTGCCGGCGTATGACGGCGGTCCGGTGCTGCGCAACAACGCGGTGATCCCGATCGAGCGCACCCAAGTGCCGGTGGAGTGGGACGACCTGCGTAACCAATTCACCAACATCATCGACAAACTCGGCCCGACACCGGAGCAGCCCAAGGGGCCATTCGGTGACATCATCGAATCGTTTGCCGACGGGCTCGCCGGTAAGGGCAAGCAGATCAACACCACGCTGGACAGCCTGTCTCAGGTCTTGACCACACTTGACGAGGGCCGTGGCGACTTCTTCGCCGTGCTGCGCAGCCTGGCGTTGTTTGTCAACGCATTACACCAAGACGACCAGCAGTTCGTCGCACTGAACAAGGACCTGGCCCGGTTCACGAATAGCTTGACCAGCTCAGATCAGTCGGCCGCCAACGCGATACAGCAGACCGAGAGCCTACTGAACACCGCCCGTACATTTTTGACTGAGAACCGTGACGTGCTGGCTCACGACATCAACAATCTCGGCGAGGCCACCACCGCGATCGTGCAACCGACCCCCAGGGATGGTTTGGAGACGGCGTTGCACATCCTGCCCACCATGGCCGCCAATGTGCTTGGAATCTATGAGCCGGCGCACGGCAGCCTGACCGGCGTGCCCGCGCTGGTCAACTTCGCCAACCCGATGCAGTTCATCTGCAGCACGATTCAGGCCGGCAGCCGGCTCGGGTATCAGGATTCCGCCGAACTGTGTGCGCAGTACCTGGCCCCGATACTTGATGCGATCAAGTTCAACTACGCGCCGTTCGGGATGAACCTCGTCAGCACCGCCGATACATTGCCCAAGAACATCGCCTACTCCGAGCCTCGTCTGCAGCCGCCGCCGGGATACAAGGACACTACCGTCCCCGGGATCTTCTCGCCGGATACCCCGTGGTCGCACCGCAACTCCGAGCCGGGCTGGATCGTCGCGCCGGGCATGCAAGGAGTCCGGGTTCAGCCGTTCACCGCGAACATGTTGACGCCAGATTCGTTGGCCGAGTTGATGGGTGGTCCGAACATCGCACCTCCGCCGCCGAGGCAGAACATGGCGGGGCCGCCGAATGCCTACGACGAGAACAATCCGCTGCCGCCGCCGTGGTACCCGCAGCCCCTGCCCTCACCGACCGCGGCGGCACCCGCACCGACAGGGGCCGGCTCGTGAAGCGGGCGCTGGCGCTGCTGGTGACGGTCGTCGTCCTGACGTCCTGCGGGAACTGGCGTGGTATCTCCAATGTGCCGCTACCCGGCGGACCCGGCAGCGGACCGGGCTCTTACACCATCTACGTGCAGATACCAAACACCCTGGCGCTCAACGGAAACAGCCGCGTTCTAGTGGCCGACGTCTTTGTCGGCACGGTGCGTGCGATCAACCTGAAAAACTGGGTCGCCACCTTGACGCTTGATCTGGACAAGGGCGTCCGGTTGCCGAAAAACGCCACCGCGAAGATCGGCCAGACCAGCCTGCTGGGTTCTCAGCATGTCGAACTGGCTGCACCACCGAACCCGTCACCGCAGCCGCTGGAGAACGGCGACACCATTCCGCTGAAGAATTCGTCGGCGTATCCCTCCATCGAGCAGACCTTGGCCAGCCTCGCCATGGTGTTGCGCGGCGGCGGGATTCCGAACCTCGAGGTGCTGCAGAACGAGGTCTACAAAATTCTGACCGGCCGGGCCCACCAGATTCGCGACTTCCTGCACAAGCTCGACACCTTTACCGGCAAGCTCAATCAGCAGCGCGGCGACGTGACCCGGGCCATCGATTCCACCAACCGACTGCTGGGCTATGTGGGCGGACGCGCGGACGTCCTTGACCGGGCGCTCACCGAATTCCCCCCACTGATCCGGCATTTCGAAGATCAACGTGATCTCTTCGCCGACACCGTCGATGCGGTGGGCCGGCTCAGCGACGTCGCCGGTCAGACGCTGTCGGCGGCCCGCGGCGACCTGCACCAGGATCTGCAGTCACTGCAGCGGCCGCTGAAGCAACTCGGCCTTGCCGCACCGTATTTGGTGGACGCACTGAAGCTGCTGCTCTCCCCGCCGTTCGATATCAACAGCGTGCCGAAGATTGTACGTGGCGACTACATCAACGTTTCCGGGTCGCTCGACCTCACCTTGAGCACCATCGACAATGCGGTCTTTTCCGGAACCGGCATCTCGGGGATGCTGCGTGCGCTCGAGCAGTCGTGGGGCCGCGATCCCGCAACCATGGTTCCCGACATCCGGTTCACACCCAACCCGGCCGACGCGCCGGTGGAGCGGGGCGAATAAATGCTGACGCGTTTTATCCGCTACCAGTTGGTCGTGTTCGCGATTCTGACGGCGACCGCGCTGATCGCCTTGGGCTGGTATTACCTGCGGATCCCAAGCAAAATCGGTATCGGCCAGTACACCCTGATCGCCGAGCTGCCGGCGTCGGGCGGTTTGTATCGCACGTCGAATGTGACCTATCGCGGGATCCAGATCGGCAAGGTCACCAAGGTCGAGCCGACAGTCAAGGGTGCCCGGGCCACGCTGTCAATCGACGATCGCTACCGCATCCCGATCGACGCCTCGGCCAATGTGCACTCGGTGTCGGCGGTCGGCGAGCAATACCTCGACCTGGTGTCCAAAGGCAATCCCGGACAGTTCTTCTCGCCCGGGCAAACCATCACCAAAGGCACCGTGCCCAGTGAGATCGGCCCGGCGCTCGATGCCGCCAACCGCGGCCTGGCGGTCCTGCCGAAAAACAAGATCGGGTCGCTGCTCGACGAGACCGCACAAGCGGTCGGCGGCCTGGGACCGGCGTTACAACGACTGGTCGACTCGACGCAGACGATCGTCGGCGACTTCAAGACCAACCTCTCCGACGTCGACGACGTCATCGCCAACTCCGCGCCGATTCTGGACAGCCAGGTCGACTCGAGCGATTCGATCGAAGTCTGGGCCCACAACCTGAACACCCTGACCGCGCAGATCTCCCAAAACGACCAGAGCGTGCAGAACATCCTGTCCAAAGCGGCGCCGACCGCCGATCAGGTCAACGAAGTGTTCAGCGACGTCCGCGAGTCGCTGCCGCAGACCATCGCGAACCTGGAGATCGTCGCCGACATGCTCAAGCGCTACAACACAGGCCTCGAACAGTTGATGGTGTTCCTGCCGGAGGTCGGGTCGATCGCGCAGAGCGCGATCGCGTCCTCCCCGGGTTCAGTGCTGATGGACTTCAACCTCTCGATCAACAGTCCGCCACCGTGTCTGACCGGATTTCTGCCGGCATCGCAGTGGCGCTCGCCGGCGGACACCAGCATGGCGCCGCTGCCCACCGGAACGTATTGCAAGATCCCCCAAGACACTCCGGCAAACGTCGTACGCGGAGCACGCAACCTGCCGTGCGTCGATGTCCCGGGCAAGCGTGCCGCGACCCCGGCGGAATGCCGCGACACCAAACCGTACGTTCCATTGGGCACCAACCCCTGGTACGGCGACCCCAACCAGATTCGCAACTGCCCCGCGCCCGGTGCGCGCTGCGACCAGCCGGTCAACGTCGGCGAGGTGATACCGGCTCCGTCGGTCAACAACGGGCTGAACCCGGCGCCCGCCGATCGGGTACCGGGAACGCCTCCTCCGGTCAGCGATCCGCTGCAGCGTCCGGGTTCGGGCACCGTGCAATGCAATGGGCAGCAGCCCAACCCGTGCGTCTACACTCCGGCAAGCCCGGCGGCGATCTACACGCCGTCCAGCGGTGAAGTGCTGGGCCCCGATGGCGTCAAGTACACACTTGGCAATTCGGGCAATATCGGCGACGACGGATGGAAGCAGATGCTCGCACCGACCGGCACGCGTTGAGATTGCGCTGAGGGCTGTGCTTGAACGGATTTCACGACCCTGCGCGCAATTTCAACAAATGCTTACTTGAGATGATCGACCAGAGTGCCGTCGGCGCCAAAGAGTTCCGCACGCCACTGCTCCAGAAGCGCTGTGGTGTCGATGTCGTCAGGGTGAAAGCCCGGTCTCATGTACTTGCGCAGATCCGCCATCACGCCTTTCAGCAGTGGCCCGCGAAACACTCCGATGGTCTGACGCCACACCGTGATCGGGTGCCAGCCGGAACGGTCCGTCATGATGGACAGCATCACGGCGACCGTGGCAACGGGGATGGTGAGCACGTAGGCCACCGCCATCACTGAAATGCGGATCCACTCCGGTCCGCCGACGGCGCGGTAGACGTCGAACGCCACCGACTTGTGTTCCAACTCCTCGATGGCATGCCAGTTGAGCAACTGGCGCACCTCGGGATCGCCTGGGATCGCCTGCATCTCGTCGGATAGCATGCGCTGCGCGAGCGTGGCGGTGTAGTGCTCGGCGGCCGCCGTCCCCGCCAAATGCAGATAGCCCGGCAACCGATTCTCTCCGCGCACGATCAGTTGGTGGCGCCTGCTGTCGTGGTCGAACATGAACAGGCGCACCATCGGATAGCCCATCGCCACCAATTGTTCGTTGAGCCGTCGGTGCTGTTGACCGTGTACCGACTCCTGGCCGATGAACCCGGCGACCCGCTTCTTCAGCACCGGGTCGGTCACATGGTCGGCAAAGCGGCGCACCGAGCGGATGAAACCCTCCTCACCGGGCGGAAAAATCGCCGACAGCAGCGCGGTCAGGTGGCTCAGCACGATGTCGCCCTCAACGAAGTGACGCTTCATCGGTAGCGGATCACCGAACCGAAACCGGATCCGTCGCACCGTGGGATAGGTGCTCGCCGAGACTGTTTCGCTCGTCCGTACCGGCTGTGCAGCTCCCATGACGATTCACTCCTTCGGTGGATTACTTCAGGTGGTCGACGAGAACGCCCTCGGAGCCGAAGAGTTCCGCTCGCCACTGCTCCAGCAGTGCTGTCGTGTCGATGTCGTCGGGATGAAAGCCTGGACGGAGGTATTTCGCGAGTTCGCGTGGCAACCCTTTGAAGAACGGGCCCCGATACAGCGCATACGCTTCGCGGGCTACCCGCACCGGCTGCCGGCGAGCTATCGGGTCGCGCGCCAGCGCAATGATCAAAAGGACGGTGGTCAGCGGAATCATCACGGCCATCATGACCGCCATCACGGTGATTCGGGTGCGCTCGGAACCGCCGACAGTCCGATAGACGTCGAACGCGACCGACTTGTGTTCCAGCTCTTCCAGGGCATGCCAATTCAGCAGGTTCCACACTTCCGCGTCACCCGGAATCGCTTGCACCTCAGGGCTGGACAACACCCGCTCGGCAAGCACTGCGGTGTAGTGCTCGGCGGCTGCGGTCATCGCCAAGTGTCTGCGGCCCCCCAGCCACCGCTCGAACCGCATCCGCTTTTCTTTCAAAGACTCCGAATCCCACCAGCCGATCGGGTAGCCCATTTGGATGAGCTTCTCGTTGAGCCGGCGATGTTCCTGGCCGTGCGTGGATTCCTGACCGATGAAGCCCGCGACCCGTTTCTTCAGCACCGGCTCTTCGATGCGGTCGGAGTATCGGTGGACCGATCGAATGAACGCCTCCTCGCCCGGCGGAAACGCGCCCGACAGCCCGGCCACATAGTGGCTGAACACGATGTCGTTGTTGACGAAGTACTTGCCGTAGCCACTGTCCTCGCCGAATCGGAAGCGGATCCGCCGCGTCTTGGGATAGTGCTGGTGCCCGTTCGTCATGACTGCGACGGCCTTCCTCGAACGTCCAGTATCTAGTACTACTAGTACTAGGTGCCTTGGGTCACAGTACCGCGGGCCGGCAAGAGCCCGCAAGAGTCGCCGACTAGTCCAGCTTCCGCAACTTTTCTTGGGGGTCCATGACCAGACCCCGCGCGGCCGCAGCCGCCGACAACGCACCCCACAGGAAGGTGGTCAGCTCCTCGACGAGCGCATCCTTGCTGATCGTCGGCTCGTTCAGCCAGCGCAGCACACCGAGCGCAACCCCGCCCAGCAACGCGTCGACAACATATTGGAGGTCGTCGCCGTCGGCGCCTCGCTCCCGGAGAATGCTCGCCACCACGTCGGTGGTCGCGTTGGCCAGTGGCCGACCGCCCTCGATCAGAGCCTCGGTCGAGCGGCGCTCGGTGAACTGGGAGCCGACCAAGAAGCGGAACAGATTCGGCCGCTCGTCGACCAGGTCGATATAAGTGGCCACGGCCGAGCGGACCAGCTCCAGCGCGGTACCGGCCTCGCTGAATCGAGGCACCACGCGCTCGAGCACCATGGCTTGCACGCGTTCGCCGACGGCGCTGAACAACGTGTCCTTGTCGGCGAAGAACCGGTAGAGCTTCGGCCGGGGGACGCCGGCGGTCCGCACCACATCGTCGATGGAAAGATCGGGGCCGTATTCCTCGATCGCGCGCAATGTCGCCTCGACCAACTCGGCGCGGACCGCAGCACGGTGCTCGCGCCAGCGATCTGCTCTGGCGTCGCCGGTCAATTCCGGCAAACGCCCACCAACGGCCTCAGTCGACACCAGCCAATGGTATCCACAGCCGTTGCCGCCCAGCGTGTACTCGGTTGACACGCGCCCACGCGCCGCGCCGTTCATCTGTCGTTCACCGCCGAAGTACCGGCTATTAACGGTAAGCTCGGCGTCCGGGTAGCCCAACAGCGACGCATCTGGTCTGCAGAGGAGTTCTGTGAAGTTCAACCGATCTCGCGCCGCGCTGGCCCTGCTGGTCGCCGGCGCGCTGGTGTTGTCGGCATGCGGTGGTAACTCGAAAAGTTCGTCGTCCGGATCAAGCGCCCCATCGGTACCGGTCAACTGCGGCGGCAAGAAGAAACTTCAGGCCGCCGGTTCGACCGCCCAGCAGAACGCAATTGAGCAATTCGTCTATGCCTACATCCGGGCGTGCCCCGGTTACACGTTGGACTACAACGCGAACGGCTCCGGCGCCGGGGTGGAGGCATTCGTCAGCAATGAAACCGATCTCGCGGGTTCCGACAAGCCGCTGGATCCGGCCAAGGGTCAAACCGACCGGGCGCGGGAGCGGTGCGGTTCACCGGCATGGGATCTGCCTGCCGTGTTCGGCCCAATCGCGGTCACCTACAACGTCAACGGCGTCAGTTCGCTGAACCTGGACGGGCCCACGACGGCAAAGATCTTCAACGGGGCGATCACGGTGTGGAACGACCCGGCCATCGCGGGGCTCAACAGCGGCACCAACCTGCCGTCAACCCCCATCAACGTCGTGTTCCGCAGCGACAAGTCCGGCACCACATACAACTTCCAGAAGTACCTCGATGCCGCGTCCAACGGTGCCTGGGGTAAGGGCACCGACGAGATGTTCGACGGCGGCGTCGGGCAGGGCGCCGCCGGAAATGAGGGGGTTTCGGCGGCGCTGAAGGCCACCGATGGGTCGATCGCTTACAACGAGTGGTCTTTCGCGGTGGGCCACCAGCTGGACATGGCGCAGATCATCACGTCGGCGGGTCCGGATCCGGTGACCATCACCACCGACTCGGTCGGCAAGACAATCGCCGGGGCCAAGTTCGCCGGGCAGGGCAATGACCTGGTGGTGGACACGTCGTCGTTCTACAAGCCGACCCAGACCGGTGCCTACCCGATCGTGCTGGCGACATATGAAATTGTCTGCTCGAAGTATCCGGATTCGGCGACCGGCACGGCCGTAAAAGCGTTCATGCAGGCCACAATCGGCGACGGCCAGCAAGGGCTGGACCAATACGGATACATTCCGATGCCGGCCTCGTTCCAATCGAAACTGGCGGCGGCGGTGAATGCTATCTCGTGACGAAAGCGGATTCGCGGTGATGGCCGGGGGAAGGGAGAGTCGACGGTGAGCGGCAGCAACCCGACTTCACGGGCAGGGACGCAGTTCGGGCCCTATCGGCTGCTGCGGCTACTGGGCCGCGGCGGGATGGGCGAGGTCTACGAGGCCGAGGACATGCGCAAGCGTCGGGTCGTCGCGTTGAAGCTGATCTCCCCGGAATTCTCCGGCAACCCGATGTTTCGCGCGCGGATGCAACGTGAGGCCGATGCCGCGGGGCGGCTGACCGATCCACACGTGGTGCCGATCCATGACTACGGCGAAATCGACGGGAAGCTGTATCTGGACATGCGGCTGATCGACGGCACCGACTTGTCCAGCCTGCTCAAACGCACCGGGCCGATGAGTCCGCCGCGGGCGGTGGCCATCGTGCGTCAGGTTGCCTCGGCACTGGACGCCGCGCACGCCATCGGCGTGACGCACCGCGACGTCAAACCGGAAAACATCATCGTCACCGCCGACGACTTCGCGTATCTGGTGGATTTCGGTATCGCCCGCGCCGCCACCGACCCGGGACTGACGCAGACCGGGACCGCGATGGGAACCTACAACTACATGGCCCCGGAGCGGTTTACCGCCGACGAGGTCACCTACCGCGCCGATATCTATTCGCTGGCGTGCGTGTTGGCTGAGTGTTTGACGGGGTCCCCGCCCTATCGGGCGAACAGCATCGAACGAGCGGTGGGCGCGCATCTGACGCAGCCTCCCCCGCGCCCCAGCGAGCTGCGACCGGGGCGGGTTCCGCCGGCGCTGGACCAGGTGATCGCCAAGGGCATGGCCAAAAACCCCGACGAGCGCTACCGCAGCGCCGGCGAGCTGGCCGACGCCGCACACGATGCGCTGACCGCGCCCGAGCAGGATCAGTCCGCGAAGATTTTGGCGCAAAGCGAGGACGCCGCCGCCGCCGAGACGATGGCTCGTCCGGTCGGCTCGGCCAGCGGTCCGCAGAACTGGGGCCCGCCGCCGCCCGGAGGCGTGCCGGGAGGCACCGGTGGCTGGGCCAGCCAACCTCAGTACTCCGCTGGGCCTCCCGGGCCACCGAGCTATAGCCACCCCGCCCGCGTACCGCAGCCCGATTTCACATCGGGTGCCCCCGAGCGCCGCAGCAACCGCAAGTGGTGGATCATCGCGGCGGCGGTCGTGGTGCTGCTCGTCGCCATCTTCGGATACCTGGTGCGGCCCCACCACCCATCCGGGGGGACCCAGGAGGCGTGCGGCCAAAACGTGCTGCCGTTCAACGGGCTCAACTTCCGTCTCTCCCCGGGCGGGGTGGCGGTGAACAGCGCCGGCGACGTGTTCGTCACCAACCAGGGCATGTACGGGCGGGTGGTCAAGTTGGCGCCCGGGTCGAGCACCCCGACGGTGCTGCCGTTCACCGGCCTGTACCAGCCTCAGGATGTGGCGGTCGACTCCGCAGGCACCGTCTACGTCACCGACTTCAACCACAGGGTCGTGACGTTGCCCGCCGGGTCGAACAACCAGAGCGAGCTTCCGTTCACCGGCCTGAGTTATCCCGAGGGCGTCGTGGTGGACAGCGCCGGCAGCGTGTATGTCGCCGACCGGGGCAACAGCCGCGTGCTGAAGCTGCCGCAAGGGGCGAAGGACGCGATAGTGCTGCCGTTCACCGACCTCAAAAACCCGGATGGCGTTGCGGTCGACAGCGCCGGCAACGTCTTCGTCACCGACACCGACAACAACCGGGTGGTGAAGTTGGAGGCCGGGTCCAACACCCAGACCGTGGTGCCGTTCACCGGCCTCAGCGTGCCCTGGGGTATAGCGGTCGACGGTTCCGGCAACCTCTACGTCAGTGAACACGACAGCAGCCAGGTGCTGAAGCTGCCCGCGGGGTCCAGCACCCCGACGCCACTACCACTCACCGGGCTCAACACCCCGTTGCAGCTGGCGGTGGACAACTCCGGGAATGTCTATGTCGCCGACCGCGGCAACAACAGGGTGATCAAGCTCCTCGTCGCGGGATGCCCCAAGTAGGGCATTCGTCCTTCGTTACCGCCGACCGGCGGCAAGGATGCGAATCGCTGCTGCGGCAAGCAGATTGGCACCGGCAACCACGATGATAAGGGTCAGCGCCGCGCCCCAGACGCGCAGGAAGCCGGCGTGTTCGGGATTGTTGAGTTCGGTGTAGATCAACAGCGGCAGCGTCGCCATGTTGCCGTTGAAGATGTCGTAGTTGATGGAGCGGCTGTACCCGACGAGCACCAGCACCGGGGCGGTTTCGCCGACGATGCGCGCGATCGACAAGAAGATACCGGAGATGATGCCGGGCATCGCCGTCGGGATGACGATCCGCAGGATCGTTTTCCATTTCGGAATCCCCAACGCATAGCTGGCTTCTCGTAGTTCGTCTGGGACCAGCTTGAGCATCTCCTCGGTGGAGCGCACCACGATCGGCAACATCAACAACACCAATGCCAGCGACACCGCGAAGCCGCTCTGGTCGAATCCCAAAGTCGCGATCCACAGGGCGAACACGAACAGCGTCGCCACGATAGAGGGCACTCCCGCCAGCACATCGACCATGAAGGTCGTCACCCGCGCCAGCCGATCAGAACCATACTCCGCCAAGTAGATAGCCGTCATCAATCCCAGCGGCACAGCCAATAGGGTGGCCACCCCGGCCTGCACCAGCGTTCCGTACAGCGCGTGGTACACCCCGCCGGCAAACTGCTCCGGCAGGACGCCTCGCAGCGAATGGGTCCACCATCCTGGCTGGACGATCGCGTACCAACCTCGTTTGATCACCACCCATAGCAGCCAGACCAGCGGAACCAGGGCGATGACGAACGAAGTGAGGAAAAGCATTGTCGCAACCTGGTTTTTGATCCGCCGCCGCAGGCTGATGTGGCGAAACGTTCCCACTTTGAGCGGCTCGTTGAGCGTGGTAGCACTCATCCGTTGACCTTTCCGCCAGCGATCGCCCGTGCGGCCGCATTGACGACAAACGTCATGACGAACAGCACAAAGCCCGCGGAAATATAGGCCCCGGTCGGCAGTGCCTCGGTGAATTCGTTGGCGGCGGAGGCGATCTTGGAGGCGAAGGTGTAACCGCCGTCGAACAGTGACCAGTTCCCGGGACGCGCGGCGGCTCTCAAAATGATCAGCATCGCCACGGTTTCACCCAGGGCGCGGCCCAAACCGAGCATCGACGCCGCGACGATGCCGCTACGACCGAACGGCAGCACGGTCATCCGCACGACTTCCCACTTCGTCGCGCCGAGGGCCTGCGCGGCCTCCATCTGTATGACGGGCGTCTGCCGGAACACTTCTCGCGACACCGAGGAGACGATCGGCAGGATCATCACCGCGAGCACCACCCCGGCGGTGAAGATGTTGCCGCCACCGACCATCGACACGTTGCCGTTCTTGAACAGAAACAACCAATTCGCGTGGTGGTTGAGAAACGTTGCGAGCGGCTCCAGTTTGGGCGCCAGCACGAAGATGCCCCACAACCCGAAGATGATCGAGGGCACAGCGGCGAGCAGATCGACCATCACACCGAACGGACGCGACAACTGCGCCGGAGCGTATTGGGTGAGAAACACCGCGATCCCCACCGCGACCGGCACCGCCAACACCAACGCGAACACCGAACTCAGCACCGTGACCATCAGCAGATCGCGGATACCGAACGCCAGGTGCTCGGCGTCCGTGGTATCGAATTGGGCGCTGGTCAAGAAGTTGACGTGGTCCGCGCGCAGGGACGGGATGGCGCGCACCAAAAGGAACACCGCGATCAGCACAATCGCCGTCACGATCGTCGAACCGGCAGCGGCGGCGATCAACTTGAACAGTCGATCCGCCCGCCGTGCCCTGCCGGTATCGGTCGACGTTGGCGCCCGCCTTATCCGCGTCCGATCACCCATGCCGGCAACGGTAACGCGGCCGGATGTGGTGCCACACGCGACCTCGGATCACGCGATGGCGTTGACCGCGGTCGACAACCTCGACTTGAAGGAGTCGGGGATCGGGACGTATCCGTTGTCCGCCAAGCCGTTCTGGCCGGCGCCGATGGTGGACTGCAGGAACGCCTTCACCGCTGTACCGACCTGAGGGTCGGGGTACTTCGAGCAGACGATCTCATAGGTCGCCAGCACGATCGGGTATGCGCCGGCCTGCGTGGGCTTGTAGAACGACATCGTGTCCAGCACAAGGTCGTTGCCCTGCCCCTTGATGGTGGCGCCGGCAATCGTCTTACCGACCGAGTCTGCGCTGATCGCCACCGGCTGCGGTGCCGCGGGTGTGACGATGTGAGCCATGTTCAACTTCCGCTGCTGGGCGAACGACCATTCGTTGTAGGTGACCGCGCCGTCGGTGTTCTGGATGGCCGCCGACGTGCCTTCGTTGCCCGAAGCGCCCTCGCCGACACCGCCGTTGAACGTCTTGCCGGTGCCCTTGCCCCAGGCCCCGTCCGAGGCGGCGTCGAGATATTTCTGGAAGTTGTCCGTGGTTCCCGACTGGTCGCTGCGGAATACCACGTGAATGGGCGTCGGTGGCAGGTTGGTGCCCGCGTTGAGCGCCGCGATCGCCGGGTCATTCCATGTGGTGATGGCGCCGTTGAAGATCTTCGCCGCGGTCGGCCCGTCCAGGTTCAACGTGCTCACGCCTTTGACGTTGTAGGTGACCGCTATCGGGCCGAACACCACCGGCAAATTCCAGGCCGGCGATCCGCAGCGTTGCTGCGCCTTGGCGGCCTCGTCGGAGCTCAGCGGCACATCCGAGCCTCCGAAATCGGTTTGGTTGCCGACGAATTCATTGATCCCGGCGCCGGAACCGTTGGCCGTGTAATTGAGGGTCTGGCCGGAACACGCCTGTTCGAAGGCGTTGACGAAACGGGCCATCGCGTTGGCTTGCGCGGTCGAGCCGCTGGCCTTCAGCGTCTTCTTTCCGCCACAGCTCACCTTCGCCGCAGACGACGAACCGGGGGGCGCGCCTTGCACCGTGGTGTTGTTGGTCGTGTTGGTGTTATTGCCGCACGCGGACAGCACCAGGGCTCCGGTGGCCAGGACCCCCAGCGCGGCGCCAAATCCGTTGAGCTTCAAATCGGTTCCTTTGAACAAGATCAACTCCTTTGCACACTTGCGTCCGGTTGCTGGAGGCCAACCCCGCATGAGCTCACAGGCAACACACAGCCTCACCGTGTTCGAACGTAGCACCAAGCATTCCCGGTTCGGGAGCGATCACACCTAAATCAAGCACTTGACTTAACCATGTTCGCGCCGATTAACTCTTCGATGTGGTCAACGAACTGACCGGCAAAGTCGCGATCGTCACCGGCGGCGCATCGGGCATCGGCGCGGGCATCGTCGCGAAGTTCATCGCGGAGGGCGCACGTGTGGTCATCGCCGACGTCGAGCGCGAGCGCGGCGAAGAGTTTGCTGCCGAGTTGGGCGCCGATGCCGCCTTTAAGTTGACCGACGTCGCCGACCCGGAGCAGGTCAGCGCAGTCGTTGGCCACGCCGTCGAGACGTTCGGCGCCCTCAATGTGATGGTCAACAACGCCGGGGTTTCCAGCAGGATGCATCGCAGCTTCCTCGATGACGACCTCGTCGACTTCCACCGGGTGATGGCGGTCAACGTGTTGGGCGTGATGGCCGGTACTCGTGACGCCGCCCGGCAGATGGCCGGGCGCGGCGGCGGGTCGATCATCAACGTCTCGTCGATTGGCGGCATCCTCGCCGGCGGCGGGGTGATGACCTACCGCGCGTCCAAGGCCGCGGTCATCCAGTTCACCAAATCGGCGGCAATCGAACTGGCGCACTACGACATTCGGGTCAACTGCATCGCACCAGGCAGCATCCCGACACCGCTGCTGGCCTCGTCGGCCTCGGAGAAGAGCGCCACCGAGCTCCAACGATTCGAGCAGACGATCCGCGAGCAGATGCGCGCCGACCGGCCGCTGCAGCGCGAGGGCACTCCCGACGACGTCGCCGAGGCGGCGCTGTATCTGGCCGGCGACCGCTCCCGGTATGTGACCGGGACGGTTTTGCCGATCGATGGTGGAACCTCCGCCGGAAAGCCGATCCGCCGCCGCAGCGAGCGCAAAGATTAAATCAATCACTTGACTTAATTCGTCGGACGGGGTTGACTGGCGCAGGTGACTACCGCGAGGACCGCGCGCAGCGAGCGGGCCAGCACAACGCAGGAGGCGATACTCGCCGCCGCCGAGCGGCTGTTCGCCGAGCATGGAGTGTTCGCGGTATCAAACCGGCAGGTCAGTGAGGCCGCCGGCCAGGGGAACAACGCCGCCGTCGGCTACCACTTCGGCACCAAGACCGATCTGGTGCGGGCAATCGAGCAGAAGCATCGGGTACCGATCGAGCGGCTGCGTGAGCAGATGGTGGCCGAACTCGGCGATGCCCCCGACATGCGGGACTGGGTGGCATGCCTGGTGCGTCCGCTCACCGACCACCTCGCCGCGCTCGGCAACCCCACCTGGTATGCGCGCTTTGCCGCGCAGGCCATGACCGATCCCGCCTACCACAACATCGTCGTCAAAGACGCGCTCAGCTCACCATCGCTGGTGCAGGTGATCGACGGGATCAACCGTTGTCTTCCCGATCTGCCGATCGACGTTCGGGTGGAACGCAACTTGATGGCCCGGAACCTGTTGATGCACACCTGCGCCGACCGTGAGCGCGCACTCGCCAGCGGTGCATCCGTCCCCCGCTCGTCCTGGCAGGCCGCCGGGTCAGGGCTGATCGACGCGATCGTGGGACTATGGCTGGCGCCGGTCACGAAAGAGAAGAAGTTGCGATGAAAGTGACTGTGGACCAAGACAAATGCGCCTCGTCCGGAAACTGCGTGATGAACGCTCCGGAGATCTTCGACCAGCGCGACGACGACGGCGTCGTTGTCCTGCGCAGCGAGAACCCCCCGGCCGATCAGGCTGAAAACGCCCGCAAGGCCGCCGCGGCCTGCCCCGCGCTGGCCATCCATATCGAGGAGTGAGAAGTGTCCGACACCCTCACCGGCGCCGCAACCGAGGCGGTCGCCGACGTGCCGGAATATCCGATGGCCCGGGACAACGGCTGCCCGTTCGCCCCGCCGCCGCAGGTGATGGCGCTGAGCGAGGAGAGGCCGCTGTCCAGAGTCAGGATCTGGGACGGCAGCACACCGTGGCTGATCACCGGCTACGAGGCGGTCCGGACGCTGTTCTCCGATTCCCGCGTCAGCGTCGACGACCGGCGAACGGGTTTCCCGCATTGGAACGAAGGCATGTTGTCGACGGTGCACAAGCGCCCCCGCTCGGTGTTCACCTCCGATGCCGAGGAACACACCCGGTTTCGGCGAATGCTGTCAAAGCCGTTCACCTTCAAGCGGGTCGAAGGCCTGCGGCCGGTGATCCAGCAGGTCACCGACGAACACATCGATGCGATCCTGGCCGGACCACAGCCCGCCGACATCGTCACCGCGCTGGCGCTACCGGTGCCGTCCCTGGTGATCAGCCAGCTGCTCGGGGTGCCGTACCAGGACGCCGAATTCTTCCAGCACCACGCCAACATCGGGCTCGCCCGCTACGCCACTGGAGAGGACACCGCCAAGGGCGCGGCCGGGCTGTCGAAGTATCTCGCGAAACTGGTCGAATCCAAGATGGAAAACCCGGCCGAAGACGCGGTGTCGGACCTGGCCGAACGGGTCAAGGCCGGCGAGATCAGTGTCCGCGAAGCCGCCCAGCTGGGCACCGGCCTGCTGATCGCCGGACACGAGACCACCGCGAACATGATCGGCCTCGGCGTGCTGGCCCTACTGCAGCACCCGGACCAGGCGGCCGTGCTGCGCGATACCGACGACCCCAAGGTCATCGCCAACGCCGTCGAGGAACTGCTGCGCTACCTGTCGATCATCCAAAACGGACAGCGCCGCATCGCCATCGAGGACATCGAGATCGCCGGCGAGGTGATCCGCGCGGGCGAGGGCATCATCATCGACCTCGCGCCGGCGAACTGGGACGGCAATGCTTTTTCCGAACCCGAGCGGCTGTACCTGCATCGCTCGGGCGCCGGCCAGCACGTCGCGTTCGGCTACGGGCGACACCAGTGCGTCGGCCAGCAGCTTGCCCGCGCGGAGCTGCAGATCGTGTTCCACACGCTGCTTCGCCGCATCCCCACGCTGGAACTCGCCGTGCCGATCGAGGACATTCCGTTCAAGCACGACCGGCTCGCGTACGGCGTCTACGAACTGCCGGTGACCTGGTGAATCCCTTCACCGGAGGATCCGGGATGACTACTCTCGAACAGGTGTCGATCCGATTGGAGGATCAATAATGTCGACGCAGACCAACCCCGTTTCGCTCTACCCGCCGGAAGGGTATGGCGCGCCGAAGGATCGACGCGGTCACGCCGACGGGTCCAGCGTCGGCTTGCCCGAGGGAACCGTGGTTTTCTCTGCGGACAACCACATTTCGCTGGCGGATGACATTTTCTACCAGCGTTTCCCGGATGACGTCAAAGACAAAGCACCGCGGATCTGGTACGAGGACGGCGCCTATCAAGTCGGGCGCAAGGGCCAGTCGTTTCTGCCGGGCGATTTCAGCGCGGTGCTGATGCAGTACGACGACCTGCCCGGAGCGGCGAGCACCAATATCGAGGCCCGCATCCAAGAGTTGCACGAGGACGGCGTCGAAAAAGAGTTGGCGTTTCCCAACGCCATTTTGGCGCTCTTCCACTACCCGGACAAGGAACTTCGCGAACTGGCGTTTCGCATCTACAACGAGTACATCGCCGAGCTGCAAGAGCGTTCCGGTGGGCACTTCTACGGCGCCGGGCTGATCAACTGGTGGGATCCGAAGGGCACCCGCCGAACGCTTGCCGAGCTGAAATCATTGGGGCTCAAGACATTCCTGCTTCCGCTGAACCCGGGCAAGGATGACGACGGCAACCCCATCGACTATGCGAGCACGGGCATGACCGCGGTGTGGGACGAGATCGAGGACGCCGGGCTGCCGATCAGCCACCACATCGGCGAAACCCCGCCGAAAAGCCCCTGCGAATTCAACAGCGTCGTCGTCGGCATGATGATCAACATCGACGGGTTCCGGGAAGTGTTCTCCAAATACATCTTCGCCGGAATCCTTGATCGACACCCAAGGCTGAGGATCGGCTGGTTCGAGGGCGGAATCGCCTGGGTGCCATGGGCACTGCAAGACGCCGAGCACCTCGTGGCGTCCTACCAGCACATGTTCAACCGGCCCCTCGAGCACGACGTGCGCTACTACTGGGACAACCACATGAGCGCATCGTTCATGGTCGATCCGCTCGGCCTGCAGTTGATCGACAAGATCGGCATCGGAAAAGTGATGTGGTCGTCCGACTATCCGCACAACGAAAGCACATACGGCTATTCGGAGAAGTCACTGGCCGCTGTCGTCGACGCCGTCGGTCCCGAGGCCGCGGCGCGGATCGTCAGTGGCAACATCACCGAATTCCTGGGCCTGTGAGGGTCTTCAGGGGCGCTCGATGACGACGTTCGTACCGGCACAACCATCTGCGATCGACATTCCGGACATACCGGACCTCGACCGGATGCGACGCCAGACCGGCGCACGACTGCGCTCGGCGATGGCCGATCGCGGCGTCGATGCGCTGATCCTGCTGGGCAACAACAGTGTCGTCTATGCCACCGGGGTGAGCTGGCCCTTGGGCGATGCCGGCCTGTCCCACGTTGAACGCCCGGTGGCGGTGGTGCTCGCCGACGACCCGTGGCCGCACCTGTTCCTCCCGTTCCGCGAAGGTTCCGCATCCGAATCCGGCTTGCCCGCAGACCATCTGCACGGTCCGGTCTACCTGGAATTCGACGAGGGCGTGGACAACTTCGCGCGGGTAGTCGAGGATCTGATCCCCGCCGACGCGGTCGTCGCGGTCGACGAACTCACCGGCGCGATGCGACGGGCACAGCCGCGACTGTTTCGGGCCGGACGTCCCGCCGACGCTGCCCAGGTCGTCGGCGCCGCCAAGCTCATCAAGACACCCGACGAAATGGCCTGTATCCGCAAGGCGTGCCAGATAACCGACGAGGCCATGGTCGACGTGCAGGCCGCGCTGGCACCGGGCATTCGCCAGATCGACCTGTCGGCCGGTTTCGTGCGCCGCGCGTTCGAACTGGGCGCGATGGCCAGCATGCTGGAACCGATCTGGCAGGTGATGCCGCAAAGCAAGGCAGACGGCGTGTGGACCACCCACGGGGATCTGGCGTTGCCGCTGTTGACGACCGAGCGCCAACTCGCCGCCGGTGACGTGCTGTGGACCGACGTCAGCATCACCTATGCCGGTTACTGCTCGGACTTCGGCCGCACCTGGGTGGTCGGTCGCGACCCGACACCGCGCCAGCAATCGCAGTTTCACAGGTGGCGGGAAATCATGGAGGCGGTGCTCGAGGTAACCCGCGCCGGCGCCACCGCCGCCGAGTTGGGCAGAGCAGCCACCAAGGCCAACGGCGGCAGCCGGCCGTGGCTGCCGCATTTCTACCTGGGACACGGCATCGGCGTGAACGCCGCCGAAACACCAATGATCGGAACGGATCTCGGCGATGAGTTCGACGAGAACTTCGTCTTCGAACCGGGCATGGTGCTGGTTTTGGAACCCGTGGTGTGGGAGGACGGCACCGGCGGTTATCGCAGCGAAGAGATCGTCGTCATCACCGAGGAAGGCTGGATCCGCTTGACCGACTACCCCTATGACCCCTATGGGCACTGAGGTTCTGCCCGACGACAAGGCGCTGCGCTCGGGCCGCCGCGAGCGCGCGCTGGCCCAGATGGAGGCGCACGACCTCGACGTGCTGGTCCTGGGGCGACAGGCCAATGTTCGTTACGTCGCCGGCGCACCTCAACTCTGGGTGGCCGGGACCCGGCCGTTCGGGCCGACCTGCGTGGTGGTCCGGGGGACCGGGGCGATCCATCTGCTCAGCACGTGGGACGAGGGCATTCCAGACGACATCCCGCACGAGAACCTCTATGGCATCGCCTGGAATCCGATGAACACCATCTCGGTGTTGCAGGGCATCGACGGTGCCGCTACCGCGAAACGCGTTGGCACCGATGCGCTTTCACCGGGGTTCGCGCAGTTGCTGCCGATGGCCTTTCCCAATGCCGAGTTGGTCGACGGCGAGTTGGCCATGCGCGCCGCCCGGCGTATCAAGACCGCCGAAGAGGTGTCGGCGCTGCGAGAGGCCATCCGGGTGGCCGAAGCCGGCCTTGCCGCGGCGGTCGCTGAGCTACGACCGGGAACCAGCGAGAAGGCTTTGGCCGGTGTGTTGTTGGAGGCGATGACCGCCGGTGGGGTGAGCACCCCGTCGACCCAGGACGCTGCTTGGGTCACATCGCGCGATCACCCGTGGCGGCGGGCCAGTGCAGACGGGCGCGTGCAGCCCGGCGATCTTGTGGCGTTCTCCGCGGGCGTGCTCGCCGGTGGCTATACCGGTGAGGTCGGGCGCACCTGGCCGGTCGGCGACCCCAGAAAAACCGAGGCTGCCGTGGATCTGTATCGCCGATGGGATACGTTGTGGCAGCAGCTCTATGAGGTGTGCCGTCCGGGCGCGCCGGCCACCGACCTGCTGGCTGCATACCAGGCCGCGGGCGAGTCGCTGCCGCCGATGCCGGTCGCGCGGGGCCTGGGCCTGGGATTCGACCCGCCCGTCGTGTCGCAGCACCTACCGGCCACCGCGTCCGAGGAGCGCCTGGACGCGGGTATGGTGCTCGCGGTCACCGGCTACGTCTGGGAACGCGGCGTCGGCGCGGTGTTCGGGCGCGAGGCGGTGCTGATCACCGCCGACGGCCCCGAGCTCCTGACGTCAAGCCCGTCATGGCAAGGCGTGGTCCGTGCCTGACAAGCGACCGCCGCCCGAGGAGATCATCCTCTACGCCAAGGACCCGGCGACCAAGATCGCGACGATCACGTTCAACCGCCCCGAGTACCTCAACGCGCCCACCTCGGCGGCGCGGCTTCGCTATGCCGATCTGCTCCACGCCGCGAACGCGGACGACGATGTCAAAGTGGTGGTCATTCGCGGCGCCGGCGACGACTTCGGTAGCGGCGCAGACCTTCCCGAAGTCATGGAAGGCGCGGACTCATCGGAATTCCGGCTAACCGAATTGCGCGTCGAAGATCACGAAGTTCGGTATCCGCCCAAGGGATCGTTTCGCCATGGCGCAACAATTGGCGCGTGGTACGCCAATTCGCAGGCCGGTAACCGCTCCCTTCAGGAATTCAAGAAGATCAGCATCGTCGAAGCCAAGGGCTACTGCTACGGCTGGCATTTCTACCAGGCGGCCGACGCCGACCTGGTGATCGCGAGCGACGACGCATTGTTCGGTCATCCGTCGTTCCGGTACTTCGGCTGGGGCCCGCGGATGTGGACCTGGGTCCAGACGATGGGGCTGCGGAAGTTCCAGGAAATGGTTTTCACCGGAAGGCCTTTCACCGCGGCCGAGATGTTCCAGTGCAATTTCCTGAACAAGGTCGTGCCACGCGACCAGCTGGAGGCCGTGGTCGACAAATACGCGCTGGCGTGTGCCCGCAACCGTCCCACCGACACCATCTTCATGCAGAAGGCCTTCTTCGAACTGGTCAAGCAGTATCAAGGGGAATATCTGGGCAGCCTGCTCAGCGCGCTTTTCGAGTCGATGGGCGGAGCCGCCACCCCCGACGGTGATGACCTGATGCTCGGCGATGCCATCGACAGCGGGCTCGCCGACGCAGTGAAGGACAACGACAGCAAGTTCCCGCCCGAGTTCCGGTTGAGCAAGTCCAATCGCACGAAGAACGGCTGAGGCGTGGAGCCAGAGAATGGTGCCCTGCACGGCCCCTTGAACGGCTACGCCGTGGTCGACCTTTCCACCGGCATCGCCGGCGCCTACTGCACCAAACTGCTGGCCGACGGCGGCGCACAGGTGATCAAAGTCGAGTCCCCACAAGGCGATCCGCTGCGCAGCTGGTCCGCCTCGGGAGCGGGCATCGAGCCCGGGGCCGACGGCGCCCTGTTCAGCTTTCTGGCCTGCTCCAAGCACAGCGTGGTGGCCGACACGGAGGTCGACGACGACATCGACCTTGTCAACACGCTGCTGGCAGCCGCGGACGCGGTGGTGTGGTCGCGCGGCTCGACGATCGCCGACGCGTTTACGCCCGCCACGCTGCGTCGCTCTCATCCGCACCTGATCGTCACCGCCATCACGCCGTTCGGGCTGGAGGGCCCGTGGGCCGATCGTCCGGCGACCGAGTTCACTCTGCAGGCGTGGTCGGGCGGAGTCATCGGGATCGGACGGGGATCTCCTGACCGTGCACCAGTCTTCGTCGGTGGACAGGTCGGCGAGTACTTCGCCGGCGCGTATGCCAGCGTGGCAACGCTGACCAGCCGCTTTCGTCAGTTAAGCTGCGGCACAGGCGAACTGCTCGATCTGTCCATGCTGGAAACCCAGATCCTGGGCTTGACCTACTACCCGGTCAGCTATTTCGCGATGCTCGGGCGTCCATGGCGGGACGCCCGCAAGGTCACCGTGCCGGGGATCGCCCGCGCCAAAGACGGCCTGGTGGACGTGGGATGTGGAACGGCCCAGCAGTGGTTCGATCTGTGTGCGATGACCGGTCACCAGGAGTGGATCGACGAGGAATCACCGCTGTCGATCACCGAGCTGGCCAATGAGAAGGCCGACGAGATCTATGCCTGGATGCAAGGCCAGACGGTCGACGAGATCCGCGAGCTCGCCACGGCCTTCCGGATCCCCAACGCGCCGGTCGCCAACGGCGCCAACATCACCGGCTTGGACCACTTCGTCGAGCGCCGGTCGTTCGTCGCCAACCCGCGCGACGGATTTTGTCAACCCGACCACCCGTACCGCATGCGGCCGATGCTGCTTGGCCCGCCGCGCCCGGCCCCGCGGCTCGGCGAGCATACCGCGCACTACCGCCAGACCAGGCCGCCTGCACGGCAGCCGTCAGCGGGTAATGGTGCTGCGGATCACATGCCGTTCAACGGTTTACGGGTGCTCGACCTGACGACATTCTGGGCCGGACCCTGCTGCACGCATTTTCTGGCCATGCTCGGCGCCGAGGTGGTCCACGTCGAATCCACCGGCAAACCGGACGGCACCCGGCTGATCGCCGGTGTGCCGACCACCGAAGACCAATGGTGGGAACGCTCGCCGATCTTCTCGGGTCTGAACACCAACAAGAAAGGGTTGACGCTGGACCTGCAGACGTCGACGGGGCGGGAGCTGTTGCGCCGCTTCATCGCAACATCCGACGTCGTCGTGGAGAACTTCACGCCGCGGGTGCTCGACCAGATCGGCCTTGATTTCGCGGCCGTCCAGGCGATACGTCGCGACGCGATTCTGCTGCGCATGCCGGGCTTCGGGTTGGACGGGACGTGGCGTGACAACCCGGCGTTCGCCTACGTCATCGAGGCAGCGGCCGGGCTCAGCTGGCTGACCGGATATCCGGATGACAACCCCTACGAGCCGTATTCGATTGGCGACCCGAACGCCGGCGTGCACGCGATCAACGCGCTGCTGCTCGCCCTGGAACACCGCCGCCGCACCGGGCAAGGAGTATTGGTCGAAGCCGCCATGGTCGACGCGGCACTGAACATCGCCGCGGAGCAGGTCATCGAATATTCCGCCTACGGAGCGCTGCTGCAGCGGGGCGGAAACCGCGGACCAACCGCAGCGCCGCAGAACCTCTACCGGACAGCCGACGTCGACGAATTCGGCCGGCTCGACAGCTGGGTCGCGATCGCGGTGGCCACCGACGAGCAGTGGGTGGCTTTGTGCGAGGCGCTCGGCGGGCCGCAGTGGGCCATCGATACCGCGCTCTCCAGCGCGGCCGGGCGGCGCGCACAGCACGACCTGATCGATGAGAATCTCGGCGCGTGGTGTCGGCACCGCGGCAGCGATGAGATCGTCGGGTGCCTCTGGGATGCCGGCGTCCCGGTGGCGAAAGTCATGCAGCCGCACCGCCAAACCGAGCTTGCGCAACTGGGATTCCGCGGATTCTTCGAAGTCGTCGAGCACCCGGTGAACAATCCGGCTCCACACAGCACGGTGCCGCTGCGGTTTTCCGCCGGACCGGATCGATTCCATCGGCATCCGGCGCCGCTGCTCGGCCAGCACAACCACGAGCTGCTCGCCGAGGTCGGGTTGAGCGAGCAGGAGATCGCCGACCTGGAAGCAGCCGGCGTCATCGGCCGGGCGCCGGTGGGCGCGAGAAAGGCACATGCCCGATGACAATCGGCCCGTCCGACATTCAGCTCACCGGCCGTGTCGCGGTGGTGACCGGCGGGGGAGCCGGGATCGGGCGCGGCATCGCGGCCGGCCTGACCGCGTTCGGCGCCTCGGTGGCGATCTGGGAGCGTGACGCCGAGAGTTGCTCGGCGGCTGCCGAATCGGTTGGCGCCCTGGGCATTGTGACCGATGTGCGCGACAGCAGTCAGGTCGATGCCGCGCTGGAGCGCACCACCGCCGATCTCGGGCCGGTGACGATCCTGGTGAACAATGCGGGCGGCACGTTCTCTTCACCCCTGCTCGATACAAGCGAAAACGGCTGGGACGCGCTCTATAAGGCGAACCTGCGCCACGTGCTGCTGTGCACCCAGCGGGTGGCCCGCAAGTTGGTCGCAGCCGGCCTGCCCGGCAGCGTCATCAACCTGACGTCCATCGAAGGTGTGCGTGCCGCACCGGGTTACGCCGCGTACGCGGCAGCCAAAGCCGGCGTGATCAACTACACCAAGACCGCGGCGTTCGAACTCGCACCGCACGGCATTCGGGTCAACGCGCTGGCGCCGGATGTCACCCTGACCGAAGGGCTGGCGAGCCTCGGAAGCCTCAGCTCAGAGATCGGCCGCGCCATCCCAATGGGCCGGCCCGGCCACGTCGACGAAGTCGCCAGCGCCGCAGTGTTTCTCGCCTCCGATATGGCCAGCTACGTCACCGGCCAGACCATCCACGTCGACGGCGGAACACACGCCGCGGGCGGGTGGTATCACGATCCGCAAACCGGCGAGCCGCGGCTGGGACCCGGCTAACCCACCGATGCGCTCTGCCGGTCCGGGGCGGGTTCCGCCAGCGCGGAGCGGATGGCGCGCCAGGGATCGGCGTAGCGGCCGGGCATATCACGGTAGGCGGCACGGCGTTTCAGCACCTGGCGGGCCAGGGGAGCCACGACCCGTAGCGGGTAGCGCTTCCACCCCGCGTTGGCGCGCATCTCGGCGACCATGTCGGGCCACGAATGGTGTTGGAAGTTCAACGCCTGTTGTGCCCGGGCAGTGTCCATCCAATCGGTGACGAACCAGTCGTCGTCGCTGTCCGGATTGCCGGGCCGACCGCCCGGCAGCACACCCGCCATGCCTCGAGCGGCGGCCAGCGCCGGTCCGACCTGGCCCTGCCGCAACCTGTGTGACTCATCGCCGGCGATCAGCAATATTTCACGTGCGACGTCTGCGGTAGTAGCCGCCGCGAACGCCGTTGCGACGTCGCGGACGTCGACCGTATGCAATCGGCCGTCGCTGGGCAGCGCGCTCTCGAAAAACAGCGCGTCGGCGTTGAGGGGCATCGCGGCGGGGTCCACACTGAGCACACCTCCGAGCCGCAACACCACCCACTCCAGGGTCGAGGACCGCACATGTTGCTCGGCTTCCGCCTTGTGTTGGCTGTACACGTCACACGGGCGCATCGGAGTGTCGGCGCCGACCAAATCCGTTGCGCGATGGGGGTTGCGGGCGCCGTACACGGCGTTGCTCGAAGCATGGACAAAGCGGGGCGGATTCGGCTGGGCTTCGGAGACGGCCACCAACGTCGCGGTGGCGTCGACATTGACTGCGCGGGCGAGCTCGGGGTTGCGGTAGATCGCCGGGGGAATGATGGCGGCCAGGTGCACGATCACGGCGGGAGCCACCGCGGAAACGAGCAGATCCACTTGTCGAGGGTCGGTGAGGTCGGCCCAGTACGCGTCGGCTCCGGCCGGCAGCTCGCGCGCCGCCCTGCGATTCGCGGGCGTGTCCAGGTCCGCGGCCACCACCCGGCGGCCGTCGGCCGCCAGCTGCCGGACGGTGGCCGACCCGACCAACCCGAACCCTCCCGTGACGAGCACCGTCTCGGACATGCGCGACTCCTTGATGTTGGCCCCCGAGCACCGCCCCACGAGCGGTGAATATGACGTTCTCAATTTCCGAGAGTAGCATATCCGCAGATAAGCGCCCAATCGGTCGCGGTAGCATCAAGCATCGTCCCAACAATCCGCAGGTAGGTGGAACCATGAGCGAACTCGATGTTGAGACGGAGCTCGCCAAGTGGGATCCCCAGTTCACCAAGCGCGTCGCCGACGTCCTTCGGCCCCTCGTGCGGCGATACTTCCGCACCGAGGTGCGCGGACTGGAGAACATTCCGCCCGCCGGAGGTGCGCTGCTGGTTTCCAACCATTCCGGCGGCCAGTTCGCCGCCGACGTCCCGATCCTGGCAGTCGAGTTCTACGAGAAATTCGGCTACGACCGCCCGATTCACACGCTCAGCCACGACATGCTCTTTGTCGGGCCGATCGGATCGGTGTTGCTCAAGACCGGCTTCATCCGGGCTAACCCCGAGAACGCCGCCAATGCATTGCGGTCCGGTCATCTCGTCGTGGTGTTTCCGGGCGGCGACTACGACGCCATGCGGCCCACCGCGCAGCAGAACACGATCGACTTCGCCGAACGCAAAGGGTACGTCAGAACGGCAATCGAAGCAGGCGTGCCGATCGTGCCGGCGGTCTCGATCGGCGGCCAGGAAAACCAGCTGTACCTGATGCGCGGAACGGGACTGGCGAAGCGGCTCGGCCCCATCGCGCGTGCGGCCCGCACAAAGATCGTGCCGCTCTCGTTCGGGTTGCCGTTCGGGCTCAGCCTATTCGGCACATTCCCGCCCAACCTGCCGCTGCCGACCAAGATCGTGACTCAAGTACTCGAGCCGATCGACATCGCCGCCGAGTTCGGGGAGAAACCCGACATCGACGAGGTCGACGCACACGTGCGCGAGGTGATGCAGTCAGCGTTGGACAAATTGGCCGGTGAGCGCCGGTTCCCGATCGTAGGCTGACGCCATGCTCGACCGCATCGGCCAGACCGTCGGCCTGCTCGCCACCCTGCGACGGGCGCGGCTTATCGCGCCGATGCGGCCCGACAAGTACCTTCGGATAGCCGCCGCGATGCGACGCGAAAACATAGCCGCCACATCAGGTTTCGCGTCGGCGGCGCAACGCTGCCCGCAGCGGCCCGGACTCGTTGACGAGCTCGGCACGCTGACTTGGCGCGAACTCGACCAACGCTGCGACGCGTTGGCCGCTGCGTTACAGGCACAGCCGGGCGGACAACCGAAAACCATTGGGGTGATGTGTCGTAACCACCGCGGGTTCATCGAGGCGGTGGTCGCCGCCAACCGCATCGGCTCCGACGTGCTGCTGTTGAACACGTCGTTCGCCGGACCGGCGCTTGCCGAAGTGGTGGCGCGCGAAAACGCCGACACGATGATTTACGACGAGGAGTTCACCGAGATCGTCGACCGCGCGCTGGCCGAGAGGCCCGATGCCACAAGGATCGTGGCCTGGACCGACAACCCGTCGGGCCAGGATGTCACGGTCGAGAAACTAATCCAGGCGCATGCGGGCCACCAACCCAAGCGTGCCACCGAAAAGCCACGGACAGTCCTGCTGACGTCTGGCACCACCGGTACCCCGAAAGGCGCCAGGATGACCAGTGGTGAGGTCGGTGCGCTCAAGTCGATCCTCGACCGAACTCCCTGGCGTGCAGAGGAATCCGTGGTCATCGTCGCGCCGATGTTCCACGCCTGGGGCTTTTCGCAGCTGATTTTCGCTGCCTCGATGGCATGCACAATCGTGACCCGCCGCAAGTTCGATCCCGAGGCCACCCTCGAGCTCGTCGACCGGCACCGGGCCACCGGCTTGGCGGTCGTGCCGGTGATGTTCGACCGCATCATGGATCTGCCCGACCATGTCCGCAAGCGCTACAGCTGCCGGTCGCTGCGGTTCGCCGCCGCCTCGGGGTCGCGGATGCGTCCCGACGTCGTCACCGCGTTCATGGACGAATTCGGCGACGTGATCGTCAACAACTACAACGCGACCGAGGCCGGCTTGATCGCCAGCGCCACACCCGAGGACCTGCGCGCAGCGCCCGATACTGCGGGAAAACCCGCTCCGGGGACCGAAATCCGCATCCTGGACCGGGATTTCAAGCAGGTTCCCACCGGCGAGGTCGGCCAGATCTACGTCCGCAGCGGCACTCTGTTCGAGGGCTACACGTCGGGCGCCACCAAGGATTTCCACGACGGGTTCATGGCCTCCGGTGACATGGGTTATCTCGACGACCAGGGCCGGCTATTTGTGGTGGGCCGAGACGACGAGATGATCGTGTCGGGCGGCGAGAACGTCTACCCGATCGAGGTGGAGAAGACGCTGGCCGCGCACCCCGATGTCGCCGAGGCCGCGGTGCTCGGCGTCGACGACGAACAGTACGGCCAGCGGTTGGCGGCCTTCGTGGTGCTCGCGCCGGACGCTTCGGCCACGCCCGACTCGCTGAAGCAGCATGTGCGGGAGAACCTGGCGAACTACAAGGTTCCCCGCGAGATCTTGGTGCTCGACGAGCTGCCGCGGAGCAGCACCGGCAAGATCCTGCGCAACGAGTTGCGGGCCAAAGTGGCCGCCGATGGCTAGCTCGCGCCCGCTGCTGCGCGCCATTCTGGAATTGGTCAACGCCCTCAACGGTTTTCGGGCACTGAGCCGCAAAGGTTACCTCAGCTCCCTGGTCTTCCAGTTCGGCTGGCCGACCTCGGAGCTGCCGACGCTGTACCTGGTCGCCTCCGTGTTGGACGTGCTGCGTCGCGGGCTGCGCGGAGACTTCAAGGGCCGGCGCGGGTTGGCCGCCATGGCCGTGACCGCAGCGAGTTGGGTCGTCCTGGCGGTGATACGCCGCCGCGTGGTCACGTCAGCTCCCTTTCTGGCCGAGCCGCTGCGCCAAGAACTCGGCGCACGCTACACCGATGCGCTGAAGACCCTGCCGGCGACGCCATCGCCGACGGGGCGGCCAAGCGCATGGCGCACAGCGGTCGCGCGACGCCGATACGTCGACAAGCAAGACACCGTGCGCTACGGACCGCACGGCCGGGCCAATTTGGCCGACGTCTGGCGACGTCGCGATTTGCCGCGCGACGGGAAGGCGCCGGTGCTGGTGCAGGTTCCCGGCGGCGCGTGGGCGATTGGGATGCGCCGCCCGCAGGCCTATCCGCTGATGAGTCATCTGGCCGACCGGGGCTGGATCTGCGTGTCAGTGGCCTACCGGGTCAGTCCCCGTCACACCTGGCCGGCCCACATCGTCGACGTCAAGCGGGCGCTCAGCTGGGTCAAGGAGAACATCGCGTCGTTCGGCGGTGATCCCGACTTCGTCGCGATCACCGGCGGGTCGGCCGGCGGACACCTTGCCTCACTGGCCGCGCTGACCCCGAACGACCCCGCCTTTCAGCCCGGTTTCGAGGACGCCGACACATCGGTCGTCGCGGCGGTGCCGCTGTACGGCCGCTACGACTGGGTCGGCACCCACGGCGAAGGCCGAAGCCAGTTCATGACATTCCTACAGAGGTTCGTGATCAAGCAACGGCTCGACGATCACCGCGACATCTACATCGATGCTTCGCCAATCCGGCGGGTAAGGGCTGACGCACCACCGTTTTTCATCGTGCACGGCCAGGACGACTCGATCATTCCGGTGGGTGAGGCGCGTGAGTTCGTCGCCGCGATGCGCGACGTGTCGAAGTCTCCGGTCGTCTACGCCGAATTGCCGCATACCCAGCACGGTTTCGACATCTTCGGCTCACCGCGCGCCCACCACACCGCCGAGGCGGTAGGCCGGTTTCTGTCCTGGGTGTACGCGACAAGAGGCGGTTAACCCGCTGCGTTGGCCGGGGCCATCGCCGTATCGACGACAGCGGGGTCGCCGGGAAGCCCAGCCGCGCTTCGTATTTCACCGAATGCATGAATCAGCGCGTCGGTCACTTCATGGACATCGTTGAAGGTGCGGTCGTCGGAGAGCACCGAGACATCGAGTTGGTCGACGTAGCTCCACACGGTGATGTTCAAGGCGCTGCCGGCCGAAAGGATGCCCACGGAATAAAATTCGCACACCGGGGCACCAGCGACATTGGCCCGTTTCCGCGGTCCCGGCACGTTCGACACCGCGATGTTCATCGCTCGGTTTTGCACGGCGCGTCTCGATTGCCGTCGAAATAGCGCCGGCGCCAAGGCCGGCGGCAGGTACTCCATCAGTTGGCCCTGCAGCTTCGGGCCCATCAGATCGAGGTCTTCCTTGGCGCGCGCCGTCGACAACGACGTCAGCCGCACCCGTTCCAACGGGTCGTCGATGTGCACCGGCAGCGACACCGAAAGGCCGCTGATCTCGTTGCCGGTGATCCGGTCGGGTGAGCGGTCGGTGCTGACCGGAACCGATGTGAGGATCGGCCGGTCCGCCCTGCCGTCATAGCGCAACAACAACTCCCGTAACGCGCCGGCCGCCATGGCCAGCACGATGTCATTGAATGTCACGTCGATGTGCTTGGCGGTCTTCTTGACGTCGTCGAGCGACAGGGCCGCGGTGGCGAATGTTCTGGTCGGCGAGATCACGTGGTTGAGGAATGTCGGCGGCGGGTTGAAGTTCTTGGCCAGATCCGGGTGCTGGCCGCGCTCCTTTGAACGCCGCCGTACCTGGGACAGACCGCGCACGGTGTCTTGGAGCAGCCCCGGCAACGCCGCGATGTGTTGAACGTGGTCGCGGCCGGCCGCCCGCAGCAGCTCGGACTTCGACGGCGCGACGGGGCGAGGAGGTGGGCGGCGTTCGGCCTGCTCGGATCCGGGCGAGTCGATCATCCGCGAGAGCAGGTTCGCCGAGGCCATGCCGTCGGCCAAGGCGTGATGCACCTTGCCGATGATCGCGAAACGGTTCTCCGCCATCCCTTCGGCGAAGTGAAACTCCCACAACGGGCGGCTGCGGTCCAGTGGGGTGCTGGCGATCTCACCGATGACCGTGTCCAGTTCTCGCCGGCCGCCGGGGCCCGGAACTCGCACCCGACGTAAGTGGTAGTCCAGGTCGACGTCACAGTTCTCCAGCCACATCGGATGATGCAACCGCCAGGGAATCTCGACGAGCTGGTAGCGCAGCGGTTCAAGCAGTTCGAGTCGGCGCGGAAAGACGCGACGAAATGTGTCGAAGCCGAACTCTCCGGGGAAATCGGCGGCGTTGACGATCGCCACCTTCAACGTGTGCGTGTGCAGATTCGGCGTCTCGCTGTACAGGAGCATGGCATCCATGCCGTTGAGTCGCTTCATAACCCACCTCGCCTCTTAGACGATCCCATCACTTCCGAGGTGCTGATCTGGCGAATTCAGGCAATCTCGCCTTAGTGGGCCCACCCCTGCGCGGTCTGGTCGTCGAAGGTGCGGTCGATGCGCTCGAACCTGCGCCGGATCGACGCCCGCGAGGCCTGGTGCGGCAGCACATAGAGCCGGTTGGCGAGGACAGCCTCGACCGTGAGGCGAGCGACGGCTTCGGCGTCGAGGACGACGTTTCCGTCCGCAGGGATTTGCTCCGACACTGCACGCGTCAACGGGACTCCATAGTCGACGCCGCGATGGCGCTCGGAGGCGGCGATGTTGGTTGCGACGAGCATCGGGCAGAGCACCGAGACGCCGATGCCGTCGGCTCTGACCTCGCGGGCCAGCGCTTCGGCGAGCGCAACGACACCGTATTTGGCAACGGAATACGGCCCCAGGCCGACATTCGAAACCAAACCCGCGAACGAGGACGTGAACAGCATGTGCCCGTCCTCGCCCTGCTCGAGCAGCCTGGGCAAGAACGTCTCGACGCCGTGAATCGGACCCCACAGGTCCACGTCGATCACCCACCGCCAGTCGGCGTGCGTCATCTGCGTGATCGGGCCGGATACCGCGATGCCGGCATTGTTGAAGACCACGTGAACGCGGCCCAGCAGGCGGAACGCCTCATCGGCGAGGTGTGCCACCTCGTCCAGGCTGCGGACGTCGCAGACGATGCCGTGCGCGTCGAATCCCTCCGCGCGCAGGCCGCTCACGGCTTCGTCCAGGGCGGGTCCTTCGATGTCTCCCAGCACGACGCCGGCTCCGCGGCGGGCGAGCTCGCGCGCGGTGGCCAAACCGATGCCGCTCGCTCCGCCGGTGATGACCGCTCCACGCCCTTGGAAGGTATCCATGGCGCGAAGCCTAAGCCGTTGACCGCGCGGCTACTTCAGGCAGCCGCCTGCGTCGACGGGAAGAGTCACTCCGGTGACGTAGCGGGACTCGTCGGAGGCGAAGAACAGCACCGCGTTGCTGATGTCCTCCGGCTCCACCCACGGGATCGGCAGCGTGTGGAACATCTGGCAGATCGGAGCCATGTCGTCGGGCCCGGGGTTCTCCAGATCGGGCCGGAACATCTTGAAGGTTCCCTCGTTGTGCAGCATCGGTGTTCTCACATGGGTCGGATGCACCGAGTTGACCCGAATCATGTGCTGCCCCAACTCCACTGCGAAGGACCGCATGATTCCCACCACGCCGTGCTTGGCCGCGACATAGCTGCCGCAGTGGGGGTAGGCCTTCAGCCCGCCCACTGAGCTGGTCAGGATGATCGAACCGCCTCGGCCACCCGCGATCATGTGTGGGACACCGGCTTTCACCGACTTCCAGACGCTCGACAGGTTTACGTCGATCATTTCCTGCCAGTCGTATTCGGTTGTCTTGTCGAGCGTGTCGCCCCCGTTACCAATGCCGGCGTTGGCCACGATGATGTCCAACCGGCCCAACTGCTCGACGCCGCTGTCCACCGCGGCTTTGGTCGCGTCATAGTCGCGCACATCGACCTCGGCGGTGACGATTCTGCGGTTGAGACCCTTGACCAGGTCGGCGGTCTCGGCCAGATCCTCCGGCGTCGACGCCGGGATGGTGGTGTTCTGCACGATCGGTTTGCAGACGTCGACGGCGATGATGTCGGCACCTTCCTGCGCCAATCGCACCGCGTGGCTGCGGCCCTGACCACGGGCCGCGCCGGTGATGAACGCGACCTTGCCTTCGACTCGACCCGTCATCGTTACCTCATTTCCTTGTCAGTGATTCATCCGAGCACCGCCGGCATTGCCTCCCAGCCCCGCACGGTGGACGTCGGGGACAACGTGGCGCCGGTTAGGTCGACGTCCCATTCGGGGAAGCGCTTCAAGATCTCCTCGAGGGCGATCCGGCCCTCCAGGCGGGCCAACGCAGAGCCGAGGCAGTAGTGGGTGCCGACGCTGAAGGCGAGGTGCTGGCGCGGTTCTCGGTGGATGTCGAAAACGTCTCCGTCAGGCGGGAATTGGCGGTGGTCACGGTTGGCCGCCCCGATGAGCATCATCATGACGCTGCCCTGCGGCACGGTCTGGCCGTAGTACTCGACGTCGTGGGTGACATAGCGCGCCACATGGGGAGCCGGCGACTCGAAGCGCAGCAATTCTTCGACCGCCTGGGGGATGAGGGCGGGGTTCTCGACGAGTTCCCGTCGCTGGTCGGGATGTTCGGCCAGCACCTTGCCGGCCCAGCCGATCAGCCGGGTGGTGGTCTCGTTGCCGGCGCCGGAGACCACGCTGACATAAGTGAGCAGCTCGTCACGGGTCAGTCGCCGCGTTGTGCCCTTCTCATCCTCGAACTCGACGTTCAGAAGTTCGGTCATGATGTCGTCGGAGGGATGCTCGGCGCACCAGTCGATGAATTCGGCGAAGAATTCCCCGGTCATGCCGTCGGTGCCCGCCTTCATCGGCTTGCCTGCCTCGGTGCGCAGCTGCGCGTTCGCGAAATCTCGCGCAGCTTCTTGGTAGTCCTCGGGAACCCCGAGCAGCATGCCGATAACCCGCATCGGCATCTGCGCGCCGAGGTCCGCGACGAAGTCGAAACGGCCGGTGCCGACCAGCGGATCCAAACTGCGCGCACAGAATTCGCGGATCTTCGGTTCCAGGTCGTTGACTTTGCGCGGCGTGAACATGCGGGCCAGCAACTTGCGGTGCACGTCGTGGATCGGTGGATCCTCGAAAATGAGCACGCCGGGCGGCATATCGATGTTGGCCTTGATCAGTTCGAGGATTGCGCCCCGCGCGGAACTGAACGTTTCGTAATCGACTATCGCCCGGTCGACGTCGGCGAAGCGGCTCAACGCATAGAAGTCGTGTTGCTCGTTGTAGTACAGCGGTGCTTCTTCGCGCAGCGCTCGGAACGCGAGGTAGGGATCGGCATTGATCTCCACGTCGTACGGGTCGTAATAGACGCCCTGAGGAGCACTGACTGTCACGGGTTTCGCCTCTCGCCGGAACCGCATAGCTGGTAGCGCTGAGCATGCGCTTAGCAACTCTGTCATCAGCCGGCTCCGGGTGTCAACGCCGGATTCGTTTTCGCTACTTAAGATTCTCCGATTAAGAGAACGATGTTCTCACCGAAACCGTGCCCCGTGCGATATGCGAACATGCGGGTTGCATTCTCGCTGAGCGATAACCTACTTCGCGGCGGTGCCGCCGACGAATCCCCGCGAGCAGAAGTCCCACACTTCATCGGCTGTGATGGGATGAACGGTCGCGTCATCGGGGCCGCCGCTGTACTGCGCGATGAACATGACCGTTTGCATGGTCATGGCGGCCATTCGCCGCGGATTGACACCAGCGCGCAGTTCTCCGGCCGCACCTGCCGCCTCCATGAGTTCGGTCAGCAAAGCAATAAGCGGCGCATTAGCGACCTTGACCTCGGCCGGATGAGTGACCAGCAACCGTGGCGCAAAGTCGGTGAACAGGGGTCGTTTGGCGGTCGGATCGGGACGCGAAGCCTCGAACAGCAACTCGATTGCCACCCTCAGCCGGTCGAGAGGGTCGGAGTGGTTGGCCGTGGCGGCGCGGATCTGGTCGGCAGACCGGCTCAACGCGTCTTCGAACAAGGCAAGCAATAGTTCGTGCTTGCCGTCGAACTGCAGGTAGAAGCTCCGCAACGACTGCCGAGAGCGGTCGACCACCTCTTGCACAGTGAAGTCGGTACTGCCCTTTTCAATGATGATGGCCTGGGCCGCATCGAGAAAGCGCTGAACGCGCTGCGCCGCCCGGAGTTTCGCGGTCTTGATCGACCGCTCGACCGCGCGCTGCTTCCAGGCCGGCTCTTCGCTCGGGCTTGTCACGGGCTGCTCAGTCGGTTGCCGCGAGGGGAGAACATGATTGGACTGTACCGGAGAACGTCGTGTCATTGCTGGGCTAGACCCCCTCACGGGACGACGTGTCTGAGATTGTAACTTTCTCTCGACGAGAATACTATTCTCTTACCGCTTTGCTTGGAAGCGTAATGCCGATAGCGGCCCCGATCCGCCCAGGAGTACCCGTGCAGCTGGCCTTCGAAGCCGAGGTCGAGGCGTTCCGCGCCGAGTTCGTGGCATTCCTCGACGAGCATCTGCCGGACGAGGGGCAGATGGTCGAACGCTCTCGTTCCTCGTCGCATATCCCGGCCTGGGCGCGGCGGTGGCAGCGGCTGTTGTTCGATCACGGGTGGCTGCTGCCGGGTAATCCGCCCGAGTTCGGCGGCCGCAATGCGACGGTGTTACAGCAATATGTGCACGCCGAAGAGTTGTCCATGCGGCGAATCCACCACAGTTTCAATCCACAGGGCGTCGGCATCGTCGCCGCATCGATTCTGTCCTTCGGAACCCCGGAGCAGAAGCGGCGCTGGGCGGTGCCGATTCTGCGCGCCGAGATGACCGCCTCGTTGGGAATGAGTGAACCGAGTGCCGGGTCGGATCTGGCATCGCTGCGCACGCGCGCGGTGCTTGACGGCGATCACTTCGTGGTCGATGGGCAGAAGGTGTGGACGTCGGGCGCCCATGACGCCGACGTGATACTGACCTTCGTTCGGACCGATCCCGATGCCCCGAAACACAAGGGCATCAGCGCGTTGCTGATCCCCACCGACACGCCCGGCGTCGTGTGCCGGCCGTTCGCGTCGGCGCCCGATCGTGACGAGCTGGATTTCAACGAGGTGTTCTTCACCGACGTGCGGGTGCCCGCTGAGAATCTGGTGGGCCCGCTGAATCACGGGTGGCGAGTGGCGACCGGCTCGCTGGGACACGAACGCACCATGCTGTGGATGGGATATGCGGACAGGTTGCGTGAGCTGATCGTCGATTTCGGGCCGTCGGGCGTGCTGGAGCGGGACCAATACGCCTCGCTGATCATGGATTACGAGGCGCTGCGCCTGCTCGGGTCGGTGGCGATCGCCCGCGCCGACCGCGGCGACGAGGACGTGCCGGGCCTGTCGGTGCTTAAGCTGCTGGGCTCGGAGGCCGTGCAGACGGCGTCCGAGCACGCGCTGAGTGCGGCGCGAGCTGGTGGGCTGCGTCACCCCGCCGTCACGGGCCCGTTCGCGCCGCTGAACCTCGATTCCCATTACGGCAGTTGGTTCGACCGCTACTTCCGCAGCTTCGCCGCGACCATCGCGGGCGGCACATCAGAAATCCAGCGCAACATCATCGCCGAACGGATTCTCGGCCTGCCGCGAAACTAGCTTGCTAGCTTGCGGTTCAGAGTTGAGCCAGCCGCGGCGCAGATCCCTTGGCCCGCAACCTAGCGCCTGCCTCGCGCGTCAGTTCGCGTGTGCTGCCGAGCATTCCGTCCAAGAGCAATGCACGTTTGACGTGGCGGTGCAGCTCATGCTCGGCGGTGAAGCCGATACCGCCGAGCACTTGCTGGCAGTGGCGGGCGGCGGTCAATGCCGCGTTCCCGGCCGCCGCCTTGGCCAGCAGGAAGCTGAGGTCGTCGGGCTCCGCGGCGGCGGCGAGCAGCACGGCCTCCGCTCCCTCGACGGCGACGAGTGTCTCGGCGAGCTTATGGCGGATCGCCTGGAACGAAGCGACGGCCCGGCCGAATTGCACACGGTCCAAAGCGTGCTGGCGCGCCAGCGCCAGCATCGCTCGGCTTGTGCCCACCAGCCACCAGCCCAGTGCGTGCCGTCCGGCGCCAAGCGGTACCGGGTCTGCCCGCGACACCCGGTGTATCGGCAGGTCGTCGCTCAGGGCAGAAGTCGCCTCGTCGGTACGTTCCCAGACAACCCACGAACCGCCGGCGAACGGCAGCGGGACAATGCCACCGCCGTCACGCCCCGCCGCGCGCAGCACCACATCGTTGAGCACAGGGGCATGGGCGCCGGTTTCGCCGAGCAGCCGAAACACCAACGGAATTGCGGTATCCGGCATCTCGTCGAGCATGTCGAGCCAGCCGAGATCGCTCAGCGCATCGTCGAGCTGGCGGCCCGACACGGCGGTCATGGTCTTCCGTAGGGCGTCCTCCATCAGCTGCAAGGCCTCAGTTCCAATATCCGAGCCCACGCTCACTCCTTGCCCAAATCCAACAGCCGGCGGGCGATGATGTTGCGCTGAATCTCGGCCGTGCCGCCGTAGATCGTTGCCGCGCGCGAGTAGAGGTATTCCGACCGCCAGGGGGTGTCGTCGAGTTCCAGTGACCCGGGCAGCAGGTCGCGCACGGTGTCATAGAGCCGCTGCTCGGCGGTGGCCAGCAACACCTTGTCGATCGAGGTCTCAGGTCCCAGCCGCTCTCCGTCGGCCAACCGGTGCTGGGTCGCGCGGGACCGGCACCGCAGTGTATGCAGCGCGAGATAAGCTGCGCCAAGCTCGAATTCGTCAGGATCCTCGGCTTCTGCGATGAGGTCGTCGAATCGCGAGTAGAGGTAAGCGATCCGCTGCCAAAAACAAGTGGAGCGCTCGTAGGGCAGCAGGTCCATCGCGAGTCGCCAGCCGTCTCCCGGCTTACCGAGCATGCGGCAGGCGGGGATCACCACATCGTCGAAGTACACCTCGCAGAACTCATCCACTCCGTGCATGGTGCGGAGCGGCCGGATGGTGATGCCCGGCGTGTCCAGGTCGACGAAGAACGCCGTGATTCCGTCATATCCCGGCGCGGTGCGGGTGAGCAGGACGCAGCGCGTCGAGTACTGCGCGTAGCTGGTCCACACCTTCTGCCCGTTGACGATCCAATTGTCGCCGTCGGGGGCGGCGCGGGTGGTCAGCGACGCCAGGTCGCTTCCCGAGCCCGGTTCGGAGAAGCCCTGGCACCATTGCTCGCGACCGGAGAGCAGCCGTGGCACCATTTCGGCTGCGAGTTCCGTTGGCGCGTAATCAATCATGGTGGGCGCGAGTACCTCGACCATCGAGTAGGGCCCGGGTTCGGCCAGCCGGCGTCCGACCACCTCCTCACCGACGATCGCCCGAAGTATCGCCGGCCCACCCAGGCCGCCGACCTCCGTAGGCCAGCCGTACCGCATCCACCCGGCTTCATAGAGCGCGCTGTGCAGGCGGGCGAGTTGGCGTATGTGGCCTTCCAGCGAATGGTCAGGTCCGGGGGTCAGATCATGCTCGTCGAGCCAGGCTCGCAGGTCCGCGCGGAACTGCTCGAGCTTCACGGCGCTGGACGGCCTATGGCGTGCGGGCGCCCAGAGTCGTGCACCCCGCTGCGGCGAATGAACGTCATGGCACGGGTTTTCAGCCGCCACCCGTCCGCTGTGCGGGAATAGGTGTCGCGGTAGTAGCCGATCCGCATGTCATGGGTGGCGTGGTCGATGAAGCACAACGGTTGGGTTCCGCTGGCCGAGTCGCCGTCCAACTCCACGACCGCTGTACCGGTGAGAAACAACCCTTTCGGGGCGGCGGCCACCAAGTCCGGGAATCTGTCAAGGGTGTAAGTGTCGCCGAATGCGCTGTAAGTGCCGTCCGGGGTGAAGACCTTGATCAGTCCGTCGATGTCTTCCTGGGTGATCGTCACCGCATAGCGGGCCAATAGCTGCTGGATCTCGACGAGGTCGTCAGTTCTTGTCGGCCGAGTTGTTGACATAGACCCGACCTCCTTTCATCACAAAACCGACCTTCTGGGTAACCCCTATGTCGGACAACGGATCTCCGGGCACAGCGATGACGTCGGCGAGCATGCCCTCCGCAAGCCGACCGCGATCTGTGGCGTCGATCAACTCGGCGGCGGTGACGGTCGCCGCCCGCAGCACTGCCAACGGTGGAAGACCCCAATCGACCAGGGTGACCAGCTCATCGGCGTTGCGGCCGTGTGGAATCGCGGGGGCGTCGGTGCCCAGCGCGATCTTCACCCCGGCTTCATGGGCGGCCACGATCGACGTGCGAGACTTCGGGAACATCTCGGCGGCCTTGGCTTGCAGCTCGGGCGGAGCGTGTGACACGTCCATGCCCTCGGCCAACCGCCGGGTGGTCACCAGAAACGTGCCGTGCTCGACCATCATCGCGATCGCCTCGTCGTCGATCAGGAAGCCGTGCTCGATGCAGTCGATCCCGGCCATCACCGCGTGCTTGACAGCGTCGGCGCCGTGCGTGTGGGCAGCCACCCGCAGCCCACGCCGGTGCGCCTCGTCGACGATCGCGGAAAGCTCCTCGTCTGAATAGTGTTGTGCGCCAGGCGGTCCGGTCAGTGACATCACGCCGCCCGAACAGCACACCTTGATCAGCTGAGCGCCGTGCTTGATCTGATACCGCACCGACTTACGGATCTCGTCGATTCCGTTCGCGATGCCTTCCTCGACCGTCAACTCCAGCGCGTGGGGTGCGAACGCCGCGAACATCGTCGGATCCAGATGCCCGCCGGTCGGGGTGATCGCGTGCCCGGCCGGTACCACCCGCGGGCCCTCGATCCATCCGGCGTCGATGGCCTTCCCCAGTGCGACGTCGAGCAGATAGCCGCCGGTCTTGACGAACAACCCGAGGTTGCGCACCGTGGTGAACCCGGCGCGCAGCGTGCGACGCGCGTTGCCGACCGCACGCAAGACCCGCGTCGGCGGGTCGTCCTGCACCTGGGACAGCCCGGGCTTTTCGCCACGCCCACCCATCAGCAGGTTGACTTCCATGTCCATCAGCCCGGGCAGCAGGATCTGATCGCCGAGATCGAGCACCTCGTCGGCGGCATCCCCGCCGACGCCGACGATCCGGTCCTCCTCGATCCGTAGGACGCCCGGCCGGATGATCTCGCCTGCGTCGACGTCGAGCAGTCCAGCGGCCTTGAGCGTCAGCACCTTTTAGATCACCGGCTCCCTGACCAGCTCGACCCACGCGGCGCCGCTGTCCGGGACCCGCGGCTGCTTCCACGCCTCCACCGGAAACGACACCATGATCAGCGACTGCATCAGGTGCATCAGCGTCCGCGCATCCTCGGGCAGGTCGTCCAACGGGAAATTGTCACAGTAGGCGATGACGTCGTTCATCCGGGGAAATGCGGCGTCGTAGAAAGCCTGCATCTCGCTCATCGAAGATGCCAGCCGTTTGGCGTAGCGCTCGGGTTCGGTGGCCAGGTCCCAATCCAGATACGGCTCGAGATCGGCGAATTCGGCGGGCAGCTTACTTGCGGTGGCCATTGTGGGCGTACTCCTTCACGTAGTCACCGGTCGTCTTGTGCAGATGACGGATCAAGACTTCTTGGTCGCACAGCAGGAACTCTTTGACGGCCCGGGTACCGATCATGGTCTGGGTCGCTTCCAGCGTATTGGCGTCCTGCAGCGCGTACTCCTTGAATGTCACCGCGGCCAACTCCTGGGCCAGGCGTTCCCGCGCGTTGCGCGGTGGAACGAAATACAGCGTGCACTCGAAGATGTGCTTGTCCACAGCGGTAGGCCAGTAGTGGTAGGTCAAAAACCAGCCCGGCTCCCAAATCAACAACATGAAGTTCGGGTAGAAGAGCCACGAGTCGATGCCCCACTGCGGCACCTTCTTCACGTTGACACCCGGGGGCAGCTCCAGGTTCTCGATGATTTCCGGCTTGTCCCAGGGACCGAACAACCCACTGCGCAGCACCTGGTCCATCGGTTTGACCATGGACATGTCCGGGGGCGGTGCCTGACCACCCCAGGTCGACTGGAGGTTGTGTGGCCCGGCCAATTCGTAGTGAAGCGCCTCGTAGCCGAACTTTTGGATCTTGGCGGCTTCTTCCTTGGTGTACTGCCCCTGGTGCAGGATCGGCGCGTGGTAGAACTCGACGAACGCGTCGATGAACAGCTTCCAGTTACTGCCGACCTCGGCCCGGTAGGAGTAGCTCTCGGTCATCTCGTGGAACGGGTAGCCCTCGATGCTCTTGGCCAGCCGACCGAGGTAATCCGTCAACGGCTGCGCGTTGTCGTCGAGGTTGACGAAGATGAACCCTTCCCACACCTCGCAGCGCACCGGCGCGAGCCCGTACTGGCTCTTGTCGACGTCGAAGAACTCGTCCTCCTGCTGGATGAAGGTCAGTTCACCGTCGAGGCTGTAGCGCCAGGCGTGGTACTTGCAGGTGAATTGGCGGCAGGTACCCGAGGTCTCCTCGTGCGGATAGTCGTTCCACACCAGTTTGTTTCCCCGGTGACGGCAGACGTTGTGAAACGCCTTGATCGACCCGTCCTTCGTTTTGACGACGATCACCGAGATGCCCGGCCCGGCCGACGGCAACTCCTTTGTGAAGTAGCTGCCGGTGCGTGGCAGCCGTTCCACCCGGCCGACATTGAGCCAGGTCCGCTTGAAGACCGCCTCGCGCTCGGCTTCGAAAAACGCGGGATCGATCGAGTCGGTGTAGTCGACCGGCCCGGTGCCCAGTTCCGGATAGTTCTCCGTCCAGCTGCCGGCAGCCGGCTTGGTGAAATGCGGCACGGTTTTACCTTTCTGGTTCCACTTCGACGCCAAAGGTGTTCAGGGCCATCGCCAGCGCGGTGTAGCCACCGATCGTGAAGATCAGGTCCATGCGCTGCTGCTCGTCGAGCCGCTCGGACAGGGTGGTCCAGGTCGCATCCGACAGGTTGGTCTTCTCGTCGAGCTCATCGACAGCGGCCAGCGCCGCTCGGTCGAACTCGTCGATCGCTTCGCCGGATTGCGCGGCGGCAATGTCGGCATCGGAGAGGCCGACCCGCTTGCCGAGCGTCACATGGTGGGTCCACTCGTAGGCGCAGCCGCGCCGATGTGCCACCCGCAGGATCACCAGCTCGCGGATGCGGGGCGGCAGCGTCGAGCCATACAGCAGGTAACCGTTGAACCGCAGAAACGCGCGGGTCAGTTTGGGGTGATGCACCAGAGTGGCCAGGAGGTTGCCGGCATCGCGAGGGTTTCGCCGCTCTTCGGGCAGCATGCCGGCGACGGCATCCCGGGCAGCGTCGTCCCAGTGGTCCGCCGGCAACGGGGACAGACGCATACGGCCTCCTCACTGACGAGAATCATATTCTCATATTTGACCAATAGGTTTCCACGATCTGCCGGATTGGTCAATGTCTGCGGCTTCATCTGCGGAAACGCCGTGGTCTCCGGTGGGCCTCAGCGATGCGCAGACGGCACCGTCGCACCCGCAGCGGTACGCTCAAGATGTTGATTCTCGCGATCTGAGAAGATAATTTTCATACCAGGGAACTCACCGGGGGCGCCCGTTGCCGAGGGCTCCAGAAGAGAGGAACGGCCCGTGAACAAGGAAGACTTGATCCTGATCAGTGTCGACGACCACACGGTTGAGCCGCCGGACATGTTCAAGAACCACCTGCCCAAGAAGTACATCGACGATGCGCCTCGGCTGGTGCACAATCCGGATGGCTCGGATACCTGGCAGTTCCGGGACACCGTGATCCCCAACGTGGCGCTGAACGCGGTCGCCGGACGTCCCAAAGAGGAGTACGGGATCGAGCCGACTGGTCTGGACGAGATCCGGCCGGGTTGCTACAACGTCGACGAGCGGATCAAGGACATGAACGCCGGGGGCATCCTTGCTTCGATCTGTTTTCCGTCGTTCCCGGGGTTCGCCGCGCGACTGTTCGCGACCGAGGACCCGGAGTTCTCGGTGGCCCTGGTGCAGGCCTACAACGATTGGCACATCGAAGAGTGGTGTGGAGCGTATCCGGCGCGGTTCATCCCGATGGCGATACCGGTGATCTGGGATGCCGAGGAGTGCGCGAAAGAGGTCCGACGGGTGTCCAAGAAGGGTGTGCATGCGCTCACCTTCACCGAGAACCCGGCTGCGATGGGCTACCCCAGCTTCCACAACGAGTACTGGAATCCGTTGTGGGAGGCCTTGTGTGACACCAACACCGTGATGAACATCCATATCGGATCCTCGGGCAGGCTGGCGATCACTGCGCCCGATGCCCCGATGGACGTGATGATCACGCTGCAGCCGATGAACATCGTGCAGGCCGCCGCGGATCTGTTGTGGTCCAGGCCGATCAAGGAGTACCCGGACCTCAAGATCGCCCTGTCGGAGGGCGGCACCGGGTGGATCCCGTACTTCTTGGAACGGGCCGACCGCACCTTCGAAATGCATTCGACGTGGACGCATCAGAACTTCGGCGGCAAGCTGCCCAGCGAGGTTTTCCGTGAGCACTTCCTGACCTGTTTCATCAGCGACAAGGTGGGCGTCGCGCTGCGCAACATGATCGGCATCGACAACATCTGCTGGGAGGCCGACTACCCGCACAGCGACTCGATGTGGCCGGGCGCGCCCGAGGAGCTCTGGGACGTCTTGTCGGCGAACGACGTGCCGGACGACGAGATCAACAAGATGGCCTACCAGAACGCGATGCGCTGGTACTCGTTCGACCCGTTCACGCACATCACCCGGGAGCAGGCGACCGTGGGCGCGCTGCGCAAGGCCGCCGAGGGCCACGACGTGTCCATCAAGGCGCTCAGCCACCACAAAGACGAAAGGTCGGGTTCGTCGTTCGCGGAATTCGCCGCCAGCGCAAAGGAACTCACCGGCAACAAGGACTGAGGCGCCTCCGGAACGCGACGCCCGTGGCGGTCGCAAGCGCGGCGAAGCCGGGCGCAGCGGGCCGACACCGAACGCCGGCGCCTGAACTGACCAAAGGAGACCCAGCAGTGCCCGGCGGTGGAATGAACTTTGAGCTGACCGACGACCAAGAGCTGATCCGCAAATCGGTCGCCGAGCTGGCGTCGAAGTTCGATGACCACTACTGGATGGAAAAAGATCAGGCGCACGAGTTCCCGTCGGAGTTCTATCAGGCAATAGCCAGCGGCGGCTGGCTCGGTATGACGATCCCCGAGGAATACGGGGGCCACGGGCTCGGCATCACCGAAGCCACCCTGCTGGCCGAAGAGGTGGCCCGCTCGGGCGGAGGAATGAACGCCGCCAGTTCCATTCACCTGTCGATCTTCGGCATGCAGCCGGTGGTGGTGCATGGTTCCGACGAGCTCAAGGCGCGCACGCTACCGAAGGTTGCGACCGGCGAACTGCACGTGTGCTTCGGCGTGACCGAACCCGGCGCCGGCCTGGACACCTCGCGGATCACGACATTCGCCAAGCGAGACGGTGACCACTACGTGGTCAACGGACGAAAGGTGTGGATTTCCAAGGCGCTCGAGTCGCAGAAGATCCTGCTGCTCACCCGCACAAAGCCGTATGCCGAGGTCAGCAAGAAGACCGACGGATTGACGCTGTTCCTCACCGACCTGGACCGCAGCCGGGTGGACGTGCGGCCGATACGCAAGATGGGCCGCAACGCGGTCAGCTCCAACGAGCTGTTCATCGATGACCTGCACATCCCGGTCGAGGATCGGGTCGGCGAGGAGGGCAAGGGCTTTCAGCACATTCTCGACGGGCTGAACCCGGAACGGATGCTGATCGCCGCCGAGGCATTGGGCATCGGGCGGGTCGCTCTGGAGAAGGCCGTGAAGTACGGCAACGAACGCCACGTCTTCGACCGGCCGATCGGCATGAACCAGGGCATTCAATTCCCGCTTGCCGACGCGCTGGCCCGCCTCGACGCCGCCGAGCTGGTGCTGCGCAAAGCCACTTGGCTCTACGACAACGGCAAACCATGCGGCCGCGAGGCGAACACCGCGAAATACCTATGCGCCGACGCGGGTTTCGCCGCCGCGGACCGTGCGTTGCAGACGCACGGCGGCATGGGCTATTCCGAGGAGTATCACGTGTCGCGGTACTTCAGGGAGGCGAGGCTGATGAAGATTGCGCCGGTCAGCCAGGAGATGATCCTGAACTTCCTGGGATCACACGTGCTCGGATTGCCGAGGAGCTATTGATGAGCCGTTACTTCGACTTGTCCGGCCGCTCAGCGCTGGTCACTGGTGCCGCCGGCGGCATCGGCTCCGCTGTGGCCCAGGCTTTGGCCGACGCGGGTGCGGCGGTGCTTGTCACCGACATAGAGAAGGACGCGGCGGCCGCTGTGGCAGAGCGGATTTCGGCATCGGGAGGACGAGCCGAGTCTGCCGGGCTGGACGTGTCGAATCGAGAGTCAGCCGACGCAGCGGCCGCCCAGGCGGCCGCACTTGCCGATGGCAAGTTGCACATCCTGGTCAACAACGCGGGCGTGACACGGCCGGCGATGTTCGAGAAGACCACCCACGAGTCCTTCCGACTGCTGTTCGATGTCCACGTAATGGGCGCATTCAACTGCACACAGGCCGCGCTGCCGCACATTCCCACCGACGGCACCGGCCGCGTCATCAACGTGACATCGGCGGCCGGGCTGACCGGCACCCTGGGTCAAGTCAACTACTCCGCCGCCAAAGCCGGCATCATCGGATTCACCAAATCCCTTGCGCGCGAACTCGCCACCAAGAACATTCTGGTCAACGCGCTGGCGCCGCTGGCCGCCACGCCGATGACGGAAACCATCCGGACCAACGAGAAGTTCGCGGCCAACATGATGAACCGCATCCCGCTCAAGCGGTGGGCGGAACCAGAGGAAGTTGCCGGCGCGTTCGTGTTCCTCGCCTCCGACGCCGCCTCGTATGTCACCGGCCAAGTGTTGCCGGTGGACGGCGGCATGGTGATGTAATGCGTGGATCGAAGGCGCCACTGGCGGGGGTCACCGTGGTGGCGCTGGAGCAGGCGGTTTCCGCCCCGATGTGCACCAGGGTGCTCGCCGATTTCGGGGCACGGGTCATCAAGGTGGAAAACCCGAACGGCGGAGACTTCGCCCGGTACTACGACGACGTCGTCAACGGGCTTGCCGCCCATTTTGTTTGGGCTAACCGGGGTAAGGAGTCGGTGACGCTCGACCTGAAAACCGAAGCCGGACTGGGCATTCTGCATCGGCTGCTCGACCGTGCCGACGTGCTGGTATCCAATCTCGCCCCCGGATCGACCGCTCGGCTCGGCATCGCGCAGGATGACCTGGCGGCGCGTCACCCGGACATGATCGCCGTTGAAATCGACGGGTACGGCGCCGGTGGCCCGCTGTCACACAAACGCGCCTACGACCTGCTCGCCCAGGCGGAATCCGGTGCCTGCGCGGTCACTGGATATCCCGGTGCGCCCGCCAAACCCGGGCCGCCGGTGGCCGACATCAGCACCGGGCTGTATTCGGCGCTGTCGATTCTGGCCCTGCTGTATTCGCGAGACGGCGGGCGTGCTGTGAGCGTCAGCCTGTTCGACACCATGACCGATCTGATGGGTTACCCACTCACCTACGCCGAGCACGCCGGTGTGGACCAGCAGCCCTTGGGCATGAGCTCGCCCGCGGTTGCCCCCTACGGCGCCTATCGGACCGCCGACGGCCAGACCGTCGTGCTGGGCACCACGAATGATGCGGAATGGCAGCGACTTTCGCGTGAGATTCTGCAGCGTGACGACCTGGCGGACGACCAGCGGTTCGCGACCAACGCCGGCCGGGTCGCCCACCGAGACATCCTGGACGAGGCTATCGGAGCCTGGTGCGCGAGTCACGACCTCGAACACGTGCAGAAGACCGCGGATGCCGCCGGGATCGGCAATGCGCGATACAACCTGCCCAGCGAGGTGCTTTCGCATCCGCAGCTGACGGCGCGCGACCGGTGGCGAAACATCGACACCCCGACGGGGGCGATCCGCGCCTTGTTGCCCCCGCCCGTCATCTCCGGCTATCGGCCCCCCATGGGGCCGGTGCCCGGGCTCGGCCAGCACACCGACTCGGTGCTCGCCGAGCTCGGCATCGCGGACGACGAGATCGTCGCGTTGCGCGAGCAGGGCGCCATCGGACCGGCCTATGGCTGACGCGCCCGTGCTGCTGTCCAGCGATCGCGGCGGTGTGCGAACGCTGACGCTGAATCGCCCGCACCGCAAGAACGCAATCAATCGCGAGCTGTGGATCGCATTGGCTGACGCGCTCACCGCAGCGGGAAACGACCGCGACGTGCGAGCTGTCGTGATCACCGGCGCCGGTGGCGCGTTCTGTTCCGGTGCCGACATCTCCGCGGCCGACGACAGTCATCCCGCATACAAGATGCGGCTGCTGACCGATGTGGCGCTCGCGCTTCACGAGCTGCCGGTGCCGACAATCGCCAAAGTGAACGGTGTGGCCGTCGGCGCCGGATGGAACCTGGCGCTGGGCTGCGATCTGGTGGCGGCGACGCCCGAATCGACGTTCTCGCAGATCTTCGCCAAGCGGGGGTTGTCGCTGGATCTCGGCGGCTCGTGGCTCCTGCCGAAAATCGTTGGCCTGCAACAAGCCAAGCGGCTGGCACTGCTCGCCGAGACCATCAACGCCGAGGAAGCCCAGGCGCTGAACCTGGTGACCTGGGTGGTGTCCGCAGCGGAGATCGACACTTTCGTCACCGACGTTGCCGGCAAACTGGTCGCCGGCCCTGCGATCGCGCTGGCGCAAAGCAAGGCGCTGCTGAACGAGGGCGCCGACCGGACATTGCGCGACGCGCTCGCCAACGAAGCCCGTGCGCAGACGGTCAATTTCGCCACGACCGATGCCCGCGAGGCCTACGCCGCGTTCGCCGAGAAGCGGCAACCGTCGTTTACTGGTCGATGGGCGGTATCGAGATCGGAGCAGACAAATGCGTGAAACAGTCATCGTGGCGGCGGTGCGTACGCCGGTCGGAAAGCGCAACGGCGGGTTGTCGACCATTCACGCCGCCGACCTGTCCGCGCTGGTGCTCAACGAACTGCTGCAGCGCACCGGCATAGACCCCGAAATCGTCGACGACGTGGTGTGGGGATGCGTGTCGCAGGTCGGGGACCAATCGAGCAACATCGGCCGTTACGCGGTATTGGCCGCCGGCTGGCCCGAAAGTATCCCGGGCACCACGATCAACCGGGCGTGCGGTTCCAGTCAGCAGGCGTTGGACTTCGCCGTGCAGGCGGTCATGTCGGGGCAGCAGGACGTCGTCGTCGCCGGCGGCGTGGAGGTGATGAGCCGAGTGCCGCTGGGCGCGGCCCGGGCCACCGGGATGCCGTACGGCCCCAAAGTCCTTGAGCGCTATGGCGATTTCTCCTTCAATCAGGGGATCTCGGCGGAGATGATCGCCAAGAAGTGGGGATTTTCCCGCACCCGACTCGACGAGTACTCGGTCCGCTCCCACGAGCTGGCTGCCGCGGCCCAGGACAACGGGGCCTTCACCGATCAGATCGTCCCGGTGTTCCCAACACAGGGAGAGGACGCGGTGGTGAGCCAAGACGAGGGCGTGCGGCGGGGGACCACCGTGGAGAAACTGGCCGCACTCAAGCCGGCGTTCGTCGACGACGGCGTCATCCATGCCGGTAACTCTTCGCAGATCTCCGACGGCGCAGCCGCTCTCCTGGTGACCACGTCGGCCATCGCAGTCGAGCTCGGATTGACGCCCATCGTGCGGTATCGGGCCGGCGCGGTGACGGGGGCGGACCCGGTGCTGATGCTCACGGGACCCATCCCCGCCACCGAGAAGGTGCTGGCCAAGGTCGGCGTCTCCATTGGCGACGTCGGCGTGTTCGAGGTCAACGAGGCGTTCGCGCCGGTACCGCTGGCCTGGCTGGCCGAAACCGGCGCCGACCCGGAAAAGGTCAATCCGCTGGGCGGGGCGATCGCCCTGGGCCACCCGCTCGGCGCGTCGGGCGCGGTGTTGATGACTCGGATGGCACATCACATGCGCGACAACGGAATTCGCTACGGCCTGCAGACCATGTGCGAAGGCGGCGGCACCGCCAACGCCACACTGGTGGAACTGGTGGGCTGACACATGCGTCGAGACCTGTTCACCGGGGACCACGAGGCGTTCCGGGAACTGGCGCGCGACTTTATCGACAAGCAGGTTGTTCCTGCCTACCCAGAGTGGGAAAAGCGCGGGCGGATGCCACGCGAGGTCTTCAAGCAGATGGGTGCACTCGGAATGCTCGGGATGGCGATTCCCGAGGAGCACGGCGGCGCCGGCATGCCCGACTACCGCTACAACGTCGTGCTGCAAGAGGAAGCTGCGCGGGCGCTGGTGACACTGTCGACAGTCCGCACCCAACTTGAGGTGATCCTGCCGTACTTCCTGCACTACGCGAACGAAGAACAGCGCAAGCGCTGGTTTCCGGGCCTGGCCGACGGGACGCTGCTCACGGCCATCGCAATGACCGAACCAGGGACCGGCTCGGACCTCGCGGGTATGCGCACGACGGCCGTACGCAGTGTTGATTCAAAAGGGCCCCACTGGATCGTCAACGGCGCCAAGACATTCATCACCGGTGGCATGCAGGCCGACCTCGTGATCGTCGTCGCCCGCACGTCCACCGACCCCGACAATCGGCGCAAGGGCTTGACGCTGTTCGTCGTGGAGGACGGGATGGAGGGTTTCACCCGCGGTCGCGAACTGGAGAAGATGGGCTGCAAGGTCCAGGACACCGCCGAGCTGTCGTTCGTCGACGTTCGTGTCCCCGTCGAGAACGTTCTCGGCGAGGAGGGTGAGGCGTTCGGCTACCTGGGCCACAACCTGCCGCAGGAACGACTGACGGTCGCGGTCGGATCGGTAGCGCAGGCGCGCTCGGCGATCGGCCTGGCTATTGACTACACCAAGGACCGCAAGGCTTTCGGGACGCCGGTGGCGTCGTTCCAGAACACCAAGTTCGAGCTGGCCGCGTGCTCCACAGAGGTGGAGGCCGGCCAGGCGATGCTGGACCGGGCGGTCGCGCTGCACGTTGAGGGGGAGTTGTCGGCTGCCGACGCGGCTCGAGTGAAGCTGTTCTGCACGGAGATGCAGGCCCGTGTCGTGGATCGTTGCCTGCAGCTCTTCGGCGGTTACGGCTACATGATGGAGTTTCCGATCGCCCGGCTCTACACCGATGCCCGGGTTGCGCGGATCTACGCCGGAACCAGCGAGGTGATGAAGGTGATCATCGCCAAGTCGCTCGGTCTGTGACGGGCGTCAAAACGACCGTGGTTTTGCGACCCTTGTCACAGGCAGTAAACCAACCTACTGTGTGTTCACTAGGTTGGTCCGACGAAGGAGTCCAGTGCCCGAGACGCGGCCGTACGACACGCTCCTGGCCAAGGGCGAGGACCGCAAGCAGCGGATTCTTGCCATCGCGCAGCGGCTGCTGACCCGCAACGGGTGGCGCAACACGACGCTGGCCCAGATCGCCGGCGAGGCCGGCGTCAGCCCCGCCGGACTGCTGCACCACTTCGAATCCAAAGAACAGCTCCTACACGCTGTGCTCGACATCCGCGACGCCGATGACGATGCCCACGCCGACCGGGCGGGGGATCTGATCGCAGAAATCGCAGGCGTCGCCGATCGGTTCCACCGCTCACCCGAACTGATCGGCACATTCACCGTGCTGCTCGCGGAGAACCTCGATCCCGAAGCTCCGCTGCATGATCGCTTGCTTTCCAGATACCAGGATGCGATCGACATCATCACCGAGCTGATCCGGCGCGGTCAGCGGGCCGGCCAGTTTCGCATGGATATGGACGTCACCGTCAAGGCGGTGCAGATCATCGCCTTCATCACCGGAATGGAGACCACATGGTTGCTCAACCCTTCGATACCACTGACCGAGGTCTTCAAGGAGTACGCGGAGTCGTTGGCTCGGGATATGGCGCCGCCGAGTTCGCCATGAGGTACCGCCTCGATGTGGTGGCCGCGGACGTCGTCGATGTGGTGAAGTTCGCCGGTGGTTGGCTATTCGACCGGGCGATGGCCGGATGGGATGTGACGGTCCTGCTGGCCGAGCATCCCGACGAACGGCCGTTGCACATTCTCGGCGCCAAGATCGTCGACCTCGAAGAGGCGTTGGCGGCGATGGACGACCGCCCGTCCCCGCAGACCCTGGCGGCGGCGGCGGATCTGTTCGGCTGCGATTCACGGGTCCGGCAGGGCGTCGTGCAGGCCCTCGACCAGGGCGCCACCGAAGTCACGCTGTGGGGCAAGACGTGGCCCGCCGAGCTGGACGACAGCGTCGGGCTGGTCCAGCACCGGCTGAGCGCCGCGGCCCAGGCGTTCAAGGCCCAGGCCCTGGCGGCCGCGGCGCTGCCCCGGGAGTCGATCGGGGCTGTCGAGACGTTCCGCAGCAGGGTAATGGCTTGCCCATCGGTAGAGGCCGACCTCATTCCGGCCAGCTGACATCGCCCCTGGGCCGCGTTGACGCCGAGGCATCGGCTATGGAAATCTAATACTCATCTCTGAGAGGAACATTCTCATTGGTCGAGATTGGAACGGTGCGAGATGGTGAATGACTTCACCGAGCTGGACTTCTTTCGCGGCAACGAGCTCACCACGGACCCCTACCCCTACTACGAGGCCTTGCGGCAGCAGTGCCCCGTCGCGCGCGAAAACCATCACGGGGTGACGATGGTGACCGGTTGGGACGAGGCCGTCGAAGTGTTGAACGACGCGGAGACATTCTCGTCGTGTATCTCGGTGACGGGCCCGTTTCCCGGCTTCCCAGTGCCGCTCGAGGGCGATGACGTGACCGAGCTGATCGAGCAGCACCGCGACAAGCTGCCGTTCAGTGACCAGCTGCCGACCCTTGACCCGCCGACACACACCAACCACCGCTCCCTGCTGATGCGGCTGATCACACCCAAGCGCCTCAAAGAGAACGAGGACGCCATGTGGGCGCTCGCCGACCAGGCCCTCGACGAGTTCCTGGCGCCAGGGCACGGCGAATTCATCAAGGGCTTCGCCGGCCCGTTCACGCTTCTGGTCATCGCCGACCTGCTGGGCGTGCCCCTCGAAGACCGCGACAAATTCGTGAAAGGTATCCGCGAGCACTCGGGTGGTGGCATCGGGGGCACCGGCAAGGAAGCGCTGGCGCACAGCCCGCTGGAATTCCTCTACGGCCTGTTTTCGGACTATGTCCGGGACCGCCGGCGTGAGCCCCGTGACGACGTGCTGACCGGCCTGGCGACCGCGACCTACCCCGACGGCTCGATTCCTGATGTCGAGGACGTCGCCCGGGTCGCAAGCAACGTGTTCTCGGCGGGACAGGAAACCACCGTGCGGCTGCTCGGTGCCGCGCTGCAGACTATCGGAGAGCGCCCCGACATCCAGGCGCAGCTGCGCAAGGACCGCAGCATGATCCCCAACTTCATCGAAGAGGCGCTGCGCATCGAGAGTCCGGTCAAAGGCGACTTTCGCCTGTCCCGGGTGCCCACAACTGTTGGCGGAGTTGACATTCCCGCGGGCACCACGGTGATGGTGTTGCAAGCTGCGGCCAACCGGGATCCGCGACGGTTCGAGGACCCGACCGCATTCGATCCGGTGCGCAAGAACGCCCGCCAACACCTCGCGTTCGGGCGGGGGATCCACAGTTGTCCCGGCGCGCCGCTCGCACGTGCCGAAACACGCGTTGCCATCGAGCGTTTGCTGGACCGGACCACCGACATCAGGATCTCGGAAAGTATGCATGGCCCGGCCAATAATCGTCGCTACCGGTATGTCCCGACCTATATCCTGCGCGGACTGACCGAGCTGCACCTGGAATTCACGTTGGCACAAGCTTCGAAATGAAAGCCAGAGTTGACGAGGACCGCTGCCGCGGGCACGGGATCTGCACGACGATCTGCCCGTCGGTGTTCGAGTTGAACGACGACGGCTACTCGACGGTTACGGTGCCCGAAGTCCCCGCCGAGTTCGAGGAGGCGGTTCGCGAAGCTGTCAAAGACTGCCCCGAGCAGGCCATCGAAGCAAGTTAACCAGTCGGATAAGGAGATTCAGTGCCAAAGGGGTATGTCATCCTCACCGAGGCCATCAAGGATCCGGAGGGCATGAAGGCCTACGCGCAGGCGGCCGGAGCAGCGATGGGCGGTGTCAACATTCTCGCGGTGGATACTGCGCCGACGGTCCTCGAAGGCAGCTGGCACGGCGACCAGACCGTCGTGCTGGAATTCGAATCGGTCGATGCCGCCCGCACGTGGTACGAGTCCGAGGGCTACCAAGAGGCGGCGAAACTCCGTCAGTCAGCAGCTGACTGCAACGCCGTGATCCTCGCCGGATTCGGCTGAGCCGCAACGGCGTTAGGCAACGCTATCCCATTGCTCGTCGGCTACGTCGGGGATGCAGTGGTAGGCGATCACGGCAGTCCCTGGCTGCGCAACGCCGCCGTAGATGTTGAGGCAAGGGCCTAGCGCACTGGTGAGCTGGCCGTTGGGCTGGGAATTCCAATTCGCGTTGTTCGTATTGGTCTGACAGCTCGACAGCGTCACCGGGGTGCCGTCGGCTGGGTTGGCGATGCTCAGGCAGCTCCCCGGGAAGGCGACGCTCTCGATCTGACCGGCGGAGTTGAAAACCCACCGCTGAGATTGCGACCCGCCGCACGGGTTGACCATCGTGGCGGTGTTGCTTCCGTTCGGGGCGTCCAGGCACCAATTGCCCAGTCGGCTCTTCAGCTGTACCGAATCGGCTGCGCTTGCCACACCACCACCGAGTAGGGCGGCACCCAACACTGCGCCGACTATCGAAAGTGACCGGCGGCCGTCGAACAGCAACCGCATTTCAGCATTTTATCCACGCCGACTGAGCTGCAACAGCCTAGATCGGCCCGAGTTAGATGCTCCCGGGCATACCGCCGATGTCTCCGGCCATGCCGCCACCGATGGGCGCGGGCGGTGGGGGCATGGCCGGAGACATCGGCGGTATGCCCGGGAG
>NZ_LQOW01000027.1 GCF_002102185.1 Mycobacterium fragae
GCATCAGCCCCGCCTTGGCCGCAAACGCCGACTGCGACGCCACCAACTGCGGAATATGAGCATCCAACAAACTCATCACCAACATCCCTTCTTATCGGTTACCGTTGTCACACAAGAACACTCAGCCGTCATCCCCCTCCCCCTCGGCGGTGTCCGAATCCCAGGTACCCGGCACCATCGGCATCCTCGGACCGTCGCCAAATCCATTGCTGCTCAGCCTGGCCAGCCCCGCGACCGCCCCCACGGCGTCCCTACGCACCGTCCCCGCGAAACCCAACGGCCCCGCGTCCTGCCCCGACGCCCGCGCCGAGCCCTCCTCTTCGGGCGCGCTGCTCGGGCCGAGATCGCTGTCCATATCCGCGAACTCGTCGCCGAAGTCTCGCATTTGCGCGCGGCGCCGACGTCGCGCCCGCGTTTTCTCCCGGCTGGCCGCGCCCACTGCGACCGCCGCGGGAACGTGGCGAGCGGGCGCCTTGACGCCCTTGCGATCGATCAACGTCGGCCCGGGCCCCTCGTCGGGACCGATGCCTCCCACCACATAGGCGAAACCCGGGCTGACACCGGTGGCCACCGGCGCGGCGCCTGCCGCAGTGCCCACCGCCGGTGCCGACCCACCGGCGGCCACCGGTGCGACACCTGTCGGCGCCAGCCCGGCCAGGGGCAACGCCGCGGACTGCCCACCGGCTGCGACGGATGCCACACCGACCGGTGGTTCGACTGCGGCAGGTACGGGGGCCGGCTCGGCCGGCGCAGCGAGCGAGAGCGCGTTGTTGATACCGAGGGGCAGCGCGAGCGTCAGGGCTAACAGCATCGGCCCGTAGGTGGCGATGGGCGAGATCACCTCGTAGGCCGCGAAGGCCAGCAGCGGACCGAAAGCCAGCAGTGCCGCAGCGGGATTCGCCGCGAAGGCGGCCAGCATCTGCTGCAGGGAGCCGGCCGGATTCTGCAGGAACGTGGACAGTTGGCTGAGCAGGTTCTTGTAGAAGTTCAAAAACGACGACAGCAGGTCGGACAGGTTCAGCGACGACCCGGACTGCGCGGCCTGGGCCTGCGCGCCGGCCTGCTGCGCGGTGGCCGCGGCGTTGCCGCTCTCGCCGACACCGGGCGTCACGACCGACGGCGCTGGCGTGGTGCGGGGCGCCGACGCCAACGCCGTACCGGAAACCGCCTGATATGTGGCCATCGTGGTAGCCGCCTGGATCCACATCCGCGCGTAGTCGGCTTCGTTGAGCGCGATCGGAATCGTGTTGATCCCAAAGAAATTCGTGGCCACCAACACGCCGTGGATGGCGTGATTGGCGGCCAACTCCGCCAACGTCGGCATGGCGGCAAGCGCGGTGACATAGGAGGCCGCTGCGGCCTCGTGCTGAGCAGCCACCCCCGCGCTGTTCGCGCTCGCTTGCATCAGCCACGCCAGATACGGTGCGTGCGCGGCCACGTACTGCTCGGCGCTCGGGCCTTCCCAGGAACCGGCCTGCACCGCGCCCAACAGTGAGGTGAGTTCGCCTGCAGCCGAGGCGTATTCAGCGCTCAACGAGGCCCATGCCGCCGCGGCCGCCAACAGCGACCCAGGGCCAGGACCGCTGCTGAGCAGTGCTGAATGCACCTCAGGCGGCGAAGCCATCCACACCGGCGCGGTCATAGTCAGCCGCCGGCCACCAAATACGACGACGCAGCGGCCGCATCACCGGTCGCATAGCTCGCGCCGGACTCACCCACACCGACCCCGGCACGGCCGAGTTCCTCCACGCCCTGCGCCGCGACAGTGGCGTGCTCGCTGCCCTGGGCACTGAACCCGACTGCAGTTTGCAGCGACACCGGGTCGGCCGCCGCCGGCACGACAGCCGTGATCAACGGGGCCGCACCCGCATGCGCGGCGGCCAGCCGCGCAGTGATCGCTTCTACGGCGGCGCTGGCCGAGGCCAAACCCTCGGGAACAACTCGCAGCGTCATGGCAGATACTCCTTTCGACCGTCAACGGTCACACTCTCGTCGACCAGAGGGTTGACCAATTGGACATAGGTGGGGCTGTCGCTGTCGCCCAACAGAATTGCCCGGCCCGCGGGCAACCGATCGAATCGCTGACCGCGAATCTTGCCGCCGTCGGCCGGATTGCCCGACAACATCAACGTGGTTGCCTGCAAGTCGTTGAACCGGCGCAGCAACGGGCTGGTCATCAACGCGTGCGCGGAGCCGCTCGCGCGCGCCGTGACGATCACCCGCAGTCCCAGGTCGGCGGCTTGTGCCAGCAGCCCGATCAGGCTGGTCCAGGGCCGCTGCCCGACGTACGGGCCCGTCAGTGCCGGCGTATCCGGTATCTGATCGACGTCATCGATGATCAGGTAGTGGGTGTGGCCCTCATACGACCAATCGGCAAGTTGGGCCGGCGAGAGGCCAGCGGGTGGCCGCCGCCGCTCGATGAGCGCCGATAAGCCCAGCATCGCCGGTATCACCCGGTCGACGTTGGCGGTGTATTCATTGTCGGCAAACAGTGGCTCGTCGACGAGATGCAAGCGCCGGTCCACCACCGTGAACGCCACGTGGTCGGGTGTGGAGTTTTCCCGGACGGTGCGGATGATGTGGCGCAGCAGCGTGGTCTTACCGGATTTGGTGTCGCCCAGCACCAGCAACAACGGGTTGTCGGTGAAGTTGAGTTCGACTGGCGCCAAGTCTTCTTCGCGCTGGCCTATGACGATCCGGTCGACGCCGCGATATGTCGCGCCAACTGCGGCGGGGGTGAGGTTGGTGGGCAGCAGCCGCACCGGTGGCGCCGTGACCTCGGGATGACGGGCGTTGATCGCGGCCACCTGGTCCAGTTCAGGCGCCGCGAACAGGAAGTGCTGGGCGGCCATGGTCAGCCCTCGACCGGGTTGGTCGGGTGGCACGGCCTCGGCCGGCCGGTGCAATGCGCCGACGAGACGGACATTGCTGTCGCGCGGATCGTGCAGTTTGAGCTCCAGGCGCAGCCCTAAGCCATCCCGCATGGCCAGCGGGACCTCCAGCCAGCTCGGGGTGGTGATGACCACGTGGATCCCGTACGCCAGTCCAACGTTGACGAGTTCGGTTACCTTGGCCAGCAGGGGGTTTCGGGTATTGAACTGGTCGGTGTTGTCGCGGCCAAACGCGTACAGGTTGTCGATGACCAGGAACACTTCACCGAACTCGTCGTCGAACCCGGACGCTTGCCGCTCCCGGAAGACTTCCCGCTGTTGCCGCGACCGCAGCAGCTGCTCGAGTTCGCCGAAGGTCCGACGGATGCGCTCGGGCTCCAGCGGCGAGGCCACACTGCCGACGTGCGCCAGGTCCTCCAGCGCCCGCAGCTGTCCGCCGCCGTAGTCCAGGCAGTAGAAGCTCACTTCGCGAGGCGAGTGCAGGTTTGCCGCCGACAGGATAAACGTCTGCAGGGCAGTCGATTTGCCTGATTTGGCTCCGCCGTGAATCACCATGTTGCCCGCCGACGAGTGTGCGTCGAACACCAGCGGGTCGCGGCGCATCTCGAAGGGCTTATCGATTTCGCCCAGCGGCCACCGCCATTGGCCTTGCGGCAGTGCCGCGCGTGCCAGCACCGTGCTCAGCGGGATCGGATCGTCGAGCGGCGGCAGCCACAGCTCTGGCGCACGCGGACCATAACGCGCCAGCTGGTCGCCGATGGTCGCGATCAACTTGCGCGGCGGACTGGTCGTTTCCTCTTCGCCATCGCTGACGATGACCGTGTTCTGATCCGGTTCCACCCGGCCCGCGGTGAACAGCTTGGGCTCGGGGGCCGAATGCACCACAAGCGTTTTCGCCCTCTGCGGCGGGTCGTAGATGCCGTCGACGTAGGTGCTGCGGAATTTGATCGGCGCGGCGCCGGGGGCGGGCACCAGGAAGCCCACGCCTTTGTGCTCCTTGCCGGACTCGATGTGGTAGGCGTCCTCGACGCCGATGATTTGCCGCGAAACCGCGGGGCTGGCGACCTTCAGACCTATCCGGTAGGAGGTGTTCTTGTCGATGTCCTTGATCTTGCCGATGTCCAGCGTCTGCGACGCGAACAGGATGTGGATGCGAAACGAGCGGCCTTTGCGGGCAACGTAGTCGAACAGTTCCGCGTACTCGGGGTGGTCGGCGAGCATCAGCGTGAACTCGTCGGCAACGACGAACAGCGTCGGGATCGGCGCCAGGTCGTGTCCGGCGGCGATCGCATTCTCGTATTCGGTCACCGAGTTGAACGCGCTGCCCTGCACCCGCCGCCCGGCCTCGCGCAGCAGCACCTCACGCCGGGCCACCTCGCCGCGCAGCGTATCGGCGAACCGGTCCGCCAGCGACTTCTTCTCGGCCATGTTCGATATCACGGCGACGACTTGAGGGAAATTACGGAAGCTGTCGGCGCCGGCCTCACCCTTGAAGTCGGCGTAGATCACGATGAGCCGCTCTGCCGAGTGAGTCGTCAACAGCGACAACAGGATCGACATCAGCATCTGCGATTTGCCGGAGCCGGTCATGCCGATCATCAGGCCGTGCGGGCCCATCCCGCCCTCGGCCTCGTCCTTGAGGTCGAAGATCAGCGGCTCCCCGGTCGCGGTCACGCCGATCGGCACCCGCAGCTCGTCCTCGCGCTGCCGCGGTGCCCATAGCGTGGGCACGTCCAGCTGCGACGCATCTTGAATGCCCAGCAGCGTGGTGAAGGTGGCGCCGCGGGTGGCCGCCGACTGCAGCCCGCTGTGGGTGGGGTTGGAATCCCAGCGCGACAGTCGGCGCGCGAGGTGGGCCGCGTCGTCGGCGCCGAACTGGTCGGCGGTGTCGACATAGCGTTGCCAGCCTCCGGTCTGCCAACGGTCGATGACGCCGTTGGCGATGCGCAGGATCGGGCGTTCGGGATCCGAATACTGTTCGCGGTGCGGCGGTGTGGCCGATCGGTGCACCACGGTGACCCCGGCCCATCCAGCCGCCAACGTGGACGCCTTGACGTCGTAGTCGGGGTCGTCGACGACGATCAGCAGGTGGCGCAGCGCGTCCGCCGCACCACCGGTGAACGGCGGGCGGTCGGCCAGCGCCGGACCCAGCAGCGCGGCCAGCTCTTCGATGTTGGTCGACAAGTAGCGGGCCGGGCCGACACCGTCGAGCTGGCCGGGAATGTCAACGTGCGGCAGCCATTTCAGCCACGACCATTCCGGCGTCTCCAGATCCGGGGCGGCCACCGCGACGCCGAGCACGGTCGGGTCATGCCACGTCACCGCCTGAGCGATCCAGGCGCGCAACGCCGCCCGCACCTCGTCCGGCTCGCCAAGCACGGTAATCCGCGACACCTTGGCCAAATCGATGCCGGTCGGCACGTCGCGCACGGTGCGTTGGGTGTCGAGCAGACTACGTAATGCGCTGTGCGACACCGGTTCCAGGTCGATCTCGTCAGCGGTGTCGCTGACCCGCAGTGCGCTGGCCAGTGCGGCCGAGTGCACACCGGCGCGCACCACCAGAAAGTCGTCGTCGGCCGGGTCGCGCTCCCACTGGCGTCGCGAGCCGGGTATCGCGGCCAATTCGGCCGGATCGGGATGCGACCATTCGGCCGCGGCGCGCTGTTCGGCGGCCTGGGCCCGGATGTTGTCCCGCACCACCGACAGGTAACGCAGGTAGTCGGCCCGCTCGGCGTCGACTTCCTCGGTGCGCGTTTTGTTGTCGGTGCCGCGGTACAGCGCGGTCGCGGCCAACAGCAGCACGAACGGGAAAAACAGTGTCTGTGGGGAGATGAGCCGCATTCCGGTGGCGACCATCGCGACGATCATGCCGACGATCAGGATCACGATCATCACCGGTAGCGCCCGCCGCATCAACGACGGCGGGATCACCCGGGGCAGCTCGGGCGGCGCCTCGATGGTGATGGTTCCCTTGCGGGTCGCCGGCGGTGGTAGCCGCCGGCGGGCCTCGAAGATCAGTCGGCTCATCGGGTCTCCCCTTGGGCTGAGGTGGCACGACCGGGTCGGGAGTCGGGGGACAGCCCGTCGTGTGCGAGCAGTGCGTCGGCGCGGGAGAGCGTCGGGCCCGGCGCGAACAGCGACAGCGCGGACCAGGGTATCGGGGTTGGCGGCGGGCTCAGGCCAAGAACCTCAGCGGTTTTCGTGTGCCCGGTCGCGCCACCTTCATTGTCGATGCCGTAGCGGACACCGGTGTCGGAGATCCAGAACAGCGACCCGGCCGCCGGTGACGCCGCGTTTTGGCCGACGGTCTGGGTGAAGTACCCGGTTCCCGGCGCCATCGCGACGCGGGTGGCGACACCGCCGGTTCCACCGCCGACCAGATCCTCGGTTTGCACCGACTCCGGCACCGGCAGCGCCGAACCGGACAGCAGCGTCAGCGAATTCGTGCTGGCCCCGTCCGGCTTGCTCCAGTGCGCGCAGGTCACCGGATCGCGGGACGCGTCGACAAGGGTGATCCGTCGATCGGGAAAACGACCGGTGTCCAGCACCCGGGACACCGGCAGCCTGGCGACCTGATCGGCGCCCAGCCGCGGCGGCTGATCCAGACCGTAGGAGTTGGCGTTACGCAGCACCGCGGCCAGCACCGGTGAAATCGGCTGTAGGCCATCGGGCATGACGGCGTAGTACAGCAAGCTGCTGTCCGAGTTTGCTTCCAACGCGTGCGCCACCACCACGGCTCCGACCGGGGCGGGCAGCGGGAGGCCGAACCGCGCCGGGCTTCCGGCGTCCGGAATCGCGGGCGGCGCCAGCGCCGGCGCTTCGGGGATCGCGTTGAAAAGGCCGACGGCGATGGGCCGGGGCGCCGGGATGTCGCTGGGCAGGCCCAGCGCGCTGGTGACAGCGCGGTCGGCAAGGTCGATCCGGCTGCGCCGGCCGTCCCACAGCAGCCAGCTGCCACTGCCGTTGCTGGCCAGCACCGCGTGTCCTTCGCCGAGGGCTGTGGCGCGGGCGCCGCTGCTGTCCGGAGTCCCTGCGATCACCGTGACCCCGGAGGCTGGGCCCGTGGCGGCATCGCACACCGTCCAGTCGGCGTCCTTGCTGGTGCTTTGCACCATCCGCTCGGGCGCGCCCGGGATGCCGATCAGGTTGCCGCGCGGAAATCGGTCGAGCTCACTGCTTTTCACGGTGGTGGGGTTGACCGGCCTGCCGGAGATCAGCCGGGCCGAGGTCAGGTTGAGCACCGGGTGCAGCCGATCCCCAACTCGCACATACAGCGCGGCGGTCGACCGGTCGGCCAGTATCGGATTGTTGGCCGCCGAGCCGTTGGGCCGGATCAGCGAGAAGACGAAGCAGCCGACCAACGTGGTGACCAGGATGAGCGCGCCCATCAGCACCGCGCGGGTCTGGGTGCGCAACGGGTCGACCAACATCCGGGTGTCGTGCAGGGCGACACCGGAGGCGATCCGGCGCATCACGAACCGCCAGCCGGTTACCTGGTGGCGTGTGACGAAGCCACGTCGGTAGACCACCTTGTCGGGGTTGTCGTTTGCCGGGGTTCGTGACGCGAATGAGCGGCGGTCGCCGGCCGGCTCTGGATTCGTCATGCCGGCAACTCCAGGTTGAGGCCTGCCAGCAGCGGTCCCACCGTGTTGGCGACGTCACTGGCGGTGATGGTCATCAACTCCTCGTCGGTGAACTCGCCGGTCTCGGCGTGCTCGGAGTGGTCCAACCGGAATTCCCGTTCCTCTTCGGACTTTTCGACGACATTACGGACGAATCGGCCGTTCCCTGCGATGTCCAGGCCGCGGCGCTCGACTCCTGTGCTGTCGGGTTTCGACATCTCGGCCAGCTGCGCGAACACTCTCTCCAGCTCATCGAGCGCGGCCTGTTCGAAGACGCTGTCGCGCTTTTCGGCCATGAAGTTGGCGATCTCGATCAGCTCGGTCGGTGCATACGACGGGAAGTCGATGCTGCGGGTGAAACGCGACCGCAGACCTTGGTTGGTGTCGAGGAACCGATCCAGGTCGGCGCGGTACCCGGCGACGATCACCACCAGCCGATCCCGATCGTTTTCCATGCGGGCCAACAATGTGTCGATGGCGACCAAGCCGAAGTCGTTCTTGGCGCCGGTGGCCACCAGCGCGTAGGCCTCGTCGAGGAACAGCACTCCATCCAGCGCGCTGTCGATGATTGCGTTCGTCTTGAACTCGGTCTCCCCGATGTGCTGGCCGATCAAATCGGCGCGGTGCACCTCTTTGATGTTCTCCTTCTTCAACAGGCCAAGGCCGCAATAGATTTTGGCGACGACCCGGGCGATGGTGGTCTTGCCCGTCCCGGGCGGCCCGGTGAAGACCAAGTGGTGGGTGCGCTGCGCCACCTCCAGGCCACGCTGCTTGCGCACCAGCTCCATCGCCACGGCGCTTTTCAGCCGCGCCACCTGATTTTTGACCTGATCGAGGCCGATGAACTCGTCGAGCTCCTTTTCGGCCTCGGCGAGCAGCACAGCCTTGCGCTCCTGGGCTCCGGGGTCGATGAAATCGCCTGGGCTGGGCTCAGTTTCGGGATCCCACGGATCGGTGCGCGCGTCGATGCGGTCTGCGGTGGTGGTCTCGATCCCGAAACTGCTGTCCAGCAGCGCCTCTTCGACCTGGGCGTTCTGCGGGTTGGCGGCATACAGGTCCTGCAGCACTTCCCGGGCGGTGTCCTCATCGCCGTCCGCGCGCAGTGCCAGCGCCCGGGCCAACGCGCCGTCGACCGCGGCCACCTGAATCGGACCTTCCGGCTCCTCCAAGTACGACAGCGCCGGTGCGAACATGCCCAGCCGGGCCAGCGCGATGCCCAGGGTGATCTTGGTGGCGTGGGTGAAATGCTCGTCGAGGCCCGGCTCGTTGACGATCGGGGACAGCAGCTTGACGACATCTGCCCAGCGCTGGGCGCGGTAGTGGATGACGCTGGCGATCCAGCGGGCCTCCCGCCAGCTCGGCCGGCGCTCGGTGACGTCGGCGACGAGCTCGTGCGCGTCAGCGTAGCGGCCGTCGGCTGCCAGTGCCGCGGCATACGCGAGCTGGAAGTCGTCGGGTTGGGCGGCCCGAAACTGCAAATACAGTCCGGTGTCGTAGTGGAAACCCAGGGCACCGGGCGCCAGTTCCACCTGGCGCTGCAACACACCAGCGGTGTCCGCGGTACGCGAAACTGCTTCCAGCACCCGAGCGGACACGTCACCTGCGGCGGCCAGCCCGGTCCATGCGTCGCACTGGTCGTGGGCGATGCGGGTCAGCGCCGTGAACCCGGACCGGGCGGCGGCCAGGTCCGCCGGGCGTCGGCGGTCGTAGACAGTCAGCCCGAGCGCGCGGCAACAGGTGGCGAATCGGCTGATCACATCGTCGTCCACCCGGGGTGCCACAGGACGAGTCGCGAGCATGCCGCTGTCACCGATTTCCACGCCCTATACCCTCCCGGGGTTAGTACAACCTAACTTTGCTGAAGTTAGCATTGCATAAGCTAAGTGTCGAGATGCACGTATTGGCCCGATGCGTGGCCTTGCTCACCGCGTGGTGACGACTTAGCCGCTGCATAACGGCTCGACACGACACCTCCTCGGCCCAAGACCTGGCGGTAACCATACCGTCGCGCAGGCGCTTAATGAAAATGGGTGTCGTTTCTATATCGGGCTCGGGCGGGTGGGCGGCGTCAGCCCTTGACGGCGCTGACCAATCGGTTGCGGGCAACCATCGACCCGGCCTCGATATCCATCCCGGGCACTGGCCGGCCCAGCTCGCGCAGATAGTCGGCCAGCGGGGTCGCCGTCGCGGTCCAGCCGCGCTCGCTCAGCCACTGGTCGGCCGGTGCGAACCGCTCGTTGTAGACCAGCTGGAAGAACAGCCGCTGCTCGCCCCTGGCGTTCGCTTGGCGTTCGTCCTCGACGGCGGCTGCGAATTGCTCCGGCGGCAGCGGCTCGCCGTCCTCCACCGCGATGTGACTGCCAAAAGACGCGAGCGCGTCGACGCCGGTGAACAAATCCTGCTGCGCGGTGGCGGGCAGATAGATCAACAGACCTTCGGCAATCCAGGCCGACGGCTGCGCCGGATCGAATCCGCTGTCCCGCAGCGCCTGTGGCCAATCTTCCCGCAGGTCGACGGCGACTTCGCGACGCTCGGCTTTGGGCTCGGCGCCGTGGTCAGTGAGCACCTCACGCTTGAAGTCCAGGACTTGTGGTTGGTCGAGTTCGAAGATCGTCGTGCCGTCCGGCCAGGACAGCCGATACGCGCGTGAGTCCAACCCGGCGGCCAAGATTGCCACCTGCCGAACGCCGGCGTCGGCGGCCCGCCGGAAATAGTTGTCGAAATATCTCGTCCGGGCACCCTGGAAGTTGACGAAGTGCTGGCCGAAATCGCTTGTCTTCAATTGATGTTCGGGTAGCTTGCCGTCGAGCACATCCGCGGAGGGCCCGCCGACCGCGCGGCAGAACACCTCGGCGAACGGGTCCACGGCCAACGGGTCAGGCTTTTGCGCTTCCAATGCTCGGGCGGTGGCCACGAATAACGCGGTCGAACCGACACTCGTCGTGATGTCCCAGGTGTCTTTGTCAGTACGCACGACAACCGACCTTACGCCGACCCGTTTCTCGCCGCCGAGTGCTCAATCCGGCATGGTGGTGACCTGCGCAATGCCACACTTGTCGACGTGGATGACACCCGAGTTCGGCCTGGCTTCGAAAGCCTTGGTGCACAACACCTCAAGGGCGTCCCCGAGGATGTGGAAGTCTTCCGGGTGAGGAACTAGACCAGGGGGCGACCCGTCTTGATCCGACGGTCCAGATCCCACAGCAGCACGTTGAACGGGAACTGGCGGACAAACCGGGGCATGAGTTTGTTGACAGTGCGCAGCACCGCGATCAGCCGGTCGAACCGCCGCTGTTTGGCCGCGTCCCAGGGCAACCGCATCTCCTCGCGGAAACGTTGCGGCAGAAAGCCGGTGGTGATCAACAGCCCGGGTTTGTCCGCCCACCTCTGCAGACGGCCGGGCAACGTCACTCCCGGCATCCGGCCGGCCGCGATCGGGTACAGGTAGCCGCGCACCGCATCGTCGATGTGCACCTTGTCTAGCGACTCCTGCCAGTACTTGTCGAACGCGGCGCGATCCGCCGGCCACATCTCCGGCGGGACCTGCAATGTCGTGGCCAGCACCATGCCGTCGCGGTAGTGCCGTTGGGCGTCTTCCTCGTTCATCTCGCCGACGAACGTGCGGTAGAAATCGACGCCGCCCTTGTAGAGGCATGCCGCCACCCACAGCTGCAGCTCCGGGTCGAACGCGTTGTACTCGACCGGGCTCTCGGGCGTCGAGTAGACCTGGGCGTGCGCCCCGTTCACGGCCCTGCGAAACGCCGCCTTCTGGGCGTCGGTGCCTGCGATGGCCACCGCCAGGTAGGTGAACGTGGTACGTGCCCGCTTGATCGGGTGCCGGTCCGCGCGACCGCTTTCGACGCGGCTCTCCAGCACGCCGTAGCCGACGCCCGGCCGCGAAAGCTCCATGATCACGTTCGCGGGACCGGCCAGCAGTGCCATCCCCATCAAACCGTCATCGATGCGGGCGGCTCGTGGTGGCCGGCGGCGAGTGAACTCGCTGATCGGCGGATCGCTGACCGCCCGCTCGACATGCTGAATGGTCATGGCCGCACACCTGCTCGCTAATTGTGAGAACGCTTGTTTCCCGATATTGCCGTGCGGGCCGCTTCGATGTCAAGAAAGATGGTGCCCATGGCCTTAGCGGAGACGGCGAGTGCGCGGCCCTATCGGGGTGTCGATCCCGCCGACCGCCTGGCCGAGCGCCGCAGCCGCCTGTTGGCTGCCGGCCTGGATTTGCTGGGTACCGATCGGAAGGGTGACGAGCTCACCGTGCGGGGGGTATGCCGTCGCGCCGGCGTGGCCGCCCGCTACTTCTACGAGAGCTTCGCCAACAAGGACGACTTCGTCGACGCCGTTTTCGACTGGGTGATAGCCGATTTGGCGGCTACCACGCAGGCGGCGGTGGCCGCGGCGCCACCCGAGGAGCAGACCCGGGCCCTCATGACCAACATCGTGCGCACGATCCAAGGCGATCCGCGGGTGGGTCGCCTGCTGTTCAGCTCGCAGCCGGCCAATGCGGTGCTGGTGCGCAAACGCGAGGAGTCCAGTGCGCTGTTCGCCATGCTCTCCGGCCAGCATGTGGGCAGCGCGCTGCGGATGTCGGAGAACGACCGCATCAAGGCCGCATCACATTTCGTGGTCGGCGGCGTAGGTCAGACGCTGAGCGCGTGGCTGGGCGGCGAGCTGCGTCTGAGCCCCGACCAGCTGGTCGACCACCTCGCGTCGCTGCTCAACCGGCTCGGTGACCCGGCGCTGTACCGCGACTAGCGGCCCACCGGCACCCGGCGGTCGGCCGCCGTCTTCGGCACGGCCTGCGCATCGCTCGTCGTGAATTCCTTGGTCCAGCATGCAAATTCGAGGGTGATGCCATCGGGGTCCTGAAAATAGAACGACCGTACATAGACACCGGGATGCAGCGTGGCGGAAACCTGCCGCTCGCTCTCGTCGTGGTTGAGCACCGGGCCGACCCGTACTCCCTTGTCCTTGAGTCGCTGTCGATAGCTGTCGAATTTCTCCGCCGGGACGTGAAATGCGAGGTGGTTCATGGTGCTCACGGCGCTGGTGATGTCCCCGATCCCCGGGATGGCGCCCGGCGACGACAGGCCCGGTACGCGGTCCGGAGCGTCGGCGAACCAGAAGAATGCGACGCAGTCACCGTTGCCGGCGTCGAAGAAGAAATGCTGTCCCTGACCGTTGGGCAAATCGAGCGATTTGATCAGCGGCATGCCGAGGACGTTGCTGTAGAAGTCGACGGTGCGCGCCATGTCCGAGCACACCAGCGCGACGTGGTTGATACCGCCGAGTTCGAACTCGGAATTGGTGTTGTGCGGCTTGATCATCTCCGGCCTCCCGTCCGTCGGCGCAGCGCATCGCTGGTTTCCGCAGCGGAGATCTGGATGTGAACCTAACATCAGATTCAGTTCTCTTCCAGGGGTCGCAGGGGTCGCAGCGAGAGGAGGCGCCCAGTGTCCATCGGGTTTGAGCGAGGTCCGTTGAGGTGACTCACCAGACCGGTACACCAGGGGTTATTCGTGAATTCATCGGGCTTCCGTCGCCGACCGCCCGGCGCGCTGGCGCGGGCGGACACCCCTGCCAGGGGCTGTATCACCGCGGAGTAGGACGCAAGCCGAAAGTGGCGATGATCGCCGCGCACTACCAGATCGACTTTTCTGAGCACTATCTCGCCGACTACATGGCCACGCGCGGCATCGGATTCCTGGGCTGGAACACCCGTTTCCGTGGTTTTGAAAGCAGCTTTCTGCTCGATCACGCGCTAGTGGACATCGGGGTCGGTGTCCGCTGGCTGCGTGAGGTGCAGGGCGTGGAAGCGGTTGTGTTGCTGGGGAATTCCGGTGGCGGATCGTTGATGGCCGCCTACCAGTCGCAGGCAGTCGAGCCGAACGTGACCCCACTTCCAGGAATGCGGCCCGCGGCCGGCCTGACCGAGCTGTTGCCCGCCGACGGCTACGTCGCGAGCGCGGCCCATCCCGGCCGCCCGGACGTGTTGACGGCGTGGATGGACGCCTCCGTCGTTCAAGAGGATGACCCCGTCGCAACCGATCCCGACCTCGATTTGTTCAACGAGCACAATGGCCCGCCGTACTCGCCTGAGTTCCTCAACCGTTACCGGGCCGCGCAGGCGGCGCGCAACAACTCCATCACCGACTGGGCGGAGAAGGAGCTGAAACGTGTTCGCGCAGCGGGTTTTTCCGATAGGCCGTTCACGGTGATGCGCACTTGGGCCGATCCGCGCATGGTCGATCCGACCATCGAGCCGACAAAACGTCAGCCCAACATGTGTTATGCCGGCATCCCGGCCAAGGCCAACCGCTCCGCGCACGGCATCGCAGCGGCTTGCACACTGCGCAATTGGATGGCCATGTGGAGCCTGCGCACCGCGCAGACCAGGGCCGAGCCGCATCTGGCGCGGATCACCTGCCCCGCCCTGGTGATCAACGCCGAAGCCGACACCGGTGTCTTTCCCTCCGATGCCCAGCGCATCCACGACGCGCTGGCCACTACCGACAAATCGCTCTGCGCTATCAACTCCGACCACTACTTCACCACGCCCGGGGCACGCAGCGAGCAGGCGGACACGATTGCCAAGTGGATCGCCAAGCGGTGGCGCTGAGAGACCCCCGTGGTCAACCAACCGACCGGTTATTAGATTGAGGGGACTGGCCGAACCGGCGTGAGGAAGGCAAACAATGCCGATTGCAATAACTCCTGAGCACCAAGACCTGGCCGATTCGGTCCGATCCCTGGTGGCGCGGGTCGCGCCGTCAGAGGTACTGCACGCAGCGCTGGAGACACCGATCGACAACCCGCCGCCGTACTGGCAGGCGGCGGCCGAGCAAGGCTTGCAGGGCGTCCACCTGGCCGAGTCGGTTGGCGGCCAGGGTTTCGGCATCCTCGAGCTCGCCGTCGTACTCGCTGAGTTCGGCTATGGCGCCGTACCCGGGCCGTTCGTGCCGTCGGCGATCGCCAGCGCACTGATCTCGGCGCATGACCCGGACACCAAGCTGCTCGCTGATCTGGCTTCGGGCACCGCCATCGCCGCGTACGCGCTGGATTCCGGGCTGACCGCGACGCGCCACGGCCCAGATGAAAACGCCTTGGTGATCCGCGGTGAGGTCCGGGCGGTGCCCGCTGCGGGTGAGGCCTCGCTGCTGGTATTGCCGGTGGCCATCGACAGTGGCGAAGCGTGGGTGGTGTTGCGGGCCGACCAGCTCGAAATCGAGCCGGTCAAAAGTGTCGACCCGCTGCGACCCATCGCCCACGTGCGCGCCAACGCCGTCGAGCTCGGCGACGATGCCGTGCTGAGCAACCTCAGCACAGTGGTCGCGCACGCCCTGATTTCCACCCTGCTGTCGGCGGAGGCCGTCGGGGTGGCGCGCTGGGCCACCGACACCGCGTCGCAGTACGCCAAGATCCGCGAACAGTTCGGCAGACCGATCGGCCAGTTCCAGGCCGTCAAGCACAAGTGCGCCGAGATGATCGCCGACACCGAGCGGGCCACCGCCGCGGTGTGGGATGCCGCGCGTGCGATCGATGAAGCCAGTTCCGCGGTCGAGTTCGCCGCCGCGGTGGCGGCGACGTTGGCGCCGGCAGCCGCTCAGCGCTGCACCCAGGACTGCATCCAGGTGCACGGCGGCATCGGGTTCACCTGGGAACACGACACGAATGTCTATTACCGTCGCGCGTTGATGTTGGCCGCCTGCTTCGGCCGCCGAACCGACTACCCGCAGCGCGTGGTCGATACCGCTACCAGCACGGGTATGCGCAACGTCGACATCGACCTGGATCCCGACACCGAGAAACTGCGGGCCGAGATCCGCGACGAGGTCGCCGCGCTCAAGGCGATACCACGCGAGGACCGCAAGACCGCGATCGCCGAGGGCGGCTGGGTGCTGCCGTATCTGCCCAAGCCGTGGGGCCGAGCCGCCAGCCCGGTGGAGCAGATCATCATCGCCCAGGAATTCAGCGCCGGACGCGTCAAGCGGCCACAGATCGGCATCGCGTCGTGGATCGTCCCGTCGATCGTCGCCTTTGGCACCGAGGAGCAGAAGCAACGGTTCCTGCCGCCGACGTTTCGCGGCGACATGTTGTGGTGCCAGCTGTTTTCCGAGCCGGGCGCCGGGTCCGACCTGGCCGGCCTGAGCACGAAGGCAACCAAAACCGATGGCGGATGGCGCATCACCGGCCAGAAGATCTGGACCACCGCGGCGCAGTTCTCCGACTGGGGGGCGCTGCTGGCCAGAACCGACCCGAGCGCCCCGAAGCACAATGGCATCACCTACTTCCTGCTGGACATGAAAAGCGAAGGCGTGGATGTGAAGCCGCTGCGCGAGCTCACCGGCGGCGCGATGTTCAACACCGTCTTCATCGACGACGTGTTCGTGCCCGACGACGCGGTGCTCGGCGAGGTGAACCGGGGCTGGGAGGTCAGCCGCAATACGCTGACGGCCGAGCGGGTGTCGATCGGCAGCAGTGAGGCACCGTTTTTGGCCACCCTCGACGAGTTCGTGGAGTTCATTCGGGACGGCCAGTTCGATCAGGTCGCGCAGAACCGCGCCGGCCAGTTGATCGCCGAGGGCCACGCCGCCAAGGTGCTCAACCTGCGCTCGACGCTGCTGACGTTGACCGGCGGGGACGCGATGCCGTCGGCAGCGATCTCCAAGCTCTTGTCGATGCGGACCAGCCAGGGCTACGCCGAGTTCGGGGTGGCGTCATTCGGTGCCGAGGCCGCGATCGGCGACCCGGAACAGCTGCCCGGCAAGTGGGACGACCACCTATTAGCCAGCCGTGCCACCACGATTTACGGCGGCACCTCGGAGGTGCAGCTCAACATCATCGCCGAACGCCTGCTGGGTCTGCCCCGCGACCCGTAGATCGCGTTGAGATTGCCGTCATGGTCGTGACTCGACGAAAACTACAGCTCTGGAAGCAATCTCAATGAAACCCAAGCGGCGCGAGCAGCAACCAACCGGCGAGCGCGCCACGCTGGAGTCATTCCTCGACGACTATCGAGATATCGTGGTGCGCAAGGTAACCGGCCTGTCCGATAGCGATGCTCGCCGACGGCTCGTCGCATCGCAGACCACGGTGGGCGGGCTCATCAAGCATCTGCGTTGGGTCGAATACGGTTGGTTCGATCAGCTTTTGCAGGACCGGAGCAACGACAACCGTCGCACCCATGAGCGTTCTTGGGAGTTTGAGCTTCTTCCCGACGAGTCACTGCGCACACTGATAGCCCAGTATCAAACCCAATGCGAGGAATCCCGGCGGATCGCCGGCAGGTATCTCCTCGACCACGTGGTCCCGCATGTCAGGTTTGGGCAGGTCTCCTTGCGCTGGATCTACGTGCACATGATCGAGGAAACCGCCCGCCACACCGGACAACTCGACATTCTGCGCGAACAACTCGACGGCGCAACCGGATTCGACGGCTGAACAAGCTAAGCTTCGACGATGTCCGCCCGGTAGCGCTCGAACAGCGCCCGAAATTCAGTCCTTTCCGGTTCGCGTACACCGCTTTTCACCAGCGCCGCCGTCGCGTATTTCATGTTCGCATCCCACTCGGCAGCAGATATCGCCAGGCCGGCGTGTGACGTTTTCATATCGCGGCCGGTGTAATGGCAAGGGCCACCGGCAAGCTCACACATCTGCTCGACGAGCAACTGCTGGGACCGCAGCTGGGAGTCCTGGCTGCGGCCCGACCCGAAACGCGCAAATGCCGGGTCAGCGCGCAGATTGGTGAACAATTCCTCGATGACGGCGGCGATCACGTCATAGCCGCCAAGCCGCCGGTACAGGCTCAGTTGACCTCCATCTCACGCAGTTCGCGTTTGAGGATCTTGCCGGTCGGGTTGCGCGGCAGCTCGTCGAGGAAGACGACTTCACGCGGCACCTTGTACTTGGCCAACTGATCTTTCACGTACTTCTTGACGGTGTCCTCGTCGATGTCGGCACCCTCCTTCTTGACGACGAAGGCGCGCAACCGGTGGCCCCACTCCTTGTCCTCGACGCCGATCGCGGTGGCCTCGACCACGTCGGGATGCCCGGTGATGCAATCCTCGACTTCGGCGGGGAAGACGTTCTCGCCGCCGGAGACGATCATCTCGTCGTCGCGGCCGCTGATGTAGAGCAGGCCGTGCTCGTCGAAATAACCGACGTCGCCGGAGGACAACATTCCGTCGATGATCTGCTTGTTACCGCCGCCGGTGTAACCCTCGAACGGGAAACTGGTGCCGACGAAGATCCGCCCGACCTCGCCCTGCGGCAACTCCTTTCCGTTCTCGTCGAAGATCTTGACCCGCACCCCTTTGACGACCGGCCCCGCCGTCGAAGAGTTGTATTCCAAGTGTTTGGGTTCGGCGATGGTGGCGAACGCGATCTCGGTCGAGCCGTACATGTTGTAGACAACGGGTCCGAAGTCCTTGAGTGCCCGTTCGGCCACATCGGCATTGAGCGCGGAGCCGGACACGAAGATGATCCGCAAGCTGGACAGGTCGGGCTTCTTGTCCATCTTTTCCAGTGCATCGAGCATCCGCGCCAACATCACCGGCACGACCACGACCGCCGTCACCTTGTACTTCTCGATGTCCTCCAGCACCACCGGCGGCTTGAACTTGCGGTGCAGCACCAGCGTCGAGCCCAGGAATGCCCCGATGGTGGCATGCAGGAAGCCGAGCGCGTGGAACATCGGCGCCGGCAGAGCCGTCACCTCCCCGGCTTTGAACGGAACATGCGACAGGATGCCGCCGATCGGCGCCAGGGTCGGCGGGGTGCTGCGGTTCGCGCCCTTCGGGGTGCCGGTGGTGCCGCTGGTCAAAATGATGATCGACGAGTGCTTGCTCGCCTTGGGCGCGGGCTCGCCGCTGCTGCGGTCGATCAGATCGGCGAGCGTCTCGTCCGTGCTGCCCGAATCCTTGTCTGCGTCGGGATTGGTGCCCAGCGCCCGCAGCTTGCCCAGCGGCGGCTCGGCCTTGCTGACGTCGTCGGTGTATTCGTCGTCGTAGATGATCAGTTTGGCGTCTTCGCGCTCCGACACCTCCTTGATCTGCGGGCCGGAGAACGAGCTGTTCAGCAAGATGATGCGGGCGCCGACGCGGGCACATCCGTACTCCGCGATGGCAAACCAGCGGCTGTTGCGCGCCAGGATGGCGACACCGTCGCCACCTTTGACGCCCTTGTCCAGCAGACCGTGGGCGACCGCGTTGGCGGCGTCGTCGAGTTCCTTCCAGGTGAATTCACCGTCGTCGTCGATGATCGCCACCTTGTCCGGGTTGCGCCGCGCGTGCAGCGCAGGGAGCATGCCGATCTCGCCCCATTTGCGGATGTCGTTCACCATCGCCGCCACGTTCTGCGGCGGCTCGATCGGGAATCCGCCTGCTTCGAAGATCTTGCGCACATAGTGCAGTTCGGCCAGGCCACGCGTTGCATACTGCTGGACTTTTGCCGCGGCCCCGAACGGGTCAGGAAGATTAGGCATAGCTCCACCCTATGTGACCCACGTCGCACCGCGACGTGGAAAATTACCATGAACTGCATGGCCGGCCCGATGTCCCTGGAAGTGGACGGACGCCGGGTCCAGGTCACCCATCCGGACAAGGTGATCTTCCCCGCCTGCCGCCACACCAAACTGGATTTGATCCGCTACTACCTGGCCGTCGCCGAGGGTGCCCTGCGCGGCGTGGTCGGGCGTCCGATGATCCTGAAACGCTTCGTCAAGGGCATCGAGCAGGAGGCGATCTTTCAGAAGCGCGCGCCCGCGAAGCGACCCGACTGGGTAGACGTCGCCGAACTGCGGTACGCGTCGGGCACCTCGGCCGCCGAGGCCGTCATCCATGACGCCGCCGGCCTGGCTTGGGCGGTCAACCTGGGTTGCATCGACCTCAATCCACATCCGGTGCTCGCCGCCGATCTCGACCATCCCGATGAGCTGCGCGTCGACCTGGACCCGATGCCCGGCGTGCAGTGGCCGCAGATCGTCGACGTCGCCGCCGTCGCCCGCGAGGTGCTGGAGGATTACGGGCTGACCGCGTGGCCCAAGACGTCGGGGTCGCGCGGCTTTCACATCTATGCCCGAATCGCACCGCACTGGCCGTTTCGGCAGGTTCGGCTGGCCGCCCAGACCGTGGCACGTGAGGTGGAGCGACGCGCGCCCGATCTGGCCACCGCGCGCTGGTGGAAAGAAGAACGCCAAGGTGTGTTCGTCGACTTCAACCAGAATGCCAAAGACCGAACCGTCGCCTCGGCGTATTCGGTGCGGGCGACCCCCGATGCCCGGGTGTCGACGCCGCTGCACTGGGACGAGGTCGCCGACTGCGATCCGGCGGCATTCACGATGGCCTCGGTGCCCGAACGGTTCGCCGACATTGGGGATCCGTGGGCGGATATGGACGCCTCCGTCGGCGGCTTGGAGCCGCTGCTGGCGCGCGCCGAGGAACTCGGGCCCGCGGAGAAGGCGCCGAAAGGAGCGCGCAAACGAGCCGGAGCGGGCCGACGCCAATCCCCGATGCCGCTGATCGAAATCGCCCGCACCAAAACCAAGGACGAGGCGATGGCCGCGCTGGACGTCTGGCGGGACCGCTACCCCGCTGCGGCCGGCCGGCTGCAGCCGGCCGACGTCCTGGTCGACGGGATGCGCGGGCCGAGTTCGATCTGGTACCGGATCCGGATCAACCTGCAGCATGTGCCCGCCGACCAGCGGCCGCCGCAGGAGGAGTTGATCGCCGACTACAGCCCGTGGCCGACCCGTTACGCGGCCCGCCTTACAGAGAAGTGAGGTCTCACGCGATGCATGAGCAATGGAGTCGACGCGGATTCCTGCGCGCCGCCGGAGCAGCGGGGTTACTGGTGGCCACCAGCTCGGCGGCATGCTCGTCCCACAAAGCGACGTCCGGCAGCGGCGGTGACCACCCGGTCACGGTCCCACATGCGTTTGGCGAGACGACCGTGCCCGCGCCACCCAAGCGGGTCGTCAGCGCGGGCTACACCGGGCAAGACGATTTGCTGGCGGTCGGTGTCATTCCGGTCGCGGTGACCAACTGGTTCGGCGACCAGCCGTTCGCCGTATGGCCGTGGGCCCAGCCCAAACTCGGCAACGCCAAACCCGTTGTGTTGAACCTGGACAACGGAATCGCCGTCCAGCAGATCGCGAGTCTGAAACCCGACTTGATCGTGGCCACCGACGCCGGGGTGGACGCCGACACGTATCAGAAGCTGTCCGCGATCGCCCCGACGGTTCCGCAGTCCGGCGGCGACGCGTTTTTCGAACCGTGGAAGGTACAAGCCACCGCGATCGGCCAGGCGGTGTTCCAGAGCGACCAGATGAAGTCGCTGATCGCCGGCGTGGACCAGCGGTTCACGGGGGCTGGGGAGAAAAATCCGCAATTCAAGGGCAAGAAGGTGGTGCTGCTGCAAGGCAGCCTCTACCAAGGCAATGCGATCGCGACGACGGGCTGGCGCACCGAGTTTTTGACCCAGATGGGCCTGACCATCCCCGACAGCGTCGAGGCTTTCGCAGTTGATCCGCAGCGGGCTTTCGTACCGCGCGACAAGATCAAATCCGTGCTCGGAGCGGCGGATCTGCTGATCTGGACAACCGACACCGAGGACGATCATGCGGCGCTGATGGCCGATCGCGATGTGGCGGCCCTGTCATCGCGCAGCATGTTCACCACCAAGGAGCAGGCCGGAGCGATCGCGTTCGCATCCCCGCTGAGCTACCCGCTGCTGGCCGATCAGTTGCCGCCACTGATGGCCAAGACTCTGCGCATCTGAGCGTTCGCTAAGGCACCTCTGGCAGTGCTCGAAAAGTTGTTTCGGCGGCCGATAACGCGGGGTTACTGTCGAGTAATGAGCGTGGCAATGGATCTGAACATCGCCGACACCGTTCTCGACTACGGCGATCAGGCACTGCTGCTGCAGTTCGACAGCACCGCAGACGTATTGGCATGGGCGGCGGCGCTGCGCGAGGCGGACCTGCCCGGTGTGCTCGACGTCGTGGCGGCCGCCCGCACCGTGCTGGTGAAGCTCGATGGTCCCCGTTATCAGAGCGTCGTCCGCCATCGACTGCGCAAGCTGCAGGTGAGCAGCGACGCCATCCAGACCGCCCCGCCGCAGGACTGCACGGTGATCGACGTCGTGTACGACGGCGCTGATCTCGCCGAGGTCGCCGACCGTACCGGTCTCTCCACCGCGCAAGTCATCAACGCGCACACCGCGACCCCTTGGCGGGTCGGATTCTGCGGCTTCGCCCCGGGTTTCGCATATCTCGTCGGCGGCGACCCTCGCCTGACAGTGCCCCGGCGCGCCGAGCCGCGGCCATCGGTACCGGCTGGCGCGGTGGGCCTGGCCGACGAATTCTGCGGCATCTACCCGCGGCGGTCTCCCGGCGGGTGGCAGCTGATCGGCCACACCGACGCGGCGCTGTGGGATATCGACCGGCCGAATCCGGCGCTGCTTACGCCGGGCATGTGGGTTCAGTTCCGAGCCGCTTAGGAGAGGCGATTGTGACCACGCTGGAAATCCTGCGCCCCGGACCGCTGGCGCTTGTTCAGGACCTCGGCCGGGTCGGGCTGGCCCACCTTGGCGTCACCCGCTCCGGGGCGGCCGACCGCCGGTCGCACACGCTGGCGAACCGGCTGCTGGCCAACCCCGACGACCGCGCCACCATCGAGGTGACCTTCGGCGGGTTCGCTGCACGGGTTCGCGGCGGCGACGTCGACATCGCGGTCACCGGTGCTGACACCGATCCGAGTGTCAACGGTATTGCGTTTGGTACCAACAGTATTCACCACGTCCGTGATGGCGAAGTCATCTCGATGGGTTCCCCGTACGCGGGGCTGCGCAGCTATCTGGGAGTGCGCGGCGGCATCGACGTCACACCCGTGCTGGGGTCACGCAGCTATGACGTCATGTCGGCGATCGGACCGTTGCCGCTGCAGCCCGGAGATGTGCTGCCGATCGGTGAGCACAGCGATGACTACCCCGAACTCGAGCAGGCGCCGGTCGCGGCGATCGAGGAGCATCTGGTCGAACTTCTGGTGGTGCCCGGGCCGCGCGACGAGTGGCTCGACGACCCCGACGCGCTGGTGCACACAATCTGGATGGCGTCCGACCGCAGCGACCGGGTGGGGATGCGGTTGGAGGGACGCCCACTGCGGTATCGGTGGCCGGATCGTCAGCTGCCCAGCGAAGGAGCCACCCGCGGTGCGATCCAGGTGCCGCCCAACGGTTTACCGGTGATCCTCGGACCTGACCACCCCGTCACCGGCGGCTATCCGGTGGCCGGCGTGGTGGCCGACGAGGACATCGACAAGGTCGCCCAGGTGCGCCCGGGGCAGTATGTGCGGCTGCATTGGTCGCGGCCTCGCTCTCCACACGGTTCCGAAATGACTTCGGCTGCCGCTGGCGCGTGAAACCTGGTAGACCGGCAGTGTGCGCACCCCAGTGCATACGGCACGCCTGATTCACACCGCCGACCTCGACAGCGAAACCCGGCAGGGCGCCCATGAAATGGTCACCGACGCTTTCGCCGGAGAGTTCTCCGACACCGATTGGGATCACACGCTGGGCGGGATGCATGCCCTGATCTTGGATCACGGCGCGATCATCGCGCACGGCGCCGTGGTGCAACGGCGGCTGCTCTACCGCGGCACCGCGTTGCGCTGCGGCTACGTGGAAGCCGTGGCCGTGCGGGAAGACTGGCGCGGCCAAGGACTGGCGATCGCGATACTCGACGCCTGCGAACAAGTGATCCGCGGCGGCTATCGGCTTGGGGCACTGAGTTCCTCGGACCGCGGCAGGCGGCTCTACACGCTGCGCGGCTGGCTGCCGTGGCAGGGCCCGACGTCGGTGCTGGCGCCCACCGGGGTGACCCGCACTCCTGACGACGACGGCACGGTGTTCGTCCTGCCGGTCGGGCTCAGCCTGGATACCGCGGCGGCGCTGACCTGCGACTGGCGCGACGGCGACGTCTGGTAAGACGGCCCTGAGCTGCGGCCTCACACCGTCGCGAACGCGCCGGTGAGCGGATGTTCACACCCGGGTCACGACGGAGCGCTTTCGGGCAACAAAGGATTCCTAGTTTGAACGCATGCCACGTTCGCATCTGATAACCGACTGGGATCCCGAGGACACAGTGGCCTGGGAAGCCGGCAACAAGAACATCGCGCGCCGCAACCTGATCTGGTCGACGGTCGCCGAGCATCTCGGCTTCTCGATCTGGTCCATCTGGTCGGTGCTGGTGCTGTTCATGCCGCAGGCGGTCTACGGTTTCTCGGCCGGCGACAAGTTCCTGCTGGCCGCCACCGCCACCCTGGTCGGCGCTTTTCTGCGGATTCCCTACACCCTGGCGACCGCGACGTTCGGCGGCCGCAACTGGACCATGTTCTCCGCGTTCGTGCTGTTGATCCCGACCCTGGGCACCATCTGGTTGCTGGCTCACCCCGGGCTGCCGATGTGGCCGTATCTGGTCTGCGCGGCGCTGACCGGTCTGGGCGGCGGAAACTTCGCGGCGTCGATGACAAATGTCAACGCGTTTTACCCGCAGCGGCTCAAGGGATGGGCACTGGCGGTCAACGCCGGCGGGGGCAACCTCGGGGTGCCGGTGATCCAGCTGATCGGCCTTTTGGTCCTCGCCATCGCCGGTAACCGGCAGCCGTACTGGGTATGCGCGGTCTACCTGGTCTTCTTGTCCGCGACAGGCATCGCCGCCGCGCTGTTCATGGACAACCTCGACCATCACAAGATCGACGTGACCGCAATGCGCTCGATCCTGTCCATGCGCGACACCTGGGCCGTCGCACTCTTGTACATCGGCACCTTCGGGTCGTTCATCGGCTTTTCGTTCGCGTTCGGCCAGATACTGCAGATCAACTTCGCCGCCAGCGGTCAAAGCGCCGCGCAAGCCGCCCTACACGCTTCCCAGATCGCATTCCTCGGGCCGCTGCTGGGATCGCTGGCCCGGGTCGTCGGCGGTCGGCTCGCCGACCGCCTCGGCGGTGGCCGCATCACCCTTGCCACCTTCACCGCCATGATCGCCGCCGCGGGATTGCTGATCGGGGTCAGCACGCTCGACGAGCACAGCCGCGGTCCGGCGACGGGCGCCACCATGGTCGGCTACGTCATCGGTTTCGTTGCGCTGTTTGTGTTGTCCGGCATAGGAAATGGCTCCGTGTACAAGATGATCCCGTCGATCTTCGAGGCACGCAGCCGCTCACTGGATGCCAGTGAGCTCGAACGGCAGCACTGGTCGCGGGCGATGTCCGGGGCGCTGATCGGGCTGGCCGGCGCCATCGGCGCGCTCGGCGGCGTCGGTATCAACCTGGCGCTGCGACAGTCCTACTTGACCAGCGGGTCGGCAACCTCCGCGTTCTGGGTCTTCGTGTCGTTCTACTGCGCGGCTTCACTTCTCACCTGGACGATGTATGTCCGCCGGCCGGTCTCCGCGCCGGCTGTGAGTTCCGAGGTCGCCTCCCCGACCGCCGTGCCGGCCGCAGCTTAGCCGCAGGTGGGCGTCGGCGCGCTCGCGTGTGAGCGACACCGCAGAGCAGGGCAACGCGTCGGCAATTGCCGGGTAACGCGACCGAAATCTGTTGGGCATACACAATCAATATGAGTCAGGCAGCCGCGCCGCCACTCACCGGTTATCGAGTGGCGGTCACATCCGCGCGGCGCGCCGACGAGCTGTGCGCGTTACTGCGCCGCCAGGGCGCAACGGTCGCCAGTGCGGCGGCGATCACCATGGTCGCCTTACCGGACGATGACGAATTGCACCGTCACACCGAGGCTTTGGTGGCCGATCCGCCAGACATCCTGATCGCGACGACCGGCATCGGATTCCACGGGTGGATCGCCGCCGCCGACGGGTGGGGACTGGCCAACTCGCTGACCGCGGCGCTCTTCGACGCTCGGATCGTGTCCCGCGGGCCGAAGGCGACCGGCGCGTTGCGCGCCGCCGGCCTGCGCGAGGAGTGGTCTCCGGATTCCGAATCGTTGCGCGAGGTCCTGCGTTATCTGCTGGAGTGCGGCGTTGCCGGTTGTCGTATCGCGGTCCAGCTGCACGGCGCCACCAAGGACTGGGACCCGTTCCCGGAGTTTCTCGACGAACTGCGCTCCGCGGGCGCCGATGTCGTGCCGATCCGGGTATACCGGTGGCTACCGGCGCGCGCGGGTGGCGAGTTCGATCAGCTGATCACCCAGATCGCCCAACGGCAGTTCGACGCCGTCAGTTTCACCTCGGCACCGGCGGCGGCGGCGACGCTGATGCGGGCCCGCGATCTCGGCATCTTCGACCAGCTACTCGACGCACTCAGCACCGACGTGCACGCGATGTGCGTGGGCCCGGTCACCGCACAGCCGTTGGCGCGGGAGGGGGTTCCGACGTCGTCGCCCTCACGGATGCGGTTGGGAGCGCTGGCCAGGCACATCGCCGAGGAGTTGCCGGCGCTGCGGTCGCGCACGGTGCACGCCGCCGGTCACCGCATCGAGATCCGCGGTTCCTGCGTGGTGGTCGACGGCACGGTCAGGTCGCTGTCACCGGCCGCGATGGCCACCTTGCGCGCGTTGGCGCAACGCCCGGGCGTGGTGGTGGCTCGCACCGAGCTGCTACGGGCTCTCCCCGGCAACGGCACCGATCCCCATGCGGTGGATACGGCGGTGTTGAGATTGCGAACGGCGTTGGGCGACAAGAACATTGTGGCCACCGTCGTCAAGCGAGGCTATCGGTTGGCCGTCGACGAGAATTCGGATGCGGCATGAATCTGGTCATGGTCGCCCACGGCACCCGCAGACCCGAAGGCGTCGCGATGATCGGCGACCTCGCTCAACAGGTCAGCGCGCTGGTTGCTCACCCGGTGCGGACCGCGTTCGTCGACGTGCTGGGGCCCGCGCCGAGCGAGGTACTGTCCTGTGCGGCGGAAACCGGCCGCGCGGCCGTCGTGGTACCGGCGTTTCTGTCCCGCGGATACCATGTCCGCGTCGACGTGCCCGCTCACGTCGAGGCGAGCGGGCATCCCGATGTCACGGTCACCGCGGCGCTGGGGCCCGACGCGCAGGTGGCCCGGCTGGTGGCTCAGCAGTTGCGCAAAGCCGGTTGGTGTCCGGGTGATTCGGTGATCCTGGCGGCGGCGGGTACATCGGATCCGGCAGCGCGTGTCGACCTGCGCGTCGCCGCCGGGATGCTGTCCGCGCTGACCGGCTCGAGGGTGGAGTTGGCGTTTGCCGCCACCGGCGAGCCGAGTGTGCCCACGGCGGTGGCCGACGCGCGCCGCCGCTCTCGGGCTCGAGTGGCGGTGGCGTCATATCTGTTGGCCGAAGGGCTCTTTCAAGAGCGGCTGCGCAGCAGCGGCGCGGACATCGTCAGCGATCCGATAGGGACGCATCCCGGGCTGGCGCGGTTGATCGCCCGCCGATTCGTCGGCGCCGAGCGGCCTTACCGACCCACCTGCACGATCCCCTCGACGAGGCGCGTCGGATAAACCGGAACCGTCATAGCAGGATCGTCGAGACAACGGCCGTCGTCAAGGCTGAAAGCCTGCTTGCCGATGGGCGATTGAACGACGGCGCGCCCGCCGCGATCCCCGACCAGACCGCGGGACAACACGGCGGCGCCGGAGAACGGGTCGACGTTTCCCAGCGCGCGCAACGATCCATCCTCGAGCCGGAACAACGCCGCCTGGGAGCCGTCGTCGAGCAGCACGCCGACACCACGGCCGGGGATGAGGTAGTCGTAGGCGCACGCCACTGTCCAGGATCGGTCGAGCATCTGGGCAGTGTCGTCAAGTAGCGCTGTCATGAGATCACCTCATTCTCTTGTCGTGTCATGCCCGCACCTGCGGCATACCGATGAGCACCGGCTCGGCCCGACCGTCGGTGTCGGGTGCCGCGGGCCGTTTGCGTCCGTTGTATTCGGTGAACGCCACCGTCGAGTCGACGGCGTCGGGGGCGTTGACGAAGGACACGAACCGAGACAGTTTGGCCGGATCCTCCAGTACGCCTTTCCATTCGCACTTGTAGTTGGCCACATGCCGTTCCATCGCCGCCTCGAATTCCTCGGCCAGGCCCAGGGAGTCGTTGCAGACCACGTCGCGCACGTGGTCCAGCCCGCCGTCGAGTGATTCGATCCACGGCGCGGTGCGCTGCAGCCGGTCGGCGGTGCGGATGTAGAACATCAGGAATCGGTCGATATAGCGGACCAACGTCTTGTCATCGAGGTCGCTGGCGAGCAACTGCGCGTGCTTGGGCGTAAAGCCGCCGTTGCCGCCGACGTAGAGGTTCCAGCCCTTTTCGGTGGCGATGACGCCGACGTCCTTGCTGCGCGCCTCGGCGCACTCACGCGCGCAGCCGGACACACCGAGCTTGATCTTGTGTGGCGCCCGCAGTCCGCGGTAGCGCAGCTCCAAGTCGATGGCCATCTGCACCGAGTCCTGCACGCCGTAGCGGCACCAGTCGGTTCCCACGCAGCTTTTCACCGTGCGCACCGCCTTGCCGTAGGCGTGACCGGATTCCATGCCGCCGTCGACCAGCCGCTTCCAGATCTGCGGCAGCTGGTCGACGCGGGCACCGAACAGGTCGATGCGTTGCCCGCCGGTGATCTTGGTGTACAGCCCGAAGTCCTGCGCGATCTGGCCGATCAGAATCAGGTGTTCGGGCTTGATGTCACCGCCGGGCACCCGCGGCACAACGGAGTAGCTGCCGTTGCGCTGAATGTTGGCCAGGAAGTGGTCGTTGGAGTCCTGCAGGGAGGCCTGTTCGCCGTCGAGGATGTGCTCGGAGCCGGTAGACGCCAGGATAGAGGCGACGGCGGGTTTGCAGATGTCGCAGCCTTTTCCGGTACCGAAGCGCTCCAGCAGGCCGGAAAACGTCCGGATCTCGGTGGCGGAGATGATCTCGAACAGCTCGGCGCGCGACTGGCTGAAGTGCTCGCAGAGCGCCTTGGACTGCTGCACGCCCTCGGCCTCGAGCAGCTGCTTGAGCATCGGGACGCAGGAACCGCACGACGTGCCGGCCGCAGTGCATGACTTGAGCGCAGCCACATCGGCACAGCCATCGGCGATCGCCGCGGTCAAATCACCTTTGGTGACGTTGTTGCACGAGCAGATCTGCGCCGAATCCGGCAACGCACCGACACCCAAACCGGTTGCGCCGCTGCCGGATTGGGCCGGTGCGATCAAGGCCATCGGATCCCCGGGCAGCTCGGCGCCGACCATCGGTCGCAGCACCCCGTACGACGAGACGTCACCGACCAGCACGCCGCCCAGCAGCGTCTTCGCGTCGTCGGAGAGCACCAGCTTGGCGTACGTGCGCTTCACCGCGTCATGGACCGCGACCTCGAGGCAGTCCGGGGTGGCCCCCAGCGCATCGCCGAAACTGGCGACGTCGACGCCGAGCAATTTGAGCTTCGTCGACATGTCGGCACCGGGAAACTCCGCAGCGCCGTCCAGCAAGCGGTCGGCCACCACCTCGGCGCTGGTGTAGCCGGGACCGACCAGGCCGTAGCAGCGCCCCTCGATGGCGGCCACTTCGCCGACGGCGTAGATGTCGGGATCGTTTGTCCGGCAAGACAAGTCGGTGAGTACCCCACCCCGCTCGGCGACGCTCAAGCCCGCCGCAATGGCCAGTTCGTCGCGGGGACGGATGCCGGCGGCGAAGATGACCAGCCCGGCGTCGATGACCTCACTGTCCGCGAGCCGCACCCGCACCGAACGGGCGCCGTCCGAGTGCTCAACCGATTCAATCGCATCGGTGCCCACGCCGAGGTGCATGGCGATGCCGAGGTCGGCGATCATCCTTCCCAGCAGTGCGCCGCCGGCCTCGTCGAGTTGCTGAGCCATCAACCTCGGCATCATCTCGACGATGTGCGTGTGCAAACCGAACTGGCGCAGCGCGTTTGCCGCTTCCAGCCCCAAGAGTCCCCCGCCGATCACCACACCGGCGCGGGTGTGCCCGGCGTCCAGCGTGCGCTTGGCGTCGGCGCGGATCGCGTCGAGGTCGTCGAGCGTGCGGTAGACGTGGCACTCGGGCAGGTCGTGACCGGGCACCGGCGGGACGAACGCGTAGGAACCGGTCGCTAGCACCAGCGCGTCGTAGCGATGCCGCAAGCCGTCGGCGGTCAGCACGACCTTGGCGGTCCGGTCGATCTCGATCACGCGGCTGCGCAAACACAGCCGGACCCGATCGTCGCCGGCGTAGTCGTTGCCGGGCAGCGCCAGCAGGTCGCGCTCCCAATGCTCGGTGTAGCCGGTCAGGCCGACCCGGTCGTAGGCCGCGTCCGACTCCTCGGCCAGTACGGTGATGCGCCACGAACCGTCGGTATCCCGAGCCCGCAGCGCCTCGACCAGCCGGTGGCCCACCATCCCGTGCCCGACGACGACGACGTCGCGGGGGGTGCGCGCGTTCCCGGCTGAGGACATATCACGAGGTTAGGAAGGCGATATTGCCGAAATATGGCTGAATGTGACGCCGCCATGACAGTGTCCTCACAACCCGTCCGGACGAGTGTGAGCTTGTTTCTGTACCCGATTCACTTCTGGCGAACACGCAGGTGGAACTTAAGCGTGGTCGACTCATGTTTATACCAGTAGCACCGGCGCAGTGCCGGCAATCACAGAGCACTAGGAGACACCAATGAGCAACCTGACGTTGTGGTCGCGGCCCGCTTGGGACGTCGACCGTTGGATGCGCGACTTCTTCGGTCCGTCCGCCGCAAGCGACTGGTTCAAGCCGGTAACCGCTGGGTTCAGCCCTGCCGCGGAAATCGTCAAGGACGGCGAGGATGCGGTGGTCCGCCTCGAGCTGCCGGGCGTGGACGTCGAAAAGGACGTCAACGTCGAGCTCGACAACGGAAGCCTGGTCATCCACGGCGAGCGTCGCGACGAGCACGCTGAGGAGAAGGACGGGCGCACGCTGCGCGAGGTCCGCTACGGGTCGTTCCGCCGGTCATTCGAGCTGCCGGCGCACATCACCAGCGAGGCCGTCTCGGCGTCGTATGACGCGGGCGTGCTGACCGTCCGGGTGGCCGGCGCATACGCCGGAACCCAGGCCAAGCGCATCGCGATCACCAAGTAGTCCGATAACGCAAAAGCCCCCGCGCGCACGGCGTGTCGGGGGCTGCTTGCGTTGACCGGCCGGCTCGAGAGTGCGGCTGGGCGCACGTTCGGCGACGAGCGGGCGTCTGGCTGCACAGTCGCGCCCAAGTGACCTGTCTCACGAGGCGTGTGGGCGGTGGATAGTATCGGGTGACGTACTGTGATCCATGACACCTCATCAGGGAGATCCGTTGTCCAGCACTACTGAACTCGCCGAACTTCACGACCTCATCGGTGGCCTGCGGCGGTGCGTGACGGCTTTGAAGTCGCGGTACGGCGACACCCCGGCGATGCGACGGATCGTCAACGACGCCGAGCGGATCCTCAACGACGTCGAGTTGCTCGATATCGACGCCGGCGAGCTGGATCTGGCCCGGCACAACGTCACTCACTCCGGCGAGAAGATCCCGATCCCCGACACCCAATATGACACCGAGTTCTGGCGTGACGTCGACGACGAAGGCGTCGGCGGGCACAGCCGGTCCTGACCCGCCCCCGCTAACAGCGGGGCGCTGCGATGTGAGTACTCTGCCAGCAGCCCACGCGAAGAGGATCACATCACAATGAGTGCACCCACGGCGGACCGCCCTGCCACCGGAGTCTTCTCTCCGACACGCGCCCAATTGCCGCAACGCAAACTGCGCACCGACCGATGGTGGCTGCCGATCTTCTGGACCGATCTTGGCTTCTCGGTGTTTGTCATCTATGCGACGGTCCGGGCGTTCTGGGGCAGCGCCTATTACGTCGAGGACTACCACTACCTGACGCCGTTCTACTCGCCTTGTGTCAGCGAGTCATGTGTGGAAGGCGCCCGGCACTTCGGGGCATGGGTTGGCGAGCTGCCGTGGTTCATCCCGATGGCGTTCATCTCGCTGCCGTTTCTGCTGGCCTTCCGGTTGACCTGTTACTACTACCGCAAGGCCTACTACCGCACGGTCTGGCAGTCACCACCGGCATGCGCTGTGGCAGAACCACATTCGGCTTACACCGGCGAGACGCGGTTCCCCCTGATTTTGCAGAACATCCACCGCTACTTCTTCTACGCGGCGTGCATCATCTCGATCATCAACACCTACGACGTCATCAAGTCCTTCCACTCGCCGAGCGGTTTCGGCTTCGGACTGGGCAACATCATTCTCACGGCCAACGTGATTCTGCTGTGGATCTACACCCTGTCCTGCCACTCCTGCCGGCATGTCACCGGCGGCCGGCTCAAGCACTTCTCCAGGCATCCGGTGCGCTACTGGCTCTGGACGCAGGTCAGTGTGATCAACACCAAGCACATGCAGTGGGCTTGGATCACGTTGGGCACGCTGATTTTGACTGACTTCTACATCATGCTGGTCGCCAGTGGCACCATCCACGACCTGAGATTCATTGGCTGACAAATTATTTCAGCACGGTAAGAGTTGAGTGAGGTTTCATGACTGAGGTCGAACGGCACTCCTACGACGTCGTCGTGATCGGTGCCGGCGGCGCAGGCCTGCGCGCGGTCATCGAGGCGCGGGAACGCGGCCTGAAGGTCGCGGTGGTGTGCAAGTCGTTGTTCGGCAAGGCCCACACGGTGATGGCCGAGGGCGGCTGCGCCGCGTCGATGGGCAACTCCAATCCCAAAGACAACTGGCAAGTGCACTTCGGCGACACCATGCGTGGCGGGAAGTTCCTGAACAACTGGCGAATGGCCGAACTCCACGCCAAGGAGGCACCGGACCGGGTCTGGGAACTGGAGACCTACGGCGCGCTGTTCGACCGCACCAAGGACGGCCGGATCAGCCAGCGCAACTTCGGCGGGCACACCTATGCGCGGCTGGCGCACGTCGGTGACCGCACCGGGTTGGAGTTGATCCGCACGATGCAGCAGAAGATCGTGTCGCTGCAGCAAGAGGATCACGCCGAACTCGGCGACTACGAGGCGCGGATCAAGGTGTTCGCCGAATGCACGATCACCGAGCTGCTCAAGGACGGCGATCGGATCTCGGGCGCGTTCGGCTACTGGCGCGAGACCGGCCGGTTCCTGTTGTTCGAGGCTCCCGCGGTCGTGCTGGCCACCGGGGGGATCGGCAAGTCGTTCAAGGTGACATCGAACTCCTGGGAGTACACCGGCGACGGGCACGCGCTGGCGCTGCGGGCCGGCGCGACGCTGATCAACATGGAGTTCGTGCAGTTCCACCCCACCGGCATGGTATGGCCCCCCAGCGTGAAGGGAATCCTGGTCACCGAGGGTGTCCGCGGAGATGGCGGAGTGCTCAAGAACTCCGATGACAAGCGGTTCATGTTCGACTACATCCCGCCGGTGTTCAAAGGGCAATACGCCGAAACCGAGCAAGAGGCCGACCAGTGGCTCAAGGACAACGACTCGGCCCGCCGCACCCCGGATCTGCTGCCCCGTGACGAGGTGGCGCGCGCGATCAACTCCGAAGTCAAGGCCGGCCGCGGCACCCCGCACGGCGGGGTCTACCTCGACATCGCGTCACGGCTGACGCCCGCGGAGATCAAGCGTCGACTCCCCTCGATGTATCACCAGTTCATGGAGCTGGCCGGGGTCGACATCACCAAGGAGCCGATGGAAGTCGGACCGACCTGCCATTACGTGATGGGCGGCGTGGAGGTCGACCCGGACACCGGCGCGGCCACGGTTCCCGGCCTGTTCGCGGCCGGGGAGTGCTCCGGCGGCATGCACGGCTCAAACCGGTTGGGCGGCAACTCGCTGTCGGACCTGTTGGTGTTCGGCCGGCGCGCAGGCCTGGGGGCCGCCGACTACGTGCGGGCGCTCAGCAGCCGCCCCTCGGTTTCCGAGGATGCGGTCGAGGCCGCCGCCAAGCTGGCGCTCTCGCCGTTCGACGGGCCGAAAGATGGCTCGCCGGCGGAGAATCCGTACAAGCTGCAGATCGACCTGCAGGACACCATGAACGAGTTGGTGGGCATCATCCGCAAGGCCGACGAGATTTCCCAGGCGCTGTCGCGGCTGGAGGAGCTGCGGGCCCGATTCGCCAATCTGCAAGTCGAAGGGCATCGCCAATACAACCCGGGGTGGCACCTGGCCATCGACCTGCGCAACATGCTGCTGGTCAGCGAGTGCGTGGCCAAGGCCGCGCTGGAGCGCACCGAAAGCCGCGGCGGGCATACCCGCGACGACCATCCCGCTATGGACGCCACGTGGCGCAACACCTTGTTGGTGTGCCGGACAGAAGGTGATTCCGCCTTGCCCCACATCAGCGTCACCCGTGAGGCGCAGGTTCCGATGCGGGCCGACTTGCTGGAGCTCTTCGAGATCTCCGAGCTGGAGAAGTACTACACCGACGAGGAGCTGGCCGAGCACCCAGGACGGAGTACCTAAATGACCTACAACGCCAGCATGCGGGTGTGGCGCGGTGACGAGAGTGGCGGCGCCCTGCAGGACTTCACCGTCGAGGTCAACGAGGGCGAGGTGGTGCTCGACGTCATCCATCGGCTGCAGCAGACCCAAACACCCGACCTCGCGGTGCGCTGGAACTGCAAGGCCGGCAAGTGCGGATCGTGCTCGGCGGAGATCAACGGCCGACCGCGGCTGATGTGCATGACGCGGATGTCGACGTTCGCCGAAGACGAGCTGGTCACCGTGACACCGCTGCGGACCTTCCCGGTGATCCGCGATCTGGTCACCGACGTCTCGTTCAACTACGAGAAAGCCCGTGAGATCCCGTCATTCACCCCGCCCAAGGACCTTCAGCCCGGCGAGTACCGGATGGCGCAGCAGGATGTGGAGCGTTCCCAAGAGTTCCGCAAGTGCATCGAATGCTTCTTGTGCCAGAACGTCTGCCATGTGATCCGCGACCATGAAGAGAACAAGCAGGCGTTCGCCGGGCCGCGCTTTTTCATCAGGGTGGCGGAACTGGAGATGCATCCGCTCGACACCGCGGATCGGCGGGATCTGGCCCAGGACGAGGCCGGTCTCGGGTTGTGCAACATCACCAAGTGCTGCACCGAGGTTTGCCCCGAAAGTATCAAGATCACCGACAACGCGATCATCCCGATGAAGGAACGCGTCGCCGGCCGCCGGTACGACCCCGTGGTGTGGCTGGGCAACAAGTTGTTCCGTCGCTAGGCTGAGCACACCGGGTCTTTAGGCGCCGAGGCGGCGGAAGACGCTGCGGTGGAACACGATCGGCGCTACCTCGGGGTCGACCCGAACATCGCTGACGCGCAGCACGACTATCGTGTGATCCCCCGCGGGTATCAGTTGCTCGATCGCGCTTTCCAACCACACGCCGGTGCCCTTGATGAAGACCGCACCGCTGCCGTTGGAGACCGTTTCCAAACCGGCGAACCGGTCGCCGGTCTTCGCGGCCAGTGCGCGCGCGGCCGCGTCGTGCGCTTCGCCGAGCACGCTGATGCCCAGCGCCGGCACGTCCCTGAGTTTCGGCCAGGTGGTCGACGTGTTCTGCACACAGAACGACACCAGCGGCGGGTCCAGCGACACCGGGACGAAGGTGCTCGCCGCGAGCCCTTCGCGGACCCCGCGGACTTCTGCGGCGATGGCGATCACCCCGGACGGAAAGTGGCCGAAGGCCTCGCGCAGGGACGAGGGCGTCAGCTTTTCAGGTGAGTTCACCGGTGTTCATTCGCATCGACGGGATTCGCATTGCCGACCTTACTCGGCCGGCCTCACACCCCCGCGGAGACGGCCGCGAGGGGTCGCCAAGGTCCGCTACGACGAGTCGCGTGACCATCGACACAGTTGCCGCGGATTCGCCATCGCCGCAGGTAGACCAGCATATCACCGCATCCACGAGGGCCATGCCAACCGGTTGGTTAATTAGGCAGTGGAATTTAGCTCACACTTGCTTGCATTGAAGTTACCGATCGGTATAGTTGGCCCTGTTACTGGTGGGTAACTTAGCCCTAGTACCCAACCAAGGTGGCGTTCTCATCGAGGAGGAATAGTGAGCCACTACAAGAGCAATGTCCGTGACCAGGTATTCAACCTGTTCGAGGTCTTCGGTGTCGACAAGGCACTCGGTGACGGCGACTACGGCGACCTGGACACCGACACTGCCCGCGAGATGCTGGCGGAGATGAGCCGGCTGGCCGAGGGCCCAGTCGCCGGGTCGTTCGTCGAGGGCGACCGGAATCCCCCGGTCTTCGACCCGGAGACACACTCGGTGACGCTGCCCGAGTCGTTCAAGAAGTCCGTTCACGCGGTGCTCGATGCCGGTTGGGACAAGGTCGGTATCGATGAGGCGCTCGGCGGCACCCCGATGCCCAAGGCGTTGGTGTGGGCGCTGCATGAGCACCTTCTGGGCGCCAACCCCGCGGTCTGGATGTATGCCGGCGGCGCTGGATTCGCCAACATCCTCTACCACCTCGGCACCGAAGAGCAGAAGAAGTGGGCCGTCCTGGCCGCTGAGCGCGGCTGGGGTTCGACCATGGTGCTCACCGAGCCGGACGCTGGTTCGGACGTCGGCGCCGGCCGGACCAAGGCGGTCAAGCAGGACGACGGGTCGTGGCACATCGACGGTGTCAAGCGGTTCATCACGTCCGGTGACTCCGGCGACCTGTTCGAGAATATTTTCCACTTGGTGCTGGCCCGCCCCGAGGGCGCAGGGCCGGGCACCAAGGGCCTGTCGCTGTTCTTCGTGCCCAAGTTCCTGTTCGACTTCGAGACCGGTGAGCTCGGCGAGCGTAACGGCGTGTTCGTCACCAATGTCGAGCACAAGATGGGCCTGAAGGTTTCCGCGACCTGTGAGCTGTCGTTCGGTCAGCATGGCGTTCCCGCCAAGGGCTGGCTGGTCGGCGAGGTGCACAACGGCATCGCGCAGATGTTCGAGGTCATCGAGCAGGCCCGAATGATGGTCGGTACCAAGGCCATTGCGACGCTGTCCACCGGCTACCTCAATGCGTTGGACTACGCCAAGGAGCGTGTGCAGGGCGCCGACCTGACCCAGATGACCGACAAGACCGCGCCGCGGGTGACGATCACTCATCACCCCGATGTGCGTCGCAGCCTGATGACGCAGAAGGCGTACGCCGAGGGTCTACGCGCGCTCTACACCTACACCGGTACCTTCCAGGACGCGGCCGTGGCCACTGCGGTGCACGGCATCGACCCCGAGCTGGCGGTCAAGGTCAACGACCTGTTGCTGCCGGTGGTCAAGGGTGTCGGCTCGGAGCAGGCCTACGCCAAGCTGACCGAGAGCCTGCAGACGTTCGGTGGTTCGGGCTTCCTGCAGGACTACCCGGTCGAGCAGTACATCCGCGACGCCAAGATCGACTCGCTCTACGAGGGCACCACCGCCATCCAGGCGCAGGACTTCTTCTTCCGCAAGATCGTCCGCGACAAGGGTGTGGCGCTGGGCCACCTGGCGAGCCAGATCGAGGAGTTCGTCAAGAACGAGTCGGGCAATGGCCGGCTCAAAGCCGAGCGTGAGTTGCTGGCCACTGCGCTGGCCGACGTTCAGGCGATGGCCGCGTCGCTGACCAGCTACCTGATGGCCGCGCAGGAGGAGGTCACCAGTGTCTACAAGGTGGGCCTGGGCTCGGTGCGCTTCCTGATGAGTGTCGGTGACCTGCTGATCGGCTGGTTGCTGCAGCGTCACGCCGCGGTGGCGCTGGAGGCGCTCGACGCCGGCGTGAGCGACGCCGACCGGGCCTTCTACGAGGGCAAGATCGCCGTGGCGTCGTTCTTCGCGAAGAACTTCCTGCCGCTGCTGACCAGCACTCGCCAGGTGCTGGAGACGCTCGACAACGAAATCATGGAGCTCGACGAGGCAGCGTTCTAAGCCTCGCCGAGCGGACGTAAAAGCCCCCCGCGCGAACCGCGTGTCGGGGGCTTTTACGTCTGCTCATCCACGTGGAGGCTTGCGCCGAAAAGGGGCCGCCGCTGGCTCCCCTCTTTCCTGCGGCGGCCCCTTAACGCCACCCCGTAGGGGTACAGGTATGGCCTAATCCAAGGATGCCCCGCGCTGCCATCGGGTCGGGGGGTCGGACGACAACACGGAGCTATCCGACTCCTCGGTTACCCGTCCGGTGTCGTTGCTAAACGTCGCTACCTGGCGACCGAAAGCCCTTCTGCCCTGCGGTATCAGGCTTCGAGAATGGCGGCGACGCCCTGGCCGCCGGCAGCACAGATCGAGATCAGCGCGCGCAACGGCTTCGCGGCGTCTTTCCCCCCGCCCTGCTGCTTTGCCTTCTTCTCCGCCAGTTGCTTGGCTGCCTGCGCGAGGATCCGCCCGCCTGTGGCTGCGAAGGGGTGACCAGCGGCCAGCGACGAACCGTTGACGTTGAGCTTGGACCGGTCGATGGAGCCCAACGCGGCATCCAATCCCAGCCGCTGCTTGCAGTACTCCTCGGATTCCAGCGCCTGCAGGTGTGCGAGCACCACCGAGGCGAAAGCCTCGTGGAATTCGTAGAAATCAAAGTCCTGCAGGCTCAGCCCGTTGCGGGCCAGCAGTCGGGGTATCGCGTAAGTCGGCGCCATCAGCAGTCCGTCGGCGCCGTTGACATAGTCGACCGCGGCCGTCTCGGCGTCCACGAAATAGGCAAGTGGCGACAGGGAGTGCTCGGCGGCCCATTCCTCACTGGCCAGCAACGCCACCGAGGCACCGTCGGTCAGCGGCGTGGAATTGCCTGCGGTCATCGTCGCGTCGCCGGCTTTCACGCCGAACACCGGCTTGAGTTTGGTCAGCTTGTCCACCGACGCGTCCGGCCGAAGGTTGTCGTCGCGGTAGAGACCCAAAAATGGGGTGACCAGGTCGTCGAAGAAACCCCGGTCGTAGGCGGCCGCCATGTTGCGGTGACTGGCCGCGGCCAGCTCATCTTGATCGACCCGCTTGATGCCCATCTGCTTGGTGGTGATCGCCTGGTGCTCACCCATCGACAACCCGGTTCGAGGTTCGGCGTTCACCGGGATCTCGACCCCGAGCGTCGCGGGCAGCTTGCCCACCAACTTCAGCCGCTCGACGTTGGATTTCGACCGGCGCAGCGCCAGCAGCGTGCGGCGCAGGTTATCGCCGAAACCGATCGGCGGATCGGAAGTCGTGTCCACCCCGCCGGCGGCGGCAACCTCGTAGCGGCCGGAGGCGATGCCGTCGGCCGCGGCGATCGCCGCCTGCAGCCCTGTCCCACAGGCTTGCTGGATGTCGAACGCCGGCGTGTAGGACGACAGCGCCGAGCCCAGCACGCATTCGCGCATCAGGTTGAAGTCGCGGCTGTGCTTGAGCACCGCACCGCCGATCACCGCGCCCAGCCGTTCACCGGCCAGGCCGAATCGGTCGACCAGCCCGCGCAAGGCGGCGGTGAACATGTCCTGGTTGGACGCGTCGGCGTACGCGCGGTCGGAGCGCGCGAACGGGATCCGGTTGCCGCCCAGCACGGCGACGCGCCGCGTCGAACGGGTCCCGTCGGCGTTGACCTTCGGCTGGGAACTTGAAGAAGAACTTTCAAAACTCACGCTTATCTCCGTCAGGTGGGGGTTATCCGCGATTAGTACCCAGTAGGCATACTACCTACTGATCTTACTCTGGAGTAAGTTCGCTATCGATACGGTAGTCGACAGATGACAGGCTCGATACGGAAGGCAACTCAGTGGCCCCCAAGGTTTCATCGGATCTATTCTCCCAGGTCGTCAACTCCGGCCCCGGGTCGTTTCTGGCCAAGCAACTCGGCGTTCCGCAGCCCGAGCCGTTGCGCCGTTATCGGGTCGGCGATCCGCCGCTGGTCGGGTCGCTGCTGATCGGCGGTGAGGGCCGGGTGGTCGAGCCGCTGCGCGCGGCGCTGAACACGGACTATGACGTGGTGGGCGCCAATCTCGGTGGCCGCTGGGCGGATTCGTTCGGCGGGCTGGTTTTCGACGCCACCGGTATCACCGCGCCGGCCGGGTTGAAGGCGCTGTACGAGTTCTTCACCCCATTGCTGCGCAACCTCGGCCCCTCCGGCCGCGTCGTCGTCGTCGGCACCACGCCCGAGGCGGCGGGCAGCACCGACGAGCGGATCGCGCAGCGCGCGCTGGAGGGCTTCACCCGCTCCCTGGGCAAAGAGCTGCGCCGCGGCGCCACCGCTCAGCTGGTCTACCTGGCCCCCGACGCCAAACCTGCCGCCACCGGCCTGGAGTCCACGATGCGGTTCATCCTGTCGGCGAAGTCGGCCTATGTCGACGGCCAGGTGTTCTACGTCGGCGCCGAGGATGCCACCCCGCCGAGCGACTGGGACCGCCCGCTGGACGGCAAGACCGGCATCGTCACCGGCGCCGCCCGGGGTATCGGCGCGACGATTGCCGAGGTGTTCGCTCGCGACGGAGCCCGGGTGGTAGCGATCGACGTCGAGGCGGCCGCCGAGGCGCTCGAAAAGACAGCCAGCAGAGTCGGCGGTACGGCGCTGACCCTCGACGTCACCGCGGACGACGCCGTGGAGAAGATCACCGAACATCTGGGTGAGCACCACAACGGCCGGGCCGACATCCTGGTCAACAACGCCGGCATCACCCGCGACAAGTTGCTGGTCAACATGGACGATGCCCGGTGGGACGCCGTGCTCGCCGTCAATTTGCTTGCCCCGCTTCGACTTACCGAGGGACTGGTCGGCAACGGCAGCATCGGCGAGGGTGGCCGGGTGATCGGGCTGTCGTCGATGGCCGGCATCGCGGGCAATCGCGGGCAGACCAACTACGCCACCACCAAGGCCGGCATGATCGGCCTTGCCCAGGCCCTGGCGCCCGAGCTTGCCGGCAAGGGCATCACGATCAACGCCGTCGCACCGGGATTCATCGAAACACAGATGACGGCCGCCATCCCGCTGGCAACCCGCGAGGTGGGCCGTCGGATGAACTCGCTGTTTCAGGGCGGGCAGCCCGTCGATGTCGCCGAGACCATCGCCTACTTCGCCAGCCCGGCGTCAAACGCGGTGACCGGCAATGTGATTCGTGTGTGCGGCCAGGCAATGTTGGGGGCGTGAAGTGACACAGCCAAGCGGTTTGAAGAATCTCGTGCGCGCGGCGGCCGGGGCGCTGCCGTTCGTGCCGCGCAGCGACACCCTGCCTACCCGAATGCTGAAAGTGCAGGACCTGCAGATCGACCGGTCCAACGTGGCCGACTATGCCGCGGTCACCGGGCTGCGCTACGGCGACACCGTTCCGTTGACCTATCCGTTCGCGCTGACCTTCCCGACGGTGATGTCGCTGGTGACCGGATTCGACTTTCCTTTCGCCGCAATGGGAGCCGTGCATACCGAAAACCACATCGAGCAATACCGGCCGATCGCGGTGACCGACACGGTCGGGATCGCGGTGCATGCGGAGAACCTTCGCGAACACCGCAAGGGCCTGCTTGTCGATGTGGTGTCCGATGTCAGCGTCGGCAACGATCTCGCGTGGCATCAGGTGACGACCTTCCTGCATCAGCAGCGCACCAGCCTGTCCGACGAGCCCAAACCGCCGCCCCAGAAGCAGCCCAAGTTGCCTCCGCCGAACGCCATCCTGCGGATAACCCCGGGCCAGATTCGTCGCTACGCCGCCGTCGGCGGCGATCACAACCCGATCCACACCAACCCGATCGGGGCCAAGCTGTTCGGCTTCCCCACCGTCATCGCACACGGGATGTTCAGTGCCGCAGCGGTATTGGCGAACCTTGAGGCCGGCCTGCCCGACGCGGTCACGTATTCGGTGCGGTTCGGAAAACCGGTGGTGCTGCCCGCCAGTCCGGGTCTGTACGTCGATCAGGTCGAAGGTGGCTGGGACATCAGCTTGCGCAACATCGCCAAGGGATACCCCTACCTCACGGGAACGGTCAGGTCGCGCTAACCGACACTCGCGCCGGACTGACCGCCGCCGACTTCGGCCACGTCCCTATCCGACGGCGTGCCCTTGAGGCCGCGCCAGAACAGGTTGATCATCAGTTCGGCCGCCTCGTCGACGTCGGTATCGCCGGTGCTCAGCCGGGTCGCCACCGCCTCGCCCGCCCCGACCAGCGCTACCGCCATCATCTCGAAGTCGGCGTCGGGGTCGGGGTGCCTGGTTCCGCTCTGCAGTAGTCGGGCGACCAGCTCGATGATCCGCGCACGTCCCTCCCGCACGGTGTGCGCGAACGCCTGCGAGCTGGTGGCCTGGGTGTACATCACTATCCACGACGCCCGGTTGGCGTCGATGTAGCGCATGAACGACAGAATTGCGTTGCGCAGCAAGTCCTTCGGGCTCTGCTCGGGGTCGATGTCTTCGCTCACACCGTCGATGAACCGCGTCAGCTCGCGGTTCAGGCAGGCGCCGAACAGCTCCTCCTTGGAGCCGTAATACAGGTAGAGCATCGGCTTGGAGATCTGCGCTCTGGCGGCGATCGCGTCCATGGACGTCTCGTGGTAGCCGTTTTTCGAGAACATCTCGACGGCGGCGTCGAGCATCTGCTGTTCGCGGACAGCACGCGGTAGCCGCTTGGTGCCACCTGCCATGCTGTGCCCTTCCAGACCTGCTTTACGCCACCGAGGTTAGCTGAATCCAGTGCGCTAGCGCCCGCACTCAGAGCGTCGGCCCTTCATCTGCGCGATCCGCAGCACCGACGCATCGACCGCCGGCATCGTCAGCTCACCTGCGGCCAGGGCCTTCTCGAGGCGAGCCAGCACCGCGGGCACCTCGTCGGTGGTGACCCACAACGCGATGTCGGTGCCCGCCTGCAGGGTCCGCAAGACCGCGTCGGGCACGGTGTAGCGCTCGTTCACCGCAGCCATGCTGGACAGGTCGTCGCTGAACACCGGGCCATTGAAGGGCGGACCGCCGTAGCCGCTGCCGGTGCGCAGCAACCGCACGGCGTCCGGGTTGAGGCTTGCCGGAAGATTGCCGGGCAGCCCGGGAACCTGCAGATGGCCGACCATGACGCCGACCGGGGCCGCGGTGACCAGCGTCCGATAGGGCACCAAATCGTCTTTTTGCAGCTCGGCGAGCGGCGGCGTGGTGACCCCGCCGGTGTGCGAGTCGCCGGACCCGTGCCCGTGTCCGGGGAAATGCTTGAGCACCGGTAGCAGCCCGGCGTCGCGCAGGCCCCGCGCATATGCCCCGGCGTACTCGGTGACCTTGGCGGGATCCGAGCCGAACGACCGGTCGCCGATCACGGTGTCGTCCGGCGCATCGGTGACGTCGACCACGGGAGCGAAATCGATGGTGATGCCCAGGTCGTGCATCCGCTGTCCCCGCTTCAGCGTCGTGCCGTAGACCTGTTCAGGAGACTGGGTCTGGGCCAGCACCCGCGCCGACGGCGCCGGCCCGATCAGCGGAGACAGCCGGGACACCCGCCCGCCTTCTTCGTCGACGCTGATCGCCAGCGGCAGGGCTGTCGACGCGGTAAGACCCTTCAACGACCCGTCTTTCAGCATCGACAGCTCGGTCCAACTGCCGATGAAGATGCCGCCGACGTGGTGGTCTTTCACCACAGCCGTGGCGTCGACGCGGTTACGCACCCCGACCATCAGCAGCTGAGCCAGCTTGTCACGGGTCGACATTGCCGCCAGGACGGCCGCCGAGTCCCCGCATGCCGGTGCGGCGGCGGCCTGGTGGGACGGCGCCGGTGCCGACTTGGGTCGTTCGCCGGTGCCGCCGCACGCCGCCGACAGCATCGTCACCGCGGCGAGCGCGGCCAGAACGCGGGGAAAAGACATCCGCCCATGCTGTCATGACGCCATGGCCGCCGCTCCCACGGGCAACGACCGCGACCGCTAGTTCTGCTAGGTTTGGCGACTATGAATCGGTTCGTGGCGCCCGCCGCCGCCAGCGTCGTGGTCGGTTTGCTGCTGGGTGCCGCCGCCATCTTCGGGATCACGCTGATGGTGCAGCAGGACACCAAGCCCCCACTTCCCGGCGGCGACCCGCAGTCGTCGGTACTCAATCGGGTTGAGTACGGCAACCGCAGCTAGCCTGAGCTCGCCGCTCTCGCGGCGCTGGTTGTGGTTGGTCGGCACGGTCGCGCTGGCCTTGAGCTTCGTCCAGTCGCCCGGGCAGATTTCTCCCGACACCAAGCTCGACCTCACCGCCAACCCGCTGCGCTTCCTGGTTCGGGCGACCAACCTGTGGAACAGCGAGCTGCCATTCGGGCAGGCGCAAAACCAGGCCTACGGCTACCTGTTTCCGCACGGCACGTTCTTCTTGGCCGGTCACCTGCTGGGGCTGCCGGGCTGGATCACGCAGCGGCTGTGGTGGGCGCTGCTGCTGACGGTGGGTTTCTGGGGGTTGCTGCGGGTCGCCGAGGCGCTGCACATCGGGACGCCGACGTCGCGGGTGATCGCCGCGGCGGCGTTCGCACTGTCGCCGCGGGTTCTGACCACCCTGGGGTCGATCTCGTCGGAGACCCTGCCGATCATGCTGGCGCCGTGGGTGCTGCTGCCGACGATTCTCGCGTTGCGCGCAGATCCCGGCAGGTCGGTGCGACGGCTGGCCGGGCAGGCCGGTCTCGCGGTCGCGCTGATGGGGGCCGTCAACGCCATCGCGACGCTGGCGGGCTGTCTGCCCGCCGTGATTTGGTGGGCCTGCCATCGGCCGAACCGGCTGTGGTGGCGATACACCGGATGGTGGCTGGTTGCCCTGGCCCTCGCGATGTCGTGGTGGCTGGTGGCGCTGGTACTCATGGCCCGGATCAGCCCGCCGTTTTTGGATTTCATCGAATCTTCCGGTGTCACAACGCAATGGTCGTCACTGGTCGAAGTGCTGCGCGGCACCGACAGCTGGACGCCGTTCGTGGCGCCCGACGCCACCGCGGGGGCACCACTGGTCACCGGCTCGGTCGCGATCCTGGGCACCTGCCTGGTCGCCGCCGCCGGGCTGGCCGGGCTCGCCGGGATGGCAATGCGCGGGGGCCCGGTGTCCGGGCGGCTGGTGACCATGCTCCTGGTCGGCGTGGTGCTGCTGGCCGCCGGCTATGGCGGCGGGCTGGGCTCACCGATGGCGCATCAGGTGCAGGCCTTCCTGGATGCCGGCGGAGCCCCGCTACGTAACGTGCACAAGCTGGAGTCCCTGATCCGGATCCCGGTACTGCTGGGCCTGGCCGAGCTGCTGGGCCGGATACCGCTGCCTGGCAGTGCACCGAGGCCGGTGTGGATCCACGCGTTAGCTCACCCGGAACGCGACAAACGGGTGGCGGCCGGAATCGCTGTGCTGACCGCCCTTCTGGTAAGCACCTCGCTGGCGTGGACCGGCCGGATCACCCCGCCCGGCACCTTCAGCGCGATACCGCGGTATTGGCACGAGACCGCCGACTGGCTCACCGAACACAACACCGGTACGCCGGCTCCGGGTCGGGTGTTGGTGGTTCCCGGCGCGCCGTTTGCCACCCAGCTGTGGGGTACCAGCCACGACGAGCCGTTCCAGGTGCTCGGCGAGAGTCCTTGGGGGGTACGCGATTCCATCCCGCTGACACCGCCGCAGACCATCCGGGCGCTGGACTCGGTGCAACGCCTGTTCGCCGCCGGCAGACCCTCCTTGGGTCTGGCTGATACCCTTGCCCGCCAAGGGATTTCGTACGTCGTGCTGCGCAACGACCTGGACCCCGACACGTCGCGGTCGGCGCGCCCGATCTTGGTGCACCGGGCCATCGCCGGGTCGCCGCGGCTGCAGAAGGTCGCGCAGTTCGGTGCGCCGGTCGGGCCGGGCCCGGTGTCGGGATTCGTCAGCGACAGCGGATTACGGCCGAGGTATCCCGCCGTGGAGATCTACCGAGTCCTCAAAGACGAAGCGGCGGCGCGCAATCCTGCCGCGCCCTACCTCGTCGACACCGACCAGTTGGCCCGCGTCGACGGCGGGTCCGAGGTGCTGCTGCGCCTCGACGAGCGCGGGCGCCTGCTCGGTGAGCCCGCCCTGGGCCCGGTGCTGACGACCGCCGAGGCCACCCGCGCCGGTCTGCCGACTCCCGTCGTCACGGCCACCGACACCCCGGTCGCCAGGGAGACCGACTACGGCCGAGTCGACAATCATTCGTCGGCGATCCGCGCCGCCGGCGACGCCCGGCACACCTTCAACCGGGTGCCCGACTACCCCACCCCCGGCGCGCCGACCGTATACGGCGGCTGGACCGGCGGCCGGCTCACGGTGTCCAGCTCGTCGTCGGATGCCACAGCTCTGCCCGACGTCGCCACCGCGTCCTCGCCCGCCGCCGCGATCGACGGCGATCCGGCGACCGCGTGGGTGTCCAACGGGCTGCAGTCCGCCGTCGGGCAATGGCTGCAAGTGGACTTCGACCATCCGGTGACCAACGCCGTCATCACGGTCAAACCCAGTGCGACCGCCGTCGGCGCCCAGGTCCGCAGGATCCAGGTGTCCACCGTCAACGGCACCACCACGCTGCGGTTCGACGAGGCCGGCAAACCGCTGACCGCGGCGCTGCCATATGGCGAAACGCCGTGGGTACGCGTCACCGCGATCGGCACCAACGACGGATCCGCCGGTGTGCAGTTCGGCATCACCGACCTGTCGATCACCCAATACGACGCCTTCGGGTTCGCGCACCCGGTCGACTTGCGCCACACCGTGCTGGTTCCCGGACCGCCGGGCAATGCCGCGGTCGCCCGGTGGGACCTGGGCGCTGAACCGCTCGACCGACCGGGCTGCGCCGAGGGTCCAGGGGATCCCGGGATTATGCACTGCGCGGCGTCGATGGCGCTGCTACCCGAAACGCCGGTCACGTTCAGCCGCACGCTGACCGTGCCCCAACCGGTGTCGGTCACGCCGGCCGTCTGGGTGCGCGCACGGCAGGGTCCCAAGCTGGCCGATCTGATCGCCGAGCCGGACACCGCACGGGCCAAGGGTGATTCCGATCTGGTCGATGTCCTCGGCTCGGCGTATGCGACCACCGACGGCGATCCGGCCACCGCGTGGATTGCGCCGCAGCGGGTGGTGCAGCAGAAGACACCGCCGACGCTGACCATCACCCTGCCCCGGCCGACCGAGGTGACCGGGCTGCGCCTGCTGCCCGCCGCGTCGCCGGTACCCGCGCATCCCACGCTGGTCGCCGTCGACCTCGGCGACGGCCCGCAGGTCCGCGAAGTGCGCACATCCGGCGACGGGGCCGGCGGAGCACAAAGCCTGTCGCTGAAACCGCGGATCACCGACAGGGTCACGCTCAGCCTGCTCGACTGGGACGACGTCATCGACCGCACCGCGCTGGGCTTCGACCAGCTCAAGCCGCCGGGGCTGGCCGAGATCGCGGTGCTCGGCAGCGACCACCGACCCGTGGCGGCCGCCGACCCCGCGCGTAACCGGGCCCGCGCAATCACCGTCGACTGCGCCCACGGTCCGGTGCTCGCCATCGCCGGCAGGTTCGTGCACACGACGATCAAGACCACGGTCGGAGCACTGCTGCGCGGCGACCCGGTGGCCGCCCAACCGTGCGAGCGTCAGCCGATCGCGTTGCCGGCCGGTCAGCAGGAGCTGTTGATCAGCCCGGGCGAGCGGTTCGTCGTCGACGGCGCTCAGCTATCCGGGCCACTCGCCGCCGAATTGCCCAGTGCCAGAACGGTTCAGGCCGATACCGGGGTATGGAGTCCGGCCCGTCGCGAGATCCGGCTACCGGACGCGACGACGTCGCGGGTGCTGGTGGTGCCGGAAAGCATCAATCCCGGTTGGGTGGCACGCACCAGCTCCGGGATCAGACTGACGCCGGTAGCGGTCAACGGATGGCAGCAGGGCTGGGTGATGCCGGCGGGAACGTCCGGCACCGTCACGCTCGCCTTCGCGCCCAATTCGTGGTACCGGGCCGGCCTGGCCAGCGGGCTGGCGCTGCTGCCGCTGTTGGCGCTGATGGCGTGGTGGCCCGCGCGCCGCCGGCAGCGAGAAGACGCTCCCGCCCGCCCGTGGGCACCCGGGCCGTGGGCCTCGGTTGCGCTGCTTTCCGCTGGGGGGCTGGTCGCCGGCGTCGTGGGCGTCGTGGTGTTCGGCGCCGCGTTGGGGCTCCAGTGGATGCTGCGTGATCAGCCGCGGCACCGGTCGACGGTCAACGTGGTGTTGAGCGCAAGTGGACTGATTCTGGCCGGTGCCGCGCTGTCCCGGCATCCGTGGCGGTCGGTCCACGGTTACGCCGGGCACTCCGCCGGTGTGCAACTGCTGGCTCTGATTTCGCTGGCGGCAGTGGCCGCGTCGGTGGTCGTGTCGCGACGGCGGCCCTCGATTTCCGACTGATTGGCGAGATACGCGGGACAATGGACGCTTACCGTCCAAGGAGCCGCGGGCATGGGATGGTTGAGCGCACCCGAATATTGGCTGGGCCGACTGATACTGGAGCGCGGTATCGCGGCCGTGTACCTGATTGCATTCGTCGCTGCCGCGCGCCAATTCCGCGCGCTGATCGGCGAGCACGGAATGTTGCCGGTCCCCCAATATCTGGCGCGGGTGTCCTTCCGCCAGGTGCCGAGCCTCTTCCACTTCCGCTATTCCGATCGGCTGTTCGCCGTCGTCGCGTGGCTGGGTGCGGCGCTGTCGGCGGCGATCATCGCTGGGGTGACCGGCCTGGTGCCGCTTTGGGCGGCGATGTCGATGTGGCTGCTGCTCTGGATTCTTTATCTGTCGATCGTCAACGTCGGACAGACCTGGTATTCGTTCGGCTGGGAGTCGCTGCTACTGGAGACCGGTTTTCTGGCGATCTTCCTCGGAAACGACCGGGTCGCTCCGCCGCTGCTGACGATGTGGTTGGCGCGCTTGCTGCTGTTCCGGCTCGAGTTCGGTGCGGGACTGATCAAGCTGCGTGGCGACTCGTGCTGGCGCGATCTGACCTGCCTGTACTACCACCACGAGACGCAACCGATGCCCGGGCCGCTGAGCTGGTTCTTCCATCATTTGCCCAAGCCGCTGCACCGAATCGAGGTGGCGGGCAACCATTTCGCGCAGCTCGTGGTGCCGTTCGGGTTGTTCGCCCCGCAGCCGGTGGCCAGCGTGGCGGGGGCGATTGTCGTCATCACCCAACTGTGGTTGGTGGCCTCCGGCAACTTCGCGTGGCTCAACTGGTTGACGATTCTGTTGGGCTGCAGCGTAATAGACGCGTCGTCATGGTCGGCCGTGTTTCCGATCCCAGCGCCGTCCGCGATGGCTTCGACGCCGCCGTGGTTCGCCGGCCTGGTGATCGTGTTCGCGGCGGTGTCGCTGTTTTTGACCTACTGGCCGGTGCGCAACATGATTTCCCGCGCACAGCGAATGAACATGTCATTCAACCCCCTCCATTTGATCAACACCTACGGCGCATTCGGCAGCATCGGGCGAACCCGCCGGGAGGTGGTGATCGAAGGTACCGACGAGGCAGAGATCACCGATCACACGGTGTGGAAGGAATACGAGTTCAAGGGCAAGCCCGGAGCGATTCGCCGGCTGCCGCCGCAATGGGCGCCGTATCACCTCCGCCTGGACTGGCTGATGTGGTTCGCGGCCATCTCCCCGCACTACGCATACCCGTGGCTTCGGGGATTCCTGGTACGGCTACTGCAGAACGACCCGCCGACGCTGCGTCTGCTGCGCCACAATCCCTTCCCGGATACGCCGCCGCGCTATGTGCGAGCCCAGCTTTACCGCTACCGGTTCACCACATGGCGGGAACTCGTGCGCGAACGGGCGTGGTGGCATCGCACACTCGAGGGTGGTTACCTGCGACCCGTTGCGTTGGAGAAGGTGACGTTCCGGGGAGCCGAGTGAGGTTAGGCGCTCAGATTGGCGGCGCGGATCCCGTCTCCGACCTTTTGTCGACGGCAGGATCAATTACACCGCGGGGACGTCACGCGTCGTGTCGGCGCGCGGTCCGGCAGCGTCCCTGCGCAACCCAATTGACGGCGGGATGGCCTCGGCAGAAATACGGCGGCTGAATACCCAATACGTCCAAGCCTGGGCAACGAGTACCGCCGGGGCGGTGATTAGCGCGGCCCACGTCATGATCTTCAGCGTGTAGGGAGTCGACGACCCGTTGTAGATGGTGACGCTCCACTGCGGGTTCAGTGTCGACGGCACCAGGTTGGGATACAGCGCGCCAAATAGCAGCACGACGACCGCGGCGACGACGAGCGTTGTGCAGACGAAAGTCCACCCCTCCCTGGGGTTTCCGGTCATGATTTTCAGGCCGATCCGCTGACGCCACACAAGTGCGACCGCGGCCAGCTGGGCGGCTACGGCGACCGCCAGCAGATACCAGGTCCAGTCCTTTCCATGGGCCAACTGGGTCCACAGGCCGAATACTGCGACGACGGCCGTCACGGGCAATGACATGACTGTTGCGAAACGCAACGCGTCTTCGCGAACGCCTTGGGCGGTCTTGAGGACCAGAAAAGCCGCACCGTGGAATAGGAACAGGGCGGTGGTCGCCACACCGCCCAACACAGTGTAGGGGTTGATGATGTCGCCGAACGCGAGATGGACCCGATGGTTCGCGTCCACCGGCAGTCCCCGTATCAGGATCGCGAATGCGACGCCCCAGAGCACTGCGGGGAGCCAGGATCCGGCCGCGATGCCGATATCGGCCCAACTGCGCCACTTTGTGTCGTCGATCTTCCCACGCCATTCGATGGCCACGGCACGCAGGATCATCCCGAACAAAATGGCCAGCAAGGGTAGATAGAGCGCAGAAAAAACCGTGGCGTACCAGTTGGGGAACGCGGCGAACATGGAACCGCCGGCGACGATCAGCCACACTTCGTTGCCGTCCCAGACCGGCCCGATCGTGTTGAGGACGGTTCGTCGGTGCTGCTCGGCGTCGCCCTTGGCGACGCGGCCCAGCGGCGCCATCAACATCCCAACCCCGAAGTCGAAGCCCTCCAGAATGAAAAAGCCGACGAATAGTGCGGCGAGGATTGCGAACCAGAGTTCATGCAAATCCACCGGCGATCAATTCCTTTCAGTACGCGAACGACAGCGGCGCAACCTCGTCCTCACTCGGCGCCGCGGGAGGCGCTGGTTCGGCATCGTGCTCCTGGGGCCCGGCAACCACGTAGCGGCGCATCAACCCGAACCAGATCACCGCGAGCACACCGTAGACCAGCGTGAGTGTGATCAGCGAGAACAGCACCATACCGGCGACGTGGTCGGACACGCCCTGGTGCACGGTGATGTGGATCATCGGATCCCCGTTCGGGTTGGGTGCCACGATCCACGGTTGGCGGCCCATTTCGGTGAATATCCACCCGGCGCTGTTGGCCAAGAACGGGGTCGGGATCGTCAGCAGCGCGAACCAGGACAGCCACCGCAGCTTGGGAATGCGGCCGCCTCGCGTCATCCATAGGGCCGCAAGGCAAAACAATAGCGGCACGGCGAGCAGTCCGACCATCGCGCGGAACGACCAGTACGTCACGAACAGGTTCGGCTGGTAGTTGCCCGGTCCGAACTGTTTCTCGTCTCGCTGTTGGATGTCTTTGACACCTTCGAGCGTTACACCGCTGAACTTGCCTTCGGCCAGGAAGGGCAGCGCGTATCGCGCCTCGAGGACGCGCACGACGCTGTCGCAATTGTTGTGGGTACCCACCGTCAGGATCGAGAACGTTGGGTCGGTTGCCGTGTGGCACAAAGATTCCGCCGACGCCATTTTCATCGGCTGCTGCTTGAACATCAGCTTGCCCTGGACGTCCCCGGTGAAGAACAGCGCCACGGCGGCCACCAGCACAACCCAGCAGCCCAGGATGGTCGCCGGTCGGTACATGGTGCGCGCCTCGTCCGCTGTCGGTTCGCGCACCATCAACCAGGTAGAGATCGCGGCGACGAACACACCGGCGGTCACCCAGCTGCCCACGACAGTATGCGTAAATGCCGCTATCGCAGTGTTATTCGTGAAAAGCGCTACGATACTGTCGAGTTCGGCGCGTTTGGTCGCCGGGTTGTAATGCGCTCCGACCGGATGTTGCATAAACGAGTTGGCGGCGATGATAAAGAACGCAGAGACGTTCACCGAGATCGCCACGACCCAGATGCATCCCAGGTGCACGAGGCGCGGCAGCCGGCTCCAGCCGAAGATCCACAATCCGACGAAGACCGACTCGAAGAAGAACGCGGCGAGCCCCTCCATGGCCAGTGGTGCGCCGAAGATGTCACCGACGAAGCGTGAATATTCGCTCCAGTTCATGCCGAACTGGAACTCTTGGACGATCCCGGTTGCCACCCCCAACGCAAAGTTGATCAGGAACAACTTGCCGAAAAACTTCGCCAATCGATACCAGGAGGTGTTGTCGGTGACCACCCAGACCGTCTGCATCAACGCGATCAGCGGAGCCAGTCCGATCGTCAGCGGCACCATGATGAAGTGGTAGACGGTCGTGATCCCGAACTGCCACCGCGAAACATCGACTATGCCCATCAGCGCTGACCTACCGAGTCGAATTGGTTGGGCATCGCTGTTCTCCTACTTGACTCCGGGCAGCCGTTTGAGGGCGCGCAGTCCAGCGGTCATGATCCGCGCATAGCGGTCGGGCTTTAGCCAAGTCGGGGCGCCGACGGGCAGCAGGCGTTCGGTCGCAATCGTCTGCGATTCGGTGTATTTGAGGATTCCGTGCTCACCATGGCGGCGCCCGAGGCCCGACGCCTTCATGCCGCCCATCGGTGCGTCGACCGATCCCCAGGCCGCCGCATAGGCCTCGTTGACATTGACGGTGCCCGCCTGCAGGCGGGCGGCAACTCGCTGGCCGTGCTTCGGATCCGAGGTCCAGACGCTGAAGTTGAGGCCGTAGTCGCTGTCGTTGGCCTTCGCGATCGCCTGGTCCTCGCTCTCGACGCGGTAGAGCGACACAACCGGCCCGAACGTCTCGTCGGCGAACGCAAGCATGCCTTCGCGAACCCCGGAAAGGATTGTCGGCTCGTAGAAGTGCGGTCCGATGTCGGGGCGCGCCTTGCCACCGGCCAGCACGGCGGCGCCCTTGGCCACCGCGTCGTCGACATGGTCGATTACGGTCTTGAGCTGCTTCTCGGAGATCAGCGAACCCATATCGCCCGAGTAGTCCAGGGCGGCGGAGAGTTTCAACGCCTTGGCGGCGTCCGCGTAACGCGTGGTGAATTCATCCCACAGGGTCGCCGGGACGTAGATGCGCTCGACCGAGATGCACAACTGCCCGGCATTGGAGAACGCGGCCCGCAGCGCGCCAGATACCGCCTTGCCGACATCGGCGTCGTCGAGGACGAGCAGCGCGTTCTTGCCGCCCAACTCCATCGAGCAGTCGATCAGCTGGTGACCCGCCTGCGCCGCGACGGTGCGGCCGACAGCGGTGGAACCGGTGAACATCAAATAGTCCGACTGCTCGATGATCGGCGCGCCTAACTCCGAGCCGGATCCGGTGACGACTTGCACCAAACCCGGCGGCATGCCGGCCTCCTCGAGCAACTGCACCGCCCACAGCGCCGAAAACGGTGTCTGCTGATCGGGTTTGGTCAGCACCGCATTGCCTGCGACGATCGCCGGGATGGCGTCGCTGATGCCGAGCGTCAGCGGATAGTTCCACGGCGAGATGATGCCGACCAGGCCCTTGGGGTGATGGAGTTCGGTGACCTGGGTGAGCATCAGCTGCACACCTTGACGTCGTTTCGGACGCAGGTAGTCGGCGGCGGTATTGGCGTAGTACCGGGCCGTCAAGCATACGTCGAGGACTTCCTCGAACGCATGCCGGCGCGCCTTGCCGTTCTCCAGTTGGATCAGATCGAGGACTTCATCCTGTCGCTTGAGCACCAGATCGTGGAAGCGCAGCAGCACGGAAGCTCGTTCCTTGATCGGCCGGGCGGCCCATCCCGGCTGAACCGCCCGGGCGCGCGCGGCGGCAGCGGCTACATCATCAGGTGTGCAGCGCGGGACATCCCCAAGCGGCTGACCGGTCATCGCGTTGGTGACCTCCAGGCGGGAGGGCGCGTCCGCGGCTTCCACCTGGCTCGCCAATTCTTTGAGAAAAACAGTGTTTCCGTCGAATGCGGTCATGACTTTGCCAGAATACGCTTCGAGTGTTCTTGCGCACCGGCTCGAGTTACAAGGCGGCCGCCGAGGAGCTGCATCTGCATTCTGACTCTGTGAAGTACCGCGTCCACAGGGCCGTCGAACGCCGCGGCAGACCGATCACGGACGACCGCCTCGACGTCGAAGTCGCCTTGCTGCTTTGACACTGGTACGGCGCCGCCGTATTGCGGTAGCTATTACAACGTCTCGCCCAGCTGACCGAGCCGCTCGGTCAGCCGCAGGATCTCCGAATAGTCGGTTGGCGATTCTGTTGGGCTGCAGCGTAATCGACGCTTCGTCATGGTCGGCCGTGTTCCCGATCCCAGCACCGCCCGCGATGGCCCAAGACCCCGCCGGTTCGCCCGCCTGGTGATCGTGTTCGCGGCGGTGTCGCTGTTTTTGACCTACGCTTGCGGGCTGGCCACGCCATCCGAGGTGCCCATCCGACGCAGCCGCTACTTAACTCCATACGCGGCCCTTGGCCTTATGCGTTTGGTATGAGGATGGCGGGCACCGTTGATAACGACAACCATTTTCAAATACCGTCTCGGCGACCCGTTAGCCTTTCCAGCCCAGGAGTTGCCGAAGATGACGTTGCCTGCCGCACCCACCACGCTGATCGCTGACTGCAGCGGGGGCATTCGCTGATGATCGCACCGATCTGGATCGCCTCACCGCCGGAGGTGCATTCGGCGTTGCTTAGCAGCGGCCCGGGCCCGGCGTCTCTGTTCGGCACGGCCGCCGCGTGGAGCTCGCTGAGTGCCGAATACGCCTCGGTAGCAGAGGAACTCAGCGCGGTGTTGACGTCGACACAAGCCTGGGCATGGCAGGGTCCGAGCGCGGAGTCCTACGTGGCGGCGCATGCCCCGTATCTGGCATGGTTGATGCAGGCCAGCGCTCACAGCGCTGCGGCGGCCGCGCAGCACGAGGTCGCGGGCACGGCCTACACCGCCGCGCTGGCGGCGATGCCGACGCTGCCGGAGCTGGCCAACAACCACGCTATCCACAGTGCCCTGGTGGCGACGAATTTCTTTGGGATCAACACGATTCCGATCGCGGTCAACGAGGCCGACTACGCGCGGATGTGGATCCAGGCCGCCACCACCATGACGACCTATGAAGCAGTCTCCACCGCGGCGGTGGCCGCCACCCCGCAGACCGATCCGGCCCCGCAGATCTTGAAAGCCGACACCACCGCCCAACACGATCACGAGGAAGACGACGACCACCACGGCCATGAGCACGGGTTCGACAGCCCGCTCAATCAGTTCGTCGCCCAAATCCTGCGGCCGTTTGGGATCGAATGGGATCCGGTCGAGGGGACGCTCAACGGACTGCCATTTGAGGCCTACACCAACCCGGGAGACTTGCTCTGGTGGGTCGCTCGAGCGCTCGAACTGTTCTCGGACTTTCAGCAGTTTGGCGCGTTGTTGGCCGAAAACCCCGCGGCGGCTTTCGAGTTCATCACCAACCTCGTGCTGCTCGACTGGCCGACTCACCTAGCCCAGCTCGCTAGTTGGCTCCCGACGCAGCCGCAGCTGTTTTTGGTACCCGCGCTCGTCGCCGTGGCTCCACTCGGGGCCCTGGGCGGTCTCGCCGGCCTGACCGGGCTCGCGCCCCCACCTACGCCCGTGGCGGCGCCGGCAGCTCCACCCCCTCCTGCAGTGGCCAACCTGCCGGCGGCGCTCGGAACGACCCCAATCACCGTGCCTGTTGCGGCCGCACCGTCGGCGCCCGCGCCCGCGCCTATGCCAACGGCCAGCACCGCGGCCAGCCCGGCACCGCCCGCGCCGCCGGCCGCGGGTGCGGTCCCATTTGTGCCTCCTTTTGCCGTTGCGCCCCCGGGTATCGGGTCTGGTTCAGGAATGGGTGCGAGAGCTGCCGCCGATGCGAAAAAGAAGGCGCCAGAGCCCGATTCGGCCGCGGCGGCCTCCGTGGTGGCCGCGCGGGAGGCCGCGCGGGTCCGTCGGCGCCAGCGGGCGCGGCAGCGTGGATACGGCGATGAGTTCATCGACATGAACGTCAACGTCGATCCGGACTGGGAGGAGCCGGCGACGTTAGCGTCAGAACGCGGCGCCGGGAAGCTGGGCTTCGCAGGCACGGCATGCAAGGAAAATTCTGCCGCGGCGGGCCTCACCACCCTGGGCGGTGATGAACTGGGCGGCCGGGCCAGGATGCCGATGATTCCTGGCACCTGGAACCCGGGTGACCGCGACGGGGTGCACGACAGAGAGGGCTGAGGTCCCTTAAACGCTTCGACTTCACTGCGTCACACTTGCTTTGGGCCCATCTCGACGCCGTAAACCCGGTAGGGCTGTCGGCCGCCGATGCTGACACGCGAATGGCGGGCGTACTTCCGCACGTGGACGGCGTGGAACCACGTCCGCACCGTCACCGCGTTTGTCGGCGCCGTGCTGATGCTGCTAGGGCTGCGCTACCGCTAGCTCTGTGGTGTGAGCCCGGGCGGCATCGGGTAAAGACGATTGATTGACCGACGGGGATAACCCAACTTCGTGAAGTACTACAGCGTCTCGTCCAGCTGGCCGAGGCGCTCGGTCAGGCGCAGGTTCTCCGAGTAGTCGACCGGGCAGGAGATCAGCGAGACGCCGTCGTCGTCCAGCGCGGTTTTCAACGTCGGCAACAACTCGTCCGCGGCGTTGATGCGATATCCCTTGGCGCCAAAGCTTTCCGCGTAGCTCACCACATCCGGATTACCGAACTTGACGTAGTAATGGTCGCCGAGTTCGAGGTCCATCTTCCATTCGATCAGCCCGTAACCGCCGTCGTCCCAGATCAGTACCACCAACGGGATCCGCTCCCGAACGGCGGTCTCGATCTCCTGCGAGTTCATCATGAACGCGCCGTCACCGACAACCGCCAGCACCTTGGACTTCGGGCGGGCCAGCTTCACGCCCAGCGCGCCAGGCAAGGCAAACGACATGGTGGACAAGCCATTCGAAATCAAGCAGGTGTTGCATTCGTACGTCGGATACAGCCGCGCCATCCACATCTTGGTGGCGCCGGTGTCGACCAGCACAACGTCGCTGCGGCCCAGCGCCGCTCGGGTATCGGCGACCACCCGCTGAGGAGCAAGCGGAAATCGCGAATCCTGTTGTCCGCGTGCGAATTCCTCTGCCAGTAGGTCACAGCCAGGCGCGACCGCGTCATTGGCGAAGCGGTGCCCGGAAAGCGCGTCGGTGAGCGCGTCCAATGAAGCATTGATGTCCCCGATGATGCCGACGTCGACCGGATAATGCGCGTCGACCTCGGCGGGGAAGCGATGGATGTGGATGATCTTCTTGTCGGCGTTCGGATTGATCTGGACGGGGTCGAACTCCTGCAGCTCGTAACCCACGGCGATGACGACGTCGGCGTTGTCGAACCCGAAGTTGACGTAGTCATGGCGCATGAACCCCATCGTCCCGATGCTGTTCGGGTGATCGTCGGGCATCACGCCCTTGCCGTGGAAGGTGTTGGCGACCGGAATCCCGAGTTCGTCGGAGAACCGGACCAGCGCCGCGGTCGCGTCATTGCGGGCCGCGCCGTGCCCGGCCAGCACCACCGGCCGTTGTGCATCGCGCAGGATGTCGACGGCCCGCGCCACCTGACCCGCGGCCGGCGCCTCGGCGCGCACGACATCGCGCCGCAGCGGCGCAAGGTCGTAGTCGGTCTCGTCCGCATCTATGTGCTCGGGCACGGCCAGATAGACCGCGGCCGGGCGTTCGGTCTCGGCCACCTTGAACGCCTTGCGGAACATCTCCGGGATGGCGCGTGCGGTGGGGACGCCGTCGGCCCACCGGGTGATCGGCGCGAACATCGACACCAGGTCGACGTACTGGTGCGACTCCTTGTATTCGCGGTCCTGGCCGACCTGCGCGGAGATCGCGACCATCGGTGTGCTGTTGGTGGTGGCATCGGCCACGCCGAGCTGCATGTTGATGGCGCCGGGCCCCAACGTGGTGGACACCACCGCGGCCCGGCCGGTGACCCGCCCGTACATCTCGGCCATGAACGCGGCACCCTGCTCGTGGCGGGTGAGCACATAGCGGATGTCCGAGGCGGCCAACGCCTGCACAAAACGGATGTTCTCCTCGCCAGGCAAGCCGAAGACAACGGCGACACCCTCGTTTTCCAGGCACTTGACCATCAGCTGGGCGGCGGTACTCACACACGCCACGATAGTGGCAGGCTGGAGGGCGGAATCCGTCCAGCGCTCGAGGAGGCCACCGTGTCCATCGCCACGATCAACCCCGCCACCGGAGAGACGGTCAAAACTTTCACCCCGGCGACAGCCGAGGAAATCGACGCCGCCATCGCGCGCGCCCACGATCGGTTCGCCGACTACCGGCGCACCAGCTATGCGCAACGCGCCGAGTGGACGAACGCCACGGCCGACCTGCTGGAGGCCGAGGCCGATCAGGTGGCCGAGATGATGACCCTGGAAATGGGTAAGACGCTGAAAGCGGCGAAGGCCGAGGCGCTCAAGTGCGCCAAGGGTTTTCGGTTCTACGCCGAGCATGCCGAGAAACTGCTCGCCGACGAGCCGGCTGACGGTGAGGCAGTGGGCGCATCGAAGGCGTACACCCGGTATCAGCCGCTGGGCGTCGTGCTGGCCGTGATGCCCTGGAACTTCCCGCTCTGGCAGGCCGTCCGGTTCGCCGCGCCGGCGCTGATGGCCGGCAACGTCGGCCTCCTCAAGCACGCGTCCAACGTGCCGCAGACTGCGCTCTATCTCTCCGACGTCATCGCACGCGGCGGCTTTCCGGACGGCTGCTTCCAGACGCTGCTCGTTCCCTCCAGCGCCGTCGAGGACATCCTGCGTGATCCCCGAGTCGCCGCGGCCACCCTGACCGGCAGCGAACCGGCCGGCCAGTCGGTGGGCGCCATCGCGGGCGACGAGATCAAGCCCACCGTGCTCGAGCTCGGCGGCAGCGACCCGTTCATCGTGATGCCGTCGGCCGATCTGGACGAAGCGGTCACGAACGCGGTGACCGCGCGGGTACAGAACAACGGCCAATCCTGCATCGCGGCCAAACGATTCATCATCCACACCGATATCTACGACGACTTCGTGGACAAGTTCGTCGAGAAGATGGCCGCGCTACGCGTGGGTGATCCGACCGACCCGGACACCGACGTCGGCCCGCTGGCCACCGAATCCGGCCGCGACGATGTCGAGAAGCTGGTCGGCGAGGCGGTCGCAGCCGGTGCGGTGATCCGTTGCGGCGGAAAACGACTCGGCGGCCAGGGCTGGTTTTACCCCCCGACCGTGATCACCGACATCACCCGGGACATGCCGATCTTCTGTGAGGAGGTGTTCGGGCCGGTCGCTTCGGTATACCGTGCGGCCGATATCGAGGAGGCCATCGACATCGCCAACGCGACGACGTTCGGGCTGGGCTCTAACGCCTGGACCCGCGACGAGTCCGAACAGCAACGCTTCATCGACGACATCGAAGCGGGACAGGTCTTCATCAACGGGATGACGGTGTCCTATCCCGAGCTGCCGTTCGGCGGCATCAAGCGATCCGGCTACGGCCGCGAGCTCGCCGGGCACGGAATCCGCGAATTCTGCAACGCGAAGACCGTCTGGATCGGCTCAGCGGACAGCGGTGACGCCGGCGGCGGCGACAAGGTCGAGTAGCTCGCGCTGGCCGGCGACTCAGACCGCGGCCAGGGCCTTTTCGTCCTCGTCGGCGAAGGTGTCCTCCAGCTGCAGCGGCGAGTAGTCGAGGTCGATCTCCTCGAGCGGACGGCCCCGGGCGCTGCTGATGGTGCCGAACCGTCGCATCCCCTTGTCGGTGGCGTAGGCCATGAACTCCTCCACCGACAGACCGAAGGGCATGTCGTCGCCGTATAGCGCAAAACCGTCGTCGACCAGTTGCTGCCCCAGCGGGATGAGCTCGTTCATCCGCGTCTCGAACACCGTCCAGTTGGCGTCGTCGGCGGCGACATGGCGCCGACAGGTGAACGTGCCCCACGCCATGTGCCGTCGCTCGTCGTCACCGATGTGCTGGACGAGCTGCTGCATGCCGGGAAGGATGCCGCGCTCCACGCAGATCTTGTGCCAGGCGTAGTAGCCGGTCAGCGCAAGCATGCCCTCGACGATGTGGTTATACGTCACCGACGCCCGAACCTGAGCCGCCGGCGAGGGATCGACGTAAAGCGTGTTCAGCGAATCCGGGAGTTCCTCGTTGAATATCTGCCCGTATGCCGGAACTTCTTCGAGGTAACTGTGCAGGTCGTCGTCGATCCCGACGGCATCGAGCCACATTCGGAACACCTGGGTGTGTTTGGCCTCCTCGAACGCGAACTGCGTCAAGTACATTTCGTCTCCCAGCCGACCCTCAGCCCTCATCGCGGCCATGAACGGCTGGATGTCCTTCGTCACCGCCTCCTCGCCGGCGATGAACTCGGCGCACAGCCGGGTGGCGTAGTTGCGTTCGCGATCGGTCAGCGCCTCCCAGTCCGCCCGGTCGCGGGAGAAGTCGATATCGGCCGGATTCCAGAACTTCGCGTTGCCGCCGGCAAACAGCTTGAGCGGCAGGCTGTTCCAGTTCAGCCCGCCCGCGGCCAGTGAGCCGTAACGTGTGCGTGTCATGAGTTGACCTCCTTCAGGTCTTTGCGGTGGGCTTGCGGCACTGCGGAGAATGCGGCCGCCAAGACGGCGACGAGCCGGCGCACGGCCAGCGCCGGCTGCTCAGGAGAGGGCTCGTCGAGCCCGAGGATCGGATCCATGCCGCGCACATAAGGCGCCAGAGCCAGATGCGGGAAGATCAGCAGCAGCAGCGACAACAACGCGTCGGTGTCGGCATCCGCCCGCAGGTCGCCGCGGGTGTGCGCGTCACGCACCAGCGGCCGCAGCACTTCCAGGTAGTGGCGGTGGATGACAGAACGCACGCTGATGCGCGCGTCGGTGTCGACCTCCAGGCTCGCCGCGGCGTGCAGCGAACGTTCGCGTGGATGGTCGGCGAAGTATGCGACCCAGTCGTCGAGCAGGTCGGTGAGGAAGTCGAAAAACGGTCGGCTCGGGTCCAATTCGCGGATGCGTGCCTCCATGTAGGCACGAACCCGCTGGCTGCCGACGTCGGCGATGAACGCATACAAGTCGCGTTTGTCGGCGAAGTATTGAAACAGGCTGCCCTTGGCAACCCCTGCTCGCCGGGCGATGACATTCAGGCTGCCTCGTGAGAAGCCGTGCGCCCCGAACTCCGCCTCTGCAGCTTCCACCACGGCCGCGCGACGAACCGGATCGACGCGCGCCCACGTCACTGTCGGCATCGAGTCCTCCTAGCGCCGATGACCAGTGGTCATTCTACTGTGAGCCACCTCACAGTCAAGGCTGTTACACCATCGCGGGGCCTCTTAGAGTCGAACTACACGGTCGGACGACATGCATGCGGTAAAGGGGCGACGATGCCACCGCGGTTTGATGGGCTGCGAGCGCTGTTTATCAACACAACCTTGAAGCGCTCCCCGGAGGTCAGCAACACGGAAGGGCTGATACGTCTCAGCTCGCAGATCATGCGCCAGCACGGCGTTGAGGTCGACGAGTTGCGGGCCGTCGATCACGACATCGCCACAGGCGTGTGGCCCGACATGACCGAGCACGGTTGGGCCACCGATGAATGGCCGCAACTGTTTCCTCGGGTGCTCGATGCACACATCCTGGTGCTGTGCGGCCCAATATGGTTGGGCGACAACAGTTCGGTCATGAAGCGGGTGATTGAACGCCTCTACGCGTGTTCGAGCCTGCTCAACGACAACGGTCAATATGCCTACTACGGCCGGGTCGGCGGATGCCTGATCACCGGAAACGAGGATGGAATCAAGCACTGCGCGATGAACGTCCTCTACAGCCTGCAGCACCTCGGATACACCATCCCACCCCAGGCCGACGCCGGATGGATCGGCGAGGCCGGCCCGGGACCGTCATACCTCGATCCTGGCTCGGGCGGTCCCGAGAATGATTTCACCAACCGCAACACCACATTCATGACGTACAACCTGCTGCATCTGGCGCGGATGCTGACCGCAGCCGGGGGTATCCCCGCTTACGGCAACCAGCGCAGCGCCTGGGACGCCGGATGCCAACCGGATTCCGCCAATCCCGAACACCGGTAAACAACCGAACCGAGGAGTGATCATGACGAGAGATCACCAAGGCACTGACGCGTGGCCGAGCCTGCGGGTCGACGATTGGGCTCCGACCCGGGACACGCTGCACATGTGGACCCAGATCGTCGGTAAGGTCCGGCTCGCCCATTCGCCGATGGTTAATCACTGGTGGCAAGTCACCTCGTACGTGACTCCGCGCGGTTTGACGACATCGGCGATCCCGCATCGGACCGAGGCCTTCGACATCGAATTCGATTTCATCGACCACCAGTTGGTGATCCGCAGCAGCAGCGGCGCGACCCGTACCGTTCGGCTGGAACCGAAATCGGTGGCCGAGTTCTACTCGCAAACAATGCAGGCACTGGACGAGTTGGGATTCCACACGCGCATCCAGTCGCACCCCAACGAGGTGGATCCAGCCCCAAGATTCGCCGAGGATGTCGAGCATGCCTCGTACGACCCTGACGCGGCGAACCTGTTCTGGCGCCAGCTGCTCCAGGCGAACCGGGTGATCGGCCAGTTCCGCTCCCGTTTCATGGGCAAGGTGAGCCCCGTACATTTCTTTTGGGGTGCAATGGATCTCGCCTGCACCAGATTTTCCGGGCGCGGCGCGCCTCGTCATCCGGGTGGCGCCCCAAATGTCGGCGACTGGGTGATGGTCGAGGGATACTCGCGCGAGTTGAGCAGTTGCGGGTTCTTTCCAGGTGGCGGTGACGAGGGCGCCTTCTATGCCTATGCCTATCCCGAGCCAGACGGCTTCGCCGAACACCCCGTCAGCCCGTCAGAGGCCTATTACAGCAAGGATCTCGGCGAGTTCCTCCTGCCATATGAGGCGGTGCGGCAGGCGGCCGACCCTGACCGGACACTGCTCGGTTTTTTGCAGGACACCTACGAAGCCGCGGCCATTCACGCCGACTGGGATCGGGCTGCGCTCGAAGACGATCCGGATCGTTGGAAGACGCACCAAACACGTCCCAACCAGTGACCGTCCCGCGTCAAGCACCATTGGCATCACCCCGCGCGCGGTGGCTGATCGTAGCCGCAGTTCTGGGCTCCGGGATCGCGTTGCTCGACGGCACCGTGGTCAACATCGCGCTTCCCGCCATAGGGCGGCAGTTGGGCGCCGGGTTGGCCGGCCAGCAGTGGATACTCGACGGCTACCTGCTGTCGTTAAGCGCATTGCTACTCTCGGGCGGCGCGGCAGGCGACCGCTACGGCCGTCGCCGTGTCTTTGTCGGCGGCCTGATCGTTTTCACTGCAGCCTCTCTCGCATGCGGTCTTTCACCCACCGCGGGCTGGCTGATCGGCGCACGGTTGGTGCAGGGCGTCGGTGCGGCGGCGTTGGTGCCCGGCAGCCTGGCATTGATCAATGCAGGGATTACAGACAAAGACCGGGGCCGTGCGGTGGGCGTTTGGGCAGGCATGTCCGGGGTAACCACGGCGCTGGGTCCGTTCATCGGCGGCTGGCTGGTCGATGCCGCATCGTGGCGGTGGGTGTTCTTCTTGAACATTCCACTGGCCGCCACCGCGATGTGGATCGCCGCCCGTCACGTGCCCGAATCCCGTGACACCACAGCCGGGGGGCGCTCGGACATCCTCGGCGCCGCAGCGGTCACACTCGGTCTCGGGGGAATGACCTACGCGTTGATCGAAGCACCGGCCCGCGGCTGGACATTAGTCCCTGTGACCGCCGCTGCCATCGGTGTCACCGCGCTGGTGGCCTTTCCCATGATCGAGACACATGCGACCGCACCGGTCCTACCTCTGGACCTGTTTCGCTCCCGCCAGTTCACCGGCGCGAACCTCACCACTCTTGCGGTCTATTTCGCTGTAGGCGGCGCACTCTTTCTGCTCGCCCTGCAGCTGCAGCAAAGCCTGCACTACTCCGCCTTGACTACCGGTCTCGCGACGCTGCCCACAACTATCATCATGCTGGTTGGCTCCCCGTTGGTCGGTGCCCTCGCGGAGCGCACGGGCCCCCGGCTGCCCATGACTTTTGGCCCGCTGACCGCGGTCGCGGGTTTGGCGTTAATGGCTCGCATCGCGCCTGGGGCGTCGTATCTCGGCGCCGTACTGCCCGCCGTCGTTGTCTTCGGTGTGGGGTTGGCGATCACGGTTGCTCCACTGACGGCGGCCGTCCTCGCCGCCGTGTCCGACAACCGTGCGGGAACCGCCTCGGGCGTCAACAATGCGATCGCGCGGCTCGCGGGCCTACTGGCCGTCGCGGTGCTGCCCGTCGCTGCCGGTATGCGCGCCGGCGCCGGACAACCCCTCGGCCACAGCTTCGCAGTTGCGATGCTCATCGCCGCAGCCGTAGCCGCGACCGGTGGAATCGCGGCGGCGCTGACCATCCGCACCAGCGCCGACGTCACACACCAGATGCTGCCGGGGATCAACCATGCCTGCCAAGAGGCGTGCACTAGACATGCCGCGCCGTCCCAGGAGGCCGCGTAGACGCGCGACAGGGGCCCCTTATTGGCTGCCTGCCGACCGCTCGTTGCGGATCTGCTCGAGGGATTCGCGGTCTTCGTCGTCGATTTTGGATGCTTCGTCGAGAACTCGGTCCAGGCTGCCTGCCGGGATTACCACCGCGCCCGCCGAGTCGGCGTATACGTAATCGCCTGGGGTGATTAGTACGCCTCCGACTTCGACGGCGATGTTGGCCGCGTATGGCATCACGGTCTCGCCACCCCACCGGGTGGCCTCACCGCGGCACCAAGTCGCGAAGTCATAGCGGCGCAATTCATCGAAGTCTCGTAGTCGCCCGTCGGTTAGCACACCGGCCAATCGATTGTTGTGCACCCTGGATAGTTTGGTGCCTCCGCTATGAGATGCGTCGGGATAACCACCACTGGACAACACCAGTACCCGCCCATTCGGGTCTTCCCCGATCGCCTCGTAGAACAGGTCAGCGAATCCGAGCTGGCTTTCTGGCAGGTCGTCACGGTAAGGCAGAAAAGCGATGGTGACTGCGGGGCCGAAAAGCGGCCGTGTCGGATCCGGGCTTGCCAACGCGAGGATGTGCGCGCGGTGGATGTGAACCCGCCCCATCGCATCGACCAATGCCGCGCTACCCAACTCTGCCGCACGCACAGCACGAGTGTCGTTTCCATTGCGGGCTAGGGAATTACCGCTGTCGGCCGTTTCATTACGTTTCACAGCATCTCTCCCCGATCACCTCGGGTCAGCTTGGCGCGCACGCCGGGCATCACTTCGTCGGTGAACCGGCGAAGCTGGATTTCGGTGGTCTGGTCGGGCCAAAAGATCACGGTGTCATACCGGAGATCGCGCACGAAATGATCGATGGTTTCCACCCATCGCTGCGGTGGGCCGACGATGGAGTCGTTGCCCACAGGTGCACCGTCGTCGCGATCGTCGGTGATGATGCCCGGTAGTTGAGCGAGTCGTCGGATGGCGCGTGGGTCCCGTCCGGCGGCCCTGGCGGCGGTATCGATGCGATCCTGCGCCGCCGCCCGGTCTTCATGGGCCAGGTACTTCGGGATGGGCGCCGCCCACCCGTCGGCGACACGGCCGGTCAAATCCAGAGCCCGCGAACCGATGGAGCCCAGCCAGATGCCGATCGCGTGCGCCGGCGCAGGCCCGGCGTCGATTCCGTCGACGCGGTGGTGGTCGCCACCGGCGTGGGCGGTTTCTCCGGCTCGCCACAAAGCGCGGATGACGTCGATAGCCTCCGCCAGCGCCGGCAGGGCGTCCCGGCGCGCGAGAACAGGTCCACCCATCGCCGCGATGGCGTCCATGCTGGCGCCCCCACCAAGACCGAGCTCGAAGCGCCCGCCGCTGAGCAAATCCAATGTGGCGGCAGCCTTTGCGAGCATTGCCGGCGGCCGCAGTGGCAGGTTGGCCACATCAGGAAAAATCCGTATCCGCGTGGTCCGCGACAGCAGATGCCCGATCAGGCTGAAGGTATCGACGAACTCCGCCACATACGGATGGTCTTGGATGGCGAGCAGATCCAGGCCGGCGGCGTCGGCGGCGACGGCGAGTTTGACGATGGTGTCGAGATCTTCGGTCCTCGGTGCGAGTGACACGCCAAATTGAACCTGGCTCATCGGTCTGCTCCGCTACTTCCGTTCGTCACCGCCCCTTGTACCAGTGCAGCACTGCGGCCGTCATCGCGTGGTGCTTTCAAGCCCGCCGCTCGAACTTGAGCCGCGAGAGCCTTAGCATCAGGTGCGTGTCGCAACTGAATACCGCACGCGGACCGATCGATACCGGCGATCTCGGCGTCACGCTGATGCATGAGCACGTGTTCATCATGACCACCGAAATCGCGCTGAACTATCCGGAAGCCTGGGGCGACGAGGACCAACGGGTTTCCGACGCCGTCAACCGGCTCAACGAACTGAAGTCGCGCGGGGTGGACACCATCGTCGACCTCACCGTGATCGGGTTGGGCCGCTACATCCCGCGTATCGCCCGGGTTGCCGCCGAAACCGACCTGAACATCGTTGTCGCGACCGGCCTCTACACGTACAACGACGTGCCGTTCCGGTTCCACTATCAAGGCCCGGGAACCCAGCTGGACGGGCCGGAGATCATGACCGACATGTTTGTCCGCGACATCGAAGAGGGCATCGCCGACACCGGCATCAAGGCGGGGATCCTGAAGTGCGCCACCGACGAGCCCGGCATCACCCCGGGCGTCGAACGCGTGCTGCGCGCGGTCGCCCAGGCGCACAAACGCACCGGGGTTCCGATCTCCACCCACACCCACGCCGGACTGCGGCGCGGGCTCGAGCAGCAACGCATCTTCGAAGAGGAGGGCGTCGATTTGAGCCGGGTGATCATCGGCCATTCCGGCGACAGCACCGACATCGGCTACCTCGAGGAGCTCATCGCCGCCGGCTCCTACCTCGGCATGGACCGGTTCGGCATCGACGTGATCCTGCCGTTCGAGGACCGAGTCAACATCGTGGCGCAGATGTGCGAGCGCGGGCACGCCGACAAGATGGTGCTATCCCATGACGCCAACTGCTATTTCGACGCGCTGCCCGAGGAGCTGATGCCCGTGGCCGCCCCCAATTGGCATTACCTACACATCCATAACGACGTGATCCCGGCGCTGAAGGAGCGCGGTGTCACCGACGAGCAGCTGCACACCATGCTGGTCGACAACCCGCGCCGCATCTTCGAGCGGCAAGGTGCCTACCAGTGAGTGAGCCGGTCGCGCCGATCGGCACGCAGATTTCGGCGCTGGCCGCGATCGCTCCCGACGAACCGGCGGTCACCTGCGCCGGGCGCACCATCACCCGCGCGGAACTCGACTTGTCAACCAACCGGCTCGCCCGCGCCTACGCCGAACGTGGCGTGGGCGTCGGCGATTACGTGAGCATCGTGTTGCCGAACTCCGTCGAGTGGGTGCAGGCCGCGGTGGCGTGCTGGAAGTTGGGCGCGGTGCCCCAGCCGCTGTCCCCACGACTTCCTGATGCCGAGCTCGAAGGCCTGTTGGACCTGCGCACACGTGCCCTGCTGGTTGGGCGCGACGACCCTCGCGGCGAAATTCCAAGTGTACCAGCAGGTTTCATGCCAAAAACGTCTGACGCCCCACTACCGGAAGCGGTGTCGCCGTGCTGGAAGTCGTTGGCCTCCGGTGGCAGCACCGGCCGCCCCAAGCTCATCGAGGCCGGTGGCGACAGCCGGATCCCGCCGATAATCGGCTACCCGTTGGGCGCTCAGGAGGGCGATACGACTTTGGTGTCCGTGCCGTTGAGCCACAACACCGGGTTCACCACAGCGGTGGTCGCGTTGCTGATGCGTCATCACCTGGTGCTGATGCCGCGGTTCGAGCCGCACGAATTTCTGCGCCTGGTCACCGATCACCGGGTGACGTTCCTGACCACGGTGCCGACCATCATGCAGCGCCTGTTGCCGGTCTACCGCGCCGACCCCGATGCCTACGACCTGTCGTCGATCCGGCGGTTCTGGCACCTGGGGGCACCATGCCCGCCCGCGATCAAACAGGCGTGGATTGACCTGCTGGGCCCCGAAAAAGTCTGGGAGTTATACGGCGGCACCGAATTACAGGCCCTGACGTTCATCTCCGGCGACCAGTGGTTGACCCATCGCGGTTCGGTTGGCGTGGTGGTTGCCGGCGAGATGAAGGTGCTCGACGACGACGGCAACCCCTGCCCGCCCGGGGTGGGCGGCGAGATCTACATGCGGCCAAGCCCCGGCAGCGCGCCGACCTACCGCTACGTCGGGTCCAAAGCGAAAAACCGCGACGGCTGGGATTCCTTGGGCGACTTGGGCTATTTCGACGAGGACGGGTTTTTGTATCTGTCCGATCGCCGGGTCGACATGTTCACCGTCGGCGGCCGCAACGTCTATCCCGCAGAGATCGAGAACGCCCTGTCCGCTCTCCCGGATGTGCTGTCGTGTCTGGTGGTCGGCATACCCCACAGTGATCTGGGCCAGGTGCCGCACGCCCTGGTGCAGGCGGTCGAGGGGTCGGGACTGGACGAGGCCGGCGTGCAGGCGTTTCTGGGCGAGCGCATCGCCCCCTACAAGGTGCCGCGCACCGTCGAATTCGTCGAAACCCCATTGCGTGACGACGCCGGCAAGGCGCGACGCTCGGCGGTACGCGATCAGGTCATGGGGCGATTGCGTCCTCTTGACGCGGGGTAACCGCTCGGGCTTCCTGGCCCCGTTTTTTACGGGTCTCCCACTCTCGCAACGCTTCCCGGCACGGTGATTCGACAAGCGCGTAGCTGACTGCGGCGATCGCGATGGCGAAGATCAGCGTCAGCACCAATACCTCCGGCATATGGCCCTTGAACGGGAATTCGCCGATTACCGGGAAGACCATGGTCAACGCCGCCAGATGCCAGATGAATATTCCGTAGGACCAGCGGCCCAGCGTCACCATCGGTGCGCTGCCCAACAGTCGGTGGTCGGTGTCGGGCCGGTCCAGCACCAACGGCGCGACGAGTGCGAGCGCCACCACCGCCCCCATTGCCGTCTTCACCGTGAACTGGGCGGCGGTACTGGGAATCAGCCCCGCCGGCCCGGCCAGCGGTGAGGCGGCCACCAGATAGGCCGCCACCGCCGCCACGGCCATCGGCAGCCGGCGTCGCGCCAGCCGGTGCGGCAACCCGATCGGGCTGTGCACCCACTCCGCGAGCAACATCCCCGCCGCGAACCAGGAGAAGAAAGCGGGCGGCCAGGTCAGCGGATTCACGCCTGCAGGTGCGGCAAACGGGATCCAGCCCCAAAAACAGCTGGCGACACCGAGACCCGCTATCACCGGCACCCGGGCGGCAACGGGTATCCGGCGGGCCAGCAGCGCAAGGATCGGCAACGCCAGATAGAAGGTGACCTCCACCGACAGGCTCCACATCTGGGTCAGCCCGGCGGTCAACGTGAGCGGCACATAGACCTGGGTGAGCGACAGATTCGCCAGCCACACCGTCAGGCTCGGGTGATCGGCATCCGGCAGCAGGGTCAGGATCACCACGACGGCCACCAGATATGCCGGCATGATGCGGACCGCACGCGATCGCAGGTAGTGACCTGTCGACGGACGCGGCCCCAGGCCTCGCGCCGCGGCGGCGTGTCCGCGCCACAACAAGAACCCCGACAACGCGAAGAACACCGCGACCGCCAGATCGAAGCGGCCGAACAGCCGGCCATCGACTCCGCCGGCATGCCCGGTCTGAAAAGCGACGTGGGTGATCACGACGCCGATCGCCGCGCACGCCCGCATGCCTTCCACAGCAGGCAGGAAGCTGCGGGTCCCGCCCACCTGTCGGCCGTCCATGACGATCAGTGTGGCGGCGTGATGGGTTGCCCGACAAATCGGGTACAACCGCTTTGCCCACCTAGGAGACATAAACGGCGACCTTAAATTTTGCTGTTAGGGTCGAACGAGTTTTGCTTGGCGGTCCCCAAACCGCAGGAGACCAGAAGGAGGTCACGGCAGCGTGAACCGAGCAGTCATGTTGCGGATGGCCGCATGCGGAATCATGGGACTCGGAGCCGCCTTGCTGATCGCCGCGCTGCTGCTGTGGACGTACACCACCAGCAGGATCACCAAGATCCCGCTCGACCTGGATGCCACCTTGATCAGCGACGGCAGCGGCACCGCGCTGGACCCGGGCTCGATGAACAGCCAGAAGTACGTCGTCAACAAGAACGTGCCGCTGGTGTCCCAGCAGCAGATCAGCGTCGAGTCCCCCGCCAACGCCGATGTGGTCACGCTCCAGGTGGGCACCTCGGTTCGTCGCAGCGACAAGCAAAAGGACACCGGCCTGCTGCTCGCGCTCGTCGACACCGTCACGCTCAACCGCAAAACCGCGATGGCGGTTTCCGACGAGACCCATCCCGGCGGCGCCATCCAGAAGCCGCGCGGCTTCAATGACGACACCCCACCCACCAACATCGCGCTGCCGCACGATGGACTGGCCTACCGGTTCCCGTTCCACACCGAGAAACGGACGTATCCCTACTTCGACCCGATTGCACAGAAGGCGTTCGACGCCAACTACGACGGAGAAGAAGACGTCAACGGCTTGACCACCTACCGGTTCACCCAGGACGTCGGTTACGACGCCGACGGCAAGCTGGCCGACCCGGTGACGTACCCGTCGCTGTACGCCAACGACGATGACAGCAAGGCCACCGCGACCGCCGCGATGTGGGGCGTGCCCGGCGATCCGGACGAGAAGATCACCATGAGCCGCTACTACGCGGCGCAGCGCACCTTCTGGGTGGACCCGGAGTCGGGGACCATCGTCAAGGAAGAAGAGCACGCCAATCACTACTTTGCCCGCGACCCGTTGAAGCCGGAGCTCACGCTGGCCGACTACAAGGTCACGTCGAACGAAGAGACCATCGAATCGCAAGTGAATGCCGCCCGAAACGAGCGTGACCGGTTGGCGTTGTGGTCGCGGGTGCTGCCGATCACCTTCACCGCGTCCGGCCTGATCGCGCTGATCGGCGGGCTGCTGCTCGGCTCGTTCAGCTTGCGGACCGAGGCGGCGCTGCTCGACCCCGGACTCGACACCGCCGACCATGGCTTCTTCGGCCGCGGCGAGCCGGCAGAAGAACCGGTGTCCGGTGCCGAAGCCGAGACCGAGATCCTGCCCACGCCGCCCAAGGATGTGCCGCACGAACCCGGTCCGCCCGGCGCCGCTCCACCCGAGCGGCCCTAGTCCGCGAGTGTGACCACGGCACGGATCCTGCGGTGGTCCCGTCTCGGGTGCGCACTGGTGTTGGCGCTGCTGGTGGTGGCGCCGCTGCTCGCCCCCGGGTATTTGCTGCTACGCGACGCGGTGTCAACGCCGCGGTCGTATCTGTCCGATAGCGCACTGGGGTTGACGTCCGCCCCACGCGCGACACCGCAGGATTTCGCGGTGGCGCTGGCGTCGCACTGCATCGACGGCGGAGTCGTGGTGAAGGCGCTGCTGGTGCTGGGGCTGTTTCTGGCGGGCTGGGGCGCGGCCCGGTTGGTGGCGACAGTATTGCCGGAGGCCGGGGCCAGCGGTCAGTTCATCGCGATCACGCTGGCGATCTGGAATCCCTATGTCGGCGAACGGCTCCTGCAGGGCCATTGGAGCCTCCTGCTCGGCTACGGCTGCCTGCCATGGGTTGCGACGACGATGCTCTCACTGCGCTCCGGGGACGACGCCGGCTGGGCGCGGCTTTTCGGGCTGACGTTCTGGATCGCGTTGGCCGGGTTGACTCCGACCGGGCTGATGCTCGCCGCGACGGTCGGGTTGGTCTGCGTGGCGGCTCCGGGAACCGGTCGTCCGCGCTGGCTGTGCGCCGCGGTCACGCTGGCTGCCGCGGTGCTCGCGGCGCTGCCGTGGTTGACGGCGTCTGCGCTGGGCTCCTCGTCGACGGGGTGGGCGCATGCCCGCGGCCTTCCCGCGTTCGCGGCCCGCGCCGAGCCCGGTCTTGGCACATTGGGCAGCCTGGCCAGCCTGGGCGGGATGTGGAACGGCGAGGCCGTACCCGGTTCGCGGGCAAGCCTTTTCGCGGTGCTGTCGGCCGCGGTGCTGCTGGTTGTGGTGGCCGCCGGGCTGCCCGCACTGGCGCGTCGTCGGGCGGCGCTGCCACTGCTGGTGTTGGCGGCGGTGTCGGTGCTGGTGCCCCCCGCGCTCGCCACCGGCCCCGGGCTGGCGCTGCTGCGGGCGGTCGTCGACATCGCGCCCGGCCTGGGCGTGCTGCGCGACGGGCAGAAGTGGGTGGCGCTGGCGATGCCCGGGTACGCGCTGGCGGGCGCGGGCGCCGTGCTGACCCTGCGCCGATGGCTGCGGCCGACGGCGACCGCGCTGGCCTGCTGCACCGCACTGGTGCTCGCGTTGCCCGACTTGGCGTGGGGTGTGGGCGGAAAGCTGACGCCGGTGCACTACCCGGCCGATTGGGCAGCCGTTGCCGCGATGGTCAACCGGGAGCCCGGGGCGGTCGCGGTGCTGCCCGCCGGCACCATGCGGCGCTTCGCCTGGTCGGGGCCGGCGCCGGTGCTCGATCCGCTGCCGCGCTGGGTGCGCGCCGACGTTCTGACGACCGGCGACCTGACCATTTCCGGCGTCAGCGTGCCCGGTGAGGGAAGCCGGGCGCGCGAGGTGCAGGGTCTGCTGCTGGCGGGCGCCGATCCCGTCACGCTTCGCCGCGCCGGCGTGACATGGCTGGTGGTCGAATCGGGCACTCCGGGCGACATGGGCATGGCCGCAAGGACTTTCGAGCGACTGCCGGTGAGCTATCGAGGGCGCGACTTGGTGCTGTATCGCGTCGGCGGGACGGCGATCGGGGTGTCGGCGGATCGACGGTTGGTGGTCATGTTCGCCCACGTCGTATGGCTGGCGATGCTGGCCGGCGGTTTGGCGATGGCCGGATCGCGGCTGCGCGCCCGACGGCATCCGGCGAGCGCCGCTACACCACTCCGCTGACGCGGTCGCCGGCTACCACCGACTCCAGCACGCTGCGCATCGCGTCCGCGCTTTGCTGCCAAGAGAATTCGGCGCTGCGCGCACGCGCCTTGCCGCCCAGTTCGTCACGCAGCACGCGGTCGGCCAGCAGCTCCTCCAGCCGATCCACCAGCTCGGCGTGATCATCGACCAAGACGCCGGTCACCCCGTCGATGATGGAGTCGGCCAACCCGCCGGACGATCTGTAGCCGATCGTGGGGACCGCATGCTGAGCGGCCTCGACCACCGCCAGGCCCCAGCCCTCTTTGCGCGACGGCAGCACGTGCACCCAAGACTGTTGCAGCACATGGTGTTTGGTCGCATCGTCGACGTGGCCGTGGAAGGTCACCGAATCGCTGATACCGAGCCGCGCCGCGTGGTCGACCAGCCGCCCCCACCACCATCCGCCGCCGACGATGTCGAGATGCAGGCCGGGCACCCTGGACCGCAACAACGCCACCGCACCGAGCGCGTCCTCGATCTGCTTGTGCGGTACCAGCCGGGACAACACCACCACGCGCGGTGTGGCCGCCCGCGGGCCAGACAACGACGATGACGGCGCTTCGTCGAGACCATTGCGCACCACGGCAATTCGCTCGTTGCCCACACCAAGGGCGATCAAGTCACGCGCCGACGGCAGTGAAACGGTCACGTACTGGTTGCGCCGGTGCAGCCACGGCGACAGCCGCGACTCCACGAACCAACCGACCCGGCCGAGAAGCCGGCCGGCCACCGGCCACTGCTGGCGATGGCAGTGATGTACCAGGACCGCGACCCGCCGACCGTAGATCAGCCGGGCCAGAAACGGCCAACCGTTCTGGGTATCGATCACCACGTCCGGCCGCACCCGCCGCAGCGGTCCCAGCCCCATCCGCGCCGCAGCCATCGCCAGCAGCGCCCACAGGTACACCGAATAACGCCCGCCGGCGCGGCTGATCCGCACGCCGTCGATCACTTCGCGCCGCGCCGCGCCCGGATAGCGGGCGGTGCGCAAAGTGACCACGACACCGGCCGCGGCCAGCTGCGCTCCCATGCGCTGCAGGTAGGTTTCGCTCCCGCCGCCCTGCGGGTGCCCGGTGTCGCGCCAACACAGCAGCAGGGCGGACCGCAGAGCAGACATCGATCGCCAGCCTAGCGGGCGCCAACCGTATGGTTGGGCCGATGGCCGCCACCGACACGTTCGCCCGGCGGGCGACGCTTTCCCGCTCGCTGCGGCTGCTGTCGGAGTTCCGCTATGAGCAGCGGGACCCGGCCCGCTTCTACGGCGCGCTGGCCGCCGACACCGCGGCGATGATCAGCGACTTGTGGCTGGGCATCCACGGCCGATCGCCGGCCGGTTGCACGCTGCTCGACGTCGGCGGCGGACCGGGATATTTCGCGGCGGCATTTGCCGAGGCCGGCATCCGCTATCTGGGAGTCGAGCCCGACCCGGCCGAGATGCATGCGCCCAGTGGGGCGCCCGACGACCTGTCGGTTGCCTTCGTGCGCGCGTCGGGTATGGCGCTGCCGTTCGCCGATGACTGTGTGGACATGTGCCTGTCGTCCAATGTCGCAGAGCACGTGCCGCGGCCATGGCAACTGGGCGCCGAGATGCTGCGGGTGACCCGACCGGGCGGTTTGGCGGTGCTGTCCTACACGGTGTGGCTCGGGCCGTTCGGCGGTCACGAAATGGGGCTGAGCCATTACCTGGGCGGGGCGCGGGCCGCGGCGCGCTATGCCCGCAAACACGGCCACCCGGCGAAGAACGACTACGGGTCGTCGTTGTTCGCGGTATCGGCGGCCGACGGGCTGCGCTGGGCGGCGAGCACGGGCGCCATGGTCTGCGCATTCCCCCGCTACCACCCGCGATGGGCCTGGTGGCTGACCTCTGTACCGGTGCTACGGGAGTTCCTGGTGAGCAATCTCGTGCTGGTCCTCCAACCGCGAGAATGAAACATGTTCTCGTTTTGCCTTGGCTTGGGTAGGGTGGCGCCATGACCGACAGCCAGAAGACCGAATACGACAAGCTTTTCATCGGCGGCAAGTGGACGGAACCTTCGACCTCCGACGTCATCGAGGTCCATTGCCCGGCCACCGGCGAGTACGTCGGCAAGGTGCCGTTGGCGGCGGCAGCCGACGTCGACGCCGCCGTCGCGGCGGCCCGCAAGGCGTTCGACTCGGGGCCGTGGCCCACGACCCCGCCGAAAGAACGCGCGGCGGTCATTGCTGCGGCGGTAAAGCTCATGGAAGACCGCAAAGAGCTTTTCACCAAGCTGCTCACCGATGAGACCGGTCAGCCGCCGACCATCATCGAGACGATGCACTGGATGGGTTCGATGGGGGCGATGAACTTCTTCGCCACCGACGCCGTCGATCAGGTCAAGTGGAAGGAGACCCGCAACGGCTCCTACGGGCAGACCATCGTCTACCGCGAGCCGGTCGGGGTGGTCGGCGCGATCGTGGCATGGAATGTGCCGCTGTTCCTGGCGGTCAACAAGCTCGGGCCGGCGTTGCTTGCCGGCTGCACGGTGGTGCTCAAGCCGGCCGCCGAAACCCCGCTTACCGCAAACGCTTTGGCGGAGGTGTTTGCCGAAGCCGGCCTGCCCGAGGGTGTGCTGTCGGTGGTGCCCGGCGGAATCGAGACCGGCCAGGCACTGACGTCGAACCCCGACATCGACATGTTCACCTTCACCGGCAGCTCGGCGGTCGGCAAGGAGGTCGGCAAGCGTGCCGCGGACATGCTCAAGCCGTGCACATTGGAGCTCGGCGGGAAGTCGGCGGCGATCATCCTCGAGGATGTCGACCTGGCCTCCGCGATTCCGATGATGGTGTTCTCCGGGGTGATGAACGCCGGACAAGGCTGCGTGAACCAGACCCGTATCCTGGCGCCGCGCTCACGCTATGACGAAATCGTCGATGCGGTAAGCGCTTTCGTGCAGGCGCTACCGGTGGGGCCGCCGTCGGACCCGGCCGTCCAGATCGGGCCGCTGATCTCGGAGAAGCAACGAAGCCGGGTCGAGGGCTACATCGCCAAGGGCATCGAAGAGGGCGCTCGGCTGGTGTGCGGTGGTGGCCGTCCGGAGGGCCTGGACAACGGATTCTTCGTGCAGCCCACGCTGTTCGCCGACGTCGACAACAAGATGACGATCGCGCAGGAAGAGATTTTCGGGCCGGTGCTGTCCATCATTCCCTACGACACCGAGGAGGACGCGATCGCGATCGCCAACGATTCGGTGTACGGGTTGGCGGGCAGCGTGTGGACCTCCAATGTGCCGAAGGGCATTGAGATCTCGGAGAAGATCCGCACCGGGACCTACGGGATCAACTGGTACGCCTTCGATCCCGGCTGCCCGTTCGGCGGTTACAAGAACTCCGGCATCGGCCGCGAGAACGGACCGGAAGGTGTGGAGCACTTCACGCAGCAAAAGAGCGTGCTGATGCCGATGGGCTACACCGTAGAGAGCTAAGGGCTGCCCCGTGCCGAACGTGCACTGACGGCGAGAATTTCGCGATTTTTCCGCCATGGCTGCACGTTCGGCGCATTGCCCTAGCGACCTTCGAATCGGGCTTGACGACGCTCGACGAACGACTGCACACCCTCGGCGGCGTCGGCGGTACCGAACAAGGCGGCGACGTCGGGTCGCAGCCGTTCGATCGCGGCCGCGTCACCCTGCTCGCGGGCCAGGTGGGCCGACGCGAGCGTGGCCCGCACACCCAGCGGCGCCGCGCGCTCGGCGATCGTATTGGCGATCTCGCGAGCACGCGTCAGAGCGGCCGCGGCGTCGTCGGCCACCTCCTGCACCATTCCCATGCGATGGGCCTCTTCGGCGTCGAACTCGTCACCGGTGAGCAGCCACCGCATGGCGTTGCCCCATCCGGCCTCGCGCGGGAACCGCAGGGTCGCACCCCCGAATGGGTAGATACCGCGCTGGACCTCCAACTGCGCGAATCGGGTTCCCCTCGCCGCAAGCCGGATGTCGGCGGCCAGCAGCAGCTCGATGCCCAACGTCATACACCAGCCGTGCGCGACGGCCACCAGCGGCGTGGTCCAGGGCCCGTCCAGGCGCCATGGGTCCCGTCCGTCTGCCGGGGCGGGTAAGTCCCCGGACGCGATGTTGGGGCCGACGTCGACCAGATCGAGACCACCGGTGAAGTGGTCGCCGTGTGCGAACAGAACGCCGGCGCGCACCGAGGCATCGGACTCCAGTAGCCCGTAGGCGCGGGCCAGGTCGGCGAGCATCGCCTGGTTGAAGGCGTTGCGTTTATGCGGCCGGTTCAGGCCAATCAGCAGGACGTGCCCGTCGCGCTCCACGGTGACGGTTTCCAGATCGGGTAGCGCATTGCTCATGGGCCGAGTGAACCGCACCCCGCCGGAATATGCAATATTGCATAGGCCCGATATCATCGCTCGGCGGATTAAGGCGGCATAGCTGGTTCTTCCAGGGGATTATTATCCTCCGCATAAGACATTTGCCTAATAAATCCATCTGCTGTATGGTCTATTACATAATTCATGGGTCGGTGGACCCGGCGCATGAGGGCACTCGAAGAGCCCAGGAGAAGATCATGATGATCGTTGAGCTCAACATCGCCGGCCTCCGCTTCAGCCGGGAGATTCCCGACCTACGCCGCAAGCCGTTGCGTTCCGTGCGATTCAGTCCGCGTGCCATCCACTGGCGCCATTCGCACGCTGCCTGACGATCGGACTAGGGGGAGGTCACCATGTCACTGGCAACACGCGCGCGCGCAAAGCGCGGCGATACCCGGACCAAGATGCTGATCAGCGCCGCCGAGGTGATGCGTGAACGCGGCGCCGCCGGCGTGACCATCGACGAGGTGCTCAGCCGCAGCGGCGCGCCACGCGGCTCGGTGTACTACCACTTTCCCGATGGCCGCAATCAGATCCTGGCCGAAGCGCTCCAGTACGCGGGGGATGCCATCACCGCCGATATCGACGCCGCCGCCGGGCGAGGTGCGATGGTGCTGTTGCGGCAGTTCGTCGAATTCTGGGAGGGCGTGCTGGCGGAGAGCGATTTCAACGCCGGGTGCCCCGTCGTGGCCGCAGCGATCGGCTGCCCTGATGACGAAGTTCAGTTGACCGCCGAGGCCGGACGGATTTTCGCTCACTGGCGCGCAGCGCTGACTCGGGCCTTCGTCGCCGACGGCTTCGCCGAGTCGGACGCCGATTCGCTCGCGGTGATGGCGATCGCTTCCCTGGAGGGCGCCGTGGTCCTGTGCCGTTCGACACGTAGCACCGACCCGCTACACAAGGTCGACGATCAGCTCGAGTTCCTGATCAAGTCAAGGGAATTCGTCCGTCGCAACGGACTACCGAAGTAGCGCGAGTCCCCAGGGGTTAGTCGCTGGCCGGCAGCGGCTTGGCTTCCTTGAGGCTCAGCGCGGTCTGGCCGATCGTCAGCGTCCCGGCGCCCGCCTTGGTCACCAGCACCTCGGCGCCGGTCTCGTCCACGTAGCGTTTGCCCATCACGTTGCCGTCGGCGAACGCCGGATCCAGCTCACCGGAACGCTCGCCGCCCAACGGCACCATCGGCGCACCGCCGCAGCGCAAGTCGTCGAGGCTGTCGGCGCTGCGCACGACGATGACCTGGGTGTCGCACACTTGGCTGGCCATACGGGTTCCGTTCTTGATCATGGTTTCGATCCTAGAGTCGTAAGGCATTCAACGATTTCGCGGCGGAGCACCTTGCCGGTTGCATTGGTCGGCAGCTCGTCGCGAAAGACTACTCGGTCGGGGGTACGCGAACCTCGCAGGCTCTTGCGGACATACTCACGCAGTTCGTCGGGGTCCGGCTCGACGCCGGGGGTCGGCACCACCACCGCGACAATCGCCTGGCCCCACTGCGGGTCGTCGACGCCGACGACGGCGACATCGCGCACCCGGGGGTGCTCGATCAGCACGTCCTCCAGTTCGGCGGGCGCGATGTTCTCCCCGCCGCGGATGATGGTGTCGTCGCTGCGTCCTCCGATGAACAGATAGCCGTCCTCGTCGAGGGTGGCGATGTCTCTGGTGGGAAACCACCCGTCGGCGTCGAGCACCGAGCCGATCCCGCTGTATCGGCCCGAGACCTGGTCACCGCGCACGAACAACTCGCCGGTCTGCCCCGCAGGCAGCACTGCGCCGTTCTCGTCGCGGATCTGTACCTCGACGCCGGGCACCGGTTGACCCACCGAACCCAGCCGCTTCGCCACGGCGGCATCCGTTGCCGCCTGCGCCTGACGGTGGTCCTCCGGGGTGAGGACGGTGATCGTCGAGCTGGTCTCGGTCAGGCCGTAGGCGTTGACGAAACCCACGTTCGGCAACAGCTCCAGCGCCCTGCGCACCAGCGGCAAGCCCACTTTCGAGCCGCCGTAGGCGAGATTGCGCAGCGACGGCAGCTCGTGCTTGCCGCTTTCCAGCACGCTCACGATGCGGTCGAGCATGGTGGGCACCACCGTCGCGGTGGTGACGTGCTCGGCGTTGATCAGTCGCACCCATTCCTCGGCGTCGAAGTTGGGCAGATACACCATCTTTCGGCCGGCATACAGGTTGGACAGCGCCGCACCCACGCCGGCGATGTGATAGGGCGGCACGCAGATCAGGGCTGCATCGGTCGGTTCGGCAGATTCGAACTCCACCGTGCCGGTGACGTAGCTGGTTAGGTTATTGTGTGACAGCTCAACGGCTTTGGGCTGCGACGTGGTGCCAGAAGTGAACAGCACGATTGCGGTGGCGTCGGGGTCGGGAAACTCAGCGGCCGGTTCCGCGCTGCGGGCTTGGGCCAAGAATTCCTCGGAGTCCATTACCTGTCCGCCGACCATGTCCCGGTAGCGGCTGTCGGCGATCACCAGCGGTGTGGGCAGCCGGCGAATCAACGCTTGGATGCCTTCTGCGGAGAGCCGGTAGTTGATCGGGGTGAACGCCCGCTCGGCGCGTGCCGACGCGAAGATCAGCAGGGGCAGCATCACCCCGCCTGTGCCGACGTACACCACATGTTCGGCGTTCGATTTCGCGATGACGCCGGCGCCGCCGTCGGCGAGCTCGCTCAACTCCTGGGTGGTCAGCCGGGTGTCCCCAGAGACGACGGCCGTCCGGTCGGGATTGCTCGACGCGGCCATCTCGAGAAGTAACGAAATGCTCATCCTCGAACTTTCTTGGTGTCAACCCGTTACAAATGCGCCCGGAAGTGTCACGTTCAGTTGTAGTTTAGATCATCCAAATACCGGCCCACGGCGGCGTCGAGCAAGATACGCTTTTGACCTGCACGTCAGCATGGCCGCCACTCTGCAGGGTTGGGGGAACCGATGGCCCCGGTGCGCAGATTCGCCGTTGCAGCGATAACAGCCGCGGTATTGCCCGGCCTGCTGGCCACCTACGGCGGCGCAGCGCCGGTGAGCGCCTTCTCCGGCGTTCCCGTCGAGCAGCTCGCAATTCCGTCGCCGGCGATGGGCCGCGATATCCCCGTCGAGTTCGAAGGCGGCAGTCCGGGGTCGCACGCGCTGTACCTTCTGGACACCATGGAGGCGGCTGACGACGTCAACGGCTGGGACCGCAACACCGCGGCGTTCGATTGGTTCCACGGCTCCGGACTGTCGGTGGTCATGCCGGTCGGCGGCATGTCGAGCTTCTACAGCGACTGGTACCAACCGGCGGTCGGCAATGGTCAGACCTACACGTATAAGTGGGAAACCTTTTTGACCCAGGAGCTTCCGGCCTGGCTGTCGGCGAACAGAAGCGTCCCGGGGGACGGCAACGCCGTGGTGGGTGCATCGATGGGCGGTTCGTCGGCCCTGGACCTGGCCGGCTATCACCCGCAGGAATTCATCTACGCCGGATCGATGTCGGGCTTTCTCAATCTTTCTCAGGGCCAGTGGCCGGGCTTGGTGCACATCGCCATGCAGCACGACGGCGGCTTCGACTCCAATGCGATGTGGGGTCCGCCGTCCGACCCGGCCTGGGCGCGCCACGATCCGACCGTCAACGCCGCCAGGCTCGCCGCAAACAACACGCGGGTATGGGTTTACTGCGGCAACGGCACCTCGACACCTCTCGACGCCACCAACGCCAACGTGACCGGGCTGGGCGCGCTGGAGGGATTCGCCATCGACAGCAATCGCACTTTCCAAAACGCCTATGTCGGCGCCGGCGGCCACAACGGGGTCTTCAACTTCGAAAACGGCACCCACAACTGGGCGTACTGGGGTCAGCAGCTGCAGCAGATGAAGCCCGATCTACAGCGGGTGCTGGGCGCCAAGCCCACCACCGCCTGAAGTCAGGTCCCGGTCCAGCGCGGAGGCCGTTTCTCCGCGAACGCGATCGCGCCTTCTTTGGCGTCGTTTGACGCGAACACCGGCATCAAGATCTTCGTCTGCTCGGCGAACATAGTCTCCGGCCTCCAGCCGCGGGACTCGACGATGATCCGCTTGGTGGCGGCCACGGCGAGCGGACCGTTGGCGGTGATCTTCTCGGCCAACGCGATTGCCGCGTCCAGTGCCTTGCCCGGCTCGGCCAGCACGTTGACCAGCCCCAGGGCTTGCGCCCGTTCGGCGGGCAGGTTGTCTCCGGTCAGCGCGAGCTCCATCGCGATCGCATACGGGATGCGATGCGGCAACCGCAGCAATCCGCCACCGCCGGCGACCAGGCCCCGTTTGACTTCAGGAATACCGAACGCGGATTCTCTGGAAGCGACGATCAGGTCGGTGGCCAACGCCAGTTCGGTGCCACCGGCCAGCGCGTAGCCTTCAACGGCGGCGATCAGCGGCTTGGTCGGTGGACGTTCGGTGAAGCCCATGCCGCGGCCCTCCACGATGACGTTCTCGCCGCGAGCGAACGCCTTGAGATCCATGCCCGCGCAGAAGGAGCCACCCGCGCCGGTCAGGATCCCCACCGAAAGGCCGGCGTCGCCGTCGAGCCGATCCATGGCGTCGGCCAGGCCCTTGCTGACCGCGGCGTTGACCGCGTTCTTGGCGTTCGGCCTGTTGATGGTGATGATCAGGATCCGGTCTCGCTGTTCGACGAGAACTGGGGATCCGGTTTCTTCGCTCTCAGTGTTCACAGCGCGATCGTATCGGCCGGCCTGAACCCGGCATCGCCGCCCGGCTAGCATCACAGCCAAATGACTGCCACCGACGTCGAGCGAACCGAAACATCGAAGTGGGACCCCGGGCTCACCGAACGCGTGATCGGCTGGATCCGTCCACTGATCAAGGGCTATCACCGCGCGGAGGTGCGCGGGCTGGAGTCGTTCCCGCCGGGCGGCGCGCTGGTGGTGTCCAACCACTCCGGTGGGCTGTTCCCGATGGACGTTCCGGTCTTCGCGACAGGGTTCTACGAGAAATTCGGATATGACCGTCCGGTGTACACGCTGAGCCACGACGTCTTGTTCACCGGCCCGTTGGGCGACTTCTTCGTCCGCACGGGGTTCATCCGCGCCAATCACGAGAACGCCGACGAGGCCCTGCGGTCCGGCGGAGTGGTGGTGGTGTTCCCGGGTGGCGACTACGACGTCTACCGACCGACGCTGTCGGAGAACATCGTTGACTTCGACGGGCGCACCGGATACGTGCGCGCGGCGCTGAATGCCGGGGTGCCGATCGTGCCGGCGGTGGCCGTCGGCGGTCAGGAAAACCAGCTGTACCTGTCGCGCGGCACGTGGCTGGCCCACGCACTGCGGCTGGACAAGCTGATGCGCGTGAAGATCCTGCCGATCTCGGTGGGCTTTCCATTCGGGCTTTCCGCTGTGGTGCCGGTCAACGTGCCGCTGCCGACCAAGATCGTCATGCAGGTGCTCGATCCGATCGACGTGACCGCCGAGTTCGGCGAGGAACCCGACATCGACGCAGTCGACGCCCACGTCCGCCGAGTGATGCAACGGGCGCTCGACGAGTTGGCCAAAGAGCGCCGCCTCCCGGTAATCGGCTAGGCCTGTGCCATCGCGGTCTCGACGACCGTGAGCTTTTCGGAAAGGCCCGCGGCGCGGCGTATTTCGATGAAGTCTTCGATGATCGCCTCGGTCACTTCGTGGGGATCCTCGAGGGTGGCGCTGTCGGAGAGGACCGAGACGTTGAGCTGGTCCACGTAACTCCAGACCGTGATGTTCAGTCCGCTGCCCGCGGTCAACGGCCCCACCGAATAGATCTCGGTGACCAGCGCGCCGCCGACCCGCCCGTGTTCGCGCGGGCCGGGAACGTTGGAGACATTCAGGTTGAGCACCTTGTTCTGCCCGCCGCGGTTGGCCAGCCACCGAAACAGCGACTCCGTCGGCGCCGGCGGGAAGTAGGCCGCCCACCGGCTGACCAATTCGGGCCCCATCAGCTGATGGCTTTCCTTCGCGGAGACGGCGTTGTCATGGCTGAGCCGCACCCGCTCGAGTGGGTCATCGACGTCGACGGGCAGCGCCACCAGCATCCCGGTGAAGTAGTTCCCCGAAATCCGCTCCGGCGAGAAGTCGAAGCTCACCGGCACCGACGCCAGCAGCGGATGGTCGGCCTTGCCGTCGTGGCGTTGCAGCAATGTGCGCAGCGCGCCCGATGAGACGGACAGCACCATGTCGTTGATGGTCACCCCGAGCCGTTTGCTGGTCTCCTTGACATCCGCCAATGCCAGTGTGGCCGTGGCGAATCTGCGCTCCGGCGTGAGCATATGGTTCATGAACGTCGGCGGCGGCGTGAAGGGCCGAGTGAGCTCGGGTGAAAGCTTGCGCGTGCTGCGACGCACCCGGTTGACACCCTGTGCGGTGTAGCCGATGGTCCGGGGGATCCGCCCGATGTGGCGGACGTGATCAGCAAGCGCCGATCGCACCAACTCTCCGGTCGACGGGGCCGGGTCGGGTGTATAGGCGCGGCTGTCGCGTTGCGGCCCGGGCTGCAGGTCCATGCCGCGGGCCAGCAGGTTGGCGGCCGCGACCCCGTCTGCCAGAGCGTGGTGGATCTTGCCGACCACCGCGATCCGATGATTGGCCAGGCCCTCGACGAAATACATCTCCCACAGCGGGTGGCTGCGATCCAGTGGCGTGCTGGCGATCTCGCCGATCGCCTCGTCGAGCTCGCGGCGACCGCCGGGGGCGGGCAGCCGCCAGGGCCGGATGTGGTACGTCAAGTCGACGTCGCAGTTTTCCCGCCACATCGGGTGATGCATTTTGAGCGGGATGTCCACCAGCTGGTAGCAGAACGGTTCCAACTTGTACAGCCGGCTGTGGATGACCCTGCGAAACGCGTCGATGTCGAAGTCGCGGCGGTCGGGGTCCAACTCGATCACGGCGATCTTGAGGGTGTGCATGTGCACATTCGGTGTCTCGCTGTACAGCAGCACCGCGTCCCAGCCGCTCAGCCTTTTCACCTGTGTGCTCCCGCTTTTCGGACCCTCATGGGGGGACCATACAGTCGGCCGACGGCTAAATGACCTCTTTGGCCGCGATCACCCGGTTGCGGTGGACCTGGTTGAGGAACAGCCCGACCGCGGTGGCCATTGCGCCGGTGCGCGCCCCATCGGTCAGGTCGAAACCGTGACCGGCGCCCGGCAGCTCCATGTAGCTGACCACCGAATGAGAAACCGACCTCAACCGTTCAACGAAGCTGCGCGCCTGCTCGACCGGTATCACCCGGTCGTTGCTGCCGTGAATCACCAGGAACGGCGGGGCATCTCGATGCACCCGGGCGATCGGCGAGGCGTCACGGAACACCTCGGGGTGGCGGTCGATCCTGCGCTTGACCACCACGCGTTCGAGGAAGTCGACGAAACGGACCCGCTCGGCGGTCGAGCGGTCCTCCCAGTCGTAGCGGCCGTATATGCCGACCACGGCGTCCACCGCGGTGTCCGAGCCCGCCGGCAGCTCGGTCTGCATCCCCGGGTCGTTCCCGGTGAGCCCGGCCAGCGCGGATAGGTGCCCGCCCGCCGAAGCACCCGCTACCGCAACGAAATTGCGGTCGCCACCGAACTTGTCGACGTTGGCGCGTGCCCAAGCCACCGCGGTTTTGACGTCGGTTATGTGGGCCGGCCAGCGGTGGTGCGGCGCAACCCGGTACTGGATCGACAGGCACACCCAACCCAGTTCGGCCAGATGCGACATCAACGCATAGCCCTGCAGGGTGCGGCTGCCGTGCACCCAGGCGCCGCCCGGTACGAAGATCAGCACGGGCGCCGGTCGGACCGGCAGGTCCTTGCGACGCCACACGTCGAGCAGCTGGCACGGGTGTTCGCCGTAGCGGACCGAGCCGCGGTGCAGGAAACGGCGCTGCTGCAGCAGCTTCCACATCGGCGGCATCCGCTCGGGCGCCGGCCACTCGATGTCCAGGTCCTTGGCCGACACGATGCCGCGCAGCGCGGCGTCGGAGACGGCCCGGGTCTTGTCGCGCTCGGCCTTGCGGATCTCGGCGATGCCCGGAGTCAGCCAGGACTTCGCTGCGGCGGACACCAACTCCGGCAGGACCCGGCAGCCCCAGACACCCATCGCGGTGGCCCCGCCCAGCGGCTCGAGACGCCTGCCGACCACGGGCAACGACGCCGTCGCAACGCTCATTGCCAGCAGATAGTCGGACGGGCGGGCTCTCAGTAACCATCTCGCCCGGCTCGCCGGTCGCACCGTCATGGCGGGAGCGTACCTCGCGGGGTGTCACTCCAAACGCTGATCACCGCCGAGTCGCCGGAAGACACCTGCCGCCCGGATCAGGTAGACGACGGCGCTGACGCCGAACATTGCGGCGGTGAGCAGCAGCCATCTGCCCAGAAACGGCTGCTGAGTTTGGCCGGTCGCGGCCAGGTAGGTCCCCGCGCCCTGCCGGATGATGCCTGGCAGGAACACCAGCAGCGTCAGGCCGGATCCCAGCGCCGGTAGCCGGACGTAGTTGCGCGCCGAGACACCGGGCCAGCGCACAGGCCGGCCGCCCAGCAAGCGGTCGGCCAGCGCGTAGATCGGGAACAGCAGCAGGTCGTGGGCGATGACGGCTCCGGCGAACCAGACGGCGATCGACTGCCACCAGGTGTGTGGGTTCCACAGCGTGATCGGTTTGACGGTCGCCACGACGTAGCCGAACAACGCGAAACCCGCGGCCATGGTCACCAGGTGCAGCGGATGGGAGCCGTAGATTGCGCGCCAACGAGTCACGTCAGCCCGCCTCGAAGTCGATGGCGGCAACCCATTTGGTGTTGTGCACACCCGGCAGTGCCGGGACGATGACTCGTGCCGGGTATCCGTGGTCAAGCGACAGGTCGGCGCCGTTGACGCGCAGTGCCAGCAGTGCGTCGGGATCGGCGATCTGGTTGGCCTGCAAGGTTGCTCGCCCGAACGCGCCGCGACGCTGCAGCGACACCACCGTTGCCGCTCGCGGTGCGCGCACCCCGGCGAGCCGGGCCAAGTCGACCAGCCGCACCCCGCTCCACGTCTGAGTGGTCGACCAGCCTTCCACGCAGGCGATCGGCAACCGCGCGCTGTGCTGGCGCATGGCCGCCAACGCGGCACGGTCCAGCACCACTGTCGACGCGCCTGCGCGCAACGTCAGCCGCCATCGATCCCCGGTGTCTTGCGGATCGATGCCGGCGGCGACGGCGGTCTTGTTGACCTGGAAATCGCCGGAGCCGCGGCTACGGCCGCGAGGCAGCAACAACGCCGCGGGGCGAGTGAGCCCGCCGATGGTTTGGCCGGCGGTCAGCACGGTCATCAACAACACGCCTGCACCCACCAGCGCCAGCGCACCGCGTCTGCTCATCGTGGGTTCAGCCGGATCCGCGGCCACCAGACCGTCCGGGTCGGGCGGCTCTGGGCGAGTATCTGATGACTTGGTGCGCAACACATCTCGCAGTCGCAGCGTGCGCAGCCCAGTAACCATGCGCGGAATCTTGAGCACGACGTGCATGACGAAGCCGGTGATGAAGACCCAGGCCCCGAAGTAGTGGGCACTGTAGAAGCTGAACCCGAAAACGTAGTCGTACTGGATGTTGAGCACACCGGTGACGATCTCGAAGAGGATCCCGCCGACCAGTAGCAGCAACGATGCCCGCTCCAATAGTTGGGCCGGCGAGGAGGCCGGCGGCCACACGAACAGCCGCGGTATCACCGACCACAGCTTGGCGAGCACCACCGGGATGAGCACCAAACCCAGCCCGACGTGCACGCCCTGGGTCAGCCGGTACAGCCACGACGGCTCGGTGGGCCAGTCGAAGACAGGTAGCCGCAGCCAGCCGACGTCGGCGGGGATGGCCTGGCCCAGCTGCGGCCCGTACGCGATGTAGGACAGCAGGCCGGTGAGGATGACGATCGGCAGCGTCACCAACAGCACCGAGCCGAGCATCGACGTCAGCCAGGGGCCGCGTAGTGGGCTGCGCCACCGCAAACGCTTGCTATTACTCATCACATCAGTATTCGGAGCCAGCCGTCGACATGACGGGAACTCCCGCCATACTGGACCGATGTCGAGCGCCGATTTTCACCCCGACCTTCGCCGGATCGCGCGCGTCACCCCACGCACATTGGTCAGCCCGCGGACTTTGCCACTTATGCGGGCGGCACTGAACGTGTTTCGGCGCGGCAGCACCGACGGCGTCGAAGTGCTCACCCTCGATTCCGGCGCCGGTGTCCGCTTGTTCCGGCCGGAGGGTGTCGGCGAAACCACGCCCGCGCTGCTGTGGATTCACGGCGGCGGCTACGTGGTGGGCCGGGCGCGGCAAGACGACAAACTGTGCCGTCGCTTCAGCCGACGGTTGGGCGCCACGGTGGCGTCGGTCGAATACCGGCTGGCCCCCGAACATCCCTACCCGGCCGCGCTGGAGGACTGTTATTCGGCGTTGGCCTGGCTGGCCGGCTTGCCCACGGTGGATCCGGGGCGAGTGGCCATCGGCGGGGCCAGCGCCGGCGGCGGCCTGGCGGCGGCCTTGGCCTTGCTGGCCCGGGACCGCGGCGAGCTCACCCCGGCTGCGCAGCTGCTGGCTTACCCGATGCTCGACGACCGCAGCGCGACCGGTCCCAAGAATCCGAACTACCGGCTGTGGAGCCCGAACAGCAATCGTTTCGGCTGGACGGCTTATCTCGGCGATGCTGACCCGCAGGTCGCCGTCCCGGCACGCCGCGACGATCTCAGTGGCCTACCCCCGGCGTGGATCGGCGTCGGCACCAACGACCTGTTCCATGACGAGGACTTGGCCTACGCGGAGCGCCTCACCAAGGCCGGGGTGCCGTGCCAGGTCGAGGTCGTCCCCGGCGCTTTCCACGGGTTCGACCTGTTCATACCGAAAGCTCAAGTCTCACAGGACTTTTTCGCCAGCCAGTGCGCGTTTTTGGGCAAGGCGCTGGGAGCTGAGGACTGACGGGTGTCGTTTTCGGTTACCGACGAGCAGCGGGCACTGCGAAGCGCGGTCGCCGACTTGATGGCGAAACGCTCGACGGAGGCCGCCGTGCGAGCGTTGATGGCCACCGATACCGGGTTCGATCCGGCGGTGTGGCAGGAGTTGGCGGAGATGGGTCTGCTGGGGTTGCTGATCCCCGAGCAGCACGGCGGCGTCGGGGCCGGTCCGGTGGAGCTGGGCATCGTGATGGAAGAGATGGGGCGGGCGCTGCTGGTCGCACCGTATCTTTCCACTGCCGTGCTGGTGCCCGGTCTGCTGGCCGAAGCCGGCGACGCCGACGAATGCGCAACTGTGCTGCCCAGGATTGCGGCCGGTCACCTGATCGCGACGGTCGCGTTCGCCGAGGACGGCTCCGCCCGGGTGCCCGACTCGATCGCGACGTGCGCTGAGACCGTCGGTGGGGCTTGGCACGTCACCGGCGACAAGCGCTTCGTGCTGGACGCGCAATCGGCCGAACTGCTGTATGTGCTCGCCGGCACCGACGCCGGGCCGGCGGTGTTCGCCGTCGAGTCAGGTGCGCACGGGCTGGACGTGACGCCATCGACCACGGTGGATCAGACCCGCAAGCAGTGCCGCGTCCAATTCGTCGACACGCCGGCACGTCTGGTCGGGCGGCTGGGCGCCGGCGTGGAAGCCCTTGACGCGGCGCTGGATCGCGCGGCGGTGGCATTGGTCAGCGAGCAGGCCGGCGGTGCACGCCGCGCCGTGGAGATGGCCGCCGAGTACGCCAAGACCCGCTTCCAGTTCGGCCGGGCGATCGGCAGTTTTCAGGCCGTCAAGCACATGTGCGCCGACATGCTGCTGGAGGCCGAGTCGGCGGTGTCGGCGGCGCGCTATGTCGCCGAGTCGTTCGCGGCGCAGGCACCGTCGCGCCTCGCGGACCTTGCACTGGCACAGGCATATTGCTCGGACGCGTTCGTCTTCGTCGCCGCGACCAACATCCAGGTGCACGGCGGCATCGGGTTCACCTGGGAGCATCCGGCGCACCTGTATCTGCGGCGCGCCCGCACTGACGCCCAGCTGCTGGGCAGTTCCTCGTGGCACCGTGAGCGCTACCTTGAGCAGATCGGAGCGTGAGCCTTGACTCGCGCCGGCGACGATGCAGTGGGGGCACCCCCAGCCGCGCAGCGGCGAGGGGGACGCAGCGATGAGGAGGAGCGGCGCCATGACTGACGAGGAGCTGCGCAGAGAGGTCCGAGACTGGCTGGCCGCCAACTGGTCTCCGGGTGTCGATCGCGCGCAGTGGGCACACACGGTCGTCGACGCCGGGTGGGCGGTCCCGAGCTGGGAGCCCGAGTGGTACGGCTGCGGCTTGTCAGATTCCCAATCACGTCTTGTCGCTGAGGAATTCGCCGCAGTCGGTGCATCGGGCTGCGGTCACGACCGGGCGAACCTGTTCGCCTGCACCCTGCACGACTGTGGTACCGACGAGCAGAGGCGGCGGCTGATCCCTCCGTCGATTCGCGGCGAAAGCAAATGGTGCCTGCTCTACAGCGAGCCCGGCGCGGGGTCGGACCTGGCGGGCCTGCGCACCCGCGCCGACCGCGACGGCGACGAATGGGTGATCAACGGGCAAAAGGTATGGACGTCATTCGCCAGGACCGCCGATTACGGGATGCTGCTGGCCCGCACCGACTGGGATGTGCCCAAGCACAACGGCATCAGCTTCTTCATGTTCCCGATGCGCCAGCCCGGTGTGGAGATCCGTCCGATCCACCAGATCACCGGCGAATCGGAGTTCAACGAGGTATTCATCGAGAATGCCCGGGTGCCGGCCGACAACATGGTCGGCGAGCCGGGAGCCGGCTGGTCGGTGCTGCAGGTCGCGCTCGGCTATGAACGCCGGTTCATGGGCGATCTCGCCCGCACCACCAAAGACGTCAAGCGGCCCAGACCCGAGCAGCAGAATCACCTGGTGGAGCTGGCTCGGGAGGCGGGCCGGCTCGACGATGCTCATCTCCGTCAGCAGATCGCTTGGATCGACGCCCTGGCCACCGTCAACCGTTGGAACAGGCAGCGATCCAAGGCCGCCACCGACCGCGCCGAGGCGGCGACGCTGATGGCGCTGGGCAAGATCGCGATGTCGCGGATTCTGCACGAGACGGCCCGCGTCGAGACCGAGATCGTCGGCGCCGAGGCCATGTTGGCCGGCCCGGAGAATCCCCGCGGTGAGGAGGTGACGTTCCGGACAATGAACGCCTACTTCACGTCGATCGGCGGCGGAACCGATCAGATTCAGCGCAACATCATCGGCGAGCGTATGCTGGGCCTACCGAAAGAGCCTGACCCGTACCGCAATACACCGTTCCGCGAGCTACCGCACTGACGTTTTGGCCCGGTGCTCAACCGGCGACGTACACGATCTTGCCGCCGATGATCGTAGCAGCGACCATGTCCACGTCCAGCTCGGCCAGCGCCGCCGCGGGCGGCAGCCTGAGCACACACAGATCCGCCGGCTCTCCCGGCGCCACAGCGCGCAGTCGCGTGGGTTCATCAGGACAGCCGAAGAACATCGTCAAAGCCGTTCGCGCCGAGATGCGTTCGTCAGCGCCCAGCACGGCACCACTCGGCGTGGTGCGATGCACGGCCGCGCGCATCGACGCCCATGGGTCAGCATCGCCGAAGGGCATATCCGTGGACAACACCACCGCCACACCGGCCCGGAGCAACGACGCCACGCGCCATAGCTGGTCGTGCTCGGTCGTGGGAACCTCGTCGAGGTACTGATCGCCACGCTCGGCGACGAAGTTTGGCTGGGTTACCACGGTTACGGCGAGCGTGGCGAGGTCGCCTACGGAGTCTTGCGGGACGACGGCGGCATGCTCGATCCGGTCGCGCGGGTGCGTGCCGGCTTGTCGCAGCGCTGCGATGGCGACGATCAGCTGGGCGGCAGTTACGCAGTGAATGGCGACCGGGCCGCCGCTGTGATGTCGAAGGGCGATCCATCCGGCGAGCTCGTCGAGATCGAGGGCGTCGTCGTGCAGGATGCGTTTGCCGGGGGCCAGAAAATGCATGCGTTGGCGCAGTTCATCCTTGCGGTGCAGCTCGGTCAATCGCACGATGTCGGTGGCGCCGATATCCGGTGTGGCGTCGGTGATTCCGGTGACGCCGTAACGACTCAACCGATTGCTCAGTTCGGCCAGGCCGGTTTCGCGGCGGGTCAGCGCATCCGACCACGAGTCGGTGCTGCGCAGCCGGCCGTCCGAATGCTCCGGTAAACCGATGGCGGCCAGGCCCGCCGAGTTGAGGATCCACAGCACGCCGCTGCGATGCTGCACCCGCACCGGCACCGACGGAATCATCGAGTCCAGCAGTGCGCGGTCCAGCGGCCCGGCGACCGAATCGTGGTATCCGACGGCGCGTATCCAGCCGTCGTCGCCGGGCCTGCTGTTCGCCAACATGTTGGCCAGCGCTTCGCGGTCGCGGACCTGGGGCGGACCGACCTGAACCGAAGTCGCGGCGGCCGCCGCTGCGTACAAGTGGACGTGGTGATCGTGCAGGCCGGGCAGCACGGTTCCGCCCGCCGCGTCGAACACCTCCTCGCCGGCCCGCGGCGCCAAGTTGTCGGCCACTTCGTCGATCCGCTCACCCACCCGCAGGTCGACCATCGCGCCGTCCAACGTGGTGGCTCGCCGAATCAGCATGATTCACATAGTCTTTCGGACACGATGTGGCGCACCGCGATGTTGTCGGCACCCAGCGGTGATGCCGACGGGTTGAGCGGCGGCGCCTGGGGGCGGGCGACTGGCGCGTCGCCAGCCGAAGGTGCCGTCGGCAGCGCCGCGTACTGCGCGGCGACCTGCGCCATCGACACCTCGATCACCTCGCCCCCGCCGCGGCGCAGCGACTCCCCGAGTGCTCGCGCCGCCGCCAGCCCGCTGAGCGGGTCGGCGATCGCATCGCCGCAGAACACCGGTCCCTCGGCATCGGCGCCGACCAGTCCCCCGGCCACCGCGGCGTCGTCGCCGAACGCCGGCCGGTCCGGCTGACCGGCATAACCGCTGACGCGTAACCAGACTCGACCCCGCCGGGCCGGAATGTCGTCAGCGCTGAGCCCGCGGCGGCGCAGCGCTGCGGGCCGGGACCCCTCAATGACGACGTCGGCGGCCGCCAGCAGCTGCCGCAGCGCCTCGATGTCGTCATCGAAATCGATTGCATAGGAGAGCTTTCCGAAGTTCATCCAATCGTAGAAGGCCGGCTCGCCGGCACGGGTCCCGTCCGGCCGCGACGGACTTTCCACCTTGACGACGACCGCCCCCGCCCGGGCGAGCAACTGCGCGCTCAGCGGCCCGGCCCACAGTGACGACAGATCGGCGACCAACAGCCCGTCGACCGGCCGTGGCTCGGCACTGCTGCCGGCGCGCTCCACCGCCGGCGGGGCGGCGCTGACTTCGCCGAGCCCCGCTGCAGCGATATCCAGCAAGCGGGTGCGGTCGAGAACGGCGTCAGTCGAACGTGTTGCGGCCCAAGAGGATAGCGCCGACCACGCGTCGGCGGGAACGTCGTCGGTCTCCAGCAGCGCGGGTAGCGCAGCGATGTCGTCGGCGCGGGGCAGCGCGACGGCGCACCAGCCGTCGGCGGTGGGCAACAGCCAGGTGGCGCCCCCCGCCGAAACGTGGCCGCGGCGGGTCAGGCCGAGGATCGCGGCACGGCCCGCCAATACCGTTGCGGCGTCGACGTCGACACCGATGAGCCGGGCGATGTCGGCGCACACCCGACGTGCTTCGGCCAGCACGGCGGCGCGGGAGAAGTCCGGCTGGGCGTCGGGCAGGCCGGTCAAATAGGCCAGCCCGCTATCGGCCCAGTCCGCCGCCGCGTCCACGCCCCCATTGTGCGCGACGCTAAAACTGAAGTGCGGTAAACCGCCAGTCCAGGACCTGTCTCACGGTGTCTGAGTCTGAGGCGGCGTAGACCAGCGATCGCAAGCCCAGCACTCCGCCGTTGGCGGCCGGCTCGGCGGATTCGATGTGCAACTCGCTGTAGAGGGTGTCGCCCTCGTACACCGGAGCGGTGTGATCGCAGGACTGCCAGCCCAGCACCGTCGCCAAATTGGGCAGCAACCGGCTGGCTTGGGCCAGCGCCAGGCCGATGGTATGACCGCCGTACACCAACCGCTGGCCGCTAACGCGTGAATCATGGTGTACCGCAGCGATATTCAGCGTCAGGCGAGCCAATTCGGGTGCATTGCTGACCACATCGGCGCTGCTGTGCAGTACCGCGCCCGCCATTTCGGTGTGGAAATGCGGTCCTGGGATGCGCTGGCGGAAAACGTCGCCGTCCCAATCGTCGACGGGTGACGGCGGTGCAGCCAGATCGGCGCCGACCTTCGACAGGTCATCGGCGTGCTCCGCGGCGTTGGGACCGGCGTCCGCGCTCAGTGGCAACATGGCGCAGCGATAGAAGTCGAGCACCAACCGATCGGCCTGGTCGATGGTCGTCATTCGCAACGCCACCAGACCGGTGGGCGCCCGATCGGGCTTGACCGAATTCTTCTTCAGGCCCACGACCTCGGTGCGGGTGAACAGGGTGTCGCCGATCGCGGGGAAGCGATAGAACGCCAGCCCACGGTAGAACAGGTTGGCCTTGACATGCTGGGTCACCAGCGTCGACTGGCCGATCGCGACGTCACAGACCAACCCCGGGTGGGCCAGCGGCGCAGTCGAGCCTGTCACCGCCAATGACAGTTCGGCATCGAGCGGCAACCGCAGCCGGTCGCCCAGGATGCTCTGGTGCACGGCAGCCAGCCCGGGCGTCAACGTCATCGAGGGCGCGCCGGCGAAGACCTGGCCGACATGCAGGTCGTCGAAGTATGGGCCGCCGGTCATCCGGTTTGCCGCCGTGTCAGCATGGCGGTATGGGTCTCAACGACGAAGAGGCGATGCTGGTCGAGACGGTGCGCGACTTCGTCGACAAAGAAGTCAAGCCGACGGTGCGCGAACGTGAACATGCCAACGAGTATCCCGAAGCGTGGATCGAGCAGATGAAGCGCATCGGCATCTACGGGCTGGCGATTGCGGAGGAATACGGCGGCACCCCAGTGTCGATGCCGTGCTACGTGCTGGTCACCCAGGAATTGGCGCGCGGCTGGATGAGCCTTGCCGGCGCGATGGGTGGACATACCGTCGTGGCCAAGCTGCTGGGTCTGTTCGGCACCGAGGAACAGAAGCGGCGCTATCTGCCGCCGATGGCCACCGGTGAGCTGCGGGCGACGATGGCGCTCACCGAGCCGGGCGGCGGCAGTGATCTGCAGAACATGTCGACCACCGCGCTGCCCGAGGGCCCCGATTCCCGGGAGCTCGTGATCAACGGCACCAAGACCTGGATCAGCAATGCCCGACGCTCCGGTCTGATCGCGCTGCTGTGCAAGACCAACCCGAGCGCCGAGCCTCGGCACAAGGGCATCTCGGTGCTGCTGGTCGAGCACGGTGCGGGGCTGACTGTGTCACGCGACCTGCCCAAGCTGGGCTATAAGGGTGTGGAGAGTTGCGAGCTCTCGTTCGACAACTTCCGGGTACCGGCGTCGGCGATCCTGGGCGGCGCACCGGGCGAGGGTTTCGCGCAGATGATGAAAGGCCTTGAGACCGGCCGCATTCAGGTCGCGTCACGCGCATTGGGCGTGGCGACGGCCGCGCTCGACGATGCGTTGGCGTATGCGCAGCAGCGCGAGAGCTTCGGGCAGCCGATCTGGAAGCACCAGGCCGTCGGCAACTACCTGGCCGACATGGCGACCAAGCTCACCGCCGCTCGCCAGCTCACGCGCTACGCGGCCGAACGCTACGACAGCGGTGAGCGCTGCGATATGGAGGCCGGCATGGCCAAACTGTTCGCCTCCGAGGTGGCCATGGAGATCGCGTTGAACGCCGTGCGCATCCACGGCGGCTATGGCTACTCCACCGAGTACGACGTCGAGCGATACTTCCGCGACGCGCCGTTGATGATCGTCGGCGAAGGCACCAACGAAATCCAGCGCAACGTGATCGCCGGGCAACTGGTCGCCCGCGGCGGCATCTAGTGCCGAGTGGCCACTTATGTCACGGTTTTTCGGGGATCGCGTGCTTCAACTGGCCACTCGGCGGGCTGGGTTGACGTCGCTGCAACGGCGGTTGATCTATTTCCCGTCGCCGGGGCCGGTGCCGCCTGCGGCTGCCTTCTTGCCCGGCGCCGAGGACGTTGTGCTGCACACCGAGGACGGGCTAGCGCTGGGAGCGTGGTTCTTGCCTGGCCCGGCCGGTGGTCCGGCGGTGTTGGTGTGCAACGGCAACGGGGGTGACCGCACGCTGCGCGCACCACTGGCCGCCGCTCTGTCCAGCATCGGCCTGTCGGTACTGCTGTTCGACTACCGCGGCTACGCCGGCAATCCCGGTAGTCCGTCGGAAGATGGCCTGGCCGCCGATGCACGTGCCGCACGGGCATTCCTGGCCGCTCAACCCGGGGTGGATCCCGATCGGATCGTCTATTTCGGTGAGTCACTGGGCGCGGCAGTGGTGATTCGGTTGGCGCTCGAGTTTCCGCCCGCTGCAATGGTGTTGCGCTCGCCGTTCACGTCGCTGACCGATGTCGGGCGGTTGCTCTTCCCGTGGCTACCGGTCGCTGCGGTGCTGACCGACCAGTATCCGTCTATCAGGCGAATCGGCCGGCTGGCTGCGCCGCTGTTGGTGATTGCCGGCGACCGCGACGGCTTGGTTCCGGCGAAACTGAGCCGACGGCTGTATGACGCGGCCCGCGAACCAAAGCGATTCCTGCTGGTGCCGGGAGCGGACCACAACAGCCTGGACCTGCTCGATGGCCTCGTGATGATCGACGCGATCACGCGATTCCTCGGCGAGCATGGAGTGCTTACGGGTTAGCCGACCGCGTCCACCAGGCCCCAGGCCAGCGCCCTTGCCGGATCGATAGTCTGACCACTGATCACCAAATACGCTGTGCGCCAACGGCCTATTCGCCGCGTCACGCTCACGGTCCCACCCGCCCCGGGAATCAGTCCCAGGCTCAGCTCTGGCAGTCCGAACACCGAGTCCGGCTGAGCCACAACGCGTCCGCAAAACGCCGCCATCTCCAAGCCGCTGCCCAGCACCTGCCCGTGCACCTCGGCGCGACAGGCCGGGCCCAGCCGGGCGGTCAGCGCATCGAGCACCAACGCGGGGCTGTGCCGGGTGCGGGCGAGGTGCGCGCTGGCCGGGTCGCTGAGCGTGCCGAATTCGGCGAGGTCGCCGCCACTGCAGAAGGACGGCCCGTTACCGGACAGCACGACCTCGTCGACCGAAGTGTCCAGCTCCGCAACCGCCAACGCCTCCAGCAAGGCCGCGCGCGCATCGTTGGAAAATGCGTTATGCCTCGACGGCCGATTGAACTTGATGTGCAAGGAATTTCCCTCGCGCTCCACCTGCACCGGGTCGGCGATGACGGGCATGCGGACGGGGCCGCGTTCGGCGAGCCAGCGGGCGAATTCCGGGCCGGCCTGCAGCGTGGAGTAGGCCAGCGACTCGGTCACGACGCCGGCCAGCGTCGGACCAGCGGGATCAATCGAGCGCAGCACGTCATCGCAAACGGCGCTGGCCTGCGGCCACCGGTCGACACGAGCGGCGAGCTCGGCGATCGCGGAGCCGATCGACGCGACGGTGATCGCGCGACGGTCGTCGGTGTCGGCCTCGGTCAGGGTGAATGTCGCGTTCTCTAACCAGAATTCGGCCGCATGGGCAAGGGGTCCAACGGCGATCACCGGAGTGGCGTACGGCGCGGTGTCGGCGTCGGAGGGCGGCTCCGACACGTCGACGATGCGCAGTGTCACACCGAATACTTCTCGACCAGTTCGTTCTTGAACAGCTTGCCGGTGTCGGTGCGCGGCAGCTGCGCTTCGAACGAGATCGACCGCGGGCACTTGTAGTGCGCCAAGCGGTCTCGCAGCCAGCCGAGCAGCTCGTCGGCGAATTCGTCGGTGGCGTCCGCCGGGTCGACGGTCTGCACCACCGCCTTGACGCTCTGACCCATCTCCTCATCGGGAATGCCGAACACCGCCGCGTCGAGCACCTTCGGATGAGTGACCAGGAGGTTCTCGGCCTCCTGCGGATAGATGTTGACCCCACCGGAAATGATCATGTGGTGACGGCGATCAGTCAGGTATAGGTAGCCCTCGTCGTCGACATAGCCGATGTCGCCGACAGTCGCCCAACCGTGTTTGTCATGGGAGGCCGCGGTTTTCGCCGCGTCGTTGAGGTACTCGAAAGCGAATCCGCCCTCGAAGTAGATCTCCCCCGGCTGGCCTGGCGGCAGCTCGTTGCCGTCCTCGTCGAGGATGTGTAGCTGGCACATCATCGGCTTTCCGACCGAGCCAGGATGCGCCAGCCACTCCTCGGCGCTGATCAACGTGGACCCGATGGCTTCCGAGGAAGCGTAGTACTCGTCGACGATCGGCCCCCACCAGTCGATCATCTGCTTCTTGATCTCGACCGGGCAGGGAGCGGCCGCGTGCATCACCCGCTGCAGGCTGGAAAGGTCATACGAATTACGCACTGACTCGGGAAGTTTCAGCATCCGGGTAAACATGGCCGGGACGAACTGCCCATGTGTGACCCGGTGGCGCTGGATGGCATCAAGGCAGCCCTCGGGATCGAACTTCTCCATGACGACCGTCGTCAAACCCGCTGCCTGAATGGTCATCGACCATACCGACGGCGCAGTGTGGTACAGCGGCGCCGGACTCAGGTAGACCGAGTCGGGATTCATCCAGAAGCCGACCAGCGCCGACATCATCCCCGGCGCCTCGGCCGGCGGGACGTGTGGCAGCTCTCGTTTGATGCCCTTGGGCCGACCGGTCGTGCCGGACGAGTATTGCAGCAGATCGCCCTCGAGTTCGTTGTCGATAGGTGTATCCGGCTGGTCGGCAACGCATTCCGGGTAGCGCAGCCAACCGTCGAGATCGGCCTCTCCCTGATCGCAAGCGATCATCAGCACGTCAGGCAGGCCGGCAGGCAGATGCTCGGCCAGGTTTTCGCAAGTCTTGCGCAGCGCGGCCGAGCCGATGATCGCCTTCGCCGAGCTGTTGTCGACGATGTAGGCCGCCTCGGGCGCGGTCAGATGAGTGTTGATCGGCACGTAGTACAGTCCGCTGCGCCGGGCAGCCCACATGACCGCATGGATGTGCTCGTTGTTTTCCATCAAAATCGCGACGGCGTCGCCTTCAGCCAGACCGGCCCTCCGGAAGTAGTGCGCTAGCCGGTTGGCGCGGGCTTCCAGATCCTCGAACGTGACCACCGTCCCGGACGGATAGAGAATGACAGCGGGCTTGTCAGCGCCGAGATGCTCGCGGATCTGCATGCGCAGACTGTACCGCCGCCAAACTTGACACGTGTCAAGGGGTCGCGTGACTGGCGGCTAACTGGTGCGGATGCCCGCCGTGCAGCTTGGCCCGACCGGCGAACGGCGCCAACAGAGTTGGCACCAGGTGGCGGCGATTGCGCACAAGCGCCACCGCGGCCACGGCCGCATAGGCCGCGCTGAGCAGCATCCGGCCCTCGGTCGAGGTGATCGGGAATTGCAGCAGGAACAGCCCGAGCAGCATCCATGCCGCCCAGCGGTGGAACCGCAGGCCGAGTAGCAGGGCCACGCCCATCATGGTCTGCACGGCGGTGAGCACCATTTCCTCGATCTGGCGGCCGTCCAGCTGTAGCGACGTGCCGCCACCGCCGAGCACAAACGCCACCGGCAACGAGCCCACCAGCAACGTCCATTGGTTCACCTTCGACGAGATCAACGTCGCGATCGCGACCGCGCCCTTGCCCCGCGCGGCGAAGATGATCGCGATGATGAACTCCGGCGCCTCCGACGCCAGCGGGGCCAGCCACTGCACCAGGAGGAAGCGGTCGATACCGAGCTGGACTCCGGCGTCGATCAGGTTCTCGGCGAACGGTTTTGCGCATGCCACGATCACCGACGCAGCGCCGACGAACAGCGCCGCCACCGCGATGCGGCGAACCCGGTCGGGAAGTGCGCCCAGTGCCGCGGCGGTGCCGACCAGCTCGGGCTCCTCGACGTCGCCGCGGCTCAGCTTGTACAGGTAGAAACCGAACCAGGCCAGCAGTGCCACGCCGAAGACGAGGTGGATGCGGCCGGTCGCCGGTACGACGAACGCGACGATGCCGGCGATCATCAGAAAACCGACCTCCACTCGGTTGCTGGCGTCCAGCACGAGTTCGCGGACCTTACCGCCGCCGGTCTTGCGCGCCACCAGCATGCTGACCAGCACGACGACCGGCCACCCGATGCCCATCAGCAGCCTGTTCGATCCGGTCATGTTCGCGGCGGCGTACTGGGTGTAAGCGGGGGTATGGCCGGCGGCGAAGGCGTAATAGAGGTCCACCGCGTATTCGGGCAGAACGGCGATGACGCCCAGCACGGCGATCGCCATGCCGCCGGACACGTCGAGCTGGGCTGCCTCGGCGGCCCAGGCCAGCAGGAAGCTGGCCGCCACGACAGCCGCCCCGTACACGATCAAGCCGAGAACCGGAGTGAGGTGCAGGCCGGCGACGAGCACCACCAGGGCCGGGCAGATGATGGCGCCGGTGATGGACAGCGAGCGGATCAGCGTCCGCGACGGCACGGCTGAGGGAACGAGCCGGGGCAGCGTGCTCGTCATGGTCCCCCTTCAGTCGTCTGCACCGTTGAAGCTGAAGGTACCCACTTGAGCGGCATCCAGCAACATAGCCTGTCTACTAAAAAGTAGACGATAGCAACTCAAATTTGCTGGTCAGACTCGTCGCAAACGAGGATTCGGTAAGCCGATGTTACCGATTCGGCTACCCTGGACGCGACTAGTCGGCCTCGGCCAGCCGGTGCTTGAGCGCGTCGAACTCGTCCTTGACGCCGGTCGGCAGCGTTTCGCCGACGAACTCGAACCACTCCTCGATCATCGGCAGTTCCTGGCGCCATTCGCTCGCGTCGACGGCCAAGGCCTTGTCCACGTCGGCGGGCTCGACGTCCAGACCGTCCAGGTTGATGTCCTCGGCAGAGGGAACAATGCCGATTGCAGTGTCCCGGCCGCCGGCCGTGCCCTCGATGCGGTCGATGATCCACTTCAGCACCCGGCTGTTCTCGCCGAAGCCCGGCCACAGGAATTTGCCGTCCTCGCCGCGGCGGAACCAGTTGACGAAGAACACCTTCGGCAGCTTGGACTCGTCGGAGTTCTTGCCCAGGTCGAGCCAATGCTGGAAGTAGTCGCCGACGTTGTAGCCGCAGAACGGCAGCATGGCCATCGGGTCACGGCGCACGGTGCCGACCTTGCCCTCGGCGGCCGCCGTCTGTTCACTGCCCATCGTCGCGCCCATGAACACCCCGTGCTGCCAGTCACGGGCCTGCGTCACCAGCGGCACGGTGGTCTTGCGGCGGGCGCCGAACAGGATTGCCGAAATCGGCACACCCTGCGGATCGTCCCACTCGGGTGCCAGGATCGGGCACTGCGACATCGGTGTGCAGTAGCGCGAATTGGGATGCGCGGCTTTGGTTTCCGTCTCGCGAATAATCCAGTCCTGACCCTTCCAGTCGATCAGGTGATCCGGTTCGCCCTCCAGTCCTTCCCACCACACGTCGTTGTCGTCGGTCAGCGCGACGTTGGTGAACACCGTGTTGCCCGCGGCGATGGTGCGCATGGCGTTGGGGTTGGACTTCCAGTTGGTGCCCGGCGCGACCCCGAAGAAGCCGGCCTCCGGGTTGACCGCGTAGAGCCTGCCGTCCTTGCCGAACCGCATCCAGGCGATGTCGTCGCCGAGCGTTTCGGCGCGCCAGCCCGGGATCGTCGGCTGGATCATCGCCAGGTTGGTCTTGCCGCACGCCGACGGGAACGCCGCCGCGATGTAGTACGCCTTGTTCTCCGGTGAGATCAGCTTGAGGATCAGCATGTGCTCGGCCAGCCAGCCCTCGTCGTGGGCCATCGCCGAGGCGATCCGCAGCGAGTAGCACTTTTTGCCCAGCAGCGCGTTGCCGCCGTAACCCGAGCCATAGCTCCAGATTTCGCGGGTTTCCGGGAAGTGGGTGATGTATTTGGTGTCATTGCACGGCCAGGGCACGTCCTTTTGGCCCGGCTCCAGCGGAGCGCCGACCGAATGCAGGCACTTGACGAAAAACCCGTCGTCGCCGAGCTTCTCCAGCGCGGCCTTGCCCATCCGGGTCATCACCTTCATCGAGACGACGACATATTCGGAGTCGGTGATCTCGACGCCCAGCTTGGGGTCCTCGGCGCCCAGCGGGCCCATGCAGAACGGCACCACCCACATGGTGCGGCCCCGCATGCATCCGCGGTACAGGTCGGTCATGATCGAGCGCATCTCGGCCGGCTCCATCCAGTTGTTGGTCGGACCGGCGCCGCTTTCTTTCTCCGTGCAGATGAACGTGCGGGACTCGACGCGCGCGACGTCGGAGGGGTCGGAAAGCGCGAGGTAGGAGTTGGGGTGCTTCTTCTCGTTCAGCTTCTTGAAGGTACCGGCCTCAACCAGCTGCTGGGCCAGCCGCTGCCACTCTTCATCGGACCCATCCGCGAACACCACCCGGTCCGGCTCGGTGAGCTCGGCGACCTCCGCCACCCAGGACAGCAGGCCCTGGTGGTTTGTCGGCGCGGTATCCAGACCGGGAACGGTCGCTGACGTCATCGAAATCTCCTGCATCCCTGTGTACGTTTTTGCTCGGCTAATCTTCGGTAGTCCTTAACACAGGTTATCGCGGGTCGTATACCCAAAGGGCTCGGGCGTGTATCAGCTCACTCACAGGAACGATTCAGATCGCCTCATCTGCCACAGCTGACGCCGTCTCGGTTGGGCGCTCGCCGCGGTCGGTTTCGGATTCCGTCGGTTCCGCCGGTTCACCGAGCTCGGCCCGCACCGCCTCGAGTGCGGCCTGCAGTGTCGGCATCTCCCTGGCCCGCAGTGCCGCGGCCCGCGCCCCGACGGCGGCATGCTCACGCAGCTCGGTGTCGATGGCTCTGATCTGCTCGGCGGCCCGCGCGCTCTCGGTCTCGTCTTGCTCGCTCAGAGCGGCGGACAGCGACGACTCGGCAGCCAGCACTCGTGTCGCGACCACCTGCTCGAGCGCGGACCGCAATGACGCGGTCGCCTCACCCGCCCAGCGGTCGAGCACTGCCCGATCGCGCAGCAGCCCGCGGGTGCCGACCACCCAAACGGTGACCGCCAGCCCGATCGCCACGCAGGCCACAACTCCGGCAACGGTCAGCCCGGGGGCCAGATCGGCGACCAACCGGCTGAGCGTCAATGCCACGCCGAGCCCGAAACCGGCGCCCACCAGCATCATCAGCCGGGTTTCCAGCCGCCGTGATTTCAGCGGTGGAGCGGGGATGTCGATTTTGGGCAGTGCGGCGGGGGCGGGCGGGTCGACGGCAAGTCCGAGCACCTGCGCGACGTCCGCCAGATGCGCCGCGCTGCCCTGGTCCACCTCGGCGACCACTTCATCGATGCGACCGCGCGCGTAGGCCTCGAACGCCGGCAGCTTGCGCCGGGTCAGGGCGGCCGTGTCCTCCTGCAGCTCGGAGCGCACCGAGGCGCAGCGGTTGCGGGCGAAGTAGGAGAGCTGAACTCGGGCCTGCTGGATTTGGCTCCGCAGCGCGATGGTGCGCTCAGATTTGGCCAGCCGTCGCTGCCGCAGCACGCTGCTGCGCTGCTCACCCAGCGCCTCGATCCGCGCCTGGCGTCCGGCCCCCTCCGCGTCACGGTTGTACCGGTCCGCGACGGTTTGTAATCGGGATTCCCACGCCCGCAACCTATTTCGTCGTGCGATGTCCGGGTCACCGAGTTGTTCTCCGATAACGGCGATCAGGTCGTCGACGCGTGGTTCGCCCCGTTCTGGCATGGCCGCGACGCCCACCCAGGGCACATCCCGGTAGCGCGGCGCGTGTGCCTCCAGGGCCTCGCGGTCGGCGCTGAGCACGTCGCGCCAGTTGCGATGTATGTCGATCTTGGACACAACGCCGATGACGACGTCGGTGTCGGCGGTTGCGGCATCGAGCAGCACGCAGTCGGAGCCGGTCAGCGGGGCGGTCGCGGAGACGACGAACACCACCGCCATGGGTGCTTCGCCGGCCGGCAGATCCGTCGACTCCACGAAGGTGTGGTCGGGCAGTCGGTCACGCAACGCGTTGAGCACCCCGGTGACCCCGGCCAGCCAGGGACCGGTTACCAGCACCACATCTCGACGCTGAATGATCGGCGCGTCCAGTCGAGGTCCGATCGACCCGACCAGTGCGTCCACGCCGGCGACCGGGTCGTCCTGCGCTTTGTCGCTCACGCTGTTCCCCCGACCTTCGACCAGAGCCGTAACGAACCCCTGACGATATCCGCGCTGCAGGCGCGGTGTAGGCCCGCCACCGGCTCCCGGTCATAACGTTGCCAGCTCACCGCGCGGCGCAGACACGCGTCGGCATCGTCGCTGCGGTCGACCGGCATGCCGGCCGCCTCGACCACGTCCACCGCGGCCGCCATCCGGGCAAGCACGGTCTCCTCGCGAGATAGAAATTCGCCGGCCCGCCGGTCCGTCACGGCCAGCGTCGCCAAGTCGGCGGTGGCATCCAGCACGCGGCGGTAATACACCTGAGCGCCGACGGCACCGATCTTCTGGACGACCCGGTCGATGCCGCTGAGGTGACACAGCAGGGTGCGCGTCTCGGCGGGCGTCGCGCCCCGCCTGATCGCCGCGATGGCCGCAGCGATGCCGAACAGGTCGAGCGCGCCGACCAGCCGGCGCCGAACCTCGACCGGCACCGGATGCTCGCCCGCGACAAAGCTGTCCGGCGAGTCCAGGTCGGCCGGCCGGACGGACAGCGCCTGCAGCGCAGCCCACATGGTGTCGTCCAACGGCTCGTCGAGTGCAGCGACGGCGAGTAAGCCCACCACGGGCTCGGCGGCGACCCCGTCGAGCGCGGCGCCCGAGACGCCCGTCAGATCCGCCTTGTTCAGCACCACCAACACCGGTTGCGATGCCGCCGCGATGGCGTCGCGATCCTCGGGTTTGACCACTTCAGCGATGACGTAGACGACCAGATCGGCGTCCGGTGACGTCGTCACCGTGATGCCGAGCCGATCCAACGCATGCGCGAGGGTGCTGCGGCCCACCCCGCGACGTCCCGCTACCGCCACGTGCAGCGGCGCGCCGAGCCGATCGGCGATCGCCGCCCAGCGCGGATCTGCGACCTCGGCGGCGAATCGGTCCAGCTCATCGGCGAAAACCCGATATCCGTGTCCGCTCATCTGAACTCCTCCGGAGGGATACGCCGGAATTTATTCGCGGGAGGAACGCCGATCCTGATGTGCGCTGGCGTGTGACGGCCGTTGGTGTCGGTCGCGGCGGCTACTTTGCGGTTATGTCTCGGTTTCGGTTGTTGCCAACACCGGCTCAGCAGGTGGTGTTGGTGGAGCATTGCCGGCATGCCCGGTTTGTGTGGAATTTGGCCGTCGAGCAGCATCAGTTGTGGCAGCCAGGCCGTCGCGCCCCGGGGTATAACACGCAGTGCGCGCAGTTGACGGAGATCCGCGCCGAATACGACTGGCTGGCGGCCGGATCGCAAACCGTGCAGCAGCAAGCGCTGCGCGACTTCACCCATGCCATGCGGAACTTCTTCGCCGGAACCCATCGCCGCCCGTCGTGGCGCAAGGCCGGCGTACATGAAGGCTTCCGCCAGGTCGGGGTCAAGCCGCGCCACATCGAGAAGGTCAACCGCCGCTATGGCCGAGTGTGGGTGCCCAAGGTCGGGTGGGTACGCTTCCGCTCGACTCGGGCCATCCCCGCGGGGGTCAAGTCCTACCGCATTACCTGTGATCGAGCGGGCCGGTGGCATGTCGCGTTCGCCCACATCCCCGACCCGATCCCGGGACCAGCCGACGGCAGCGTGGTCGGCATCGACCGCGGGGTGGCCATCTCGGCGGCGCTGTCCACCGGCGAGCTGCTCCACGCCCCTGGCCTGACACCCGGTGAGCGGACCCGGCTCCGCCGCCTGCAGCAACGCCTTGCGCGAGCCCAGCGTGGCTCCAACCGTCGACAGCGCACCAAGTTGGCCATCGCGCGGCTCAAAGCCCGCGAAGCCGACCGGCGACGCGACTGGGTCGAGAAGACGACAACCGATCTGGCTCGGCGGTTCGACACCATTCGGGTGGAGGACCTCGACGTGAAAGCGATGACCCGCTCTGCGCGCGGCACCGTGGAGCAACCCGGTGTTGGGGTTGCGCAGAAGCGCGGGCTTAATCGTGCGATCAGCCTTCAAGGGTGGGGCGGGCTGGTTGCCCGACTCGACCACAAAGCCGCGGGCCGCATCCAACGGGTCCCGGCCGCGTACACCTCGCAACGATGCTCCGCCTGTGGGCACATCGCACCCGAGAACCGCAAGAGCCAAGCGGTCTTCGCGTGTGTGGCCTGTCGCGCGGGGCCGTGCCACGCCGACGTGAACGCGGCCCGCAACATCGCCGCCGGACGGGCGGTACCAGCACAGGGAGACCTCGCCGCAGGGCGGTCTATGAACTGTGAACCTCACCCTTGTTCTCCTGCCGCATAAGTAGGTAGGACCGGGTTGAAATCCCCGAACGCGGTCCGGGGAGGACGTCAAATCCCGCCCATTGTCGCCTGAAAAAAACGAACAGGGCCAAGCGCATGGTGACATCCGCGCGGTCGCGGCGCGAGCCACCACTACCACTCGAAGGCAACTGTTGGGTATCAATCTGTGCCGCCGACGGCGACATCATGGATTCATGGGTAACGATGGACGGATGCACGCACAGCCCGGGGTAGAGGCACGCCCCGACACCGGCGTGTCTGCGCAGCGCAACGCCGTCGGCTATCCCCGGACCACCAGTTTCCGGACCCGCCGTGCTGCCCTGTCGGCGGCCCAGCAGCGGACCTGGGAGCGGCTCTGGCCGGAACTCGGCACCCAGGCACGCGCCGCCGACGGGCCGGACGAACCGCTGGACATCCGCGCATGGTTCGGCCGTGAAGCCCCTTTGGTGCTCGAAATCGGCTGCGGCACAGGGACTTCGACGCTCGCGATGGCGCAAGCCGAACCGGATGTCGACGTGATCGCCGTCGAGGTGTACCGCCGGGGGCTGGCGCAGCTGCTCAGCGCCATCGAGCGGGAGAACGTCACCAACATCCGTCTGATCCGCGGCGATGCCGTCTATGTGCTGGAGAACCTGATCACTCCGGGCTCGCTGAGCGGCGTGCGGGTCTTCTTCCCCGACCCGTGGCCGAAGACCCGTCACCACAAGCGCCGACTGCTCCAGCCGGCCACGGTTGCCCTGATCGCCGAGCGCCTGGAAGCCGGCGGCGTGTTGCACGCCGCGACCGACCATCCCGGGTACGCCGAGCAGATCGCCGAGGTCGGCGATGCCGAGCCGCGACTGCGCCGGATAGATCCGGACGCCCCGTCGTTGCCGATCTCGGTGGTCCGCCCGACCACCAAATACGAGACCAAGGCGCGGCATGCGGGCAGTGCCGTCACCGACTTGCTTTGGGAAAGACGCGCATCATGAGCCTGACCGAGGAAGCGAGCACACCGTTCCCGGCACCGGAGGAGCCGCCCGGCGCCGTCGCCGGCGGCCCGGGCGCTCGCCGGGTGCTACTGGTCTGGGACGCGCCGAACCTGGACATGGGCCTGGGATCCATCCTGGGCCGTCGGCCGACTGCGCTGGAACGGCCGCGCTTCGATGCACTCGGCCGGTGGCTGCTCGCTCGCACCGCCGAGGTGGCAGCCGGCCTCGACGATGTGTCCGCGGAACCTGAGGCCACCGTGTTCACCAACATCGCGCCCGGCAGCGCCGAGGTGGTTCGACCGTGGGTGGATGCCCTGCGTAACGTGGGCTTCGCTGTTTTCGCCAAACCGAAGGTCGACGAGGACAGCGATGTCGACAGCGACATGCTGGCCCACATCGAACAGCGGCACACCGAGGGGCTGGCGGCGCTGGTGGTGGCCTCCGCCGACGGCCAGGCCTTCCGGTCGCCGCTTGAGGAAATCTCCCGCGACGGGGTACCCGTTTCGGTGCTCGGATTTCGTGAACACGCGAGTTGGGCGTTAGCGTCGGATACCTTGGAATTCGTCGACCTGGAGGACATCGCGGGTGTTTTCCGGGAGCCGCTGCCGCGAATCGGGTTGGATTCGCTGCCTGAGCAGGGGGCATGGCTGCAGCCGTTCCGGCCGCTGTCATCGCTATTGACCTCGCGTGTCTGATAACTGGATAAAAAGGCCGCGGGTCACCGAGATGGTTCAGCAGATCCAGTAAGGAGCTTACGTGTTCGCCTGGTGGGGTCGAACTGTGTACCGCTACCGGTTCGTCGTAATCGGCGTCATGGTGGCGGTGTGCCTCGGCGGCGGCATCTTCGGGCTCAGCCTGGGCAAGCACGTCACGCAAAGCGGTTTCTACGACGACAGCAGTCAGTCGGTCAAGGCGTCGGTGCTGGGTGACGACACCTACGGCCGCGACCGGACTAGTCACATTGTGGCGACGTTCACCGCACCGAAGGGCAAGACGGTCGACGACCCCGGCTGGTCGAAGAAGGTCAAAGACCAACTCAACAAATTCAAGGACGAGCACCCGGATCAGGTGCTCGGGTGGGTCGGCTACCTGGCGGCGCCCGACAGCCCGGTCGTGAAGGGCATGGCGACCCCGGACAAGAAGCACACCTTCGTGTCGATCCCGCTCAAGGGCGACAACGACGACACGATCCTCACCAACTACAAGACCATCGCACCCGACCTGCAGAAGCTCGACGGCGGCACCGTCGAACTCGCCGGCCTCGAACCGGTGGCCAGTGCATTGACCGGCACCATCGAAACCGACCAGCGACGGATGGAAGTTCTGGCGCTGCCGCTGGTGGCCGTGGTGTTGTTCCTGGTGTTCGGCGGCGTGGTCGCAGCCTGCCTGCCGGTGCTGGTCGGCGGGCTGAGTATTGCCGGCGCGCTGGGCATCATGCGGTTCATCGCGATGTTCGGCCCGGTGCACTTCTTCGCCCAACCAGTGGTGACCATGATCGGCCTCGGTATCGCCGTCGACTACGGGTTGTTCGTGGTCAGCCGGTTCCGGGAGGAGATCGCCGAGGGCTACGACAGCGAGGTTGCGGTTCGCCGCACGATGATGACCGCCGGGCGCACGGTGACGTTCTCGGCGGTGTTGATCGCCGTGTCCGCGGCCAGCATGCTGGTGTTCCCGCAGGGCTTCCTGAAATCGCTTACCTACGCCACCATCGCAGCGGTCATGCTGTCGGCGATCCTGTCGATCACGATCCTGCCCGCCGTGCTCGGCATCCTCGGCCGCAACGTCGACGCCCTCGGCGTGCGCACGCTGTTTCGGGTGCCGTTCCTGCAGAACTGGAAGATTTCCCGGGCCTACCTGAACTGGCTGGCGGACCTGCTGCAAAAGACCAAGACCCGCGAAGAGGTCGAACAGGAGTTCTGGGGCAAGCTGGTCAACCGGGTGATGAAGCGGCCGCTATGGTTCGCCATTCCCATCGTGATCGCGATGATCGTGCTGATTTTTCCGCTGTTCAATCTCAAGCTCGGCGGTTTCAGCGAAAAGTACCTGCCCCCAGACAATCCGGTGCGTCAGGCACAGGAGCATTTCGACAAGCTTTTCCCCACCTACCGCACCGAGCAGTTGACCCTGGTGATCCAGAGCACCAACCACAGCAAGGTCACCGACCAGCAGGTCGCCGAAATCCGCAGCAAGGCACCGCTTTCCGGGTTCACCGGCAAGCAGTGGGAAGAACGGCCCTGTCCGAACATCGCCGGTAATCCGTGCGTCGCAGGGCCCAATGGGACGTCGCATCCGAAGGACAGCTCGGTTCGGGTGATCCAGAACGGCTTGTCGAACTCCAACGACGCCGCCAAGAAGATCGAGGAGATGCGGGCCATCACGGCACCCAAAGGCCTCGACATCATGGTCGGGGGTACCCAGGCGCTGGTGCAGGACAGCATTCACGGCATATTCGCCAAGCTGCCGCTGATGCTGGTCATTTTGTTGAGCACCACCACGCTGTTGATGTTCCTGGCTTTCGGATCGCTGGTGCTGCCGGTGAAAGCGACGGTGATGAGCGCGTTGACGCTCGGATCGACGATGGGCATTTTGACGTGGATCTTCGTCGACGGCCACTTCGCCAAGTGGCTGAATTTCACGCCGACACCGCTGACCGCGCCGGTCATCGGTCTGATCATCGCGGTCGTCTTCGGGTTGTCGACCGACTACGAGGTGTTCCTGGTCTCCCGGATGGTCGAGGCACGGGCGCGGGGTATGTCCACCGCGGAGGCGATCCGGATCGGCACGGCGACGACGGGCCGCATCATCACCGCCGCAGCGACCGTCCTTGCCGTGGTCGCCGGCTCATTCGTGTTCTCCGACCTGGTGATGATGAAATACCTCGCGTTCGGGTTGATGGCGGCATTGTTGTTGGACGCCACCGTGATCCGGATGTTCCTGGTGCCGTCGGTCATGAAGCTGCTCGGCGACGACTGCTGGTGGGCGCCGCTGTGGATGAAGCGGCTGCAGACGCGCCTCGGGCTCGGCGAGATCCACCTGCCCGACGAACGCAAGCGGCCGGTGGTGCACGGGCGCCCGCAGCGGCCCCCCGTCCGCCGCGGCGAGCAGCCCTCCGCCGCAGCCCCGGTCCCGGCTGCCGCGAAACCACGCAAACCGCACGATCCCACCCACCGCGGCG
>NZ_LQOW01000028.1 GCF_002102185.1 Mycobacterium fragae
GCGAACTGTATCGGGCACTCCAAGCCGACCTAAACCGAAAACCAGAGGCTCTTGACGCTGCATAGGAGCATCCACACGCTGCCCTACCCGCTGGGACCGACTCATGCCTCCAACCTGAAATGTTTATGCCGAAAACATCACTTACTCAAGACTTTTTGGACCGCATGGCGTGACCAGCAGTTGCCCGACGGCACGGTCATCTGGACATCGCCGAGCGGGCACACCTACACCACCCATCCGGGCAGTCGTCTGCTGTTTCCGAGTCTGTGCCTGCCCACCGGCGAATTACCCACTGCGCCAAGGGCGGAGCGACCACCTGGTGACCGCACAATCATGATGCCCACACGCCGCCGAACCCGCGAGCAAGACCGCGCTAAACGCATCCACGCCGAACGCGCACTCAACGACGCCCACGTCGCCGAACGCAACCAACCCCCACCCTTCTAGCGTGAGTCAAAGTTGTATGGGCACATGCTTTTCCGCGCATGCGTCGGCCACAGCGGCGACTATGTCCTGTGTACGCAGCGTCTCAAGATCCTCGACGGTCACCGAGCCCTTGTCGGTGCGGTGCTGGGCGGCCACTCGTGAGTCTCGGAGCCGCTCGGCGCGTTCGACGACGTTGCGGGCGAAGCGCCCGTTCTGCATCACGTCGATACCGTGGGTGCCGTCGGGCGCCAGATAAGCCCGCAGCGTCTTGCAAGCCATATTCAGCGCTTCGCGTGCGGCTGGCTCGATGACGGTCGCGCGCGGTTCGCCGTAGCGGATCGCAATCTCGACCAGCTCATCGGGAGAGTAGGACTCGAACCGCAGCTTGCGGTTGAACCTGCCCGCCAAACCGGGGTTGACGGTGAGGAATTCGTCGACTTCCTTCTCGTACCCCGCGCCGATGAAACAGAAATCGAAACGGTGCACCTCCAGCGCGACGAGTAGCTGATTGACCGCCTCCATGCCGATCATGTCCGGGCGGCCATCGTGGTGGCGCTCCACCAACGAGTAGAACTCGTCCATGAAGAGAATCCGCCCCAGCGAGCGGGCGATCAGCTCGTTGGTCTTCGGACCCGACGCCCCGATGTGCTCGCCACAGAAATCGGCCCGCTTGACCTCGATGATCTCCGGGTGCCGCACGATGCCCAAGCCGGCGTAGATCTTTCCCAGCGCCTCGGCCGTCGTCGTTTTACCGGTACCGGGCGGGCCGACGAGCAGCATGTGGTTGGTTTGATTGGTCACCGGCAGCCCGGCCGCCATCCGCAGGGCGCGGACCTCGATCTGGTCCTCGATCTCGGCCACTGCTCGTTTGACTTCACTCAACCCGACCTGGTTGTTGAGCAGTGCGCGGCCTTCTGCCAAGAGTTCTTCTCGCCGCTCTTCGTTTTCCTCTTCATGGCGCTGCTGCTGCGACCGCTCGGTGCTGACGTCCCATTTGTTGGTCCGGGTGTTGATGGTGTCCTCGTCGGTGACAACCAGTTGCAGATGGGGATCGGCCAGCGCCTGCTTGGCCGGTTCGATCAGTGCGCCGTTGATCGTCGCCTTCGACAGCCAGATCTGGGCCTTGTCCTCCTCATCGAGCTGGCGGTGAGCCATGCCTCGCACGTATGCGAGATCTGCTGCGATCAAGGGGAATTCGCTCGGATCTATTGCCGTCACCGCGGTGTCGCTCAGCTGGTGGCGGCGAGCTTCGACGGGACTACGGTGGCCGGCGCGCAAATCGACGCGATCTGCCCAATCCAGCGCCACCCGTCCCTGTCCGAGGTGGGCCGCGGCGTGAGCCGCCAGCGCGTTGGTGCCCGCCGTGACCGCCGACATGATGATCGCCTGCGGCGGCAATATCGTGGCTGCCACCGAGATCACATCGGGCCAGCGCTGTGTGGCGAACATCAGATACGCCCGCACATACTGTTGCCACTGGTGGTTCTCCCAGGTGTCCAACAACGTCGAATCATCCAGCAGCGCTTCGGCTTTCTCGTACTGGCCATCATCGACAAGAGCGCTGGCCAGCGCCAACCCTGCATGCGATGCTTCCGTCACCGAGATGGACAAATACGGCCCGGCTTTGATCGCCGCCGACAGGCGGACGCCGAGCCGATTGGTTTCCCGATGCAGCCGCGCCCCGTACGCATACAGCTCCTGCAATGTCTGCAGCGACTCGTCACCGGCCGCGATTCGGCCCAGCCACGCATCGGCCATCGATGGGTCGATCTCCGTGGCCTCCCGGAACCGGGCCTGCGCGGCGGCGACGTCGGTGTCGAACAACGCCATGGCTTGATCGAACCGCTTGCGCGCGGCGGCCGTGGTAGTGCTGCTGGTCATTCGTCTAGTCCACCGGTTCGAGCTCGGCTGTCCTCAGGGTTGTCGGCTCTGAGGATATGTAGCGATTCTCGGCACGGAACAACTCGACCTCGACGGTGTGCAGTTCTCCGGCCGCCGTCACGTCCACGGTCGCCGGGCCGACCTGGGTGATCACCACATCGGCCGACCCCCGGTAGGGCTTCCCCGGCTCCCCGACCGAGATCAGGGTGTTCGGGCGGGGCGCGGGGGTCAGCGTGCCGTCGACGACGCTGACCGTTGTACCGGGTATGGGCCTGACCCGGCTACCCACCGCGATATCAGGCATCCGCACGCTTGCCCAGCGTTGCTCGTCGCGAGTGTGCACGGTTATCCGCTCACCGGCTCCGGCCAACCGCACCACGATTCGTTTGGCCAGCGCGTCTTGCGCGGCAATGTGGACACGACTGAATTCTCCTGGGTCGTCAAGGGGCAGCATCAGCCGGTTTCCGGCATCGACTTTGCCCAGCAGCACACCGGAGGGTCCAATCGGAACGATCAGCGGCCCGCTCAAAACGCCGCTGCGAATACCGTGCAGCCTCGGCAGGGGCGCGCACAGGTTGGCCGCGAATGCACTGGCCTGTTCGCCCGGCAAGGTCCGCAGCATGACGCTCGGCGGAGCCGTCGGCGGCTGTGCGCTGCGGACGGTCACCGTGGCGGTGATACTGCCGTCACCGAACAGCGTCAGGTTCTGGATGATCCCGTCGGCGCGCAGCGACCAGGCGTGCGCCAAATTCTCCGCGGTGATGTCGTCCGGTCGATACCAGTAGGTCGTCAGCCAACCGCCCTCGCCGCGCGCGGTGTGCCAACGCTGGTTTCGCGCGTTGAGTGCGGAGTCACCCAGCCGCCGCTCCAGCTCGACGATGTCCGTGGCGGTCGCCACCTTGGCGCGAATACCGTGTTGCCGCAACGCCGCACTGATTCGCTGGGCAGCCGCCAACGTCGCGGTGCCCACTGATGTGCGCCACTGCAGCGCCTCGGCATTGGCCAAAGATGCGATCCGCACCACCAGCCAGGTCTCACGCTGTCCGGCATAGGGTGGCGTGCCGATCAACGTGTCGTAGACCCGCGGATAGTCGCCGGTAGCACGCCGGCGGGCGCCCACACTGACCACACTGATCGAGTCGATCGCCAAACCCAGACTCTGGTGCAGCAGCGGCAGCAGGTCGGCGACGTCGACCGTGTTTTCGGTATAGGTCGCCGTCGAGCCGGTGAACAGGGTGGGCCGATGCGCCTTGCCGAGCAGCTGCACGGCCACCACTGCAACGCCGTCCTGATACCGAACCCCGCCGCCCGCACGGTCGTTGGCCACCGTGATCGGTTCACTGAGAACAATCGCGCGACGGCGTCGCCGCCATAGCATCAGCCACGACCACAACGGCTGACCACGCCAGCAGATCACGCCGGCCGCCACACCGAGCGTCAAACCCACTGCGGCGCCGGGGTATCCGCCAACGGCCCACCCAACCATGCCAATAGCCAGGACGCCGACGATGACCGCCAGCCTCGTCGCGGCCGTCATCGCTCCCGCCGAGCCCGCGCAACAAGCGACGCGATCACCACAGCGGCCACCACGACGCCGGCGAACACCAATGCGACATTGCGGGCACGGTGATCCGGCGGTGGCGGCGGTGCCGCCGGCACGATCAGCCGGCTCTGCGCGCCGGGCGCAACTCGGTCCCCCGGAGGCACATTGAAGGTCAACGCCGCGACCGGGTCCACCACTCCGTAGCCCACCTGGTTGTCGACACCGCGCGGTGGGTTGTGCGCCGTCTGCAGGATGCGGTTGATCACCTGATGCGCGGATAGTCCCGGATACTTCGCGCGCACGAGCGCGGCCACTCCGCTGACGTAGGCCGCTGAGAAGCTCGTCCCCCAGAACGGCATGTTTTTCTCACCCGCGCGGATCGGCGGGTAGGCGTTGGCCGGCCCACCGGTTTGCGGAGACAACCCCATAATTCCCACCCCGGGGGCCGCGGCGGCCACCCACGGCCCGGCGAGGCTCTTGCTGATCGGTGCGCCGGTATTGTCCACCGCACCCACCGACAGCACGTAGTCGGAAAACCAGGACGGCGAGGACACCGTCTTGACTTGATGCCAGTCGCGGGGATCGGAGGTGTCCAGCGGATCGAAGGCGGGGTTCTGCGCGCACTCGTCTTCGCCCTCGTTGCCGGCTGCCGCGACGATCACGGCGTCCTTCACGGTTGAGGCGTACCAGACGGCGGCTCCAATTGCGCTCTGGTCCAACGGATCAGCAGCCGGCACACAGGCGGTGACGCTGACATTGATCACCTTGGCGCCCACGTTGGCCGCATGCACGATGGCGTTGGCCAGCGTGGCAATGGTGCCGGCCTTCTTGCGGGCCTCCATGTCGCCGCCGCCCGGCTTTTCCGGTTCGTAGGCCCGCGAAGACTGGCGGATGGAAATGATCCTCGCGTGCGGCGCCACCCCGACGACCCCGTCCGGTGCTCCCGGCGGAGGTGGCGGCACCTCGGGGTCCTCCGGCGCTCCGGGCGCCGGATCCCCCGGCGCGTTAGCCGGTTCATCAGCCGGTGGCGGAGGTGGCGGTGGCGGCGCCGGCCTGATTTCGGTGATCGTCACTGGCGAGGGGGGCGGTGGCGGTGCGGGCGGGGGTGGTGGTCCGCCGGGCGGTGCCGGTGCCGCGTCGGTGGCCGGTGGGCCGGCCGGCGGTGGAAATGCCGGTACGGCGGGCATCGGGGCGGGCATCGGGATGCCTTGGGGCGCAGCGGCAATCACCGAGGCGACGACGGTGCCGTGCGCGTCGCAGTCCAGCAATCCGTCGCCGTCCATGATGTAGTCCCCACCGGGGACCACCGGCAGGCGATGGCTGGGGTTGACACCGGTGTCGATAACTGCGACGGGCACCCCGTTACCGGTCGAATACTGCCACGCCTTGCTGACGTTGAGCATCGTGAAGCCGGGAGCGGTGACGGCCACGTTCGGGTCGGCGACAGTGATGGTCCGCGCGCAGATATTGCTTTGCCGCATCGGCTGGTCCGGACCGGGCTTGCCGTCCGCGGGTACCCGCCCAGGGTCGACGGTCGGCGGCGGAATCGCCTGCGCCGCAGGAAGACCCGCCGACAAGCCGACCAGTAGGCCCGCGAGCGCCATCGCGGAAATCCGCCGCGGCGCTGATGCATTCCCGCCCCGCTCGGTCATCGCATCCGCACCCAGGTGAACAGCCCGCCGATCCACGCCGCCAGCGGAAGGGCGGCGATAATCGCGGCTATTTCCAGCCATTCGGCGATCATCCGCACCAGAGGGGTGAACCTGGTGATGGGCACCAACAGCGCGGCCGCCAGGCCGGCAGCGCCGAATCCGGCGAGTACCACCGCGGCCCATAGCGCCGACTGGGCCGATGCCGGTGGCTCATGCAGGACGTACTTGACGACGCCGACGCACACCGCGGCAACGGCTCCCGACACCAGCGCAATGGCTTGCCGCTTGTCGGCGAATGCCCTTCCGCGGCTAATGAAGATGAGCACGAACAGCCCCGCCAGCACTGCGGCCCCGACACTGCGGCCTCGTCCCGGCATCAGCGTGGCCCACACCGCGGCAGGCAGGGTCAGGCCGGCAGCAACGCAGATTCCGGTCAGCACGTTGTTGGCACGCACGGCGGCAGCGGCAATCTGCGCCCCGCGCGGGGTGGTGTCAGGGCTCAGCTCCTCGTCGCCGGCCTCGTCCACCGGCGACACCGCGTCGGCAGGCAGGCCGGCGCTGCGGCGAAACAGATCGCGTCCGGTGATCGACCCGAAATACGGTGGCCGGATCCGAGCCGCCCACAACGCAATCGTCGGCGCCAGGGTCAGCAAGAACAACAAAACGACGAGCGTGCACATGCCGAGCCACTGGGCCGGAACCGGCCGCCACATCCGCGCCGCTGCGACCACACCGCCCAGCGCACACAAGGTCACGATCGTCGCCGCCACATGGATGTGACGTCGGGTCATCACAGCGATGCCGCAGGTAAGCACTCCTACCGCGAGCGCCCCGATGAAAAGATGTGCGGCACCGAGGTCGCCGGGAGCACCCATGGCCAGGCTCGCCGCGAGCATCGGCATCGCAAGCCATGCGAACCCGGCCAGCATGTCGCCGCGATGCGGCCACCACCGCGACACCACGCCCGCGCCACCGGCAGCAAGAAGTCCGGGCACGCCGGTCACGCTGCTCGGCACTATCGAATCGCTGGCCGTACGGCTACGCAGCGCCAGCCCGAGCACCGCCGCGAAGACCATTGCCAGGACAGCGAGCGCGGTGTGGGCCGCTGTATCGGCGGTGACGGGTTGGAACAGTTTTTTGCCGATGCGGGCCAGTCCGGTGGACAAGGACTCGTATTGCGGCTCAAACGATTCGCCGTCGACTGCGGGGACCAGTACCAGGGTGGCCCCGTCCTCGACGCCCAACTCGTCGAGCGTTTTCGTGACGTCCAGGCGCACGCCGTTGGCCTTGTGAAGTTCGTAGCCGGCGCCCGGCTCGAGCCCGGCGAGGCCGCGGCGTTTGAGTTCGTCGTTCAGCAGCTCGACGATGTTGTCGATGAACACCTCGACCGGCACCGAGGCCGGATACACCTGGGAGACGAGGTGCTCGCCACATACCACCGCAACTGCGCAACGCGCCGGAAATGCGACCTTCGGCATTAATGTGGCCTATCGGCGTCCGGAATATATTTGTCGGCGAGTGCCGCGGTGATCTCGAATAACCGCAGACGCGTTTTCTTTTTCAGCTCATGTTGCGTATCGATAATTCCGCCTTTGGCCAGATGCGGGTCATAAGGCATGAATTCGACTGTCGCACCCGATTGCCCGAAGCGTTCGGTGAGATATGCGCGCGCGTCGGGGTCGTATTTGTTTCGGCTGTCATTCAGAATGACCATGCTGCGCGACACCAATTCGTGGTAGCCCATTGACCGCAGCAAATCGATTGCGCGGGTGACCGGCAGCGAGGTGTCGGCAGTCAGGCCCGATACGAACACCAGCGTGTCGCAGGAGTCGAAGACCGCCTTCATCACCGGGTGTTCCAGGTCGTCAGAGGTGTCCACCACGATGACGTTGTGGGTGCGACGCAGCCGCGACAGCACCCCGGCGAACATCGACGGCACCAGCGGGCGCGGTTGGTCGGAGGCGCGGTTTCCGGCGAGCACATCCAGCCCTAAGCTGTTCTGCCCCAAGTGTTCCCGAATGTCGGCATAGCCTTGGACATCAGTGTCGTTCAACACCGCGGTGTAATCACCCGGAGGGGATTCATCGATCCGGCCGGCCAGCGTCCCGAAGCCAGGCGCGGCGTCGATGGCGACCACGTTCTCCGGCCGGCACTCACGGAACACCGCACCGATGCATGCGGTCAACGTGGTTTTGCCGACACCGCCCTTGCCGGAAACCACCCCGATGACGTACTGCTTGCGGATGTGGCGGCGGATGCGGTCCTGCAATTCGCGGTAATGGCGTTCGCCCGGTGATTCACCGAGATTAATGGCGTGAAACGACAAGTTGTATAAAAACTTGCGCCACCCTGATCCGGGCGGGATTTTGCGCGGAGCGACCATATCGGAGATGCGCAATGTTCCCGAGACGGATTCCGGGTGTTGCGGCCGCGGAACCGACGCTTGTCTCGGCGTGTGCCTGCCTTGTTCCGGTGAATTCGGCGGCGCTTTCCACGGATTTGTCACGGTGCCGATGCTAACATGCGCGCCATACCCACTTTTACACAACCTTTCGGTACGAATACCATTCCTCGTTTGCGGGCAGACGCCTCACCATCTGGTTGACCGCCGAGGCGATGCTGCTCGCGGTGCCGGGCGCGATGATCATCCATCTCTTGCCACTCGACACAAAATGCTCGCCAACGAGCCTGCCCTCAGGGGTATCGACGATGGTGACCACACTCTGCTCGATGTGTTTGCGGGTGGGCTGATCGGTGTCCACGCCGGACTGGATCGCGACGATGAAGGCCCGCGCCGATCGGCGCATGTCGGCGGCCGACATCAGGATCTGCAGCTGATCGGCGTCCACCTGCTGGCGCAACAGCTGCTTGCGCAACGTTTCTCGGCTGTTTACGCCCACCATCACTTCGTCGACGTCCAGCGTCACTGGCTGGAGCGGCGCGGGCTCCTGGGTTCCACACAGCCGCTCGATCTGCCGGATAACGACGTCGTTCGCCGCAGATTCGCTGCTCGACGTGCCGGCGCCGCTGATGCGGATGAGTTCTTCAGATCGCTCCATCACCACCCACCACTGTGCGAAGCGCGCGAGAATCGCCTTCGCAGGGGCGTCGTCATCAGTTCTCTGGGCGTACATCAGCAACGCGACGTCTCGGCGGGCAAGTACGGTCAGCCACTCAACGACGGTGGCATCGACGTTCCCGGACTCATCGATCACGCCGGCAGCACGGAGCTCGGCGGCGATCGGATGGGCAAGCGCCATAGGCGCTGTCTCGACACTGGGCAGTATGGGCCGCAGCGCCAACTCTGGCGCCAGTACCTCAATCCCGGTGAGTACTTGCAGTACCCACAGCCCGTCAACTGTGGTGGTTAACACGTCTATCCCAATCAAACCGCTGGGGCGCACGCGCCCGCGTGCGCCCCAGCCCGAAGTACAACCCGGGCTTCAGCAGGAGAATCTGTGCATCTCGGCCTGGTCGAGAGTTTGCGTGTCATGGCCGGTGCTCCCAATCGTGTGACCGTACTGACGCACCGTTGCGATGACGTTTTCTGATTGCTGGCTCATCTGCGTAAAAGCCGCCAGGAAGGCCTCCGGCGCCTGACCCTGATAGGACCCGTCGCCGACCAGCGCATTGGCCTTGTTCAGCATGTCGGTGCGGAGCTCGTCCAGCGTCTGCGCGAAGATTGCTACCTCAGCGGCATGGTCAAAGACTGATGCAAAGTCCCACTGTATTGTCATATTGATTAACCTCACTTAGCTCTAGTGGTTTTCTCGAGATATTTAGGTGCTAATGGCGGTGTCGCCGCCTCCGAGCGCATTAAAACTCTGCGCACTATCCAAGTCACTGTTGTGCATAACGCTAACGTTCTGGCCGACGTTCTGAACCAACGTCATACCCCATGCGTGTACATCCTTCAGGCGACCGTGCAGATCAATACCGGTGTTATACGCGGCCATTCGCGCCTGGCCCTTCCAAAATGCGGCCGCGCCCTCTACCCGGTCGGCAAAGGTCTTAGCAGTAGCACAAAAGGTATCCAGCGAGTTTAAAAAATCGTGCTGGCGCGCCAATACAGGATCGGCATCGATATTTAGTGGATTGCTCATTTCTCCTCCTCTGGTGGTCTTTCCGACCGGGCGTACTGAGGTAGTTTAAGTGGTCTGCGGCGGTTGTCACTTCACCCTTTTGTCACTCTCCGGCATCACCGCCTAGCCCCGGGAACCGACCCTCGCAATCGGCCCGGCGGAATCTGGTCATGGCGGCCTCGGCGCATTAATCGGGGTCCTGCTCATCACGGTCGACAACAATGCGCGCATGTGTCACCTTGTCTTTGTCCGCATTGGCGCCTTCACGACCCAACATCCCGGCAGCTGCCGGCGACACCGGCATCGCGCCGCCGCCCGTCGGCGCTGTGGTGGTCGGGCCGCGAACATCGGCCGCGTTGAGTAAACCGCCCGGCCTCAACCCTGTTGGTCGGCCCGCGGTTTCTGGCTCGAACGTGCTCGCGGGACGGGTAAAGCTGGTCAGCCCTGCTCCCGGATACCCGGCGCCGACAGCGCCCGCCCCCGAGCCCAGGCTGCCGGCGGCCCCGCCGCCCGCGCCTATCGGTCCGGCAACAGTCTCCGCAGGGAGAGCTTCTGCCGGATTCGCGCCTGACATCGCCCCCGGGAACATGCCCATGAGCGCTTGTAGCGGGCTCGAGAAACTCTGGGATGCGTTCTGGAAAAACTGTGTTGGGGCACTCGCGAACTGGTTCATCGGTTCAGATGCACTCGAGAACAGGCTCTGCGCCGGGCCCAGCATCGACTCGAACTGATTCGTCACACTAGAAGCCGGGGACGCGGCCTCACCTGCCCCATCACCGAGACCAGACGATGCCTGCAGTCCGGATTTCGCCGCCGTCTGCGCGACGCTCTCCGCCGGCGCAGCCGCAGCCGCAGGTGACGCTCCCATCGGTGTGATGGGCGGGGGGGTACTCGTTATTGCCGCCATCAAGGTGGTCAGCGTGCTTGCATACGCCAAACCGGCGCTCATGTTGTTGGGCCAAAATCCGTTGTAATACAGGTCCTCGTTTGCGGCGATCAACGGCGTGTTGCAACCACAGAAGTTGGTCGAGTACAGCGCGGCCGTCTCGTCGCGATTGCTTTGACACACCGCCGCGGGAATCACCGCTGATCTCGCGATGGTGTTGGCTTCCACCGCGGCTTGCCCGATCGTGACGTGCTTCAAGCAGTGCGCCACCATCGGCGCCAACCCGGCGAAGTTGAGTTCGGTTCCCTTCAACGCGGAGGCGGCCCCGCCGAGGCCTATCCACTGCTCCATGGTCGCCGCGACATTGGCAATCGATACCCCCATGGACACTTCGTGGCTGACGGCCTCGCTGAGCCATGCCGCGATATTGGCGATCACGGTCGACGGGTTGCTGCCCTCCAGGAGGGCAGCAACGCTTTCGGGCGGACCGAACCATAGCGGGTCGGGCATATCGCGCCTTGCTAAATGATCGACGAAACGTTGACGGCACTGAGCAGGTCGTTCACCACATAGCTGATCGAGGCGAGGCTTTGTCCACCGGCATAGGCAGCCCGCTGTCCAACATGTTCCGCAACCGAGCCCAGGTAGGCCATGCCCGCCCCGTTCAGCATGGACGAGAACGCCGCGTCGTCCGACGTGGGCACCATGGGTACTGTCCCGGTGAGCGCGGCAGCCCCGGCGGCATTGTTGGCGGCCATATCACCGCTGATCACCATCTCCGTGACCGACGACACGTTCACGGCCTCCGGAACTACGTTTAGGAAACCAGTCACATCAACTCCCCTAGGTCGTCCTGCGGACCATCACTGCAAGTGGTCTGAGCTTAAGGCCTTCCTGCGTGGCCAATTCACACGAATTCTGCGGTAACCGACGCCGCCGCGCAATTTACCTAATCCACCTGCTCGGGAGCCTCAGGAGCACCCACCAGCACTCCTTCGATCTCCCCATCGGTCGTAACCAGGAGGCCACGGCCGGGCGGTAGCTGCTGCGCACTGATCCTGGCGTAGACCTTCACACTGGCGGGATCGTTGTCCATGAACAACGTGGGTGACCGCGAGCCGGTGAGTTTCTGCAGGAAGGGATTCATCACCGACTGCGACGCCCAGTTTCCCGGCGACCGGGCAGCAATTACGTGCAAACCGACCTCGCGGCTGCGTTCGATCAACGCCCATAGCGGCGCGGTGGCCGCGGGCTTGGCTACTTGGTTGTGGGGTCGCAGCTCATGTTCATCGTCAATCAGGACAAAGTGGTGTGGACCTTCCCACGGTTTCCGGTTAAGTAGCTCCTCCTGGCTCAGCCCAGACGGCGGCAGGCGGTCCCGCAGCGCGGCCGCGAGTTCACCGATCACGGCATCGATGTCGTCTGCCGTATAAGCGTAGGCACGGACATGCCGACCCTGGATTTTGCCGATGAGCGTTGTCTTTGGGTCGATGATCGTGATCTGTGCCTGCTCGGGACTGAACCGGCTGACGATCGCCTGACCGATAGCTGCCAGGGTGGTGGTCTTTCCACACAGTTGGCGTCCCACCACGAGCAGGTTCGGCAGCATGCTGGTCGGCAGCGCGACCGGCTGGAGTGCGCTCTCACCGAGCGCGAACGGGATGTTCAATGGGTCCGCCGCCTCGGGCGTGTCAGCAAAACCGGCGATGACCCGGCTCAGCGGCACGCGCTCCGGCAGGCGCGAGAGCCGTTCTACCTTGCCGGTCCCGGTGACCTCGGCGATCAGCGACCCGACGCCGCGGGTCCCCACCCGTTCGCCCTTGGTGCCGGTAACTTCGGGCACCCCGACCAGCAGCTCATGCCCATCGCGGGTGAGTCCGAATCCCGGGCGGTCTAGCGTGTTGCGAGCGGCCCTGCGCTGCTCGATGGAGGTCCCCATTTGCGACTCGTCAGGGTTGCTCAGCCGGAGTTGGATGCGCGCATTCGAGACAGTGAGCAACCCTTGCTTTTGACCCACAAACCAGCCATTGGCGCTCGTCATCACGTGCACTCCATAGGACAGGCCTTGGCGGGCAACGGCGATCGCGCGATCACCAATGCCGGGATCCTTTTCATAGAGATCGCCGTAGTTGTCGATGACGAGGAAGACGTCACCGAACTTGTCGTTGGGGTCGGTTCCTCCACCGCCAGCCGCCCCGAAGCGGCGCTCGCGAAATTCCGAGATGTCGATCTGGTAGTGCTTGAACGACGCCTCGCGGGCTCGGATCAAACCCTCCATCGTCGCGATGGTGCGCGACACCCCTTCGGTGTCGTTCAGGCTGACGACGCCCGCGACGTGCGGCAGGTCCTCCAATGGGTACAGCGCTGCCCCGATGCAGAAGAATGTGACCCGCTCCGGGCGGTACATCAGCGCGGCGGAGGTCATCAACGTCATCAATGTGGTGGACTTGCCGCGCTGAGCAGTGGCGACCACCATGACGTTGTCCATCTCGGCGTCGATCACATGTACTCGTTGCGCGTGTTCTTCCGGAATGTCGACAATCCCGATCGGGAAGGTCAGGCCCGGGTTCTGCCCGTAGTCGACGTGCCAAGGCTTGCCCCGCCAGTACCCCACCAGCGCGGCCGCCGGCTCACTGACTTCCAATGGGGGAAGCCAGATTTGGTGCGGCAACCGGGCAGGATGTGACACAAGTGATTCGCGGATGACGTCGAGTATCTTCTTTTTCCTGAACCCGTCGGGGTGGAAGAGGAATTCGTCGGGTTCCTCGGGCTCGTCGGCCACCGCCAGCGCTGCGGTGTCCTCGGCGCTGAGCGGCTGGTACTCCCACGTAAGCGGTCGCGGCTGGGAGAAACTCACATCGACCGTCTTGTTGACGTTCGTAACCTTCTTCGGCAACACGAACGGCGCCGACAAGTAGAAGCACCGGAACGGCTCGAGGTCGCGCGGGCCGACCTTGAGCAGTGCATACCCGTTTTCCTTCGACGGCAGATGCAGTGCGGCATCGCTACCGATCACGTCGCGCGAGTCTTCTGCTGTCTCCGCGCGCAGCGCCACCCGAAACGCGATGTTGCTCTTGACCTTGCTCAGCGACGACAGATCCAAGCGCTGGCCGCCCAGCGTGAAGAACACGTTGCAGCCGCGGCCCTCCTGCCCGATGTGGATCACCAGCTGTATCCACTCTTGGTGATGATGAAAGAGCTCCAGGTACTCGTCGATGATGACCAACAGAACGGGCACCGGTTCCAGATCTCGGCCCGCGAGCCGCATCTCTTCGTACTCGTTGGCGTCACGCGCGCCGGCTTCCTTGAAAAGTCGGTAGCGCCGGTGGATTTCGCCATTGATGGCTTTACGCATTCGCTCGGCTAGGTGCCGATCGTCCTTACCCAGGTTGGACAGCGAGCCCGCAACGTGCGGCAAGCCTTCGAGATCCTGGGCGGCAGATTCGAACTTCATGTCGACAAAGATCACGATGAATGTTTCGGGTGAATGCGTCAGCGCGATCCCGTTGCACAGCGAAAGGAAGAACTCCGACTTGCCCGAGCCGGATGTACCGATCACCACGGAGTGAAAACCAAACCCGCCGAAGTCTTTCGCGCGGAAGATGACGTACTGCAACTCGCCGCCGGGCTTCACCCCGACCGGCACCATCGCCCACTTCGGGTCACCACGACCGCGGCTCTCGGCCCATAGCCGGTCGACGTCGAGCTGGCGCGGGTCGCCGATCCCCAGCGCCCGCAGCAATTCGCCTGCCTGGCTGTCGGTTTCGGACAATTCCCCCGCGCTCATCGGCGACCAGCGCGCCAATGAGCGTGCATACCTGTTGGCGGTGCTCTCCGCGAGCATGTCGGCCACCGCGTAGAACGCGTCGCGGTGATAAAGCCGGCCCTCGCGAAGTTCGAACCGCTGGTCCTCGTCCGCAAAACCGACGCCGACACCCGGCCGGGTCGCCAACCGCAGCACGGTGATGCCGGCCATACCCTTCTGGCCGGTGACGCCCTCCCACTGCTCGGGAGTGCCGACGCCGTCGTCGACGATCACCCAGTGCGGCCCCAGCGTCAAACCCGGCGACTCCATTGGTGAGGGCATCGACGTCGGGCTGGTACCTACCGGCGGCGTCCACGGCCCGCGGCCCTTGCGGTGCAGTTCGGCGTCGAGCGCTTCCTCCAATTCGGTCGGCGAGGCGAACACAAGCCTGCGAAGACCGCAGGCATCGAACATCTCGTCGTGCTGGTTGTGCGGCAGCCATACCAGCCACGACCACAGTTCGGGATGACGGGTGACCACCATGATCTTGAGGTCGTTGGCGCTGTGATAGACCGCCAGCGAGCACAGGATCGATCGTGCAAGGTGGTGCAGTGCGCCGGGGTCGTTTCCGATGAAGCTGAACCCGGGTTTGGAGCGCAGACTCAGCACCTTGCCGATGCCGCGGATTTTGCTTTGCTCGAGGATGAAATCCCGCAGCGCACCACCGGTGACCGGCTCCAGTTCCTCCCCGATCGGCACTTCCGGCCATTGCAGCGATACCGCTGAGTCGCTCGCCTGCTGAATCCCGATACCGAGTCGGACGTCAAGGAAATCCGCGTCCCCCGGGCGGCGCTCCCACATCCGCGGACCGCCGATCACGGTGTCCAGCTTCTGCGGGTCGCCGTGCACGAACAGTTGGCTGCGGCGCTGCTCCTGGGCGGCGCGCTGCACTTCTTCGCGGTCCTCGTCGAGCTGGCGCAGGTAGATACGGCGCTGCTTTTCCTGTTCGCCCCAAGAGATTCGCCGCCCTCGGCCGAACCGGCCGCTGAACATCAGCGCGCCGAACCCCGCGAGACCAACCATCGGGAAAAACCCCGACTGCAGCGACCGGACACCGGAGGTGTACATCACCACCAGCGTGCCGATGATGCCGACCAGCAGCGCAGGAAGCGCGATCATCAGCAGGATGTTGCGTGGCTCGCGTTCCGGCAGCGCCAGCGGCGGAGCGACCGCCACCCGCACCGGCGGAACTGTCGGCGGCGCCTTGCGTGGTCCCCTTACGAAACCGCGTTTGGACATGCCTAACCTCCAGCCTGCGAATTGGCTTCCGGGACAGGGGCGACCGCGCCGCCGCCTGTGATGGTGTCGTGTGCCAGCAGCGCGCTGTCACGGCTGATCGCCGGGCCTGGCGCAAAGGTGCGAACGATCGGCCACGGCGCCTGTACGGCATTGTGTGGATCTAACCCAAGCGCCTGCAGGGTCGGGTTGTCCCACTGGATCCCAAACCTAACGCCCTGCGGTGAAAGCCAATACAGGCTTTCACGGCTCTCGGATGTGGCCACGCCGCTCGTCGTCGCGACGAAATTCGCAGCTCCGGGCAGCACCAATGTCTGGTCGGCCTCCACCGAATTGGGGTGGCGGTCATCGCGGACCAGGCGGACCAGGCGAACATCCATGCCGATCGGAACCGGTAGACCTCGCCCGCTGAAGACTCTGATCGCCGCTTGCGGGTCGGTGGACTGTTTCTGCCACGCGACGCAGGTCACCGGATTCGCCGCGGTGTCAATGAAATCCAGCTTGCCCGACGGGTAGTAGTTGACATCGAGCACGTCGACGACGGGAATGTGGATCAGCTTGTCCGGCGAGACCAACTTCGGTGTGGGCGAGCCCTGGGCGTTCGCGGTGCGGAGTAGATCGGCCACAAAGCTGCTGATCTTCTGCACGCCGTCGGGCAACAGCACATAGAAGCCCGTGACAGTGCCCTTGGCGTCGCGGGTTTCCAGCACACTGCCGACCGTCGAGCCCGGCAGCCATCTCGATGGTGTACCTGACTCCGGGATCGCGGGTACCACAAGAGGTTCCGTCGACGGCATGGCATCGAAGAGAGCGTTGGAGATTTCGATCGGATGGGTGACGCCGGGATCGAGACCGAGGTTGAAAGTCACGGACCGGTCCGTGGGGTCGATGCGCGAGCGCTGCCCGCCCCAGATCACATAGGTGGCGCCCTGGTGCGTGGCGAGGACGGCCTGCGACGGGCCCATCGGAGCCGCCCGGCCCACCGTGGAAAGTTCACCGGCGATCGATGTCACCAACGGTGGCGTCACGGTTCCCCTGGTGGGTGCGGTATCGCACACAGACCACGCCGACACCGCGCTCGGAGTAACCGTAAGGCTGTCGGGCACACCGGGAATGCCGATCATCGGCCCGGTGGGGTACTTGGCGATCTCGGATTCCTTGACCCAGGTGGGCGCGGTAGCGTTGCCGACGGCCAGCCGGGCGGACGTCAGGTTGAGCGCCGGGTAGAGACGGCCGTTGATCTTCGCGTACACCGCTCCGGTGTCGCGGTTTCCGATGATCGCCGACTGGCCCACCAACCCGGCGGGTTTCATGATGTGCAGCAGAGCCATCCAGCCGACGCCGATCAAGACGAAGACCATCGACAGCGCCACCGCCGCCTGCTGCTTGCGGTCGTCGTGCTTCATCCGCACCGAGAACCGGGTGATCGCGGCTTTCAGCCTGCGGTTGTAGAACAGATGACCCGAATTCTGGTCTCGGTTCGACAAATTGAGTGGCATCGTCAGTATCCTTTCGGCGGTCGATGCGGATCCGCCTGCTGCACCAGCGCGGCGAGGTTGTCGCCGCTGAGGCTGACGCCATAGCGATGGATCACGTAGTTCATCGACGCGCAGATATTGGCGACCGGATCGTAAATGTTGGTCGAGGTTCCTGGCTGGTGGTAGTGCGCGAAGGTCGCCGGAATCGTTTGGGCGATGCCGCGAGCGGAGCCTGGCCCGACCGCATCTGGGCGCCCGCCCGACTCCCTGGCGATCAGCGTCTCGTATCCACGTAGCCAGTTACGCCGCGCGGCCGGGTCGGAGATGCCCCTGCGATCCAGCGCTGCGGCGATCCGCTGCCTGACATGGCCTGGCGTAAAGGACTTTTCGTACCGAATAGCACGGATCCGGCGGGTAAGCAGGTGAGAGTTGTGCTGCGACCGGCGGACGTATTGCCGCTGCCGCCGAAGCCTAACCGCCATGCGCCGCAATGCTTCCTGTCGTCCCAGCGGGGTATCGGCCGCCGGGATCGGATCAGCGTGCGCGTCGTCGAGGACCCGTCGGGTGCCCTGGCGTCCCAGCGTGTGATCAGCGCGCGCACTAGCCAGCACGGCGGCCAGCTGGGTGTCGGTGGCGGCAATCCGCTGCAGGCCCGCGGCCGTTCGCAGGCTTGCACGGGCCGCGGCGTCCATCCCCTCACCGCCGGACACCCTGGTGAGCCGTTCCGCACGATGCCGAAGTTGCTCCGGCGGGTCCGCTAATCCGGAGTGGAGGCGCTGACCGGCATACAGGTTGTACCCGCGCGCCAGCAACTGGAGCGCGTGGTGGGTCAGTGGATCCACCGTCACTGGACGGCTCCGCCGTAGCGTGCCTTGTTCTCCGCTTCGGCCTCTTCCCGCAGCGCCGCGATCGCAAGATTCAACCTGTCGGCGAGTTCGCTGTGGGTGTAGCCGGCCGTGACGTCCGGATGCAAAGTCAATTCGACCAATCTGCCATCCGAATTTGCGACCGCTCGAATGTCGCCGAGATCAACGCTGTACGTGACTGTCTGGGCCTGCTCGACGATCGCTTCCCACTTGTCGGCGGCCTCACTCAGCTCGCGCAGGACCGATTCGACGAGATCCTTGTCGCTTAGCTGCACGCGACCGCCCGATCCCGACACCATGGCAGTATCTCGACCCCTCCGACCAGCGTCAATTCATGCTTTGCACAGGTCACTCGCCTGCCGCCCATCTGCTCGGCGGTGGAGAACTCAGCATCTGGAACCAGGCGAAATGATAATTCGCGACGATCAGGTCCCCTGTGGCGATGCCCTCGGTAGCTGCCAGCAGCAGGCAATTGAGCAGCAGCGCGGGATCGACATCCGGGTATTGCGCCATGAGGTGGTAGCGCGCGATCTCCAGGTGGACCCGCAGCACGTCGAGCTCGACGTCAACCACTCCCGTTCCGGCCGCCCCCGCCTTGGCCAACGTGTGAACCATCCGGGGCAGGCCATCGCGCCAGTGCGTGGCCTCGGTCAGGGCCCAGCCCAGGTCGTCGACCGGCGGCAACTCCCTGGGTTGCGACGAGGTGTCCGTTTCCTCATAGTCGGTAGCCCACCCCAGCGCGTCGCCGGGCGCGTAGCTCACCGATAACGTCGTCTGTCCGAGGAGGGCCTTCGCGTTGCCGGTGCGCCGCTCCGGGACCAGCAACGTGACCTCGGCGGGCAGCGTGATCCCGGGTGGTATCCAGCCGTGCGCGAGGTCGGTCACCAGCACCGTGCTGCCGTCGTCGCGGTTGCCGATCGCCCAGCGCAACCCCGACTCCTGACGAGCGACGAACTTGAGGAGCCGATCCAACTGTTCCCGATCGGAGTCGGATCCGGCAGGCGGTTCCGGGGCAGGGGTAGGCGGAGCTTCATCGACTGACGGCTTAGCGTGGCGAGCGGGTGTCGGTGGCGCCGGCGGTTCCTCAACTGCAGGGTCCGTGATTTTCGCGAAATCCTTGAGGACCGTGGCGATCTCGTCGAGCACCTCGGTGTCGTCCGTGTCGAACGGGGACGTTGGCCTTACCCATTTTGGCTCGGGGGTTTTCGGTTTGGCGGCCGGCGCCGGCTGCGCTTGCTCTGGCACGCTGATCGGTTCGGTGCGGCTCTCGCCCCGATCGAGCGTGGGCGCCCGATGGCGGTCTTGCGCCGGCTCCGCACCATTTACGGGCCGGGATCCGTTGCGGAATTCCTGCCTCGCATTGCGGAGATGACGGACCGTCGACTCGACCCGTCGAACAGCAAAGGCACGGGCATCGTTGATCACCCGAGCCTCTTCGGCCTGGCGTATCGGATCGGCCATCCCCGCGCGCCTGATACCTTCCAGTTCGGCATTGGCCGCATTGACTATCCGCTGCAAATCCGCCTTCAGATATTCGACGAGTGGGGCCGTTTCAGCGGTAACCGTCGACAATTCGGCAGGCCATAACCCCCCCGTCACCCACGGGGTGCAGTCAACCGGAGAGCTGAACGCCGGAATCTGCAGCGATTCTCGGGTAGCTCTCCGCAGGCGCTGGCGCGCCGTATTCCGGCCGAAGATTGCCACCGGCCAAGAGTACCGTCACTTTCAGATCGACAACTTCGCTGTTTGCTCCGCCTTGCGGTGCGGTATCGCGGCGGTGAATTGTGCGACTAAACCCGGTGTGGGTAGCGTAAGGGCGTGGCTGATTCTGGGCTGCAGCAGCAGCTAAACGAAGTACGCGCACTGCTTGACCGGGCGCGAGAATTGTTCGGTAGCAATCCCGTCGAGCCGCCGACCGATATCGTTCCGGATCGTGATGCCGTCAAGACCTGGATCCGCTAAAGCTCATACTCTATTGATCGGTGTCGTCGCGGCGGTGTAGTTCATGCGCCACCAACTTCTCGATTGCCACGTCGAGATCGTGCGCCGTCGGTACCTCCGCGGAGGGGGTGTAGCCCGCCGCGACGATCTCACCGCGGACTTCCAGGACTGCCTTGAGATACGAGACGTCCGCGGTCAGCAAGATGCCTTGCGCCAAGGTTTCCGCGTCGGTGTTCATCGCGGCCTCGCTCAGCGTGACGCTGTGCATATACCCGCCCCGGCAGGACCGAACGAGAATGTGTCCGCTCGGATGCACGGTGTCGAACGCGGGATCGGCTTCTGTCATTGACTGTCGTCACGGATACGTTCGAACTTGGCGGCAGATTCCGAATCGTGCTGCTCCCACATGGCGGCCGATGTTGTCAGGTGGTGGGCAAGCTCCGCGTGGCTGTCGGCCTGTTCTTCGTAGCACTGCCGACGTTGCTCGAGCAGTTCGCGTCCGGCCTCTCGCAGTTCGCCGAAGATCGGGCCCAGCGAATCCAGGCTTTCTTGGATCTCGTGATGCGACGACTGGACCGTCCGTAGGTAGTCGGATGTCTCCTGGTGGTGGCCGGCGGCTTGCCGCAGGTTGTCGGGCACCACGTGAATTCGATCTGCCATCCGCTGTCTCCTGTTGATCTGCCGGCGAGCCGCCGGATTCCTTAACTATGGTCTGCCGGTGCTCGCCGGCCGGGTGGGCGCGGGCGGGTCCGTCCTGGCCGGTGCGACCGGTGCGACCGGCGCAGGCGGGTGCTCCCAGCCTAGGAAGCTGGGCCCGCTCACGGTGGAAATGTGCTGGATCTGACCGTTCAGCAGCGCACGGCTTTCACGGAGGGCAAGCGCGTGACGATCGGTGAACATGCCGATGTCTCCGGGCACGACATTCGACGGGTCCACGGGGTCGGTCACCGCGGTCCCCGGCGGCGGGATGGTGATTCCCTGCTGGCGGAAGGCATCTGCGATGGGCGCGCCGCCCGCCGCGGCCTGGATGGCTTCGGCGAGCTGGGGGTTGGCAGCAGTCACCGTTTCGCCGTTCGGCAGGGTGATCGTGGTTGGGCCACTCGCGGGCGGTTGTACACTGGCAGCTTGCGGTTCGGCGTCCTCGTGGTCTGGCGGGTCATCGCTTTCGGTGTCGGGGGACGGCCGGTCGCGCGGATCGTCCGATTCCAGCAGCGCGTCATCAGGTTCTCTCGGCGACCGGGGCTCAGCGCCTGACAATGGCCCGGGCAGTGGAAACCCGGTCGGCATCGCCCCGGGCAGCGCTGCCCCGCCCGGAACCGCTCCCCCACCAAATGAGGGGATGCTCGGCATCGGCGCCGGCCCCGCTGTCGGCGCCGTCTGCGCCGTCTGCGCCGGCATGTCCTCAGGTAGCAAGCCGGAATCTTCGCCGAGCAGCGGATCGGGGTATGGATCCATTGCGGGTTCGGGGGGTGCCGTCCGAGGTTGGCCGACGGCCGTGGCCGGCGAGCCTGCCGGTCCGGCTATCGACGGGTGGCGTTCACCGGTGTCCTCGTCCGCGGGCTTGGCGGCACTGTAGAGAGATGTCCACGCGGCCATCAGTGCCGACTTCGATGTGTCGTCAAGGCTCGCCGTGGCGACCACGGCGCGGATATCCCTGAGCTTGCCGACCAGGAACCGCTGGAAGTCCCGCGCCCCGGCCGGGGTGTCCAGATCGGATCGCGTTCTCACCGCCGCCTCGATATCCTGCTGCAGACCGTTCAGCGCTTCCCTGCCCTCGGCGGTCTTTTGGTGCGCATTGAGCACTGCGTCGATCACTTGCAGATCGAGCTGCGCGGTTGCTGAGTTCTGCTGTGCCAGAGCGGCTTCGGCGTCCCTGATTGCGTCGGCTGCCTCGCCCTCCTGATGATCGGAGACACACCCGCCACTTGGGCGTGACGGGAAAAGCATTTCCCCGGTCGTCGGGTTGAACAGATCGGGATGTTGTCGGCGGATCCTGCCAAGCAGCCCGTCGAGTTGTTGTGGACTTGCCGCGAAGATCGTCACCACATCCGTCGCGTCTTGCGGCGTCAGCCCGCTCAGCCACGCTTTCGGGTCGCCCGTGCATTGCTTGACGTGCTCGATCGCGACGAGCACGTCGTTAGGCGTTGCCATTGCTCAGGCGAGCGACGACGCGTAGCTGTGCGGCCCCAACATGCTGGCGACAGTAGCCAGGTGGGTCATACTCGACAATTCACCGACGACTGGCCTGTCAGGCGTTAGCCGGCCGAGGCGGTATAGCGCGGCAGCACCTCTTCCAAGGCTGCTTTTTTGGCGCCGTCGAGCTCGTGGGCGTGTGCCACGACGGCGATGATTTCACGTTGCTTGGCGATCAGGAACTTCTGAAACTCGCGCGCCCCCAACGGGGTATCGACGGCCATGAGGGCCTGGTTCTCGACAGCGCGGTCGATTTCGGCGGCGATGGCATCGAGGCGCCTGCGGCCCTCAACCGTTGCAGCATGCGCGCTGACGAGTGCCTCGGTGATGATACGGTCGGCCTCGGCGGCGGCACCGTGTTGCTTCGATAGCGCGGCCTGCTTGGCCTGGATCGCACCGATCGAGAGCCCGGCCTGGTCCGTCATGGCTTGACCGTACTCAGGCGCTCGGCGCTCAACAACCATTCCTGTCACCCCAAGGGACGTCGGATCTGCACGTTTCCGCCCAGCGGGCTGATCCGCACCGTCGCGCCGGCATGGGGCGCCTCGACGACCAGGTTGTTGCCGATGGCCATCTGTACATGTCCCGCGTTGGGGAAGACGAGGTCGCCCGGGCGCACCTGTGAGCGCGGAACCGCAATTCCGTCGTAGATCTGCTGATAAGTGGTGCGGTCCAAGTGAATTCCCGCCCGCGCGTAAGACCACTGGGTCAGTCCCGAACAATCGAACCGGTCAGGTCCGGTTGCTCCCCACATATAGGGCTTGCCCAGCCGCGATAGCGCCGCCCGCACGGCGATACCGGCACGGCTGCTCGCCGGCGGTAGTCGCAGCCCGGCCACCCGTGCGCGGCGCCGCGAACGGCGGTAGCGCAATGCCCGCAACAGCGCCCGATGTCGTCGGGACTGCTGACGCGCCGATACAACATGGCCGCGTTGAGCGCGTAACCGTGTCACCCGACGGCGGATCGCCTCACGCTGCGCCATCGGGGTGTCCGGTATCGCGGTATCCGCGCGGGCCTCGTCGAGAACGCTTTTCGTCAGCCTGCGGGCGGTGGAGTGGTCCTGGCGAGCGTGCGCGAGGATCGTCGCGACCGCATCATCTGTCGTCGCGGCCGATCGCAGGGCTTCGCGGCTGTGTCCGACTGACTGCCGATAAAGCCCATGTCCCCCACCGGTATTCAGCCCCGCCGCTCGCTGCAGCAATCGATCTACGTGCGCAGTGTCGGCGTTCAGGGTTGGCTCGCGAGTATCGGCCGCGAACAGTTCATGCGCTCGCGTCAACGCGTCCAGTTCAGTTCCGCTCACTGCCCTCCCCCAAGCCGGTCTCGTCACTAGCGTCGGTGGATTCGACCATCTCCGCGAAAGCACGCACGCGCGGAAGCGCTCCCGGCGGGATGACGCCTCGATTGCGGATATCCCACAGCTCCTCGACGGTGACACCGAGCAGAGCGGCGATGACCGGCTCGGGTAGCGATGACTGTGCGCAGGCTCGGTCGAATTGGGCACCCAGGCTCAAAGGCATGCGGTTGAGGAGAGCGCTGCGCGTGGTCTCCAACGCCTCCAGGTGTTGCATCAGCCGTCCTGCAGAATCCGCGCCGGCATTGACCGCGACCCGCCAGGAGCTGGCGGCCAGCATCTCCGCCTTCACGCATTGGTCGATCACAGAAAGAATATACGACTCATATTCGTTTGATGTCGCCTCAGGTAACCGTTCGATCACCGAGTTCAGCGCCGCCAGCTGGGCTCCGGCGTATCCCTCCAGCACGTCAGCGTCGCTGTGGCGATCCACCACGATCGCACCCGAGTGCCGGGCGGGCGGCTGCTGCGCAGGCGTCACCGCGGTCAGGCGCGCCAGTTCGGCCTCGGGATCAGCGGCGACAACCAGTCGCGAATAGGTGCCAGGCGGCAAGCCTAGCCCATTCTCAACCTTCTGAACTGTGCTTTTGTGTGGCTTGCGGGCGCCTCGCTCCAAGTAGCTCAGACCCATGATGCTCACGCCGGTCGCGGCGGCGAGGTCGGCCAGCGACCAGTCCCTTGCTTCGCGCAGCGCCCGGATCGCCGCTCCCGCCGCTTCGCGGCTCACCGCAGCGCTCCGGCCATATTCGGATACTACACAGACCTGGCCATATCCTTTGGTATATACGATTCTGTCACGTTTCTCTTGCCTAAGGGCCGCCATCTCGTATACGCTTTTGCCTACGTTTTGAGCCCAGCGGAGGCGGACAGATGGCACATCCCTGCGCGGTCAACCCAGAATTGTGGTTTGGCTATGCCGACGACGACGGCGGCGATGGAGCCGCCAAGGCGCGCGCCTATGAGCAGTCGGCCACTGAGGCGCGACTGCTTTGCCTGCGCCGGTGCCCGCTGGCCCAGCAGCGGCTGTGCGCGCAATACGCGGTGGAGAACCGCGAAGAATATGGCGTCTGGGCGGGTGTCAAGCTGCCCGGCGGCCAATACCGCAAGCGGCAACAGTTGGCTCGCGCTCACGAAACCTTGCGCCGGATTGCCCGCGGCGAGATCAATTCGAGGCAGTTGCCCGACAATGCAGCCCTGCTGGCCCGGCGTGAGGGCGAGGCCGTCGCAGTCACCGCCACGGTGTTTCACCTGCCGGTCCGCCAGGCCGGGCCGAGATCGGCGGCCTGACTACCCGCAGCCGTTTGGTTGGATCGGTCGACAGGGGGTACTAACAACCTCAGTCGACTCAACGGGGATCCATGGGCTTTGATCTGACGCCGACGGCGGCACAACACGATCTTGCGCGGCGCACGCACGATTTCGCCGAATCCGTGATACGTCCGGTTGCCCTCGAATACGACCAGCGTCAGGAGTTCCCGTGGCCGGTGCTCGAGGAAGCGGCCGAGCGCGGTTTCTACAGTCCGCTGTTCTACCGTGACCTCATCGGTGACCCCACGGGCCTCACCTTGCCGATGTTCATGGAAGAGCTGTTTTGGGGTTGCGCGGGAATCGGTTTGGCGATCGTGATGCCGGCGTTGGCGCTCTCGGCTATCGGGCAGGCCGCGTCCCCGGAGCAGATGCTGGAATGGGCGCCGGAATGTTTCGGAACACCCGGCGACCTCAAGCTGGCCGCGCTGGCCATTTCCGAGCCCGAGGGCGGCAGCGATGTTCGCAATCTGCGGACCCGGGCCAAGCGCGACGGTGACGACTGGGTTATCGACGGTCACAAGATGTGGATCGGCAATGGCGGTATCGCCAATGTCCACGTGGTCAACGCCGTCGTCGACGAGGAGCTCGGCCACCGGGGTCAGGCGTTGTTCATTGTTCCGGGGGGCACTCCCGGTTTGGAGCTCGTACGCAAACTCGACAAATTGGGCTGTCGCGCGTCGCACACCGCGGAATTGCGGTTTGACGGGGTGCGGGTTCCGGGAGCCAATCTGCTTGGCGGGCAAGAAAAGCTCGAACACAAACTGGCCAAAGCGCGAGAAGCCCTCGCCGGTGGAAAACGTTCGGGCTCAGCAACGTTGGGTACCTTCGAGCAGACTCGCCCGATGGTCGCGGCTCAAGCGATCGGTATCGCGCGCGCCGCGCTGGAATATGCCACCGCCTATGCCACCCGCCGGGAGGCATTCGGTGGGCCGATAATCGACAACCAAGGCATCGCGTTTCCATTGGCGGAGCTGGCCACTCAGATCGATGCAGCACGGCTGCTGACGTGGCGGGCGTCTTGGATGGCGGCCCAGGGGATCCCGTTCGAGCGCGGCGAGGGTTCGATGTCGAAGATGGCCGCCAGCGAGGTCGCTGTCAGAGCCACTGAGCGGGCCATCCAGACCATGGGCGGTTGGGGCTACATCACCGATCACCCGGTGGAGAAGTGGTATCGAGATGCCAAGCTGTACACAATATTTGAGGGAACCAGTGAAATTCAGCGGATTGTCATATCTCAGGCGCTGGGCGCGTCTGAAGGCGGTCCGCCGCTGCACGTCGAGATCGAGCCGTCCGGCGGACCGCTGAACCGGATGTTCGGCCGCGGCACTCCCATCAGGGCTCGCGCAGCGAGTGCGGCGCTGACCGTGCAAGACCGGCTTCCCGAACCGGTGAAGCGGGTCGCCATGAAAGTATTGCGGCCCCCGCGCAAATGAACGAACATCCGACCGCCGTACCGAAAGGATGCAGATGACCACGGACAAGACCGGCGCCGAAACCATCGTCAGGGCAGAAGACGGCAAGTACACCATCGGCGTCGAGGGCCAGACGGTCGGGCTCACTGCCGTCGCGGACCGGGGCAACCAGCGGGTTTTCTACCACACCGAAGTCGACGACCAGTTCGAGGGACGCGGGTTGGCGACCATCCTGGTGCGGGAAGCTCTCGAGGCCACCCGCCAGGACGGCAAACGTGTTGTCGCGGTCTGCCAGCTGGTCGCCGCGTTCCTCAAGAGGCACCCGGAGTTCAGCGACATCACCGACCCGGCCACGCCCGAAATCCTGCAGTGGGCGCAGACGCTCTCGTCTCATTAGTCCCCGAGTAACGGATCCTCGCCGAGAAGTAGGTTAGGTTCGGCGGCGTGGTGCTGCGCGCGGGGACGGTGATCTCGGGTTACCGCATCGAAAAGGTACTGGGTTCCGGAGGCATGGGAACCGTGTATCTGGCCGCGAACCCGGTGCTGCCGCGCCGCGACGCCCTGAAAGTCCTCAGCTCGGAGCTTTCGCAGGACCCGGCGTTTCGCGCCCGGTTTCTTCGCGAGGCCGACCTGGCCGCCACCCTGGATCACCCCAACGTCGTCACTGTTTACACCCGCGGTGAATCGGAGGAGGGCCAGCTGTGGATCGCCATGCAGTACGTGGCCGGCAGCGACGCGTCCAAGGAGCTCGACGAAGGTCGGATGACCCCCAAGAGGGCGGTGCGTATCGTCGGCGAGGTCGCCAAGGCGCTGGATTATGCGCACCGCCGCAAGCTGATCCATCGTGATGTCAAACCGGCGAACTTCCTGCTGTCCCCCGATGACGAGCGAATTTTCCTGGCGGACTTCGGGATTGCGCGCGCCCTCGACGACAGCGTCGGTCTGACCGCGACAGGAACGGTGATGACGACCGTTGCGTACGCCGCACCGGAGACGTTGGGCAGCGGACACGTCGATGGACGCGCGGACATCTACGCGCTGGCCTGTTCGCTGTACCGGATGCTGACCGGGTATCCGGTGTTCGCGTCGGCGGGCGGCATGGCCGCTTTGATGGCGGCTCATTTGACGCAACCGCCCCCGCGGGTGACCGATCGCGCCAAGCACCTGCCCCCAGCCATCGACGCGGTGGTGGCCAGGGCGATGGCGAAAAATCCCGATGACCGTTACCAGAGTGCCCGCGACTTCGCCGAAGCCGCCGCCGCGGCACTCGAGGAGAGTGTCACCGTCCCGGTGAGCCAAGCTCCTGCCCCACCACCGGCGCCGCCGGCACCACCTCGGTGGGCACCGCCACCGCAGACACCGCCGCCCAGCCGTCAGAGCCCCGCCTATCCGGGCGGCCAGTTCGGCGGACCGCCTCCGATTCCAAGTGAGCGCTCGCCCGAGCAGCCCCGTCCCATGGGCCCCCCGCAGCATTTCCCTCCAACACAGAAACCCGACGCTAAGCGCAGCGCCGGGCCCCCGCAGCGCGGTCGACGGCGTGGGTGGATCGCGGCGGCCATCGCCGGGGTTGTGCTCATCGCCGCCGGATCCATCGCGGCGGTCATGTGGGGTGGCGGCTCCAGCCCGGGCTATCAGCCTCAGTCGTTCAGTCATGTGCATGGAACCACTCAGATCAACGCGGAGCCGCATGTGGTGGCCGCGGTCGGACCCGGTGACGGCGACGCGGTGCTGTCGCTGGGCGTGCAGCCGGTTGTGATGACCGCGCCGGGCGGCAAGCTGGCCAGCTGGGAGCAGCAACTTGTCACCGGCGGGGTCAAGGTGGTCCCCGCTGTGGACAGCGCCGCGATTGAGGCGGCGAAACCTGACGTCATCATCGACACCGGCACCATCAACGACGCCGCCTACAACGCCTTGGCGGCGATCGCCCCCACCATCACCCGCCCATCCGACAGCACCGGATCGGCATGGACTTGGCAGAACCAGCTGACCTGGATAGGGCGCATCATCGGCCGCGAGGACAAAGCAAAACAGCTCATCGACACCGCCGGTAGCCAGCAAGATGATCTGCGCAACCAGCATCCGGCGTTCAACGGCAAGACGATCGCGGTGGTCAACGTGAGCGACAACGGTGTCACCGCCACGCTGCTCGGCGCGCCGGTCACCGGCTACCTCGAGGGTCTGGGCTTTCGCTACAGCGACAAACTGAAGAGCACCGACGCCGACGCCGGGGGCGTGCGGCCCATGCCGGACAACGATCTGTATTCGCTCAACACCGACGTGATGGTCGCGGTGCGCACGGACAAGGCCGCCGGCGGCGGTGGATACAACGGGTTACCTCAACCACTCACCTTGTATCGGGGCGCGATGGTCATCGTCGACGACCCGAATCTCATTGCAGCGCTGAACACCAGCAGCTACCCGGCGACCGAATACCTCAACTCGAATTTCGTCACCGCCCTCGCCGCGCAGGTCCACTGAAAAACCCCGACGTGGCGGCCTGCTGGGTCCGACTATCGTTTTTCGCATGGGTAAGCACCGCATTCGGGTCCTACGTGCGGGACTTGCCACGGTTTTTGCGACGGCGTTGCTCGGTTGCACCTCGACCGTGAACGGTGTCGCGGTCATGGCGACGCAGCCCGCGGACGCCGATGGTGTCGTGGTGGCGCTGCTGGACACCGGCAAGTATCCGACGACGGCCAGCCACCCGGTCGGCACTGCCGGTAGCGAGTCGTCAGGCGCTCTGTTGGAAGCCCAGCGGATGGCCGAGTATGTGGTCGGCCCCTGGGAGGTCAACGCGAAGCTACGCGAGTCAAACTTTGCCTCTACCCAGGCGGCCCCAGACGTCGACTTGCTGAAGATCGCGCTCGAAGAGCTTCTGCCGGGGCCGGTTCTCGACATCGCGGCGGCGCACGGGATCATCACCACGTTTGCCACCTCCCGTTATTCGCACGGCTCCCAGTCGGCTCTGACGAATGTCGTGATGCGGTTCCCCGACCCGGGTGCCGCGGCGGCGGCCAGCGCCGAGATGGCAGCCAAAAATGCTCAAATCGAGGACCCGCCGCGATCTCCGATTGCCATCGAGAACTACCCCGAGGCGGCCGCATCGGCTCATGACGCGCTCGGTGAAAAAACCGTCGTCGATAGTTTCACCGCCTGGGGCCCATACGTCCTGTATCAGGACGCGCAGTCCAGAAAGTCAAGCGCGCCCGACTTGGCTCCCGAAGCCGCGCTGCTGGTCGAGTTCGTCCTCGGCCATCAAGAAAAACTCCTCGACCAGTTCGCAGCCACCGATCCGGCGAAGCTGGCCAATCTTCCGCTCGACCCGACGGGAAAGCTGTTGGCCCGCACCTTGCCGACGTCGGACCTCGATGCTGCCTTCGTCGCCGGTGTGTGGCAGCCGCGCGCGTGGTTGCACTTTGAAGACGACCCGATCGCGGCAGCGGCCTGGTATGCCGCAGCCGGTGTCGAGGCGGTGGCGAAGGGTTTGACGACGGTGTATCAAACCCATAACCCCGGTGGCGCCGCCCGCCTCGCGCAGCAACTCGCGTCAAACCCCGGTCCCGGGGTCAAGCCCACTACCGGGGTGCCCGGCCTGCCCACGGCTAAATGCTTTAGCCGGCAACACGTGGCGGCCGCGCCGACCACTCGGGAAATGGGGGCCCGCTTCAAATGCGTCGCGCACGCGGATCGCTACACCTTTATCGCCTACTCCGACAAGGAGAAAGACGTCAAACAGCAGACCGCCGCCCAATACCGGATTCTCGCGGGCAAATAGGAGAGCACACAACAATGCGCAAACTGTTGGGCCGGACGCTCGGCACGGCGCAAGCTGCGGTGTCTGCGCTCATGGTGCTGGGCTGCACCGCCACGGTGGCCGGCGCGCCAGTGAAGGCGCCCGATCGCGCCGATGCCGACGGTGCCGTCGTCGCGTTGCTTGACACCGGTACCTATCCGACCGCGGCAGGTCCCCCGTTTGGCACCGCGGGCCGGGTGAACGGCGCCCTGATGGAGGCTCACCGGATCGGCGTAGACGTGGCCGGCCCATGGCAAGCCGATCCGGCATTTCACCAGCGTGGACCGGTGGTCGACACGACCATTACCGGGCCGTTCCCCGAGGCGCGGCTGCTGGCGCAGAACCGTGTGCTGCCGGACCCCATCGCCGACATAGCCGCGGCGCACGGTTTCATCGCCGGCTTTTCCAGCATGCGCACTGCGGGACCGACAAAGGCTTTGCTCAATGTGGTGCTGCGGTTTCCCGACGTCGATTCTGCCGGGGCAGCGGCGCGCGAGATGTCGGACAAATATCCAGATGTCAACCCGCGGCGGGTGCCGCTTGACGGCCACCCCGAGGCAATTACAACGCTCGACGATATTGCAGGCGGCGACGTCATCGCATCGAGCTTCACCCCGCGCGGCGCATTCGTGCTATTCCAAGCGGTACACATCTCCGACCGCACCGAGACGGCTGCAGCCCCTCGACTCATCGGATTGGCGCTGGACAAGCAGGAGCCGTTGATCGACCGGTTTAAACCGACCGACCCCGCGAAGCTTGCCGACCTCCCGAAGGACTTCACCGGGCACCTGTTGGCCCGCACGCTATGGGCACCGGACAACAGCGGACCCTTCATCGTCGGGGTTTGGGAGCCCACCGCTTGGCTGCACTTCGAAGACGACCCGATCAAGGCGGCGGGCCTCTTCAGGTCCGCAGGCGTCGATGCAGTGGCGCAACGGATGACCACCGTCTATCAAGCACGCGACACGACCGGGGCCGCACAAGTGGTCGAACAACTCGCTGCCGACATGCGCGCATCGGACGGCGTTCATCCCATCACGGGGATCACGGGTCTACCGCGAGCTCAATGCTTCGCCCGAAAAAAGACGCTCAGCGAGCCAAACCCGCCGCCCTCCTGGCAGCGGGTGGTGTGGCCGTTCAAGTGCGTAGCACGAGCGGATCGGTATGCCTTCACCGCGTTCTCCGCCGACGAGAAAGACGTCAAGCAGCAGATGGCCGCGCAGTACCGCATCCTGGCCGGCAAGTAGTACTTCGAAAATTTGGTGGGCGAAGGGGGACTTGAACCCCCACGTCCCGAAGGACACTGGCACCTGAAGCCAGCGCGTCTGCCATTCCGCCACTCGCCCTAGACAACCGGTGGAGACTACCACTGTAATAGCCGCCGTCCCCAACGGGCGCCGATGCCCCGGCAGCGGTCCCGGTCGTCCAGCCCGCTGGGTCGACCTGCACCGATGTGATTCTCAGAGTTCTGCAGGTGCCACAGCGCTGTGCTGGACCGATACCATGTTTGAGTAGGACACGCTTGGTGCGACACGCCGGTGGACCGTCCGCCGTGCCGGGATACGGAAAGACGAGTGAGGCGAGCGCTGGACATGAACAGCCAGAAGGGGCTAGTTCAACGCATCGAGCGCAAACTTGAGGCCACCGTCCAGGACGCTTTTGCGCGGGTGTTCGGGGGATCGATCGTTCCGCAAGAAGTGGAAGCCATGCTGCGCCGGGAGGCGGCCGACGGTGTCCGGTCCCTTCAGGGCGATCGGCTTTTGGCTCCCAACGAATACATCATTACCCTCGGTATGCACGACTATCAGAATGTGGGCGCCGATTCAGATCTGACGTCGGACGCCTTTGCTAAACACTTAGCCGGATACATCGGCGAACAGGGGTGGCAAACGTATGGTGATGTGGTTGTGCGGTTCGAGCAGTCATCGAACCTGCATACCGGCCAGTTCCGCACCCGCGGTGCTGTCAACCCCGATATCGAGCCCCGCCCGACCGCTATCGACGTCGCCCCGCCAGAATCAGAATATGCGTTTAGCGCAGAACCAGGAGTACCACCGATGACTGAGAATTCGAGCTATCGCGGCGGCCAGGGGCAGGGGCGGCCCGGCGACGATTACTACGACGAGCGCTACGGGCGTCAGCAAGACGATCCACGCGGTGGCCAGGAGCCGCGGGGACCATACCCGCCGGAACCAGGTGGCTATCCCGACCAACGGGGTTACCCGGAACAAGGCGGCTACCCCGACCAAGGCGGCTACCCCGACCAACGGGGGGGCTACCCCGACCAACGGGGCTACCCGGAACAAGGCGGCTACCCCGACCAAGGCGGCTACCCCGACCAGCGGGGGGGCTACCCCGACCAACGGGGGGGCTACCCCGAGCAGGGCGGCTACCCGCCCTACGAACAGCGGCCGGGCGGCGGATACGGCGGCGGATCAGGTTACGACGCGGGTTATCGCCAGGGCGGTGGCTATGGTCAACCGGGCCAGGGCTACGGCGAATACGACTACGGCCGGGGGCCGGCTCGCCCCGACGAGGGAGGCTACGGCGCACCCGAGCAGCGCGCGCCCTACCCCGACCAGGGCGGCGGCTACGAGCAGGGCTACCAGGGCGGCGGATACGGCCGACAGGACTACGGTCAAGGCTCCGATTACACCCGCTACGGCGACTCGCCCGCTGCGACGTACGCGGCTCCCGGCGGGTACGCCGAGCCGGCGGCGCCCGATTACGACTACGGCCAGTCGGCGGCGCCCGGCGGGTATGGCGACTACGGGCAGAGCGGTTACGGGGCCTCCGGTGCAACCGTCACCTTGCAACTCGACGACGGCAGCGGGCGCACCTACCAGTTGCGCGAAGGCACCAACATCGTCGGGCGAGGACAGGATGCTCAGTTCCGGTTGCCGGACACCGGCGTGTCGCGTCGCCACCTTGAAATCCGTTGGGATGGACAAGTCGCGCTACTCTCCGACCTCAACTCCACCAATGGCACCACCGTCAACAACGCCCCTGTGCAGGAGTGGCAGTTGGCCGACGGCGATGTCATCCGGCTGGGGCACTCGGAGATCATCGTCCACATCCGCTGAGCGCGGTCGGCGAAGCTATCCAGCTTCACACCGTGGTGGCCGCCGTCCAAGTATCGTGACGTTGCCGATGTGCTCGGTATCACCGGCGCGACGGGTACGGACGCCAGCACGGACCAAGACGGAGGGGCCGCCAGATGCAGGGACTGGTTCTGCAGCTGACGCGCGCCGGTTTCTTGATGCTGCTATGGCTGTTCATCTGGTCGGTGCTGAGAATCCTGCGGACCGACATCTATGCCCCGACCGGCGCGGTCATGGTGCGGCGGGGTTTGCCGTTGCGCGGCACCCTACTGCCGTCGCGGCAGCGGCGAGACGCCGCACGCTATCTGGTGGTGACGGAGGGCGCTCTAAGCGGTGCCCGCATCACCTTGAGCGGCCAGCCGGTGCTGATCGGACGCGCCGATGACTCCACGCTGGTGCTCACCGACGATTACGCCTCGACACGGCACGCGCGGCTTTCCCAGCGAGGCTCGGAATGGTATGTCGAAGATCTAGGATCGACCAACGGCACATACCTTGACAGGGCAAAGGTGACGACGGCGGTACGAGTTCCCATTGGCACGCCGGTTCGTATCGGCAAAACGGTAATCGAGTTGCGGCCGTGACCCTGGTCTTGCGCTATGCAGCCCGCAGCGATGTCGGCCTGGTCCGGTCCAACAACGAAGATTCGGTGTATGCCGGCGCGCGGCTGTTGGCCCTGGCCGACGGGATGGGCGGCCACGCCGCCGGCGAGGTCGCTTCCCAGTTGGTGATCGCCGCGTTGGCCCATCTCGACGACGATGAGCCGGGGGGCGACCTGCTCGCCAAGCTGGACGCCGCGGTGCGAGCCGGCAATTCGGCCATAGCCGCACAGGTCGAGATGGAACCCGACCTCGAGGGAATGGGCACCACGCTTACGGCAATCCTGTTCGCAGGCAACCGACTTGGGTTGGTACACATCGGCGACTCCCGCGGCTACCTGCTGCGCGACGGTGAGCTGACCCAGATCACCAAGGACGACACATTTGTCCAGACGTTGGTCGACGAAGGGCGGATCACCCGGGAAGAGGCGCACAGCCATCCGCAGCGATCGTTGATCATGCGAGCGCTGACCGGCCATGAGGTCGAGCCCACGTTGAGCATGCGGGAAGTGCGCTCCGGAGACCGCTACCTGCTTTGCTCGGACGGGCTCTCCGACCCGGTCAGCGACGAGACCATCCTCGAGGCGCTGAAAATTCCCGACGTCACCGACAGTGCTGACCGCCTCATCGAACTGGCGCTGCGCGGCGGCGGCCCCGACAACGTGACCGTTGTAGTGGCCGACGTCGTCGACGAGAACTACGGGCCGACCCAGCCGATCATCGCCGGCGCGGTATCCGGCGACGACGATCAACTGACCGCACCCAACACCGCCGCTGGCCGCGCATCGGCCATCAGCCCGCGGAAAAGTGTCGTCAAACGTGTTCTGCCGCAAGCGGATAGCTTCACCCGGCCACGGCGCTCCCGGCGACGCATAATAATCGGCCTGGCGCTGCTCGCATTGCTGGCGCTCGCCGGGCTGGCCATCGGCCGCACGATCGTCCGCAACTACTACTACGTAGCCGACAACAACGGCGTGGTAACCATCATGCAGGGCATCCAGGCATCGATCCTGGGTATGCACCTGCACCAGCCCTACTCCCAGGGCTGCATCAACAACCGCAACGAATTATCGGTGATCCGCTACGGCCAGCCGGGCGGTACCCACAACTGTCAGCCGATGAAGCTGTCGGACCTGGCCGAGTCGGCCCGCGCACAGGTGGCCGCGGGCCTGCCGGTGGGCACACTCGAGCAGGCCAACGCCCAGCTGCGCAGATTGGCAACCGAATCGCTGCTGCCGGTGTGCCCATCCGCTCACGCGAAATCGCCAGCGCCCAAACCACATCCCCCGCCGACCACAAGCCGCAAACCAGAACCGCCCCTTCCTGGAGTGCCCCCACCGCGAGCACCGACGAAATCCGCACCCACCCACACCTCAATCCCCCCATCGTCACCCCAGCCGGGCGTCGAATGCCGAGCGGCGGCATGACGACACAGCCGCAGCCGGCGGTCTCGGTGACACCGCCGCTGCCGACTCGGCGCAATGCCGAACTGCTCCTGTTGTGCTTCGCCGCAATGATCACCACAGCAGCGTTGGCTATCGTGCAGGCAGACCAGGACCGCCGTTTGAGTTGGGACCTGCTCGATTACGCGGCAGGGTTCCTGGTGTTGTTCGCCGGAGCGCATCTGGCCATCAGACGCTTTGCGCCGTATGCGGATCCACTGCTACTGCCGGTGGTGGCGCTACTCAACGGTCTGGGGTTGGTGATGATTCATCGACTCGACCTCGCCGAGCGCTTCGCCGGTGGCGGCGCACGCGCAGTCGCACACCCGCAAGTGCTGTGGACGCTGGTGGGGGTGGCCGCCTTCGCTTTGGTGGTGGCGTTACTGAAGGACCATCGACAACTCGCCCGCTACGGCTACATCAGCGGGTTGGCCGGCCTGGTGATATTGGCGATCCCGGCGCTGCTGCCACTGTCGTTCTCCGAGCAGAACGGCGCCAAGATCTGGATTCGGTTGCCAGGCTTCTCAATTCAGCCTGCCGAGTTTTCCAAGATCCTGTTGCTTATTTTCTTTTCGGCGGTGCTGGTGGCCAAACGGGGCCTATTCACCAGTGCCGGCAAGCATTTCCTCGGTATGGACCTGCCCCGCCCGCGTGACCTCGCGCCGCTGCTGGCGGCCTGGGTGATCTCGGTCGGCGTAATGATCTTCGAGAAAGACCTGGGGACTTCGCTGCTGCTGTACGCGTCGTTTCTGGTTGTCGTCTACCTGGCCACCCAGCGGTTCAGTTGGGTGGTCATCGGTCTGGCGTTATTCGCGCTGGGAAGCGTTGCGGCGTATTTCGCTTTCGGTCATGTCCGCGTGCGAGTGCAGACCTGGCTCGATCCGTTCGCGGACCCGGAGGGCAGCGGCTATCAGATGGTGCAGTCGCTGTTCAGCTTTGCTACCGGCGGTATTTTCGGCACCGGGCTGGGCAATGGGCAACCGGACACCGTGCCGGCCGCGTCGACGGACTTCATCATCGCCGCATTCGGTGAAGAGCTCGGCCTGGTCGGATTGGCCGGCCTGCTGATGCTCTACACCATCGTCATCATCCGTGGCATGCGCACCGCGATCGCGGTGCGTGACAGCTTCGGCAAACTGCTCGCCGCGGGTCTGGCCTCCACGCTGGCCATCCAGCTGTTCATCGTGGTCGGCGGGGTGACCAAGCTCATTCCGCTGACCGGGCTGACCACCCCCTGGATGTCCTACGGCGGCTCGTCGCTGCTGGCCAACTATGTGCTGCTGGCCATTCTGGTGCGCATCTCGCATGCCGCGCGGCGTCCATTCCGCACCCGGTCGCGCAATATCTCGTCGATCGCGGCGGCCAAGACCGAGGTGATCGAGCGGGTATGAACGCCTCCCTGCGCCGAATCTCGGTGACCGTGATGGCGATGATCGTGCTGCTGCTGTTCAACGCCACGCTCACCCAGGTTTTCACCGCCGACGGGTTGCGTGCCGACCCCCGCAACCAGCGTGTCCTGCTCGACGAGTACTCGCGCCAACGCGGTCAGATCACCGCCGGGGGACAGCTGTTGGCCTATTCGGTGGCCACCGACAGCCGCTTCCGTTTCCTGCGGGTGTATCCCAACGCCGCGGCCTATGCACCGGCCACCGGCTTCTATTCGCTGCGCTACTCCAGCACCGGGCTCGAACACGCCGAAGACCCGGTGCTCAACGGCTCTGATCCGCGGCTGTTCGGTCGTCGGCTGGCCGATTTCTTCACCGGCCGCGATCCGCGTGGAGGCAACGTGGACACCACGATCAATCCGCGCGCGCAGCAGGCCGCCTGGGATGGCATGCAGCAGGGCTGCAACGGACCGTGCAAGGGTGCGGTCGTCGCACTGGAACCGTCCACCGGCAAGGTGCTGGCGCTGGTGTCGTCGCCGTCGTATGACCCCAATCTGCTCGCGTCGCACGACACCGAGCAGCAGTCACAAACCTGGCAGCGATTGCGCGACGACCCCAACTCGCCGTTGACCAACCGCGCGATCTCCGAAACGTACCCGCCCGGCTCGACATTCAAGGTGATCACCACCGCGGCCGCGCTTCAGGCCGGGGCCACCGAAAACGAGCAGTTGACCGCGGCGCCGACGATTCCGCTGCCCGACAGCACGGCCACACTGGAGAACTACGGTGGCACGCCGTGCATCAGCGCAGACACCGTGTCCCTGCGCGAGGCGTTCGCCCGGTCGTGCAACACCGCGTTCGTCGAATTGGGGTTGAGCACCGGCGCCGAGGCCCTGCGCAACACCGCGCAGTCGTTCGGCCTGGACGTGGCCCCCGACCCGATGCCGCTGCAGGTCGCAGAATCCACCGTTGGGGCGATCCCGGATGCCGCCGCGCTGGGAATGTCCAGCATCGGCCAGAAGGATGTCGCGCTCACGCCGCTGGAGAACGCGATGGTCGCCGCGACCATCGCCAATGCGGGCGTCACCATGCAGCCCTACCTGGTCGATAGCCTGCAGGGGCCCGACCTGGCTAACATCAGCACCACCGCGCCGCACGAACAGCGCCGTGCGGTGTCCCCGCAGGTCGCAGCTAAGCTAACAGAGTTGATGGTCGGCGCCGAGCAAGTCACACAGCAGAAAGGGGCCATCCCCGGCGTGCAGATCGCATCCAAGACCGGTACCGCAGAGCACGGCACCGACCCGCGTAACACCCCACCGCACGCGTGGTACATCGCGTTCGCGCCTGCGCAGACCCCGAAGGTCGCCGTCGCGGTGCTGGTGGAGGATGGCGCCGACCGCCTGTCCGCGACCGGCGGCGCGCTCGCCGCGCCGATCGGGCGGGCGGTGATCGAGGCCGCGCTGCAGGGAGGACCATGAGCCCGCGAGTAGGTGTGACGCTGTCTGGCCGGTATCGCCTGCAGCGCCTCATCGCCACCGGCGGCATGGGCCAGGTGTGGGAGGCGGTCGATAACCGGCTGGGCCGGCGCGTCGCGGTCAAAGTGCTCAAGAGCGAGTTCTCCACTGACCCGGAATTCATCGAGCGGTTCCGCGTTGAGGCGCGCACCACCGCGATGCTCAATCACCCCGGGATCGCCAGCGTGCACGACTATGGCGAAACCCAGATGAACGGCGAGGGCCGCACCGCCTACCTGGTCATGGAGCTGGTCAACGGGGAACCGCTGAACTCGGTGCTCAAACGCACCGGCAAGCTTTCGCTGCGGCACGCGCTGGACATGCTCGAGCAGACCGGGCGCGCGTTGCAGGTGGCGCACGCCGCCGGGCTGGTCCACCGCGACGTCAAGCCCGGCAACATCTTGATCACCCCGACCGGCCAGGTGAAGATCACCGACTTCGGTATCGCGAAGGCCGTCGACGCCGCACCGGTGACCCAGACCGGCATGGTGATGGGCACCGCCCAATACATCGCACCCGAGCAGGCTCTCGGTCACGACGCGACACCGGCGAGCGACGTCTATTCGTTGGGAGTTGTTGGCTACGAATCGGTTTCGGGTAAGCGGCCGTTCACCGGTGACGGTGCCCTGACGGTGGCGATGAAGCACATCAAAGAGCCTCCGCCGCCGCTGCCATCCGAGCTGCCACCGAACGTGCGTGAACTCATCGAGATGACGCTCGTCAAAAACCCGGGCATGCGTTACCGCAGTGGCGGACCGTTCGCCGACGCCGTCGCCGCGGTCCGCGCCGGACGCCGGCCACCGCGGCCCGACCAGGCGGCGACGCCCGGACGGGCCACCCCGGCCTCGATTCCATCCGGGGCACAAGCGCGGGCGTCAGCCAACCCCACCGGGCGGGCTGCAGCTGCACGCCGGGCCCGTCCCACGACGGGCGGTCAGCGCACGCCACCGCCGCGGCGCACCTTCTCGTCCGGCCAGCGTGCGTTGCTGTGGGCGGCCGGGGTGCTGGGCGCGTTGGCGATCATCATCGCGGTCCTGATCGTGATGAACTCCCACGACAACTCCCAGCCGCAACCGTCGGCGCCGACCGTCACCGATACCGGGACAGCGCCCAGCAAGGCCGGCTCGCCTCCTGCACAGCCGTCCAATTGGACGGATCGATCGGTAACGGGTAATCCTGGACGGCAAAGCCAACAGCCGCGGGCCGCCACGCTGGTTTACCACCATGCGTCGCTGCCCCGACACGAGACACCGCGATGACCACCCCGCAACACCTGTCCGACCGCTACGAACTGGGTGAGATCCTCGGCTTCGGCGGCATGTCCGAGGTCCACCTGGCCCGCGACGTCCGGTTACACCGCGACGTTGCGGTCAAGGTGCTGCGCGCCGACCTGGCCCGTGACCCCAGCTTTTACCTGCGCTTTCGTCGTGAGGCGCAAAACGCCGCCGCGCTGAACCACCCGGCGATCGTCGCGGTGTACGACACGGGTGAGGCCGAAACGGCGGCCGGCCCGCTGCCCTACATCGTGATGGAGTACGTCAACGGCGTCACCTTGCGTGACATCGTCCACACCGACGGGCCGATGCCGCCGAAGCGCGCCATCGAGGTCATCGCCGACGCGTGCCAAGCGTTGAACTTCTCGCACCAGCACGGCATCATCCACCGCGACGTCAAGCCGGCGAACATCATGATCAGCACGACAAACGCGGTCAAGGTGATGGACTTCGGCATCGCCCGGGCGATCGCCGACAGCGGCAACAGCGTCACACAGACCGCGGCGGTGATCGGTACGGCGCAATACCTTTCGCCCGAGCAAGCTCGCGGCGATGCGGTCGACGCCCGTTCCGACGTCTACTCGCTGGGCTGTGTTCTTTACGAAATCCTCACCGGCGAACCACCTTTCATCGGTGACTCGCCGGTGGCTGTGGCCTATCAGCATGTGCGAGAAGACCCCATTCCGCCGTCGCAACGACACGAGGGCATCTCTCCCGAACTGGATGCCGTTGTGCTCAAGGCATTGGCCAAAAACCCCGACAACCGCTACCAGACCGCCGCGGAGATGCGCGCCGATCTGGTCCGGGTGCACAACGGTGAGCAGCCGGAGGCACCCAAGGTCCTCACCGCGGCGGAGCGCAAATCGATGCTGGCTTCGGCACATTCGAGCGACTCGGCCGGACCGCAGACCGATCCGCTGCCACGCCAGGAACTCGACTTCGCTCGTGAGCGCGGCCCCGGGTCGGTGAGCCGCTGGCTCATCGCGGTCGCGGCGTTGGCAGTGCTGACCGTCATCGTCACGATCGTCATCAATACGTTCGGCGGCGGCATGCGCAACGTGCAAGTGCCCGACGTGCGGGGCCAGGCGTCCGCCGATGCGATCGCCGCGCTGCAAAACCGCGGCTTCAAGACACGCACCCAGCAGAAGCCAGACTCGACGGTTCCGCCCGACCACGTCATCGGCACCGATCCGGGCGCCAACTCCTCGGTGGGTGCGGGCGATCAGATCACGGTCAACGTCTCCACCGGGCCCGAGCAGCGCGAGGTGCCCGACGTTTCCAACCTGAGCTATGCCGCCGCGGTGCGCAAACTGAAGTCGGCCGGGTTCGGCCGTTTCAAGCAGGTCCACTCGCCGTCGACGCCGGAGATGAAAGATAAGGTCATCGCGACCAGCCCGCCCGCCAACCAGACGTTCGGGATCACCAACGAGATCACTGTCATCGTCGGCTCGGGTCCGGCGACCAAGAAGATTCCCGACGTTGCACACCAGACAGCCGAGGAGGCGGAGAAGTCCCTCACCCTGAGCGGTTTCACCAAGGTGAACCGCGTTGCGGTGGACAGCACCGCCCCCGCAGGTCAGGTGATAGCCACCAATCCCGCGGCGCAGACCGAGGTTCCGGTGGATTCGGTGATCGAGATCCAGGTGTCCAAGGGGAACCAGTTCGTGATGCCGGACCTGTCGGGGATGTTCTGGACCGATGCCGAACCCCGGTTACGCGCGCTGGGCTGGACGGGCGCGCTGGACAAAGGTCCCGACGTCGACGCCGGTGGCGCCCAGTCCCACCGGGTCGTCTATCAGAGCCCGCCGGCGGGGGCTGGTTGCAACCGCGACGGGATCATCACGCTGAAGTTCGGTCAATAGCCGCCGGGGCTGACGCCTTCAGGACCTCACTTTCCAGCCGGCGCACGAGCGCGTCGTCTTGGACCTGACCGCAGCAGGCCAGCCAGTTGGCCAGCATCCGATGGCCGCCCTCGGTGAGGATCGACTCGGGGTGGAACTGGACGCCGTGGATGGGTAGTTCGACGTGGCGCACACCCATGATCACCCCGCTACGGGTACGGGCAGTGACCTCGAGCTCGGCAGGCAAGGTCTCCGGCAGGATTGTCAGCGAGTGATAGCGCGTCGCGGTGAACGGATCCGGAAGCCCTTGCAGCACACCCGCATTCGTGTGGAAGACGCTGCTTGTTTTGCCGTGCAGCAACTCCGGAGCCCGGTCGACGGTGGCGCCGAAGGCGACGCCGATGGCCTGGTGCCCCAGGCAGACGCCGAGCAACGGGGTGCGTGCCGCCGCGCAGGCGCGCACCAGGTCGACCGACGCGCCGGCCCGCTCGGGTGTTCCGGGGCCGGGGCTGAGCAGGATCCCGTCGAACTCCTCGGCGATCGCGGCGTGATCCGAAAGCCGTGCGTCGTCGTTGCGCCACACCTTCGCCTCGGCGGCCAGCTGGCCGAGGTACTGCACCAGGTTGAAGACGAAGCTGTCGTAGTTGTCGACGACCAAGATCCGCATCGTGCCAGGTTACCGATCGAATGCCACCGGCGCGGGGTCGGCCAACCGGTCCACGATGTCGGCCAGCCCGGCGAAGCCGGGGGCGGCAGCTATTTCGGCGGCTATCCGGCGGCTGGCTTGTCGGTAGCGCGGCTCGCTCAGCACGGCAAGAATGTCGCGGCGCAGCGCGCGCGGCGAGGGGTGCTCACTTCTGATGCGCCGCCCGACGCCTGACCACGCGACGCGGGCACCCACCTCTGGCTTGTCTTCCTTGCCGCCGGTGGCGACGATCGGCACGCCATAGCGTAATGCATACTGCACGCCGCCGTAGCCGCCGTTGGTCACGTAAACCGAAGTGCGCGGGAGCAATTCGTCATACGGCAGATACATCGCTGCGCGGGCATTGGCCGGCAGTGGGGGCAGTCCGTCCAGTGGGCGATTACCCGTCGCGACGACGACCTGGACATCCTCATCGGCGAGCGCACTCAAGGTGGGCGCGATGGCTTGGCTGTAGTCCCTATTGGCAACGGTGCCTTGGGTGACATGCACGACGGGCCGCGCGCCGTCGAGGTCGCCCCACCAATCCGGGAGCGGCGCTTGCGAACCGGTGGCGGATAGCGGCCCAGCGAAGAATAGGTTCGCGGGCGCATCGGATAGGGGATATTCAAAGGACGGCACAGTGAATTGCACTAGCGCGTCAGCCCGGCGGCACCACTCGGGAGGGGTGCCGGGCATGTCCGTGCCGTGCACCTGACGGTACAGGTGATGGACGATCTGGCTCGGTCCCCGGAGTATCCGACGATTCAATGCGGCCAGCGCGGCGTTGCGCTCACGATTCAGAACTCGGATGGGCGCCAATCCCATGCCGAACGGAGCAATGTCGCGACTGTACAGAGGCAGCGGGCCCACCGAGCACATCGCAATCGCAGGGCGTGATGCCCGTGGGTGCCCGAGCATGAATGCGGCACCAAGAAATAGCGGTTCGGCGAGCACCACGTCGGCAGGTTGGGCCGCCAAAGCGGCTGTGAGCGTGTCGTATTGAGCTTTGGCAGGACGGAAAAACACATTTTCCATATCGAAGGCAACGGCTTTGACGCCCTTCAGCTTCGCCCGCTCAGGAAAGGTTGCGAGCAGATCGAAGTCGAAGTCCGCTTCGGCGGCGAGTGGTACGAAGGTGGCGCCGGTGGCCGCGACCTTGTCGGCGAACGAAGTGCCGGTAACGAAGCGCACGTCGTCACCGCGGTCGACGAACTTCTCGGCAACCGAAAGCAGCGGCATGACATGTCCATGCGCAGGGATGCTAGCCAGGATGATCGATGACACTGCGCACCCCCAGGCTCGCTGTTAGTTCCGCAATGGTAGTATTCATTACTATGCCACCGGAGTCAATATCCAAGCGCCCACGGGCGTACCGGTCCGAGTTGCGTCAGCAGCAGGCGGAGCAGACGCGGTCGCGGATACTCGCGGCAGCCGCCGACCTCTTTGCCGCGGAAGGCTATGCGCGCACCACGTTGGCGAAAATCGCTGCCGCCGCTGGTGTTTCGGTAGAAACTGTTCAGGGCCAGGGGCCGAAGGCTGCCCTGCTGATCGCCGCGGCCGAGTTCGCCGGAGTGGGCGTGAGTGGGGAAGAAAGCATATTGAACCTGGAATTCGGCCGCCAGCTCGTCAAGATCAACGATCCCGGCCAGGCGCTCGATGTTGCCGCCGCGGCAGTCACCGACATCCATAAGGGGTCCGCGAAATTAACGCCCGCGCTGTTGGGCGGCGCCAACTCCGACCCGGAGCTGGACCGGTACCTGGACGAGTTCATAGCCGGGCTCAACAAACAATTCCGGCGAATCTCCGAGGTTTTCCGCAGCCGCGGCTGGCTTCGTGACGATGTCCCGTTCGACGAACTGGTCGAAACCTGCACTGTGCTCTGCAGCGCCGAGACCTATTACCGCATGACCCACCGCGACGGGTGGAGCACCGATGCCTACCAGGCGTGGGTTCGGCGGATGCTCGCCGAGACGGTTTTCGCTGCGGGACAAGTCAATAGCTGACCGGCCCGGCCGGCTGGGCGAAATGCATCCGCGCCGGCTCCGTGTACCCGGTGACCCGGACGTCCGGCATGGCTTGCTCGGTGTAGCCCAGGCCGAACCGCACCACGTACTGCTTGTAGAGCGTCACCAGGGGAGCGGCGGCCAGTGCAGCCTGCAGGGCCGGGGCGTCGCCGATCGCGGTGATCGTGTACGGCGGACTGTACGTTCGTCCGTTGAGCAGCAACGTGTTTCCGACGCAGCGCGGCGCAACATCGCCGCCAGCGCGGTATTCGAAGACCGGCCATGGGTGGAGTCGATCGTGTGGGCCAGTCGATCGCGTTCGGCGCTCAGCTGGTCGACGTCGGCCTGTTCCTGGCGAACCAGGTCCACCAAGCGCGGCGCGTCGCTGCGCCGGATCTCGCCGCCACCCGAGACACCGTGGGTGGCCCCCAGCAGCAACCCGGCGAGCAGGCACACCAACGGCACCCCGACCCGCCACGGCGAGCGGCGTCTGCGGGCGCCGCCGCCGGCGGAGGCGGGGGAGCTCCCCATCGGCCTCTCCGTTCGTTCCTGGTGGGTGCGTTAGGCTCGTCGTTGCACCCGCCCTGAATACCGTAGTCTCCGAGGCATCCCCGAGGTAGAAATGCCCAAGTCGAAAGTCCGCAAGAAGAGCGACTTCACCGTGAGCGCGGTGAGCCGTACACCGGTCAAGGTCAAGGCCGGGCCGTCCAGTGTGTGGTTCGTCGCGCTGTTCGTCGGCTTGATGCTGATCGGCCTGGTCTGGCTGATGGTGTTCCAACTGGCGGCCACCGGCCCGGACGCCCCGTCGGCGCTGAACTGGATGGCGGAGCTCGGGCCGTGGAACTATGCCATCGCGTTTGCTTTCATGATCACCGGTCTGTTGCTCACAATGCGGTGGCGGTAGCAGTTATCGGCGCCGTGATGAATTCATCTGGGGCCTCGGGCGTTACTGGGCTGGCAACTTCGTGCTTACTGGATCACACGCTTGTGATTCATCCCCATTGTTGATAGCGCTTGTGGATAACCGGATCGGCAATGGTAGGACGATCTAGGGATAGCGTGCAGCAAACACAATGGGCGCCGCCTAATGCCGGAATCGCAGGTTGCGGCCTCGCCGGCGTTGTGATGGCTATCGCATGTGTGACCTTGATCACAGACCTTCCTGGCAGGATATTGACAGGCATTGCCGCGGCGGGTCTGATCTTGTTTGCAAGCGTCAGTTGGCGCGCGCGCCCGAAACTGGCAATCACCTCCGACGGCCTGGTCGTTCGCGGATGGTTGCGAACGCAGCTATTGCGCCGACCCGATATCAAGGTCATCCGGATTACCGAGTTCCGCCGAATCGGGCGCAAAATGCGCCTGCTCGAGATCGACACGGCCGACGATCGGCTGCTGGTCCTGTCCCGTTGGGATCTCGGCACCGACCCGCTCGAGGTGCTCGACGCGCTTACCGCAGCCGGCTACGCCGGCTCCTGATCCGTCAGGAAATGGTGATCGACTCGATGACGACGGGCTCCGTCGGCCGATCGCTCTGATCGGTGGGGGTGGTGGCGATGGCGTCGACGACCTTCTGCGACCCCTCGTCGACGACCTCACCGAAGATCGTGTGCCGCCGGTTCAGGTGCGGGGTCTTGCCCACGGTGATGAAGAACTGTGACCCGTTGGTGCCCGGGCCCGCGTTTGCCATCGCCAGCAGGTAGGGCTTGTCGAACTGCAATTCGGGGTGGAATTCGTCGGCGAACTTGTAGCCCGGGCCCCCGCGGCCGGTACCCGTCGGGTCGCCGCCCTGGATCATGAAGCCGCTGATGACCCGGTGGAAGACCGCGCCGTCGTAGAACGGCCCCGAAGTGCCGCCGGAAGCGTTCTCGGTCGAGTACTCCTTGGTGCCCTGGGCCAGGCCCACGAAGTTGGCGACGGTTTTGGGCGCGTGGTTTCCGAAAAGTGCGATCTTGATGTCGCCGCGGTTGGTGTGCAGTGTGGCAGTGGCAGTCTGAATCGGGCTGTTAGTCACGGGATCACAGTCTGCCATCACTTGCGGGGCGGCCCGACATCCGGTGCCCGGTCGTGCAGACAGTGCAGCTATTGGCCCCGTTCGCATCGCGATAGTGGCAATGTGGGAGGCCGGTGTGCACGACGAGCACGGTCGGCAGAAAGGCGGCAGATGAGCGTGACGACGAAGTCCCGGTTGACCCCACGTCAGAGACTGAGCCGAGGGCTGGCGTACACGGCGGTGGGGCCGGTCGACGTTACCCGCGGCCTTGTCGGATTGGGCGTCGATTCCGCGCAGGCCGGTGCGGCGAATCTTCGCCGCCGCTATCGCGAGGGCCGGCTGGCTCAGGATCTGCAGGCCGCGCAAGAGACGATCGCGCAGGAACTGGCCGCCGCGCAGGACGTGGTCAGCGGCTTACCGGAGGCGCTTCAGAAGGCGCGTCGCTCCCAGCGTCGCAGCAAGCGCCCGTGGGTGATTGCGGGCGTGGCCGCGCTGGTCCTCGGTGGCGGTGCGGTCGCGTTCTCGGTGATCCGCCGCTCGTCACGCCCGGAGCCGTCGCCGCGGCCGCCGAGCGTCGACGTCCAACAGCGGCCATAGCCTTCCGGCGTATCGCGGTTGCGCCATGCAGGTTTTGACCGCTCCCGCTGGTTTCGGTCAGTCGGACTGCGAGCGCATTGTGGGCGGCGCGTTGGCGCAGCCCGTCTTGGCCGTCACCAGCCTGGCCTACGTCGCCGCGGGGATGGCCGTACTGTCCTGGGCGGTGCGGGTCAGGGCGCCGCTGGCCGGGGTTGCCGGAGTTGCGCTCGTGGCGGTCGGGGTAGGAAGCTTCGCCTTTCATGGACCCCAGCCGTCATGGGCGAAGCCCGCTCACGACTGGCCCATCGTCGCCGCGGTAGCGGTATACGCGGTCGGCCTGGCCCGCAGCGGGCGCCAGCGGCGGTGGTCAGCCTGGGCGAGGCCGGCCGGCGTCTTTGCGCTGGGATTGGCTGCCTACGCCGCGGGACGCTCTGGGTCGCCGCTGTGCCGGCCCGACAGCCTGTGGCAATACCACGGCGCCTGGCACGTCCTCTCTGCCGCCGCCGCCGGATGGGCTGCCCAGCTCATGGCTGGCGCATAGGAGAAACGCCTTTTCGTTTGCGCAGGTCAAAATTTGGCCATTCTGGGACTGGTTCCTCCCTGAATGCGTCAAAGGAGTTCCCATGATCTATCGCCGTGTTGTGTGGGTGCTCGGCGTCTTGGCGTTGACGCTCTTTTTCCCCGCCCAGGCGGGCGCGCAGCCGCCGACCCAGTGTTTGAGCAACACCCCTCAAGGCAAGCAGGTCTACATTCCGTGCGATTTGCTCAACGCACGCGTCAACTACCCGCCGGGGCAGCGGTGTGTTGGACCGCTCGATCAGTATCCGCCCGATGTGCGCGCCTGGTGTGGCTAAGGAATAGATACGGGGCGTCGTGGAGCCTAGGGGATTCGAACCCCTGACTTCTGCCTTTCAAAGGCGGATCGCGCGGCTGGTCAGGGGTCCGATAGCCCATCAACGTGGCCAATCACATAACAGTGATTCACCACAGATAGCTGTAACCGTGGGCAGATTGTGAGCAATCTGTGGTCATAGCACGACCTGTAGACAACGCCCGAGTCCGTCGCGTGGCGCCTAGCCAGCTACATCAGTGGCTGCATACCTAACTACTGTCCACATAGACGCGCTGCTCGACGCGCGCTCTGCCGCACGCCTTTCAGGCTCACAAACCAGGAAGAACGCACCAGCGGTTCACTCAGATCCTCGGTCTAAAACCCGACTTGGCTCACTTTCGGGGTGTTGACGGAGCGGCTGCGCGTTGAGCTGCGGTTTTGGTTGCGATTCGGATGGAATTTGAACACTAGGATCGGGCCGTACGCTGCCCGGATGGCCTAAGTGCGAACGGTGAAGACGTCGTCGGGGGCCACCGCGGTGCAGGTCGTGTGGTCCTGGCGCAAGGGCTCTCGCTCAATCGAGCATCTCGGTTCGGGGCACGACGACGTCGAGTTGGCGGCGCTGAAGGCTGCGGCTGCCGAGCGGTTGGCCGCTCTGGGCAGACCGAGCTGGATCTGGGGATCTCCGGTCACCTGGGGCCGGGCACGGTGCCGCTCCTGTCTTCGCAGATGACCCCTCTGTGGGATAGCGAGCTCGAAGGCGTTGGCCGCGGCCTGGGCCTTGTCGATGTCTTCGGCGCTGTAGATGTCCTTGAGCGCGGCCAACGCGCCTGGGTGTGCTGATTTGGACAGTGCGGAAAGGACATTAGCCTGCTTGTGGATCAGTGTAGGACCAAGGCGCCGAATGCCCAGCAGATGAGCGCGTTGCCAGTAGCCATGACTACATCGTCCGTACCACGTGGTGAATAAAGCTCGAGGAGCGTGTTCGATACGGCGATCACCAACGACAGTGCCAGCCACGGCGGCGGCAACTGGTTGGCCATGACGATGACGGCACAGAAGATCAGCGCACCGGTGAACCCGCTGACGATGCCCGCCACCGATTTGCGATTGACGTCGCCGATGCCGCGCACGCAGATCTTTTGGCGTCCGAACAGCGCTCCGCCGATCTCCGCCAGCGCATCGGCGACCATGTACGAACCCCAGATGAGCGCGAAGACGACGGCGAACTGGTTCGGAGGAAAGACGACGGCGAGCTGCTTGCCGATCGGGACCATCACGAACTTGAACATCAACCACAAGGTCATGATGAGGAGGCAGTTCGCCCGCGCGAGCACGCCGTCCATGATGCGCGACTGCGGACCGTAGGCGACCGCCGCGAGGAATCCTTCCCCGTAGTAAAGGGCGAGGAACACCCACGCGACGACCACGCCGTCGAGCAGACTGTCCTTCATGAACGCGGTGGCGAACGTCTCGGGCCGCTCGGTGCCGATGCGCGCGTAGAGATAGAAGAAGCTGACGGCCGCGAGCGTGATGAACCGGCCCCGGCGTCCGATCATGTCGATGATGCGGATGCGACGCTCGGAGTGGCGCGCCACGATCTCCTTGACGTCGTAAGGCGCGGACATGCGTGACGAAAACGCGGCGCGGCGTTCTTCGTTCGAGAACCCCGCGACAGACTTCAGTAGCGCGTTCTTGATGCCGTACCAGATCCCGCCCCAGAAGACCCCGAAGATCAGCACGCCCGAGGTCACGCGTACGATCTCGTCGCGGTCGACGGCGTAGGTGCCGAAGAACACCGGGTCGGCTCCGGTGACGAGCACCGCAAGCCAGAAGACGGTGAGTGCGCCGTTGAAGAGGAGCGCGCCCGTGAAGATCCAATCGGCGACATGGCGCCGCTGTTCGAGGAGTGACGCGGGCGCGGGTGCGTCGACACTTGCGACGACCCGTCGAACGCTATGGCCGTGAGGTGGACCACGGAACAACATGCCCCCAACCCCCCGTGTCGTGATGCTCCGGTTTGGTCATGTTGTCCGGCTCGTCGATGCGAGCGTATGCGCTCGCATAGTCATTCACATCGGGAATTGTGGAACCCGACTGGGCTCACCCTCGGGGTGTTGGCGGAGCGGCCGCGCGTTGAGCCGCGGTTTTGGTTGCGATTCGGATGGAATTTGAACACTAGGAGCTGCGCTGGCGGGATCTCGATCTGGAGAATCTGCGGCTACGGATCTCATGCTCGGTGACGCTGGTCGATCGGTTGTTTGTTGTGGGATCACCCAAGAACGGGAAGGCTCGCGCGGTGAGCCTGCCAGCGTTCGTGGCCGATCTGCTGACACCGCAAGATCTCGACGCACTGGTGTTCCCCGACTCGATGGGCGGCTACATGCGCGGCACTAATGTCCGGCGCCGGTGGTGGTCGCGGGCGGTCGCCGCCGCGGAGTTGTTTCCCGAGGACCGTAATGAACACTGCCGGGGAGTCAAGGGTGGTATGCGAGTTCAAGCTCTACGAGCTGCGCCACACGGCTGCATCCCTAGCGATCCAGGCCGGCGCCAACATCAAAGCGCTTCAGAAATGCCGGGCCATGAATTCGCGGGTTTGATGTTGGACCGCCACGGCCACCTGTATGGGTCCGATGTTGAGGCGGTCGGTGTCGCCATCAACGACCTGTTAACTCGCAATTTGGGCAAAATGTGGGCACGGCGTGGACTGGCACGAATTCCAGCCCTAAGCTGCGAGCCGCAAGCTAGCCACTGACCTGCGCATATTCCTCGTGGAGCCTAGGGGATTCGAACCCCTGACTTCTGCCTTGCAAAGGCAGCGCTCTACCAACTGAGCTAAGGCCCCTCGGGCCGACCAGCGGTCTGGTCGGCGGCCACATGCCAGACCTCGACGCCGCGCCGAGACCGAACCACCGCCACCAGCAGGGCGATCGCGGCCAACCCCAACATCAGTCTCACGGAGCGTTTTGGCGAACACATGGTTGTGGGCCTAGGAGGACTCGAACCTCCGACCTCTTCGTTATCAGCGAAGCGCTCTAACCGCCTGAGCTATAGGCCCGCACGCGCGTACGGCCGAGCGACGAGATTACCCCACCGGACCGTCCGTCCCCAAAAGACTAGTCTCGGTCGGCCAGCGTTACTTCGATGCCGCCGATGAGGTCGGTGGTCAGGTTGTAGATGAAGGCGCCGATGGTGGCCATGGCCGTGAGCAAGACGATGTTGACCAACCCGATCAGCACAGCCCCACCGAAGATGGTTCCGCTGGAGACCAGGTCGGCGCTGCCGCTGGTGTTGTTCAGTAGGTCGCCGACGTTGCTGTTGAGCTTGCTCCACACGCCCATCCCGCCGAGTACCAAATACAGGAAGGCCACGGCGATCATCCAGACGAAGAACAACGCGACCGAGAGCACCAACGACACCTTCAACGTGCTCCACGGGTCGACCCGCCGGATCTGCATGCTGGCACGTACCGGACCCCGGGACCGCGCGCTCACCTGGACCCGGCTTCCCAACCGCTCTGTCGGAGGCGACGTGTCCGCCTTTTCCCGCTCGGGCGGGGGTTTGCGCTGCGCGGTGCGAGGCACCGGGCCGGAGAGATCAGGCAGTTCGCTGGTGTAGGCGTCGGTGTGCCGGCTCTCGTGTCGCGGCGGGGCCGAGTCGGCTTCGTGCGGCGGCGCCTTGGCGGGGCCCGGAGCCGGCGTTTTCGCGGCGCCGGGAGCTGCGGTTCCGGAAATGAACCGGCTTACCCGCGCCTCTGCGCCAGAAGGCCGACCGGGCGAACGCGGTTCGCGCGGCGGCGGCGCCTCCGAGGACGGGCGGGACGGCGCCTGGGGGGATCGGGCGCCGCTGCTGCGCTGCCTGGGAGCCGCGTCACGGGCATCGGAAGAACGGTCGGCGGCCGGTCGGTGTGGGCCTACCCGGTCGACCGAGCCATTCCCGTTCGGGCTATCGCCCGGTCCGGGGTATCCCGGCTCGTTCGGTGAAGTCACCCACCGCTCCTTACTTCCGTCCGACCGTCGAGCAGGTCGGCCATCGCTACGTGTTGGGTGCGGTACCCAAATCGTCGTCGGCCACGCCAGCCTCCTCGGCGTTACGTGCGATGGCTAACAGTGTGTCGCCCTCGCCCAAGTTCATCAACCGAACGCCCTTAGTCTGCCGCCCGGCCTTGCGGACCTGCCGGGCCGCGGTCCGAATCACGCCGCCACCGGAGGTGATGGCATACACCTCGCTGTCCTCGTCGACGATCAGTGCTCCAACCAGCCTGCCACGTCGGGTGTCGTACTGGATGGTCAAGATGCCCTTGCCGCCGCGGCCCTGCGTGGTGTATTCCTCGATCGCCGTGCGCTTGGCATAGCCTCCCGACGTCGCGACCAGCAGATATGTGCCTTCCCGGACCACGTTCAGCGACAGCAGGTAGTCGTCGGCGTTGAACCGCATGCCCTGCACACCCGAGGTGGCGCGGCCCATCGGGCGCAACGCGTCATCGGTCGCCGAGAACCGGATGGACTGCCCGTTGGCCGACACCAGCAGCAGGTCGTCGTCGGCCGAACACAACACCGCCCCGACCAGCTCGTCGCCGTCGCGCAGGTTGATCGCCACGATCCCGCCTGAGCGGTTCGAGTCGAAGTCGGTGAGCTTGGTCTTTTTCACCAGACCGTTGCGGGTGGCCAGCACCAGATACGGGGCGTCCTCGTAGCTGCGGATCTGGATGACCTGCGCGATCCGCTCCTCGGGTTGGAACGCCAGCAGGTTGGCGACGTGCTGCCCGCGCGCCGTCCGCGAGGCTTCCGGCAGGTCGTAGGCCTTGGCCCGATACACCCGGCCCTGGGTGGTGAAGAAGAGGATCCAGTCGTGCGTCGAGCACACAAAGAAGTGCGCGACGATGTCGTCCTGCTTCAACCCGGCGCCCTGAACCCCCTTGCCGCCCCGCTTCTGGCTGCGGTACAGGTCGGTCTTGGTGCGCTTGGCGTAACCGGTTTCGGTGATGGTGACGACGACGTCCTCCCGGACGATCAGATCCTCGTCGCTGACTTCGCCGTCGGCAGCCACGATGCGAGTACGGCGGTCGTCGCCGTGTTTGTCGACGATCTCTTTGAGCTCGTCGCGCACGATCCCGCGCTGCCGCTTCGGCTTGGCCAAAATGTCTTCCAGGTCAGCGATTTCGGCTTCGATCTTGGCCAGGTCGTCGATGATGCGTTGGCGCTCCAACGCGGCCAGCCGGCGCAGCTGCATGTCCAGGATGGCCTGCGCCTGGATCTCGTCGACGTCGAGCAGCTCGATCAGGCCCCGTCTGGCAATGTCCACGGTCTCCGACGCCCGAATCAGCGCGATCACCTCGTCGAGGGCGTCGAGCGCCTTGACCAGGCCGCGCAGTATGTGGGCTCGTTCGTTGGCCTTGCGCAGCCGGTAGGTGGTGCGCCGCACGATGACATCGAGCTGGTGGTCGACGTAGTGGCGGATCAGCTGATCGAGTCGCAGCGTGCGCGGCACCCCGTCGACGATCGCCAGCATGTTGGCGCCGAAGCTGGTTTGCAGCTGGGTGTGCTTGTAGAGGTTGTTCAGCACCACCTTGGCCACCGCGTCGCGCTTGAGCTCGATGACGATGCGCAGGCCCACCCGGTCGCTGGTTTGGTCTTCGATGTTCGCGATACCGCTCAGCTTTCCGTCGCGGACCTGCTCAGCGATCGAGGTGATGAAGTTGTCGTGGTTGACCTGATACGGCAACTCGGTGATGACGAGCGACGTGCGGCCGCGTGAATCTTCTTCTATCTCAGCAACTCCGCGCATCCGGATGGAGCCGCGGCCGGTCGCGTACGCGTCGGCAATGCCCTGCGAGCCGACGATCAGCCCGGCGGTGGGGAAGTCCGGGCCCTTGACCCGTTTGGTGACCGCCTTGAGCGTCGCCTCTTCGTCGGCGTCGAAGTTCTCCAGACACCAGAACACCGCCTCGGCGAGCTCGCGCAGGTTGTGCGGCGGGATGTTGGTGGCCATGCCGACGGCGATGCCGCCGGAGCCGTTGGCGAGCAGGTTGGGGAACCGGCTGGGCAGTACCGTCGGCTCCTGCACCCGCCCGTCGTAGTTCGGCGTGAAATCGACTGTCTCCTCGTCGATTTCACGCAGCATCTCCATCGCCAGCGGAGTCAGCCGCGCTTCGGTATACCTCATCGCGGCCGGCGGGTCGTTGCCCGGTGAGCCGAAGTTGCCCTGGCCGTCGACCAGGGGATAGCGCAGCGACCACGGCTGGGCCATCCGCACCAGGGTGTCGTAGATCGACGCGTCACCGTGCGGGTGGTAGTTGCCCATCGTCTCGGCAACCGAGCGCGCCGACTTTGCGTGGCTGCGATCCGGGCGGAACCCGGAGTCGAACATCGCATACAGCACCCGGCGGTGCACCGGCTTGAGGCCGTCGCGCACTTCCGGCAGCGCGCGCCCGACAATCACGCTCATCGCGTAGTCGATGTAGCTGCGCTGCATCTCCTGTTGGATGTCGACCGGCTCGACGCGGTCGGCGGCGTCACCGCCCGGAGGCAGCGTGGTGTCTGTCATTTATATCCCTTGTATGTCTTAAACATCCAAGAAGCGAACGTCTTTGGCGTTGCGGGTGATGAAGCTGCGACGGGCGTCGACGTCCTCGCCCATCAGAATGGAGAACAGCTCGTCGGCGGCGGCGGCGTCATCGAGGGTGACCTGGCGCAGCACCCGGACCGAGGGATCCATCGTGGTTTCCCACAATTCCTTGGCGTCCATTTCACCCAGACCCTTGTAGCGCTGGATGCCGTCGTCCTTGTTGATCTTCTTGCCGGCCTTCAGCCCGGCCTCCAGCAGGCCGTCGCGCTCGCGGTCGGAGTATGCGAACTCCGGATCGCTGCGCTGCCACTTGAGCTTGTACAGCGGCGGCTGCGCCAAGAACACGTGCCCGTTTTCGATCAGCGGGCGCATGAACCGGAACAGCAGCGTGAGCAGCAGGGTGGAGATGTGTTGGCCGTCGACGTCGGCGTCGGCCATCAGCACGATCTTGTGGTATCGCAGCTTGCTGATATCGAACTCGTCGTGGATGCCGGTGCCCAGCGCGGTGATGATCGCCTGGACTTCGGTGTTTTTCAGCACCCGGTCGATGCGGGCCTTCTCCACGTTGATGATCTTGCCGCGCAGCGGAAGGATGGCCTGGAACATCGAGTCCCGCCCGCTTTTCGCGGAGCCACCGGCTGAATCTCCTTCCACCACATACAGTTCCGACTTGCGTGGATCGGTGGAGCGGCAGTCGGCCAGCTTGCCCGGCAATCCGCCGATGTCGGTGGCGGTCTTGCGACGCACCAGCTCACGTGCCTTACGGGCGGCGATGCGCGCCTGCGCGGACGAGACCGCCTTGTTGACGACGGTCTTGGCATCGGTCGGGTTGGCTTCGAACCAGTGGGTGAGCTGTTCGTTGCAGACCTTCTGCACGAACGACTTGACTTCGGTGTTGCCCAGCTTGGTCTTGGTCTGGCCCTCGAACTGCGGCTCGCTGACCTTCACCGAGATGACGGCGGCCAGACCCTCGCGGATGTCGTCACCGGTGAGGTTGGGGTCCTTGTCCTTGAGCAGCTTGCGGTCCTTGGCGTACTTGTTGACCACCGATGTCAGCGCCGCGCGGAATCCCTCTTCGTGGGTGCCGCCCTCGTGGGTGTTGATGGTGTTGGCGAAGGTATGCACCGACTCCGAATAGCCTGCGTTCCACTGCATTGCGATCTCGACCTCGTGGCCCTCACCCTTGCCCGAAAAGTCGACGATGCTGCTGTGAATTGCGTTCTTGGTGCGGTTGATGTGTTTGACGAAGTCGACCAGACCGCCGGGGTAGTGGAAGGTGCGGTGCTTGACCTTCGGCTGCGGGGCGTTGCGTTCCGCCGCCTCTTCCCGTGCCGACTTCGGCGCTTCGGCGGTGTCGCTGACGACCTCGTCGACCACTTCTTCGGCGGCGACGCGCTCGTCGACCAGTTCGATGGTCAAGCCCTTGTTGAGAAACGCCATTTCCTGCAGCCGGCGGGCCACCGTCTCGAAGTCGTATTCGGTGGTCTCGAAGATGTCCGGATCGGCCCAGAACCGCACCGTCGTTCCGGTTTTCTTGGTTTTTTCGCCCTGTTTGAGCGTGCCCGGCACCGAGTGGTCGTAGTACTGGAACCATTCATAGCCGTCGCGCGCGATCTCGACCTCAAGCCGGGTCGACAGCGCGTTGACCACCGACACACCCACACCGTGCAATCCGCCCGAAACCGCGTAGGCGCCATCGTCGCCACCGAACTTGCCGCCCGCGTGCAGTTGCGTCATCACTACATCGACGGTGGGGATGCCGGTCGCGTGCATCGCGACGGGGATGCCGCGTCCATCGTCGGTGACCTCTACGCCCCCATCCTCGAGGATCTTCACGTCGACTTTGGTGGCGAAGCCGGCCATGGCCTCATCCACCGCGTTGTCGACGACCTCCCAGATGAGATGGTGAAGACCGCGTTCGCCGGTCGAGCCGATATACATGCCCGGCCGTTTTCGAACCGCCTCCAACCCTTCAAGAACCTGGATGTCTCCGGCGTCGTACGACTTGCGGGCCTTCTTCTGGGCAGCCACGGTCGGAATGATCTCCTTGGGGTTGCGGGCGCGTTATCCGATCACCGCGCGTTAGTCCTCGGCCAGTCTACCGGTAAGGGCGCCCAGCACCGATTCTGTGAGGGCGTTTCTACACAGCTGTCTGCGCCGTGCGCGGAATTTCTCGCTATTGCATGCGTCCTGACGGCTGGCGGGTCAAGTTGCGCTCTTGTAACGGCCCTGAGCCGATCTTTCGGCCGGTCAACCATAGGTGTCGCGGGGGCCTCTTCCGGCGATGTGCAGCGGCCCCTTGCGCCACGACGGCGCGACCGGGCCGGTGATTTTCAGCGATGTGACGACGCCATCGCCGACTTCGGCGGCGATCTTCGCGATCAGCTGGGTTTGCATGATTCGCAGCTGGGTCGCCCACGCGGTGGATTCGGCGGACACACTCAACACCCCGTCGCGCAGGGTGGTGGGTCTGGCGTGTTCGGCGATCTGTTGTCCGACCACCGACGGCCACTGCCCGAACACCGTGCCCTCGGCGACGCGCGATGACCATCCCTGCTTTTTCGCCACGTCGCGCGCGACCCTGCCCAACGGTTGCGGGTCGCGGCTGTCTGGGCCCGGTCCCGACCAGCGCCGTCGGCTCGACGCGCCGGCCACCCGGCGCGTCGACGGTATCCGCCGCCCCCGCCCGACGTCTTTCCCTTGCGTGCGCGCGGCGCCGCGCGCCTCCTCCAGGGTGCGCCGGACAAGGTCCATTGCATCGTCGGGGTTCAATGGTCGCGCTCCTCCTCAGGCCGTTCCGGCCTGCATCGTCGACGCTCCGGGTTCATGGCGCACGACCGACACGCGTCCATTGTCGTCGTCGTGCAACGCGATGGTCACCCGCCGGGCGTCCCAATCGTGGGGAATGTCATCCACGACGGCCGCCGTCACCAGGACCTGCTCTGCTGACGCGGCGGCCGCGGCCAGCGCCGCACGGCGTGCGGTGTCCAGTTCGGCGAATACGTCGTCCAATAGCAGCACCGGCTCACCACCCTCTGCGCGCAGTAGTTCGTAGGACGCCAACCGCAAAGCTAACGCCATCGACCACGATTCACCATGGCTGGCAAAGCCTTTCGCGCGTTGTTCACCGAGTTTCAGCTCCAGATCGTCACGGTGCGGACCCACCAGACACATGCCGCGCTCGAGCTCGGCGTCACGGCGCTGTGCCATCTGGGCCAACAGCGCGGACCGCAGCGCCTCCGCATCGACACCCTCGCCGGTGTCGACACTGGCGCGGTAGGTGATGGTCGCGGCCCGCGATCCCGGGGCCAGCTGTTCGTAACTCTTCTCCACTTCGGGCGCCAATTCGTTGACCAGGTCCATCCGGGCGGCCATCAGCTCGGCGCCGTGCGTGGCCAGGTGCCCATCCCAAACCTCGAGCGTGTCCAGTGTGCCGCGGTCACCCCGGAAGCGGGCACCCGACGCCGTCTTGAGCAGCGCGGTGCGCTGACGCAACACCTTGTCGTAGTCCGCGCGCACCGCAGCGATCCGCGGGCGGCGCACGGTCGCCAGGTCGTCCAGATATCGGCGCCGATCGGCGGGATCGCCCCGGACCAGGGCCAGGTCTTCCGGCGCGAACATCACCGCGCGCAATACCCCGACGACCTCGCGCGGGCTGCGCACCGGTGACCGGTTCAGGCGCGCCTTGTTGGCCCGCCCCGCCGCGATCTCCAGATCAACCGCACACTCCCGACCGTCGTTGACGACGATCGTCGAGATCACCGCACGCGAGCAGCCCACCCGCACCAACGGCGCGTCGGTCGCGACCCGATGCGAGCCCAGGGTGGACGAATACCACAGCGCTTCAACGAGATTCGTCTTGCCATATCCGTTCGGCCCGACGAACACCCAGCGGCCCGGTTCCAATTCCAAATCGGCGTGTGCCCACGACCGGAAATCCCGCAACCCGAGATGGCGAACGTACACCTAACCGCTAACCAGGTAGGCGGACCGGCATCAACAAATACACGTAATCGGTCGACACTGCTGAGAACGGCCCGGTGCCGCTGGGCAGGGGGTCATCGTCGGTGACCGGGCGTAACACCGCCGGCTTGTTGGGCGTGGTGAAACCGAACAACACCCGCTCGGAATGCAGCGAACCCAACCCGTCGGTCAGATATGTCGGGTTGAATGCGATGGTCAGCGGCTCACCCGCGAAATCGACCGGCAGGTCTTCTTCGGCGCGGCCGACGTCGTCGGCGCCGGCTGAAAGGCGCAGCGCACTCTCGGAAAATTCCATCCGCACCTGCGCACCTCGGTCAGCGACCAACGCGACTCGTTTGATCGCCTCGGTCAGCTCGCCGACATCGATCGTGGCCACCGCAGTGTGTTCGGCGGGCAACAACTGACGAAACTTCGGGAACTCGGCGTCCAGCAGCCGGGTCGTGCTGCGTTTCCCGCTTCCGCTGATACCGAGCAATCCCTCTTTGCCCACCGCAGAGCCCGCACCCAACGACAAATGCACCTCGGCACCATCGGTTCCGGTTTTGGCCGACTCGGCCAGCGTCTTCGCCGGCACCAACACCGCCGCCTCGATATCGGGCGATCCCGCCGACCAGGTCAGCTCGCGAACCGCCAACCGGAACCGGTCGGTCGCGGCTAGCACCACAGTTTCACCGGAAATCTCGACCCGGATCCCGGTCAGCATGGGCAGCGTGTCATCCCGGCCAGCCGCGACGGCCACCTGGGTGATCGCCTCAGCAAACAGATCCGCCGAAAGCGTGCCGGTTTCTTCGGGCAGCGCGGGCAACGTCGGGTAGTCCTCGACAGCCATCGTGGGCAGCGAAAACCTGGCGTTACCGCAGGTCAGCGACACCCGGGTGCCGTCGACCTGCACGTCAACCGGCTTGTCCGGCAAAGCCCGGGTAATGTCAGACAACAGCCGCCCCGACACCAAAACCGTTCCCGGAGAAGCTATTTCAGCGGCCAACCGAACTTCAGCCGAAACCTCGTAGTCGAACCCCGAGATCGTCAAACCGTCGTCCGAGCCGGTCAACAGCACTCCGGCGAGCACCGGCACCGTGGGCCTGGTGGGCAGATTTCGTGCCACCCAGGCCACTGCGTCGGCGAAGTCGTCACGCACTAAACGGAACTTCAAGTCGGTCAAACCGACCTTGGTCGTCGCCACGTTCATAGCGTCCCTTCATCGCGGCAGTCGAACCACAACCGTAGAGCTTCGGCCGCCATCTTGAAAGCTAATCGATAGCAGTGACACTCGGGATGTTGTTGTGCCGGCAGGCGGGTGGGAAGCGGGTGTCCCCAGGTGTCTTTTCGAAGAAGAAACTACGTAGAGATATCAGTAGCAGTAGTAAGGCCTGTGGATGCTGGGGACAGGTTGGCGTCGGCGCTGCTGGGGAAGCGAACCGGGTTGTGGATGACGACACCGGCGGTTGTGTGGTTTGTGTGCAGCGGTTGGGGATGACGTACGGCTGTGCACGGGCCGGGGAAATCTTGGCCACGGCATAGACCGGTTGCTCACAGGGATATGCACACCGCGGTTAGCGCTTGGAGCGTTGCCGAATGCGCGTGGTGAGTTCCTTGACATGGTCGAAGACCTCACGCCGTTCAGCCATTTCGGAGAGGATCTTGCGCTGGGCGTACATGACTGTGGTGTGGTCGCGGCCGAAAGCCTGACCGATTTTCGGTAACGACAGGTCGGTGAGTTCCCGGCAGAGGTACATGGCGATTTGGCGGGACTGGGCCAACGCCCGGGTTTTACCGGGCCCGCGGAGTTCCTCGACGGTGGTGTCGAAGTACTCGGCTGTGGCGGCCATGATCGTCGCCGCGCTGATCTGCATGGTGCTGGCGTCGGCGATCAGGTCTCGTAACACGATTTCCGCCAGCGACCGGTCGATCGGTGTCTTGTTCAGTGACGCGAACGCGGTGACGCGGATCAAGGCGCCCTCGAGCTCGCGGATATTGCGTTCGATGCTGCTTGCGATGAGCTCGAGCACGTCGTCGGGTACGGCCAGGCGTTCCATTTGTGCTTTTTTGCGCAGGATGGCGATTCGGGTTTCCAGCTCGGGCGGCTGGACGTCGGTGATCAAGCCCCACTCGAACCGGGTCCGTAGCCGGTCCTCAAGGGTGGCCAGTTGCTTGGGTGGGCGGTCAGAGGAGATGACGATCTGTTTGTTGGCATTGTGCAGGGTGTTGAAGGTGTGGAAGAACTCTTCTTGGATGCCCTCTTTGCCTTCGATGAACTGGATGTCGTCCACCAACAGCACGTCGACGTCGCGGTAGCTGCGCTTGAACGCGACCTTGCGGTCGTCGCGCAACGAGTTGATGAAGTCGTTGGTGAACTCTTCGGTGGAGACGTACTTGACCCGCATGCCGGGAAAGAGGCGCTGCGCGTAGTTGCCGGCGGCGTGCAGGAGGTGAGTCTTGCCCAGTCCGGATTCGCCCCAGATGAACAGCGGGTTGTAGGCGCGAGCCGGTGCTTCGGCGATGGCCAGGGCGGCGGCATGGGCGAACCGATTGGAGGCGCCGATGACGAACGTGTCGAACGTGTAGCGCCGGTTGAGGCTGGTGCCGCCATCACCGTCGGCGTCGTTGGTGGGCGGTCGTTCGGTGAAGTAGGCAGGCCAATTCTCGTGTGCGCTGGCCAGGGCTTCGCGGTCTTCGTCTACCTCGTCGGCGTCGGCGGCCGGCTCCTCGGGCATCGGGGCACTGCCGTCGTCGGCCTCGTCGTCGGCCGGAGGAGCGATACGCACGCCCAGTTCGATTGGTTGTCCGAGCCGTCGGCTCAGTGCGTCGGTGATCTGGGTGCGCAGGTGGCGTTCGATCTCGTTCTGCACGAAGCTGCTCGGCACCGACAGCAGAGCAAATCCTTCAACAATGGTCAGCGGCTGCACGAGGTTCAGCCAGGCCCTTTGCTGAGGGGTCAGCGGAACGCCGTAGGGCTCACCGTTTAGCGAAGAGCCGTCGGTCGGAAGCTCGCCGTTGAGTTCGGAGACGACCGCATTCCAGACCGTCGCGAAACTTGATCCGGGGTCATCGGTCAACGACGGATCCCCCTGATTCGACGTCGATATACAACCATAAGGTGCGACGACGGGCTGTCCACATGGTTATCCACAGGTGTGGACAGGACAGCCCACGTCACGCCGCAGTTTAACGGCGACAGCACACAAGATCGGCGCTCGAGACACCCAGCATAGGTTGCCTGGAAAGGAAGCCGATCCGCCATCCTCGCTTCGTTGTCGGGCGCCGTTCCAGTCCGAAACGGCATGCACGAAGCTAACAAGTTTTCTGTTTGAGCGCCAACAGTTCTGCAACATTGCCGGGTGCTTTCATAACATCGCTCGCCGCCAGCCGTGGCGGGTGTGACGGCAGTTAAATCGCGGTGCCGAGTCGATGGCGCAATGGGGAAGGTTTGACCCGACGAACGGTCGTCAGTACCCTCGAACAGTCGCCCGAAAGTCGGCGATACGGCTGCGATCCGGGCAATATGCCCGGGGCCCGCGCCGGTTACCAGCGAGACACCGAGCCTGCTGAGGCTTCGTGAGGGCAATCGTGTCCGACCGGCATGACATAAAAGGTCGGATCGCGATGCCAGATGCAACGAGGAGATAGTCGTGGCAAAGGGCAAGCGGACCTTCCAGCCGAACAACCGGCGCCGAGCCCGTGTGCACGGCTTCCGGTTGCGGATGCGCACCCGGGCAGGACGGGCGATCGTGTCGAATCGGCGTCGTAAAGGCCGCCGCACGCTGACTGCCTGATCAGACTGCGAATGTAGAGCGGTGCTCTCCGCACGGAACCGCATGAGGCGGTCGGCCGATTTCGACGCAACGGTTAGGCACGGGGTCCGAGCCGTGCAGCCGGACCTTGTCATCTATGCCCGACGCGCCACCGACGAGGTGGACGCCCCGAAGGTCGGCCTGATTGTCGCCAAGTCGGTGGGCACCGCTGTGCAACGGCATCGGGTGGCGCGTCGCTTGCGTCATGTCGCCCGCGCCGTGGTGCAAGGGTTGGATCGGTCCCAGCGCCTGGTGATCCGCGCGCTGCCGGGTAGTCGCGACGTCGAGTCGGCCCGACTGGAACGGCAACTGCGCACCGGCTTACGCCAACTCGAGTTGATGGGCTCGAACCGGTGAAGGACATGACGGGGTGGGCTAGCCAGGCCGGCGCGGCGGCGGCGCGCGGCTTGATATTCGTGATTCAGCTCTACCGGCATATGGTGTCGCCGTTGCGATTGCCGACGTGCCGGTTCACGCCAACCTGTAGTCAATACGCGGTGGACGCCCTCACCGAGTACGGCCTGGTGCGGGGGAGTTGGCTGGCCATCGTGCGGCTGGCGAAATGTGGCCCATGGCATCGGGGAGGATGGGATCCGATACCGGAGCGGCCGGTGGCGCCGGCGCGTGTAGGCCACGACTGGGGCACCCCAGCGAAGCGAGCGGAGGATTCCGTTGACGTTTGATCCGTTCAGCCTGGACATCTTCTATTACCCGGTGTCGGCGATTATGTGGTTGTGGTACAAGGCATTTGCCTTTGTGCTGGGGCCGTCGAACTTCTTCGCATGGGCGCTGTCGGTGATGTTCTTGGTGTTCACCCTGCGGGCAATCCTGTACAAGCCGTTCGTCCGACAGATCCGCACCACCCGCCAGATGCAAGAGTTGCAGCCGCAGATCAAGGCGCTGCAGAAGAAGTACGGCAAGGACCGTCAGCGGATGGCCTTGGAGATGCAGAAGCTGCAGCGCGAACACGGGTTCAACCCGATACTGGGCTGCCTGCCGATGCTGGCGCAGATGCCGGTGTTCCTGGGTCTGTATCACGTGTTGCGTTCGTTCAACCGCACGACGGGCGGGTTTGGTCAACCGCATCTCTCGGTGGCCCAGAACCGTGCCACAGGGAACTACGTGTTCAGCCCGACCGACGTGGCGCACTTCCTGGATGCCAACCTCTTTGGCGCGCCGATCGGCGCGTTCATGACCCAGCGGACCGGGCTGGACGCGTTCACCGAATTCAGCCGCCTCGCCGTGATCGGCGTCGGGGTGCCCGTGATGATCGTGGCGGGAATCGCGACGTACTTCAACAGCCGCGCCTCGGTCGCGCGGCAGAGTCCCGAAGCGGCAGCCAACCCGCAGACCGCGATGATGAACAAGCTTGCGCTGTATGTCTTTCCGCTTGGCGTGGTGGTCGGCGGTCCTTTCCTGCCGCTGGCGATCATCGTGTATTGGGTTTCCAACAACATCTGGACGTTCGGCCAGCAGCACTACGTCTTCGGGATGATCGAGCGCGAAGAAGAGGCGAAGAAACAGGAAGCGATCCAGCGACGGGCCGCGAATGCGCCGGCACCCGGCGCCAAACCGAAGCGTCCGCCAAAGGCCACGCCGGCGGGCGGCAACGGCGCGGCGGCGGCGCCCGGCGGCGGTGAGGCCGGTGCCGAGGTCGACGGACAAAGCAAGACCCGACAGGCGGCGCGCACGGACGGCGCGGCCAACCGGACTCCACGCCCGGGCGCGAAGCCGAAGAAGCGGAAACGCTGACCGGCGACCACGGCCGGGCCCTGAGACGAGAAGGGACAGAGGCAGGCATGACAGACGCCGACACAACTGAACGCGACGCACCCGAAGAACCGGTGCAGGACGCCGGCCCAGACGCCTCGACGGATACGGGCGCGGATACGGCGGCGGCCGACAGCGGCGATGAGGGCGGCGAAGAGGCCGGCGGCGACGCCGACCTCGAGGAGCGGTTGGTCGCCGAGGGCGAAATCGCCGGCGACTATCTGGAAGAGCTGCTCGACATCCTTGATTTCGACGGCGACATCGACCTGGACGTCGAGGGCAACCGGGCGGTGGTCAGCATCGACGGCAGCGACGACCTGAACAAGTTGGTGGGCCGCAAGGGAGAGGTGCTCGACGCCCTACAGGAACTGACCCGGCTAGCGGTCCATCAGAAGACCGGCGTGCGCAGTCGCCTGATGCTCGACGTCGCGAGTTGGCGCCGCCGGCGCCGCGAGGAATTGGCGGCGCTGGGCGACAAGGTTGCCAGGAGGGTACTGGAAAGCGGCGAGCGCGAAGAGCTCGCGCCGATGACACCATTTGAGCGCAAGATCGTCCACGACGCCGTCGCGGTGATCGACGGAGTCCACAGCGAGAGCGAGGGCGTGGAGCCGTCGCGCCGGGTTGTGGTTCTGCTCGACTGAGCGCACCACGACAACGCCACATAGAGTTACACCGGTGTAGTTCCAGCGGCTCGCCGCTGCCACCACCAGACCGGAGGAATGTTTCACGTGAAACATGTGGTCTCTTCCAGGCAAGTGGTGCCGCCAGTGCCCGCGCCGCCGGACGCCGCCGCTGCGGTCTTCGGCACGCGCCTCGATCTCGCCAAGCGCTATGCCGAGCTGTTGGCCGGTGCAGGTGTTGAGCGGGGAATCCTGGGCCCCCATGAAATCGACCGACTCTGGGAGCGCCACCTACTGAACAGTGCGGCGGTGACCGAGCTGGTGAACCCGGGGGAACGCGTCGTCGATATCGGCAGTGGCGCCGGGCTGCCCGGGATCCCGATGGTGCTCGCGCAGCCCGGCCTGCACGCCGTGCTCGTCGAGTCCCTGCTGCGGCGAAATGAATTCTTGACCGCCGTCGTCGCGGAGCTGGGATTGGCGATCGACGTGGTCCGGGGGCGCGCGGAAGACCCCGCCGTTCGCGAGCGCGTCGGCGGAAGCGACGCGGTGGTGTCACGCGCGGTGGCGGCGCTGGACAAGCTGACGCGGTGGAGCTTGCCCCTGCTGCGACCGGGAGGACTGATGCTGGCCGTCAAAGGGGAGCGGGCAGCCGAGGAAGTACGCGAGCATCGGCGTGTGATGACCGCGTTGGGCGCAGCTGATGTCAGGGTGGTGCAATGTGGCGTGAACTACTTGTCTCCGCCCGCAACCGTGGTGGTGGCGCGGCGCGGAAAGCCGGCCCCGAACCGGCGCAGGTCGCGCCGGAAGTCCGACAGGGAGAGAGTATGAGTGCGCCACACGGTCCGGCTCCTCAGCCGGAAGCCCCGGGGATGTCGCCACCAAATGTTTCACGTGAAACATCGCAGCCGGTTTCACGTGAAACATCGCCCGAATTCGACACACCGATCGGCGCCGCCGCCGAGCGCGCGATGCACGTCCTGCACACCACCTATCCGCCGCTGCGCCGGCCGCGTAACCGACGGCTGTTCACGATCGCCAATCAGAAGGGCGGCGTAGGCAAGACCACAACGGCGGTCAACCTCGCGGCGGCGTTGGCCATCCAGGGGCTCAAGACGCTCGTGATCGACTTGGACCCGCAGGGCAACGCGAGCACCGCGCTGGGCATCACCGAACGCCACTCCGGCACTCCGTCCTCCTATGAGGTATTGCTCGGCGAGATTCCGTTGCACGCCGCGCTGCGACGCAGCCCGCACAGCGAGCGCCTGTTCTGTGTGCCGGCCACCATCGACTTGGCCGGTGCGGAGATCGAGTTGGTCAGCATGGTGGCTCGGGAGAACCGCTTGCGCACCGCGCTGAGCGGCCTGGAGAACGGCGACTTCGACTACGTGTTCATCGACTGCCCGCCGTCGCTGGGCTTGCTGACCATCAATGCTCTGGTCGCCGCGCCGGAGGTTCTGATCCCGATCCAATGTGAGTATTACGCGCTGGAGGGGGTGTCACAGTTGATGAACAACATCGAGATGGTGAGGGCACACCTGAACCCGCGCCTCGACGTGAGCACCGTGATCCTCACCATGTACGACGGCCGGACCAAGCTCGCCGATCAGGTGGCCGACGAGGTACGCCGGTATTTCGGCGCCAAGGTCTTACGCACGGTGATCCCGCGCAGCGTCAAAGTCTCCGAGGCACCCGGTTACAGCATGACCATCATCGACTACGACCCCGGTTCGCGCGGTGCGATGAGCTACCTCGACGCCAGTCGCGAACTCGCCAACCGCGATCGACCAGTGGAGGGACAACCATGACTCAGCCGCTACGCAGGAAAGGCGGCCTCGGCCGCGGCTTGGCTTCGCTGATTCCGACGGGACCCGCCGACAGCGACTCCAACGCGTCGAGTCTGGGTCCGCGGATGGGCGATGCGGCCGCCGACGTCGTGCTCGGGGGACCGGGCCCGGCGAGCCCCAACGGCATGGGCGCGGTCTACCGCGAGATCGACCCGGGCCTCATCGAGCCCAACCCGCGTCAGCCGCGCCAGGCGTTCGACGACGAGGCGCTGGCCGAGCTCGTGCACTCGATCCGCGAATTCGGCCTCATGCAGCCGATCGTCGTGCGGCCGCTGGATGGTTCCAAGCGTTACCAACTCGTGATGGGGGAGCGGCGCTGGCGCGCCGCCCAAGAGGCCGGCATGACCACGATCCCGGCCATCGTCCGCGAGACCGGCGACGAGAACCTGTTGCGCGATGCGCTGCTGGAGAACATCCACCGCGTGCAGTTGAACCCGTTGGAAGAGGCGGCGGCCTACCAGCAACTGCTTGACGAGTTTGGTGTGACGCACGATGAGCTGGCGACCCGCATCGGCCGCTCGCGCCCGCTTATCACCAACATGATCCGGCTGCTTCGGCTGCCGATCGCGGTCCAGCGCCGGGTCGCCGCCGGCGTGCTGTCCGCGGGGCATGCTCGTGCGCTGCTGTCCCTCGAGGGCGGCCCGGAGGCTCAGGAGAACCTGGCCGCCCGCATCGTCGCCGAGGGGTTGTCGGTCCGGGCAACTGAGGAGGCGGTCACCCTCGCCAATCGGGGCGATACCGACAAGCCGACCCCTCCTCGGCGCAAGCCGATTCAGATGCCGGGGCTTCAGGACGTTGCTGAGCGGTTGTCCACTGCCTTCGACACCAGGGTCACGGTCAGCTTGGGCAAACGCAAAGGCAAGATCGTCGTCGAATTCGGCTCGGTGGAGGACTTGCAGCGCATCGTCGGCCTGATGAACTCGTCGAACACCTGACCGAAGACACGCCGCGATTCCGTCACTGTGACGGCTGGGCGCCCCAGGGCACCTTCAGCGACCGCGGCCAACTCAATCACCCTGTGCGCGAGCCCATTTCGGCGCTGTGCTTACCCGGCATCCTCGACACCGCAGCAGGAGCACGCCGAGGTGGCGCAAGTCGGCCATGCGCGACCATGCGGGCCGTCGCGCACTACCCCCCGTTTGCGGGATCCTGGGGGTACGCTCGCTTGCGGGGCGAAGTGACCACCCGTTTCGCGGGGAAGCCGGGTATTAGCCTCTCGCACCCTCACGGAGGCCCAGGAGTGTAGTGACTGCTCGAATCACACCGCTGCAGCTCGAAGCCTTCGACCAGCTTCCCAAGCATGCGCGCCGGTGCGTCTTCTGGGAGGTGGACCCCGCGACCCTCGGAAAAGACGACCACCTCGCCGATCCGGAATTCGAGAAGGAGGCGTGGCTGTCGATGGTCATGCTCGAGTGGGGATCCTGCGGCCAGGTGGCCACCGCGACCCCCGCCGAGTGCGGCCAGAGCGAGCCGCCATGCCTGGGGTATGCGTTCTACGCTCCGCCGCGGGCGGTGCCGCGCGCGCACCGGTTTCCCACCGCCCCGGTTTCCGCCGACGCCGTGTTGCTGACGTCGATGCGGGTGGAGCCCGGGCCCGCCGCCGACGATCTGCCCTACAGCCTGATTGCCCGGGTGGTCGACGAATTGGTCCGCCGCGGCGTGCGGGCGCTGGAGGCGTTCGGGCGCACCGATGCGGTCGCCGAGTTGCTTGACCCGCAGGCCGTCGACCCCGACGTGGCACCCGTGCTGGAGGCGCTGGGGGATTGCTCGGTCGAACACTGCGTCATCGGGGCCGACTTTCTGCGCGACGTGGGGTTCGTCGTGGTCGCGCCGCACCGGTATTTCCCGCGCTTGCGGCTCGAGCTGGACAAGGGCCTCGGGTGGAAGGCGGAGGTGGAAGCCGCCCTGGAGCGGCTGTTGGAGAGCGCGCAACTGCAGCAGCCGGTGGCCGCAGGTTCGTCGGCTACGACCCGCTGAGCCTGCTGGCCTGCTCCACCGACAATTCGTGGGCGAGGAGTTCGGCGAAGGTGAACGTGCCCGTTGGCCGGTCGTTCTTGCCAAGCAGATACAGCCGTTTGACCGCCGCCAGGATGCCTTCGGCAATGGCGTCGCGCGTCTGCGTCGTGACCAGCATCGCGCGATCACGAGGGTTGGTGATGTAGCCGATGTCGACCTGGACCGTCGGCATCCGCGTCAGCCGCAGCAGGTCCCAGGTGCGGCCATGGGTGCGGCAATCCCGTAATCCGGTGCGCGCCACCACTTCTCGTTGAATAAAGTCAGCCAGGTTGCGGCCGATGGTGGAGACCGACCCATGCGAATTGCCGAAGTGAAACGAGGCCACACCATTGGCCGACGGGCTGCAATGGGCTGCGCAGCGCAAGCTGATCATCAGGTCGGCACCGACGGCGTTCGCGGTCGCCGCACGCTCCGCGTCGGACGGGCTGCGGTTAGTCGGCCGCGACAAGAACGTCTCCATGCCGATCGCCGTCATCCGGCCCTCGAGACGACTTCCCAAGTCCCACAACATATCTGCCTCGCTGATGGGGCCGCCTGCGCCCTGCGTGATCAGACCGTGGTCGGCGCCGCCGCGACCGGGATCGATGATGATCCGCTTGCCGGAGAGCTTGGGACCGGACCGACGGACCAATTCCTCTTCACGGATGGCGTGCAAAGAGCCGCCGGTCACCCGCGAACTCAGAAAGTACAAGGAGCGCAACGTTTCCGGGCCGCAGATACCGTCGGCGTACAGCCCGTACTCGCGCTGGTAGGACATCAGCGCATTGTGCGTCTGCAAACCGAAGTAGCCGTCGACCAGGTCGGTGTAAAAACCCAGGTCTTGCAGCCTGGCTTGCAGGGTGGCGACGTCGTCGCCGTACATCGGCGCGCCGAACTGATGGTGCAGCGTACGCGCGCCCAGCCGGTAGGACGCCTCTTTCAGCGCGCGGTAGGTCGCTTCACCGACGATGCCGTCGACGAGCAGCCCGCGATGTTGCTGGAAGGCGCGCACCGCGTGGTCCAGGTCCTCGTCGAACACGTCCAGCGCGACGTGCTTTCCGGTGGTCAGGTCCTCCTCGGGGCCGTCCAGATGCCCCAGCGCGGTCAGTGCCGCCCGAATCTCGGTGACTGCTGCGCTGCGGTCTCCGCAGCGCAGTGATTCGCCGGCGCCGCCGTGCGGAATCGACATTCCAAAGCCTCCGGTGAGCCCGTGAACAGCCCTGCCGTGAGTTGACAGGCTTGGCGGTATTGTCGCAGACGCTCCGCGATTTCCGGAAAACGCCAGGCAACCGTGGCGATGCCAGGCCCGCTGTTATTGGGGGCTAGGCGTTATGTCGGACAGTTCCCGCAACAACGCGGCCTTGCCCTTTGCCCCCACGATGCGTTTGACCGGCTGACCGTCCTTGAACAAGATCAACGTGGGAATCGAGACCACCTGAAAATCGCGCGCCGTCGCCGGGTTGGCATCGACGTCGAGCTTGGCAACCCTGAGCTGACCGGCTTTTTCGGCCGCGATCTCCGCCAGCACCGGCGCCACCATCTTGCATGGCCCGCACCACGTAGCCCAAAAGTCAACCAGCACAGGCGTATCGCTCGCCAACACATCGCTGGCGAAAGAAGCGTCAGAGACTTCCACTGGGGCGCTGGTGTTCTCGGTCATCGCGGTACTCCAATCAGATCGGTGTCGGTGCCGGACTCGGTTTCGGCGGTCCCGTCGGACTCTGCGAGCTCGGCCAGCCAACGCTCGGCATCGATCGCTGCCGCACATCCGGTGCCGGCGGCGGTAACCGCTTGCCGATAGCTGCGGTCCACCAGATCACCGGCCGCAAACACGCCGCCCACTGAGGTACTCGTGGTGGGTTGCTTGACCAGCACGTAGCCGTCTTGGTCGACATCCAAGGCGTCGCGTACCAACTCGGAGCGGGGATCGTGACCGATCGCGACGAAGACCCCGGTCACGGGCAGCGTGCTTTCCTTGCCGGTGATCTTGTCGCGCAGCCGAAGCCCGGTAACCGTGCCGTCGCCCTCGACGGCGACCACGACGCTGTTGGTGATGAAGCGGATCTTGTCGTTGGCCCGGGCCCGGTTGAGCATGATCTTCGACGCGCGGAACTCGTCGCGCCGGTGCACGATCGTCACGCTTCGGGCGAACCGGGTGAGGAAGGTGGCTTCCTCCATCGCCGAGTCGCCGCCGCCGATGACGGCGATGTCCTGGTCGCGGAAGAAGAAGCCGTCGCAGGTGGCGCACGAACTGACGCCGCGGCCCAGCAGCTCCTGCTCACCGGGCACATTCAGATAGCGCGCCGCGGCGCCCATCGCCAGAATGACGGCCCGGGCCTGATGGGTCTCGCCGTCGGCGGTGGTGACCGACTTGACCGGGCCGTCCAGCGACACCGATTCGACGTCCTCCATGCGCAGGTCCGCCCCGAACCGCAGCGCTTGCTCGCGCATCTGATCCATCAGCTCCGGGCCGGTGATGCCGTCGCGGAAGCCGGGATAGTTCTCGACGTCGGTCGTGGTCATCAACGCCCCGCCGAACGCGGTGCCCTCGAACACCAGCGGCGACAGCTGCGCGCGCGCCGTATAGAGCGCCGCGGTGTAGCCGGCGGGTCCTGAGCCGATGATGATCACGTCATGCACAGCGGTGGCGGTCATACGAGCCTTTCGGGATACGGATTCAACCGTTTGGAACGCCAGCCTAGGGTGTGCTGTTCCCGCGGACACTACGGCCGCTTCACGAGTCTGTCAGCCAGTAGACCGGTGTTCGCTGAATTACAGGTGGGCGCCACCGCCAGCGCCGCCACCGTGCCGGGGGCCGTGCCCGGCACCACCAGCAAGACTGCGGGGCGCCGGGCGACTTCGAGCGGGCGGGCACCGAGCACGCGGGCGGACGTCGGGTAACCGAGGCCTTCGAGGCAGGACGCGCGGCGTTGCGGGTCGGCCAGTGGCCCGTAGTCCGGTGCGTGGTCGAGCAAGGCGAGGATCTGTTGATCCGACAGCGGAATCGCCGGGGGCGGACGCGACACCGTGATGTGTTGTGCGGTGGTCGGCGTGCTTGGCGTCGGCGCCGGCGCTCGCAGCAGCGCCGCGGTGCCGAGCCCGACCGCTACCGCGGCCGCCGCCAAACCGGCCAGCGCGGCGACGACTCGCGCCGGGCGGCCCAGATTGCCCGGTCGGACAGCATGAGCGGCGGGCGGCGCCGAGCCCAGCGCGGCGATCTCGCGGCGCACTCGGTTCAGCGCGTGCAGGGTCCGCTGGGCGTCCGGGTCGGTGCGGATCCTTTGACGCACCCGGGCGGCGACGTCATCGTCGAGCAGACCCGCTTGCAGGTCGGCGAGCAACTCCACCGTCAGCGGCGGATCCGCGCTCGCATCGTGGTGTTCATCCGGCTCGGCTCCGCCCATCCGCCTCAGTGTCCGTCATCGGAAACCGGATCGCCACGGCCCAGGCGCAATCAGGCGTGGTCGAGGTATCCGAGGACGCTGGCCAGGCGAGCTCGTGCGCGAGCGCAGCGGCTCTTGACCGTGCCTTCGGCCACACCGAGCAGCCGGGCGGTGTCGGCAACCGAATAGCCGTGCATATCCACGGCCACCACCGCGGCGCGCTGCTCGACCGGCAGCCGCATCAGCGCTCGTTGCACCGCGATTGCGGTCTCGACCTGCGCCGTGCGATCGGCCACCGGGTAAACGTCTTCCAAGGCGATAGTGGGATGAGTCCTGTTGCGGCGCAACCGGTCCAAGCACGCGTTGACCACGATGCGATACAACCAGCTGCTGACCGCGGCGTCATGCCGAAATGAGCCGGCGCCCCGGTGCGCGGAGAGCATCGCGTCCTGCAGCGCGTCGGCGGCGTCCTCGGGGCTGCGGCTGCTGAGCCGGGCGAGGCGCTGCAGTTGCGGGTGATGGCGGTGGATCAACTCCTCGAAGGCGTACCGGTCGCCGGCGACGTGGGCGGCCAGCAGTTCGGCGTCGCTGCGTTGCTGCCGAACCCGGCGACCGAAGCCCACGGCCGGACAGTAACCAATCGGTTGGCGCCCGGCACTTCACCTGTTAGGACGCGGCCTGCACGGTGATCTCGGAGATATCCGCCCGGCTTTTGCCGTCGGTGGTGCCCAGCGTGGAGATCCACACCAGCAGATGAGAGGTGGGCGACGAGGCCTTCACCGGGATGGTGTTGTGGCCGGGATGCAGCAATGTCGGCTGAGTCAACGCGGTGGTGGCGTCGAGCTTGCCCGGTGTCGACGTGGACGACGAGCGGATCTGAACCTTGGTTCCGGTGCTTGCGAGGTCGACGGTCACGGCGCCGACCACGGTCGGTTTGGGTAGCTGCAACAGCAAGCCGACCCCGCTTTTGAAAGTCGGGAACGGAACGGCGTCGTGATAGGTGTCGGTCTGCCACATGGTGGCCGGGTTGCCGTCGATCGCCAGCCCGGCGTCGCCGGGGTTGTCGGCCTCTCCGCCGGGGGAGAAGACCGTGGCGTTCACCGGTTTGACCGTGCTGCCGGCCGCGGCCGGCTCGCCGCCGGGTGTCGAACTGGCCGACGGCGCGTTGAGGCCCAGCTGGTCTTTGTCGAGCCCGCTGACGTCGCCGAACATCCGGCTCAGTATCGACGCCAGAACCAGCAGCGCCACCGCGATGATGGCGACGCCGACACCTACGCCGACCATCACGCTGCGGCGGCGGCGCAAATGTTGCTGGGCATCCTGCGGCGTGGGGGCGCGGAAGCGGCCCGGCGGTGGAGGTGGCGGCGCCGAGACCGCGATCGGGCTCAGCAGCTCGGTGCGGTCAGCCACCGCGGTCGCTTGCTGCAGCAGGTTCAAAAGCGTTGCCGCGCTGCGGATGCCACCGTCGCCGTGAATCGCATGAGCGGCGGCGGCGGAGATTTGGAAGGGGATGTCCCGGTCCATGGAACTGGGTTCGACGGGCTGGCCGGCCGCGTCCCGCGGGGCTGGCGCCATCCCACTGCGGGCCCCGTTCTCCTTCAGCGGCCACCGGTTGACCAGCAGGGCATACAGCGCGGCGCCTATTCCGCGGATGTCGTCCTCAGGGGTGGCGTCGGGCATGGTCGCCGGGAAGGCCAGCACCACATCGCCTTCGATGCTGACCCGGACCCGGCTGGGGTGATCGATCGACAACGCGACGCCTGCGTGGTGGGCGGCCTCGGCGGCGGTGGCCAGGGTTTGCATGGCCCGGGCGGCGCCCACCGCGGACGGCGCGGTGTCGGCGACCTCCTGCAACGAACCGCCGCGGATCCATTCGGCGACCACCAGGCCGCCGCGCCCTGTGTGGACGACGTCGAGGATGCGGGCGATGCCGCGCTGCTCGATGCGGCTCAACCGCAGCGTGCGCGCCAGGACCTCGCGCAATTCGTCCTCGGCCATGGTTCCGTCCGGGTCGATGAACGTCAGCGCGACCTGCCGATCCAGCGCGGTATCCAGCGCCTGCCAGAACTGCAGGCGGGGTGCGCCGCCGTGGAAGACCAACAGCCGGTAGCGGCCACGGGCGATGCTGGCACCCGGAACCAGGTGCACTTCGTCTTGGGACGGCGAAGGGTGGGCCGCGGGCTCGCGCGGCGCGTCAAATTCCAACGGGTCGTCGGCGTCAACATCGGCCGCCGCCGTGCCGTTGGATTGCTTCGGCGGGACCGGCGCCGCAACGGTGCCGACCTGCAGATCGGGCGGAATGTCCGGCTGGAAGTCGTCGGCGGCCTGCTGCGGCGGCTCGACCTTTGCGACAGGCTTGGACGAGGCGTTGTCCGATGATCGCTCGGTCATCCCCGGTCCTCTCCCCGTCCCCTCTCCGGCTAACTGCTCCGAAGGCCTGCGCCGGATCGGTTCCTGGACCGGATATCCCTCCGGCGTAGACGAATTCCTCTGCTCAGGGTACGTGACGACTTCGGGGCGGGACAGTTGATCGGGCCTGACCGCTTTGCGGGCGGCTACGCCTGTACGGGGGCGTATCGGCGGCCGGCCGTCGGGGCCCGGCCCGGCGTGGCCGATGCCGATCCAGCGGCGAAACGCGGCCAGCGCCGCTACGGCCTCGGGCACACGCGCGCGCAGCATGACCGCGGCCAGGATGGGCGCCATGACCACCACCAGCACCAGCAGGCGAAGCAGCGAACCGGCGCCGCCGCCGAAGGCGGTGAGCCGGCGCATTCCCATCAGCTCGTCCACCACGTGGGCTATTAATCCGGCCAGCAACGATGCGGCGATCGTGACCAGGATGGTTCTCAGCTCTGCGGCGCCGAGCAGTTGGCCGCCGCGTGGCCGTAATGCGTTGCGCAGCAAGAAGTAACCGACGATCGCGCCGGCCAAAAATCCCAGGCCGTTGGCGAATGCCAGGTACCCGGCGACCAGATCGGGGTTGTCGGTGACGTGCGGCGCGATCAGCGAGGCGATGATCTTGACCGTGGTGATCACGACGATGATCACGATCGGTATCCAGGGCTGTTCGCGGGCATAGAAAACCCGCAGTTGTAAAAGCACCAGCGCGTAGGGGATCAGCGTGAACGCCGACAAGGCGATCGCCCCGCCGAGGTAGCTGGCGTCCACCTCACCGAAATGGCCGTAAGCGAATAGCGCACTGCCGATTGCCGTCCCGCCGACGGTCATGAACGCGACCATCGGGATCAGCGTGATCATCGTCAACCGGGTGGCCAGAGAGAGGTCAGCGAGCACGGCCGGGGTGTTGTCGGCGGCCGCATTGCGGCTCAGCCGCGGCATGACCACGGTCAGCACGGTCACGCCGATCATGCCGAACGGCAGCATCAGCACCAGCCAGGTGTAGTAATAGATCGCCGGGCCGGAAGCGGCTGCGGTGCTGGCGATCTGGTTGGTCACCACCAGACCGATCTGGCTGATCAGCACATAAAACACCATCGCGGCGGCCATGGCACCAAAGCGTTTGAGCCGCTGGTCGATTCCCCACAGCGGGCGAAGGCTGATGCGCTGTCGCCGGATCGCCACCAACAGCACCGCGGTCTGCGCGAACACCCCCAACGTGGTTCCGATTCCCAGGACCAGCAGCTTCTTGTTACCCATTTGCACGGGATCGACCGACAGCGGGCCGGGTACCGCCAGATACACGCCCAGCGTGGCGATCGCGACGACATTGTTGACGACGGGCGCCCATGCCGGCGGCCCGAACACGTTGCGGGTGTTCAGGATGGCCATGAACACCGATGACAGGCCGTAAAAGATCACCTGCGGCAACAGCAGATAGGCGAACGCTGTGGTGAGCGGCTCGTTGACTTCGGGAGTGCGGCCCAGCATCAACCGCACCAGCAGCGGCGCGGCGGCCACCGACACCAGCGTGGTCACCAACAGCAAGGTGGTCGCCAGCGTTACCAGACGGCGCACGAACGCCGCTCCGCCGTCGGCGTCGTCCTGCTCGGCGCGGGCGAGTACCGGCACGAAGATCGCCGTGAAGGTGGCCTCCAACACCAGCGCGGCGACCAGGTTCGGAAGCTGGTTGGCCACCGAGAATGCGCTCGACAGCGCGGCACCCAGGATCGCCGCCAGCAGCACGATGCGGGCAAAGCCGGTGAGTCGGCTGACCAGCGTCGCGAACGCCATTCCCCATGACCGCGACACCACCGCGGCGTCGGAGAGCTCGGGCCTGGCCTGCGGGGGCCGCACCACCGGTCGCCGCAGGGGTCGCTGCGCCGGTGGCGGCACGGGCCGGCTCATACGTGCGGCTCTTCCTCAACGAGATCGGCCGCGGGAGGGTCGTCGAGGGCGAGCCGGTCAGGGGGCTCCGGGCGATCCAGATCGGCGCGGTCCGGCTGGCCGCGGAAACGATGCCAAAGCCGTCGTCCCGCCAGCGTCACCAGGATCGCCGCGGCGGTCAGGGTGATCGCGAACAACACCTTGCCGTAGGCGTTGGAGTGCACCGAAAGCCGGACCGGCTCACCGAGCGGCACACCGTCGGGGGTTCGCAGCGCAACGTCGACGGCGACGCGCTGGGTGAAGTTCACTTCGATCGGCACACGCAGCGGCAGATACCCTGGCGGCAGCTCGATTTCGCCGATGTCGGTGACGGTCATTCCTGGTGGAGTGTCGACCTGCAGCCGTACCCGGATCGGGACGGCCAGCCCGTTGTGCAGTGCCAGCGGCAGCGGGCTGTGCTCGGTGGCCAGCGTGTAGGCCCCGCTCGGGTTGACGATGGTGACAGCCCCGAACAAGTCGTCGATCGTGTTTCCGACTATCGCCACACGCTGTTGGGCAAGGCCGTTGCGGGTGTCCGGCCGCTCGGATTGGCTGACTGCCCGCAACATGTCCTCGCGCAGCGGCGCGGTATAGCCGATGCCGGTCAATCCGGTTCGGGCATCGGTCGTCAACGCCGCGGTCAGCCCCCACAGCCGGCCCAGGTCGCCGGCGATGCGGGTGATGACGGCGTCGTCGAACCGGCCGCGTTGGGCGGTACCGGCGACGGTTGGTTGTGGCGGCCCGCCGACGGCTTGGGCGTCGGCGATAAGCGTCGGCAGGGGGCGGGGCACCGCGAGGCCGGAGCGGATCGCGGTGGCCAGCGTGGTCAGGATCGCTTGCGCGTCGTCGGAGTGCAGGTTCCAGTTCGCCGGCGGCAGTAAGACCTCGGTGCGCGGCCCGACCCGGGGGCGCAGGCCGCGCCACAACATGGCGCCCAGCGCGTCCTGGCGCCGGGCGGTGTCGGAGTCATGCCGAAGCGGGACCGCGAGCGCGCCGTCCAGATAGGTCGGCGCCACCGGATCCGAGCCGGCCGCCGCCAGGGCAGCCCCGACGGCCGGAGCGAACGGAGCGACCACCACCTGTGTCGAAAGCCGCTGCGGCGCAGTCGCGGCGGTGGCAGCGGCCCCGGCGGTGGAGTCTTCGGTCGCGCCGCTGCTGGCGGGGCCGATCACCACCGAATTGCCGTTGGCACTCAACAGGTCAACGGTGCGGCGGGTCACCAAGCCGTCCGGGATCAGCGTTGCGCCGCGGACCGAGGTGATGCCCAGGATTTGATCGACGACGTCGCCGGTGGAGCTGGTTGCGATCGCGCTGAGCCCACCGTCGCCGATGCGTTGCACGGCGTCGAGGTCGGCTTGGGCGTAGGGAACCGGCGCCACACACATCCGGTGAGCCAGTCCACGCAGCCGGTTCAGCCAGCTCGCGGCTGCGGCCTGCCCGGCGCCGGGGTGCGCAGCGGCGCTGCCGGAGCCGCCATCGGTGACAACATAGCCGCCGGTCATCGCATTGACGGTGACCAGCAGGTCCGGGTCGACGGCCAGGCACAGTGACCGACCGACGGCTCCGTCTGGGTCGACGTTACGGCTGGTGGCGAACTCGGCGGCGCCCAGCAGGGTGTCCAGCCGACCGCCGGTGGCCAGCGAGGTCGCCAGCTCGTCGTCCGTCAGCCGCACCGGAATCGTGCCGCCCGGCGCGCCCGGGGCCAGCCTCGGCCGATCGGCCAATGGCCACAGCATGGTGATCGCCACCGGTTTGGAGGTGTCCGGGGCGACGACCGAGCCCAACGCATCGCCGGTGGCGTCGAGCGGGTCGGGCGGCACACCCACCACCGGCAACAGGAAGCGGGCGTCGTCGAGCCGGGCGGGTTCGCCGTAATCGGGCGTTCCGTTGGCGTTGACCAGCAACGGGTAGACGCCAGGCTGATCGATGCCCAGCGACGGCTTGGTCAGCGCGCGAAGTGGGGCGGACAGGGCGAAGCCGGCGTGTTGACCGCGCTTTAGCTCGTTGGACACCGTCAGGAAGTCGCCGAGGGATTGGTACTGGTCGGTGCTGCCGTCGAGGTTGGTGCGCAGGCCGGCCGTTTCGGTCACCGCCGGGGCGTGTTCGAGGCGGACCATCACGTCGTGGACCGGCCGGTCGCCGATGTTGGTCACGGTTCCGGTGACGCTGACCACGGGCTCGCTGGTGGTGGTGACCACGTTGGGGGTCACCTGATCGATCCGAACCTGGACGAACGGAGTAGCGCCCGGCTCGCCCGCGGCGGCGCGGGGGGCGGCCGTGGGTAGCGTGAGCGCGGCTCCTAAACCAGTCAGGATGCCGGCCACTACGGCGAGGCGCAGCGCGGCCCGCCGAAGCCGCGGGCTAGTCACGGCCCTGGACCGTGACCGTTCTTCCGGCCCCGGGTGGATTCGTCCGGGCGACGGTGCCGGGTGCGCGAATGCGTCTGCGGTCGCCGCCGCGGCGAGGTGGGCGGTAGCGGCGGCAGCGCGGCCGGGCCGTCGCTTTGCAGCTTGTCGATCAGCTCATCGGCCACTTCGGCCAGGCGGCGCTCGTCGGCGTAGGCCAGCCGCGACGGCAGCTCAGCGATCGGCACCCACGCCACCTCGGCGACCTCGAGGTCGTCGTCGGACAACTCTCCGCCCGCGCAGCGCATTAGGTAATGGTGCACGGTCTTGTGCACGCGCCGCCCGTCGGTGACAAACCAGTAGTCGATACGGCCCAACGCGGCCAACACGCTGCCCCGGATGCCGGTCTCCTCGGCGACTTCGCGGATCGCGGTCTGCTCGGCGGTTTCGCCGAGCTCGATGTGACCTTTCGGCAACGACCACAGCATCCGGCCGCGCCGGTCGACGCGCCCGATGAGCGCGGCGACCTGTTCTTCACGCGGCCGGTCGATACCGTCGATCACCAACCCGCCGGCGGAGGTTTCATGCACGGTGCGCAGACGTTCCGGACCGTTTCGCGTCGAGCGCGACCGGCCCGACTTGGCCGGCTTGGCCGCCGCGGCGCCCTCGAGAGCGCTGTTGTCGGTGCGGTTCTCGCTCGGCCCGACGGCGCGTCGAGCGCGGCGCCTGCCCCGGCGCCGACGTGGTTTGGCTTGTTCGCCGTCCGACACCCAAGCGATAGTAGCTGGCACGCCTGGGCGTTCCGGGACACACTCGCCGTTGGCGGCCCGACTAGGCTGAACCAACGTGCCCGAAACCGCGCAAGACGCCGATCTGCTGGCCGCCGCCGCGGTCGCGCTGAACAGGCATGCGCAGGTCTTGCGTGAGCTCGGCGAGATGTTCGCTGCGGCAGGCCATGACTTATATCTCGTGGGCGGATCGGTGCGGGACGCAGTGCTGCGCCGACTCAGTCCCGACCTTGACTTCACCACCGACGCGCGCCCCGAGCAGGTGCAGCAGATCGTTCGGTCGTGGGCCGATGCGCTGTGGGACACCGGTATCGAGTTCGGCACTGTCGGCGTCGGCAAGGGCGAATATCGCTTGGAGATCACCACGTTCCGCGCGGACCGTTATGACCGGGTGTCACGCAATCCGCAGGTGCGTTTCGGGAATCGCCTCGACGACGATCTGGTGCGCCGTGACTTCACCGTCAACGCGATGGCGGTTCGCATCACAGCGGCCGGCGCGGGCGAATTCGTTGATCCGCTAGGCGGTTTGGTGGCATTGCGCGCCGGTGTGCTGGATACCCCGGCGGCGCCGTCGGAGTCGTTCGGCGACGACCCGTTGCGGATGTTGCGCGCGGCGCGGTTCGTCGCGCAGCTTGGTTTCACCGTCGCGCCGCGAGTGCGCAAAGCGATCGAGAAGATGGCCCCGGAACTGGCCCGCATCACCGCCGAGCGGGTGGCCGGCGAACTGGACAAGCTGCTGCTCGGCGACGACCCGGTCGCCGGGATCGACCTGCTGGTGCAAACCGGCCTGGGCGATGTGGTGCTGCCGGAGGTCGGCGGCATGCGCATGGCCATCGACGAACACCACCAGCACAAGGACGTCTACCAGCATTCGCTGACCGTGCTGCGCCAGGCGATGGCGCTCGAGGATGACGGGCCGGACCTCGTGCTGCGCTGGGCGGCGCTGCTGCATGACATCGGTAAACCCGCCACCCGCAAGCTCGAACCTGACGGCGGGGTGAGCTTTCACCACCACGAGGTGGTCGGTGCCAAGATGGCCCGAAAACGGTTGCGGGCGTTGAAGTACTCCAAGCAGATGATCGACGACATCTCGCAGCTGGTGTATCTGCATCTGCGGTTCCACGGCTACGGCGATGGCAAGTGGACCGATTCGGCGGTGCGGCGCTACGTCACCGACGCCGGGCCGCTGCTGCCGCGCCTGCACAAGCTGGTGCGCGCCGACTGCACCACCCGCAACAAACGGCGGGCCGCCCGGCTGCAGGCCAACTACGACAACCTGGAGGCGCGGATCGCCGAGCTGGCGGCGAAGGAAGACCTGCAGCGGGTCCGCCCCGACCTGGACGGCAACGAAATCATGCAACTGCTGGGCATCCCGCCGGGCCCTCAGGTCGGTGAGGCGTGGCGCTACCTGAAGGAGCTGCGGCTGGACCGCGGGCCGCTGAGTCGTGACGAGGCGACGGCCGAGCTGATGGAGTGGTGGCGCGCCCGCGGGAACCGCTAGCGACGCGGCGGCGTCGATACTCGCATGGAGTATTGCTTGGGCGCCGGGGACGGCGTGGCGACCATGTGGAACGGCGAACCCAATCTCGACCTGGACGGCGACGGCCGGCTGGACGCCGTCGGTCTGGACTTCGACGGCGACGGGCTGCACGATGACGCCCTGGCCGACCTCGACGGTGACGGGCTCGCCGACCATGCCGTGTTGGACGTCGACAACGATGGCAGTCCGGAAAGCTACTTCACCGACGACGGGACCGGCACTTGGTCGGTGGCGGCAGACCGGGACAGGCAACTGCGCTGGTTCGGGCTCGACGGCGTCGAGCACACCGGAGGGCCGCTGGTCGACTTCGACGGCGACGGCCAGGCCGACGACCGGCTGCTCGACGGCGACGCCAACGGCCTGGCCGACCGGGTGATCTGCGGCGCCGACAATGGCGTGACGGGCTACGCCGACACCGACGGCGACGGCCGATGGGATGTGAAGCTCACCGACAGCGATGGCGACGGCACCGCGGATGCGGCCAGCGCCCTGTAGCGATTCGCCGAGCGTGGAGAAGATGCGCGCCAATCACGAAAAACCGTGCAACAAGTCGACATTCGACGCCTAATTAGCGCCCAGGGCCCGGCGGGCCGGCGAAGGCTTGGGCGATCTGCAGCCAGCGACGGGCGTCGTCCCCCTCAGCGGTGATGTCCAGGCTGCTCAGCGGGCGGCGCTGAGTGACCAGGAAACAGAAGTCCTCGGCAATGCCGGTGACTCGCTGCGCGGCGTCGGGCGGCCCCCATGACCAGGTGTCGCCGTCGGGGGCGCGCAGCTCGACGAAGAACGGCTCGGTGGGCGCCGCAAGCCCGTTGACGGCGAAGGCGTAGTCGCGGGTGCGCACCCCGATGTGGGCGACCGATCGCAGCCGCGCGCTCGGCGCCCGGCGCACGCCGAGGGTGTCGGCGACGTCGAGTCCGTGCGCCCAGGTCTCCATCAATCGCGCCGTCGCCATCGAGGCGGCGCTCATCGGCGGCCCGAACCAGGGCAGTTTGCGCCCGTCGGGAACCGCCTGCAGTGCGTCGTGCAGACGGGTGCGCGTCAGCCGCCAGTCGGCGAGCAGCTCGGCAGGAGGCGTGGCGGCCAGTTCGTCGGCGCCCGCGTCGACGAAGCCGGTGGGGTTGCTCGCGGCGGCCTCCAACAGCTCGGCGAAGGCGGCTTCGTCGTTGACCGCCGTGTGGGCTACCCGGTCGGTCCACAGCAGGTGTGCGATCTGGTGGGCAATGGTCCAGCCCGCGGCAGGCGTCGGGGTGGCCCAACGGTCATCGGCGAGCGGCGCTACCAGCGCATCCAGCTCGTCGCTTTCGGCGCGTAGGTCAGCCACGATCGAATCCACACCGGCCATCTCAAGTACCTTAACGATCCGGTTGGGCGAGCCGGCCGACGATGGCGTGAACTGCGAGCCCGGCCAGGTACAGCAGTGTCCCGGCCAGCACCAGCGCAGGGGAGTGGCCGTCGCGGGGGATGATGCTGGCGGCCACCGTGATTGAGCCGATGAATGCCAGCCAGAAGAGCGAATCCTGCACCGCGAAGACGTGTCCGCGTAACGCGTCGTCGACGTCGATCTGCATCGCGGTGTCGGCGCACAGCTTGACCACCTGCCCGGCCGCGCCGAGGAGGAATCCGCAACTCACCATGACGGGCAATTGCAGACCGGCCCCGACGATCTGGATGGCCGCCGCGATCGCCAACGCCCCGTTGGCCGTGGCGTAGCGGCCCCAGCGACGTACCGCTGGGGGAGTCAACACGTTGGCCAGGAAGGAGCCGGTTCCCGCGGCCGCGACGAACAACACTGCGTTGCCGATGGCTCCGGCGGACGCGACGCCGCCGCTGCGCACCAGCAACAGCACGACCAGGGTGTTGATGCCGAATACCATTCGGTGCGCGGCCAATCCGGTCAGGGTTGCCGCGACGGTGGGGCGGGCCCGGACGGTGCGCATGCCGTGCACCCAACCGGTGGTCACGGTGTAGATGACCGATCCGTGGATTGCGCGCTGGGTGTCGTCGGGGCCGAGCACGTGGGCGGCGAATCGCAGCGACAGCAGCAACGCGATCAGCACCGGCACGGTTACCAGCAAGATGATCGATGCCGCCCCGTTGTCCCCGGAGCCGAGGAGCCAGCGGGGCAGCAGCATGAAATTCGCCCCGGCGAAAGCGGCGGCCGCACCCGTCGCGTTGGCGATCGAATTCATCGTGACCACCTGTTCGCGGGGCACCACGTGAGGAAGCGCCGCCGACAGGCCCGAGGAGACGAAGCGGGAGAAGCCGTTGACGACCAACGCGCCGCACAGCACCAGCAGGTCGTCGGCGCCTGCGGCCAAAAAGAATCCCACCGCGGCCACCGCCGCGAGCCGACCCAGGTTGGCGCCGACCAGTACCAGCCGACGGTCCCAGCGGTCCATCAACGCGCCGGCAAACGGGCCCAGCAGCGAGTAGGGCAAGAACAGCACCGCGAACGCGCCCGCGATCGCCAGCGGGCTGGCGGCCCGCTCGGGGTTGAACAGCAACGCCCCCGCCAGACCGGCCTGGAACAGCCCGTCGCCGAATTGGCTTGCGGTGCGCAATTCCAGCAGTCGCCAGAAGTCGGGCAAGCTGCGCACCGAACGCCAGGCAGCAACGGGTGCGCGTGTGTGGGTCACAGAACCTACTTCCCCGTGATGGCCCGGCAAGCACGCCCGGGCGCGGTACCCCCGTAGACAACAGTACAAATATCTTGGAGCGCCCGGTTTGTTCACCACGACTGGCCTACACGGATGCCATGATGGTGTCGTGGCGCAGCACGAGGATCCGGAGGACTATGTCGCCCCCGCCGCGCATCGAGTGCGGGCGGGAACCTTGCTGTTGGCCAACACGGATCTGCTCGAGCCCACATTCCGCCGCAGCGTGATCTACGTCGTCGAGCACAACGAGGGCGGAACCCTGGGCGTGGTGCTCAACCGCCCCAGCGAGACCGCCGTCTATAACGTGTTGCCGCAGTGGGCCAAGCTCGCGGCCAAGCCGAAGACGATGTTCATCGGCGGGCCGGTGAAGCGTGACGCGGCGCTGTGCCTGTCGGTGCTTCGGGCCGGTGCCGACCCGGACGGCTTACCGGGCATACGGCACGTGGCCGGGCGGATGGTGATGGTCGATCTCGACGCCGACCCCGAGTCGATCGCCCCGCTGGTGGAGGGGGTGCGAATCTTCGCCGGGTACTCCGGATGGACGATCGGCCAGCTCGAGGGCGAGATCGAGCGCGACGACTGGATTGTGTTATCCGGGTTGCCGTCTGACGTTTTGGTGCAGCCGAGAGTCGACCTGTGGGGGCGGGTGCTGCGGCGCCAGCCGCTGCCGTTGTCGCTGCTGGCCACCCATCCGATCGACGTGAGCCGCAACTAGACCGCTGCTAGTGCGCCGGAGCAGCCGGGTGACCGGCAAGCGGTGCAGGCGCCGGCGTCGCGGGCAGCGGGGCCGTCGGCGCCGCAGCGGGCGGGTTGGCGGTCGGCACGCTGACCCGGAATCCGTTCACGATGGCGTCGGTGGCCGGCGCCTCGGCGACTGCCTGCGCGGCGTCGGTGGTCACCGCAAGCGACACCAGGTAGCGGTCGGGGCCCGAGGTCGCGATCACATGACGCCGAGAAGTGTTGAGCGTCATATCGTTCTGGCGATAGGTGCCCTCGATGATCGCGGACGGGAAGCCGCCGAAATCGGCCAGTGAGGCGTTGGTGGTGCGCCACGCCGGCAGTTGTTGACTGTCGACGTAGCCGTGGGTGATGGCCTCCCTCGGGTCGAAGTCGCCGATCAGTTTGTACACCACGACTTGGGCATTGGAGGTGTACAGGCTGTTGCTGGCACGGTTGGCGGTGACCACGAACGGGTCGACGACGTTGGGGTCGGGCACCTGCTTCCATCCGGGCGGCACCGGCAAGGTGATGTCGAGGGCCTTGAAGTTTTGCGGCTGTTGCGCCTGCAGCTGGACGTTCTTGGCCTGGAAGTAGTCACGAAGGGTCCCAGACGTGGCAGGCAGCAGCGCCGGCTGCGCCGGGGGCGCCGCGGCCCTCGGCGGGGCCAGCGGGGACGAGACCGGCGCCGGCACTGTGGGAGCCGTTCCCGGCATGGCGTTGCCGACCGCGCCCGGGGCGACCGCGACGGCCTGCGGCGCCAGGGGCACGACGGGAGCCGGGGCGGGAGCCGGAACGGGGTTGGGCCGCGGCGGCAACACCGGTTCCGCCGATGCGGGAGCTCCCGCAACGCCCAGCACACCCAGGGCACCGACGGCTACACCCGCGACCACTACCCGCCAGCTACGGGCAATCTGTCTCATGAGAGTCGGTCCTTCCCAGTCGCTCAGATAGCCGACTGTAACCAGGGAAAAGAGCGGCAACCAGGCCTGGAATGCACCTGGAATCGACCTGGAATCGAGCTGGGATGAAGCCATGATCGGCCCGCGACGTAACCGAGACCATCCTGTGGCCGCGGGCCCCTTCGCGGCCGCCTTATAACCTGTTTGACGTGACCGAATCCCCGACGGCCGCGACGGGCCCCGCCACCGGCTCCGGCGGCGTCGATGCCGACGCGCCGCGGTATCGATACACCGCAGAGCTGGCGGGCCGTATCGAAAAGACTTGGCAGGACAACTGGGCCAGTTGGGGAACGTTCAACGTGTTCAATCCGGTCGGGTCGCTGGCGCCGCCCGACGGCTCAGCCGTGCCCGCCGACAAGCTGTTCGTCCAGGACATGTTCCCGTATCCGTCGGGCGAGGGGCTGCACGTCGGTCATCCGCTGGGCTATATCGCCACCGACGTCTACGCCCGATACTTCCGGATGGTCGGTCGTAATGTGCTGCACGCGTTGGGCTTCGATGCGTTCGGTTTGCCCGCCGAGCAATACGCGGTGCAGACCGGCACGCATCCGCGTACCCGCACCGAGGCCAACATCGTCAACTTCCGCCGCCAGTTGGGCCGGCTGGGCTTCGGCCACGACAACCGGCGGAGCTTCTCCACCACCGACGTCGAGTTCTACAAGTGGACGCAGTGGATCTTCCTGCAGATCTACAACGCCTGGTTCGACACCGCCGCCAACAAGGCACGTCCCATCGCCGAGTTGCTAGCGGAATTCGACTCCGGCGCAAGGCAGTTGGACGACGGTCGCGAATGGTCGACGCTGTCGGCGGGTGAGCGGGCCGACGTGATCGACAGCCACCGCCTGGTGTACCGATCGGATTCGATAGTGAACTGGTGTCCGGGTCTGGGCACGGTTCTGTCCAACGAAGAGGTCACCGCCGAGGGCCGCAGTGACCGCGGGAACTTTCCGGTGTTCCGGAAGCGGTTGCGGCAGTGGATGATGCGGATCACGGCCTACGCCGACAGGCTGCTCGACGACCTCGACCTGCTGGACTGGCCCGAGCAGGTCAAGACCATGCAGCGCAACTGGATCGGGCGCTCCACCGGCGCGGCCGCGCTGTTCGGCAGCGACGCCGGCGACATCGAGGTGTTCACCACCCGGCCGGACACCCTCTTCGGCGCCACCTACCTGGTGCTCGCCCCCGAGCATGAGCTGGTCGACGAGTTGGTTGCCGCCGAGTGGCCGGACGGGGTGGACTCCCATTGGACGTTCGGCGCCGACACGCCCGCCCAGGCCGTCGCGTCCTACCGGCGGGCCATCGCGGCGAAGTCGGACTTGGAACGCCAGGAGAACAAGGTCAAGACCGGCGTGTTTCTGGGCAAGTACGCGATCAACCCGGCAAACGACGAGCGGGTGCCGATCTTCATCGCCGACTACGTGCTGGCCGGATACGGTACCGGGGCGATCATGGCCGTTCCCGGCCACGACCATCGCGACTGGGAGTTCGCCCACGAGTTCGGCTTGCCGATCGTCGAAGTCATTGCCGGCGGCGACATTTCACAAGCCGCTTATGTCGGCGACGGCGTGCTGGTCAACTCCGGCTACCTCAACGGCATGGATGTGGCCACCGCCAAGCAGGCCATCACCGCGCGGTTGGAATCCGAGGGCCGCGGTCAGGCCCGCGTCGAATACAAGTTGCGCGACTGGCTTTTCGCGCGGCAACGCTATTGGGGCGAGCCGTTCCCGATCGTCTACGACGGCGACGGGCGCCCGCATGCGCTGGACGAGGCGGCGTTGCCGGTCGAGCTGCCCGACATCGAAGACTATTCGCCGGTGCTGTTCGACCCTGACGACGCCGACAGCGAGCCGTCGCCGCCGCTGGCCAAGGCGACCGATTGGGTGCACGTCGAGCTGGACCTCGGTGACGGGCTCAAGCCCTACACCCGCGACACCAACGTCATGCCGAATTGGGCGGGCAGCTCCTGGTACGAGCTGCGCTACACCGACCCGCACAACTCGGAACGGTTCTGCGCCAAAGAGAACGAGGCCTACTGGATGGGCCCGCGACCGGCCGAGCACGGCCCGGACGACCCGGGCGGTGTCGACCTGTATGTCGGTGGCGCCGAACATGCGGTGCTGCACCTGCTGTATTCACGGTTCTGGCACAAGGTGCTCTACGACTTGGGTCATGTCAGCTCGTGCGAGCCCTACCGTCGGCTGGTCAACCAGGGCTACATCCAAGCCTTCGCCTACACCGACAGCCGCGGGGCCTATGTGCCGGCGGCCGACGTGGTCGAGCATGACGGCAAATTCGTCTACCCGGGTCCTGAGGGTGAGATCGAAGTCTTCCAGGAATTCGGCAAGATCGGTAAGAGCCTGAAGAATTCGGTGTCGCCCGACGAGATGTGCGACAGCTACGGCGCCGACACGCTGCGTGTGTACGAGATGTCGATGGGCCCGCTGGAGGCCTCACGCCCTTGGGCGACCAAGGATGTCGTGGGCGCATACCGTTTCTTGCAGCGGGTGTGGCGGCTGGTGATCGACGAGTACAGCGGCGAAATCAGGGTGGTCGACGACCAGGATCTCGACGCTGACACGCTGCGGCTGCTGCACCGCACCATCGCGGGTGTGTCGGAAGACTATGCGGCGCTGCGCAATAACACCGCGGTGGCCAAATTGATCGAGTACACCAACCATCTCACCAAAGAGCACCGCGATTCGGTGCCCCGCGCGGCGGTCGAGCCGTTGGTGCTGATGCTGGCGCCGCTGGCGCCGCATTTGGCCGAGGAGTTATGGCAACGGTTGGGCAATCCCGCATCGCTGGCGCACGGGCCGTTCCCGGTGGCCGACCCGGCTTACCTGGTCGAGGACACGGTCGAATACCCGGTGCAGGTCAACGGCAAAGTCCGTGGCCGAATCACGGTGGCCGCCAACGCCGACGCCGACACGCTCGAGGCGGCCGCGCTGGCCGACGAGAAGGTGCAGGCGTTTTTGGCGGGCGCCACACCGAAGAAGGTGATCGTGGTTGCCGGGCGGCTCGTCAACTTGGTGGTCTAGCGAGGGCGCACCACAACCTCGTGCACATGCGCATCCGGCGGGGTGGCCACCACGTCGGCGACCACTGCGGCAACTGTGTCGGGCCGGAGGAATCGCTCGGGGTCGTATTCGCCGCCCTCGTACGCGACCAGTTCGCGCTGCATATCGGTGTCGACGCGGCCGGGGTAGACGGTGGTGACCCGCAGGGCAGACTCGTCGTTGCGCAGCGAATCGGCGAACGCGCGCAGCGCAAACTTGCTGGCCGAATAGGAGGCCATCCCGGGCGAAACCCTGCGCCCCGACCCGGAGTTGATGAACACCACCTGGCCCTGTGCGTGTCGCAGCGCCGGCAGCAGCGCCAGCGTAAGTGCAACCACGCCAATCACATTGATCTCGAACGTGGTGCGCCATTGTTCGGCGGTGGACTCGGCGACAGACCCGGGCATGGACACCCCGGCGTTGTGGACCAGCACGTCGAGCTCGTCGATGGATGCGGCATGGGCCGCGATCGCGTCGGTGTCGGTCAAGTCCAGCGGCAGCGTCGTGGCGGCCAGCCGCTCGGCGGTGGCGTCGAGCCCGGGCGAAGGCCGGCCGGCCAGCAGCAGAGTGTGCGTCGGCGCCAGGGCGGCGGCAATGGCCGAACCGATCCCGCGGCTGGCACCAGTGATGAGTGCGGTTGGCTTGCGCGCCAACGACTTTCAGTCCTGTTCGGCGGGCGGGGCGGTCACCGGCTCGCTGGCCGCCAGGCGCTCCAACGGCGCAAGCGCCTTGGTCAGGGTGTCCAGGTCGGACTCGCTGAGCTGGCTGAGCAACGCGGCCAACGCCGAGATCCGGTTGGTCAGCGACTCGCGGTGCACCGCTAACCCGCGCGGCGTGATGTCAACGAGCACCGCGCGCAGGTCCGACGGGTCGCGCGAGCGCTTCACCAGGCCGATCTTCTCCAGGCGGCGAATCGCGACGGTAGTCGTTGGCGTGCGGACTCGCTCGTGCGCGGCGAGGTCGGTCATCCGGATCGGACCCCGATCGAGCAGCGTCACCAGGATGGACAGCTGCGCCAGGGTCAGGTCTCCGGCTGTTGCGGCGCCGGCGCTGGGGTCACCGCGGCGCAGGATGGAAAACAGCTTGGCCAGCGTGCGGTGGAGGCCCTCTGCCAGCTGCGTGAGCTCCGGCGCGGTGGCTTCACGTTCCGCCATAGTTCGCCAGTCTAACCGATCTTGTGTTCGGCTTACCCGAAAATCGGTTTTGCTGTCAAAGCACTTGCGACAAGAATCGCTGCAGCCGCTCGGTTTCCGCCGCCTCGAAGATCCGATCCGGCGGCCCGGTTTCCACCACCTGACCGTGGTCCATGAAGACCACCGTGTTGGATGTCGACCTGGCGAAACCCATTTCGTGGGTGACGACCAGCATCGTCATGCCCTCGTGGGCCAGGTCGGCGATCAGCGCGAGGATGCCCTTGACCAGTTCGGGATCCAGCGCCGACGTCGCCTCGTCGAACAGCATTACCTGCGGGGCCATTGCCAGCGCGCGGGCAATCGCGACCCTTTGCTGCTGCCCGCCCGACAGCGCGCCGGGGCGGCTATCGGCCTTGTGTTTCATGCCCACCCGATCCAGCTGGGCCAGCGCCAGCTCGCGGGCCGCGTCCACGGAGAGGCGCTTAAGCCTGCGCGGCGCCAGCATGACGTTGTCGAGCACGGTGCGGTGCGGGAAGAGGTTGAAATGCTGGAACACCATCCCAATTCGCTGCCGGAGCCGATTGGGATCGTCGCCCCGCACCGAGCGTCCGTCGAGCAGGATGTCGCCGCGGTCGGGCTCATACAGCCGGTTCAACACGCGCAGCAGTGTCGACTTGCCGGAGCCCGACGGGCCGATCACCGCCACCGTGCTGCCCGCGGCCGCGTCGATGTCCACTCCGCGCAGTACCGTGTTGTGACCGAACGACAGGTGAATGTCCTTGCCCGCCAGCGATACCGACTGCGGGCGCTCCAAGCGATCCGTCACGTCATCTCCTGACTGGTCGTCGAGGCGATCCGGTCGAGTGCGTTCTCCGGCTCAGCAGGAGAGCGGCCGTGGCGCAGCCGGTTGTCGACGAAGTTCACCAGATGAGTCAGCGGGATGGTCAATATCAGATAGAAGATCCCCGCGGCCACCAGCGGTGAGAGGCTGCCGGTTTGCGCGTTGAGGTCGCGGCCGACCTGGAACAGTTCCCGCTGACCGGCGATCAGGCCGAGGAAGTACACCAGCGCGGAGGCCTTCAGCAGCGCGATGAACTGGTTGACCAGCGCGGGCAATACCCGGCGGATTCCCTGCGGTACCACCACCAATCGCATCGAGGTGCGGTAGCTGAGCCCCAACGCCCGCGAGGCCTCCAGCTGACCGGACTCCACGCTTTGAATTCCGGAGCGGAAAATCTCGCCGACGTAGGCGGCGGCGGTCAAACCCAGCGCCGCGATGCCCAGGGGATACGGGTTGTTGTGGGTCAGCCCGCCCACCACCGGGCCGAGCCCAAGCCCGATGAGCAGGATGATCACCACTTCGGGCAGGCCGCGGAAGATGTCGGTGTACACCCGCGCCGGCCAACGCAGCCAGCGCACACGCGAGATTCCGGCGACCGCCAGCATCATCCCCACGGTCAGGCCGATGATGCTGGCGCTGACGGTCAGGATCAACGTGTTGGGTAAGCCGGTTTTCAGCAGGACGGGGATGGCCTGCTGGTAGAGGTCCCAGTCGAGGAAGGACTCGCGCAGCTGGGCGAGCGTGGACGTCGGGGCGGGCGGTCCGGCCTTGGGCCGGTGATGGCGCTCGGCGATTCGGGCGAAGTCCGGCAGATGCGGCGTCTGCGCCGCCTTCGATCCCGGTTTCCAGTCCGGCGGCAGCGGACGCGGAACCCATTCGGAGTAGAGACCCGACCAGGTGGCGTCATTGATGACCGCGTCCAGCCCCGAGTTCAGCGCGGCGATCAGCGGGCGGTTCTCTTTGGCTACCGCGTAGGCCACGAAGTCCCCTTCGTTGAACGCGTTGGCGACGATCGCGGCGGGATCCCCGGGCCGCACCGCGTTCATCGCTTCCAGCCCGCCGGCCACCCAGGCATCGATCTGATGGGTCTTGAGGCTGGTGTAGGCGGTGGTGATGTCGGGGAACTTCACCGGTTGCAGATGCAGCGTCTCGACCACGTAGGCGTCTTGCACGGTGCCCTGAACGACACCGATACGCTGCCCGGCCGCGAGGTCGTCGAACCCGGTGATCGGTGAGCCGGGCTGGACCACCAGCGAGGCATAGCCGAAGTCGTAGCCGTTGGTGAAGTCGACCGTGCGCCGGCGCACGTCGGTGGCCATGATCGATGCCGAGCCGACGTCAAAGCGCCGCGACGCGACCTGGGCGAGCAGGCCGGCGAAGTCGGTGCCGACGAAGCGGACCTGCAACCCCAGCTTTGCGGCAATGGCCCGCAACAGTTCGTTGTCGAAACCGGTGAACTGCCCGTTGGTGTTGATGCAAGTGTTCGGCGGCGCCTCGGACAGCGTGCCGACCGTCAGGGTGCCCGGACTGATCAGGCCAAGCGCCCCGACGTCCACCGAATCCAGCGGCTCGACATCCGCGGTCGTGTACTTGTCTTCGCGAGGACGGGTGGCTTTGGCCAGCTTCGGAGGTAACTCGGTGGCGCTTTGCACCCCGGGCGGGGCGCACTGATTGGGAGCGGCCGTGGCGGGCGGCGCCGACCCGAGGCCGCACACCATCAGGATCGCCGCGATCAGCGCGACCAGCTTTCCGGCGTTGAGGTTCATGGCCCCAACCTAACGGCCGGTTCAGAACGCAACCGCGGGCTTTTGCGACGGAGCGAGAACGCGGCGGCGAACCAGTTCGGTCACCATCACCTTCGCCATCAACTCAGCGCAGCCGGCGCACGCGGCCCGCGCGGCGTCGGGGTCGCGGCGGTGGATCGCCGCGGTCTCCTCTTCGTAGAACGGCAGCATCTCGACCATCACGTTCGGGTAGCTCTGCAAGAACGCACGCGGAATCAGGCCCCGCGAGGCGCGAATTGCCGCGCGCAGCCTCGGCCCGGCGTACTCCTCGTTGACGGCGCGCCGATACTCGTGCGCCGCCGCCTCGAATGCACGAAGCTCCTTCGCATTACGCAGCGCGCGCATCACGGTGTCGAGCCGGCCGAGGATCCGCGGCGTGGGGTTGGCGGCCGCGCGAGCCGACGCGAGTCCGTTCAGCACGCCGTGCACCTCGTAGTGTTCGCGGATGGTGTCCTCGTCGAATCGCTCGACGAACGCGCCCCGGTGATATTGCGTGGAAAGCAGCCCGTCGTGTTCCAGCTGCCCGACGGCTTCCTGAACCGGAACCCGGCTCATCCCCAAGTGCTGGGCGATCTCGTTGCGGTCGACCCGGTCACCGGTGCGCAGCTTGCCGGTCAGCACCAGGTGGAAGATGTAGGCAACGACCTGATCTTTTTCTTTGGCGCCGTATTTCTTTGGCATGTCCGGGGAAGTGGCGGCTAGAGGTTATCGCGCCACCGGCACAATACTTCGGCGGCGCTCAGGTCGTAGTCGGGTCCGGTGGATCCGACGGTCAGCAGGTTCACCCCGAGGCCCGTCAGTGCTTCGGCGTCGGCGATCAGCTCGGCATGGCCCGCGCGACCGGTCTCCCCACCGACGGCGGCCGAGCGTTCGATGGTATCCGGATCGCGCCCGACCGCGGCGCAGTGTTCGGCCAGCACGGCCGACTTCGCCGGATAGTCGTCGGCGGTGGTGAAGCTGTGCCACATATCGGCATGCTCGGCGACCAGACGCAGGGTCTTCTTCTCGCCCCCGCCGCCGATCAGCAACGGAATCTGCCGCGTCGGCGGCGGATTGAGCTTGCCCAGTCGCGATTTGATCCGTGGCAGCGCGGCAGCCAGGTCGTCGAGACGACTGCCGGCGGTGCCGAACTCGTAGCCGTATTCGGTGTAGTCCTTACGTTTCCAACCCGACCCGATGCCAAGGATCAGACGACCATCGGATATGTGGTCGACGGTGCGGGCCATGTCGGCGAGCAGTTCCGGATTGCGGTAGGAATTGCAGGTCACCAGCGCGCCGATTTCGATGCGCGACGTCTGCTCGGCCCAGGCAGCGAGCATTGTCCAGCATTCGAAATGCGGACCGTCTGGATCGCCGTACAGCGGGAAGAAGTGATCCCAGTTGAACGCGACGTCGACGCCGATGTCCTCGCAGCGACGGACCGCGTCACGGATTTTGCGGTATTGGGCAGCATGCTGCGGCTGCAGCTGCACGCCGATACGCACGGAGCGAAGGGAGGAAGTCATACTGCCACGTTAGCCGTCGAGCACTGTCCGCACGATGTCGACCAACGCCCGAGGCTGGTCGCTCTGCACAGAATGCCCGGAATTCTCTACGACGTGCGTGCCACGGAATTGCGATGCACGGCTGGCTAATTCGTCTGCGTCGTCGTCGGTGACGAAGCCCGACTTGCCGCCCCGCACCAGGGTGATCGGCGCGGACAGCCCGTCGACGATGTCCCACAGGCTGTCGAAATCGGGAACCGTGCGGATCCTGTCGTAACGCCACGTCCAGCGACCGTCGCCCAGCCGACGGGAGTTGTGAAATACGCCGCGGCGCAACGCTTTCACGTCGCGGTGGGGCGCCGCTGCAGTGGTCGACTCCAACATGGCTTGGAAGCTGTCGAATTCGCGATCGCCGTGCATCAAGACCACCGTGCCTTGCTGTTCGGCAGTCAGCTCACTGTGGCGCCGCAACGCCGACGGGGTGACGTCGACAAGGATGAGCTCTTGCAGCAGGTCGGGTGCGATCGCGCCGAGCCCGATCGCGGTCAGCCCGCCCAGCGACATGCCGACGACGAGATCGGCGGACGGCGCAAGCTCGCGCACTACCGGCGCCAGCGTGGCGGCGTTGCGCTGCGGGGAGTAGTCGCCGTCGTCGCGCCAGGCCGACCGGCCGTGGCCGGGAAGGTCCAGCGCGAGGGCCGGCTCACCCAGCCCGACGATCACGGTGTCCCAGGTGTGCGCGTTCTGCCCGCCGCCGTGCAGGAACACGACCCGCGGTGGGCGCTCGCCCCACTTCAGCGCGCTGATCGCGCCCACGTCGACCCGTTGCACGACGGGCAGCGGACCGGAAACGCCGGCCTGTTCGGCGTTTTCGTGCAGCAGCGCAAACTCAGGCAGATCAGCGAGCCCGTCGTCAGCAGTCGCCACGGGGCAGCTCCTAGCCGACGATGAACTCTTCCAGCTGTGCGCGGGCGATGTCGTCGGGCAGCTGCTTCGGTGGGCTCTTCATCAGATACGCCGACGCAGGGATCACCGGTCCGCCGATGCCGCGGTCCTTGGCGATCTTGGCGGCCCGCACGGCGTCGATGATGACCCCGGCCGAGTTCGGCGAGTCCCACACCTCGAGCTTGTACTCCAGGTTCAACGGCACGTCGCCGAAGGCACGACCCTCCAGCCGCACGTAGGCCCATTTGCGGTCGTCGAGCCAGCCGACATGGTCGGACGGGCCGATGTGCACGTCCTTGGTATTGAACTCCCGCTGCACGTTCGACGTGACGGCCTGGGTCTTGGAGATCTTCTTCGACTCCAGGCGCTCACGCTCGAGCATGTTGAGGAAGTCCATGTTGCCGCCCACGTTGAGCTGCATGGTGCGGTCCAGCTGCACACCGCGGTCCTCGAACAGCTTGGCCATCACTCGGTGCGTGATCGTCGCGCCGACCTGGCTCTTGATGTCGTCACCGACGATCGGCACTCCGGCGTCGGCGAACTTCTTGGCCCACACCGGGTCCGACGCGATGAACACCGGCAGCGCATTGACGAACGCCACGTTGGCGTCGATCGCGCACTGGGCGTAGAACTTGTCGGCCTCTTCCGAGCCCACAGGCAGGTAGGAGACCAGCACGTCCACCTCTGCGTCGCGCAGCACCTTGACCACGTCGACCGGCTCGACGTCCGAGAGCTCGATGGTGTCCGCGTAGTACTTGCCGATGCCGTCCAACGTCGGTCCGCGCTGCACCGTCACGTTGGTGGGCGGCACGTCCGCGATCTTGATGGTGTTGTTTTCGGAGGCGAAAATCGCGTCCGACAAGTCGAATCCGACCTTCTTGGCGTCCACGTCGAATGCGGCGACGAACTTCACGTCGCGAACGTGGTACGGCCCGAACCGCACGTGCATCAAGCCAGGCACCGACGATGTCTCGTCGGCATTCTGGTAATACTCGACGCCCTGTACCAGCGAGGACGCGCAGTTACCGACGCCGACAATCGCGACCCGGATCTCCGGCTGAGCCGCCGGTGCCCCAAACGGCTTGTGCTCACTCATACGGGGTTCTCCTTACTCATACCTCTGTGGTGGATGTTGTCGTTCGCCTGGCTCTAGGACTGCTCGGCGCGGCGTTGCGCTACGCGTTCGGCCGCGATCAACTCGTTGAGCCAATTGACTTCTCGTTCGCTTGACTCCAGCCCGAGTTGATGTAGCTGGCGGGTATAGCGGTCAAGCGAATTAGTCGCCCGCGCCACTGCTTCACGCAGGCCTTCCCGACGCTCTTCGACCTGCCGACGGCGGCCCTCCAGGATGCGCATCCGCGCTTCGGCGGGAGTGCGGTTGAAGAATGCCAGGTGCACTCCGAAGCCGTCGTCGGTGTAGTTGTGCGGACCGGTGTCGGCGACCAGCTCGCTGAAGCGCTGCTGGCCGGCTTCGGTCAATTCGTACACTCGCCGCGCGCGCCGCACCGGCGTCCCGGCCGGGGCGGCGTTCTCGGCGATCAGCCCGTCCGCCTGCATCCGTCGCAGCGCGGGGTAGAGCGACCCGTAAGAAAAAGCCCGGAACGCCCCCAGTAGACCGGTCAGCCGTTTACGCAGTTCATAGCCATGCATGGGCGACTCGAGCAAGAGTCCCAGGATGGCAAGCTCCAGCACCGAGTCACCTCCTTTGCTCGATCGTTGTGACACTTGATGTGTCGGGACACAGTCTCGCGTCATAGTATCGTCCCGATATATTTGCCACCACACCAGCTGGTGTTCGCATCGCGTTCAGCCGGTATTAGCCGAGCGGTCAGGACGGACGGATGATCTGGCTGACGGTGCCGTCGCCGGCGAACTGGATATAGCCGCTGCCGTAATCGCTGGACACGTAAACCGACAGCGACAGCGCACCCGGCCTGGTCGGGTCCCCGGACGGCTCGACGATCAGATATGTGCTCTTGACGTCCGACTGCTTGATGCCCAGTGTTTGGGGAGCACCCCGCAGGATGCCTACGACCGCCGCGGGGTCGAAGCTGCTCAGGTCGACGGCAGCGGCCGCACTGCTTTTGGACGAACCGGTCGGATTGCCCCATCCGCCGCGATAGGTGTAGCTCAGTTGGCGTCGTGGTTCGCGGGGGTCCGGGCGATCCATCACCGCGTACTCGGGGTAGACCACCAGCCGAAAGCCCATTGTGTCGCCGAACTTTTTGCGGGCCGCGTCCAGCAGCCCGGTCAGACCGCCCACGGACTGCAGCTGCTTGGGCGGGGTCAGCACCACCGGCGCAACGCCGTCGGGCTTCGCACCGGGATCGGATGTGAAGCTCAGCGGTGAGCTGGTGTTGCCGTAGAGCCCCCAGCCGATGCCCATCCCGAACAACACCGCGACGACCAGAGCGGCCGCGACGATGCCCCAGCTGCCGAACTTCGGTCGTGAGCGCAGCGGCGTCAGCTGCACCGGGGCGCTGGCGGTCTGCAGGTCAGCGACCAGAGCGTGCAGATCGGCCAGCGTGACGGCGGCAGTGGCCGCGCTGACCCGTTCCCGGTGTTCCTCCATCGACAGCTGACCCTCATTGAGCGCCGAGTCGAGGATCCGGCAGGTGTCGTCCCGGTCGCTGTCTTTCGCCCGGGTAGCAGCCACGGCGATGATCGTATGCGGCGTGCGGGCCCGCGGGTTGAAATCACCATGGTTGCAAGCCTGTTGGGTGCGGCCGACACCGGGCATAAATAGATAGCGTGTCAATACACCTTCATTGGTTTCTTCCCACTTACGGGGATTCCCGGAATCTCATCGCCGGCGGCCACGGGAGCACGATGCACGGCGACCGGCCGGCCGATTTGAAGTACCTCATTCAGCTCGCCCAGGCCGCCGAGGTCAACGGCTTTGAGGCCGTGCTCACCCCGACCGGCCAATGGTGCGAAGACGCCTGGCTGACCACCGCCATGCTGATCAGCAGCACCGAGTCGCTGAAGTACTTGGTGGCGTTGCGGCCCGGCCTCATCAGCCCGACGCTGGCCGCGCAAATGGCGGCCACGTTTCAGTGGCAGTCGCAGGGACGGTTGCTGCTGAACGTGGTCACCGGCGGGGAGAGCATCGAGCAGCGCAAGTTCGGCGACTTCCTACCCAAAGAGGCCCGCTATGCCCGGTGTGGCGAGTTCCTCGACATCGTCCGCCGGTTGTGGACGTCTGCCGAGCCGGTGACGGTGACCGCAGAACACGTGCGCGTCGAGAAGGCGTCGTTGGCGCGGCGCCCCGATCCGGTGCCGGCCATCTTCTTCGGCGGCTCCTCACCCGAGGCCGGCGACGTCGCGGCCAGCTTCGCGGACACGTATCTGACCTGGGGTGAGCCCCCCGACCAGGTCAGCGAAAAGCTCGACTGGATCCGAGGTCTGGCCAAGGCCCGGGGCCGGGAACTGAGCTACGGCATCCGCCTACACGTGATTTCCCGCGACACCAGCGAGCAGGCCTGGTCGGAGGCGCACCGGCTGCTCAGTGCTCTCAGTCCGCAAACCGTAGCGGCCGCGCAACAGTCGCTCGCCCGATCGGAGTCCGAGGGGCAACTCCGGATGCGCCGATTGCATGGCGAGGGCAGCGCTTTCGATGCCGGCGTGGACGCGCGACGTCTCGAGATCTACCCCAACCTGTGGTCGGGCGTTGGGTTGGTCCGCGGCGGCGCCGGCACCGCGTTGGTCGGTTCGCACCAGGAGGTCGCCGAGCGGATCACCGAATATGCCGAGCTGGGCCTGGACCACTTCATCCTGTCCGGCTATCCACACTTGGAGGAGGCATACACGTTCGGCGAGGGAGTGCGCCCGATCCTGGCCCGGCGTGGCCTCCTGGGTGACGGCGTCGAACTCGACAAGCCGACCGAGCCGGCCCGGTCGGCGTTCCTTCCGAGCGTCGGGGACGTCAGTGCCTCCTAGCCTGATCGAATTCGCACCGCCTCAACAACTCGACATCGACCGCAGCGCGCGCCGCACGGTGCTCGCTGCCAGCGTGGTCGGCACCACCGTCGAGTGGTACGACTTCTTTCTCTATGCGACGGCCGCCACGATCGTCTTCAACCATGCGTTCTTCCCGTCGCAGAATTCCACCTTGGGCACATTGTTGGCATTCGCCACTTTCGCCGTCGGATTCGTGATGCGCCCGATCGGCGGATTCGTGTTCGGCCACATCGGCGACCGCATCGGTCGGAAACGCAGCCTGGCGCTGACCATGCTGTTGATGGGCGGGGCGACCAGCTTGATGGGCGTGTTGCCCACGGCGTCGCAGGTGGGGATCCTCGCGCCGGTGCTGCTGGTGGTGCTGCGAATCATTCAGGGGTTTGCGCTGGGCGGTGAGTGGGCCGGCGCCATGTTGCTAGCCGTCGAGTACAGCCCCGAAGATCGGCGCGGAATCTACGGCAGCGCACCGCAGGTTGGCCTGGCGCTGGGGCTGGCCTTAGGCACGGGCGTGTTCGCGATGCTGCAGCTGCTGCTGCCGGCGCACGCGTTCGCCAGTTACGGATGGCGAATCGCGTTCCTGCTCAGTGTGGTGTTAGTTGCCTTCGGGTTGGTGGTGCGGCTGCGGGTGGCCGAAACACCGGCCTTCCAGGCGATCCAGGCGCGCGCGGAAACTTCGGCTGTTCCGGTGCGGGAGGTCTTCACGCGTCCGGCCCTGCGCCTCACCCTGCTCGGTCTGGTATCCCGATGGGCGGAAGGCGCCGCGTTCAACACGTGGGGGGTGTTCGCCATCGCGTATGCAACAGGGACCCTTGGGCTGGGCAAGGTTCCGGTGCTGTCGACAGTCACCATCGCCGCGCTGGTGATGGCGGTGCTGCTGCCGGTATCCGGTCGCTTCACGGACCGATTTGACGCGCGGATGGTGTACGCCACGGGCGTCGCGATGCTCGGGCTGGCCGTGTTCCCGGTGTTCGCGATGTTCGCCGCCCACAGCATCATTTGGTACGCGGTGGGCATGGTGCTGGCATTCGGTGTGATCCACGCCTGGTTCTATGGCGCGCAGGGCACCCTTTATGCCTCGCTGTTCCCCACTCGAATCCGCTACACCGGGCTGTCCACCGTCTATCAGCTGTCCGGGATTTATGCGTCCGGCCTCACACCGTTGATACTGGCCAGCCTCATCGCGGCCGACCACGGCAACCCCTGGTATGCCTGCTGCTATCTGGTTGTCACGGCCGTATTCAGCGTCGGTGCGACGCTGCTGCTCAAACCGAGTTGATCGGCTGGCACGCCAGGCTAGCTCTCGGCAACGCCGACACGGACGTACTCTGGTGTGCGTGCGATTGCAGCGACAGGTAGTGGACTATGCGCTTCGGCGTCGCTCCGTGCTGGCCGAGGTGTATTCCGGGCGAACCGGGGTGTCCGAAGTATGTGACGCCAATCCCTACTTGCTGCGCGCGGCGAAGTTTCACGGGAAGCTCAGCCCGGTGATGTGCCCTATCTGCCGGAAAGAGCAGCTCACCCTGGTGTCGTGGGTATTCGGCGATCATCTGGGCGCGGTATCCGGTTCGGCGCGTACCGCCGAAGAGCTGGTCTTGCTGGCATCGCGATTCGAGGAGTTCTCGGTACACGTGGTGGAGGTATGCCGGACCTGCAGCTGGAATCACTTGGTCAAGTCGTATGTGCTCGGCGCAGCCCGTCCGCCCCGAGGGTCGCGCAGCACGCGGACGGCGCGCAACGGCGCCCGCACGGCCAGTGAATAACGAAGGGCAGCAAGACCGCTCGGCCCGTGACGCCCCGAAGGGGCCGGCGGCCGACGGCGCGCCCAAGCCCAAGCCGACTCGGCGACGTCATCCGGTCCCGCCTGATGACCGGTTGACCACCGTGTTGCCGCCGGTCCGCGACGACACGTCGCTGCCGTTGCGGGATCCGATCGAAGCGGTCAAGGCAGCACTGGACGGTACGGCGCCGCCGCCGCGCGCGGAGCGCCGCGACCCGACGATCGATGCGGTCAAGGCTGCGTTGGACGGTAAGGCATCGGGTCCTCGCCGACCGCCCACCGGCAGCCGCCCGCCGCGGAGCAGCCGGCCTGGGGGTGGCCCGCCCGGCCGCCGTCCGCCCGGGGGAAGTCCGCCCGGGGGAGGTGCGCCCGGGGGCCGTCCCCCCGGTCCGCCGCCGTGGAAACTGCCGCAGCTGCCCAACTGGGACTGGATTCACCGAATCGACTGGACGTGGCTGCGCCGGATCAACTGGTTGTGGGTGCGGCGCGGACTCTACGTCGCGGCCGTGGTGATGTTGCTGTTGCCGATCGTCACCTTCGCGATGGCCTACTTCATCGTCGACGTCCCCAAGCCCGGCGACATCCGTACGAATCAGGTCTCGACGATCTTGGCCAGCGACGGTTCAGAGCTCGCCAAAATCGTTCCCCCGGAAGGTAACCGGGTCGATGTCAAGCTCGAGCAGGTGCCCGTGCATGTGCGTGAGGCGGTACTCGCCGCCGAAGACCGCAATTTCTATTCCAACCCGGGCTTTTCGATCTCCGGTTTCGCGCGCGCGGTCAAGAACAATATGTTCGGCGGCGACTTACAGGGCGGCTCGACGATCACCCAGCAGTACGTCAAGAACGCGCTGGTCGGGTCGGCGCAGTACGGGTGGAGCGGCCTGATACGCAAGGCCAAGGAACTGGTCATCGCCACCAAGATGTCGGGCGAATGGTCCAAAGACGATGTGCTGCAAGCCTATTTGAACATCATTTACTTCGGACGAGGCGCCTACGGGATCTCCGCGGCCTCGAAGGCGTATTTCGACAAACCCGTCGAGCGGCTCACCCTCGCCGAGGGAGCACTGATGGCGGCGCTGATCCGGCGGCCGTCCAGCCTGGACCCCGCCGTGGACTTGGAGGGCGCCAAGGTACGGTGGAACTGGGTGCTCGACGGGATGGTGGAAATAGGTGCACTCTCGCCGAAGGACCGTGCGGCCCAGGTGTTTCCGACGACGGTGCCGCCCGAGCAGGCCCGCGCGCAGGACCAGACCACCGGACCCAACGGGCTGATCGAGCGGCAGGTGACCAGGGAGCTGCTCGACCTGTTCAACATCGACGAGCAGACCCTCAACACGCAGGGCCTGCAGGTCACCACGACCATCGATCCGCAAGCGCAGAAGGCCGCCGAGAACGCGGTGTCGAAGTACCTCGAGGGTCAGAACCCGGACATGAGGGCCGCCGTCGCGTCCATCGACCCGCATACCGGGGCGGTGCGGGCCTACTACGGCGGCTCGGACGCCAACGGCTTCGACTTCGCGCAGGCCGGCCTGCAGACCGGGTCGTCGTTCAAGGTGTTCGCGCTGATCGCCGCGCTGGAGCAGGGCATCGGGCTGGGCTATCAAGTGGACAGCTCGCCGTTGACGGTCAACGGCATCAAGATCTCCAACGTCGAGGGCGAAAGCTGCGGAACCTGCAACATCGCCGAGGCGCTCAAGCGCTCGCTGAACACCTCGTACTACCGGCTGATGCTGAAACTGAAAAACGGTCCGGAAGACGTGGCCAACGCCGCACACCACGCGGGCATTGCGGAAAGCTTCCCCGGTGTGGCGCATACGCTCTCCGAAGACGGTCAAGGCGGACCGCCGAACAACGGAATTGTGTTGGGCCAGTACCAGACCCGGGTGATCGACATGGCCTCGGCGTACGCCACGCTGGCCGCCTCCGGCGTGTATCACCGCCCGCATTTCGTGCAAAAGGTGGTCAACTCGGCCGGCCACGTACTGTTCGATGCCAGCACTTCCGATAACTCCGGTGAGGAACGGATTCCGAAAGACGTCGCCGACAACGTCACCTCCGCGATGCAGCCGATCGCCGCGTATTCGAACGGCCACGCGTTGGCCGGTGGCAGACCGTCGGCGGCCAAGACCGGCACCACCCAGTTGGGTGACACCGACGCCAACAAGGACGCGTGGATGGTCGGCTACACGCCGTCGCTTTCGACGGCCGTGTGGGTGGGCACAGCGCGGGGCGACCATCCGCTGGTGAACAAGTGGGGCTCCCCGGTCTGGGGCTCGACTCTGCCGTCGGACATCTGGAAGTCGACCATGGACGGCGCTCTCAAGGGCACCTCCAGCGAGTCCTTCCCCAAGCCAACCCAGATCGGCGGCTACGCCGGGCCGCCCGCCGCGCCGCCCCCGCCACCTCCGCCGCCGTCGCAGACGGTCATCCAGCCCACGATTGAAGTGGCGCCGGGCATCACGATTCCGGTGGGGCCGCCCACCACCGTCCCCGTCGGGCCCGCCCCGCCGTTGGTGCCGGCGCCGCCGGGGGGCGGAGTGCCCGCGCCGGGAGCCGGAGTGCCCGCGTCTCCTGCGCCGCCGCCGTGACGGACGTCGAGACGGGCCGCCCCACCGTCTCGCCAGGGCCGTTGGCCTCGGACCTGCGCACCGCCGAGGACCGCGATTGCCCCAGCCGCACAGACTTTCTGGGCGCGGCGCTGTCGAATCTCGTCGGCGGCCCAGTGGGCCGGCACGCGATGATCGGGCGCGCGGCGTTCCTCACCCCGCTGCGGGTGATGTTCCTGATCGCGGTGGTGTTCTTGGCGTTGGGTTGGTTGACGAAGGCGCCCTGCCTGGTGACCACCGGGTCAGGGCCGGGTGACCAACGGGTCGCCAATTGGCAGAATCAGCGCGCCTATTACGAGCTGTGCTACTCCGACACCGTGCCGCTGTACGGCGCAGAGTTGTTGAGCCAGGGCAAGTTTCCGTACAAGTCGAGTTGGGTTGAAAAGGATCCCGACGGCAAACCGCAGACCCGCTATGACGGCAAGCCTGCGGTGCGCTACATGGAGTATCCGGTGGTCACCGGGGTTTATCAGTACATGTCGATGGCGTTGGCCAAGACCTACACCGCACTGAGCAAGTTGATTGCGCTGCCCGTCGTCGCCGAGGTGGTGGTGTTCTTCGATGTTGCGGCGTTCGGCTTGGCGGTGGCTTGGCTGGCGACGGTCTGGGCCACTGCGGCCCTGGCGGGCCGACGGGTGTGGGACGCCGCGCTGGTGGCGGCGTCCCCACTGCTGATCTTTCAGATCTTCACCAATTTCGATGCGCTGGCAACAGCTTTCGCGGTCGGTGCGCTGCTGGCGTGGGCGCGGCGACGACCGGTGCTGGCCGGTGCGCTGATCGGACTCGGTATCGCCGCGAAGCTGTATCCGCTGTTGTTGTTGGCTCCGCTGCTGGTGTTGGGAGTCCGCACCGGGCGTCTACGCGAAGTGGCCCACACCGCGGCCGCCACCGCGTTGACCTGGCTGCTGGTGAATTTGCCGGTGATGGTGCTCTTCCCCAGAGGCTGGTCGGAGTTCTTCCGGCTCAACACCCGTCGCGGCGATGACATGGACTCGCTGTACAACGTCGTCAAATCGTTCACCGGCTGGCGTGGTTTCGATCCGGACCTGGGTTTCTGGCAGCCGCCACATGTGTTGAACACCGTAGTGGCAGTGCTATTCGTATTGTGCTGTGTGGCAATCGGTTACATCGCCCTCACTGCTCCACAGCGGCCCAGGGTGGCGCAGGTGGCGTTTCTGGTGGTGGCGGCATTCCTGCTGACCAACAAGGTGTGGAGCCCGCAATTCTCACTATGGCTGGTGCCATTGGCGGTGCTGGCCTTGCCGCATCGCCGGATCCTGTTGGCGTGGATGACGATCGATGCTTTGGTGTGGGTGCCGCGAATGTATTACCTCTACGGCGTCCCCAACCGTGGGCTGCCCGAGCAGTGGTTCACCGCCACGGTGCTGATGCGCGACGTCGCGGTGCTGGCGTTGTGCGCGCTGGTGGTCCGCCAGATCTACCGGCCCGGCGAAGATCTGGTGCGCTGGGGCGGGCGAGTCGACGATCCCGCCGGTGGCGTGTTCGACCGGGCCGACGACGCGCCGCCCAGCTGGCTGGCGCCGTGGCTACGACCGGCTGCGCTACGGCAGCCGGCACCAATAGCCGCGCCGACGCCGTCGAGTGTGCGATGAGGGCGTCGAGTGTGCATTGACGGCGGCGCGCCTCGGCGTGTCGTCGCCCTGGACGCACGCTCGACACCGGATTTCGCAAGCTCACCAGCTGTCCGGTAGCCTGAGTCGGTTGCCGACGCAGGCGACCCTCCTGCCACGGACAAGACCGTGGCCGCACACGACCATAGGAGGTGATGAGGTTCCCATGCGTCCATACGAAATCATGGTCATCCTTGACCCCACCCTCGACGAGCGCACCGTCGCCCCGTCGTTGGAGACCTTCCTCAACGTCGTCCGCAAGGACGGCGGAATGGTCGAGAAGGTCGACATCTGGGGCAAGCGCCGGCTGGCGTACGAAATCGCCAAACACGCCGAGGGCATCTACGCCGTGATCGACCTCAAGGCCGCGCCCGCGACGGTGTCCGAGCTCGACCGCCAGCTCAGCCTGAACGAGTCCGTGCTGCGGACCAAGGTGATGCGCACGGACAAGCATTAGCCTGTGGGCGAATGGCCGCGGGATGTCAGAGCCGTTGCCTAGGCTCAGCCAAATGCCCGCCGGAGCCCAGGCGGACCTAGGAGGAAATTGTGGCTGGTGACACCACCATCACCGTCGTCGGAAACCTGACCGCTGACCCGGAGCTGCGGTTCACGCCGTCGGGTGCTGCCGTGGCGAACTTCACCGTGGCCTCGACACCGCGGATCTACGACCGCCAGAGCGGAGAATGGAAAGACGGCGAGGCGCTGTTCTTGCGGTGCAACATCTGGCGGGAGGCCGCGGAGAACGTCGCCGAAAGCCTGACCCGCGGATCGCGGGTGATCGTGCAGGGTCGGCTCAAGCAGCGCTCGTTCGAGACCCGCGAGGGCGAGAAACGCACGGTGGTCGAGGTCGAGGTCGACGAGATCGGCCCGTCGCTTCGATACGCCACCGCCAAGGTGAACAAGGCCAGCCGCAGCGGCGGCGGAGGCGGCGGCTTCGGCAGCGGCGGGGGATCCCGGCAGGCGCAGGCGCCGGCCCAGGCCAGCGGCGGCGGCACCGGCGACGACCCGTGGGGTAGCGCCCCGGCCTCCGGCTCGTTCGGCGGCGGCGACGACGAGCCTCCCTTCTAATACCTGAATTACAGAGCGAAAGAGAACGACATGGCGAAGTCCAACAAGCGGCGCCCGGCTCCGGAAAAGCCGGTCAAAACACGCAAATGCGTGTTCTGCGCCAAGAAAGACCAAGTGATCGACTACAAGGACACCGCGCTGCTGCGCACATATATCAGCGAGCGGGGCAAGATCCGCGCGCGCCGGGTCACCGGCAACTGCGTGCAACACCAGCGCGACATCGCGCTCGCGGTCAAAAACGCCCGCGAGGTGGCGCTGCTGCCCTTCACCTCCTCGGCGCGGTAAGCACGCAACGCAGAACGGACACCATCAAAAAATGAAGCTCATTTTGACCGCCGACGTCGACCACCTCGGTTCCGCCGGCGACACCGTCGAGGTCAAGGACGGGTACGGACGCAATTTCCTCCTGCCGCGTGGCCTGGCGATCGTCGCGTCGCGTGGCGCGCAGAAGCAGGTTGACGACATCCGGCGGGCCCGCGCCTCCAAGCAGGTTCGCGACCTCGAGCATGCCAACGAGATCAAAACCGCGATCGAGGCGCTGGGCCCGGTCGCGCTGCCGATGAGGACGGCCGCCGACTCCGGCAAGTTGTTCGGCTCGGTGACCCCCGGTGACGTCGTCAGCGCCATCAAGAAGGCCGGCGGACCCAACCTCGACAAACGGGTCGTCCGGTTGCCCAAGGGGCACATCAAGGTCGTTGGTAATCACCCGGTCACGGTGCATCTGCACCCCGAGGTGGACGTCGAGGTCGCCCTCGACGTCGTCGCGCAGGGCTAGCGCCCCGCATCGGTCATCCCCGGTGGCGGTCTGAGTGGCTGCCGCCGGGGCGCTGACGCATCCTCTGGCGAACTTCCGCCCGAGTCGAACCGATAGCGAACGTAACCGTCTGTTAACGCGCCCAATCATTGCCTGCAACGCAACACGCCCGAAATGGCAACCCGGGCCGACACGCCGAAGAGATTCTCATCCACACAAAGTGTGTGGCGTTGTGTTCCGCTTATCTGCAGTGATGCCGCGATCCCCGATATTGCTCCACAGGTTCTCCACACCCCCTCAACACAGCCGCTCACAGATATGCACACGCGATGCACAGTTTCATGAACAGGGCCGCTTGGAGTCCTTGCCAGCAACCTTTAGCGTCAACCGTCGCGAGGCGATGCCGCTATGCGTTGGGCTGTTCGGGGTGAGTGATGTCGGAGGCATGGCCTAGCGTCAAGTCGTAGGTGTCGAATATGCGTTCGAGTGCCGCGTCGAGGAGGTGGGGAGGCCATGGCAGTCGTTGACGACCTCGGCTATCCCGGCACCGACGCGCCCAGCGAGGACTTCGGACGTCAACCTCCGCAGGATGTCGCGGCCGAGCAGTCGGTGCTGGGCGGGATGCTGCTGAGCAAGGACGCCATTGCCGACGTGCTGGAAAAGCTGCGCCCCGGCGACTTCTACCGCCCGGCGCACCAGAACGTCTACGACGCCATCCTGGACCTGTACGGGCGCGGGGAGCCGGCCGACGCGGTGACGGTCGCCGCCGAGTTGGACCGCCGCGGCTCGCTGCGCCGGATCGGCGGCGCGCCCTATCTGCACACCTTGATTTCGACGGTGCCGACGGCGGCCAACGCGGGCTACTACGCGGGGATCGTGGCCGAGAAGGCGCTGCTGCGCCGCCTCGTGGAAGCCGGCACCCGGGTGGTGCAGTACGGCTATGCCGGCGCGGAGGGCTCCGACGTCGCCGAGGTGGTCGACCGGGCCCAGGCCGAGATCTACGACGTGACCGATCGGCGGCTCTCCGAGGACTTCGTCGCGCTGGAGGATCTGCTGCAGCCGACGATGGACGAGATCGATGCGATCGCGTCGGCCGGGGGGTTGGCGCGCGGAGTGCCGACCGGTTTCACCGAGCTCGACGATGTGACCAATGGCCTGCATCCCGGCCAGATGATCATCGTCGCGGCCCGCCCTGGGGTGGGCAAGGCGCTGGCATTAGACACGCCGCTGCCGACACCGGATGGCTGGACGACGATGGGCGACGTCGCCGTCGGTGATGAGCTGCTGGGTGCCGACGGACAGCCCACGCGGGTGGTGGCCGCGACCGAAGTCATGTTGGGCCGGCCATGCTACGAGGTCGAATTTTCTGACGGCACGGTGATCATCGCCGATGCCGATCACCAATGGCCGACGGGTTATGGCGTCCGCCCGACGGCCGAATTGCGTAGCGGGCTGGACACTATCGCCGCAGCTGGATCGATCGCCAGCTACACCGAACGCCGCGGAACCGCCACCTTGATGGCCCCGGTGCTGCATGTGGACGCGGTGCGCCGGGTTTCCAGCGTTCCGGTGCGCTGCGTGCAGGTCAACAACGCTGCGCGGCTGTATTTGGCGGGCCGCGGCATGGTCCCCACGCACAACTCGACCCTTGGGCTGGATTTCCTGCGCTCGTGCTCGATCAAGCATCGGATGGCCAGCGTCATCTTCTCGTTGGAGATGAGCAAGTCCGAGATCGTGATGCGGCTGTTGTCGGCGGAGGCCAAAATCAAGCTCGCCGACATGCGCTCGGGCCGGATGAGCGACGACGACTGGACCCGGTTGGCGCGGCGGATGAGCGAAATCAGCGAGGCGCCACTATTTATCGACGACTCGCCGAACCTGACGATGATGGAGATCCGCGCCAAGGCACGGCGGCTGCGGCAGAAGGCCGATCTGCGGCTGATCGTCGTGGATTACATGCAGCTGATGACTTCGGGCAAGAAGTTCGAGTCGCGGCAGGTGGAGGTGTCCGAGTTCTCGCGTAACTTAAAGCTTTTGGCGAAGGAACTCGAGGTTCCGGTTGTCGCGATCAGCCAGTTGAACCGCGGTCCCGAACAGCGCACCGACAAGAAGCCGATGCTGGCCGACCTTCGGGAGTCGGGTTGTCTGACCGCATCGACGCGAATCCTGCGCGCCGACACCGGCGCCGAGGTGACGTTCGGTGAGCTGCTGCGCACCGGCGAGCGTCCCCTGGTGTGGTCGCTGGATGAGCAGCTACGGATGGTTGCCCGGCCAATGACCAACGTGTTCCCGAGCGGTCGCAAAGAGGTGTTCCGCCTGCGGCTGGCGTCGGGACGTGAGGTCGAGGCCACCGGAAACCATCCCTTTATGACGCTCGACGGTTGGACGCCATTGGAGCAGTTGACGGTTGGCGACCGGCTGGCAGTTCCGCGCTCAGTTCCGGAACCAGTCCACACGCAACGGATGGCAGATTCCGAGGTAATCCTGTTGGCGCACATGATCGGTGATGGGTCATGCGTCAAGAACCAGCCGATCCGATACGCCTCAGTCGACGAAGCCAACCTAGTCGCGGTCGCCCTCTCGGCAATGTACTTTGGAGTGACGGCAGTTCGCGACGATTACCCTGCTGCTCGGGTGACAACTCTCCGTCTGCCCGCGCCGTATCACTTGACGCATCGTCGGCGCAATCCAATCGCCGCGTGGTTGGACAAGCTCGGTCTGTTTGGATTGCGCAGCTACGAAAAGTTTGTGCCACAGCGGGTTTTCGCATTGCCGAACGACCAGGTGGCGCTGTTCTTGCGGCACTTATGGGCCACCGACGGTTCGGTGTCCTGGGACGACAAAGTGGGTCAGGCCCGCGTTTACTATGCATCGACGAGCCGACGTTTGATCGATGATGTGGCAGCGCTCCTGCTGCGCGTCGGTGTGCTCGCCCGGATCAAGCGCGTAATTAAAGCCGGTTATCGCGACTGCTGGCACCTTTACATCTATGGCGCAGAGAATCAGACAAGGTTCCTACGCCATGCCGGCGTGCACGGTGTGAAAGCTGTTGCCGCGCAGGAGGTGCTAACCCAGCTCGACGGCATTGTTCGCAATACCAATCTGGACACTGTGCCGAAAGAGGTGTGGACGCTAGTCAAGGCGTCGTTGGTGAGTCGACAGATGACGCACCGCCAGTTCGCCGCCGCTATGGGTACGCAGTTCTGCGGCTCCGCGATGTGGAAGCACGCGCCCAGCCGAGGACGCTTGCACCGCGCTGCGGGGTTGCTTGAGGACCGTGAGATTCATGCACTGGCCACGAACGATGTGTTCTGGGATCAGATAGTGGAGGTCACAAGTCTGGGCGTGATGGATGTCTACGACGGAACAGTGGATGACACACACAATTTCGTCGCCAACGGTATCAGTGCACATAATTCTCTGGAACAAGATAGTGACGTCGTCATCCTGCTACACCGACCGGATGCCTTCGAGCGCGACGATCCCCGCGGCGGCGAGGCCGACCTGATTCTCGCCAAGCACCGCAACGGCCCGACGAAGACGGTGACTGTTGCTCACCAGCTGCACCTGTCGCGCTTCGCGAACATGGCGCGCTAAGTGTAGGTTCTCAAATCCCGTGTCCGATTCTCAAATGAAATGTCCACTCGGTGTCCAATTGGACATTGGAGTGAGACAAGCGCGAACCGGGGTTCGTGCCAGTGGCTGTGCGATCGTTGGTCGGGGGCTGCGCATTTCGAGCTGTTGCGCGGCGGCGAGCTAATGCAGCTGACTCTGCGTTGCAAGGGGGTGGTCTTTAGTGGTCACACGCTGGCAATGACGAACCTGCTCGTCACGGCCAAGCAACTGCCGAGGCATGGCAGCTGGGCTTCGCTGCGTCACCTAGTGGCGCCGGCCAACAGGGCCCTGGCCGCGTCTTTCGCGCGACGGGCAGCCCTGGGGTCGCGCCCCGAGCCGGCCACCGCGAATGCGCCGTCGACTAGTAGCGATATCTGCGCCGTCAAATCCTCAGTGGCGCATCCTGATTGGGCTAGCATTTCACCAACCAATCGTTCTCGCGAGCGCAGATGATGCAACGCTGCCTGACGTACCGGATGCTCAGGCCCGCCAATTTCCAATGCGGCATTGAGGAATGCGCACCCGGCGGTCGCGCTGGACGACAGCACAGTATCGATGACGTCGAAGAGCGCAAGGATGACTGGTTCACCCGTGCGCTTAGCGCGCTTCTGCGCAGCGGCGCGAAGGGACTGGATCGCGGCGGCGTCCCGAGCTTCCAATGATGCCGCCACGAGCGCATCCTTGGATCCGAAATGCTGGTAGAGAGTCCGCTTGGTGACACCAGCAGCGTTGACGATCGCGTCGACACCGGTTGCGGTGATGCCGCGTTCGTAGGTCAGCTCCGCCGCAGCCGATAACAGGGACTCGCGCGCCGACGATCTCACGTCCACCACGGCCGCAACTATACCGACAGTTCGGTATATCAGGACGAAGGCAGGTGAGCCGACTTCGGCATTGCAGTATACCGACCGATATGTATACTGCGAAGCGCCCGAAGATAGTGTGACCAACAGGAGTAGTGCCATGCCAGTTGTCCGGATGAGCGTGCCCGCGGGAGCCTTGAGCGCCGCGCAGAAGAGCGAATTGATCACTCGCATAACCGATGTCGTAGTCGATGTGGAGGGCATCGAGGAGTTGCGGCCCATGGTGCACGTGCTCATCGATGAAATCGCCGACGGCGGTTGGGGCACGGGGGGTCGCGCGTGGACCCTGGCCGCTCTGGCCGAAGCCTTCGGCACCAAGCGCGACAACACTGCATCGTGAGCATCCAGTCACTGGTGTACGTGCAGCCAGGCAAAGTGGAGTGGCGCGAAGCTCCAACGCCGCGGCTGCAGGGAGCTGGCGAGGCGTTGGTTGAACCGGTTTCATCGAGTCGCTGCGACTTCGACCGGTTCATCGTTTCCGGCGGTACTCCATTCGACGGACCCTTCGCGATCGGGCACGAGGCCTTGGTCCGCGTCGTCGAGTGCGGGGATGCCGTGCGTGGGTTCGCGCCGGGGGATCTCGCGTCGATCCCTCCCACCATCTCTTGTGGAGAATGCCGTCGCTGCCAGCGCGGCTTGAACGCTTACTGCAGTCGGGTTCCACCGGCGTCGGCGTTCGGCGTGGGCGCGGGCTTCGGTGGTCTATACGACGATCTCGTCCGCGTGCCGTACGCCGATGCGATGCTCGTGCCGGTCCCGGCCGGCCTAAACCCCGCCGACCTGGCCGCGGCCGGGGACAGCACCAGCATGGGGCACACGATCATGTCGGCCGCGCACACCCGCGGGGCCAAGCGCGTGATGGTTCTTGGGGGCGGCGAGCATGGCCTCTTCCAGGTCGCCTTCGCCCATCTGCTCCTGGATCCGGAGGTCCTCGTCTACATCGATACCGACGCCGAACGGCGCAGAACTGCCCACGAGCTAGGCGCCACGAGTGTGCACGATTCACCGCCGGGTTCGTCTGTCGGGCCGCTTGACCTGCTCGTCGACGCCGCTTGCAACCGAGACTGGTTGCACCAGACGATCTTGCTCGTCGAACCCGACGGGGTCGTAGAGTGCACGGGAGGCTACTTCGGTGACCTCGCACTGCCGAGCTTTCCAATGTACGTGGCCGGCACCCAGATTCGGTTCGGGCAAGCGAATACGTTGGCTCATATCGGACCGACGCTAGAGGTGATCGCTAGCGGACGTCTCAAGCCCTCCGCCGTGTGGGCCAATCACGTCAGCTGGTCGGAACTGCCCGCCGCTTACGTTGAGCAGTCGGGCAAGCTGATCGCCACTCGATGATTGACGACAGTCCAGCCCACCACCCGAAAACCGCTGGACCGTTGATGACACTGGCCGGCAGCGTGCCGGCCGAAGTGCGACTGCAACGGCGCCCGCGCAAAAATGACGCGGCCCAACGGCATTCGTCCGAGGAGTTGCCAGTCGCACTGGAGGGCGAAATGCCGGCCTGGGTCAGCGCGTCGGCTGGGTCTGCGATGTGTCGATCCACCGGTCGATGATCTTTGCGGTCAGAGCCTGGCCGTCGCGCATGATCCGGGTTATCCCCAATACCCAGCTGTCGCCCATCGGCCGTCGTTCACCAAAACTCGACTTAGCTGGCCGTGTGGCTTTCGAGCCCGTCATTGCCGCCAACGCTCTGGGACTGCGGTTCATGATTCAGCTCGCCGTTGACGGTGGTCCGGTTCATTCCGGTGTCGGTGAGCCGACGTCCTCGGCCAAACTCTGCACAACCGACGCGGCCGCGAGCGAACCTGTCGCGATTGCCGCGGCCACCTGCGGCATCTGTGTCGCAATGGTGTCGCCCGCGGCGAAGACTCCGGGAACTGTTGTCCGGTAGAGCGCATCGACTGCGATGGGGTTCGCCGCCGCCAGCGTCGGCTCACCGAATCCGACCCCGAGCTGTTCGCTCAGCTGCGACCGCTGGTGCAGTGTCGTCGCGACGAGCAGGCCGCTGCGTGCCAGCTGAGTTCCGTCGGTGAACACAACGGCTTCCAATTCTCCAGCGCTTGACGCGAGTTCGGCCACGGGCCGCTCGTCGATCACCACGCCTGCTGCGGCCAACCGGGATCGGTGGGCATCGTCGAGCTTCGCAGGCCCTCCAGTCAGGAGCACAATGTCGTCGCTCCATCCCCTGAGCAATAACGACGCACGCACTGCCCGCTCACCGTTGGCCAATACGGCCAACGGTTGATCGCGGACCTCCCAGCCGTGGCAGAACGGGCAGTGGAACACCGACCGCCCCCACAACTCTGCAAGTCCCGGCAGAGCAGGTGGCCGGTACTCCATGCCAGTGGCCAGCAGCACCTGACGCGTGCGTTCACGCCGACCGTCGGACAGTTCGAGTTCGAACACATCGCCGGCACGCTCACCTGCCACCACCTCGCCGGTACGCACTTCGACGGACGGGTAAGCCGCAATCTCGCGCCGCCCGGCCTCGTACAGCTCGCCCGGTGGTCGGCCGTCGTGACCTAAAAGCCCGCCGATGCCGTGAGCGGCCAGGTTGTTCTGCTGACCCGCGTCGACCAGTAGCGTTCGCCGCCGCGCCCGGCCCAGTACCAGGCCTGCGCTCAAGCCCGCGGCGCCGCCACCGACGACGACGCAGTCCCATGTAGTGGTCATGACCCAATCCTCCAAATTGTTTCGAGCCTGTGCTGATGTTCAATCGCGTCATCGAAAGCTTGACGGCCATGAACGTGAGTTGTTTCGTCTTTCACCCCTGTGCGATGTGACAATTACGATCCTGCGCCGTGTCACCGGCGGGTGGACTCTCCTTCTGTGCCTCGCCGTCTTCGATGCGCGATCCCCCTGTTCGGTCATGCTCCTCGGTCCCGCCCGTCGAGGGTCTGGGATCTGGTCCCAACAGTTTGCGGACCGAGATCCGCGAACCGAACGGCTGCAGCATCTGACTGGCCGGCCTGGTGCGCACGTTTAGCGGCCACCAGAACCAGCGGCCTAGGAGCGCCGCGATCGACGGTGTCAACAGCGATCGCACGATCAACGTGTCAAAGACGAGGCCCAGGCAGATCGTGGTGCCAATCTGCTGAATCACGACCAGGTCGCTGACGATGAACGAGCCGAGGGTGAAGGCGAACACCAGTCCCGCGGCGGTGACCACTCCGCCGGTGCCGCCGATCGCGCGGATGATGCCGGTATTCAATCCGGCACCGACCTCCTCCTTGAATCGGGAGATCAGGAGCAGGTTGTAGTCCGCCCCGACCGCGAGCAGGATGATGATCGCGAGGGCGGGCACGAGCCAGAACAGCTCGACTCCGAAGATGTACTGCCACAACAGTATCGATAGCCCGAGCGCTGCTCCCAGCGAAAGGATGACGGTGCCCACGATCACGATGGCGGCCACGAAGCTGCGGGTGATGAGGATCATCACCAGCAGAATCAACGCGACCGCCGCCAACGTGACGATCATCAGGTCGTACAGCGATGCCTCTTGGATGTCCTTGTACGTCGCCGCCGTCCCGGCGATGTAGATCTTCGCGTCCGCCAGGGGGGTCGCCTTGATCGCATCGAAGGCAGAGTTCCGGATGGCGTCGATGTGCGAGATGCCCTCGGGGCTGGCGGGTTTGCCCTCGTGGGTGATCGTCATCCGGGCGGCCTTGCCGTCGGGCGACATGAACAGCTCGAGGCCGCGCTTGAAATCGGCGTTGTCGAACGCCTCCGGTGGCAGGTAGAACGAATCGTCGTTCTTGGCATCGTCGAAGGCCTTGCCCAGCTCGGTGGCGTTCTGCAACGCGTCTCGACCCTGTTTCAGCGTGCCGCTGATGGTGGCGTAATTCGACTGCAGCAACGCGCGATTGGTCTGCTGGATGTCGACCTGGGGTGGGATCAGCGCCAGCACCTGCGGTTGCAGCGCGTTGAGTTTGTCGAGGCTCGCGGTGATCTTGCCGAATTGTTCACTGAGTTTGTCGATTCCGTCGAGTGAGTCGAACACCGATCGCAGGGCCGCACACGACGGGATGTCGAAGCAGTGTCGCTCCCAGTAGAAGTAACTGCGGAGCGGCCGGAAGAAGTCGTCGAAGTTGGCGAGATTGTCTCGGATCTCGTTGATGGTGTCGACGGTGTCGTGGAATGCCCGCACCTGCTCGGCGGTGGCATCGGTGGCTTGCTGTTGTAAGGAGAGCTGACGTTGCAAGATGTCGATCGCTTTACCGGTCTGATCGATTTGGGTCAGGAGGTCGCGGGCCCTGTCCCCCTGGTAGCTCAGGTTCATGACCTGTCCCGCGCTCTGGGCGCTGATCTGAAATGGAATGGAACTGTGCTTGATTGGCGTACCGAGGGGTCGCGTGACCGACTGCACCAGTGCGACCGCGGGGGTGTGCAACACCGCCTTGGCAACGCGTTCCAGAATCAGCATGTCCGCTGGATTGCGCATGTCGTGATCGGATTCGATCATCAGCAACTCGGGGTTGAGCCGGGCCTCCGAGAAGTGACGTTCCGCGGCGGTATATCCGATGTTGGCCAGGGCGTCATCGGGCATGTAGGGCCGTCCGTCGAAGCTGATCTGCGCTCCAGGCAGGGCGAGTAGGCCAACCGCGGACACCGCCAACGAGACGACGAGCACGGGCCCCGGCCACCGCACTATCGTCGTGCCGACGCGGCGCCAGCCCGTGGAGCGACGCACACGTTTGGGATCGAGGAACCCGAACCGCGAAGCGCTCGTCACCACCGCCGGCCCGAGGGTCAACGCCGCGGACAACGTCACGACGAGGCCCAGCGCCGTAGGGATGCCGATGCTGCTGAAATACGGGAGCCGGGTGAAGTGCAGGCACGCCACTGCTCCGATGATGGTGAGTCCGGAGCCGACGATGACATGGACGGTGCCACGGAACATGTCGTGGTAGGCGGCCTCGCGCTCTAGGCCCTTGCCCCGGGCTTCTTGGTAACGCCCGACAAGGAAGATGGCGTAGTCGGTGCCCGCGGCGATGGCCATGCCCGTCAGAAGGTTCACCGCGTAGGTGGAGAGGTCGAACAGGCCCGCGTTGCCCAGCAGCGCGACCACCCCCCGCGTTGCGGCGAGTTCGACGGCGACCACGAGGAGAACGATCAGCATGGTGACCAGGGAGCGGTAGACGATGAGCAGCATCACCGCGATGACGAGAAACGTGACGGCAGTGATGAGGTGGGTGCCTTCGTTGCCGATCTCGAAGTTATCCGTGATCAGCGGGGCGGCGCCGGTGACGTATGCCTTGACCCCTGGTGGGGGCGGCGTGTCGGCCACGACCTGGCGGATGCTGTCGACGGAATGATTGGAACGCGACTCGCCTTGGTTGCCTTGGAGGTAGACCTGTACGAGCGCTGCCTTGCCGTCCTTGCTCTGCGCGCCGCCCGCGGTGATCGAATCGCCCCAGAAGTCTTGAACGTGCTGGACGTGTTTGGTATCGGCTCGCAACTTCGCGACGAGGCCGTTGTAGTAGGTGTGCGCGTCCTGGCCCAGCGGCTGATCGCCTTCGAGCACGATGACGGCGGCACTGTCGGAGTTGAACTCGCCGAATTTCTTCCCGATGTGCTTCATGGCCATGACCGACGGAGAGTCAGGGGCGTTCAGGGCCACCGAACGCTCGGTACCGACGATCTCGAGTTGGGGCACCAGCACGTTCGTCGCGCCGGCGACCCCGATCCAGATCAGAATGATCGGTAGGGCGAGTGTGCGGAGGACACGCGCTGCCCGAGAGCGCTCGGATCCGTCTGCTCCGTGCTGGCTCACGCCGTCTTGTCCAGACAGGCGATGTATCCGTTCACGTCGCTGGAAGACCTTTCATCCTTGACGATGCCATTGACGGTTATGCGGCAGGTGATGCTGCTCGAATCTCCCTGAGCGCGCAGGTCGGCGAACAGTGTCGGATCGTCGGTGACCAAGTCGTGCGACCACGGCAGGGGTGCGTTGTCGACGCGCTGGGGTTGAGCGTCCTCGTCGAGGAAGTTGATCGTTGCCCGCGCGCCGGGGTCTCCGAGGACCTGCAGCTGGACCCGTTTGGGGTTGAATCCGGTGTTCTCGGGCGAATCGGCTGAGGGCCTTGATGTTTGGTCCTGCGATCCGAAGATGCCGTGCAAACGGTAGACGCCGCTGACGACCAAGGCCACCACGATCATCGCCACGAGCACCGCCCAATGGCGGGTGGCTGCCCTTCGTACCGGCGATGTCGGCATGGGCACGTGGCCCGTCACCCCTGGACGCCTAGGGATTTGCGCAATTGTTTGTCGAAGATTCCGCGGGGCGCAAAGCGACGCATGATGCTGAGCTGACGCGCTGAGCCCGCGGGGTAGCGCAGCTTCGGCTTGGAGTCTGTTGCTGCGGCCACGATGACCTTCGCCACGACGACGGGATCGTCGCCGTTGTTGACTTGTTCGCCCACTGCCTCGTTGGAGCGCTCCCGCTGGCGCTCATAGGCCGCAAGCGCGTTGTCCGGTTGTGCGGTGTTGTCGTCGAATCCGGTTCGGGTGGCACCGGGCTCGACGAGGAGCACGCGGATGTTGTGTTCTCTGACCTCGTGGTCGACGGACTCGGAGTAGCCCTCGACGGCGTACTTCGTTGCGCTGTAGGCAGCCATGTAAGGCGCAGGCATCACACCGAAGATCGACGAGATGTTGATGATGCGTCCGCTGCCCTGTCTGCGCATGTGCGGTAGGACGGCGTTCGTCATCCGGATGACGCCAAACACGTTGAGGTCGAACAGTTTCTGCGTCTGGGCGAGCGAGTTCTCCTCGCTGGCTCCGGCCAGTCCCATACCGGCGTTGTTGACCAGCACGTCGATCCGCCCGAACCGCGCGATCACCGCCTCAACCGCCGCAGTAACGGACTCGTCCCGGGTGACGTCGAGATCGACGAACGTCACCCCCAGACTGGAATCCAGCCCTGCCGTATTGCGGCTGGTGCCCACTACGGTGAATCCTGCGTCGATCAGGCTGCGGGCGGCGAACTTGCCAAGACCCGAGCTGGCGCCGGTGACGAGTGCGATCGGTCGTGTCGTTGTCATTGGAACTTGTTTCCTAACCTCGTAGGGGTGGGTGTGCGTCAGTTCAGGAGAAGGCCGTGTCTGCGCAGGCCTGCCAGTGACCCCGCGAAGCAGTCCGGCCGCGAATACCCCTGGCCCCACGCGGGCCCTGGCCGTTCCTGCTGCACCGGCGGCTTAGCCCAGGTAGAAGTCCTTTCGGGCGGCCACGAACTCCTCGATCGACTGAGAACCGATGCCGGTTACGCGTTCGACGTCAGCGGAGGTGCGGTCGTAACGATTGTCGCGGTGGAGCTGGGCCATGGTGGCGAGATGCTGTGCGACGTGCGGCGAGATCCCGAGCTTGGGGAGCTGGGCGGTCCACGCCTCCGGAGGCAGGTCCACGTATGACACCGGACGCCCCAGAGCGCGAGAGAACGCGTCGGCCAGTTCCGTCATGTCGACTGAGCGCGGACCAGTCAGCTCGTACACCTGCCCGATGTGCGGAGCAGGGTCACTCAGCACGGTGGCAATGACCCGCGCGACGTCCTCGACGGCAATCGGCGAGGTACGCCCGGAGCCGAACGGCAGCGCGATCGTGCCGCTGTCCTGAATCGATCTTGCCGGCATCGTGGTGAATAGCGGACTGTCCAGGAACGCAGTCGGCCGGATATGCACCACCGGCAGCCGCGACCAGTCGAAGACCTGCTCCGCCAACCAGTGCAGCCGCTGCTGGTGCGATTCCTCGGTGCTGGTGGCGGTCATCTGTGACACGGTCATCTGCGACAGGTCGACCAAGGCCCCCAGCTTCCCGTACTCCTTCGCAACCGATGCGACGACTGTGGCGGCGAGCAGATGGTCCGGCGATGCCTGCATTCCGAAGTACATTCTGGACACCCCCTGCAGCGCGGCCGCCACCGTCTCGGGTTTGGTCAGGTCACCGATGACCACTTCGGCGCCGAGCGCTCGCAACTCCGCCGCACGCTCGTCTTCGCGACGGGCCATGAACCGCACAGGCACCTGTTGCGTCCGCAGCTGCTCAAAGATCGTGCGGCCCACACCGCCGGCTCCGGGAATGAGTACGAGGTTGTCAGAAACCATCGGAAGATCCCCTTTCGAACCGTCCGAGATCGGGGTTTTGGCCAGCGTCAGTCATGGTTCGGTCAACCCTTCGAGGTCTGGGTGGTTATTATGAACATAATCGTTTAATAGCGGAACGTCAACGTTCTATTCCCGGGCGACTACGATCACATCATGTCCTCGACAAAGCAACTCCCTGGTGTGCAAGCGCGCACCAGAGCCGCGATCCTGGCTGCTACGGCTTCTGCGCTGGCCGCCAACCGGAAGGCCACCATGCCCCAGATCGCCGCCGCGGCCGGGGTCGGCCGCACCACGCTGCACCGCTACTTCGCCGACCGCGAAACGCTGATCTACCAAGCGACCCTGGACGCGATCCGCGTAGTCACGGAAGCGGCGGACGAGGCCGCCACCGAGGACGGACCAGCACTCGATGCGATGCGGCGCTTCATCACCGCTGCCGTCTCCATCGGCGAACGCCTGGTCTTCCTCTTCGGCGACCCGTCAGTACTACGCGACCTCCGACCGGCCCAGTCCCCGACATATGAATTGGTGCTCAACCTGATCACACGCGGACAACACGAAGGCGTGTTCGACCCGGACCTCAACCCGATATGGATCCGGCACGCGCTCTACGGATTGATCCTGCAAGGCTGTGAGCAAGCCATGGCCGGCGCACTGCCGCGGCACACCGTCGCGCCACTGATCACCCGCACCTTCGAGCGCGGCATCTGCCCGGCGCCCTAGCGCAACAGCAATGTAACGAGGACCGCACTCCAATTCCGGGATCGCGCCGCGGCCGATGACTTCAGAGCCATGCGTGCTCTGCGGCGGCAAGGCGGGGCGATAGATCGAATTCCGTTGTCGCACTCATCAATTGGTCCGAACACCTTTATCGTAGACGCATTGTGCATCGCGGTAGCCAACAATCGGCCCGCCGCCGACAGTGGTTGCTCGGACATAAGCATCCCGAGGACTATCCGCACGTGTCGGCAACCGTGCATGCCATGGGTCAGTCGCATCGGCCGTTCAGCACCCGCCACCGCATCGTCACCGTCCAAGGCGAGACGCGTGACGTCGTGGTCATTGGCGAGGAACTCCGCGACGACAGCGGCACCCTGATCGGCACCCACGGCTACTACATCGACGTCACGCGCATTCGGGACGCCCAGATGGACGCCACCGTCGCCAACATCGTCGACACTCGTCGATGACGAACTTAAATGGTTCGTCGGCAGGCGGGTGAGGCAACCCGCCAACTGACCCGACGTAAGCGCAGGTTATCGGTGTGGGGCCAGGATGCGGGCGGCGGCCTCGACGGCGGCGGCGCGGTTGACGGAGGGAAGGTCGGGTGGGTCGGTGGGCCAGCTGGCCCAGGCGGTTCCGATACCGAACAGCATGATAAGTAGTTGCTGGGGTGGCCATCGCCGGTCGATCAGGCCAGCGTCTTGGGCTGCTGCGATCACTGCGGCGTCGCGTTCGCGAATGTTGCGGCCGTCGATTTCGGGTTCATCGAGTCGGATGCCTTCGAGCCGTGCCCACGTGATCATGCGGAGGTGTTCGGGCATGCGAGTGGCCAAGTCGAAGATGTCGCCGGCGAATTCGGCGACCGCGTCGGCCCGCACGGAGATCGCGCCGAAGAACTCCGTCGCGTCAGCGGCAACGACGTGCCGGAAGAGGGCTTCCTTGTCTCCGAAGTGGGCGTAGAGCCGCTCCTTGCTGGCGTTGGCGGATCTGGCGATCCGGTCGATGCGGGCGCCGGCCAAGCCGAACTGAGCGAACTCGGCGCGGGCGGCGGCGACGATTTCGCTGCGCAGTTCGGTGCCGTGAAACGGCACCGCCTGGTCGCGATCCGGTTCACTCCTGCGACGTAGCCGTCGACGTAGCCGTCCTCCGAGTGGGCGAGCAGGCTGGGCACCTCGGCCTGAAATCGGTTGCGGCAGTTCAATCTACCCCCGTACCCCAGGATTTGGGAACCTACACTAGCCCCAGTAAGCGAAGTTACATGTGGGCCGCGGTTCGCTCTTGAGAGACACAAGCTTGTCGCCGTTCATGATGATCGTGCAAGTGAGGGCGGTATCCCCGCCGTCGGCGGTGACCTGTGACTCCACTTCGTTGTAGACGGGGTACTGCTTTTCCCACGGCAGCGGCACATTCGTCTCGGTCTGTTCCGGGCCGCCGTTGATTCGGTAACGGATCGTCACCGGGGCGTTGCCGCCACGGACCTTCATCACCGCCGTACCGACCGGTTCGCCGGTTGGCCCCGCTGACGTTGGCATCGCTGACGTTGGCGCCGCAGGCGCCGACGTCGTGGTGTGCGACATCGCTGAACTGCTAGTGGTATCGGCGGCAGGTCCGGTGCTCTTGGCACATCCCGTCGCCGCAACGCCAGCCGACACAACGCTGACGATCACCCCGACGGCACAACCATACGAACGCATGCCCAAAGCCTACGAGTCAGCGGAAGCGGATGTTCATCGTCGCCAGGCCGAAAATTTTTCGGCCACCGGACTTCGCGGCGACAATGACGACGCCCGTGCGGGTCGCGGGATCCAGCGACTTGATCCGGCCGCTGAACTCGATGTCGGCGCCCTCCTTGGCCGGCACGATCGCGGGCGCGGACAGTCGTATCGCGTAGCGGGTAACCGCACCGGGGTCGCCCGACCATGCAGAGGTGAATCCCGCCCCCAAACCCATCGTCAGCATCCCGTGCGCGATCACGTCCGGCAGCCCGGCGAGCTTGGCGATGTCCTCATCCCAGTGAATCGGGTTCGCGTCGCCGGCCACACCGGCATAGTTCACCAAGTCGCCGCGGGACAGTCGCGCGTGGTGCACCGGTAGTTCGTCGCCTACCTTCACGTCATCGAAGGACGGCGTCGCCGGCGTTCGGGTCATGCCTGCCTCGGCGATCCGAACCTCGCCTTCAGGGCGCACCGTCTTCTCGTAGGCCGCATCGTTTTCGCCAACGGCGAGAATGTTCACGTCGTGCATCATCGCGTTCTGCACGGCCGTCTTGATTGCCGGATCGACATCCTCGGAGGTGAGACCGACGACGGTGGTGTGCAGGGTGTGGACCCGCTCCCCGGCAGTATCGGTGAACGTGTTGGTCACCGTGATGAAATCTCTGCCGGCGGTCCTGCGCACCGACGACAGTTCGACGTCGACGCGCAGCTCGTCGCCGGCCACGATCGGGCGGTGCTGCTCGAAGACTTCTTCGGTCTGGAGGTAGGTGTCGTAACCGACGACCACCGATTCGAACATGCGGCGGTTGCAGGTCATCCCCGGCGTCGAGGTGAAGGTTACCGGCGCTACCAGATCGGAGTAGCCAAGTTCTGCGGCGGCGGCGACATCCCAGTGCGCGGGGTGATAGTCCTGCACCGCGCGGGCGTATTCGCGTAGCTTCTCGCGGCCGACCAGGTACGGGTCGTCCATCTGGTAGTAGTGGCCGACCCGAGATTCGATCGGCGACGCTTCTGCTGCTGCGGTCATGAATTCGCCCAACTGTTCTGTCGGCTCGTTCGCTGAGGCCGACCAAAGCACCCTAACGCCCGGACTCGTAGAGATACTTGCCGATACGCCGGAGGCATCCGTCCAGCGCGAACTATTCCGGCTGATTCAGCTCGACCAAGTTGCCGAACGGATCGTGCAGGAAAGCCTGGCGCCCGGCGCCTGGGATGAACGGGACCCGGTGCACCTCGACGCCCTGCTCCTGCAGGTCGGTGACGGCGGCATCGATGTCGTCGACTCGGATCGCGAAGTGGTTCCCGCTGGGCGACCGGTTATCGGATTCCATCAGGTGCACCTGTTGGCCACCGGCGTCGAGCCAATAGCCCGGGCCGAGATCCGGGCGGGGCAGTTGCGTCATGCCAAGCACGTCGCGATAGAAGGCGAGACCCTGCTGCGCATCGGCGACGCAGATGGCGACGTGGTGTACACCGGCTGGCTTCATCGCTCAATTCTGCCTCGCATCCAAGCGCCATCGCGGCATAGTGGGGGCGCGACCAGGACACAGAGCTTCATGAGGAAGAAAACCGGCGGAGCGGTTGGCTCGCCAACCAGCTGTACGTGCGGCACGAGATATGTCGGCAAGACCATCGCGGTTGGAACTGTCGTCCTGGCACTCGCAGCCGCGTCGTCGGCCGGCTATGCGGCGCACAAAGCGGTAACAGCGGTAAGCCGTGGCGCGCAGCCGTCAGATGCCGCTCTCACGCCTGATTTCGCAACTGTCTCCAAGGTGATGAACGACGCGCTTGCGGCAGAGAGGTTGCCAGGTGCTGTGGTTGTGATCGGGCATGGGGGCAGGATCATCTTCGATCGGGCATATGGCTCACGCAAGCTTGCCGGCGAACCGGGACTAGACGGATCGCCCGCAGCCGCAGAGCCGATGACCGAAGACACGATCTTCGATATTGCTTCGCTGACGAAGTGCCTCGCAACGGCGACCGCCGTCATGCAGCTTTACGAACAAGGCAAGGTTCAGTTCGACGATCCGGTGCAGAACTACCTGCCCGACTTCAACGCCACCGCCAATCCACAGCGTGCAAAAGTGACCGTTCGCATGTTGCTCACCAACACTTCAGGCGAAGGGATTGACGTAAATCTCCAAGATCCGTGGGGACTAAGCGAAGCCAATAAAACCGAAGGCATTCATCGCGCCCTCACCACGCCGCTGCAGTCGGCGCCCGGTGAGGTATTCCGCTACTCCGACATCAACTACATCCTGCTGGGCGCGCTGGTCGAGAAAATCACCGGCGAGGCAGAAGACGTTTACGTTCAACAGAACATATTCGCGCCGCTTGGCATGAAAGAGACCCGTTATCTTCCTCCGGCGAAAGCATGCGGTCCCCACAAGCTCAGAGGGGCTGCGATTGCCTGGGCTCGCGCGCCAAAAGGCCGCATGCCGATCCCCTGTCCTCCGGGTACATGGAGCACCAGTCTTTTGTCGCGCATCGCACCAACAGCACACGACGAGGAAAGCCGAGGCGATCCGGGCAAAAATCCGAATTACGACCATCTGCTTCGGGGCACGGTGCATGACCCGACGGCGCGCCGCATGGGGGGAGTGGCCGGGCACGCGGGTGTCTTTTCGACGGCCCACGATGTGAGCATCTATGCGCAGGCCCTGCTCGACCGGCGCGCGGGCCGCCCGAGCAAGTTTCCGCTAAAGCAAACGACTCTGGAGTTGATGACAACTCCGCAGCAGCCCGGCCATTCAGCTCAACAACTCGAAGCAGCGAACCAGGCCGCGCGGGCAGCCATCGCAACGACACCAAGCACAACAGATCCGCTGCTCGCGCCGAACTATCCGGCGATCAACGGACAAAACCTGTTCGGCTTCGGGTGGGATATCGATACGGCCTTTTCCAAGCCGCGCGGCAAGGTCTTTCCCATCGGTAGCTTTGGCAACACGGGCTTTACGGGAACCTCGCTCTGGATGGATCCAGCCTCAGATACCTATGTGATTCTTCTCGCGAACTCAATCCATCTACGCGGCAGTCGACCGATTTCGGATCTACGAGGTGAGGTGGCAACTGCGACAGCCCAGGCGCTGCAGCTGCCATAGCTACCGAACCCGTAGAGCGGGTAACTCGAAGTACCGGATCGCCATTCGCCGAAAAACCGGAATGAAAAATCCAATAAATCGGAATTTTCGTTCACGAATCATCGGTGAGGAACAGCATCGATCAGCTACGCTCACCTCGCTCCCGGGAACGCACAGGCCCGGCCCGGCGCAGTGAACGAAACGAGGAGTCGAATCGATGGGGGCGACTAGCGACGACGCTGAGAACACTCCTGACGCCGGTGACCAAGACACGCAATTCGCAGTCGGTGCGCGGGTGCGAGTACATCCGGGGGCGGACAACGAATCCTTGGGCGTCATCCTCGAGGATTTCGGCGAAACGTCCGGGTTAGAAGTACGTGTCGGCGCGAATCAGATAGCCAACGCGGCGCGACGGTGGGCGGTGGCGTTGGATGACGGCACCTTGGTCTTCGTAGACAGCGACGAAATTACCGCCGATTAGACCGGCGGCGTCGCCTGTCCGCCGACGTTTAGCGAACACTCGTTCACGGGTAGTCCGGGGTTTCGGCGGTACGACTTGGCGCGGTCGCGATCGCGCCACCATCTGTTGGGGGAGAACGGTTGAAAGGATGAACGGAGACGTGACTGCAGCTCAAGCGGTGCCAGGCGTGCCCCATGAGGACCTTCGCCGTGGCCAACTGCTTGCACCCGAAGAGGACCCGTTCTATGAACCGCCGCCCGACTATCGGCACGCGCGTCCCGGCCAGCTGCTCCGCTCACGCGACGTTGAGCTTGGATTTCTCGGCCTGATCCCGCAGCGGGTGCGGGCCACCCAGCTGCTTTACCGCAGCACCAACCTGCACGGGGAGCCCGAGGTGGCGGTAACCACCGTTCTGCTACCCGAACAACGCGAGCGCGGACGCATCTGCCCGGTGTTGTCGTATCAGTGCGCGATAGATGCGGTGGCGTCACGATGCTCCCCGTCATACGCCCTTCGTCGCGGCGCCAAGCCGATCGGCGCCTTCGTCCAGTCCGAGTACCTGCTGGTCGCCGCCGCGCTGGCGGAGGGGTGGGCGGTCTCGGTGCCGGACCACGAAGGTTGCCACGGCATGTGGGGTGCACCCCACGAGCCCGGCTACCGGATTCTCGACGGTCTCCGCGCGGCTTTGCACAGTGACCGTCTGGGTTTGTCGCCCTCGGCGCCAATCGCGCTCTGGGGTTACTCCGGCGGCGGGCTGGCATCGGCGTGGGCCGCCGAACACAGCTCCGACTACGCCCCGGAACTCAACATCGTCGGCGCGGTCCTCGGGTCACCGGTCGGTGACTGCGGCAGCGTCGCGCGCCGGCTCAACCGCACCTTCTTCGCCGGCCTGGCCGCACTGATGATCGCGGCGTTGACGGACATCTTTCCCGGCGCGCAGCGTGTCGTCGACGAGCACGCCAGCGAGGAAGGCAAGAAATTGCTCGACGAGCTGCACTCGATGACGACGGCTCAGGCGGTCTGGCGGCTGCGGGGGACGGACATCGGCTCGTATGTGGACATGTCGGCCGATGAGCTCTGGGATCTACCCGAAGTGCGGGACATCTTCGACGCCACCAAGCTGGGTCAGTCGACCCCGGGTCCCCCGGTCTTGGTTGTGCAGTCGGTGCACGACCGGATCATCAGCGTCGACGCCATCGACAAGCTCGTCGCCTCCTACCAGCAGGCGGGGGCCACGGTCACATATCAGCGGGACCGATTCTGCGGTCATCTGCTGTTGCATCCGCTGTCGGCTCCGATGGCATTGCGATGGTTGCGTGACCGGTTCGCCCAGGCCGATGTCAGAAGGGGGCGCGCTCGCACTGTGTGGCCGACGGTATTCAACCCCTCGACCTGGGTCGGCATGCTCGAACTGGGCGTCATCACAGCGAAGGTGATCACCGGGCGGCCGGTCCAACGACATCGGTGAGTCAGCTTGTTCGGAAAGCGCTATTCATGCGCTGTTTGAACGCATCGTCGAAACGCCGGTAGGCGTCGCGCAGCTGAAGTCCGGGCCAATCCTCGGGGATGAGCTCGGCTGGCAGGAGGGGGTCAAGCTGAAGGTGGCGAACGACGGCGATGGACAAGGCGAATTGGAACCTGAAGCTATCGCTCGTGTCATCTTGCGACGTTGTGTCGAGTTCTCCCTGCATCGCGCCGATGAACCGAATCGCGTCGCGCGCCCAATCATCCAGGGCGAACAGCGATCTCACGGCGTGATGGTCGATGTCGGTGGCGGCGTTGTGGAAGTGAACGCACTGGCGGTCAAGGACGGCCCGCATCGTCGGGAGTCGTTGCGGGTCAAGGTTATCCGGGCGCAGCCAGACACCCTCGCGAAGCTCGGCCAAGTGCAGCGCCGTCGCGGCCCTGCGCAGCTCGAGGCGATCGGCCACCGACCGACGGTCCAGTGAGACGACCGCCAGCTCCCAGGTCCCATCCCATCGTTGTTTGGCGACATCGTCGATGCGCGACGCTTCGTCGACGCGTTCGCGTCGCTCCAGCAAGTGCCCTGCCAGCTCGTAGGTTCCGCCGTCGCTGGTCAGTTCCCCGTTGGAGACCATGCGCCACAGGCAGGTACGGGCGGCGCCGCCGCTAATGCCGAACAGTGACGCCACCGCAACGAGCTCGGCGACAGTGAGTCGCGGTTGGTCGGCGCCCAGCAGCGCGGTGGCCAGAACCGATCGCGCGCTCAGCGGGCGCTCTTCGATCAGGTCTGCGACCCGGGCTCGATGTGCGTGCACGGACGTATCTTTGCCGATCACCGACGAACCGGCGCCGTCGGCACTCAACGCAATGTCACAATTTGATTGACGTGTGACAGTCATAGTGTGATACTCACACGATGAGCACACGAACACAACCTCCGGTCGCCGAGGACGCTGAGGTCGTCCGGCGCGTCTTCGCCCATATCGACGCGGGCACCACCGACGAAGGCGAGGTGTGGCGCGAACCGGTCGAGAACTACGTGCAACCAAGCCGATTCGACAACGAGTTGCGGGCACTGCGGGCGTTCCCGAGTGTCTACCTGCCGTCGGCCGCTATTCCCAACGCAGGCGACCACGCCGAGCGCGTCACTTTTGGGGTGCCGCTGTTCGCGGTGCGCGGCCGCGACGGACGGGCGCGGGTGTTCCGCAACGCCTGCCGGCACCGGGGGATGGCGGTCGTGGAAGGGCGAGGCTGCTCGCGTGCGCTCGTGTGCCGCTATCACGGTTGGACGTATCGCCTGGACGGTTCGCTCTCACACGTCCCGCACGTCGAGGCGTTCCCGGGTCTGGACATGTCCACGCGCGGCTTGGTCGAGGTCGAAAGCCGCGAGGTCGACGGCCTGATAGTCATCGGTTCGCTGGATCCGCCGCCGACCGGTTCGCCGCGTCTTACCGATGCCGCGATGACGGCTCTGGCCGACGGTAGCCCGTGGCGGGACAAGCTGCTGCCGGCCGAGAAGCTGCTGTTGGTGAATGCTACTGCGCGACAGATGAATTGGAAGGTTCTCGTGGAGCAGTTTCTGGAGGGCTATCACATCCGCTCGACGCACAAAGACACCTTCTTCTCGCTCCAATACGACGACCTCAATGTCGTGGAGGCTTTCGGGCCTAATAGTCGGATCACGTTCCCGTACCGCAACATTGAGCGGTTACGCGACCGGCCGGAGTCGACGTGGAGCATCGATAGACGGGTCACATTCGTGTATCACCTGTTTCCCAACGTGATGTTTGCGACCTTCCCCGACCAGGTGTTGTTGATAGTGATCGAGCCGGTCGACGTCGGCAACTCCGTCGTGACGATCTATTCCATGGTCACCCCTCCAGTGGCCCAGAAGATTTCGGGCAACGGTGACGAGCACACCCTCCTCACGCAGGGCGCGCGCAGTTTGCTCGACGCAGGTGCGTTGGAGGACAACGAAATGTCGGAGGGCGTGCAGCGTGGGCTGCACGCCGGCGCGAACACCTTCCTGGAGTTCGGCCGCCATGAAAGCGCGATCGGCCGGTTTCACGCCACGCTCGATGAGCGGCTGACCCAAGTCGCGACGGCGAAGGTCTGACGACCAGACTGGTGCTGCAAACTGTGGCAGAACGGAGACCGACGTGGCGTGGGACTTTTCGACCGATCCGGATTTTCAGAAAAAGCTCGACTGGGTCGAGACGTTCTGCCGCGAGGAGGTCGAACCGCTCGAGTACGTGTTCCCATACGCGGTGCGTTCGCCCGATCCCACCGTGAAGGGCTACGTCCGCAGCCTGCAGCAGCAGATCAAGGACCAGGGACTGTGGGCGATCTTTCTTGACGAGGAGCTCGGCGGCCCCGGCTTCGGCCAACTCAAACTGGCGCTGCTGAACGAGGTCATCGGCCGCTACCCGCAGGCCCCACAGATGTTCGGCGCCGCCGCCCCTGATACCGGGAACATCGAGATGCTCGCCGCCTTCGGCACCGAGGAGCAAAAGAAGCGGTGGCTGGAGCCCCTACTGAACCAGGACATGTTCTCGGCGTACTCGATGACCGAGCCGCAGGGCGGGTCGGACCCCAACCTGTTCAAGACCCACGCCGTGCGCGACGGCGACCAGTGGGTCATCAACGGCGAGAAGTGGTTCACGTCGGCGGGGCGCGTCGCCGACATCCTCTTCGTGATGTGCACCAACGGAATGTTCGTCGTGCCGCGACAAACCCCGGGCGTGGAGATCCAGCCCGAGCCGCGCAACCACAACCACATCATTTACCGCGACGTCCGGGTTCCGCTGGATCACCTGCTCGGCCCGGAGGACGGCGCCAGGGTTCTGGCGCAACGTCGCCTTGGCGGCGGACGCATCCACCACGCCATGCGCACCATCGCCCAGTGCAAGCTCGCCTTCGACATGATGTGCGAGCGGGCGCTGTCGCGTGAATCGCATGGCAAGCTCATCGCCGAGCATCAGATGGTCCAGGAGAAGATTGCCGACTCCTATGCCGCCATTCGCATGCTGCGGCTCTTCGTGCTCGAGACCGCCTGGAAGATCGACAATTCGAGCACCAAGGCGGCCCGGACCGACATCGCCGCGGTCAAGTACACGATGGCCAAGGTGCTGCGCGAGGTGTCGTTCAACGCCCTGCACATCCTCGGGTCACTCGGGACGACCGACCTCACCCCGCTGCAGGCGATGTACGCGGCCGCGCCGACGATGGGGCTGGTGGACGGCGTCGACGAGGTCCACAAGGCGACCGTCGCCCGTCGCGTACTCGAGGACTACCGGCCCCAAGAACACCCGTACTGGCCCACCGAGTATCTCCCGGCCAAACGCGAGGCGGCGTGGGCGAAGTTCGAGCCGAAGTTTCAAGCCAACCCGCAGCTGCGTGCTGCGGCCGAGGCGTACAAGAAGTACTTCGCGCGCCGACGCTGACACGGAGACCCTCTAGGATGAACCGATGACGATAAGGCAACGCGATGCTCTTGTGATGGCCCTGGTAGCCATCGCCGTAATTGTCGTTTTTGTTTTGTTCGCCTGACGAAGCCGCCACGCGGCGTGACACGACCGCGCGGTGTTATGTCAGCGACGCGGCGTAAATCTCGTCGATATTCGATTTGAGCTTCTCGTCGAATTCCGCATCGGTCTGGTCGGCCGTCAACCCCTCCGTCAAGGCTCGCGAGAAACTCGCGATGAGGCCGTGATTACGGGCCAGGATTTCGCAACTCTGGGCAAGGCTGTAGCCGCCGGACAAGGCCACCACACGCAGCACCCGGGAATGTTCGATCAGCGGCGCATAGAGGTCGTCCTCGTCGGGCAGTGTCAGCTTGAGCATCACCTGCGTGTCCCCGCCGAGCTCGTCGAGCTTGGTGCTCAGCGCCGCCACCAGCATGGCGTCGGCTTTTGGTTTGTCGGGGCAGTCGATGCTCACCTCGGGCTCGAGGATCGGCATCAGTCCGCGCTCCGCGATCTTGTGCCCGTATTCGAACTGCTGGTCGACGATGGCATTGATCCCGTGGTCGTTGGGCTCTTTGACGAACGAGCGCATCTTGGTGCCGAAAATGCCCTTGTCGACGGCCCGATCCAACAGTGAGTCGAGCTTGGTCATCGGCTTCATGAGCTGCACACCGTTTTCGGCGTCGGCGAGCCCCTGGTCGACCTTCACGAACGGCACGATGTGTTTCTGCTTCCACAAGAACGCCGCGGTGTCCTCGCCGTTGATGCTGCGGTCCATGGTCTGTTCGAAAAGGATGGTTGCCAGCACCTTGTCGCCGGAGAAGCTGGGACTCGACATCAGACGCTCACGCATCTGGTGGATCAGATCGAACATCTGCTCGTCGTTGTCGTATGCGTCCTGTTCAATCCCATAGAGCTTGAGGGCTTTCGGTGTGCTGCCACCGCTTTGGTCCAGCGCGGCGATAAAGCCCTGCCCCGACGCCATCACCTTGCGTTGCTCTTCGTTCACTGCAGTCCTTCCATCGTTCGCGGCCCTCAAGTTCTAGCATCGCGCACCGCTGCCCCTTGCGGCTACCACTTCGGAGGGGCCGGCAAACCACCTCGCCCCATGGCCGGGGTGCCAGTCGCTACGGTTGGCAAAGACGGGAGGGGACCTGATGGGACACGGCGACCGCGACTCCACCGAAGGTCTGCTGCAAGAGCTGGTGTTGACCTATGGGCCGTGCGGCCAGGAGGACGTGGTGCGCGCGGTGTGTGCCCGCGAACTGGAACCTCTCGTCGACGACATGTGGACCGACCTCGCGGGAAACCTGATCGGCTATATCGCCGCGACCGACGGTGCTGCGGTACCCGACGAGCGTCACCGGTCGGCTGCGACGGCCGGCCCCAGCGCTGCGACGCGGGTGATGGCGCACATGGACGAACTGTCCATGCTCGTCAAGCGGATCGAGCCGGACGGCTCGCTGCACCTGACGCAGCTAGGGGTGATGTATCCCGGTAACTTCGGGCTCGGCCCGGTCGCCGTGCTCGGCGACCACGAGACCTTCACCGCGGTGCTCACCGTCGGCTCCGAGCACACCACCAAGGAGAGCCCGCGGATCTGGCAAACCAAACCCGATCAGGGCGACAAGGCGCTGGATTGGCAGCATGTCTATGTCTTCACCGGCCGCGACCCCAAGGCTCTGGCCGCCGCCGGAGTGCGCCCCGGCACCCGGGTATGTGTCGATCGCAGCAAGCGAACGCTGGTCGACATCGGCGACTACGTCGGCGCCTACTTCCTCGACGACCGCGCGGCGGTGACCGCTTTGCTGCGCTCCGCGCGTCTGCTGCGCGAGCGTGGACAGCGACCCGCCGACGACGTCTATCTCGTGTTCACCACCAACGAGGAGATCGGCGGGGTGGGCGGCTCTTATGCCAGCGCCTCCCTGCCCGGCACCCTCACCCTCGCCCTGGAGGTGGGGCCCACCGAGGAGGAGTACGCGACCAGCGTCACCGGCGGCCCGATCATCGGCTACAGCGACGCCTTGTGCGTCTACGACAAGGACATCGCCGACCGGCTGATGGCGATCGCCGACGAGCGTGGCCTGGCGCCCCAGGCGGCGGTGTTGGGCGCGTTCGAGTGCGACGCCTCCCACGCCAAGGCCAACGGGCTGACACCGCGCGCGGGCCTGCTGTGCCTGCCCACACTCAGCACCCACGGTTATGAAGTCATTTCCCGCAAGGCCATCGACGCCATGGCCGATGTCATCGTCGACTTCCTGCTACAGCCCGATTGAAACCAGGCCGCCTTCTAATCCGGCAGTCTCGGCGGAAACTCAGCGCGTTTACCAATGGCGTCCCGATAGGCGTACACCCGATCTGCAATCGTGCTCACCACCGCGATGGTGTGACCGCCGCGCCCGTAGGCAGCAACGAATTGCGACGTTCTGGGGTCGCCTTCAATTATCTGAAAAGAATCGTAATCGGTTGTGACACCTAGCAACTGGATCTTGAAGTCATATTGATCGGACCAGAAATAAGGTACCTCGTCGTAAGGCTCGGCATTGTCGCTGCCCGCCAACAGAGTTCGAGCCGCAGCAGCGCCCTGACGTGCGGCGTGGTCCCAGTGCTCGATACGCAGATGTTGCTCATATAGGGGATGCCACCAGCGGGCGACATCACCCGCGGCGACGACATCGGTTGCGCCCTCGGCCGCACCCGTCGCATCGCAGACGACGCCACCGTCGACACGCAATCCCGAGTCGGCCAGCCAGTCGGTGGCAGGAGCCACACCCAGGCCGACGACGACGACATCAGCCGAAAGCTGCGAACCGTCGGTAAGCCGCACGGCTTCCACCCTGCCGTTACCGATGAATTCGTCCACGCCGACACCGATGCGCACGTCGACGCCGTGCTGACGATGCAATTCGGCCCAGCAGGGCGCCAACTCCTCGCCCAATGCTTGTACCAACGGGCCGACAGCTTTTTCGATCAGTGCCACATCCAACCCCATCGACCGGCAAGTCGCGGCGACCTCGGCGCCGATGAACCCACCTCCGACCACCACTACCCGGGGACGCGACCCGAGCCGTTTCCGGATGGCCAGGCAATCCTCGACAGTGCGTAACAAGTACACCCCGTCTGGGACCGGGCCGCCCGGCCACTGGCGTGGATCAGCACCGCTTGCGATGACGAGGCCGTCGAACCTCAGTGACATGTCCTGGTTCTCGTCCCGGACCTGAACCGTGCGCGAGGACATGTCCAGGCCGACGGCAGATGCGCCTCTCAGCACGCGCGCATCAAGATCGAATTGCGGTGCCATGTCGATACCCGCCCGGTGCACCTTGCCGCTGAGCAGTTTCTTCGACAGCGGCGGTCGGTGGTAGGGGGCGTGCCGCTCGGCACCCACGATGGTGAGGGCGCCGTCGTATCCATCCAGGCGCAGGCTCTCTGCTGCCCGTGCCCCCGCCACGCCGGCACCGACGACGATGACCTGCTGTAGCTGATGATGCATCAGGTCAGTCCTTCACCGTGATCGCTTGGGTGGGGCACGACACTTCCGCGGCTTTCAACTTGCCGCGTAGTTCGGAACGCGGCTCCGCCTGCAGCACGTGCAGACCGTCCTCCCGCACGTCGAACACCTCATGGCAGAGACTCATGCAAACGCCGTTCCCGTCGCAGGTGTCAAGATCGACTGAAACCTTCATCCCACCTCGGCCTTTCCTTGCGACAACGCCCGCTCGCGGGCGGCTTTCGCTGCCGGTGAATACTCCAGATACTCGATCGCCATCTCGGTAACCGCCTCGGGGCCTGGATGATGACTCGGGCGCATATACCGGACCGGCGTCGTAACCAAAAGCTGCCAAGGACCCGGCAACTTGTACTGGCGGGCGGCACGCCACCAATCCCGCAAGCGCCACTTTGCGTCGATCGTCGGGTCTTGTGCCATCAGATATTTCGCGCCAGCGATCCACCAGCCGATGAACAGCGGCGCGGTCATGAACATCGAGAACGCTCTGATGAAATAGTTGCCGGACACGTGTTGGTAGACGTCGAACACCAGCGAGCGGTGCTCGACCTCCTCGGCGCCGTGCCACCGCAGCAGATCCAGCATGACGGGGTCGGTGCCCGCGTAATCCAGACCCCGATTCTGGAGCACCCATTGCCCCAACATCGCGGTGAAATGTTCCAGCGCCGCCACATCGGCCAGCCGCCGGTACAACCACCAGCGGTGCAACGCCTTAGGCAAAAACTTCGGAGGATCGCCCAGTGTCATCGACAACGTCTTGCGGAGTCGCTCGGTGTACGGCGCGGTTTCGATGCCCTGCTGGGCCAGATGGTCCAGCACCACCTGGTGGGCCCAGGCATGCCAAGACTCCTGCTGGATGAACGGTTTGATCGACGCCTCGAGATCGGGGTCATCGACCAGTGAGGACGCCTCCAGGACCGCCTTGATGAAATGTCGCTCCCCTTCGGGTAGCAGCAGGTGCAACACATTCATCATGTGCGTCGCGAATGGATCGCCGGGCACCCAGTGCAGCGGAGTGTTCTCCCAGTCGAAGCGCACCATTCGGCGATACTTCGGATGACCGTCGTGGTGAAGTTCGACCTCTGGCATGAGAGCTCCTCCCGGATTCGAGGCCGTCGTGTTGGACGCTTGCCAATTCGGAACAACTGTTCACTGAACTCGTACCCACCCGGGCGGCCGACTATGCGTGCCGGCGGCAGCCGCTTCCTGAAGATTTCCTAAACGGCCGCTCAGGCGCCGACCGCGCGCTCCAGATCTTTGAGCGACGTCTCCAGGTGTCCCAACAGACGCTGCAAGTGCGGGACACTGCGACGGCATCCGACCAGACCGAAGTCCAGGTTGTTTGCATTGTTGGTCACGGTGATGTTGACCGCCTGACCCTCCAGGGCGATCGACAGTGGGTAGTTCCCGTCCAACCGCGCGCCACGCCAGTAAAGCGGCTCAGGACGACCGGCCGAGACGTTCGAGATGACGATGTTGAACGGCGGTGCAGCGGCCGAGAGGTAGCCGGGGATCAGCCCGAAGAACAAGCCGCCGATATTGAACGCCGACAGCGCCAGCTGCTGCACGGGAGGCAGTTGCTGGAAAACGTCTTTGGTGTCGCGGATCGACGCGCTGATGATTTCGAGCCGCTTCGCCGGGTCGTCGAGGTCGGTGGCCAGATTGCATAGGAAGGTTCCCACCATGTTGCCGCCGCCGTCGTCTTCGCTCTTGCGGAGATTCACCGGCACCATCGCGGTCAACGGCTTGTCCGGCAGAGCGTTCTGCTCGAGGAGGTAGGCCCGAAGGGCTCCGGATGACATGGCGAGTATCACGTCGTTGACCGTCACGTCGGCGGCCGACTTGACCGCTTTGACGCGGTCCAACGACCAGGACTGCGCGGCCACCCGTCGGGCACCGCCGATCCGGACGTTGAACATCGTGCGCGGCGCGCGGAAGGGGAGCGTCAGTTGTTGTTCGAGCAGCGCAGCGCGCGCGAGCTTCAATGAGGACGGCGCCAGAGCGAGTGTCGACTGAGCGGTGCGGCCGGCCCGCTCGAGCAGCGACGGCCGCTTACGCCCTCCGCTGCGCTTGCGCCCAGCGAGGTTCCATGGAACCCGGACCTCGTCGTCGTCCGGATCGGGCGTGAACGCGCGTTGCATCAGCCGCAGCGCGGATACGCCGTCCATGAGGGAGTGGTGGTATTTCGTGTACACCGCGTACCGGCCGTCCTGCAGACCTTCGATGAGGTGCGCTTCCCACAGCGGACGGTGACGGTCGAGCAGGCTGCCGTGCAACCGGGAGGCCAGCTCCAGCAGGTCACGGACTCGTCCCGGCTCGGGTAGGGCCGAGCGGCGAAGGTGATAGTCGAGCTCAATGTCTTTGTCGAAGGACCATGCGACATTGGTGAGCCCGCCGAAGAAGGCGGGGTGCTTACGGAAGGTGGGTTGTACATCCGTGCACTCGAGCATGGCCTGATAGGACTCGGCGACGAAATGAGGTCCCGCGTCCTCGGGCTGCTCGAAGACCTGTAGCGCTCCTGCGTGCATGGGATGTTCGCGTGATTCACCGATAAGGAACAGCGCATCGGTCGGCGATATCGGTTCCATAGTCGATCCCGTTCCTTCCGGCTTTGCCATCCAGCTGATTGCTGGTTCATGTGCTTGTAGCCAAAGCCGGTGTCGCCCACACCTGAATCGGCACCTGGAAATGGCCAATGACGCGGTACCAGAATGACTTACGGAGACGGCCTCGAAGTCCAGAAGTCCGGACGAGCATTTACGTCCTCACTTTCAACATATAGCGCACCCCGGGGCTTGCGGCAAGGCCGGGGTCATGCTGCAAAATCGCTGGCCGGAGCCGGAACTCACTGAGGCGGGGGGCGATTGCTATGCGTGACCACGCAGTGGTGGTTGCCGGAGGAGGCCCGACGGGGCTGATGTTGGCAGGCGAGTTGGCATTGGCGAAAATCGACGTCGCCATTGTCGAGCGGCGGCCCAGCCAGGACCTGATCGGTTCGCGCGCGGGCGGGCTGCATTCACGCACCATCGAGGTCCTCGATCAGCGGGGCATCGCGGATCGGTTCCTCTCGGAGGGGCAGGTGGCGCAGGTTGCGGGGTTCGCTCAGATACGGCTGGACATCAGCGAGTTTCCGTCTCGGCATCCCTACGGGCTGGCGTTGTGGCAGAACGACATCGAGCGCATATTGGCAGGCTGGGTCAACGAGCTGGGAGTGCTGATCTACCGCGGCCGCGAGGTGGCGAGTATCGACCAAGACGCCACCGGCGTCGACGTCGGGCTGGTCGACGGTCAGCTCCTGAGGGCCGAGTATCTCGTCGGCTGCGACGGGGGACGCAGCCTGATCCGCAAAGCAGCCGGCATCGAGTTTCCGGGATGGGATGCGTCAACGAGTTATCTACTGGCCGAGGTCGAAATGGCACCTGACTCGGAACAGGTGCCGGAGTGGGGCATCCGCCACGACGCCGTCGGCGTCCATGCGCTGAGCATCTCGGAGGATGGGGGGCCGATGCGGGTCATGGTGACTGAGCAGCACCTCGGGCCGGGCAGCGAACCCACGTTGCGCGATCTGAGCGAGGCGCTCATCGCCGTCTACGGCACGGATTACGGAATTCACAGTCCCGCTTGGATTTCCAGGTTCACCGATACGGCGCGACAAGCCGCGAGCTATCGCGACAGGCGGGTCATGCTGGCCGGCGATGCCGCACATGTGCACCATCCCATCGGCGGACAGGGTCTCAACACCGGAGTGCAGGATGCGGTGAATCTGGGCTGGAAGCTGGCGCAGGTGGTCAAGCGAACATCGCCGGACAGCCTGCTGGATACCTACCATGCCGAACGACACCCCGTCGCCGCGCGTGTGCTGCGCAACGCGATGGCCCAGATGGCACTGCTCCGACCCGACGACCGCACCAAAGCTTTACGCGACACCTACGCCGAACTCCTCGGCATGGACGAGCCGCGCAAACGTTTCGCCGCCATGATGTCCGGTCTGGACATCCGTTACGACCTCGGCGAGGGACACCCGCTGCTCGGGCGCCGCATGCCCGACCTCGACCTGGTCACCGAAAACGGCGCTGTCCGGGTTTTCACGCTGCTGCATGATGCCCGACCGGTATTGCTCAACCTCGGCGAGCCCGGCGACCTCGACATCGCGCCGTGGGCCGGGCGGGTTCAGCTGATCGATGCGAAATATGTTGGCGACTGGGATCTTCCGGTGATCGGCGCCGTCGCCGCTCCCAGCGCTGTGTTGATCCGGCCCGACGGATACGTCGCTTGGGCGGGCGGCCCGCCCCACCTTGGCCTCGCCGACGCGCTCACCACCTGGTTCGGGCCGCCCAACGGGCAGGGGAGCGGGTAAGCGCTTACCTGCCAGTGCGCTCGCGGTGTTTGCACCCCGGCCAGCAACAGGGCCGGCGCTGGCCTTCTTCCAGCTCTTCCTGGGTCCGGCGAATGCGGCGCTTTCGAGTCGTCTCCTGCTTGGCATCCTCGACCCAGCAGATGAACTCGTTGCGCGCCAAGGGGGTGATGTCCTTCCACGCAGCCAGCGCAGTGGAGTTGGTGAGCAGCGCCTCGCGCAGGTCTGCGGGCAGATTGTGAACCACCCCGCCGGGAACTCGTGTGCTGGTCACCGGGCCAGGGTAGCCGAGGCCGCTGCGACTAGTCAGTCGGCGACGACAGAGCCTCGATGATTTCGTCCGTGGACACCACTGCGGTGGCATAGTTCGGGATGTTGACTTCCAGGGCGGCGTACATCTCTTTATCGGAGTAACTCGCGGTCGCATCCTTTATCACCGTGACCTCGTAGCCCAGTTCGGCGCCGTATCGAACCGTCGCCTCGAGGCAGGTATGTGCGATGAGTCCCGTCATGATGAGCTGATGAATGCCATGCCTTTTGAGGAGGAGATCCAGATCGGTAATGGCGAAACCGCTAGAACACCAATGCTCTTGAGCGACGACATTGCCCGGCTGGGGTTCTACTCGCGGCGCGATGTATGTCCAGCACTCGTAGTCGCCGGCCCTATACCGGTGGTGAAGCGCATAGAAAACGCGGATGCCGGCGGTGCGCGCAGCTTCCAGGATCTGGGTCATGTGCGGAACGCACTGGTTGGCTTCAGCGACGCCCCGAAGGCGATCCCATACTTTGCCGCCCTCGGAAATGAAATCGTTGTACGGATCAATTACCACCAGGCCGGTGCGGTCCTTGTTATAGATCACCTCGTCATCTTGCCTCTAGCCCGACGCCGCCGACCCTCTCGACCGTGATGCGAGTCAGATATCCCGGGGGTGATCCGGGCGGCGGAAAATTGGTGTCCGGTCCGGCGATCGCCGTGGCGAGCTCGCTCAGCAATTCTGGCGCGCCGCCCTCCTCGATGCGCGCCGTGCCCTTAATCGACAAATAGGGTGTCTGCAGCGTGCGGTCCGTGGATACGACGGTCACCGCCACCCGTGGATCACGCCGGATATTGCGGATCTTCTGGTGCTCCTGCAGAGAAGCGATGACCAGTTCGTCGTCGCCATCGGCTGTGCTCTGCACAACCATGTAAACCACGCTGACCTGCGGGCTGCCGTCGCGGTTGACCGTGACCAATGTCGCCGGTGTGGAACCGATGAGTAAGCGTGCGCTGTCTTCGAGTTTCATGTTCTCTTCTCCTGTAGTAGTCGCGATGTGAGGTACTGGGCGAGTCCTCGTCAATACGGAGGCGGCGAGTGCCTGAAACTCATCGGCATAGCCGGCTTTGGCCGATGAATTTGGGAACCAGCAGGCCTCTGTATTGGTGGAGGTGATTGCCGGTGAGGAGAGCCGCGGTGGTGCAGTACTCCACAACCAGGAAGGGCGCGCGACGCAACCGCGAACTGATCGAGGACGTCTTGTTCGAACTGGCTGCCCGAGATCCCGGCGGAGTCCAATATCAGGTATTGATGCTCGATGACGGGGTCGGATTCATCCATGTCGTCGCATTCGATGGCACCGCGGATCCGTTCGCCGACTGCGCCGCATATCACGAATTCCACCGAGATCTCGCCCAGCGCTTGGCGACAAAACCGGTCGTGACACATGCGGCGTTGATCGGCTCCTATCAGCACGAAAGAGGCAGCGGATCGGCATGAGCACCACCAGTGATGGCGGGTCAGGGGACTTCGCGCGGCTCGCCGAGCCGTTTCGCGGCGAGTTGATCGCGTACGGCTACCGTATGCTCGGCTCGGTCGACGACGCGGAAGAAATCGTGCAGGACGTCTATCTGGACGCGTGGCGGGCCTACGACCGCTTCGAAGGGCGTTCGTCGCTGCGCACCTGGCTGTATCGCATTGCCAGCCGGGCGTTCTTGAAGGCGCTCGAGCGCAGCAAGCGCCGCCCGCTCCCGTCGGACCTGCATGCTCCCGCCGCGGACCCGACGACGCGCGTTGTAGCCGCTGAGGCCGGGCTGGCATGGTTGCAGCCCGCGCCCGATTCGCTGCTGGCCGCCACGACCAGCGATCCTGCGACTGTGGTGGCTGCACGCGAAACCATGCGACTGGCTTTCCTGGCAGTGCTGCAGTTGCTTCCGCCCCGGCAGCGCGCGGTGCTGATCCTGCGGGACGTATTGGGTTGGCCCGCGGCCGAAGTCGCGGCGCTACTCGATTTGAGTGTGGCCGCGGTCAACAGCGCATTGCAGCGCGCTCGCGCACGCCTGCCCGCGGACAGCGACTCACTGGCCCAGCCGTCCGATGAGCGGCAGCGTGAACTGCTCGACCGGTACGTCGCCGCATTCCAAAACGCCGACGTCGACCAATTGGTCGCGGTGCTGAGCGAGGACGCGCTCTTTGAGATGCCCCCGTTCATCACGTGGTTTCAGGGCAGCGCGGCGATCGGCGCGTTCCTCGGCCCGCGCATGCGAGGCTTCGGCCAGACCCCTGTCATCCGCACCTCAGCCAACGGGCAACCCGCGGTTGCGCTCTACCCGGCAACTGCCGATGGGCAGCATTGCCTGCACGCCCTGCACGTGCTCACCGTCGGGCCACAGGGTGTCGGCCGCATCATCGCCTTTATGGACGTCGAGGCGTTGCGGCGCTTCGACCTGCCCCGCGTCCTGTCGACACAGGCAACCTGATTGCACTGCCGCACCGCAGCGGCAATTACACGGGCGCGCCGAGTTCGATCAAGCTGAACAAGGCATAGGCGAAGCAGACCAGGAAGTGCAACGTGACCAGAAGCAAGCCCACGAAGATCAGCGAGCGGGTGCCGCGGCGTTGCAGGCGCTTGAACTTCGCGCTGCGCTCGTCCCGCTCTAGCTGGCTGGCGATCAACGCGAAATTGAAATCCGTCACCTCGCTGGCCGCGACCGGCGCGCCTGCCATCATGGCCTGAAGGCGTTCCGGGGTGGCCGTGACGCCGACGCAAGCGAACTGCCGACTCAGCCGCCGCGCCTGCCTGCGGCCAAGAACCTGATGTCGGCTCTCTCGCCGATGCTTTGGATGCCCGCGTTCGTCCCGCCTTGGGGCCGACGGGGTCATCACAAGCCGGGATTCTAGTTCGGTTGGAGCTGGGAGTACATCACCTCGGCGATCTTGAGTATCTCCTCCCGGTCCGCCGGCAAGATGAAGCCCGCCTGAATCGCACTGTCGAGCGCCGCGGTGAATCGTTGCAGGTAGTCCGTGGCCCCGCCGGGGTAAAGGCTGCGCAGCGTGGCGGCGTCGAATGGTTCGCCAGAGCCGAAGATCGCCGACATGGCGGTTTCCTCCGAGCCGATCCCGGATGTGCGGGCAATCGGAACGTCCACCCACGGGGTCCTCACGCCGCCCTGCGCGAGCCCGTTCGCATCCGTGACGGGCTGCGGCGGGTCGGTCGCGCTCGACTCGATGGGATCGGCACTGGGAGGCGGCTGGCCCGTTTCGACCCACCGGCAAAGCGCAGACAGTGCCGCCTGCAGAACGTAGTGGTGTTGCGGAGCGAAGTTGATGCAATATCCCAACTGCTGACCCAGCAGTGTGTTGGTCGGCGCGTATGCCGCGACGATGTCGTCCAAGGCGGCCGAGCCGGTGTCGATCGCCGCCACCTGGATCGTGTAGTTGTCGGCGTGCGCGGTGCCGGCAACCTCCCACACCCGCAGCCGCTCGTTGTCGGGTTGCCTGGCAAGGTGATAACCCATCAGGGGGCTGAACAGGTCGGTCTCGGTGATCAGCGTGACGAGCGGGACACGCATGTCGCGACGAAACGCGACCGCCGTTGATGTGCCGATCTGCGATTCCTCGAATATAGATTTGCCGTCCAGCGCTGCGGCAGCACCGAATCGTGAGTGCACCAAAAAGGCGTCGTAGACCGATGCGAGTGGGTCGATGGCGTTGACATAGGTCGTCAGGAACAGGGCCGATTGGGACTCACCAAGAGCCACAACATTTTTCGGTGAGAGCCCGCCGAGAAGTTCAGGATGTTGCCCGTCCTTGAAGAGTCGGCCGACCCGGGAAAAGATGTCGTAGCAGAAGGCGTCGCCGGGGTGGTGCAGCGATGCATACCGGGCAGGATCTTGGCTCTTCAATGACATGTCGAGGTCCATGAGGTTCGCGCCCCCTTCGATGCCCACTTGCTGAGCCGAGACGGCGACGTAGGCGTAGCCGCTGCGCACGATCTCGCGGTGAGCCATCATCCAGACCGCCGGCGCGTCGATGCCGCCGCTGACGTTGAGCCACTCGACGAGCACTGTTCCGTTGAACGCGCTCCGATCCGCCGGGGTCAGCACCACCACCCGCGTGGTGAAATCGGCAGCGCCTGAGGGCTGTACGCTCCACCGGCCGTCCGAACTGAGCTCGGTTTCCGGGGCATAGCACGACGCTGTGCCGGAGATTGAGAACTCCTCGGCGACATAGCCGAGCTCAGCGACGTCGTATCCGCCCAGCAGGAGTGCAGGCTTGCCGGGCATTGGTACGACATTCGGGTGATCGGTCATCGACGGCACCTCAATCGGTATTGGTTTTCAGCAGGGACAGTATCTCCGTCGCGGCCCGACGTGTAATACTGACTGGCGTCAATAAGCTTCGTTGCTGTTGGGCCGGTAGGGGCGAGCATGGCTGTGGCGGAAGGGCGCGGCACCCGCGAGGCGAAGCGCTTGCAGACGCGGGAGCGGCTGCTGGGCGCGGCGATCGCGGAATTCAAGCGCTCCGGAATGACAGAAGCCGATGTCAGCGCAATTGTCGACGCCGCGGGCGTTGCGCACGGAACGTTCTTCTTTCACTTTCCCACCAAGGAACACGTCCTGCTCGAGCTCGAGCGGCGTGAAGAGGACCGCATCGCCAGGCAGTTCGGCCAATTCTCGGCGTCGCGCCACGATCTGCGTTCGGCGTTGAACGAGGCTGTGCGCCTAGTGATGGGCCTGGAGCGCCGGCTGGGCGACCTATTGTTCAAAGACTTCTTGGCGCTGCACTTTTCCCAAACCCGCCCGCCGGATGAGGGGGTGAAGGATCACCCGGTGGTCATCGGGGTTGCCCAAGAGATCGAGCAGGCGCGCGAGCACGGGGAAATCGATCCCGACGTCAACGCGATGAACAGCGCGGTGTTCTTTTTGCTTGGCCTCTACGCGTTGTTGATCACCACGAACGACTGGCCGACGCGCGACGCCCTGCTCGAGGACTATGTGAACCGCACCCTGCGCAGCATGGCTAGCTGTTGACAATTTCGATGACTGCAGTCAGTGTTGAGGCCGTTGCAGCAGCCGGTCCACCGGGGAGTAGTGGTGAATCTGCCAAGAGTGAACCTGCGCCGTGCCGCAGAACAGGGGACTGCCCCCGGCCGGGCTTACGACGATCACATCGAGGAGTCGCGGCGCGCCCAGCGTAGGGCCGACAAGTGGCTGATCGCCGGCAGCGTCTTGATAGGCACCGCGGTGTTGGGGATCGTCGGCCTGCCCTTGTTCCTGCGCGGAGTCTGGTTGCTGAGACAGGCGCAGCGCCAAGGGCTCTCGGTGCGACCCATGTTGGTCACCTTGATCGGTTACCTGGTGATCATCGACGCGGCGATCAATTCCTTTGGCTGGGCGCTCGACCTGGTCGGTAACCACACTCTTGGGGCCCGGGTCCTGCTCACCGGGTGGGGCAACATGTTCGACGCCGGCTATTTCTGGCATTTCAACGAGCTGTGGGTTGGCGGCGCGGCGGGACCGGGCGAAAAAGCCTGGGAGGTTGGCCTGATCCTGACCGTGTTCTCGATGCGCATCGCCGCAGCGATCGGGTTCTTGCAGATGAAGCGGTGGGGCCATCAGTGGATGATCATCACCTGCTGGATGGGCGTGGTGATCTGGATCGGCTACGTCTTCAACATGACGATGTATGCCGACGTGCGTTACGCCGGCGTGGTTTTCCCGGTCATCGGCTGGTGGCTCTACGACATCTTCTACATCACCCCGTTCCTCGCCATCCCGTACCTGCACACGGTCAACCGTGAAATCTTCTCCGACTGAACATCAATAGGAGGTCGCGAAATGCTCTGGGAGATCTGTCGTTACATTGCCGCGTGGGGCGGTACAGCGCTGATCATCGCGTTCTGGTACTGGCTGTTCTCCAGCCTGGGAACCTTCTGAGCAGCTGACCCGTCATGGCCGAGCTCTCCGACGCGCACGCGGCGTCAATCGAACGCAGTTGTGCGGTGACGGCCGTCGCGTTGAGCGAACGGCGTCGCGACGGTGCGCGTTTGGTGAGCGGAGAGAAGCGCAGCTTCAGCTTGGACGCGACGCGGCGCGTCGTGCTGATTCCCTATCCGCCGCCCGCACCCGACTGGACACGACGAACGTTGACGTGCGGGCTGGCACTGCAATGTTCGCCGTCGAAGGATCGCCTGGCCGAGTATCGATTGACGGACTTATCTACGCGGGAACTTTGCGCGTTGACCATCGTCGAAGCGGCGGTGGCTCTGGGCTGGGTGTCGACACGGTGGCCCGGCCTGTTGAACGAAATGCGTCGCGTGCTGCCCGACCTGGAAATCGCCGATGGCGGCATGGCAGCCGCGGCCATGCTCGACCGTGCGATCGAGCTGGCTCGAACGCGGCAACCGCTCGCTGCACATCCACTTCTGGGCACCTTGCCGTCAGCCTTCGCGATGCATCGCGGCCTGGCAACTGCGATTCGGAGGTTCGGCAGGATGCCGTGGAGCAGCGCGCTCAAGCGCCGTCCCCGTTCGTACTCGGTGCCCGTCGGCGGAGACGGCGGCGTGCGAAACCCCAATCTGCCGCCCCCGAGCAGGCCCGAGGAAAGCGATCTGGACATCGACCCGGCTCGTAGGCAAGGCATTCCCTACCCCGAATGGAACGTCTGGACGCAGAGCTTCCTGCGCGACCACGTCGCTGTCGTCGAGCGAAGCCGTACCGGTCGTGAACGCAAGCCCGCACCGGTGTCGGCCGAGCTGCGCAAGTGGTTCGAAGTGCACACCGATCGCGCGATGACGGGGCGTCTCGAGGACGGTTCGGAGCTGGACATCGACTCCTATGTCAGCCACTACCTCGACGTCGTGAGCGGAGAGGCCAAGGAACCACACGTCTTTCGCGACTTGTTGCCCAGTGGCCGGGACGTCACGACGGCGCTGCTGCTCGACGCCAGCTCGTCGCTGGGTGTTCATGGGGGCCGGATCTTCCGTCTGGAGTTGGCGTGCGCAGATGCGCTATCGCGCGCGATGACCCGCGCCCGTGAGCGACATGGCATCTTCGCATTCACCGGCAATACGCGCCATCACGTCAAGGTGCGCTGCCTGAAAGACTTCCAGGACAGGGACTTTGTGGCTCCCAGCGGCGTGGGCCTGATGACCCGCGGCTACACCAGGCTGGGCGCACCGGTACGTCATTTGACGAGCCGGTTGCTCGCACAGCCGTCCGAACGCCATCTGCTCATCGTGATCGGTGATGGGCTGATGTCCGACGAGGGCTACGAAGGCCGCTACGCCTGGGCCGACGTCGCACACGCGGTTGAAGAAGCCAACGAGGCGGGCGTGTCCGTGTACTACGTCGGCGTCGGGCCCACCCGAGTCGACCCGCTGCCGGAGGTCTTCGGCCCACGCCGCGCCCAACGGATCCGACGCGTGGAAGACCTGCCACGCGTGCTCGCCCACGTTCACCGCGAACTGGTATCCGCATGACTCACGATCACCGAGGGGACAGATGACGACCGATCTCTACATTGCGAACGGCAACGAAGTGCAGCTGTTCGAGCAGGCGTACCGCCGGCACATCCCCGTAATGCTTACCGGCCCAACAGGTTGCGGCAAGACACGCCTCGTCGAGCACATGGGCCTACTTCTCGAGCGGCCGGTGGTGACGATCAGCTGCCACGACGACCTCACCAGCTCCGATTTGGTCGGGCGCTTCATGGTAGTCGGCGGCGACGTGCGATGGACCGATGGGCCCTTGACCAAAGCGGTCAAGGCCGGTGCCATCTGCTACCTGGACGAGGTGGTGGAGGCGCGCCACGACTCACTGGCCATCTTGCACTCGCTGACCGATCACCGCCGCGTCCTCTACTTGGACCGCGCCGGCGAGGTTGTCAAAGCGCCGGATTCATTCATGCTGGTGTGCTCCTACAACCCCGCCTACCGCAGCTCACTCAAGGAGCTCAAGCCGTCGTTCCGGCAGCGGTTCGCCACGCTCCACATGAGTTACCTGCCGCCCGAGCGCGAGGCCGAAGTCATCGTCGCCGAAGCGGGTATCGAGCTGTCGGTGGCGCGTCGACTCGTCCACTGCGCCGTCGCCATCCGCACCGCGGACGAAGTCTTCCACTTCGAACCGCCTTCGACTCGGGCGCTGGTCACCGCGGCGCAGCTGATCTTCGCTGGTGCAAGCGAAATGGAAGCAGCCGAGGCGTGCATCCTCGCGCCCCTTACCACCGACGGCGCGATCCACGAGGGACTGCGTGAGGTCGCTGCCGCCAGCCTCCTCACCGCCAATTAGGAAAGGAAGCCGAGACATGGACCAGCAAGAGCGTAAACGCAAGAGGGCTCTCATCGTCTTTCAGATCTTCATCTACGGCTATTTGCTCGCGATGTTCCTGATCCAGCTGTACATGTCATTCGCCCGAGGGTGGTGGCAGCTGTGAATCTACCTCTCCTGCACCGCCGTTCAGGCAGCGACTCGGTCAGCCTCGAAGACCACCACGACGAATCGCGCGAGGCACAGCGCCGAGCGGACAAATGGATGATCATTGGCGCCGCCCTGATGGGAATGTGGGCACCCGGGGTCATCGGATTCCCGATTTTCATGCGCGGGGTATGGCTGCAGCGGCAGGCTCTGCGGGCCGGCCTATCGGTACGGCCCATGATCGTCACCCTGATCGGATACCTGGTGCTGATCGACGGATGCCTGAACAGCCTCGGGTGGGCACTGGACCTGGTCGCCAACCACACCTTGATCAACCGGGTGCTGATGGTCGGGTGGGGCAACATGTTCGACGCCGGCTACTTCTGGCACTACAACGAGCTGTGGGTCGGCGGCGCGGCAGGGCCAGGCGAAAAGGCGTGGGTCGCCGGGTTGATTCTGACCGTGTTCTCCATGCGGGTGGCCGCCGCGATCGGGTTCTTGCAGATGAAGCGGTGGGGCCATCAGTGGATGATCATCACCTGCTGGATGGGCGTGGTCATCTGGATCGGCTACGTCTTCAACATGACGATGTACGCCGACGTGCGTTACGCCGGCGTGGTGTTCCCGGTCATCGGCTGGTGGCTCTACGACATCTTCTACATCACCCCCTTCCTCGCCATCCCGTACCTGCACACGGTCAACCGTGAAATCTTCGTGGACTGAACATGATTGAAGGAGCACAACTGTGACTACTGATCTTCCGCCGGGCACCATTCCCTATTACGCGCGCATGCACAAATGGATCAAACGAGGCGTCCTGGTGTGCCTGGTCGCGCTGGTCATCGAGGGCGCTTTCACGTTGCCGTTCATGGCGGTCTACTACGGTTGGCCGACACTGAGCCTCACCCAGATTTGCAGCGAACTGTTGAAAGTCCGCTACTCCGACGACACCATGGAATGCCAATTCCCGTACCCGATGTTCGGCCCGCCGGAGGGCGCCGCCGGGAAAGACACCGCGCAGGACAAGTGGGGCATCCAGCCGACACCGAAGTACCACCGGCTTGGTTTCCGCGAACTGGTCAAGATTCACGACGAACGACTGGCCCACCAGGGGGCGGGACACGGTGCGGTGCCCGGCGGGTGACAAACTCGTGGCGGTATGAGCCGCAAACGCATTGTCATTGCGGGACTGGGAGACGTCGGTGTGCTGACCGCGATCCGGCTCGCCCGGTGCGCCGACGTCGTAGGCGTCTCGGGCAAACCCGCGCTGCTGAGCGGCCAAGAACTTGGTGTCCGGCTTTCCCGCCCGAACGACTGGGCCCGTGACTATTGGATCCCCTTCGACAGGTTTCGCCGCTTGGATCGGGTCCGGACGGTTCACGCCACGCTGACCGGGGTCGACCTGACGGCCCGAACCGTCTTCGGCCGGCGCGACGACGGCGCGACAGTCGCCGAGGATTACGACGCGCTGGTGATCTCGACCGGCGTCACCAACGGCTTCTGGCGCAGGCCGACGCTGCAGTCGGCCGCTGAGATCGGCGCTGACATACGCGCAGCGCACGATCGAGTGTCGGCAGCCGAATCGATGATTGTCGTGGGCGGCGGCGCGGCAGCGATCACCAGCGCCGCCAACATGGCAATCACGTGGCCGCACAAGAGGATTGACCTATATTTCCCCGGCGAGCGTGCGCTGACCGAGTATCATCCGCGGATCTGGAATCGCATCCAGGGAAGGTTGACCGACCTCGGCGTGGGCCTGCACCCCGGGCATCGTGCCGTCGTCTCGGACGGCTTCGCGGGCGATGAGATCACCAGCGAACCAGTCCGCTTCACCACCGGACAACCGCCGGCTTCCGCCGACGCCGTGCTATGGGCGATAGGGCGCGTGAAACCCAACACCGACTGGTTACCACGGGAACTGCTCGATGAGCACGGGTTCGTCCGGGTGACACCCGAGCTGCGAGCGCCCGGTCATCAAGGCGTGTTCGCCGTCGGCGACGTCGCCGCGACCGACCGTCTTCGCAGCTCTGCCCGCAATCGTGGAGATGCGTTGGTGGCCCGTAACATCCGCGCCGAATTCGCAGGCCGAAGGTTACGCACCTTCCGGACGCCGGGTCGGCGGTGGGGCTCGCTACTGGGTATCCAGGCCGACGGGCTGGAAGTCTTCTTCCCCACCGGTCATGCGTTCCGCTTCCCGGCATGGTCAGTCGACCGTGTGGTGATGCCGTGGATCGTTCGATGGGGCATGTATCGCGGAATTCGGGTAAACCGCCCGCTATAGGCTCACGCGATGGCGACACCAACGCTTCCCGTTTAGTGCGCGACCGTGGCGAACTCGCGCATCAACGCACACAGCCGCCAGGAACCTGGTACGCCCTTGAGTTCGTGTTCACCGCGATCGGCGAACCGATGTCGCGAGCCGGTGACGATGTCGCGCACCGTCGACGAGACCAGCACTTCGCTGGGTCCTGCCAGCGCGGCGACCCGCGCACCGATGTGCACGGCCATCCCGGCGACGTCTTCTTTTCGTGCGCCGCGCACTTCGACCTCGCCCGCGTGAATACCGACGCGCACTTCGATGCCGAGGACCCGCACGGCGTCGACGATGGCGTCCGCGCAGGCGATCGCGGCGCTCGGGCTGGTGAACGTGGCGACGAATCCGTCTCCGGCGGTGTTGACTTCGTGACCGCTGAAGCGATCGAGCTCGTGGCGGATGATGGCGTCGTGGTTGTCGAGTAGGTCGCGCCACCGGTCGTCGCCCAGCAGCGCGGCGCGCTCGGTCGAGCCGACTATGTCGGTGAACACGATCGTGGTGAGTACCCGCTCGGCGCCGTAGCCCCGCACACCGGTGACGAACTCCTCGATCTCGTCGAGCATCGGCGCGGTGTCGCCGACCCAGTACAAGACGTCGTCGCCGGGTAGCTCGACGAAGCGCGATCCGGCGATGTGCTCGGCAAGGTAACGACCGTTTGCGACTGGGCTGAAGTCGGTGTTGTCGCGGTGCAGGATCAGCGTCGGCACCGTGATGCGTGCGAGCACGTCGCGGACATCGATCTGCCGGATGATCTGGATCATGGCGCGCGCCATGCTGGGTGAGGCGGCACGGTTGCCGGCCATGTCCCACCAGGCCCGGAACGCGTCGTCGCCGGCGACGCTGGGAGCGATGATGCTGAGGATGTCGAAACCCTTGTCGACCGCGTCCGGCTCGATCGCCACCGTGGTGTACGGATCGGTGGCGTCGATGTCGGCGCCCATCGGGTAGTCGGGGGCCCGCAGTGTGCGGGCCGCGCCGTTGATGGTCACCAGGCTGCGGACCCGCTCGGGGTAGTCGGCCGCGAGAATCAGTCCGGTCGCTCCGGTGAAGCCGGGGGCCAAGATCGTCGCCTGCTCGCTTCCGACCGCATTCATGACCGAGATGGCGTCTTTTGCCCAGAACTTCGGGCCGACCACGTCCAGCGACGGAACACGGGACGACAGGCCAATCCCGCGCTGGTCGAGGCGGATCACCCGAGCGAAGGACGCCAGCCTCCGGTGAAAGCGGTACATCGACGGCTCGGCATCAATAGTGTCGATCGGGATGGACGGTCCCGGCAGCACGAGCAGGTCGGTCGGTCCCTCGCCAAAGACCTGGTAGGCGATGTCGACATCGCCGCAACTGGCGTAGCGAGTCCGCGGAACCTGCGCCACGGATCCAGGCTAGTGCAGGGCCAGCTATGCAGGAATTTGGTACGTGACGGGAGGAGACGCCATGCAGATGACCCGCAACACGATTCTGGTGACCGGCGGCGGCACCGGGATCGGCCGTGGCTTGGCGGAATCGCTGTACCGGCTGGGCAATCGGGTCGTCATCGCGGGCCGCCGCCGGGAACCGCTTAAAGAGGTCGCCGCGGCCAACCCCGGCATCGAGCATTTGTCACTGGATCAGAGCGACCCCGCCGACATTCGGCGGTTCGCCATCGAGCTGACCGACCACCATCCGGACGTCAACGTCCTGATCAACAACGCCGGCATCCAGCGGGTCGAGGACCTCACGACCGCCGGCGCCGGCACCGCGGAGCAGACCGTCGCGATCAATCTGCTGGGGCCGATCCGGCTGACGGCGGCATTGCTGCCCGCCCTGCTCGGCAAGCCACACCCGGCGATCATCAACGTCACGTCCGGGCTGGCATTCATGCCCATCGCGCTGACACCGACCTATTGCGCCACCAAGGCGGCGATGCACTCCTACACCCAATCGCTGCGCTTTCAGCTGCGTGACACTTCTGTCCAGGTGATCGAAATCGTGCCGCCGATGGTTCAGACGGCGCTGCAGGGCGAGCGCGGGTTCGACCCGAGGGCGATGCCGCTGGATGAGTACATCGCCGAGACCATGTCGCTGTTGCAGACGCAGCCGGATGCCGACGAGATCGTCGTGGAGCGGGTCAAGCAGTTCCGGTTCGCCGAGCGCGACGGCGTTTACGACGACCTCTACCACGCCGTCAACCAGGCCGTCGCGGCGGCGATGGGGCGGTGAGCAAGAGCTTCTGCTGAAAGCCACGCAGCTGCAGACACTTTCGTGTCAAAGCGGCGCTGTGCCGGGATAGGGCAGCAGCGCCATCTCGCGAGCGTTCTTGATCGCCGTCGCGACCTGGCGTTGCTGTTGAACGGTCAGGCCCGTGACCTGGCGGGAGCGAATTTTGCCGCGTTCGGAGATGAACATCCGCAACTTTGCGGCGTCTTTGTAGTCGATAACGGTCAGCCCGAGGCTGCTGAGCAGGTTCTTCTTTGCATGCTTCGTCTCGGGCGTGCCGGCTCGACGGGTGCGCTTCGACTTGCCGGCCATCACCAGCTGGCTTTGCGTATACCGGGAAGTTGGCCGTCATGAGCTAGCGCACGCACCCGAAGCCGGGACAGGCCGAACTTGCGCAGATGTCCGCGGGGCCGACCATCGACTGCATCGCGGTTTCGCACCCGCACCGCACTGGCGTCGCGCGGTTGGCGGGCAAGCGCGCGTTGCGCGGCCAGGCGCTGCTCAAAGGCGCTGGCCGGTGAGTGAATAACCAGCTTGAGCTCGGCCCGCCGCTCGGCGTAGCGCGCGACGATCGCGCGACGTTGGTCGTTCTTGACGATTTTGGATTTCTTGGCCATTCAGCGTTCTTCTCGGAACTCGACGTGCCGGCGGATCACCGGGTCGTATTTTTTGAGCGTGAGTCGGTCGGGATCGTTGCGCCGGTTCTTGCGGGTGACGTACGTATAACCGGTGCCCGCCGTGGAGCGCAGCTTGACGATAGGGCGGATGTCGTTGCCGGCCATCAGACGCGCTGACCCGATCGGCGTAGCCGGGCGACCACGGCTTCGATGCCGTCGCGGTCGATGACCTTGATCCCTTTGACGCTGACTCGCAACTTGATACGGCGATCCTCAGTGGGCAGATAGTACGTCTTGGTCTGAATGTTGGGCGACCAGCGTCGCCGGGTGCGGCGGTGCGAGTGCGACACCGCGTTACCAAAACCGACCGTGCGGCCGGTGACCTGGCAGCGCGCGGACATGGCTCTCCCTTCCCTCGTGCGTTGCTTATTGAAAACCGTTTTCGACAAGCTCCGCTTCGGACTGTACCGTGATTCCACGACTTAATGAAAATCATTTTCATCTAGGAGGGCGATGCGGACTCCTGTAGTTCTCGTGGCAGGCCAGGGCGACACCGACGCGGTGGCCGGCGCCCTACTGCGTCGGCCAGGCACGCTGGTTGTGGAGCACCGGTTCGACGGCCACGTGGTGCGGCGGACAATCGTCACGCTGCGGCACGGCGAATTGACCACCGCCGACGAAGTTTTGGAGCTGGCACACGGGTGCGTTGCGTGCACAATTCGCAACGACTTGCTGGTCTTGCTCCGTAAACTGCACTGCCGCGACGATGTCGACCGGATCGTCGTGCACTTGGCGCAGTGGCTGGAACCCGAGCCCATTTGCTGGGCGATCAACTACGTCCGTGTCCGCGTCGGCCCCGGTTACTCCGACCGCCCAGCCGCGCGCGATGTGGCGATCACCGCGGTACTGACCTGCGTCGATGCCTGCGACTGGCTGACGCAGGCACTGGGGGATGAGGAACTGCCCGACGGACGCACGGTCGCCCAGGTGGTGGTGGGTCAGGCTGAGTTCGCCGACGTTGTCGTGCTGAACCACCCGGAGCCGCTGACGCTCGCCGTCTTGCGCCGCCTCGCGCCCCGAGCGCGAATCACTGCGGGCCTCGACCGGGTCGAGCTGGCCCTGGCGCACCTGGACAACGACTCCCGGCGCGGCCGCAGTGATCATCCGCACAGTCCGCTGCTGGCCGGCTCGCCTCCGCTGGCAGCCGACGGAGCGGTCGGGATTCTCGAGTTCAGCGCACGCCGCCCATTTCATCCCGAACGCTTGCATGCCGCAGTCGATCTGCTGCTGGACGGGGTGATTCGCACGCGTGGTCGGCTGTGGTTGGCCAACCGGGCCGACCAAGTCATGTGGCTCGAATCGGCGGGCGGCGGACTACGGGTCGCGTCGGCCGGAAAATGGTTGGCGGCGATGACCGCCAGCGAGGTGGCATATGTCGACCCGGAACGGCGCGCGTTCGCCGATTTGATGTGGGATCACCGATTCGGTGATCGCCACACCTCGATGACGGTTCTGGTATGCGGCGCCGGCCCAGCGGAGATTATCGATGCCTTGAATGGCGCGCTCCTCACCGACGACGAAATGGCCTGCCCGCAGCGCTGGAACCGCTACGACGACCCGTTCGGTGACTGGCATGAAGACCCCTGCTACGAGATACCTGACATAGCAGGGGAATTCTCAGCACAACGCAACAGTGATGGAGAAGGTCGATGAAACCCGGCATCCATCCCGACTACCATCCGGTGGTATTTCAAGACGCCACCACCGGCGCGCTATTCCTCACCCGCTCCACTATCACCAGTTCACGCACGATCGAATGGCCAACCACCACGGGCGTGCAGACCTACCCCTTGGTGGTGGTCGAGGTGTCCTCGGACTCGCACCCGTTTTGGACCGGCACACGTCGCACGCTCGATACTGCCGGCCGCGTTGAACGGTTCTATCGGCGATACGGCCAGCGGTCGTCGTAACTCTGGAATGGCCACGGCTACAGCGTCAGTCGCGGATGACGCCCTTGTTGCGCATCAGGAAATCGGCGAGGAAGCCGCCGTGCGGCATTTCGGCTGCGGTGTGGTAGGTCGGCTTGGCGCCGCAGTACACGTTGGCGATGGTCGGCTCGGCCAGCAGATCGTCGATCAGGTCCGCGTCCGCCGTGATCGCGCTGATCACCAGCGAATGCCGCAACGGATCAACGCCGTCGGCGCGGGACCACGGCGAGACCCATACGCACGGAAACGGCAGCTCGACGTTGAGCTTGGCGGGGTCCGGGGTGGCCAGCAGGTGCACGGCCGGGCGCAGCGCCGCGCAGCCCTCGCTCAATGCGGCCAGCACCTGGTCGGCGCCCAGCACCGCGGTGGTCCCCGCCGCTTTGACGGCAAGGTGATCCACCAAAGCCTTTGCGGCGTCAATGGTTTGGGTGGGCAGCATAGCTCGCTCGTCCTCGGTCGGCAGCGGCGCGATCCGTGACAACCGCTCGGCGATCGCATGTGTCAGCGGGGCCGGGTCGCCCTCGTAGAGCACGGCGGTGGCGTTGACGCACGCCGTGCCGCCCAGGTTGGCCACCGAGTCGGCGATGACGTCGACGTGGTCACGCCAATCCTGCTCGGCGGTGATCAGAATCTTCGCCCGGCCCGGTCCGTTGACGAACACCGTCGGATCCTTGGCGTACTTGTCGACGACGTCCTGACTTCCGTAGACCATGGCCAGGTCGGCCGCCCGGATCATCTCGTCGGCTCCGCGGTGATCGGTGGGTAAATACACCGCGTCTTCGCGGCGAAATCCCGCCTGCCACAAGGCCTGAACCAGGCGGTGCGCGGTCAGCGGCTCACGGCGCGACGGGCGGACCGCCACCCGGTAGCCGAGCGCCAGCGCCTGGGGCCACAGCGCGTGCGCCCCCGGTCCGTTTCCGGAGGCGAGAACGGCGAACACCTCGCCTCGCCGCGTCCACACCGGAGTGCCTGCGCGGGTGCGCTCGTCGCGCCAATCCAGGGCCGCACCCGCCGGCCGAGCCGCCCGCACCGCGTCGAATGCCGACCCGATGGCCTCGGCGACACCGCGGGCCCCGGTGCGGATCACGGCGATCGGGACGCCGGAAATGCCGCTGGCGCGCCGGATGTACGCCTCGAAGTCCAGGCCGCCGATCACAGCCGTGGTGAAAGCCTCGGCGGCGCCGGCGAGCGTGGCCTCACGTCGCGGCCACGGCAATGGTCGGGCGCTGCGTTGAGCGCTGATGGTGCGCGAGACATACAACGGCGGTGCGATGCTGAGCGTCCCAACCTGCATGCCGGCGGTGGTGTTGACCGGCTCGCCATTGCGGGTCCGATACGCGCCGTCGGGACCGAGCGCGTCGATGTACATCCCTGTACTCAATAGACGCCTTCGATGACGGGCTCGCCGTCAAAGATGTTGACGGGGCGCACTTCGCTGAGCGAGTCGCCGATTTGGCCGTCCGGGCCGGGCATACGGATCGCGCTGTCGCGTTCCAAGTTGTTCGGTATGAACATGCCCTTGCTGATGTGGTGCATCAGCACTTGGCCGCGCTGCCCGTAGGGCACCTCGTCACCGGTGTCGGGATTCACCACCGAGAACACGACGTAGGGCGTGCGCGGATCGAAAACGAACGGGCCGCCGTCGGGATCCGCGCGGGTGACGGCTTGGGAAAGAATCATGGTGCTGCCGAACACCATGGTGATCGCCGTGTCCGGGAAGATGCCGCGCAGCAGATCCAATGTGTCGATGTCCACGTGGGCGCCACTGAGCAGCACGTAGCGGATGTTTTCGGTTACCAGGTTCGCTATTTCGTCATTGCGGGCAATCGCCTCCAACAACGGGGGAGTGGTATGCAGGTTCGCGACGTCTTGGGTCCGCAGAACCCATACGGCCTGCTCGACGAGGTGGTCGAGGTAAGCCGACACCTCCGACGTGGCGTTGCGGGCGGCGAGTTTCTTCACCCAGCGGGGATCCAGGTCGATTGGGTAGCAGATCGAGCCGAGCCGTTCGGAGACCACACGGTCGAAGTAGCCCACGCCGTGCGGGCCGCTGGGCATCAAGCACAGGAAACCGCCACCCTGCACAAAGCCGCCCGCCTGGAAATCCTCGGTTTGCCAGCGCACCACCTGCTCAACCCAATCCGGCAGTTGCACAGTGCGTTTGGGGGCGCCCGTGGTGCCACCCGATTCGAATATCTGCGGAACCGGAGGCGGTGACCCGTAGCCGCGCGGAATCAGATCCTCGACCGGCACGGTTCGCAATTGATTCAGCACGTTGGGGAATAACCGCAAATCGCCGAATGTGTTGACATCGGTCACCGGGTCGAAGTTCAGCGCGTCGGCCGCTCGCAACCAGAACGGGCTGCCGGTGCTTTCCCCGAAGTGCCAGGCGATCGCGGCGCGCAAATACGCCTCCGGATCATCGACCGGTGCCGATCGCGGCACATCCAGCAACGAAAAGTCGATTTCCGCCATGCCACCGATCATGTCCAACGCGGAGCAGACGAGCAATCCGCGAGCAGCCAAACCACTTCTCGTAAAAGCCTTTTCGCGTTCCGTTAACCGCCTGGAGCAGAGCAGTTCCCCGCAGCGACACCTCGCGGCCCGCAAAATGCACAGCCGGCATTCAGCGTGTTCACAGGACTGGCGGGTGAACGGTTGGTAAACTGACGGTTAACTATCGGCGCGACTAGGCGGGAGGTGACCCATGCCGAGCTTGCCCCCGATCGGTCTGGATAGCTCAGTCGACCCCGCAGACCGGGTCAGCGCGATCGACTTCATCAACCGGGTCAACTACCTCTTTGACGCCTGGGACATCGACGCGATGGTCGAGGCTTTCCTACCCGACGCGGTGACGTATCACACCCACGGCGTCAATCGTGGCTGGGCGGAGACGCGCCGCTTCTTCCAAGAGGCCTACCCCTACATCGTCCCCGGCGTCAGCCGCATCGCGACCAACCCGATCGTCGACGCCGACGGCGACGGGGTGATCGTGCGTTACCACAATCTTCTGATCCGCTACGCGGTCGGCGCGTCGTCCAACATCGTGTCGGGCGAGGTGCTCGACAGGCCTGGTGACCTGCCTGCGATCTGGGTTTACTCCGCAATGGCTGACCGGCTGCGCCGGGCCGGTAGCGGATGGCGGATCTTCGAACGCCACGTCGGGACGACCACCATGAACGACCAGCTGCGTCCCGCCACGTCAGACCCCAGCTACATCGACCCGTACCGGCGCCGGGTGACCCCGCGCCCGCACCGGCCGGTGGTCCCGCTGGCACGTTGATCTAGGTCCTACCGCTCCGGGGATGCCACGCGCTCTGCGCTGGCGGGGCCGTCGTACAGTGAACATTCCAGTGAATGTCCCGATGAATATTTCAGCCAAGGCTGTCAACCTTTTGGCCAACCCGGCCGGCATCTCCGATCCGGACAAGTTGCGTCGCACCGTCTCCGGCAAGACCGTCCTGGTGACCGGGGCGTCCTACGGAGTCGGCGAGGCGACCGCCCGCAAGCTCGCCGGGGCGCAAGCGAAGGTGCTCGTGGTCGCCCGCTCGGCGGATCGCCTCGGGGACTTGGTGGCATCGATCGAGGCCGGCGGTGGCACTGCGATGGCATACCCCGCGGACCTGACCGATGAGGCCGCGGTGACCGCGCTGGCGAAAAGGATCGGCGACGAGCACGGCGCGCTCGACATCGTGGTCAGCAATGCCGGTAAGTCACTGCGCCGCTCGCTGCACCACCAGTACGACCGGCCGCATGACTTTCAGCGCACGATCGGCATCAACTACCTGGGCCCCATCCAGCTGCTGCTGGGTGTGCTGCCGGCGATGCGCGAGCAGGGCCACGGGCACATCATCAACGTCTCGAGCGTGGGCGTGCGCGTCCCGCCCGGCCCGCAGTGGGGCGCCTATCAAGCATCCAAGGGCGCCTTCGACCGCTGGCTGCGCAGCGTCGCACCGGAATTGCACGCCGACGGCGTCGACGTCACCTCGGTGTACTTTGCGTTGGTGCGCACCAGGATGATCGAGCCCACGCCGATGCTGCGCCGACTTCCGGGCCTGGATCCCGATCAGGCCGCCGACGTCATCGCGAAGGCGGTCATCGAGCGGCCGCGCACCATCGCACCGCCCTGGGTAGGGCCGGTCGAGCTGGCGTCGGTGCTGCTGGCCGGACCCGCGGATCGAGCCGCCCGGTTGTGGTACCGGCGATTCTTCAACCGTTCCGGCGAGGACGGGCGATGACCGAGAACGTGGCCGTCACCGCGGCCCGTGCGCTGCTGCGTTCGCGACTGGTCAGCCCGCCCGGCCCGGTTGGGCTGGTCCGGCTGCTGAACGAGGCGCGTCGAGGTGGCACGAACCCCTACACCCTGCTGGCGGTCACCGCGGCGCGGTGGCCGAACCGGACCGCGGTGATCGACGACGACGGCGCCGTCAGCTATCGCGAGGTGCAGTCGGAGACCGAGGCGCTTGCGCAGGAGCTGTACCGACGCGGCGTTGAGCCAGGGCAGGCGGTCGGGGTGTTGTGCCGCAATGGCCGCCGCTTCGTCGAGGCGGTGTTCGCGGTGGCCCTGGTCGGCGCCGACGTCGTGCTCGTCAACACCGAATTCCGCACCGATGCGCTGGCGGCCGCGTTGAGCGGGCACGACATCCAAACCGTCGTCTGTGACGCCGAATTCATCGAGCGGGTGCAGGCCGCCGACGATTCGCTCACCGCCGTCGACCCGGCAACAGTCAAGCCGCGCGAGTCCGATTCGCGACCCAAAGTGGCGCGGGCCGGCCGGATCGTTCTGCTTACCTCCGGCACGACGGGAAAACCCAAGGGTGTGCCGCGTCCACCCCGGATCAGCCCCGGAGTGCTCGGCGTCGGCGTGACGATCCTCGAGCGCACCGGGCTGCGCACCGGTACCCGAATGGCGGTGGCAGTACCCATGTTTCACGGCTTGGGTCTCGGCATCGTGATACTCACCGTGGGCCTTGGCGGGACGATACTGACCCATCGGCGCTTTGACGCCGAGGCGACGCTCGCACAGGCGTCGCTGCATCGCGCGGACGCGCTCACCGCGGTGCCGGTGATGCTGGCTCGCATCCTGGAACTGCCGCAGGCCGTGCGGGCCCGAAACCCGGTGCGCTCGCTGCGGGTGGTGCTCTCGAGCGGCGCCCGGCTCGAGCCCAGCCTGGTGCTGCGGTTCATGGACACCTACGGCGACATCCTCTACAACGGCTACGGTTCCACCGAGGTCGGCATCGGCGCGCTGGCGACACCAGCGGACCTGCGAGAAAACGCCGAAACGGTCGGCAGGCCGTCGCTCGGCTGCCCGGTGCGCATCTTCGACGAAGACGACAATCCCGTCGGACCGCACGTCACCGGACGTGTCTTCGTCGGCGGCGAGCTGACGTTCGAGGGCTACACCGGCGGCGCCACCAAAGCCGTCATCGACGGCATGACCAGCACCGGTGATATGGGCTATTTCGACGAGTCCGGCAGGCTGTTCATCGTCGGTCGCGAAGACGACATGATCGTGTCGGGCGGTGAGAACGTATATCCGCGTGCGGTGGAAAACGCGCTCGCCGAACACCCCGACATCACCGACACCGCGGTTGTCGGCGTCCCCGACGAGCAGTTCGGCCAGCGGCTGGCCGCGTTCGTCGTCGCGCGAGCGGATAGCGACATCGACGAAGAGGCCGTGCGGGAGTACTTGAAAAGCAAGGTTTCCCGGTTTGAACAGCCGAGGGACATAAGCATCGTCGACAGCATCCCACGCAACCCCGCCGGCAAGGTATCGCGAAAAGAGCTACCGACGCCCTTTACGCATTGACTCTGCGGTGAGGGCGCGGCCTACTCGAACTTTTACGCCCTAGGCGCAGACTCACTCCTGATCGGCCGGCGCCATCCCGACTGTTTTGGCCAACCAGTTCGGCGCCAGCACCGAGAGACCAGTAGCCGCCGCAGTGGAGCCGACCACGCCGGCCCAGGCGACCGGCCCCAGCGGCGTGCAGCCGAAGAAGTGGCTGACGCCGGGGGTCTGGACGATGGCCACCAAAACCACCGAGCTGCCCAGCGCCGTCGCCACGACCAGCGGGCTGTGCCGCCGAGTCAGCAGTGTCTGCGCCAGCTGCGTCGTCACCAAAGCGGTCAACCCCATTGTCGCGGTGCGTCTTTCGGTGCCCGGTGTCCATCGCCCGATGGCCCATGCTGAGGTCGCGCCGGCAGCGGTGACGACGCCGCGAGTGATGATGTGCCGCATCAGCGGCACGTCCAGCGACGGGGTCGGCTCGGTCAGCACCGCCTGCTGGTAGGCCCGCCGCGCCGCTTCGGACTCGGCGTCGGTTTCATGCTCGTCCTCGTCGGGTTCGGCATGTTGGGAGGTGACGGCAACCGCGAGCGCCGGGAACATGTCGGTGAGCAGGTTCACCAACAACAACTGTCGGGTCCCGACCGGCGCCCGCCCGGCGCCGAACGCGGTCCCGATGATCGTGAACAGCACTTCGCCGATGTTGCCGCCGACCAGGATGGTCACCGCATCCCGCACACCGGCCCACATCCCGCGGCCCTCGACCAACGCGTCGAGAAGCACGCACAGGTCGTCGTCCGTCAGCACGATGTCGGCGGCACCGCGGGCGGCCGAGGAACCACGGCCGCTCACCCCGATGCCGACGTCGGCCATCCGGATCGCGGCGGCGTCGTTGGCGCCGTCGCCGACCATCGCCGTCACTTGCCCGCAGCGCTGCAGCGCCCCGACGATCTGCACCTTCTGTTCCGGACTGACCCGGGCGAAGACCTGCACGTCGGCGGCGAGTTTGGCGCAGGCCTCCTCGTCGAGCCCGGCGAGCTCGGCGCCGGTGACCACCCGCACATCCGTGGGCAGGCCGAGCTGACGCGCGATCGCTCGGGCGGTCACCGGATGGTCGCCGGTGATCAGCACGACCTTGCGCTCGGCGTCCAGCAGCGCCTCGATCAACGGACGCGCCGACGGTCGCGCGGTGTCCGCCAGGCCGACGTAGCCGATCAGCTCGAGGTCGTGCGCGGCCGCGTCGACGGCATCGGCGTCGGTGTCATCGTCATCGGCGGTGTCGTGCTCCCATGGCCGTTGCGCCACCGCCAGCACCCGCAAGCCTTGCTCGGCGAGGCTGTGCACCAACGACTCCGCATGATCGAGGTCGGCGTCCGGATCGGCGAACCGGCAGCGCGGCAACACGACCTCCGGGGCGCCCTTGAGCATCAGGATCGGCCCCTTGGCAGAACCGGTGTCGCCGTTCAGGGTGCCAATCGCGGCCGCGAAGCCGCGACTGGACTCGAACGGGACCTCGGCGATCACCGTCCACTCCGAATCACCTTGGCCGTCGAGCGAATTGGCCGCGGTGAGGATGGCCTCGTCGGTGGCGTGCGCATGGCCTTGCCCGTTGTGCGGCTGGGTGGATGCCCGCGCGGCGATCCGCAGCACCTTCGCGGCTTGAGGGTCGGCGGTGTCGGGGAACGGCCCGCGCGGGCTGGCGGTGGCCGGCACGGCGCGCACCACCCGCAGCCGGTTCTCCGTGAGCGTGCCGGTCTTGTCGAAACACACGGTGTCGACTCGGCCCAGCGCCTCGACGGTGCGCGGTGCGCGGACGAGCACTCCGCGCGCCGACAGTCGCCGCGCGGCCGCGAGCTGGGCGAGGGTGGCCACCAACGGCAGGCCCTCGGGCACGGCGGCGACCGCAATCGCGACGCCGTCGGCGACCGCCTGACGCAGCGAGGCGCGGCGCAGCAACGCCAACCCCGTGACGGCGGCGCCACCGGCGAGGGTGAGCGGAAGCACCTTGCTGGTCAGCTCTCGCAGCCGGGCCTGCACACCGGCCGCCGACTCGACATCGGCGACCGCCGAAATCGCGCGGTGGGCAGCGGTTCCGACGCCGGTGGCCACGACGATCGCCCGAGCATGTCCGGCCACGATCGTGCTGCCCTCGAACAGCATGCTGGCCCGCTCGGTGTCGGCGGCGGCGACGGGCTCGACCTGCTTGTCGACCGGCAGCGATTCCCCGGTGAGCAAGGACTCGTCGACCTCGAGGTCCTCGGCCACCAGCAGCCGCGCGTCGGCCGGCACCACATCCGGCGCGGCCAAGTCGATGACGTCGCCGGGACGCAGCGAGGTCGCGGTCACCGTGGCGGTGCGTGCGGTGTGCCGGGCGGCCTCCAGCCGGCGGCGGGTGGTGGCGACCGCTGGCACGACGACGCGGCGCGCGAATTGGTCTTGTTCGGCGAACAACTCGGCGGCGGCCGCGTCGGCGCGCAGCCGTTGTACGCCGCCGGTGACCGCGTTGGCGGTCATCACGCCGGCGACCAGCAGGGCATCGATGTTGCTGCCGACGATCGCCGAGGCCGCCGCTCCGACAGCCAGGATCGGGGTCAACGGGTCGGCGAGCTCGGCGCGGGTCGCGGCGGCCAGGCGGGCGACTCGGCGGGCCGGTTCCCGCAGTGGCGCCACCAGTGGGCTGTAGGACAGGTCTTCGAGGAATCGCCGCCACGGCGCCATGCCGGGCTCGACGGCCAGCGGCCGCGCGCCGCCGGCCAGCCGCGAGTAGACGATCTCGGGATCCAGTGCGTGCCAGGCGGTCAACGGTTGCGGAGTGGGATCGGGTAGCCGCAGCACCTTGGCCGCCGAGAAAGCACCGGACACCAAAGCGGTCGCGGCGGCGGCGTTGACAGGATTGAGCCAGCGCCGCACGGCAAGTGGGTTGGTCGGGCGGGGCTCGCCGGTGACAAGCAGCAGCCCGCCGAGCGTGGAGCCGCCCTGGGCGAGGCGCACCGACGATTCGCTGGCCCGACGCGCTGCGGGCAACGCTGAGAGGATACGGACGGCTGCGGCCAGGTCGGTGCCGGTGATGATGTCCGCGGTCCACGGTGTGGCCGCCTGGGGGTCGTCGAGGGCCACTCCGACATCGGCGACGGCCAGCGCGGCCAACGTGTCGGTCGATGCGAAGTCCCGGTGCAGTGCGGTGATCAGCAGCACCGGGCCGCGATCCGCCCGCAGTTCGCGAACCAACTTCAGCAGCGGCGTGCCGGGGGGGTGGCTTGCGGCGACGCTGGCGGCCAGATCCTGGGTGCCGGCGACGTGTCGCAGCACGACGCGGGCGCCGGTGCGGTGAGCGGTCTGCATCAGCGCGACCGCGAACGGGTCCACCTCCCAGCCCACCTCGACGCGGCCCACGCATTCGCCGTCGACGATGAGGTCGGCGCGTTCCAGACCCTGCGCCGGCGTGGCCGACGGGCCCTGCGCCGGAACCCATCGCAGCCGCGCCCCGGTGGCGGGCAGCTCGTCGGGGTCGGGCTCCGGCGGCTGCTCGGCGTGCAGCAGCGCGTCGGCGACCTCGTAGACGCGGTCTTCATCCCAGCCGGGCGCATCTCCGTGCGCCTTCAACACCGCCCGGGCGTCGCCGCGCAGCGCCGCGCCGTCGATGACGATCACCTGCACCCGGTCCAACCGGCGCAGCGCGCCCGGATCGAGAACCAGTTGCCCGGCATTGGCGAGGCCGCGGCCGAGTACCGCGGCGAACGTCTGCCGGCCTAGATGCGCGGCCTTCGGCACCCCAGCGAGCACAGCGCCCGCTGCGTCCTCGACGCCGCCGCCACCCAGCAGCGCGGCCGCCGCGGCAGCCAGCGAAGCGTTCGCCGCCTGATTGGCGTACTCCTCCACCGGCCCGGCCATCGATCCCTTCGCGGTGTCGATGGCGGAGTCGATGGCTCCGTCGACCACGACGTGCGACGCCTCGCCCGCTGCCGCCGCCGCCCAGTTGTGCCGCGGCGCGTGTGAACCGGGACCCGCGGACGAGATGACCGGGACCACCGGTGCCTGGGGGCGGCTGGGCGACGCCAGCTCAGGCTCCCGGCCGCGCCACCGGTCACGATGCGCCGCCGCCTCCGAAATTTGAAGAGTTCGTTGAGCGAGGTCGAGCAGCGGCGTGCCCACGGCTTGGGTCAATCCGTTCGCGGCCGCCGTTGAGGCGGCGAGGGCGATGTCGGTGCCGACTCGACCGAGCCGGGACTCCAGAAACGACACCACCCGCGGTTGGTTACTCATCAGAGCCGCCGCGGCCCGGGTGGTTCGGGGGGCGGCGGGCAGTCGGGTGACCCAGCCCGTCACGGCGGCGCCGATCGCCACCAGATCCATGGCCGCGGCGGTCAGCGGGACGAGGATCGCGAGCGGGTTACCCGGATCGGCGAACGGCGCAGTGCGCGGCGCCGATTCCGATGCTGCGGTGGTCAGATCGGCGGCAATGGAAACAACCGATTCCCGCACCTCGTCCAAGACTCTCTCGCTGTCGGTGTCATCGAGGTGGTCGTCGAGCTGGATCACCAGCCGGCCCAATGCACCCTCGACATGGGCCGCGGCCACTCCGGGAATCCGGCGAACCGGCTCTTCCACTACCGCCGCGTGCTCGTGCCAGCGGGGGAATGGCAGCAACGGATCCAGGTCCAGATGTGCCCGCCGCCCGCTCTGCCAGCGCACCGGAGGCTCGACCCTGTCCGGAGCACTAGTGTGCGGATCACTCGTCCCAAGCACTCGGCCGGTGGATTCACTCACCGTCCGCACCACCGGGCTGGCCAGCATCTGGACAGCGCCGGCGGCCGTTGCCACGCCTTGCACCCCGGCTTGCAGCGCCTGTATTGCTCCACCGGTCATCCCACCGACAACGGTGGCGACACCCGGAACCTTCATCGCGTCACCCTTCGAGGACGTTCTAGACCCCTACCGCGCCCAACTTACGGCGTTTTACGGGTTACCGCGTTGACGGCAGACCGAACAGGCTAAACAGCGCCGGATCAAGAAAGACGATGATCGAGGCAATCCCGGCCGCGCCCGTGGAAAGGACGTGTATCGAGTGGGCCCGCATGACACCGTCGGCCGTGCGCCGATACTCGGCGACGGCGGGCTGCCTGTTGGCAGCCGTCGGGACGAGCACCAGATCGCCCGGCTTCGCGAAGGCGCGCCGCTCGAGGAATCGTGTCACGGCGTCGCGGCCCTTGAACCAGACCGCCAGCGGCGGCATTTCGAGCCTGACATCGGTTTGGAGCAGCTCGGTGAGTGCGGCGAGGTCGGCGTTTTCGAAGGCCGCGCAGTACCGGTCGAGTAGCTCGCGGCGCGCGGCATCTTCCGGCTCGGCCGCATCCTCTTCGGTGGGAGCGACCTCGGCGAGGTGAGCGCGCGCTCGCTGCAGAGCGCTGTTGACGGCGGCCGGTGTGGTTTCGAGTAGTTCTGCGACCTCGGCGGCGCTGAACTGCACGACGTCGCGCAGGATGAGCACCGCCCGCTGTCGCGCCGGAAGCTCCTGCAGCGCGGTGGCCACCGCCAGCCGCACGCTGTGCCGTGCGGTGACCGCCGTCTCGGGCGTCAACGTGTCGGGCAGCGGCTCAAGCCACTGATAGCCGCCTTCGTTGCTGTCGAGGTCTGTGTCCGGATCGATCGAACCGGTGCCCACACCGGCGGGGAGCACCCGGCGGGCACGGTTCTCCAGCGCGCGCAGACAGGCCGTGGTCGCGATCCGATACAACCAGGTGCGCAGCGCCGCGCGCTCCTCGAATGCCTGATAGCCACGCCAGCCCCGCAAGTAGGTCTCCTGGACCAGATCCTCGGCGTCATGCACCGAACCGAGCATGCGATAGCAGTGCGCGATCAACTCGGCACGAAACGGCGCCGCCTGCTCGATGAAGTCCTCCTGGGCCGGCACGGCCACTCCTCATCTGTGATGCAAATGCCTACGCCAGTACAGATACACCCGGCGAACGAAATTCATCGGGCGCACACCGATGAATCCGCAGGGCGGCTCGTATCTGAACTAGTGCAGGCAACATCAACAAGGAGATCGTGATGGTGAGAATCGCCGACAATGCAGTTCTGATTACCGGAGGCAATCGCGGCATCGGCCGGGCGCTGGTCGAGGAAGCCTTGAATAGAGGCGCGAAGCGGGTCTACGTCGGAACTCGTGCAGCCCTGTCGCATCCAGATGACCGCGTCACACCGCTAGCCCTGGACGTGACCAACGCGGAACAGATTCGGCGAGCGGTCGATGAGGTCGAGTCCCTCGACGTCCTCATCAACAACGCCGGGGTGGCGCTCTACGACGACTTAAGCGATCGTTCTGCTCTCGAACGGCACCTGGCCGTCAACCTATTCGGCACCTACGACGTGATCCGTGCCTTCCTGCCGCTGTTAGCTCGCTCCAGCGGAGCCATCGTCAACAATCTCTCGGTGAACGCCGTTGCCCCTCTGCCGCTGATTCCGGCCTACTCGATCTCGAAGGCGGCCGCGTTCAACCTGACGCAATCGCTGCGGGCCCTGCTGGCTGGCCAGGGCGTGTCCGTCCATGCCGTCCTGACCGGCCCGGTGGACACCGACATGACTCGCGGTCTGGACATACCGAAAAGCTCCCCAGAATCCGTCGCGCGAGCCATCTTTGACGGAATCGAAAGAGGCGAGGAGGACATCTTTCCCGACCTCATGGCGCAGTCTGTGGCTGACAACTGGAGCAGCGGTGCGGCGAAGGCGCTCGAGCGCCAGTATGCGGCGCTACTCACAGAATCATCGGCGAAGTCGGCATAGGGAGTCGAACGACCATGAGCGAAACAGTCAATGGCCTCGCCGGCACCACCGCGATCGTGACCGGGGCGAGCCGCGGATTTGGTCGCGCAATCGCCGCGGCGCTGTCGGGTGCCGAGGTACGCGTCGTCGGCGTCGCGCGAACCGGTGCGCAGCTCGACGAGCTGCACGACGAACTGGGCGGCGCCTTCACTCCGGTGATCGCGGACGCCGCCGATTCTGCGACGGCTCGCCGACTCATCGACGAGCATCGACCGCAGACACTGGTGCTGTGCGCCGGCGCCACTCCGACAATGAGCCCGCTGCAGGAACAAACCTGGGAAAGCTTCAGCCAGAACTGGAGCGTGGACGTCGCGCAGGCATTCCACTGGATCGGGCATGCGCTGCGTCGCCCGTTGGCGCCGGGCAGCTCGGTGATCGCGATGTCCAGCGGCGCCGCGGTCAACGGCTCACCGTTGAGTGGCGGCTATGCCGGGGCGAAGGCGGCGGTGAAGTTCATCGCCGACTACGCCGCCGCCGAGTCGGAGCGGGCCGGCCTGGGCGTCGACTTCGTGTCCGTGCTGCCGCGGTTGACGCCCGCCACCGACCTGGGCGCCAAAGCCGTGGCGGCCTACGCCGGGCGGCAAGGCGTCGACGTCGACACCTTCGTGCAGGCGTCGGGACCCGCTCTCACCGCGGAGCAAGTCGGACGCTCCGTGCTGCAGATCGCCGGTGGCCAACACCGTGACCACCGCGCGTACCTACTCACATCCGCAGGCCTGTCGCCAGTGGCCTGAAGTAACCGAAATCGAAAGGCGGACAACGCAATGAACACACCTCCGATCGTGTCGGCACAGGAGTGGGAGGCTGCGCATCAAGAACTGCTGGTAAAGGAGAAGGAACTGACCCGCGCGCGTGACGCCCTAGCCGCCCAGCGCCGACGGATGCCATGGCTGGCGGTGGAGAAGGACTACACCTTCGACGGGCCTGAGGGCAAGGTGAATCTGCTGGGCCTGTTTCAGGGTCGGCGTCAGCTGATCGTCTATCGCGCATTCATCGAGCCGGGCACGGATGGCTGGCCCGACCATGGCTGCCGCGGCTGCTCCATGGTGGCCGATCACGTCCCCCACCTGGCGCATCTGAACGCCCGCGACACCACGCTGGTGTTCGCTTCGCGCGCCGCGCAGAGCGACCTGGAGCGCATCAAGACGCGGATGGGCTGGACGGTGCCGTGGTACACGATCACGGACAACTTCGACGCCGACTTCGGCGTGGACGAATGGCACGGCACCAACGCGTTCATCCGCGACGGCGACCGCGTCTTTCGCACCTACTTCATCAACAACCGCGGCGACGAAGCGTTCGAGAACACCTGGACCTACCTCGACATGACGGCGCTGGGCCGCCAGGAGACATGGGAGGACTCGCCCGAGGGCTACCCGCAGTCCCCGCCGTACGAGTGGTGGGACTGGCACGACGCATACGGCGACCACGAGCCCTCGCGCTGGTTTGGCGATCCGGACCCGAACAATCCCAACGACCCGCGTCCACCGCGCAACAGCTGAACCAGGCCTGCCGGTCGGAATGGCGATTAACATAGCTGTCGATGACTGGGCCGAGTCTGCCAAGCAGGTTGCGCCGGTTGCTCGATTTTGACCTGAGCATCGCCGAGCTGATCGGCGTCGCGCTGCTACTTACAGCGCCCTACCTCATCGTGGGCGGGGTCTGGGCGGGCACCCACGCCGAACGCCTTGAGCAACTGCGCGGCGTGGATTTGCTGATCTCGCTGCTCGGGTCGATCGCGTTGTGGCCGGTGCTGGTCCTTGCCAACGTCTCATGTTGATTCGGCTCCGGCAGGTGTTGAGTTACCGGGTCAGCATCGCCGGGCTGGCCGAAGTTGCCGTCTGGCTTGGTGCTGTCTACCTGACCATCGGGTTGGTGTGGTCGTTCCTGCACTTCGATCACGTGCAGCGAATGCAAGCTCAACTCGAAGAGCAACTACACCTGCCAGCAGGCAATGAGCTTGTGGCGCTTGGTGAAGCCAGCGTGTTGTGGCCGGTCATCTTGGTGCTGCCCGCACGCGGGTGCGCGCACTGAACCGAACAGAGCGGCCGTCCGTGATGCGGACATGACGACAATTGGACAAGCGGTCAGCCGCTACGGACTGGCCCTAACGCTGGCGTGGATCGGTTTCGGCAAGTACATCAAAATGGAAAGCCGCGTCCTGATCGAGCACAGCCCGCTGATGAGTTGGGTCTACCACGTTTTCAGCGTCAACACGGTCGCGTGGGGGTTGGGCACGATGGAGATCGCGGCCGCGGTCCTCATTGCCGCCCGGCCGCTCTCGGCGCGGCTTTCGGCCATCGGCAGTGCGATGGCGACCGTACTGTTCTGCGGCACACTGAGCTTTCTGTTCACCACACCCGGTGTGGTCAGCCGGTTCGCGGGCCCGATTCCGGTGTTGTCTGCGTTACCCGGTCAGTTCCTGCTCAAAGACCTTGTGCTGATAGGCGTTTCCATATGGAGCCTCGGTGAGGCTGTGCAAGCACACCGAGCGTCACTGGTTCTTGACGCCGACCGTGATAAGGTCCGAAATAGGCCGGGTTAACAGCGGCCGGGGGATCCGGTGCTGGTCGTCGATCGTGAACCCTGCGCCCTCGAACAAGCTCCGCACCTCGTCGGGCGACGCGTGATGGGCTGGTTTCCAGTTGCGGCCCAAGGGTCCCTGCAGACGCGGTTGCCGCGCAGAGAGGGCCGCGACCGCCACCAACCCGCCGGGGGAGAGGACGCGGTGGAATTCCCGTAGCGCCGCGGCTTGGTCGAAGAAGTGAAACGCCGACGTCGTCACAACGGCATCCAGTGCCGCGTCTTCGAAGGGGAGATGCTCCGCCGGGCCACGCAACCATTGCACTCGCGTCGAGCGGGAGCGAGCCTGGTTGAGCATCCCATCGGACATGTCCACGCCGTAGATTTCCTCAGGACCCAGTTCGCGTTCGATCCGGTCGGCGAGAATACCTGTGCCGCAGGCGATGTCAGCTATCTTCCGAGACTGGTGCGCACGCAGCTGCGCGATCACCTCGTCGTGCGCCGGACGGTATACCCAGTGCTGTAGAAATGGCAGGTCGTATGCCGGGGCGGCCAAACTCCAGAACCGGGTGACAAGGTCGTTGAAACCGCGCCGCTGCGGGGTGCTCATCTACTTCCTCGAGGTGTAGTAGATCGTATCGGCCATCGACACCGAATCATTGCTCTGCGGGATTGCCGCAAGCCCGTTGTCGGCCAACAGTTGACTCATCGGGGTACCGACCGACCGCCAACCCAACTCGTCCAGATAGTCGGCGACGTCGTTGCGCTCGCCCTCATAACCGAGGTCGGCGAACTCGAGCTCGAAGCCATGCGCGCGCCATTTTTCGGTGGCCTTGCGCATCATCTCCCGCGCGCGCTCGCGGTCCGCCTCCGAGATGTTTGGGACAGCCTCGGTGGCGAGCCGGCTGCCGTCGGCGCTGAGCGCGGAGATGTTGTCCAGCAAGCGGTCCTGAGCTTCCGGAGGCAGATACCCGAACAGCCCCTCGGCAATCCATGCGGTCGGGCGCCCGCGGTCGAAACCGGCTTCCGACAACGCCGTCGGCCAATCGTTTCGGAGGTCGATGGCGACCGCGCGGCGATCCGCCGTCGGGGCCGCGCCCATCTCCGCTAGGGTCGCGCTCTTGAACGCGATCACCTCAGGCTGGTCGACCTCGAAAACCGTCATCCCGGCCGGCCAGGCCAACCGATAGGCGCGCGCATCCAAACCGGAGGCCAGGATTACCGCCTGGCGGATTCCGGCCTGGGTTGCGTCGCGAAAGAACGAGTCGAAGAACCGCGTGCGGGCGGCCATCGCGACGGGCATGTGCTCGAGCTTCCAGCTTGACTCGTCGTCGTCGAGGTCGGCGGCTGCCAGGTCACCGGTGACCAACCGGGTGAAGAAATCCACGCCGACGGCGCGGACCAGCGGCTCGGCGAACCGATCATCGATTAATGGGTCCTCGGCCTTGGTGGCGATCGCGCGGGCCGCGGCGACCATTGTCGCCGTCGCTCCCACGCTGGTCGCCAGGTCCCAGGTGTCGTTGTCCGTGCGCGGCATCGTGCTCCTTGCGTCAGATCGGGCTGTTATTTAGCTAGCCTAGCAAGTAGTTAGTTAATTTAACAAGCTATTCCACCGGGTGGATGTCCCCTGACGATCTGCTTGCCCTCGCACGACGGCGCGGAGTGGCTTTTCTCGACTGAGTCGGCGCCGAGCCGCTCAGCACCGTTCGTGATCGCTGTGGCGATTGCCGGGTTGCGGTGCGTGCCTGGCAACCACCACCGTCGGGCCCCACCGTCTGCTGCGGAATTCGACGCTGATTGCCGGGTCCGCATGATAGGCGAGCGCACGCAGCGCCGACCGGCTGTATGCGCGCAGCGAGCTAATGAATGCATCGTGTAGCAGCGGGAATAGCCCAATGAACGGCAACGTCGCAGCCAACGTCACCAAGTGGAGTGGTGCCGGCGGCCTGCGGGCGTCAATGATTAACAACTTGTTCCCAGCACGGGTGCCTTCGGCGAACACACGGGCGGCCAGTGCAGGCGGCAAGTGATGCAAGGACAACGCAAAAACCACGAGGTCGTAATACCCGTCCGGGGCGTCGATTGCGGTGGCATCCATTTCTCGCACCGTGGCGCGGGGGTGACTGCCGAGGTCGCCGGCGGCGATAGCGGCCACCAACGTGGGATCGATGTCGGTCACCGTCACCTGCGCAGTGGGGTGATTCTCCAGCAGCTTGCGCGACAGCCCGCCGTGGCCGGACCCGAGTTCTAAGATCCTGGGAGTAGAGACATCGCCCACTTCATCAAGTGCCATCCGGGCAGCCTTCTGATGTACACCAAACAATCGTTCGGCCCGCTCGAGCGAACGGATCACCCTGCGCTTCAGGTCGTCGACATCGTTGCGGTCCAGGTATTCCGGCCGGTTAGTCTGCAACCGCCGGACCAGCCAGGAGGCATCAGGCCCGCCCCGGGGCATGCTCGCAATGTCGCGAGGCGGCCTATCGATATGGGCCATCATCGTCCGGTCCGCCTTGATGTTTACCGGCGCCCCATCGAATGGTGCGACCGCGGCAAGGTATTTGAGATTGTGTCAATTTCCCTACAGCTCCTTCGATTCAGCGCGCCAAATCCAAGACCGCTGTGCGGCAGGCCGCCCACGCGGGAGACGTCACATCGATGAGTGAGTAGTGGTCAGCGCCGGGGATCACCAGCAGCCGCGCGTCGTCGCCGGCACGTCGAGCCGTGGCGACGAAGCGCTGCGACTGGCTAAGTGGAACGTCGTCGTCGACGGTGCCGTGCACGCACATCGAGGGAATGCCCATCGGAACCAGGGCGCTAGGACAAGCCAGCGAGCGCGTGTCGGGGTCGTCCGCCCAGGCACCCAGGAAGCTCCGGATGGCATTGGAACCCAGGCCCTCCTTGAGCGCGAATACGAGGTCCAAGACTCCCGCCTGACTGACGAAGCCGCTCAACGGTACGACGGGCGAGGCTCCGGGAGCGTCGACGGGCAGCGACCCTCGACCGGCCAGCCAGCCAGCCAACTGACCCCCCGCGGAATGGCCGATTGCGACCACCCGCGATAGGTCGAGGCGTCCGGCGGCCAAGGTCTGACCGGTGGTGGCGAGCAAGTCCACGGCGGCGGCAACATCCAGACAGGTGGCCGGCCAACCACCGCTTCCATGGTCGGGGTCGGTGCCTACCCTGCGGTATTCGACGTTCCAGGAAGCCAAACCGTGCCGGGCCAGATCCTCGGCCAGATCGGAGGCCAGGTTGGCATGGTAGGTCGTTCGCCAGAACCCGCCGTGGATGACCACCGCGACGGGCCAGGGGCTTGGGCCGGCGGGAAGGCTGAGAACGCCGTACTGGCTGGGATGGGTGCCGTAGCGCACTAACATCACGCGGGCTCACAATCGACCATGTATCCCGGCCGAGCCGCAGGAGGGTGGCGGGCAAGCCGCGGACCCACGACAGCTCCCGAGCAGAAGCTGCGGTAGGCGAGTGTCTCGGCGGGCTGTGTTCCCTCGCCTAGCCGGAATCCAGCTAGCCCTATGATCGCCGGCAACTCTGATCCAGTTGATCGATCAGGTAGCCGACCCCGGCGGTGCCCCCGGTGCCCCGGCTGTCCCCAATGAAGCGGCGAACTACGTCCAGGTGGACCAGCCGCCAGCGCGTGAGGCCGGCGATGAATACGTCGAGCTGCGCGCCTAGTTGGAGTTTCTGCCGGCGGTTGATGCTGTCGCCGTGGCGCCGGTCGGCAACGATCTCGAGCAGCGCCGCCACGGGAGCGTGGCGAACCCCCTCCAGCAAGATCGCGAACTGGTGCGACTGTGCCGCGCTCACTCCCTGTAACTTCGGCCGGAACTTGTGGAAGTCATCCACCGCAAGATGTTGTAGGGCGCTCTGTGTCGTTAACGTCAGTTCAAGTACGGCGTTGGCGCGCTTCAAGCGATCGATCGCCCTGTCGAAGTCCGCCAGACGCGCAGACTCCAGCGCGAGCTCGAGGTCGGCGAGGATCTGCGAAACCCACAGTTCCGAGGTTTGGTGGATGACCAGGAAGTATCGCTCGTCGCTCCAAGCGGAACGGTCGCCGTCGGCGAACAAAGGCTGCACGGCGCCGAGCAGCTCGTCGAGATGCAGGTAGTCCGCGTAGCGGAGCCGCTTGGACGCGGGCTTTCGCTCGGCGTCGATGTCGTTGGCATGGTCACTAAGCTGCGCCGGCGCGGTATCTGAAGGAGTCAACCAGCCTGCACCGTGTCGCACATGCGCGCAGATACCGCCAAGGGCGTCACACCACAACCGGCTAATCCGGGTGACCTGCGCGCGATCAAGCGCCGATGGCGCCCACGTCCACATGGCGTGCAGTTGTGGACCGTCGGCGGCGTCGACGGTGACAGCGTTGACGGCCGCGGTATGCACCAGCGGCATAGGGGGACCGGCGTTGCCGCTATCGGTGAACAACGAACCCCAATAGCCGATCCGCCACACATCACCATCGGCCGAAGGACCCTGCACCGGTACACCCAGGCGGCCCAGATAGTTGAACCCGATCGGCGGGTCAGATCCGGCCAGGTCTACATCGGTGCTCAGATAGCGCAGCACGCCGTAGGTCAGGGGATGCGGAAGAGCACGAAGTTGCTCTTTGGCGTCCTTGATCACCGCCCCCAGCGCCGGCTCGCCGGCCACCACCTGCGGCCAAGACAGCACACCCACAGTCAACGACACCGGGAATTTAGCCGTAAACCACCCCACGGTGCGCGACAAGTCAACATCGGGGGCCAGCTCTTCGTGGCGCCCATGGCCCTCCACGTCAATACCGATCGGCGCGCCGCCGTTGCCCAAAAATTCCGTCAACGCCAAGGCCAGCGCGATCAACAGGATCTCCTGCACCCCGCCATCAAACGCCGCGGGCACCTCACCTAGGAGCACGCGGGTGGTCTCGACCTCCAGCGACACCTCCATGTGCCCGGCAGTGGCATAGGTATCCACCGCAGGCTGCACCGCGGGCAGCGCGGCAGGGATCGCCCCCACCTTCCTCCAGGCGTCCGCTTGGGCGACGACTTCTGGGCGGCGGGCGTGCTCAGCCAGCAGCGACGCCCACCGGGCAAACGACGTACCCGTCGCCGGCAGGGCTATCGGCTGCCCCAGACGGTGTTGGGCGTAGGCGGTGTTGAGGTCATCCAGCAAAATCCGCCACGACACCACGTCGACGGCCAGATGATTTGCGATCAGCACCAACTGGCCGGTCGAGGCAACCCAGAGCGCGCTGAGCATCACCCCGGCGGCCGGATTCAACCGAGATTGCGCCTTCGCCAGCGCCTCATCGGATAACACGTCCACTGAGTCCAGGCAAGTGCTCGCATCCACCGACCCCGCCTCAGGCACGTGTAGCGACCAACCCCCGGCGCCGTCGTCGTCGACGCGGAGCCGCAGCATGGCGTGCCGATCCAGCAAGGCCTGCACCATGAGCACCACGTCGGTCTCGGTGACCCCTGCGGGAGCCTGCAACATCGCCATCAGATTGAACTGCTCAACCGGGCCGTGAACACTTTGCAGCCAGCGCATGATCGGGGTCGCCAGCACATCGCCAACGCCGTCATCGATCGAGCCACCCGCGCCGTCGCCCACTGTGACCGCCCGCGCCAGCCCGGCGACGGTCTGCTCGACGAAAATATCGCGGGGCCTGCACATCAGGCCGGCGGCCCGGGTCCGCGCCACGACCTGCATCGCCGATAGTGAGTCCCCGCCGAGGTCGAAGAATGAGTCGTCGGCGCCGACGTGGTCCAGGCCGAGGATTTGGGCGTAGATGCTGGCCAGGATTTCTTCGATGGGGGTGGCTGGGGCTCGGTAGTGGGTGGTGGTGTAGTCGGGTGGGGGTAGGGCGCGGGTGTCGAGTTTGCCGTTGACGGTCAGTGGTAGGGCTTCTAATGCCACGATGGCGGCGGGGATCATGTAGGCCGGCAGCCGCTCGGCTAGTTGGGTGCGCGCTTGGGCGGGGTCGGCGCTGCCGGTGATGTAGCCGACCAGTCGTTTGTCGCCGGGGCGGTCTTCGCGGGTGATCGCTGCGGCTTGCTCGACTCCGTCGAGGGCGGTGAGGGCGGCGCGGACTTCACCGCATTCGATGCGATAGCCGCGGATTTTGACCTGCTCGTCGGCGCGTCCCACATACCGCAGTTGGCCATCGGCGGCCCAGCGCACCAGGTCTCCGGTGCGATACATCCGTGTTCCGGGCGCCGCGAATGGGCAGGCCACAAACCGCGATGCGGTCAACCCGGTGCGCCGCCAATATCCGTAGCTGATTCCGGGGCCGGCCACATACAATTCGCCGGTCACACCGATTGGCGCCGGGTGTAGCCACTCATCGAGCACCAGCAGCGCGGCCTGCGATACCGGCGAGCCGATCGGTGGTGGCCCCGAATCGGTTGTGAGGGGCGCGGTTAAGGTCACACACATGGTGGTTTCGGTGGGGCCGTAGCCGTTGATTACCACCTGCTCGGGCGCCCAGCGGTCCACTACCTGGGCCGGGCAGGGTTCGCCGCCGAGCACCAGGGTCAGCGATTGCAGTCCCTGCGGTGATAACGCTGCTGCCGCGGTGGGGGTTTGGGTTAACACGGTGACGTGTTCGCCGGCGAGTACATCATGAAAATCGTTGGGGGAGCGGGTTATCGAGTCGGGTATCACTACTAGCCGCCCACCATGAAGCAGTGCGCCCCAGATTTCCCACACCGAGACGTCGAAGGCATGCGAATGGCATTGCGCCCATACCTGCCCCGGCCCGGCTGGCAGGTCGGTGTCTGAGGCCAGCAGTTGGGTGATGTTGTGGTGGGTGGCGGCCACGCCTTTGGGGGTTCCGGTGGTGCCCGAGGTGTAGATCAGGTGGGCGATATCGTCGGGATCCGGGGTCGCCGGTAGTGCGGTGCTGGGTTGGTTGGCGAGGGCGGGGTCGTTGACGTCGATGACCGCCACATCCAATCCGTTGAGCCGCCCGGCTAGATCGGCGGTGGTGAGCACGGCCAGCGGTGTGGCGTCGGCGAGCATGAACTCGATGCGCGCCCGCGGATGCTCGGTATCGATGGGCAGATAGGCCGCCCCGGTTTTCAGCACCGCGGTGATCGCGGCGATCGCCTCGGCTGAGCGCTCCATCAGCAACCCCACCACAGCGCCGGGACCCACACCGCGCCCGGCCAACAGGTGGGCCAACCGGTTGGCGGCCTCATCGAGCTGGCGGTAACTCCACGAACACCCCTGGCATACCAGCGCCACCGCATCCGGGCTGCGGGCCACCTGCTGGGCGAACAACACCGGAATCGAGGCCGGGGTGGGTGCGGGCTGGGTCAACACCGCCCGGTTGCCGATGCGATCCAACCGGGCATGCTCGGCCTCATCGAGCAGATCCACCGACGACAACGAGCGCCCCGCATCGGCGGTCATCGCCATCAACACCCGCTGCAAGCGCTCGATGAGCGCCTCGATGCTGGCGGTATCGAAAACGTCGGTGCGAAATTCCACCGCCCCGCCAATCCCGGCGGGCTCACCGGCCTCGGTGAAGCGTTCACCCAACGAAAACGCCACATCCATGCGCGCGCTGTGGGTGTCCAACGGTATCGAGGTGACCTCAAGGCCTTCCAACACCAAACCAGCGGCCGGATCGGTGTGCCCCGCGAAATTCTGCCAGGCCAACATCACCTGAATCAGGGGATGATGCATCAACGACCTAGCCGGATTGAGCCGCTCCACCAACACTTCAAAAGGCACGTGTTGGTGTTCGAACGCCTCCAAACTGCGCGCCCGAACCTGGGCCAACAACTCCGTGAAGCTGGGATCACCCGTCAGATCGACACGCAACACCAAGGTGTTGACAAAAAAGCCCACCAACTCATCCAGGGCGGGATCACCACGACCAGCGACCACGAACCCCACCGCCACATCGGGGCTGGCGCTGATCTTGGACAACAACACCGCAAGGCCGGCCTGAACCACCATGAAACTGGTCGCGTTGTGCTCGCGAGCCACCCGGGCAACCTGCTGCTGCAGCCCCGCCGACCACTGCACCACCACACTGGCGCCGCGCTGATCAGCAACCGGCGGATAAGGCCGATCGGTGGGCAGCTCGACACGTTCCGGCATCCCGGCCAGGGTCCGCTGCCAAAACCCCAATTCACCAGCGATCGCACTATCGGGATCCGACTCGGCCCCCAACCACTCCCGCTGCCACAGCGCATAATCGGCATACTGCACCGCCAACGGCGCCCACCCCGGCCCCCGACCCGCGCACCGACTGGCATAGGCCACGCTCAAATCAGCGGTCAGCGGCCGTAGTGACCAGCCGTCCGCAGCGATATGGTGCAACACAATCACCAGCACGTGCTGTTGATCAGCAACACCGAAAAGCCGTGCCCGTAACGGAATCTCGGCCGCCAAATCAAACGGGGAGCACGCCGCTGCGTTGATAGCCGCATCTAGTTGAGTTGTCGACCACCCGGTGGCATCAACAACGTCCCACCCGAAATCAGCGCGCTCAACTGGGATCACCACCTGCTGGGGTGTTCCCTCGACCGTGGGGAACACTGTGCGCAGGCTCTCATGACGGCCCACCACATCGGCCAGCGCCGCACCCAACGCATCAACATCAAGCCCACCACTTAACCGCAACGCCGCCGCGACGTTGTAGACCGGTGAGGGCCCCTGCAATTGGTCGATAAACCACAACCGGTTTTGAGCAAACGACAACGGAACCACCGCGGGCCGCTCAACCGCCGCCAACCGCGGAAGCCGACTCGAACCCACACCGATACGGGGCGCCAGCCGGGCAACCGTGGGCGCGTCGAACACGGTGCGTACCGAAAGATCGGCATCCAGTGCGGTATTGATCGCGGCGATCAGCCGCATCGCCGATAGTGAGTCCCCGCCGAGGTCGAAGAATGAGTCGTCGGCGCCGACGTGGTCCAGGCCGAGGATTTGGGCGTAGATGCTGGCCAGGATTTCTTCGATGGGGGTGGCTGGGGCTCGGTAGTGGGTGGTGGTGTAGTCGGGTGGGGGTAGGGCGCGGGTGTCGAGTTTGCCGTTGACGGTCAGTGGTAGGGCTTCTAATGCCACGATGGCGGCGGGGATCATGTAGGCCGGCAGCCGCTCGGCTAGTTGGGTGCGCGCTTGGGCGGGGTCGGCGCTGCCGGTGATGTAGCCGACCAGTCGTTTGTCGCCGGGGCGGTCTTCGCGGGTGATCGCTGCGGCTTGCTCGACTCCGTCGAGGGCGGTGAGGGCGGCGCGGACTTCACCGCATTCGATGCGATAGCCGCGGATTTTGACCTGCTCGTCGGCGCGTCCCACATACCGCAGTTGGCCATCGGCGGCCCAGCGCACCAGGTCTCCGGTGCGATACATCCGTGTTCCGGGCGCCGCGAATGGGCAGGCCACAAACCGCGATGCGGTCAACCCGGTGCGCCGCCAATATCCGTAGCTGATTCCGGGGCCGGCCACATACAATTCGCCGGTCACACCGATTGGCGCCGGGTGTAGCCACTCATCGAGCACCAGCAGCGCGGCCTGCGATACCGGCGAGCCGATCGGTGGTGGCCCCGAATCGGTTGTGAGGGGCGCGGTTAAGGTCACACACATGGTGGTTTCGGTGGGGCCGTAGCCGTTGATTACCACCTGCTCGGGCGCCCAGCGGTCCACTACCTGGGCCGGGCAGGGTTCGCCGCCGAGCACCAGGGTCAGCGATTGCAGTCCCTGCGGTGATAACGCTGCTGCCGCGGTGGGGGTTTGGGTTAACACGGTGACGTGTTCGCCGGCGAGTACATCATGAAAATCGTTGGGGGAGCGGGTTATCGAGTCGGGTATCACTACTAGCCGCCCACCATGAAGCAGTGCGCCCCAGATTTCCCACACCGAGACGTCGAAGGCATGCGAATGGCATTGCGCCCATACCTGCCCCGGCCCGGCTGGCAGGTCGGTGTCTGAGGCCAGCAGTTGGGTGATGTTGTGGTGGGTGGCGGCCACGCCTTTGGGGGTTCCGGTGGTGCCCGAGGTGTAGATCAGGTGGGCGATATCGTCGGGATCCGGGGTCGCCGGTAGTGCGGTGCTGGGTTGGTTGGCGAGGGCGGGGTCGTTGACGTCGATGACCGCCACATCCAATCCGTTGAGCCGCCCGGCTAGATCGGCGGTGGTGAGCACGGCCAGCGGTGTGGCGTCGGCGAGCATGAACTCGATGCGCGCCCGCGGATGCTCGGTATCGATGGGCAGATAGGCCGCCCCGGTTTTCAGCACCGCGGTGATCGCGGCGATCGCCTCGGCTGAGCGCTCCATCAGCAACCCCACCACAGCGCCGGGACCCACACCGCGCCCGGCCAACAGGTGGGCCAACCGGTTGGCGGCCTCATCGAGCTGGCGGTAACTCCACGAACACCCCTGGCATACCAGCGCCACCGCATCCGGGCTGCGGGCCACCTGCTGGGCGAACAACACCGGAATCGAGGCCGGGGTGGGTGCGGGCTGGGTCAACACCGCCCGGTTGCCGATGCGATCCAACCGGGCATGCTCGGCCTCATCGAGCAGATCCACCGACGACAACGAGCGCCCCGCATCGGCGGTCATCGCCATCAACACCCGCTGCAAGCGCTCGATGAGCGCCTCGATGCTGGCGGTATCGAAAACGTCGGTGCGAAATTCCACCGCCCCGCCAATCCCGGCGGGCTCACCGGCCTCGGTGAAGCGTTCACCCAACGAAAACGCCACATCCATGCGCGCGCTGTGGGTGTCCAACGGTATCGAGGTGACCTCAAGGCCTTCCAACACCAAACCAGCGGCCGGATCGGTGTGCCCCGCGAAATTCTGCCAGGCCAACATCACCTGAATCAGGGGATGATGCATCAACGACCTAGCCGGATTGAGCCGCTCCACCAACACTTCAAAAGGCACGTGTTGGTGTTCGAACGCCTCCAAACTGCGCGCCCGAACCTGGGCCAACAACTCCGTGAAGCTGGGATCACCCGTCAGATCGACACGCAACACCAAGGTGTTGACAAAAAAGCCCACCAACTCATCCAGGGCGGGATCACCACGACCAGCGACCACGAACCCCACCGCCACATCGGGGCTGGCGCTGATCTTGGACAACAACACCGCAAGGCCGGCCTGAACCACCATGAAACTGGTCGCGTTGTGCTCGCGAGCCACCCGGGCAACCTGCTGCTGCAGCCCCGCCGACCACTGCACCACCACACTGGCGCCGCGCTGATCAGCAACCGGCGGATAAGGCCGATCGGTGGGCAGCTCGACACGTTCCGGCATCCCGGCCAGGGTCCGCTGCCAAAACCCCAATTCACCAGCGATCGCACTATCGGGATCCGACTCGGCCCCCAACCACTCCCGCTGCCACAGCGCATAATCGGCATACTGCACCGCCAACGGCGCCCACCCCGGCCCCCGACCCGCGCACCGCGCCCGATACGCCTGGCCCACGTCTCTGACCATGGGAGCCGGTGACCACCCATCAAAAGCTATGTGGTGCAACACAATCCCTACCACATGCTGCTCGGGTCCCACCGAATAAATCTGCGCGCGAATCGGGATTTCGGCCGCCAAATCAAATCGATACCGCGCGAGTGCCACCAACTCGGCGGCTACATCTTGCTCCGGCAACGACACCACCGTCGCCCCTCCGCGCCGCCACATCCCCGACTGGGCCGGCAACACTTCCTGAAACGGCACACCGTCGATGTCGGGAAATATGGTGCGCAGCGATTCGTGGCGAGCCACGACATCATCGAGGGCGGCGTCCAGCGCGTCGATATCCAGCGCCCCGTTGATCCGAAACGCGGTCGGCATGTTGTAGGTCGCAACGCCGCCCTCGAATTGGCTGAGGAACCACAACCGCTGCTGGGCATACGACAACGGGACTCGTTCCGGGCGCGGCATCACCCGCAGCGGCGGGCGGGCCGGGCCGCCACGATGACGGTGCAGATACTCGGCGAGACCCCCGACGGTAGACGCGTCAAACAGATACCGCACCGGCACTTCCCGGCCCAAGCCCAACTGCAGTCGCGCGCTCACCCGGGTGGCGATCAGTGAATCGCCACCTAGGGCAAAGAAGTCGTCATCAAGCCCGATTCTGTCTAGGCCCAGCACCTCGGTGAACACCTGGGCGACGATCTTTTCCGTCTGCGTCTGCGGCGCCCGGAAGGGTGTGCCGGCAAACACCGGTGCGGGCAGCGCCTTTCGGTCGATCTTGCCCGAGGAGGTCAATGGGAACTGCTCGAGCACCACAATGTGGGCGGGCACCATGTAATCGGGCAGCCGCGCGCTCAATTGCTGCCGGACCGCGCTGAGCTTGGTGTTGGTCTGGGGGTCATTGGCATTGGTGCTGCGGTGGCGGGCCCCGGCGGGGGCCAGATAAAGGTCGGTCAGCGGCGGGGTGTGCTGGGGATCGGTGGGGGCCAGGAAGACGGCATCGAGCGTGCCGGGTTGGGCGCCCCAAGTGACCGCGACGTGGTATCCGGTGGTTTTACCGAGGCGGTGCAGTTGTTCGGGGGTCGCGGTTTCGGATACCGCGGCGGCGCTGGCTTGGGCCTGTGCCTCGGCCAGGGGCAGGCCGGCGGCGATGGCTTGTTCGAGGTGGACGTCGGTGATCAGTCCGGCGCGGGGGATCTCGGTGATGCGCACGACGGTGGGACGTTGAGAGATCAACCGGGTGTGCAGCTCGTCCAGGCCCGCACATTGGGTCCACGCCCAGGTGGGTGCGCTGGCCAGTGAGCGTATCGGTGTAGGGATTTTATAGACAATGACGTCGTAGCGGTAGCGGTTGAGTTCGTTGTCGGCCAATCCGCGTTTGACTTCGATGTCGAGTCCAGCTACCGACACATGGTCAAGGGCCCAGGCAGTGAAAAACTCTGGCGCCAGCAGCAATTCGGGTTCGCTGACCAAGGCGCGATAGACGCGTTGGCGGATTTCGGCCGTCTCGGTGGTGGTGGTGCGGGCGAGCGCGACGGCGGTTTGGAACGCGCCCTGCAGGGTGTGGTTGCGCACATCGCCGATGAATAATCTCCCGCCAGGGACCAGCAGATGCAAGGCATTGTCGATGACCTCAGCCAGGTACCGCGCGTTGGGGAAGTACTGGATAACCGAGTTGAGAATGATGGTGTCGAAGTAGCCCTCCGGCAGTGAGTCGGTGACGTGGGCGGGTTGGGTCAGCAGCTGGACCCGATCACGCCACGGGATCTGCGACTGCTCCAGCGAACCGGCGAGGTTGTCGATAGCCAGTGCTGACATGTCGGTGCCGACATAGTGCTCACACCGCGGGGCGATCTGTGACAACACCAGCCCCGACCCCGCACCTATCTCCAACACGCGCCGCGGCTGCAGGGCCATGATCCGATCCACCGTGGCCGAACGCCACTCCATCATCTCCTCGAGCGGAATCGGATCATCGGTGTAGCTGCTGTTCCAGCCCCGAAAATCCATGCCGAACTCTGGCACCGCGACCTCTGCGCCGTACAGCTCGTCGTACATGTGTTGCCACTGTTCGACCACTTCAGCGTCGCGGTCAGCGGCGGTCGTGTGTTCGAGGGTGATGTAAGCGATCAGGCGATAGCCGGTGGTGCTGGGGCGCGCGGTGGCGACGGCCTGAGTGACCTGCGGGCAGGCCAGCAGGGTGTTTTCGATTTCGCCGAGTTCGATGCGCTGTCCGCGCAGTTTGATCTGGGTGTCGCCGCGGCCCAGGTAATCCAGCGTGCCGGCTGGGGTCCAGCGCACCAGGTCGCCGGTGCGGTACATGCGCGCCCCCGCGCTCCCGTAGGGGTCGGCCACGAACCGTTCGGCGGTCAACTCCGCGCGGCCGACATAGCCGTGCGCTAGTGCGGCCCCGGCAAGATACAGTTCACCGACCACGCCGATCGGGGCCGGGTTCAGCCGCGAATCGAGCACCAGCGCGCACACTCCCGGAATCGGGGCGCCGATGCTGGCCAGCTGCCCCGCCGACAGCGGTGCAGTGCAGGTGGCGCAGATGGTGGTCTCGGTGGGGCCGTAGCCGTTGAACATTCGCCGGCCCGGCGCCCAGTCGGCTACCAATTCCTGCGGACAGGCCTCCCCGGTCGTGATCAGCGTGTCCAGCCCGTCCAACCGGGCCCGATCCAGCGACGACAGCACTGTCGGGGTCAGCACCGCCGCGCTGACCTGCTGGTCCTGCAGCAACGCGGTTAACGCCTCCCCGGCATACACGTGCCGCGGCGAGACCACCAACGTCGCGCCCGACCCGACCGCCCATAACCAGTCGAAGATCGACGCATCAAACATCGGCGAGGCGACCATCAGCACGCGCGCATCCGCGCCCACCCCACACACCGCGCATTGCGCCGCGGCTAGCCCCAGCAGACCGGCGTGGCTGACCGCCACCCCCTTGGGGGCACCGGTAGATCCCGAGGTGAACATCACATAGGCCGTGTTATTCGCGTCCAGCGCCGCCAGGCGGTCGGCGTCGGTGATCGCCTCCGCGCAGCGATCCGACACGTCCAGACCGTCGATGCGCAGCACTTTGCGCGCCCCGGCCACGGTGTCGGCACCACAGGTCACCACACACACCGCCGCCACCGCGTCCAACACCATGGCGATCCGCTCTACCGGATGGGCCCGATCCACCGGCACATACACCCCGCCAGCCTTCACCACGGCCCACCACGCCACCACCAGCTCGACACAGCGATCCATCGCCACGCCCACCGCACGCTCTGGACCCACCCCGGCCTCGATGAGCACCCGCGCCAACCGCGTCGACCACTCATCCAGCTCGCGATACGACAACTTCCGGACGCCGTCGACCACGGCCACCGCGTCCGCATCGGTCGACGCCGTCGCAGCCAACAACTGCGGTGCCACCCCCACCGGGGCCCCTACACCAGCACCAGACCACTCCGACAGCACCAGATCACGCTCAGCGCGATCGAGCAACGACACCTCTCCTACCACCAGTGACGCATCTGCCACCAATAGGCGATCGAAGAGTAATTCCAGACGGGTTATGTGCCGGTCGATGTCGTCGGCCGTGTACCGGTCCGGATTCCAGGTGAATTGAATTCGCGGCGTGCCGTCACCCAGCTGCGGATAGATGTTTACTGCAAAGTCTTGTATGGGGTAGGTCGTCAACACGTTCGGTGTCGTTTCCGAAGGCCCAAAACGAACCGGGGTGGCGAAGTGGAGTACGTTGATCGCCGGGCCGAACTCGACGTTCATGTCGAGATGTGTCGCATCGGCAATGAGGTCCGGCCAGCGCCGGAACTGCTGATGCCGCAGCGCAGCGACCACGGCCTCGGCGACCCGATCGGTCAGTGCACCAATCGTGTCTCTGTCATCGACGGAGATGAGCAGCGGCACCAGGTTCGACACCATGCCCGCACATTTCTTCAGCGGCGCCGCCGTGCGCGCCGAAACTGGTAGCGACATCGAGACGTTCTGGCGCCCTGTGGTTTTCGCGATGAACACCGCCATTGTCGCGACAAACCTTGCGACATCTAACTGGGGCTGCCCGTTCTGCGTGAGTCGATGCGTGCACGCCAACTCGCGCACCACCGGGTGGCGGGGTGCCACTGACCTTCGCGTTCCGCCCAGGTCGGTGATGTCCAGGGGTCCGGTCAGGACCGTCTTCCAATACTCGGCATCGGCATGACTGCGTGAAGACTGCTGATACTTATCGTCTGCGTCACGGATCAGGGCAAACTCGGAGAAGTCGACTTCGCAGGTGGCGGGAGGGACTGATCCGGAGTAGACGGCCGCGATGTGCCGGATCAAGTTGTAGGCGCCATACCCGTCTAAGAGGACGTGGTGTGTACGCAGGTAGAAGTACGACAGGTTGTCGGTGATCCGGAGCAGCGCGAAGTTGGTGAGTCGGTCACGGACCAGGTCGATGGGGTGGCGGTAGTCGTTGTTCATCCAGCTGGTAGCAGCGGCTACCGGGTCACGCTCGGCACGCAGATCGATAGTGCGCAGGGTCTTGGGAAACGAGCGGTCGACTATGAAGACCGGTTCGCCGTCATCGAGGGATAGCCGCGCACATGGTGTGCCGAACCGCGTTGCCGCCGCTTCGCACGCAACCATGAGCCGCTCGGCGTCGACATCGTGATCGATCGCGAAAAACGCGGCGAAGTTGTAAGGGACTTCGGGCTGGAGTTGTTGGGCGGCCCATATTGACCGCTGTGCGGCGGTTAACGATCCCAGCCTGTCTGGTTGCGTGCCGTAGTTGAGCATGATGACGGCGAACTCCCTATTTAGGGCCGGGATGCCCTGGAGATTGCAGTCGCTTTACTCCCAGGCTGGTGCCGGGGCGATCGCTGGATAAACGGCTGGCCGAGACGAACTCACGGCGCGGCCCGGCGCGCGGTCCAACGCCTGGGTCTGGCTTTGGTGCGATAAGACGATCGTTTGCATTGCCGAACTCGGTAAACGACGCGTAGTCATCGAGCAGTCGTGTCAGAAAGCAGCTGTTGACCTCTTGCTGCGCGTGGCGGTGTGGTGGCAATGCCCCCTGCACGCCGACGATGGCACTTCCTTCCCCCATCATCTAGACACGACCACCGGTGCCCGTCAGTTCAATCGAATGGCCACACCGCCCGATGGCCCGGTCCTTCGGCATCACAGCCTCTTGGCGACTCAGCTCTCGGCTACGGCCGCGCTCTACGCCGGACCTGCGCCCATATAAGGCCCTCGCCATCCCATTCGGATCGATTTCCAGTCGATGGATGCGTGTGCAGCGGCATCGGGCTACGTTCCCGCAGCTGTGCCTTCAGAGAAGGTTCAGACGTCGTGGCACATCATCGCCCGTGTAACTCGGGGTCGGGTTCCGCCCGTAGTGTCGGCGCACGCATGGCCATTCTGGGTCGGCGGTTGGCTACGACTAGCCGCATCAGGAACGAGGGCCGCAGCAGCCGGGCTGGTGGGTCAACAAAGTGCATCACACGAAGGAGCGCTTCGGCGACCACCGGATCGTTCGCGGCGGCCGCCTGCGCCTTGTCCATCGGCCAGCTCATCAAATGCCTTAGCGCCCAACGCCACCCACCTTGCTGGGACACGGTGAAATCGGTGAGTCGGTTCCCGTGCCAAACAGGGGCGATCTGCTGGGCAGTGGCCTTGAAAAATCGCCGGCTCAAGTCGCCGTCGCGATCGGCCAAGCAGTTTCGTAGCGCAACGGCCTGCAGCGCGGCCATGGTCATGCCTTGCATGTAGACCGGATTGAAGCTGCAGATTGCGTCGCCTATCACCAGTAGCCCGGCTGGGAATCGGCCCATCTTGTCATAGCGTCTCCACGTGCTGGCCGGGTAACGCTGGGCAGACACCGCCCCGAGCGGCTCGGCAGCCCGCAACGCAGCGATCAGAAGAGGCGGCGCGAATTGCGCGGCGCACTCGATAATGCCGGCCAGGTCATCGGGCAGTTGGTAGCCGCCCACGCCGAACAAGGTCACGATCCAGGTGCCGTGCTCGTAGGCCACAGCCACCACCCCGACTGGTCGTTCGGGCGTCGGGCCGACCGAGAAGCCCAATTTCTCGCCTACCATGCCCACGGGGATCCGCAAAAATTGACTGGCGTAGCTCAGCTGCACCGGGTAGCGCTGCTCGACCGGCCGCGGGTAGCCGAGGGTGTCGAGGAAGGCCGGCATGCGTGCGGAACGGCCCGTCGCATCGACCACCAGGTCGGCATCGAGCGTGGTTTCTTCACCTGTATCGCGGCTGGCCACCCGGGCACCGGTGACCCGATGGGCCCGCTCGGCGATCGGCTCGACGACATCATGGCCCTCCAGGATTCTCACATTCTCAAGGGCACGAACGCGCCGCCTGACATGAGACTCCAAAAATGGTCTGCTGGGTTGATAGATGACCAGCGACGCCGGGTCGGCAAATCCGCCTAAGTGGTCAAGCTCATGGCGGCCCAACCGGACATACATACGCGAGGGCTCATTGTCGAGGACGTTCGCGCCCGCGGTGACGAGTTCATCGAGCAGGCCGGGAAATAGCTCGCCCAGGGTCGTCGAGCCTTTACTCAGCAGCGCATGAAAATGCCGTCCCTGCGGGACACCCCGACGCTGCTCCGCACCGTCCGGCAGTTGGTCGCGCTCCACGAGGGTGACCGCCTCGTAAAACTCCGACAGCACCCGAGCAGCCAACAGGCCGGCCATACTCGCACCGCAGACAATGGCTCGCTGTCCGAGCTTGGTCATCGGCACTCCCCTCAAAAGAAACCCGATGACGGTGCCGGCCACAACGGCCGCCATTGTGTTATCACGATCCACAGCAGCCGCCGGTTCATACACCGTCAAGCCCGGCGACTATGCAAGCGACTTCGGAGATTCTCTTCTGCAGTTAGCCGCCGATCCTGGGTCAGGCGCCACCGATCGCAGTCGTCACCCGCACGATGCGCCGCCCGATCGAGTCGATCCGTTTGCGCGTCAAGGCCTGCAGCGGATGGACGGCCACGATCATCGCCACCCGGCCGCGGTGGTCGAACACCGGGGCGGCGATGGTGGCCACCGGCTGCGCTCGTCGCGGGGCAGCGTCATCGGAGAGGAAACCGATCGTGGTGAATTCGACCAACAGCTGATCGGTGATCTCCCGGACGTGCGCGGGCAGCCCGTCGCTGGGCAGCGTCCCAACCACCTGGGCTGCCTGGGTCAGTGCCGGCGTCGTGCAGTCCACATCGAATCCGCGGTCGCGGGTGCGCGACAACACGTCTTCGAGGCGCCGCGCCAGCGCGGAGTTTGTCGCCGTGCCGCGCTCAATCCACGCCCGCTGCTCCTCGTCGGTGTCCCACGCCGCGAACGCGACCCCGAACGGCGGGGCGTAGCGGATCCGATCGCCGGGTGCGCCGCCGGGCTGGCGTCCGCCATCCTCGAATGCGGTGATCACCAGCGAATCGCCGAACCGCTCCACGACCGAAGCGGCGTAGCCGAATTCGTGCGCCAGCTCCAGGGCGGCTGTCCGGGCGGCGTGCGCCAGTGGGCGTGCCGTATCCATCCGTGCGGCCACCACCGCCAGGGCCGGACCCAGCGAATACGTCTTGTCGACGGGATCGCGGCTGGCCCAGCCGCGATCGCACAGCGTGGCCAGGATGGCGTGTGTGGTGGCCTGGGTAAGGCCGAGTTCGCGCACCACGTCGGAGAACCTGAGCGGGTCGGTACCGCGCCGGGCGAGCAACTCGACGACGTCCAACACACGAGTGGTCGGGGCCGACGGGGGAATGGCTTGACTTCCTCTCGACGCGCTTTCTACTGTGAACCTCAAATTATCGAGATGCTATCTCGAATAATCGAGGATAGCCGAAGCCGGAGGATGTGCCAGTGCGGGCGGTGGTGTTGCGCGACGGGCAACTTGCGCTCAGAGAGATCGCCGACCCGGTTCCCGGCCAGGGCGAGTTGCTGCTGCGAACACTGAGCACCGCGATCTGCGCCTCCGATGTGCACTTCATGGATCACCCCGAGATGGGTGTCAACGACCCGACCGGTCGCTCGCTCTACGACGCCAACCGCGGCATCGTGCTCGGCCACGAGTTCGTCGGCGAAGTCGTCGGACACGGACCCGGTTGCACGGAGCAGTTCCCGGTCGGCACCCGCGTGACGTCCATCCCCATCCGTCTGGTCAACGGAGGTGCCGGCGGGGTGCGGATCATCGGCCAGCACCCGGAAGCGCAGGGCAGCTTCGGTGAACTGGTGGTCGTCGCCGAGGCATTGGCTAAAGCGGTCGACGGCGACGCCCCGAATGACGCCGTCGCCCTGGCCGATGCGTTCGCGGTCGGCGAGTTCTACGTGCGAGCGGCGCGGATGGAGCCGGGCGAGGTGCCGGTCGTCATCGGTGCCGGGGCGATCGGGTTGTCTGCCGTCGCCGCACTGGCCGGCCGGGGCGTCGAGCCGATCATCGTGTCGGACTACAAATCCGACCGGCGCGACCTGGCCCGCGACAGCTTCGGGGCACACATCACGGTGGACCCATCCGACAAGTCACCGTTCGACGTGTGGCGCGAGGTGCGGGCGGAGCGGGGGCTGTGGGGTGCACTCGTCGTCTTCGAATGCGTCGGCGCCGCAGGGCTGATCCAGAAGATCGTGGAGTCGGTCGACATCGGCACCCGGATCTATTGCGCCGGCGGGTGGTATACGGGCGATTCGCTGAGCGTCACCGACGCGACCCGTCAGGGTGTCACCATCCAGTTCGGCGGCGGCCCTCACCCACAAGACTGGTACGGCACCCTTGATGCCATCGCCTCCGGGCGCCTGGATCCGCTACCGAGCGTCGGGACCGTCATCGGCCTCGACGAGGTGCCCCATGCGATGGAGCTGGCCCGAACATCCGGCGGCCCACCGCGAATCGTCGTCCACCCGAACGGAGACAACCCGTGACCGACCGAGAGGATCGCCAGGACATCACCGAGGTCCTGCTGCGCTACGCCACCGGGATCGATCGGCGCGACTGGGCGCTGTTCCGCAATGTTTTCACCGACGACTGCGAACTCGACTACGGCGAAATCGGCGTGTGGAAGGGGGTCGACGCGGTTACCGAGTTCATGCAACAGGCGCATGCGTTGGCCGGTCACACCATGCACCGCCTAACCAATCAGGTGATCACGCTCGACGGTGATGAGGCGCAGGCGCGCACCTACGTCGACGCGCTGATCATGGTGGGCGACAACAAGTCCGGCGTGAACGGCATCGGCTACTACGACGACGACCTGGTCCGCACAGATGACGGATGGCGCATCGCCAGACGCCGTTTCACTGCGGTACGAGTCGCGACGGTCGGCGAGCCGACATGACGTTCGCCGCCAAGTACGGCCCGTGGGCTCTCGTGGCCGGCGCGTCCGAGGGTGTCGGGGCCGCGTTCGCCGAGGGGATCGCCGAGCGCGGGGTCAATGTCGTGCTGGTGGCGCGTCGCCAAACCGTTCTCGACCAGGTGGCCGCCGGGATCAGCGCACGCACCGGAGTCGAAACCCGCACGCTGCCAGTCGATCTGGCCAAGCCGGACGCCGCATCAGCGGTCGCCGCCGGCACCGCTGACCTCGAGATCGGGTTTCTGGTCTGCTGCGCCGGAGCCGATCCCAACTTCGAGCCTTTTCTCGCGAACCCGATCGCAACCGCCGAAGCGATGGTGCAGCGCAACTGCATGGTGCCGATGCAGCTCTGCCATCACTTCGCCCCGGCGATGGTCGACCGGCACCGCGGCGGGATCGTCCTCTTCGGCTCGGGCGCAGGGCTTGCCGGCGGACCCAACATGGTGGCCTACGGCGCCACCAAGGCGTTCGACATGGTGTTCGCCGAAGCGCTGTGGAGCGAGTTGCACGACAAGGGCGTCGACGTACTCGGTCTCGTCCTCGGCAAGACCGACACCCCGGCGTTGCGCCGACTCGAGCACACCCGCGGACTGATCGCCTCCGAAGACGAGGCGCCACCGGATGCCGCCAGCGTCGAGCAGGTCATCGCCGAGGCGTTCGACAACCTCACCAACGGGCCGACAGTGATGGTGGGCGACATGATGCGCGCCGCCGCGCAGGTGTTGGGATCGATGACCCGCAACGAGGCCGTCAACCTGATGATCCGAGCCGGCGCCGCGGTTATGGGCAGCGACAACTGACGTAGACAAGCGAGGTCGATGCCTCGCACGTTTATCGATATCCCCGTTTCAAGAGGTGTCGGGCGCCGGCGTTCATCGCTTCGGGGCTTGCGACATCGAAGCCGAATGCGTTGGCGAGCCGGTCGGTGATGTTGAAGGCGAGGGATACCGCCAAGGCGTCCTTGATTTGTTGGGGGGACACCGAGGCGGCCAGGGCGGCTCGGATGTCGTCCGCGTCGATGCTTTGCTCTCGAGTGAGTTTGCCGAGCATGCGCAGGGTTGCACGGAGCGGCTCACTGATCGGCGCGGTCTCCAAATCGCTCAGTGTGGCGGCGACCGTCGTGTTGTCGCCGTACCATATTGCCGCGGTGGCCGAGTGGGCTGAGACGCAGAACGGGCACTCGTTGGCCTTTGAGACGTAGGCAGCCATTAGCTCGCGATCACCGATTGACCAATCCGATTGGCCGCGCATCGCTTCGTGGGTGAGAGGCCCGCCCCGGTAGAAGTCAGGGCGGTAGAGCGCGAGCTTGACCGCGTCGACGACGGGATGGCCGGAAAACACCCGGATGAGCGCCATCACTGCCTTCGTGTGCAGACGGTGACCGCGGTCGAGGATTTCGAGCCTCATTGCGCGAGCCGCTTCTTCGTTGCACTGGCCAGGGCTGCCAGTGCGTCGGCGTACTGACGGCTCGCCTGGCCGATGGCGGCGCATATCACGATCTCGAAGATCTGGTCCTCGCCGAGGCCTACTGCCCGGACAGCGGCGATGTCCTCGTCGGTCACCTTGTATGCGTAATTGGCCACCTTCTCGATCAACGTGCGGGCTGGTTCGCTCAGGCCGGCATTCTCGAACGCGGCACGACGCAGCTCGGGTGCCGCCTTCCCATCTCCCTCGAGCACGCGGTCGACGAGCTCGCGATGCAGCTGGGCTATCTCGGGCATTTGTCCAGAATTCTCCTATTCGTACGAGGTGACACGACACTGACCACTAACTCCTACTAGGACGACGATCGGCGCCCCCGCAATACGACATCGCGGCAGCGAGTTGACTCAGCGCGTCGGTTGCCGACGGCGAAAAGGTGTCGAGCCTCAGGCGCCCAGCTGCTTGATGAACACGCTGACACGGTTGATCAGGCCGTCGTCGTTCTGCTCGAACACCAGGCATTCGGGGTACTCGGTCGGGACGCCGTCGATGTTGAAGGTTTCGCTCAGCTCGACATAGGACACCCGATCGGAGACGTGCGAAACCCGTCGCACATTCAACCGGTAGCCCTCGAGCTTGGCAAAAACCCCGCGCAGGAACTTCAGATACCGCTGCTTGCCCTCGACGACGTCGCAGTACGGACCGTCCCGGATCAAGTCCTCATCGGCGACGGTGGCCGCCAGCCCGTCCCAATCGTTCGTCCCCAGGCACGCCAGGTAGCGCTCGACCACGCCGGTCTCAACCGTTTGACCCATGCCGTCGTACCCTAACGGCATTCTCGCGGATGCTGAAGAGGAGGCGAGGCCGGTTGTCTGGAGCCTGCGACGGCAAGGCTGCTCTGGTGACGGGCGCCAGCCGGGGACTGGGAAAGGCCATTGCACAGCGCCTGGCCGCCGAGGGCGCGACGGTCGGCATCACCGCCCGCACCCTGGAACCTGATCCGAAATATCAGGGCTCGCTTCAAGAAACGCTCGACGAGATCACGGCCGCTGGCGGGTCGGCGACCGCCATTCAGGCCGATCTGTCGAAACCGGAGGATAGGTCACGGCTCTTCGAGGAGATGGTCGAACGCGTCGGCGCCCCAGACATTTTGGTCAACAATGCCGCGGTGACGTTTCTGCGTCCGCTCGACGGGTTCCCGGAACGGCGCGCGCGCCTGATGATCGAACTGAATGTGTTGGCACCGATGCATCTGACCCAGCTGGCTATTCCCGTCATGCGCGACCGCGGCCGCGGCTGGGTGCTCAACGTAACGTCGTTGGCCGGTGATCTGCCGGAGGGGCCGCCGTTTTCCGAGTTCGACCGCACGGCCGGGTTCGGGGTGTACGGCACCGTGAAGGCGGCGCTGAATCGGGTGACGAAAAGCCTTGCCGCCGAACTCTATGACGACAACATCGCCGTCAATGCCGCCGCCCCGTCCAACCCGGTGGCTACCCCGGGCGCCGGGTTGCTCGACCTGGCGAAGATCGACACCGAGGACATCGAGCTCATCACCCAGACGGCGTTGACGCTGTGCACATGCGACCCGAAGACGATGACCGGGCGGATCGCGCACACGCAGCCGTTCCTCCGCGAAATCGGCTGGCTGCGTTGATCGAATCCGCTAGCCGCGCGGGATGCCGGCGAGCTTGGCGGCGAACTTGGCCTCGGCCGCTTGGCGCAGCCGCAGCAGGTGCTCGGACGGGAACAGGTCGGGTGCGGGTTTGCGGTCTTTGAGCAGCAGACGGGCCAGTGTGACCTTGTGCACCTCGGTCGGCCCGTCGGCCAGCCCCAGCACAAACGACTCCACCAGGTGCTGGACGAACGGCATCTCGTGGGTGGTGCCCAACGATCCGTGCAGCTGCAACGCACGGGCCGAGACGTCGTGCAATACCTTCTGCATCATCGCCTTGACCGCGGAGATGTCGGCGCGCACCGCCTTGTAGTCGTTGTGCTGGTCGATCTTCCACGCCGTCTGCAAAGTGAGCAGCCGGAACGCTTCGATCTCCATCCACGAGTCGGCGATCATCTCCTGGACGAGCTGCTTGTCGCCGAGCATTTCGCCCTGGGTGCGCCGGGAAACCGCACGCTCGCAAAGCATGTCGAATATCCGCCGCACCAGGCCGACGGTGCGCATCGCGTGATGGATGCGGCCGCCGCCCAGCCGAGTCTGGGCGACGACGAACGCGCCGCCCCGCGGGCCGAGCATGTGATCGTCGGGAACCCGGACGTTGTCGTAGCGCACGTAGCCCTCACGTCCGCCGCCGAGCGGCTGATAACCGAGTCCGACGTTGCGCAACACGTTGATCCCCGGGGTCTCGGCCGGCACCACGAACATCGAATGCCGCTGGTATGGCGGCGCGTCGGGATCCGTCACGGCCATCACGATCAGAAACGACGCCATCGAAGCGAACGATGAGAACCACTTCTCGCCGTTGATCACCCAATGGTCACCGTCGGGCACCGCCGTGGTGGTGAACACTTTCGGGTCGGCGCCGCCCTGCGGCTCGGTCATCGAGAAGCACGACACGATCTGGTTGTCCAGCAGCGGTTCCAGATACCGCTGCTTGAGTTCCGGTGTGCCGTAGTGGGCGAGGATTTCGCTGTTGCCGGAGTCGGGCGCCTGCGACCCGAACACGATCGGCGCGCATTCCGACCGGCCGAGGATTTCGTTGAGCAGCGCCAGTTTGACCTGACCGTATCCCGGCCCGCCCAGGTGCGGGCCCAGATGGGTGGCCCACAGCCCGCGCTCCTTGACGATCTTCTGCAGCGGCGGGATCAGCGCCTGACGCACCGGGTCGTTGAGATCATGGGATTCCTTGACAATCAGGTCGATTGGCTCGCACTCCGAGCGCACGAACTCGTCAACCCAGTCCAATTGCGCGGCCCATTCAGGGTCGGTCGAGAAGTCCCATGTCATGATGACCACCTCTGCCGGCGAGCGGCGGCTTCCTCGGTGGCATGGCTGAGCACCTGATTGCGGTTCTCGAGTTCAAGGGCCGATGGAAGCCCGGCCGCATCCGTATTCACCTGCAGTGCACGCTTGGTCAATTGCACCCCGAGCGGGGCGAGTTCGGCTATGCCGGCGGCTATTTCGAGTGCACGCTCCAGCAGCTTCTCGGGCTCGACGAGCTCGCTTACCAGCCCGCGGCGGTCGGCTTCCTCGGCCGAGACCGTGCGGCCGGTGAGCATCCAGTCGGCGGCGACACTGGCTCCGACGATGCGGGGCAACAAGTAGCTCATCCCCATCTCGGCGCCGGAGAGGCCAAGCAGGATTGCCGCGTTGCCGAATGTCGCTGCAGTGGAGCAGATTCTGATATCGGCGGCCAAGCACATCGCTAGGCCGCCGCCGACGCAGGGGCCGTTGACCGCGGCGATCACCGGCTGCGGGGTATCGCGAATCACTTGTGGCAGCGCGGCCATCGACTCCTGGAAGCGCAGCCGGTCGATTGCGGGAGCCGACGCCTCCGGTACTCCCGGGCCGAAGCCACGCATGTCGATGCCAGAGCAAAAACCGCGGCCTTCGCCGGTCAACACGATGGCATTGACCGAGCCGTCCGCGGCCAGCTCGGCGAACGTCTGCTTGAGTTCGCCGACCATGGCCTCGTTGATCGCGTTGAGCCGGTCGGGCCGGTTGAGCCGCAGCACCGCCACTCCGGCGCGTGGCGTCTGCACGCTCAACGTCTCCGCCACCGCTCATCGACCCCTTCGTCGGCGTTCGAATGAGATGCTAGCCGTCATGGCGACCAACACCGATCGGTACCGCGCCGCGCGTGATCAGGTGTTGGCCATGGCCGGTGGTGACGAACCCGCCGAAACATTCTGTTGGCCGCACGTCACCGGCGCCTTCAATTGGGCCACCGACTGGTTCGACGTCATTGCTCGCGACCCCTCGTCCGCTGGCCGCCCCGCGCTGTGGATCGCCGACGCGGACGGCGGCGAGCAGATCGTCAGCTTCGCGCAGATGGCCGACCGATCCGACCGGGTAGCGGCCTGGCTGCAGCAACTCGGCGTCGCCAAGGGCGACCGGGTGCTGCTGATGCTGGATAACCAGGTCGAGCTGTGGGAGTCGACGCTCGCCGTGGCGAAGCTCGGCGCGGTGATCATGCCCGCCACCACCGCCCTTGGCCCATCGGACCTGGCCGACCGCGTTGCTCGCGGCGGAGCGCGGGCGGTGGTCGCCAACGCCGCCGACACCGCCAAGTTCGACGGCGTCGACGGAGACCATCTCCGGATCGTGGTGGGCGACACCACCGCGGGCTGGCATTGCTATGCCGACGCTCGCGACGTCGCCGCCGGCGGCGCGTTCGGCGCCCGAACCGCCGTCGACGATCCGATGCTGATCTACTTCACGTCCGGCACCACCCGCAAACCCAAGCTCGTGGCGCATTCGCAGGTCAGCTATCCGGTGGGGCACCTTTCGACGATGGCCTGGCTCGGCGTGCGACCCGGTGACGTGCACTTGGCGATCAGCTCACCGGGGTGGGCCAAGCATGCCTGGAGTTGTCTGTTCGCGCCCTGGATCGCCGAGGCGACGATCTTCGCCTACAACTACCGCCGGTTGGACGCCGCGGCCCTGCTGAGTCAGATCCGCCGCGCCCGGGTGAGCACGTTCTGCGCGCCGCCAACGCTGTGGCGCATGCTCATTCAAACCGAGCTCGGTGTCAGACCCGAGGCGCTGCGGGAGGTCGTCGCCGCCGGTGAACCGCTCAACCCCGACGTCATCACCCGGGTGGAACAAGCGTGGGGGCTGACGATCCGCGACGGCTACGGGCAGACCGAGACCACGCTGTTGATCGGCAACCTGCCCGGGCGCCCGATCAAGCCCGGCTCGATGGGCCGTCCACTGCCAGGAGTGCCCGTCGTGCTGATCGACCCGGTCAGCGGCCAACCCGCCGACGAGGGCGAGATCTGCCTGGACCTGAGCGCCGATCCGGTGAACCTGATGACCGGCTACGTGGGCGACCCGGAACGTAACGCCGCCGCGATGACCGGTGGCTACTACCACACCGGCGACATCGCGCGCCGCGACGCCGACGGGTCGATCACCTACATCGGCCGCACCGACGACGTCTTCAAGTCGTCGGGCTACAAGGTGTCGCCGTTCGAGCTGGAGAGCGTGCTGATCGAGCATCCCGCGATCGTGGAAGCCGCGGTCGTGCCGCAACCAGACGCAACCCGGCTGGCAACTCCCAAGGCGTACATAGCGCTGGCCGCCGACTGGCCGGCGAGCCCCGATACCGCGCGAGCGATCATGGAGTACGTGCGCGACCGGGTCGCGCCGCACCTGCGGGTGCGACGCGTCGAGTTCTACGAACTGCCGAAGACCATCTCGGGGAAGATCCGGCGCGTCGAGCTGCGCCGCCGCGAAGACGACGCACATGCTGCCGGCACGCCGATCACCACCGAATACCGCTACGAAGACCTGGTTGCGCGATGAAATCCTATGACGCCGGTCCGAGCAGCCCGCCGATCCTCGAGGAAACGATCGGGGAGAACCTCGAGCGCATTGTGGCGACGAACCCGGACGTCGAGGCGCTGGTCGAGGTTGCCGGCGACCGTCGCTGGACCTACACCGAACTCAACGCCGAGATCGATGTGATAGCACGCGGTTTGATGTCCCTCGGCGTGCAGCGTGGTGATCTGGTCGGCATCTGGTCGCCGAACTGCGCCGAGTGGGTCATCGTGCAATACGCCACAGCGAAGATCGGCGCCATTCTGGTCAACATCAATCCCGCCTACCGCACCCACGAACTCGGTTATGTGTTGAGCCAGTCCGGTATTCGGACACTTATCTCCGCGGTGACCTTCAAGAGCTCGGACTACCGAGACATGGTCGAGCAGGTGCGCCCGGACACCGATGAGCTGCGTGACATCGTGTTCCTGGGCACCGAGGACTGGGCGGGCGTCCGCGATCGCGCCGAGCGGGTTTCGACCGGCGAGCTTCGCCGTCGGATGGCCGCCCTGCACAACCGCGATCCCATCAACATCCAATACACTTCGGGGACAACAGGTTTCCCCAAGGGCGCGACGCTGTCGCATCGCAATATCCTCAACAACGGGTTCTTCACCGCCCAGCTACTCAACCTGGGCCCGTGGGATCGGGTGTGCATCCCGGTGCCGTTCTACCACTGCTTCGGGATGGTGCTCGGCAACATCGGTTGCACCACCCACGGGGCGACGGTGGTCATACCGGCGCCGGGGTTCGATCCCGGGTGCACGCTGGCCGCGATCGAGAAGGAACGCTGCACCGGCGTCTATGGTGTACCGACCATGTTCATCGCGATGCTCGGGCATCGCGACTTCACCGCAACCGACCTATCGTCGCTGCGCACCGGCATCATGGCCGGGTCGGTGTGCCCGGTCGAGGTGATGAAACGCTGTGTGGCCGAGATGAACATGACCGAGGTCGCCATCGCGTACGGCATGACCGAGACTTCGCCGGTCTCCTGCCAGACCCTCATCGACGACGACTTGGAACGGCGAACGGCAACCATCGGTCGGGCGCACCCCCATGTGGAGGTCAAGGTCGTCGACCCCGGCACCGGCGAGGTCGTCGAGCGGGGCCAAGCCGGTGAGTTCTGCGCCCGCGGCTACTCGGTCATGCTGGGCTACTGGCGCGACGAGGCCAAGACCCGCGAAGCGATCGACGCCGACGGGTGGATGCACACCGGCGACCTGGCGGTCATGCGTGAGGACGGCTACTGCAACATCGTCGGGCGGCTGAAGGACGTGGTGATTCGCGGCGGCGAGAACGTGTATCCCACCGAGGTCGAGGAATTCCTTCGCACCCATCCGGACATCGAAGACGCGCAGGTCGTCGGGGTGCCCGACGCGAAATACGGTGAGGAGATCTGTGCGTGGGTCCGGATGAAGCCGGGACGGCGCCCGCTCGACGCCGAGGCCCTGCGCGCCTTCGCCAGCGGAAAGCTGGCGCACTACAAGATCCCCCGCTATGTGCACGTCGTGGACGAGTTTCCGATGACCATCACCGGAAAGGTTCGCAAAGTCGACATGCGCGAGGAAAGCGCCCGATTGTTCGGACCCCCGGTGACGTGAAAAGCTACCTGCCGTGACGGAAGTGGAAGTGGCCGACAGCGTGACGACGGTTCGATTCGACCATCCACCGGTGAACGCACTCGACCTGGGCTTGCTTGACGCCGTCGTGGAGACGATGCGCGGCGTCGAGGGTCCGGTCGTCATCACCGGTGCCGGCAAGTGTTTCTCGGCCGGCGTCGACCTGCGCGCCATCATCGACGGCGGACCCGAATACACCGAGCGCTTCGTAGCCGCGTTGTCGGAGGCCTTCCTGGCGGTCTTCGAGCACCCGGCGCCGGTGGTCGCTGCGATCAACGGTCATGCCATCGCCGGCGGGTGCGTCTTCGCCATGTGCGCCGATCTGCGGTTGATGTCCGCCGGGACGATCGGCCTCACCGAGCTCGCCGTCGGGGTTCCGTTCCCGGTGGCCGCACTGGAGATATGCCGTTACGCGATGGGCACGTCGGCGGCCCGGGCAGCGTTGCAGGCCAATACCATTGACGTCGAGTCCGCGAAGGCCCGGGGATGGGTCGACGAGGTGGTGCCGAGCAGCGATCTGCTGGCCCGGGCGACTGCGATCGCTCGTGAGCTCGGTGAGCACGCTCCGAACGCATACGCCGCCACCAAGGAGCAACTGCATCGGCCGACCCGCGCTGCGATCGATGCGGGCGCGAAAACCGACGAGAGTGTGCGGGCCAGTTGGATGTCTGACGAAACACGCATCCGCATCGGCGCATTCCTCGACGCATTGTGAGCTGGTGGATCACGCACACCGAGCGGACACTGTCCGAGGAGATACCGGCGGCGCCAGACGAGGTGCGCGACTTCTACGTTGATCTGGACAACATCAAAGCCGTGCATCCGCTGGTCGTTTCGGTGCGAACCATCTCGCGCACCGAAACCCCGGAGGGTCACCAGCAGACCTATCGGGTACGCGACCGCATACCGCTGGGGAGGTTGACGCTAAGGGTCAGCTATTGGGCTCGGGTCCGGGTTCCGCTGGACGGCGGCGTGATCACCGAGGCGCGTCAGTTCCCGCGCGTCCGGCTGAATGGCGCTGTGACATTCCAACCAATCGACGCCGGCACTCGTATCGTCGAACGGCTGCGTATCGCGGCGCCCCGTCCGCTGGCCGCAATGACCACGCGGGAAGCGGTCAACGCCCACATCGTGATGTTGTCCGGGATTCGCAGTCACTTCCAATCACGGCGACGTCCGGGATAGGTCCGTCGAAGTCACGGGTCGGGGTCGCCGCGGAGGAGCTCCTCCGGGTCATGGGCATGGTTGATTTGGGGTGGGCCGCTGCCGTCGGTCCACCCAAGCCGCCCGTTGTCGGTGACCTCGGTGCGAAGCTCGCCGCGGCTGGCCACGCCGTGGTCACCGCCGCAAGCGAAGTGCAGCTTGTCGGCGTCGGTGCGGCCGCCGTGGGCCCAGTCTGGTGAATGATGAACCTCGCACCGATAGCCCGGTTCCAGACAGTTCGGGCGGGTGCAGCCGCGGTCACGGGCGTAGCAGATCAGCCTTTGGTCGGCGGCGGCGACGCGTTTCTGCCGACCAAGATACAGTGGCCGCTTGATGTGGTCGTCGAACACAGCTAGGTAGTGAATTCCCTTGGCGGCCATGCGGATCAGATCCCGCATCGGCAGCCGGGAGCCACCGCCCGTTAGCGCAGGCGCGGGCATCGGGACCGACGGGTCGGCCACGGCATGGGCGGCGCGGTCGAGTTCGGCCAATGTGGTGGTGGCGATCACGGTGACCGGGTAGCCGCGGTGCACACCGAGGTCACCGGATGCGATAGCCGTTTCCAGGCCGAGTTTAAAGGCGTCGTGGCATCGCTGGGCGGGGCTGCGGTCATCGCGCGCCTCGGGATCTTGATCCTTGGGTTGGTGACGACCCGGGCGCACCGCGGCCTCGATGGCCTCCAGATAGGCGCGGGCTTCCGGATCGAGCAATCCAGATAGCCGCGACATGCCGTCCGGTCCCTGCGCGCCGAGATAGAGTCCGCGTCGACGAGCCCGGTCGTCGTCGGTGAAGTTGCCATCCGGGTTGAGATAGTCGGCGATGCGTTGACCCAGCTTGGTGACAATGCCGGCGTCGACTTTGGTCGCTTCGTGGACGAGTCTGCGCTCAGCCTCGGCCGTGTCGGTGGGAGAGACGCAGGCAGGCAGCACGTCGACCGCCCTACACACCGCGCGGATGTGGTCCTCGCCGACGGCGCCGGCCTGCACCGCAGCCGCCAACTCCGGTAACTCCGGTGGCACTGGTGGCCCGGTCAGCGTGCGGCGCGGCCGAATACGAGCAGCGAGTTTGAATCGGCGGGTGATTTCGCGCGGAGTGATCCGCAGCCGCGACCACAGCGAGGCGCGCACTTGTGCCGTGCAGTCGGCCTCGTCGGGTGGATCGGCGATCTCGCCGAAGAATCGATACATCAGTCCGCGGTTGGTTCGCTCCTGGGTCTCCAGCCGCTCGGCGACATCGACACGAAAGCTGTTGCCCACCACGTCCGAAGACGTTTCGCGCAGCACATCGTGGGCAGCATCGACCGCGTCGAGAGCGGCGGAAATTCGCTCCCGTGCCTGCTCGGCGCTCAGTGCTGAACCCATGCCTCGACGCTAAGGAGCACTGATGACAAATCCCGGTCCGCCAAGACCGTCACGTCAAAGCTGTGGATGAAAACCCAACTGTGGATAACCCGGCCCCAACGAGCTACTCTCCGCGACCCCTCCCAATTGCCGCCGCAATTCTCGCTTGAGCACCTTGCCGTAGCTGTTCTTCGGTAGCTGGTCCACGAACAGGTAGCGCTTCGGTCGTTTGAATCGGGCGATGCGTTGCAGCAGATGCGCATCAAGTTCGCCGGCCTCGACAGCGCCGACGACGAATGCGACCACGACCTCACCCCACTCGTCGTCCGGCGCGCCGACCACACACGCTTCCGACACGCCCGGATGCTCGAGCAGCGCCTCCTCGACCTCCCGCGGATAGATGTTGCTGCCCCCGCTGATCACGACGTCCTTCGAGCGGTCACGCAACGTCAAGTAGCCGCGCTCATCGAACGAACCCAGGTCCCCAGTGTGCAGCCAGCCATCGCGCAGCGCCTCGGCCGTGGCGCCTGGATTGCGCCAATAGCCGCACATGACAACGTCACCGCGGCAGACGATCTCACCTGTTTCGCCGGCCGCCGCCGGCGTGCCGTCAGCGCGCAGCACGGCGACTTCGACACCCGAGCGCGGATAGCCGACCGACCCGAGGATCGCGTCGTCGGCCGCCTCGTGGTCCGCGCGGGGTAACCCGGTAATGGTCATCGGTGACTCGCCCTGGCCGTAGATCTGCGCGAAGATCGGTCCGAATGCCGCCAGCGCCTTCTTGATGCTCTGCACATACATCGGGCCGCCGCCGTAGACGATCGTCCGCAGCTGGCGCGGGCGCGCGCGGCCTGTTCCCACTAGCCGTTGCACCATCGTCGGCGCCAGAAAGGCGCTGCAACCGGAATGATGCTCACACAGGTCCAGGAATTCGTCCGGATCGAACCCGCCGCTGGCCGGCACCACCTGGCGGGCGCCGCGCAGCACATAGGCCGGGATGTACAGACCCGAGCCGTGTGACATCGGCGCGGCATGCACCAGGCTGCACTGTTCGTCGGGTGAGTCGATGTCGGCGAGATGGGCGACGGTCATCGCGGTCAGGTTGCGATGCGTGAGCATGGCGCCTTTGGCCCGGCCAGTCGTACCGCTGGTGTAGAACAGCCAGGCCAGCGCCGACGGGTCGGTGCACGACGGCGCTGCGGGCGCAGCGGCCAGCCGGCGCGAATAACCTTCTGCTCCAAGCGTTTCGACCGGAGATTCGCTGACCGTCACCAAGCCGGAGGCGATGTTCGCCGATGCGAAAACCTGAGAAACGTCCGCATCGGCGAGGATCTGCGCCATCTCACGGGGATGCAGCTTGAAATTGATCGGAACCGCGACGCACTCGGCGGCCCAAATCCCGAACAGCAGTTCCACGATCTCCGGGCGATTCTCGCTCGCCACCGCGACCCGCGCGCCGGGCGGGCATTGTTGCCTGATCGAGCCGGCCAACCGCAGCGCGCGCTCCCGCAGCTCCCGCCATGTGCAGACCAGGCGTTCACCGTGATACACCGCGCCTCGATCGGGGAAACGCCGCGCGGCCTGGTCCAGCACCGCGAACAAGTTCACCGGGCGATCCACTGTGACGTCAGCGCGAAATCCGATAGGTACTTCGTCGAACTCCAGCCGCCGTCCACCACGATGGTCTGTCCGTTGATGAAACTGCCGCCGGGCGAGCACAAGAACGCGACGGTGTTCGCCACATCGTCAACCGTGCCCAGCCGCTGATGCGGTGTCATCTCCGTGTTCATTCGGCGGAAGCGCTCGTCCTGCAAACGCTCTTCGGTCATCGCCGTCTGGATCACACCGGGCGCCACGGCATTACAACGAATTCCCTGTGTCCCGTACTGGCACGCGATGTGGGTGGTCAGTGCTGTCAGCCCACCCTTGGCCGCCGAGTAGGCGCCGCCGCGCAGACCGCCGACGACCGCGAACGTCGAGGTGATGTTGATGATGGCCGAGCCTGGGCGCATGTGCGGCAGCACGTCACGCGCCAGCCGGAAGGGCGCCCGCAACATCACATTCAGGAAGTAGTCCAGTGTCTCGTCGTCGGTTCTGTGCAGCGGCTTGGGATTTCCTACCCCGGCGTTGTTGATCAGAAAGTCGATCCGGCCCCAACGCTCGACGGCGGCATCCACGATGCGCTGAGGCGCGTCCACGGTGGTGAGATCGGCCGCCACGGTGACGACACGGTCGGGATCGCCGATGGCCGCGGCCAATTCGGCCAGCCTGTCTTCGTTTCGGCCGGTGGCCAGGACGGCCATGCCTTGGTCGGCGAGCTTGGTCGCGCATCCCGAGCCGATTCCGCCCGTCGCGCCGGTTACGATCGCTACCTGCATCTCATCCGCCCGCCTTCATCAGGGACGCTCTGATCCGATCCTTCAACACCTTGCCGGCGTCATTGCGCGGCAAATCTTCCCAAATCACCACCTGCTCAGGAGCTTTGAACCGCGCGACGCCCTGATCCTCCAGAAAGCTGCGCAGGCTCGCGACATCGGGCCCGGGCCGCTCCGTCGGAACGATGACTGCGCAAGCGCGCTCTCCGGTGCGGTCGTCGGGCAGGCCGACGATGGCGATCTCCGCGATGCCGGGATGGTCGATGAGGATGTCCTCCACCTCTTTGGGCGCGATGTTCTCGCCGCTGCGAATGATGACGTCCTTTGTGCGTCCGGTGACGACCAGGTAGTCGTCATCGACCCAGCGGGCGAGATCGCCGGTGCGGAAATAACCATCCGCATCGAACGCCTGCGCCTCGTCCTCGGGATGCAGGTAGCCGACCAGCATCTGCGGGCCGCGCGCGCAAATCTCCCCGTCGTCGAGTTTGATCTCTGCGAACCCGGCGCGGCCGTCGGTGTCGGCAGCGCGGTCGGCGTCCAAGGGCGACCCGACCGTGGTAACGGGAACCTCCGTCGAGCCGTACACCCGGGTGACCGCGGCGCGCTCGAAATAAGAGGCCGCCCTGCGGATCAGCGACGGCGACACCGATGCGCCACCGCAGATGAACAGCTTCAACTCCGGAAGCCGGGTCCCGGCTCGCTCCGAAGCGGCGAGCAACTGCTCCAAAAAAGGTGTCGCCCCGGCCAGGTGGGTGCAGTGCTCTGCCTGCATGAGCTTGACCGCCTCATCGCCATCCCAGCGATCCATCAGCACCGCAGTCGTGCCCAGCAGCAGGGGACATTCGAACGCGTAGATGGAGCCGCCGATGTGCGCGATCGGCGAGGGCACCAGGAACCTGTCGCCGGGCTGCACCTGCCAGTACTCGCGGATCTGGCAGATCAGCGCGTGAATCGAGTTATGGCTGTGCAGAACGCCTTTCGGATGACCGCTGGTCCCCGACGTATACAGGATCATTCGCACCGCGTCGGGGTCGAGGGACGGCAGCTCGACATCTCGCGCATGTTCTGCAGCCAGCGCTGTGCCCCCACGGACGACGACAACCTCGGGCGGCGAAGCCATTTGGCTGCTCACCCGATTCAGCATCGCCACATAGTCATGGCGGCCGAAGACTGCCGGCACAAAGATCATCCGACTGTCCGCGTCCTGCAGAATGAACAGCAGTTCGCGGTCCCGCAGCGACGGCAGGATGGGGTTGACCACCATCCCGGCCAACGTCGCCGCCAGGTAGATGACCGCAGCCTCATGCCAGTTGGGCAACATAAACGACACCACACTGCCGATCGGCACGCGGGCCAACATGTCCTGCGCCAGCGCCGTCGACTGCTCATAAAGATGTCGGCAGTCCAGGCGATAGTCGCCGTCGATCACCACGACCCGTTGCGGTGTGCGCTGCGCCGCCTCGGCCAGCGAATCAGCCAGGGTGCCATTCACCCACCAGCCGCGCGCATAGGCATCGGCGGCGCGCGCGTCGTCCCGGCGGGCCCGTCGTCGCCCCACGCGCCCGAATCTAGCCGCGCACACGCCGCATCGTCATCGAGTGACGGAACCGGGAGGCGGGATGGGTGTTGATCGTCAGCTGGGCGACTTCGCCGTCCGACGTGGTGTAGGTGCGGTGCACTTCCAGCGCCGGCGATCCCGCCTCGACGCTCAGTTCGCCGGCCAGCTCTTCCGAAATCAGCACCGCGGCGATCTCCTGGCGCACCTCGGTGATGCTCAACCCGAAGAGGTCTTCGATCAGCGGGAAGATCGGGCCGGTATGGCGCTGCAGCAGCCGGCCCACCGCGGCGAAGGCCCGGTTGATGTAGTACTCCGTCCGGCAGACCGGGACGTCGGTGCCCTCAATCCGCCGGAAGCCACGGACGGCCAACCACTCTTCGCCACGGCTCAGCCCAGTCCGTGTGGCCAGGTCGTCATCGATCAGCACCATCTTGGTGGACTCGATCGCGAACTGCGCACCGGTCGCGAAGGCCAGCAGGTCGTTGATCGAGACGACGTCCTGCATGTAGGAGTCCGAGGACGGCCGCGGAACGACCAACGTGCCCGCCCGCGGCCGCGAGGCGACGAGGTTGTCGTCGCGCAGGCGTCGCAGCGCTTCGCGCACGGTGTAGCGGCTCACCGAAAACCGTTCGCACAGTTGGTGTTCGGTGGGCAGTTGCGAGCCCACCGGGTACACCCCGTCGACGATTTCTTTCCGGAGTGTGCGCGCGACCTGAAGATAGCGGTGGTCGGCCGGTCGGGCGTCAGCCATGAGGATCTTCTCGCCGCAGCGCGAGCACACTGCCGTCCGCATCGGCGGAAACATAGATTGTCCCGTCGGGCCCTGCCGCGATGCCGGCGAACGGCCCTTGCGGTCCGGAGAACGGCGGCATTCCTTTGAGCGGTTTGGGCACCACCCCGGGCGGTGCGCCGACCGGCAGGTCGGCGGCAACAGTGCGCCGCGTTGCATTCTCCAAATCAAATGCGATCAACGCCTTGGCGTCGGCGTCGACGACATACAACTCCCGACCCCGCACCAAAATGCCTTGCGGCCGCCGCAAATCGTCCAACACCGTTTGCGTGCCTGATCCGTTCAGCTTGACCACCCGGCCGCCTTCAGCTTCCGATACCAGGCAGGCACCGTCGGGGGCGATCGCGACTCCGATCGGATCACGCAAGCCGGAAGCGAGCACCGCGACGTGGCCGGGCCTGACGGACAGCACCCGCCCGGTGCCGAGTTCGGCGACCACGGCGGCATCCCCTGCCAGCGCCACGCCGTAAAGCCGATCGAATCCGTCTGCGAGCACTTCGCTTTCGCTGGCGGTGGGACGGTAGCGCGATACCTGGCCGCCTGAGGTGGTCACGACGAACTCGCCCAGCCCGGCCGCAGCCACGCCGCGGATAAAACCCGGATAGCCGGGGCTGAACAGCATGCCCACTGTCCGCAACGTGCGATCGGGAAGCAAAACATAGAAGTAGGTGCCGTCGGCGACGTAGAGGTTGCCGTCGGCGCCTATCGCCAGATCCAGCGGCCAGTTCAGCCCGCCCGGCAACACCGTCCGCGTCTTGCCGATGTCGAGGATCTCGGTGATCTCGCCGGTGAAATTCGAGACGAACAGCCGATCGCCGACGAATGTCGAGTTGTCCAGCCCCGGATTCACGTCGGCGAGTACCGTCTGCTCCCCGGTACGCGGATCGATGCGCAACACTTGGCCGCTGTGCACCTGGGTCGACACAATCCGGCCCGCGGAATCGAATTTCACCGAGTCAGGAACGCCGAGCCCGGAAGCAACCCGCTGCGGCTCACCGCCGTCGAGGTCGATCCGCCAGATCTCGTTGGCCCCCATCACCGGGAAGTACAACAAGCCGTCGGGGCCCACCTCCATCGCATTGGGGGACGGCACGTTGTCCAGCAGCAGCCGTGGCGCGCCGCCGTTCAGGTCGAGTTCGAGAAGGCGGCCGCCCTCCCGGCATTCGCCGATGAACAGCCGGCCCCGGTGGACCGTGATGCCGTTGGCCGACGGGAGATCGTCGCGCAACACCCGGGCGTGGCCGTCGGTGCCCAGTAGGCTCACCCGGCCGTCCATGACTTCGGTGGCGTAGAGGTTTCCGCGCGGGTCGAAGGCGACGTCGTCGGGCGCGATGATGTCACCGCCCTTTGCGCTGATGGTCTGCAGCTCGCCGGTCTCGACGTCCAGGGCGCTGATCTGGCTGCCGGTCACCTGCGCTATGTAGACCCGGCCGTCGGGACCGGTGCGCAGGCCGTTGGCGCCGAACAGCCGGCTCGGCGGCGTGAGCCGCTCCAGACGCCAGCCATCGGCGACGCTGGGCTCGGCGCTCGCCGAGAAGCGGCCTTGCTGCATCCGATTACCTCCGCGATTCAGCCGGTCACGTTAGCAACCAAGCGTGGTCCAGACAATAGGGAAAACCTCCCCGAAAAGCAGCCCTTGACGCCTAGCCATTTGCAGAGAATCATATTCTCGATTATGCGCACCAGACTGTCTTGTCCAGACAAATATGACCGGTGATAACTTGCTGAGCCTCCACGGCCGGGTGGTGGTGGTGGCCGGGGCCGGGGGCGGCGGCATCGGCACGACCGTGACGCGGATGGTCGCCGAGGCGGGCGCGACGGCGATTGCGGTTAGCCGGTGCCAGGACAACCTCGACCGTCATATCGGGCCGCTGATCGCCGACGGACTGTCGGTGGTCCCGGTGGCCGCCGACGTCGCCACCGATGACGGCGTGGCAGCCGCCCTGGACGGCGCCCGGCACGCGGACGGCGAGCTGCACGGCCTGGTGAACATCGCCGGCGGCGCCGCACCGTCGACCTGGATGCCGTCGACCCGGGTCACCCGCACCGACTGGCGCGAGCTGTTCACCCACAACTTGGAAACCGCGTTTTTCATGAGCCAGGCCATGGCCGCCGAGTTGAAGGCGCGAAAACGTGCGGGGGCAATCGTTTCACTGTCCTCGATCAGCGGCATGAACACCGCGCCGTTTCACATCGCCTACGGCACGGCCAAGGCCGCGGTCGTGGCGATGACCCGAACGATGGCCGTTGAATTGGCGCTGGACGGCATCCGGGTCAACGCCGTCGCTCCCGGAATCACCGAGACGCCGGCTTCGCAGACGTACGTCGACGAGGATCTCGAGCGTGACCGGCTCGCCATCGCGATGGGACGCCGCGGACGTCCCGAGGAGATCGCCGGCGCCATCCTGTTCTTGCTGTCGGACCTGTCCAGCTATATCACCGGCCAAACACTCCTGGTGGACGGTGGCCTCGACCTCAAGTGGACGCATCTGGACGCCGACAACACTTCACTGTTTCTCAAGGATGACTCCTTCCGAGCGGCGCTAAGGAGCATGAAATGACCGACCTTTCGGAGCTTTCCGAGCTTTCCGAGCCGGTGACAATCGGTGTCGAGGCGTATCTCTCCGAGGCGTATGCCCGCGCCGAGCGTGACAAGCTGTGGCGAAAGGTATGGCAACAGGTCGGGCGGGTGGAAGACCTGCCGAAGATCGGCAGCTACCTCACCTACGACATCCTCGACGACTCGATTGTGGTGGTGCGAAACGGTCCGGACACGCTGAAGGCTCACCACAACGTCTGCATGCACCGCGGCCGCCGGCTGGTCGACATCCCGGAGCGCACGAAAAGCGCCTGCGGACACAAGAAATCGTTCGTGTGCGGATTTCACGGGTGGACATACGACCTGGACGGTCGCTGCACCCACATTCCCGAGCAGCAGGACTGGCAGGACGCGCTGACGGCCGAGAACACCCACCTGGCCGGCGTCAACGTCGACACCTGGGGCGGCTGGGTCTGGATCAACATGGATCCGAACTGCGGGCCGCTGCGGGACTATCTCGAGCCCGCCGCCACCATGCTCGATCCGTTCGGCCTGCAGAACATGCGTTGCAAATGGCGCAGATGGCTGCATTTCCAATGCAATTGGAAGGTTGCGATGGAGGCTTTCAATGAGACCTACCACGTCGCCACCACCCACCCGCAGTTCAACAAGTTCAGCAGCTTCCGCGGCTGGGCCAAGGCACAAGGAAAACACAGCAACATCGGTTACGACGCGCCGAAGGATCTGGAGGAGACGAAGTCCAAGATCCGGCTCGGCGGTGGCACCGACCCGCGCGTCTCGACCGCGCAGATGCAGGTCTACACGCTGGAGGAGACCAACGCCACCACAACGAAGACACTGGTGGACGCGGCACGGCGGCTGGTCGACGAACTGCCGGAAGACACTCCCGCCGACCAGGTGCTCGACCATTGGCTGTCCGCTGCGCGGCGTGACGACGCTGCCCGCGGCGTGATTTGGCCGAGCATCGATCCCGAGCATCTGGCCAAAAGCGGTACCGCCTGGCAGATCTTCCCGAACTTCCAGATCGGGCAGGGTCTGACGACCGCGCTCTGTTACAGCGCCCGGCCCAACGGCTACGACCCCAACAGCTGCATATTTGAAGCGTCGTGCTACGAGCTCTACCCCGAAGGTGAAGAGCCGCACACCGAATGGGTGTACGCACCACCCGATGACCCCGGTTGGCGCACGGTGTTCCCGCAGGACTTCTCCAACATGGCCGCGGTACAGCAGGGAATGAAATCCGTTGGCTTCAAAGGCACCAAACCCAACCCGTACATGGAGCGCAGCACCGCCAACCTGCACCGCAACCTGGCCGCGTACATGGGCACCGGCGCACCGCGTGAGCTCTCCAAGGAGAACGGTCGATGACCGAATGTGAACAACCGACGCAGACGCCCGACGACATCGACATCGATGCACTGCGCGAAAAGTACATATTCGAACGCGAGAAGCGCCTGCGTCCCGAGGGCTCGAAGCAGTACTTGGAACTCACGGACGACTTCGCGGAATTCGCCGAGGTCGATCCCCACACGCCGGTGACGCCGCGCACCCCGATTTCAGAAGACATCGAGGTGGCGGTGCTCGGCGGCGGCATCACCGGGCTGCTGGCCGGCGCGTACCTCAAGAATGCAGGCGTCGACGACGTACACATCATCGAGATGGGCGGGGACTTCGGCGGGGTCTGGTACTGGAACCGCTTTCCGGGAATCCAGTGCGACAACGACTCTTACTGCTACATACCGATGCTGGAAGAACTCGATTACATGCCGTCGAAGAAGTTCGCCGACGGCCCCGAGATCTATGAGCACTGCCGGCGCATCGCAAAGCATTTCGGGCTCTACGACGGCGCGATCCTCTCCACCCAGGTTCGCGCGCTGCGGTGGGATGAGACCGTCAAGCGCTGGCGGTTGAGCACCAATCGCGGTGACGACATTCGTGCCCGGTTCGTGGTGATGGCACAGGGCTCGTTCAACCGGCCGAAGCTGCCCGGAATCCCCGGGATCAAGGACTTCAAAGGACACATGTTCCATTCCGCCCGCTGGGATTACGACTACACGGGTGGGGATTCGGGCGGCGGACTCCACAAGCTGCATGACAAGCGTGTCGCGCTTGTCGGTACCGGAGCGACCGGCGTGCAGCTGGTTCCGCACCTGGGCCGAGACGCCAAGCACCTCTACGTCTTTCAGCGGACCCCCTCATCGGTGGACGTGCGAGGCAACGAGCCGACCGACCCGCAGTGGACCGCTTCCCTGCGGCCCGGCTGGCAGGAGGAACGCAAGCGCAACTTTCACCGCTGGTCGCCCTTGGGCGACGGGGTGGTGTTCGACGAGCCCGATCTGGTCTGCGATTTCTGGACTGAGCTGGGGCGCAACCTGACCGCGCGGGTCGCGGCCGCGGACGATCCCGCATCACTGACCATCGAGCAGATCATGGCGATCCGCGAAGAAGAGGACTACAAGGTGATGGAGCGGCTGCGGCGCCGCGTCGAGGAGCTTGTCGAGGACCCAGCGACCGCGGAAGCGCTCAAACCGTACTACCGGTTCATGTGCAAGCGACCCTGCAGCAACGACGAATACCTGCCGACGTTCAATCGCCCGAACGTCACGCTAGTCGACGTGTCGGAATCCAAAGGCGTGGAACGGCTCACGGAGAACGGGATCATTGCCAACGGCATTGAGTATGAAGTCGACTGCGTCATCTTCGCCAGCGGTTTCGAGATCACCACTGATATCAGCCGTCGGTACGCGGTCGACGTGATCGAAGGCCGCGACGGCGTGTCGCTCTTCGATCACTGGCGCGACAGCTACAAGTCACTCCACGGGATGACCAGCCGGGGCTTCCCCAACCAGTTCTTCACCGGCTTCATCCAGGGCGGCGTGGCAGGCAACACCACCGCGATGCTCGAGCAGCAAGCCGAACACATCGCCTACATCATCTCCGAAGCAATAGCGCGCCGCGCGACGACCGTGGAGCCCAGCCAGGAAGCTCAAGACAACTGGGTCAGGACAATCGGTGAACTCGCGTTCGACAACTCGCAACTACTGGCTTGCACCCCCGGCTATTACAACAACGAGGGCGGCGGCGGCGGAGAAGGCTTCCGTTCGGCACTCGGCGAGCCATACGGTCCCGGGTTCTACGTCTTTGACGACCTGCTGAAGGAATGGCGCGCCAAGGGCGACCTCGACGGCCTCGAGCTCGGAACCTGAATGCCTGAACTGAGGTTCGATGATCGCGTCGCCGTCGTGACCGGCGCCGGCAGGGGCCTGGGCCGCGCCTACGCGCTGCTGCTCGCCGCCAGGGGGGCGAAGGTCGTCGTCAACGATCCCGGTGGCGGCCTCACCGGCGACGGCGTCGACCCTGACCCCGCGGCACAAGTGGTCCACGAGATCACCGCGGCCGGCGGTGAAGCCGTCGCATGTACCGAATCGGTGGCGACTGCCGCGGGCGGCAGGGCGATCATCGACTCGGCGCTCGACCACTACGGCCGGATCGACGTCCTGATCCACAACGCCGGCACCGTGCGGCGCGGCTCGCTCAAGGAGATGAGCTACGAGGACTTCGATGCGGTCGTGGATGTGCACCTCCGCGGCGCCTTCCATGTTGTGCGCCCTGCGTTTCCGCTGATGTGTCAGGCCCGTTACGGCCGCATCGTGCTGACCTCGTCGATCGGTGGGCTGTATGGAAACCACGGCGTCGCAAACTATGCCGCTGCCAAGGCGGGCGTGATCGGGCTGTCCAATGTCGTGGCGCTCGAGGGCGCGGCCGACGACGTGAAATGCAACACCATTGTCCCGGCCGCCGAGACGAGAATGGCTGAGGGCATCGACACGTCGGCCTACCCGCCCTGGGGGCCCGAGTTGGTCGCACCGGTGGTCGGCTGGCTCTCACACGAATCCTGTTCAATCACCGGCGAGATGCTGACCGCCATCGCCGGGCGGGTGGCCAGAGTCGCCGTCGCCGAGGCGCCCGGCGTGTACCGCCCTTCGTGGTCGATCGAGGACGTCGGCGCACAATTGGACGCCGTCCGTAATATGGGCTCCCCGTCGATCTTTCCGGTCGTTCCCGACGGTCACGCCGAGCACATCCGCTACAGCTTCGAGGTGGCACGACGCACCCAGGCGGCCAGCCATGGATAGCCAGAGCAACGGGAAGGGCCCGCTGGCAGGTGTACGCGTGGTCGATCTGACCGCGATGGTGATGGGGTCGTACTGCACCCAGATCATGGCCGACATGGGTGCGGAGGTCATCAAGGTCGAGTCACCCGATGGGGACAACACCCGCTACATCTCGGTCGGGCCCGCGCCGGGCATGGGCGGTGTGTTCGTCAATGTCAACCGCGGCAAGCGCAGCGTGGTACTGGACCTGCGGTCAGAACCCGGCAAAACCGCCTTGCGCGCGCTCATCGAAAAAGCCGACGTCTTCATCCACTCGATGCGAGCCAAGGCGATCGCGCGGCTCGGATTCAGCTACGACGAGGTCGCCGGCATCAACCCGGCGATCGTCTACACGAATTGCTACGGATACGGCCGGCGCGGACCGGACCGGGATCTGCCCGCCTACGACGACACGATCCAGGCGGAATGCGGGCTACCGGCGATCCAGGAACAGCTGACCGGTGAAGCCACCTTCGTCGGAACCATCATGGCCGACAAGGTCGCCGGGCTGACGGCGCTGTACGCCACGATGATGGCGTTGTTCCACCGCCAGCGCACCGGCGATGGGCAAGAGGTGGAGGTCAGCATGTTCGAGGCGATGGCGTCGTTCATGCTCGTCGAGCATGCCAACGGCGCCATGTTCGACCCTCCCCTCGGCCCGGCGGTCTATCCCCGCGCGGTGGCACCCAACCGCCGGCCTTATCGCACCAGTGACGGCTACATCGCCGCGCTGATCTACAACGACAAGCAATGGTCGGCCTTCATCGACGCCGTGCGACCGCCCTGGGCCGGCGATCTGTACGCCACGCTCGAGCGTCGCGCGCGCCAGATCGACAAGGTGTACGCCTTGCTAGCGGAAACGTTTAAGGAGCGGACGACCGAGGAATGGCTGACGCTTTTCCGCGAGCTCGAAATACCCGCCGCGCCGCTTCGCACACCCGACGCGCTGTTCGACAATCCGCACCTGAACGCGGTGGGCTTCTTCGAAACTGTGGACACCCCCCGTGGCCCTGTGCGATTTCCCGGTGTGCCGACGTGGTTTTCGCGGACCCCGGGCCGTGTCGCCGGACCCGCCCCGGAGTTGGGCGCCGACACGGCCGACGTCCTCGACGAGATCAGCGCGAGCGCTCGCGCCCCAGAAAAGGAGTACTGACCGTGGGTGTGCCTGTGTACCAACGGATTCTCGACCTCTTCGAGACCGAGGGCGTCAACACATTGTTCGGCATCCCGGATCCGAACTTCGTCCACATGTTCGTCGAAGCGGAACGCCGTGGCTGGACCGTGGTTTCGCCGCATCACGAAGAGAGCGCCGGCTTCATGGCCGAGGCCGTCTCGCGTATGACGGGCAAACCCGGCCTGTGCATCGGCACACTCGGCCCGGGCGTCGCGAACCTGGCTGGGGCGATGATGTGCGCCAAGGTGGAGAATTCCCCGGTGGTGTATCTGGGCGGTCAGCGGGCACGCATCACCGAACGGCGGGTGCGCCGCGGGCGGATCCAATTCGTCCGTCAGGAAGGTCTTTTCGCGCCGTCGGTGAAATACAGCGCGTCAATCGAATACGCTGACCAGACCGACGAGATCGTCCACGAGGCGCTTCGCCGTGCGATGTCCGGCACGCCCGGCCCGGCGTATATCGAGTATCCGGCGCATGTGCTCCTCGAAGAACTCGACGTGCCGGACCCCTTGCCGCCCAGCGCCTATCGGCTCGTCAACCAGACCGCGGGCGCATTGGAGGTGGCCGAGGCCGCGACCTTGATCCGCCAGGCCGAGAGTCCGATCCTGCTGGTCGGCCACGGCGTGCACACGTCGCGCACCGCAGAATCGGTCAAGGCGCTCGCCGACCTGATGGCATGCCCGGTGATCCAGACGTCGGGCGGCACGTCGTTCATCGCGGGACTCGAGGATCGCACGTTCCCTTACGGCTTTTCACCCGCTGCGGTCGAGGCGGTGGTCACATCGGACCTGTGCGTCGCGCTCGGCACCGAGCTCGGCGAGCCGGTGCACTACGGCAAGACCCGCCACTGGGCGGACAACAACGCGACGCGCAAATGGATTTACGTCGAGCAAGATCCGACGGCGATCGGCGTGAACCGCCCGGTCGACGTGGCGCTGGTCGGCGACCTGCGCGGTGTCGTGCCGCAATTGGTGGACGCCCTCCGAGAACATCCGAGACAACCCTCCGAGAATCTCGAACGCTGGATCAAACAAGATGCGGACAAACTCGCCGAGTCGGCCGACAGCGCGCCGAGCGGCAAGACGCCCATCCATCCCGCCCGGTTCGTCGTCGAGGCGACCAAAGCCTTTCCGAGCGACGGCATCATGGTCCGCGACGGCGGAGCGACCGTGATCTTCCAGTGGACCTACTCGCAGGCCAAGCCGCACGACGTGCTCTGGAACCAGAACTTCGGCCACCTCGGCACCGGGCTGCCCTACGCGGTGGGCGCTTCGGTGGCCGACGGCGCGAAGCGACCGGTCATGCTGGTGACCAGTGACTCGTCGTTCCTGTTCCACATCGCCGAACTCGAGACCGCCGCGCGTCTCAAACTGCCGCTGGTGTGCGTCGTGGGCGTCGACCACCAGTGGGGCCTCGAAGTCGGCGTCTACAAGCGCACCTTCGAGCAGCCGTCCCCGCAGCCCGGCGTGCACTGGAGCAAACACGTGCGCTTCGACAAGATCGCCGAAGGCCTGGACTGCCACGGCGAATACGTCGAGAAGGAAGAGGAGATCGGCCCCGCGATCAAGCGGGCCTATGCCAGCGGCAGAACCGCCGTCGTGCACGTCTGCATCGACCCGAAGGCGAACTCCGAGGAGATGCCGAACTACGCAGAATTTCGAACCTGGTACGCCGAGGGCACACAGTAGAGGAGGCTGACTCTATGCGCGAATACACGAAGTTCTACATCAACGGCCAGTGGGTCGATCCGGTCGAGCCCAAGACCCTGGACGTCGACAACCCCGCCACCGAGCAAGTCTCCGGCAAGATTTCGCTGGGCTCCGCCGCAGACGTCGACAAGGCGGTCGATGCGGCGCGCAAGGCCTTCACCAGCTGGTCGCAAAGCAGCCGGGAGGAGCGCCTGGACCTGTTGCAGGCGATCCTCGCGGAATATCAAAAGCGGGCCGACGATCTCGCCGCGGCGGTGAGCGAGGAGATGGGTGCGCCGGCCTCGCTGGCCTCGGGCCCGCAGGTCCAACTGGGCCTCGGTCACCTCGTGACGGCCATCGACGTGCTGAAGAATTACCAGTTCGAGGAACAGCACGGGGCGACGCTGGTGGTCAAGGAGCCGGTCGGTGTTTGCGGCCTGATCACGCCATGGAACTGGCCGCTGAACCAGATCGCCGTCAAGGTGTACCCGGCGTTGGCGACGGGCTGCACGATGATCCTGAAACCCTCCGAGGTTGCGCCGTACTCGGGCTACATCTTTACCGAGATCATGGACGCGGCTGGTGTACCGGCCGGCGTCTACAACCTGGTCAACGGTGATGGCGCCGGGGTGGGCGTGGCCCTTGCCAGCCATCCCGACATCGACATGGTCTCGTTCACCGGTTCGACCCGCGCAGGTGTGGACGTGGCCAAGAATGCCGCGCCGACGGTGAAGCGGGTGACTCAGGAGCTCGGCGGCAAGAGCCCGAATATCGTCCTCGACGACGCCGAATTCGTGACCAGCGTCCGCAGCGGTGTGGTCAACATGATGCTCAACTCCGGGCAGAGCTGTAATGCGCCGTCGCGCATGCTCGTACCGAACTCGCGGATGGACGAAGCGATCGCCATCGCGCGCGAGGCCGCCGAGCAGGTGGCCGTCGGTGACCCCAGCAATAGCCACGCGATCGGCCCGGTGGCGTCCAAGGCGCAGTTCGACAAGGTTCAGCGCCTGATAAAGCAGGGCCTCGACGAGGGCGCGACCGTCGTCGTCGGCGGCCCGGGGCGGCCGGACGGACTGGAAAAGGGTTACTACGTCAAGCCCACGGTGTTCGCCGGGGTCAGCAATGACATGACGATCGCCCGCGAGGAAATCTTCGGGCCGGTGCTGTGCATGCTCGGTTACGACGACATCGATCAGGCCATCGAGCTCGCCAACGACACCGACTACGGCCTGGCCGGCTATGTCTCGGGAGCCGACCTGGACAAGGCCCGCGCGGTGGCGCGCAAGATCCGTGCCGGCTGGGTGACGATCAACCACGCCTTCGACATGAACGCGCCGTTCGGTGGTTACAAGCACAGCGGCAACGGGCGCGAATGGAGCGAATTCGGCTTCGACGAGTACCTGGAGATCAAGAGCACGCTGGGCTACGCGCCCGAAAAGGCTACCGCCTCATAAGCGCTCGGACCATGCGTGTCGTCCCCGTTGTGCGGCTTATCCGCACCTAAACTGACGATGTTCCGGCAGGGAGGGGCATCGACGTATCGGCGACAACGACGGCACCGGCCAGGCAAGCGGTCCGGGTGCGATAAAGGTCAGCATGGGACCGGCCGGGGTCTACTCCGCGCCGGTTCGCTTTGTGCGCCGACGCCGATGGATCGCCCCGACCGCGACTGCGCGGACTAGCCACCGCACCCGATACCGTTCCGGCATTCCGGCGCTGGACGGCGTGCGCGCACTGGCGGTCGCGCTGGTGCTCGCCGACCACGGCGGCATTCCCGGCATGTCCGGCGGATTCCTCGGTGTGGACGTGTTTTTCGTGCTCAGCGGTTTCCTGATCACCTCGCTGCTGCTTGACGAACTGGGACACAGCGGGCGTATCGACTTGGGCGGCTTCTGGATTCGACGCGCCCGGCGGCTGCTACCCGCCTTGGTGTTGATGGTGCTGATCGTCGCGGTTGGGCGACGCGTCTTTGCGCCGGAGGCGGTTGCCGGGCTGCGCGACGACGCCGTCGCCACCTTCTTCTGGATGGCCAACTGGATGTTCGTCGCGGACAAGACCGACTATTTCAGCCAGGGTGCGCCGCCGTCGCCGCTGCAGCACGCGTGGTCGCTCGGCGTGGAGGAGCAGTACTACATCGTGTGGCCGCTGCTGCTGATCGCGGTGGCGGTGACGCTGGCGGCGCGTGCGCGACGCCGCGGCAGGTGGGCGACGCTGGGCGGGGTCCGGCTGGCCGTTGTCGTGCTGGCCACGCTGGGCGCGCTGGTGTCGGCCGCGGCGGCGATCGTGTTTGCCTCCGATGCCACCCGTGACCGGGTCTACTTCGGCACCGATACCCGGGCACAGGCGCTGCTGGTCGGCGCTGCGGCGTCGGCTTTGTTGGTGGGCGACTGGCCGGCGCTGAACCGCGGCTGGTCGCTGATTCGCTCTCGGTGGGGCCGCTGGACAGCTCGACTGCTGCCGGTGATCGGCCTGGCAGGTGTGGCCGCGGCCGCCCACTACGCGACCGGCAGCGCTCGCGAGTTCCGCAGCGGTTTGCTGATCGCGGTGGCAGTCGCGGCCGTGATGGTCATCGCGCCGGTGGCGCTGGAGCAGCGCGGGCCGGTCGCCGTCGTGCTGGCCTGGCGCCCGCTGGTGTGGCTGGGCACCATCTCCTACGGCATCTATCTCTGGCACTGGCCGATCTTTCTGGTGCTCAACGGCGAGCGGACCGGCTGGACCGGGCTGTTGTTGTTCGGCGTGCGCTGCGCCGCCACGTTGGCGGTGTCGGCGGCGTCGTGGTGGTTGATCGAGCAACCGGTCCGCAAGTGGCGGCCGGTGCTGGTGCCGCTGCTGCCGTTGGCCGGGGCCACCGCTGCGACCGCGGCCGCGGTGACGATGTTGATCGTCCCGGTCGGTCCGGTCGGGGCTTCCGATGCGAGCCTGCCGCCGGGCATCTCGTCGGTCGCTGTGGTTTCGCCGTCACCGCCGGGCGAACCCCAGCCCGCGCGGGCGATCGCGCAGCGAGATCCACACCGGCCGTTCACCGTTTCGGTGTTCGGCGATTCGATCGGCTGGACGTTGATGCATTATCTGCCCTCGACACCCGGGTTTCATTTCGTCGACCACACCGTCATCGGTTGCAGCCTCGTGCGCGGCGGCCCCTACCGGTATTTCGGCCAAACCCTGGACCAGAAAACCGAATGCGAGTCGTGGCCGGGCAGATGGACTTCCGCGATCGCGGGGGACCGGCCGGACGCCATCCTGCTGATCGTCGGCCGCTGGGAAACCGTCGACCGGGTCAACGAGGGCCGGTGGACCCATATCGGGGAGCCCGCGTTCGACGCCTATCTGGCCGGCGAATTGCGGCGCGCGGTGGATATCCTCAGCGCCAGCGGTGCTCCGTTGACCGTTGCCAACCTGCCCTATAGCCGGCGCGGCGAACGCCCGGACGGCAGCTTGTATCCGGAGGATCAACCCGACCGGGTGAACCAGTGGAATGCTTTGCTGCGCAGGACGATTGCGCAGCGCGCCGGTGTGGGGATGCTGGACCTGAACAAGAAGTTGTGCCCGGAAGGCGCGTACACCGCCAAAGTGGACGGCATCCAGGTGCGCAGCGACGGCGTACATCTCACCGCCGAAGGCGTGAGGTGGCTGACGCCGTGGCTCGAGGAGTCGCTGAGGTAGCGCGGGCTAGGCACCGACCCGACAGCTGATCTCCATGCTGTCGCTGTCCCTGGCAAGGAAGTTGACGCTCACGTAGCCGTTCTCGTCGGCTCGGACGTAGTCGAGGTAGGGCTGGGTGTCCGCCATCTCGGTGTTGTCGGCGACGACGAGGGCTCCGGTTGACAGCCGCGGTTCGAGGAGCTTGATCACCGGCAGGTACAGCTCCTTCCAGCCGTCCAGCAGCACGAAATCGACCGGCACCTCCAGGTCGGCAAGCGTGGAAAGCGCGTCTCCTTCCAGCACGGTGATCAGGTCGTCCAATCCGGTCTCGGTGAACGTGCGCTTGGCAGCGGCTATCTTGTCCGCGCTGAGCTCGGTGGTCACCACTCGTCCAGTGCCGTTGTCGCGCACCGCCGCCGCGAGATGAATAGCCGAAATACCAAAGGACATACCGAATTCCACGATGGTCGTCGGGCGGGCGGCCCGCACGAACGAGTACAGCAGCCGGCCCGCCTGCGGCGTCACCGGTATGTAGAAAGCGCTCATCGCGTCGGCGCGCTCCTGCGCGCTGGCCGAGGACAAGCGATGCAACTCGCCTTGCTTCTCGCGCAACAGTGGCATCTGTTCGTGCGCTTCGGTGTACATGCGGTCGAGGGCCGCCACTACTCGGCGGTCCAGCAATGTGATGGGCATGCCCGCGAGCCTAGGCGCTCCGACGGGCGTGGTCCGCCTGACGACTGCCGATCCGGTGCGACGCTGTGAATTCGCTGTGCGGTGCGACCTTTTTGGAAAGAACGTTTGACGTGCTCGGCTTCCGGTGCCACGATGGACCGGCAAGCACCTCGGTAGGTGAGGCGTCTGCACGGATACAGGCCACTGACCCCGAACGTCGAGAGACGCCCCGGGTCAGGACAGCTCTTCCCGGCCTAAGGGTTGAGCCCAAGTGGCTTCCGGATGAAGGTCCGGATACGCCGTGCAGTGCCGAAGCTCCGACGAGAGGGGTGCGTGTCCGTCGGCTTGCCGTCGGGCGGCAAATCCCCTCCTGTGCGTGCACTGTGGTGACACCCCCGTGTGTCCTGGCCGTGAGGAGGTGAGGGCGAGATGAGTCCGAGCGATAGTCCTTATCCGAGTTCAATATTCGTTTCGTCCCGATCCGGTCACGGCATTCTTTCTGCCGCCTGAGCCTTTCTAGGACGCTGTTTCGGTTGAGCCTGCGCGCACTCGGCGCGCAGGGTGATGAAGCGCGCCCAGATTCGCACTGCGGTGGTGATGCCTGGTGCCAGTTGGTCGGGCTCCCAGCAGGAGACGATCATGGAATTCCTTGTTACCCAGGCGAATCAAGGGAGCAGCTAATGGCAACACCCAACCCCGAGCGTCAGATCCACCGGGCATGCGGAGATGTCCGGGCGGCCCTTATGGGCGCACTGGAGCTGCTCTCGGAGAGCACCGTTCCCCGCGCCGGCAGCGATGACATGTTTCGCGCGTTCAGCGACTTAGGGCACGTCCAGCGCCAAGTCGCAGTGGCGCTGCATGCCACCAACCTGCTCGACCAGATGGTGGGCACCCCAACCGAACACCGTCCGCCCTGGTCGTACTACCGCAGCAGGATCGGCAAAAAGCTGGTCGCCGCCCCCGCGAGCACCTGTAACTGACTATCACACAGACCGTTTCGACCGTTCGACGGCCGGCGATGCCGCGCGCGCGTCGACTGCCGACTGACCCCACCCCCTTCCAGAGAGCGAGAGGCCGATGACTTCCATCTCCACTGAGACGACCGTCGAAGTGCTGCCGAGGAGCAGCACCGCGCTCGACACCGGCCCGCAGGCCGTCCCCAATGGGTCAGCGGTACTGGATTCGGCGCATGTCGGCGACATCGTCGGCGCGTTCGGTCGTATCCGGCGCGATGCCACGAGCACGAATCGCAGCTTGTGGCAGCGACTTCGGATGCTGATGGTCATCACGGGGCCCGGACTGATCGTCATGTTCGGCGACAACGACGCCGGTGGTGTGGCGACCTACACGCAGGCCGGGCAGAACTATGGGATGAACCTGCTGTGGACGTTGGCGCTGCTTGTCCCGGTGCTCTATGTGAACCAGGAGATGGTGCTTCGGTTGGGGGCGGTCACCCGGGTCGGCCACGCGCGGTTGATCTTCGAACGGTTCGGCAAGTTCTGGGGTGCATTCAGCGTCGGTGACCTGCTGCTGCTCAACGCGTTGACGATCGTCACCGAATTCATCGGCGTGTCGCTGGCGCTCGGATTCCTGGGCTGCCCGAAGACCATCGCGATACCGGCCGCGGCCGTATTGCTGTTCGCGGCGGTCGCCGGTGGCTCGTTCCGCCGTTGGGAGCAACTGATGTTCGTACTGATTGCCGTCAACATCGCGATCATCCCGCTTGCGCTGTCGGTGCATCCGACCGTCAGCGGCAGCGTACGCGGACTGATCCCCCAGCTCCCGGGCGAACCCAACTCCGTCGTGTTGATGGTCATCATGGCGATTGTGGGCACCACGGTTGCGCCGTGGCAGTTGTTCTTCCAGCAGTCCAACGTCGTCGACAAGCGCATCACACCGCGCTGGATCCCTTACGGGCGGGCCGATTTGGTGATCGGCATCGTCGCTGTGATGGGCGGGGCGATTGCGCTGATGGCGACCACCGCGTTCGGTCTCGGCGGTACCAGCGCCGCCGGCAACTTCACCGACGCCGGAGCCGTCGCGCTCCACCTGTCGGATCACGCCGGGCGCGGCATCGGCGTGTTGTTCGCAATCATCCTGTTGGACGCATCACTGATCGGCGCCAACTGCGTGGGGCTGGCCACCACCTACGCGCTCGGTGACGCCATGGGCAAGCCGCATTCGCTGCATTGGAAGATCACGCAGGCGCCGCTGTTCTACGGCAGCTACGCCGCGCTGCTGGCGGTATCGGCTGCGGTCGCGTTCAGCCCTGACCACGTCCTCGGGCTGATCACCCAAGGCGTGCAGGCTCTCGCCGGCGTGCTATTGCCCTCGGCCACGGTGTTTTTGGTCCTGTTGTGCAACGACCGTGCGGTGATGGGGCCGTGGGCGAACAGCTTCCGGCAAAACGCGGTGGCGTCGATGATCGTCTGGTCGCTGGTGGTGTTGTCACTGATGTTGACGACGGTGACGTTCTTCCCCCACTTGTCCACCGCGACGCTGGTGAGCGGTCTCGCGGTCGGCGGCGTGATCGGCGTGCTCGGTGCTGCGGCCGTCTTCGCGGTCGGTTGGTACACCGAGCGACGCAACGCGGAAAACACCGTGCCGTTCGGTGCGCTGGACCTCGACCAGGTGGAAGAACTGGAAGAACTGCCGAAGCTGACCCGCAGGGAACTCAGAGCGTTTCGTAATGAGGTCCGGGCACGGTGGACGACTCCCGCACTGGCGACGCTGGACCGGCCGGTTATGTCACCGCTGCGCCGGATGGGGCTGTTCACATTGCGCGGCTACCTCGTCGTTGCTTGCGTGATGGTCGTGGTCAAGATCGTCCAGGCCGGCCTCGGATAACCGTCGTCTGACCTTGGTTCAGGAGGGGACAAACCGATGACTCTCATCACTGCCGAGATCCGCGTGGACGCGCCGCCGATCACCGACACGTCCGGGGCGGCGTTGGATTCGGCGCACGTCGGCGACATCGTCGGCGCCTTCGGCCGCATCACTCGGGACACCGTCGGGACGGGTGGCAGCCGCTGGCAACGACTACGGATGCTGCTTGTCATCTGCGGGCCCGGAATGATCGTGATGATCGGCGACAACGATGCCGGTGGTGTGGCGACCTACGCACAGGCCGGGCAGAACTATGGGATGAACCTGCTCTGGACGCTGGTACTGATGATCCCGGTGCTCTATGTGAACCAGGAGATGGTGCTGCGGTTGGGGGCGGTCACGCGGGTGGGTCACGCGAGGCTGATTTTTGAACGGTTCGGCAAGTTCTGGGGCGCGTTCAGCATCGGCGACCTCGTGATTCTCAACGTGCTGACGATTGTCACCGAATTCATCGGGGTTTCGATGGCGCTCGGATTTCTGGGCTGCCCCAAAGCAATCGCGATCCCGGTGGCCGCGGTGTTGCTGTTCGCGGTGGTGGCCGGTGGCTCGTTCCGTCGTTGGGAGCGGCTGATGTTCGTGCTGATCGCGGCGAACGTGGCGGTGATCCCGGTGGTGTTGTCGGTGCACCCCACCGTGCGCGAAAGTGTCCACGGCCTGGTGCCGTCGATGCCGGGCGAACCCGACTCCATCGTGCTGATGGTCATCATGGCGATCGTCGGCACCACGGTGGCGCCGTGGCAGCTGTTCTTCCAGCAGTCCAGCGTGGTCGATAAACGAATCACGCCACGCTGGATCCCCTACGGTCGAGTTGATCTGGCCATGGGCATCGTCGGGGTCATGTCCGGGGCGGTCGCGCTGATGGCAGCCACCGCGTTCGGGCTCGGCGGTACCCCCGACGCAGGCAACTTCATCGACGCCGGGGCGGTTACGTCCCAGCTGTCGCACCACGTCGGGCACACGGTCGGAGTGCTGTTCGCCATCATCCTGCTGGACGCGTCGCTGATTGGTGCGAACACCATCGGGCTGTCGACGACCTACGCGCTCGGTGATGCTGTGGGTAGGCCACATTCGTTGCATTGGAAGATCAGTGAGGCCCCACTGTTCTACGGCAGCTACGCCGCGCTGCTCGCGGTGTCGGGCGCGGTCGCGTTCAGCCCCGATCACGTCCTGGGTGTGATCACCCAAGGAGTACAGGCCCTGGCCGGTGTCCTGCTGCCGTCGGCGACGGTGTTTCTGGTCCTGCTGTGCAACGACCGGCCCGTGCTGGGTCCCTGGGTGAACAGCTTCCGCCAGAACGCTTTCGCATGGATGATCGTTTGGTCACTGGTGGTGCTGTCGCTGATGTTGACGGCGGTGACATTCTTCCCCAAGCTGCCCACGGTAACTCTGGAGAGCGGTCTCGTCATCGGTGCCATGCTCGGCATTGTCGGCGCCGCCATCGTCTTCGCAATCGGTTGGTTTGCCGACCGACGCGAGTCGGAAGACACCGTGCCTTTCGGTGCGCTGGATCTCGACCAAGTAGAAGAGCTCGACCAGCTGACGAAATTGACTCGGGCCGAACGCAAAGCATTCCGCGACAAGGTCCGCGCAAGTTGGACCACGCCTCCATTAGCGACCCTGGAACGGCCCGTTATGTCGCCTGTCCGCCGTGTCGGGCTGTTCACTCTGCGTGCTTATCTGGTTCTTGCCGGCGTTTTGGTCGTGGTCAGGATCGTCCAAGCCGGCGTCAACTGACCGAACCCGGCAACAGAACGATCTTGCCGTGGGTGTGCCGGTGCTCGAGCTCTTCGAAAGCATCCGCGACGTGGTCTAGGGGATAGCGGGCGGCGATGTCGAAATCGATTGCCCCGGTGGCGACCAGGTCCGCCATTTCCGACAGCACGGCCGTGGTCGAGGCGTCGGTGCTGCCTTCGGTCTTGGCTCCGACCTCGCCGGCCTTCTCGAACGAGATGATCGTCTCGATCCGCTGCGGCGCCACCCCGAGGTCGACGGCGAGCTGGACGTAGTCCGGGCCGAACAGGTCGATGAACGCGTCGATTCCGTCCGGTGCGGCTTCCCGCAGTCTGGCGGCCAGACCGTCGCCGTACTTCACCGGAACCACGCCATGCGCGCGCAGCCAGTCAGCGTTGCCGGCCGACGCGATGCCCAGCACTCGCGCCTTGCGCAAGGTCAACAGTTGCACGACGAGGCTGCCCACCCCTCCGGCCGCCGCTGAGACCGCGACCGTCTCACCCGGCTGAGGGTCGACCGCGCGCACCGCGGCGTATGCCGTACACCCTGCGACGTAGAGGGAGCCCGCAGCTTCCCAACTCAGCTGCGGCGGTTTGTGAATCAGCTGGTCCTGTGGGACGACCGTGTGCGAGGCGTGGCTGGATCGGCGGAGGCTGAATCCGAGCACCTCGTCGCCGACCGAGAAGCCGGTCACCCCGGGTCCGACCGCGACGACGACACCGGCCAGGTCACTGCCCTCACCGGAAGGAAAGGTCGCGGGAAAGATCTCATCCAGCGCGCCGACCCGAATCGCCGCCTCACCGGGGTTGATCCCGGCGGCGCGGACCTCGACCAGCACCTCGCCGTCGCCCGGCACCGGCATATCGATGTCCGCCACGTACAACACTTCGCGCCCGCCGTAGTGGTCGAACCGCACCGCGCGCGCTTTCGTCGCTGTCATGTTGATTTCCCTTTCGTTGCGGTCACCGAGCCGTCACCCATCCCTACCAGGATGCGCCACCACGCTGTTACTCTCCATCGGTGCACTGCGGCCGATCGTTACCGATCGTCGCTGCCGCACTGCTGTTGCTAAGCGCCGCAACGCATCTCGTGCCGGTGGCCTACGCCGAGGGCCCCGGCTTCGAATCCGAGGGTGATCAAAGCCGATACGAGGAGTTCTACACGCCGCCCGATCCGCTACCGGCGGGGGCACCCGGCGACGTGCTGCGCACCGAGCCGGAGCGGCTGGTCCTCGAGCCGTCGGGGCAGCTGGGAGCCTTCGTGGCCCGCGGCACCAGGATCATGTATCGCAGCACCGACGCCCGCGGAAAACCCAATGCCATCACAGGCACCTACTTCGAGCCGGACAATCCCTGGCCGGGAAACGGGCCCCGCCCGTTGATCGCCTATGCCCCGGGCACCCAGGGGCAGGGCGATCAGTGCGCGCCGTCACGGATGTTCGACCAGGGCATTCACTGGTCGCCCTGGCTGGACATCATGTTCAACTACGAAGAACTGTTCGTGGCAACGATGGTGGCTCGCGGCTTCGCCATCGTGATGACCGACTACGAGGGACTCGGCACTCCCGGGGTGCACACCTACGTCAGCCGGGTCGCCGAGGGGCAGGGCTTGTTGGACGCGGCGCGCGCGGCGATGCGGCTGCCGGGCACCTCGCTGGACCCCCGTGGGCCAGTGGCGTTCTGGGGTTACTCGCAGGGTGGTGGGGCGGCCGCCTCGGCGGCCGAGCTGGCGTCGGCATACGCGCCCGACCTGCACGTGGTGGGCACGTACGCCGGTGCGCCGCCGGCCGATCTGATGGAGCTGTTCCCATACGCCGACGGCAGCGCGCTGGTCGGCGTGGTCGGCTACGCGCTGAACTCGGTGATGGCGACCTATCCGGAGTTCGAGGACGCGATCCGCGCAACGCTGACACCGCGAGGCATCGATCTTTTGGCCAAGGTGCGCCATCAGTGTGTGGGCGAAACCGTGATCAAGTTCATGTTCCGCCACCTACAGCCCTACTTCAACGAGGACATCTACCAGCTGGTTCGACGTGAGCCGTTCAAAACGCTCTTCGAGTTGCAGCGGATCGGCCGCTACCGGCCGAACGCACCGGTGCTGATCAACAGCAACCGCTACGACCCGTTGGTGCCGTGGACGGCGGCCAACCAGCTCGGCCGCGACTGGTGCGCGCAGGGCGCGGACGTGGAATTCCGGACCAACGAGGAGCCGCCGTTCCTCAACAAACTGGTGATCAACCACGCGCTGCCGATGTTGGTGGACGGCGAGCCGGCGATGCAGTGGATCGCCGCCCGGTTCAATGGCCTGCCCACCACACCCAACTGTGGACAGTTTTAATCGATCCGGCGAAAGCGCTAGCCGCGCAGGCTATGCCACCACATTGATCGGATCACCGATGTGGACGGTGTTGAAATACCATTCGGCGTTGTCCGGGCTGAGGTTGATGCAGCCGTGGCTGACATTCGCATAGCCCTGTGAATCCACTGACCAGGGAGCCGAATGCACGTACACACCGCTCCCGGTGACCCGTACCGCCCACGAAGCGATGATGTCGTATCCTTCCGGCGAGCTCAGCGGGATCCCGATCGTCCGCGAATCCATGCGGACAGTGCGCTCTTTGGACAGCGCGGTGAAGTTGCCCATCGGCGTGGGGCGGGACGGTTTACCCATCGACGCCGGCATCGTGCGCAGCACCTCGTCGCCGACACTGACCGTGAACGTGTGCTGGGAGATGCTGGCCACAGCCACTACCTGGTCGCCGGTATCGAACCCGGTTGAGAGAGCGTGGACTTGGACTTTCACGTGGCTGTGGGCGGGCCAATACTGGTTGGGCTGCCACTGCACGACGTTGTTGTCCGTCCAGGTGAACCGCCCGGTGGTGTGGCTGGGCGAGGTGATCTTGATCGTCCGCTCGGCCGCCGGGCGGTCGATGACCGGCCCGGTGAACGTGACGATCACCGGATGCGCCACACCGACTACTGCGCCGTTCGCCGGTTGAATCGATGCGACGCCGGGCGTGGTGGGTTGCGGAGCGATCGCCGCCACGCTCGGGGCGCCCGACCCCGCCATGGCCAGCACGGCAACTGCTGCCGTGAGCCACATATATCGAATCGCTCTACGCACGGTGTCCACCCTTCGCGATGCTGCAATGCGATTGCACTGCATGCCGTTGACTCAATATTTACCCTATTCGTGGCTCAGCAAACCTATTATGGGACAGACGAGTCGAGATCTCGTGCGCCCACGCCGCATCACTTGTGCTGGTCGACGCGATAAAGCAGGCCAGCGACGTGATGTAGAATTCGTCGGGCTGTTTCCGAGTTGGCAAGCGCCGCTGGCTGTGTTACACCGAACGCTATGAGCGACCCGTACACGCGTCCGCTACCGGGCTCGGCGGCGCTTGTCCTGATCGACGTGCAACGCGACTTCTACGCCGATGACGCCCCGCTGCCCATCGACGGCACGAGTGCGGCGATCCCGGCAATGGCCCAGTTGGCGACGGCGTTTCGGAAGCGCGCTCGGCCGATCGTGCACGTAGTCCGGCTTTACCGCCCGGACGGGTCGAATGCCGACCTGGTGCGAAAGCGGTCGATCGAACAGGGCGCGCGGATTGCGGTCCCGGGCAGCGTGGGCTCGCAGATCGCAACGGAGTTGTTGCCCAACCATGTTGAGCTGGATCACGAACTACTGCTCGGCGGCGAGCTCCAGCAGATCGGGCCGCTGGAACACGTGATGTACAAGCCGCGGTGGGGCGCCTTCTACCAGACCAAGCTCGAACGCCACATCCGCGACACCGGCAGCGACACACTGGTTTTCGCCGGTTGCAACTATCCCAACTGTCCCCGGACGTCCATCTATGAGGCTTCTGAGCGCGACTTCCGAATCATGCTGGTATCAAACGCGATATCCGGTTTTGACGACCGCGGCATCGAGGAATGTCGTCGGATAGGCGTCGATGTTCGAGACCTCTCGGCGGCGCTGGTGTGGCTGGATCAGGACCCGCCGTGACCTTGAACAAGCTGGTGGGCTCGGCCGCCGAGGCAGTCGCCGATGTCTTCGACGGCGCCAGTCTGGCCGTCGGCGGCTTCGGCCTGGCCGGTATCCCATGGTTTCTCATCGAGGCACTTCTGCAGCAGGGCGCGGGGGATTTGACCATCGTGTCCAACAACTGTGGCGTGGATGGTGCCGGACTGGGTCGGCTGCTGGAGGCGCATCGGATCAGCCGGGTCATCGCGTCATATGTAGGGGAGAACAAAGAATTCGCGCGGCAATACCTGGCAGGCGAGTTGACGGTGGAGCTCACTCCACAGGGCACGCTCGCGGAACGCTTGCGCGCCGGCGGCAGTGGAATCGGCGCCTTCTTCACCCCCACCGGCGTCGGCACCGCGGTTGCCGACGGTGGTCTGCCCTGGCGGCACTACCCGGACGGTAGCGTCGAATTGGCGTCGCCGCCAAAGGAAGTACGCGACTTCGGTGGCCGCCAGATGGTGCTCGAGGAGGCGATCGTCACCGACTACGCGCTTATCCGTGCGGCAGTCGCCGACAAGGCCGGCAACTGCCGGTTCCACGCCGCAGCCCGCAATTTCAACCCGCCCGCCGCGATGGCCGGGCGAATCACCGCGGTCGAGGCTGAGCGGGTCGTCGAGGTCGGTCAACTTCACCCCGACGACGTGCACCTGCCGGGCATCTTCGTGCAACGGGTCGTTGCGTTGACCCCAGAACAAGCCGCGCGCAAGGACATTGAGAAGCGTACTACCCGCCAGGCCCAGGCGCCGTGAGCTGGTCCCGCGACCAGATGGCCGCCCGGGCAGCCCGTGAGCTGCGCCCCGGCGAATACGTCAACCTCGGCATCGGGCTGCCCACCCTGATCGCCGACCACATCCCCGAAGGGTGCGATATCACCTTGCACGCCGAGAACGGGATCCTCGGGGTGGGCCCGTTCCCGCACCCGGACGACGTCGACCCGGACTTGATCAACGCCGGGAAGCAAACTGTGTCAGTGCTTGCCGGTGCGTCGTTCTTCGATTCCGCGACCAGCTTCGCGATGATTCGCGGCGGTCACGTCGATGTCGCCGTCCTGGGCGCCATGCAGGTCGGGGTGAACGGCGACCTGGCCAACTGGGCGGTGCCGGGGTCGATGGTGAAAGGCATGGGCGGCGCAATGGATCTCGTCGCCGGCGTCGGTCGGGTGATCGTCCTGACCGATCATGTGACCAGAAACGGCGCGGCCAAGCTGGTGACCGCATGCGATCTGCCGTTGACCGGGCGGGGCGTGGTCAGCCGGGTCATCACCGATCTCGCCGTGCTCGACGTGTCGGGTGCCGGCTTCACGGTGGTAGAGCTGGCGCCGGGCGTCGAGTATGCCGACGTGGTCGCCAAGACGGCCGCGCCGGTGTTTTAATGCCCAACGTTGCGCCACAACGGATTCGAGCGTAACGCCACGGCGGAAAATCATTCGATCCGCCGCCCTGGCGTTACAGTCGGCGGGCCCGAGGCGGCCGCGCCGGTGTTTTAACTGGCCGTTTTCACCCGGGCGGCAGCCGATTCCGGCATCGGTTCGTAGCGGACGAACGAGCGGGTGAAGGAAGCCGCGCCATGCGAGAGCGAACGCAAGTCGATCGCGTAGCGGGTCAACTCGACCTGCGGCACCTCGGCTCGAACAACGGTGCGGTCATTGCCGGCGGTGTCGGTGCCCAGAACCCGGCCCCGGCGCCCGGACAGATCGCTCATCACGGCGCCGACGAGATCGTCGGGCACCAACACCGAGATCTCGTCGATCGGCTCGAGCAGGATCACCTTGGTCGCGGCGGCGGCTTCCTTCAGCGCCAGCTGACCGGCCATCTGAAAGGCGAAGTCCGACGAGTCGACGCTGTGCGCCTTGCCGTCGAGCAACGTGACCCGGATGTCGACCACCGGATATCCGGCGTGCACCCCCTTTTCCATCTGCGCGCGCACGCCCTTCTCCACGCTCGGGATGAACTGGCGCGGCACCGCGCCGCCGACCACCTTGTCGACGAACTCGAAGCCCGAGCCCTCCGGCAGTGGTTCCACCTCGACGTCGCACACCGCGTACTGACCGTGGCCGCCGGACTGCTTGACGTGCCGGCCATGGCCTTTCGCTTTGCCGCCGAAGGTTTCCCGCAGGGGCACCCGTAGCGGCACCGTGTCCACGGTGACGCCGTAGCGGTTGGCCAGCCCGTCAAGCACGACGCCGGCGTGCGCCTCGCCCATGCACCACAGCACGACCTGATGCGTTTCCTGGTTCTGCTCGATGCGCAGGGTCGGATCCTCGGCGGCCAACCGTCCCAAGCCGACCGACAGCTTGTCCTCATCGGTCTTGGCGTGCGCCTGGACCGCCACCGGCAGCAGCGGCTCCGGCATGGTCCATGGTTTGAGCACCAGCGGTTCGGCCTTGTCCGAGAGGGTATCTCCGGTTTCCGCCCGGCTCAGCTTCCCGATCGCGCACATGTCGCCGGCCAGCACGATGGGCGCGGGCCGCTGCTGCTTGCCGAGCGGGAACGACAAGGCGCCGACACGTTCGTCCTCGTCGTGGTCTTCGTGGCTGGTGAGGGTACCCGAGCCGTTGCCGAAGAACGACGCGAAATGGCCCGACACATGCACCGTCGTGTCGGGCCTGATGGTCCCGGAGAACACCCGGACCAGACTCACCCTGCCGACGTAGGGGTCCGACGTCGTCTTCACCACCTCGGCGAGCAGGGGCGCATCGGGATCGCAGCTCAGCTGGGCGTGCGAGGCGCCCTGCGGCGTAAAGACCTCCGGCAGTGGGTGTTCCAGCGGAGACGGGAATCCGCGGGTCGCGATCTCCAGCAATTCCAGGGTGCCGACGCCGGTGGTGCTGCACACCGGGATCACCGGGAAGAACGAGCCCCGGGCGACCGCCTTCTCCAGATCCTCGATCAGCACCGACTCGTCGATCGTCTCGCCGCCGAGGTAGCGCTCCATCAGCGATTCGTCCTCGGACTCCTCGATGATCCCTTCGATCAGCGCGCCGCGGTGCTCTTCGATCTGGTCGGCGTACGACGGGTCCGGCGGATGAGTGGTTCGTTTGCTGCCGTCGTACTCGTAATGCGTCTGCGACAGCAACCCGATCAGACCGTTGCCGGCGGGCACGTACAGCGGTAATACCTTGTCGCCGAAGGCAGTTTGTGCCGCAGACAGCGCATTCTGGTAGTTGGCCCTGGCGTGGTCGAGTTTGGTGATCACCACAGCCCGTGGCATGCCGACCTGGTCGCATTCCTGCCACAGGGACTTGGTCGGCTCGTCGACGTCCTCGTTGGCGGCGATCACGAAAAGCGCGCAGTCAGCGGCGCGCAGACCGGCCCGCAGTTCGCCGACGAAGTCCGCGTAGCCGGGGGTGTCGATGAGATTGAGCTTGATGCCGCCGTGCGACAGGGAGGCCAGGGCAAGCCCGACCGACCGTTGTAGCCGGATCTCGGCGTCGTCGTGGTCGCAGACCGTGGTGCCGTCGGCGATGGTGCCGGGTCTGGACAACACACCGGAGGCAACCAGAAGTGCCTCGACCAGAGTTGTTTTTCCGCCGCCCGACGGTCCCACCAGCACCACATTGCGGACGGCGCCCGGACTGTCCGCGGTGGGAGCGGCCCCCGCGCTTTGGGATGCATTCGCCTTGTCTGCCATGACGTGTCTCTCCTCTTACCCGCATCGCTTCGCTTATTCGTGGGTCCCCAGCCCGTCGGAACTAGTAAGTCACCTTTCTCCTTCACACCCACGCAGCACAAGACCGAGTGGCCGCGAGATGAACGTGTTGAGACGTGCAAACGTCGGTGGGACAATCGACCGTGAACTGCATGGGCGGGAATTGCGGACAATGACGGTCGTAATCTTCTCGTTGGGCGCGGCGTTCGGCGTAGGCGCGCTGTGGTTGGCGAGCAACTTTCGCGTCGTCAGGCAGTACGAACGCGGCGTCGTGTTTCGTTTCGGGCGTGTGCAGAGCCGCGTCCGCGGGCCGGGACTGACCTGGCTGGTTCCGATAGCGGACCGCCTCGAAAAGGTGAACATGCAGATCATCACCATGCCTGTGCCCGCCCAGGACGGCATTACCCGCGACAACGTGACAGTCCGGGTGGACGCCGTTATTTATTTCAACGTCTCGGATCCGGTGAGGGCGGCCGTCGACGTGCAGGACTACATATCCGCCATCGGGCAGGTCGCGCAGACGTCGCTGCGGTCGATCATCGGCAAAAGCAACCTGGACGACCTGTTGTCCAACCGTGAGGGTCTCAATCAAGGGCTGGAAGTGATGATCGACAGCCCGGCGCTGGGCTGGGGCATTCACATCGACCGTGTCGAGATCAAAGATGTGGTGCTCCCCGATTCGATGAAGCGGTCGATGTCACGCCAAGCCGAGGCCGAGCGTGAGCGACGCGCTCGGGTGATCACCGCGGACGGCGAACTACAGGCATCGCAGAAACTCGCCCAGGCGGCGCAGGTCATGGCTGAACACCCGGCCGCGCTGGAATTGCGGCTGTTGGAAACCGTGGTCGAGGTCGCGGCGGAGAAGAACTCCACGCTGGTACTGCCGTTCCCGGTCGAACTGCTGAGGTTCTTGGAACGGGTGATGCCCGAAGGACCGGAAGGATCACACGGACGGGGCGAGGTTGCTGCCGCACCTTCCGGGTCAGTGGCTCCCAACGGCATCAGCGCGGAGCTGGTCCCACCACAGCCCCCGCCGTCCTGACGTCGGCGCACGAAACCCGCAGTCAGGCATGCCAGCCGCTCCAATGGCGCACTGCCACGGTGATCACTGGGCCGTTCAACGGAACCGATTGGTACTGAGGGTATTTCGCGCGCAACAGGTCATAGCCGTCCCGCACCGCGTCACCGTCGTGATGTATCGCAGCGATCCCGTCGACCCGGACCCACCACAACTGCGTCCAGTCGTCGGCGTAGTGGTCGACCAGCACGCTGACCCGCGGGTTGTGTTCGATATTGGTCAGCCTGCGCAGCCGGTGCGTGGCCTTGGGCTTCGCATCGACCGCGGTGTAGACCACCTCGTCGCGCAGCGCGAATACCACCGGGACCAGGTGGGGCCCGTCCTCGGGCCCGACCGTGCCCAGGCGGGCAACGGGGGCCGCCGCGAAGCTGGCCTTGGGGTCGAAGTCGACCACGATGCCAGCCTAGGGACTTAGGTAATGGCTTACGTAATAGCAAGGCCGCCGTCGACGACGATCGTCTGCCCGGTGACATATCCGCCGGCCCCGGAGGCCAGCCACACGGCGGTGGCGGCGAGTTCCCGCGCGTCGCCGGGGCGCCCCAGCAGCACCCGATGCGCCTGGCTCTCGATGTAGCCCGGTGGGTACTGATTGGTCATCTCCGTCAGGAAGAATCCGGGCGTGAGGGCGTTGACGCGGATTCCCTTGCGCGAGCCCCACTGTTGGGCGAGGTCGCGGGTGAGGCCCATGATCGCCGCCTTGCTCGCGGAGTAGGCCGCCTGCGGCAGGTTGGCGGTGGTGATACCCAGCACGCTGGAAATGTTGATGATCGAACTGCCCGGTTGCATGACCCGCGCGCAGGCCTGCGCCATCCAGTAGGTGCCGTTGAGGTTAACGTCGATCACTGCGCGGAACTGCTCGGGTGTTTCCCGGATCGCCGGCTGGATGGTCCCCACTCCGGCGTTGTTGATCAGGATGTCGACCCGGCCGAACGTCTGCAGCGCCGAATCAACCAGCGCCTGGCATTGCTCGGGCACGCTGATGTCGGTGGCCACCGGCAGAGCTTTGCGACCGGTGGCTTCGACGAGCGCGGCGGTCTCGGCCAGCTTGTCGACTCGGCGGGCGCCTAGCACGACGTCGGCACCGGCCTCGGCGAACCCCTGCGCGAACGACACCCCGAGTCCCGACGACGCGCCGGTCACGACCACGACCTTGTCGTCGAGTCTGAATGAATCGAGCACGCCCACGCGGTAACGGTAACTAGCCCGGCGGCGTTACGTTGACGTCATGTCGGCCGAGACGCAGATCGCCAACCTTCTCTACCGCTATGCGGAATGCATGGACAGCGGCGACCTCGCCGGGGCGGCATCGCTCTTCGAGCACGCCCGCCTGCGGGTCGGCGGCGGCGCTGACGGCATGATCGACGCCGCCGGCATGCTGGCGTTCTGGCAGGCAGCCGTGGTGCTCTACCCGGACGGCACGCCGCGTACCAAGCACGTCGTCACCAACCCGATCATCGAGGTCGACGACGACGCGGGCACGGCCAGCTGCCGCTCCTACTACACGGTGATCCAGCAGACCGACGACTTCCCGCTGCAGACGATCGTCACCGGCCGCTATCACGACCGCTTCGAGCGGGTCGACGGCCGCTGGCGGTACTGTTTCCGCGACTACACGCTGATCGACATGGTGGGCGACGTCAGCCATCACCTCAAACATCCCATTACGCCGGTCGCCCGCAACGCCTGAAGCTGCACCATTTGTCGCGACAATGCGGCGGTTACCCCCTAGTGTCGAACTGGCAAATTTTGCCCCCGCGGTACGAATGCTGCGAGAATTCGGGCAAACCCGGGCGATCGCGCCCGACCTACACAGGAGGTAAGGGGATGAGCGGATCGCACCGCCGCCGGCCACGGTGGTCGTCGCTGCTGAGCCTGATGGCAGTGGTGGGCCTGGGTCTGGCCACGGTGCCGGCGCACGCGTCACCGTTGACGCCGCAGCCACAGGTGCCCGCGCCGCCGGCCGACCCGTTGTCGGCGGTCTCGCAGGTGGGCCCGGAGGTCGTCGACATCGACACCCAGCTGGGCTACCAGAGCGCGACCGGTGCCGGAACCGGCATCGTGATCAACCCCAACGGTGCAGTGCTCACCAACAACCACGTCATCGCCGGCGCCACCAACATCACCGCCAGGTCGATCGTCAACGGTCAGACCTTCCCCGTGACGGTGGTCGGCTACGACCGCAGCCATGACATCGCGGTGCTGCAGCTCGGCGGCGCTGGCGGACTGCCGACGGCCAACATCGGCAACTCCTCTGCGGTCGCGGTCGGTGACCCGATCGTCGCTCTGGGCAATGCCGGCGGCGTCGGTGGAACACCCAGCGCGGTGGCAGGGAAGGTCGTCGCGCTGAACCAGACCGTGTCGGCGTCGGACGCGCTGACCGGCAGCACCGAGACGCTGCACGGACTGATCCAGGTCGACGCGGCAATACGTCCCGGCGACTCGGGCGGACCGACGGTCAACACCGCCAACCAGGTGATCGGTCTCAACACCGCCGCGTCGGAGAACTTCCGGCTCGGCGGCGGGCAGGGTTTCGCGATCCCCATCAACGACGCCATGGCCATCGCCGGGCAGATCCAATCCGGCGCCGCGTCGTCGACCGTGCACATCGGACCCACGGGGTTCCTCGGTGTCGGGGTGAACGACGCCCGTAACGGCGCGGGTGCAGCGGTCCAGCGGGTGGTGGCGAACGGGCCCGCCGACCGGGCGGGCATCACCTCCGGCGACGTGATCACGTCCGTCGACGGTGCTCCCGTCAACAGTGCGACCGCGCTGACGAACATTCTCGACCAGCGCCACCCCGGCGACAACGTGGCGCTCGGGTTGCAAACCGGCGGCGCGACGAAAACAATCAATGTGACCCTGGCGGATGGGCCGCCCGGCTGATCTGCTCTCCGCAGCTCAACCGGCTGCGCCCAATTAGATTGGCGTGCATAGGGTTTTCGATGCCACGCCTCGGGTACGTGTAACATCGTGGACTTGACGAGGGACAGAGAAGACACCGTCGAGCACAATCCGGCCGGGGGAAGTCGTGTCGAAGCCGGCGTAGTCGAGCATCCCAGCGCCGACGATTTCGCCGACGCACGCGCTCTGCCCGCCGATCCGACGTGGTTCAAACGCGCGGTCTTCTATGAGGTTCTGGTCCGGGCGTTTTATGACTCGAATGCCGACGGATTCGGTGACTTGCGGGGGCTGACCGAGCGCATCGACTTCGTGCAATGGCTGGGCGTCGACTGCATCTGGCTGCCACCGTTTTACGACTCGCCGCTCCGCGACGGCGGGTACGACATCCGTGACTTCTACAAGGTGCTTCCGGAGTTCGGCACCGTCGACGATTTCGTTGCGCTGCTCGACGCCGCCCACCGGCGCGGCATCCGGGTGATCACCGACCTGGTGATGAACCACACCTCGGAGTCGCATCCCTGGTTTCAGGAGTCTCGCCGCGATCCGGACGGACCCTATGGTGACTACTACGTGTGGAGCGACACCAGCGAGCGCTACACCGACGCGCGGGTCATCTTCGTCGACACCGAGGAGTCGAACTGGACCTTCGATCCAGTCCGCCGCCAGTTCTACTGGCACCGGTTCTTCTCCCATCAGCCCGACCTGAATTACGACAACCCCGCGGTGCAAGAGGCGATGATCGACGTCATCCGCTTCTGGCTCGACCTCGGTATCGACGGATTCCGGTTGGACGCCGTGCCGTACCTGTTCGAGCGGGAGGGCACCAACTGCGAGAACCTGCCCGAGACGCACGCCTTTCTCAAGCGGGTGCGCAAGGTCGTCGACGACGAATTCCCCGGGCGGGTATTGCTGGCCGAGGCCAACCAGTGGCCCAGTGACGTCGTCGAATACTTCGGGGACCCCAGCACCGGCGGCGACGAATGCCACATGGCGTTTCACTTCCCGTTGATGCCCCGCATCTTCATGGCGGTCCGCCGCGAGTCTCGGTTTCCGATATCGGAGATCCTGGCGCAGACGCCGCCGATCCCCGACTTGGCGCAATGGGGCATCTTCCTGCGCAACCACGACGAGTTGACGCTGGAAATGGTCACCGACGACGAGCGTGACTACATGTACTCCGAGTACGCCAAGGATCCGCGGATGAAGGCCAACGTCGGCATCCGCCGGCGGTTGGCTCCCCTGCTGGAAAACGACCGCAACCAGATCGAGCTGTTCACCGCGCTGCTGCTGTCGCTGCCCGGCTCACCGGTGTTGTACTACGGCGACGAAATCGGCATGGGCGATGTCATCTGGCTGGGGGACCGCGACGGCGTGCGCACCCCGATGCAGTGGACACCGGACCGCAACGCCGGGTTCTCCACCGCCAACCCGGGCCGGCTCTACCTGCCGCCCTCCCAGGACCCGGTCTACGGCTACCAGGCGGTCAACGTGGAGGCGCAACGCGACACGTCGACGTCGCTGCTGAACTGGACGCGCACCATGCTGGCGGTGCGGCGCAGGCACGACGCGTTCGCAATCGGTACGTTCGAAGAAATGGGCGGGTCTAACCCCTCCGTATTGGCTTACGTGCGCCAAGCCGACGACGACGTCGTGCTTTGCGTCAACAACCTGTCGCGTTTCCCGCAGCCCATCGAACTGAACCTGCAGCAGTGGAGCGGCTACACGCCGGTAGAACTGACCGGGCAGGTGCATTTCCCGCATATCGGACAGCTGCCCTATCTGCTGACACTGCCAGGCCACGGTTTCTACTGGTTCGAGCTGGCCGAGTCAGAGGAGACGCAATGAATCTGCCGTGGTCAGAGTGGCTTCCGCAGCAGCGCTGGTATGCCGGGCGTGATCGGGAGCTCGCCGGCGCGGAGCCTGGCCGCATCATCGGACTGCGCGACGATCTCGACCTGGCCCTGGTCGACGTCACCTACACCGACGGTTCGGCGGAGCGCTACCAGGTGCTTGTCAGCTGGGACATCGCGCCGATCGCCGAGTACAGCACGGTCGCCACGATCGGCTCAGACAACGACCGCACCGCCTATGACGCGCTGTATGACCCGGCCGCGACCCAATTCCTGCTGTCGCTGATCGACGAGTCCGCGGTGCGTTCCGATGTGAGGTTCGCCAAGGAGCCCGACGTCACGCTGCCGGTGCAGGCGCCCCCGCGGGTCTCGGATGCCGAGCAGAGCAATACCAGCGTGATCTTCGACCGGGATGCCATTCTCAAGGTGTTCCGCCGCGTCAGCCCCGGCGTCAACCCCGACATCGAACTGAACCGGGTGCTCGGCCGTGCCGGCAACCCGCATGTGGCACGGTTGCTCGGCAGCTACGAGCTGACCGCGGCGGGCGACCCCTGGCCGCTCGGCATGGCGACCGAGTATGCCGCGAACGCAGCCGAAGGCTGGGCGATGGCAACCGCCAGCGTCCGCGATCTGTTCGCCGAGGGCGACCTGTACGCCTACGAAGTGGGCGGCGACTTCGCCGGTGAGTCCAACCGGCTCGGTGAAGCCGTCGCATCTGTGCATGCCACGTTGGCCGAAACCCTCGGCACGTCGCAGGCGCCATTCCCGGTCGACGTCATGCTGGCCCGGCTGTCGTCGACCGCCGCGGCCGTCCCCGAGCTCAGCCCGCATGTGGCGACGATCGAGCAGCGATTCCAAAAACTGGCCGAGCAGACGATCACCGTGCAGCGGGTACACGGCGACCTGCATCTGGGCCAGGTGCTGCGCACTCCTGAGGCGTGGCTGCTGATCGACTTCGAAGGTGAGCCGGGCGCGCCGCTGGAACAGCGGCGCGCGCCGGACTCCCCGTTGCGTGACGTGGCCGGCATACTGCGGTCCTACGAGTACGCTGCCTACGGGCCACTGGTTGACCAGTCCACGGACAAGCAACTGGCCGCGCGGGCCCGGGAATGGGTGCAGCGCAACCAGTCTGCGTTTTGTGATGGTTACGCCGCGGCCTCCGGTGTCGACCCGCGTGATTCGGCGTTGCTGCTGGCGGCGTATGAATTGGACAAGGCGGTCTATGAGACCGGGTACGAGTCGCGGCACCGGCCCGGATGGCTGCCGATTCCGCTGCGGTCGATCGCCCGGTTGACGGCTTGATCCGGCGTTGCTGCGGCTTGCTCACGCTGCAAGCGCCGCAGCCGTCTGGAAATATGGCCTCATGCTGCGTGACATTTTCGGCCCGGAGGCCAGGCTGTCGTGGGTCTTGGCCGCGCTGGCTGGATTGGTGGGCGCAGCGGCGTTCACACACTCCGCTGGATATTTCGTGACCTTCATGACCGGAAACACCGAGCGGGCGATTCTGGGTTTCTTCCGCGACGAGCGCTGGCTGGCAGTGTCGGCGGCGTTGCTGCTTGTGTCCTTCGTCGCAGGTGTGGTGGTCGCGTCGCTGTGCCGGCGGTATCTCTGGGTGGATCATCCGCACGGTCCCACGGTGTTGACGACACTGTCCCTATTGATCGCGACCGCAACCGACATCGCGGTGCGCGGGTGGTCAGGCCAGGTGTCTTTTGTGCCAATCCTGTTCGTCGCGTTCGGTATCGGCGCGTTGAACACCTCGTTCGTCAAAGACGGCGAGGTATCGATACCCCTTAGCTATGTGACCGGGACGCTGGTGAAGCTGGGCCAGGGTATCGAGCGTCACATCAGCGGCGGCGATGCTACGGGGTGGCTCGGATATTTCCTGTTATATGCCAGCTTCGCCGCTGGCGCGGCTGCGGGTGGATGTATCAGCTTGGTGTTCAGCGGATCTGAGATGCTCGCGGTCGCCACCGTCGTGTGCGCGCTGACGACCGGCTATACCTACTTCCACGCCGACCGGCGGCGCGCAGTCGAGCTAGCCAACGGTCGCCAGAAATAACATCGGCAGCAGCGCCGGGGGTACGCTGCTGCCGATGCCTCGGGGGTGAGTCAGGTGGCGTTTTGCCCGGCGCTCAGCGACCGCTGGATGTCGGGCTTCATGGCTACCAGCTGCTGGTTCCAGTAGCCCCAGTCGTGCGTGCCGTTGGGCGGGAAGTTGAATGTGCCGTTTCTGCCGCCCGCGGCCACATAGTTGTCCCGGAAGGTTTCGTTGGTGCGCAGCGTGAAGCTCTCCAGGAACTTGGCCGGCATGCTGTCACCGCCGATGTCGGTCGGCGTGCCGTTACCGCAGTAGACCCACAGGCGAGTGTTGTTCTGCACCAACCGAGGAAGCTGGACCATCGGGTCGTTGCGTTTCCACGCCGGATCACTCGTCGGGCCCCACATGTTGGTGGCGTTGTAACCGCCCGCGTCGTTCATCGCCATACCGATCATCGTCGGCCACCAGCCCTCAGACGGGTTCAAGAAGCCCGAAAGCGATGCGGCGTAAGGGAATTGCTGCGGGTAGTACGAGGCGAGGATCAACGCGGACCCGCCCGACATCGACAGACCGACGGCCGCGTTGCCGGTCGGCGAGATACCCCGGTTGGCCTGCAGGTACTGCGGCAGCTCGCGGGTCATGAAGGTTTCCCATTTGTAGCTCTGGCAACCGGTTTTGCCGCAAGCCGGCTGGTACCAGTCGGTGTAGAAGCTGGATTGCCCGCCGACCGGCATGATCACCGACAGGCCCGACTGGTAATACTCCTCGAACGCCGGAGTGTTGATGTCCCAGCCGTTGTAGTCGTCCTGAGCGCGCAGCCCGTCGAGCAGGTAGACCGCATGCGGGCCGCCGCCCTGGAATTGCACCTTGATGTTGCGGCCCATCGCCGCCGATGGCACCTGCAGGTACTCGACCGGCAGGCCCGGCTTGGAGAACGCCCCTACGGTCGCCGAGCCGCCGACAGCGCCGACCAGACCGGGCAGCAGGGCCGCCCCGATGGCCGCGATCGTCAGCCGACGCGGCAAACGTGCCGCCGCGCCACGCAACTTCTCAACGAACTTCATAGCTCCTACCCACCCCAACTTTCATCTGCCGCGTTTACTGCGGTCGAATGGCTGTCCGTCGCAGTCAAACACAGCACGGCCGGCTCGGCGGTTTACCGCCGCGGGGTGTGACGTCGCGGTTGGCTAACGATTGAGCCTCGGCGCGGACAAATTGATAACGATTCGAATTCGACAGGCGCGCTGCTACTTACACGACGTCGTGCAGCACCACATCTATCAGCACGCCGTCGTCGACGGTCGCGGTCATGTAGGTGCAGGACGGTTGGCGGCGCCGATCCGTCGGCGATCCCGGGTTCAACAGCCGCAGGCCGGTAGATGTCGTCGTGTCCCACGGGATATGACTGTGGCCGAACACCAGCACGTCGGTGTCGGGGTAGCGCCGCGACATCCGCGCCTCGCGGCCACTTGCGGCGCCGGTCTCATGGACAACGGTGAAATGCAACCTCTCCAGCAGCACGTCGGCACGCTCGGGCAGCCGTGACCGCAGCACGGGTCCGTCGTTGTTGCCCCAGCACGCCACCAGCCGGGCGGCCTTTGCGCTGAGCGTGTCGAGCAGCTCGGGAGCCACCCAGTCGCCGGCATGCAGAACCACATCGGCCCTGGCCACCTCCGCCCATACCTGCGCGGGCAGATCTGGTGCGCGTCGTGGAACATGCGTATCGGCGAGCAGCAGCAGCCTCATCCGGTCAGTTGCGTTCGCTGCGGGCTTCCGCTCCGGTCTCCCCGACGTCGAGGGCGTCATCTGGACCCGTCTGCCCGACGTAGGTCCCGTCGTCCTCGCCTTCGCGGGCACGTGATCGTGCCTCGTGGGTTTCCGCCTCGACGTCAGCTTCGTTCTTATGGCCCTTCGGTTCGGCCATGTCCGGCTCCTTCCGGTGCCTGTGCGTGTCGCGCCTGCATACCCGAATGCGAATCCTGGCGAAACATGCGGTGTGGCACGATGCTCGCATGCGCACCTTCGAGTCAGTCGCCGACCTCGCTGCGGCCCAGGGTCAAACCATCGGGGAGAGCTCCTGGGTGACCATCACCCAGGAAGACGTCAACAAATTCGCCGACGCGACCGGGGATCACCAATGGATCCACGTCGATCCGGAACGGGCCGCGAAGGGCCCATTCGGCAAGACGATCGCGCACGGCTTCATGACGCTGTCGCTGCTGCCGCGGTTGATGCACGAGATGTACACCGTCAACGGGATCAAGCTCGCCGTCAACTACGGCCTGAACAAGGTCCGCTTCCCGGCACCGGTGCCGGTCGGCTCGAAAGTTCGGGCCAAAAGCTCGTTGGTCGGAGTCGAAGACCTGGGCAACGGCGCGGTGCAAGCGACGGTGTCGAGCACCGTGGAGATCGAAGGCTCGCCCAAGCCGGCATGCGTGGCGGAGAGCATCGTCCGCTACATCTCATAGCGTCGTGGACGCTGAATTAGCGCGCTGGCTGGCCGCCGGCCAGTACTTCGACTACCTCGGCTTCGGCATCTTCTACCGTGTGGCGGGCGGCGGCCCTCCGCTACTGCTCATCCACGGTTACCCGTTCAATTCCTATGACTGGGCGTTGATCTGGCCGGAACTGACGCAACGGTTCACCGTCATCGCGCCGGACATGATCGGCATGGGATTCTCCGACAAACCCGTGGCTTACGAATACTCGGTGGCCGACCACGCCGACATGCACGAAGCGCTGTTGGCTCACCTGAACATCGGCAATGCGCACGTCCTGGCCCATGACATCGGTGATTCCGTGGGCCAGGAACTGCTGGCTCGTCACGAGTTCGGTCAGCAGGCCTACGGCGCACTGCGGATCGACTCGATCACCTGGCTCAACGGTGGGATGTTCATCGAGTCCTACACGCCCCGGGCCGCGCAGAAGCTGATGTCTCGTACTCCGTTGGGCGACATCTTCAGTCGTGTGCAGGGCAGTGCGCTATCCCGTCGGCTGCTCGAACCGACGCTGCGCGAGATGTTCGGCCCGAACACCAAGCCGACGCACCAAATGATGGACGTGTTCAATCAGATCTTGGACTACAACGACGGGCGACGGGTGCTGCACAAGGTCGGCCGCTTCATCAACGACCGCTATACCCACCGCAACCGGTGGGTGCGCGCCATGCGGCAGACCGCCGTTCCGATGCGATTGATCGACGGACCCGTCGACCCCAACTCCGGTGCTCACATGGCGCGCCGCTACAGCGAAGTGATACCCGAACCCGATGTCGTGATGCTCGCCGACGACATCGGGCACTGGCCACAGCTCGAAGCGCCCGACGCGGTGCTGACACACTTTCTCGCCCACATCGACCGCGTCATCGGCGGTTGACGCGGCTCTCAGGCGTAGCGATCCCGCAACTTGGCCAGCGTCGCCTCGATGCCCGCGGCGTTGCGTTTGGTGAAACCGAACCGCTGGTAGAAGTGCAGCCGGTCCTTCAGCGGTCCGGTGTCACGGTAGTCGAACGTCTCGGTGACCCGGGTGACCGTCGGTGAGACGGCGGCGAACTCCCAGCGCCAGTGATGCCCGGCCGGGTGGCACCATTCGACAAGTGCGTCCGGCTTGACCGCGGTCACGGTACTTGTCAAACGGTACGGCAGACCGAAGACACGCATCTTGGTCGAGAATCTGGCGCCGGGACTGAGGTGATCGGGTCCCGCGATGAAGGCGGCGACGGTTCCCGACCCGTCCAACTCGTGGTGGCGGCGCGGATCGGTAACCAGCGCGAACAATTCCGCGGCGGAAGCGTGGACCTCGACAGTGCGGCTGACCTGATTGGGGCCGGTATCGACAGGCGTGACGGTCATGATGTGCTCGCCTCAGACGCTACATCCAACCGGTGGCCGTGGCGAGTGGCAGGCGCGCGACTTAGATTGACATGGTGACCATCGCCGCACGCCCGGCAGGAAAAGCCGACATCGCCACGCTGTCACATGTGCTGGGCCGCGCGTTTTATGACGATCCGGTGACCACGTGGATGTTGCCCGACGAGAAGACCCGGCCGGCGCGGTTGCCACGGTTGTTCGCGGCGCTGACCCGTCACCATCACCTCGCCGGCGGTGGCGTCGAAGTGGCTTGCGACGGGCCGGGTATCGGCGCCGCGGCGCTATGGGATCCGCCGAACCGATGGAAACAATCCGCGCGTGAGCAACTGGCCATGCTGCCGTCGATCATCCGCACCTTCGGCTATCGGTCGCCCGCTGCGCGTGACGTCGTCGAATTGATGAAGCGCCACCATCCCGACGAACCGCATTGGTATCTGGCCGTCATCGGCAGCGACACCACCGTCCGCGGTCGAGGCTTTGGGCAGGCGCTGATGCGTTCCCGGCTGGATCGATGCGACGCCGAGCACTGTCCGGCCTATCTCGAATCGAGCAAACCCGAAAACGTGCCGTATTACGAACGCTTCGGCTTCACCGTCACCGGTGAGATCGCGCTCCCCGATGGCGGGCCCAAGCTGTGGCCGATGTGGCGGCATCCCAGGTAGCCGGCAAAACCCGCAGCTAGCAGCGCTAATCGCGATACCGTTGGCCGGTGCGATTCCACCGGAAGACCGCGGTCATCACCGGAGGTGCGGTCGGCTTAGGGCGTGCCTTCGCGCGGGGACTGACCGGTGAGGGCGCCAAGGTCGCGATCCTCGACATCGACGCCGAGATGGCGGATCGCACTGCCGCCGAGCTGACCGCGCAAGGCGCCCAGGCGATTGCGGTGGCTTGTGATGTCGCTGACGAGCAGCAGGTCGACACCGCCGTCGGGATCGCGATCGAGAACTTCGGTGGCATCGACATCCTGATCAACAATGCCGGCCGTCACCTGACGAAGTACAACCAGCCCTTCGGGATGCTCTCTCGCGCCGACATCCGGGGCCTGTTCGACGTGAACGTCATCGGTGTCATCAATTGCACTCTGGCATGCCGCGATTCGATGCGCGAGCGCGGTGGCGGCGTGGTGCTGAACATCTCCTCGATGGCCGGCTTCATGAACATCAGCCCGTACGGGGTATCCAAACTCGCGGTACGCGGTTTGACCGTCGCGTTCGCGTCCGAACTGTCGGCCGACCGGATTCGGGTCAACGGCATCGCCCCCGGCTTGATGAACACCGAGAACGCGCTTGCCGACTTGCCGAGTGCGCTCGTCGACGACATTGTCCGCGAGCGGCAGCTGGTACACCGGCTCGGCACCATGGACGACGTGGTGTCGGCGATGCTGTACCTCTGCTCGGACGAGGCGTCGTTCATCACCGGGGAAACCCTCAAGGTCAGCGGCGGCTACCCGCTGAATTTCTAGCCTCGGTTGGCTCGACTGTGCGTACAGGGCGGCGACACGCCGGCAGCCTCCGCCTACGGCGCACACTCGAAACCCCTGAACGCACACTCGATGCGCAGCCGTCAGCGTTTAGCGACCAAACTCGACGGGCAACCGATTGTCCATGGCTGATGTCCCCGAAGAAGGCGGCCCTGGCGACACCCTGAACCCGGCTGAGTCCACCGACTCCGACGAACTGCGCAACGACGACGGCGACATCGTCGTCGATCCGCCGGATGGCTGGAGCGAAGCCGACAGGTTCGGGGTGACCGGAAGCGAAGAGGAAGAGGGCGAATCGCTCGACGACAGGCTGGCCGCCGAGGAACCCGATGTGCTCGGCGACGCGGTCCCTGAGGAGGAACGCCCAAGCCGCGTGCACCGCGGTCAAGTGGACGGAACTCCAGAGGACGGCGACTCGCTGTACGACGTCGTCGACGAGTAAAGGCTCAGAGGTTCACGGTGTCAGGTTTGGCGCGACCCGAACGCGTCGTGTCACGCAGCGTCGCCCGGAACTGCATCACCCGGTAAGGCCAGCCCCGCGCGGTGTTCCACTGCGAGACCACCAGGCCGACGCCACCGGCGCGGTCCAGCCGTGAGCCCGGAAGGACGTAGCCGCCGTAGAGCTGGGCGACCCGGTTGTTGGCGTGATCTTCGGCCTCCCACGCCGACCCGACGACCGGCAACTGCAGCGGCGCATCGTGTATATCGGTGGGGGACTTGACGATCCGGTATCCCAATGCATATTTCGACGACAGGAACCCGCCCAGGATCCACTTCCCCTCCGCCAGCCGCCGCAATGACAGCTCACCCCAGGATTCGCCGGCCGGAGTGATCGGGCTGGGTTCGTTATCCCACGACCAGCGACCGTCGACATAGCCCCACCCGGAGTACTCACGCACATCGCCGATGTGCTCCGGGCGGACGCGCTTGAGGATGATCCCCTTGTCGCGCTGAAAACCGGTGGAGACGACATAAACCCAGCCGTCGACCGGGTCGTAATCCCATGACCAGCATTGGGCGTGACCGTCATGCAGTCCGGCCGAGAATTTCGCCTTCTCGCCCAGATACCGCCACGAGACACCGTTGTCGTCCGATCGCCAGATCTCGGTCCAGACGACGTTGCCGAAACCCCGGTTGACGATCGCGTGCAGATAGATCGCGTCGCCTACCCGTAGCAAGTCCGACGGGATCACCGTGCTGATGCCGCGGCGCACCCGCCCCGGCGCGACATTGCGATGCGTATAGCGCCACAGCTGGCCGGCGTAGTCGGGATCGGGACCGCCTGCACGCTGATAGACGATCGGGTGGCTGGCGTCACCGTCGCCGATCAGGATCACCGGTGAGCGCCAGTCGCCGCGGCCAACCTCGTTGCCGGAGAAGGTATCTCCGAACACCGACACGAGTGTGCCGTTGGGTGCGGTTATCGACGCTCCAAGGTCGGCGCAGGTCACCCCCCACCGGTCGGTGATCCCGGGCCCGGTGATGTCGGCCAGCTTGCCGGTCAGTCCGACCACGGCGTGACCGGACGTGGCTCGCGCTGGCCGTCGACGATCACGTCTACCCGCTCGTTGAAAAACGCGACACGGTCGGTGACCGGGTCGGCCTCGCGCAGCGGGTCTTGATAGGTCCAGGCCACATCTGCTGGGCCATCGGGTACCGAGAAGTACGACGCCCGGCCCTTGTAGGCGCAGTAGCTGACCGTGTCGCTGGGTTCGAGGTCGACGACGACATCAGCGCGCGGCAGGTAGTAGCGAACCGGCAGCAGCGTCTCGAACAACAGCACCGGGCGGGACGACTCGGCCAACAGCCGGCCGTTCCACTCCAGCCGGACGTGCCGGGTGCTGGCCAGTATGTCGATGCGTTTGAACGGGTCATGTGGATGCGCGACGATCGGCTCGTCTTCTTCGCGCCACTCGAACGCGTTGAAGTCGAGGATCAGGTAGCCGGCCAGATCAGGGTCGTTGCTTCGCCATGCCGCGCCCTCGTCGTCCGCCTGCCCGACGAGATCGGATTCCGGCACCGCGTACGTCGGGACCACCCGGCCCGGCTCCCACACCAGCCAAGCGCTGCGCGTGTCGGCGACGAGGTGGCCGGCCCGGTAGACCCGAAGGTGCTTGTCGGTGGGTTCGTAGCGCAGCGACGGCAGCGCGCTGCCGAGCAGATCCCGCATTTTGATGGCCATTGCACCATCATCGCCCCGGCGATCACAGGCTGCTGCGCCAGCCGTTGACACCGATCACGATCATCCGCAACTGCTTGACCGCGGTGCGCCGGATCTCTTCGAGCGCTTCGGCGCTTTGGGCGTCTTCGATCGCCTCGGCGATGACGATCATCGAGTTGACGAACAGGGTCGCCAGCACGTTGAGGTCGTCGGTGCTCCAGGCGTTCAGGCCCGGGAACCGGGCCAGGTCGGTCGCCAGCTCCGAGGTAAGCAGGCGAAACTCGGTGCGAATCGCATAGCGCAACACAGTGACGCCGCTGGAGCGCTCCCGGCCGATGAAGCGCCAGTGCTCCCGTCGTTCGGTGATGCTGGCGAGCACGATCTCCACCGACGACTCGATCACCCGATTCGGGTCGAGCTTGCCGCTGCGGGCGCCGCGCAGCATGTCGCGCAAGGTTCGAAACGACTCGTCGATCAGGACCAGCCCGAGGGCCTCCATCGACTCGAAGTGACGGTAGAACGCCGCCGGCACAATCCCGGCCTCCCGGGTGACCTCACGCAAGCTCAGGCCGCTGAAACTGCGGTCGTCGAGCAGCTTGAGTGCGGCAGCGACGATGGCCCGTCGGGTCGCCTCCTTGCGCTCCTCGCGAGACGGGCTCTCGCGGGTACGGCCGTGGCCCGACCGGCGCGATCGTGAGCTAGGCGTACGACTGTTCACTGTGTGAACCCTACCACAGACCTGCGGAAATCCTTGACGAACAGCGTCTGCGTCACGCACGGTGTACATATGTTCACTGGAATGGCCACTCAGACTTTGAAGAAGCGGGTGCTGGGTTCCGACCTGGTCGACCTGCTCACCGGCCCGCATGGCGTCGACCGGTACACCGAGCTGCTGGCGCCCACCTGGACGCTCGGGGAGCCCCGCGCGAAGGTGATCGACGTGCGCCGGACCACCCCGCGCAGCGTCACCCTCGTGCTGGCGCCCAACGACGCATTCGGCGACACCGTGCGGGCCGGCCAGTACGTCAACCTCACCGTCGAGATCGACGGCCGCCGGCATACCCGCTGCTATTCACCGGCCAATGCCGAGGGCGCCGCGTACCTCGAGCTGACGATCGGGCATCACGACGGGGGGCTGATCTCGACCTTCCTGTATGAACGTGCGCGACGCGGGATGGTGGTCGGCCTGGCCGGCGTGGGCGGCGACTTCACGCTGCCGACCCCGCGGCCCCGGCGGATTCTGTTCGTCTCCGGTGGCAGCGGCATCACGCCCGTGATGGCGATGCTGCGCACGCTGGTCGCCGAAGGCCACCCCGGCGAAATCGCGTTCGTGCACTACGCACGCAACCCGGCCGAGGCCTGCTACCGCGACCAGCTCGCCCAGCTGCCGGGTGTGCGGGTGCTGCACGGCTACACCCGAGCCGGTGGCGGCGACCTCGCAGGCCGCTTCGGGGCGGAACACCTGGCCGCGGCCATGCCGTCACCGGATGCCGTATTCGTCTGTGGTCCACCGGCATTGGTCGACGCCGTCCGTGAGCACTGTTCCAATGTCTACACCGAAAGCTTCGTGGCGCCGACGCTCGATCTGCCCGCGGAATCGTCCGGCGGCCGAATAACCTTCGCGGACAGCGGTATCGACGTCGTCGACGATGGCCGCCCGCTGCTCGAGCAGGCCGAATCCGCGGGCCTCAGGCCGGAAAGCGGATGCCGGATGGGCATCTGTCATACCTGCACGCGCCGCAAAACCTGCGGTGTCGTGCGCAACCTGACCACTGGCGCGGTGTCGACCGGGCCCGACGAGGACGTACAGATCTGCGTATCCGTGCCCGTCGGCGACGTCGACATCGCCCTCTAGGGAGGAGCTAGCATGTCGCAGCCGCAAATCACAACGACTCCAGAGCAGGCCGAGGCGTTCGGCCGTGAACTCGACGCCATCAAGGAACGCGTGATGGCAGACCTCGGCGAAGAGGATGCCCAGTACATCCGCCGCGTCATCAAGGCGCAGCGCACGCTCGAAGTCGGCGGGCGCGCACTGCTGTTCGCCGGAATCTTGCCGCCGGCCTGGCTGGCCGGTACCGCGATGTTGGCGGTATCGAAGATCCTCGACAACATGGAGATCGGCCACAACGTCATGCACGGCCAATACGACTGGATGCGAGACCCGGCGATCTCAGGGCGCACCTTCGAATGGGACACCGCCTGCCCCGCCGACCAATGGCGGCACTCGCACAACTACATGCATCACACCCACACCAACATCGTGGGGATGGACCGCGACATCGGTTACGGGATCCTGCGGATGAGCGAGGACCAGCCCTGGGGGCGGTACTTCCTGGGCAACCCGATCTATGCATTCCTGCTGATGGTGCTGTTCCAATACGGCGTCGCGCTGCACGAACTGGAAACCGAACGCATCCGGGCCGGCGAGATCCGGCTGGCCGACAAACGCGAGATCCTGCAAGGCATTTGGCGCAAAACCCGTCGGCAAATGCTGAAGGACTACGTCGCATTCCCGTTGCTGGCAGGGCCATTCGCCCCGCTGGTGTTCGCCGGCAACATGTCGGCGAACCTCGTCCGCAACATCTGGTCCTACATGATCATCTTCTGCGGCCACTTCCCCGACGGCACACAGGAATTCACCGTCGAGGAGACCCAGAACGAGTCACGCGGCATGTGGTACTTCCGCCAGATTCTGGGGTCGGCCAACCTGACCGGTGGCAAGCTCTTCCACTTGCTGTCCGGCAACCTGTCGCACCAGATCGAGCATCACCTGTTTCCGGACATGCCCGCCCGCCGTTACGCGGAAATCGCACCCGCGGTGCGCGAGATCTGCCGGCGCTACGGCATCCCGTACAACTCGGGCCCGCTGCCCCGACAATTCGCGACCGTGGTGCGCAAGATCGTCAAACTGGCCTTACCGCCGAAGAAGTCGAGCGATGCCGAGGAGCCGGAGCTGGTCGCCGCGTGAGGGCGTCGTTGCACTGAAATTGCGCTCAGGGTCGTAATTTTCGCGAAATCACGACCCTACACGCAATCTCGACGAGCGTGACGGCCTAGGCTATCGGCTCATGGTTGATATGCCCGCCTTGGATGGCGTCGAGCACAAGTTCATCGACCTGGGCGAAGGTGTCACGATCCACGTCGCCGATGCCGGACCCGCAGACGGGCCGGCGGTGATGCTGGTGCACGGCTTCCCGCAGAACTGGTGGGAATGGCATGCGTTGATCGGACCGCTGGCCGCCGACGGCTACCGGGTGCTCTGTCCCGACCTGCGCGGGGCGGGCTGGAGCTCGGCGCCCCGCTCGCGCTATCTCAAGAACGACATGGCCGACGACCTGGCCGCCGTCCTGGACCGGCTCGACGTCGGACCGGTGAAGCTGGTCGCCCACGACTGGGGCGGGCCGGTCGCGTTCATCATGATGCTGCGCCACCCCGAGAAGGTCAGCGGATTCTTCGGAGTCAACACCGTGGCGCCCTGGGTCAACCGCGACCTGAACATGGTCCGGCACATGTGGCGGTTCTGGTATCAAATCCCGATCATGCTTCCGGTGCTCGGTCCCCGCATGATCTCCGATCCCAATGCCCGTTTTCCCCGGATGCTCATGTCGTGGGTCGGCGCCGGATTCACGCCGTCGGACGACGACGTCCACATGTATGGCGCGTGCATGCGTCAACCCGGGCATGCGGTCGCCGGGTCGCGCTGGTACCGCACATTCCAGACCATCGAGATGCTGCGTTGGCTGCGCGGCGAATTCGATGACGCTCGCGTCGACGTGCCGGTGCGCTGGCTGCATGGCATGGGTGACCCGGTGATCACGCCGAGCCTGCTGCGCGGATACGGCAATCGGGCAAGCGATTTCGAGATCGAGTACGTCGACGGGGTCGGCCACTGGATCGTCGAAGAGCGCCCCGATCTGGTGCTGGACCGGCTGCGCGCCTTCCTCAAGCTCTGAGCAGCATCGGCGTTCAGTCGACGCCGATGGTCACCTCTGTCGCCTTGATGAACACTGTCGCCGGCTGACCGACCTTGAGATCGAGATTTTGCGCCGCCTCCTTGGTGATCGAGGACGTCACCACCTGGTCGCTGCCGTCGAGGCGGACCTTGACGGTGGCCATGACACTGCCCAGGTCGACCTCGTCGATAGTCCCTCTGAGCTGATTTCTCGTCGATAACCGCATGGCATTCCTCCAAGATCGTCCGACGTCTTCGACGAGCGTATGCGTGCGGGACTGCCGGCGCTGACCTTTCAGTGCCGATGCCCGAGCAGTGCCACCGAGGCGTCCACGGCGGGTTCGACGATCTCCCGCACGTCCCGCCCGTCTTCGACGGCGAGCGCGGTCAATTCGCGTAGGCCCGCCACCAGGATCACCGCCAGTGGCCGGGTCAACGGCGGCAGGCCCACCTGCTGGAATCCGGCACTGCCGCTCAGGTCGATCAGCAGACTGGTCAACAGCTGCAGGTCTTGGCGCTGGTGCCGACGTGCGGCGGCGTCCAGAGACGGCAGCTCGCGGATCCAGCTCAACGTGATGGCGGGTCGGGACTCGATGTGGCCGACGAAGGCCTCGACGGCCTGACGAATCTGAAGCTGCCAGTCCGCATCCGGTTCCACCGCCGCGCGGATTTTGGCGGCCAGTTTCTCGACGTCCGCATGCAGCAGCTCGTGGAAGCATTGCTCTTTGCTCGGGAAATGGCCGTAGAACGTGCGCTTAGATGTGCGCGCGTGACGGACGATGTCCGCGACGGTGGTGGCGCGGTATCCCCGCTCGCCGATCGAGGTGGCGAGGCCGTCGAGCAGCCGGCGGCGGAACGGGTCGATATCGACCGCGTCGACCGAAGACGCATCGCCAGCGACGGTTGTCACCAAGCGCCTCCTTCCGACGGGATAGAACCCTTGCCAGCGCTTGGTACCAAAGAGTACCGTACCGGGATAGGCAATGGTACTGCGCGGTACCACATCGATGTTGGGAGTGCATTTTCCGTGAGCGCCATCGACACCCAAGCCGACACTGCGCCACTCGCCGTCAACCTGCCCCCGGTGGTGCGAATTCCGAAGCCGCTTCTGGGTCTCACCTTCTTCGTTTCGCGACGTTGGACCACCCAGCGGCTGGCGCGCCGGTATGGCAGCGCCTTCGCCGTCACCCTTCCGGTGTGGGGACGGACTGTGGTGGTCGCCGACCCGCAGCTGGCCAAGCAGGTTTTCACCACCAGCCCAGAGGATCTCGGCAACATCAAGCCGAACCTGAGCCGGCTGTTCGGGTCCGGCTCGGTGTTTGCGCTCGACGGCGACGACCACCGGCGTCGGCGGCGATTGCTGGCCCCGCCGTTTCACGGCAAGAGCATCAAGAACTACGAGCACATCATCGAAGAGGAGACGCTGAGGGAGATCGCCGGCTGGCAGGAGGGCGTGCCGTTCGCGACGATGCCGTCGATGATGCGGATCACGCTCAATGCCATCCTGCGGGCCATCTTCGGTGCCGAAGGTGGCGAGCTCGATCAGCTGCGCCGGCTCATTCCGCCGTGGGTCACGCTGGGCTCCCGATTGGCCGCGCTGCCCAAACCGTCCCGCACCTACGGCCGCTACACCCCGTGGGGGCGGATGCAAGTGTGGCGGCGTCGCTACGACAGCATCGTCGACAAGCTGGTCGAGAACGAGCTGGCGGATCCCAACTTCGAGGATCGGGCCGACGTGCTGGCGCTGATGCTGCGCAGCACCTACGAGGACGGTTCGGCCATGTCCCGCAAGGACATCGGTGACGAGCTGCTGACCCTGCTGGCCGCCGGGCATGAGACCACCGCGGCCACTTTGGGCTGGGCGTTCGAACGGATCAGCCGGCATCCTGATGTGCTCGATGCGCTGGTCGCCGAGGCCGACACGGATGACAACGAGCTGCGCCAGGCCGCGATTCTGGAAGTGCAGCGGGCCAGGACGGTCATCGACTTCGCCGGTCGTCACGTCGAAGTACCGGTTTTCAAACTGGGTGAATGGGCCATTCCACGCGGATATTCGATCATCGTCAGCATCGCGCAAATGCACGCCGACGCTCAGGCGTTTCCCGACCCCGACCGCTTCGACCCGCAGCGCTTCATCGGCGCCAAACCGTCGACGTTCTCGTGGATTCCATTCGGAGGTGGCGCCCGGCGATGTGTGGGGGCCGTGTTCGCCAATATGGAGATGGACGTGGTGTTGCGAACAGTGTTGCGCCACTTCACCATCGAGACCACCACGGCTGCTGACGAGAAATGGCACTCCCGCGGTGTCGCCTTCACTCCGAAGGACGGCGGCAAGATCGTGGTGCATCGCCGCTAAGATCGGCGGTCATGACTGCCCCAAGCGGAGACCAACTCGTCGAGATGATGAACGGCGCCATGGCGTCCACCATCCCGATCGCAGGAAAGATGGGTGTCAAAGTCGTCGAGGCGCGGCCCGGTTTCGCCGCGACGACTGTGCCGGCCGAAGGCAACGGGAACCACTTCGGGGTCATCTATGCCGGTGTGCTGTTCACGGTCGCCGAAGTTCTCGGCGGCATCATTCCGCTGATCACGTTCGATAGAGCCAAGTACTTCCCGTTGGTCAAAAAGCTCGACATCGATTTCGTCGCGATGGCCAAATCCGACGTGCGTGCAGAAGCCAGCCTCGAGGAGGACACGATCGCGCGGGTCGAAGCCGAAGCCGCCCAACGGGGTAAGGCCGACTTCACGCTGGAGGCCGTAGTGACCGACAGCGACGGTCAGACGGTCGCCACCACCCGCGGCTTGTACCAGTTACGCGCTATCGGCAGCTAACGACCGCCGCTCACCGGTGTGGTTGCTCGTGCGATGCCCTGAATAGCTCGCAGCCGTCCGTCGGTGAGGGCTCGGGTGAGGTTCTTGGCTTTCTGCTCAAAGTTTGTGACGAAAGCGTGCAGGCCGAGGGGGGTGGGAGGCAGGGTGAGCAGCGTTTGCATCGTCGCGCTCGCCTGATCGGTGAGATCGTTCCAATGCTCGACGGTGAATCCCGAGGATTCGATGAGAGCGCGCAACCGGTCGGCGGTGACCAGGTGGCTGATGCCGGGTTGGTCGGCCCATGGCAGCGGATAGTCGAGTTCCCCGTCCTCGCCCGCGGTGATGTCCCATATGGCCAGCCGGCCGCCGTGGCCGAGTACCCGGCGGGCTTCCTGGTACAGACGAGACTTGTCCGCCACGTTCATCTGCACGTGTTGGCTGAAGACGACCTGGAAGGTGGCGTCGGCGAATGGCAGTTCGGTGACGTCTGCCTGGCGAACCGAAATCTGATTGTCCAACGAGACAAGCCGGTTGAGCCAATCGGCCGTTTCACAGTAGTCCTCGGTCAGATCGACAGCGGTGACCCGGCAGTGGCAGTGGTCGGCGACGTAGCGGGCGGTGCCGCCAATCCCGGTGCCGGCGTCGAGCACTTCGTGCTCTGGGGTGATTCCGAGCAGGTCGACCAGTTGGCTGGTGGCGATGCGACCCATCGTGTGGAAGTCCTCGAGCAGCCAGAGGTCCGCTGGCGGAAGGTGGTCGAGGTCCTTTCCGGCGTCAATGAGCGCCTGCTCGATGTTGCGCCGGGATAGGCCGGTCGAGTACTGCGTCTGGATCTGGGTGTTGTTCATTTCTACTTCTTTCGGGTTGAAAATCCGTGAGCGGTTCGGCGAGAACACGATTCGAGCGCGTGTCGTCGGCCCGCAAAGGTAGCGGCGAGGGGAAGGCTAAGCGGGAGTTACAGGTTGGCGCGATTCGACGGCGCGTGGCATGAGAAACCCAAGTACAACCGCGACGACCAGCAGCGCGGGCACATCGCCCGTAAGGTGGCCGCGCTCAGCGGAATCACCAATCGCTTGGGCCGCCATGATCCCGGCATGGACCACGCTCGAGACCACTGTGAACCAGATCAAGCTGCGGTGAGCCAGCGGATTGCGCGCCGCGATCAGCAGGAATACGCCGAGGGTGGCATAGATACCGATAATCATCGCGAGGTAGTGCGAGGATCCGTGCCCCCAGCTCCAACCCGACGGCCAGATGATGGTCTGCGGGTAGATCCCGAAGATGAAGATCAGGCCGATGACCACGAGCGCGATGCGCAGCGCAGTCAATGAACGCGTGTCGTTCTTTTCCGCCATCATGCACCACTTCCTTGTTGAAGTTTAGCGAGATCGCCCAGTATCCGGGCCATTTCGCTGGGGCGTTCCAAAGCCGAGAAGTGGCCGCAGCCGGGCAGAGTGATCCGTTGCGCCTGCGGCAGGAGGCCCGCGACGTACTCCCGTTCCGACGGGTGCGACCAGTCGTGTTCGCTGTAGATCAGCGTGACCGGCACGGGCACTTCCGCGTAGCGACGTCGTGCGTCGACGAATCCTTTGAGGCTGCGCATGATCGCGCGGACAACCCTTGGGTAGCCCTTCCGCCCGCCGCTGCGGCGAAGCTCGACGACAAACTCGGTCGGCAGCTTGCTCGGGTCCACGAAGCCGCCGCGCATCACTCGCAGCAGCAGCGGTCGGACTTCCATTCTGGCGAAGACCGCCCCGGAACCCGGCAACCGGGTGGATGTCCCGATAAGCCGGGCGAGCCAATTGCCGCGCTCGAGTCCGCCTTTATAGTCGTAGCTGTTGAACGCGACAACGCGGGTTATCCTCTCCTTCAGGTCAATCGACGCGGACAGCGCGATGGCGGCCCCCATCGATTCACCGGCCAGTGTGACGCCGTACAAGTCGAGGCCGGCAACGAACTCGACCACCGCGGCGCGCAGATCGGGCTCCTCGTATTTGGCGTCGGCCACGATGTCGGACCATCCCATGCCGGGCAGGTCCACCGCGTAGATGGTGTACGAGTCCCACAGCAGTGGAATGACTCGCTGGAAGTAGTCGAGTTGTGTGCGCACGGTATGCAGCAGCACCAGCGGGGGGCCGCTGCCGACGGTGAGGTAGCGCAGCCGCGACCCGTCGGATCGGGTGAAGTATGCGACCTCACCGCGTCCGCCGGTCCACGTGTTCGTATAGGCGGTGTCGGGAATCTCGTTGTGTTGCACAATTTTTCCTTACGCGACCGCAGGCGCCGATTCGGCCTGCTCGGTGATCTCAGTTGCGGCTCGGCGCGCCCGTGCGGGCAGCAATCCCGCGACGACGACCGCCGCGGCCAGCGCAATAGCGGCGCACACCAGTGAGCCGACCCGCATGCCGTCCAGGAAGGCGTGGTTGACGGCAGCGCGGACGCCGGCGGCCTGCTCCGCGGGCAAGTGCCCAATGACGTTGTAAGCGGCGGCCATCGAGTGTTCCATCGTGGACCGGATGTGGCCGGGAAGCGCCGCCAGCGCGTCCGCGGAACCGATACGACCGGAGTACACCGACGCGAACACACTGCCGACGATCGCGACGCCGAGAGTGCCGCCCAATTCGCGCGTGGTGTCGTTGACCGCGGAGCCCACTCCGGCCTTGTCGGCGGACAGCGACCCCATGATCGCCTCGGTGGCCGGCGCGAACGTCAGGCCGAGGCCGCCACCCAGCAGCACCATCTGTGCGGCGATCTCGACGTAGGGCGTTGCGGCATCGGCGGTGGACGCCCATGCCAGCCCGGCCGCGAAAACAGCCAGGCCCGCGGCGACGACCGCCGTGGTGCCGATCCACTCCACAATCCGTGGGCCAAGCGCACTGGCGACTGCGATCGACACGGCGACCGGCAGCAACCGCACACCGGTCTCGAATGCGCTGTAGCTCTTGATGAATTGGAAGTACTGCGTGATGACGAAGATGAATCCGAACAGGGTGAGAAAGCCTGCGGTGACTGCGAGGCTGCCGCCGGAGAATCGGCGGTTCGCGAACACCGACACATCGAGCATGGGGTGCGAGCTGCGCCGCTCCCATAATGCAAAAGCGGCGAGGACAACCGTGGCGACTGCGAAGCCGGTCGCGGCCCGCGGGCTGGTCCAGCCCCAGTTGGGCGCCTCGATGACGGTATAGACCAGCGCGGTCACTCCGATGGCCGACAGGATCAGCCCGGGGATGTCGACCTTCGGAGCGGCCGGATCGCGCGAGGTCGGTACGAAAAGGATGCCCCCGACGATGGCCGCCGCTGCGACCGGCACGTTCACCAGGAAGATCGATCCCCAGGAGAAGTGCTCGAGCAGCCAGCCGCCGGTCATCGGTCCGGCCGCGACGCCGACACCAACCATCGCCGCCCACACGCCGATGGCCTTGGCCCGCGTGACGGGGTCGGTGAAGATGTTGGTGATCAGGCCCAACGTGGTCGGAAAGATCACTGCGGCACCGACGCCCATCGCGGCGCGCGCCGCGATCAGGGCGTTGGCCGAATCCACCTGTGCCGCAACGGCAGAGGTGATGGCAAACAGGGCGAGTCCGGCGCTGAGCCAGCCCCGCCTGCCGTACCGGTCGCTGAGGCTGCCGACCGACAGCAGCAGCCCGGACATGACAAGGGTGTAAGCGTCGACGATCCACTGCAGTTGCGCGGTGTCGGCGTTCAGTTGCCGCGACAGCGTGGGCAGGGCGACGTTGACGATGGTGGCGTCCACGCTGATCACGAAAACGCTCAAACAGATGACGGCAAGAGCGACGACGGGGTGGCGGTGAGAAGTAATCATGGACGCGACACTAAACCAAAGAGACAAACAAATCAAGTAGAAAGTTGAAAAACAAGTGCATGCAGGTTATGCTGGTGATATGCCTGCCAGGAACTACAACCAGAACTGCCCCGTCGCGCGCGGGCTGGACGTCCTCGGCGAGCGGTGGACGTTGCTGATCCTGCGCGAGCTTCTCGGCGGTCCGCGCCGTTATGGTGACCTGCGCGCGGCCCTTCCCGGCATCGCCACGAACCTGCTCGCCGATCGATTGCGGGATCTCGAAGACACCGGGCTGGTCGACCGGACGGAGCTGCCGCCGCCCATCGCCCGCACCGTCTACGCGCTCAGCGAGCAGGGCTGGCGCAAGGTACCGCCGGTGATCAGGGAAGTCGCCACGTTCGGACTAGACCTGCTGGAACCCAGCGACAGCGCGCTCACGCCGTTGAACGGCTTCCTCGCCGGAATTCTGCTGGGCATTGACCCCGCCCGCGTCGGCGAACTGTTTGCGACCTACCGGATCGAAATTGACGGTCGCCGTTTCGAATTCGCGGTTGCGGGCGGAAGCTTGGCAGCCCCGCACGGCCCGCCGGCGGTCACGGTGACCGCGAGCGCGGCCGATCTGATCACCGCTCGCCTCGGAGGCACCGCCGCTGAACGCAAAGCTGCGCTGCGCCGGTGGAAGTTCGACGGTGCCGCCGGCGACGTCGAAGCGATGCGTGCGGCATTCCAGCTGTCGGCAGATCCCGGCCTGGCAGTCGCCAACCGGTCCTAGCCGCTAGCGGTCGGCAGCCGCGCGCCGCGGCAGCTTCCAGTTGGGCCGCACGTAATGGCAGGTGTACCCGTTGGGGTAGCGCTCCAGGTAGTCCTGGTGCTCGGGCTCGGCCTCCCAGAAGTCTGCGGCAGGGCTGACCTCGGTCACCACCTTGCCGGGCCACAGGCCGGAGGCCTCAACGTCGGCGATTGTCTCCAACGCGATCCGCTTCTGCTCCTCGTCGAGGTAGAAGATCGCGGAGCGGTAGCTGGTCCCGACGTCGTTGCCTTGCCGGTTCTTCGTGGTCGGATCGTGGATCTGGAAAAAGAACTCCAGCAGCGTGCGGTAATCGGTTTGCGCCGGGTCGTAGACGATCTCGATGGCCTCGGCGTGCCCAGGGTGGTTGCGGTAGGTGGCGTTGGCGTTCTCGCCGCCGGTGTAACCGACCCTGGTCGACACCACTCCGGGCTGCTTGCGGATCAGGTCCTGCATGCCCCAAAAGCAGCCACCGGCCAGGATCGCCTTGCTGTAGTTCGCCATTAGTCAATTATGGCGTTCGGATGTGGGCTTGTGTCACTCAATAGAACGTGTTCTAGTTTTGGGGTGACGAGCCCCGCGTTCAGCCGAAGCGAATTGGCTGCCGCGTTCGAGAGTTTCGAGCAGACGGTGGCCCGCGCCGCCGAGACCAGGGACTGGGACACCTGGGTGCAGCAGTACACGCCGGGCGTCGACTACATCGAGCATGCGGCCGGCACCATGAAGGGCCGCGACGAGGTGCGCGCCTGGATCCGCAAGACGATGACGACGTTTCCCGGCAGCCACATGACCGCGTTTCCGTCGCTGTGGAAGGTTATCGACGAGCCCACAGCGCGGATCATCTGCGAACTGGACAACCCAATGGTCGACCCGGGCGACGGCACCATCATCAGCGCGACGAACATCTCGATCATCACCTACGCGGGCGACGGGCTGTGGTGCCGGCAAGAGGACATCTACAACCCGCTGCGCTTCGCCCGCGCGGCGATGAAGTGGTGCAAGAAGGCCGAGGCGCTGGGCACACTCGACGACGACGCCGCCCGCTGGATGCACCAATACGGAGGATCAACATGAGCGCACCCAAGCTGGTCATCGGTGCCAACGGCTTTTTGGGCTCGCATGTCACCCGCCAACTCGTCGCCGCGGGCGCCGACGTGCGGGCCATGGTGCGCCCGACCGCCAACACACGCAGCATCGACGATCTGGACGTCACCCGCTTCGACGGCGACGTCTTTGACACCGCCACCGTGCGCCGGGCGATGGCCGGTTGCGATGACGTGTACTACTGCGTGGTCGACACCCGGGCGTGGCTGCAAGACCCCGCGCCGCTTTTTCGGACCAACGTCGACGGACTGCGCAACGTCCTCGAGGTCGCCAAGAACGCCGAGCTGCGCCGGTTCGTCTTCACCAGCACCTACGCGACCGTGGGTCGGCGGCATGGCCACGTCGCGACCGAAGACGACCCGATCGACCGCCGTCGGCTCACTCCGTATGTCGAATCGAGGGTTCAGGCCGAGGACATGGTGCTGCGCTACGCGACGGAAGCCGGCCTGCCCGCCGTCGCGCTGTGCGTTTCGACGACCTACGGCAGCGGCGACTGGGGCCGCACCCCGCACGGCGCCTTCATCGCGGGCGCGGTGTTCGGCAAGCTTCCGTTCCTGATGAACGGCATCCAGCTGGAAGTCGTCGGCGTCGACGACGCGGCCAGGGCGCTGCTGCTGGCGGCCGAGCACGGCCGTAACGGGGAGCGCTACCTCATCTCGGAGCGAATGATGCCGCTGAAGGAGGTCGTGAAGATCGCGGCTGACGAAGTCGGTGTGCCGCCGCCGCGGCGATCGATCTCGGTGCCGGTGCTTTACGCACTCGGCGCGCTGGGCAGCCTGCGGGCGCGGCTGACCGGAAAAGACGCGGAACTCAGCCTCGCCTCGGTGCGGATGATGCGTGCCGAAGCCGAGGTCGACCACGGCAAGGCCACCCGCGAACTCGGTTGGAAGCCAAGGCCGGTCGAGGAATCCATCCGGGAGGCCGCGCGGTTCTGGGCCGAACTCAAGAACGCCAAGGGGAAGAGCGCGCCCGCCGGTGAACCGGCGTGACGACCGAACGGATCCATGTCGACCTGAGCGGGGCGCCGCAAACCATGCTGGCGACCCTGTACGCCAAGGCGCTGGACGCCGATTTCGAAACCCCGGTACTGAACGACCGGTACGCCAAACAGATCGTCGAGCGGATCGACTACGACTGGAAGCGGACCACGATCACGGCGCGCCGTGCGCCGTCGGTGACCACCCGCACGGCACACTTCGACATCTGGGCCCGCCAGTTTCTCGCCGTGCACCCGGCGGCCCTGGTCCTGCACCTGGGCTGTGGGCTGGACAGCCGCTTCTTCCGGCTGCAGCCCGCTGCGGGCGTCGATTGGTATGACATCGACTATCCCGACGTCATCGCGTTGCGCAAACAATTGCTGCCGACCCGCGACAACAATCATCTGGTCGCCGCGTCGGTCACCGATCCGGCCTGGCTGGCCGGGATCCCCGACGATCGCCCCGTGCTGATGATCGGCGAAGGCCTGACGATGTACCTCACCGAGCAGGACGGCATCGCGCTGCTGCGCCGAGTGGTGGAGCGTTTCAGCTCCGGCGAATTGCAGTTCGACGCATTCAATGGGCTCGGGATCAAGTCGCAGTGGCTCAACACCGTGGTACGCCGATCGGGATCCCGGTTGCAGTGGGGCATCAACGGGCCCGACGAGATCCTTGCGGCGGTGCCCGGGCTACGCCTGCTGGCCTGGCAGCGATGGTTCGAGTCGGAAACGTTCGCCCTGTTGCCGCGCTCCGCCCGGCTGCTGGGCAAGGCGATGTCGCTGGTTTCACCCGTAGCCAGCATGTCGCAGTACCACCGCTACGCATTCGGGAATCTTTAGCGCCTGCGGCTGTTGCAGTTGCAATGAGCAAGCCAGTTCTGGAACCCAGCACCGAACATCCGATCACCATCACCCCGACCCAGGGCCGGGTCGTGGTGCGGGTCAACGGCGAGGTCGTCGCCGAGACACGCGCCGCGCTGCAGTTGCAAGAATCGACTCTGCCTGCGGTGCAATACATTCCATTCGACGATGTGGTGCAAGGCCTGTTGAGCCGCACCGACACCAGCAGCTACTGCCCGTATAAGGGCGAAGCCAGCTATTACAGCGTGACCACCGCCGCCGGCGAGACCGTCGAGGACGCGATCTGGACCTACGAGCAGCCGTATCCCGCGGTCGCCGCGATCGGCGGCCACGTCGCGTTCTACCCCAACAAAGCCGAAATCAGCATCGAGCCCGACTAGGCCGGGCCGAACACCTGCTCCGCGAGTCGGGTGTCGCTGTATTCCCGCACCGACACGATCAGCCCGTCGCGGGTGTCGACGATGAACGCGTAGGGGCTGTCATAGCGCACGCCGTTGACTGTCGTCCCGTCGGCCTGCGCCTCGACCACCACACTCTCGCCGTCGTTGAAACATCGGATGAGCTCGAGGCTGATCTCAACCCGGCTTCTGCGCCGCTCGACCTCTCGCCGCAGCCCCGCCTTGTCGACCGAATTGCGGGTCGTGTTGTTCCAGTAGGTGAAGTCGTCGCTCAGCAGCCCGAAACACTCGTCGACATCTCCGCCTTCACTGAGGCATTGCAGGAACATCCACGCCAGCTCGGCCTGTGGGTCATCGAAGGGCGTGGTAGACACATCGCCATCCTTTCGTGGAAGACAGATGGCGGTCAATGATCCGCCGGCCGGGGGTTGCCAGCTGTTGCGTTTTGAGTGGTCGGTGTTTGTCGGTGGTGTGCTGTAGGAACAGGTGTATGAATCTCGCGACGTGGGCTGAGCGCGACGGTGTTGCGCGGGTGAGTGCGTATGGCTGGTTTCGCTCGGGCGGTTGCCTGTTGCGGCGCAACGAGCAGGTGGGCTGATTCCGGTGAATGATGTGGCAGGGGCCCGGGAGTTGGTTGTGGTCGTCTCAGCCGAGGTCGACGACGACCTGGTGGGGGATATGACCGAGATCCTCACCGGCATGTGCGCTCGCCTCTGCGGCAAGCGCGCTGCTGCCAACCGGGCAAAGTGTGCCATCACCGCTGCCGCTGCTGATGAGTGCGAGGCGGCTTGAGGTGGCGAAGTTCGAGATTCCCGACGGATGCTGTGTACAGGCATTCAAGTTCACGCTCGACCCGACAGAGGACCAGGCTCGCGCGTTGGCGCGACATTTCGGCGCCCGCCGTAAGGCGTTCAACTGGGCCGTCGCCACGCTCAAGGCCGATCTGTCGGCGTACCGCAACGGTGGTCTAGAGACGGAGAAACCCTCGCTGCGGGTGCTGCGGAAGCGCTGGAATCAGGCTAAAGACGAGGTGTGTGTCAACGCTGAGACCGGGCAGGTGTGGTGGCCGGAATGCTCGAAGGAGGCCTACGCCGATGGGATCGGCGGCGCGGTGGAGGCGTATTGGAACTGGCAGAGCTCGCGCGCGGGCACGCGGGCCGGGAAACGCGTCGGGTTCCCGCGGTTTAAGAAAAAGGGTCGCGACGCCGATCGAGTGTCGTTTACGACCGGCGCGATGCGCGTGGAGCCCGACCGCCGGCACTTGACGCTTCCGGTGATCGGCTGTGTGCGTACCCACGAGAACACCCGCCGCATTGAACGGCTCATCGCGAAAGGGCGGGCGCGGGTGCTGGCCATCAGCGTGCGCCGCAACGGTAGCCGGCTGGATGCGAGCGTGCGGGTGCTGGTGCAACGCCCCCAACAACCCCATGTCGCCCGTCCAGATTCGCGGGTCGGTGTCGACGTCGGTGTGCGGCGCCTGGCCACCGTCGCCTACGCTGACGGGAATGTCATTGAGCAGGTGGCGAATCCACGACCGCTCGACGCGGCGCTCAAAGAGTTGCGGCATGTCAGTCGTGCCCGGTCACGCTGCACGAAAGGTTCGCGCCAGTATCGTGAGCGCACTATTGAACTGTCCCGGCTGCATCGCCGGGTCAACGATGTCCGTAGCCACCATTTGCACGTCCTCACAACGAGATTGGCCAAAACTCACGGCCGCATCGTTGTCGAAGGCCTGGACGCGGCGGGAATGGCGCGGCAGAAGGGCCTGCCGGGCGCCCGCGCCAGACGCCGCGGACTATCTGACGCTGCGTTAGGCACCCCGCGCCGGCACCTGTCCTACAAGACCGGCTGGTACGGATCACAGATCGTGGTCGCCGACCGCTGGTTTCCGTCATCGAAAACCTGTCATGAATGTGGGCATGTTCAAGACATCGGGTGGGACGAACACTGGCAATGCACCGGTTGTTCGCTCACCCACCAACGTGATGACAACGCCGCGATCAACCTCGCACGCTACGAGGAAACCCTTAGCGTCGTCGGCCCAGTTGGGGCCGCCGTCAAGCGTGGAGCCGACCATAAGACCCGGCCGAGCCGGGCGGGTGGCGATGAAGCGCGGAAGGGACGCAGCCGCAAGGCTGCTGAACAACCCCGAGATGGGGTGCGAGTCGCGTGACCACTAAAGATCACTCACTCGCAACGGAGACTTAGCGGATGGTCAAGAGCGCTCGCACCGTCACGTTCGCCGGTGTGGTCAGCCCCGCGCTCACTCTTTGGCCGCTACGCCGAGGTCCGCGTGATCCCTGTTTCCAGGTCGACGACGACGGCGCCATCTGGCGGACCAGCCTGTTGGGCAGCGGGCCCGTGACGGCGCGGATCCGTCGCGCGGCCCGCAACGCCGTCGATTGCAGCGCATGGGGCGGCGGAGCCGAGGAGTTCCTCGACGCCCTGCCGGCGATGCTGGGCGCCGAAGACGACGCATCGGATTTCCTGCCGTCCCAGCCGACCGTCGCCGCCGCGCACCGGCGCGTCCCGCACCTGCGATTGGGCCGCACCGGGCAGGTGCTGGAAGCGCTCATCCCGGCGGTGCTCGAGCAGCGGGTACCGGGTGCGGACTCGTTCCGCTCCTGGCGAGTGCTGGTGAGCAAATTCGGCACGCCGCCGCCCGGACCCGCGCCGGCCCGGATGCGGGTGCCGCCGTCGGCCGACGCGTGGCGGCGCATTCCGTCGTGGGAGTTCCACCGTGCCAACGTCGACCCCGGCCGGGCCCGCACGATCGTCGGGTGCTCACAGCGCGCGTCCGCACTGGAACGCCTGACGTCATTGCCGGCCGCGAAGGCTCGCGACGCGCTGACGTCGCTGCCGGGAGTCGGCGCGTGGACCGCGGCCGAGACCGCGCAGCGGGCATTCGGTGATCCCGACGCCCTGTCGGTCGGGGACTACCACATCCCCAAGATGATCGGCTGGACGTTGCTGGGCCGCCCGATCGTGGACGCCGACATGATCGAACTGCTGGAACCCATGCGCCCGCACCGCCACCGGGTGGTCCGCCTGCTCGAGGTCAGCGGACTGGCCTACGAGCCGCGCCGCGGCGCACGGCTGCCGGTCCAAGACATCCGCGCCCTGTGATGCCGTGCACGGTTACCCCGCGCGGTCATCGGGTATGAGACCAGCCATGACTCAGTTCACGATCCCCGGTATGACCGAAAAGCAGGCGCTCAAAGTCGGCGGGCTGTTGCAAAAGCAGCTGAGCACCTACAACGATCTGCATTTGACGCTCAAGCACATCCACTGGAATGTGGTTGGCCCCAACTTCATCGGCGTGCACGAGATGATCGACCCGCAGGTGGAATTGGTGCGTGGCTACGCCGACGAGGTGGCCGAGCGGATCGCGACCCTTGGCGGCTCGCCGCAAGGTACGCCGGGCGCGATCCTCAAGGACCGCACGTGGGACGACTACTCGGTGGGCCGCGACACCGTCCAGGCACATCTGGCCGCACTGGATCTGGTCTACAACGGCGTTATCGAGGACACCCGCAAGGCCATCGAGGAAACCGAGGAGCTCGATCCGGTCACCCAGGACATCCTGATCGACCAGGCCGCGGAGCTGGAGAAGTTCCAGTGGTTTGTCCGTGCTCACCTGGAGAACGCCGGCGGCAAGCTGGCCCACGAGGGATCTTCCACCGAACGAGCAGCGGCCAAGACGGCCCGCCGCAAGGGCTGAAACTCGCCCAGGGAATAATCGGACCGCAGTCCGGTTATAGCGGGTATGCCTGCTATAACTGCAAACACCTTGGCTCTGCCGCGGGTGTCGCCGCCCGGCCCCGCCGACACCGAGCGCCCGGTCCGCTCGATCACGACCGGGCCGCGTGGCTTCGAGGGCGAGGGATTTCCCGTCGTCCGGGCGTTCGCCGGAGTCAGCGCCGCCGCGCTGGATCCGTTTGTGCACATGGACCAGATGGGTGAGGTGGAATACCAGCCCGGCGAGCCGCGAGGCACCGACTGGCATCCACACCGCGGGTTCGAAACGGTCACCTACATGATCGATGGCCAGTTCGCCCACCAGGATTCGCACGGCGGCGGTGGCCTCATCACCGACGGCGCCACCCAGTGGATGACGGCCGGCTCAGGCATCCTGCACATCGAAACGCCACCTGCCGAGCTGGTGGACAGCGGCGGCGTCTTCCACGGCGTCCAACTCTGGGTGAACCTGCCGAAGAAGGACAAGTTCGCCGCACCGCGATATCAGGCCATCGAGGGCGGCGACGTCAAGCTGCTCTCTTCCGACGACGGCGGCGCCCTGGTCCGCGTCATCGCCGGGGACATCGACGGTCACCGCGGGCCGGGCGTGACGCACACGCCGATCACGATGGTCCACGCCACGATCGAGCCCGGCGCGCGGCTGAACCTCCCGTGGAACCGCAGCCACAACGCGTTGGTCTACGTGCTGTCCGGACGGGGAGCGGTCGGGCCCGTCGGGCACCCCATTCACCAGGGCCAGCTGGCGGTTCTCGGGCCCGGCGACCGGGTCACCGTGGCCGCCGAGCCATCACAGGAGTCGCGGCGTCCGGCGCTGGAGGTGCTCATCCTGGGTGGCGAGCCCATTCGGGAACCGGTATTCCACTACGGGCCGTTCGTGATGAACACCAAGGGCGAGTTGATCCAGGCGCTCGAGGACTACCAGGCCGGCAAATTCGGCCATGTTCCACCTGATGCGCTGATGCCGCATAGGCACGGCCGGCGGCCTGAAATGTGACCTATGGCACAATTTATGGGTGCCGCATCCTGCTAGTCGGGGACCTGGGCGGCCCCCTGCAGCGAAGGCGGCCGAGACCCGTCGACGCATCTTGAGCGCCGCTCGCGAAGTGTTCAGCGAACGCGGCTACGACGCAGCCACGTTTCAGGCGATCGCGATCCGGGCCGACCTGACGCGCCCCGCGATCAATCACTACTTCTCCAACAAGCGGGCGCTCTACTGGGAGGTGGTGCAGGAGACCAACAACGTGGTCGTCACCGCCAGCATCGAGCGTGCCCGGCGCGAGACGACGCTGCTGGATCGGCTGTCAGCGTTCATCGCGGCGGCGATTGCCGCCGACGCCGCAAACCGGCCGGCGGCCGCCTTTTTGATCACCGCAATGTTGGAGTCGCAGCGCAAGCCCGACCTGAGTCGTCCGGAATCCGACCCGGTTCGCGGCACCCGGGATTTTGTGTCGTGGGCGATCAACGACGCGATCACCCGTGGCGAGCTGGCCGGCGACACCGACGCCGTGGCACTGACCGAGACGCTTGTCGCCGTGCTGTTGGGAATCGGCTTCTACGCCGGTTTTGTCGGCAGCCGCCAGGAGCTCGAAACCGTCACCGACCAATTGCAGCGTTTGCTGGCCAGAAGCCTGCAGTGATGTAGCGCACAGCACCATATAGGTTGCCTAACTATTAGGTAACATGGTGCGCGCCATGACTGATCTGTACGAAGTTGACTCGGTTCGAACCGAGGGCGACAGCTGGGAGATCACCGAAAGCGTCGGCGCCACCGCTTTGAGTGTCGCGGCGGCACGCGCCGTGGAGACCGCGACGGCTGATCCACTGATCCGAGACGAATTCGCCCACCTGTTGGTGTCGTCGGCCGGGCCTGCGTGGGCGCAGCTGGCCAGCCCCGATCTGGACTGGATCGGCGAAGACGAGCACGGACGACGAGCGCACCGGGTGGCCTGCGATTACCAGGCCGTGCGCACCCATTTCTTCGACGAGTATTTCCGGGAAGCGGCCGAGGCCGGCATTCGGCAAGTGGTGATCCTGGCCGCTGGGCTGGATTCGCGCGCCTACCGGTTGGACTGGCCGGCAGGCACCGCGGTTTACGAGATCGACCAGCCCAAAGTCCTGGAGTACAAGACCGGGACCCTCGAATCGGCCGGTGCGTCCCCGAAGGCGACGCGGCGCGCAGTGCCGGTGGACCTGCGTGACGACTGGGCCGCCGCGCTGACGGCCGCGGGTTTCGACCGCAGTCAGCCGACCGCCTGGCTGGCCGAGGGACTGCTGCCCTACCTGCCCGCCGAAGCTCAGGACCGGCTCTTCGCGATCCTCACCGCGCTGAGCGCGCCGGGCAGCCAGGTCGCCGTCGAGGCGTTCACCCTGGGTTCGGGCGACAACGAGCGGCGCCGGGCAGCGCGGCGCGCCCGCTGGGCGCGGATGCGTCGGGGCCTCGGCCTGGATATCAACGTCGAGATCCTGACCTACCGCGAAGCCGACCGCGCCGATGCCGCGTCGTTGCTGTCGGGCCACGGCTGGCAGGTGCAGGCGGTGAACAACGTCGACGAAATGGCCCGGCATGGCCGGCCGATACCCGAAGACCTGGCCGACGAGGCCGTCAGCAGCGACCTGCTACGAGCGCGGCTCGTCCCCTGATCAACCCGAAAGGGCTAGCACATGAGCACACTGCGCACCCACGACGACACTTGGGACATCGCCACGAGTGTCGGTACCACCGCGGTGATGGTCGCCGCGGCCCGAGCCATCGAAACCGACAGCCCAAGCCCGCTGATCCGCGACCCCTACGCGAGGCTGCTGGTGACCGAGGCCGGCACCGGCGTGTGGGAGACCATGCTCGACGACGCCATGGTCGCCAAGGTCGAGTCCTTCGACCCGGAAACCGCCGCGGTATTCCACCACATGCGCGGCTACCAGGCGGTGCGGACACATTTCTTCGACGCGTATTTCGCCGATGCAGTGGCCGCCGGGATCCGGCAGGTGGTGATCCTGGCATCCGGTCTCGACTCGCGCGCCTACCGGCTGGGCTGGCCCGCCGGGACCACGGTGTACGAGATCGACCAGCCCAAGGTGCTCGCGTACAAGTCCGCGACCTTGGCGGCCCACGACGTGACGCCGTCGGCCGACCGGCGCGAGGTGCCGATCGACCTGCGCCAGGACTGGCCGGCCGCGCTGTGCGCCGAGGGATTCGACCACACGGCGCCGACGGCATGGCTGGCCGAGGGGTTGCTGATGTATCTGCCGGCCGACGGCCAGGACCGGCTTTTCGCGCAGATCACCGAGTTGAGCGCGCCGGGTAGCCGCATCGCGGTGGAAACCGCGGCGAGCCATGCCGACGAGCGACGTCAGGAGATGCGGGATCGATTCCAGCGCGTGGCCGATGAGCTCGGCTTCGAGCGGACCGTCGACGTGCAGGACCTGATCTACCACGACGAGGACCGCGCGGCCGTCGCCGATTGGCTGAGCGAGCACGGTTGGCGGGCGACGGCGCAGAATTCCGGCGACGAGATGCGGCGGCTTGGCCGCTGGGTCGAGGGTGTGCCGATGGCCGACGACAAGGACGCGTTCGCCCAATTCGTCACCGCGGAGCGCTCATGAGCACCGCTCGTACCGAGGGCGACACCTGGGACATCGCCACCAGTGTCGGCGCGACTGCCGTCATGGTGGCCTCCGCGCGCGCGGCCGAGACGGCCGGCGAGCAGCCGCTGATCCGCGACGAGTTCGCGCAGATCCTGATCGACGGCCCGGAATTGGCCGAATTGGTCGCCAAGATGTCGACGACGTACACCGCCGATCCCGAGCTGGTGGCCCTGCATCAGCACATGATCAACTACCAGGCCGCGCGCACGCACTTCTTCGATGCCTACTTCACCGCGGCGGCCGCCGCCGGCATCCGTCAGCACGTCATCCTGGCCGCCGGGCTGGACTCGCGGGCATATCGGCTGGACTGGCCGGCCGGGACGGTCGTCTACGAGGTCGACCAGCCCAAGGTGCTGGAGTACAAGGCCGCGACGTTGGCTGCTCACGGCGCGCGGCCATCGGCCGAGCGCCGTGAGGTGCCGGCCGACCTGCGATATGACTGGCCGAAAACCTTGCGCGACAACGGATTCGATCCCGCAAAACGCACCGCGTGGCTCGCCGAGGGGCTGTTGATGTTCCTGCCGGGAGAGGCCGAGGAACGGCTGTTCGCCGATATCGACGCGCTCAGCGCGCCGGGCAGCCGGGCCTGCATCGAGGATTTCCGCTTCGACGACGCGGCTCGCGAAGCGTACGCGCAGCGCCGCGTGAAGACCGAGGAGCTGCGGCAGCGGCTCGGCGACGAGAACGTCTTCGACCCCGGCGACCTGTGGTACACGGATGACGAGCGCCGCGATCCGGCGGCCTGGTTCAAGGCGCGCCAGTGGCGCGTCGAGTCGCGGACCGGCCGTGATTACCTGACTCAGGTCGGTCGTTCGCTGCCGGAGCAACCCAATATTGCGGCGACGTTCACCGCTGTTTTCGTCTCTGCCGAGAAGCCGTAGCGGCTTCCCAGGCCGCCTGTTGCCCAACCGGGTGGTTGATTAGGATTGGGGCTTCCACCGGTCAGGAAGGGAAGCCCATGACCACCGAAGCCACAGCAAACACCACCTCCGACGCCGCGGCCCAGTCGGACATCCCGAAAATCGTCGCCCACCTGCGCGAGACGTTCTCGACCGGCAGAACCCGGAGTGTCGAATGGCGGCGAGCGCAGCTGCGCGCCATCGAAAGAATGATGGTCGAGAACGAGGCGGCGATCGCCGACGCGCTGGCAAAGGATCTGGACCGCAAGCCGTTCGAAGCGTGGTTGGCCGACGCCGCGGGCACCGCCAACGAGGCTCGGTATGCCGCCAAACACGTCAAGAAGTGGATGCGCCGCAAATACCGCTTGCTCGAGGCCGCGCAGCTGCCCGGCCGTGGCTGGATCGAGTACGAGCCCTACGGCACCGTGCTGATCATCGGCGCCTGGAACTACCCGTTCTACCTGACGCTTGGTCCCGCGGTCGGGGCAATCGCCGCCGGAAATGCGGTGGTGCTCAAGCCATCCGAGATTGCCCCGGCGTCGTCGGCGGTGATGGCCGATTTGGTGCCGCGCTACCTGGACCGTGATGCGATCGCGGTGGTGGAGGGTGACGGCATGGTCAGCCAGGAGCTGATCGCGCAGGGCTTCGACCGGGTGCTGTTCACCGGCGGCACCGAGATCGGCCGCAAGGTTTACGAGGGCGCGGCACCACACTTGACGCCGGTCACCCTCGAGCTCGGCGGCAAGAGCCCGGTGATCGTGGCGGAGGATGCCGACGTCGAGGTCGCAGCCAAGCGGATCGCCTGGATCAAACTGCTCAACGCCGGCCAGACCTGCGTGGCACCCGACTATGTGCTGGCCGACGCGAAGATTCGCGACGAGCTCGTCGACAAGATCGGCGAGGCCATCACTAAGTTCCGGTCCGATGACGAGCGGGCCGGGATGCGCATCGTCAACCAGCGCCAGTTCGATCGGCTGAAAGACTATCTGGCCAAGACCAAGGGCACGGTCGCGCTCGGTGGCAACTCCGACGCGTCGGCGCTGCGCATGGAGCCGACCGTGGTCGTCGACCCCGATCCGGACGAGCCGTTGATGAGCAACGAGATCTTCGGCCCGATCCTGCCGGTGATTTCGGTCCAATCCATCGACGAGGCAATACGTTTCGTCAACTCACGGCCCAAGCCGCTGTCGGCGTACCTGTTCACCAAGACACGCGCGGTGCGTGAACGGGTGATCAAAGAGGTGCCCGCGGGAGGCATGCTGGTCAACCACCTCGCGTTCCAGGTTTCGACTGCCAAGCTGCCGTTCGGAGGAGTCGGCTCGTCAGGGATGGGCGCCTACCACGGCCGCTTTGGTTTCGAGGAGTTCAGCCACCGCAAGTCAGTGTTGACCAAGCCCACCCGACCCGACTTATCGAAGTTCATCTACCCGCCGTATACAGAGAAGGCGCAGAAGTTGGCCCGCCGGCTGTTCTGACACCCAGAAAGGAAATTCATGCCTGGAGTACAGGATCGTGTCATCGTCGTCACCGGTGCCGGTGGGGGATTGGGCCGCGAGTATGCCCTGACCCTCGCCCGGGAAGGTGCCAGCGTCGTCGTCAACGACCTAGGTGGAGCCCGCGACGGTACCGGCGCCGGCCATTCGATGGCCGACCAGGTGGTCAACGAGATCAAGGATGCCGGCGGGCGCGCGGTCGCCAACTACGACAGCGTGGCTGAGGCCGAGGGCGCCGAGAACATCATCAAGACGGCCCTCGACGAGTTCGGCAAGGTCGACGGCGTGGTGAGCAACGCCGGGATCCTGCGCGACGGCACCTTCCACAAGATGAGCTTCGAGAACTGGGACGCCGTGCTGAAGGTGCATCTCTACGGCGGCTACAACGTCGTCCGCGCTGCCTGGCCGCACTTCCGTGAGCAGAGCTTCGGGCGGGTGGTTGTGGCCACTTCGACCAGCGGGCTGTTCGGCAACTTCGGCCAGGCCAACTACGGTGCGGCGAAGCTGGGCCTGGTCGGCATGATCAACACGTTGGCCCAGGAGGGCGCCAAGTACAACATCAAGACCAACGCGCTCGCACCGATCGCGGCCACCCGGATGACCGAGGACATCCTGCCGCCCGAGGTGCTGAAAAACCTGACCCCGGACTTCGTGGCGCCGGTCGTCGCCTACCTGTGCACCGAGGAGGTGCCCGACACCGGTTCGGTCTTCATCGTCGGCGGCGGCAAGGTGCAGCGCACCGCGCTTTTCCAGAACGAGGGAGTCACCTTCAGCAAGCCGCCGTCGGTGGACGAGGTGGCTGCGCACTGGGCAGAGATCGACGACTTGTCCGCCGCGAAACAGGCCAGCTTCTCGGTGCGGTGACCGCCGGCCCATGAAAGCCTGTGTGGTACAAGAACTCACAGGCCCGTCCGGTCTCGTCTACACCGACGTCGACGATGTCACCGGCGGCGAGGACACCGTGGTCATCGACGTCCGCGCCGCCGGGGTGTGCTTTCCGGACCTGCTGCTGAGCAAGGGCGAGTATCAGCTCAAGCTGCCACCGCCGTTCATCCCGGGGATGGAAGCCGCCGGCGTGGTGCGCTCCGCGCCGGAAGAGTCGGAATTCAAAGTGGGTGACCGGGTCTCGGCGTTCGGTGTGCTGGGCGGCTTCGCCGAACAAGTCATCGCGCCGGTGACGAACGTGACCCCCAGCCCCGCCGAGCTCGACGACGCCGAGGCGGTGTCGCTGCTGGTGAACTACAACACCATGTACTTCGCGCTGGCCCGCCGGGCGGCCATGCGCCCGGGCGACACCGTGCTGGTGCTTGGGTCAGCGGGCGGCGTGGGCACCGCAGCGATCCAGGTGGCCAGGGCGATGGGCGCCGGCATGGTCATCGCGATGGTGCACCGCACGGGCGCAACGGAATTCGTCGAGTCGCTGGGCGCCGACGTGGTGTTGCCGTTGACCGACGGCTGGGCTCAGCGGGTGCGTGACCACACCGACGGCCGGGGCGTGGACATCGTGGTCGACCCCGTCGGCGGGCCGGCTTTCGACGACGCCATTCGGGTGCTTGCGATCGACGGCAAGCTGCTGGTGATTGGATTCGCCGCGGGCGGCATCCCGACCGTCAAGGTCAACCGGCTGCTGTTGCGCAACATCAGCGTGGTCGGGGTGGCCTGGGGCGAGTACCTGAGCAAGGTCCCCGGGTCGGCGGCGCTGTTCGCGTGGGGGCTGGCGCAGCTGGTGTCGTTGGGGCTGAAACCGCCACCGCCGCAGCGTTATCCGCTCTCGGAGGGCCGCACCGCGCTGCAGGCCCTGGCCGACGGCGGGGTGCTGGGCAAGGTCGTCCTGGAACCCTAGCCAGAGCCTGGCGGCAGCGAGCGCGGTAGCCCGAAGAACGGGAGGACGCTGTTGTCGAAGCGAACCATGGCACTGATCCGGTCGCCGGTGAGGGTGAGGACATAAAGGCCGGTTCCGTGGCGGACGCCGGTGGGGGCGCGCAGGTAGGCCCCGAACGCCGGCTGGCCGTTGGCTCGCGTCGGGATCAGGTCGAACCTCCGGCCTGCGCGGAAGATGCTGGCGCAGAAGCGCGCCACGACGTCTCGGCCCTGGTATTCGAACGGCATCGGTGGCATCGACACGAAGACGTCCTCGGTCAGAAGCGTCACCAGCGCATCCAGGTTGGCGGATTCCCACGCGCGCACGAATTTCGCCACGATTGCCTCCTCTGTGGCTGAGTTGGCGGCGGGCGCGGGTTCGCGGCCCTCGGTCGTGGGCCGCCGATGCCGCATGCCGGCGCGTGCCCGTTTGAGGGCGCTCTTGACCGATTCGACGCTCGAGTCGAGCATGTCGGCCACCTCGGCGGTGTGGAAGCCGAGGACGTCGCGCAGGACGAGCGCGGCGAGCTGGCGAGGCGGCAAGGTTTGCAGGGCGGTCACGAAGGCCAGCGAGATGGCTTCTGCCTGCTCGTAACGCGCGTCCGGGCCGGGCGGCGCGTCGACGGCCCCCTCGAGCAGGGCATCGGGAAACGGTTCGAGCCAGACGATTTCGCCGAGCCGGCTCGGCTCGGGCGGTTCGACGTTGGGCACGTCCCACTCCTTGGCCGAGCGCCGACTGGCCGATCGGCGCGCGTTGAGGCAGCGGTTGGTCGCGATCCGGTAGAGCCAGGTGCGCAGCGACGCGCGTCCCTCGAAGCCGCCAAAGCCTTGCCATGCCGCCAGCAGTGTGTCTTGCAGGACGTCCTCGGCATCTTGGAATGATCCGAGCATCCGGTAGCAGTGCACCTGCAGCTCGCGGCGGTAAGGCTCAATCAGCTCCCGAAACGCTTCGCCGTCGCCCGCCCGTGCCCTGGACATCAGATCGCCGGCTACCACCCTGGCGTCACCTACTTCTGTGGCTTGTAGCACTTCCATGTTGGTTAGACACCGGCCGAACGGCAATCGGGGCGGTCCGCGACCGCCACCTTCTCGACGCCCGCGGTGTCTTCACAGTCGTAACCGAGCCAACCGAGGAGAACCACGATGGGAAAGATCATCATCAGCGAGAACGTCTCACTCGACGGAGTCGTGCAGGACCCGACTGGTGAGGAGGGCTTCGAGCGCGGGGGTTGGTTCTTTCGGGCGAGCGACGAGGACCGCGAAGCATGGGGCAAACTGATGCTCGAAGAGGCCCTGGGCGCCGATGCCCTGCTGCTTGGTCGGCGAAGCGACGAATGGTTCGCTGCGCGGTGGTTATCCCGCACGGGCCAGTGGGCCGACAGGTTGAACGGCCTGCCGAAGTACGTCGTATCCTCGACGCTCGACGAGCCGAAGTGGAGTAACGCGGCGATCCTCAGCGGCGACGCCGTGAACGAGGTCTCCAATCTGAAGCGCGAGTTGCACGGCGACATCGTCGTCTACGCCAGTATCCAGCTGGTTCACACGCTGATGGAGCACAACCTGGTCGATAGTCTGCGACTGACCGTGTTTCCGGTTGTGCTCGGTTCCGGGGAGCGATTGTTCGGCGACACGTGTGACGATAAACCTATGCGCCGCACCGACATTCGCACCATCGGCTCTGGCCTCGTCCGCCTCACCTACCAGCCGGTGCGAGAAACCTAGCCGAGCGCGCGGTCGCCGAGGTCGTCCTGGCACTGGAGCTCGCTATGGAACGTCTTCATCGTCCTCATCGCGGAGGAGCTTCTCGGGATGGTGGAAGCTAATGGTTCGGAATTGGCCGCGAAACTCTCAAATTCCGTTCAGGAGTCCGCTGAATGTCTATGGCAGCCCAATACGTTGTGTCCACGGGTCGCCCGTGTGGTCTTGTGTCGGACGCCAACTCACTGTGATCGACCGGTCCATCGTCTGGGCCGCAACGAACAGGTCCAGTTCCACCGTCTCGCGTCCGTCGATGTAATCGAATTGGTTCTCGCCGCCGCCGCCCATGCGAAAAACTCCGGCTGGCCGTCCGGCTGGCTCGCCAGTAACAGCCACTTGGTACTTGCGGGTGTTGGTGAGGTTGACTAAGCGGAAGTCCATGGAATTGCCGATGCGGCGGATGTCCCACGGGAACCGCTCAGCCTGTTCCGCCGCACCTTGCAGCAGCGCTGTGTGCGTCTCCTGGGCCGTCGCGAATCGCTTGGTGTCCTCGGCAATCTGCCGCTGAGCGGCTGCCGCACCCTGTGCGGCCTCCGTTGCCTTTGCTGCTTGCTCCGTGGCCGCCTTCTCGGCCTTCTTGGATCGCCGAGATGAACACCACCCCAGGGTGCCGAAGACGATTGCGACCGCAGTTGACAGGTAAGCCGGCACGTCGCCGTAATGCAGGGAACTCAGCCAGTCCATAAGGTCCGACATGAGGAGCTACGTTAGTCCGGCGGCTAGAGCCCGTAGACGCCTCGGGGATCACCGGCCCGCACCAGCCAGTCCTGTTCCTAGCACCGCTGCCGTAGGGCACCGTCGTGGACGGCCCGGCCTACCTGTAGTTCGCGGGCTCGCCGGACGGCCCGGACGAACAGCACCACACCTGCCGCGAGGAGTCCAAGCGAGGCGACGAGGACGGGGTGGGAGTAGACGACCGGCAGGCCGGCCGCGACGGCCGCGGCCCTCCGGCCCCAGCGGCTGCACGCCGCGACGACGAGGAGCAGCAGGACGGTGTCATCGGTTTCCGCTCTCTCGTTCCGGGCCGGTCCGCCCCGGCCTCCGGATTTGAGGTTAGGCCAGGCAAACGATAGCGAGGCGGCACGCTGCGAAAACGTTCGTCTTCGCAAAATGCTGCGCGGGTCGCGTCTGGCGGAGGGGCGGAGCGCTCCTCAGTCGAGTAGCCGCTCCGGTTGTCGGCTGCCCATCCTCTGCCACTTCGTGCCTCGTGCGTCGGTGAAGGTGAAGAACACGTATTCAGTCGGCTGCTGATCGCGCGGCACCGTCGCGAGGTGAAGTTGAAATGTCGCTTGGCCGGGCGCAAGGACAGGTATGAGGTCTGGCACGTGTCGATGAACGATGGTCGGCGTGGGCGAATAGAACGAACCATCCTCGGACTGTGCCCTGACCTCTGCGACGCTCGTGATCCACGGCATCTTTTCCTTTGTTTCAAGGTGCGATCCATCGGGGATGCGGACGTTGAAAATAGGCTCCTGGCTGCGATTGCGGATGACCACGTACCGATACTCGGGCTTCCCATCGGGGCGGACGGGAGCTTGATTGGCAGGTGGGACCATCTCGGCACGCGGGACGGACTCTACGATGATCAAGCGCGCCTGGTTTGCGAGCTGATCGCGCCGCTCACGCTGGTCACGTCTCCACTCATCGACGGCTAGTGCCAGGACGCCTAAGGTCGACAAGCTACCGAATGCTGCCAGGTACTCGGGGAGGCTGCCCATCAGGATTCGCCAGCCCTTGCTGTGCAGCATGGCGGCCTGTAAACAGACGATCACGAGGAGCGCCAGGGCTACGGCCGCGAACACGATGGCCAGCCAGCCGACGTTACGTTTCCACCGTTCCCTCACGCGGCGAAGCGTAAGTGGTATTGAGCCCTAGTTGGGGGGCAATAGATGATGTTGGACAGGTGGGCCGGCCGCTTCCAAATGGAATACCGCCGGGCCCCGCCCGGTGTTTGCAGACGCTCCCTCCCAGGACCATCCCAGCAAGGTGCAGAAATAGGTAACACATGAGTATGAGCGATCCAACACTGGGAATCACCTTCCCGGCGAGGAAGCTTCGATCCGCCACAACCCAACTATCGACGACCGTCAACCCGGCGGTGTGGTCAAGGTACTGCTCGATGTCAGACGTGCCTGTTCCCGCAGCGATTCACCGGTCCGACCTCGCGAGGCTCGCCGCGAAGACGGATTGGCAGAGCGACGATGACGTTCGAAAGTTGTTCGTGATGACGATGGCCTGGGGATCGGGCACGACGAACGGCCGCGGTCCGCGATACACCGAAGCGGCCCTCAGCAGTGCGGAAAAGCCAGCACTCGCCGCACTCCGCGAAGCGCGAAGTCGGCTCCGGTCTGGCGAGATTGCGGCCGCATACGACTGCGCCGACCGACTGGAAGGTGTCGGGCCGGCATTCCTTACGAAGTGGCTATGGGTTGTCGGCACGACGGTGAAGACTGACTGGACTCCGCTCATTCTCGACAGCCGCGTTTGGGGCGGACTTCGCGGGCTGAAGTGGGACAGTCGGAAAGCCGCTAAATCACGCCGGTGGGGAGACCGGTACGTGACGTACTTACAGGCATGCACAGCATGGGCTTCGCAGCTTGACAAGGTTCATGGTGGAACAACGCCCGAAGATATCGAGTACTCGTTGTTCATGTGGAACGAACCGATCTGAGTCCCACCCACCGCTAGCACTAATCTTTCATCGGCGAGAACCGCCGCACGTTACGGGTGAAATCGTCATTAGCGAAACCTGTTTGCAGCGGCAGACCCTCGCGGACAAACACACGACCGAACTTGCTGGTGTCCAGCATCGGTCCTACACCGAGTTCCTGCTGCGTGGTCGTCAATACCAGGACGCCCCAAACACTTTCGGCTTGTTCTCGGGTCGGGTCTGCCTGGACCAGGTACCCGCCGAGCGAGTCTTTTGACCGGCCGATGGCGGACCAGTTTGGGGATGTAAGACCGAAAGGTCGGCCTCGTGGAGCGGATCATGCGCGGCGGTGACGGCAAACAGCGAGTGGGAGCGAACAACTTCCCGCTCGAGCAAGCTCAAGCGGATGCACCAGCCAGCCCGGAGCTGACGGGCCTTGCGGTGCTCGCCCTCATGAGCGGCGACATTGCCCTTCATCCGTTGTGTAGAGACGGCCGTCTGCCGTTGAGAGGTCCACGGTGCCGGAAACGGTAGCCAGCTCCAAGTGCTTCTCATCGGCCAGTTCCATGAACGCTTCCAACTCGACGGGACGGCGGTGCAGCCGATCTAAGTCCCAGACCACTACCGCACGGGTCCGGCCGTCGCGGATGTCATCCAGCATCCGCTCGTAGGCCGGCCGACGCTTGCCCGACGTGGCAGAAGTGTCGTTATCAACGTATTCGACTGGCGTCCAGCCCTTTTCGGCGCATCGCTTCTAGCAGTCCTGGCGCTGCCGCTGAACACCGAGCTGTTCGCCCGACCTGTCTTCACTGATCCGGAGGTAGATTCCTGCATCCATGCGGTGAAGAGCACTCCAGCGGTTCGAGGTTGGCCGGTGTCCAGATGGGGTGGAGGCAGCCATTCGTATCGCCGTTGGCGCGTTTGCGGGTTTTCCAGCCGCCGGCTGAGATCAGCCGGTGATGCGGGGCGCAGGCCAGGGTGAGATTGTCAATGGGCCAGTTGCTCGTCCGGTTTGCCTTCGGTGCTCATCATGAAGGTAGGCTCTTCCCCGATCCGGTGGTGTTCACCGCTTGCCGTTGCCTTTCGTTGCGGCTAGCCGCAGCAACATATCCTATGCGTCGAGCACCGGCTCAACCAACCATGAACCGGTATCTTGTCTATTCCGTTGTCAGCCGGTCAGTAATTGGGTCCCACGCGCTGCGGGCAATAGGATTCCGCTGAGTAAAGCGCGAACGGGCCGGCATTATTGCCGCCATAAATCGTCGTGCTCGCAATCCATTCGTCTAGTACCGTGCTCCCGACAACGGCGTCGGGATGGCTGGCCACGTGGTCGCACACCGCGTGTCCTTTTTCGATCGCATATTCCGCGGCGTCAGCGGTCGGAATGCTTATCCCCATACCTCGCAGCAGGGCAAGGAACTTTTGATCGGCGGCCGAAAACTGCGCTGGCGCTGGCGCAACGCTGGACGGCGTCACAGTCGGCGCTGGCTGGGTCGTGGACGGGATAACAGACGGGGCCCGTGTCACGGTAGCCGTGACCGGTGGCGCTGCGGCTGCGGACGTTTGAGCCGTGCTGGTCGTCGGGGCCGTGTACGGCACTGGTCGTGCCGATTGCGCGCCGTAGAGCATGGCCGAAAACCACGCCACGGCACCAACAATTGAGCACAGCAGCACCACCAGGGCCGCCCACACCAGGCGTGCGGACCGCCTCTTTGTCGGCGCACCCGGTGGTGCCTCATCATCCGACGACGAACCGTGCTTGGCGGGTTTTCCATGCGGCTTGGGAACCGCTACTTGTGTCGGTGTCCCTGCCCGAGGCGCCTCAACCGAGATGCCCGCCTCGGTTGAGCGATCACTTTCCGGGTCGAAATGGGCTCGCTCACTGAGTTTGGCGGCGAACTCGCGGGATCGGTCGAACCGGTCACTTGGGTCTTTGGCCAACGCTTTTGACAACACCGGATCGAGATACGCCAATTCTGGCCGCCGATCGCTGAGCTTCGGTGGTGCGGCGTTCAGATGCTGGCTGATGACTGCGATAGGGTTGGAATGCTGATACGGGGGAGACCCGGTGAGAAGGTGAAAGGCAGTGGCGGCCAGCGCGTATTGGTCGGCGCGCCCGTCGATATCGGAGCCCATCAACTGCTCGGGCGCGGCATAGGACACCGTGCCGACCGTCATGTTGGTGGCGGTCAACCCACTGACGTCGGCCAGTTGGCGGGCTATCCCGAAGTCTGCCAACAGAACTCGCCGTTCACCGTCTTCTGGCTCGGTGAGCAAGATGTTAGCTGGTTTGACGTCGCGGTGCAGTAGCCCACGCTGGTTTGCATAGTCGAGGGCGCTGGCAACCGCGGTGACGATAGCGCACACGTCGTGTGCCGTCATCCCTTCCCAATACTGGGCTTTCATCAACTGCCCCGCGTCGGTGCCCGCGACGTAGTCCATCGCGATCCACAGTTGGCCGTCGAAGTCCCCTCGGTCGTGTACGCCGACGATGTGCGGATGAAAGAGCGTCGCGGCCAGGTCGGCTTCGCGGTTGAACCGGCTCCGGAAATCAGGGTCCGCCGAGACGTCGGCAGGCAACACCTTGAGCGCGTCGTGGCGAGGCAGTCTCGGGTGCTGGGCTAGGTAGACCTCTCCCATACCCCCGGACCCGAGCAGCCGAACGATCGTGTATCCGGCAAATACCTGACCGTGACCCAACGACATGAGCGAACCCTCGAACCACTACGGCCGACTACTCGTATGGCGAATACCCAGACTCAGGTGGTCGCCAACACTTGTGCTACACCGCCGTGGCCGTGACACGTACCCATTTGTCGATGGAAGCCTATGCGCTTGCGTGGTTATCCACATTGGGATTTGTGAAATTCCTGCCGGGGAGCGGCGCAGTTGTCTATGCACCAGCCTTAGCCGGTGACTGCCGGGTGCTGGTTGGTGCCGCCGCGGTGCGCTAGGGTTGCAATGTTGATAGAGCAGTGCATCGAATTCGGCTAGCTCGATGCGTACTGGACCATAGGCTCGGAATCCACTTGGCCGCTCGGTGAGATGATATTCAGCACCTCGGGCCGCACCTGATAGCGCGTTCCGTCGGTCGGGTTGGTGACGTCGAACCCACTGGATGTGCGGACCGCGTCGGCGAGCTCGATACTGGCGCCGTCGCTTTCGCGAACGCCGCGATAGTAATAATTTCCTGGTCCCGTTTCGCAGACCACGACCAAGGACTTGGTAGTGCGGGCCATCAGTGCGGGGGGAGTTCCCGGTTCACAGCGAGCGTAGGACTCCACAAAGCCCTGCCCATCGGTTCCCGGCAGGCTCGGCCGCGGACCGGTAGTCGACGGCTCGGTGGTTGTGGATGGGGCGCTGCCCATGTCTCTGTGTAGGAGGTTGGTAGCGGTGTCCATTTTGACATTAGCCGAGTTGAGCAGAGGGAGGCTGTCCTCAAGTTCACCCATATTGACTTTCTGGCTGCCCGCCACGCAGAAACGGCTGCCAGCATCGTAATCGCTGATGGCCCCCTGCAATTCTCTCGTCAGATCAGGATCGGGTGTCGGCATGTGCTGCTGAAGGTTGCTTGCGGCGTCCTGCAGTTGCTGGCAAGCAAAACCCAAGCCGGTTAGATCCTCGTTCTGGCCTGCCGTCGCTAAGCGGTGCCCCGCATCGGCAAGCTCTTGGAAGTACGGCTGGACGTGGCTGTACCAGATTTGTAGTTGTGCACTCAACGGCGGAGCCGTCGAGGTGCTGGTGTTCGTTGTGTTTCTGATCGGTGGGGGCGCCTGGTGCGACAGAACGCACCCGGCAGCGGCGAGTCCGATAGCCGCGACAGCGACCGTGTGCGTCGTGCGCATTCGCATTTCCCCCGTTGGCCCCCATCCCGCTAAGTGCCTGCTTCTACTCCATCTGCCGTCATTCTGACAGTCCCGATGGGGCCGACCTGCTCAATTGAGCAAAACGACGGAGAGATCATCGCCAGCAGCGGGCCCACAATAGGCAGCCGCTCAAGCTGCAGCTGTGGATAAATGGCGGACTGTGGATGGACCCGCGTAAGTCTGCCCATTATGGGCCCGAAACTCAGCCCAACAGTGCCGACCGCAGCCGGTCCACGTCGGCCTCGGTGATGCCTGCGCTGCGCAGATAGCCCTCGAGCGAACCGAACTTCTGGTCGATGGTCCGTCGCGCGGTGTCCAGGTACTCCTCGCGGACACCGAGGACCTCGTCGGACAGCCGCGCCTCGGTGAACGCCATCAACTCCGGCGTTACTTCGACGTCCGACCGCTGCTTCACCGCTTCCAGGATCCGGGCCCGCAGCTGGGGGACCGCATGGTTGCTGCCCAGGAAATCCACCACGATCGCATCGCGTTCGACGCCAGCGGCTTCCAGCACCATCGCCACCAAGAAGCCGGTGCGATCCTTGCCGGCGAAACAGTGGGCAAGCAGCGCGCGCCCGCCGGCCAGCAAGCTGACGACGCGGTGCAGCGCCTGCTGCGCTCCGTTGTAAGTGGGGAACCTGCTGTACTCGTCGATCATGTAGCGAGTGGATGCGTCGCTGACCGGTTCGTCGTCGGGTTTGTCTTCCAGCAACCGCCGGAATGCGTGCTCGTGCGGGGCTTCTCCGTCCGGGTCGCCCTGGTCAGGTCCGAGGTCGGGAATGGGCAACAGATGGATGTCGACGCCGTCGGGTACTCGGCCCGGGCCGTGACGCTGTACTTCGCGGCGCGACCGCAGGTCGGCCACATCGGTGATGCCCAGCCGGCGCAACTCGTCGCGGCCGTCGTCGTCGAGGTGGCTCAGTTCACCGGAGCGGAACAGCCGTCCGGGCCGCAGCACGCCGGTGCTGTCCGCGACGTCGCGAAAGTTCCACGCCCCCCGCAGATCCCGCACAACCGCCGCCATCTCAGGTGACCGCCGCGGCAAAGGCGCTTTTCTCCCCGCCGATCTCGGCGCGTGCGATCGTCCGCAAGTGCACCTCGTCGGGCCCATCGAAGATCCGCATCGCGCGATGCCAACTGTAGAGCCGGGCCAGCGGGGTGTCATCGCTGACGCCCGCCGCGCCGTGGACCTGGATGGCGCGGTCGATCACGTCGCAGGCGACCTGCGGGGCCACCGCCTTGATCTGCGAAACCAGCAAGTGGGCGGCCTTGTTGCCGTACTGGTCGATGGTCCACGCCGCCTTCTCGCAGAGCAGCCTGGCCTGGTCGATCTCATTGCGGGACTTGGCGATTGACTCTCGCACCACGCCCTGTTCGGCCAGCGGCTTGCCGAACGCCACCCGGTTGCTGGCACGGTTGACCATCAGCGCCAGCGCGCGTTCGGCCGCGCCCAGGGCGCGCATGCAGTGATGAATGCGACCGGGGCCCAGCCGGGCCTGGGCGATCGCAAAACCGGCGCCCTCTTCACCGAGCAGGTTGGTGACCGGCACCCGCACGTTGTCGTAGATCACCTCGCAGTGCCCATGTTGATCCTGCCAGCCGAACACCGGCGTGGAGCGCACGATCGTCACCCCAGCGGTGTCGACCGGGACCAGCACCATCGACTGCTGTTCGTGGCTGGCCGCGTCGGGGTTGGTGCGGCCCATCACGATGAGCACCTTGCAGCGCGGGTCCGCCGCGCCCGATGTCCACCATTTGCGGCCGTTGATGACGTAGTCGCCGCCGTCGCGGGCGATCGTGGTCTCGATGTTGCGGGCGTCGCTGCTGGCGACCGCAGGTTCGGTCATCGAGAATCCGCTGCGGATCTCGCCGTCGAGCAACGGTTGCAGCCACTGCTTGCGCTGCTCTTCGGTGCCGAACATGTGCAGGATCTCCATGTTGCCGGTGTCCGGCGCGGCGCAGTTGATCGCCTCCGGCGCGATCTCGACGCTCCAGCCGGTCAGCTCGGCCAGCGGCGCATAGTCCACATTGGTCAGACCCGACTCGGCGGGCAGGAACAGGTTCCACAGACCGCGCTCTTTCGCCTTGGTCTTCAGCTCCTCGACGATCGGCGGCACGGTGTGATCGTTTGGGCCGGCTTCGTGGCGGTAGCGGTCGTATTCGGCCTCCGCCGGGAACACGTATTCGGTCATGAAGTCGGACAGCCGTTTGTGGTAGTCGCTGGCTTTGGCCGACATCGCGAAGTCCATGACGGTCACGATATGCCACCGTCGGCAAGCCGACGCCGGGGGAGGATGGACGCCATGACCGACGACGTCATCCCTCCGCTTCCGCCCTTCACCCGCGAGACGGCGATGCAAAAGGTCCAGGCCGCCGAGGATGCCTGGAACAGCCGCGACCCCGAACGGGTCAGCCGGGCCTACACCGTCGACTCGCAATGGCGCAACCGCGACGAGCACATCGTCGGCCGCGAGCAGATCGTCGCCTTCCTGACCCGGAAATGGCAGCGCGAGCTCGACTATGTGCTGCGCAAGGGCCTGTGGAGTTTTCACGACAACCTGATCGCCGTCCGGTTCCAGTACGAATGCCATGACGCATCCGGCCAGTGGTGGCGCAGCTATGGCAACGAGTTGTGGGAGTTCACCGACGCCGGCCTGATGGCGCGACGGGAGGCCAGCATCAACGACGTCGCGATCGACGAGTCCGAGCGCCGTTACTTCGCACCCCGGACGCAGCAGGAGTACGGCCAGGACTTCCCGCTCTGGTGACGATCAAGCGGTGGAGTTGAGCAACTCCTCGATCTTCTTGAGCCGTTTGCTGGCAAGGGCCTTGTTGTCGATCGACCGATCCGCCGAGCATGTGACGATCTCGGAGGCCACGTTCGCCAGCGCGACGAGCGAGAAATCGCATATCCACCGCTCGCCGGCCAACTTCGTCGACCAGTGAGCGATGTCCGGTGAATCCGGGATCAACGGTGCCGGGTTCACCGTGTACCTCTTCTGGTCATCACCCCACGTCGTCACCGGACGTTGACACTCGTCGACCGTCTTGCGGACGGAGTCCAGGAACGCCGACGCATTGAAGTCGCTCGGGTAGGTTGCCGAGACCTCCAGCAGCTGATGTTGGTTCGGCCCGTCAATGTCGACCTGGGTGCGGGCCTCGCGTCCGGTGTAGTTCGTCGGGAACAGCGGGAAGCGACCGAAGCCGACCACCCCGTGGCATTCGGGTGGATCGGCTCCGATGAAGAGTGCGGACTGCAGGTCGTGCTCCGATAACGGCGCGCTCGCCAAGATGGATAGCGATGACGACGGCGTCAACAGCTGGTCGAGCTGCGCCGGCTGAATGGGACCGCCGGACGCGGTGCCGCGGTGTTGTTTCTCCGGGGTGCCTGCGATGACGTTGCTGCATCCGGCCAGGATGAGACACAGCGCCAGCAGCAGCGGCCTGACAACGATCACAGAGCAACGGTAGTCGGGCCACCGGTTAGGCTCGGCGAGGCACAGGCCGTTCAGGGGTAGGAGCCATGACAGATACGCAGACGACGGTGGGGGTGGTCGCCGAATCCGGCGACGACGAACGACGGGTCGCGCTGGTACCGAAGGCGGTCGGGCCGCTGGTCAAAAGCGGTGTGGCCGTCGTCGTCGAATCCGGCGCGGGCGAGCGCGCCCTGCTTCCCGACGAGCTCTACACCGAGGCGGGCGCAACGATCGGCGATGCGTGGGCGGCCGACATCGTCGTCAAGGTCGCGCCGCCGACCGCCGAGGAGGTGAGCCGGCTCCACAAGGGCCAGACCCTGATCGGTTTCCTGGCGCCCCGCGATGCCGACAATTCGATCGATGCGCTGAAGCAGGCCGGCGTGCAGGCGTTCGCGCTGGAGGCGATCCCGCGGATCTCCCGGGCGCAGGTGATGGACGCGTTGTCGTCGCAGGCCAACGTCGCCGGATACAAGGCGGTGCTGCTGGCGGCCTGCGAGTCGACCCGGTTCTTCCCGATGCTGACCACGGCGGCAGGCACAGTCAAACCGGCCACCGTGCTGGTGCTCGGCGTCGGGGTGGCGGGCCTGCAGGCGCTGGCCACGGCCAAACGGCTGGGCGCGCGCACATCGGGCTACGACGTGCGCCCCGAGGTGGCCGACCAGGTGCGGTCGGTCGGCGCGCAATGGCTGGACGTGGGCATCGACGCGTCGGGGGAGGGCGGGTACGCCCGCGAGCTCACCGACGAGGAACGCGCGCAGCAGCAGAAAGCCTTGGAAGAGGCGATCACCGGGTTCGACGTGGTGATCACCACCGCTCTGGTCCCGGGCAAACCCGCGCCGCGGCTGGTGACCGCCGCCGCGGTCGAGGGCATGAAGCCCGGCAGCGTGGTCGTCGACCTGGCCGGTGAAGCAGGCGGCAACTGTGAGCTGACCGAACCCGGGCGCACCGTCGTCAAACACGACGTCACCATCGCCGCGCCGCTGAACCTGCCCGCGACCATGCCCGAACACGCCAGTGAGCTCTACAGCAAGAACATCACGGCGCTGCTGGACTTGTTGATCACCGACGGCAAGCTGGCCCCGGATTTCGAGGACGAGGTTGTCGCGGCGGCGTGCGTGACAAGGGGAGAGGACTAGATGTACGACGAACTTCTGGCCAACCTGGCGATCCTGGTGCTTTCCGGGTTCGTCGGCTTCGCCGTGATCTCGAAGGTGCCCAACACGCTGCACACCCCGCTGATGTCGGGCACCAACGCCATTCACGGCATCGTGGTACTCGGCGCGCTCGTGCTGTTCGGACAGATCGAGCACCCATCGCTGGCGTTGCAGATCATCCTGTTCGTCGCGCTGGTGTTCGGAACGCTGAACGTGATCGGCGGATTCATCGTCACCGACCGGATGCTGGGGATGTTCAAGGGCAAAAAGCGGGAGCCCGTTAAGGCCGAGACCGATGGGCACGGCCGATGAACACCCACTACCTCGTCCTGGTCCTTTACATCATCGCGTTCTCGATGTTCATCTACGGGCTGATGGGCCTCACCGGGCCCAAGACCGCGGTGCGCGGCAATCTGATCGCCGCGGTCGGCATGAGCATCGCCGTGGCGGCCACCCTGATCTCGATTCACGACCGCGCGCCATGGCTGCTGGTCATCACCGGACTGGTGGTCGGCGTCGTGCTCGGCGTCCCGCCGGCACGGTGGACCAAGATGACCGCGATGCCGCAGCTGGTGGCGTTCTTCAACGGCGTCGGCGGTGGCACGGTCGCGTTGATCGCGCTATCGGAATTCATTGAGACGACGGGCTTTTCGGCGTTTCGGCACGGCGAGGAGCCGACCGTACACATCGTGGTGGCGTCGCTGTTCGCCGCTATCATCGGCTCGATCTCGTTCTGGGGATCGATCATCGCGTTCGGCAAACTGCAGGAGATCATCTCCGGCCGCCCGATCGGGATCGGCAGGGCCCAGCAGCCGCTGAACCTGCTGCTGCTGGCCGGCGCCGTCGCCGCCGCAGTGGTGATCGGACTTCACGCGCATCCCGGCAGCGGAGGCGTGTCGCTGTGGTGGATGATCGGGCTGCTGGCTGCCGCCGGCGTGCTGGGCCTGATGGTGGTGCTGCCGATCGGCGGTGCGGACATGCCCGTCGTCATCTCCATGCTCAACGCGATGACCGGTCTGTCCGCGGCCGCGGCGGGATTGGCGCTGAACAACACCGCGATGATCGTCGCCGGCATGATCGTCGGCGCCTCGGGTTCGATCCTGACCAACCTGATGGCCAAGGCGATGAACCGGTCCATCCCGGCGATCGTCGCCGGCGGGTTCGGTGGCGGCGGGGTGGCCCCCGGCGGCGGCGACACTGGCGACAAGCACGTCAAGTCGACGTCGGCGGCCGATGCCGCGATTCAGATGGCCTACGCCAACCAGGTGATCGTTGTGCCGGGCTACGGCCTGGCCGTCGCTCAGGCCCAGCACGCCGTCAAGGACATGGCAACGCTGCTGGAGAACCGTGGGGTCACGGTGAAATACGCGATCCACCCGGTGGCGGGCCGGATGCCCGGACACATGAACGTGCTGTTGGCCGAGGCCGAAGTCGACTACGACGCGATGAAGGACATGGACGACATCAACGACGAGTTCGCCCGCACCGATGTGGCGCTGGTCATCGGCGCCAACGACGTGACTAATCCGGCTGCCCGCAACGAAGCGTCTAGTCCGATCTACGGCATGCCGATCCTCAACGTGGACAAGTCGAAGTCGGTGATCGTGCTCAAGCGGTCGATGAATTCGGGGTTCGCGGGCATCGACAACCCGCTGTTCTACGCGGACGGAACCACGATGCTTTTCGGTGATGCCAAGAAGTCGGTGTCGCAGGTGACCGAGGAGCTAAAAGCTCTCTAGACGGGCGGGTAGGCCGGCGGCGGGTAGCCGTTGCCGTCCACGACGCCGCGCAGACCCCACGGCATGTAGCGGAAGAAGAACTCGAGTTCGTCGGAAAAGTCGTAGCTAGGATCCGGATCTGGATTCATCTGACCACCTTCTCGATTGGGTCGATTCGCCACGTGCCTTCGTGGAGCAGTCTAATCCCGCCCGTACAACCCGCAACGGTGAAAAACTGTCCTGCCTAGACTATCCAACTAGTTGATTGACGCCGGGGCAACCCGGCCTGCTGATAGCGAGAAGACATGCCATCCGAGAACGGGCTCTCCCGCCGCGAAGAGCTGCTGACCGTTGCCACCAAGCTGTTCGCCGCCCGCGGCTACCACGGCACCCGGATGGACGACGTCGCCGACGTGGTCGGACTGAACAAGGCGACCGTTTACCACTACTACGCGAGCAAGTCGCTGATCCTCTACGACATCTACCAGCGGGCCGCCGAGCGCACGCTGGCCGCCGTGCACGACGACCCGTCGATCTCCGCCCGCGAGGCGCTGTATCAGTACACCGTGCGGCTGCTCAACCAGATTGCCGCCAACCCGGAAGGGGCTGCGGTGTACTTCCAAGAGCAGCCGTATATCACCGAGTGGTTCACCGAGGAACAGGTTGCGGCCGTGCGCGAGAAGGAAATTCAGGTCTATGAGCACGTGCACGGGCTCATAGACCGGGGCATCGCCAGCGGCGAGTTCTACGAATGCGACTCCCATGTGCTGGCGCTCGGCTATATCGGGATGACCCTCGGCGCCTACCGGTGGCTGCGGCCACACGGCCGTCGGACCGCGCAGGAGATCGCCGCCGAGTTCAGCACCGCCCTGCTGCGGGGTTTGATCCGCGACGAGTCGGTCCGGGCGGAGTCTCCGCTCGGCGTCAGAACCGAAATCGATACAGCCGGTCGTAGTTCCTGACGGCGGGTAGCGCGGTCAGCAATCGGTAGAGCACCCGCTGCGGCTTCAGCGGGATCTTCGCGGGGTCGAGGAACACGACTCGGTCAACGAGGCGCAGCCGCGGGTTCCACTCGGGTAGCTCATGACCGTCCCGCGTGCCCCATTTGGTGATCCCCGCCGTGGAAGCCTTGGAGAGCAATGGAGAATTCGAGAACCGCGGACCCCATGGTGAGAGCAGGTCGGTCAGCAGCTCGCCGGTGCCGAATCGATCCGTCAGCCGGCCCATCAGGTCGCGTAACTCCGCTTCGGTGAGGTACATCAGCAGGCCCTCGGCGACGACCAGCGCGGGACGACCCGTCGGGATCTGGTCCAGCCAGCCGGGGTCGGTGACCGACGACCCGATCATCGTGTAGCCCTCACGGTCGTCGTACAACCTGCGCCTCAAGTCGATGACCTCGGGCACGTCGAGGTCGAACCAGCTCACCCCGGAGGGCACCTCGAGGCGGAACGCGCGGCTGTCGAGTCCGCACCCCAGGTGCAAGACGACAGCGTCCGGGTTGCGGCGCAGGAAATCGTCGGCCCAGACATCGAGTTGCTTGGCGCGCAACGCAACCAGGAACTGGTTGGACCATGGCTGGGTGGCTCGGTGCATTCGGGCAAAGTCGTAGTCGATCCGGTCGATGGCTTCGGCGGCCTCCCGGTCACCGAGAACCGGGTGCTCCAAACGACTTTCGTAGGCACGCAGATACAGGGTGCACAGATTGGTCCACTCCACCGAGCCCCAGCGCACGCCGGAGAAGTCGAGCTTGCTGGACTGGTCTGGCCGGTCGGTCACTGTGTTCTCCGTTCTGCTCGGTAGTCCTCCCACAACTGCATCAACTTGTCGCGGTAGTCGTTGTTGCAGAACTCGCAGAAATCCCGGAAGTCCTGCAATAGCTCGCGTTGTTCGGCGCGATCCTCGCCGAGCAGCGTCAAGCCGAAGTCGGCGGCGTGGACACCCGGTTGCATGAGGCCGAATTGCACATTCAGGACGTGGGTGAAGCCGCCGGGAGTGACACGGTAGCGATGCTCACGAGACGCCGACGGCAGCCGCTCGATCATCCCTGCCGCCTGCAGCTGACGAGCCACCGTGCTGACGGACGCCTTGCTGACCGACAGCGCGGTCGCAAGCTCGGCCAACGACTGCTGGGGCGGCTCGCAGATCATCAGCCAGCCGTAAACCCGGCCCATGGTCCGCGGCCCGCCCATGCTCTCGAAGAACAGCCCGATACGGTCGACGAACTCCGCCTCGTCGGGCGACACCTGAGCTCCATCTCCTAGTTATCGTTCAGTACGGACTGAACGTACTATACAAGGTCCCCGCCGACTGTGGTAGGCACACCGACGTCCAGACTGATGGCCATGACCGACATGTTTCGACTTGACGGCAAAGTCGCCGTGGTGACCGGCGGCGGCCGCGGCATCGGCGTGATGATGGCACGCGGATTGCTGCAGGCCGGTGCGACGGTGTATCTGTCCAGCCGCAAGAAGGCCGAGCTGGACGCGGCCGTCGCCGAGCTGTCAGCCCATGGCATCGTGCACGCGATTCCGGCGGATCTCAGCACGGTCGACGGGGTGCAGGCGCTGGTGAGCGACCTGGCCGACCGGGAGGACGCGATCCACGCGCTGTTCAACAACGCCGGCGCCGCGTGGGGAGCGCCGTTCGGCGAATTTCCCGAATCCGGCTTCGACAAGGTGCTCGACGTCAACGTCAAAGGCGTGTTTCTGCTGACCCGCGCACTGGTGCCGATGCTTACCGCCGCCGCCACCGACGACGATCCCGCGCGGGTGATCAACACCGGCAGCGTCGACGGGATCATTCCGCCGGAGCGCGGCAGGAACAACTTCTCCTACAGCGCGAGCAAGGCGGCCGTGCACATGCTGACCAAGCATCTCGCCGGTGAACTGGCGCCGCGGATTCTGGTCAACGCGATCGCCCCCGGGTTGTTCCAATCCCGGATGACCAAGGAGCTGCTGCGGGCGGGCCCGGAGGCGGTCGGTTCGCTGTTGCCACTGGGCCGCATCGGCCGACCCGCCGACATGGCCGGCATCGCCGTCTTCCTCGCCAGCCGGGCCAGCACCTACATCACCGGTGCGGTGATCCCGGTCGACGGCGGCGCCAGCGTCATCCGCTAGAACTCGCCATGGCTACCGGTGTGCTTGCCCGCATGGCGACAGTGGTCGGTGACCGTCATGTCAGCACCGACCCCGATGTGCTGGCCGGTCGCAGCGTCGACCACACCGGCCGGTATCCCGGCCACGCCAGCGCCCTGGTGCGTCCTGGTTCGGGCGAGCAAGTGGCCGAGGTGTTGCGAATCTGCCGCGACGCCGGAATGCACGTGACAATCCAGGGCGGTCGGACCTCATTGGTGGCCGGCACCGTTCCCGAACACGACGATGTGCTGCTGTCCACCGAACGGCTTTGCGCCACAGGCGATGTCGACTTGCGCGAAAGACGCATCGAAGCCGGGGCGGGTGCCACCCTGGCCGCGGTGCAACGCGCGGCATCCGCGGCCGGTCTGACATTCGGTGTCGACCTTGCGGCGCGCGACAGCGCGACCGTCGGTGGCATGACATCCACCAACGCCGGCGGGCTGCGCACTGTGCGCTACGGCAACATGGGCGAACAGGTCATCGGTCTGGACGTTGCGTTGCCCGACGGGTCGATGCTGCGCCGGCACACCCGCGTGCGGGCCGACAACACCGGCTACGACCTGCCGGCGCTGTTCGTCGGCGCCGAGGGCACGCTGGGCGTGATCACGGCGCTGGATCTGCGCCTGCATCCGACGCCGTCGCATCGAGTGACGGCGGTCTGCGGTTTCGACGAGCTCGACGCGCTGGTCGACGCGGCTCGGTTGTTCCGAGACCTGGAGGGCATCGCCGCCCTGGAGCTGGTGGACGGACGGGCCGGTGTGGCCGCGCCCGTGGACGGCGCCTGGATGCTGTTGGTGGAACTGGCATCCGATCACGACCAGACCGAGCGGTTGGCCGCCGCGCTTACGGGCGTAACGACATGTGGCGAGCCCGCGGTGGGCGTCGATGCGGCTGCGCAGCAACGGCTTTGGCGGGTGCGGGAATCGCTGGCCGAGGTGCTGGGTATTCATGGGCCGCCGCTGAAGTTCGACGTCTCGCTGCCGCTGTCGGCCGTCGGCGCGTTCGCAGGCGAGGCGACGGCGCTGGTCGCCCGTCGTGCGCCTGGCGCGCTGCCGGTGTTGTTCGGGCACATCGGGGAGGGCAACCTGCATCTCAACGTGCTGCGCTGCGCCGTCGAGGCCGAACGCGAGCTGTACCCGGCGATGATGGACCTGATCGCCGGTTGCGGCGGCAACGTCAGCTCCGAGCACGGGGTGGGCAGCCGCAAACGTGCCTACCTCGGCATGTCACGCGAACCCGCCGACATTGCCGCGATGCGGACCGTCAAGACGGCCTTCGACCCGACCGGCTATCTCAACGCGGCGGTGCTGTTCGACTAATCGGCTCCTTTGATGCCGACCGCGTGGCGCAGTTGGGCCAGGAACTGGTCGGCGTCGTCGCCGCGAACCATGTAGTGCGAAAGCGCGATCCGGATCGCGACGGCCGCTTTGACCGCGGCGTTAGGCCCGGGAAGCAGCCGCTGCAGCCCCTCCCGCATCTGTGGAAGGACGTGCGAAAACTGCCCGATCACATGCTCGGGCTCGATGTCGACCATCCGCACGCCGGTGTAGGAGTGCTGGTAGTCGACGATGAAGCGCAACGCGGCGTCGAGCTTGTCGACGCCCTTGAGGCCGGCCGTCGCCCGAGCCAAACCGCTCTCGAATCCCTGTCGCTCGTAGCGGGAGAACGCCGAGAGCAGCTCCTCCTTCGACGCGAACCACCGGTACAGCGTCGGCCGCGAAACGCCGGCCTGGGCGGCGACGTCGGACAGGCTGAGCTTGCGTTTGCCGTTGCGGCTGAGGACCTCAGCGGTGGCTGCCAGGATCCGCTGCTGCGTCGAGGTATCACCTTCGATGGTCGAGGTCTGCTCCATACCCGCAACTTTACAAAACTTACCCGAAGTGTCACGCTCTTTGCGTGCCACCAGCTGACTACCAGATCTTAGCCGGACCGGCCGGGGGCAGGGCCGTCGTCATCACCGAAGCCGCATCGGCAGTTGCCCTGGCTGTCGCCGCACGATTGGCCGGGGATGGCCATCTGGTGCTGATGGGGGCCCGCCGCACCGACGTGTGTGAGGGGCTCGCGAGCCGTCTTCGATCCGACGGCGCCGCGGCCTTCGCCGCATACCTGGACCTCGCCGACCCTGCCTCGATCAATCGGTTCGTCGAGTCTGCGGGCTACCTGGTCGGTGCCGTCGACGTGCTGGTCACCGCGGCCGGTCTCGCCGACGGCTCGTGGGTCGGTGCCCAACACCTTGCGGCACAAGTCATTCCGCCGATGATCGAAAACCAGCGTGGTGATGTCGTGCTGATCAGCCCGGAGCTCGTCGGGCCGTCGCTGCCGGGGGCAAAGCGGATGCTGGACACCTGGGTATTGGGTTTGCAGGCCGAATTCGTCGGCACCGGCGTGCGGGCCTCGATCATCCGTTCGGGCGAGGACATCGTGAACCTTGCTGTACCGAGATCGACGTCAGTGCCGGAAATCTTGAAAAAAGCGACGCTACCGTCGATCTCGGCGCTCAACTGAGGGTGTCGCCGCACCAGGGATGTCCACGATCACCGTGTCGAGTCGGGACAGCCGAGTGCCTGCCAGCCGCTTGGGATCGGCGTCGGTGCTGGACATCATGAACAGCGTGCGGCGCTCTGGGCCGCCGAGCGTGCAGGCGATCGCGGCGCGATCGCCGATGTCGATGCGGTGAGTCACTTCGCCGCCTACTGTGATCCGCTCGAACTGGTGGGCCAGCGTCATCGCGGTCCACACGCCGCCGCCGGCATCGAGGGTGATGCCGTCGGGCGGGCCGTCCAAACCGTCGGCGAAGACCCGCCGGTCGCGCAGCTCGCCGCCGTCGCCGATGCTGAACGCGGTCAACCGCCTGCCGGTCGACTCCGCCACGATCAACGTCTCGCGATCGGCGGTGATCACCATCCCGTTGGGAAACTCCAGGTCTTCGGCGACCATGGTCACGGTGTTGTCCGGATCGACCCGCAGGATCACCCCGCCGTGAAATGCCTGCGACCCGATGTAGGCGCGTCCGAGGTCGTCGACCACCATGTCGCAGAGGTCGGCGGGTGCGACAGCGCTCAGGTCGGCGACGGCGATCACGGCTTCGCCGTCGTAGCGCAGGACCTGGCGGGCCTCACTGGAGGCGATCAGCAGGGACCCATCGGGGCGGAATCCCAGCCCGGACGGGGTATGCCCGGGCAACGGCACGGTGGTCAGCGAGCCACGCAGGTCGACGGTGTGCACGGCCTCGCCGAGAACGTCGGAGAACCACAGCAGCCCCTCGAACCAGCGCGGGCTTTCGCCGAAGCAGAACCCACTTGCCAGCGTTTGGAATGCTGTCTGCGAACTCGTCGTCACAATGCCCCCTACACGACTCCTGGGTTAGCTTTACAGATTATTGTAAAAGTGTCACGCAGTCGCTTCGCGCGGAGGTAGGCCGATGCATTTCACGATCACCCACCCGATGCACCGGCACCCCTACAACCCGGAGCTGGTCAGCGGCAGCGGCATCGCCGCGGTCGCCGCGGCCGCGGAGGCGGCCGGATTCCACGGCTTCGGGTTCACCGACCACCCCGCGCCGACGCAGCGCTGGCTGGACGCCGGCGGACACGATGCACTGGACCCGTTCGTGGCGATGGGTTTCGCCGCGGCGCACACCAGCACGTTGCGGTTGATTCCCAACATCGTCGTGCTCCCGTATCGAAATCCGTTCGTGGTGGCCAAGTCTGGCGCGACGCTGGATTTGCTCTCCGGCGGCCGCTTCACGCTCGCGGTCGGAGTCGGCTACCTCAAGAAGGAGTTCGCCGCCCTCGGTGTGGATTACGACGAGCGTGCCGAGCTGTTCGACGAGGCGCTGGACGTGATCCGGACGATCTGGACCACCGATGACGTCTCGTTCGAGGGCAGGCACTTCACCGCTCGCGGGATCACCGCACACCCGCGACCGGTGAGCGAGCCGCATCCGCCGATCTGGATCGGCGGCAACACCGGAGCCGCTCGTCGGCGGGCTGCGCAAAAGGGCGACGGGTGGTGCCCATTCCCCGCGCCCGCGGCGCTGGCCCAGACCGCTCGCACCGCGGCCATCGACTCGCCCGAGCGCCTCGTCGACGGCATCGACGACCTGCGTCGCCGAATCGATGCGGCTGGCCGCGACTGGACGGATTTCGACGTCGTATTCAGCAACTTCGACGGCGGCAACCCGGCAGCCGACGACTTCAACGCCGACGCCTACCTGACCGGTGTGGAAAAGCTGGCCACCCTCGGCGTCACATGGCTGCAGGTGTCGTTGCCCGGGGACAGCGTGGCGCATGCAATCGAAACCATCGACCGCTTCCGCACACTGGTGATCGACGCCTAAGCCTTTACAACATTCGTAGAGAATGTCACGCTCGCTAGGTGACCACGGACTCTGAGCAGACACACTGGTCGGTCGCCGGCCTGCTTGACTTGTTCGACGTGCGGCCCGACGGGTCGGACCGCTTCAGCGGCGACACCGGGATCGCCGGCGAGGACGAGCGGCAGGTGGTGGAAGGCACCCAGATACTGGCGCAGGCGATTGTCGCGGTGACCAAACGGTTTCCGGAGAAGTCGCTACGCTCGGCGCACGCGGTGTTCGCCCGCGCCGTGATGGCCGGTCCGCCCGTCGAATTCGACATCGACGTCGTCCACGAGGGCCGCTCCACCGCGACCGCGGTCGTCGCCGTGCAGCAGAACGGCCGCCGCTGCATCACGGTGACCGCGCTCGCCGACGTGCCGTCGTCCGATGTCATCCGTCACCAGCTGGCCCGCCCCGATGTCGCCGGGCCTGCGGATGCGAACGTGTCGCCGATGCCGATGGCGGGGCGGGAGGTGCGGCTGGTCGACGTCGTGGACGTCAATAGCCCCGACGAAGTCGGGCCGCCGGAGCTGTACGCCTGGGTGCACTACGACCCGATCCCGGCCCGCGACGACTTGGCCAAGGCGCTGGTCGCGTATTTCACCGGCCACCTGGGGATTTCGACGACGATGCGTGCGCACGAGGGCATCGGCACCAGCCAGTCGCACCTGACCGTGTCCACCGCACCGTTGTCGGTGACGGTGAGCTTTCACGAGCCGGTGTCGTGGGCCGGCTGGCTGCTGTACACGCACGAAAGCACCCAGGTCGGCGCGGGCATGTCGTATGTCCGAGGCGCGGTGCACACCGAAGAGGGCGAGCTGATCGCGTCGTTCAACCAGGAGGCGCTGATTCGTCCGCTGCGCACCAGCGACGCCGCGATCAAAACCCAAGCCCGGCTTTAACGGTCATGGACTTCTCGGTCGTCGAACTCTCCGCCGAGGACGCGGAGTTCCGCGATCGGTTGCGGGCGTTTCTGGCCGATGTGGTCACCGACGAGGTGCGCCGACGAGACCGTGAGACTGGCGAGAATTTCGACGAGGGAGTGCATTTGGCGCTGGGCGCCGAAGGCTACCTGGCCAGCGACTGGAAGGAGGAATCCGACGGCGGCTTCAGCGCGGTCCGCCGGCGCATCTTTGACCTGGAGATCGGCCGCGCGCACACGCCGTGGTTCCACTGGGGCACGACGGCCATGGTCGCGCACAAGGTCGAGCAGTTCGGATCCCCGGAGCTCGCCCGGGAGGTGATACCCGGGGTGCTGTCCGGTCACATCCGGCTGTGTCTGGGTTACACCGAGCCCGAGGGCGGCTCCGACGTGGCGACCTGCAAGACCCGCGCGGTCCGCGAGGCGGATGGATCTAGCTGGGTCATTAATGGCTCCAAGATGTTCACCTCCAACGCGCAGAACGCCAAGTATGTCTTTCTGCTCACCAACACCGACCCGGATGCCCCGAAACACAAGAACCTGACCATGTTTCTGGTGCCGCTCGATTCGCCGGGCATCGAGATCCAACCCATCCGCACCATCGACGGCGACCGGACCAACATCGTCTACTACAGCGATGTCCGGGTGGACGACAAATACCGCATCGGTGAGGTCAACGGCGGCTGGTCCGTGCTGCGGGAGGCGCTCGACGTCGAGCACGGCACGTTCGAACGTGATCTCGAAGGTCTGCAGCGGATCGCGGTGATGTCCGAGCAGGCCACCCTGATGGCCGAGGCCATCGACCGGATCGCGGCGCTTGCCGCCGAAGCGGGCCCTGATGGCCGCCGGCTGCTGGACGACACGTCGGTGGCATACCGGCTGGGCCGCGGTGTCGCTCGCCTGGAGGCGGCGCTGAGCACCCCGGGAATGTTCGGGCGAGTGGCCAATGCGCAAGCCATGCGCGATGTTTCACCCGATCTGATGGACCTGCTTGGGGCCGCGTCGGCGCTTCCCGTCGGCACCAGCCGTGCCGCCGACGACGGCGCCGCCGAATACGTTTTTCGGCTGGCGTTGCCGACCGGTATCTACGGCGGCACGCTCGAAGTCTTCCGCAACATGATCGCCCAGCATGCGCTGGGCCTCGGACGCCCGAACTATTCGCCGCCGGCGTCCTCACGACGCGGGTAGTTCGGCGAAAACCTCGGCCCGGGTCGCGTCGAAACTGAGGAAGCCCTTGATCGGCAGGCTTTCCGGTGGCGGATCCGGATAGCTCCACCCGACGTCTTCGACGACGGTGTCGCCGATCGCGGCCGTCCAATACGTCGCTGTCCCTTTGTAGTTGCAGTACGTCGACGTATCCGATTGCCGCAGAACGTCGGTGCGCACGTACGCCGGGTCGACGTACAGGCGAGGTTCCAGCGCCGTCTCGAACACGATCACGGTGTCATCGGTGTCCACCAGCGTGCTGCCGACCACCTCGACCCGTAGCCGCCGCTGGGTCGGGCGACAGTCGACGCGGTGGTACGGGTTAGGCGGGTAGTGGACGAGCGTGCGTCCTTCCTCCAGCCAGGTGTCGACGGCGTCCCACGGCACTGCGAAGTATCCGGGTGCCTCCGAAACCGGTTGGCTGGGCAGGCCGTCGACGTCCTCTGCGCGAAAAGCGTAGGACAACGGGTGATTTCGCCGGTGCACCAGCAATGACCGCTCGGTGTCGATGATTGTGCGCCCGCCGCGCAGCGCCTGCACGCGTCGGGGATGCGGCTCGACATAGACCACATCGTCAGGCACGGCGGGTGAAAACCAGCCCGCGGGATCACTGCTCAGCGGGCCACGCCCGGCAACGAGACTCATGATTGGTACTCAGGGTAGTCGCATGGTGTGATTCCGGGCATGGCCGGACCGATGGAAGGCATCAAAGTCGTGGAGCTCGGGGTCTGGGTGGCCGGGCCCGCAGCGGGTGGCATCCTCGCCGAGTGGGGTGCGGACGTGATCAAGATCGAGCCGCCGACCGGCGATCCGGGGCGGCTGTTCGGCAAGATGCTCGGCCTGGACTTCGAGATCAACCCGCCCTTCGAGATGGACAACCGCTCCAAGCGCAGCATCGTCCTGGACCTGACAACCGACGACGGGCGCGCGACAGCTCTTGAATTGATCAGTGACGCAGACGTTTTCGTGACCAATGTGCGCCCCGCTGCGTTGCGGCGGCTCAGATTCGACTTCGAGTCGATAGCCGCTGACCATCCGCGCCTTGTCTACGGGTTGATCACCGGCTACGGCGAAACCGGGCCCGACGCCGACTGGGCCGCCTACGACGTCGCCGCGTTCTGGTCCCGCGCCGGGGTGGCGCATCTGCTGACCCGGCCCGGTGACACGCCGCCGTTTCAACGCGGCGGGATGGGCGACCACGCGGCGGGCATGACGTTGGCGGCGGCCATCTGCGCAGCGCTGCTGGCCCGCAACCGAACCGGAGCCGGGCAGCTGGTGACCACATCGCTGTACCGACAGGGTGCGTACACGGTGAGCTTCGACTTGAACACCTACCTGATGACCGGCCAGCCGATTGCCATCGGGCAGCGGGAGACGATGGGCAACCCGTGCATGAACAACTACACCGCGGGCGACGGCCGGAGGTTCTGGATCGTCGGGTTGCAAGCCGACCGGCATTGGCCTGCCCTGTGCCGGGCCGTCGGCCACCCCGACTGGCTCACCGATCCGCGGTTTTCCACCGCGCGCTCCCGCGCCGCCAACGCCGTCGAACTGATCGCCCGGTTGGACGAGATCTTTGCCACCAAGCCGCTCGACGAATGGGCGGAGGTGTTCGCCGGGGAGCCCGATTTCTTCTGGTCGCCGATCAACACGGTCGAAGACGTCGTCGCCGACGAGCAGTTCCACGCCGCAGGCGGCATGGTCGACGTCCCGGAGGGCCCGGCGGGCGAAGGCGCCGTGCCGATGGTCGCGACTCCGGCGGATTTCCACGGCACGCCGTGGGCGCCGCGGTCCACCGCGCCGGCGCTCGGCGCGCACACCGAAGAGATTCTCGCCGAGTTGGAGGCGCGCCGTAAGTTCTGACCACCCTTTACAGATTGGCGTAAAAGTGTCACGCTGGGTCGGCCGGATGCAACGATGAGGAATGGTTCATTGATAGCTCGACCTTCGCCCGCAACCGCGGCCTCGCGCTCCGACGATGCTGCATTCAAGTACCGGCTCGACGTCATCGCCGCCAGCCCTACCGATGTCGCGTGCTCGGTCGGCGGGTGGGTTTACGACAGGGTGGCGGCCGGCTGGGAGGTCAACGTGCTGCTAACGCAGCGCTGCGATATCCGCCCGTTGCAGATCCTGGGCGCGCGGGTGGCCGACCTGGACTCCCAGTTCGTGCCGACGAGCATCGGCTTGGCGGTCAGCGCAGAGGTTTTCGCGTCCAACCCGGGCATCCGCGAGCAGGTGCTCAAGGCGCTGGATCAACGGATGACCGAACTCACGCTCTGGCACGACGATTGGCCGTTGGCTGTCGGTCACCGGATGACGACCGTGCAGCATGTGCTCAGCGGTGCCGCGCGCGCGTTCAAGCGTCATGCGCTTGCGGCCGCGGGGATTTCAGCTTCGGTCGGTGCAACCGAAGTGCTGCGCAGCAATTGCCTGCCGGTCGATTCAGAGCTGATCCCGGTTGGCTGACGCGCGCGTCGCCCTGGTGACCGGAGCCGCCCGCGGGCAGGGCTGGGCCATTGTGCAACGGCTGCGCGCAGACGGATTTCTCGTCGGCGCCTGCGACATCAGCACCGGGGAACTCACGGCCGCGGTCGACGGTTTGGGCGACGATGCGGTGATCGCGGTTCCGCTCGACGTGACCTCGCCGCCGCAGTGGGCCAACGCAGTCGCGGCCGTCGTCGACCGGTTCGGGTCGCTCTCCGCGCTGGTGAACAACGCCGGCGCGCTGCACCGCGCGTCGATCGACGAAGAGTCGGTCGAGGGATTCGAAAAAGCTTGGCGGGTCAACTGTCTGGGCGCATTCATCGGTATTCAAGCGACACTCGAGCAGTTGCGGGCCGCCGACAATGCGGCGATCGTCAACACCTGCAGCACCGGCGCGATCCGCCCGTTCCCTCGGCACAGCGCTTACGCGTCGGCGAAGTGGGCGTTGCGTGGCCTGACCCAGATCGCCGCCGCTGAGCTCGCGGCCTCCGGAATCCGGGTCAACGCGGTGTTTCCGGGCCCGATCGCGACACCGATGCTGGACAACGAGACCCAGGCGCGGCTGGCGTCGACGTCGCTGTCCGGCCGGATCGGACAGCCGTCGGAGGTGGCCGACGCCGTCGCGTTCCTGGTCTCGGATCAGGCGTCGTTCATCACCGGTTCGGAGCTCGTCGTCGACGGTGGGCAATGCCTGCAGATCTAGGGCTCGTCGGTTAGAAGGTGATCAGCTGGCGGATCGCGGTGCCCTCGGCCAGATGATCCATCGCCTCGTTGATGTCGTCGAGCGAAATCGTCGAGGACACCAGCGACTCCACCGGCAGCCGGCCCGAGCGCCACAGCTCGACGAACTGTGGGATATCACGTGCGGGCACCGCCGAGCCCAGGTAGCTGCCCACCAACGAGCGGCCTTCGGCAACAAAACCCAACGGCGACACGCTGATTCGGGCATCCGGTGGTGGCAGGCCGACGGTGATGGTGCGACCGCCGGGGGCGGTCAGCTCGATCGCCGTCTGTAGCGCAGCGGGATGGCCGGCCGCCTCGATGACCACGGCGGCCTTGACCCCGGCGTCGGTAGCCGCCTCGGGTGTGAAGGTTTCATGCGCGCCGAGGTCGCGAGCCGCTGTCAACTTCTCGGGTAGTTGGTCGACGGCGACGACCCGGACGTCGTCGTGGGCCAATGCCGTCAGCACCGCCGCCATACCGACACCACCCAGGCCGACGACGGCAACAGTCTCACCCGGACGCGGCTTACCGACGTTGAGCACCGCGCCGCCGCCGGTGAGCACCGCGCAGCCCAGTAGCGCCGCGACGGACGGAGGTACGTCGTCCGGCACCGGGACGACGCTGGCCCGGTGGACGACGGCGTGCGTCGCGAAGCCCGACACCCCGAGATGGTGGTAGACGGGGCGGTTGTCCCGGCTCAGCCGCATCCCGCCGCCCAGCAACGTGCCGGCGGTGTTCGCGGCGCTGCCCGGCTGGCACGGGGTCAGCCCGTCGGTGGCGCACGCCGCGCAGTGGCCGCACCGCGGCAAAAACGTCATCACCACCCGCTGACCGACCGCTATGTCAGAGCCGCTGCGTTCGACGATTCCGGCTGCCTCGTGACCGAGCAACATCGGCACGGGCCGCACCCGGTTGCCGTTGACCACCGACAGGTCGGAATGACACACGCCGGCAGCCTCGATGCGGACCTGCAGTTCGTCGACTGCGGGCGGGGCCAGGTCAACCTCGGCAACGCTGATGGGCCGCGATGCCGTGTAGGGCCGTGGCGATCCGATGTGCTCCAGCACCGCACCGCGGATTCGAAGCATGTTCGAATACAACCATGACCGTGTTTTCGGGGGGGCCGCCCGCCCCGGACGGGCTCACCAGCCGCGACTTTCCGGTGCACTGGCCCGTGACCACCCGCTGGGCCGACAACGACATGTTCGGGCACCTGAACAACGCGGTCTACTACCAGCTCTTCGACACCGCGATCAACGGCTGGATCAACACCAACGTCGACCTCGACCCGGTGACCACGCCCTTGCAAGGCATCGTGGCCGAATCGGGCTGCCGGTACTTCTCCGAATTGCATTTTCCGGAGCGGCTGATGGTCGGCGTGGCGGTCACTCGGCTCGGACGCAGCAGCGTCACCTACCGGCTCGGCGTGTTCCGGGCAGACGAACAGACCATCACCGCGCTCGGCCACTGGGTGCACGTCTACGTCGACCGGACCACGCGCAAACCGCAACCGATTCCGGAGGCCATCCGCGCGCTGCTGGCGACGGCCTGCGTGAGCTAGTGCATTGTTCCGACGCCCTCGGCCGCTGTGCCGATCCGCTGTGCCCGGCTTCGCCGCGCTTGCGATCGCCACGGATATGCTCGGCCAATGCCGTTCGTGAGCAAGACCGTCGAGGTCGCCGCCAACGCCGCCACAGTCATGGGCATCGTCGCCGACTTCGAGTCCTACCCGCAGTGGAACAAGGAGATCAAAGGCCTGTGGGTGCTGGCCCGCTACGACGACGGACGCCCCAGCCAGCTGCGTCTGGATGCCGCCTATGAAGGCATCGAAGGCACCTATATCCAGGCGGTGTACTACCCGAACCCGAACCAGATTCAGACGGTCATGCAGCAGGGCAACCTGTTCACCAAGCAGGAGCAGCTGTTCAGCGTCGTGGAGATGGGCCCGACGTCGCTGCTGACTGTGGACATGGACGTCGAGACCGAGATGGCGGTGCCGGCGCCGATGGTCAAGAAGCTCGTGAACAACGTGTTGGATTACCTCGCCGAGAACCTCAAGCGGCGCGCCGAGGAACTAGCGTCGTCGAACTAGCCCCAGATCCCGCTGGTGTCCAGTCGCTCGGCGAGCCGGCGCGCGCCGTCGACGAACTGCCAGTTGGTGTGTTCGACGACCGCGCCGGCATCGCGGCGGCGCAGCGCGGCGATCAACCGCCGGTGGTTGTCCACTGCGGCCGCACCCCATTCCGGGTCGGCGGCATACACCAACAACGGCATGTAGCGCGCGACATGCAGCAAGAACCAGGCCAACTTGATCCGCCCGGCGGCATGGTTGAAGGCCCGGTGAAACGCGAACTCGATCGTCGCGATCGCCTCGACGTCGGCGGACGCGACGGCGGCCGCCAGCGTGTCGGTGATGTGCTCGAGCTCGTCGATCTCGGTGTCAGTGATGCGTTGGGTGGCCGTCGCGGCGAGTTCCTTGGCGATGGTTGCCTGCAACCAGAAGATGTCGTCGACGTCTTGGCGGGTCAGCGGCAGTACGACATGGCCGCGGTGTGGCTCGAGTTGGACCATGCCCTCGCCGCGCAGCTTCAGTAGCGCCTCGCGTACCGGCGTGACGCTGACCCCGAGCTTGGCCGCGGTGTCGTCGAGCCGGATGAACGTCCCGGGTCGCAGCTCGCCCGACATGATCGCCGCACGCAAGTGGCCCGCGACCTCGTCGGACAACTGCGCTCGGCGCAGCGGCGGCCCAAAGTCGGGAAGCGCTTGTCTTCGCGCCGCTAAGACCATAATGTGACCCACACAACACCAAGTTTTATCAAATATCAAGCCGACCGCGAACGGCGCCGAGCAGAAAGGAAACCCTCTAGTTGACCGCGCAGTTGACTGGCCAGAACGCCCTCGGGGCAGCTCCCACCGAGCAGCCGTACCTGGCTCGACGACAGAACTGGGTCAATCAACTCGAGCGGCACGCGCTGATGCAGCCGGGTGCGACGGCGTTGAGATTCATGGGCCACACCATCACCTGGTCCGAACTTCGGCGGCGCGTCGTCGCGTTGGCCGGAGCCCTGAGCCGCCGAGGGGTCGGCTTCGGGGACCGGGTGATGATCCTGATGCTGAACCGACCCGAGTTCGTCGAGTCGGTGCTGGCGGCCAACATGCTCGGCGCCATCGCGGTGCCGGTGAACTTTCGGCTGACGCCCGCCGAGCTCGCCTTCCTGGTCGACGACTGCGAAGCGCGAATCATGATCACCGAATCCGTGCTCGCCGCGGTGGCCGGCGGTGTCCGCGGCATCACGTCGGTGCTCAACACGATCGCAGTGGCCGGCAGCGCCACCGAAGGCGATCTGTTGGGCTACGAGGATCTGGTCAACGAGCCCGGTGACCCGCCCGAGCCGGTGGACATCCCCAACGACTCGCCGGCGCTGATCATGTACACCTCGGGTACCACCGGCCGGCCGAAAGGTGCGGTGCTGACCCACACCAACCTGACCGGGCAGACGATGACCGGGCTTTTCACCCACGGCGTGGATGTCAACGATGTCGGCTTCATCGGCGTCCCGTTTTTCCACATCGCCGGAATCGGCAACATGTTGACCGGGATGCTTCTCGGCATCCCCACGGTGATCCATCCGCTGGGCGCGTTCGACCCCGGGCAGCTCCTCGACGTGCTGGCCGCGGAGAAGGTCACCGGAATCTTTTTGGTGCCCGCGCAATGGCAGGCGGTATGCGCTGCGCAGCAGGCAAATCCGCGCGACGTGAGACTGCGGGTGATGTCGTGGGGCGCCGCGCCGGCGTCGGACACGCTGCTGCGGGAGATGTCGGAAACCTTCCCCGGAACGCAGATCCTGGCCGCGTTCGGCCAGACCGAGATGTCGCCGGTCACCTGCATGCTGCTCGGGGAGGACGCGATCCGTAAGCGCGGCTCGGTCGGCAAGGTGATACCGACGGTGGCCGCCCGCGTCGTCGACGACAACATGGACGATGTGCCCGTCGGTGAGGTCGGTGAAATCGTCTACCGGGCACCGACATTGATGAGCGGCTACTGGAACAACCCGGAGGCCACCGCCGAGGCGTTCGCCGGCGGCTGGTTCCATTCGGGCGACCTGGTCCGGATGGACGACGAGGGCTACGTCTGGGTGGTCGACCGCAAGAAGGACATGATCATCTCCGGCGGCGAGAACATCTATTGCGCCGAGGTGGAAAACGTCCTGGCCAGTCATCCCGGCATCGTCGAGGTCGCCGTCATCGGGCGCCCCCACGAAAAGTGGGGTGAGGTGCCGATCGCGGTCGCCGCCGTTGCCCAAAGCGATCTGCGCATAGAGGATCTCGATGAGTTCCTCACCGAGCGGCTGGCGCGCTACAAGCATCCCAAGGGATTGGAAATCGTCGACGCATTGCCGCGGAACCCCGCGGGCAAGGTGCTCAAGACCGAATTGCGCGCACGCTACGGGGCGCCCCAGGGTGCAGCCGGAGCCCATGAAAGCGCTTCGGCGTCAACGGATCCAGGTCGCGGCGGATGAACCTGACATAACGCTCTGATAACGAAGAACGCGCAGGTCAGTTTGACGGAAGGCTAATAGTGCGGATGCGGTGTACGGCGAGTGAGCCATCGGGTATGGTCCTGTGGTCTGCCTTACTACCCCGCAGTAGGGAGGCGGCGGTCACACCTGAGGGATGGGGCAAGGAGGAGGCGTGAGACTGGATCCGCCGCTATGCCGCGGTAGCCGCGGTTCCTTCCCGAGGGGGCGCCGGTGACAACGACCCAGCCGCGACTCACCGATTACGTGCGTGACCAGCTAGGCCCGCCGCTGGTACTTGTCGGCGGCTTCTTCCGGATGTGCGTGCTGACCGGAAAAGCAGTGTTCCGCCTGCCGTTCCACTGGCGCGAATTCATCGGGCAGTGCTGGTTCATCATGCGGGTCGCACTGCTGCCAACCATGGCGGTCTCGGTGCCCGTTACGGCGCTTTTCATCTTCACGTTCAACGTCCTGCTGATCCAGGTCGGCCTTGCCGATGTCTCGGGCGCGGGCGCCGGGATCGCGGTGATCACCCAGATCGGCCCGATCAACACGGTGTTGGTGATCGCCGGCGCGGTGTCCACCGCTATCTGCGCCGACCTCGGTGCGCGCACCATCCGCGAGGAGATCGACGCGATGGAGGTGCTCGGCATCGACCCCATCCACCGGCTGGTAGTGCCCCGGGTCCTCGCCTGCGCCCTGGTCTCGATGCTGCTCAACGCCCTGGTCTGCATGGTCGGCCTGGTCGGCGGCTTCCTCTTCGGTGTTTATCTGCAAAACGTGTCGGCCGGCGCTTACCTGGCCTCGCTGACCCTGCTCACCGGACTGCCCGAAGTCGTCATCGCGACGATCAAGGCCTTGACCTTCGGGCTCATCGCGGGTCTGGTCGGCTGCTACCGCGGGCTGACCGTCCGGGGCGGCTCCAAGGGTCTGGGTACCGCCGTCAACGAGACCGTGGTGTTGGTTGTGGTGGCGCTGTTCGCGGTCAACGTGGTGCTGACCACTATCGGTGTGCGGTTCGGAACGGGGGCCCTGGGATGACGACAGGTCAAGTACTGCGCACCCGCTTCCCGCGGGCAGCGGGAAACCTTCGTCGCTACGGCGGCGCCGCGGCCCGACCACTTGAGGAAGCCGGAAAGCTGGGCTGGTTCGCGGTAATCGGCGGTCGCGACATGGCGTGGGCGGTGACCCGTTACCGCAAGGAAATCCTGCGGCTCATTGCCGAAGTCGGCATGGGCACCGGGGCCATGGCCGTCGTCGGCGGCACCGCGGTGATCATCGCTTTCGTGACGCTCTCCGCCGGCTCGCTGGTCGCCATTCAAGGCCTTGCGTCACTGGGCCACATTGGAATCCAGACCCTGCTGGGGTTCCTCGCCGCATTTATCAACGTGCGTCTCGTCGCGCCCATCGTCACCGGCATCGCCCTGGCAGCCACGGTCGGCGCCGGCGCCACCGCCGAACTGGGCGCCATGCGGATCAGCGAGGAGATCGACGCGCTGGAGGTGATGGGCATCAAGTCGACGGCGTACCTGGTGTCCACCCGGGCGTTGGCGGGGCTGGTGGTGATCATCCCCCTCTACGCGGTGGGCCTGATCTTGTCCTTCCTGTCTCCGCAGGTCCTGACGACGGTGATATACGGACAGTCCACGGGCACCTACGAGCACTACTTCCGGACATTCTTGCGCCCCAACGACGTGTTCTGGTCATTCGTGGAGGTCATCATCATCGCCGGGGTGGTGATGCTCTCGCACTGCTACTACGGCTACAACGCCAGCGGCGGCCCGGTCGGTGTCGGTGAGGCAGTCGGCCGCTCGATGCGTTTCTCGCTGGTCTCGACGCCGGTCGTCATGCTATTGGCCGAAATGGCGCTCTACGGCGTCAACCCGAACTTCAACTTCACGGTGTAAGGCAACGGGATAGAGCATGACGACTCCGCAGGGGAAGGTAAACAAGCCGCCGGCCCGGCCGTACCGAACAGCCGGTGTAGTAGTTTTTCTGGTCGCTGCGCTAGTGCTATGGCTGGTGTACCTGCAGTTCAAGGGGGATTTCACGCCAAAGACGCGGTTGACGATGCTGTCGTCTCGTGCGGGTTTGGTGATGGATCCGGGTTCAAAGGTCACCTACAACGGGGCGGAGATCGGCCGGGTGGCCAGCATTTCCGAGGTGCAGCAGGACGGCAGGCCGGCGGCCAAGTTGGCCTTGGACGTGTATCCGCGCTACCTCAAGGTGATTCCGGCCAACGTGGACGCGAGGATCGTGGCGACCACCCTGTTCGGCAACAAGTATGTTGCGTTCACGTCGCCGAAAAACCCTACGCCCCAGCGGATTACGCCGCAGCACGTCATCGACGCCAGGTCGGTCACTGTCGAGTTGAACACGCTGTTCCAGACGCTCATGTCGATCTCCGAGAAGGTGGATCCGGTCAAGGTGAACCTGACGCTTTCGGCGGCCGCGGAAGCGTTGAACGGGTTGGGCGACAAGTTCGGGCAGTCGATCATCAACGGCAGCGCCGTCCTCGACGACATCAATCCGCGGATGCCCACTATCCGCCGCGACATTCAGCGGTTGGCGGACCTCGGCGACACCTACGCCAACGCGTCGCCGGACCTGTTCGATTTCCTGAACAACGCGTCGACGACGGCACACACGGTGCACCTGCAGGAGAAGGAGCTGGATGCGGCCCTGTTGGCGGCGACCGGCTTCGGCAATACCGGCGCTGACATCTTCAACCGCGGCGGGCCGTATCTGGCACGGGGGGCCGCTGACCTGGTGCCCTCGGCTCAGCTGCTGGACACCTACAGCCCGGAGGTGTTCTGTGCCATCCGCAACTTGCACGATGTCGAACCGAAGGTCGCCGCTTTCACGGGTGGCTTCGGCGGCTATTCGCTGCGATCCGACACCGAATTGTTCTCCGGGTTGGGGCTCATGCTGGGTCTCCCGGGGATCGGCATGACGATCGCCACCCAGGGCCTCATCGGGCTGGCCGGACTGGTAGGCGGAGCGCCCAACCCCTACATCTACCCGGAGAACCTGCCGCGCGTGAACGCGCACGGCGGGCCGGGCGGTGCGCCCGGCTGCTGGCAGTCGATCACCCGTGATTTCTGGCCGGCGCCCACGCTAGTGGCGGACACCGGCAACAGCCTCGCGCCGTACAACCACGTAGATACCGGCTCGCCGTACGCAGTCGAGTACGTCTGGGGCCGTCAGGTAGGGGACAACACGATCAACCCATGAAAATCACCGGTACCTTAATCAGGCTCGGCATCATCGGGACGGTGCTGCTGCTATTCACCGTGCTGCTCGCCGTGGTGTTCGGTCAGATGCGCTTCGACCGGACCAGCAGCTACTCGGCGGAATTCAGCAATGCCAGTGGCTTACGCGAAGGCCAGTTCGTCCGGGCCGGCGGGGTGGAGATCGGGAAGGTCAAAAAGATCCAGCTGGTCGACAACGGGCATCGGGTACAGATCGATTTCGACGTGGACCGCTCCGTGCCGCTGTACCAGTCCACCACCGCACAGATCCGCTACCTGAACCTGATCGGTGACCGTTACGTCGAACTCAAGCGCGGGCAGGGCGAGGGCGCCGACCGGGTCCTCCCGCCCGGGGGGTTCATCCCGCTGTCGCGCACTCAGCCGGCCTTGGATCTGGACGCGCTGATCGGCGGTTTCAAGCCGCTGTTCCGGGCGTTGGACCCGGAGAAGGTCAACAACATCGCCTCGGCCATCATCACCGTCTTCCAGGGTCAGGGCGGCACCATCAACGACATCCTCGACCAGACCGCACAGCTGACCTCCACGATCGCCGAGCGCGACCAGGCCATCGGCGAGGTGGTCAAGAACCTCAACATCGTGCTGGACACCACGGTCAGACATCGCAAGCAGTTCGACGAGACCGTCGACAATTTCGAGAAACTGATCAGCGGGCTCAACACCCACGGTGACGAGCTGGCCGCCGGCACCGCCCACATCAGCGACGCCGCCGGGACCGTCGCCGACCTGCTGGCCGATAACCGGACCCTGCTGCACAAGACCCTGAATTACCTGGAGCCCATCCAGCAACCGATCATCGACCAGCGGGACGCGTGGGACGACCAGATCCGCCGCACGCCGCCCGGGCTGAACATTGTGGGCCGCGCCGTCGGCAGCTACGGAGACTGGGTGAACTTCTACTTGTGCGATCTCACGCTGAAGACCAATGGGCTACAGGCGGGCGGCCCTGTTCGCACGGTCCATGTCTGGGCGCAGCCGTCAGGTAGGTGCACGCCGCAATGAGAACGCTGGAACCTGCCAACCGATTGCGAATCGGCCTCATGGGCGTGGTCGTGGTGGTGCTGGTCGTCATCGTGGGCCAAACCTTTACCAGTGTTCCGATGTTGTTCGCCAAGCCCACTTACTACGGGCAGTTCACCGATACGGGTCAGCTGAACAAGGGCGACAAGGTGCGCATCGCCGGCGTCAATGTCGGGCAGGTCGAGGAGATCAAGATCGCGGGCGACCACGTCGTGATGAAGTTCTCCACCGGCAACAAGACCATCGGCACCGAGAGCCGGCTGGCGATCAAGACCGACACCATCCTGGGTAAGAAGGTGCTCGAGATCGAGCCGAAGGGCACCCAGCCGCTGCGTCCGGGTGCGATGTTGCCGCTGGGGCAAGCCACTACCCCCTACCAGATTTACGACGCGTTCTTCGATGTCACCAAAGCCGCCGCCGGCTGGGACATCGAGACCGTCAAACAGTCGCTGAACGTGTTGTCGCAGACCATCGATCAGACGTATCCCCACCTGAGCGCGGCCCTCGACGGCGTGGCCAAATTCGCCGACACCATCGGCAAGCGGGACGACCAGATCACGCATCTGCTCGCGCAGGCCAATCAGGTGGCCAGCATTCTCGGCGACCGCAGCGAGCAGATCGACCACTTGTTCGTCCACGCCAACGAGCTGCTGGCTGCGTTCAACCAGCGCAGTCAGGCCATCAGCGCGCTGCTGGGCAATGTTTCCGCTTTCTCGGCGCAGGTGCAGAACTTGATCAACGACAACCCCAATTTGAATCACGTGCTGGAGCAGCTGCGCATCGTCAGCGACCTGCTGGTGGCCCGCAAGGACGACCTGGCCAAGACGCTCGCAACGTTCGGCAAGACCGTTGCGGCCCTGAACGAAACCGTCGCGTCCGGACCGTACTTCAAGGTCCAGCTGTCCAACCTGCTGCCGCCCTGGATCCTGCAGCCGTGGGTGGATGCGGCGTTCAAGAAGCGTGGGATCGACCCGGAGGACTTCTGGCGCAGCGCGGGGCTGCCGGCCTTCCGGTTCCCCGACCCGAACGGCACCCGGTTCCCCAACGGTGCGCCGCCGCCCGCGCCGCCGGTGCTGGAGGGCACCCCGGATCACCCGGGACCGGCCGTGCCGCCGGGGTCGCCGTGCTCGTACACGCCGCCGCCGGAGCTGCTGCCGCGGCCGGGCAACCCGATGCCGTGTGCCGGCATGAATCCAAATGTGGGACCCTTCGGGCCCAACGGGCCGTACTCGTTGCCCGACGTGCTCTCGTCGCCGCCTAACCCGAACGGTTTGCCCCCGACGCCGGGCATCCCGATCGCCGGGCGGCCGGGCGCACCGCCACCTGACCTGCCGGGCACCCCGGCGCCGCTGCCGCCGAACGCGCCGCCGGGGGCACGGACCGAGCATCTGGCACCGGCCGGCCCGACGCCCCCGCCGTCGACGTTCGCGCCGGGACTGCCGCCCGGACCGCCGGCACCACCCGGACCCGGCCAACAGCTGCCGGCGCCGTTCATCCCCCCCGGCGTACAGGGCAGCCAGCCAGGCGGCGGCGGAGGAAGCGTGGGAGGTACTCAGTGAGCACCGTCTTCGATATCCGCAACCTGCGGCTGCCGAGGCTGTCTCGGGCGTCGGTGATCATCGGCGCACTGGTGATCGTGCTGGCGCTCGTCGTCGCGTACGTCGGCTACCGGCTCTTCGAGAAGCTCACCAACAACACCGTGGTCGCCTACTTCCCGCAGGCCAATGCGCTTTACTCCGGGGACTCGGTCGAGATTATGGGTGTGAAGGTCGGTGCGGTCGACAAGATCGAGCCGGTCGGCGACAAGATGAAGGTGACCTTTCATTACGCCAACAAGTACAAGGTGCCTGCCGATGCGCAGGCGGCGATCCTCAACCCCACCCTGGTGGCGTCGCGGCTCATCCAGTTGGAGCCGCCATACAAGGGCGGTCCGGTGCTGGCGAACAACGCGGTGATCCCGATAGAGCGCACTCGGGTGCCCACCGAGTGGGACGAGCTACGAAATACCGTCACCAACATCATCTCCAAACTCGGGCCCACGAAGGAGCAGCCCAAGGGGCCCTTCGGTGACGTCATCGAGGCCTACGCCAACGGGCTGGCCGGCAAGGGCAAGCAGATCAACACCACGTTCAACGCCCTGTCGCGAGCACTGACCGCGCTCAACGAAGGCCGCGGCGACTTCTTCGCGGTGGTCCGAAGTCTGGCGCTGTTCGTGAACGCGCTGCACCAGGACGACCAGAAGTTCGTCGCGTTGAACAAGAACCTGGCCCAGCTGACCGGCAACTTGCGCGGCTCCGACGCCGACCTGGCCAACGCGATACAACAGGTCGACAGCCTGCTCACGACGGTTCGGCCGTTCCTCGACAAGAACGCGGAGGTGCTGACCCACGACATCAACAACCTCGCCGAGGCGACCAATGCGCTGGTGCAACCCGACCCGCTGAACGGCTTGGAGACCGGCCTGCACGTGCTGCCGACGGCCCTGTCGAATGCGGCCTTGATTTACCACCCGGCGCAGGGCGCCGTCGTCGGCCAGCCAGCCGGGACCCTGGGCACGATGGGCTTCGCGAACCCAATGCAGTTCATCTGCAGCGCGATTCAGGCCGGTAGCCGGCTCGGCTACCAGGAATCCGCCGAGCTGTGCGCGCAGTACCTGGCGCCGATTCTCGATGCGATCAAGTTCAACTTCCCGCCGTTCGGGCTGAACCTGTTCAGCACCGCCGCGACGTTGCCCAAAGAGGTCGCGTACTCGGAGCCGCGCCTGCAGCCGCCGAACGGGTACAAGGACACCACCGTGCCGGGCATCTGGGTGCCCGACACACCGTTGTCGCACCGCAACACCCAGCACGGCTGGATCGTCGCGCCGGGCATGCAAGGCGTACAGGTGGGGCCGGTGACGGCGGGCTTGCTGACCCCCGAGTCGCTTGGCGAACTCATGGGCGGGCCGGACATCGCTCCGGTGCAGTCAAACCTGCAGACACCGCCGGGATACCCGAATGCCTACAACGAGGAGCCCGGCCCGCTGCCCTACATCGGCCAGCCGAACCACCCGGCGCCGATACCACCACCACCACCGGGGCCCGAGGTAGTCCCTGGTCCGGTCGCGCCGACGCCGGCGCCGGTCTCCGGGCCAGGCCCGGCGCCCGCGGGCCCACCGCTGCCGGCTGAGGCCGCATCGTCAGGAGGGGGCCAGTGAGCAGGGTGATGCGCGTGCTTCGCCGCCGTACCTGGCAGGGGCTGGTCTTGCTGACCGCCGCGCTGATGCTGAGCTCATGCGGCTGGCGCGGTATCTCCAACGTTCCGCTGCCCGGCGGGCCGGGCAGCGGTCCCGGTTCCTACACCGTCTACGTGCAGATGCCGGATACGCTGGCCATCAATGGCAACAGCAAGGTCATGGTGGCCGACGTCTTCGTCGGGAGCATCCGCAATATCCAGCTGAGGAACTGGGTGCCCACCTTGACGTTGCGCTTGGACAAGGATGTCAAGCTACCGGCGAACGCCACCGCTAAGATCGGGCAGACCAGTCTGCTGGGTTCTCAGCACATCGAACTGGCCGCGCCGCCGCACCCTTCGTCACAGCAGCTGAAGAACGGCGACACCATCCCGCTGAAGAACTCGTCGGCATATCCCAGCATCGAGCAGACGCTGGCCAGCCTGGCCATGATTCTGCGTGGCGGCGGCATCCCAAACCTCGAGGTCCTGCAAAAAGAGGTCAACAACATCCTGGCCGGGCGGGGGCCGCAGATCCGCGCGTTCCTCGGCAAGCTGGACACGTTCACCCGGCAAGCCAACGAGCAGCGCGACGACATCAACCATGCCATCGACTCCACCAACCGGCTGCTGGCCTACGTAAGCACCCGGGCGAATGTGCTGGATCGAGCGCTGACCGAAATCCCGCCGCTGATCAAGTATTTCGCGAACAAGGACTATCAAACGCATCTGATCAACGCGGTCGACGCGGTGGGCCGGCTCAGCCAAGCCGCCGCCCTGTACCTGGGCGAGGCGCGGGGCCCGCTGCACCAGGATCTGCAATTACTGCAGTGCCCGCTGAAGCAGCTGGGACGTGCCTCGCCGTATCTGCTCGGCGCGCTGAAGTTGATCCTGACCGCACCGTTCGACCTCGACACTGCCCCGAAGTTGATCCGCGGCGACTTCATGAACTCGTCGCTCACGCTCGACACCACGTTGTCGGCCGTTGACAACGCGTTCCTCACCGGGACCGGGCTATCCGGCGTATTGCGGGCACTCGAGCAGTCGTACGGCCGGGACCCCGAGACGATGATTCCCGACGTCCGCTACACGCCCAACCCCAACGACGCGCCCGGCGGGCCCTTGGTCGAAAGGGCGGACAGGCAATGCTGACTCGCTTCCTCAAGCGCCAGCTGATCATCTTCAGCATCGTGACGGTGATCGCCCTGGTTGTGTTGGGCTGGTACTACCTGCGGCTGCCCACGCTGGCGGGTATCGGCCAGTACGACCTGAAGGCCGACCTGCCCGCGTCCGGCGGTCTGTACCCCACCGCCAACGTGACCTATCGCGGTATCACCATCGGCAAGATCACCGCCGTCGAACCGACCGAGCGCGGCGTGCAGGCGACGATGAGCATCGACAACCGGTACAAGATCCCGATCGACGCATCGGCGAACGTGCATTCGGTGTCCGCGGTCGGTGAGCAGTATCTGGACCTGGTGTCAGTGGGCAATCCGGGCAGGTTCTTCTCGCCCGGGCAGACCATCACCAAGGGCACCGTCCCCAGCGAGATCGGGCCCGCGCTGGACACCGCCAACCGCGGGCTGGAGGTGCTGCCCAAGGAGAAGATCAGCCAGTTGCTCGACGAGACCGCGCAGGCGGTGGGCGGATTGGGCCCGTCGCTGCAGCGACTGGTCGACTCCACTCAGGCGATAGTGGGTGACTTCAAAACCAACATCCGTGATGTCGACGACATCATCCAGAACTCGACGCCGATCTTGGAAAGCCAGGTCACCTCGGGCAGCGCGATCGAGCGTTGGGCTCGAAACCTGAACGTCCTGGCCGCGCAGGCAGCGCAGAACGACCAGCATCTGAAAAGCATTCTGAGCCAAGCGGCGCCGACGGCCGATCAGGTCAACTCGGTGTTCAGCGGCGTCCGCGAGTCACTGCCGCAGACCCTGGCCAATCTCGAGATCGTGATCGACATGCTCAAGCGTTACCACGGCGGGCTCGAGCAGGTGCTAGTGTTCCTGCCCCAGCTCGGGTCGATCATCCAGACGGTCTCCGCGCCGTACGAGAAGGATCACATGGCTGCGCTGGACCTCTCGCTGGCGATCAACTACCCGCCGCCCTGTCTCACCGGGTGGCCCTCGCCATCGGAGTGGCGCTCGCCCGCCGATGTCAGCATGGCGCCCTTGGTGGAGGGCGCGTACTGCAAGATCCCGCAGGACTTTCAAGCGAACGTGGTGCGTGGATCGCGCAACATCCCGTGCGTCGACGTCCCGGGCAAACGCGCGGCGACGCCGAAGGACTGCCGCAGCAACAAGCCGTACGAGCCACTGGGCACCAACCCCTGGTACGGCGACCCGAACCAGATCCTGAACTGCCCGGCGCCCGGGGCCCGATGCGATCAGCCGGTGAATCCCGGCCAGGTGATACCGGCACCGTCGGTCAACAATGGTTTGAACCCGTTGCCCGCCGACCGGTTACCACCGGGTGGTAGTCCGCCGCCGAAGAGCGATCCGCTGCAGCGTCCGGGTTCGGGTACGGTGCAGTGCAACGGGCAGCAGCCCAACCCCTGCGTCTACACTCCGGCTGGGCCTCCTACGGCCATCTATAGTCCGATGAGTGGCGAGGTCGTAGGTCCTGACGGTTCGAAATTCTCCGTCAATAACTCGAGTACCAGAGGAGACGACGGATGGAAGGAGATGCTGGCGCCGGCCGGCTGAACCCTGACGACACCGACGATTCGCCGGAATCGGACGTCACAGCCGACCAAACCAGCACCGAGACAACCGCCGAGGGTCGCGACCAAACAACCGAGACGGACGCCGAGGATTCGCAGGCAACGGCTGAGGATTCGGAGCAAAGCGCCGAGGATGCCGGTGAGCCGGCGCACGACGAACGAAACCCCTCGCGCCTGACTCGCGGCTGGTTTGTCGGTATCACGGCAGCGCTTCTCGTGTTGGCCGGCGGTCTCGGCGCGGGCGGATACCTCGCGCTGCGGTCGCACCAGGACAGCCAGGCCCTCGCGCGCCGCGATGCGGCGGCGATAAAGGCTGCAAAGGATTGTGTCGCCGCAACACAGGCCCCCGATGTCGGCGCCATGCTCGCCAGCGCGCAGAGGATCATCGACTGCGGCACCGGAGCTTTCCGCTCCCAAGCGATTCTGTACAGCGGCCTGCTCGTCGAGGCGTACCAGGCCGCGAACGCGCATGTGCAGGTGTCGGATATGCGTGCGGCGGTTGAGCGCAACAACGCCGACGGCTCGGTCGATGTTCTGGTGGCGCTGCGAGTCAAGGTGTCCAACAGCGAAACGCAAAACCAAGAATCGGGCTACCGACTGCGCGTGACGATGGCACCGGACGAGGGCCAATACCGGATCGCGAAGCTCGACCAGGTGGCGAAGTGACGGCGGTGGTCGAGGAGACCGAGACCATCCCGGCGGCGGACCAAGCGACACCGAATGGCTTGGCGCCCTGGCATGTTCGCGCAGCGGCGTTCGCCGTTGATGTGCTGCCCGGAGTTGCCGTGGCGGTGACGATGGTTTTGACCAGGCTGGCCGTTCCGGCGCAGAGCACCTGGTGGTGGCTGTGTGTTTGTGTTCTGGCGGGTGCTCTGCTGCTGACCTTCGTCAACCGGGTGGCGTTGCCGGTGATCAAAGGATGGAGCGTGGGACGTGCCCTGGCGGGGATCGTCGTGGTGCGCCCGGATGGAACTGCGCCCGGGCCGGGTCGGCTGCTGTTGCGAGACCTCGCCCACTTGCTCGACACCATCGCCGTATTCGTCGGCTGGCTATGGCCGCTGTGGGACGCGCGTCGGCGTACCTTCGCCGATTTGCTGCTGAGAACCGAGGTGCGCCGTGTCGACCCGCAGAACAGGCCCGCCAACATCCGGCGGCTCACCGCGATCGTCGTGTCGACCGCGGCGCTGCTGTGCATCGGCGGCGCCGCGGTCAGCGTCCTGGCGGTCTTCTTGCCTGATCGGACGTCGGATCAAACGCGCGCCGCCGTACAGGCGCAGGGACCCAAGATCGTCACCGAAATGCTGACCTACGACCCGAAATCGCTGCGCGAGGATTTTGCACGTGCGCAATCGCGGACGACCGAGAAATACCGTCCGCAGTTGGTCGCGCAGCAGCAGGCGGTGCAGAAGGGCCACCCCGTCGTCAACGAATACTGGGTGACCAACAGCGCGGTGCTCTCCGCGACGCAGGATCGGGCGACGATGCTGCTGTTCATGCAGGGTCACCGCGGCGGCGGGCAGCAGCAACGCTTCATCACCGCCACCGTCCGGGTTGCCTTGGTCAAGGGCGCCGACGCGCGTTGGCTCGTCGACGATCTGACCGTGGTGACCAAACCGAAACCCGCCAAGGGTAAAAGATGAGCCCGCTGCGCCGAATTCAGCCTGGCGAGGAGCCCCTGCTCAACCCACAGGTGCCGAAGCCGACGCGGTGGTCGTGGGTGCGACTGCGCCGGTTGACGTTACCGCGGCAATGGTGGAAGCCGACGCGGCAATGGGCGCTGCCCATCGCCATGGCCGCCGCCACGGTGCTCGCGGCGGTCGCAATCACTGCTTCCTCATTGGTTCTGGTCAACCATCGGTCGCATCACGAGTTGGCGATGAAGGAAGTCGACGTGCTCGGCTTCGTCAAATCATTCATGACCGGGTTCACGACGGTGGATCCGTTTCATGCCAACGACTACGTGGACCGGATATTAGCCCAGGCCACAGGCGATTTCGCCAAGCAGTACCGCGACAAACAGAACGAGATCCTGATCGGACTTGCCCGCGCCGAGCCGACCAGAGGCACCACCCTGGATGCCGGGGTGGAACGATGGAACGACGACGGCAGCGCAAATGTGCTGGTGGCCACCGATGTCAAATACAAATCTCCCGACGGAAAGCAAATACTCGAGGACACAAATCGTTGGGTGGTAACCGCTCAACGGGAAGGTGAGCAGTGGAAGATCAGCAGCCTGCTGCAGGTGATCTGACCGACGATGACGCGACCGCCGAACGACCCCAACCGGAAGTTTCCGAGGCGGAAACGACGAGCGAGGCGGTCACCGACGACGAGGACACTGCGGGCGACGAAACCGGCGTTGGCACAACCGAAGACGAGGATGCCAAGGCTGAGCAACCCGCAGACGGAGAAGCCGAAATCACGCTGCGGGTAAGGCGGCCGGCCGGCAAGCGGCTCGCCATCGCGGCCGCCACGGCCGCAGCGCTGTTCGTGGGCGCCGGGGCATTCGCCGGCGCAATGGTGCAGCCGTATCTGACCGATCGCGCCACCGTGGACACCAAGCTGCGGATTGCCAGCACCGCCGCCAATGCGATCACAACGTTGTGGACCTACACCCCGGAGAACATCGATACGCTCGCCGACCGCGCAGCTCAATACCTCAGCGGCGACTTCGAGGCCCAGTACCGAAAATTCGTCGACCAGATCGCGGCGCCCAACAAGCAGGCACAGATCACCAACCACACCCAGGTCACCGGGGCGGCTGTGGAATCTCTGGACCCGGCAAACGCCACCGCGATCGTGTACACCAACAGCACTTCCACCAGCCCGGCTACCAAAGGCATTCCGTCCCTGAAATACCTGTCCTATCGGGTGGTGATGAGACGTGACCACGCGCGCTGGCTGGTCACCAAGATGACGACCATCACCTCGCTGGATCTGACGCCTCGGGTGTAGGCCGGCGCGCCGAAAGGGATTGGACCCCATGGTCGCTGGCGTGATGGTCTCGCCGGTATCCCATCGGCTGACGGTTGCGGCGTTGCTGCTGTTGACATTTGCCACCGGCCTGGTCGATGCGATCAGCGTGCTCGTTCTCGGTCACGTGTTCGTCGCGAACATGACCGGCAACGTCATCTTCCTCGGGTTTTGGTTCGTCCCAGGCGCGGGCGTCGATCTGACCGCCGCTATCGTCGCGTTCATCGGGTTTCTCGTCGGCACCGTCGTCGGCGGCCGGTTGGCCCGGCACCTGCGCCAGCAGACCAGGCGATGGCTCACTGTGTCGTTGGGCATAGAGGTCGGCATGCTGGCGGTGCTGTCGATCCTGGCGGGCACCGGCGTGCTGAGCTATCACGCAAACACCAAACTCATCCTGATCGCCGGGCTGGCACTGACTTTCGGCGTACAGAACGCCACCGCACGCCAGTTCGGGATCCAGGAGCTCAGCACGACGGTGTTGACGTCGACGGTCGTCGGCATTGGCGTGGACAGCAGGCTGGCCGGTGGCACGGGCGAGCGCGAAAAGTTGCGCTACAGCGTGATCTTCGCGATGTGCGGGGGCGCCATCTTCGGCGCCACGCTGTCACGGGTGACGGTGGCTCCGGTGATCGCGCTGGCCGCGGCGGTGGTGGCGGTCAGCCTGCTCATCTTCCGGTTCGGACCGCCGGTAGCTAGTTGAACGCCAGCCAGCTTGGCAGCGCACGTTCACGCGAGTCGCAAAGCACCTGAGCGGTGTCGCAGGAGCCCTTCGGCACCCCGGCGCCGGCCCACATCCCGCCGGTCTCGCGGCGCAGCACGATCGCCGACGACCCGCCGCCGTCGAGCAAAACCGCGTTGTCGCTACCCAATCCGCGGAAGAGGTCTTGGATATTGTCCGGTGTGTAGCTGCCGCCCTGGAACACATACATCTCGTCTTTGGCGTGGGAGTAGGCGACTGCTGTGCGGGCGGCGCTGGGTCCACCGTCATTGAGCTGGCCGGTGTTCCCCGGGGATAACAACCCCAATCCACTTACCGCGACGAACGATTCGCCCCTTTCCACCAAACCCTGAACGACCGGGGCGGCGGCGTCGTAATCATGGCCGTCCCTGCCGCCGTTGGGCCACACCACAGATGGCGCGCCACGAGTCGGCATGATCATCGTCGCCAACGCGCTCCAGTGTTCATTCCCACCGGACAGGCCCTGTTTGCCGGCATAGGGGATGGTGCCGGTCACCGCCTGATTGGCCCGGCCCTGCCCGCGGGTGTTGTCGACATAGGCTCCCAGCGGCGAGCTGCACCCCGTGGAGCGCCACGAGCCGCCCTTCTGTCCGCGGATGTCGAAGAAGTTGGCGTTGATGGCGATCGTCGGTTGACCCAGCAATTGCCAGGCCTGCAGCGGCGAGTAGATCTCCGAGGCCTGCATCAATCCTTCGCCGGTGCGAGCCCCGGGGTTGCGCTCACAGCGTGCCTGCGCACCGGTGTGACTGTCCACCAGCAGATGTGGTGAAAGCCGTTGCGACGCACCCTTGATGACCATCAAGTGCCCACCGCTGGTCCCGTCGTACCACCCGCCACCGGCGTTGAGCATAGGTGCCGGATGCCCACTGCCGAAGTTGTACACCAGATATGAACCCCGGGTGTTCGCGATCGCGCCGGCCAGCAAATCGCGGGCCTCCGCGCGCGCCACCGGCTGCCCGATGCTGATGGCCAGCGCCAGGCACAGCACGAACCCGGCGCAGCTGGCTGATATGCGCCGGAAGGCGGCAAGAGTCGGCACGGTTGCCCTTTCGGCACGCGAGTCGGTACAACAAGCACAACATTAACCTCAGAGATAACAGAGTCAACTTGCGTAACAATCGCGTGACGCTTTAGCCGCGATGCAATGACCGGGCAGGCGAGCGAACGCGGCTACTCGTCTGCCGTCGTGGTTGCAGGGGCTGCGGGGACCGCCGCCTGGGCGTTGGGCGCCGATGCGGCAACCGCCGGAATGCGGTGATAACCGCGACGGTCGTAGATGCGGGTGACGATGCCGCCCAGCAGCAGACCGATCAACAGTCCGATGGCGGTGAGGATCAGTGCCTGCGACAGCCCGGCATCCCACCGCCCGCCCAGGTACAGCAGTGCTCGCGCACCCAGGAAGACCTGGTGCATGGGCTCGAACTTCGCCAGCCAGCCGAAGAACTGTGGCGCGGCTTGCAATGGGACCGTCGCGCCCGCCGACGGCAAACCGAGAATAACGAACACCAGCATGCTGACCAGCAGACCTATCGAGCCCAGCACCGCGATCAGCGAGGTGGACGTGACGCCCACCGCCACGATCGCGAAAACCCCGAACAGCCATAGCGCCCAGCCATTTCCGAACGGCATTCCCAGCGCGGATGCTATCGCCATGTACACCGCAGACGTCAACAAGGCCAGCGCCGCCATCAACGCCCACTTGATTAACAGCGTGCGGAACCGCGAGATCCGTACCTGCTCGGCGAATCGATATACCGGACCGAACTCGGCTGGCACATAACCCAATAGCGAGTCCACCAGCATGCTGACCACGATGCTGCCCGTGAAACCCGCCAGCAGCAGCAACAACGAATAGTAGAACGCGGACAAACCGTTACCGGTCCCGTCCGGGAGCGCGTTGTGCACGCCTGACTGGATCTCGATCGGATGAGCCAGCGTCAGAGAGGCGGCGCCGGGCATCGGTGCGCCACCCGTCTGCTGCGCCACCTCTTGCGAAAGCCGTTCGCCCAAGCGGGAATCCACCACGGTGATAGCCCGGGTGAGCGTCTGGCCGGCGATGCTGGCGCCCAGCGTGCCCGCTCGCGGATTGGTCGAGATCCTGATCACCGGGCGGTCGACCCGCCCCGGGACGACCGCGCTTTTTGCCAGGGTCTGCAGCCTCGAGGACAAGTTGGGCGGCACCACGACCTCGCCGTAAACCTGCGCGGTGTCCAGTTGGTGCTCGGCCTCCGCGCGGGAGAGCACCCGCAGGTCGTACTTGTTCTTGTCCAGCCCGGACACCAATCCATTGACGACCTGTCCGCCAGTAGGGCCGGCGTCGGTGTTCACCACCGCGATCGGGAAGTGTCGCAGGTTGGTCAGCGGGTTCAAGATTCCGCCCAGATACAGCGCGGCGAGCGCCGACAGCAGGGCCAAGGTGATCACGATGGGAGCCACCCAAAACCGCACCCTGCGGGTCGCTCGCAAGCCGGCCTTGGGGTCGGGCGCTGCGTGGCGGGGGTTCGTTTCAGACATGCCGACTCCTGTTCGTCGGAGCAACCCTATGTCCTTATGTCGCGGAACCGAGCGTCGCGTGCATCTCCCAGATCAGGATTTCCGACGGCTCGCCCGCCGAGACGTGCTGGCCGTTCGAGTCGGTGAACCGCGCGGCGTCGCCCTCGGCCAGCTCCGCCCGGTCGGTGCCGCCGTCCAATTGCAGCCGGCCGCGCGCGACGAACAGGTGCAGGTACGGTGTCGCCGGCAGCTCGACGCTGTCGCCGGGCTGCAGCCGCGCGCCGTGCAACGCCGCCGAGCGGTTGTGGATGGTGATCGCCGCGTCATGCCCGGGCATCCCCGAGGCGATCGGTACCAGACGGCCGTCGAGCAGTCGATCGTCGATCTCGTGCTGTTGGTAGCTCGGGTCGATGCCCGACACGTCGGGCAGCACCCACATCTGCACGAAGTGCACCGGATCGGCGGCGGAGTCGTTCATCTCGGAGTGCAAGATGCCGCTGCCGGCCGACATCCGTTGAGCCAGGCCCGGATAGATCACTCCGCGATTGCCCACGGAGTCGCGATGCGCGAGCGACCCGTCGAGCACCCAGGTCACGATCTCCATATCGCGGTGGGGGTGGGTCTGAAAGCCACGGCCGGGCTCGACGATGTCGTCGTTGTTGACCAGCAGCACCCCGTGGTGGGTGTTGTGTGGGTCGTAGTGGTCGCCGAACGAGAACGAATGTCGGGAGTTCAGCCACGACGTCTTGGTGACGACGCGGTCCGCGGCTCGCCGGATGTCCAGGGTGGCGGCCATGAGTTCAGCGTAGCCACCCGTGCGGTTTACCAGTCGGCCTCGGTGTATTTGATGACGCCGCGAATGTTCTTGCCGTCGAGCATGTGCTGGTAGCCCTGGTTGATATCCTCGAGCCGGTAGGTGCTGGTCACCATCTCGTCGACCTTGAGCAGGCCCGACTTGTACAGGCCGACCAGGCGCGGCGTCTCGACATGCGAGTTGCCGCCACCGAAGATGTTGCCCTTCAACGTCTTCTGCAACATCGTGAACAGGAACAAGTTGAGCTTGACGTCCACGTCGGACATCGCGCCCATGCCTGTCACCACGCAGGTGCCGGTCTTGGCGGTCAGGGTCATCGCTTCTTCGATCATCTCTCCACGCATCTCGCCGACCGCAATGATCGTCTTGTCGGCCATCAGCCCGTAGGTCAGATCGATCATCGGCGCGATCGCCTCGGCCATCGTCGGGTAGACATGCGTGGCACCGAATTTGATCGCCTGCTCGCGTTTGAACTCGACCGGGTCGATCGCGATGACGTGCTTGGCACCGGAGAGCACAGCGCCCTGCAGTGCGCTCATCCCGATGCCGCCGACGCCGATGATCGCCACCGTCTCACCGGGCTGAACGTTGGCGACGTTGGTGGCCGATCCGAATCCGGTCGGCACCGCACAGCCCATGATCGCCGCCGACTCGAACGGGATGTCCGGATCGATCTTGACCACCGAATCCTTGTGCACGGTCATGTACGGCGCGAATGTGCCGAGCAAGTTCATCGGCGAGACATCGTGCGTCCCGGCGCGCACCCGGCAGGTGCCGTCGGCGATGGCCTTGCCGCCGAGCAGCACCGCGCCCCGATCACATAGCGATCGGAACCCCTTTAGGCACGGTGGACACTGCCCACAGGCCGGGATGAAGGCCAGGATGGCGTGGTCGCCCTCCGCCAGACCCGTGACGTTCTTGCCGACCTTGGTAATTACGCCGGCGCCCTCGTGTCCGCCGAGCGCCGGCAGCCCTATCGGGGTGGCCCCGGTGGTCAGGTGATAGTCCGAGTGGCACATGCCGGCGGCATGTAGCTGGATCTGAACTTCGTCGTCAACGGGATCACCCAGCTCGATCTCGTCGATGCTGAAGTCGGAGTTCAGCTCCCACAAAAGCGCGCCTTTGGTCTTCACCCGAGCGATCTTAGCCAAGCGGTCAGAACGCGTTACAGAATGGGGGCCTGCAGTACACGCTGACCTGGTGAAATAGCCCGCTACATGGTCTTGTGTGGTATGCCGATGGTCAGTCCGCCGTCGACGACGAACTCTTGGCCGGTCGAGTAGGACGACTCGTCGGAGGCCAGGTAAACGACGCAGGCGGACACCTCCGCCGGGTCTGCGCCGCGACCGAGCGGGATCTGCAGGAAGTCCTCCGGAAGGCCCGCCGTCATCGGGGTGCGGATGAAGCCCGGATGGATCGAGTTGACCCTGATGCCGTGCGGCGCCAGCTCCAGCGCGGCGGCCTTGGCCAGGCCCCGCACCCCGAACTTGGATGCGACATAGCCGTACAGCCCGGGACTGCCGCGCAGACCTTCCACCGACGAGATGTTGATCATCGAACCGCCGCCGGCCGCGATCATCGGCGCGACCGCGGCCTGCATACCCAGAAACGTCCCGGTGAGGTTGATGTCGATGATCTGCTGCCAGTCTTCGAGCGGGAAGTTTTGCAGGGTATTGCCGTTGACGATGCCGGCATTGTTGATCAGCACGTTGAGTGTGCCGAATGCCTGGACCGTCGCCGTGACGGCCGCCTTCCACTGATCGCGCCTGGTCACGTCGAGGTGGAGGAACAGAGCTGCCGGACCCAGCTCCGCCGCGACCGCGATGCCTTCGTCGTCGAGGACGTCGGCGACGACCACCTTGGCGCCTTCAGCGACTAATGCCCGCGCGTGTGCGGCGCCCATACCGCGCGCGCCACCGCTGATCAGTGCGACTTTGCCGTCTACGCGTCCCATGGCCGGTCACGCTACCTTGGCCGCCCGGCGCGCTAGAGCCGGTCGGGCAGGCCGAACTTAGGGAACAGCGTGGTGTCCAGGAAGGCCACCACATGCGAGACCCCATCGGCGCGCATGTCCAACACGTGCAGCTGAAACGGTCGGTGGTGCTCGCCGTCGCGCATGTACATGGCGGCGGCGGGCTGGCCGTTGGCAACCAACGGGATCAGGCGCATATCGCCGGGCGCTTGCGCCGGACACTGCTCGCGAATGAGCGTGGCGATCGACTGCGGACCCTGATACCAGCCGACGTACGGCGGCATCTCCCAGATCGCCTCACTGGTGAACATCTCCACCAGCCGGTCGACGTCGTAGTCCTCGAACGCGGCGATGTAGCGCGCCAGCCGATCCTGCGCGTCCGCCGAATCCGGTGCCGCCAGCCGATCGTCGGCGCTCGGGCCGACGGACTCCAATTGCGAGCGCGCACGCTGCAGCAGGCTGTTGACGGCCGCGGTGCTGGTGCCGATCGCGCCGGCCACTTCGGCGGCCTTCCATTGCAGCACCTCGCGGAGCACCAGCACCGCACGCTGCCGCGGCGACAGGTGCTGCAATGCGGCGACGAACGCCAATCGCACCGACTCCCGCGACCCCACGATGTCGGACGGGTCTGTGGGGACATCCGGCAACGGCTCGAGCCACGGCACCTCGGTGCGTTCTACCAACTCCGCGGTCGGGTCCGAACTGGGCGCGCCCAGCCCCGTCGGCAACGGCCTCCGCTGCCGACCCTCCAGGGCGGTCAGGCAGGTGTTGGTGGCGATGCGGTGCAGCCAGGTGCGCACCGATGACTTGCCCTCGAACCGGTCGTAGGCCTTCCACGCACGCAGAAAGGTCTCCTGCACCAGGTCCTCGGCGTCATGCAGCGAACCGGTCATCCGGTAGCAATGCGCGAGCAGTTCACGCCGGTATGGCTCGGCACGCGCGGAGAAATCCGCGCCCCGCTCACCGGCACCTTCACCCTCGAAGTCTTCCGCGAGCAGACTCACGCGCATGAGCTTACGCAGCCGCCCCGACATCGCGCCGCTACGCTGCCCCTGATGACAACCACCCGCACGGAACGAAGCTTCGACGGCGTGGGCGGCGTGCGCATCGTCTACGACGTCTGGATCCCCGACGTCCCGCCGCGTGCGGTCGTCGTCCTCTCGCATGGGCTGGGCGAACACGCGCGCCGCTACGACCATGTCGCTCAGCGGTTCGGCGAGGCCGGGCTGGTGACCTACGCGTTGGATCACCGCGGGCACGGCCGCTCGGGCGGCAAGCGGGTGCGGCTGAGGAGCATCTCCGAGTACACCGGCGACTTCGACGCGCTGGTCGGCATCGCCACCAAAGAACATCCCAGGTGCAAGCGCATTGTGCTCGGCCACAGCATGGGCGGCGGCATCGTGTTCGCCTACGGGGTGGAACGCCCCGACAACTACGACCTGATGGTGCTTTCGGGCCCGGCGGTGGCGGCACAGAACGCCGTGTCGCCGCTGTTGGCCTGGGTCGCCAAGACCCTCGGCGCCATCGCGCCGGGTCTGCCGCTACAGGAACTCGACGTCGACGCGATATCCCGCGACCCCGCGGTGGTGACCGCCTACAACATCGACCCGATGGTGCACCACGGCAAGGTTCCCGCCGGTATCGCCCGCGCCCTGCTGCTGGTCGGCGAAACCATGCCCCAGCGGGCCGCCGCGCTCACCGCGCCGCTGCTGGTCGTGCATGGATCGGAGGACAGGCTTATCGAGGTCGAGGGCAGCCGCCGGCTGATGGGCGCCGTCGGCAGTGCGGACGCCGAGTTGAAGGTCTATCCCCGGCTGTATCACGAGGTGTTCAACGAGCCGGAACGCTTTGCCGTGCTCGACGACGTGGTTTCGTGGATCGAGGCGAGGCTGTGAGTTGCGGAGCCGGAATGTCATGGGCGTCCCTTAGTTTGGTGCCATGACCGACGACAAGATGCTGGCGCGCATCGCGGCCCTGTTGCGTCAGGCCGAGGGCACCGACAACGTCCATGAGGCGGAGGCATTCATGGCAGCCGCGCAGCGGCTGGCCACCGCCACCTCCATCGACTTGGCCGTGGCCCGCTCGCATGCGGACAAGCGCACACCCGCGCAGACCCCGATCCAGCGCACCATCACCATCGGCGAGGCCGGCACAAAAGGGCTGCGCACCTACGTGCAACTGTTCGTGGTCATCGCCCACGCCAACGACGTCCAATGCGACGTGGCGTCCAACTCCACATTCGTCTACGCCTACGGGTTCGCCGAGGACATCGATGCCAGTCATGCGCTGTATGCGAGTCTGGTGGTGCAGATGGTGCGCGCGTCGGACGCCTACATCGCTTCCGGCGCGCACCGGCCCACTCCGACGATCACCGCCCGGCTGAATTTTCAGCTGGCGTTCGGCGCACGGATCGGACAGCGGTTGGCCGAGGCGCGAGAGCAAACCCAGCGAGAGGCGAAGAACGACCGTCGTCGTCCCCCGGGGACCGCTATCGCCTTGCGCGACAAGGAGATCGAACTGCGCGATTACTACCGCAGCGAGTCGAAGGCGCGCGGCACCTGGCGGGCAGTTTCCGCGTCTGCCGGATATTCGTCGGCGGCTCGACGGGCCGGGGATCGAGCCGGCAAGCGGGCCCGGCTGGGACACGGTCCGGAGCTCTCGGCAGCGCGGAGCGCGCTGGAGCGGTGACCGCCGGCGAACCTGCTGCCCGAGACACGCAGCGCTCGAAGGTCTACGCCGCCGAGGAATTCGTCCGGACACTGTTCGAACGTGCCGCCGAACATGCGTCTCGCAGCGTCGAATTCTTCGGCGCCCAGTTGACGCTGCCGCCCGAGGCGCGGTTCGGTTCGGTCCCGGCGGTGCAGCGCTACGTCGACGAGGTGCTGGCGCTACCCGCGGTCCGACGGAAGTGGCCCTCGGTTCCGCCGCTGACGGTGCGGGCTCGACGGGCTTCCACCGCTGCGCACTACGAAAACCGCGACGGCACAGGCATTATCGCCGTACCAGACCTGACCACAGCCGACTGGGCGATGCGCGAGCTGGTGGTGTTGCACGAAATCGCGCACCACCTCTGCGAGGACCAGCCGCCGCATGGACCCCGATACGTCGACACCCTGTGCACCCTGGCCGAGTTGGTGATGGGGCCGGAAGTCGGGCATGTGCTGCGGGTGGTTTACGCGAAGGAGGGCGTGCGGTGACCGACCCCGATACCCGTGCCCGCGACGTCGAGATGCAGATGACCGACGAGGAGCGGTTCTCGTTGCTCGTCAGCGTGATGGGCGTGAACAAGTGGTTGCCGTTTCGGGATGCGCGCATACCGCCTGACGTTCCCATGTGCGCCGGCTATGTTCCCGGCGTCCCGCGCCTCGGAGTGCCCGCGCTGTTGATGAGCGACGCCGGTCTCGGCGTAACCAATCCCGGTTACCGGCCGGGCGACACCGCGACCGCACTACCCGCCGGTCTGGCGCTGGCGGCCGGCTTCGACCCGGCGCTCGCCCGCGCGGGAGGAGAAGCGATCGGGCGGGAGGCGCGCAGCCGCGGATTCAACGTGCAACTGGCCGGCGGTATCAACCTTGCCCGCGACCCCCGCAACGGCCGCAACTTCGAATACCTCTCCGAGGACCCACTTTTGAGCGCCGCGATGGCGGCAGAGTCGATCAACGGCATCCAGCAGCAAGGCGTCATCTCGACGATCAAGCATTACTCGCTGAACTGCAATGAAACCAACCGCCATTGGCTCGACGCCGTCATCGACCCAACCGAACATCGCGAATCCGACTTGCTGGCTTTCGAAATCGCCATCGAGCGATCACAGCCGGGTGCAGTGATGGCGGCGTACAACAAGGTCAACGGCGAGTCCGCCGCGGGAAACGCCCTGCTGCTCAACGACGTGTTGAAAGTCGCGTGGGGATACCGCGGCTGGGTGATGTCCGACTGGGGCTCGACGCCGAGCTGGGAGTACGCCCTCAAGGGCCTGGACCAGGAATCTGGTGCGCAGATCGACGGCTTGTTCTGGCAGTCAGAGGCGTTCACCGACCCGCTCAAGGCCGCGTACGCCGACGGGAAGCTGTCCCGACAGCGCTTGTCGGACATGGTGCGCCGAATCTTGCGATCGATCTTCGCCGTGGGCGTCGACCAGTGGGACACCGCACCCCAGCCGGATCTGGCCGCACACCATCGGATCGCGTTGCAGATCGCCCGCCAAGGTATCGTCTTGTTGAAAAACGATGGCGTGTTGCCGCTTTCGGCTGAGTCAACCGCGCGCATCGCGGTCATCGGCGGGTGTGCGCAGATTGGTGTGCCGGCCGGCTGCGGGTCGAGCGCCGTGGTTCCGCCCCGGGGTTATGCCGCGGTGTTCCCGATCGGGTGGCCGGGTGGCCTGCGCGAACTGTGCCTGTTGCCTTCGTCGCCGGTAACCGAACTGAGAAAGCAGCTGCCGAACGCAGGGGTGGAATTCGACCCCGGCGTCAGCCCGGCAGAGGCGGTGCTGGCGGCGCGAGACGCGGATGTCGCGATCGTATGCGCGATCCGGGTGGAGGGCGAGGGCTTCGACAGCGCCGACCTGTCGTTGCCGTGGGGTCAGGACGCGGTCATTGCCGCGGTGGCGCAGGCGAACCCGAACACCGTCGTGGTATTGGAGACCGGCAACCCGGTCGCAATGCCCTGGCGCGGCGCGGTCAACGCGATCGTCCAAGCCTGGTACCCGGGCCAGGCCGGCGGTCAGGCGATCGCGGAAGTCATTGCCGGACGGGTGAATCCGTCGGGCCGGCTGCCGATCACCTTCCCGGTTGATCTCGCCCAGACGCCCCGCCCGCAGCTGCCGGGCTTGGGCGTCCCGTGGGGTACCGCCTCAACCATCCACTACACCGAAGGCGCCGAGGTCGGCTACCGCTGGTTCGCGAGGCAGGGCCACACACCGATGTTCGCGTTCGGCCATGGCTTGTCCTATACCGCCTTTGAACATCGCGACCTCGCCGTCACCGGCGGCGACACCATCACCGCCAGCTTCACCGTGGTCAACTCCGGCGATCGCGCCGGTGCCGACGTCCCACAGCTGTACCTCACCGCGGCGCCGGGCGAGCGGCGGTTGCGGTTGCTCGGATTCGAGCGGATCGAACTCCAGCCGGGCGAGTCTCGCCGGGTGACCATCGAGGCGGAGCCACGGCTGCTGGCCCGCTACGACGACGCGGTCGGTGCCTGGCGAATCACCGAGGGCAGCCACGACGTGGCGGTGGGAGCGTCGGCGGCGGCGCTGGACCTGACCGCCAAAGTCGAGCTGGCCGGCCGCGTCTTCGGACGCTGACCGGCCGGCCCGTGAGAGGCATCGCTAGCCGACGGCAACCATTTCGTCGCCGCATGTGCACCGATACGGGTGGTCCGCGTCAGCGCAATGGCATTCGACCTCGATGCGCACGCGGCAGCCACAACCTTCGTGGCCGCAGGTGAGTACTGTCCCTGCCTCGTTTGCCATCGACTCCACCTATCTAGTCTGGGGACCTCCGAACTGAGGGCTCCCTGCGGACAACTACAACTGTAGCATATACCCCCTAGGGGTATGGGGTAAAGCCCTTCTTTGAGACGACGAGCGCCGGGCTAGCGTGGCGTCATGACCCAAAAGCCGAGTCCGCAAGATGTTGACGCGTTTTTGGACGCCACCGTCGTCGGTGACGATCCGGTGTTGTCCGCTGCGCTGGAGGCCAGCGAGGCGGCCGGGCTGCCGCGGATCGCGGTGTCGGCCCAACAAGGCAAGTTCCTGTGCCTGTTGGCCGCCGCCATGGGGGCGCATCGGATTTTGGAGATCGGCACGCTGGGCGGATTCAGCACCATTTGGCTGGCCCGCGGCGCCGGCCCCGACGGGAGCGTCGTGACGCTGGAATATGAGCCCAGGCACGCAGAAGTCGCGCGGGCCAATATCGCTCGCGCCGGGTTCGGCGACCGGGTGGAGGTGCTGGTCGGCCCTGCGTTGGAGACACTGCCGACGGTGACCGGCCCGTTCGACCTGGTATTCATCGACGCCGACAAGGAAAACAACGTCGGCTACCTCGAGTGGGCGGTCCGGCTGACCGAGCCGGGCTCAGTTATCGTGGTGGACAACGTCATTCGTGATGGCGGAGTTTTGTCACCGGGCGCCGACGACGTGTTGGGCGCGACCCGGCGCACGCTGGAACTGATGGGCGAGCATCCGCGCCTTGATACCGCGGTCCTTCAGACGGTTGGGGCGAAGCACTGGGACGGGTTCGCGCTGGCGTTGGTGAAGTGAGCGTCAGGGCGTCAGGTCCACGACAGCTTGCTGCGCCGAAATGATTTCGCCGATCCGCAGCACGGTCTCACCCGCATAGAGTGCGCCGGAGTCCACTGACGAATTCGGCATGCCGTTCAGCGGCGCCAGCGGTGTGAATACCGGCAGGGCTGGCGATTGCACCCGGATGAGTGCGCCTGCGTCGAAATACCCCAGCACCGCCAGCCAGCGGCTGGCCGCGTTGAGGGCAGTAGGCAGTGCTTTGGCCGTGCCGTCGTCGCGGCACCATTTCTGCGTGGCGGCGTTGGGCACGACTCGGTGCCGAAGCGGCCAGCTCAGGCCGAACAGCGTGGTTTCCAGTGTCTTGTCTGCGTTGAGGATTCGTCGTTGATACTCCGGGTGAGCGTTGGCCTCGTGGGTCAGCAGAAACCGTGTTCCGGCGATGACGCCGGTGGCTCCCGCGTCGAGTGCCGCGCGCGTGTCGGCGCCGGTTGCGATTCCCCCGGCAAGGAACACCGGGCGCGCACCGGCAACGGCCCGGGCCTGCGGCAGAAAGTCGAGAGCCGGCATGGTTCCGACGAGATGGCCTCCGGCCTCGCGTCCCTGTGCGATCAAACCGTCGGCGCCCCAGCCGATTGCCTGGCGTGCCTGCGCCTCGGTGCCGACCATGACGAAGACGAAAATCCCTGCGTCGCGCAGGCGTTCGACGATGCCGCGATCGCCGCCGAAAGCCACCACGACAACGTCGACGCGCGCATCGACGCACACCGCAACATGGCTGCGACGCGCGAAGGGCATCAACAGGTTGACCGCGACCGCGCGATCGGGGGCCTCGGCGCGCACTTGATCTATCGCGGCCCGCAGTTGACCGGGTGACGTCAAACCCAGGGTGCCCAGTCCGCCCGCCTTGGCGACGGCGCCGGCCAGCTTCGCGCCGGCCAGCCCGCCGCCCATTCCGGCCTGACCTATCGGAACGTCGAGCTGGAGTCGGTCAGCGATGTCCATAGCGCACCTTTCTGTCGCCTCGGGGACACCCGAGCTTCGTTGCTGGCACCACGCTGGCGAGCGTAATCTGGGAAAAGGTGGATGGGTTGCAGGGAGCCCAAAAGGCTTGCTGCATAACAGAAAGGTCACAAAATGAGCACAGTCCATTCATCAATCGATCACCACCCGGATTTGTTGGCTCTGCGGGCACGGTATGAGCGCGCTGCCGAGTCGATGACCGCACAGGGCACCTTCGGCCTGACGCTGCTGACGGCGGTTTACGCGGCCATTTCGCCGTGGGTTGTCGGATTCCAGGGAACGAGGGCGCTTGCTGTCAGCGATCTCATCGTCGGACTCGTCTGCGTGGCGTTGGCGTTCGGATACGCGATGGCACTGGACCGCAGTCACGGCATGACGTGGACGCTTCCGTGCCTCGGCGTGTGGTTCATCGTCTCGCCGTGGGTCATTCACGGTGTCTCGCCGCACGGCGGCATGATCTGGTCGAACGTCATCGCAGGCGCGGTGCTGACCGTACTGGGCTTGAACGCGATGTACTTCGGCATGCGCGCGCGTAGCGCCGAAGCAAAGCACGCATAGCCGGCCCAGGCGCGAACTCGCCTCGAACCCGGCCGGACCAGCCGGCCGGGAGTGGTATGTCGTGGCCAACGTTATGTGCAGACCGCTCCGATGGCGGCCGAACCCACTAACTTGACGTACTTGGCCAGTACACCCGTCGTGTAGCGCGGCGGCAACGGCGTGAAACCCGCACGGCGGGACGCGAACTCGTCGTCGTCAACCAGCACGTCCAACGTGCTGTTGGCGACGTCGAGGCGGACTCGGTCGCCGTCGCGCAGGAAGGCGATCGGCCCACCGTCGACCGCTTCGGGTGCAATGTGGCCCACGCACAGGCCGGTAGTGCCGCCGGAGAACCGACCATCGGTCAACAGCAACACATCCTTGCCGAGGCCGGCGCCCTTGATGGCGCCCGTGATGGCCAGCATCTCGCGCATGCCCGGACCGCCCTTAGGTCCTTCGTAGCGGATCACCACCGCGTCGCCGGCTGTGATGGTGCCGTCTTCGAGCGCGTCCAAGGCGGCCCGCTCCCGGTCGAAAACCCTTGCGGTGCCTTCGAACACGTCGTTGTCGAAACCCGCTGTCTTCACCACCGCGCCCTCCGGCGCCAGCGACCCGTGCAAGATAGTGATGCCGCCGGTGGGATGGATGGGATTGGCAAAAGCCCGCAGCACCTTGCCGTCTGGATCGGGTGGGGTGAGGTGCGCGAGGTTGTCGGCCACGGTCTGCCCGCTCACCGTCAAGCAGTCCCCATGCAGCAGGCCGGCATCCAGTAGCGCTTTCATCACCACCGGGACACCGCCGGTGCGATCCACGTCGAGCATCACATGCCGGCCGAAGGGCTTGACGTCAGCAAGATGTGGCACCCGTGCGCCGATTCGGCTGAAATCGTCCAGTGACAGCTTGACATTGGCCTCGTAAGCGATCGCCAACAAATGCAGCACGGCATTGGTGGAGCCGCCGAACGCCATCACCACTGCGATCGCGTTCTCGAACGCCTCCTTGGTGAGAATGTCGCGTGCGGTGATGCCGCGGCGCAGCAGTTCGACAACGGCTTCTCCACTGTGCCTGGCGAAGGCATCGCGGCGGCGATCCGTCGCGGGTGGTGCCGCACTTCCGGGCAGCGACATGCCCAGTGCCTCAGCGGCGCTGGCCATGGTGTTGGCCGTGTACATGCCACCGCACGCGCCTTCGCCGGGACAGATGGCACGCTCGATGGCGTCGACGTCCTCGCGCGGCATCAGCCCGCGGGCACACGCGCCGACCGCCTCGAAGGCGTCGATGATCGTGACCTCACGCTCGCTGCCGTCGGACAGCTTGGCGCGCCCCGGCAGGATGGTGCCGGCGTAGAGGAACACCGCCGCCAAATCCAGCCGCGCGGCGGCCATCAGCATTCCGGGCAGCGACTTGTCGCAGCCAGCCAGCAGCAGCATGCCGTCGAATCGTTCGGCTTGCATCACGGTCTCCACGCTGTCGGCGATCAGCTCGCGCGACACCAGCGAGAAGTGCATGCCCTCATGGCCCATCGAGATACCGTCCGAGACCGAAATCGTCGCGAACTCAAGCGGATAGCCGCCGGCGGCAAACACGCCGTCCTTGACCGCTTTGGCCAGCCGGTCCAAAGACAGGTTGCAGGGCGTGATCTCGTTCCACGACGACGCCACCCCGATCTGCGGCTTGGCGAAGTCGTCGTCATCCATGCCTACCGCGCGCAGCATGCCACGCGCGGCGGCTTTCTCGAGACCGTCGGTGACGTCGCGGCTGCGGGGTTTGAGATCGGGGGTTTCGGGCTTGTTCTGGGGCACGGCCCAAGTATGCGCGTGCCGGTTGTGCCCGCCAAAATTCATTTATATACCCCGGTGGGGTATGAGGTAGCCTGGCGGCATGACGACACGGCTCGGGGCGCCGTTGAAAGCGCTCGAGCCGAGATCGACAATAAGCTGGATCAAACGATCACGACGTTGGAGAGTAGATGACACCGGCACACGGATACTCGTCGCAGAAGGACAACTACGCCAAACGCCTGCGGCGCATCGAGGGCCAGGTGCGTGGCATCGCGAAGATGATCGAGGACGATAAGTACTGCATCGACGTCCTCACGCAGATCAGCGCCGCCAACAGCGCGCTGCGGTCGGTGGCGTTGAACCTGCTTGACGAGCACCTCGGACACTGCGTCACCCGAGCGGTGGCCGAGGGCGGCAACGAGGCCGACGAGAAGCTCGCCGAAGCCTCCGCGGCGATTGCACGGCTCGTCCGCTCCTGACGATCGAGACCGGACTCGTCCGCTGGTGACGGTTAACGGATGAGCGCATCGCATGGTTGAGTAGGGGCCGTGGGGCCAGCTCGTGCCGAGGGAGCAGCGCGATTGCGCCGCCGATGGACTGGCGGGGACGTAGCCGCTCGCAGCGGACCCTGGACGCCGCGGGTCGCGGTGCAGTTGGCGGTGCTGGCCGCGGCGGCCTTCATCTGCGTCACCGCCGAGATCTTTCCGGTGGGTGCGCTGCCGGTGATCGCCCGGGACCTCCACGTCAGCGTGCTCATGGTCGGGACCTTGCTGGCCTGGTACGCCCTGGTGGTGGCGCTGGCGACGATTCCGCTGGTGCGGTGGACCGCGCACTGGCCGCGGCGCCGGGCGCTGATGCTCTCCCTGGGCTGCCTGACCGTCTCGCAGCTCATCTCCGCGCTGGCGCCCAACTTCGTCGTACTGGCCGGCGGCCGGGTGCTTTCGGCGATAACCCACGGCCTGATGTTGTCGGTCCTGGCGCCGATCGCCACCCGCCTGGTGCCGGCCAGCCACTCCGGACGCGCGACGACGATGATCTACGTCGGCATCAGCCTGTCGGGCGTGGTCGGGATCCCGGCAACGGCCGCGATCAGCTTTCTGTCGAGCTGGCGGATGGCGGTCGGGTGCATCACGATCGCGGCCGCGGCGATCACCCTGGCGGCCTGGGCGGTGCTGCCGGTACTCGAGTTGACCGACGACCAGCTGGCGTTCGTCGGACCCGGGGCCGGTCATCACCGCAACCGGCGGTTGGTCACGGTGAGCCTGCTCACGATGATCGCCGTCACCGGCCACTCCATCTCCTACACCTACATCGCGGTGATCATCCGCGACGTCGTCGGGGTGCGCGGACCCAACCTGGCCTCGGTGTTGGCCGCCTACGGTTTGGCGGGCCTGCTGGTGCTGCCGCTGGTCGCCCGACCGCTTGACCATCGGCCAAGGGCGGCGGTCATCAGCTGCATGGGCGGACTGTTGGCGACGTTCGTCGTGCTGACCGCGCTGGAGGTGGGCAGCGCGCGGACCACGGCGAGCGTTGTGATCGGCACCGCCGCCATCGGGCTGTGGGGGGCCACCGCGAACGCGGTGTCCCCGATGCTGCAGGCGGCGGCGATGCGCGCCGGAGCCGACGACCCCGACGGCGCGTCCGGTCTCTACATGACGGCCTTCCAGATCGGCATCATGGCCGGATCGTTGGGCGGCGGCGTGCTCGTCGAGAAAAGCGTGCTGGCGATGCTGGCCGCATCGGTGGTGCTGATCGGCGCGGCAGCGGCGGGGATGACCGCCAGGCGGCAGCTGTTCGACGTGCCGACCATCGGCCAGCCCTAATATTGCCGGCCCGCGTCACGAGCAACACCGCAGGTCAGCGCTGTGGGACCCGCGGCCACGCGGGCCGTACCGCGACGGCCGAGGCCCAAGCTGGTCTCAGCGCTATGCCACACTGGTCGGGAAACGTGACTGGAGGGATGCATATGTCGCGATGGACGAGGAGTCCTCTCGTCGCCGCGCTCGGCACAGTCGGAACGGCCGCCGTGCTGACGCTTGGCAACGGTTCGGCGCTGGCCGACCCGGACCAGCCACCGCCGCCGCCCGGTCCGGCGGTCGTGGATCCCGCGCCCCCACCGGCGCCACCGGCCCCCGCGCCACCGCCTCCTCCGGCGGACCCGCTGGCGGCACCGCCGCCCCCGCCGCCGGGCATCCCCGGTGCGCCTCCGCCACCGCCGGCAGACCCGTTGGCGCCGCCCGGAGCGGCTCCGGCGTCCGCGCCGGCCGGACCGGCGGCCGGGCAGAACCCGGCGCCGTTCACCGGCGAACCGCCGTTCCTGCCGCCCTCGTTCAACCCGGCTAATGGGTCGACGGTGGGTGTGGGCAAGCCCATCATCATCAACTTCCAGCGGCCGATCGCCGACCAGCCGATGGCCGAGCAGGCGATCCACATCTCGTCGAACCCGCCGGTGCCCGGCAAGTTCTACTGGATGACACCGACCCAGGTGCGGTGGCGCCCGATCAACTTCTGGCCAGCCCACACCGCGGTGCACATCGACGCCGCGGGCACCACGTCAGACTTCATGACCGGCGACGCGCTGGTGGCCACCGCTGACGACGCCACGCATCAGATGACCGTCACCCGAAACGGCACCGTGGAGAAGACCATCCCGATGTCGATGGGCATGTCGGCGGGCGGCCACCAAACCCCGAACGGCACCTACTACGTGCTCGACAAGAAGGCCACGGTGGTAATGGATTCCTCGACGTACGGGGTTCCGGTCAACTCGACGTACGGGTACAAGGTGACCGTGCAGGATGCGGTCCAGTTCGACAACAGCGGCGACTTTGTGCACAGCGCGCCGTGGTCGATAGCCGATCAGGGCAAACGCGACGTCAGCCACGGGTGCATCAACATCAGCCCGAGCAACGCCAAGTGGTTCTTCGACAACTTCGGCAGCGGCGACCCCATCGTGGTGAAGAACTCGACAGGCACCTACAGCAAGAACGACGGCTCCAACGACTGGCAGCTGTAGCTGCCGCGGCTAGTTCCAGATCCTGACCCGGCGCTGCGGCTCCAGGTAGAGCGCGTCGCTCTCGTCGACGCCGAACGCTTCATAGAAGGCGTCGATGTTCCGGATCACGCCGTTGCAGCGGAACTCGGCGGGGGAATGCGGGTCGACGGCCAGCCGCCGGATGGTCTCGGCCTCGCGTGACTTGGCGCGCCACACCTGGGCCCAGCCGAAGAACACCCGCTGCACTCCGGTGAGCCCGTCGATGACCGGAGCGGGGCGGCCACCCAGCGAGAGCTGGTAGGCCAGCAACGCGATCGACAGGCCGCCCAGGTCGCCGATGTTCTCGCCGACGGTGAATGCGCCGTTCACGTGGTGGCCATTATCGAGCTCGCGCGGCGTGTAGACGTCGTACTGCTCGATCAGCGCCTTGGTGCGGGCGCCGAACTCGGCGCGATCCTCGTCGGTCCACCAGTCGACCAGGTTCCCCTCGCCGTCGTATTTGGCGCCCTGGTCGTCGAAGCCGTGCCCGATTTCGTGTCCGATCACCGCGCCGATTCCGCCGTAGTTGGCCGCGTCATCGGCGTCAGGATCGAAGAACGGTGGCTGCAAAATCGCTGCCGGGAAGACGATTTCGTTCATACCCGGGTTGTAGTAGGCGTTGACGGTCTGCGGTGTCATGAACCATTCGTCGCGGTCGACGGGGCCGCCCAGCTTGGCCAACTCCCGGTCGTGGTTGACCGCGTAACCCCGTTGGTAGTTGCCGTAGAGGTCGTCGCGGTCGATCACCAGCGCCGAGTAGTCGCGCCACTTCTCCGGATAGGCGACCTTCGCAGTGAACTTGTCCAGCTTGACCAGCGCGCGCTGTCGCGTCTCCGGCGTCATCCAGTCCAGGCTTTCGATGCTGACCCGATACGCTTCACGCAGGTTGGCAACCAGGGCATCGATGCGGGCCTTGGCCTCCGGCGGAAAATACCGCTGGACATACAGCTTTCCGACGGCGTCGCCCAGCATGCTCTCGACCAGCGCCACCCCCCGCTTCCAGCGCTCGCGAATCTGCTCGGCACCCGTCAGCGCGCGGCCGTAGAACGCGAAGTCCTCGGCGACCAGCGCGTCGGTGAGTATCCCGGCGCGAGAGTGAATCAGCCGCCAGCGCGCCCACAGCTTCCAGTCGTCGAAATCCTCGCTGCGCCACAACGTCGCGAACGCGGTTAGGTAATCCGGTTGGCGCACAACGAGTTCGGCGACCGCATCCGGTGTGCTGCCCAGCGCCCCGACCCAGCCGGCCCAGTCGAAACCCCGCGCATCGGTCTGCAGGTCGGCGAACGTGCGCAAGTTGTACGTGAGGTCGGCGTCGCGGCGTTTGACCACATCCCAGTGCGCGGCGGCCAGCTTGGATTCCAGTGCGACGATGCGAGCCGCGGCCTGCCCATGGTCGGCCGGGTCGCCGCCGTAGACGAGCGCGAACATCCGCGCGATGTGATCCGGGTAGCCGGCCAGCAGCTGGGCGTGCTGCTCGTCGCGGTAGTAGGACTCGTCGGGCAGTCCGAGGCCCGATTGGTTGGCGTGCAGCAGATAGCGGGTCGAGTTTTTCTCGTCGGTGTCGACATACACCCGGACGCCGCCACCCACCCCGGTGCGTTGCAGGGCGCCGACGGCGACGGCCAGAGCGTCGGGGTCAGCGGCGTCGTCGATCGCCGCGAGTTCGTCGAGCAGCGGCTGCACCCCCCGGCGTTCGACGGCGTCCTCGTCGAGGAAGCTGGCGTACAGGTCGCCGATGCGTTGTTCGTCGGTGCCGGGCGCCACAGACTCCCCGGCGCTCTCGCTGACCTCCGTGATCAGGTCACGGACCTGGGCCTCGGCCCGGTCGAACAGCACCCGGAAGGCGCCGTCGGCGGCGCGGTCGGCGGGTATCTCGTACTCGGCGAGCCAGCGGCCGTTGACATGACCGAACAGATCGTCTTGGGGGCGGGTACCGGCGTCGACATGGCTGAGGTCGATGCCCGAGCGGGTTGCTGTTTCCGTCACCCCACCATCCTTACCATCACCTGCCGGGTTACCCTCACGGCCATGCCCGAGGAGCAGACCGAACCGGCGGCCGACGAGCGTGATGAAGCGGCGACGCCCGAAGACTCGGGCGGCCCGATCTTCTCCGCCTACGGCATCGCGTCGACTGTGCTCGGGGCGCTCTCGGTCGCGGCGATCGCGCTGGGTCTGGTGATTTGGTCGACGCACCGCGGCGACATCGATGAGCGCCGCTACCAGAGCCGGGTCCTGCAGGCCGCCGTCGACTGGACCGAGGTGCTGATCAATATGAATGCCGAAAACGTCAACGCCAGCCTGCAGCGGCTGCACGACGGCACCGTCGGGGAGCTGAACGCCGATTTCGACTCCGCTGTGCAGCCCTATCAGCAAGTGGTGCAGCGGCTGAAATCGAAGAGCAGCGGACGGATCGAGGCGGTGGCAATCGAAACCGTGCGCCACGACCTGGACGCCCAGCCCGGTACCCACCGGCCCGCGCCTGAACAGCTGCCGGACTCGCTCGCCGCGCGTACCGACAACGTGATGGTGGTCGCCACGTCGGTGAGTGAGAACGTCGGCGGCAAGCCGCAGATCGTGCATTGGAACCTGCGGCTGGGTGTGTCCGACGTGGACGGCAAGCTGATGGTCTCGCGGCTCGAGTCGATTCGATGAGAAACGCGTGGCGGGTACTGGCGTTCGACATCGCCACGCCGTTGCTCGCGATCGGGGCGCTGCTGATGATCGGGGTGATTCTCCGCTGGCCGCTGTGGTGGGTGTCGATCTGCTCGGTGGCGGTACTGCTGATCGTCGAAGGCATGGCGGTCAATTTCATTCTGCTGCGCCGTGATTCGGTGACCGTCGGCACCGACGACGACGCGCCCGGCCTGCGGCTGGCCGTGGTCGGCTTGTGTGTGATTGCCCTGGTGGCTGCGGTGCTGGTCGGGTACACGCATTGGACGACGCCCGACCGCACGCTGAAGAGTGACGCGTCAGAGGTGGTGCAGATTGCCACCGGGATGGCAGAGGCGACGGCCACGTTCTCCCCGCAACATCCTGCCGCGTCGTGGGACCGGGCCGCGGCGATGATGGTGCCCGACCAGGCGAATGCGTTCAAGGACCAATTGGCCAAGGCCACATCGGATCTGGTGAAGCGGAACGTCAGCGCCGAGGCGTCGACACTGGAAGCCGGTGTCGAGGCGATCGGGCCGTCGGCGGCCAGCGTGGCGGTGATCCTGCGCGCCACTCAGAACGAACCCGGCCGGCCGTCCAGCCGCAGCGTGCTGGCATTGCGGGTCGCGCTGACCAAACGCAGCGACCGGTGGATGGTCTTGGAAGTGGCGCCGATCAACTCCCGGTAGCGGCGATCGCTAGCGCGGCGCAGCCGGGCGCGGCGGCTCGCCGCGCGAGCTCACAGCAAGCGCGCGTGCGCGACCATCAGGCAGCGATCCATCACGACCTGCATTCCCGCCGACTCGGCGTCGCGACCCACCTGCTCATGCCACAAACCCTGCTGCAGCCACAGGGTTTTCGGCAGTCGCCCTAGAGCGAGGGTGTCAGCCAGCACCGACGGCAACTGGTCGAATCGCCGGAATACGTCGACCATATCGGGCACCACCGGTAAGTCGGCAAGCCGCGGATACACTGGCACGCCGTCGATCTCGGCGATTGTCGGGTTGACCGGATACACCTGGTAGTCACCGGTCGAAACGAGGTAGGAGTAGATCTCGTGGCTCGGCCGGCTCGGCTTGGCGGACGCGCCGACCACCGCGATGCTGCGGGTCTCGGTCAGGATGCGCCGCAGCGTCGCATCATCGGGGTGACGGGTCATCAGCGGCTGCCGGGTGGCCGCTGCGGCGCGCGCTGGGACCTGGCCTTGGCGAAGCGATCAGAGAGCCGACGCATCCGGATCATCAACGACGCGGACGGGCTGACCTTGCCGTCGAGGTAGGCGGCCAGGTCCCCGACGGGCACGCCGATCCTCGACGCGAATTCCCGCTGCCCAAGCCCCGACCGTTCCATCAGCAACTGCACGTGGCGGGCCACTTCGGCACGTTCGTTGGCCTCCAGGTGTTCGCGGGCGCGGTCCAGCACTTCCGCGAGGGCCTTGGATATCCCGTAGGGCCGGGCTTTTTCCAGGACCTCTTCCACTTGGCGTGCCGTGCGCCCGTAAGGGTCGCGTTTGATCGCAACCGCGATCTGCTTCCAGGTGGCGATGTCGCCGCCTTCCAGCGCCGCCCGGATGGCCGCGGTCGGCCAGAACTCCACGGGACGATCGCCGGGGTGGGGGCGGGCTGGCGATTGATTCGACGCCGGTCCGGGGCGTCGGTCCGCTGCCAACGTCACCTCGCCTCCTCCAGCATCGCCACCGCAACCGACAGGCAGCGCTGCCTGACTTCCTCCCAGTCTTTCTTCGCATCCGGCTCGGGCTCTTGCTCGTCCTCGAGGTCAGACGGATGCGGGTCCGCAAGCCGACGAACCAACTGGGTAGCGATCCATTGTCGTTTAGGTGGTTGACAACAGTAATACCTATCCATCCCGGCCAGCACCACCGCAGCCGTTTCAGCATCCATCGCGTCGACCAACTCAGCAAATTCTGCGTAGTCGCGGCTGCTGTTGCGGCACATGATCAGGTAGCCCTTGAGGCGCAGCGTCTCGGCACCGGTCGGGATGCGCAGCCGGTCACCGGTCGGCAATTGCACATGAGTGGTTTCCACCGGGCTACGCCGCTCGAATCTGGGTTGGTCGGTTTCGGCTTCGGTTTCCAGCGCGTCCAGGGCGAGCGACAGCCGGCCACGCCACAGGGTGACCGGATGCACTGGCCGCACCGCGCGCGGTGCACTGCGGCCTGCCCCGTTACGCGACGACAACCCACCGACGATCTTCCTGGCCTTCGACTGGCCGTTGCCCGAGGGAGCCGCAACCGTCCCGGCCACCGACAAGCGCTGCGTGTCGTCGTCGTCCTTGACCCGTCGCAGGGTGCCGTTTCGTCCGCATCCGGTGAAAGCCAACGGGTCGGTCACGGTAATCGCGTCTGGGACAAGGCGCTTGAGCCGTGCCGCAGACTTCAGCACCATCCGCAGATCGGCGCTCGGCACCACCGGTGCGGAGATGTCGTCGGGAATCATCACGACATCGCCGAGATCGACTGTGGGCAAGGGCTTTTCGAAGTCAACCGACGGCAGGATGCGGTGCAGCCACGCCGGTAGCCACCAGTTCCATTGGGCGAACATCGCCATCAGGGCGGGGACCATCACCAGCCGCACCACCGTGGCGTCCACGGCGATCGCGACCGCGCACGCCACCCCGATTTCGGCCACCAGCGGCATACCGGCGAATGCGAACCCGATGAACACCGCGATCATGATCAGTGCCGCGCTGGTGATGGTGCGCGCGCTGGTGCTCACCCCGTAGGCCACCGCGTCACGGGTGTGGCCCGTCTGCAGAAAACGTTCCCGGATGCGGGTCAGCAGGAAGATCTCGTAGTCCATCGACAGGCCGAAGGTCATGGCCAGCACCAGCGGCGGGACCGTGCTGTCGATGGAGCTGATCGGCGCGAACCCCAGTTTTTCCAGCCAGCCCCACTGGAAGACCATCACCAAGCTGCCGTAGGCCGCGGCCACCGACAGCACCGTCATCAGCACGCCCTTGAACGCCAAGAACACCGACTGAATCGAGATCAGCAGCATCACAAAGGCAATCAGCGCGACGAAGACCAAAACCAGCGGTTCGGTCTTCGACACGCGGTCGTCGAAGTCTTTGATCAGTGCGGTCGGTCCACCGACATCCACGTGCGCCGAGCCGGCGCCGTCGACCTGCGGCAGGTGGGCCCGCATCCAGTTGATCGTGTTGCGCGCGCCCAGATCCTCGGGGTCCACCGACAGTACCGCGGAAAGCATTGCGCTGCTGTTGTCGTCGGCGAACACCGGCGGCGCCACCGTGACGATGTCGGGTGCCCGTGCCATCTCGGCGCGGATGGCGTCCAATGCCTGAGCATGCTCCGCGGATGACGCGCCGGCGTCCGGGAAGGTCACCAGCACCTGCACCGGCCCCATCGCGCCGGGCCCCAGCGCTTCGGCCGCCGCGGACACCCCGCTGCGAATCTCATGCGCCGAGTCGAACTGCCGTAGCAGGCTGTTGCCCAGCACCATCGACAGCGCCGGCGCCGCCATGACGATCAGGAATGCCGATGCCGCCAGCGCCGAGACCCAAGGCCTGCGCATCACCCAACCGATCCAATGGGTCCAGAACCGCGACTGGGTGCTCTCGGGCCGTCGCGACCAGTGCAGCACCGCCGATCTCTTGGCGGCCGCGCGGCCGAACGTGGCCAGCACGGCCGGCGTCATCGTCGTCGAGGTCAGCATCGCCACCGCGACCGCCAGAATGGCGCCGGTGGCCATCGACGCCAGCGCCGGAGTGTGGATCAGGTAGATCCCGGTGAGCGAGGCGACGACGGTCATCCCGGACAACACCACGGCAAGCCCCGACGTCGCCATCGCCCCATCGACCGCCTCCTGCGGCTGACGTCCGGCGCGCAATTCCTCGCGGAAGCGCATCAGAATGAACAGCGAATAGTCGACGGCGAGCGCAATGCCGAACATCGACACCGTTGACGTGACGAACACCGACATCGTGGTGTAGGCCGACAGCAGGTAGACCAGACCCATCGTGATAGCGACGGTGCAGATGCCGAGCGCGAGCGGGATGGCCGCGGCGGCAAGCGAACCGAACACCGCCAGCAACACGATCAGGATGATCGGAAGGTTCCATTTTTCTGCCGAGGCGATGTCGTGTTTGGTGTTGGCCGCCGCGGCCGTGGACAGCGCACCCTGGCCGATGACGTACAGCCGGACCCTGCCGTCTTGCATCTGCCCCGGCCGGTCGCCATGGACACCGACCTTGCTCCGCAGCTTCTTGGCGGCGTCGCTGGCGCTGTTGTTGTTGGAGTCCAGCCGCAGCGACACCACATACGGCCGGTCCGGCTGCGGCGGTCGCTCGGCCGGGTTGGGCACCACCGCCACGTCGGGGACCTGCCCGGCGACCTGCTGCAGAAACGCGGCAGCCGCGTTCATGTCCTCGTAGCTGGCATCCGCGCGCGGCGCCGCCACCAGCGCCAGCGGCGACGTGCCCTGGTCGGGGTAGTGTGCCTCGAGCTCGTCATGAACGCGCAGCGATTGGGACCCCGCCACCTCGAAGCCGCCGCCGGTGAGATGACCCGACTGGGTCACCGTCAGATAGATCGCGGGTATCAGTGCGAGCACCCAACCTGTGAAGACCAGCCAGCGGAATCTGCGCAGGTTGCTGGACAGGCGCATCATTAACTGCTGGATTTTGGTCTCCCCGCACTTAAGTTGTCTTGCGGTCACCACCGCACTTTGCGTGCAGGTGAGCCTACCGCAGCAAGCTGTGCGGCGAGGCGGCTTACTGGTCCCTGAGCTGCAACGACTCGGCAACGATCAACGGCTGAGGCAAGTCTGACAGCAGGTTCCCAGCGCGCTGAATTGGCGGCTGCGCCGGACGGGATGGCAGGATGTCCGGTGGGCGTGAGCCCGCCAATCCCACTACCGCTGTTTTGCGAGGCGTGCCGAAGTTCGCAAACCATAAGGAGTATCGATGACTTCCACGACCGGGAGCAGCGCGACGCTGCGCCGTCGGCTTCTGGGCGTCTTGACCGCCACCGCCCTCGGTGGCGGTGTGATGCTGGCGCTGGCCGCGCCGTCGGCGGTGGGGTCGTCCGACCCCTGCGCTGCCAGTGAGATGGCCAAGACGATCAGCACCGTCGCCAAATCCGCGGGGGATTACCTCGACCAGCACCCGGAGACCAACCAAGCGATGACCAACGCCTTGCAGCAGCCGGCGGGACCTCAATCGGTCAACTCGCTGAAGAGCTATTTCGACGCCAACCCGAAGGTGGCAGGCGACCTGCAGACGTTGGCGCAGCCGCTGGCGGGGCTGGGGACCAAGTGCAAATTGCCGATCTCGCTTCCGCAGGCGCTCGGTTTCGTGCAAGCGGCGCAGGGTCAGGGTGGACTACCGGGTGGACTGCCGGGTGGACTGCCCGCTGCACCGGCGGCCCCGCCAGCAGGAACGGGACCTGCGCCGGGCCCGTCCGCGGCATCGCCGATAACCGCCGTCAAGTAGTTAAGTAGTCGTCTCGCCGTTGAACTCGGCCCGGCCCGGGGGCGGATCGGGCGGCGGCAGGGGACCTTGCAGCGCGGCGTCTGCGGGATCTGCGGGCCCAGCAGCGTTGCTGCTGTTTTCGGCTGTCCGGTCCGCCGGTTCCGTCGCTTCGGGCTCGGCGTCGTCCTCCAGGGCCTCGGGATCGACCTCGTTCTCGGTGCGGAACATGAAGAAGAACACCACCCAGCCGACAGCAGCGAGCAGCAACCAGCTGATCAGTCGGTAGATCAACATCGTCGAGATGGCACCGGGCAACGACATGCCGCTGGACACCAAGCCGGGCACCAGCACCGCCTCAACGACCAACAGGCCGCCGGGCATCAGCGGTATCGTCCCGACCGCGCGGGCGGCCGCACAGGCGACCGTCAACCCGCCGATCGACGCGTGATTGCCGGCCGCATACGCGGCGAACCCGAGGCAGGCGACATCGGCGAACCGATTTACAAGTGACCAACTGAACGCCAACGCCAAGTCGCGGCGGCTGAGGCTCACCGACTCCAGCTGCCCTAGAATCTCGCGCCACTTCGCCAGCCCGACGTCGGCCGGCCTGCCGCGAATCGAGTTGACCCAGGACAAAACTCGGCACCCGATCCCGTCGATCAGTTCCGGTCGCGACGCCACCGCCTGAGCGAGCAGCAGCAATGCGACGAAGCCGCCGAGCGTGAACAGCAACGAGAACGGGTTGTTCGTCGCGCCGAGGAAGAACGCGCCGCCCAGACCCAGCAGCGCCAGCCCAACGGCCTGCAGCACACCCGACATCACCAGCTGCCACGACGCGACAAGCGTCGATGCGCCCCAAAGTCGTTGCTGACGAAGCAAAAACGTTGCTGCCAGCACTGGACCACCGGGCAGCGTGGTGCTCAACGAGTTCGCCGCGTAGAAGGCGGCTTCGGACCGCAGTTGTTTGACGCGCACCCCGGCGGACGCCAGCAGCGTCCGCTGGACCTGGCCGAAGCTGTGCATCAAGACCGCGGCCGCCGCCACCGCGGCCAGCAGCCACCACCATTTCGCCGAATAGAGGCTCTTGGCCGCCTTGGCCAGCTGATCCCAGACCAGTGCCACCTCGACCGCCAGCACGATCGCGACGATGCCCAGGATCACCCACCGGACCCACCAGTACTTGCCGCGGGCGGGCGCTTCCCGGTGACCGTTGACGTTTCTGGCCGGCGCGTCGTGAGACACGTGCTTTAGGGTAGCTGTGCAGTCGGCATGGCGATCGTGGCTTCCTGGCGCGCCGCGTCGCCGTTTTCGGGGCGGTAGGACCCGCGCCGGCGGTTACGCTACCGGAATGTCGGCCCTGGAAGACCAGTCCGTTCACCCCCTCGTGCGCAAGGCCGCGGCGTGGACGTGGCGACTGTTGCTTTTAGGGGTCGCCCTGGTAGCAGTGCTTGGGGTGATCAAGCGCCTCGAGGTGGTTTTCGTCCCGGTGGCGATAGCGCTGTTGCTCTCAGCGCTGCTGTTACCCGGTGTGGACTGGCTGGACCGGCATGGCGTGCACCGCGGTCTTGCGGTGTTCCTGTTGTTGCTGACCGGGTTTGCGGCGATCGGCGGGATCCTGGCCTTCGTCGTCAGCCAATTCATCGACGGGTTGCCGGGGCTGGTGACCCAGGTAACCCGCTTGATCGACTCGACCCGCAAGTGGCTCGTCGAGGGACCGCCGCATCTGAGTCGGGCGCAGGTCAACAACATCGGCAACACCGTGACCGACATGCTGCAAAAGAATCAGTCCAAACTGACCAGCGGCGCGCTGTCGACGGCCACCACCGTCACAGAGATCGTCACCGGTGCGTTCGTCGTCCTGTTCACGGTGATCTTCTTCCTCTACGGCGGCCGCAACATCTGGCAATTCGTGGTCAAGATCTTCCCGAGCGAGGTGCGCGACAAGGTCCACCAAGCCGGCATCGCCGGGTTTCGGTCATTGATCGGTTATGTGCGGGCGACGTTCCTGGTGGCGTTGGTGGATGCGGTTGGTGTCGGTACCGGCCTGGCGATCATGAGTGTGCCGCTAGCTCTGCCGCTGGCTTCTCTGGTTTTTCTCGGCGCATTCATCCCATTGGTCGGTGCAGTGGTCAGTGGATTCGTGGCGGTGGTGGTCGCGCTGATCGCGAAGGGCTGGATCTACGCGCTGATCACGCTCGGAGTTCTCATCGGGGTCAACCAGTTGGAGGCGCACGTCCTGCAACCGCTCGTGATGGGCCGCGCGGTATCCATCCATCCGCTGGCAGTCGTAGTGGGTATCACGTCAGGCGGTGTCCTTGCCGGGATCGTCGGCGCGTTGCTGGCCGTCCCGGCTATCGCGTTCGCCGACCGGGCGATACGCGCGTTGCTGGCACCGGATGCGGCCGCGGAGGCGGCGGCGGAAACCGAAGAAAGCGGGCCGCGCATCGAGGCCGAACCCGACAACGTCGAGGCCGAGCCAGAGGCCAGTCAGTAGCGTCCTTCGCGGCGGAGCAAGTCCTGGGCGCTCAGCCCGCCGCCGCCGCGGCGTGGAGGTTTGCGATCGTCGTCGGTGCCCTTTCGTGCGCGGGCATTGAGCTTCTCGGTCGCGACCTCGGGGTCGTTCGCCTCCTGCGGCCCGGACGGGATGGCGGTGGTGGCCGGCTCCTCGTCGGAGGGCTCGACCGGCGGCGGGGCGGTGTTCGGCTCGCGCGGTTCGACCGCATGCTCACCCGTCTTGGGTCGACGCAGCTCGCTGAGCCACGACTCGATTTCGCGATCTTCGCCGCGGGCGGGTTGTGGCCCCGTCGTGCGAGCCGACGTCCTCGGCGGGCGTTCGCGGCCGGGTGTGGGGCCGGGCGCAGCGTTCTTCTGTGCGGAAAAGCGCGTCGTCGTCGGCTCTCGAGGCTCGGCCGGCCCGGCGGCGCGCATCCGGGTGGTTCCCGCGCCCGACGGCGTCTCCGGCGATGTTGGCCTGCGCTCGGCTCGCGCGGCGGTGCGGCCGGCCGGGGGGCTGGGGTGGGTC
>NZ_LQOW01000029.1 GCF_002102185.1 Mycobacterium fragae
TGTTTGAGGCGCCCACGGTGGCTCAGTTGGCGCCGCGTGTCGGTGCCGGTGGGGGTGGGCTGGAGCCGTTGAGGCCGGTGGATCGCCCGGCGGTGGTGCCGTTGTCGTTTGCTCAGCAGCGGTTGTGGTTTATCGATCAGTTGCAGGGGCCCTCGGCGATTTACAACATGGCGGTGGCGTTGCGCCTGGGTGGGCGCCTGGATGTGGAGGCGTTGGGGGCGGCGTTGGGCGATGTGGTGGGCCGTCATGAGAGCCTGCGCACCTTGTTCACCGCGCCTGACGGTATTCCTCAGCAGGTGGTGGTGCCCGTTGAGCGGGCTGATTTCGGGTGGGGTGTTGTTGATGCCACCGAGTGGTCGGCGAGCCGGCTAGAGGAGGCCATCGGCGCCGCGGTGCGTGATCCGTTTGATTTGGCTGCCGAGATCCCGTTGCGGGCAAGGCTTTTCCGCCTCGGCGAGGACGAGCATGTGTTGGTGGCGGTGGTGCATCATATCGCCGCGGATGGCTGGTCGATCACCCCGTTGGTGCGGGATCTGGGGGTGGCTTATGGCGACCGGTGCGCGGGGCGCGCTCCGGGTTGGGCGCCGTTGGTGGTGCAGTATGTCGATTACACGTTGTGGCAGCGCGCCCAGCTGGGTGATCTGGCCGATCCCGATAGCCGCATCGCCGCGCAGCTGAGGTTCTGGGAGCAGGCTTTGGCCGGGATGCCCGAACGCTTGCAGCTTCCCACCGATCGGCCTTATCCGCCGGTGGCCGATTATCGCGGCGCCCGGGTGGCGGTGCAGTGGCCGGCGGAGTTGCAGGCGCAGATTGCTCGGGTGGCTCGCGAGCACAACGCCACCAGTTTCATGGTGGTGCAGGCCGCTTTGGCGGTGCTGCTGGCCAAGATCAGCGCCAGCTCCGAGGTGGCGGTCGGGTTCCCGATCGCGGGGCGTCGTGATCCGGCGCTGGATGAGTTGGTGGGGTTTTTCGTCAACACCTTGGTGTTGCGGGTCGATGTGGGCGGCGATCCCAGTGTGGCCGAGTTGCTGGGCCAGGTGCGGGCGGGCAGCCTGGCCGCCTTCGAGCACCAGGATGTGCCTTTCGAGGTGCTCGTGGAGCGGCTTAACCCCACCCGATCGCTTGCCCATCACCCGCTGGTGCAGGTGGCGTTGGCCTGGCAGAACAACGCCTCTGGTGCGCTGAGTTTGGGCGATGTGCAGGTCTCCCCGCTGCCGGTGGATACCCGCACTGCCCGTATGGATT
>NZ_LQOW01000030.1 GCF_002102185.1 Mycobacterium fragae
GCGAACTGTATCGGGCACTCCAAGCCGACCTAAACCGACAACCAGAGGCTCTTGACGCTGCATAGGAGCATCCACACGCTGCCCTATCCGCTGGGGGCCACTCATGCCTCCAACCTGAAATGTTTATGCCGAAAACATCACTTACTCAAGACTTTTTGGACCGCATGGCGTGACCAGCAGTTGCCCGACGGCACGGTCATCTGGACATCGCCGAGCGGGCACACCTACACCACCCATCCGGGCAGTCGTCTGCTGTTTCCAAGCCTGTGCTTGCCGACCGGCGCATTACCTGCGCTGCGACGAACTCGCGAGCAAGACCGCGCCCGCCGCATCCACGCCGAACGCGCACTCAACGACGCGCACGCCGCCGAACACAACCAACCACCCCCTTCTAACGGCGCCTCCTGTGCGGCTTGCGGCGCGGCCCGCGCCGGCCGGGCCGATCTTCTGATTCGTCTTTGGCCTGGTCAGCGCGCCATTGAATAGGAACGGCCGACAAAGGTTGAACTAGACCGTTAGAGTTGGTGCGACAAGTTGGAAGGAGCCCACACGTGATCAGAGTGTCGTTGACCAAAATGGCTGTCGCGGTTGGCGGCCTGGCATTGTCGTTGACCGCTGGAGCCGGGGTCGCGTCCGCAGATCCCGCTCTGGATCCGATCGTCAACACGACCTGCAGTTACCAGCAAGCGGTGGCCGCGCTCAACGCGGAGAATCCGGGCGCTGCCGCAGACTTCAATGCTTCGCCGATGGCGCAGTCCGCGTTGCGCCAGTTCCTCGCCGCGCCGCCCAGCCAACGCCAGCAGATGGCCCTGCAGATTCAGGGTTCGCCATACTTCGGCGTCATCCAACAGGTCGCCGCCACCTGCAACAACTACTGAGCCGCCTTGTTCAACCCTTCGGCGGCCAGCACCGCTGCGCGGGCCCATTCGCCATTGGCCACAGCCGGCGCGATCTGATCTCGGCGGATCTGCTCGACCTCGACGACGGTTAGGTTGGTGCCACCGGTCATAGCAGTCGGCACGCGAAACGCGAAACTTCTGGTCCCGGTGGCGATGGCCAGCAATGCGTCCGTATTGCCAAATCCGTTGGCGGCCATGGTGCCTTCAGCCCACCTGAACGGGGTGACGCCGCCGAAGTCGTTGACGTACGCCACCCATAAGTGGATGTTGCGCTGGTTGTACAGATTCAACAGGGCTCGGTTTACTGCGGCCAGGCCCGGAGCGCCCAATACTCCCGATTGGTCGGTCACGTACTTGGCCAGTTGGATCGATGGCCCCGGTGGGGCAGGGGCGCTGCTGCTCGGTTGCGTTGGTGCGGCGGCGCTGCTGCTCGGCTGCGTTGGTGCGGTGGTGGCGCCGCTGCTCGGCTGATTCGGATGGCGGTGCAGCAGCTGTAAACCGACAACCACGCCGACGGCGACCACCACGACCGTGGCGATAGCGGATATCAACAGCGCGGGCCGCAGCAGCCGGCGGCCTTCCTTCGTCGACGCGGACGCCGCGGGGGCACGCGACGTCGCGGCCATGGCAGCGGCGGCGTCAACCGTATCCACGGCGGCATCGCTCGGTCGGCCGGAGAGCGCCGCGGCGAAATCCGAACAGCTCGGGTATCGGTCGTTGCGCTCCTTCGCGAGCACCTTGGCGATAACGGGGTCGAGGTCGGCTAACTCCGGACGTCGCTCGCCGATCTTGGGCGGCGGCGCCGAAAGGTGCTGTGTGATAACGACCGCTGGGTTGGAGTTCTGATACGGCGCTGACCCCGCCAACAGGTGAAATGCCGTGCACCCCAGCGCGTATTGATCGGCTCGCCCGTCGAGGTCTTGACCCATGAGTTGTTCGGGCGCGGAATACGCGGTGGTGCCGACCACCATGTTGGTCGCCGTCAGACCGCTGATGTCGCCGAGCTGGCGAGCGATTCCGAAGTCGGCCAGCAGAACTCGTCGCTTCCGTGGGTCGGCATCGGTGAGCAAGATATTGGCGGGCTTGACGTCCCGATGCAGCAGTCCGCGCAGATGCGCGTAGTCCAGCGCGTCGGCGACCGCGGTGATGATGTCGAATACCTCGGTTTCCGGCATCCCCGACGGGTAACGGCTGCGCAGCAGCTCAGCCGCGTCTGTTCCCTCCACATAGTCCATCGACAGCCACAATTGGCCCTCGAACTCGCCGCGGTCGTGGATGCCGACAATGTGCGGATGCCACAACTCGGCGGCTACATCCGCCTCGCGGTTAAAGCGTTCCCGATACTCGTGATCCGCGGTCAGAGCGGCAGGCAGAACCTTGAGGGCGTCACGGCGAGGCAGCCGCGGGTGCTGCGCCAGATAGACCTCACCCATCCCCCCGGACCCCAACAGCCGCACGATGGTGTACCCGGCAAAGAGGTCTCCCTCGGTTAGCGGCATGCGAGCATGCTAGCTAAACGCGTGCCCGCAGCGTCTGCAATGCCCTGTCGGCGTGGGCGTCCATGCTGATTTCGCTGGAGATCACGTCGAGCACTTTGCGGTCGGTGTCGATGACGAAGGTCGTGCGCTTGACCGGGATCAATTTGCCCAACAGGCCGCGCTTGACGCCGAACTGTTTGGCGACGGTGCCATCACTGTCGGATAGCAGCGGATAGTCGAAGCCATGCGTGTCGGCGAACTTGCCCTGCTTTTCAACGGGATCGACGCTGATGCCGACTCGGTTGGCCCCGACGGCGGCGAATTCGCCGGCCAAATCGCGAAAGTGGCAGGCTTCCTTGGTACACCCCGCTGTCATCGCCGCCGGATAGAAGAAGAGCACCACAGGCCCGTCGGAAAGCAAATCGCTCAGTTTGCGTGGCGCTCCGGTCTGGTCGGGAAGCTCGAAGTCCGCCACGGTGTCACCGGTTTTCATGGCCGTTAGGCTACGCCCACTCGAAGCCGCCGGTCGCCGAGTCGTCTGGGAAGATAGTCGCATGAAAAGCGAGCTCGCCGCCGCGACCACCACGCGGGAGGATTTCCGCGCGCTGGCCGCCGAGCATCGCGTGGTTCCGGTGACCCGCAAGGTTTTGGCCGATGCCGAGACACCTCTGTCGGCCTACCGCAAATTGGCCGCCAACCGCCCGGGCACCTTCCTGCTGGAATCGGCCGAGAACGGCCGGTCATGGTCGCGGTGGTCATTCATCGGCGCCGGTGCGCCGTCGGCCTTGACGGTCCGCGACGGCGAGGCCGTGTGGCTCGGTGCAGTGCCCCAGGACGCTCCCACCGGCGGGGACCCGCTGCAGGCTCTACGCTCCACGTTGGATTTGCTGGCCACCGCTGCGCTGCCGGGGCTGCCGCCGCTGTCGGGCGGCATGGTGGGCTTCTTCGCCTACGACCTGGTGCGGCGGCTCGAGCGGCTGCCCGAACTGGTCGTCGACGACCTCAATTTGCCGGACATGCTGCTGCTGCTCGCCACCGACGTCGCCGCCGTCGACCACCACGAGGGCACCATCACGTTGATCGCCAACGCGGTGAACTGGAACGGCACCGACGAACGGGTCGATGAGGCGTACGACGACGCCATCGCCCGGCTGGACGTGATGACCGCGGCGCTGGGTCAGCCGCTGCCGTCGACGGTCGCCACGTTCACCAGACCCGAGCCGCGCCCCCGCGCCCAGCGCACCTTCGAGGAATACGGCGCGATCGTCGAGCGGCTGGTTCGTGAAATCGAATGCGGCGAGGCGTTTCAGGTGGTGCCGTCGCAGCGCTTCGAAATGGACACCGATGTCGAGCCGATCGACGTGTACCGGATGCTGCGCGTGTCCAACCCGAGTCCGTATATGTATCTGCTTCATGTTCCGAATGATGAAGGCGGCACGGCATTTTCGATCGCGGGATCGAGCCCCGAAGCGCTGGTTACCGTGCAGGATCGATGGGCGACAACGCATCCGATCGCCGGAACCAAATGGCGGGGGCGCACCGAAGAAGAGGACCAGCTGCTGGAAAAGGAGCTACTGGCCGACGAGAAGGAACGCGCCGAACACTTGATGCTGGTCGACTTGGGCCGTAATGACTTGGGCCGAGTCTGCGTGCCGGGCAGTGTTCGCGTCGAGGATTACAGCCACATCGAGCGCTACAGCCATGTCATGCACATGGTGTCAACGGTGACCGGCATGCTCGCCGAAGGCCGCACCGCCCTGGACGCCGTGACGGCGTGCTTTCCGGCCGGGACGCTGTCCGGCGCACCCAAGGTGCGTGCCATGGAGCTGATCGAAGAGGTGGAAAAGACGCGGCGTGGCCTCTACGGCGGTGTGGTCGGCTACCTCGACTTCGCCGGCAACGCGGATTTCGCGATCGCGATTCGCACCGCGTTGCTCCGCGACGGCACCGCCTACGTGCAGGCCGGCGGCGGCGTGGTGGCGGACTCCAATGGCCCTTACGAGCACAAGGAGGCGGCGAACAAGGCGCGTGCCGTGCTCAACGCCATCGCCGCTGCGGAGACGCTGACCAGCCCGGACGCCCGCGGCAATGGCTGAGCGTCGGGGCCAGGTCCGGCTGGGTCAAATACTGCTGGTGGCTGCCGCGGCCGGATTGTGGGCGTCATCGCGCCTGCCCTGGGTCGTCGTCCAGTCATTTGACGGGCTCGGCCCGCCGAAAGCCGTCACGCTGACCGGCGCGGTGTGGTCGTCGGCCCTGCTCCCGCTGGCGCTGTTGCTACTGGCCACGGCCATCGCGGCCCTGGCTGTGCGGGGATGGACGCTGCGGATGCTCGCGGTACTGGGGGCAGTGGCGAGCCTGGCGATCGGGTACCTAGCGATCAGCATCTGGGTGGTCCCCGACGTGGCCGTGCGCGGCGCCGATCTCGTGCATGTGCCGGTGCTTTCGTTGGTCGGCAGCGAGCGGCGATACGTGGGTCCTGCGATCACGCTGCTGGCCGCGGTGTGCACGCTGGCGGGCGCCGTGCTCTTGATGCGGGCGGCGACGTCGTCGCGCGGCGCAACCACGAAATACATCACACCGGCAGCCCGGCGGTCACTCGCGCGGCGGGACGACGGAGTATCGAGTGAGGAGATGTCGGAGCGAACGATTTGGGACGCACTCGATGAAGGCCGGGATCCCACAGAAGACCCCACCGATCAACCGCGATCGGAGTCCGACACCGAGGGTCGGTGACGGAGTGCGCGTCGGCGCTCGCTACCCTTCGATGGACGTCGTCAATATTGACGGTCACTGCGGGGTCAAAAAGGGGAAGGACCGACAGGCATGAGTTCGGCAACCGTGCTCGACTCCATCATCGAAGGAGTACGCGCCGACGTTGCCGCCCGCGAAGCCGTCAGGAGCCTGTCCGAGATCAAAGCGGCCGCCGAGGCGATGCCGCCGCCGCTCGATGTGCTCGCCGCGCTGCGCGAGCCCGGCATCGCCGTCATCGCGGAGGTGAAGCGCGCCAGCCCGTCGGCGGGTCAACTCGCGTCCATCTCCGACCCGGCGAAATTGGCGCGCGCCTATGAAGACGGCGGCGCGCGGATCATCAGCGTGGTGACCGAGGAGCGGCGCTTTCAGGGCAGCTTGGACGACCTCGACGCGGTGCGTACGGCCGTGTCGGTGCCGGTGCTGCGCAAAGACTTTGTGGTGGGGCCGTATCAAATTCATGAGGCGCGCGCGCACGGTGCCGACATGCTGCTGCTGATCGTGGCGGCGCTGGATCAGTCCGCGCTGGTGTCGATGTTGGAACGCATCGAGTCGCTGGGCATGACGGCCTTGGTCGAGGTGCATACCGAGGAAGAAGCCGACCGGGCACTCAAGGCCGGCGCTCGGGTGATCGGCGTCAACGCCCGCGACCTGATGACACTGAAAGTTGACCGGGACTGCTTCGCGCGCATCGCGCCCGGCTTGCCCTCCAACGTGATCAGGATCGCCGAATCCGGGGTGCGTGGCACCGCCGATCTGCTGGCTTATGCCGGGGCGGGGGCAGACGCGGTGCTGGTGGGCGAGGGCCTGGTCACCAGCGGCGATCCGCGTGCGGCCGTTGCGGATTTGGTTACTGCGGGTAGGCATCCGTCTTGTCCGAAGCCGGCCCGCTAGCCCGACGACGATGCAGTGGGGACCCCGTGAAGCTGGGGACGCGTAAGTGGTTGAACCCGATGAGCCGCGTACGCGTTGAGCGTTCGTGATGGCAGAGATTTCGCGCCCGGAACTGCCGCGTTCCAGCGCGGCGATCGCCGAGCCGACTCGCCACGACCCTGACGGGCGTGGTCATTTCGGTGTGTACGGCGGCCGGTATGTCGCCGAGGCGCTGATGGCGGTCATCGAGGAGGTCACCGCCGCCTACGAAAAAGCGCGTACCGACCAGGATTTCCTGGACACCCTCGATAAGTTGCAGGTGCACTACACCGGCAGGCCATCCCCGTTGTATGAGGCCACTCGGCTCTCCGAGCACGCCGGGGGCGCGCGGATATTTCTCAAGCGAGAAGACTTGAACCACACCGGTTCTCACAAGATCAACAACGTGCTCGGTCAGGCCCTGCTGGCCCGGCGGATGGGCAAGACCCGGGTGATCGCCGAAACCGGCGCCGGTCAGCACGGGGTGGCCACCGCCACCGCATGTGCGCTGCTGGGCTTGGACTGCGTCATCTACATGGGGGCGGTCGACACCGCGCGCCAAGCCCTCAATGTGGCGCGAATGCGGCTGCTGGGCGCCGAGGTTGTGTCGGTCGACTCTGGCTCGCAGACCCTCAAAGACGCTATCAATGAGGCATTCCGCGACTGGGTCACCAACGCCGACACGACCTACTACTGTTTCGGCACCGCCGCAGGGCCACACCCGTTCCCAACGATGGTACGTGACTTTCAGCGGGTCATCGGCCTCGAGACACGCGTGCAGATCCAGGATCAGGCCGGCCGACTGCCCGACGTCGTCACGGCGTGCGTCGGCGGCGGATCCAACGCGATCGGGATATTCCATGCGTTCCTCGACGACCCGGGCGTCCGGCTGGTCGGATTCGAGGCTGCCGGTGACGGTGTTGAGACCGGCCGCCACGCAGCGACGTTCACCGGCGGGTCGCCGGGGGCCTTTCAGGGATCGTTCTCTTATCTGCTGCAAGACGATGACGGCCAGACCATCGAATCGCATTCGATCTCTGCCGGTCTGGATTACCCGGGAGTGGGCCCAGAACATGCGTTGCTCAAGGAGACCGGACGCGCCGAATACCATCCCATCACCGACAGCCAGGCGATGGACGCGTTTCGTCTGCTGTGCCGCACAGAGGGGATCATCCCGGCTCTCGAGTCCGCACATGCGGTGGCCGGCGCGGTCAAACTGGGCGTCGAGATGGGTCGCGGGACGATCATCGTGGTGAATATGTCCGGCCGCGGTGACAAGGACGTGGAAGTGGCGGCAAAGTGGTTCGGGCTGCTTGATCCCGGGAGCGGATCGTGACCGTCAAGCAAAGCGAAACAAGCAGTCTGACAGCGCTTTTCGGTTCATGTCGATCCGACAACCGTGCGGCGCTGATCGGATACCTGCCGACCGGATACCCTGACGTGCCGACGTCGGTCGATGCCATGACTGCGCTGATCGAATCCGGTTGCGATCTCATCGAGGTCGGCGTGCCCTATTCGGACCCGGGCATGGATGGCCCCACGATCGCGCGGGCTTCGGAGGCCGCTCTCCGCGGGGGTGTGCGAGTCCGGGACACATTGACCGCCGTCGAGGCGATCAGCAGGGCAGGCGGTCGTGCGGTCGTGATGACATACTGGAATCCTGTGTTGCGCTACGGGGTTGACGCATTCGCGCGCGACCTTGCCTCGGCCGGCGGACATGGTTTGATCACTCCGGACCTCATTCCCGATGAGGCTGACGACTGGTTTGCGGCGTCCGACGAGCACCAGTTGGATCGCATCTTTCTGGTCGCGCCCTCGTCGACACCTCAGCGGTTGGCGGCGACCGTTGATGCGTCGCGAGGATTTGTGTATGCGGCGTCGATCATGGGTGTGACCGGTGCCCGTGATGCGGTGTCGCAGGCCGCGCCGGAGTTGGTCGGCCGGGTGAGAGCCATCTCTGACATCCCCGTCGGCGTCGGCCTGGGTGTGCGATCACGCGAACAGGCGGCTCAGATCGCCGGCTACGCCGACGGCGTCATCGTCGGCTCGGCACTGGTGTCCGCGCTGGCTGAAGGCATGACCACGTTACGCTCGTTGACCGAAGAACTTGCGACCGGTGTGCGCCAAGGGGTTTCGCGGCTATGACGACGACTGTGCTCGCTTATTTCCCCAGCCCGCCGCGCGGAGTGTGGCACCTGGGACCGGTTCCCATCCGCGCCTATGCGTTGTTCATCATCATCGGCATTGTGGTGGCGCTGCTGATCGGTGATCGGCGCTGGGAGGCCCGCGGCGGTGAGCGGGGAGTGATCTATGACGTCGCGCTGTGGGCCGTGCCTTTCGGGCTGATCGGTGGCCGGCTGTATCACCTCGTCACCGATTGGCGGACGTATTTCGGTGAGGGCGGCGCCGGGCTGGGGGCGGCGCTGCGGATCTGGGACGGGGGCTTGGGAATCTGGGGTGCGGTCGCCCTGGGCGGAGTGGGCGCGTGGATTGCCTGTCAGCGCAGGGGAATTCCGCTTCCCGCTTTCGGGGATGCGATAGCGCCAGGTATCGTTCTCGCGCAGGCGATCGGCCGGTTGGGGAATTACTTCAACCAAGAGCTCTTCGGCCGGGAAACCACGCTGCCGTGGGGTCTGGAAATATTCTACCGGCGCGACCCGGCCGGATTCGTGGACGTGCATTCGCTGGACGGCGTGTCGACTGGACAGCTTGCCATGGTCGTGCAGCCGACGTTCCTTTACGAATTGCTCTGGAATGTGCTGGTTTTCGTCGCACTGATCTATCTGGACCGGCGTTTCACGATCGGGCATGGCCGGCTGTTTGCGCTGTACGTCGCGGGCTACTGCTTGGGGCGCTTCTGCATCGAACTGCTGCGCGACGACGCCGCCACGCATATCGCCGGGATTCGGATCAACTCGTTCACCGCGACGTTCGTCTTCATCGGGGCGGTGGTGTATCTGATGCTGGCCCCGAAGGGCCGCGAGGATCCGGCCACACTTGGCGGCGCAGTGGCCGAGGAACCCATACCGGAGCCGACCGAGGAGATGGTGACGGTTTCTGCGCCGTCCGCTGCTGCCGCAGCCGCCGAAGAGCCTGAAGCGACGGCAGTGGTGAGGGAAGCCGAGGCGGCAGAAGCCGACGCGCCGGAGGCCGAGGTGGCCGTGACGTCTGAGGAAGAGCCGGAGGCTGAGGAACCGGAGGCCGGAGAGGCAGAGGCCGCCGAGCCGGAGGTCGAAGAAGCGGAGCCCGCCGAGCTCGAGCCTGAAAAACCGGAGACTGAGCAACCGGAGGCGGGAGAGCCGTCGTCGCAGGCCGAGGAACCGGAATCGCAGGCTGAAGAGCTGCGGGAGGCTGAAGAGCCGAGCAGCTCGACGGCGGCGCGCTGGAGGTCGCGGCTGCGCAGGCTGAATCCCAGGTCGCGGCAATAGGCACCGCGGCGCCCCGCCGGCTGGCATCCTGAAAGACGTGACCGATCGCCGCCGGCTCTATGGTGCGCTTGGTGCTGGCGCATTACTGGCGGGCGCGCTCGGGTACATCGACCTGGTCGACCCGCACAACCCGGATTCGGTGTTCCCCGTCTGCCCATTCCGGCTACTGACCGGCTGGAACTGCCCCTTCTGCGGAGCCCTGCGAATGACGCATGACGTGCTGCACGCCAATCTGGCCGCTGCCATCACGGACAACGTGTTCGTACTCGTCGGCATCCCGCTGTTGGCCGGATGGATCCTGCTGCGGCGCCAGCGAGGGAAAATGCCGTTACCGATGTCTGCGGTAGTGGCCGTCGTGGTCGTCACGCTGGCGTGGACCGTGGTGCGCAACCTGCCCGGGTTCCCGTTGGTTCCGACTCTATTAACCGGTTAGCCCAGCCAGCGCGACTATGCTGTTTCGTCGTGACGAGGCGCGGAAAGATCGTCTGTACTCTCGGCCCGGCCACCAACACCGACGAGTCGGTCAGAGCGCTGGTCGAGGCCGGAATGGACGTCGCGCGAATGAACTTCAGCCACGGTGACTACGCCGATCACAAAGCCGCGTACGAACGCGTGCGCGCCGCCTCGGATGCCACCGGGCGTGCGGTCGGCCTGCTGGCCGACCTGCAAGGCCCCAAGATCAGGCTGGGGCGCTTCGCCGGGGGCCCGACATACTGGGCCAACGGTGAAACCGTGCGGATAACGGTGGCGCCCTGCGAGGGCAGTCACGATCGGGTATCGACGACCTACAAACAGCTGGCCAAGGACGCGGTGCCCGGTGACCGCGTTCTGGTCGACGACGGCAACGTCGGCCTGGTCGTCGAGGACATCGACGGCGACGACGTGGTGTGCACCGTCACTGAAGGCGGTCCGGTCAGCAACAACAAAGGGATGTCGCTGCCGGGCATGAGCGTGTCGGTTCCTGCCTTGTCGGAGAAGGACGTTCAGGATCTCGAGTTCGCGCTCGACTTGGGTGTGGACATGGTGGCGCTCTCGTTCGTGCGTTCACCATCCGATGTCGAGCTGGTCCACGAAGTGATGGATCGGGTCGGACGCAGGGTGCCGGTGATCGCCAAACTCGAGAAGCCGGAAGCCATCGACAATTTGGAAGCCGTCGTGCTGGCCTTCGACGCCGTGATGGTCGCCCGCGGCGATCTGGGCGTCGAACTTCCGCTGGAAGAGGTTCCGCTGGTGCAGAAACGGGCCATCCAAATGGCCCGGGAGAACGCGAAACCCGTCATCGTCGCGACCCAGATGCTCGATTCGATGATCGAGAACTCACGCCCGACTCGCGCCGAGGCCTCCGATGTCGCCAACGCCGTGCTCGACGGCGCCGACGCGCTGATGCTTTCGGGGGAGACGGCTGTGGGCAGACATCCGATGGCCGCGGTGCAGACGATGTCGCGAATCATTTGTGCGGTGGAGGAGAACTCGACCGCTGCCCCGCCGTTGACCCATGTCCCTCGCACCAAACGCGGGGTGATCTCCTACGCCGCTCGCGACATCGGCGAGCGACTGGACGCCAAGGCGTTGGTTGCGTTCACCCAATCCGGCGACACCGTACGGCGACTGGCCCGCCTGCACACACCATTGCCGTTGCTCGCGTTCACCGACCTGCCCGAGGTACGCAGCCAACTCGCCATGACCTGGGGCACCGAGACGTTCATCGTGCCGCACATGCAGTCCACCGACGGCATGATCCGCCAGGTCGACAAATCGCTGTTGGAACTCGGACGCTACAAACGTGGTGATCTCGTCGTCATCGTCGCCGGCGCACCACCGGGCACCGTCGGGTCAACGAACTTGATCCATGTGCACCGCATCGGCGAAGAAGACGTCTGACGCAGGTGTCCGACTTCGACGAGTTAATGGCGGTGCTCGATCTGCATCACCTGGGCGACGACCTCTTCATCGGATCCCATCCCAGCAAGAACCCGCCTCGCACGTTCGGCGGGCTGATGATGGCACAGTCATTTGTGGCGGGCAGTCGCACGCTGACCCGTGACCTGCCGCCCAACGCGTTGTCCGTGCATTTCATCAATGGCGGTGACACCGCAAAGGACATCGAATTCCGGGTCGTGCGGTTGCGCGACGAGCGTCGCTTCGCAAACCGGCGCATCGAGGTGATGCAGGACGGGACCCTGCTGGCCACGGCGATGATCTCGTACCTGGCCGGCGGTCGCGGCCTTGAGCACAACGTCGAACCACCCGATGTCGCCGACCCGGACACCTTGCCGTCGGTCAAGGAGCTACTGCGTGGCTACGAGGACACCGTCCCGTTGTTCGTCAACGCACTGCAACCGATCGAATGGCGTTACACCAACGACCCGTCCTGGGTGATGCGGGACAAGGGCGGGCGGCTCGACTACAACCGGGTCTGGGTCAAGGCCGACGGCACAATGCCCGACGATCCGGTGCTACACACCGCAACGATGCTGTACTGCTCCGACACCACGGTGCTGGACTCGATCATCACCACCCATGGACTGTCCTGGGGGTTCGACCGCATCTTCGCGGCGACCGTCAACCATTCGGTGTGGTTTCACCGCCAGGTCGATTTCGACGACTGGGTGCTGTATTCGACGTCGTCGCCGGTGGCAGCGGATTCCCGAGGACTGGGCACCGGGTATTTCTTCAACCGCGCCGGCCAGCCGGTGGCCACCGTGGTGCAAGAAGGCGTCGTCAAATATTTCCCCGGATCACGGCCCTAGCCCGACGGGTTCATGTGAGCAACGATTCGGTTTCAACGCGCACGGCGCCGCTACAGCAAACCAGCAGCAAGGCGTAACCTTCGCGGTGATTGGGTAGACGCACGGAGGTGGGTGTGAGTCGCTCTTCGATCGGAGTTGCACCCAGAGCTCGAGCAAGCGAGCGCGTCGTCGTTCACGTCAATTCGCCGGTGGCGCGTTGGATCGGTGCTTTGGGTGTATTCAGCGCTGCCTGCTGGCTGATCGCGGTGATCGCCCGCGGCCATGACCATGCGGGCTGGCACGCCACGGGCCGGCTGGAGTGGTCGTTGACCGTGCTGGCCGCGGTGGCACTGATCGCGCGCGGCATCTTCCTGGGCCGCCCGGTCACCGCCAGGCATGCCATTGCCGCCGCCGCCGTGCTGTTCGCGGGAATCGGCGCGCATGTGCTGTCCTTCGACCTCCTCGGCGACGTCCTGATCGCCGGGTCGGGCCTGGCGCTGATGTGGCCGACGTCGGCACGTCCGCAACCGGGCGACTTGTCCCGGGTGTGGACGCTGGTGAACGCCACCAGCGGCGATGCGCTGGCGCCTTTTGCCATGCAGGCGGGCAAGTGCTACCACTTCAGCGCCGACGGCAGCGCGGCAATCGCCTACCGGACACGTATCGGCTATGCCGTGGTCAGCGCCGACCCGATCGGCGACGAGACACAATTTCCGCAGCTAATCGCCGACTTCGCCGCCGTCTGTCATGCCCGCGGCTGGCGCATCGTGGTGCTGGCCTGCAGCGAGCGGCGGCTTCACCTCTGGACCGATCCGGCGGTGGTGGGCCAATCCTTGCGGCCGATACCGATCGGCCGGGATGTCGTCATCGATGTCGCCAATTTCGAGATGGTCGGTCGTAAATTCCGCAATCTGCGTCAGGCGGCCAAACGCGCCCACAACTTCGGCATCACGACCGAGATCGTTTCCGAGCAGGAGCTCGACGACGAGCTGCTGGCCGAGCTGACCGAAGTGCTACGGGCATCGCCCAGCGGGGCTCACACCGACCGCGGCTTCTGCATGAGCCTGGACGGCGTGCTGGAGGGCCGGTATCCGGGAATACAGCTGATCATTGCCAGGGACAAATCCGGGCGGGTGCAGGGCTTTCACCGGTATGCGACGGCCGGTGGCGGCAGCGATATCACGCTAGATGTGCCGTGGCGCCGCCGCGGTGCGCCCAACGGTATCGACGAACGCCTCAGTGTCGACATGATCAATGCCGCCAAAGAGGCTGGGGCACAACGCGTATCGTTGGCATTCGCCGCTTTCCCGGAGATCTTCGACGAAAAGCACCGTGGCCGGATGCAGAGCGTCTTCTACCGGCTCATCCATTTCTTGGATCCGTTCATCGCACTGGAATCGCTATATCGGTACCTGCGCAAGTTCCACTCACCGGACGAGCGGCGCTACGCGTTGGTGAAGCTGACGCAGGTGCTGCCCTTGATGTACGTGTTGTTGTCGCTGGAGTTCATGCCGCGCCGGCGACGCATGCCGGGCTGATCGCTACGGCACCGACGAAGGCGTCAGCGTGACGCTCAGCCGGTCTTGGACGTTTTCGCGGAACTGCTCCGCGCACTGCTGCTGCTTGGTGCGGTCCGATTGGGCTTTCTGCATGCAGTCGATGTAGTCGCCGCCGCCCGCGTCCTTCCACAGCGCGATCCCGATCGCAAGGAACGCCAAGCCGACGATGAGCGCCAACGCGCCCAGCACGATGCCGGCGATCGCGACCGGGCCGTTGTCGGCCTCGCCGTGCTTGACGCGTCGCCACGCGACGAGCCCGATGACCGCCGCGATCGGCCCGAGGACGATGCCGCCGACTACCGAAACCAGCGCGACAACCGCCAGCACCAGCGACGCGATGCCCAGCCCATTCTTGGGGGCGAACGGCGGTGGCGGATAACCGGAGTGGGGCTGCGGATATGGATAGCCGCCGGGATACTGCGATCCCTGCGACGGTGGGCCCGACGATTCGGTCATGGCTCGCTTTCCGCTGGGCGGCATGGACGATCCTCAGACAGGGTACCCGCCGGCGCCGATGCGCAGTTCAGGGCAGCTAACGCCGTCGGGCAGGTGATGAGTGGCCACCACAACCGTCCGTTCTTCGCCGATCAGCCCACCGCGGGGGTCCAGCAGGCTGCGCAGGATGGGTTCGGCGTCAGCCGCATCGAGGTGTTCGGTGGGTTCGTCGAGCAGGAGGATCCGCGCGGGCGAGATGAGTGCCCGCGCCAGCAGCAGCCGTCTGCGCTGGCCCGCCGATAACGCCTGTGCACCGGTGGACAACACGGTGGCCAGGCCATCGGGCAGACCGGCCAGCCACCGTCGCAGCCCGACTCGGCACATCGCATCCGTCAGTTGGTCATCGGAGCGGTCGCCGCGGACAACCAGCAGGTTGTCCCGGACGGTGGTCGCGAAGATGTGCGCGTCTTCGGCGAAAAAGCTTACCGCCCGGCGTAATTCGCCTTCGTCGTAAACCCTCAACGGCGCGCCGTCGAGCATGACTTCGCCGTGCACGGGCGGCAGCAGACCGGCAAGCTTCATCAGCAGCGTGGTCTTACCTGATCCGCTGGGCCCGGTAACCGCCAGCCGGGCGCCCGGCGGCAGGTCAATATCGCTGGCGCGCAGGCGGCCGGTTGGGGCCTGACGCCGCGGTCGCAATGATCGAGTCGGTTCAGGCGGCTGGTCGGGCGTGAGGTCGCGCAAACGCCGCGCCGCCAACCGCGATCGTGTCAACTGGATGGCCGCGGCCGGTAGCTGAGTCGTGGCTTCGAACGCCGAGAGCGGCAACAACATCAGGACGGCCAGAGTGGTGGGCGCGACCACAGCTGCCAGCGTGATCGCCGACACCACGGCGCCCAGCACGCTGACTCCCATCGCCGCGGTCGGCATGGCCTCGGCGAACGCTGCCGGTCGCGCGGCGGCGTCGGCGGCGTCGCCCCAATCACGTTGCCGGCGTTGCGACTCGGCGATGACATCGGCCAAGGTACCGCTGACTCGCAGCTCCGGGGCGTGCTCCAGTGCGAGCACTGCCGACACATTGCGGGCGGAATGGTGTTGGCGGGCAACCACTTCGTGGGCGAGGGCGGCCTTGGCAGCCAGCCACGGCGCGACGACTCCGGCGACGAGCAGGCACAATGCCAGTACCGCGCCGGCGGTCAGTGAGATGAGGGCGATGACGACTGTCGCCGCAACCGCCAGCACGAGCGCAACGCCAGCGGGAAGCAGGGTGCGAACCAGCACATCGGCCAGCTGATCGACATCAGCGCCGACGCGCGCGACCAGCTCGCCGCTGTGCAGTCGCGCGGCGACATCCGGCGGACCGTTCGCGAGGCGGCAATAGATCTGCGCGCGTGCGGTGCAGGCGGCGCGCAGCGCGGTGTCGTGGCTGGCCAGCCGTTCGCAATAGTGCAGCACGCCACGGGAAATCGCGAACGTGCGCACCGCCACCACGGCGATCGACAGATCCAGTACCGGCGGCATCTGCCAGGCACGCGTGATCAGCCAGGCCGACACCGCGGCCAACGCGAGCGCGCTGCCCAGCGATAGCACTCCCAGCGCCAGGGCGAGTAGCAAGCGCGGCAGGCGGGGGCGTAACAGTCGCACCGCCGCCACCATCGGATCAGACGCGAGCATGGTGAACCCCAGCCGCTCCGGCCACTTCGACGACGTGATCACCGATCCCGAGGACCTGTTCGCGATGGCCGACGACGACCACCGTCGCGCCGCAACGCGCCCGCTCGACAATGGCTTGCAGCACGCTGGCTTCGGTCGCGGTGTCCAGGTGCGCGGTGGGCTCGTCGAGCAGCAGCACTGCCGCCGACGATCCGAGTGCGCGAGCCAACCCGAGGCGTTGCCGCTGGCCCAGCGACAGCCCGACGCCGCCGCGGCCGATGACCGTCCGCATCCCGTCGGGCAGCTCGGCCAATACGGCGTCGAACCCCGATGCGGCGCAGGCGGTTTCAACGTCGGGCAAAACGCCGAACAGCGCGAGGTTCTCGGCGACGGTTCCGGGGATGAGCACCGGACGCTGCGGCAGCCAGGACACCTGGCGCCACCACCCGGTCGGCTCGAGATCGGCGATGTCGACCCCGGCCACGGCCACGCGGCCGGTGGTGGCCGCGGTGATGCCGGCGATCACTTGCAGCGTGGTGCTTTTCCCCGCGCCGTTCGGGCCCGTGAACACCGTCACCTGGCCCGGCTCGATCACCGCGCTGAGATCGTGCGGCGAGGGTCCGTCGCGACCGTCGACGCTCAGCCCCTCGAGAACGATCATGGCCCCGTGCGCCCGGACCGTCCGGGATCCCGGCGCTACCACACCGCCGTCCTCGATCAGCTCGAACGCTTTGTCGGCGGCGGCCCGGCCGTCTTGCGCGGCATGGAATTCGACGCCGATGCGGCGCAGCGGCCAGTACACGTCCGGGGCCAGTAGCAACACCGTCAAACCTGTAGTCAGACTGATTTCGCCGAACACCAGGCGCAGGCCGATGCTGACCGCTACCACGGCGACCCCCAGCGTGGCAAGCAACTCCAGCACCAATGCCGACAGGAACGCGATCCGCAGAGTCGCCATCGCCGAGCGCCGGTGCGCCGCACCGAGTTCGGCGATGCGGTGTTCAGGGCCGGCCGCGCGGCCCAGCGCCCGTAGTGTCGGGATGCCGGCGATCAGGTCCAACAGCCGGGCCTGCAGGGTGGTCATCGCGGCGAGCGCTGCCGCCGACCGCTCGGCGGTGGCCAAACCGATCAGGACCATGAAGATCGGGATCAGCGGAAGCGTGATCAGCACGATCACCGCCGATTTCAGGTCGTAGACGCCGATGACCACGATGCTGACCGGGGTCAGGATCGCCGCCAGAAGCAATGCCGGCAGGTATGCGGTGAAGTAGGGACGTAGTGCGTCGAGACCGCGGGTCACCACAATGGCGGCGTCGTCGCGCTGGGCCGCAAGCTGCCTGGGTTGGCGGGCGGTGACCGCTGCGAGCACCCGACCGCTGAGGTCGGTGATCACCGCGCTGGCGCCGTGTTGCCCCAGTCGAGCCCTGAGCCACTGCGCGACAGTACGAACCGCCCACAACGCCAGCAGGATCAACAACTCCGGCGCGCACTGGCGCAGGTTGCGTGCCGGCGGGTCGGCGATCACCCGAGCGGCCATGTGCGCCAACACAATCGCGGAGGCGATCGCGCAGCCGGAGATCACCACACCGCAGGCAACGCTAGCTGCGAGGAAGCGGCGTAGCGCTGCCGAGGCCCGCCACAGTCGCGGGTCCAGCGGCGTCCGGCTGGTTTTGCTCGACTGCCCCCGCGACACGTCGACGACGTCCATCTGCCATCTCCCTGGCGACGGGGCTGAATCTACGACGGAGTGTAGTAGACAGTCCTGGGCAGCGCCAGGTCAGGCAGTGCCGGGCCGTTCACCCGCGAGCGCCCTGTCCACGGCCTTCGACGCGCTGCGGATGCCGAACGCCGACGCGATCTCGAACACACCGATCACGACGAGCCAGATGCCGACTACGAGCGCCAAGATCGCAATGGATTCAAACGGCGACGCGAGCATCACAATTCCGGCGAGCAGGCTTATGAGCCCGAGAAAGATTTCCCAACCTCGACCCGGCAGATTGGGAACGCTGATCGCGGAGGTCGCGGTCGCCACACCGCGAAAGATGAAGCCGACGCCGATCCAAATGGCTAACAAGAGGATTGCGGTGAGCGGGTCACTGCCGAAGTGTCGGAAGGCCAGCACCGCCAGAACCAGTGCCGCGGCGCCGCTGATGAACAACAGCACTCGGCCGCCCGCGGAGACATGCAGACTAAACGCGAAGAAGACTTGCGTGATTCCGGTGACCAACAGGTAGGCACCAAAAATGATGGCAGCCACCAGGATCGTCTTCCCCGGCCAGATCAACACCACGATGCCGAGCGCCAGGGCCACAAGACCCGATATCAGTGCGGACTTCCACAGATGCGGCAACAACCTTGGGACAGGGGCCGTTCCAGCGGTAGGTTCCATTGTCGAAGTTTCCCACATACCGTCCATCTGGTGGAAGGTTTGCGGGAAGCGTCAGGCTCTCGCCGTCTGCGGTGCGTTGGCGCGCGTGCTGCCGGACCGGGTTCCGGGTTTGCGGCCGACCAGATACCAGGTGCGCATGATGCCTTTTCCCTTGACCTCGATCTCGCCGCGTTCCTGCAGCACGAAGTTGTTTTTCAGACGTTCGTAAATCGCTTCGGGCACTTGGATCCTGCCCTCGGTGTCGGTGGACTCCATCCGCGACGCGACGTTGACGGCGTCGCCCCACACGTCGTAGAAGAACCGACGCGAGCCCACCACACCGGCGACCACTGGGCCGCTGGCAAGGCCGATCCGTAGCGGAATCGGGCGGCCACGTCGATCCGTCAGGTCGGCCGCGACGGCGGCCATATCCAACGCGAGGTCCGCCAGCGCCTCAACGTGGTCGTGCCGCGGCCACGGCACCCCGCTGACAACCATGTACGAGTCGCCGCTGACTTTGATCTTCTCCAGCCCGTGCTTGTCGACGAGTGCGTCGAATTCGGTATAGAGCCGGTCCAGAAACCGGATCAGCTTATCCGGCGGGGCATCGCTGGCTCGCTCGGTGAAACCGGCGATGTCCGCGAAGAGGACCGAGGCCTCGTCGTACTTGTCGGCGATGACGCTGTGCGCCGGATCTTTGAGCCGCGCGGCGATACTCGCCGGCAGCATGTTCGCCAGTAGGGTCTCGGATCGTTCGTATTCCACTTCCATGACCGCTTCGGCGCGAGCGATCTCGCGCAGCGCGTACCACATCGTCACGACGACCATCGCGCAGGACGAAACCGCCGCAATGACGAAGCCCAGTGACGTGGCCCAGGGCGGCTGCAACCCGGTGTCACGCGGAACCAGGAATTCCAGTGCGATAACCAGTCCGGCCGCGACGGCGGCCAGCGCCGCGGCCAGCCCGACGTGCTCGATCCCGAGCTGCAGCATTACCAGGCAGGCGGTGACGACGAAAAAGAACTGCAAGCCCGACCCGGTGCCGACGTTCCAGGAAATCAGAAAAATCGAGATGTACGCGGCGCCGATAAAAGTCAGCGGCGCAACCAGTTCCCCGAAGCGATGCAGCAGTGGGACCGTTGCGAAGATCACGGCGGCGACGAAGTTGACCAATTGGGTTCGCCACCACAGTTGTTCTCCAGCCAATAACCCGACGACCGCGTAGGTTGCACAGACCGCGACCGCCATCGAGGCATTGATGTTGAGCACCCGGACCCGCCGTGCCATGCGGTCGATGTAGTGCTGAGTGCGGGCACGCGGCGCAACCCGTACTGCCTCGACGCAGCCGGGCTTTCGCGAAGAACCTGCGGCCCGTAGTGCGGCTTGGCCCTTCTTAGCCGCCACGGTGAAAGCCTACAGCGCAGTCGTCAGCCACCCTGACATGCGGTGTTCGGCCAGCGACCCGTTGGGCATGATGTGCTGCACCAGCCGGCCGTCGCGAGTGGCCAGATCGGCGATCATCCGGCGGTGACACCGCCACCACGTCGGCTCCCCGCACATGATCGCGACATTGCGGCTGTCGGCCTCCTGCAGCAGACGCTGGTAAGCCGCGTTGAACCCGGGCGTGCGGGTGTGCGCGGCGTAGTTGGCAAACTGCTGGTTTTCCCACCATTGGTCCTCCGGAGTCGGGTCGGCCGGCGGCTTGCGTCGTCCACCGAGGTCGGGCTCGTGGCGGTAAGCGATCCCCGCCTTGGCCAGCCAGTCGGGCATGACCTCCTTCGACACATCGGGATTGCGACGCGAGCCGGGGAAGCTTCGCACGTCGACCAACACGTCGATGTCATGTTGGCGGAGTGCGTCGCTGAGTTCCCCGGCGGTCTTGGCGCCGTGGCCAATGGTGTAGAGCATGGTGCTGGTGCCCTCGGTCGGATTCGAACTTTATTTCACGGCGTCCTCACACAGTTGAAGCCTGGCCGAGCAGCGAAGAAACGTCGCAACTGTAGGTCACCTCGACGGCTAATCGGCGGTAGCTGCTGCAGTGGCACTCTGCTCATTATCTGTCCTGGCGGTGCCTGGGTCATCCTCTAGAAGCTAACCACGGTGTAGCCGACTACCTAGTTGCCGGAGTCATCCGTGCCGGTGAATCATTCGACCCGGGTTACCAAAAATCAACGCGGGAGCGGGAGGCGTCATACCGTCAACCCTCACGATTTGCTGGCAAGAAGCGGCCCAAGAAACCGGTCAAGTCTTAACGCTGAATTAGTACGTTGCGCCGGCCGCGCAACTGTTAAGCTTCCTGGCTCTCGAAAAGGCTGGACGGCTTCCATCCGGTTCGCCGCCGAACAGCCCAATGAACGCTGGCAGGCCGACTTCACCCACTGGTGGCTCGCCGATGGCACCCA
>NZ_LQOW01000031.1 GCF_002102185.1 Mycobacterium fragae
TACGCCGCGGGTGATTACCGGGCCCCGGTCGGCGCGGTCGAGGAGATCCTGGCCGGCATCTACGCCCAGGTCCTCGGGCTCGAACGGGTCGGGGTCGATGACTCGTTCTTCGAGCTGGGTGGGGACAGCATTTTGTCGATGCAGGTGGTGGCGCGGGCGCGGGCGGCCGGGTTGGTGTGTCGCCCTCGGGATGTGTTCGTCGAGCAGACCGTGGCCCGGCTGGCCCGGGTGGCCGCGGTGGCCACCGGTGAGCGCACCGTGGTTGATGAAGGCGTTGGGGCGGTTGCCGCGACTCCGATCATGCGGTGGTTGCACAGCGTGGACGGCCCGATCGAGCAGTTCAACCAGACCATGGTGGTGCAGGCCCCGGCTGGGGTCACGGAGCCTGACGTGGTGGTGGCGGTGCAGGCGTTGTTGGATCGGCATGCCATGTTGCGGCTGCGCGTCGATGACGACGGGGCGGGGGGCTGGTTGTTGACGGTGCCCGAGGCCGGCTCGGTGGCTGCTGATGGGTGCTTGCAATCGGTGGAGGTGTTGTCCGATGAGGCGGTGGTGGGGGCGCGGTCTCGGCTGAACCCGGCGGCCGGGGCGATGCTGAGCGCGGTGTGGGTGGCCTCCACCGGTCAGCTGGTGTTGATCATTCACCATCTGGCCGTCGACGGGGTGTCGTGGCGGATTTTGTTGGAGGACCTCAATATCGGCTGGGCCCAGCTTCGGGGCGGACAGCCGGTGGTGTTGCCGGGGGGCGGGACGTCGTTTGCCCGGTGGGCGTCGCTGCTGGCCGAGCATGCGCATCGCCCGCAGGTGGTGGAGCAGGCCGACGCCTGGCGGCAGGTGGCGGCGATTCCTGCCGCGCTGCCCGCGGTGCAGCCGGCGGTGGATACCTATGAAAGCGCCGGGCATCTGTCGGTGTCGCTGGATGCCGAGACCACCGGCATGCTGCTTGGTGAGGTGCCGGCAGCGTTTCATGCCGGGGTGCAGGACATCTTGTTGATCGCGTTCGCGGTGGCGGTGGCGGAGTTTGTGGGCAAGGGCGGCGCGCCGGTGGGCATCGACGTGGAGGGCCACGGCCGTCATGAGGAGCTGGCCGCCGATGTGGATTTGTCGCGCACCGTAGGGTGGTTTACCACTAAATACCCGGTGTCGTTGACGGTGGGGGGGCTGTCGTGGGCGCAGGTGCTGGCCGGCGAGGCGGCGCTGGGGGCGGTGATCAAAGACGCCAAGGAGCAGCTTCGCGCCCTGCCCGATCCGCTGACCTATGGTGTGCTGCGCTATCTCAACAGCGACGTTGACCTGGATGGGTCAGACCCGCCGATCGGGTTTAACTATCTGGGGCGGCTGGGCGTGGCCGAGGCGTCTGGTGATGGTTGGCGGATCTGCCGGGACGGCTTGTCGCTCACTGGCGCCAGCGCGGTGCCGATGCCGCTGATGCACACCGTGGACGTCAACGCCGTCACCATCGATACCGACACCGGCCCGCACCTGCATGCCAATTGGACGTGGGCGCGGTCGGTTTTGGATCACGGGCAAATCACTCGGTTGAGCCGGTTGTGGTTTGATGCCCTGGCCGGTATCTGCGCGCATGTCCGATGCGGTGGGGGCGGGTTGAGCCCGTCGGATGTTGTGCCCGCGCGTCTTAGCCAGCAGCAGATCGATGAGCTGCAGCGGCAGTATGAGATCGCCGATATTTTGCCGTTGACCCCGTTGCAGCAGGGGCTGCTGTTTCATGCCAGCACCGCGCGGGATGGCGAGGACGACTTGTATGCGGTGCAGCTGGATATCACGTTGAGTGGTCGACTCGATGAGCACCGTCTGCGCGATGCGGTGCAAGCGGTGGTCGATCGGCATCCGCATCTGGTGGCCCGTTTCTGCGACCGGTTCGACGAGCCGGTGCAGATCGTGCCGGCCGATCCCGTGCTGGCGTGGCGCTATGTCGAGCTCGACGGTGACGACGTCGATGGCGATGAGCAGATCCGGCGGATATGTGCTGCTGAGCGCGCCGCGGTCGGCGATATCGCCGATCGGGCGGCCTTTCGGGTGGCGTTGATCCGCGTCGCAGCAGATCGGCACCGGTTTGTGCTGACCCATCATCACGTTGTGCTCGATGGTTGGTCGATGCCGATTCTGCTGCGCGAAATATTCGCCGGCTATTACGGGCGGCGGCTGCCTGCGACGGTGCCGTATCGGGTGTTGCTGAGCTGGCTGGCCGGGCGTGACCTTGATGGCGCCCGCGCGGCTTGGCGCGAGGTGCTGGCCGGCTTGGATACCCCCACCTTGGTAGGGCCGCCGCAAAGGTTGGGGTTTGGGCCCCGAGGGGTGAAATCGTTTCGGGTGTCCGCCGATATCACCCGGGCGGTTAGCGAGCTGGCCCGCTCGTGTCATACCACCGTTAACACGGTGCTGCAGGGCGCCTTCGCGCAGCTGTTGTGCTGGCTGGCCGGTCAGCATGATGTGGTCTTTGGCACCACGGTTTCGGGGCGGCCGGCCGAGGTGGCCGGGGCGGAATCGATGGTGGGGCTGTTGATCAACACGGTGCCGGTGCGGGCGCGCCTGACCGCGACAACCACCACCACCGAGCTGCTCGACCAGCTGCAAACTGCGTACAACGACACTCTGGAGCATCAGCATCTGGGGCTAGCCGAGATTCAGCGGATCAGCGGTCAGGACACGCTGTTTGACACCGTTTTCGCCCATGAAAACTATCCCCTGGATGTTGGCGCGTTGGCGGGTGATCAGGAACTGGCCGTCAGCGAGATCACCAGCCATGAATGCACCCACTACCCGCTGACGGTGCAGGCGCTGCCGGGCCACGAATTGGGCTTTCGGGTGGAATACGACACCGATGTGTTCGACGCGGCCAGCATCGAGGCGTTGATCGGGCGCTGGCAGCGGGTGTTGGTGGCGATGACCGCCGACCCCTTCGGGCGGTTGTCGTCGGTGGATTTGCTTGATGCCGGTGAGCATGCCCGGCTGGATGAGGTTGGTAATCGGGCGGTGTTGACCCAGCCCGCACCTGCGGTGTCGGTTCCGGTGGTGTTCGCCGCGCAGGTCGCCCGCACGCCGGAGGCGGTGGCGCTGGTGTGCGGTGAGCTTTCGTGGACCTACCGGCAGCTCGATGAGGCGGCCAACCGGTTGGCGCACCTGCTCGCCGAGCATGGGGTGGGCCCGGGACAGTGTGTGGCGCTGCTGGTGCAGCGCTCGGCCGAGGCGGTCGCGGCGATGTTGGCGGTGCTCAAGACCGGGGCGGCCTATCTGCCGATCGACCCAGCACTGCCGGCGACCCGGATCGGGCTGCTGCTCGCCGACGCCGCGCCCACCGCGGCGATCACCACCACCGAGCTAGCCGGGCGGCTGCACGGGCATGATCTGCTGCTCATCGATATCGATGATCCCCGAATCGCGACCTATCCGGGCACCGCACCACCGCCGCCGGACCCCGACGATATCGCCTACCTGATCTACACCTCGGGCACCACCGGGATCCCGAAAGGGGTGGCGGTCACCCACCACAATGTCACCCGGTTGTTCGACTCACTGGATGTCGGCGTGGAGCTGGCGCCGGGGCAGGTGTGGGCGCAGTGTCACTCATTTGCCTTTGACTACTCGGTGTGGGAGATCTGGGGTGCGCTGCTGCACGGCGGGCGGTTGGTTGTGGTGCCCGAGGAGGTGGCCCGCTCACCGGAAGACCTGCATGCCTTGCTGATTGCCGAACGGGTCAGCGTGTTAAGTCAAACCCCGTCGGCGGTGGGGGTGCTATCACCGGAGGGGTTGGAGTCAGCGGCGTTGATGATCGCCGCTGAGCCCTGCCCGCCCGAGGTGGTGGATCGCTGGGCGCCGGGGCGGGTGATGATCAACGGCTACGGCCCCACCGAGACCACGGTGTATGCCGCGATCAGCGCGCCGCTGGCATCCGGGTCGGGGCCGCCGCCGATCGGTGCGCCGGTGCCGGGGGCGGCGTTGTTTGTGCTGGATGGCTGGTTGCGTCCGGTGCCCACCGGGGTGGTCGGGGAGTTGTATGTGGCCGGTTCCGGGGTGGCGTGTGGATATGTGCGCCGGGCCGGGTTGACCGGGTCGCGGTTTGTGGCGTGTCCGTTCGGCGGGTCGGGGGCGCGGATGTATCGCACCGGGGATCTGGTGCGGTGGGACGCCGATGGACAGCTGCAGTATCTGGGGCGCGCCGACGAGCAGGTCAAGATCCGCGGGTATCGCATCGAACTCGGCGAAATCCGGTCGGCTCTAACCGCGTTGGATGGGGTTGAGCAGGCGGCAGTGATGGCCCGCGAGGACCGCCCGGGCGATAAGCGCCTGGTGGGCTATGTCACCGGGACCGCCGACCCGGCCGAGATACGCGAGAAGCTGGCTGAGCGGTTGCCGGCCTATATGGTGCCGGCGGCGGTGGTGGTGTTAGAGGCGCTGCCGTTGACGGTCAACGGCAAACTGGACACCCGCGCCCTGCCGGCACCGGAGTACACCGCTGGCGGGTATCGGCCCCCGAGCACCCTCGTCGAAGAGATCCTGGCCGGCATCTACGCCCAGATCCTCGGACTCGAACGCGTCGGGGTCGACGACTCGTTCTTCGATTTGGGTGGGGATTCGCTCTCGGCGATGCGCCTGATCGGGGCGATCAACACCAGCCTGGATGCCGACCTTGCGGTGCGCACCTTGTTCGAGGCGCCCACGGTGGCCCAGTTGGCGCCCCGTGTCGGTGAGGGAGCAGGTCGGCTGGAGCCGTTGGTGGCGGGTGAGCGGCCGGCGATTGTTCCGTTGTCGTTTGCCCAAAACCGCTTGTGGATCCTGGATCAGTTGCAGGGGCCCTCGCCCGTGTACAACATCGCGATAGGGTTGCGGCTGCGCGGGCGGCTGGACGTCGAGGCGCTGGGTGCCGCGCTGGCCGATGTGGTGGGCCGCCACGAAAGCCTGCGCACGCTGTTCCCGGCGCCTGAGGGCACACCCCAACAGCTCGTTATCCCTACTGAGCAAGCCGATTTCGGCTGGGATGTCGTTGACGCGACGGAATTGTCGGCCGGTCACCTGCGCGAGGCTACCGAGACCGTGGCGCGTTACACGTTTGATCTGGCCAACCAGATCCCGTTGCGGGCACGGCTTTTCCGCGTTGCCGAGGATGAGCACGTGCTGGTGGCCGTGGTGCACCACATCGCCGCCGACGGCTGGTCGATCACCCCGCTGATGCGTGATTTAGGCGTCGCGTATGCCAGCCGCTGCGCTGCGCAGGCCCCCGGCTGGGACCCGTTGGCGGTGCAATACATCGATTTCACGCTGTGGCAGCGCGCGCAGCTAGGCGATCTGGAAAACAGCGACAGCCCGATTGCCGCGCAGCTGGCCTACTGGCAGCAGGCGCTGGCCGGACTGCCCGAACGCCTGGACTTACCCACCGATCGGCCGTATCCGCCGTTTGCCGATCAGCGGGGCGCCACCCTGGCAGTCGACTGGACGGCCGAGCTGCAGCAGCGGGTTGCTGCGGTGGCCCGCGAGCATAATGCGACCAGTTTCATGGTGATCCAGGCCGCCCTGGCAGTGCTGCTCTCGAAGATCAGCGCCAGCCCTGATGTGGCAGTCGGGTTCCCGATCGCCGGACGGCGTGACCCAGCGCTGGATGAGTTGGTGGGGTTTTTCGTCAACACCCTGGTGCTGCGGGTCGATCTGGCCGGTGATCCCGACTTTGCCGAACTGTTGGCCCAGGTCCGCTCGCTCAGCTTGGAGGCGTTCGAGCATCAAGATGTGCCCTTTGAGGTGCTGGTGGAGCGGCTCAACCCCACCCGAAGCCTGACCCATCACCCGCTGGTGCAGGTGATGTTGGCCTGGCAAAACCTTCCCGGGCAAGACACTGACCCCGCCGTCGGGTTGGCCCTGGGTGATCTGCACGTCACCCCGATGCCGGTAGATACCCAGGCCGCCCGGATGGACCTCACATTTTCCCTGGCCGAACGCTGGAGCGAGGCCGGTGCGCCCGCAGGGATTGGCGGGACGGTGGAATTTCGCACCGACGTGTTCGACGCGCACAGCATCGAGGCGTTGATCCGCCGGTTAGAGCGGGTGTTGGTGGCGATCACCGCCGACCCGACTCGGCGATTGTCGTCGGTGGATTTGCTCGATCCCGGCGAGCATGCCCGGTTAGAGGGCTGGGGCAATCGGGCGGTGCTGACCATGCCAGTGAGCACGCCGACCGCGGTTCCGGTGGTGTTCGCCGCGCAGGTGGCCCGCACCCCGGATGCGGTGGCGCTGACGTGCGGTGAGGTCTCGTGGACCTACCGGGAGCTGGATGAGGCCGCGAACCGGTTGGCGCACCTGCTCGCCGCCCGTGGCGCAGGCCCTGGCGAGCGTGTGGCGCTGCTGTTTACTCGAGCGGCCGAGGCGATCGTGGCGATGCTGGCGGTGCTCAAGACCGGGGCGGCGTATCTGCCGATCGACCCGGCACTGCCGGCGGCGCGGATCGGGTTCATGCTCGATGACGCCGCACCGATCGCCGCGATCACCACCACCGGACTGCGGTCGCGGCTCGACGGCCACGACGTGGTCGTCATCGACGTCAACGATCCTGTCGTTGACGCCCAACCCCGCACCGCACTGCCCGCGCCGGACCCCGATGATCTGGCTTACCTGATTTACACCTCGGGCACCACCGGGGTTCCCAAGGGGGTTGCGGTTACCCACCAGAACGTCACCCAGCTGTTGGCGTCATTGGATAGCTGGCTGCCACAGCGATCGGGGCAGGTGTGGTCGCAGTGGCATTCCTATGGTTTCGACGTCTCGGTGTCGGAGATCTTCGGCGCGCTGCTGCATGGTGGGCGGCTCGTGGTAATCCCTGATTCGGTGGTGCGTTCCCCCGAAGATTTTTATGCACTGCTGGTAGCCGAACAGGTCAGCGTGTTGAGTCAAACCCCGTCGGCGGTGGCCATGCTCTCGCCCGAGGGGCTGGATTCAATGGCGTTGGTGGTGGCCGGTGAGGCCTGTCCAGCTGACGTGGTTGATCGGTGGGCGCCGGGGCGGGTGATGCTCAACGCCTACGGTCCCACCGAGGCCACAATCTATGCGGCGGTCAGTGCGCCGCTAATCCCGGGCTCGGGCGTGGTGCCGATCGGTGCGCCGGTGTCGGGGGCGGGTTTGTTTGTGCTGGATGGGTGGTTGCGTCCGGTGCCGGCGGGTGTGGTTGGGGAGTTGTATGTGGCCGGCGCCGGCGTGGGTGTGGGGTATTGGCGTCGGGCCGGGTTGACCGGGTCGCGGTTTGTGGCGTGCCCGTTTGGGCGCGCGGGGTCGCGGATGTATCGCACCGGGGATTTGGTGCGCTGGGGTGCCGATGGGCAGTTGGTGTATCTGGGGCGCGCCGATGAGCAGGTCAAGATCCGCGGGTATCGCATCGAGCTCGGCGAAATCCGCTCGGTCCTGACCGCGTTCGAGGGGGTTCAGCAGGCGGCGGTGATGGTCCGTGAGGACCGCCCGGGCGACAAGCGCCTGGTGGGCTATGTCACCGGGACCGCCGACCCGGCCGCGATCCGCGCGCAGTTGGGCGAGCGGTTGCCGGCGTATATGGTGCCGGCGGCGGTGGTGGTGCTCGACGAGCTGCCGTTGACGGTCAACGGCAAACTGGACACCCGCGCCCTACCGGCACCCGAATACGCCGCTGGTGAGTACCGGGCCCCGGCCGACGCGGTCGAGGAGGTCCTAGCCGACATCTACGCCCAGGTGCTGGGACTCGAGCGGGTCGGGGTCGACGACTCATTCTTTGATTTGGGTGGGGACAGCATTTCGGCGATGCAGGTGGTGGCGCGGGCCCGCGCGGCGGGCGTGCTGTGCCGGCCGCGCGACATCTTCGTCGAGCAAACCGTAGCCCGGCTGGCCCGGGTAGCCACGGTGACCACCGGTGAGCGCACCGTGGTCGATGAGGGTGTTGGACCGGTGGTCGCGACACCGATCATGCGGTGGCTGCAGGGCGTGGACGGCCCGATCGAGCAGTTCAACCAGACCATGGTGGTGCAGGCCCCGGCGGGGGTGACCGAGGCTGACGTGGTCGTGATGCTGCAGGCCTTGCTGGATCGACACGCCATGTTGCGGCTGCACGTCGATGACGACGGCGCGGGCGGGTGGTCGTTGACGGCGCCCGAGGTGGGGTCGGTCGAGGCCGGCGGGTGCCTACAAGTGGTGGACGTGCTATCCGATGAGGCGCTGGTGGGGGCGCGGTCTCGGCTGAACCCGGCGGCCGGGGCGATGATCAGCGCGTTGTGGGTTGCCTCCACCGGCCAGCTGGTGCTGACCATTCACCATCTGGCCGTCGACGGCGTGTCCTGGCGGATCTTGTTGGAGGACCTTAATATCGCCTGGGCCCAGCATCGGGGGGGACAGCCGGTGGTGTTGCCGGCGGGCGGGACGTCGTTTGCCGGCTGGGCGTCGCTGCTGGCGGAACACGCGCGCCGGCCCGAAGTCGTGGACCAGGCGGGTGCCTGGCGGCAGGTGGCGGCGATCCCTGCCCCGCTGCCCGCGGTCGAGCCGGCGGTGGATACGTATGCCACTGCCGGATACCTGTCGGTGTCGCTGGATGCCGAGGCCACCGGCATGCTGCTTGGTGAGGTGCCGGCGGCCTTCCATGCCGGGGTGCAGGACATCCTGCTGATCGCGTTCGCCTTGGCCTGGGCGCATTTCTTGGGCAACGGCAGCGCGCCGCTGGGCATCGACGTGGAGGGCCACGGCCGTCATGAGGAGCTAGCCTTCGACGTTGATCTGTCGCGCACCGTGGGGTGGTTTACCGCTAAATACCCGGTGTCGCTGACGGTGGGTGGGCTGTCGTGGGCGCAGGTGCTGGCCGGCGAGGCGGCGCTGGGGGCGGTGATCAAAGACGCCAAGGAGCAGCTTCGGGCCCTGCCCGATCCGCTGACCTACGGTGTGCTGCGCTATCTCAACAGCGACGTTGACCTGGATGGGTCAGACCCGCCGATCGGGTTTAACTATCTGGGGCGTTTAAGCGTCGCGAACGCCGAGGCGTCCGGTGATGGTTGGCGGATCTGCCGGGACGGCTTGTCGCTCACTGGCGCCAGCGCGGTGCGCATGCCGCTGATGCACACCGTGGACGTCAACGCCGTCACCGTCGACACCGATACCGGCCCGCACCTGCATGCCAATTGGACGTGGGCGCCATCCAAACTCGATCGCACCGCGATCGGCCAGCTTAGCCAGCTGTGGTTTGACGCCCTCGGCGGTATCTGCGCGCATGTCCGACGCGGCGGGGGCGGGTTCACCCCGTCTGACGTTGCGCCCGCGCAACTTAGCCAACAGCAGATCGATGAGCTTCAGCAGCAGTATGAGATCGCCGATATTTTGCCGTTGACCCCCTTGCAGCAGGGACTGCTGTTCCACGCCAGCACCGCGCAGGACAGCGAGCACGATCTTTATGCAGTGCAGCTGGATATCACCTTGAGTGGTCGACTCGATGAGCACCGTCTACGCGATGCCGTGCACGCGGTGGTCAACCGGCATCCGCATCTGGTGGCCCGATTCTGCCCACAAGTTGACCGACCGGTGCAGATCGTTCCGAATGATCCCGTGCTGGCGTGGCGGTATGTAGATCTCGGAGCCGACGTCGGTGGCATCGACGTCGACGCGGATAACCTAATTCAGCAGATATGCGCTGCTGAGCGCGCCGCTGTCGGCGATATCGTCCACGAGCCGACCTTTCGAGCGGCTTTGATCCGCATCACACCAGATCTCCACCGGTTTGTGCTGACTAATCACCACATCGTCCTCGATGGCTGGTCGATGTCGGTCCTGCTGCGGGAAATATTCGCTAGGTTTAGCGGGCAGCGGCTGGCGGCGGCCCCGTCCTATCGGAGCTTTGTTACCTGGCTGGCCGATCGTGACCTCGATGCCGCCCGCGCGGCCTGGCGCGAGGTGCTCGCCGGTTTTGACACCCCAACACTGGTCGGACCGCCGCAAATGTTGAGGCTCGGCCCCCGAGGCGTGAAATCGTTCCGGGTGTCCGCCCAGACCACCCGGGCGGTTAGCGAGCTGGCCCGCTCGTGTCACACCACCGTCAATACCGTGCTGGAGGCCGCCTTCGCGCAGCTGCTGTGCTGGCTGACCGGTCAGCACGATGTCGCATTCGGCACCACGGTTTCGGGTAGGCCGGCCGAGGTGGTCGGGGCGGAATCGATGGTGGGCCTACTCATGAATACAGTCCCGGTGCGGGCGCGCATCACAGCGACAACCACCACCGCGCAACTGCTGGACTGCCTGCAAAACACCCACAATGACACACTTGAGCACCAGCACCTGGCGCTAAATGAGATCCAGCGGATCACCGGTCACGAAAAACTGTTCGACACCCTCTTCGGATACGAAAACTATCCCCTGGACACTGCCGCGTTGGCGGACGACCAGGCTCTAGCCGTTACCGATATCAGCAGCCACGAATGCACCCACTACCCACTGGCGATGCAAGCCCTGCCGGGCCGCGAATTGGGCTTCCGGGTGGAATACGACACCGACGTCATCGACGAGGACAGCATCGACGCGCTGACCGAACGGTTACAGCGGGTTTTGGTGGCGATGACGGGCGATCCGGGGCAGCCGCTCGTGTCGGTGGATCTGCTCAACGAGGCTGAGCACGCCCAGCTCGAGGCGTGGGGGAACCGCGTGGTGTTGAGCAGGCCAGCACCCGCGCCAGTGTCGGTTCCGGGGTTGTTCGCCGCGCAAGTAAAACGTGCCCCGCAGACGGTGGCCCTGGTGTGCGCGGAGCGTTCCTGGACCTATCGCGAGCTGGATGAGGCCGCGAACCGGTTCGCGCACCTGCTCGCCGAGCATGGGGTGGGCCCGGGTTGTGTGGTGGGGCTGCTGGTCGAACGCTCGGCTCATGCGGTGATCGCGATCCTGGCGGTGTTGAAGAGCGGGGCGGCCTATCTGCCGATCGATGCGGCGCTGCCGGCGGCGCGGATGGGGTTCATGCTTGACGATGCCGCGCCGATCGCCGTGATCACCACCGCTGGGCTGGCCGACCGGCTCGACAGGCAGCAGCTGCTGATGATCGATGTCGACGATCCCGCTATTAATGCCCAGCCAAGTACGGCGTTGGCGGCGCCGGACCCGGACGATATCGCCTACTTGATTTACACCTCGGGCACCACCGGGATGCCCAAGGGGGTGGCGATCACCCACCGCAACGTCACCCAGCTGTTGGAGTCTTTGGATGCCGGGCTGCCGGCGGCCGGAGTGTGGGCGCAGAGTCACTCCTTGGCCTTCGATGTGTCGGTGTGGGAGATCTTCGGTGCGCTGCTGCGAGGTGGGCGGCTGGTGGTGGTGCCCGACGTGGTGGCGCGCTCCCCGGAGGACTTGCACGACATGCTGGTCAGCGAACGGGTCAGTGTGTTGACCAAGACCCCGTCTGCGGTGGCGGTGTTGCCAGCTGAGGGGTTGGAGTCGGCGGCATTGTGGATGGTCGGTGAGCCGTGTCCGGCTGAGGTGGTGGATCGCTGGGCGCCGGGGCGCCTGATGGTCAACGCCTATGGGCCGACCGAGACCACGATGTGTGTGGCGATCAGTGCGCCGTTGACACCGGGAATAGGGGCGCCGCCGATCGGCTCGCCGGTGTCGGGGGCGGCGTTGTTTGTGCTGGATGGGTGGTTGCGCCCGGTGTCGGCGGGTGTGGTCGGGGAATTGTATGTGGCCGGTTCTGGGGTGGGCTGTGGGTATGTGCGCCGGGCGGGGTTGACCGCGTCGCGGTTTGTGGCTTGCCCGTTCGGCGGCGCGGCAGCGCCGGGACAACGGATGTATCGCACCGGGGATCTGGTGCGTTGGCGGGCCGATGGCCAGCTGGATTATGTGGGTCGCACCGATGAGCAGGTCAAAATCCGCGGCTATCGCGTCGAGCTCGGTGAGGTTCAGGCCGTCCTGACCCGGCTGGACGGGGTGGAGCAGGCGGTGGTGATCGCCCGCGAGGACCGCCCCGGCGACAAGCGCCTGGTCGGCTATGTCACCGGCACAGCAGACCCGGCCCAGGTGCGCGAGGAGCTGGCCGATCTGCTCCCGCCGTATATCGTGCCGGCCGCGGTGGTGGTGCTCGAGGCGCTGCCGTTGACACCTAACGGCAAACTCGACACCCGCGCCCTACCGTCACCCGCATACAGCGCCGGTGAGCATCGCGCCCCAGCCGATGCGGTCGAGGAGATCCTGGCCGGCATCTACGCCCAAGTACTCGGACTCGAACGCGTCGGCGTCGATGAGTCCTTCTTCGATCTTGGCGGGGACAGCATTTCGGCAATGCGTCTGACCGCGGCGGTTAATACCGGCCTGGACGCCGATCTTTCGGTGCGCACGGTGTTTGAGGCGCCCACGGTGGCCCAGCTGGCGCCCCGTATCGGTGTGGGTGCGGGTCGGCTGCCGCGGCTGGTGGCCGGTGAGCGGCCGGCGATGATTCCGTTGTCCTTCGCCCAGAGCCGGTTGTGGTTTATCGACCAGTTGCAGGGGCCCTCGGCGGTCTACAACACAACGGCGGCCTTGCGGTTAACTGGCGGGCTTGACGTTGAGGCATTGGCTACGGCGCTGGCCGATGTGGTGGGCCGCCATGAAAGCCTGCGCACGATGTTTGCGGCGCCCGAGGGCACACCCCAACAGGTGGTTATCCCTAGGGAAGACGCCGATTTCGGGTGGGAGGTTGTTGATGCCGCGGGCTGGCCGTCGGCCCGGCTGGGTGAAGCCATCGATGAGGTGGTCCGTCACCCGTTTGACCTGGGCGCCGAGATCCCGTTGCGGGCACGGCTTTTCCGAGTCGCCGAGAACGAACACGTGCTGGTGATCGTGGCGCACCATATCGCCGCGGATGGCTGGTCGCTGAGGCCACTGGCTGCTGATCTGGGTGTGGCTTATGCCAGCCGGTGCGCGGGGCAAGCTCCCGGCTGGGCGCCATTGGCGGTGCAGTATGCCGATTACACGCTGTGGCAGCGCGCGCAGTTTGGCGATTTCGACGATAGCGACAGCCCAATCGCCGCGCAGCTGGCCTACTGGCAGGATGTGCTCGCCGGGATGCCCGAGCATCTGGAGCTGCCGACCGATCGGCCTTATCCACCGGTTGCCGACCACCGCGGCGCCATGGCGGCCGTGCAGTGGCCGCCCGAGCTGCAGCAGCAGATTGCTCGCGTGGCCCGTGAGCACAACGCGACCAGCTTCATGGTGATCCAGGCCGCTCTGGCGGTGATGCTTTCCAAGCTCAGCGCCAGCAGCGACGTGGCGGTCGGTTTCCCGATCGCCGGGCGACGCGACCCCGCGCTGGATGAGCTGGTCGGGTTTTTTGTCAACACCTTGGTGCTGCGGGTCGATCTGGCCGGTGATCCCACCGTCGCCGAGTTGCTGGCTCAGGTACGACGGCGCAGCCTGGCCGCCTACGAGCACCAAGACGTGCCCTTTGAGGTGTTGGTGGAGCGGCTCAACCCCGCCCGAAGCCTGACCCATCACCCCCTGATCCAGGTGATGTTGGCCTGGCAGAACCTTCCCGGGCAGGGCACAGATCCCTCCGCCGGGTTGGCGTTGAGTGATCTTCAGGTCACACCAATCGCGGTGGACACCCAGACTGCCCGCATGGATTTGGTGGTATCCCTGGCCGAACGCTGGAGCGAGGCCGGTGAGCCCGCCGGAATCGCCGGGAGCGTGGAATTCCGCACCGATGTGTTCGACGCGGACAGCATCGAGGCGTTGATTGGGCGGTTGGAGCGGGTGTTGGTGGCGATGACCGCCGATCCCAGTCGGCGGCTGTCGTCGGTGGATCTGCTCGATGCCGGCGAGCGCGCCCGCTTGGAGGGTTGGGGTAACCGGGCGGTGTTAGGCGAGCCGGCGACCACGGCGGTGTCGATTCCGGTGCTGTTCGCCGCACAGGTGGCGCGCACGCCCGATGCGGTGGCGGTGACCTTCGAGGGCCGCTCAATGACGTACCGGGATCTCGAGGGGGCCGCCAACCGATTGGCGCATCTTTTGGCCGCTCACGGGTTGGGCCCGGGCGACTGTGTGGCGCTGCTGTTTTCGCGTTCGGCTGAGGCGATCGTGGCGATTTTGGCGGTACTGAAAACCGGGGCGGCCTATCTGCCGATCGACCCGGCGCTGCCGGCGACGCGGATCGGGTTCATGCTTGCTGATGCCGCGCCGGCGGCCGCCGTCACCACCACTGGGCTGCGCTCGCGGCTGGACGGGCATGACCTGCTGATCATCGATGCCGAAGACTCCGCTGTTGACAGCCAATCCAGCACGGCACCGCCGGCGCCGGGTCCGGACGATATCGCCTACATCCTCTACACCTCAGGCACCACCGGTATCCCTAAGGGGGTGGCCATCACCCACCAGAACGTGACTCAGCTGTTGGAGTCGTTGAATGCCGACCTGCCGGCAGTGGGTGTGTGGTCGCAGTGTCATTCCTACGGTTTCGACGTCTCGGTATGGGAGATCTGCAGCGCGCTCCTGCACGGCGGGCGGCTGGTGGTGATATCCGAGGCGGTGGCCCGCTCACCGGAGGACTTCCACGCATTGCTGGTGGGTGAAAAAGTCGGTGTCTTAAGCCAAACCCCTTCTGCCGTGCGGATGTTGTCGCCTGAGGGGTTGGAGTCGGTGGCGTTGGTGGTGGCCGGTGAACCCTGCCCGGCCGAGGTGCTAGATCGATGGGCGCCCGGGCGGGTGATGATCAACGCCTACGGCGAGACCGAAACCTGGTATGCGTCGTCGAGTGCGCCGTTGACGCCCGGTTCAGGGGTCGTGCCGATCGGTTCGCCAGTGGGTGGGGCGGCGTTGTTTGTGCTGGATGGGTGGTTGCGTCCGGTGCCAGCCGGCGTGGTCGGGGAGTTGTATGTGGCCGGCCGGGGGGTCGGGTGTGGGTATTGGCGGCGGCCTGCTTTGACCGGGTCGCGCTTTGTGGCGTGTCCGTTCGGCGGCGCAGGCAGTGCGGGACAACCCGGACAACGGATGTATCGCACCGGGGATCTGGTGCGTTGGGGTGCCGATGGCCAGTTGGTGTATGTGGGGCGGGCCGATGAGCAGGTCAAGATCCGCGGGTATCGCATCGAACTCGGTGAGGTGCGCGCGGCCCTGACTCGGTTGGATGGGGTGGAGCAGGCGGTAGTGATCGCCCGCGAGGACCGCCCCGGCGACAAGCGCCTGGTGGGTTATGTCACCGGCACCGCCGACCCGGCTGAGGCGCGCGCCGTGCTGGGCGAGCGGCTCCCGGCCTACATGGTGCCGGCGGCGGTGGTGGTCGTAGAGGCGCTGCCGCTGGCCCCCAACGGCAAACTCGACATCCGCGCGCTGCCGGCGCCCGAATACACCGCTGTCGGGTATCGGCCCCCGAGCACGCTCGTCGAGGAGATCCTGGCCGGTATCTACGCCCAGATACTGGGGCTTGAGCGGGTCGGCGTCGATGACTCATTCTTCGATCTGGGCGGGGATTCACTGTCGGCGATGCGCCTTGTCGCGGCGGTCAATACCGGCATGGATGCCGGCCTTTCGGTGCGCACCGTGTTCGAGGCGTCCACCGTTGCCCGATTAGCGCCGCGTATTGGGGAGAAGGCGCGTGGGCTTCCGCGGTTAGTAGCGGTTGAGCGGCCGGCGGTGGTTCCGTTGTCGTTTGCTCAGAGCCGGTTGTGGTTTATCGACCAGTTGCAGGGGCCTTCACCGGTTTACAACATGGCGGCGGCGTTGCGGTTGCGCGGGCGGCTTGATGCCGAGGCGTTGAGTGCGGCGCTGGCCGATGTGGTGGATCGCCATGAAAGCCTGCGCACGGTATTCCCCACGGTCGAGGGGACACCTCATCAGGTGATTATCCCCGCTGCGGGTGCCGATTTCGGCTGGCACGTTGTCGATGCGAACGGCTGGTCGACCGGCCGGCTGGGTGAGGCTGTCAGGGAGGCGGCGCGTACCACCTTCGATCTAGCCACTGAGATCCCTTTGCGGGCACGGCTTTTCCGCGTCAGCGAGGACGAGCACGTGCTGGTAATCGTCGTGCACCACATCGCCGCCGATGGCTGGTCGCTTAGCCCGCTGGCGCGTGATCTGGGGGTGGCCTATGCCAGCCGGTGCGCGGGGCAAGCTCCCGGCTGGGCGCCATTGGCGGTGCAGTATGCCGATTACACGCTGTGGCAGCGCCAGCATCTTGGTGAACTGGCGGACCCGCACAGTGCTATCGGTGCGCAGCTGGCCTATTGGCAGGATGTGCTGGCTGGGATGCCCGAGCATTTGGATCTGCCCACCGATCGGCCCTACCCGCCGTTGGCCGATCAGCGCGGCGCCACGGTGTCGGTGGACTGGTCGGCCGAGCTGCAGCAACAGGTTGCTCGGGTGGCCCGTGAGCACAACGCGACCAGCTTCATGGTGATCCAGGCCGCCCTGGCGGTGCTGCTGGCCAAGATCAGCGCCAGCAGCGACGTGTCGGTCGGTTTTCCGATCGCCGGGCGGCGCGACCCCGCGCTGGATGAGCTGGTGGGGTTTTTCGTCAACACCTTGGTGCTGCGGGTCGATCTGGCCGGTGATCCCACCGTCGCCGAGTTGCTGGCTCAGGTACGACGGCGCAGCCTGGCCGCCTACGAGCACCAAGATGTGCCCTTTGAGGTGCTGGTGGAGCGGCTCAACCCCGTCCGAAGCCTGACCCATCACCCGCTGATCCAGGTGATGTTGGCGTGGCAGAACGTCCCCTGGCACAACAATGGCGCCGCCGCCGGGTTGGCCTTGGGTGATCTGCAGGTCACACCGCTGCCGGTGGACACCCAGACGGCCCGCATGGACCTTTCATTCTCCCTCGGGGAACGCTGGACCGAGGCCGGTGAGCCCGCCGGGATCGGCGGGACGGTGGAATTTCGCACCGACGTGTTCGATTCGGAAAGCATCGAGGCGTTGATCGGGCGGTGGGAGCGGGTGTTGGTGGCGGTCATCGCCGAGCCGACTCGGCGGCTGTCGTCGGTGGATCTGCTCGATGCCGGCGAGCATGCCCACCTGGACCGGTGGAGCAATCGAGCGGTGTTGACCCAGCCCGCACCCACGGCGACGTCGATTCCGGCGTTGTTCGCCGCGCAGGTGGCCCGCACCCCGGATGCGGTGGCGCTGACATGCGGTGAGATCTCGTGGACCTATCGGGAACTTGATGAGGCCGCCAACCGGTTGGCGCACCAGTTGGCCGCTCACCGCGCGGGCCCGGGTGGATGTGTGGCGCTGCTGATGGAGCGGTCCGTCGAGGCGGTCGCGGCGATTGTCGCGGTATTGAAAACCGGTGCGGCGTATCTGCCGATCGACCCGGCACTGCCCGCGGCGCGGATCGGGTTCATGTTCGCCGATGCCGCCCCAGTGGCCGTGATCACCACAGCTGATCTGGCCGGGCGGATAGACGGACACGACGTGGTGGTCATCGATGTCAACAACCCCGCTCTGGAAACCCAACCCAGCACAGCACTTCCTGCGCCGGCGCCGGACAATATCGCTTACATCATTTACACCTCGGGCACCACCGGGGTCCCCAAAGGTGTGGCGGTCACCCACGACAATGTCGCCCAACTGTTTGCATCCTTTGATGCCGGCCTCACGCCTGGGTCGGGTCAGGTCTGGAGCCAGTGCCACTCCTATGCCTTCGATTTCTCGGTGCGGGAAATCTGGAGCGCGCTGCTACATGGTGGGCGGCTGGTGGTGATACCCGACTCGGTGACACGTTCGCCAACCGATTTTCAGGATGTGCTAGTTGCTGAACACGTCAACGTGTTAGGTCAAACCCCGTCTGCGCTAGCGGTGTTGTCACCTGAAGGGTTGGATTCGGTGGCGTTAGTGGTGGCCGGTGAGCCCTGCCCAGCCGAACTGGTTGACCGTTGGGCGCCTGGGCGGGTGATGGTCAACGAGTACGGCCCGACCGAAACCACGGTATGTGTCGCGGGGAGTGCGCAGTTGGTGGCAGATTCGGGGGCACCGCCGATCGGCTCGCCAGTGTCGGGGGCCGCATTGTTTGTGCTGGATGGGTGGTTGCGGCCGGTTCCGGCGGGTGTGGCCGGTGAGTTGTACCTGGCGGGTCGCGGAGTGGGTTGCGGGTATTGGCGGCAGGGCGCGCTGACGGCCTCGCGGTTTGTGGCCTGCCCGTTCGGCGGCGCGGGAGCGCCGGGACAACGGATGTATCGCACCGGAGACCTGGTGCGTTGGCGCGCCGATGGGCAGCTGGACTATCTGGGACGCGTCGATGAGCAGGTCAAGATCCGCGGGTATCGGATCGAGTGTGGTGAAGTCCAGGCGGCGCTGGCCGGGGTGGACGGCGTCGAGCAGGCCGTGGTGATCACCCGCGAGGACCGCCCCGGCGACAAGCGCCTAGTGGGCTATGTCACCGGGACAGCCGACCCGGCCAAGGCGCGTACCGCGCTGGCCGAGCAGCTACCGCCGTACATGATCCCGGCCGCGGTGGTGGTGGTGTCGGCGCTGCCGCTGACACCCAACGGCAAACTGGACACCCGTGCCCTGCCGGCACCCGAGTATCAGGATGCCCATCGTTACCGTGCCCCGGACAGCCCCATCGAGGAGATTCTGGCCGGCATCTACGCCCAGGTCCTGGGGATTGAGCGTGTCGGGGTGGATGAGTCGTTCTTCGACCTCGGCGGGGATTCGCTTGCCGCGATGCGCCTGATCGCCGCGATCAACACCCGCCTGGATGCCCACCTTGCGGTGCGCACCCTGTTCAACGCGCCGTCCGTTAAAAGCTTGAGTCAGCAGTTGGTGGGCGAGCAGGTGGCCACAGGGCCCAGCTTTGCGTCCGTGCACGGCGGCGATGCCACAGAGGTGCACGCCAGCGACCTGACGCTGGACAAGTTCATCGACGCCGCGACGCTGAACGCCGCCCCGTCGCTGCCAGGCCCGAGTCCTGAGGTGCGGACGGTCCTGCTGACCGGGGCGACTGGCTTCCTCGGGCGTTACCTGGCCCTGGAATGGCTCGAGCGGATGGACCTTGTCAACGGCACGCTGATCTGCCTGGTGCGCGCCAAGTCCGACGCGGATGCGCGGCGCCGGCTCGACAAGACCTTCGACAGCGGCGACCCTCAATTGCTGGCCCACTACCGGGAGCTGGCCACCGATCATCTACAGGTCATCGCCGGCGACAAGGGCGAGCCCAATCTCGGCCTGGACGACCAGACCTGGCAGCGGCTAGCCGACACCATCGATCTGATCGTCGATCCCGCAGCCCTGGTCAGCGGCGTACTGCCCTATAACGAGCTATTCGGGCCCAACGTCGTGGGCACCGCCGAGCTAATCCGGATCGCTCTCACCACGAAGCTCAAGCCCTACACTTACGTCTCCACTGCCAACGTGGGCGACCAGATCGAGCCGTCGGCGTTCACCGAGGATGCCGACATCCGCGTCATCAGCCCCACTCGTGCGATCGACGAGTCCGCCCATGGCTACGGGAGCAGCAAGTGGGCAGGTGAGGTGTTGCTGCGCTACGCCAACGACCTGTGCGGTCTGCCGGTCGCGGTGTTTCGCTGCGACATGATCCTGGCCGACACCACATTCACGGGCCAGCTCAACGTGTCGGACGTGTTCACCAAATTGATGCTGAGCCTGATCGCCACCGGCATCGCGCCGGCCTCTTTTTACCAGGTCGACGCCGACGGCAACCGGCAGCGCTCGCACTTCGACGCGCTGCCCGTCGAATTCATCGCAGAAGCGATCGCCACGCTGGGTGTCCGGTCGGTCGAAGGATTCCAGACCTACCACGTGATGAATCCGCACGACGACGGGATCGGGCTCGACGAGTACGTGGACTGGCTGATCGACGCCGGTTATCCGATCCAGCGCATCGGTGACTTTGGGGAGTGGTTGCAGCGATTCGAGGCGAGCTTGCGTGAGCTGCCGGAACAGCAGCGCGAGCATTCGCTGCTGCAGATGTTACTGTCGCGCAATTCCAATGATTTACAGCCCCCAGAGCCAACGCGACGGTCCATCGCGCCGGCTGACCGATTCCGTGCCGCGGTGCAGGAAGCGAAAATTGGCCCCGATAACGACATTCCGCACATCTCGGCGCAGGTCATCGTCAAATACGCCACCGACTTGCAACTGCTCGGACTGCTCTAGCCCCTTGGGGAACCCCAACCCGCACTCGGCGCACATCGACAATGCAATGTCGATCGCGAATGCATTGTGCGGACTTCGCCGCAGTCGCAATGTCATTAACCAGAAGCTGTCAGTGGGCAACAGAGCGCCCCGCAGACCGCGCGAAGGCTATGAACGCGCCAACGCCGCCACCGCAGCCGCCTTCACCGACGAGCTGAAAGGTTGAATCCGCTGCCTGGCAACAGATTTCCAGGCACGGTCCAACCGCGCAAGACCACTGCATCCACCTGCACGTGCGGTGCGCGGTTTGGTGATTCGCCACAAATCAGCCCATCACGAATAAAGTGACACAGGTCGATCGCCAAGCGGCTAGCGAGCAAGGTTCGCTAGGGCAGCATCGGCCACACGGAACACTTCTTCAGAGTCGTAGAGGTCGCGGTCGAACGTGACGTTGGCGCTAAGGCGACCGTGAAGTCTGAAGATGGTGAAGAGAATGGTTTGGGTTTTGGTGCTGCCGGTACCGGATTCGATTCGGGCGCAGAATGCGGGAGACTTTACAGCACCGACGTTCGTCACCGCGCAGGAAACGTTCTGAAACGGGCCGCGCCGGTGGACGGGAAGCAACGCGCCGCGGGCCAATCTGTTTACGAGCCTCTGCTCTCTGCGGGAAAGGGCACCGACGACGCGATTGAGCCAGTAATCGATGCCACGGCGAAGCCAGCTAAATTGACGGGCAATCTGCGACTGCAGTGGCGCTCCGCGCCGCAATTGCACAGTCAGGCTGCCGGTGTAGTTGCCGGGCACAGTGCGAGGAAAATTGGGTGAGTAACGGGCGAGATCAGTGGGGATCGCCATACAGACGCGCGATTTTTCTGGTTGGGCGGAGAGCATTGCTTTGGCGACCGCGAGACACATGTACTGGGTAAGCGAGAGATTGAGCTTGTGAGCTTCGGCGAGGATCCGATCGGTCTCCGGCTCGGAGAACTGATACGTGCGGGACGCGTAGCCGTTATTATGGGGCCTCGGCGTCTTGCCATGGGTGAGGTCGACTGTATTGCGGGCTTGTTTCAGTCCTGCATGTGCGAGATAGCCGAGGAGATAGAACGGCAAGAGTGCCAGTCCAATTAAAGGGGCGGTGGAATCGAAACGGCCCGCAGCCGGGGCAACCGGGACGGATTCACCGTCGAAGGCAGCGAGCCAGTATTCTATCCATTGCAGGGCGCCGAGACCGCTGGAGAAAGCGTGCCTCATCTGGAAGCAGACTTTCCTGTCCTCCATCTGCGAAATCCGGACGGGAAGCGGGGGTGTAAGCGCATGAGCGGGCGAAAGTAGCTCCTCAAGAGAGAATAATTGGGAAAAGCGCTGACGCTGGCTGTCGAGGGCGGCGTTCAGCTCCTCAGAATTGATCGGTACCCATGAAAAAGATTTATTAACAGGTCTGAGGGTTACCTGTAAGGCCGGGTTTTGGCGCACTAGAGACTCGTAGGACTCCCACAAACGATCCGGATCGTAATTGTCGCGGAATTTCAGAAAGAATGCGATGTCATCGCCACCGAGGATCGGCTCCACCGCGTGGGTAAACAGGCTGCCAACATGGCCTACGTCCACTGCGGTCTCCAGATTGATTGGCAAGCACCCACGATAGCTTTTACCGTACTCGTTCCGGATGTATCCGGAATGATTTTTGACAAGCCATTGTTCGACACCGTCGCGGCCGTCCGCCCCCAGCGGGGGCGGAGTGTCCCATCGAGCCGTCGCCGCCGCCACCGGGGTGTAGGAGGGCAGTGTCCGCACTGCCGTCGAACCCGCCGGCGCCGACGTTGACAGCGACGAGCATTGCGCCCCAACCAGTTCCGATGATCCATTATTGGAGGAGCAGGAGGTCGATTTAGGGCCGGTGCCTGAGGTCGGTTCTGGCTCCGAGTCTGGTTGCCTGGCGACGGCTTTGGATGTGGCGGCCGCGGGGATGCGTGCGTGGGCGGATCCGGTGCCGCATGGGCTGAGCTGGTGTTGGCCGCGCCGTGTGCCGGTTCCATACCAGCGTCTCTCATGTTGGTTTGTAATCCCCAGCGCACCAATATATTCGGTGACAGCTGAGTAGCGTTGAGCACCGCTATCAGCACGGTTGTGGTGCGCTCCCAGATCTCGACCGAGTTGTGCGCGATCCATGCCGCTCGCGGCAGGATGTGCTCGTGCTCAACCTGGTGGCGGCCACCCTGTTCAATGGCGGCGACGAACTCGCCCAACTGCTCTCCTTCCGTGCATGCAATCGTCCATGATGGACACATGGTCCCCGATATCCTCGACATCGAAACCATGCCGCGCGGCGGACCGGACGCATCCTGGCTGGACCGGCGGTTGAAGACAGATCGGCTCGAATACCTCGACCGCGACGACGTCGACGATCTGAAACGCAGCGTGGTCCGTGCTCTTGACCGCGGCGGAAGAATTTTCGGGACGCACAAGAAGTTCGCGCGCATCGCGCTCAATGAGGTCACTGACGTGCCCGATCCCAAGGTCCTCGAACTCGGCTCCGGCCACGGTGGGCTGTCGCGCGCGCTGCTGAAGATGCACCCCACCGCCCACGTCACGGTAACGGACATCGAGCCCATGTCGGTGGCCGCCATCGCCGCCGGTGACCTGGGCAGCCATCCGCGAGCGGTGGTCCGCGAGATGGACGCCACCCGGATCGACGCGCCCGATGGGAACTACGACCTCGCCGTCTTCGCGATGTCCTTCCACCACCTGCCGCCGGCGCTGGCCGCCCGGGTGTTCGCCGAAGGCACCCGGGCCGCGGACAAACTGCTGATCATCGACGTACCGCGCCCGCCGTCATTACCGCACATCCTGCTGGTGGCGTCGAACCTGCCGCTCTTACCGGTGACCCCGGTCGCCCATGACACGGTGATCAGCTCGCTGCGCGCCTACAGCCGGTCGGCGCTGCGGGCATTGGCCCGCCATGCCGATCCGGCGATCACGCTGGAGCTGCGCGGCGGCGTATACAGACCGGCGATCGTGGTGGCCCGCCGGGCCCGTAGCGGCCAGTAAATCAGTCGCGTCTTCAATTGGCTGGGTCGGCAGTTGTTGCGTCGGGCTGCCAAATGAGCGGGCGCTCGTTGAGCCCACGCATCGGGCGCCGGGCACATCGTTCTGATTTCTCTCGACAACTTGGGCGATCATGTCCGTCGACTCATCAAAAATGCGCGCGTACCGTCGTCGTTGCGTCACCTGACAGAGAAGGAGCATCCGATGCGAGTGATCGTCGACCCGGACTTGTGTGAGGCCAATGGGTTCTGCGAATCGCTGGCCCCGAGGATCTTCGAATTGGGGGATTCCGACGTGGTGCAGATCGCCGACGGCCCGGTGCCCGAGGATTTGGAGATTGATGCGCGGGCCGCGGTGGACCAATGCCCCAAGGCCGCGCTGCGAATCTTCGAATGATCGCCTTCAGCGACCAGCCAACGAAATCGGCATCGCGTCATAGATCGACATGTTGGTAGTCAGATTCGGGTAGGCCACCTGGGCCGGACCGAGGCTGATGCCATCACAACGCAGCAGCAGTTCGTCGAACACGGCGCGGATCTCGGCGCGCGCCAGCATGGCGCCCAGGCAGTGGTGCGGCCCGCCGCCGCCGAATGCCACATGCGGGTTGGGTTGGCGAGCGATGTCGAAGGTGAACGGCGAGGAGAAGACCTCCTCGTCGCGGTTGGCCGAGCGCAGCATCGACACCACGCGGTCACCTCGAGGGATGTGCAGGCCGTCCATTTCGACGTCGACCTTGGCGGTGCGCGTCCAGTACGCCACTGGCGACGCCCAGCGCAACACCTCCTCCACGGCGCCGGGCCGCAGCGCTTCATCTTCGCGATAACGCTCGATCTGCTCGTGGTTCGCCACGAACGCCTGCAGCCCCATGGCCAACGCGTTTTTGGTGGTGTCGCTGCCGGCGAACGCCAGAACGAAAAAGAAGAACTCCAATTCGTTGGTGGGCAGCCGGAACTCCTCGTCGTCATCGCCGGTGATGACCGCGGACGCGAGAGTGCTCCAGATGTCGTCGGCCGGATTGCGCCGCTTTTCGGCGGTAAGCTCCATCGCGTATCCGAAGATCGCGGCGTAGAGGTCGATTTCCTGCTGCCGGCTAAGCCGCGCCTCGGGGGAGCGGGCCTTGAGGATGCGGTCGAGGATGTCGAAGATCCGGGGCCGGTCCTCGTCCGGGATGCCGATGATGTCGCCGATGACCGTCATCGGCAGCGCGTCGGCCACGTCCTCGATCCAGTCACCGCCGCCCTCGGCGAGGAGATGGTCGATCATGCGCGCCGCCCGTGCCCGGATACCGTCCTCGAGTTTGGCGATTGCCCGTGGCGTGAACGCGCTGGAGATGAGCTTGCGCCGTTTGTTGAGCCCCGGCGGGTCCATGTTGATGATGGTCGGATACGACGAGAACATGTCGACTGGCTGGATCAATGGGCCGTCGACGGCGGTGAACGAGTCGACGTCCCGGTGCAGGCGCACGGCATGCCGGTGTTTGGTCGTCATCCAGAAATCCCGCTGCACGGTCTTGGCAACACCCGGCGTCAGCCGGTGGCGAAACAGTGGTCTGGTGCGCCGCAGCTCGGTGAACAGATCGTCGGGAAAACCGTTGCGCCACAAGCCGAAATCAGACAGGTCGACTGCCGCAGCGGTCATGCGCAACCTCGTTCTCCGGCGAATGGTTGACGTGCAATCACTAAAATAGTAACAATAGGTGCACAGGCCAACGTCGAGTGGTTGGGCGATTCGTGGCGCTTCAGCCCCAACAAGCCGACGCTCGGCGCGTGAAACGGAGAATTCGATGACCATAGACCCCTCGGAACGCGAGTTCGGGCCCAGCGGCATCGGACTATCGCCGTACCGGTTCCCGACGGGGTGGTTCGTCGTCGGCTTCGCCTCGGACCTGGCGCGCGGCGAGGTCAAGCGAGTGCACTACTTCGGGCAGGAGTTGGTGCTGTTTCGCACCGACTCCGGCCAGCTGAACGTGCTGGACGCCTACTGCCAGCACCTGGGCGCGAACATGGGTGTCGGCGGGACGGTGGAGGGGGAGAACATCGTTTGCCCCTGGCATGGTTGGCGTTGGCGTGGCGACGGAACCAATGCGCTGATCCCGTACAGCAAGATCGGGTGCAAGCAGAACGTGCGCATCCGCACCTATCCAAGCGCGGAGTGGTACGGCTTCATCCTGGTCTGGCATGAGCGCCATGGCCGCCTGCCGTACTGGCAACCGCCGGTGCTGGCCGAATTGGAGACCGACGAGTATTACCCGCTGCATCCGCACACCCGGATGGTCAACCGCGTCAAGGTGCACGCGCAGATGATCATCGAAAACGCGGCCGACCCGTATCACGTGCAATACGTGCACAAGGCGGCCAACCCCGCGACCACCGCATCCTTCGAGGTGTCCGGTTATCACCTGCACGCCACGGTCAATGCCCATTTCGGCGGCGGCCGGGCGCAGACTTGGCTCACCCCGAACGGGCCGGTCGATGCCAAGATCATCTACGACAACTACTCGCTCGGGTTGGGGATTGTTCGTTTCCCGAGTGAGCTGGTCGCCACCATCCAGGTCACCGGCCAGACCCCCGTCGACGAGGACTACACGGACTACTTCTATACGCAGGCCTCTGTCCGCGAGCCCGGCGACAGCGGTGATGTTCCCACCGGCCGGGCCGCCCGATTCCTTGCGCTGCAACAGGAAGTGGTGAAGCAGGACTTTTTCACCTGGGAGAACATGAAGTACCTGGAGAAGCCGAACCTTGCACCGGAAGAGGCGCACGACTACGCGGCGCTGCGCCGCTGGGCACATCGGTTCTACCCGGGCGAGCAGCCCACCCCCGAGGACTTCGGATACACCCCCGACGGCCAGCCGGATCCGGCGGCCGCAGAGGCTTGAGCGGCCTGATGCCCATCGGGCCCGCTGATTTCGGCGTAGAGGAATTCAGCGTCCCGGCAGTGCTAGATCGTCGCGCCGAGCAGTTCGGTGACCGGGTGATGATGTCGATTGCCGGCACCCCGGTGACCTTCGAGCAGATGCGGCAGAAATCCTGCGCGGCTGCGAAGGTATTGCGGGATAAAGGTATTGGCCGCGGCGATTGCGTCGCGCTGTTCACCTCGACCTGTCCGGAGTGGATCTACTTCTGGCTGGGCGCGGCGCGCATCAGCGCGGTGACTGCAGCCGTGAATGCTGCGAACAAAGGCGAATTCCTGCTGCACGCGCTGCGGCTAGCCCGCGCGAAGGCCGTCCTCACCGACACGGAACGCCTCCAGCGCGTCGATGAGGTGGCCGACCAGTTGCCGATGCTGAGCAGCGTGCTGGTGCAAGGAGATTCGCTCGACGAGGCTGGTGTGACGCCGGATGACGCGGTTGACGCCGGCGAGATCGGGGCCCTGTTCTTCACCTCGGGCACGACCGGCGCATCGAAAGCAGTTGCCACCACATGGCATTACCTGTTCACCACCGCTGCGACTGTCGCATCGGCCTGGCAGTTCGATGCGGGCGAAGTGCTGTGGACCGCGATGCCGTTGTTTCATCTCAGCGCGGCGCCTTCGGTGCTGGCGCCGATGCTCGTCGGCGGGACGACCGTGCTGGCGCCGGCGTTTCATCCCGCGTCCGTCTGGGACGAGGTGCGCGCGTGCGGTGCTGCCGGCTTCGCCGGAGCCGGCGCCATGGTGTCGATGCTTCTGAACCAGCCACCCGATCCGCGCGATTCGCAGTTGCCGCTACGGTTCATCTCCGCAGCGCCCATCGATGCGGGGGCATATCGCGACATCGAAAAGCGTTACGGCTGCCGCCTCGTCACCATGTACGGGATGACCGAGGCCTTTCCGATCGCCGTCAAAGCCGTTGCCGACGAAGGGGTCCCGGGGACATCGGGCCGGCCCAACCCCAACTTCGACGTGCGCATCGTTGACGACGACGGCAACCCGGTGCCCGCTGGAACGGTCGGGGAGATCGCGTGCCGGCCCAGACATCCGCACGTGATGAGCGAAGGCTATGTCACTGACGGATCGGGCCTGCGGGTGCAGCCACACCCGACGTGGTTCCGCACCGGGGACCTCGGTGTCCTCGACGGCGACCAGAACCTGACCTACGTGGACCGGGTCAAAGATTCGTTGCGCCGCCGCGGCGAGAATATCTCGTCGGTCGAAGTGGAGACCGTCGTGATGCGTCATCCGGCGGTGCTCGAAGCCGCGGCGGTCGGTGTGCCGAGCGAACTGGGTGAGGACGACATTCTGCTTGTCGTGACGCTACGTCCGGGCGCCGCGTTGGATTACACCGACTTGCTGGACTTCTGCGGTGCACGCATGCCGTACTTTTGCGTACCGCGTTATGTCGAGATCGTGAACGAAATTCCTAAAACCATTATCGGCCGGGTGCGTAAGGATATTCTGCGGGCCCGAGGTCTCGGGCCCGGCGCCTGGGACCGAGAAAGCCACGGATACATCGTCAGTCGGTGATATGGGAGAAAAGCGCAGATGACCATGACCTACCAGCAGCAGTATGTACTCGACGGCGCGGCGGGACGCGGTGCCATCCTGAATCTGACTGCGCGCCATAACCGCTGCTATTCCGACGGCGACCGCGATGGGTGGATCGCCACGTTCCGTCATTCCGGGGCCAGCTTCACCCGTGGTGGCGAGGTGTTCTCCGATCTGCGGGCCGCTTTCGACGGCGGCGGCAAACGGCTGGTCACCGTCGATCACGAGATCACCGTCGACGGGGTCAACGCCACCCAGCGCTGTGTCGCATTGCTTTTCGACGTTGCCGGGGGAGGCCCGGTCACGTTGCACACCACCGGGACGTACCACGATCAACTCGTCTACGAGCGTGGCGGGTGGTACTTCGCTTCCCGTGAACTCCAATGGGATTCGGTGTCCAACGGACATCCGCTCACGATGTGACGAGCATGAGACCGTAGGCGATGGATATCAGTTATCGGCTGGCCTTCGGGACTTACCAAGACGCGCTGCAGATGGTCGGTCTGGCCACCGAGCCGAGAACCGCGGGAACCGTGGTCAGTGCGGCTCGAATCCAAATGTTCGCCGCAATGGTGCGCGACGGTAATCCGTCCTATTGGGACGCCGAGTTCGCCGCACGCACCTGGGGCGGTCTGCTGGCACCGCCGGCGCTGCTGATGGGGTGGCTGACACCTCCGCCGTGGGAGCCGACCGGCCGCCCGCCCGTCTCGTCCATCGCCATCCGGGTGCCGTTGCCCGGCACCACGTTCATCAACGCGTCCAACGAGGCCGAATACCCGTTGCCCATCGTCGAGGGGGACCGGCTCACCGTCGTGCAGGAAGTCGTGTCGGTGTCACCGGAAAAGCGGACCAGGCTCGGTGTCGGTCACTTCGTCGAAACGCTAGACACCTACCGCCGCCAAGACGACGCCGTGGTCGCCACGAATCGAAACACGTTGTTCCGCTTCACCCCCGACAGGGCGTCATGACTGTGGATTGGGAGCGGCTCAGCGTTCCCGTCGAGCTGCCGGAGGTAACCGACGAGATCGACTACCAACGCGTGGTGATGAACTCCGGCGCAACCTGGGACTACTTTCCCGGCCATTTCGATCCCGAGTACGCCAAAAGCCAAGGGCACCCGACGATTTTCGTCAACACCATGCACCTTGCCGGCTTCGCCGATCGTATCGCAACCGACTGGGCAGGGCCGCAAAGCCGGGTGGTGCGCCGGAAAATGGCGCTTGCCGGCTCGATATACGCCGGTGACACCATGGTGGGCCGAGGACGCGTGGTCGCCAAGCGCTGCGACACCACGGTCGACCCTCCGCGTTATCTGGTCGATCTGCAGATCGGGGTGAGCAATCAGCGCGGTGAGCTGTGTTGCCCGGTCGAGCTCACCGTGCAGCTACCTGAGCCGACATGATGATCGAGAGCATTGGCCAACTGCATCTGGCGGTCTGCCGAAGGTTCGGCGACGCGGTTCGCGCGGCGGACGGAAGGTGGGATCGCCGATCGCCCTGCGATGCATGGGATGCCCGAGGTGTGCTCGAGCACGTCATCGGTTTTCACGACGTGCTGCTTCTGCGACCGCTCGGTTTGAAACCCGAACGACCACGCGATGATCCGCAGCTTCGGTGGCAGCTGACCTACGATCAGCTGGCGAAGGCGTTTGACGCCGGCCTTGACGGGGTCGCGGATGCACGCGCGCTGGTGCCTAGCCTGACCCGCGATGTGTTGGTGCACACCTGGGACCTCGCCCGGGCGGTGGGAGCCGACGACCGCCTCGACCCCCGGTGGTGCGAACGCTATTACGCCGACCTGCCGGCGGACCCCGGCGCCTTGGCCGCAACGGGGATGTTCGAGGCGCCCGTTGCTGTTGATGACCGCAGCGACATACAGTCGATACTGCTTGCGCAGCTGGGTCGTAATCCTTCCTGGAAGCCGGCCTAGGATCCGGGCAGCGGTGGCATCGCGCCTTTGCTCACCACCGACTGCAGCTCGACGTACTCGCTGAGACCCTCCGGGCCGAACTCGCGACCTATGCCCGATTGCTTGAAACCGCCGAACGGGCTTCCGATGTCGAGGGTGTACATGTTGATGCCGTAGGTGCCGGCGCGAACACCCGCGGCGATCTCGAGGCCATGCGCGACGTCGGCGGTCCACACCGATCCGGCCAGACCGTAGTCGCTGTCGTTGGCCATGCGGATCGCGTCATCTTCGTCACGGTAGGTCAGCACGCTCAACACGGGGCCGAATATCTCCTCCCGCGCTATGCGCATGTCGTTGGAAGCGTCGGCGAACAGGGTTGGCCGCACATACCAGCCGCGCTCGATCGGGCGATCCTCGCCGCCAAGCACAAGGCGGGCACCCTCTTTCAGCCCGGACCGGATGTAGTCCTGCACCCGATGCTGCTGCCGTTGGGCCACCAGCGGTCCGACGTCGGTGGCCTCGTCGGTTGGGTCGCCGACCTGCAGACCCGCCATCATGTCGGCCAGCGCGTCGACAACCTCGTCGCGGCGCCGTTCACTGACGAGAATCCGCGTCTGCGCCACACAGGCCTGCCCGTTGTTCATCAGGCTGGCGGTCTTCAGTCCCTTGACCGTCTTGTCGATGTCGGCGTCGTCGAGAATGATCGCCGCGGATTTGCCGCCGAGTTCCAGGCTCACCCGCTTGAGCTGTTCTCCGCACAGCGCGGCGATCCGGCGTCCGACGGCGCTCGACCCGGTGAACGCGATCTTGTCGACGCCCGGATGGCGCACCAGCGCCTCACCGACGTCGGCGCCCCCGGGGAGCACGGACACCACCCCGTCGGGCAGGTGCAGCTGCTCGATCATTTCCGCCAACCACAAAGCGTCGAGCGGTGTTTCGGGTGCGGGCTTGACAATGACCGTGCAACCCGCGATCAGGGCCGGAATCAACTTCGGCATGATCAAGAACTGCGGCACGTTCCACGGCACAATGGCCCCGACAACGCCGACGGGAGCCCGTCGCAGGTGCACTTCGCCGAGCACGCCGTGGCGGCGTTCTTCCCAGGGGAAGTCGCGTGCGACGGCCAGTGCGAGATGCATCAACGACGCCGCAGCGGTCGCTTGGCCCAGTCGGCTGAAACTCCGCGGAGAACCCATCTCGTCGGTGATCAAATCGGCCATCTCGTCGACGTGGCCGGCGTAGATCGCGGCGAGTTCTTCGACCTTGCGCATGCGCTCACGGGGGTCCAGCCGTGGCCACGGGCCGTGGTCGAAAGCGTGTCGGGCCGCGGCGACCGCGGTATCGACGTCCTGCGGGGCAGCTGCGCAGACGTCGCCGATCGGCTCTTCGGAGTGCGGCGAGATGACCGTTAGTCGCTGCCCGCTGGACGGCTTACGCCAGTGTCCTCCGATGAAAAGCTCGTCGTAGCAACGGTGGTCACGGTGTTCCGCCATCGGGGCACCACCTCATGAGGGCGACGGTAACTTCGCTATTGATGCTAACATAGCAAAAAAGCCGGGGACCCAAGGGTCGACAAGTGAAGGCCGATGTGAACACCGAGTGGCGGCGCTACCCGTTTCGACTGGTTCCCGAAGACAGCAGACTCGAATTCCCCGCCGCCGAAGGAGAGCACGCCGACCAGGAGTCGGATACCTGGTTCATCGCCGGTGAGCTGACCGGTGCGACAGGCCGATCCTTCGCGTTCCTGACCATCTTCAACAAGAACCGGCCGGGTGGCACGGTGGTCGCAGACTTCTACACCATGTCGCTATTCGATTGCGATAGCGGTGCATACGGCACCTTCACCGACTATGACATGCCGCCGGCGAGTATGCGGCCCGAGGCCAGGCCGAAGCTGTCTACGGCCGCCGGACACCTCGACATCCGATACGACAGCAGCGCCGGCCCGGTTTTGTGGACGACATGCCGCGACGCCGACGGAGAGCTGCAGCCCTACACCTACCGCGTCAACCTGGTCGGCATCGACGCGGCCGGCCAGACGATGCAGTTGGACTTGGCCGTCACGCCAACCCGCGCGCCTGTGCCGGTGGGCGCGTCGACGCACAACGGCAAGATCATCTGTTTCGGCCAGCACGACACCTATTCGTATTTTCAGACCGGGCTGGCGATGACCGGGACGCTGCGCTGGGGCGAAGTGCGCGAACAGGTCAGCGGCAGCGCGGGCCACGTCGATCGGCAGTGGTTTCCCAAATACGCCGGAGGCGGGGGAAGCGGCGGAGACCCGCGCGCCCGGTCGCACGAATGGCGCACCATCAACTTGGACAATGGTGTCGATTTGAGCATCTGGCGACAGTTCGACCGCACCGAAGATAATGCGTTGCAACCGTTCTCGGGCGTTACGGTCAGCTATCCCGACCCCGCGGTTGCGCCGGAGTGCGCCGAGGACGTCGAAGTCACAATCAGCAGCTATGTCCGATGGCCGGATTCGGTGCGGCCCCTGCTGCCGCCACTGGCGCAGGCCCGGTTCATGCCCGACCGGCACCGGCTCACCTGTGCCACGCTGCAATTGAATCTCATCGGAGAGCCTATGGTGGCCGCCCCCGCGCACACCCTGCCGATCGAATACATGGAAGGGCCGTATCGCTATCACGGGACGCTGCGAGGAAAGCCGGTGAGCGGCTTCGGGTTCTACGAACGCTCGCTGGCGCTCTACCGGGATTGGGAACTCATCGACGTGTTGGCTACCGCCGTCGAGAACCTGCAACCGGCCGAGGCGCAATTGGTCGGCCTCGTCGACCGCCTCCGCGCGTTGGTGGTCTCCGGTCGGCGCGAAAAAGCGCGGGAACTGTTGACGAACACGGCAGTAGAGCATTGCCGGGAAATTGTCGACGCCCTGACCGAGGCGCTATCGGTCCAGGGTTGACGGTGTGTGTGCATGTGCGCCGAAACGGACGTTTTGCAGGCCGCCTCTCGCACTTTCCCTGCAAAACGTCAATTTCGGCGCGGCTGTTCCGCACCTTGGAGTGCGTTGGCCCATGAGGCGTGGCGATGCTGGAGTCCGGGCTCGTTGCGGCCGAACAACAGATAATCGCGGGCCCCCGACTCGAGGTTGGCCTGTAACCCCTCGACGAGTCTGTAATCCTCGTCGCGGACTGTGGCGTGGGCATAGTCGAAGACCGCTTGAGCGCCGGCGGCCACGGATTCGTCGGACAGATCCAGCGGCGTCGAATTCTGGTGCACAGTGATGGATCTGCCCGGCACTGCACCCGGGTAGATCCGGAACAGCTCACCGTTGGCGATGGTCACCGACAAAACGATGTTGGGAAATAGCGCGTAGATCACCACCATGTTCTGGAACGGGTCCCACTGGTCTTCGGGAACGTCCTCCAGCTCCATGATCGAGTTGAGCGGAAAGATCAACCGGTGGTGTGCTCCGAAAGAATCGAACACCGTGCAGTTGCTGCGCGCGATCTTTGCGAACGTCTGCCGGTGCACGGTGGCGAAGTGGTAGTTCTCCGAAAAGGTGTCGACCGCTAATTTCCAGTTGATCGGCGCATCGAGAACCTTCTCACCAAGCGGAGACCACCGCCCGATGCCCCAGGAGTCGAGCTCCTCGGCCAGCGGTCCCAGGTGTGTGGAGATATCCAGCGTGGCACTGGGATCGAGTGCCACCCAAAGAAATCCGGCGAACTCGGTGGCCGGCAGCTCGGTCAGGCCGTCGGACTTCACGTCGACGTCGGGGAAGCCCTCCCGGCCGGGCACCCCGATCAGCCGCCCGGTGTTGTCGTAAGTCCAGGCGTGGTAGGGGCAGGTGAACCGTTTCGCGCTGCCGCATCCGGTCACCACTTGTGACTGCCGATGCAAGCAGATGTTGTTGAACGCCTTGACCGCGCCGGTGGACGTTCTGGTCAGCAGTACGGATCGCCCCATCACTGTCTTGGTGCAGTAGGTCCCCGGTGCGGGCAACTCGGATACGTATCCGACGAGTTGCGGGCTGGCCGTCAGCATCGCGACGTCACGCTCGTGTCGCTCGATTGATGTGTACTCGCGGGCGTGCACCCGCTGCTCGGCAGGCGCGAGGTCGGTCGTCTTGTCGCGCGCCAGCTTCACGGCGCGCCGGGTCAAGTCGATGAGTTGATCGCGGTCCATCAGCCCTCCGCCGTCAGTATGTCACCCCGACGCTAACTTTATAATCTTAATATTCACAAGCAAGCGCCGCTGCCGGGCGGAGTGCCGTCAATCAGCCACCAGGTGGTTCCCACGCGAATCCGCCGGGCGTGCTCACGCAGCTGACGGGTGCTCCCACGTTTGAGACGGTCGTCGTGCCCGCTTGTTGGGGGCCGCAGGGCATACCGACTGCGGGCCGGTTGTCTACGGCAACTGAGGTCGTCGGCGGCGGCGAGGGTGGTTTGGTTATCGATGGCGTGACCGCCTCCGGTGGCGACGGCGTGTGCGTTGGTGAGATGGTCGTCGTCGCTGCCGACGGCGGTGTGCTGGTTGGCCGCGTGGTTTCTTCGGGTGCTGGAGCAATGACAGGGGGCGGCGGTATGGCCGTCGCCGGTGCCGGCGGTGTGGGCTGGATGGTGCTCAATGAGGAGGGGGTTTCGTCACTAGTTGGCGTATCACGGAATCCGGAGGCTGAGCGCAGAGCCAGGACAATTACGAGCCCGACCAGCACCACCGTGATGATGGTGAGGGCGAATCCTGCCGTTTGCAGCAGCCGGCGACGACGCGAGGTTACCGGTGTGTCGTCAGCCGTGGCGCCGGATACAGCAGCTTCGCCGAACACGAGGTCGTCGTCAATTCCCATGTCTGGCAGGACATCTGGCGGGTCGACGGCACCGACGGGTTCGGCCTCGAACGGCGTCGCGGCGGCCGGTTCGGTCGGCGACTCGACGTCGGTCTCAGCGTCTCGCGGGATTGCCACTGCTGGCGCGATGACCACGGCGGTGGTTTCAGCATCCCTGAGGTTGGACAGACGGTAATTCGCCTCAAGCGCTTTGGCGAAGTCTTGACATCGCGGGAACCTGTCGCCGGGCGATTTGGCGAGTGCGCGGACAACGGGCTTGTCGAAGTCGGCCAGTTCCGGTCTGACCTGACCCGGTCGTGGCGGTGGTTCGTTGAGGTGCTTGCTGATCACGACGGCGGGGTTGCTGTGCACAAACGGCGGCGACCCGGTTAAGAGGTGAAAAGCTGTGCCTGCCAAGGCATATTGGTCAGTTCGGCCGTCGATCGAATCGCCCAACAGTTGTTCGGGCGCGGCATAGCTCACGGTGCCAACAGTCAAGTTCGTCGGTGTCAAACCGTTGATGTCGTCGAGGCGCCGGGCGATACCTAAGCCGGTCAACAAAATTCGTCGTTGGTCGGACTCGGGTTGACTGATCAGAATGTTGCTCGGCTTCACGTAGCGGTGCAGCAGCCCGTGATCGTGCGCGTAGTCGAGGGCGTCGGCGATTGCGGAGACGATCTCGACCACCTCGTCGGCCGGCATGCCGTCGGGATAGTTATCGCTTAGCAGCTGGGCCGCGTCGGTTCCGTCGACGTAGTCCATCGAGAGCCACAGCCGGCCCTCGAACTCACCCCGGTCATACAGGCCCACGATGTGCGGGTGCCACAGCGCCGCTGCCAGGTCGGACTCCCGATTGAACCGTTCGCGATACTCCGGGTCGGCCGACACATCGGTCGGCAGGATCTCGAGCGCGTGACGGCGGGGCAACCTCGGGTGCTCGGCCAGATAGAGCTCACCGATTTGCCCACTGCCGAGCAGGCGAACGATGCTGAACCCGGCGGCCGTCGCACCACTGACCAGCGGCATGGGGAGGATCGTACAGACCAGCCCGCGACGCCACGGTTGCGGTGCTGGCGGGCCGCGCGTACTGGCCGCGGCGGTGTATCTGCTCGTCGTGAACCGCCCGGCCCGAACGTTCGTATAAGCGGTAGCACCCGGAGGGCAGAACCATGACAGTCACCAACGTCGACGGCGGACCCAACCAGGTGAGCCGGTCAGTTGAAGTGCATGCTCCGGCGGCCGAGCTGTTCGCGATCGTTGCCGACCCGCGCCGCCACCACGAGCTCGACGGCTCGGGCACCGTCCGCGACAATATCCGCGCGCCCGCACAGCTGACGGCGGGTGCGCGGTTCTGCACCAAGATGAGGATGTTCGGGGTGCCCTATCGCATCACCAGCACCGTGACCGCGCTGGAGCCCGACGGCTTATCGAATGGCGGCATCCGGTGGGCCACCGGTGGCGCTGGGAGTTCGCCGCTGTGACGCCAACCGTCACGCGGGTCACCGAGACCTTCGACTTTCGTGACGCCGGACGCCTGAAGAATCGGCTGCACTACTACCAGCGGATGGGGTTCGTCCGGCGCAATGCCGACGGCATCGAAGCCACGCTGAGCCGCTTGCGTGACCGCTACCAGCGCTGACGGCGCAGGTCCCGCCTAACCGCCCCCACACATTTGAGAGGGATGTTGCCAGTGGCGTCCATGTGGTAATTGGTGTATTTGTCGTACTCTGTGACATGTGTTGCTGTCCCGGCGCGACGTGCTCAAATTCGCCGCCGCGACGCCCGCCCTGATCGGCCTTGGTGTCGCGACGGAGTCGCTATGCGCAGCGCCGGTCTCCGCTGCTCCTCTGGGGGTGTTGCTGGATTACGCGGCCGGCGTGATTCCCGCGAGCGATATCAAGGCGGCCGGCGCCGCGGGCGCCATCCGGTACGTGTCGGATCGCCGGCCGGGCGGCGCCTGGATGCTCGGCAAGCCGATCCAACTCGGCGAGGCGCGTGACCTGTACAGCAATGGGCTGAAAATCGTTTCGTGCTACCAGTACGGCAAGCAGAGCTCCGCCGACTGGCTGGGCGGTCAAAGCGCGGGCGTCGCGCATGCCAAGCGGGGCTGGCAGTTGCACACCGCCGCCGGCGGCCCAACCGGTGCGCCCATCTATGCGTCCATCGACGACGACCCGTCCTATGAGCAGTACAAGCAGCAGGTGGCTCCGTATCTGCGGGGCTGGGAGTCGGTGCTCGGCCATCAGCGGGTCGGGGTCTACGCCAATTCGAAAACGATCGACTGGGCGGTGCAGGACGGCCTGGGCTCCTACTTCTGGCAGCACAACTGGGGCTCACCGCAGGGATTCACCCATCCCGCCGCCAACTTGCACCAGGTCGAGATCGACAAGCGCAGCGTCGGAGGCGTCGGGGTTGACGTCAACCACATCATCAAGCCGCAATTCGGGCAGTGGGACTGAGCCGACTGCCGCTCCGCGGCGCGGTGAGCTGACTCGCGGGTAAGTTTCCAGCAAACTTTTCAATTCGTTTGCTGGCGGTCTGAATTTGATGATCGCCGGCCGGACGCGACGGCCGGCGCGCGCCGTCACGCGCGTGGGACGCCAAAATTTTTACATAACGATTTGATAACAATACTGCCTTGATCAGGGCTGTTGTGCCTACTCGACCGTAACCACCTGCACGCAGCAGGTTTGGTTCGCGCGCCTCCGAGCGCAGCCGAACGGCGTGTTACCCACGTGACCATTACCGATGCGTAGAACTCGCCAGTAACCGATCTCGCCAAGAAAACACCAAGCCTCTTATGACACTCTTATTGCAGCCGATGACCCGACGCTCCACTCCTCGGGCCCACCCGCCGCAAGACCCGGGACGGTCGGGAATCGGTCGGAAATTTGTCGACACCAGGGCAGCGCGGCTCTGACACGCGAGCGATACGAGCATTCAGGGAGATACGACAACGTGACGATCTACGAGCACGACCGGGTGTCCGACGACGGGATGACCCCAGATGCTCCAGAGGCCACGCAGGGCACCCATGCTCTCGTCGATCGTCTCACTGCCGGCGAGCTGTACGCCGTTGCGTTCGGCGGACAGGGCAGTGCATGGCTGGAGACGCTCGAGGAGTTGGTGTCGGCGGCCGGCATCGAGTCCGAATTGACCACGCTGGTCGGCGAGGTGAACCTGCTGCTCGAGCCGGTGGCCAAGGAGCTGGTGGTGGTCCGTCCCATCGGCTTTGAGCCACTGCGGTGGGTGCGCGCCCTGGCCGCGGAGGACCCGGTTCCGTCGGCCAAGCAGCTGACCTCTGCCGCGGTGTCGGTGCCCGGCGTGCTGCTGACCCAAATCGCCGCTGTGCGTGCCCTGGCGCGGCAAGGTATGGACCTGACGGCGACCCCGCCGGTCGCTGTGGTCGGACACTCGCAAGGCGTGCTGGGCGTCGAAGCACTGAAGGCCGGGGGTGCCCGCGACATTGAGTTGCTCGCCCTGGCCCAGCTGATCGGTGCGGCCGGCACGCTGGTGGCGCGCCGGCGTGGAATCTCAGTGCTGGGCGATCGCTCGCCGATGGTGTCGGTCAGCAATGCCGACCCCGAGCGCATCTATCGGCTGCTCGACGATTTCTCTCAAGACGTGCGAACCGTGCTGCCGCCGGTGCTGTCGATCCGCAACGGCCGACGTTCGGTCGTCATCACCGGAACGCCCGAGCAGCTGTCGCGCTTCGAGCTGTACTGCAAGCAGATCTCGGAGAAGGAAGAAGCCGACCGCAAGAACAAGATCCGCGGCGGGGACGTCTTCGCGCCGGTCTTCGAACCCGTACAGGTCGAGGTGGGCTTCCACACGCCGAGGCTTGCCGACGGTATCGACATAGTCGGCGGCTGGGCCGAAAAGGTTGGCCTGGACGTCGGATTCGCCCGGAAGATGACCGACGCGATCCTGGTACAACAGGTCGACTGGGTGGACGAGATCATCGGGGTCCACGAGGCAGGCGCCCGCTGGATTCTGGACCTGGGGCCCGGCGACATCCTGACCCGGCTGACCGCCCCGGTGATCCGTGGACTCGGCATCGGGATCGTGCCGGCGGCCACCCGCGGCGGTCAGCGCAACCTGTTCACCATCGGCGCGGTGCCCGAGGTGGCCCGGGCCTGGTCGAGTTACGCGCCCTCGGTTGTCACGCTGCCCGACGGCAGAGTCAAACTCGCGACGAAATTCACCCGGCTGACCGGCCGGTCACCGATCCTGCTGGCCGGTATGACGCCCACCACCGTCGACGCCAAGATCGTCGCTGCCGCGGCCAACGCTGGACACTGGGCCGAGCTGGCCGGCGGCGGGCAGGTCACCGAACCGATTTTCAACGACCGCATCGAGGAACTCTCCGGGTTGCTCGAGCCTGGTCGCACGTACCAGTTCAACGCGCTGTTCCTCGACCCGTACCTGTGGAAGCTGCAGGTCGGCGGAAAGCGGTTGGTGCAGAAGGCCCGTCAGTCCGGCGCGCCGATCGACGGTCTGGTCGTCAGCGCGGGCATTCCCGAGCTGGAAGAGGCTGTCGAGCTGATCGACGAGCTCAACGACATCGGCATCAGCCACGTGGTGTTCAAACCGGGCACTGTCGAGCAGATCCGCTCGGTCATCCGCATCGCCACCGAGGTGCCGACAAAGCCCGTCATCATGCACATCGAGGGTGGACGCGCCGGGGGGCACCACTCCTGGGAAGACCTCGACGATCTGCTGTTGGCCACCTACTCGGAATTGCGATCGCGACCCAACATCACCGTCTGCGTCGGCGGCGGCATCGGCACACCGGAGCGGGCGGCCGAATACCTGTCCGGGCGCTGGGCCGAGTCTTACGGCTTCCCGTTGATGCCGGTCGACGGCATCCTGGTGGGCACCGCGGCGATGGCAACCAAGGAGTCCACCACTTCGCCCTCGGTCAAGCGAATGCTGGTCGAAACGCAGGGCACCGACCGGTGGATCAGCGCCGGAAAAGCCCAGGGCGGCATGGCATCCAGCCGCAGCCAGCTCGGTGCCGACATCCATGAGATCGACAACACCGCCTCGCGCTGCGGGCGGCTGCTCGACGAGGTCGCCGGCGACGCCGAGGCGGTGGCGGCGCGCCGCGACGAGATCATCGCGGCGCTGAACCAGACCGCCAAGCCGTACTTCGGTGACGTCGGCGACATGACATATCTGCAGTGGCTGCAGCGCTACGTCGAGCTGACCATCGGCGACGGCAACAGCACCGCCGACACCGCCGCGCCGGGCAGCCCGTGGCTGGCAGACACCTGGCGCGACCGCTTTGAGGAGATGCTGAAACGCGCCGAAGCGCGTTTGCACCCAAAGGATTTCGGCCCGATCGACACCCTGTTCGCCGACGCTGCGTTGTTGGAGAACCCGCACGAGGCCATCGCCACGTTGCTGACGCACTACCCCGACGCCAAGACCGTTCAACTGCACCCGGCCGACGTGCCGTTCTTCGTCACGCTGTGCAAGACGTTGGGCAAGCCGGTCAACTTCGTCCCGGTCATCGACAAGGACGTCCGGCGCTGGTGGCGCAGCGACTCGCTGTGGCAGGCGCACGACGCGCGCTACGACGCCGACCAGGTGTGCATCATCCCCGGCACCGCCTCGGTCGCCGGGATCACCCGGATGAACGAACCAGTCGGCGAGCTGCTGGACCGCTTCGAGCAAGCCGCGATCGACGAGGTGCTGAGATCCGGCACGCGGCCGCAGCCGGTGACCGCACGCCGGCAGGGCCGCACCGACGTGCACGGGCCGCTGGCCATCGTGCTCGACGCCCCGGACGTGCTGTGGGCCGGTCGCGCCGCCACCAACCCGGTGCATCGCATCGCCGATCCGACCGAGTGGCAGGTGCACGACGGCCCTGAAGAGCCCCGAGCCACCCACTCATCCACCGGTGCGCGGCTTCGGACCGACGGTGATGACGTCGTCCTGAGTGTGCCGGTGTCGGGCACCTGGATCGACATCCGGTTCACGCTGCCCGTCTGCACGCTCGACGGCGGGATGCCCGTTATCCGCACCAAAGACGCCATCGAGGCCATGCGCTCGGTGCTCGCGATCGCCGCCGGTGTCGAGGGTCCGGATGCTCTGCCCCGGGTGCACAACCATACGGCGACAGTGAGCATGCCGTGGGATCCGGAGCGGGTGGCCGACCACACCGGGGTCACCGCGATCTTCGGTGAGCCGTTGGCGCCCGGTCTCACCACCGTGCCCGACGCGCTGGTCGGTCGGTGCTGGCCCGCCGTGTTCGCGGCGATCGGCTCCGCGGTCACCGGCTCCGGCGTGCCGGTCGTGGAAGGCTTGCTCAGCCTGGTGCACCTGGACCACGCTGCTCACCTGGTCGGTTCGCTGCCGACCGTGCCAGCTGAATTGACCGTCACCGCAACGGCTTCCACCGCCACCGACACGGAGGTCGGCCGCGTCGTTCCGGTGTCGGTGACCGTTGCCGGCGCCGACGGCGCGGTGCTGGCCACGCTCGAGGAACGATTCGCAATCCGCGGCCGCACCGGCGCCGCCGAACTCACCGACCCGGTGCGAGCCGGCGGCGCGGTATCCGAGAACGCCACCGACACCCCGCGGCGGCGCCGGCGTGACGTCACACTGAGTGCGCCGGTGGACATGCGCCCGTTCGCGGCGGTCTCCGGCGATTACAACCCGATTCACACCGACCGGGCCGCGGCGCTGCTGGCCGGCCTGGACGCACCCATCGTGCACGGCATGTGGTTGTCGGCAGCGGCACAGCACGTGGTCACCGCCACCGACGGCCAGGCGCGTCCGCCTGCTCGGCTGGTCGGCTGGACGGCGCGCTTCCTGGGCATGGTCCGCCCCGGCGACGAGGTTGATTTCCGGGTCGACCGGGTCGGAATCGACCAGGGTGCAGAGGTTTTGGAGATTGCCGCGCGGGTCGGCTCGGATCTGGTGATGTCGGCGACCGCGCGCTTGGCGGCGCCGAAGACCGTCTACGCCTTCCCGGGCCAGGGCATTCAGCACAAGGGCATGGGCATGGAGGTACGGGCCCGGTCCAAGGCGGCCCGCAAGGTGTGGGACACCGCAGACAAGTTCACCCGTGACACGCTGGGCTTCTCGGTGCTGCACGTGGTGCGCGACAACCCGACCAGCATCATCGCCAGCGGCGTGCACTACCACCACCCCGACGGGGTGCTCTACCTGACCCAGTTCACTCAGGTCGCCATGGCGACGGTGGCCGCTGCTCAGGTCGCCGAGATGCGTGAGCAGGGCGCGTTCGTCGAAGGTGCGATCGCCTGCGGCCACTCCGTCGGCGAGTACACGGCGCTGGCCTGCGTAACCAGCATCTACGAGCTGGAAGCCTTGCTGGAGATGGTCTTCCACCGCGGCTCAAAGATGCACGACATCGTGCCGCGCGACGAGCTGGGGCGCTCGAACTACCGGCTGGCGGCGATCCGCCCGTCCCAGATCGATCTCGACGACGCCGACGTGCCCGCGTTCGTCGCCGAGATCTCCGAACGCACCGGTGAATTCCTGGAGATCGTCAACTTCAACCTGCGCGGCTCGCAGTACGCGATCGCCGGCACCGTGCGCGGTCTGGAGGAGCTGGAGGCCGAGGTCGAGCGGCGCCGCGAAATCACCGGTGGCAAACGCTCATTCATCTTGGTGCCCGGCATCGACGTGCCGTTCCACTCGCGTGTGCTGCGAGTGGGCGTGGCCGAATTCCGTCGCTCGTTGGACCGGGTCATGCCGCGTGACAAGGATCCCGACCTGATCGTCGGGCGCTACATCCCCAACCTTGTGCCGCGGCCGTTCACCCTCGACCGCGACTTCATCCAGGAGATCCGCGACCTGGTGCCGGCCGAGCCGCTCGACCCGATCCTCGCCGACTACGACACCTGGCGCCGCGAACGCCCCCGCGAGATGGCGCGCACGGTTTTCATCGAGCTGTTGGCCTGGCAGTTCGCCAGCCCGGTGCGCTGGATCGAGACCCAGGATCTGCTGTTCACCGAGGAGGCGGCCGGCGGCCTGGGGGTGGAGCGCTTCGTCGAGATCGGAGTGAAGTCGTCACCTACCGTCGCGGGACTGGCCACCAACACCCTCAAGCTGCCCGAATATGCCCACAGCACAGTGGAAGTGCTCAACGCCGAGCGCGACGCGGCGGTGCTGTTCGCCACCGACACCGACCCCGAACCGGAATCCGATCTCGAGGCCGAGCCCGTCGGCGAGGAAGCGCCGATTGCCGAATCCGCTGCGCCGCAAGCTGACGCGGCCCCCGCTGCGGCGCCAGTGTCCACCGGTCCACGCCCCGATGACATTCCGTTCGACGCCGCCGACGCCACGTGCGCGCTGATCGCGCTGGCGGCCAAGATGCGCATCGACCAGATCGAGGAGCTGGACTCCATCGAATCGATCACCGACGGTGCGTCGTCGCGTCGTAACCAATTGCTGGTCGACTTGGGTTCAGAGCTGAACCTGGGTGCCATCGACGGTGCCGCCGAGGCAGACCTGGCCGGGCTGCGCTCCCAGGTCACCAAGCTGGCGCGCACGTACAAGCCTTACGGCCCAGTGCTTTCCGACGCGATCAACGACCATCTGCGTACCGCCCTTGGCCCGTCCGGCAAGCGGCCGGGTGCGATTGCCGAGCGGGTCAAGAAGACCTGGGAGCTCGGCGACGGTTGGGTCAAGCACGTCACCGTCGAGATCGCGCTTGGAACGCGCGAGGGCACCAGCGTGCGCGGTGGCGCGCTCGGTCATCTGCACGAGGGCGCGCTGCCCGACGCCGCGGCCGTCGACAAGGTGATCGACGCCGCGGTTGCGGCGGTGGCCGCGCGCCGCGGTGTTGCCGTTGCGCTGCCGTCGACGGGCGGTGGGGGCGCAACTGTCGACGTGGCCGCGCTCTCCGAGTTCACCGAGCAGATCACCGGCCGCGAGGGTGTGCTGGCCTCAGCGGCCAGGCTGGTGCTGGGCCAGCTCGGGTTGGACGACCCGGTGACGGCGCCGCCGACCGCCAGCGACGCCGAACTGATCGATCTGGTCACGGCCGAATTGGGTTCGGACTGGCCGCGATTGGTGGCGCCGGTATTCGACGCCAAGAAGGCCGTGGTGTTCGACGACCGCTGGGCCAGCGCCCGCGAAGACCTGGTCAAGCTGTGGCTGGCCGACGACGACGAGGTCAACGCCGACTGGATGCGGCTCTCCGAGCGGTTCGAGGGCGCCGGCCATGTCGTGGCCACCCAGGCCACCTGGTGGCAAGGTCAGGCGCTGGCGGCCGGGCGGCAGATCCACGCCTCACTGTACGGCCGGATCGCCGCGGGCGCGGAAAACCCCGACAAGGGCCGTTACAGCGACGAGGTCGCCGTGGTGACCGGTGCATCTAAGGGTTCGATCGCGGCATCGGTGCTCGGGCGACTGCTCGACGGCGGAGCCACCGTCATCGCCACCACCTCCAAGCTCGACGACGAGCGGCTGGCCTTCTACCGCGCCCTGTACCGCGAGCACGCCCGCTACGGCGCGGCCCTGTGGGTGGTCGCCGCGAATATGGCGTCCTACTCCGACATCGATGCCCTCGTCGAATGGGTCGGCAACGAGCAGACCGAAAGCCTTGGGCCGCAATCCATTCACATCAAAGACGCGCAGACCCCGACGCTGCTGTTCCCCTTCGCAGCGCCACGGGTGGCCGGAGACCTGTCCGAGGCCGGTTCACGCGCGGAGATGGAGATGAAGGTGCTGCTGTGGGCGGTGCAGAGGCTGATCGGCGGACTGTCGCGGATCGGCGCCGAACGCGACATCGCGTCGCGGCTGCATGTGGTGCTGCCCGGCTCACCCAACCGCGGTATGTTCGGCGGCGACGGCGCCTACGGCGAAGCCAAGTCGGCGCTCGACGCCGTCGTGACCCGCTGGCACGCCGAGTCGTCGTGGGCGCAGCGGGTCAGCCTGGCGCACGCGCTGATCGGCTGGACCCGCGGCACCGGGTTGATGGGCCACAACGACACCATCGTCAGCGCCGTCGAAGAGGCCGGTGTGACAACGTATTCCACCGACGAGATGGCCGCGATGCTGCTGGACCTCTGCGATGTGGAGTCCAAGGTGGCCGCCGCGCACTCGCCGATCAAGGTGGACCTCACCGGCGGGCTCGGTGATGCCGACCTGGACATGACCGAGCTGGCCGCCAAGGCGCGCGAGCAGGCGACGGGTGAGGCAGCTCCTGACCAGGCACCGGAGGGCACGATCGCCGCGCTGCCGTCCCCGCCGCGCGGCTACACCCCGGCGCCGCCGCCGGAATGGGACGACCTCGACGTCGACCCCGCCGATCTGGTGGTCATCGTCGGCGGCGCGGAGCTCGGCCCGTACGGCTCGTCGCGCACCCGCTTCGAGATGGAGGTCGAAAACGAACTGTCGGCTGCCGGCGTGCTGGAGCTGGCCTGGACCACCGGGCTGATCCGCTGGGAAGACGATCCCCAACCGGGTTGGTACGACACCGAATCCGGTGAACTCGTCGACGAGTCCGAGCTGGTCGAGCGCTACCACGACGCCGTCGTGGAACGCGTGGGCATCCGCGAGTGGGTCGACGACGGCTCGATCGACCCCGATCACGCCTCACCGCTACTGGTGAGCGTGTTCCTGGACAAGGACTTCAGCTTCGCCGTGTCCAGCGAGGCCGATGCGCGCGCGTTCGTCCAGTTCGACCCCGAGCACACGGTCATCCGGCCGGTGCCCGACTCGACCGACTGGGAAGTCATCCGCAAGGCGGGCACCGAGATTCGGGTGCCGCGCAAGAGCAAGCTGTCACGCACGGTCGGTGGACAGATCCCGACCGGCTTCGACCCGACGGTGTGGGGGATCAGCGCCGACATGGCGACCTCCATCGACCGGCTGGCGGTGTGGAACATCGTCGCGACCGTCGACGCATTCTTGTCCGCCGGGTTCAGCCCGGCCGAGGTGATGCGCTACGTGCACCCGACCTTGGTGGCCAACACCATGGGCACCGGCATGGGCGGTGGCACGTCGATGCAGACCATGTATCACGGCAACCTGCTGGGCCGCAACAAGCCCAACGACATCTTCCAGGAGGTGCTGCCCAATATCGTTGCCGCCCATGTGGTTCAGTCCTACATAGGAAGCTACGGCGCCATGATCCACCCTGTCGCCGCGTGCGCGACGGCGGCGGTGTCGGTCGAGGAGGGCGTCGACAAGATCCGGCTGGGCAAGGCCGAGCTGGTGGTCGCCGGCGGCATCGACGACCTGACCCTGGAAGGCATCATCGGCTTCGGTGACATGGCGGCCACCGCCGACACCGAGATGATGCGCGGCCGCGGCATCAGCGACTCGAAGTTTTCCCGGCCCAACGACCGTCGTCGACTGGGCTTCGTGGAAGCCCAGGGCGGCGGCACCATCCTGCTGGCGCGTGGGGATCTCGCCGTCAAGATGGGTCTGCCGGTGCTGGCCGTGGTGGCCTACGCGCAGTCGTTCGGCGACGGCGTGCACACCTCGATCCCGGCACCCGGGCTCGGCGCGCTGGGCGCCGGCCGCGGCGGCAAGGACTCCCCGCTGGCGCGCTCGCTGGCCAAGCTCGGCGTCGGCGCCGACGACATCGCGGTGATCTCCAAGCACGACACCTCGACGCTCGCGAACGACCCCAACGAGACCGAACTGCATGAGCGGCTGGCCGATTCGCTCGGCCGCTCGCCCGGTGCGCCGCTGTTCATCGTGTCGCAGAAGAGCCTCACCGGGCACGCCAAGGGCGGCGCGGCGGTCTTCCAGATGATGGGTCTGTGCCAGATCCTGCGGGACGGGGTCATTCCGCCCAACCGCAGCCTGGACTGCGTCGACGAGGAACTGGCTTCTTCCGCGCACTTCGTGTGGGTCCGCGAAACCCTGCGGCTCCGCGGGAAGTTCCCGCTCAAGGCGGGGCTGGTGACCAGCCTCGGCTTCGGCCACGTGTCGGGATTGATCGCGCTGGTGCACCCGCAGGCGTTCCTGGCCGCGCTGAATGCCGAACAGCGGGCGGACTACCGGCGGCGCGCCGACGCTCGCCTGCTGGCCGGTCAGCGCCGGCTGGCCTCGGCCATCGCCGGCGGGCGGCCGATGTACGAGCGGCCCGCGGACCGTCGTTTCGACCACGAGGTGTCCGAGAAGCGGCAGGAAGCGGCGATGCTGCTCGACACCGAGGCCCGGCTGGGCGACGGCGGCGTGTACCTCCGGTGAGCGTTCGATAGCGTTACGGCTCATGGGCCGCGTCGGCGACGATGCAGAGCGGAGCGATGAGGAGGAGCGGCGCCATGGGCATCGTCGGGGTGGGCATCGACGTGGTCTTCATTCCTGATTTCGCCGAGCAGGTGGATCAGCCCGGAACGGTCTTCGCCGAGACCTTCACTCCCGGTGAGCGGCGCGACGCGTCGGACAAGAGCTCATCGGCGGCCCGCCACCTGGCTGCGCGCTGGGCGGCCAAGGAGGCGGTTATCAAGGCCTGGTCCGGGTCACGTTTCGCCCAGCGGCCGGTGCTGCCGGAGGGTATTCACCGCGATATAGAGGTAGTCACCGACATGTGGGGACGACCCCGCGTACGGCTGACCGGCGACATCGCCAAGCATCTGGCCGACGTGACGATCCATGTGTCGTTGACCCATGAGGGCAACACCGCGGCCGCAGTGGCCATCCTGGAAACCCCCTAGCGCACGCTCGCGCAGGGGTGGCGACCCGCTAACCTCGACACGATGAGCGATCTGGTGGAACGTGTCCGCGAGGTGCTGCCCGCGGTGCGTCGCGATCTGGAGAACCTGGTGCGCATCGAATCGGTGTGGGCCGATCCGAGCCGCCGCAACCAAGTACATCGCAGTGCACAAGCAACTGCGGAGCTGTTGTCGCAGGCGGGTTTTCACGATGTCCAGATCGTCAGCGAAGGCGGCGCACCGGCCGTCATCGCTCGGCATCCGGCACCGCCCGGCGCCCCCACGGTCCTGCTGTATGCCCACCACGATGTGCAACCCGAGGGCGACCGAGCGCAGTGGACGTCGCCGCCGTTCGAGCCCACCGAACGCGACGGCCGACTCTACGGACGCGGCAGCGCAGACGACAAGGCCGGTATCGCAACGCATTTGGCGGCGTTCAGGGCACACGCCGGCCAACCGCCGGTGGGTGTCACCGTGTTCGTCGAAGGCGAGGAGGAATCCGGGTCGCCGTCGCTCGGCCGTCTGCTGGCCGGGCACCGCGAAGTGTTGGCCGCCGACGTGATCGTCATCGCCGACTCGGATAACTGGAGCACCGAGGTTCCCGCGCTGACGGTATCGCTGCGCGGGCTGGCCGACTGCGTGGTCGAAGTCGCCACCCTTGACCACGGCTTGCACTCCGGGCTGTGGGGAGGCGTGGTCCCCGACGCGCTGTCCGTATTGGTGCGGCTGCTGGCCAGCCTGCACGACGATGACGGCAACGTCGCAGTGGCCGGCTTGCACGAAAGCACGGCCGCCGCCGTGGACTACCCCGCCGAGCGGGTGCGCGCGGAATCCGGTCTGCTGGACGGCGTGAGCGAAATCGGTTCCGGCTCTGTGCCGCAACGCCTGTGGGCCAAGCCGGCGATCACCGTGATCGGCATCGACACCACATCCATTGCGGCGGCGTCGAACACACTGGTCCCGCGGGCCCGCGCCAAGGTCAGCATGCGAATCGCCCCGGGCGGCGACGCCGCCGCGCACTTCGACGCGCTGCGCACCCACTTGGAACAGCACGCGCCGTGGGGCGCCCAGGTGACCGTCATACCCGGCGACCTCGGCCAGCCCTACGCAATAGATGCCTGCGGGCCGGCCTACGACGCCGCACGCGCGGCCTTCCGGCAAGCCTGGGGGACCGAGGCCGTCGAGATGGGGATGGGCGGCTCGATCCCCTTCATCGCCGAGTTCGCCGCAGCGTTCCCGCAGGCCGCGATCCTGGTCACCGGCGTCGAAGATCCGGCAACACAGGCGCATAGCGTCAACGAGAGCGTGGATCTCGGCGTGCTGGAACGAGCGGCGATCACCGAGGCGCTGCTGCTGGCCAACCTTGCCTAGACCGACAGGTCGCGGCGCAGTTTGGCGACGTGTCCGGTGGCCTTGACGTTGTACTGCGCGACGGCGACCTTGCCCTTCTCATCGACGACGAACGTCGAGCGGATGACGCCGGTGACGGTTTTTCCGTACATCTGCTTTTCGCCGTAGGCGCCCCAGGCGGTCAACACTTTGCGGTCGGGATCGGACAGCAGCGGGAACGTGAGGCTCTCCTTGTCGCGGAACTTCGCCAGCTTCTCCGGCTTGTCGGGGGAGATGGCCACGACGTCGAGACCGGCGTCGTTGAGTTCAGCCAGGTTGTCTCGAAAGTCGCAGGCCTCTTTGGTGCAGCCCGGGGTCATCGCAGCGGGGTAGAAGTAGACGATCACCTTGCGGCCCTTGAAATCGGACAGCTTCACCGTGTTGCCGTCGGCGTCGGGAAGGCTGAACGCGGGCGCTTTGTCGCCAGGCGTAAGACGTGCGGTAGCGGTCAAAGAAGGCCCCTTTCTGTTCACCGGCGCGTCGGGACCGGTGTTGGCTGATCTAGGGTAGTGCGGCAGGCATCAACCCAGGGAGGGCGAGAGTGGCGGAGCGGGATCCTGACACCATCAAGCAGGAGATCGACCAGGCCCGCGACCAGCTCGCGTCGACGGTCGATTCACTGGCTGAGCGGGCCAATCCCCGCCGAATCGCCGAGGACCTCAGGGTCCGGGTGATCACCTTCGTCAAGAAGCCCGTGGTGGCAATCTCGCTGGCCGGGCTCGGCGCCGTTGTCGTCGTGGTGGCGGTCCGCAGAATCCGCAATCGGTGACGAAGCCCGTTCATACGTCAATTGATCGCGCCGCCGAACATGTATGTCCCGGTATGGCTCAAGCGCGCCCAGGGTGCCGCATAAACGCGGAATCCGTGGCTGCGCGCGAGTCGGCAAAAGTGGTAGTCCTCCGCTAGCAGCCGGCCCGATTCGGGGTCGATGCCGGTGGCGTAGAACTCGCTGATTGTCCTCTCGTCCTCGGTGTAAGCCGGCACCTGCTCGGACAACTTCTCGAACACCCCGCGCTTGACCAACATGAACCCGGCGCCAGCGCCGGCTACCTCCAGCAGCTGGTCGGGGTGAACAGGCGCCGATCTGTCTAGTGGGTCGAGGGCGAATGAGGCCACGTACTTATGGAGCTCTTCGGGCGGAACACCCTGTTTGGCCGCCTCGCTCACACGCTGCCAGTTGATTTCCTTCTTGGGGTACATGCCGCAAACGATGTCTTTATCAGCTCGCACCATGCTCACGATGTCCATGGGGCTGAAGCCGATATCCGCGTCGATGAACATCAGGTGCGTGGCCGAAGAGCCCAGGAATTGATGGACCAGCCCGTTCCGCGCGTGTGCCACCAGGCTGTCGTTCATCGTGTAGGCGTAGAGCACCCCGATCCCGTTTTTCATCAGCGCAACGGGCGTTTGCGCCAGCGACCAGACGTAGGGCCCGGTGGCCATGCCGCCGTACATCGGCGTGGCCACGAACACGGTCGGCGCGTTGGCATTCGGCTCGGTCATGTACGCCGGTCCCACTCTCCGTAGGTCAGTGTCGGTTATGCGTCCCGCCGTCGCAACCGCGCCCTGCGAGATGGGGCCGGCAACATCGACCGATGGGGTGCACCCAAGGGTGCACGCGAGCTGTGAAATCGCTTTGACCTGGTGCGCCGTCAGGGTTTCGAACCCCGGACCCGCTGATTAAGAGTCAGCTGCTCTACCAACTGAGCTAACGGCGCCTGGATCCATATGGACTGCGTTTGCGACAATAACAGGCATTGCGCCGTCGGGCGAAAATCGCTGGCTGCGACGCCCAACCGCCTAGCGCTGCGGTCAGTCGCGGACGCTTTAGACTACTCCTCAGTAACTGGGTTGTGGGTCGCGAGGGGAACAACGTAAGTGGCAGGTCGCTGGAAGTCGGGTCGCCGCGTGTGCCGACTGTGGCTAGCAGCGCTGCTGATCCCGCTTGCCGTCTTCGGCGCGGGGGCCTGCAGCGGCGGCGGCGGGACGCCGCCGGCGAAGACGATCATGGACAAGGGCACACCGTTCGGCGACCTGCTCGTGCCCAAGATCACGGCCTCGGTCACCGACGGCGCGGTCGGCGTCGCGGTGGACCGTCCGGTGACGGTGAGCGCCGACGCCGGTGTGCTGGCGTCGGTCACCGCGGTCAACGAAAACGGGAAATCCGTCGGCGGCCAACTCAGCCCCGACGGCGTGCGCTGGTCGACCACCGAGCCCTTGGGCTACAACAGGACTTACACGCTGACCGCCAAAGCGCGGGGACTCGGTGGCGTGGCCACCCGCCAGATGACGTTCGAAACGCAGTCGCCGCAGAACCTGACGATGCCCTATGTCATGCCGCACGACGGTGAGGTGGTGGGTGTCGGGGAACCGGTGGCGATCCGGTTCGACGAAGACATCGCCAACCGGGCGGCGGCGGAGAAGGCCATCGCGATCACCACGGATCCGCCCGTCGTGGGCGCGTTCTACTGGCTGAACAACCGTGAAGTGCGTTGGCGCCCTGAGCATTTCTGGAAGCCCGGCACCAACGTCAACGTCGCGGTCAACACCTACGGCGTCGATCTGGGCGACGGGCTCTTCGGTGAAGACAACTTGAAAACACACTTCACCATCGGTGACGAGCTCATCGCGACGGCCGACGACACCACCAAGATGCTGACCGTGCGGATCAACGGCGAGGTCGTCAAGACCATGCCGACGTCGATGGGCAAGGACAGCACGCCGACGGCCAGTGGCATCTACATCATCGGTGAGCGGTTCTCGCACATGATCATGGATTCGTCGACCTACGGCGTACCGGTCAACTCGCCCAACGGCTATCGCACCGAGGTGGATTTCGCCACGCAGATGTCCTACAGCGGTGTGTTCGTACACTCCGCGCCGTGGTCGGTGGGCGCCCAAGGCCACACCAACACCAGCCACGGCTGCCTCAACGTCAGCCCCAGCAATGCGCAATGGTTCTACGAGCACACCAAGCGCGGCGACATCGTCCAAGTCATCAACACCGTGGGCCCCACATTGTCGGGAACCGAAGGACTCGGCGACTGGAACATCCCGTGGGAGCAGTGGCACGCCGGCAATGCCAAGGCATGATGACCGTGCTGACCTCACTCATGTCGCAACTCCGACGGCTTGCCCCGGGTGTCGAGATATGCGGATAGCTCTTCACGCAACTCCGACGTGATGATGCCAAGCTGCCGCCGCGATGGCGCGGCTCCGGCACGCGCATCGCGTTCGGCGGTCAGTGACCGGCCCCAGAGGGACGCACATGCTTTGACCATCGACTCGCGGTCGAGCCCAAGTGCGGTTGCGGTCTGTACGTCGGCGCGGGCATACCCCGCTGCTGTGGCGACTTCTGCAGCGCTGCGTCCAGCGAGAGCGAAGCGGGGGGGAGTGACTGGCGCGTCGGCGAACAGGCTGGCGGGCGGTGCGCCTGCCAAAGCGTCACGCACGCCATCGCCGTCGATCACGATGCCCTCGGCGAGCTCGATCGGAGTGTCGGAGATGACCAGATCGGCCAGCCTGACGCGGAAGTCGGGCTGTGCAAGGCGGTCGAGTGCAGCGCAGACGATGAGATATGTCGCCAGAGAAGGGGTTACGTCACCTCGCTCGAAGGCTGCGGCGCGCAGGTAACTCCACGGGAAGCCCAGCGCCGTGACTTCCCTCGCCAGCTGGTCATGGGTCACCCCGAGGACCTCTGAGCGGATGCGGCGCACGTTCGCGCCGACTATAGCGACCAGCGGCCGGGCGGTGTCGGCTGTGGCGCGGGTCACGTGTTAAAGCGTATCCGATACGCGAGCCGTTCTGGACATTTCGGACTGTTTCGGATAGTTTAGTGTCCGATACAAGGACGTATCAGAATTTCGAAACATTCTCGGTGTGTCATGGATCGGCCGGATCAGATGCTCTTCATCACCAATAGCGGTTACGCCAAGAACACGCGCAGCGCCAACCCGGCCGACGCCGCGGTGCAGACGCGGCGTCGTCGCGCTCACCGCCGACGTCAGCTACCACCTGGCTGGCGGGTAGCGCCAAGCAAAGGACGAACGAATAATGGCTTCCACCAAAGAATCTCACACGACACCACCCGGCCTGAACGTGATGGCCATCCTGCTCGTCTTGGCGGTCCTGGCGGTGGCATTCGGCTGCTGGGTCGACGACGAGATCCGTCGTCATGCCGAACGCCACGGCGCGCCGTACCACGGACTGCCCGGCGCCGCGAGCAACCTGCACCCGTCGGGAACCGTCGTCGTGCTCGGCGATGCGAAAGCTAATGGGTGAACCCGACAGTCGCGGCCTCAGATCGGCCTCAACCCAGGTAGCAGCGTTACGGCTTCGGGGTGGCTGACGGGACTCGAACCCGCGACACCCAGGATCACAACCTGGTGCTCTACCAGCTGAACTACAGCCACCATCGCCGCCAGCCCAGCGGCGGCGACGTCGATACTAGCCGCTCGGGCGCTCGGCGGCCGAATCGATTTCCTCCGGCGTGGGCGGTTCACCTCCAAGCTCGATGGCCACCGCCGCAATGTCGCCGGTAGCGGGGCCTGGCGGCGGCACAAATGCGGTGCGCCGGTAGAACTGCAGTTCGCGGATGGACTCGTGAATGTCGGCCAGCGCTCGATGGGCGAGGCCCTTGGTGGGCTGGCCGTAGTAGATGCGCGGATACCAGCGCCGGCACAGTTCCTTGATCGAGCTCACATCGATCATCCGGTAGTGCAGAAAAGAGTCCAAGACGGGCATATCGCGTGCGATGAAGCCACGGTCGGTGGCGATCGAGTTGCCAGCCAGCGGTGCCGTTTTCGCCTGTTTGACGTGTTCGCGGATGTAGTCGAGCACCATCGTCTCCGCGGCCGCCAAATCCACGGTGGACGCGCGGACTTCGTCGATCAGCCCTGAGCGGGTGTGCATCTCGGCGACCACGTCGATCATCGATGACAACGCGGCGTCGTCGGCGTGAATCACCACATCGATGCCGTCGCCGAGAATGTTCAGGTCGGCGTCGGTGACCAGCACGGCGATCTCGATCAACTTGTCCGAGCGCAGGTCAAGGCCGGTCATCTCGCAATCGATCCACACCAGTTCGTCGCGCATAGAGTTCACAGTAGGCACACGTTAAGCCATGACCTGCCCGGCGGGCCTAGCTACCAGTAGTGTCGTCGAGTCGGGACTAGTTGGGGAAAGGACACGCGCCTTATGAGCACTGAGTCAAGAGCTACCCCCGCAAAGCAGATCGCGGCCGGCTATGAAGTGCAGGGCCAGGCCCTGGAACTGGGTACCGTCGTCGTCGACAACGCGACCGACGCGGCCGCGCAAATTCGTATCCCGCTGGCCACGGTCAACCGCCACGGCCTGGTCGCCGGGGCCACCGGCACCGGCAAGACGAAAACGCTGCAGCTGATCGCCGAACAGCTGTCGGCGGCGGGCGTTCCGGTGCTGATGGCCGACGTCAAGGGCGATCTGTCCGGTTTGGCCCGGCCGGGCCAGGCCAGCGACAAGCTGACCGCGCGCGCCAAGGAAACCGGTGACAACTGGGAGGCGAGCGCGTTTCCGGTGGAGTTCCTATCGCTGGGCACCAAGGGCATCGGTGTTCCGGTGCGGGCCACCATCGCCAGCTTCGGTCCCATCCTGTTGTCAAAGGTGTTGGGCCTCAACGCTACTCAGGAGTCGACCCTGGGTCTGATCTTCCATTGGGCTGAGCAGCAGAACTACGAGCTGCTCAATCTGAAAGACCTGCGGGCCGTGATCAGCTACCTGACCAGCGACGCGGGCAAGCCCGAGCTGAAGTCGCTGGGCGGTGTTTCCGCGACAACTGCCGGCGTCATTCTGCGGGCTCTGGTCAATTTGGAGGCCGAAGGCGCCGATACGTTTTTCGGCGAGCCGGAATTGAAACCCGATGACCTGGTTCGCGTCGACGAGAAAGGCCGCGGGGTGATCTCGCTGCTGGAACTCGGGGACCAGGCCGCGCGTCCGGTGTTGTTCTCGACGTTCTTGATGTGGGTGCTGTCCGATCTGTTCAAGTTCATGCCCGAGGTCGGCGACGTGGACAAACCCAAGCTGGTGTTCTTCTTTGACGAGGCCCATCTGTTGTTCACCGATGCGTCGAAGGCGTTTCTGGAACAGGTCGAGCAGACCGTCAAGCTGATCCGCTCCAGGGGTGTCGGGGTGTTCTTCTGCACCCAACTGCCCACCGACATCCCCAACGACGTGCTGTCCCAACTGGGTGCGCGCATCCAGCACGCCTTGCGCGCGTTCACTCCCGATGACCAGAAGGCGCTGACGAAAACCGTTCGCACCTACCCGAAAACCGATGTCTACGACCTGGCTTCGGCGCTGACCTCGTTGGGTATCGGTGAAGCCGTGGTCACCGTGCTCTCGGAGCGTGGCGCCCCGACCCCGGTCGCGTGGACCCGGCTGCGCTCACCCCGGTCGCTGATGGCCGCGATCGGCAACGACGCGATAAGTGCTGCGGCCCAGGCCAGCCCGCTGCAGGCCAAATACGGTAAGACCGTAGACCGCGAATCCGCGTCCGAGAAACTGGAAGCCAAGGCAGCACAAGCCCCGGCCGAACAGCCGGCGGCGTCGTCCAAGTCTGCGCCCGCACCTGCGAAGAAGCCGGGCTGGTTCAAGCGGTTCGTGAACAGCCGGGGCTTCCAGACATTTCTCAACGCCCTTGGCAGAGAGCTCATCCGCAGCATGCTGGGTAGCGGCCGCCGCCGGCGCTAGCCCTTACTCGCCGCCGAGCTTTTTGTAGAAGCTGCCGACGATCGGCGCGACGATAGCGCGTGGAGCATACTGGCTCGCCACCGACATCGCCTTCGACGTCAACCCCGGCACAACGCGCATCTTGTTGCGCGCCAACGCATCCAGTGAGACCTGTGCCGTGTGCTCGGTGGAGATCCACAGGAAATCGGGCACCAGTTTCTCGACCAGCGATGCGTCGGCCGGATCCGGCAGCTCCGTGCGCACCGGGCCGGGCGCCAGCAATGTGACGTGCACACCGGAGCCGCGCAATTCGCCGCGCAGCGATTCGCTGAACGTGTTCACGAACGCTTTGGTGGCGGCATATGTCGCGTTGTAGGGGATCGGCGAGTTGCCTGCCGCCGAACCGGAAATCAAAATGCCGCCCGCCTTGCGCGCGACCATGCCCGGCAGTACCGCCAGCGTAAGGTCGTGTACCGCAATGGCATTGAGCTGTACCTGGGCCCGCTCGGCCGCCGGGTCGAGTCCCGATACCGGACCGAACGTCGCGGTGCCCGCGTTGGCGCACAAGATGGAGATGTTGCGGGTGGCCAGTTCGCCGGTGAGCTTCTCCCGGTCGGCGACGTCGGCGAGATCGGCCGGGCGCACTTCGACGGCAACGCGGTACTTGTCGGCCAGGCGTGCGGCTAGGTCGTTGAGCACGTCCTCGCGTCGCGCCGTGACAATCAGGCTGTGGCCGCGGGCGGCCAGTTCGGTGGCCAGTGCCTCGCCGATGTTTTGTGAGGCCCCGGTGACGACGGCGCGGGCTTCCGGGCTGGGAGCGGGTACGGGCATGCGGCAAGCCTATAGAGTCCCCAGGATGAGCAGCCCGGGGCCGGGTTGGCGGATATCCCAGCGATCCGGGGTGCTCGCTTGGGCGCTGTGGGACTGCGGCGTTACCGGTCTGGCCGCGATCGTGGTGACGTTCGTGTTCTCGGTCTATCTGACCGGCACCGTCGGCGAGGGCACGCCCGGAGGCGCCTCGCCGGCAAGCTGGCTGGGCCGTGCAGTGGGGGTCGCCGGATTGATCATCGCCCTGCTGGCGCCGGTGATCGGGGTATGGGTGGAGGATCCGCGCCGGCGACGGATGGCACTGACCATCCTTACCGGCCTCGCGGTGGCGCTGACGAGCGCGATGAGCCTGATCCGCGACCGCCCGGAGTATCTGTGGCCGGGGTTGGCGTTGCTTGCCGCGGAAGCCGCGTGCGCGGATCTGGCCAGCGTTCCGTACAACGCGATGCTGCGCCAGCTTTCGACGCCGCAGAATTCTGGCCGGATCTCCGGGTTCGGGTGGGCATCGGGATACGTCGGTAGCGTTCTGCTGCTTCTCGTGGTCTATTTCGGTTTCTTTTCTGGTACGGGCGGAACTCGCGGATTGCTGCACCTGCCCACCGACGACGGACTCAACGTCCGGGCGGCGATGCTGCTGGCAGCCGCGTGGTTCGCGATGTTCGCACTGCCGCTGTTGCTCACCGCGCACCGGCTGCCGGTCGTCACCGAGGTGGCCGCGCAGCCCAGGGCATTGCTGGGCGGTTACCGCAAGCTGTGGTCGGATCTGGCCGCTGAATGGCGCCGGGATCGTAACTTGGTGTATTTCCTGTTGGCCAGCGCGGTGTTTCGGGATGGGCTGGCGGGCGTGTTCACCTTCGGCGCGGTGCTCGGCGTAAGGGTGTACGGAATCCCTCGCGGAAACGTGCTGATATTCGGGGTGGCCGCGAGCGTGGTGGCAGCCTTGGGAGCTGTGGTCGGCGGACTGTTCGACGACCGTGTCGGATCAAAACCGGTCATCGTCGGATCACTGACGGCGATCATCACGCTGGGGCTCACGCTGATGGCGTTGTCCGGGCCGCGCGCGTTCTGGATTTGCGGGCTGCTGTTGTGCTTGTTCGTCGGGCCGGCCCAAGCGTCGGCGCGGACCCTGCTGCTGAGAATGTCGAGACACGGCAAGGAAGGTATGGCCTTCGGCCTCTACACGATGACGGGACGGGCCGTGTCCTTCTTGGCGCCGTGGCTGTTTTCGGTTTTCATCGATGTGTTCCACGCCGATCGCGCAGGCATGGGCGGCCTGTGTTTGGTCATGGGTGCAGGGCTGCTGGGCATGCTGCTGGTGCGCGCCCCGCAGCGACGCCTCGCCACGGAAGTGCGTTGAGCGGTGGTCAGCTCGCCCCGCTACAGACGGTCAGGCCCGCGCCGCTGCGCTGGGTGATCTGGACGCCGTCCACGGTTACCGAGCAGGTGACGTCGTGGCCGATATTGACGATCGTGACGTTCGCCTTCTGCTTGCCGGACTTGGGCAGGCTGACTTGCTTGTTCCAGGGCAGTGCGACGTTGAATTCGGTCTGCATCATCCCGTCGTTGTCCACGTAGGTGATGCTGATCGCACGGCCTTCGCCGGTGACGTTGTAAACCACGGTCTGCATCGCGCCCGCGTTGGTCGGCGGACTGGATTCGGTGCTCGACGGCGCCGACGTCGTGGCGGACGACGAGGGCCCCGTCGACGGCGAAGTCGAGGCCGTCACTGTCGGGTTTTGTGAAGTCGGCATCTCGGGCAGGGGCGAGACCGCGGTTTGCTTGCGGGCCGTGCCGTTGGCGATCACCAGCGCGATGACCAGCGCAGTAACCAACAGGACGGCCGCGGCGGCCGCGACCCACAACCAGCGTGGAGCTTTGGGTCGGCCAGGCTCGGGGTCCTGTGTCGGCTGGTGCGACAGACCCTGCTCCTGCAGCCAGTACTGCGGCAGCTTCTCGGTCGGGTTCGTTTGAATCGGGTTGGGCGTCGGAGCGGATGGCGCCCCGGGGTAATACGCCGGCGGGTAGTACGACTGGCCGCTGTAGGCCGGGTCGGCATGCGGCGGATAAGGCTGGGTGTGCTCTGGTCGACGCTGATCGTTCATACCCACCTCATGTGCTGCAGGGTACCTGCGGCACACGACGCGCACGTCACCGGCAGGATGCGCCACTGGTCAACGCCGCGACCGTCATCGTCCGCATCACCGCGCGTGAACGTGTGACCCGCGCTGGTCTGGTGTCTGCGGGCTTCAAACTGTGTGGAGTGGAGTTGAGCAGGCCGAACACGGCGTGTGCCATCAGCCGGGCGTCGACCTCGGCAAGCTCCGGCTGCAGTTCGCGCAATACACCCACCCAGACCTCCACGTACTGTCGCTGCGAGCGCCGCACCTGGCGTTCGGCCGCGTCCGGCAAATACGCGAGGTCGCGGTCCTGAATGCGGATGAGATCGGGTTCACCCAGCGCGAAGTCGAGGTGAAAGTCGATCAGCCCGTCCAGGGCGGCGGCCGCGTCGGATGCACGGGATCTCACCTCGCGCGCGCCGGCGAGCAACCGAGTGCTGATGCCGACCAGCAGCTCGACCAGCAGCGACTCCTTATTGGGGAAGTGTCGATAGATCGCCGGGCCGCTGACTCCGGCTGCGGCGCCGATATCCTCCAGCCGCACCGCCAAAAACCCGCGTTCGGCAAAGAGCCGCTCGGCCGCGGACAACAGCTGCGAGCGCCGGTCCGACTTGAGCCGGCTGCGGCGATTCGGCGTCTCGGCCGGCGCAGATCCTGCCATGACAGCCCTCCTGGACATTTCGGTTAATCGCCACTAACGTATCATGAGTTAGTCGTCATTAACTGGATTGGCGTGAAATGGGTTCTTCGGCGGCGAACCGCGATGCGCACCGCGCACTGGTCACGCGGCTGCGCGAGAAGCTGTCCGCGGCTGCGTTGGGCGGCCCGGAACGCGCCCGCGAACGCCATGTCGGCCGGGGCAAATTACTGCCGCGTGACCGAGTCGACGGCCTGCTCGATCCGGGCAGTCCGCTGCTCGAGGTCGCTCCGCTGGCCGCGGACGGGATGTACGACGACGAGTGTCCCGGCGCCGGGATCATCACCGGCATCGGCAGAATCTCGGGCCGCGAATGCATGATCGTGGCCAACGACGCGACGGTCAAAGGCGGTACCTACTACCCGATTACGGTCAAAAAACACCTACGCGCTCAGGAGATCGCCGGCCAGAACCGGCTGCCTTGCATCTACCTCGTCGACTCCGGCGGAGCGTTTCTGCCTCGTCAGGACGAGGTCTTTCCCGACCGTGAACATTTCGGCCGGATCTTTTACAACCAGGCCAAACTCAGTGCCGAGGGGATACCGCAAATCGCCGCGGTGCTGGGATCGTGCACGGCGGGAGGCGCATACGTCCCGGCGATGAGCGACGAGGCCGTCATCGTCCGCAACCAGGGCACCATCTTTCTGGGCGGGCCGCCATTGGTGAAGGCCGCCACCGGAGAAGTGGTCTCCGCCGAGGATCTTGGCGGGGGAGACCTGCACTCCAAGATCTCCGGCGTCACAGATCATCTGGCCCACGACGATCGTGACGCACTGCGCATCATCCGGCGCATCGTCTCCACGCTGGGGCCCCGCGAACCGCGCGTTTGGGATGTGCTGCCCGCCGTGGACCCGGCCGCCGACCAGACCGAGCTCTACGACGTGGTCCCCGTCGACCCACGGAGCCCCTACGATGTGCACGAGGTGGTGACCCGCCTTGTCGACGGCGGTGAATTCGGTGAATTCAAAGCCGACTACGGGAGCACGCTGGTCACCGGGTTCGGCCGCATTCACGGCCACCCGGTGGGCATCGTCGCCAACAACGGTGTGCTGTTTTCTGAGTCAGCATTAAAAGGCGCGCATTTCATCGAGTTGTGCGACAAGCGGATGGTGCCGTTGCTGTTCCTGCAGAACATCTCCGGGTTCATGGTGGGCCGTGACTACGAGGCGGGCGGCATCGCCAAACACGGCGCGAAGATGGTGACCGCGGTGGCATGCGCGCGGGTGCCCAAGCTCACCGTGGTGATCGGCGGGTCATACGGCGCGGGCAACTACTCGATGTGTGGGCGGGCGTATTCGCCGCGTTTCCTGTGGATGTGGCCGAACGCGCGGATCTCGGTGATGGGCGGCGAGCAGGCGGCGTCGGTGCTGGCGACGGTGCGCGGCGAGATGACCGCCGAGCAAGAGGAAGCGTTCAAGGCGCCCATCCGCGCGCAGTACGAACACCAGGGCAATCCGTACTATTCGACGGCGCGACTGTGGGACGACGGGGTAATTGACCCGGCTGATACCAGGACCGTTGTGGGGCTTGCGCTTTCGGTGGTAGCCAACGCGCCCCTCGGGCCGGTCTCCTATGGCGTGTTCAGGATGTGAATGTGATGGCGTTCGACACGGTTTTGGTCGCCAACCGCGGAGAGATCGCGGTCCGGGTGATCCGGACGTTGAAGGCGATGGGCATCCGATCGGTGGCTGTCTACAGCGACGCCGACGCCAACGCACGCCACGTCGCCGAGGCCGACGTCGCAGTCCGGATCGGGCCGGCGCCCGCGCGAGAAAGCTACTTGAACATCCCCGTGGTAGTTGACGCGGCACTGCGGACGGGAGCCCAAGCGGTACACCCCGGTTACGGATTCCTCTCGGAGAACGCCGATTTCGCGGCGGCACTGGCATCTGCCGGGGTGACCTTCATCGGCCCGCCGGTGGGCGCGATCCAGACCATGGGCGACAAGATCGCGGCCAAGAGCACGGTATCGCAGTTCGGTGTGCCGGTGGTTCCCGGTATCGCACGACCGGGTCTGTCCGACGCCGAACTGACCGCTGCCGCTGACGAAATCGGTTACCCGGTGCTGGTCAAGCCCTCCGCCGGCGGTGGGGGTAAGGGGATGCGTATGGTCGAGCGGCCCGCCGACCTGGCCGCCGCCCTGGCCGGCGCCCGTCGCGAATCAGCCGCGGCGTTCGGTGACGACACCCTGTTCCTCGAGCGGTTCGTGTTGAGTCCCAGGCACATCGAAGTCCAAGTGCTGGCAGACGCGTACGGCAATGTCGTGCATCTCGGTGAGCGGGAGTGCAGCCTGCAGCGGCGGCACCAGAAGGTCATCGAGGAGGCGCCGTCGCCGCTGCTGGACACTGCCACCCGCGCCCGGATCGGCGCCGCCGCCTGTGACACCGCCCGCAGCGTGGACTACACGGGGGCCGGCACGGTGGAGTTCATCGTCTCCGCGGACCGGCCCGACGAGTTCTTTTTCATGGAGATGAACACCCGGCTGCAGGTCGAGCATCCCGTCACCGAAATGGTGACGGGCTGGGACCTGGTGGAATGGCAGGTCCGGATCGCCGCGGGGGAGAAGTTGACCGCGAGTCAGGCTGATATCTCCCTGCAGGGACATGCGATCGAAGCGCGCGTCTACGCCGAGGATCCCGCCCGCGGCTTCCTGCCCACCGGCGGCGATGTGCTGGCGGTGGTGGAACCGAACGGCGCTGGGGTGCGGATCGATTCGGGCCTGTCGGCGGGGATGGTGGTCGGCAGCGACTACGACCCGATGCTGGCCAAGGTCGTCGCGCATGGGGCGGATCGGGCAGCCGCACTGCGGACCCTCGACCGGGCGCTGGCGGACACCGCGGCGCTTGGCGTGGTCACCAACATCGAGTTCGCCCGGTTCCTGCTCGCCGATCCCGACGTCGCCGCCGGCCGGCTCGACACAGGGCTGTTGGATCGACGATCCGGGGACTTCGTCGTGGCGGCGCCGTCGGACGACCAACTTATCGCCGCTGCTGCCTACCGCTGGTTGCGGCTATTCCCCCTGCCGGGCGCCGATCTGTGGGAGGTGCCCTCGGGATGGCGAGTCGGTGCCCGAGCTCCGGTAAGCATCCGGCTGCGTGCCGGTGACCGTATCGACCACGTCCACATCACCGGTGACCCCGAAGCCGCCGCAGCCCGCGTCGAGGACGGCGAATCCCGTTCCCTGCAAGCCGCTCTCGCGGGTCAACAGTTGACGGTGACGCTGGGCGGGGTCCGTACCGAATACACCGTCGCCGCGGCGGGTCACACGATCTGGTTGGCCGGCGGCGGCAGCACCGCGGTGCTCGAGGAGGTCCGGGAAGCACCGGTGCGTCCAGACGACGAGCACAGCGGCGACGCCGAATTAACCAGCCCGATGCCCGGGACCATCGTCGCAGTAGGGGTCGACGATGCTGCCGAAGTGGAGGCCGGGACCGTCGTAGTCACGGTCGAGGCGATGAAGATGGAGCACACGTTGGCGGCACCCGTCGACGGTGTGGTCGAACTACTAGTCGCAGTAGGTGACCAAGTGACGGTGGGCCAGTCACTGGCCCGCATTACCGCGAACACGAAAGGCTAAGGGCGAGTTCATGCCTGACTTCCTAGCGACCGGGGCACTTCCCGACGAATATCAACAATTGGCCAAAACGGTCCGCGATTTCGCACAGAGCGTGGTCGCACCGGTCGCGGCTCGCCACGACGCCGAGCACTCGTTCCCCTACGAGGTGGTCGCCGGGATGGCCGACATGGGCCTGTTCGGCCTTCCCTTCCCCGAGGAATACGGCGGCATGGGCGGCGACTACTTCGCGTTGTGTCTGGCGCTGGAGGAGCTCGGCAAGGTCGACCAAAGTGTGGCGATCACCCTGGAGGCCGGTGTCTCGCTGGGCGCCATGCCCGTCTACCGGTTCGGCACCCAGGCGCAGAAGCGGGAGTGGTTGCCGCAGTTGGCCAGTGGCCGTGCGCTGGGTGCGTTCGGGCTGACCGAACCGGGCGGCGGCAGCGATGCGGGCGCGACCAGAACCACCGCTGAACTCGACGACGGGCATTGGGTGATCAACGGGTCCAAGCAGTTCATCACCAACTCCGGGACCGATATCACCAAGCTGGTCACCGTTACGGCGGTGACCGGCGACTGGGACGGCAACAAGGAGATCTCCTCAATTATGATTCCCGTGCCCGCGCCGGGGCTCACCGTCGAGCCGGCCTACGACAAGGTCGGCTGGTGCGCCTCGGACACCCACCCGCTGAGCTTCGACGACGTGCGCGTGCCCCAGGAGAACCTGCTCGGCGAACGCGGCAGCGGATATGCCAACTTCCTGCGCATTCTCGACGAGGGCCGCATCGCGATCGCCGCGTTGTCCACCGGCGCCGCGCAGGGTTGTGTGGACGAGTGCGTCAAGTACTCGCAAGAGCGTGAAGCTTTCGGAAAGCCGATCAGTCGCCATCAGGCCATCGCTTTCACGATCGCGCGGATGGAGGCGCGCGCCCATGCCGCCCGCACCGCGTACTACGATGCCGCCGCGCTGATGCTGGCCGGTAAGCCGTTCAAGAAACAGGCGGCGATCGCCAAGCTCGTCGCCAGTGAGGCGGCGATGGACAATGCCCGTGATGCCACCCAGATCCACGGCGGCTACGGGTTCATGAACGAGTTCACCGTCGCCCGGCACTACCGGGACAGCAAAATTTTGGAGATCGGCGAAGGTACCAGCGAGGTCCAGTTGATGGTGATCGCCCGCGAGGTTGGCCTGTGACGTCGAGTGAGCGGGAGATCGTTCAACGCGGTCTGTGGTTTGAGGAATTCGAAATCGGCGTGCGCTACCTGCACCGCCCTGGCCGGACCATCACCGAAGCCGACAACGTGTTGTTCACGACGTTGACCATGAATACCCAAGCGCTGCACCTGGACGCGGCGTTCTCCGACGCGCTGCCTCCGTTCAATCAACGGTTGGTGAATTCGATGTTCACCCTGTCGACCCTGGTCGGGTTGTCGGTCGCGCAGCTGACCCAGGGCACCATTGTCGCCAATCTCGGGTTCTCCGAAATCGCATTTCCCAAGCCACTGTTTCACGGCGACACGCTCTACGCCGAGACTGTGATCACCGAGAAAAGAGAATCCAAAAGCCGGCCCGGTGAGGGCATCGTGACGTTCGCCCATACCGGTCGCAATCAACACGGTGATGTGGTGGCCACCGCGAGCCGCAAGACACTGGTACGCATGCGGCCTGCCGAGGCTGCCGACTGATGGCCTTGCACAATCCGGGGCCGGCGTGGCTGTTTTGCCCGGCCGATCGGCCCGAACGCTTCCAAAAGGCCGCCGCCGCAGCCGATATCGTGATTCTCGATCTAGAGGACGGCGTCGCCGCACCCGATAGGCAGGCCGCGCGAGATGCGCTTGTCGACGTTCCGCTCGACCCTGCGCGCACCGTGGTTCGCGTCAACCCATTCGGCACCGACGACCAGGCCCGCGACCTCGAAGCATTGGCAAAAACCGGCTACGACACCGTGATGCTTCCCAAATGCGAAGCGCCTGAACACGTTAGCACGCTAGCGCCGCTGAACGTCGTCGTGCTTGTCGAGTCGCCGCTCGGCGCGCTGACCGTCACGGAAAACGTCCGCACCGACAACGCGATCGCGGTGATGTGGGGGGCGGAGGATTTGTTCGCCGTGCTCGGCGGCACGGCAAACCGCTACCCAGACGGGACCTACCGCGAGGTGGCCCGTCACGTCCGTTCGCAGTCGCTACTGGCCGCCAAGGCGCATGGGCGACTCGCGCTGGACGCGGTGTACCTCGACATCAAGGATCTCGACGGGCTGCGCGCCGAGGTCGACGACGCCGTCGCAGTCGGCTTCGACGCGAAGGTTGCTATCCACCCCAGCCAGGTGCCCGTGATCCGGGCCGGCTACGCACCCACAGCCGACCAGGTGCAGTGGGCGCGACACGTACTGGCTGCTGCCGCCGATGAACGCGGCGTCTTCGCATTTGAAGGCATAATGGTAGATGCGCCAGTGTTGCGGCGAGCCGAGCGGATCGTGCGGCTGGCGGCTGACTCTGGCTCGTAGCAGTCCCGGTCGTACGAGTTTGCTCTGACTCGCCGCGCACCGCGCCCGGTACGGGTAGGAGGCGGTATGACTGAGCTTTCTCAGATGCCGATGACCCCCGGCCTTGCGCCGGTGCAACTCATCAGCCCGGACGGAACGCCGACCGCCGAAGACCGCTACAGCCGTGAACTCCCGGCAGAGACGCTGTGCTGGCTTTACGAGATGATGGCGCTCACCCGCGAGCTGGACGCCGAGTTCGTCAACTTGCAGCGCCAGGGCGAACTGGCGCTGTTTCCGTCATGCCGCGGTCAGGAGGCGGCACAGATCGGCGCGACGGCCTGCCTGCGCAAGACGGATTGGCTGTTTCCGCAGTACCGCGAACTAGGTGTCTTCATCGTGCGCGGCATCCCGCCCGGCCATGTCGGCGCCATGTGGCGCGGAACCTGGCATGGCGGCTTGGATTTCGTCACGAAGTGTTGCGCCCCGATCTCCATTCCGGTGGGCACGCATGCCCTGCATGCGGTCGGGGCGGCGATGGCCGCCCAGCGCCTCGGCGAAGACTCCGTGACGGTGGCATTCATCGGCGACGGCGCCACCAGCGAGGGCGACGTGCATGAGGCCCTCAACGTGGCGGCGGTATTTCGTGCGCCATGCGTGTTCTACGTGCAGAACAACCAGTGGGCGATCTCGATGCCGGTGTGCAAGCAGACTGCCGCGCCGTCCATCGCGCACAAGGCAATCGGTTACGGGATGCCCGGAATCCGAGTGGACGGCAACGACGTGCTCGCCTGCTACGAGGTGATGGCCGAAGCGGCGGCCCGGGCCAGAGCCGGCGACGGGCCGACGCTGATCGAGGCGGTCACCTACCGGCTAGGCCCGCACACCACCTCCGACGACCCGACCCGCTATCGCAGCCAGGACGAGCTCGATCATTGGCTGGCGCTGGACCCAATCCCGCGCTACCGCGCCTATCTCGAGGGCCAGGGACTCTGGTCGGACCGGCTGGCCGACCGGGTCGCCGCCCGGGCCACGCGACTACGGGCCGAGCTGCGCGATGCGGTGTTCGGGGCGCCCGATATCGACGTTGACGAGGTGTTCACCACGGTGTACGCCGAGATCACACCCGCGCTGGAAGCCCAGCGTCAGCAGCTGCGGGCCGAGTTGGGTACGGAGGCGTGATGACCCAGATCGCCGAACGCCCAACCGACGCGACATTGCCGGCAAGCACGCCGCCGCTGACAATGGTGCAGGCGCTGAACCGCGCCCTGCACGATGCGATGGCCGCCGACGACCGGGTGCTGGTGTTCGGAGAGGACATCGCGGCGCAGGGCGGCGTTTTCCGGGTTACCGAGGGACTGGCGGAGGCCTTCGGCGCGGGCCGATGTTTTGACACGCCGCTGTCCGAGTCCGCACTGATCGGTATCGCGATCGGCCTGGCCCTGCGCGGCTTCGTGCCCGTGCCCGAGATCCAGTTCGACGGCTTCGTGTACCCGGCCTTCGACCAGGTGGTCAGCCACCTGGCCAAGTATCACACCCGCACCCGCGGTCAAATTGATATGCCGGTCACCGTGCGGATCCCCTCGTTCGGCGGTATCGGTGCCGTCGAACATCATTCGGAATCCACCGAGTCCTACTGGGCGCACACCGCCGGCCTGAAGGTCGTGGTCCCGTCGTCTCCTTCGGATGCCTATTGGCTACTCCGGCATGCCATTACATGCCCGGATCCGGTGATGTTCCTGGAACCCAAGCGCCGCTACTGGGGTCGCGAGGTTGTCGACACCACCCGGCCCGGGCTGCCGATCGGGCGCGCCGAGGTACGCCGGGCCGGTACCGATGTCACCGTGCTGACCTACGGCGCCCTGGTGGCCACCGCCCTGTCGGCCGCGGAAATGGCGGCCCGGCAACAGGGTTGGAGCATCGAAGTGGTCGACCTTCGGTCGTTGGTCCCATTGGATTTCGACGCGGTGGCCGCGTCTATTCGCCGCACCGGGCGGTGCGTGGTGCTGCACGAGGGGCCGCGCAGCCTCGGCTACGGCGCGGGGCTCGCCGCCCGCATCCAGGAAGAGATGTTTTACGAACTAGAGGCACCGGTGTTGCGCGCCTGCGGGTTTGACACCCCGTACCCGCCGGCGCGGCTGGAGAAGTTGTGGTTGCCAGGACCCGATCGACTGCTGGATTGCGTTGAGCGTGTGCTGGAGCTCCCGTGACCGACGAGCACGTCAAACCGTTCGTCGTCCCCGATCTTGGCGAGGGTCTGGAAGAGGTGACGCTGTCGTGCTGGAACGTCGCGGTCGGCGACGTCGTGGAACTCAACCAAACCTTGTGTTCGGTCGAAACCGCCAAGGCGGAAGTTGAAATCCCCAGCCCGTACGCCGGCCGTGTCGTCGAAATACACGGCGCGGAAGGCGAGGTGCTGCCGGTCGGCTCGCTGTTGGTGCGTATCGACACCGCGCCCGACACGGCTTCGGTCGACGAGCGCGTGCGCGAGGAGGGCCGGAGCCCATCTAACACCGCATCGAACGGTGAATCGTCCACGCGCAGGCCGGTACTCGTCGGATACGGGGCTGATGACACACTCGACATCAGCAGGCGACCCAAAGCTAAACCGTCTGTGCGGAAGCTGGCCGCCGACCTGCTCGTCGATCTCAATGACGTGCCGCCCGGCGCCGACGGTCTGATCAGCCGGGAGGCCGTTTTGGCCGCCGCGGGAGTCGGCGCCGAGCGGCCCGGTGTGTCATACGATGTGGTGCCGGTGCGCGGAGTACACGCCGAGGTGGCGCAACGGATGTCCTTGTCGCGCAGCCAGATTCCCGATGCGCACGCCGGTGTGCGGGTGGATTGCAGTAACCTGCTGAGGCTGCACGATCAACTTCAGTTGACCCCGTTTGTCCTGACACTGCGGTTCGTGGTAATCGCGTTGACGCACCACAAGATCCTCAACTCGACGTGGGTTGACACGCCGGACGGCGCGCAGGTGCATTCGCATCATGCCGTGCATCTCGGCTTTGCGGTCGCCGCCCCCCGCGGTCTGTTGGTGCCGGTGGTCACCGACGCGCAGGGCAAGACCACCCGCCAGCTCGCCGAATGCGTCGTTCGGCTGACCGAGCAGGCGCGCGCGGGCACGCTGAAACCCGCCGAGCTGCAGGGCTCGACGTTCACGGTGTCGAACTTCGGCGCCCTCGGGCTCGACGAGGGTGTGCCGGTGATCAACCCTCCGGAGGCGGCGATTTTGGGCATGGGCTCACTCAAACCGCGGGCCGCGGTTGTCGACGACGCGGTCGTCATCCGTCCGCAGATGACCTTGACCTGCGTGTTCGATCACCGCGTCGCGGACGGCGCCACCGTCGCCGCATTCCTGAACGAGCTTCGCGGGCTCATCGAATCGCCGGAGACGGCGCTGCTGGACTTGTAGCCGTCGCGTCGAAACTGCGCCCACGGTGTCTGACCGCGCTGGAAACACGCCGCGTCTGCAGTCTCGACGCCACCACCGCAGTCTCGGGCGGCGGACTACCTGCGTTGGGCCGCGGCCAGGCGGGCGGCAAACTCCGGTGACTGAATCGAGGCGGCTTGCGGTCCGAGTTCGGTGTCCTTGGCGAGTTCGTGGTGGTCGGTATCGACCGATCCCGGGCTGGCGGTGGCACGCATTGTGGCCTTGGTCGCCAGTACGACATTTCGGGACGCGGCCGCGGGCCCGGACGCCAGTTCCACGGCGGCGGCGACCGGGTCGTCGGCCACGCGGAGCGCAAGCCCATGTCGCACAGCCGATTCCGCGTCGAAGCGCATACCGAACAGCAACGCTGCGCGAGCCACCTGCGGTCCGACCGCTCGTTGCAGCATCCAGGTTGCGCCACCGCCCGGATGCAGTCCCAGCTTTTGGAATCGGGCGTCGAACAATGCGTTCGGCCCGGCGATGCGCACGTCGGCCGCCAGCGCCAGGTTCAGACCGGCGCCGACCGCCGCGCCGTTGACGGCGGCGATAGTCGGCAGCGTGCACTTGCCGACGGCCATGAACCCGTCGTAGACGCGCTGCAGCCCTTGCTCGGTTGCGTTGCCCAAGGCGCTGAGGTCGGCGCCGGCGCAGAACGCCTTGCCTGCGCCGGTGACGATCACGGCGTGCACGTCGGCATCGGCTTCGGCGCGCTCCACCGCGGCACGCAGTTGCGTCGACATCTCCGCGTTTACGGCGTTGCGCCGGTCGGGGTCGTTGACCGTGATCAGCGCGACGTGATTGTCGACGCGGTAGAGGACAAGATCGGCCACGGGCACCTCCGGAAGTCGGGTCTGGGCACCTCAAAAGCCCCAGTTGTCACATCAGCGTCGGATCGGCGCCCCCGGCAGGACTCGAACCTGCGACCACAAGATTAGAAGTCATGCGCTCTGTCCAGCTGAGCTACGGGGGCCGGAAACTTCTCTGCCCAGGTCAGTGTAGCCAACGGCGAAATACGCCGACCTGTCACGCGCAACGCCGAACGAAATGTCGTTGGCAGGAATAGTGATTCGCTAGTGTGTGACGCGCCACACACGTACGCTACCGACGGCCGCAAGCCCGCGTGCAGGCGGCGACACGTGTGCTCGACGACGAGGAGTGGCGGGCGATGACCGTTGCCTTTGATGTCAGAACGCGATATTCGCGGGCGCGTTCCGAGGTGTTACGACACGGAATGCAGCTGGCCGCCGGCCCGATCGGCGCTTACCAGGCCGGTGCCCTGCTGTTGCGCGGATCCCCGGCCCTGCTGGGCTGGCTCGCCGGTTGGCTATCCGCTGAATTCCCACCGCAAGTCGTCACCGGGCACGCCTTATCCGGGGTGACCCCGCTCTCTGTCGGCCGTGTTGCCACGAGTTGGGCCGCACAGCGTGCGGATCACATCCTCACTACGGCGCTCGGCGACTCTTTCGGCGCGAACTACTGCGACCTGGTGCGCCATCCGATCGGTGAAGCGCCCGGCTGCGCACGTCGCGGCGGCCTGTTGCAAGCAGCCGGACACCGCCGCCGGTACGCCGCGCAGACGTCGGATATCGCCTACGGACCGCGCGGCCGCGACAACCTGCTGGACATCTGGCGTCATCCGGACATGCCGAAAGGATGCCGGGCACCGGTGCTGGTGCAGATCCCCGGCGGAGGCTGGGCCATCAACGGGAAACGGGGGCAGGCCTATCCGCTGATGGGCAGGATGGTGGAACTCGGCTGGATCTGCGTGTCCATTGATTACAGCAAGAGCCCCCGTAAGACGTGGCCGGCACACATCATCGACGTCAAGCGGGCGCTGGCCTGGGTGCGGGAGAACATCGCCGACTACGGCGGCGACCCCGGCTTCATTGCCGTCACCGGTGGCTCGGCGGGTGCGCACCTGGCCTCGTTGGCTGCGCTCACCGCTGATAACGAGAGCCTGCAGCCCGGCTTCGAAGACGCCGACACCACGGTGCAGGCGGCCGCCCCTTATTACGGCGTCTATGACTTGACCGATGTCGAGAAAATGAACGAACTCATGCTGCCGTTTTTAGAGCACTTCGTGATGAAAACCCGCTACGCCGACGACCCCGCTTTATTCGAATCGGCGTCTCCGATTTCGCATGTGCACTCTGATGCGCCGCCGTTTTTTGTGTTGCACGGCGAGAACGATTCGGTGATTCCGAGCGCACAGGCGCGAGCCTTTTGCGCCGCGCTCCGCGAGGCCGGAGCACCTACCGTGTGTTACGCCGAGCTTGCCAACGCCCACCATGCCTTTGACACGGTGGGCACCGTACGGTCGCGACTGGCCGCCGACGCCGTCGCCGACTTTTTCGGTGTCGTCTACGGGCAATATGTGCGTTCGAAGTCGAGGGCTTTACCCGAAATGGCTACCCCGGCCAGCTGAATTTTTCAATTGGGCGGGCTGCCACCAATTTTCGCCAGCAATCTTAACGGCGTCTATCAGCTGACCCGATCTCCCAATCGGCTACCACCACCGCGTTAACCGGACTAGCGTTGGGGTACCGCTGGACGCGGCTGAGACGGGAGGCTCGAGTGGCGAAGTCAGCACTGGCGCGCCGGACGCCGCGAAGGAGTGGCGGCGGTGGTTGAGCCCGTCGACGGGGCCGGATTGCCCACGGCGCTGGGAGCGGTCGACTATCTGCTGCATCGCGGCGAGGCGAACCCGCGGACCCGCTCCGGGATCATGGCTCTCGAAATCCTGGACACCACTCCGGATTGGGACCGCTTTCGCACCCGCTTCGAGAACGCGTCTCGACGGGTGCTGCGGCTACGGCAGAAGGTGGTCGTACCGACCCTGCCGACGGCCGCGCCGCGCTGGGTAGTCGATCCCGACTTCAACCTGGATTTCCATGTGCGACGGATGCGTGTCGCCGAACCCGGCACGCTGCGGCAGGTATTCGATCTGGCCGAGGTGATGCTGCAGTCGCCGCTGGATATCGCGCGGCCACTGTGGACGGCGACCCTGATCGAGGGTCTCGCAGACGGGAAGGCCGCGACGCTGTTGCACCTCAGCCATGCGGTCACCGACGGTGTCGGCAGCGTCGAGATGTTCGCTCAGATCTACGATCTCGAGCGCGATCCACCGGCCGAGCCGCCACCGGCGCAACCCATTCCGCAGGACCTATCGCCCAACGACTTGATGCGCGAAGGTCTCAACCACTTGCCTTCCGCCGTCGTCGGCGGGGTTCGGGGCGCGCTGTTCGGGGCGGCGTCGCTGGTCGGACGGGCGGTGATCAACCCCGGCGCGGCCGTGGCGGGCGCGGTCGGCTATGCCCGCTCGGGGATGCGGGTAATGAGCCGGGCCGCCGAACCGTCGCCTCTGCTCCGGCGGCGCAGCCTGGCTACCCGCAGCGAGGCGCTCGACATCCCGCTCTCCGACCTCCATCGGGCTGCGAAGGCCGGCGGCGGCTCGATCAACGACGCGTATCTGGCCGGTTTGTGCGGTGCGCTGCGGCGCTACCACGAAGCGTTCGGAGTGCCGGTGGCGACGCTGCCGATGGCGGTGCCGGTGAACCTGCGCGCCGAAGCCGATCCGGCAGGGGGGAACCGATTCACCGGTGTCAACCTGGCGGCGCCGGTGGGGACCGCCGATCCAGTGGACCGCATGCGCAAGATTCGCGCGCAGATGACTCAACGCCGCGACGAACCCGCCATGGACATCATCGGCTCCATCGCGCCGGTGTTGAGCATCTTGCCGACGCCGTTGTTGGAGACGATGACCGGCTCGGTGATCGCGTCCGACGTACAAGCCAGCAACGTTCCCGTCTACCCGGGCGACACCTACATCGCCGGCGCAAAGGTCTTGCGGCAGTATGGCATTGGTCCGTTGCCCGGCGTCGCGATGATGGTTGTGCTGATATCCAGGGGTGGTTTCTGCACCATCACGACGCGCTACGACCGCGCCGCCATCCGGGACGAGGCGCTGTTCGCGCAGTGTCTGGTGGAGGGTTTCGACGAGATCTTGGCGCTGGTCGGTGACCCGGCACCGCATGTGGCGCCGGCCTCCTTCTCCATCGAGGCACCCGCTTCGTCGGCTCGATCGGCGGCAAGTTCATGACCGCTTCTGAAGAGCGCGCGCCGCGCACCTCGTCACGTGATCTTCGGTTGCCCGGGTCGGTGGCCGAGATCCTCGCCAGTCCGCCGGGACCGAAGATCGGTGCATTCTTTGACCTGGACGGAACTTTGGTAGCCGGCTTCACCGCCGTCATCCTCACCCGCGAGCGGCTCCGCCAGCGGGACATGGGTATCGGTGAGTTGATTGGCATGATCCAGGCCGGCCTGAACCATCAACTCGGGCGGATTGAGTTCGAAGAGCTGATCACCAAGGCGGCATCGGCGCTGCGCGGGCGGGCGTTGAGCGATCTGGAGGAGATCGGCGAGCGGCTCTTCGCGCAGAAGATCGAGGGCCGGATCTACCCCGAAATGCGCGAGCTGGTGCGTGCTCACCTCGCCCGCGGTCACACCGTCGTGCTCAGTTCGTCGGCGCTGACCATCCAGGTCGGTCCGGTCGCCCGATTCCTGGGCATCACCAACACGCTCACGAACAAATTCGAGACCAACGGCGACGGGGTTCTCACCGGCGGCGTCGTGAAGCCCATCCTGTGGGGCCCCGGTAAGGCCTCGGCGGTACAGCAATTCGCGGCCGAGCATGGCATCGATCTGAAGGACAGCTACTTCTACGCCGACGGCGACGAGGATGTCGCGTTGATGTACCTGGTCGGCAATCCGCGGCCGACCAATCCGGAAGGCAAGATGGCCGCGGTGGCCCGGCGCCGCGGCTGGCCGATCCTGCGGTTCACCAGCCGCGGCGGGGGCGGGATCGGCTCGCAGCTGCGGACGCTTGCCGGCTTCGGGTCGATTGTTCCGGCTGCAGCCGGCGCGGTGGGGATTGGTCTATTGACCCGCAGCCGCCGACGTGGGGTGAACTTCTTCACCTCCACCTGGTCGCAGATGTTGCTGGCCGCAAGCGGTGTGCGTCTCAACGTCATCGGCGCGAAGAATTTGAACGCCCAGCGTCCGGCGGTGTTCATCTTCAACCACCGCAACCAGGCGGACCCGATCATCACCGGCGCGCTGGTACGCGACAACTGGGTCGGCGTGGGTAAGAAGGAGCTCGCGAGCGACCCGGTCATGGGCACGCTCGGCAAGCTGCTCGACACCGTGTTCATCGACCGCGACGATCCGGCTGCGGCGGTCGAGAGCCTGCACCAGGCGGAAGAGCGCGCGAAAAAGGGACTGTCGATCGTGATCGCGCCCGAGGGCACCCGACTCGACACCACCAGCGTCGGGCCGTTCAAGAAGGGAGCGTTCAGGATGGCGATGGCGGTGGGGGTCCCGATCGTGCCGATCGTGATCCGCAACGCGGAGGTCGTCGCCGCCCGCAATTCCTCCACAATGAATCCGGGCACGGTGGATGTCGCTGTGTTCCCGCCGATTCCGGTCGACGACTGGACGCTTGACACGCTGCCGGATCGGATCGCCGAGGTGCGCCAGCTGTATGTGGACACGCTGGCCGACTGGCCCGTCGACGAGCTGCCCAAGGCCGGCCTGTACCGCCGAGAAAAGAAGTCGGCACCGCGAAAGGGCGCCACCGAGGACGGCCGCAAAGAAGACGGCCGCAAAGAAGACCGCCGCAAAGAAGACGGCGGCAAAGAAGACGGCGGCGACGGCAAAACCCCGGTCGAAAGGACGATCGTGACCACATCCGCCGCCGGCACCGGCACATTCAGCACCACAGACGACACCCTGGTGTTGGCGTCGGTGACATCATCGGTGGAATCGGATCTCATTGCGGCCTGGTTGGACCAGCAACGCGCCCGGCACCCGGAGACCAAGATCGAACTGCTGCGATTGCCGCCCCGCAATCCGCCGCCCGCTGCGCTCGCGCAGCTCGTCGAACAGCTCGAGTCGGACGAGGACCGGTCGGTGGTGCCGGTGCGGGTCTTCTGGATGCCGCGTGCCGACGCATCAGCGTTAAGTCGTTTGGCCGCACTGATTCCGGGCCAAAACCCGTACGAGCCCAGTGAACGCCAGCAACGGCGGATCGTGCGCAACGAGCCGTCGCGCACCCGGGTGGTGGCCGGTGAGTCCGCCAAGATCTCCGAGCTGCGTCAGCAGTGGCGGGACACGACGGTCGGCGAGAACCCCCGTGACTTCGCGCACTTCGTCACCCGCCGCGCGCTGCTGGCGATCGAACGCGCCGAATACCGGATCCTCGGACCGCAATACAAGTCGCCGCGACTTGTGAGGCCGGAGATGCTGGCGTCCGCGCGATTTCGTGCCGGCTTGGAAAAGATCCCGGGCGCCACGGTCGAGGAAGCCGGCAAAATGCTCGACGAGCTCGCAACCGGGTGGAGCCGAGTGTCCGTCGACCTTGTCTCGGTTCTGGGCAGGCTGCTCAGCCGAGGATTCGACCGCGAAATCGACTACGACGAGTATCAAGTCGCAGCAATGCGCAGCGCGCTGGAGGTTCATCCGGCTGTGCTGTTGTTCTCGCACAGGTCCTACATTGACGGTGCGGTGATGCCGATAGCGATGCAGGAAAACCGATTACCGCCGGTGCATGTCTTTGCCGGCATCAACCTGGCGTTCGGTGTGATGGGTCCCCTGTTGCGTCGCGCCGGAGTCATCTTCATCCGGCGCAACATCGGCGACGACGCGCTGTACAAATACGTGCTCAAGGAATTCATCGGCTATGTCGTGGAGAAGCGTTTCAACCTGAGCTGGTCCATCGAGGGCACGCGCTCGCGGACCGGCAAGATGCTGCCGCCCAAGCTCGGCTTGGTGACGTATGTGGCCGACGCTTATCTGGACGGTCGCAGCGATGACATTCTGCTGCAAGGGGTTTCGATCAGTTTCGACCAGCTGCACGAAACGGCTGAATATGCCGCCTACGCCCGCGGTGGCGAAAAGCGGCCCGAGGGTTTCAGCTGGCTGTACAACTTCATCAAGGCTCAGGGTGAACGCAACTACGGCAAGATCTACGTGCGTTTCCCCCCGGCCGTCTCGATGCGAGAGCACCTCGGTCCGCCGCACAGCCAGACAGCTCAGGACCAAGCCGCCAAGCGCCTTGCCCTACAGAAGATGTCGTTCGAAGTCGCCTGGCGAATTCTGCGAGCGACGCCGGTCAATGCCACCGGCCTGGTGTCGGCGCTGCTGTTGACCACCCATGGGCTGGCATTGACGCTCAGGCAACTGCACCACACCCTGCAAGACTCACTGGACTACCTCGAACGCAAACAGACCCCGATGTCCACCAGTGCGCTGCGGCTGCGCACACCGGAAGGCGTCCGTGCGGCGGTGGATGCGCTTTCCGGCGGCCATCCCGTCACCCGCGTCGACAGCGGGCGAGAACCTGTGTGGCGCATATCCCCCGATTGCGAACACACCGCGGCGTTCTACCGAAACTCGGTGATCCATGCGTTCCTGGAGACCTCGATCGTCGAACTGGCGCTGGCACACGCCGGGCACGCCGACGGTGACCGGCTTCAGGCCTTCTGGAATCAAGCCATGCGGCTACGCGATCTGCTGAAATTCGACTTCTATTTCGCCGATTCGGCGGCGTTCCGCGAGAACATCGCCGAAGAGATGGGCTGGCATGAAGATTGGGAAGCCCACGTCGCCGCGGGCGGCGACGAGATCGACGCGATGCTGTACGCCAAACGGCCATTGATGGCCGAGGCGATGCTGCGGGTGTTCTTCGAGGCCTACGAGATCGTCGCCGACGTGCTGCGCGACGCGCCGGCGGACATCGGGGAGAAGGAACTGACCAAGCTGGCGCTGGGAGTCGGGCGCCAGTACGTCGCGCAGGGGCGGGTGAGCAGCAGCGAGCCGGTATCGACGCTGCTCTTCGCGACCGCACGCCAGGTCGTCGCCGACCAGCATCTGTTGGAGCCGGCGGAGGACTTGGCCGAGCGGCGAAACGCGTTTCGCCGCGAATTGCGAGGCATTCTCCAGGATTTCGACCATGTGGCGCAGATCGCGCGCAATCAGTTCATTGCCCGCGAAGTCGAGGCGCGGCAGGGGGCGGTCGGGTAGCCCATACGCTGTATCCATGACTGTGTCCGTGGCGGGTGCCGCCGCCACCGTCCGGCGACCTGCGGTGGTATGGCCACTGCTGGCCGGAGTTGCGGTGCTGGCCGGCTGCACTGCCGCCGGAATCGCGGCGCTGTCGCTGGCCGATGCGCTGACGGCCACCGGGCTGCCCGACCCCGGGCCGGTGACCACGCTGGGGCTGCCGTTCGTGCGGGCCGCCGGTGAGGTCGCCGCGGCGCTGGCCGTCGGGTCGTTTCTGTTCGCGGCCTTTCTGGTGCCGCCGCAAAGCACCGGCGTGCTCGACGTCGATGGATATCGCGCGCTCCGGCTGGGCACAGTGGCGTCGGCGGTGTGGGCGGTATCCGCGGCGCTGCTGGTCCCGCTGACCATCTCCGATGTCTCGGGTCAGCCGTTCACCGCCCATCTCAACCCGGCGACACTGTGGTCGCTGGCCGGCCTGATCAACATCGCGAATGCGTGGCGGTGGACCGCGCTGCTTGCGGCGGCGGTGATGCTGGCGAGCCTTCCCGTGCTGCGCTGGTCGTGGACGCCGCTGCTGCTGGCCGGATCGTTGGTGACGCTGGTACCGCTCGGACTGACCGGGCACTCGTCGGCGGGTGGGTCGCATGATCTGGCCACCAACAGCCTGCTGATCCACTTGTTCGCGGCCGGGCTGTGGGCCGGCGGTCTGCTGGCCCTGCTGGCCCACGCGATCCGCAGGCGGGAGCATGCCGGCCTGGCCGCGCGGCGGTTCTCGGCCATCGCCCTGTGGTGCTTTGCCGCGATGGCGCTCAGCGGTGTGGTCAACGCCCTGGTCCGGGTGTTGCCGTCCGACCTGCTGACCACGGGCTATGGCCGGCTGGTGGTCGCCAAGTTCGTCGCGCTGTGCCTGCTGGGCGTCGTGGGGTGGCGGCAGCGACGCGCCGGAATTGCTGCGCTGCAAGCGGATTCGGGCGATCCTAGAGCACGCCTGATCCGGCTGGCACTGATCGAGGCGGCGGTGTTCGCTCTCACCTTCGGCATCGCCGTCGGTCTGGGCCGCACACCACCGCCACCGCCTCCGCTCGTCAACCCCTCGATTCCGGAAGTCGAGATCGGATACGACTTCGCCGGACCGCTCACCCCGTTCCGGGTGCTCTTCGACTGGCGTTTCGACCTAATCTTCGGCACGGCGGCGGTGCTGCTCGCGGCGGTGTATCTTTCGGCCGTGCTGCGGTTACGGCGCCGCGGAGACGCGTGGCCGCGCGGCCGAACACTGTCCTGGCTGCTGGGCTGTCTGGTGCTGCTGTTCGCCACATCGTCGGGACTGGGCCGATACATGCCCGCCATGTTCAGTGTGCACATGGCCGTCCACATGCTGCTATCCATGCTGGTCCCGATCCTGCTGGTGCTCGGCGCGCCGATCAGCCTGGCCTTACGGGCACTGCCCGCGGCGGGGCGTGACGATCCACCGGGTCTGCGCGAATGGCTGCTGGCCGCTCTGCACAGCCGGCTGTCCCGGTTCCTGACCAACCCCTTCGTCGCCACAGCGCTGTTCGTCGCCGGGTTCTATGGCCTGTATCTCGGCGGCATTTTCGATGCCGCGGTCGGCAGCCACGTCGGCCATGTCGCGATGAACGTGCATTTCCTGCTGAGCGGCTATTTGTTCTATTGGGTGGTGATCGGCGTGGACCCCACTCCGAGGCCAATTCCGCCGCTGGCGAAGCTGGGCGTGGTGTTCGCGTCGCTGCCGCTGCATGCCTTCTTCGGCGTCGTGCTGATGGGCACCCGCGGGATACTCGGCGAAAGCTTCTACCGGTCACTGCAGCTGAGCTGGCACACCGACCTACTTGCCGACCAGCGGCTCGGCGGTGGAATCGCTTGGGCTGCAGGCGAAATACCGCTGGTGATCGTCATGATCGCGCTTCTGGTGCAGTGGACGCGCAGCGACCGGCGGACCGCGCGACGGTTGGACCGCGCCGCCGAACGCGATGACGACGCGGAGCTGGCCGCCTACAACGCCATGCTCGCCGAGCTGGCCAGGCGCGACACTTCCGGGCAGCGCTGAGCCACTCATCCACAGACGGCGTTTCCTCCACAGCTCTGACTGGTATGCCGGCCGACGAAGTCGGGCTGTCGGTGACCGCGAGCTGAATGGGCGTGCACCGGCGGTGCGGCGAAGTCACCGCCCAAGCAGCAAAAGAAGTGGAAGGAATGAGCAAATGTTCGAAACGCCGCTGACCGTCGTCGGGAACATCGTCAACGACCCCATTCGTCGCAACGTCGGCGACAAGGAGGTGATGAAGTTTCGGGTTGCGAGTAATTCCCGCCGCCGTGGCGCCGACGGGAAATGGGAGGCCGGCAACTCGCTGTTTGTCACCGTCAACTGCTGGGGCCGGCTGGTCACCGGTGTGGGCGCCTCGCTGGGTAAGGGCTCGGCGGTGATCGTGGTCGGGCACGTGCACACCAGCGAGTACGACGACCGCGACGGCAACCGGCGCTCGAGCCTGGAGATGCGCGCCACCGCGGTCGGCCCCGATCTGTCGCGCTGCTTTGCGCGCGTCGAGAAGATGGTCACCAGCGGGGCGGAAGCCACCCCAGCGGCACCGGAGCCTCAGGCCGAAGCCGATTCCGCCGATGGCGACGATGCCGACGCCGATGAGGACGTCGATGGCGTGGCGGATGCAGGTACCGGGCTGCCGCTGTCGGCTTAGCCAGCGCCGCGGTGCCTAGGATGGTCGGCGAGCAACGAAAGACCAGAAAGGCAACACCGCGGCATGGCTGAGTTCATCTACACGATGAGGAAGGTCCGCAAGGCGCACGGCGACAAGGTCATCCTCGACGACGTCACGCTGAGCTTCCTGCCGGGAGCCAAGATCGGCGTCGTCGGCCCAAACGGAGCCGGTAAGTCGAGCGTCTTGCGGATCATGGCCGGCCTGGACAAGCCCAACAACGGCGACGCCTTCCTGGCCGCCGACGCTACCGTCGGGATCCTCCAGCAGGAGCCGCCGCTGAATGAGGACAAAACGGTCCGCGGCAACGTAGAGGAGGGGCTGGGCGACCTCAAAACCAAACTCGACCGATTCAACGAGGTCGCCGAGCTGATGGCCACCGATTACTCCGACGAGCTGATGGAAGAAATGGGCCGGTTGCAAGAGGAGCTCGACCACGCCGGCGCATGGGACATCGACTCGCAGCTCGAACAGGCGATGGATGCCCTGCGCTGCCCGCCGCCCGATGAGCCGGTGACCCACCTTTCCGGTGGCGAGCGACGCCGGGTAGCGCTGTGCAAACTCCTGCTGAGCAAACCCGACCTGTTGCTGCTCGACGAGCCCACCAACCACCTCGACGCCGAAAGCGTGCAGTGGCTCGAACAGCACCTGGCCGCCTACCAGGGTGCGATCCTCGCCGTCACCCACGACCGTTACTTCCTCGACAACGTGGCCGAATGGATCCTGGAGCTGGACCGCGGCCGCGCCTACCCGTACGAGGGCAATTACTCCACTTACCTGGAGAAGAAGGCCGAGCGCCTCGCGGTGCAGGGCCGCAAGGACGCGAAGCTGCAGAAGCGGTTGCAAGAGGAGCTGGCCTGGGTGCGTTCCGGCGCGAAGGCCCGCCAGGCCAAGGGCAGGGCCCGGCTGCAGCGTTACGAGGAGATGGCCGCCGAGGCGGAGAAGACCCGCAAGTTGGACTTCGAAGAGATCCAGATTCCCACCGGCCCGCGGCTGGGCAACCTGGTGGTCGAGGTCGAACATCTCGACAAGGGCTTCGAGGGGCGCACACTGATCAAGGACTTGTCGTTCACGCTGCCCCGCAACGGCATCGTCGGCGTCATCGGACCCAACGGGGTGGGCAAGACCACACTGTTCAAGACCATCGTCGGGCTCGAGCAGCCGGACAGCGGCACCGTCAGGGTCGGAGAGACGGTCAAGCTCAGCTACGTGGACCAGGCCCGGGCCGGGATCGACCCGAAGAAGACCGTATGGGAAGTCGTCTCCGACGGACTGGACCACATCCAGGTCGGGCAGAACGAGATCCCATCGCGGGCTTACGTGTCGGCGTTCGGCTTCAAGGGTCCCGACCAGCAGAAACCGGCCGGCGTGTTGTCCGGCGGTGAACGCAACCGGCTGAACCTTGCGCTGACGCTCAAAGAGGGCGGCAACCTGATCTTGCTGGACGAGCCGACGAACGACCTCGACGTCGAGACGCTCGGTTCTTTGGAGAATGCGCTGGAGAAGTTCCCCGGCTGTGCGGTGGTGATCTCCCACGACCGCTGGTTCCTCGACCGGACGTGCACGCACATCCTGGCCTGGGAGGGCGACGACGACAACGAGGCCAAGTGGTTCTGGTTCGAGGGCAACTTCGCCGCCTACGAGGAAAACAAGGTCGAGCGGCTCGGTGTCGAGGCGGCGCGTCCGCACAGGGTGACTCACCGCAAGCTGACGCGCGACTAGTGTCGGCCGCATGACGGTCGATCCACGGGCCACCGGCGTGCACAACGCGGTGGACTGGACGACGTTTGCCAATCCCGAACAGATTCCCGACTGGATTTCCAAGGCCTACGCCGACACGTACCAGCGCCAGCACGACGACGAGCTCGAGTCGACCGAGAGGCCCACTGGCAGCGCGGCGGTGACACCGGCGCTGCTGGCCGCGCATTACCGAGTTGGGCAACACCGCCAATCCGGCAAGAGCCGGGTCGCCATCTATCCGCCCGACGATCCCGGCGGGTTCGGGCCGGCACTTCAGGTGGTCACCGACAGCGGCCCGGCGCTGATGGATGCGGTCACGGTGCTGTTGCACCGGCTTGGGGTGGCGTACGTGGCGATCATGAACCCGGTGTTCGACGTGCGCCGTGACACCGAGGGGGATCTGCTCGGCATCGAACCGAAGACATCCGACGGCGCAGGCATCGACGAGACCTGGATTCACGTCCAGCTTTCGCCGGCGGTCGACCGCGGGGCGCTGCGGGAAGCCGAACGCCTGCTGCCCGGCGTGCTCACCGATGTCCGGCGAGTAGTTGCCGACGCGACGGCGATGATCGGCGTCCTCAACGAGGTGGCCGAAGATGTGCGAATCGACCGCGACGGCCGCTATTCCAGCCCTGATCGCCACGACGTCGCCGCATTACTGCGGTGGCTGGCCGACGGCCACTTCATTGTGCTTGGCTACCAACGCTGCCCGGTGCGCGACGGACGGGTCTCGGGCGAGGAGGCCACCAACAGCCTTGGGGTATTGCGGCGGCGCAAGCGGTCGCGTCCCCGGCTGACCGACGACACCAAACTGCTGGCGTTGGCGCAGACCACCGTCGCGAGCTACCTGCGCTATGGCGCGTACCCGTATGTCCTGGCGGTCCGCGACAACTCGGCCGACGATGTCTTCGAGCATCGCTTTGTCGGGCTCTTCACGGTCGCCGCCATGAACGCCGACGTCCTTCAGATCCCACTGATCTCGCGCAGGGTCCAGGAAGCCCTTGCGCTGGCCGACCAAGACCCAAGCCACCCGGGCCAGCTGCTGCTAGACGTCATCCAAACCATCCCGCGTTCGGAGCTCTTCGCGCTCAGCGGTGCACAAATGCTGGCGACGGCAAAAGCCGTGGTGGACCTGGGATCACAGCGCCGGGCGCTGTTGTTCTTGCGCGCAGACCAACTCGAGCACTTCGTATCCTGCCTGGTATACCTGCCGCGCGATCGCTACACCACCGCCGTCCGACTGCAGCTTGAAGACACCCTGGTCAGTGAATTCGGCGGGACGAGTCTGGAATTCACCGCCCGTGTCACCGAATCACCATGGGCCCTACTGCATTTCATCGTCCGGTTGCCCGAAAGTGCCGCCCGCCGTCCCGTCGACACCTCCGAAGCAAACCGAGTGCGGATCCAGGGGTTGCTGACCGAAGCCGCGCGCACCTGGGCCGACCGGCTGACCGGTGCCGCGGCGGACGGTCCCGTCGTCGACCAGATGGTTGCCGAGCACTACGCCGCGGCGTTCTCCGAGACCTACAAACAGGCTGTCAGCCCTACCGATGCCCTCACCGACATCGCCATCATCGAGGAGCTGACCGACGACTCGGTCAAGCTGGTGCTGTCCGACCACGACTACGACGAGACTGCCCGGCTGACTTGGTATCTGGGCGGGCGAACGGCCTCATTGAGTCAGGTGCTCCCGATGCTGCAGTCCATGGGCGTGGTAGTGCTCGAGGAGCGACCGTTTACCGTGACTCGACCCGACCGGCTGCCGGTGTCGATCTATCAGTTCAAGATCTCTCCGCACCCGACCGTCCCGCTGCCTCCGCCGGGCCCCGAGCGAGATGCGACCGCACAGCGGTTCGCCGACGCGGTCACCGCCATTTGGCAGGGCCGTGTTGAGATCGACCGGTTCAACGAGTTGGTGCTGCGCGCCGACCTGACCTGGCAGCAGGTCGTACTGATGCGCGCCTACGCGAAATACCTGCGACAAGCCGGCTTTCCGTACAGTCAGTCACATATCGAGTCGGTTCTCAATGAGAACCCGCACACCGCAGGGTCATTGGTAACGCTGTTCGAGGCGCTGTTCGATCCGGAGGCTTCCGGGTCGCCCAAGAGCCGCGATGCCCAAGCCGCTGCCGCAGCGGTTGCAGCGGATATCGATGCATTGGTGAGTCTGGACACCGACCGCATTCTGCGCGCGTTCGCCTCGCTGATTCAGGCGACCCTGCGCACCAATTACTATGTGACACGCGAGGGTTCGGCGCGCAGCCAGAATGTGCTGGCGCTGAAGTTGGACGCGCAGCTGGTCGATGAGCTTCCCCTGCCGCGTCCCAAGTATGAGATCTTCGTCTACTCGCCGCGCGTGGAAGGGGTGCATCTGCGATTCGGACATGTGGCCCGGGGCGGCTTGCGCTGGTCGGACCGTCGCGAGGATTTCCGCACTGAGATCCTCGGTCTGGTCAAGGCGCAAGCGGTGAAGAACGCCGTCATCGTGCCGGTCGGCGCCAAGGGCGGCTTCGTCGTCAAACGGCCGCCGCTGACCACCGGTGAGCCCGGCGCCGACCGCGACGCCACCCGAAATGAGGGGATCGCCTGCTATCAGCTATTCATCTCCGGGTTGCTCGACGTCACCGACAACGTTGATCACACCACTGGCGAGGTGAAGCCGCCCGCACAGGTGGTCCGGCGTGACGGCGACGACGCCTATCTGGTGGTGGCCGCGGACAAAGGCACCGCCACGTTCTCCGACATCGCCAACGACGTCGCCAAGGCCTACGGATTCTGGCTGGGCGACGCGTTCGCTTCGGGCGGATCGGTGGGCTACGACCACAAGGCGATGGGCATCACCGCCAGGGGAACGTGGGAGTCGGTCAAACGACATTTCCGCGAGATGGGCGTCGATACCCAAGCCGAGGACTTCACCGTCGTGGGCATCGGTGACATGAGCGGGGATGTGTTCGGCAACGGCATGCTGTTGTCCAAGCACATCCGGCTGGTGGCGGCCTTCGACCACCGTCATATCTTTCTCGACCCCGATCCGGACGCCGCGACTTCGTGGGAGGAGCGACGGCGTCTGTTCGAGCTGCCCCGCTCCAGCTGGGAGGACTACGACACGTCGCTGATCAGCGAGGGTGGTGGGGTGTACAGCCGCAAGCACAAAGCGATCCCGGTCAGTGACCAGGTCCGCGCGGCTTTGGGAATCCAGGACGATGTCACCGAGATGACGCCACCGAATCTGGTGCGGGCGATTCTGCGGGCGCCCGTTGATCTGTTGTTCAACGGCGGCATCGGAACATATGTCAAAGCGGAAAGAGAATCCGACGTTGACGTCGGCGACCGTGCCAATGACCCGGTTCGTGTCAACGCAAATCAGGTGCGCGCCAAGGTTATCGGCGAGGGCGGTAACCTCGGTGTCACCGCGCTTGGGCGTGTCGAGTTCGACCTGTGCGGCGGCCGGATCAACACCGACGCGATGGACAACTCGGCCGGTGTGGACTGTTCCGACCATGAGGTCAACATCAAGATCCTGATCGACTCCCTGGTCACCGCCGGCAAGATCAAAGCCGACGAACGCACCCCGTTGCTGGAATCGATGACCGACGAGGTCGCCGAGTTGGCGCTCGCCGACAACGCCGACCAGAACGACCTGCTCGGCACCAGCCGCGCCAATGCCGCGAGTCTGCTGCCCGTGCATGCCCTGCAAATCAAGTATCTAGTGGCCGAACGAGGGCTGAACCGCGAACTCGAGGCGCTGCCCTCGGAAAAGGAAATACACCGGCGATCCGAGGCCGGACTTGGCCTCACGTCGCCGGAACTGGCGACCTTGATGGCGCACGTCAAACTGGCGCTCAAAGACCAGCTGCTGGCCACCGACCTGCCCGACCAAGAGGTATTCGCGGCCAGGCTACCGCGCTACTTCCCGTCGGTGCTGCGGGAGCGCTTCGGTTCAGCGATCCGCTCCCATCAGCTGCGACGGGAGATCGTAACCACCATGGTCGTCAACGATCTGGTGGACACCGCCGGCATCAGCTACGACTACCGGATCGCTGAGGACGTCGGTGTGAGCCCGGTGGATGCGGTGCGTACCTACGCCGCGACGGATGCCATCTTCAGCGTAGAGCGGCTGTGGCGGCAGATCCGAGCGGCAGACGTCCCGGTCTCGGTATCCGACCGGATGACGTTGGACACCCGTCGGCTGATCGACCGTGCGGGACGCTGGCTGCTGAACTACCGTCCGCAACCGCTGGCGGTCGGCGCCGAAATCAATCGGTTCGCGAAGAAGGTGGAGGCCCTGACACCACGAATGTCGGAGTGGCTGCGCGGAGACGACAAGGCCATCGTCGAGAAAGAAGCCGGTGAATTCGCCTCCCAGGGTGCCTCCGACGACTTGGCATACATGGTTGCCACTGGCCTGTACCGCTACAGCCTGCTCGACATCATCGATATCGCAGACATCGACGACCGCGACGCCGCCGAGGTCGCCGACGCGTACTTCGCGCTGATGGACCACCTCGGCACCGACGGTCTGCTGACTGCGGTGTCCGAGCTCCCGCGAAACGATCGCTGGCATGCCTTGGCGCGCTTAGCGATTCGTGACGACATCTACGCGTCGCTGCGATCGTTGTGTTTCGATGTGCTCGCCGTGGGCGAACCGGGCGAAAGCGGTGAAGAGAAGATCGACGAATGGGAGCACATCAGCGCCTCGCGGGTGGAGCGCGCTCGGCGGACACTCACCGAGATCTACGAGAGCGGTGCGAAGGATCTGGCCACACTGTCGGTAGCGGCGCGGCAGATCCGCAGCATGACGCGCACCAGCGGACGAGGCCTCTCCGGATGAGCGCTGGATTTGTCGCACCGGTTCCGGTGCGCTGGTCGGATATCGACATGTACCAGCACATCAACCACGCGACCATGGTCACGATTCTCGAAGAGGCCCGCGTCCCGTTCCTGCGCGAACCCTTCGGCGGCGACATCACCACCATCGGTTTGCTGATCGCCGATGTACGCGTCACCTACAAAGATCAGCTGCGGCTGGTTGATTCGCCGCTGCAGGTGACCATCTGGGTCAAGCGGTTGCGGGCAGTGGATTTCACGCTCGGCTACGAAGTGCGCTCGGTCAGCGCGCCCCCGGAATCGAAGCCCGCCGTGATCGCCGAGTCGCAGTTGGCCGCAGTGCACATCGACGAGCAGCGGCTGGTGCGCCTCTCGCCACACCACCGGGAATACCTGCAGCGGTGGCTGCGATAGCCGAGCGGGGACTGTGGCTGGGGGCGGAGTCCATGACCGCCCAACGCCGCGACCTGTCCACGTTCGTCGAGCGCGCGGCACGCCTCGACGAGGCGGCGGTCATCCGGCTGCGTGCCCGCCCGGGCGGGCTGCTGACAGCCTGGGTGGCAACGGGTTTCGACGTATTGGCCAGCCGGGTGGTGGCCGGTACCATTCGGCCTGACGACTTTTCTGTCGCCGCAGACGAATTGGCGCGCGGACTGGCCGCAGTGGACAGTTCCGGCTACGTCAATCCCGGCTTCCCGATGGATTCCGCGTGGCGCGGGGCATTGCCCCCGGACTCGGGTTTCACCCATCTCGACGACGTACCGGCGCGCCTGATGCTGGATTTGGCGCAGCGCGGCGCTCAACTGGCCAAGGAGCACGGCAGTGCCCATGGTCCGCCGGTGTCACTGCTCGACCAGGAGGTGGTCCGCGTCAGCACCGCCGATGTGAGTGTGGGGATCCCCATGCGGTGTGTATTCGCTTTGACTGCAATGGGTTTCCTGCCGCAGTCACCGGAGGCCGTCGACGCTGACGAGATCGTTCGGGTCCGGGTGCTGCCGACATGGTTGCGCATCGACGCGCGGTTCGGTTCGGTGTACCGCCGTCGCGGGGACCCGGCCGTGGTGTTGCGTTAGTGGCGCTCGACGGTGATCAAATCGGTCCCTTGACTATATCCAATAGAGGATGGCGAACAGCGCGACGAACGAAAAGACGCCAAAAAAGGCAGCGAACGCGCCCATTGAGAATGCGGTCGTGCGTCTGAATGCCATTGTCGCCCCACAAAGCATAAGGGGCAAAATCGGCGCGAAAAACCACAAGTAACCGAATGTCAGTACGGTTGACAGCACGCCAGTGAACAAGCCGGCGAGGAGTTGAACGGGTCGTTGCCGCGCGTAGGCGAACGGACCCTCTTCGCCGGAAGATGTCATGTCAGTGGATCCAAGATGGCAAAACGAACGTCAACGTGACGAACAGGAGCAGTGACCAACCTGTCAACGGTGGGAGAATTATTCCGATCGCTGTGCTGCGCCAGTAGGAGCCCGTCGATGTCAAATACAGAACTACACCAATGGCTAAGACTCCGACGGATACTAACGAGGAAAATGTATACAGGAATCCGGCGGGTATTTTTCCATGAGTTATAACTGACATCACCTTTGCCATTATCGCCCAAAAAAAGCCACCAAGTATTGCCCCGGAAAAGGTCGCTCGTATCCAGTCAACTTTACCCTTCACTGATCCTCTCAGACACAGATTTCTAATGCGGCGGCAGTGGCGGAAGCATAACGACGGGATCATGTAGGCGTATTTGAGGTGGGTGATCCGCCGGTCCCAGCGGCGAGGTCCCCGGCGGTGTGGCAACGAGTGGTGGGGCGATCGGCGCCACGGGTGGAACGTCCTGCGGATGGGGTAGGGCGGGAATCGTCGGAGCCGGGTATTGGTCGTTGAAGCCCAGTTCCACCGATTGATCACCTATAGGTTTGTGCCACCAAAGCCCTGCGCGCGGGCCCATCTCGTTGTCCACGAACAAAGGCCACGACTGGACCAGAGTTGACGGACCCGTCGCTCCGGGTCGGTCGTTGTATATCTCGATCGCAGGGAAATTCGTTGCCGTTCCACCGACACGTAGCCCCGCTGCAGTGGGTTCGACGGCGATCGTGCCGTTCACATCAAACGAGACAGCCTTGGCGAGGCCCTCGCCCCCCGGCGAGAACGGGTCGGCCGCGCTGTATTTGATCAAAACAGAACCGTTGCTTTGCTGGACGGCTGAGACCGAAGGAGTTCCAGCGCGAATCTGACCGGTGTTCTGGTCGATCGACGGGTTCTGGCGGGCCACAATGATGCCGTTCTCGTAGTCGACATAAATGGATACCCTCGATGCCTCCGGGCCGGCCGTGAGAGAAAACCCCCGGTTGTCTCCGAGGTTGTTGTGCAAGGGCGGCATGTCGATCTGTGGGTCCCAAACTGCCCGGCCCGGGATGAACAGGTTTGTGCGTAACACCCCTTGTCCCGGTACGGGCTTAATCCGGCCGACAATAACGTTGGCCGGCACCCCACCGTTTTTCGGGTCATAGCTGTGCGGGTCGAGGGCTGCGGCCGTGTCCCAGTCCGCTGGTGAGGTGGGTTCTCTGCCGAAGACTCGCTTGAACGCGTCAATCTGGTTCCGCCGTCTGTCGGTGTCGGCCCCGGGTTTTGCTGGCGCTTCCGGGGCGTCGAACGCTTGGATCCTTGCCGGGTCGTATCCATGGGTTTGCAAGTTGGTCTGGGACTTGCGCAGATAGTCCGAGTAGCCGCTGCGGATCGATTGCAGCTGGTACAGGATGGACTTGGTGTCATCGATCGCTCGCTGTTCAAGCTGAGTGATGTGTTCATCGATGGCTTGTCTGTCGTGAGCGGATAGATGCGGATCCTTCTCGCTTTCGAGGGCTCTGCCGATTTCATCGTCGATCTGTTGTAACTGGGTTTCCAGAGCCGAGATCAGCGTGCCGCAGGTGCGTTGCGCCTCGGCCAAAGTGGCCGCGATGTTTTCCAGATCGACTGCAATGTTGGGTAGTTGCGCGGCCTGCAGACCCAGTGACTGCATCGCACGCTGCACCTCGGCGGAGTCGTTGATCGGATGGTCACCGTTGTCCCGGTTCCAGGACGCCTCAAAGCGGCGCAGTGCGTCACCAAAGGCCGACTCGGACTCTCGGTGGACTTGCCCGCGTCGTGAAATGCTTGCGCTAGACCCGAAATCTGTGCCGGCCGACCGCTTTGCAGGCTGGAATTGATCTTCCATGGATCGCCGTGGGCGAACATGACCAGCAGGCCCTTGCTTATGTGACGGAGTTGCATCGCAGAGCCCGTAGTTCCGCCGCATTGCGCTTGGCTGCCGAATGCAGCAACGCGGTGCCGAGGAACATCGCCATCCTTTCCGAACTGTCGGTAAGGGTACTAGCGCGCAACCGCCGGTCAATTCACTTTTTGTTCGGCGGACTACAGCTGAACGCTCGTCGTCACACCAGCCAGGCTGCGGCGTTCGGCGGCAGTTTGCCGTCCACCAAAGGCTTGCTGACCAAGAGCAGCTCGGCGTCGGGCAGCGCGATCGGCCGCCTGCCGGCATTGAGCGCGCAGACCAGGTCGCCTCGCTGAAATAGCAGCGCATGACGGGGCGCCGCAAGCCATTCGATCTCGGTACCCGCGAATGCCATATGCTCCCTGCGTAATTCGAGCGCACGTCGGAAGAACATCAGTGTCGACCCGTTGTCGGTGAGCTGTTTCTCGACGGTCAGCTCCGCCCAGTCCCGCGGCATCGGCAGCCAGGTGTCCTCGGATGCCGAGAACCCGAACGGGGGAGTTTCACCGTTCCACGGGATCGGAACGCGGCAGCCGTCGCGACCGCGTTCGGTGTGCCCCGAGCGCTCCCAGGTCGGGTCTTGCAGAACCTCATCGGGCAGTTCCACATTGGGCAGCCCGAGCTCCTGTCCGTTGTAGACGAACGCCGGGCCGGGCAGTGCAAGCATCACCATCGCCATCGCCCGCGCGCGGTCCAACCCGATGTCACCGCCGCCGTAGCGGGTGACTTCCCGGTCGACGTCGTGGTTAGCGAGAGTCCATGTCGGCGTGGCGTTTTCGATCGCGGCGGCGGCCAGCGAGTTCTCGATCGCGTCACGGATGTCGGCGGCGTCGAAGTGGGCCTGCACCAGCCGGAAATTGAAACCGAGGTGCAGTTCGTCGGCGCGCAGGTACTCGGCCCACCGCGCGTTGTCATAGACCCAGACCTCCCCGATCGTCACTGCGCCGGGATATTCGTCGATGACCGTGCGGATGTCGCGGTGAATCGCGTGCACGTTCGGGTTGTCGAATCGCGGATCCTCGTCTTTGGCGCGCAGCAGCCGGTTGTCGAGGTGCTCCATGTCGGGCAAGCCGGGCGGCTTGGCCATCCCATGCGCGACGTCGATGCGGAAGCCGTCCACCCCGCGTTCCAGCCAGAACCGCAGCGTTTTCTCGAAGTCGTCGAAGACTTCCGGGTTGTCCCAATTCAGATCCGGCTGCTCGCCGTCGAACAGGTGCAGGTACCACTGGCCCGGCTTGCCGTCGGGTTCGGTCACCCGCGTCCAGGCCGGCCCGCCGAACACCGACACCCAGTTGTTGGGCGGCTCTGAACCGTCGCTGCCGCGGCCGTCGCGGAAGATGTAGCGTTCGCGTGGTGCGGTGCCGGGCCCGGCGGCCAGCGCCGCCTGGAACCACGGATGCGCCGAGCTCGTGTGATTGGGCACCAGATCCATCGTGACCTTGATGCCCCGCAGGTGTGCCGCGGCGATCAGCCTCTCGAGCGCCGCCTGCCCACCGAACAATGGGTCGACGTCGCGTGGATCGGCCACGTCATAGCCATGGTCGGCCATCGGTGACACGGTGACCGGGTTGAGCCAGATCGCATCGATGCCGAGCAGGTCCAGATAGTCCAATCGGGACAGCACGCCGTCCAGGTCGCCGACGCCGTCGCCGTTGCTGTCGGCGAACGAGCGCGGATAGATCTGATAGAACACCGCGCGCGACCACCACGGCTCGGTTTGCGGTGTGCCCATCAGAACGGTGCGTTGACCAGGGAGTGCGCGGCCATCTCGAGGTAATCGAGCAATTCCTTGCGGTGCGCATCGTCAAGGGTCGCCGAGTCGATGGAGCCGACCGCGATGTGCATGCACCGCAGCCAGGCGTCACGCTCGATCGGTGAGATCCGGAACGGGACGTGCCGCATCCGCAGCCGCGGATGGCCGCGCCGCTCAGAGTAGGTTCGCGGGCCGCCCCAGTACTGCTCGAGGAACATCCGGAGCCGTTCCTCGGCGCCCGCCAGGTCGTCCTCGGGGTACACCTGGCGCAGGATCTCGTCCTCAGCGACCAGCGCGTAGAAGCGCGACACGATCGTATGAAAGGTTTCCGCGCCACCGACGGCGTCATAGAAGGACTGTTGCTCTACCGGTTCCATCTCCTCCATTGTGAGGCATGGTCCTGGGTGGGCCGCCGCCAACAGCGGCCCGCGCACCCGCTGTTCACCGGATCGACCAGCGAGCACCAGCCGATTTGGCGTGCAGTTGACGCCGAATCATGGTGGACTGTTCGGCGGAGGACGAATGGCGCAGCATAAGAGACGCCGCGGCCACCGCAGTTCGGGTGCCGCGGCAACCACGACGGGTGCATGCCTGCACAGCGTCGATAGCCGTCCCACCACCGCACATGACACCGGATCGATCTGGAATCGCCGACGGGTGCTGCTGCTGAATTCCACCTACGAGCCGCTGACCGCGTTGCCGGTGCGCCGGGCGATCGTGATGTTGATCTGCGGCAAGGCCGACGTCGTCCATGACGATCCGTCCGGGCCCATCATCCATTCGGCGACCAGGTCGATCGCCGTACCCTCGGTGATCAGGCTGCGGTCGTTCGTCCGGGTGCCGTATCGGGCCCGCGTCCCTTTGACCCGCGCTGCCCTGATGCATCGCGACCGGTTTTGCTGTGCCTACTGCGGGGCCAAGGCCGACACCGTTGACCACGTGGTGCCCCGCAGCCGCGGCGGCGATCACTCCTGGGAAAACTGCGTGGCCTCCTGTTCGACGTGTAACCACCGCAAGGGCGACAAGCTGTTGCACGAGCTGGGCTGGTCGCTGCGGTTGGTGCCGACGTCGCCGAAGGGCCAGCACTGGCGGCTGCTGTCCACGGTCAAAGAACTCGACCCGTCCTGGGCGCGGTATCTGGGTGAGGGGGCCGCCTAGCGTTCGCGATGGGATACGGTTTGCGTCGTGAGCATGATGGAGATCCACCTCTACTTCGTGGGAATCCCGCTGTTGCTGGTGCTCGTGCTGGTGGCGCTGATCTGGCGGCACAAGGGCGTTCACCCGCCGACCTACAAGATGTCGGACCCCTGGACGCACCCGCCGATCCTGTGGGCCGCGGTCGACGAGGACGTCGGTAACGGTCATGCCGGGCACGGCGCGCCTGAGTTCAGCGTGGGAGGTGGCGCCAGTGGCAAGTGGTGAGATCGCGACGGTCGCCCGCGCCGAGCCCGCCGAGCTGCCGAGCGGTTCGGTCGTCACCACCAGTGGACGGATTTCCGGGGTCACCGAGCCCGGCGAAGTGTCGGTGCACTACCCGTTCCCGATCAAAGACCTGGTCGTTCTCGACGACGCACTGACCTACGGGTCGCGGGCGTCCGGCGCACGCTTTGCGGTCTACATCGGCGACCTGGGCAGCGACACCGCCGCGCGGGCGCGCGAGATCCTGGCCAGAGTGCCGACACCGAACAATGCTGTGCTGGTGGCCGTTTCGCCTGACCAGCACGCGATCGAGGTGGTCTACGGCTCGCAAGTGCGTGGTCGCGGCGCGGAGTCGGCCGCACCGCTCGGGGTCGCCGCCGCCGCGTCGGCGTTCGCCGACGGCAACCTGATCGACGGGCTGGTTTCCGCGGTCCGAGTGCTCAGCTCCGACATCTCGCCGGGTTGACCTGATGGGCCCCGCGAAATTGCGTCCAGGGCTGTGATTTTCCGAAAATCACGACCGTGACGGCAATCTCGCGGGTTAGTCGCCGCTATCGAAGCGGCGCGCTCTCAGCGACCGCTTGACCCCGGCCTGCCCCTCCAACACCAGCCGCCGCAACGCCGGAGGCACTTCGGGGTCGGAGAGGAACTCTTCGGCGGCGGCGACGCCGTCTTCGCTGATGTCCCAGGACGGGTACAGGCCGATGACCACCGTCTGTGCGACCTCACTGGACCGGCGCTGCCACACCCCGGGTATCGCCGCGAAGTAGCGAGCGGTGAACGGCTTCAGCAATTCCGCCTGGCCCGGCGCGACGATGCCGGCGATGATCGAACGCCCCACGACGTTGGGCAGTGCATCGTCCTCGATCACCTGCTGCCAGGCTTCCTCCTTGACCGCCGATTGTGGGCGTGCCGCCGAGGCCTGGGCGCCGTGTCGTTTGCCGGCCGCCGTCGGATCGCGCTGCACCTCGGCGTCGATCGCGTCGGTGTCGATCATCCCCGCGGTGGCCAGCGCCGTGACAATGCGCCAGCGCAGGTCCGTGTCGATCACCAATCCGGCCAGACCTTGCGCTGCCGGGTCACCGTCGAGAAGCGCCGACAGCACCCCGGTATGACGTTCCGAGAGCACCGACGCGCACAGCGCATTGACGAACGCCAGCTGGTGATCCGAGCCGCCCTCGGCCCCGCGGGCCAATTCCAGCAACCGGTCGGCGAACGCCGGCCAGCCCTGCGATTCCGCCCAGTGCGGCTCGGCGTAGGAACCCAGCGCGGTCTGGGCCTGCATCAGCAGCCGCTGAGCCACCCCGACCTCGGTCTCGGCCTGTACGCCGCGGGATACCAGCGACACGAAGTCGCGGGCCTTGAATTCGGCCTCGCGCGTCATCTCCCAGGACGCCGACCACACCAGGGTGCGCGGCAGTGGTTCGGCGATGTCGGCGATGCGGTCCAGCGCGGTCTGTAGTGACTCAGGGTCCAGCCGCAGCGAGCAGTAGGTCAGGTCGTCGTCGTTCACCAGGACCAGTCGGCCTCGTGAAACACCCTGCAGCGCGGGGACTTCCGTGCTCGAGCCGGTGACGTCGAGCTCCTCGCGATGTACCCGGACCAACCGGCCGGCGCCGTCGTCGTCGTAAATCCCGACCCCGAGCCGATGCACGCGCGTCTCGCCGGCGCCCGGCTCGGCGCCGCTCTGGGTCACCGCGAAGCGGGTGAAGCGGCCCTCGGCGTCGACGTCGAAATCGGCCCGCAGGGTGTTCAGGCCGGTGGTCTTGAGCCACTGGCGCCCCCAGTCGGACAGATCGCGACCGGAGGCCTTCTCCAGCGCGGCCAGCAGATCGTCGAACGTCGCATTGTCGTAGGCGTGGGTTTTGAAGTAGTCGCGCAGGCCCGCCAGGAAATGCTCGAGCCCGACGTAGGCGACCAGTTGTTTGAGCACACTGGCGCCCTTGGCGTAGGTGATGCCGTCGAAGTTGACCTCGACCGCAGCCAGGTCCGGAATGTCAGCGGCCACGGGATGCGTCGACGGCAGCTGATCCTGCCGGTAGGCCCACGACTTCTCGGCGTTGGCGAACGTCGTCCACGCCTGGTTGAATTCCGTTGCTTCGCTTTGGCAGAGCACCGAGGCGAAGGTGGCGAACGACTCGTTGAGCCACAGATCGTCCCACCAGCGCATGGTGACCAGGTCGCCGAACCACATGTGCGCCATCTCATGCAGCACCGTTTCGGCACGTCGCTCATACGACGCGCGGGTGACCTTGCTTCGAAAGACGTAGTCCTCCAGGAACGTGACCGCGCCCGCGTTCTCCATCGCGCCGGCATTGAATTCAGGGACGAACAACTGGTCGTACTTGCCGAACGCGTACGGCACCCCAAAGTGCTTGTGGTAGAAGCCGAACCCCTGCTTGGTTTGGGTGAACAGCCGCTCGGCGTCCATGAAGTCCGCCAACGTCGCCCGGCAGAAGATGCCCAACGGGATCTCGCCGTGCTCGTCGCTGTAGACATCGTCCCAGCGCGCGTATGGTCCGGCTATCAACGCCACCAGGTAGGTGCTCATCCGCGGTGTGGCGGCAAACGTGTGTACACCGCCCTCGACGCTTACCGTGGCGCCGTTGGAAACCACTTGCCAGTGCTGCGGTGCGGTCACCGACAGATCGAACGTCGCCTTGAGATCGGGCTGGTCGAAGCAGGCGAACATCCGCTTGGCGTCGGCGGTTTCGAACTGCGAGTACAAATACACCTCGCCGTCGACCGGGTCGACGAAACGATGTAGCCCTTCGCCGGTGTTGGAGTAGCGGCAGTCGGCGTCGACGACGACGACGTTGTGCTCGGCCAGGCCGGTCAGCGCAATGCCGGTGGACTCGTCATACGCCGAGACGTCGAGTTCGCGTCCGTTCAGGGTGGCGCCCCGAACCGTGTCGGCGGCGATGTCGATGACGGTCTCGGCGCCGGCGAGGGCGTCGAATTCCACGGTCGTGACCGACCGGAAGGTGTGTTCGCCCGGGCCGCCGTCGCCGTCGGTCAGATCGAGGGTGAGCCGGTAGGCGCCGACCGTGATCAGCGCGGCGCGCTCGACGGCCTGGTCGCGGGTGAGGTTGGGAAGTGCCACACGTCTAACCTAACGGCGATCGGCCCGAGCCGTCGGGAACAGTCCTCGCACCGCTACGGTTGTGCTGGACGGCTATCCCGACCGTCGACGAGAGGACCCCGCGATGCCCGACAAGTCAGTCGCCGATTTCTGGTTCGATCCGCTCTGCCCCTGGGCGTGGATCACGTCGCGCTGGATCTTGGAGGTGGAGAAGGTCCGCGACATCGACGTGAACTTCCACGTGATGAGCCTGGCAATCCTCAATGAGGGCCGCGAAGATCTCCCCGAGAAGTATCGGGAAGGGATGAAGAAGGCATGGGGACCGGTTCGGGTGGCCATCGCCGCCGAGCAGGCCCACGGCCCCGAGGTGCTCGCGCCGCTGTACACCGCGATGGGCACCCGCATCCATAACGAAGACAACAAAGACCTCGACGAGGTCATCAAGCAGTCGCTGGATGAGGTGGGGCTGCCCGCCGAATTGGCTGACGCCGCCGAGAGCGACGCATACGACGAAGCGCTGCGCAAGAGCCATCACGCCGGGATGGACGCCGTCGGCGAGGACGTCGGCACCCCGACCATCCACGTCAACAACATCGCGTTCTTCGGGCCGGTGCTGTCGAAGATCCCGCGCGGCGAACAGGCCGGCAAGTTGTGGGATGCCTCGGTGACCTTCGCCGCCTATCCGCACTTCTGGGAGCTCAAGCGCACCCGAACCGAACGGCCCGAATTCGACTAACGGCCGCGTAGCGGTAGGCGTCGGGCAGAATGTCGGCCATGCGCGTATACCTCGGCTCCGACCACGCCGGCTTCGAGCTCAAGCAGCAGATCATCGAACACATAAGCAAATCCGGGCACGAGCCGATCGACTGTGGCGCCTTCAACTACGACCCCGACGACGACTACCCGGCGTTCTGCATCGCCGCCGCAACGCGGACGGTGGCTGACCCGGGCAGCCTCGGCATCGTGTTGGGCGGATCGGGCAATGGTGAACAGATCGCCGCGAACAAGGTCCCCGGCGCCCGCTGTGCGCTGGGATGGAGCGTAGAGACCGCGTCGCTGGCTCGGGAGCACAATAACGCGCAACTGATCGGCATCGGCGGCCGGATGCACACGGTTCCCGAAGCCCTTGCCATCGTCGATGCGTTTCTGACCACGCAGTGGTCGAAAGCCGAACGCCACCAACGGCGTATCGACATACTCGACGAATACGAGCGCACCCACCAGGCTCCGCCGGTGCCCGGCGCCGACGACTGATCGTGCCTGAGGGCCACACCCTGCATCGACTGGCTCGGCTGCACCAGCGACGCTATGCCGGTGCGCCGGTGTCGGTGTCCAGCCCGCAGGGCCGATTCGCTGCGGCGGCCGCCGCTGTCGACGGCCGGGTGCTAAAGCGTGCCAGCGCCTGGGGAAAGCACCTGTTTCACCACTACGCCGGCGGTCCGACCGTGCACGTGCACCTCGGCCTGTACGGCACATTCACCGAATGGGTACGACCGCCCGATGTTGCGATGCCCCCTCCGGTCGGGCAGGTGCGGATGCGGATGATCGGGGCGCAATACGGCACGGATTTGCGCGGTCCGACGGTATGCGAGGTTCTCGACGATGCGCAGGTCGCCGACGTGGTATCCCGGCTCGGGCCCGACCCGCTGCGCCGCGACGCCGATCCGGCGTGGCCGTGGGCGCGGATTACCAAGTCGCGCAGGCCAATCGGCGCGCTACTCATGGACCAGACGGTGATCGCCGGCGTCGGCAACGTCTACCGCAGCGAGTTGCTGTTCCGTCACCGAATCGACCCGTACCGGATCGGCCAGCACATCAGCGAGGCCGAATTCGACGCGGCATGGACCGACCTGGTCGCGCTGATGAAAGTCGGTCTGCGCCGCGGCAAGATCATCGCCGTGCGTCCTGAGCATGATTGCGGCCCGCCGTCATACGCACCCGGACGACCGCGTACCTACGTGTATCGGCGCGCTGGCGAGGCCTGCCGGGTATGCGCAACCGAGATCCGCACTGCCGAGCTGGAAGGCCGAAATGTCTTCTGGTGCCCGACGTGCCAGAGATAGACACCCACGGCATGTCGCCTCCTGCGCTGTGACCTAATTCACCTGTCACCGTTTGTAGTGATCAACGTTGGTGGCCAAGGTATTTCAACCGTCCTTCATATCTCACACATAGGTTCAGTTGATACCAAGGCCGAGTGAAAAACATCGCACGCATAGCCGCAGCAACAGCCGTCCTCGCTGCCGGTTTCGGGTTGGCCGGTTTGGCCACCGCGACCGACGCCGCAGCCCAGCCCGGCCCCTTCCCGCAGTGGTGCCCTGGCGACTTCTGGGACCCGATCTGGGGTCCCAACTGGGACTGGAACGGCTGCCACGAAAACTGGCGGGGACCCGGACCCAACCCCCATCCCGACCCGCACTGGGGACCGGGATGGGGACCCGGGGGCCCGCCTCCGCGCGGGCCCGGTGGCCCCGGATGGCACCCCGGACCCGGTGGACCTGGCGGGCCCGGCGGACCTGGCGGGCCAGGGCCCCACGGACCCGGCCACTAACAGAACAACAGTCCAAGTGACGGCCGCGGACAATCCGCGGCCGTCACTTCAGGCCTTGTCTGTTTCCTGCGGAAACAGTGCGGGTATGCGTCCGGAATGAAGAGATCTATACGGGTCGCCGCGACGACGGCCATGGTTTCGGCGGGCCTGGGCCTCGTCGGGCTGGGCGCCGCGGGTGACGGACAAGCACAAGTGACGTCCTTCCAGAACTTCCCGTGCAACCCGGGCGATGCCTGGAACCCGGGGAACGGTCCGTATTGCAACGGCCCCGGACCCGGCCCAGGGCCTGGCCCCGGCGGCGGAAATTACGGTCCGGGGCCTGGTCCGAATGGTCCCGGTCCTGGTCCGAATGGACCCGGTCCTGGAGCGCCAGGGCCGAACGGTCCCGGCGGGGGCGGTAATGGCGGCGGCGGTGGTGGCGGACACTAGCCACCGCAACGTCGTCAGCCCTGCTTGACCCCGAGTGCGGCGTATATCTCGTTACTGAGAGCGACGCTGCGCGGATCGGCGTTGGCCTTGGTTGCGTCGTACCGATTCATCACATACGCGTAACCGATGCGGTGCTCGAGGTCGACGAACCCGAACGATCCGCCGAGGCCGCCGTGGCCGAAAATCCGCGGGTTGGGCCCGTTGACACAACGCTGGTTGAGCATGTAGCCCAGACCCCACCCGTGATCGGCGACCCGTGGGCCAAGCACCAGATCGGTCTCGAAGCCGCCCTGCGACACCCGGACCATGTCCATCTGTTTGCGGCTGAGCAGTTTCTCCTGGGCCAGCGCGTTGTAGAACGTCGCAAGGCCAAGAGCCGACACCTGCGCGTTGGTGCCCGGAAACTCCAGCTCCCGCCACAACTCCAGGTCGTTGGATTCGAGTTCGTCGTCCGGGGCAAAGCCCATCGAGACCGCGAGCCCCGCCTTCGGATGTTCGGCCAATGACGTTGGGTATCCGGGAGCGTTCACGTCGGCCAGCATCTGGCGGATGGTTGGCTTGCTCACCAGATCGGCGCAGCGTCGCTGCTCGGCGCGGGACATGCCGATGTGCACATCGGCGCCGAGCGGCTCGGCGATCTCGGTGCGCAGGTAATGGCCGACCGTCCGACCGGTGACCCGGCGGAACACCTCGCCGAGGATGAAGCCGTAGGTGGTCATGTGGTAGCCCTGTGCGGTGCCGGGCTCCCACCACGGTTCGGCGGCGGCCAACTGCTCACACACGAAATCCCAGTCGGTGACCTTCTGCCACGGCATCCGGGTACGCGGGCCGATCGCGCCCGACCGGTGACTCATCACCATGCCGATGGTGATGGCCTCCTTGCCCGCCTGCGCGAACTCGGTCCAATACCGCGCCACCGGCGCATCGAGGTCGAGCTCACCGCGCTCGACGAGCTGATGTATGCACGTGCTGGTCAGCCCCTTGGTGCCGGAGAGCACCGTGGCCAGGGTGTCTTCCCGCCATGGCCGGGTGCCGGCCGCGTCGGCCGAACCGGCCCACAAATTGACGACGAGTTCGCCGTCCACCCAGGCTGCGACGGCCGCGCCAACCTCGTTGCGCAGCGCAAAGTTCTGCTCGAATGCGTCGCGTACCTTTGCGAACCGCGACGCGCACGAACCGTGAATCTCGATAGCGGCCATGGCGCCTGTGTGCTGGATGTGTCGGCCTCCTGAGCCTAATGGGCCTCACTGTCGGCGAGCCCGGCTTTGAGCGGGCGACGGGAATCGAACCCGCGTCGCTAGTTTGGAAGACTAGGGCTCTACCATTGAGCTACGCCCGCAATGTATTAGTCGAGCGAGACTGTACGTCGCGGCAGACATCAAATCCAAATGATGCCGCCCCGTGACTTCGCCGTGAGGTCGCTGCCGGGACGGCGGGGTCGGGCCGTAGGATCGCGAGGTCAGCGCGGGGTGTAGCGCAGCTTGGTAGCGCATCCGCTTTGGGAGCGGAAGGTCGCAGGTTCAAATCCTGTCACCCCGACCCGAGCCGCAGCACCCACCGACCGCCAGGACCGACACGCCGAGGAGCACACCCGTGAAGAGCACCGTCGAGCAGCTGAGCCCCACCCGGGTTCGCATCAACGTCGAGGTGCCGTTCACGGAGCTGCAACCTGACTTCGACCGCGCCTACAAGGAGCTGGCCAAGCAGGTCCGCCTGCCCGGGTTTCGTCCCGGAAAGGCACCGGCCAAGCTTTTGGAAGCGCGCATCGGCCGCGAAGCGATGCTCGATCAGGTGGTCAACGACGCACTGCCCAGCCGCTATGGCCAAGCCGTCACCGAATCCGACGTGCGACCGCTCGGGCAGCCCGACATCGAGGTGACGAAAAAGGAGTACGGCGAGGAACTGGTCTTCACCGCCGAGGTCGACGTGCGACCGGAGATCGCCCTGCCCGACCTGAGCGCGCTGAAGATCACGGTGGACCCGATCGAGGTCAGCGACGACGACGTCGAGGCCGAACTGCAGTCCCTGCGGGCAAGGTTCGGAACGCTGACCGGAGTAGACCGGCCCGCCGCCAACGGTGACTTCGTCTCGATCGACTTGTCCGCAACCATCGACGGGCAAGAAGTACCGGAGGCGGCGACCAAGGGCCTGTCCCATGAGGTCGGGTCCGGCCAGCTCATCGACGGTCTCGACGAGGCGATCGTCGGCCTGTCGGCCGGGGAATCCCGGGTTTTCACCACCAAACTGGCGGCCGGTCCACACGCGGGGGAGGACGCCGAGGTCACCGTCACCGTCGAGTCGGTCAAGGAGCGTGAACTGCCCGAACCTGATGACGAATTCGCCCAATTGGCAAGTGAATTCGACACCATCGACGAACTGCGGGCTAACCTTGCCGACCAGGTGCGCCGGGTCAAGCGCGTCCAGCAGGCGGAGGCGATCCAGGCCGCCACGCTGGATGCCCTGCTGGAGCAGGTGGACATGCCGCTGCCGGAGGCGATCGTGCAGGCGCAGGTCGACAACACCGTGCACAACGCCATCCATGGCCTCGACCACGACGAAGCCAAATTCGCCGAGGCGCTCGCCGAGCGCGGCTCCTCACGCGAGGAGTTCGACGCCGATACCCGCTCGGCGGCGGAGAAGAGCGTCAAGACCCAACTGCTGATCGACGCGCTGGCCGACGACCTGGAGATCCAGGTGAGCCAGGAGGACCTCAGCGAACGGCTGGTGATGACATCGCAGCAGTACGGCATCGAGCCGCAACAGCTCTTGTCTTATCTGCAGCAGAACAACCAGTTGCCGGCCATGTTCGCCGATGTGCGTCGCGGGCTGACCATCGCCGCTGTGGTCGAAGCGGCCACGGTCACCGACACCGACGGAAACGTGATCGACACCAGCGAGTTCTTCGGTCGCCGGACTGCGGAGGAGACGGATGAGGCCGAAGAGGCCGCGGAGGTCAGCGGCGACTCGGCATGACGCTGTGAGCGAACGCCGGGACTTCAGGGAGTGCGCGACCGCTCCGGTTGGTTAATGTCGGTGCATATGGAACTCGAGAAAGCAGGTACTCCACAGTGAGCGGTGACATGCGTTCGAACACGCAGGGTCTGAACCTCATCGATTCGGTCTATGAGCGTTTGCTCTCCGAGCGAATCATCTTCCTCGGGTCGCAGGTAGACGACGACATCGCCAACCGGCTCTGTGCGCAGATTCTGCTGCTCGCGGCCGAAGACCCGACCAAAGACATCTCGCTCTACATCAACTCCCCGGGCGGGTCGATCAGCGCCGGCATGGCCATCTACGACACCATGGTGCTGGCGCCGTGCGACATCGCCACGTACGGGATGGGCATGGCCGCGTCGATGGGCCAGTTCCTGCTGGCCGCCGGCACCAAGGGCAAGCGCTACGCGTTGCCGCACGCCCGCATCCTGATGCACCAGCCGCTGGGCGGCGTGACCGGTAGTGCCGCCGACATCGCCATCCAGGCCGAGCAGTTCGCCGTCATCAAGCAGGAGATGTTCCGGCTGAACGCCGAATTCACGGGCCAGCCGGTGGAGCGCATCATGGCGGATTCGGATCGCGACCGGTGGTTCACCGCCCAGGAAGCGCTGGAGTACGGGTTCGTCGACCACATCATCACCCGCGCCGAGACCAACGGAGTCGCACCATCATGAACCCCGAAATCCAGCCGCAAGCACGCTACATCCTGCCGTCCTTCATCGAGCACTCCAGCTGGGGCGTCAAGGAGTCGAACCCGTATAACAAGCTGTTCGAGGAGCGGATCATCTTCCTCGGTGTCCAGGTCGATGACGCGTCGGCGAACGACATCATGGCGCAGCTGCTGGTGTTGGAGTCGTTGGACCCCGACCGCGACATCACCATGTACATCAACTCACCCGGCGGCGGGTTCACCTCGTTGATGGCGATCTACGACACGATGCAATACGTTCGCGCCGACATTCAGACAGTGTGTCTGGGACAAGCCGCCTCGGCCGCGGCCGTGCTGCTGGCCGCCGGAACACCGGGTAAGCGGATGGCGCTGCCCAATGCGCGAGTGTTGATCCACCAGCCGTCGTTGTCGGGGGTGATTCAGGGCCAGTTCTCGGACCTGGAAATCCAGGCCGCGGAAATCGAGCGGATGCGCACGCTGATGGAAACCACCCTGGCTCGCCACACCAACAAGGACGCCGCGGTGATCCGCAAGGACACCGATCGCGACAAGATCCTGACCGCCGAAGAGGCCAAGGACTACGGGATCATCGACACCGTGCTCGAATACCGCAAACTCTCGGCGCAGCCGGCCTAGGCCACCGCTGCCGCAACCTCCGCAATATCGTCCGGCCGCACTCGGCAACACCCGCCGACAACGCGCGCTCCCGCTGCCAACCACTGTGGGGCCAACCGAGCCGAAAACCGCGGTGGCCCAACCCAACCGCGCCGACCGCTATCCCAGCGCTCGCCGCTATTGGGATACACGATCACGGGTTTGCCGGTTTGTCGGGCCAGGCCGATCGCGGGCAGCACGTCGTCGGGCGAGCAGCAATTGACCCCGACCGCGACGATCTCCGGCACCCCGGCCGCGACGGCGAACGCGTCGGCCAGCGGCTGACCGGCCCGGGTGGAGGTGCCGTCGACGGTGTAGCTGAGCCAGGCCGGCATGTCGATCCGGCGCACCACGTTCACCAACGCCTCGGCCTCGTCGACGTCGGGGATGGTTTCCAGCGCCAGCACGTCGGCGCCGGCATCGGCGAGGACGTCCAGCCGGGGCCGGTGCCAGGCTTGCAGCTGCGCAACGGACAGCCCGTAGCGTCCGCGGTATTCCGACCCGTCGGCCAGTGCGGCGCCGTATGGCCCAATCGAAGCGGCCACCCATCCCATGCCCACCTCGTCCCGCGCAGCGTTGGCAAGCTCCACGCTGCGCCGCAGCAACCGCACAGTGTCATCACGGTCGATCCCGCGGGCGGCGAAGCCCTCGAACGACGCCTGGTAACTGGCAGTGGTCGCGATCATCGCCCCGGCGCGGAAGAACGCCGAATGCACGGCGGTGATCTCCTGCGGCGCATCCACCAGCAGCCGCGCCGACCACAACGCATCTGAGAGATCATTGCCGCGCGCCTCGAGCTCGGTCGCCAGGCCGCCATCGGCGATCAGCGCGGTATCGTCGGGCACGGCGAATCCCACACATCTAATGTAGGGTGGCCCCGCCGGTCCGCCTCTCGGTCGCATAACGGCCGCGACACGCCAAAGACACGGCGGCGCGTTCCGGCGCGCGCTCGCCGTCCTCAGGCGATATGTTCACAACGGACAGGCACGAATATCACCGACGCGATTCGCCTCTAACGGTCGCATCGCCGTAGAGCAAGCGGGTAGCGTCGGGAAATACACGCGGCATAGCACGAAACGGTGAACAGGAAGTAGGCCCTCAGCACCATGGCGCGCATCGGAGACGGCGGTGACTTGCTGAAGTGCTCCTTCTGCGGCAAGAGCCAGAAACAGGTCAAAAAGCTCATTGCGGGTCCTGGTGTCTACATCTGCGATGAGTGCATCGATCTGTGCAACGAGATCATCGAAGAGGAACTCGCCGACGCCGACGACGTCAAACTCGATGAGCTGCCCAAGCCCGCTGAGATCCGGGATTTCCTGGAGGGTTACGTCATCGGTCAGGACACCGCCAAGCGGACCCTGGCCGTCGCCGTCTACAACCACTACAAGCGGATCCAAGCCGGCGAGAAGACGCGCGACTCCCGTTCGGGCGAACCTGTCGAGCTGACCAAGTCCAACATCTTGATGCTCGGCCCAACGGGCTGCGGTAAGACGTACCTGGCCCAAACGCTGGCCAAGATGCTCAATGTGCCGTTCGCCATCGCCGACGCCACCGCGCTGACCGAGGCGGGCTATGTCGGCGAAGACGTCGAGAACATATTGCTCAAACTGATCCAGGCCGCGGACTACGACGTCAAGCGCGCCGAGACCGGCATCATCTACATCGACGAGGTCGACAAGATCGCCCGCAAGAGCGAGAACCCGTCGATCACCCGCGACGTCTCCGGCGAGGGCGTGCAGCAGGCACTGCTGAAAATCCTCGAGGGCACCCAGGCGTCGGTGCCGCCGCAGGGCGGCCGCAAACACCCGCACCAGGAGTTCATCCAGATCGACACCACCAACGTGTTGTTCATCGTGGCCGGTGCGTTCGCCGGGCTGGAGAAGATTGTCTCCGACCGCGTCGGCAAACGCGGGCTGGGCTTCGGCGCGGAGGTCCGCTCCAAGGCCGAGATCGACACCACCGATCACTTCGCCGAAGTGATGCCCGAAGACCTGATCAAATACGGGTTGATTCCCGAATTCATCGGCCGGCTGCCCGTGGTCGCCTCGGTGACCAACCTGGACATGGATTCATTGGTCAGAATCCTGTCCGAGCCGAAGAATGCCTTGGTCAAGCAGTACACCCGGCTCTTCGAGATGGACAACGTGGAGCTGGAATTCTCCGCCGACGCGCTGGAAGCCATTGCGGAGCAAGCCATCCACCGCGGCACCGGGGCCCGCGGTCTGCGCGCGATCATGGAGGAAGTGCTGCTGCCGGTGATGTACGACATCCCCAGCCGCGACGACGTCGCCAAGGTCGTCGTGACCAAGGAGACCGTGCAGGACAACGTGCTGCCGACGATCGTGCCGCGCAAGCCGTCGCGCACCGAGCGGCGCGACAAGAGCGCCTGACCCACGGCCCGCGGGGTGCTAGCTAACGTTACTCGCGCGTAGGTTTTGTTCTTAGACTTCGTCTGCCAGCAAAAGTGACGAACACCACACTTTGATTGGATGGACCCCATTAGCGTGTGTCTGACCTCGTCCTTTGGCCGAGTAGAGGTAGCGTGGTGGTGCGCGCGAGCATGAATGAAACCCTAAGAGCAGTGCAATAATCGGTACTGCCAGTGACATAAAACTTGGCCGGGGGTCCACTCCAACGGCGGTGAACAGCGATGGAAGGCGGGGACGTGGGTCCGAGCGATAACGGAGCCAGGTCGGAATCTCATACCACAGCGGCGCCCGAGCGCCGAAAGTTGGAACAAGTCGTCATTCGTTTCGCCGGGGACTCCGGTGATGGCATGCAGCTCACCGGTGACCGGTTCACATCCGAAGCCGCCGTCTTCGGCAACGATCTGGCCACCCAACCGAACTATCCCGCCGAGATCCGCGCGCCCGCAGGCACCCTGCCCGGGGTCTCGTCGTTCCAGATCCAAATCGCCGACTACGACATCCTCACCGCCGGTGACCGGCCCGACGTGCTGGTCGCGATGAACCCCGCGGCGTTGAAGGCAAACCTCGGCGACCTGCCCCGCGGCGGGCTGGTGATCGTCAACTCCGACGAGTTCACCAAGCGCAACTTGGCCAAAGTCGGCTACGAAGCCGACCCGCTCGAATCTGGCGAGCTGTCGGACTACGTCGTGCAAGCTGTGCCGATGACGACGCTGACACTCGGCGCCGTCGAGCCGATCGGTGCGTCGAAGAAAGACGGCCAGCGCGCCAAAAACATGTTCGCGCTTGGCCTTTTGTCGTGGATGTATGGGCGGCCGATTCAGACCAGCGAGAACTTCATCCGAGAGAAGTTCGCCGGCAAGCCCGACATCGCGGAGACCAACGTGCTGGCGCTGAAGGCGGGATGGAACTACGGCGAAACCACCGAGGCCTTCGCCACCACCTACGAGGTTTCAAGGGCGGTACTGCCCGCGGGCGAGTACCGGCAGATCTCCGGTAACACCGCAATGGCGTACGGCATCGTCGCGGCCGGACAGCTCGCCGACATCCCGGTTGTGCTCGGCAGTTATCCGATCACCCCGGCCTCGGACATCCTGCACGAGCTGTCCAAGCACAAGAACTTCAACGTGATCACCTTTCAGGCCGAAGACGAGATCGGCGGCGTGTGCGCTGCGTTGGGCGCCGCCTACGGCGGTGCTCTGGGGGTGACCAGCACCTCGGGGCCCGGTCTGTCGCTGAAAGCCGAAGCGATCGGCCTTGGTGTGATGACCGAGCTGCCAATGCTCATCATCGACGTACAGCGCGCAGGCCCGTCAACCGGAATGCCGACCAAGACCGAACAGGCCGACCTGATGCAGGCGATGTACGGGCGCAACGGCGAGTCGCCGGTGGCGGTGCTGGCGCCATGTTCGCCGTCCGACTGTTTTGAAACCGCCATCGAGGCGGTGCGAATCGCGGTGTCGTACCACACCCCGGTGATCGTCTTGTCCGACGGCGCAATCGCCAACGGCTCGGAGCCATGGCGCATCCCGGACGTCGATGCGCTGGAACCGATCGAGCACACCTTCGCCAAACCGGATGAGCCCTTCCAGCCGTACGCCCGTGACCCGGAAACCCTCGCCCGTCAGTTCGCGATTCCGGGCACTCCCGGGCTGGAACACCGCATCGGCGGCCTGGAGTGTGCAAACGGCTCGGGCAACATCTCCTACGATCCGGCCAACCACGAGCTCATGGTGCGGTTGCGCGAGGCCAAAATCGACGGCATCCGCGTGCCGGATCTGGAAGTCGACGATCCGACCGGCGACGCCGAGCTGCTGCTGATCGGCTGGGGCAGCACCTACGGTCCGATCGGGGAAGCGTGTCGGCGCGCGCGGCGCAACGGCATCAAGGTCGCACACGCCCATCTGCGCCATCTTCGCCCATTCCCTGCCAACCTCGGCGAAGTGCTGCGGCGCTACCCGCAGGTGGTGGCCCCCGAGATGAACATGGGCCAGCTGGCGCTGCTGCTGCGCGGCAAGTATTTGGTCGACGTGCAATCGGTCACCAAGGTTCAGGGCGTTTCGTTCTTGGCCGACGAGGTGGGCCGCGTCATCCGCGCCGCGCTGGGCGGGACGCTGGCCGAGATCGAGCAAGACAAGACGATGGTCGCCAGGTTGGCGGCGGCTACTGTGGGCAGTGGCGTAGGAGCTGAAGTATGACTGACGTGATCGGCAATCTGGCGGGGGCAGAGCTTCCTTTGACGGATGCGCTGTCCAAGCACAGCGCAGTGCCCACCACCGACCAACCGCAGAAGGCCAAGGACTTCACCAGTGACCAGGAAGTCCGCTGGTGCCCCGGTTGCGGCGACTACGTCATCCTCAATACGATGCGGAACTTCCTGCCCGAGTTGGGATTACGCCGCGAGAACATCGTCTTCGTCAGCGGCATCGGCTGCTCCAGCAGGTTCCCGTACTACCTGGAGACCTATGGCCTGCATTCCATCCATGGGCGTGCGCCGGCCATCGCGACGGGTCTGGCGCTGGCCCGCGAGGACCTGTCGGTATGGGTGGTCACCGGTGACGGCGACGCGTTGTCGATCGGCGGTAATCATCTGATCCACGCGTTGCGGCGCAACGTCAACTTGACGATCCTGCTGTTCAACAACCGGATCTACGGGCTGACCAAGGGGCAGTACTCGCCGACCTCCGAAGTCGGCAAGGTGACCAAGTCGACCCCGATGGGATCACTGGACCAGCCGTTCAACCCCGTCTCGGTGGCGCTCGGCGCGGAGGCGAGCTTCGTCGGCCGCGCGCTGGACTCCGACCGCAAGGGGCTGTCGGAGGTGCTGCGAGCGGCGGCCCAGCACCGCGGGTCCGCCCTGGTCGAGATCCTGCAGGACTGCCCGATTTTCAACGACGGCTCGTTCGACGCGCTGCGCAAAGAGGGCGCCGAGGAGCGACTGATCAACGTCCGTCACGGCGAGCCGATCGTGTTCGGCGCCAACGGCGAATACTGCGTGGTGCGGTCCGGCTATGGCCTGGAGGTGGCCAAGACCGCCGACGTCAGTGTCGATGAGATCGTCGTGCATGACGCGCACCTCACCGACTCCGCCTACGCGTTCGCCCTTTCGCGGCTATCCGAGCAGAACCTCGAGCACACCGTGATGGGCATCTTCCGTCAGGTCAATCGGCCTACCTACGACGACGCGGCCCGGGCACAGGTTGGTGCCGCGAAGGAATCCAAGCCGGCTGGCCGCGCTGCCCTGCAATCGCTGTTGCGCGGGCGCGACACCTGGACCGTCGACTGACGTGACACCGCCTACGGCCGGGCCCGTTTCGTTGGCCGGGGTGGTGCTCGCTGGGGGCGCATCGCGGCGGATGGGCCGGGACAAGGCCACGATGCCTTTTCCGGGACCGGTTTCCGACGGTCTTCGCCGGGCAGGCACCGAAGGCCCCACAACGATGGTCGAATACATGGTCAGCGTGCTCGACCAGCGGTGCCAACCGGTTTTCGTGGTGGCCGCGCCGGGACAACCCCTGCCGCCGCTGCACGCCGAGGTGGTACGCGACGAGGTGCGTGGACTGGGTCCGCTGCTCGCGACCGGACGGGGATTGCGTGCGGCTGCCGAGGCCGGCGCGAAGCGGGCGTTCGTATGCGCCGTCGATATGCCGTTTCTCACCGTCGATTTGATCGACACCCTGGTGGAACGGGCAGCCGAAGTGGACGCCGACGTCGTGCTGCCCTGGGACGGCCGTGACCACTATCTGGCCGCGGTGTACCGCACCGACCTAGCCGAGCGGATCGCTGCGCTGGTGGCCGCCGGCGAACGCAAGATGCGCGCGTTGGTCGACAGCATCGACGCGCAGCGGATCGTGCTTCCCGCTTCCCGGTCGTTGGCCAACGTTAATTCTGCCGCCGACCTGCGCTCACTTTTGCAAGCCTGACGCTAATTGGGCGCCATTTACTGACGAATTCAATTTCGAATTCGGCTTGCTCGATTTCGGATATTGAGCCGACTGATTGTAATAATTGGCGCTATTCACATCGGGGCACTGATTCAATAGTAACCACATTCGCGACTGACGAGGTCGCATCCAGCCTGCGCCGGGGCCGCCCGTATTGCGTTGAGGCGGCAGCGATTTGAGCCCAATGGCCAATCAACTGTGAACGGGTCCTACCGGTATTAGGCGTTGCAAAAGCGGATCGCAGGACGATTCCGGCAAACAGGTGGAAGTTTGGTTGTAAAGCGTTCGCTTTTCGCTTCCAAGATAGTGATATGCCTTGGGACACAAGGCATATGGTGAAAGCGCGTTGAGCCCCGTGGCGGGGCGGCGCTCTCCGCGACGCCACATATCTCATGGAATTGAAAAGCGTTGTGGCACAGTATATTAGACCTATTCGATGGCCGTGTGGAGGCTTGCGATGACGCGATACGCCGCGGCGTTACACTCCGCTAGCTAACGCCCGGCTCGCCTTCACGCGAGGGATGAGCGCAAAACACTCCAAAACACTTGGCGTGACACCGTGTAAAGCCGTGGTGCAGCTCACAATATCTGCGTGATTTGGCTCACGAATGGTACGTCGCGTCACGAGATTGACACCCGCGAAAAAGACCTTCCTGACCTGGAAGGACAATTACCCGGGTCGCCGTGATCTGACCGTTACGGAAGCGAGATATCCGGCGTGTCCCGAGATGACTAATGCACGCGGTTCTCGTACGGTCCGTCTCGGCCGCAAAAGGCACAACAAAATCGAATCCACGGACCCGCGTGTGAGCGGGGGCTGCGGACGGCGACAGCCGCCGTGCGGCCGTCGGGCACCAGCCCGGTCGGCGGATCAGGCCCCCGCTGTCGTGCCAGAACGAGACGGCACGCCTCGAAGCATCAACCCGCCTGGAGACAGGCACCCCCACATCGCTGGGTTTGCTTTGGCGCGCGCGCACCGCGAAAGGAACGATATTGAGGAACGTCCGCAAGACGCTCATCATGGCCGGGATTGCAGGGGCGCTTGCCGCAGCGCCGACTGCGCCGTTCGTCGCCACCGCGTATGCGGAGGGCGACGCCTGGGACTTCAATGCGGCCCTGGGGCGCGCTCCCGAGGCGCCGGCGGACTTGCCGCCCGCACCGGATGCGCCGCCCGCTCCGGATGCGCCTCCGGCTCCCGATGCGCCCGCTCCGGACGCACCACCGCCCCCGGCCGACCTGCCGCCGGCTCCGGATGCACCGCCGCCTCCGGCCGGCCTGCCGCCGGCTCCGGATGCACCGCCGGCCCCCGAGGCGGCGCCGCCGCTGGCCGAGCCTGCCGGTGACGGTCCTGCTCCGGAAGCGCCCCCCGCGCCTAAGCAGGCCTACAGCGTGAACTGGGACGCGATCGCACAGTGCGAGTCCGGTGGCAACTGGTCGATCAACACCGGTAACGGCTTCGTCGGTGGTCTGCAGTTCACCCCGAGCACCTGGCATGCCAACGGTGGCTCGGGCTCCCCAGCCAGCGCGAGCCGCGAGGAGCAGATCCGGGTGGCCGAGAATGTTCTGCGTACGCAGGGCATCGGCGCCTGGCCGGTCTGCGGTCGGCGCGGCTGACCCAACGGCAACCCAAGACGGTGCCGGGCCTGCGGGCCCGGCACCGTCGTCTATTCCGCGTCTGGCAAGACGAACGCCGACCGCGCCGCCACCGAGGCCAAATGACGCGTCACCACGGCCTCGGGGACCAGCACGGTGGCCCGGCACGCGGCCGCACTGAGAAACGCCGGACGCAGGTTGACCATCCGGCCGATCAACGCTGATTCCCGGACCAGCGGGTTGACCCGCGGCCGTCGGAACGCCTCGAAGCGGGCGAACGCGGTCGGCAGGTCGGCCGCCCCGGCAATGAACGCGCCCAGAATCGCGGCGTCCTCCAGCCCCTGGCATCCGCCCTGGCCGAGGTGTGGGCGCATCGGATGGGCCGCGTCACCAACCAGCACCGCCGCGCCGCGGGACCAGTGTCTTGCGGGGGTGCGGTCGTAGAGGTCGTTGCGCAGCACGTCGGCGGGCGCGGTCGCGGCGAGCATGCTCGGGATCGGCTCGGGCCAGTCGGCGAACTTTGCCTGCAAGTACGACAACTCCCCATCCGGCGACAGCCGACCTTCGGGCGCCCGCTCTGTGGCGAACCAGTACGTGCGATCCGCTCCCATCGGTACATGGCCGGCTTCGACGCCGGGTCCGAGCGTTTCACCGGCCAACTCCGGGTCCATCGCGCAATCGGCGACTCCTCGCCACGCCGTGTAGCCCGCGTAGCGGTCGACCAGGGGGCCGTTCAGGTAGCGCGCCACCATGGACCGGGTTCCGTCAGCGCCGACCACCGCACTCGCCGAGCGGGCGCTGCCGTCGGACATCTCGATGCGGACCCCACCGGCCTCGGCAGCCAGGCCGACGGCGCCCACCCCGTATTGCACCGTGCCGGGGGGCAGCGCCGCGGCGAGGATGTCGCGCAGCACCGAGCGTTGCACTACTACTAAGGGCTCACCGAGCGCGGTGACCAATCGTTCGGTTTCGGGATGGCGCAGCCATGAGCCGTCGCACCAGCGCAGTGCTCCTGCGGTGATCCGGCCGCCGGCCTCGCGGACCGCGTCGCCCAGGCCGATATGGTCCAGCGCGGCCAGCGCGTTGGGCCAGATGCTGATTCCGGCGCCCGTCGATGTGTCGGTGCGCTCTTCGATGACCGTGACGTCGCGTCCACAGCGCCGCAATGCCACCGCGCTGGCCAGTCCCGCGATGCCCGCTCCGACCACGACGATGCGTTGCGTCATGGCCTGAACCTAGCCGCGACGACGATGCGCAGGGGCGCTCGGTGGGGGCACCCCCAGCCGCGCGGGGGCGCCCCAGCGTAGCGAGGGGACGGCGAGGGTTCTAGCGTCGCGGCCGTGAACGCAACGCGTGAATACGACATCGTCCTGTACGGGGCGACCGGCTTCGTGGGGAAGCTCACAGCGGAATACCTGGCCCGGGCCGGCGGCGATGCGCGCATCGCACTGGCGGGCCGGTCAACCGAACGCTTGCTCGCGACCCGCGAAGCTCTTGGGGGATCGGCACGGTCGTGGCCGATCCTTCAGGCGGACGCATCGTCGCCCTCGACGCTGGATGCGATGGCGGCGCAGACACAGGTGGTCATCACCACGGTCGGGCCGTACACGCGCTACGGGCTGCCGCTTGTCGCCGCGTGCGCCGCCGCCGGCACCGACTACGCCGACCTCACCGGTGAGGCGATGTTCGTGCGTAACAGCATCGATCTGCACCACAAACAGGCCGTCGACACCGGCGCCCGCATCGTGCATTCCTGCGGATTCGATTCCATCCCTTCGGATCTGAGCGTCTACGCGCTTCACCGTGCGGCGACCAACGACGGCACCGGCGAGCTCGGGAAAACCGACTTCGTCGTGCGCTTGTCCGGCGGCATGTCCGGAGGGACCATCGCATCGGGGATGGAAATGATGCATACCGCCTCCAGCGATCCCGATGCCCGACGCCAGGTCAATGACCCCTACACGCTGAGCACCGGTCGCAGTGCTGAACCAGACCTCGGTCCGCAGCCCGATATGTCGTGGCGTCGCGGCCGCGACATTGCGCCAGAACTCGCCGGCACCTGGACGGCTGGATTTCTCATGGCGCCGTACAACACTCGAATTGTGCGGCGCAGCAACGCATTACTCGACTGGGCGTACGGAAGGCAGTTCCGCTATGCGGAGCATTTGAGGGTGGGATCCACTTTTATCGCCCCGGCAGCGTCAGCTTTGATAACCGGCGCCCAAACCGCGGTTTTCGGTTTGGGCAACCGCTATTTCCGACTGCTGCCGCGGCGGCTGGTGGAGCGCCTTGCTCCCAAACCCGGCACCGGGCCCAGCCAGGCCACTCGCGAGCGCGGTTACTACCGCGCCGAGACCTACACCACCACGACCACCGGCGCCCGCTATGTGGCAACCATGGCGCAGCAGGGCGATCCGGGATATCAGGCGACCTCGGTGCTACTGGGAGAGTCCGGTCTGGCGCTGGCCATGGACCGCGACAAGCTCTCCGACCTGCGCGGTGTGCTGACGCCTGCGGCCGCGATGGGTGACGCGCTGCTGGCACGGTTGCCGGCCGCAGGCGTCACACTGGAAACCGCACGCCTGAATTGAATCTGCTCCTGGGAACCGCTGTCGGACAAGATCAGCTCGGGCTAGTGTCATTCCTGAGTCACCACATCCCGGCAACGTTAGGTGGACGGTTCCATGGCTGGCCTTGATGATCTTTTTGCCCAGATTCCCACGAGCGATATCGCAAGCAAGATCGGCGTCAACGAAGCCGAAGTGGACAAGGCGGTTCAGCTGCTGGTACCGGTGTTGGTCGGCGGGCTGCACCAGAACGCGCAAGACCCCGACCATGCAAGCAAAATCGAGTCCGCGGCCACCAACGCCCGAGGCCTGCTGGATACCGGTGTCCACGTCGACCAGGTCGACGAGAACGAGGGTCAGCAAGCGATCGCGAAGATCTTCGGCGGCAACGACACCGCCCAAGTCGCCAACGCGCTGGCAGGCGGTGGGGCCGGCAACAGCGATCTACTACAGAAGCTGTTGCCGATCCTGGCGCCGATCGTGCTGGCCTACATCGGAAAGCAGATGACCCAGAAGAGCGCACCCACTCCCGCCAAGGAGGAGGCGGCGTCCGGAGGTGCCCTCAACGACGTGCTGGGCAACATCCTCGGCGGGATGGCGAGCGGAAACAAATCGCTGGGCAGCGTCTTGGGCAGTGCGCTTGGCAACAAGGCCGGCGACATCCTCGGCGGATTATTGGGCGGCAAGAAGTAACCCGAACTCCGCTGCATGCGGCCGGTGTTCGTCGCGGACTTCGGTCCTTTCTAGAATTGATCGGTGACCGCCAGCCCCGAGCCCGCTGCCCGCGCGCGGGCTGAAGCCCTGCCCAAGGCCTGGGATCCGGGCGCGGTCGAAAGCTCCATCTACCAGCGTTGGCTCGACGCCGGCTACTTCACCGCGGATCCGACCAGCACCAAACCCGGTTACTCGATTGTGCTGCCACCGCCGAACGTGACCGGGAGCCTGCACATGGGCCACGCGCTCGAGCACACACTGATGGACGCCCTGACCCGCCGCAAGCGAATGCAGGGCTACGAAGTGCTGTGGCTCCCTGGCATGGACCACGCGGGTATCGCCACCCAGAGCGTGGTGGAACAGCAGCTCGCTGTCGACGGCAAGACCAAAGAGGACTTCGGTCGGGAGCTGTTCATCGACAAGGTGTGGGAATGGAAACGGGATTCCGGCGGTGCCATCGGTGGTCAGATGCGGAGGCTGGGGGACGGTGTGGACTGGAGCCGCGACCGGTTCACCATGGACGAGGGCCTGTCGCGCGCGGTACGGACGATCTTCAAGCGCCTCTATGACGCGGGCCTGATCTATCAGGCCGAGCGACTGGTGAATTGGTCACCGGTGCTGGAGACGGCGATTTCGGACCTCGAAGTCAACTACGAAGAGGTCGAAGGCGAACTGGTGTCGTTTCGTTACGGCTCGCTCGACGACTCCGGGCCGCATATTGTCGTCGCCACCACCCGGGTCGAGACGATGCTGGGAGATACCGCGATCGCGGTGCACCCTGACGACGAGCGCTACCGGGATCTCATCGGCGCCACGCTGCCGCACCCGTTTGTGGACCGACAGCTCGTCGTCGTTGCCGACGACCATGTGGACCCTGAATTCGGCACGGGCGCAGTGAAAGTCACCCCGGCCCACGACCCGAACGACTTCGAGATCGGGCTGCGGCACCAGCTGCCGATGCCCTCGATCATGGATACCAAAGGCCGCATTGCCGATACCGGAACGCAATTCGACGGGATGGATCGCTTCGACGCCCGTGTCGCGGTGCGCGAGGCTCTGGCGGCGCAGGGCCGGATCGTCGAGGAGAAACGGCCCTACATGCACAGCGTCGGACACTCCGAGCGCACCGGTGAGCCGATCGAACCGCGGCTCTCGCTGCAGTGGTGGGTGCGGGTGGAGTCGCTCGCCAAAGCGGCCGGCGACGCGGTGCGCAACGGGGACACCGTGATTCACCCGCCCAGCCTGGAGCCGCGCTGGTTCGCCTGGGTCGATGACATGCACGACTGGTGCATTTCACGACAGCTGTGGTGGGGGCACCGGATCCCGATCTGGTACGGCCCAAACGGCGAGCAGGTGTGTGTCGGCCCGGACGAGACGCCGCCTGCGGGCTGGGAGCAGGATCGCGATGTCCTCGACACCTGGTTCTCGTCTGCGCTGTGGCCGTTTTCCACCATGGGCTGGCCGTCGCAGACCGTGGAACTGGAAAAGTTTTATCCGACAACCGTTTTAGTCACCGGATACGACATCCTGTTCTTCTGGGTGGCCCGGATGATGATGTTCGGTACCTTTGTCGGCGACGACGAGGCCATCACGCTTGGCGGCCGCCGCGGGCCACAGGTGCCGTTCACCAATGTGTTTCTGCACGGGCTGATCCGCGACGAGTTCGGCCGCAAGATGAGCAAGTCCAAGGGCAACGTCATCGACCCGTTGGACTGGTTGGAGATGTTCGGCGCCGACGCGCTGCGGTTCGCGCTGGCCCGCGGCGCCAGTCCGGGCGGCGACCTGACAATCAGTGAGGACCATGTCCGCGCGTCGCGCAACTTCGGGACAAAGCTGTTCAACGCCACCCGGTTCGCACTGCTCAACGGCGCGGCTGTGGCCCCGCTGCCCGCCCAAGGCGAGCTGACCGACGCCGACCGCTGGATTCTCGGCCGGCTGGAAGAGGTTCGCGCCGAAGTCGATTCGGCGTTCGACCGATATGAATTCAGCCGCGCCTGCGAGGCTCTGTATCACTTCACCTGGGACGAGTTCTGCGACTGGTATGTCGAACTGGCCAAGACCCAACTCGCCGACGGAATCTCGCACACCACCGCCGTGCTCGCCGCGGTACTGGACACGCTGTTGCGGTTGCTGCACCCGGTGGTCCCGTTTATCAGCGAGGCGCTGTGGCAGGCGTTGACCGGCGGCGAGTCGCTGGTGATCGCCGACTGGCCGGAGTCGTCCGGGATTAGCCTGGATCAGGTTGCCGCGCAACGGATCTCTGACATGCAGAAATTGGTGACGGAGGTCAGACGGTTTCGTAGCGACCAGGGTCTGGCCGACCGGCAGAAAGTTCCTGCCCGCTTGTCGGGCATTGACTCCGCTGATCTGGGCACCCAGGTGGGCGCCGTCACGTCGTTGGCGTGGCTGACCGCGCCGGGGCCCGAATTCAATCCGTCGGTCTCACTGGAAGTCGGCCTGGGCAGCAACGCCAAGCACATCGTCGTTGTCGAAATCGACACGTCGGGCACCATTGACGTCGAGGCCGAGCGTCGCCGCCTGGAGAAGGATTTGGCCGCTGCGCAAAAGGAATTGGCGTCCACCACGGCCAAGCTTGACAACGCCGACTTCATGGCCAAGGCGCCGGCCGCCGTCGTCGACAAGCAACGCGACCGCCAGCGGGTGGCCCGTGAGGAAGTGGACCGGATCACCAGCCGCTTGGCCGCGATGTGAGCAGCCCACCCACTCCCGACGAAATCGCGTCGCTGTTGCAGGTTGAGCACCTGCTCGACCAGCGCTGGCCGGAAACGAAGATCGAGCCGAGCCTCACCCGCATCGCCGCGCTGATGGACCTGTTGGGCTCACCGCAACGCGGATACCCGTCGATTCACATCGCGGGCACCAACGGCAAGACCTCGGTGGCGCGGATGGTCGACGCGCTGCTGACCGCGCTGCACCGGCGCACCGGACGCACCACCAGCCCGCACCTGCAGTCGGCCGTCGAGCGCATCGCGATCGACGGAAAGCCGATCAGCCCCGCGCAATATGTGGACACCTACCGCGAAATCGAGCCGTTCGTGCAGATGATCGACGAGCAATCGCAGGCCGGTGTTTTCGGGGAGGCTGGCCCGCGACTGAGCAAGTTCGAGGTCCTCACCGCGATGGCATTCGCGGCGTTCGCCGATGCACCTGTCGAGGTCGCAGTTGTCGAAGTGGGCCTGGGCGGCCGTTGGGATGCCACCAATGTGGTCAACGCCCCGGTAGCGGTTATCACCCCGATCAGCATCGACCACGTCGAATACCTCGGCCACGACATCGCCGGGATCGCCGGCGAAAAGGCCGGCATCATCACAGGCCCCGACACCGTTGCGGTGATCGGCCGTCAGCTGCCCGAGGCCATGGAGGTGTTGCTGGCGCAATCGGTGCGGGCCGACGTCCAGGTCGCCCGGGAGGACTCGGAATTCGCGGTGCTGGCCCGTCAGGTCGCCGTCGGCGGCCAGGTGCTGCAGTTGCAGGGCCTGGGCGGGGTGTATTCCGACGTCTATCTCCCGCTGCACGGAGAACATCAGGCCCAAAACGCGGCGGTCGCACTGGCGGCGGTCGAGGCATTCTTCGGTGCCGGCAAGAAGCGCCAGCTTGACGTCGAGGCCGTCCGGGCGGGATTCGCCGCCGTCACCAGTCCCGGCCGGCTGGAGCGCATGCGCAGCGCGCCGACGGTGTTCATCGACGCCGCGCACAACCCGGCGGGCGCGGCGGCGCTGGCGCATGCGCTGACCGAGGAGTTCGACTTCCGGTTCCTGGTCGGGGTGGTCAGCGTGCTGGCCGACAAGGACGTGGACGGCATTCTCGCGGCACTGGAGCCGGCGCTCGATCGGATTGTGGTCACCCATAACGGTTCGCCGCGAGCCCTGGACGTCGAGACGCTGGTGTTGGCGGCGCAGCAGCAGTTCGGACCCGACCGGGTGCTCACCGCGGAGAATCTGCGCGACGCGATCGACACCGCGACCGCGCTGGTCGACGACGCCTTTTCAGAAGGGAAAGCGGAAGGCGAAGCGTTCGCCGGGACCGGCATCGTGATCACCGGCTCAGTGGTGACCGCCGGTGCCGCGCGCACGTTGTTCGGTAAGGATCCAGCGTGACCGGCCCGCCCGATCCATGGAAGAGTTTCCGCGGCGTGATGGCCGGCACGCTGATCCTGGAGGCGATCGTGGTGCTGCTGGCGCTGCCGGTGGTCGGCGTCGTCGGCGGCGGGCTGACCCCCGTCGCGCTGGGCTATCTGATCGGTTTGGCCGTCGTGCTGATCCTGCTCGCGGGGCTGCAAGGCCGGCCGTGGGCCATCTGGGTCAACCTGGCCGCACAGCTGGTGTTGATTGCGGGATTCCTGGTTTACCCCGGTGTCGGGTTCATCGGATTGCTCTTCGCTGCGGTTTGGGCGCTGATCGCCTACTTCCGCGCCGAGGTGCTGCGCCGGCAGCGGCGCGGCCTGTTGCCCGGCCAGCAACCGCCTCCGGACTGATCCGCCAGGTACGCTTTGCGCCGTGACCGAGCGCACTCTGCTGTTGATCAAGCCCGACGGCGTCGAACGGCGCTTGGTGGGCGAAATCATCGGCCGCATCGAGCGCAAAGGTCTCACGTTCGCGGCGCTGGAGCTGCGAAATGTCGACGACGAGCTAGCCCGCCACCACTACGCCGAGCATGAAGGCAAACCGTTTTTCGCCCCGTTGCTGGAATTCATCACGTCCGGGCCGGTGGTCGCGGCGATCGTGGAGGGGCCGCGGGCGGTCACCGCGGTCCGGCAGCTCGCCGGTGCCACCGACCCCGTGGAGAACGCCGCGCCCGGCACCATCCGCGGCGACTTCGGGCTGGAAACGCAGTTCAACCTGGTACACGGCTCGGATTCGGCCGAGTCGGCCAAGCGGGAAATCGCGCTCTGGTTCCCCGGCTAATTGCACGCTCGCCGAACGGGCCCTTCCCCGGCTCGGCGCACTCCGTCCGCGTCCATACGAACGTGTGGGATACTGAGCGAGGGTGAACGTCGCCGGACCGACTCAGGAACGTTGACGGGCGCCCGAATGAAGACTTCGACAAGCGCGACCACCGCTACCCGCGATGCGGCGCCGACTGTCCAGCCATCATTCAGACATGCGCCGAGTGCGTTCGAAATGAAGGGCTCGGGGCGAGACCATCACAAGTCCGGGAGAAGTGACCCGGACACATAGCGAAGCCCTCGCGTGGCCGCGTCGACACGACGCGCCCGGGGGCTTGAGGAGAATACGTGATAGACGGTGACCAATACTCAGAGATTCCAGAAGACCCGTCCCAGCATGAGGACCTGCCCGACCGGCTGAGAGTCCACACGCTGGCCCGAACCCTCGGGACAACCAGCAAGCGGGTGCTCGACGCGCTGACTGAGCTCGACGGGCGGGTCCGCAGCGCGCATTCAACCGTGGACCGCGCCGACGCGGCCCGGGTGCGCGACCTGTTGGCCAGCGAACCGGCCACGGCCGGAGCGGCCGACGAGCCGGAGGAGCCCGAATCGCGTCTGATGCTGGAGACGCCGGCGCAGCATCCGGAATACATGCCGCTGTTCGTCGCGCCGCAGCCGCTTGAGGGCGACGAAGACATTGATTCCGACGACGAGGACATCGACGACACCGACGGCGACCTCGACGAAGAGCAGGCCGAACGCCCGGCCGGGCGGCGGCGGCGCCGTGGCCGTCGGGGCCGTGGCCGCGGCCGCGGGGAAGGCGGCGGAACCGACCGTGGCCCGGGCGACGACGATGGCGACAGCGATGGTGGGCAGGATTCCGCTGACACCGAGGACACCGAAGACACCGAGGAAGACAACGGCTCAGCGGAGACCGCGACCCGTCGCCGCCGACGTCGTCGTCGCCGTAAGGCTGGGTCCGGCGATGACGGCGAGGACGGCCCGTCACCGGACGACCCACCGAACACGGTGGTGCACGAGCGGGCGCCGCGCGGGTCCGACAAGGCCGGCACCGACAGCGACCCGGCCACGGCTGAGATCCAGGGCATCGACGGCTCGACCCGGCTGGAGGCCAAACGGCAGCGTCGCCGCGACGGGCGCGACGCCGGACGGCGCCGCCCGCCGGTACTGACCGAGGCCGAATTCCTGGCCCGCCGCGAGGCGGTCGAGCGGGTGATGGTGGTGCGTGACAAGGTCCGCACCGAACCCCCACACCCGGGCGCCCGCTATACCCAGATCGCCGTGCTCGAAGACGGCGTCGTCGTCGAGCATTTCGTCACCAGCGCGGCTTCGGCGTCGTTGGTGGGCAACATCTACCTGGGCATCGTGCAGAACGTGCTGCCATCGATGGAGGCGGCCTTCGTCGATATCGGCCGCGGCCGCAACGGCGTGCTCTACGCCGGCGAAGTGAACTGGGAGGCCGCCGGTTTGGGCGGGGCCAACCGCAAGATCGAGCAGGCTCTCAAACCCGGCGACTATGTCGTCGTCCAGGTCAGCAAGGATCCGGTCGGGCACAAGGGCGCCCGGCTGACCACCCAGGTGTCGCTGGCGGGTCGCTACCTGGTGTATGTGCCGGACGCGTCGTCGACCGGCATCAGCCGCAAGCTGCCCGACACCGAACGCCAGCGTCTCAAGGAGATCCTGCGCGAGGTCGTGCCGTCCGACGCCGGGGTGATCATCCGCACCGCATCGGAGGGCGTCAAAGAGGAGGACATCCGCGCCGACGTGAGCCGGCTGCAAGAGCGGTGGACACAGATCTCGGCAAAGGCCGAGGAGATCAAGGAGAAGGCGGCCGGCGCCGCGGTGGCGCTCTACGAGGAGCCCGATGTACTGGTCAAAGTCATCCGCGATTTGTTCAACGACGACTTCGCGGAACTGATCGTCTCCGGCGACGAAGCCTGGACCACCATCAACGAATACGTGAACTCGGTTGCCCCCGAACTTGTTTCGAAGCTGAACAAGTACGAAGTCGCGGCGGGCCCGGATGGCCAGACAGGCCCCGACGTCTTCGCGGTGCACCGCATCGACGAGCAGCTGGCCAAGGCGATGGACCGCAAAGTCTGGCTGCCGTCGGGTGGGACGCTGGTGATCGACCGAACCGAGGCGATGACGGTCATCGACGTCAACACCGGCAAGTTCACCGGCTCCGGCGGCAACCTTGAGCAGACCGTCACCAAGAACAACCTGGAAGCGGCCGAGGAGATCGTGCGCCAGCTGCGGCTGCGCGACATCGGCGGCATCGTCGTCATCGACTTCATCGACATGGTGCTGGAGTCCAACCGCGACCTGGTGCTGCGCCGGCTGACCGAGGCATTGGCGCGCGACCGCACCCGTCACCAGGTGTCCGAAGTGACCTCGTTGGGTCTGGTGCAGCTCACCCGCAAGCGGCTGGGAACCGGGCTGATCGAGGCCTTTTCCACGACCTGCCCGCAATGCAGTGGGCGGGGCATCCTGCTGCACGCCGATCCCGTCGACTCCGAGCGCGCGGGCGGCCGCAAATCCGAGTCTCGACGGGGCCGGCGTCCCAAGAAGGGCCGGTCCGATGACCTGGCGGTGGCCAAGGTGCCCGCTCACGCTCCCGGCGAGCATCCGATGTTCAAGGCGATGGCCGCGGCCAACGGTCGCCACGACGACGAGAGCGAGGACGCCGGGGCGCCGACACCCAGCGAAGAAGCCGACACCCGCACCGAGGAAGAGGTCGCAAGCGAGGTCGCCGAGGAAGATCTGGACGACACCGACTTCGAAGACACCGAGGAAGACGAGGACGAAGTCGAACTCGACGATGATGAGGACATCGATGAGGATCTCGAAGACGAGGATCTCGACCTCGACGACGAGGATCTCGACGTTGACACCGACGATTCCGATTCCGAGGGCTCCGACGAGGACATCGCCGATCAAGCCGAGGTATCCGTCGTCACCGCGTCGCCCTCAGTCGAGCAACCGCGTCGACGGCGTGCCGCGGCCCGGCCCGCCGGTCCGCCGATCCACGAGGACTGACCGGTTTGACCCCTTAGTCGCTGGTCAAGTACCCTGGACCAGTTGTCGCGAGGCCTTCAGGCCGGCGCATCCCAGACCCACCCCGCGCACGCACTGGCAGCACAGTGCGCGGAGAAAAGAAGAGGTAGACGCAACGATGGCGACCTACGCAATCGTCAAGACCGGCGGCAAGCAGTACAAAGTCGCGGTCGGGGACGTCGTCAAGGTCGAGAAACTCGACTCCGAACCCGGCGCGAAGGTGTCGCTGCCGGTCGCGCTCGTGGTCGACGGCGCCACCGTGACCAGCGACGCCAAAGCGCTGGCCAAAATCGCCGTGACCGGCGAGGTGCTCGAGCACACCAAAGGCCCCAAGATTCGGATCCACAAGTTCAAGAACAAGACCGGCTATCACAAGCGTCAGGGTCACCGTCAGCAGCTGACGGTCCTGAAGGTCACCGGAATCAAGTAGCGGAGTCCACAAAATGGCACACAAGAAGGGCGCTTCCAGCTCACGCAACGGCCGCGACTCCGCCGCCCAGCGGCTGGGTGTCAAGCGGTTCGGCGGCCAGGTTGTCAAGGCCGGCGAGATCCTGGTCCGCCAGCGCGGTACGCATTTCCACCCGGGAATCAATGTCGGCAGGGGCGGTGACGACACCTTGTTCGCCAAGGCGGCCGGTGCCGTGCAGTTCGGCGTCAAGCGGGGACGCAAGACCGTCAGCGTCGTCACGGAGGCCTAAGCCTCGCGAGCGTAACGGGGTGGCGGTCTCGCGAGCTATTTTCCGCCGTGACGTTACATTCGGAGGAGTGGTAACCGATGCCTCGGTTTGTCGACCGCGTCGTCATCCACACGCAGGCGGGCTCCGGCGGTAACGGCTGCGCGTCGGTTCACCGCGAGAAGTTCAAGCCGCTCGGCGGCCCCGACGGCGGCAACGGCGGTCGCGGCGGCAGCGTCATCCTGGTCGTCGACCCGCAGGTGCACACCCTGCTCGACTTCCACTTCCGCCCCCATATCGTCGCCCCATCCGGCAAGCAGGGCATGGGCGGCAACCGCGACGGCGCCGCCGGCGCAGATCTTGAAGTCAAGGTTCCCGACGGCACCGTCGTGCTCGACGAGCAGGGCCGACTGCTTGCCGACCTGGTCGGCGCGGGCACTCGGTTCGAAGCCGCCGCCGGAGGTCGCGGCGGGCTGGGCAACGCCGCGCTCGCGTCGCGGGCCCGCAAGGCTCCGGGTTTTGCGCTGCTCGGCGAGAAAGGCCAGTCCCGCGACCTCATCCTCGAGCTCAAGACGGTCGCCGACGTCGGGTTGATCGGATTTCCCTCGGCTGGCAAATCCTCACTGGTGTCGGCGATTTCGGCGGCCAAGCCCAAGATCGCCGACTACCCGTTCACCACGCTGGCCCCCAACCTCGGGGTGGTTTCGGCGGGGGAGCGGACCTTCACCGTCGCCGATGTGCCCGGCCTGATCCCCGGTGCCTCGCAGGGCCGCGGTTTGGGCCTGGAGTTTCTGCGGCATATCGAACGATGCGCGGTTCTGGTGCATGTCGTGGACTGCGCCACCGCCGAGCCGGGCCGCGACCCGGTGTCGGACATCGATGCGCTGGAAGCCGAGCTGGCCGCGTATACGCCTACGCTGCAAGGAGATTCAGTTCTCGGTGACCTCGTCGAGCGGCCGCGCGCCGTGGTGCTCAACAAGATCGACGTGCCGGAGGCCCGAGAGCTGGCCGAATTCGTCCGCGACGACATCGCGGCGCGCGGCTGGCCGGTGTTCCCGATTTCAACCGTGGCCCGTGAAGGCTTGCAGCCGTTGACATTCGCGCTGGCCGACATGGTCGCGGAATATCATGCCGCGCAGCCGGTGCTGGTGCCGCGGCGGCCGGTGATTCGCCCGATTCCGGTCGACGAATCGGGGTTCACCGTGGAGTTCGACGGGCAGGGCGGGTTCGTGGTGCGGGGGCAGCGGCCCGAACGGTGGGTCGCGCAGACCAATTTCGACAACGACGAGGCGGTCGGCTACCTCGGTGACCGGTTGGCGCGGCTGGGCGTCGAGGATGAACTGGTGCGGTTGGGCGCCAAGCCGGGATGCGCCGTGACGATCGGCGAGGTCACGTTCGACTGGGAGCCGCAAACTCCCGCCGGAGTCGACACCGCGATGTCGGCGCGCGGTACCGACGCGCGTCTCGAGGGCACCGAGCGCGTCGGCGCCGCCGAGCGTAAGGCGGCCCGCCGCCAGCGTCGCGAGCGTGGCTCATGACCAGCACGCGCGAGGCCATCCGCACGGCGCGAAGCGTCGTCGTCAAGGTCGGTACCACCGCATTGACCAACTCCTCCGGCATGTTCGACGCCAGCAGGCTGGCCGGGCTGGCCGACGCCATCGAGGCGAGGATGAAGGCGGGCTCCGACGTCGTGATCGTCTCCTCCGGAGCGATCGCCGCCGGCATCGAGCCCCTGGGGCTGACCAGGCGGCCCGCCGACCTGGCCACCAAGCAGGCGGCGGCCAGCGTCGGGCAGGTCGCGCTGGTGAACTCGTGGAGCGCGGCGTTCGCTCGTTATCAGCGCGCGGTCGGCCAGGTGCTGCTGACCGCGCAGGACATTTCGATGCGGGTACAGCACACCAACGCCCAGCGCACCCTGGACCGGCTGCGGGCGCTGCACGCGGTGGCGATCGTCAACGAGAACGACACGGTGGCCACCAACGAGATCCGGTTCGGTGACAACGACCGCCTCTCGGCACTGGTCGCGCACCTGGTTGGCGCCGACGCACTTGTGCTGTTATCCGACATCGACGGGCTGTACGACTCCGACCCGCGGAAAGCGCCCGAATCACGCTTCATTCCGGAGGTGTCCGGTCCGTCCGATCTGGTCGGCGTCGTCGCGGGACACAGCAGCCACCTGGGTACCGGCGGAATGGCGTCGAAGGTGTCCTCGGCGTTGCTGGCCGCCGACGCCGGGGTCCCGGTGTTGCTCGCGGCCGCCGCCGACGCCGCGACCGCGCTGGCGGATGCATCAGTGGGCACGGCGTTCGCCGCGCGGCGGCAGCGGATGTCGGCGCGACGATTCTGGGTGCGCTATGCCGCGGAGTCCGCGGGCTCGCTGACCCTCGACGAGGGCGCCGTACGCGCCGTGGTGGAGCAGCGTCGCTCGCTCTTGCCGGCCGGTATCACCGCGCTGTCCGGTCGTTTTCACGGCGGTGACGTCGTCAACCTGTGTGGTCCAGACGCCACCGTGGTGGCCCGGGGTGTCGTCGCCTACGACGCCGCCGAATTGGCCACGATGCTGGGCCGGTCGACCACCGACCTACCGCCCGAGCTGCGGCGGCCCGCCGTGCACGCCGACGACTTGGTTGCGGTGTAAGCCGGCAGCTCACCGGCCAGCAGCGCCAACAACTCCGAGCAGCCGCCGTCGACCTTGACGGTGGCCAAGCCGTCGCCGCGGGTGGGTCCGCGGTTGACGATCGCGATCGGGATGCCCAGCGCGGCGGCGTTGCGCACGAACCGATAACCGGAGAACACCGTCAGCGACGACCCCGCGACCAGCAGCGCGTCGGCTTCGTCAATCAGTGAAAATGCTTGGTCCACACGGTCTTTCGGCACGGTCTCGCCGAAGTACACGATATCGGGTTTGAGCATGCCACCGCAGGATGGACAGTCGAGGTAGCGGAACGACGCGGTGTCGGCGACGACGGCGTCAGCGTCGGGCGCCACCGCCAACCCGCCGACAGCTTCGGCGCGCTCGATGAATCCCGGGTTGAGCGCCTCCAGTTGCTCGGCCAGCGTTGCCCGGCTCATGGTGTCGCCGCAACTCAGGCAGATCACTCGCGCGTAGCTGCCGTGCAGATTGACCACCGTCGTGCTGCCGGCCTTGGTGTGCAACAGGTCGACGTTCTGGGTGATCACGCCGGTCACCAGCCCGGCTTGCTCGAGCGTGGCGACCGCGCGGTGCCCGGCATTGGGCATGGTCTCGTCCATGTGCCGCCAGCCGATGTGGTTGCGGGCCCAATACCGCTGCCGGAACACCGGATCGGAGGTGAACTGCCGGATGGTCATGGGATTGCTCGGCGGTGAATCCGGGCCGCGGTAGTCGGGAATGCCCGAGTCGGTGGAGATCCCGGCGCCCGTCAGCACCGCGACACGGCGACCGGCCAACAGCGCCACCAGCTCGGGGGCTTCGGGACGGGCACTCACCCGTCCGAGACTACGTCAGCCCAGGCAGTCCGCCGCCGTCGTCAATTCGGCGTCCATGTTCGCCTCCATCATCTTGAGCGCCGCCGCACCCAGCTCGGCGTCGATGTGGGCGACAGCATCCTTCGGAATCACCACAGGGAAATGCCGCACGTAGGCGTCGAGGGCGCTGTAAAGGATGCACTGCTCGGTGACTTGACCGGTCAGGATCAACCGTTTGGTGTCCAGGCGACCGAGCAGATAGGCCACGGGGGTCGCATAGAACACGCTGTGACGGACCTTGGTCACCAGGCGACTGCCCTCGGCCGGCACGATCGGGCGAACCAGATCCGGCCGCGCGCCGGCCAGCGCCGAACGGACTATGTCGGAGAACTCCGCGCTGAAATCGCCGTAGTTGTCGTTGACGTACACCACGTCGACGTCGTCCGACTTTCCGGCGCGTTCGACAAGGTCGGCCAGCGGATCGATGATTTCCGCAACATTGGGTATCAGTACTTCGGCGTCGGAATGCTGATAGCTGTTCAGCATGTCGACCACCAGCACAGCGGTGTCGCTCATGCTGGGGTGATACCCGATGGCCCGGTGTTGACACCGGCCGGGCGACAATGGAAGGGCGATGGACTTCTATAACGCTTACAGCCAGGGCTTTGCCCGGGTCGCCGCCTGTACCCATCACACGACGATCGGCGACCCGGTGGCCAACGCGGCATCGGTGCTGCGGCTGGCCCGTGAATGCCACGACGACGGCGTGGGGCTGGTCGTCTTCCCGGAACTCACGCTGTCCGGCTACTCCATTGAAGACATCCTGCTCCAGGACACCCTGCTCGACGCCGTCGAGGACGCGGTGCTCGACATCGTCGCGGCTTCCACTGACCTGCTGCCCGTGCTGGTGGTCGGCGCACCACTGCGCTACCGGCACCGCATCTACAACACCGCGGTGGTGATCCACCGAGGCGTCGTGCTCGGTGTGGCGCCCAAGTCGTACCTGCCCACCTATCGGGAGTTCTACGAGCGCCGCCAAATCGCACCGGGAGACGACGAGCGCGGAGTTATCCGCATCGGCGACGTGCAGGCTCCGTTCGGGCCCGACCTGTTGTTCGCCGCATCCGATCTGCCCGATTTCGTCCTGCACGTCGAGATCTGTGAGGACATGTTCGTGCCGGTTCCGCCCAGCGCCGAAGCGGCGCTGGCGGGTGCGACGGTGCTGGCGAACCTGTCCGGTAGCCCGATCACGATCGGCCGGGCCGAGGACCGCTGCCTGTTGGCCCGCTCGGCGTCGTCGCGGTGCCTGGCCGCCTATGTCTACGCTGCTGCGGGCCAGGGCGAGTCGACGACCGACCTTGCGTGGGACGGCCAGACGATGATCTGGGAGAACGGCGTGCTGCTCGCCTCGTCCGAGCGCTTCCCCAAAGGGGAGCGACGTTCCACCGCCGACGTCGACACCGAGCTGCTGCGCTCGGAACGGCTTCGGATGGGGACGTTCGACGACAACCGTCGCCACCACCGGAGTTTGGCCGAGGCGTTCCGGCGCATCGAGTTCACACTGGACCCGCCAGCCGGCGACATCGGGCTGCTGCGCGACGTCGAGCGGTTCCCCTTCGTGCCGGCCGACCCCGACCGCTTGGAGCAGGACTGCTACGAGGCCTACAACATTCAGGTCGCCGGCCTGGAGCAACGGCTGCGGGCGCTGGACTACCCGAAGATCGTCATCGGCATTTCCGGCGGGCTGGACTCGACGCACGCGCTGATCGTCGCCGCACGCGCGATGGACCGGGAAGAACGGCCCCGCAACGACATTCTGGCGTTCACCCTGCCCGGATTCGCGACAGGTGATCGCACCAAACGCAATGCGGTCGAGCTCTGCCGCGCCCTCGGTGTCACGTTTTCCGAAATCGACATCACCGAGACCGCGAAACTGATGCTCAAAGAGATCGACCATCCGTTCTCCCGCGGCGAGAAGGTCTATGACGTCACCTTCGAGAACGTCCAGGCCGGTCTGCGCACCGACTACCTCTTCCGGCTGGCCAACCAGCGCGGGGGAATCGTGCTCGGCACCGGCGACCTGTCCGAGCAGGCGCTGGGCTGGTCGACATACGGTGTCGGCGACCAGATGTCGCACTACAACGTCAACGGCGGGGTGCCCAAGACGCTGATCCAGCACCTAATCCGGTGGGTGATTTCTTCGGGCCAATTCGACGAGCAGGTGTGCGATGTTCTGCAGTCGGTGCTCGACACCGAGATCACTCCTGAACTCGTCCCCAGTGGTGAGGAAGAGGAACTGCAGAGCAGCGAGGCAAAGGTCGGACCGTTTGCACTGCAGGATTTCTCACTGTTCCAGGTGTTGCGCTTCGGGTTCCGTCCATCGAAGGTCGCGTTTTTGGCCTGGCACGCCTGGAGTGCTCCCGAGCGCGGAATCTGGCCGCCCGGATTTCCCGAGGACAAGCGGCCGTCTTACTCGCTCAAGGAGATTCGGCACTGGCTGCAGGTCTTCGTGCAGCGGTTCTACTCGTTCAGTCAATTCAAACGCTCGGCGATGCCCAACGGGCCCAAGGTGTCACACGGGGGGTCGTTGTCGCCGCGCGGAGACTGGCGCGCCCCCTCGGACATGTCGGCCAAGACCTGGGTCGAGGAGATCGAGCGCGAAGTTCCCGAGGAGTGAGTCGCCGGCCAACGTCGACTTGTTGTGCGAGATCGTTGGTGTATGGCCCAATAACTCGACGCTGGCGGTTAAGGGGGCTCAAAGCCGCCCCTCGACCCGCAGCGCGGGATGCACCCAGTTGGGCGACCGGCGTTCGCGGAATGCGACGAACCCCTCGACGGCCTCGGCACCCTCGATGCTGGCCTCCATGCCGATGCGGTCATAGAGGCCGAGATAGTTGTCCAGGCTGGACTTGACCACCCGTCGGGCACCGGGTGCGGTGCGGCAACACTGTGCCAGTACGTCGGTGGCGGCAACCATCAGCTCGTCGTGCGGCACCATCCGGGCGACCATGCCCCACTCGACGGCCTCCGCTGCCGTCAGCGTCCGCCCGGTGAACATCAGATCGCGGGTGCGGATCGGGCCGACGATCCGCGCCAGCATTTGGCTGTAGTACGTGTCGGCGATTCCTCGGAACAGCTCGGGGACCCGGAAGGTCGCGCGCTCGCTCACCACTGCGACGTCGCTGCACATCGCGATCTGTAGCCCGCCGCCCTGGCACAGGCCATTGACCGCGGAAACCACCGGCTTGGCCGACTTGCGCAGGGTGTCGAACGGTGTCACGTCCATCGACAGTGCCGACCCGAAATGCATCCAGTTGTCCGCTCCGCCGTCTGGCGGCGACCCGTCCCCCTCGCCGCTCCGCGGCTGGGGGTGCCCCCAGCGCCCGGCTTCGCCGCGCTGGCGATCGCCGCGGCCGCCACCGAGATCACCGCCGGGAGCGAACACGTCGCCTGTGCCGGTGATCAGCAGCCCCGCCAAATCCGCGTCGGCATTGACCCGGGATATCGCGTAGCGGATACCGAAGTACATCGCCGGCGTCATGGCGTTACGCGCTTCCGGGCGATCCAGCGTCAGGATCGCGAACGGCCCGTCGCGCCGAAACGTCAGGTAGGGCGTCCCCAGCCAATCACCCTCGGGCGGGCGTGGGCTGTCACTATCCGGCATTGCGGCTCTCCTTTGCGATGTTGGGTGCTGATATTCCATCAGCCCGGCAGCACCGCTTCATCGATCGCCTCGGCATACGGCGCGCAGTCACCGGCGCCGGGCACCAGCGTCGCCAGCGCACCGGCGGCACAGGCCCGCCGCAACGCGCTGTCGCGGCCACCCGCCCAGCTTGCGGAAAGCACACCGGCGAATACGTCGCCGGCGCCGACAGTGTCGACCGCCTCCACGCCCGGTGGGGCAACGGTGAACTCCTCGCCGCCGCCGATATAGGTGGCGCCGCCGGCGCCGCGGGTGACCACCCGATGCGGGACCGGCCAAACCCACTGGGCGGCTTCGGCTTCGTTGACGACAACCACATCGGTCAGCTCGGCCAACTCCGCCAGCTCGTCCGCGTCGCCACCGGATGGCGAGGCGTTGACGATGACGGTTGCCCCCGCCGAATGGGCCTCCCGGGCGGCTGCTGTCGCCGTCGCGACCGGAATCTCCAACTGCACCAACAACACATCGCAGTCGGCGACCAGCGCGCGCAACCGGGGTGAGTTCAGCGTCAGCTGAGCATTGGCGCCCGGCGCGACCACGATGATGTTCTCACCGGCGGAGTCGACCACGACGACCGCGCCGCCGCTGGGACCGCCGACCGTGATCAGCCCCTCGGTGCCCACTCGATTCGCGGTCAGGTGTTCCCGCAACTGCGCCGCCGCCGGGTCGTCGCCCGTGGCGCCGACCAACTGCACTTGTGCACCAGCACGCGCCGCCGCCACCGCCTGATTGGCGCCTTTGCCGCCGGGTGTCGACCGGGCCGAGGACGCCAGCACCGTCTCACCCGGGCGCGGCAGGGTATCGACATCAAACCCCATATCCATGTTCAGACTGCCCACCACGCAGACTCGCGTCATTGTGCCGACGCTATGGAGTCGTGTCTGCTTTCACAGCGGAATGCGCCGCCGCGCCGCTTTTTCCGCAAACGCTGTTTCGAATGCGCGCCAAACGTTAGTCTGCTCATCGGTGCAGCAAACTGAACCGATCCCAGCACAGGAGCCCGCTCCGGCCGCAAAAGGCCGACGCCGGCCGCGGCTACTTCCTCGAGTAAGCATCCAGTCCAAGCTCCTGGTGATGCTGCTGCTGTCGAGCATCTTGTCGGTCGGGGTGATCGCCGTCATCGAATATGGCTCGGGCCGCAGCGCGCTGCGTACTGCGGTCTCACAGCGCTTGACCGAGTTGCGCGAGTCGCAGACGAGGGCGGTGGCCGCGCTCTTTGCCGACCTGACGAATTCGCTGATCGTCTACAGCCGCGACCCGACCACAGTCGATGCCGTGCAGGCGTTCACTGCCGGCTTCAATGAATTGGCCAACGCGACAATCAGCCCCGAGCAGCAGCAGTCGATCGACAACTACTACGAGAACAAACTCATCAAGCCGGAAGACCGGGTGACTGGCGACAAACTTGATGTCAATCTACTGCTGCCCAGCTCGAACGCGCAGAAATATCTTCAGGCCAACTACACCGCGCCGTTTGCATCCGACCGGAATTCCGGGAAGTCCAGAAAGGTGGACGATGCGGGCGACGGGAGTGCCTGGTCGGCTGCCAACGCCCGGTTCAACGGCTACTTCCGCGAAATCGTCACGCGTTTCCAGTACGGAGACGCCTTGCTCCTCGATACCCAGGGCAACGTCGTCTACTGCGCGAACAAAGACGCCGACCTGGGCACCAATATCCTGACCGGCCCGTATCGGGAGTCCAATCTGCGCGGCGCATACCAAAAGGCGCTGGCCGCAAACGATCTCGACTTCGTTTGGATCACCGACTTCCAGTCGTATCAGGCGCAACTCGGTACACCGACCGCGTGGTTGGTGTCGCCGATCGGCACCCAGGACAAGATCGTGGGCGTGCTGGCCCTGCCGCTGCCGATCGCCAAGGTCAACGCGATCATGACCGCCAACCGGAACTGGGTGGCCGCCGGCATGGGCACGACGACCGAGACGTATCTGGCCGGCCCGGACGGGTTGATGCGTTCAGATTCACGGCTCTTTTTGGAGGACCCCAAGGCATACCAGCGCGAGGCGGTGGCGGACGGTACCCCAACCGATGTCGTCAACAAAGCGATCCAGTTCGGCACGACGGTGCTGGTGCAGCCCGTCGACACCGCAGGTCTTCGCGCCGCCCAGCGAGGACAGCGCGGTGTCGTCGCCGACACGGACTACACGGGTAACAGGGAATTGGAGGCTTACGCCCCGTTGACCGTGCCGAATTCCGACCTGCACTGGTCGATCTTGGCAACCCGGGACAACTCCGAGGCTTTGTCGGCGATAGCGACGTTCACCCGAACCCTTGTGTTGGCGACCACCGCAATCATTTTCGTCATCTGTCTGGCAGCGATGCTGGCGGCCCAGCTGTTCGTGCGCCCGATCCGGCGGCTGGAGGCCGGCACGCGGAAGATCAGTAGCGGTGACTACGAAGTCACCATCCCCGCCACCTCGCACGACGAAATCGGAGATCTGACCGCGGCTTTCAATGAGATGAGCCGAAGCCTGCAGATCAAAGAGGAGCTGCTCAACGAGCAGCGCAGGGAAAACGACCGCCTGTTGCTGTCGTTGATGCCGGAGCCGGTCGTGCAGCGCTATCGCGAGGGCGAACAGACCATCGTGGAGGAGCATCAGGACGTCACCGTCATCTTCGCCGACATCGTCGGATTCGATGAGGTCTCCAACGAACTCTCGGGCGAAGAATTCGTGCGGGGTGTGGACGCGTTGCTTCGCGAGTTCGATTCGGCGGCCGAATCCCTTGGTGTGGAACGGGTTCGCACATTCCACAATGGATACCTGGCCAGCTGCGGAGTGAATACTCCGCGACTGGACAATGTGCACCGGACCGTCGAGTTCGCCATCGAAATGCAGCGCATCATCGACCGGTTCAACAGCCAGAGCAACTACGACTTGAGCCTTCGGGTGGGCATCACCACCGGGAAGGTTGTCAGCGGGCTGGTGGGCCGATCCAGCGTCGTTTACGACATGTGGGGCGCCGCGGTGAGCGTGGCTTACCAGATGAACAGCGGCTCACCGCAGCCCGGGATTTACGTGACCGCGCAGGTCTACGAAGTAATGCGGGACATGCGCCAGTTCACCCCGGCCGGCACGATATCGGTCGGCGGATCAGAGCAGCCCATCTGGCGATTGTCGGAGCGCCAATGAACGATCTTGACTCGTCGTGGTTTTACTGGGCCGTCGGCGTCGCGATCGGATTTCCGGTCGGACTGATTGTTCTCACCGAATGGCATGAGGCGCTTGCCCGCAGGAACAGCCATCTTGCCAGGCCGGTCCACTTGGCGCGCAACTATGTCCTGCCGTTGGGTGCGCTTCTGCTGCTGCTCGTCAAGGCGACTCGGCTCGAGTCCGACGACACGTCCGTGCAGGTCCTCGAAACGGCGTTCGGCTTCTTGGTGCTCGTGCTGGTGCTATCCGGTTTCAACGCCTCGGTGTTTCACGGTGCGCCCCAAGGCTCGTGGCGCGACCGCATACCGGGCATCTTCGTCGACGTCGGGCGTTTTGTCCTGATCGGCGTGGGCCTGGCGCTGATTCTGTCCTATGTCTGGGGCGTCCGTATCGGAGGTTTGTTCACCGCACTGGGTGTGACGTCGGTCGTCATCGGGTTGATGCTGCAGAACTCGGTCGGGCAGATCGTGTCCGGCTTGTTCATGTTGTTCGAACAGCCATTCCGGATCGGTGACTGGCTGGAGACTCCGACTGCCCGGGGACGAATCGTCGAGGCGAACTGGCGAGCCGTCCATATTCAAACGGGCAAGGGACTGCAGATCACGCCGAACTCGGTGCTGGCCGGCACCTCGTTCACCAACCTCAGCCGTCCGCCGCGGGCACACAAACTGGCGATAACGACCACGTTTTCGTCCGTCGACCCGCCCGACCAAGTGTGTGCCACGCTGACCCGCCTCGCTCGTGCGCTGCCGCAGGCCAAGCCCGACGTCGCACCCACGTCGGTGGCGCTCGGCAACGGCCAGTACCGCACGACGATCGGGCTGAGGTCGCCCGCCGACGACGGCGGCGCGGAAGCGACCTTCCTGCGCTGGATTTGGTACGCGTCGCGCCGCGATCGGCTACACCTCGACGGCGCGGACGACGATTTCTCCACACCGGCGCGCGTCGACAAGGCGATGCGAACGGTGGTGGCGCCGGCATTGCGGCTGAATCACACCGATCACCAATCTCTTGTTCCGCACGCGAGAATGATTCGATACGGCGCCGACGAAGTCGTGCAGTACGCCGGCGAAGTACCCACAGGGATGACGTTTTTGATCACCGGCAGTGTCCGCCTGACCACAACCGGTGAGGACGGTTCAGTCGTCGCACTCGACGCGCTGGACGAAGGTTCATATCTCGGATTGACCGCATTGACCCGTCAACCGAATGTCACCGGGGCATACGCTTTGGAGGAAGTGACCGCGCTGGAGATCGACCGCGAGCACATCGAGGATCTGGTGATGCGGAAACCGCTGCTGCTCCAGGAGTTCGGCCGCATTCTCGAAGAGCGCCGACAACGACCATCTCGATCCGGGCAGCGTGAGCGTGTCGACAGCCCAGCATGAGGACCGGCCGTTGCCGGTAGCAGGCCACTACTTCGCCGCACACGCTGACTCGCAGGACGAGCTGGCGCGGCTGCGGCTGTTGGAGGCCGAGTGCGATCCGCACACCCGCCGCTACCTTGACGCCATCGGCGTCGGCGCGGGATGGCGGTGCCTGGAAGTCGGCGCCGGTGCCGGCGCGATGGTGCGCTGGCTGGCTGAGCGCGTCGGTCCGACCGGGCAAGTCGTGGCGGTCGACATCGATCCGAGATACCTCGGCGAGCTGTGTCAGCCCAATGTGCCCAATGTCGAGGTGCGCCAGTGCGACATCACCCTCGACGACGTCGAGCCCGAGTCCTACGACCTGGTCCACTGCCGGTTCGTCCTCATGCACCTGGACGATCCCGCTGATGCGCTTCAGCGGATGACCAGGGCGCTGCGTCCGGGCGGCTGGCTGCTTGCCGCGGACCCCGACAACGACGTCGCTGGGTCGGTTGATCCCGAGCATCCGCTGTCCGAGCTGTTCGACTCGTGCTATCGCAAACGCGTCGAGTTCGCTTCGGCGGCAAAGCTCGCCGATTTTCGGTTCGGCAAGGTTCTCTTGCGCTACATGGAGGCGCTTGGACTGGTGCAGATGGGCAATGAAGGTATCGCCCGCGTCGTCCACGGCGGCGACCCGTTCTCACAGATGTGGATCAAAACCTGGCAGCGCATCGATGACGCCGTCATCGAGCACGGTGTGCTCACCGAGGCGGAGGTGCTCGCCATGCGGCGGGCTTATGAGGATCCCACCTTCACCTACCGGACCCAGCTCACTCAATCCGTATGGGGGCGCAAACCGCTGGTGAACTGAGCATCGGTCAACGCTGTTTGTGCTTGAGCTGATGCTCGTCCAGCGCCAGCTTCACCGCGCTATCCGCATAGCGGTCCTCGAGGTCAGCGAGGAGCCCTTTGTCAGTCAGATCGAGCGGGCGAGAATTTTCCCAGTCATGCTTTGCCACCTTGTGCAAGCGGTCCGTGACCTCGTCGTCGCGCACCTCGATGGCGAGCTCACGCCGGCTGTCAAAGCTACCCGGGGCCAGATTGATCGACCCCACGATGCCCCGGACGCCGTCGGCCAGAATCATTTTGGCGTGCAGCTTGAGATGCTTGAGCTTGTGGATTTTGATTCCGACGTCATCCATGATGCGTAGGCCGCCGACGCCTTCAATCAGCTTGTCCTTCTTGAGGGTATGCGGCGGGCGGGCCATCACATGAACCTTGACGCCTCGGCGGGCGGCCCGCACCAGACGCTCAATGATGATGGGATCCTGATAGCGTTCGTTCTGGACGAACAGGAAATGCCTGGCATCATCGATGAATTCAGCGAGTCGGTCCCGTCCGTTGGTGGGACACCAGATCAGATGCGAGTGGATACCCGGATCAAAGCTCTGCCGGTTCCAGTCGGCCTCGAAGCAGTCGGTGATCTCCTTCACCTCGAAGTCGCGTGAGGTCACCACCGCGTAGTCCCGCGTCTCGGTGAAGTTCTCCGTTGCCCAATTCAGCGACTTGACGAAGGCGTGCGCGTCGTCGACCACCATGGACTTCTCGTGGGTGAGGTCGAAAGCCGGGTTGCTGTCTTTGACCTCGACCCCGCCTTCGATCAGCCTGGCCCGCGCCTCCTCGTTGTCCTCTTCACCGCTGCGCCGGGCGGGGTTCAGCATCACCTGAACCTTCACTCCGCGCTTCTGCGCTGCGATAACGGCTTTGAGCAGCTCCGGATCGGAGAAGACGAACATCTTGATGCGCAGCGACTTCTTGGCCTCGCTAATGGCATCGAGTACCGGGCGTGCGGAGTCGTCGGGGAGAACGATTATCGAACGGGACATTTGACCTCCACCCCAATGCGTGAGAGTACGACCTACGCCGAGGTTTCTTCGTACTGGATGCGATGCAGTCCAGCGTAGACTCCGTCGAGCGCCAGCAACTGCTCGTGGGTGCCGTTTTCCGCGACCACGCCGTCCTTCAGCACGATGATGTTGTCGGCGTCGCGGATCGTGCTCAGGCGATGTGCGATGGTGATAACCGTCCGGCCCTTCATCAGCCGTTCCAGCGCCTCCACCACGAGCTGTTCGGATTCGGTGTCGAGCGCGGCGGTCGGCTCGTCGAGAATCAGGATCGGGTTGTCACGAATGATGGCGCGGGCAATGCCGATACGTTGGCGTTGGCCGCCGGAGAGCGTGAGACCGCGCTCGCCCACCTGACTGTCGTAGCCATGAGCCATGCGGCTGATGAACTCGTGTGCGTTGGCGAGCTTCGCGGCCTGCACAATCTCGTCCTCGGTGGCGCGGGGGTGGCCGTACGCGATGTTTTCGCGCACCGTTCCGCGGAAGAGCACCGTGTCCTGCAGCACGAAGCCGATGTGCTGGCGGAGTTCGTGCAGCTTGTAGTCGCGGATATCCACCCCGTCGATCTTGATGCTGCCGGCGTTGGGGTCATAGAACCGGGGGATGAGGCTTACGACGGTGGACTTGCCACTTCCGGTGGGGCCGACGACTCCGACCAGTTGCCCCGGCTGCACGGTGAAACTGACGTCGCGCAGCACCGGCTCGGCGGCGTTGTAACCGAATGACACATGCTCGAAGTCGATTTCGCCGCGCAAGGTCTGCGGCTCTATCGCGTCTGGACGCTCCGGGATGATGGCATCAGCGTCAAGGATCGCCCGGACCCGCTCCACCCCCACCGATGTCTGGGCGATGGTGTTGGTCATGGTGGCGAGGTCCTGCACGGGTTTGAAGAACATGGCCAGATACGACAGAAACACCGTGAGGGTGCCCACCTCCATGGCACCCGCCATGACCAGAGACGTGCCACGCCAGAGCACCAGGCCGGTGCACGCCGCGACCACAATGTTGACGATCGGCGAGAGCAACGCCTTTATCTTCCGGGCCTTCAGCCCTGCCTCGACGGTCTGTATGCCGACCCGGCTCAGTTCCTCCTCCTGCAGGTCCTCTCGCTCGAATGCCTGCACCACTCGGACCGATTCCAGACCCTGCTGCACCGTGCTTACGATGTCGGCCTGACGCAGTCGCACCTCGTGCGTCGCCTTCTTCACCGCTTTCCTTACCCGCGAGACGAAAAAGAGCAGGAACGGCGTCACCGCAACGGCGATCAGCGCGAAATCCCACCTGATCGCGAACATCACGCCCAATATGCCGACAATTTGGAGGATGTCGATGATGATGTCGGTTACCGAGCCGGAGGCGAAGTCCTGGATGGTGTCGACGTCGTCGTTGATGGTGCTGACGATCGCGCCCACCTGGTGATTGTCAAAATAGCTGAGTGAAAGCCGCTGCAGGTGATGGTATGTCCGCGTGCGCAGGTCGTAAGCGACCCACTGGCCCACAACCTCGGTGTAGTAATTACCGACATACGATGAAATGGCGCTCAGCACAGCGATTATCACGAAAAAGATCGCTGCCAGCTCCGCGATGTGCACCTTGCCTGAGCCGCCCAGCGCGGGTAGCAGGCCCGCCATCCATTGCGGCAGCGGATGTTTCGTGACGACGACGTTGTCGAGGATGATTTTGAGCGGCCAAGGGCCGGCCAGGTTCATCGCCGTCTGCACCAGCATGGCAGCCAGGATGATGGCGATAACCCAGCGGTAAGGCCGGAGCAGTTCACCGATCAGGCGTGTCATAGCAACTCTTCTTCCATGAGGCGGACGGGACCGCGACCCAGATTGCGGTCAGCTTTGGCAAGACCCGCACCGCCGATTCAGGCCGGTAGGCCTTTCTTGATTGCAGCGTCCTGGTGCTGGCCGAACTCAGTGACCAGGTCGGGCGTCGCCGGATCCTTTGGCGAACCGGCGAATTCGACTGTCGCGGCCGCCTTGCCTTCCGTGAACAGCAGCACGCTGACGGCTTTTGATCCGTCCGGTGACGATCCTGAGACGATTGTCCCTCCGATGCCCACCGGCGCTGGCTGCGCCTTCGAGTTGACGACCTTGTTGCCCAGTCCCGCCTGGGTTTGTTTGAGCGACGCCGTCGCCGCCGCCGGGTCGGAGAGGACCAGAATGGTGTCGGTGATCTGCCGAGTCTGATCCCGGTGGGTGTAGACGTCCTGGACTCCGGTCTGCCCATTCGGGTTCGAGGTCGGGGGAGCGGCGGAGTAGGCGGTGGTGTCCCAGACGTCGTTGGGGTTAGCCAGCAGGTTGCTGTAGTTGGTCGACTGCGGTGCTTTGCTGCTGCACGCATCAACGGTCGCGCCGATCGCCCACACCGTTGCCGCGGCGAGGGCAGCGATGCCGATCGACCGAACATTCGTTGCCATGCGCTCAGCACGCATAGCATCTCCACCCGAGCCACCCGTCGCGCCAGACCCAGCCCGCACCGCAGCCGTGGGTGCCCGTCGTGCCGTGGCAATCGAGTGGTTGCACGGCTGGCGTCGAGGGCCGCGGATACACGGTGGTGTCGTGCGTCGTTTGCGCGGCATGCGCAGTTTGGGCGTTCAGCACCGTTCCTGCGACGAACGCAGCACCGGCAACGACGTTTGCGATTCTGCGCACCAGATTCTCCTCAGTCATCACGCGATGGAATTGGGGTTACGGTACGCCCGCGCGTTCGATTGCTCGGCCAGAATTAGCCGAGTTCGCCGAATGCTGCCAAGTTATCGGAAGATTTCGCCAATATGTCGGAGGAAACTTTTGGGGCGGCGCTATGCCGCCATTCGTGGCTTTACCCTTACTGCACTGCGCAGCGAAATCAGCCGACGCGGAGGTTTCCATGCACGCGCTCAAGGTCCTTGCATCGGGCGTCGTCGTGTCAATGGTTTTCGTTGCGCTGTCCGTGGCGGGATCCGCCGGGGCCGAGCCACCGGCGACCCAGGTGATCACGGCGGTGCCGGTGGGTCCGAACGGGGAGGCGATCAACGGCTACCGGGAAGCGCCTGCCCAAAGCAACATCACCGACGTGGCCGACTGCACGACTCCGTCCCCTTCGGCGGTCGCCGACGACATCTACTACTGCTCACCCAGCGCAGCCGATGCCGACGTGTGCTGGCCGTCGACCCCGGGATCCCTGTTGTGCCTGGATGATCCCTGGAACATGGAGCTGCATCGGGTGAGCTACGCCGACCCGCTGCCGCACGTTCAGCCCCTCGCCGCACCGCAACCGTTTGCGCTGCTTCTCGATAACGGCACCCGCTGCCGCTTGCGCAACGGCGGGGCCTGGGGCGGACGCGACGACGGCTATGTGGGGGCGTACGGCTGCGGCGCGGCCGGGGAGAACCTCGCCGTTCTCGCCATGCCGAGCCAAGGGGCCGCGTCGGCGATCGACCGCTCGTTGCCGTTGTGGACAGTCAAGGTCGGGCAGCTCGGCAATCCAGGCGAACACTTTCCGCCGCCCCAAACGCAGACAGTGACCACCGCATGGTTCGCCGGCGACTTCCAGCCGGTCTGAGTGCATCCGGATTTCTGGAACGGACGTCCTAAAACTCGACTCTGTACTTAAGCTGCACGAACAGGAGGCGACCACATGAGCGGCATGTCGCGGCGGGAGTTCGGGCGGCTTGCCGCCGGCGTTGGCCTGTTGGGACTGGGCGGCGCGGCGGCGGCCTGCGGCCCGTCCGCGCCACCGGAGCAAACCGAGACCGCAACGCCGGTGCCGGACGCCCGCACCCAGCCGATCAGGCTGACCCAGGCGGATCTGGACCGGATCATCGGCAATCAGGCCAACACCCTGCTGCAAAGGCTGCAAGCCAAGATGCCCGGGGTCGACTACGGGGTCGCGGTGGCGTTCGCATATCCCAACCACCAATTCAATCCCTATTACATGTACGGCACGGTGGCCCCGCAGACCCCGCCCACGCCCAGAACGCTTTTCGCCATCGGGTCGATAACCAAGACCTTCACCACCGCCATGTTCGCCAACGGGGTGGTCACCAACCCCAGCTGCTTCAACTGGGACGCCGGCCTGCAGCAATACCTTTCCGGATACCTCGGCGGCAGCGGCAATCTCAGCCAGACGCTGCAGCAGATCACCCCGCGAATGCTCGCCCAGCACACCTCCGGTCTGCCCGTCGCCTCCACCGGTCCGCAAGACGGCGTCGGGCTCTTCGAGACCAACCCGTCGGCCCCGCCGCCCGATCTGCTGAATTTCTGGCGAACCCACAACGGTCCAGCGCCGGGCAGCTGCTGGCGCTACTCGGACATGGCTTTCATCACGCTGGGGTTCGCCACGGTCTCGGCGTACGGTTGTGCGGTCGGGGGAAATCCCCCGCCGGGGCAGGCCTATTCGGCTCTGCTGCAGAGCACGATCACGGGACCGCTGAACATGCCCGACACCGTGACGATCGTGCCGAACGGAGCGCCGCTGGCGCAGGCGTATCCCAACGGCGGTCCGCAGGTGTCATCGGCGGGCGCGTCGGACATCAAGTCGTCGGCGACCGACATGCACACCTGGATGCTGGCGCACCTGGGCGCCGCCGACCAGTCGTCACCGCTGATGACGGCGCTGGCCTCGACGACCCAGACCACCCCGTTGTCGCTCAACCAGTGCGGCGAATCCCGGCCCGGGCCGGCGAACATGGGGCTGGCCTGGCAGCTTCGACCGGGCTCGCCCCCGATCATCTGGAAAGACGGCCAGACCGCTTTGGGTGGCTGCTCGTGTTGGGTCGGCATGACGATGGCCAGCCCCACCCAAGAGCCGCTGGGCATCGCCATTCTGCTCAACGGCTACTGGGCCAAAGGCCAGCCGAACATCATTGCCGACACCTACGGGTTTGCGATGCTCGAACAGATCTCGAACGCGATCTAGGGCCTCCTGACCGGGCCTTCGTCTGGGGCCGCGGCGAGGCCGATACCCTGGATTGATGACTGTGCATGCCCCGTCGGCGCCGGACTTGCGCCAACAGGTGCACGACGGCGCGAGCCGGGCCCGGGTCGCCGCCCGCGTGCTTGCTTCGCTGCCGACGGTGGCCAAGGACCACGCGCTCTACGTCGCCGCGGACGCGATCGTCTCTCACGCCGACCGGATCCTGGCGGCCAACGCCGAAGACATCAACGCGGCAAGGGATGCCGACACGCCAAGCGCGATGCTCGACAGGTTGGCGCTGGACCCCAAGCGCGTCGACGGAATCGCCGCCGGCCTGCGGCAGGTAGCAGGACTACCCGACCCGGTCGGAGAGGTGCTGCGCGGCTACACCCTACCCAACGGGCTGGCACTGCGGCAGCAGCGGGTTCCGCTGGGCGTGGTCGGAATGGTCTACGAAGGCCGGCCCAACGTCACCGTCGATGCTTTCGGCCTTGCGCTCAAATCCGGCAACGCCGCCCTGCTGCGCGGCAGCTCGTCGGCGGCGAAGTCCAACGAGGCGCTGGTCGAGGTGTTACGGGCCGCGCTGGTCAGCGAGGACCTGCCCGCCGACGCCGTCCAGCTGCTTTCGGCCGCCGACAGGTCCACGGTCACGCACCTGATTCAGGCCCGCGGGCTGGTCGACGTCGTGATTCCGCGCGGGGGAGCGGGCCTGATCGACGCGGTGGTGCGCGATGCGCAAGTGCCCACCATCGAGACCGGTGTCGGCAACTGTCACGTCTACGTGCACGAGGCCGCCGACCTCGACGTGGCCGAACAGATCCTGCTCAACTCCAAGACCCGTCGGCCCAGCGTGTGCAACGCCGCAGAGACCCTGCTGGTGGACGCCGCGATCGCCGGAGCTGCCATGCCACGGCTGGTCGGCGCTTTGCAAGACGCCGGGGTGACGGTGCATCTCGACGCTGACGAGGCCGAGCTGCGCCGCGAATACCTTTCGATGGACATCGCGGTGGCCGTGGTCGACGGCGTCGACGAGGCGATCGCCCATATCAACGAATACGGCACCGGGCACACCGAAGCCATCGTGACCACCAATATGGCTGCGGCGCAACGGTTTACCGACGGAGTCGATTCGGCCGCGGTGATGGTCAACGCGTCGACGGCGTTCACCGACGGTGAGCAGTTCGGTTTCGGCGCGGAGATCGGCATCTCCACCCAGAAGCTGCACGCCCGCGGCCCGATGGGACTGCCGGAGCTGACCTCAACCAAGTGGATCGTCTGGGGAGACGGTCACACCCGTCCCGCCTGACGATTAGGAGAGTCCCATGGTGAGCGTGCCCGCGCGGCCCATCCCGTTATTCGCCGACATCGAGGATGTCGGCCGGCGGCTGGCCGAAACCGGCTACCTTCCCGACACCGCCACGGCGACGGCGGTGTTCCTCGCCGACCGGCTCGGCAAGCCGCTGTTGGTCGAGGGCCCGGCCGGGGTCGGCAAGACCGAACTGGCCCGCGCTGTTGCGGAGGCCACCGGGTCAGGGTTGGTCCGCCTGCAGTGCTATGAGGGGGTCGACGAGGCCCGCGCGCTCTACGAGTGGAACCACGCCAAGCAGATCCTGCGCATCCAGGCCGGGTCCGGTGACTGGGATCAGACCAAGTCCGACGTGTTCAGCGAGGAATTCCTGCTGTCGCGACCGCTTTTGACCGCGATCCGGCGCACCGAGCCCACGGTGTTGCTGGTGGACGAGACCGACAAGGCCGACATCGAAATCGAGGGCCTGCTGCTGGAGGTGTTGTCCGACTTCGCGGTGACCGTCCCCGAATTGGGCACCATCACCGCCGAGCGGGCGCCGTTCGTGGTATTGACCTCCAATGCCACCCGCGAACTGTCCGAGGCGCTCAAGCGTCGCTGCCTGTTTTTGCATATCGATTTCCCGAGCCCCGAGCTGGAGCGCCGGATTCTCTTGTCCCGGGTGCCCGAGCTGCCCGGGCACCTTGCCGACGAATTGGTGCGCATCATCGGGGTGCTGCGCGGTATGCAGCTGAAGAAGCTGCCGTCGGTGGCCGAGACCATCGACTGGGGTCGCACGCTGCTGGCACTGGGCCTGGACACCATCGACGACGCGACGATCGCCGCCACGCTGGGCGTTGTGCTCAAGCACCAGTCCGACGCCACCAAGGCCGCGGGGGAGCTCAGGCTCAACTGATGGCCGTCCGCCGCGTTCGCCCCAGCCAGACGCTGGCCCCGCACGGTCTGCCGGGTCACCTGGTGGGGTTTGTGAAAGCACTTCGCGGGCAAGGCATTTCGGTTGGCCCGTCGGAAACGGTGGACGCTGGGCGGGTGATGGCCACGCTGGGTCTCGCCGACCGGGAGGTGCTGCGCGAAGGTCTGGCGTGTGCGGTATTGCGCCGACCCGAGCACCGCGAGACCTACGACGCGATGTTCGACCTGTGGTGGCCTGCCGCCCTGGGCGCGCGTGCGGTGGTGAGCGAGGAGGCCGACGCCGAGCCCGAATTGCAGTTGCCGCCCGAAGACATCGAGGCGATGCGGCAGATGCTGGTGGATCTGCTGAGCGCCAACCACGATCTCGCCGACATGGATGAGCGGCTGGTGGCGATGATCGCCCAAATCGTCGAAGCCTACGGCAAATACAACTCCAGCCGCGGCCCGTCGTACTCGTCGTATCAGGCGCTCAAGGCGATGGCGCTGGACGAGCTGGAGGGCAAGCTGCTGGCGGGGCTGCTCGCGCCCTACGGCGACGAGCCGACGCCCACCCAGGAACAGATCGCCAAAGCGCTTGCCGCGCAGAGGATCACTCAATTGCGCAAGATGGTCGACGCCGAGACAAAGCGGCGCACCGCCGAACAGCTCGGCCGCGAGCACGTCCAGATGTACGGCATCCCGCAGCTGTCGGAGAACGTCGAATTCCTGCGTGCCTCCGGTGAACAGCTGCGCGCGATGCGCAGGGTGGTGCAGCCGCTGGCTCGCACACTGGCCACCCGGCTGGCCGCTCGTCGGCGCCGCGCCCGCGCGGGCGCGATCGACCTGCGCAAGACGCTGCGCAAGTCGATGTCCACCGGCGGCGTGCCGATCGACCTGGTTTTGCGCAAGCCGCGCCCGGCGCGCCCAGAGCTGGTGGTGCTGTGCGACGTGTCCGGGTCGGTCGCGGGGTTCAGCCACTTCACTCTGCTGCTGGTGCACGCGCTGCGCCAACAGTTCTCGCGTGTACGCGTCTTCGCCTTCATCGACACCACCGACGAGGTGACCCATCTGTTCGGGCCCGACGCCGACCTGGCGATGGCCATCCAGCAGATTACCCGGGAGGCCGGCGTCTACACCCGCGACGGGCATTCCGACTACGGCAATGCGTTCGTCTCGTTCATCCAGGCGCATCCCAACGTGCTGTCACCGCGCAGTTCGTTGCTGGTGCTCGGCGACGGCCGCACCAACTACCGCGACCCGGCCACCGATGTGCTGGCGCACATGGTGACGGCCAGCCGGCATGCGCATTGGCTCAACCCCGAGCCGCGGCACCTGTGGGGCAGCGGCGACTCGGCGGTGCCGCGCTACCAGGAGGTGATCACCATGCACGAATGCCGGTCGGCCAAGCAGCTCGCCGCGGTGATCGACCGCCTGCTACCGGTCTGACCCTGGCGAGCTACCGCGAGTGTGAATCTGGCAACGCGACACGCCGGGCAGACCGTCGCGATATTCACACTCGGCGCTTGGCGGGCAATCGGGCCGACGGGCCCGCTCCAGTAAGCTGGCAAATCGTGCGAAAGCGGCGACTGGGCGTGATGGGTGGGACGTTCGACCCCATCCACAATGGCCACCTGGTCGCGGCCAGCGAAGTGGCCGACCTGTTCGACCTCGACGAGGTGGTCTTCGTGCCCAGCGGGCAGCCGTGGCAAAAGGACCGCCAGGTCAGCGCGGCGGAAGACCGCTACCTGATGACGGTGATCGCCACCGCCGCGAATCCCCGTTTCTCGGTCAGCCGGGTCGACGTCGACCGCGGCGGCCCCACCTACACCAAGGACACCCTGCGCGACCTGCACGCTGAGAACCCCGACTCCGAGCTGTACTTCATCACCGGCGCCGACGCGCTCGCCTCCATCCTGTCCTGGCAGGACTGGGAAGAGATGTTCGCGATGGCCCGGTTCGTCGGCGTCAGCCGCCCCGGCTACGAGCTGGGCGACGAACACCTCGGCGACGTTCTCGAGAAGTTGCCTCACGACGCACTGACCCTGGTCGAGATCCCCGCGCTGGCGATCTCGTCGACGGACTGCCGTCGGCGCGCCGCCGAAGGCCGCCCGCTGTGGTATCTGATGCCCGATGGCGTCGTGCAATACATTTCCAAGCGCGAGCTCTACCGCAAACCCCGGGACGAGGCATGACGGCCAGCCCGGAGGCCATCGAGATGGCCACCGTCGCCGCGGGCGCGGCCGCGTCCAAACTCGCTGACGACGTCGTCGTCATCGACGTTTCCGGCCAGCTGGTCATCACCGACTGCTTCGTCATCGCTTCGGCGTCCAACGAGCGCCAGGTCAACGCGATTGTCGACGAGGTCGAGGAGAAGATGCGCCGGGCCGGCTACAAGCCGGCGCGGCGCGAGGGCGCCCGTGAAGGCCGTTGGACGTTGCTGGATTACGTCGACATCGTCGTGCACATTCAGCATCAAGACGAACGCAATTTCTACGCATTGGATCGACTCTGGCGTGATTGCCCGGTGGTCGCCCTCGATCTGGAGGGCACGTCGTGACGACGCGGCGGCTGGTGATGCTGCGACACGGGCAGACCGAATTCAATGCCGACAGCCGCATGCAGGGTCAGCTGGACACCCACCTGAGCGATCTGGGCCGGGCCCAGGCGCTGGCGGCTGCCGAGGTGCTCGCCAAACGGCAGCCACTGCTGATCGTCACATCCGATCTGCGGCGCGCCTACGACACCGCTGTCGTGCTGGGGGAGCGCACCGGCTTGCAAGTGCGGGTCGACAACCGGTTGCGTGAAACGCATCTCGGCGACTGGCAGGGCATGACCCACGCACAGATCGACGCCGCCGCACCCGGGGCTCGGCTGGCCTGGCGCGAGGACGCCGCCTGGGCACCGCACAACGGGGAGAGTCGGGTCGACGTGGCGGCCCGCAGCATGCCCTTGATCGCCGAATTGGTTGCCACCGAACCGGAATGGGGAACCGACCAGCGTCCGGTGGTGCTTGTTGCCCACGGCGGGCTGATCGCCGCCCTGACCGCCGCGCTGCTGCAGCTGCCGGTGGACAACTGGCCGGCGCTCGGCGGCATGGGCAATGCCAGCTGGACGCAGCTGTCCGGCCACGGGTCCAACGACGCCGATTTCGAAAGCATCCGGTGGCGTCTCGACGTGTGGAACGCCTCGGCACAGGTCGAGGGCGATGTTCTCTGAACCCGGGCGAGTGCTGCTGATCTTCGCCGACTCGCTGGCCTACTACGGGCCGACCGGTGGCCTGCCCTCCGATGACCCGCGCATCTGGCCCAACCTCGTTGGCGCGCAACTCGGATGGGACGTCGAGCTGATCGGCCGCATCGGCTGGACATGCCGGGACGTCTGGTGGGCAGCAACGCAGGACCCGCGGGCCTGGGCGGCGCTGCCCCGGGCGGGCGCGGTGATCTTCGCCACCGGCGGCATGGACTCGCTGCCGTCGGTCTTGCCGACCGCGCTGCGCGAGCTCATCCGCTACGTGCGGCCGCCGTGGCTGCGGCGCTGGGTGCGCGACGGCTACGGCTGGCTGCAGCCGCGGCTGTCTCCGATCGCCAGGTCCGCGCTGCCGCCGCAGCTCAGCGCCGAATACCTCGAACTGACGCGTGGCGCCATTGATTTCAATCGGCCCGGCATCCCGATCGTGGCGTCGTTGCCCTCGGTCCACATCGCTGAGACCTACGGCAAAGCGCATCACGGCCGGGCGGGCACCGTCTCGGCGATCACGGAATGGGCGCAGCAGCACGACATTCCACTGGTCGACCTGAAAGCTGCTGTCGCCGAACACATCATGAGCGGTCGAGGCAACCCCGACGGCATCCACTGGAACTTCGAGGCCCATCAGGCGGTAGCAGAGTTGATGCTCAAGGCGCTGGCCGAGGCCGGCGTGCCGAACGAGAAGCCGCGCGGCTGAAGCCATGCCGGTCGTGGTGATCACCGATTCGTCGGCGCGTCTTCCCGACGAGCTGCGCCAGAAGTGGGCGATACGCCAAGTCCCGCTGCATGTGCTGATCGACGACACCGATCTGCGCGACGGCGTGGACGACGTTCCCGACGACATCCACGACTACGGCCAGGCCACCACCGCGGCGGCGACACCGGCCGAACTGGGCGAGGCGTATCGCCGCGCGCTGGCCGACAGCGGCGGCGACGGGGTAGTGGCCGTGCACCTTTCGGCGGCGCTGTCGGGCACCATCGGTGCCGCCGAGGCGACCGCGGCCGACATCGGTCCGGCCGTGCGCGTCGTCGACTCCAGGTCGACAGCGATGAATACCGGTTTCGTTGCGCTGGCCGCTGCCCGGGCAGCCGCCAGCCGCGCCGACCTGGACGCCGTCGCCAACGCCGCAACTGACGCGGTGAGCCGTAACCACGGCTTCATCGTGGTCCACCGGCTGGACAACCTGCGGCGCAGCGGGCGGATCGGCGGCGCCGGCGCCTGGCTGGGCACCAAGCTGTCGCTCAAGCCGCTACTGCGCATCGAGGACGGCAAACTCGTTCTGGCGCAACGGGTACGCACTGCGAGCAAGGCCGTCGCGGCGATGATCGACAAAGTCTGTGAGGTCGTCGGAGAACAGCAGGCCGCGATCGCGGTACAGCACGTCGCCAACCCCGACGGCGCGGCCGACGTGGCCGCCGCGCTTGCCGAGCGGTTGCCCGCGTGCGAACCGGCGATCGTCACCGACCTGGGCCCGGTGCTGGCGTTACACGTCGGCGCCGGCGCGCTGGCGGTCTGCGTGGAGCTGCCCGGCTAGCGGCGTTATCGCTGAGCCGGGACGGCCAGGGGCGCGGTGTCCTCGCTTACCGGCTCGCGCCGCCGCACAGCGTTGTCCCCGCGTGGGTGAACGACCTTGGGCCACCAGAACCAACGCCCCAGCAAGACAGCGATCGACGGCATGAACAGCGTGCGCACCACCAGCGTGTCCATCAAAAGACCGACACAGACCGTCGAGCCGAACTGACCGAGCACCCGCAAATCGCTGCCGAGCATAGCCGCCATGGTGAAGGCGAAGACCAGACCCGCGGCCGTCACCACCCCACCACTGCCGGCCATCGCCCGGATGTAGCCAGTCTTCAATCCGGCGTGAATCTCCTCCTTGAATCGGGAGACCAGCAGCAGGTTGTAGTCGGAACCCACCGCCAACAGGATGATGACCGACAGCGCCGCCACCACCCAGTGGATGTGGTGACCCAAGAGGTCTTGCCAGATGAGCACCGAAAGGCCGAAGGCGGCTGCGATCGAGCTGGCCGCGGTGCCCACGATCACCAGGGCGGCGACCAGGCTGCGGGTCAGCAGCAGCATGATCATGAAGATCAGGGTGAGCGCCGAGAGCACCGCGATCATCAAGTCGTATTTCTCACCGTCGTGCATGTCCTTGTAGGTCGCGGCGGTCCCGCCGAGATAAACCTTGGCCTCGGACAGCGAGGACTGCTTCAGGCCCTCCTGCGCGGCCGTTCGCTCGGTGTCGACCCGCGAGATTCCTTCCGGCGTAGCGGGATCGCCCTGATGGGTGATGAAAAATCGGGCCGACTTGCCGTCCGGCGACAAGAACATTCTCAGGCCCGTCTTGAAGTCGGGGTTGTCGAACGCCTCCGGTGGCAGGTAGAAGAAGTCGTCGTTTTTGGAGTTGTCAAAGCTTTGCCCCATGACGATAGCGGTGTCGCTCATCGCCTCCATCTGGTTGATCATCGCCTGGAAGGTGCTGTGCAGTGTGAGCGTGAGCGCTCGTGTGGTCTTCAGTGTCTCGATCTGTGGCGGTAGCAGCTCGAGCAGTTGGGGCTGGAGTGCGTCGACGGAGTCAAAGTCCTTCGCGAGCTGGTGAAACCTCTCGTCGAGCTGGTCGACACCGTCCAATGAGTCCCATATCGACCTCAGCGAGAAACAAATCGGAATATCGAAGCAGTGCTTTTCCCAGTAGAAGTAGCTGCGAATCGGGCGCCACATGTCTTCGAAATCGGCGAAGTGGTCCCGTAATTCGTCGGTGATCTTGGTCAGCTCGTGCGTGTCGATGTCGGTGCGGTGGGTGGCATCGACAAGCTGACGCTGAACGTCGTATTGCTGCTGCAAGACGTTGATCGTGGTGCCTAGATTCTCTGCGATCTTGAGGATGTCGGCCATCCGTTCCTTCAGAAAGTCCATGTTCTGCATGGTCGTCTGGGCTTGCATGCTGTTCTGGAACGGAATCGAACTGTGCTGGATCGGAATTCCCAAGGGCCGGGTGATGTCCTGGATCATGGCGATGCCCACCACGCGGACGACATTCTTGGCTACCCGGTCCAGCACCAGCATGTCGGCCGGATTGCGCATGTCGTGGTCGGCCTCGACCATCAACAGGTCGGGGTTCATCCTGGCCTGCGTGAAATGCCGGTCCGCGGCGGCGTATCCGATGTTGACCGGCGCGTGGTCGGGCAGGTAGTAGCGGTCGTTGTAGCCGGGTTTGAATCCCGGCAGGGCGATCATCCCGATCAGCACGACCACGGCACTGGCGGCCAGAATCGGTGCCGGCCAGCGCACGACGGCCGTGCCCACCCTTCGCCACAACCGGTGAGTGGCACCGCGCCTGGCCTCCAAGAGGCCGAACCGACTGGCGACGGTGAGCACGGCCGGTCCCAGGGTGAGCCCGGCCGCAACGACCACGAGCATCCCGATGGCGACCGGAATACCCATGGTGTGGAACCACGGCAACCTGGCAAAGAAAAGGCAGAACGTCGCCCCGGCGATGGTCAGACCAGAACCCAGCACAACCGGCGCCACTGACCGAAACGTCGTGTAGTAGGCCGCTATTCGGTCCTCGCCGGCGGTCAGCGCCTCTTGGTAACGGCCGATCAGGAAGATGCCGTAATCGGTTCCGGCGGCGATCGCCAGCATGGTGAGGATGTTCGCGGCGAAGGTGGTGAGCCCGAAGACGTTGTGATAACCGAGCACCGCGATGATCCCCCGCGAGGAGGACAGCGCGATCCCGGTCATGAAGAGCTGCACCAGCGTGGTGACGATCGAGCGGTAGACCAAAAACAGCATGATCGCGATCGCGCCGAGGGTGAACAGTGTGATCTTCGCCAGGCTGGCATTCCCGATCACGTGCATGTCGTCGGACAGTGCCGCGGGACCGGTCACATAGGCCTTCACCCCGGGCGGTGCGGGAGTACGGTCCAGCACGTCGCGGACGGCTTCGACGGATTCGTTGGCCAGCGTCTGCCCTTGGTTACCGGCAATGTTCAGCATGACGTAGGCGCCCTTGGCGTCCGCGCTTTGCACACCGGCCGCCGTCAACCGATCGCTCCAGAAGTCCTGGATGTGCTGAATATGCTTGGGGTCTTGGCGCAGCTGACGAATGATGTCGTTGTAATAGCGGTGCGCGGCGTCACCGAGTTTCTGCTGGCCCTCCAGCACGATCATGATCGTGCTGTTGGAGTTGAACTCCCTGAAGTTGTGCCCGAGGCGCATCATCGCCTGCATCGACGGCGCGTCCACCGGGGCCATCGGCGCCGAATGTTGCTCGCTGACCACTTCCAACCGCGGCACGACGACGTTCACCAACACGGTGATGAAGACCCAGACCAGGATGATCGGAACCGCGAAGATCCGGATGGCGTGCGGGATGTAGGGGCGGTGGGTGCGCTCGGGGCCGACGTTACTCATGCCGACTTCACCAGGCAGTAGGTCTGGGCGTTCACGCCGTCGACGTGTTTCTCCTCGCGGACCACCCCGTCGACGGTAATGCGGCAGCCGATCTGGTTACCGTCGCCCTGCGCCATGATGTTGGCGCTGACCGAGGGCAGCGTGGTGCTGATCGTGTACGACCACGGCAGCGGTGCCGCGTTGACTTGATGCGTGTTGGCTTCGGCGTCCCAGTAGTTGATGCTTGCCGTGGTGCCGGCCGGGCCGAACACCTCGTAGGTCACCACCTTCGGGTTGAACTGCACGATCTCGATCCCGGCGCCCGCGTTGGCGTTGAGGTCCTCAGAGCCGAAGATGCGGTGAAGCCGCATCACCCCGAACGCCGAGACAGTGAGCACCACCAACAAGACCAAAGGTATCCACGCGCGTCTGGCCAGCCTGGTAACCGGAATCGTTCTCACCCGATCTCCTCCTGCGGCCGAAACCTTCGCACGGCTAAGAATCGTAGACCGCTACGGCACGGGAGCGTTCACCCGGCCGGTGATAGGCGGCAGGTCGGCGAGCGTCACGATTCCCGGCCGGGCCGCGACGACGGCGGGCACCGCATTGGTCACCGGCATCGCGGTGTAGATCATGCCGAGACCCATGAATCCCGGCTCGGTCCAGTCCTTGGGCGGCAGGCAGTGAATCACCGTGCGCATATTGGGCAGCCCGAATACCTGGATGACGTGCCCATGCTCCAGCGGCTTCGGCGGCGTCACGTGGTCACCCATGATCCAGTTGAATCCGACGCTGACCACGTTGCGGTCGCCCACCCAGCCCCGGTGATAGCCGTAGACGCCGCCGACGGTGCCGGCCGGGATCTTCATGAAGCCCAGGTCGGTGTCGGCGGTGGCCGCAGTGAACGTGACGTCGAAGGTGATCTTGTCCAAGGCGGCGCCGATCGCGTCGGCCATCATCGCCGCGGACTCTGCGAAGACCTCGCTCTCGCGTCGCACGCTCTCGGCCAGTCCGGGCGTGTCCGGGTCCTGCGAGAAGCCCATCGCGGTCTGTGTGCCCGCGGACTCGTAGGTCGAGCAGTCCACCGATTCGGTGATGCGGATCTCGTCGACCCGCTCACAGGACCCGCTCAGCACCATGCCGACCAAGTTCGTCATCCCGGGGTGCGCGCCGCTGCCGAAGATCGTCGATCCGCCGCGCTCGCAGGCGTCCACGATGCGTTGGCGGTCCTGCGGGGTCTGCTTGCCGCCGGTGATCCAGGCCGCGCTGGAGCACACGTTCACGCCGCATTCGAGTAGCCGCACCAGTTCGTCGACGTTGGGCCACAACGGGTTATAGCAACACGCGTCCGGTTTCAATGCCAACAGCGCGTCGATGTCATCGGTGGCCTTGACCCCGGTCGGCTGCGGCCAGCCGGACAGCTCGGCGGCGTCGACGCCGACCTTGTCCTGCCCGTGCGCATACACCCCGATCAGCTCCATGTCGGGTCTGCCGATGATCGCGTGCAGCGAACGTCGTCCGATGTTTCCGGTCGTCCACTGGATCACCCGCAGCGGTGTGCTCATGTGGCTCCCTTCTGGTGGCCGGGCAGGCCCGGCGAACACCGCTGTTAGTCGGCGATGTTGAACTCGGCGACGACCTTGGTTGGCCGGACCCGCACCACCAGCTCGCCCGGGACGGCGTTGCGCCGGCCGAACTCGGTCGCGCGATGAGCACCCATGTAGCGTCCGCCGATGCGGGTCGCGGTCTCGAGCAGGTCCTCGGCATCGTCGGTTACCGACGCGGTGCCCTGAACCTGGACGAACGAATACGGGGGATGCGGGTCGTCGACGCAGATGACAACGCGCGAATCTCTCGCCAGCGCACGGCCTTTCGCGGTGTCACGGCCGGTGTTGAACACCAGCTCGCCGTCGTCGACGACAAACCACACCGGAGCGACCAGTGGGCGACCGTCAGCCGCAACGAAACCCAGCATCCCGGTGCGGGTGCCCGACGAGAGGAATGCGGTGACTTCCGCGGAGAGTTCCGTCATACCTAAAGCGTGACGATCTCGTAGTCGCCGACGTGGTCGACGAGGACATGCAGCTGGTCCTGGGACGAGCCCAGGGTGTGCTCGATCGCGGTGAGCCGGGCCGCATAGTGGCCGACCGGATACTCCGCGGTCATCCCGATGCCGCCGTGCAACTGGATCGCCTCTTGGCTGATATGACGGCCCGACCGGCCGATCTGCAGCTTGGCCCGCGCCGCGATCACCGGGTCGAGGTTGCCGTCGGCGATCGACATCGCCGCGTAGTAGTTCATGCTGCGGGCCAGTTCCAGCGACACGTACATGTCGGCGGCCCGCTGGGTCAGCGTCTGGAAGGTATTCAGAGTGACCCCGAACTGTTTGCGGGTCTTGAGGTAATCGGTGGTCAGCCGAAGCGCCTCCTCCATGGCCCCGACCGCCTCTGCACACAATGCGGACTGGATGCGGGTGACGGCACGGCGAGTGGCAGCCGACGCGTCGCCGCCATCGCCGAGCGGCTCGCCCGGCGTCTGGTCCAGGTCGATCTGGGCGCCGCGTTGGCCGTCGAACGTTTGGTAGCCATGGCGGGTGACGGCCTGGGCGTCGACCAAGAACAACCCCGTCCCGCCGTCGGGTAACGCCGCGCTGACCACCAGCGTGTCGGCGCAATCACCGGCCAGCACCGGATTCTTGCGACCGGTCAGCGCCCACGAATCGCCTTGCTGCACAGCGGCGGTCGCCTCAGCGCCTCTGGGCTCGGAGTGCGCGAACGCCAGCAGCTTCTGGCCGGCTGCGACCTCGTCCAGCAGTTGCTTCTGCGCGTCGCTGCCCGCTTCGGCGATGATCGCGCCGGGCCCCAGCGCGGCATGCACCACGGGCTCGGGTGCCAGCCGACGACCGATTTCGGTCAGCACCACCATGATCTCGATCTGGCCCGCCTCGGCCGGGTCGAAGCCCAGGCCGAGGATCCCGGTGTCGGCCAATTGGCTCCACACCTCGCGGCTCCAGCCCAGATCGGTGCCGACGACCTTGTTACGGCTTTCCGGGTCGTAGCTGCGGGCCAGCAGATCGCGGGTGGTGTCGCGAAGCAGCGCCTGCTCGTCACTCAACTGAAAATCCATGGCCTGCCTCACAACCCCAGAATTGTGGACGCGATGATGGTGCGCTGCACCTCATTGCTGCCGCCGTAGATGGACGTCTTGCGGTAGTTCAGGTAGCGCGGTGCGCTGTGCTGCGCCCAAGCCGGTGACGTGATCTCGTCGTCGGCATCGAACGGCAGCGCGTCCGGCCCGGCGACCTCGACGAGCAGTTCGGTGGCTGTCTGCTGCAGCTGGCTGCCGCGCAGTTTGAGCACCGACGACGCCGGATTCGGTTTGCCGCCAGACGAACTCGATGCCACCCGCATCTGCGTGAGTTCCAGTGCCAGCAACTCGTTTTCGGCTTCGGCGAGCCGCGCCGCAAACAGCGGATCGTCGAGCAGGCCAGTGTCGGTGGCACGCTGTTTCACCTCGGCGAGACGAACCTTGGTTCGGCCCACTCCGGCGATGCCGGTGCGCTCGTTGCCCAGCAGGAACTTCGCGTACGTCCAGCCCTGATTCTCTTCTCCGACAAGCTGATCGGCGGGCACCCGGACATCTTCGAAAAAGACCTCGTTGACCTCGTGGCCGCCGTCGATCAACTTGATGGGTCGCATCGTGATGCCTGGGGTGTCCAGATCGATCAGCAGAAACGAGATGCCCGCCTGCTTTTTGGGCGCGTCGGGGTTGGTGCGCACCAGGCAGAAGATCCAGTCTGCCCATTGGCCCAACGTGGTCCAGGTCTTCTGTCCGTTCACGACGTAGCTGTCGCCGTCACGCACCGCGGTGGTGCGCAGCGACGCCAAATCCGAACCGGCTTCGGGTTCGGAGAACCCTTGGCACCACCAGATGTCCAGGCTGGCCGTCGGTGGCAGGAAGCGCTGCCTGGTTTCCTGGGAGCCGAACTCCGCGATCACCGGGCCGACCATCTTGGTGTTGAAGTTCAGCGGCTCCGGCACGCAGGCCAGTTGCATCTCGTCGAGCCAGATCTGGTGTTGGGTCGGCGTCCAGTCCTTTCCGCCCCATTCGACGGGCCAGTTGGGCACCGCGAGCCGGTGATCGTTGAGGGTCTTGTGGCTGGTGACGATGTCGTCGCGGCTGGGCGCTAAGCCCAACCGGATGCGCTCCCGGATGTCCGCCGGAATCTCCGTCGTGTAGAAGGCGCGCAACTCGTCGCGGAACGCGGCTTCGTCCGGCGTGAGCGCCAGTTGCATGGCAGTCTCCTCGTTTGGTGCGACGGTTCTGCCCTGCAGGTTAGCGGGTTGCCTCTCGTGGCGACCCGCCGCGCCCGGCTTCGCCGCGTTTGCGATCGCCACGTGCTTTTACAGCGACTCAGCCAGCGTCTCCAAGGTCTGAGCCGCGGTGTAACGCGGCTTCCAGCCCAGCTGGGTTTTGGCCTTGGTCGTGTCCATCACCACCGAGGTCCGCGCGACGTGCAGCCATTCCGCGGACGACGGAACGAACGGCAGCCGGGCGATCACCGCCGAGGCGGCCGCGGCGGCGGCCGCCGGCACGCGCACCGGCCGGCCACCCAGCGCTGCGGCCACGTCGGAAACGGACAGCACGCCCTCGCCGGCGATGTTGTAGGCGCCCGGTGGGGCCGAACCGGTTGCGGCCAGCGCGATGGCCGCCGCGACATCGTCGTGATGCACCAGCTGCAGCGGGTTTCCGGGATCGGGAACCGGTGGTTTGAGAATAGGCAGCGCCCGGGTCGCGGCGCTGGCGTAGGGGATGCGGTTCCACGGCATCGCGTCGGCCAGCGCGCGCGCTTGCGGACCCGCGACGATGCACGGCCGCAGCACGAACACCTCCAACGGCGAGCCGGCCGTGACCTCCTCGAGCGCGGCTTCGCAGGCGGCCTTCTGCTGGGAGTAATAGTGTTCCGGCGAACCCCGCGGCGGCACGTCCTCGGTGAGCGGGACCGGGTTGTCGGAGTGGTAGCCGTAGGCGGCCACCGACGAGCTGTACACCAGTCGGCGCGGTCTGCCGTCCGCGGCCCCGGCCGCACAGGCTTCGAAGACGTTACGGGTGCCGGCCAAGTTCACCCGCTCACTTTCCTCGCGCGACCCCATGATGATGAACGCCAGGTGGACCACCACGTCGGCGTCGGCGACCAGAGCGTCTACCGCGTCGCGGTCCAGGATGTCGCCCTGCCGGTACGTCGTCTTGGTCCATCCCCGCGACGACGGCTCGAAGGGCCGGCGTGCCATGCCGATGATGCGGTCAACGGCCGGATCCCCTTCGAGCGCAGCGACAGCAGACGTGCCGATTTCGCCGGTCGGACCGGTGACCGCGACGGTGAGCCCCATCGAAGTCTCAGCCTGCGCGCCGGCGGGAACGTCTGCGCCACCAGAAGATGCCCAGCACCGTGGCGCCGGCAACCGAGGCGACCACCGCCAGCGGCGGCTTGGCCGCAGCCTTGGTTCGGTCGACCTTGGCCGTCAGCGCGTCGACGGTGTCGCCGAGCTGGCCGCGGGTGCGCTCGATATCGGACTGGATCTCGTCGATCCGTGCGTCGGGTCCTGGCTCAGCTCCGGCCATGGCGAGCGTCCTTCACTTGCTGGATGTCCTCTTTCACGTTGGCGGTGGTTTGCGGCGCCGGCGGGGCTGCCTCGTCGGCCTGCTTTTTGCTGAGCAGCGCCGCGATCCCGGACGCCGATAGCAGCGCAGCGCCGACGATCAGCGCCGCCGCCCAGACCGGCAGCGCCAGCGACACCGCGGCGATGGCCGCCGCAATCAGGCTCGCCGCACCCAGGAATGCCAACAGACCGGCGGCGCCGAGCAGGCCCGCGCCTATGCCTGCGTGTTTCGCCGATTGCTGAAATTCCTTCTGCGCCAAGCGCATTTCGTCTCGAACGAGGCGTGATAGCTGAGCCGACAGATCGGTTATCAGCTCACCGAGCGAGGCGTCGGACTTCGGGTTTGTCTCCAAGCTCATCGTGTCACCTCCGTGCTTAGCGTCCGGCTACCCGCATGGCTGGCCCTCAAACCTCGGTTGTCCACAGTTTGGAGTTAGTCCACAGCGGGACTCAGCACGCCCCGGCGGAAGGCTCGCCGTGAGGGCCGTCGCATTTAGCGTCGGCGCATGCATACCGAACTGCCTGCCGAGCGGCTGCATCGACGACTCGGCGCCCAGCCCGACACCGATGCCGACAACGACGACACCGAAGCTGAGAGTGACCCGAATTCCCTTCTGCCACGCTGGCTTCCGGATGGATCCGCGCAGGAGGGCCTGCTGGCCCGCTTGCGCGCCGATCCGGGTCGTGCCGGCGCCGTCGCTTTGGCGCTGATCGCCGCGATCGCGGTATTGGTCACCATCTTCACGCTGATGCGCGATCAGCCCGCCCCGGTGGTGTCGGCCAAACTGCCGCCGGTCGACATGGCAGCCTCCGCGAGCCGCGGCCCGAGTGCAAGCCCGTCGGCTGGCCCGCCCCAGCCGGTGGTTGTCAGTGTGGTGGGGCTGGTCCACACGCCCGGACTGGTCACGCTGGCGCCGGGCGCGCGGATCGCCGACGCGCTGAAGGCCGCCGGCGGCACCACGGACGGTGCCGACACGATCGGGCTGAATATGGCCCGCCAGGTTGGCGACGGCGAGCAGATCGTGGTCGGGATCGCGCCTGCCAAAGGACAGCCGAGCGTGCTGGGCAGCTCGGTGAGCTCGGGTTCGGGCGCTCCGACCGCTCCCGGAGCCCCGACGGTTTCCGGGACGGCCAGACCCGCACCGGCCGAGGTGCTGAACCTGAACACCGCGACCGTGCAACAGCTCGACGCCCTGCCGGGAATCGGGCCGGTGACCGCGGCCGCGATCGTGGCCTGGCGGGATGCCAACGGCAAGTTCAAAAGCGTCGACCAGCTCGCCGAGGTTGACGGCATCGGCCCTGCCCGCCTGGAAAAGCTGCGCCCGCTGGTCCGTGTCTGAGACCGGTGCAGCGCGGCGGCGATCCCACTGCGGCGCGGCTGGATGTCCGGCTGGTGCCGGCCGCCGTGACCAGTTGGGTGGTCACGGCGGCCGGGATCGTGTGGCCGATCGGCAATGTGATCGGGCTACTGGGTGTGCTGGCCAGTGTGTTCGGCGCGTTGTTGTGGCGCGTGGGATACCGGCCCGCGTTGCAGACCATCGGGGTCGGCCTGGTGGCCGTGGGCGTCGTGGGGGCGGGGTTCGGGTTCGCGATCGCGTTGCGCGCCAACGCAGTCGCGCACCACCCGATCACCGCGGCATTCGGGACAGCGGCACCGGTAACCGCCACGCCCAGCGAAAGCGCCGTGTCGGTGGGCCATGGCCGGCTGATGTTTCGTGCCACGCTGCAGCGGCTGGGGCACGACAAGATGTCCGGCCGCGTAGTGGTTTTCGCGCCTGCGCGCGACTTCAGCGAGGTGATGGTCGGTCAACCGGTGCAATTCCGCGCACGGATCATTCGGCCGTCTCGTCGTGACCTGACGGTGGCGGTGCTCAACGCGATCGGTGCGCCGAGCATGGGCCGCGCCGCGCCGGTGTATCGCGCTGCACACGCCGTGCGCGCAGCGTTCGCGGACAATGCCCGTCACGCGCTGCCCGCGGATCAGGCAGCGATGCTGCCGGCACTGGTCCTCGGGGACACCTCGACGGTCACCACGGTGACCAGCCAAGAATTTCGGGCGGCCGGTTTGACGCACCTCAGTATACGATTAACGCATGGAAAGTTTCGGCGGTGGTTTGGCAGGGATTTATACCCGGATCAGCGCCGACGTGAACGGCGATGCGCTCGGCGTGCAACGTCAGGAAGCAGACGCCCGCAAGCTCTGTGCCAGCCACGGCTGGACCGTCGTCCAAATCTTTTGCGACAACGACCGGTCGGCATACAACCGGCGCAAGGCGCGACCCGCCTATCTCGCGATGCTCGATGCCATCAAGGCGGGCGAGATCAATGTGATCGTGGCTTGGCATCCCGACCGCCTGCACAGGCAAACGCGGGAGTTGGTGCCATTCATAGACCTCATTAATGAATACGGCGTCCGTGTTGAGACCGTCACTGCGGGCCGCTACGACCTATCGACACCATCCGGGCGAATGAATGCCCGCATAGTCGGGTCGGTTGCCGAGTACGAGAGTGAGCACAAGGCCGAGCGGGTTCGGCGCAAGCTAGAGGCAAACGCGGCCGAGGGACTCAACCATGGCGGATCACGCCCGTATGGCTGGACCGTGGACAGGAAGGCCCTCGACCCAGCCGAGGTCGTCGTCGTCCGTGACGCGGCTGAACGGGTTCTTGCGGGGGAGTCGGTCAAGGCAATTGCCCGAGTGCTGAACGGCGCCGGACATCGGACGGCGACCGGCCGAGAATGGCGAGACGTCACCGTCCGTGACATGCTGCTCAGGCCGCGCAACGCTGGTCTCCGCGTCCACCACGGAGAGGTTGTCGGCCATGGAAAATGGACACCGATCCTGCCCGCTGACGTGTTTCACCAGGTTGAGGCGATACTTTCAAACCCGGCCAGGAGAACTAACCCGGGGAATGATGGCCGGGTGCACCTGCTGTCCGTGCTGGCACGCTGCGCAGTCTGCGACACCCCGGTCGTGGTGGCGAAGGGCAAGCCCTACAAGGGCAAGTCGAAGCCCATCTACCGGTGTCGGTCAGCGCATGTCATTCGCGACCAGGCATCCGTCGACGACCTCGTAACCAGGATCATCCTCGCCCGGCTCGCCCTGCCCGATGCCGTCGATCTGCTGGCCGAGCCCGACCGGGCCGAACAGGTGCATGCTGCAGCCGCACGAGTTCAGGAGTTACACGATCGGCTCAACGACGCGGCCGAGGCATACGCGGCCGGTGCTATAACCCTCGCCCAGTTGACGACAATCAACGCCGCGGTAAGCCCCAAGCTGGATCAGGCGCAGACTGACGCGGCGTCACCCGACAGGGACAAAGTGCTCGGCGGTCTTGTCAGGGCGACCCACCCGGCGACCGTGTGGGAACGGATGACACCAGACCGGCGCCGCGCAGTCGTCGATATGCTGGTGGAGATCCGCATCATGCCGACCCGCAAGGGTCCCCGATTCAACCCCAAGTCGGTCAAGATCACGTGGAAGACGTAGCGTCTCGCGGGCGTCGACGACGCTCTCTCGCTCTGCTAGCGGTTCCACTCCCGAGCGGTACCGGGCCGACCATGCTGCTTCGTGAACAGCTTTCCGCACGACTCCTCGTGCAACGGAGGTGCGAGCAACGAGCCACCAGTCCGGGATCTCGTATTCGCTGGTACCGCGCTTAACAGCGAGCTCGATAGTTGGAGAAATTCGTGCGACCGCTGTACTTGCGCGCCTGACATCGCTGGGCCTATTTCTGAGGCGGTAAGGGCTTCCAAAGTACAGAGAACGGCCGCAGAAGCACCGACTTAGGTTCCGATTTGAACTGTTTAGTTGCTGCTGTTTACTTCCGGTTTAATTCGTCACCTATTCGCCCTTAGGTCCTATTTTCGGGATAATGGAACTATCAACTACCGTGCGCTTCGCCGTAACTGAGGGGAAAAGCTATGACCACTGCTGAGGACGGCCTAGCCTCCATCGAAGAGTTTCTGATGGGCACCTTAAGGGGGGCGGTTAAACTTCCCAGGGCCGCCGTCGAGCGCAAGGAACCACGCTGTCGGATCTGTCGTGACGAGTCTGTGCGCACCCTGGTCAACGAGTTGCTCAATTGGCACGGCGCTCCAATCGGGGGGGCCCGTGGCAGGCCTCATGCGATCACCTATGCAGACATTCTGCGTGAGCTGGAGCCCCTCAATGCGGGCCGTGACGAGAGGCGCCGGATAACCTACGATTGCCTCTGGGTTCATGCCAAGCGGCACTACGACTTTGCCGGTATCGCGGCCTATTGGAGGGCCCGGACCAATAGGTTGCTCGGGATTCCCCCAGGAAATAACCGGATATAGAACTATCGAATTGGCACCAGCAAGTACATTAAGTACGAAGATTGCGCTCGTACCTCCATTTGACAGCTATCTGGTATACGGTTGATTAGGCGTGGTCGCTCAGGCGACTAATGGCATTCCGGTCGGGTCACTGCGGAGTGCGGATCACCAATACCTTTTTGCTGCGCCCGCCTGGCTTCGCTGACTCGACTGGCGAGGCCCGTTTATGGGTCCGCTCAGCTGACGCTCTACATCGCGACTGGACCGCCTCCCCACAATCCCAACGTGGGCGTTCAGGCGCGCACAACTCGATCAAAACCACCCATTGGCGGATCAGGCAGAGCAGAATCTGGATGCATCGCCCAAACCTGAGCGCTTAGCTGGGTGGCTCTGGCTACCTCTCCAGAATGCGTCAATCGCAATGAAAATTACCAAGTTTCCAATTACATGGATCGCCACTCTCGTGTTCACCGCGGCAACTACCGCGACATTGACCGCGGTTCCAGTCCACGCAACCAATCTCGACCAGTTGGTGGCCGCCGTCTGCGACATGACGACCTACGTGGAAGGGAAGTCCGAAGTGCCCGGAGACGCCGACCCTCTGCCCGAATCGGCCTTTGAGGCAGGGTGCTTGGCCAGGACGACCAGGAATGCACTCTTCATTGGCCGGTACACGTCAGAGCCTGCGGTACAGCACGACTTGACCCACCTTTCCGACTTCTATCGGAAGGCCGGTGCGCCACCGAACGTCGTGGAAGACGCGAAGAGAGGCGGCGGGACCTACGTACTCGTCCCCATGCCGAATGGGACTGCGGTCCTGTTTGAGGACCCGAACAACGACGACGTCGGGTTGTCCCCGCTGCAAGCTTTCGGATTCGCGATCTCCCCGAACCCGCCGCAAGTTTGACGAGGAAACATTATGAAGTTCGTCACCGCAGCCCTCGCTGGACCGGGCATCATCGCCATCGCAGTGTTGGCGGGATGCTCGTCGCGGTCACCAGGCTCGTCACCGTCACCAGATGTTATGGCCCACGCTGGCGTCAATGATTTCATCGAAGATGTTCATGGGGAGCTAGGAGTTTCTAACTTCGTCACCGGAGATTCGGGTCTGGCTGCTCAGGGTGTCTGGATCTGTAACCAGCTTGACGGCGGAGCACAGTTCAATGTCATGATGGAGCGGTTCGTTCAAGCCAATCCCGGCATCCTGCCCTATACCGCTGGTCGACTTGCGGGTATTGCCGTCCGCGATATCTGCCCTTGGCACCGAAATGACATCCACTGATGGCGGATTTAGTTACCGCCGACTGCAGTCTCATCGCCGCCGACCAGCCCGGTCTTGGGGTGCCCAATGTGCTTACGGGAGAGGAAGTTGTCCGCACAGTGCCGTCTCCTCGCGAATCTCGTCGAGGTTGCTCGGTATCTGGACTGTGCCAAGGATGAGCCGTGAACGTCGCCGCAGCCGCTCGGGTCGACCGCTCATGCTTTTAGTTGATCGCGTTACGGGCCGAGTCACCGCGAACGAAGATTGGTCCTCATGAACGGGACCAAGATCCTGCTAACCGCCGCGACGGTGGCACTGACCGCGCTGCTGATCGCCCCCGCCGCCCGAGCCGACGAGAACCAATACCTGAATCAGGTTGCTAACACGGTCAGGGTCGTGCTGACACGTAGCCAGGCGCTCGACCTGGGCAATACCGCTTGTCAAGCTGTGCGCTCGGCGGTGGCAAACGGGGCGACCTTGGGCAATGCGCGTGCCCAGGCCGACCAGGCGGTCGGTTACGCCCAACAGAACATGGGTCTAGGTCTCAGCGAGGCCGATGGAATGCATCTAGTCGACGCCGCTGTCGATCAGCTGTGCTAATCGATAATGGAGCAGGTCTTCCGTCAGCAGACAAGCCGACCACGCGCGTTGCCCACCGCCTAAGGCCGCGACCACCCTTGCAAAATTTGCACAGAACATAGCGGCATCTGCTTAGCTCGGAGTCATGAAGCGGTTCGTCCTCGCGGCCGCTCGAGTCGCGCATACGGCGAGTTACCACCTTTACGAAATTGCTCAGCGTCGAGTTATCGGCACCCTGTCGGTAGCGCTGAGCCTTGTCGCGATCGCGGTCGGGACCGTCCCATGCGCTACCGCGGCCCCCGCCTCGCAGTACGTCCGGACCGAATCTGGCCGGGTGCGCTGCGTCGTGCAACCGGACAGAGTCGCTTGTGAGGCGAGTGGGCCCGAGAGCACGGGATTCCCTCAAGCGCCGATATCTCTCCCGGAATCGCAATGTCGAAATCCCTGTCCGGGTGGTATTCACTTTGACTTGGCCGAGCTCACGGCTTCAGGCGCTTTCCATTGGAACGACGGCAATATTGGCGGTGGGGGCACGCCGCAGAATGACCTCGTCCTCAACTACGGCCAGACCTATCACATCCAAGGCTGGACTGTATTGCCGAACACTGACGGCACCCGAATCACGAACGACGGCACCGGTCACGGGATGTTCGTCAGCATCGAAAACGTTGCCCCCTTCTGATCCCGATGCCCGTTGGACTTAGGACGCAAATTGAAGATCCGCTAGGAGGGATTGAGTTGATCACATTCAAGATGCTGACAGCAGGAGTACTGCTGGCAGGCCCCGGCGTCCTCGCCGGAGTACCGGTGGCACAGGCCGACCCAACCCCCGCCGAGGTCCAGTACCTCAATGATGTGCGCCACGCGATTCAAGTTTCGCAAGATACCCCAGACCAGGCGAAAAGTGACGCCGAGCTGCTGTCAGAGGGTCATATGGCCTGCCACGACCGGGATCTCGGGGCCGTTGGCGTCGGTAAAACCGGCATCGGGCCCGTCATTGCGACCTGGGCGTTTGCAGACCTGTGCCCGAACGGATGAGGCGGTAACTGTTTGTTGCGATGGCGCGCACAGCCGTGCTCGCGGTAGTACTGCATAAGCCCCGCCCTACAAGAGATTGGTTAGGAAAAAGATGGCGAGCCGCAACGAAAGCAGCGCAAGAAAGGCAATTGCCGCGGCTGTAACAGCTTGTGCTGGTCTAACATTGGCGGCGCTGGCCAGTGCCCCAGCGGCCCACGCCGCTCCTGAGACCTGCGACCTAGCGAACACGTACCCGGGCATGAACCGGGTCGACATCGCCATGACATTGGTCGATCGAGGCCGCTACCGCGACTACGCGACCGCCCGGGCCGTGGTTGACCACGACCTGACTTACTACTGCCCAGGGATACGCTGACGAACCGTACTAGTGCATTTTCTCGCCGGTTGGTCGAATTTCCGTTGCACGCTAACACACGTCCAGCGGCACGTCGCCGCGTTGAATCTCAATGGCGTAGTTGAACATCTGGCGGTCGTCGCCGAACGCTACACCGCGACGATCGAGGTATTCCACCACCACGCTGCGGCATTTGTTGTCCCGGACCATGTCCCAAGTGTCCTTGCAAAGCTGAGGTGTCGCCGTCTGCAGGCGCCCGCAGTTGACCATGAACCGGTGGAAATCATCGTCCGCGATCGCTGACGGGCACACCGAAATAGCCGCCAAGACGATCCCAGCGGCGGAGGCGGCAATTCGGCTCATCATGGTCGAACCCTTTCTTCATCTATGTAACGAGAACTAGCAAACCCGGCAAACCAGCTAACATGGGCACCCGCTCGGTAGGTTGCCCAAATTTTTCTACGGCACCTGCCGCAGGCAGTCAGCCTCTCCGGAGCCGAGATTGGAGTCTGCAGAGTCATTGGCGTAGACGCTCATTAGCCCACCCTGCGGGCCCAGCCAAGTAGTGCAGTTCACTTGGCTCTCGTCAGTGAGCGGGATCCTGACCCCGATCCACTGGCCGGACTGAACGAGCGTCTCGTTGATCTGGTAGAAGCCACCGCCAGGGCAGACCGTGTCCCACGTCAGCGCGGTGTGGTTGCCGATGTCGGGCGACAAGGCCTTGATGCACGGCCCGCCGGACCACGAGAACGTGGTAAATGAGCGATAGACGGTCGCGTGTGCTGGTGCAACCGCCAGCATCAGCCCGGCCCCCTCGATGACCAGCGCAGCGATTGCTCGGGTGATGATTTGCATGGTGTTCTCTCCGGCCCGCTCTAACTCAGGCGGCTAATGGTATTCCGATGCGTGCCTCCGGACTGCGGATCACCAATACCTGGGGCAAGCCCCATAACTCCCGGACCCCAATTGGACATTCGTTCATTAAGAAAGGCTGGGCAAAACCATTTCTTTGGGGCATTAGGCCGAGCAGAATCTGAGTGCATACGGTCCAGATCTGGGGCCCGAAGCCAGGCCGCTAAAAGGCGGGCTTGACGCCTGGCTTTGTGTGCAGCACAAGAGGGGAAGTTATGGCCGCACACATGGGAAAAACTGACTATGGCGGTCACGCGAGCCACACTGGGGTGCTCGCCAAGGAAGGTTCATCTGATGATCAAACAAGTTCTCGGAGTTTCTGGTGTGTCATTCGCGATGGCTGTGGGAACGACGATCACCGCGGCCCCAGCCGCCTTTGCGGACACCTACTGCGGCCAAGCCAGCAGCGGAGCGATGGTTTACGCGGGCAACTCGGACACCTCTTGCGAATTCGCCATGAGCACCGCCGAGGCGTATTGGAACCATGGGAACGGCTCACAGCCGTTCAGCGTGTACAGCCAGGTGACGGGGCGGACTTACACAATGACGTGTACCGATGCTGGCTCGGTGTGTCAGGGCGGGAACAACGCCGTCGTCTACTTACGCGCTGGCTAACTCGACGTATCCGCCGATCCCGACTCCGCGCCCCTGACCCAGAACCGAGGAATCCTATGAAAATCAAGACAAAGTTATTGTCTCTCTTGGTAATCGGTATTGGTGCGCTGATCGTGATGTCGGCACCGCTGGCTCACGCCGATACACCGTGCCTTACGTGCGGTGGTGGCGACTGGCCATATCCTGCACCTATCGTTGGCGAGGAGTGTCGTCATGCTGACCTCAACGGTGTCGTGCAATCGACTACTGGCGATTGGGTCAGGTGTTCATATCAGGCAGGGGTGCCTCTCTATCATTGGATTCTCAACGACGGCGTTACCCAGCCCGATGCCTGGGTGGATAAATTCGGCCACGTAATCCTCATCCATCCCCCTGGGCAGTGACAGCAAGAAGCCCAAACCTCGCTTGCTGCCTGCCGCCCTACTCGATTGGGCTTGGCCCGATAGCGCGGCGCCGAGATAAGCGAATATCGCGTCAGGAGGTCATTATGCTCACCAGTGACGGGAGGATTTGCGCTGATGAGGAATCCTATGGTTGGCGGTTTGGACGTACGCAAGCAGATTCAGCGGGTTATCTTCGTGGTCACCGCAGCAATGATCTGCACGGCCTTGGCAATCCCATTCCAGGCTCGTGCCGAGACCCCCTTGGCGGCCTTCTGCGCTGACAATGCGGCTGAACTTCAGAGAACTTCACATGAGATGGGGCTTGATCCAGCCAAATGGGCCAGTGATCCGAGGAACCTTGCCAGGTTTGGCTTTCACGGGGCTGGCGACATCGACACCCTGTACCACATGGTCATTGACAATGGTGCACCGTATATCACTTCGCACTGGTCGAACGAGACCGGTGCCATCGAATGGCGGTGCTCAGGTCAATGATGGCAATCAAAGTTTGGGCGCCCCAACCAATACGCCTCTAGGTATACGCCGCGCGCGCCCGAGAGGGTGGGATAGCGAACAAGGAAGGAGTGCCAGTGCAAACCACGGCTGCGATTCGCTTGGTAGCAGGCAGCGCGACGCTTGCCTGTCTCTTAATGCCGGTAACTCCGGCGCCAGCTCGCGCCGAGGAGAACAGTTTCCTCGCCCAGGTGCATGGCGCCAACATGCCGCTTACCGACGCCAAAGCACTCAAGCTCGGCCACGCCACGTGCACAGACCTCGGCAACGGCATCGCTATGTCGGCGATCCTTGAATCGAACAGCCCAGCTGTCGGCGGCAGCCCAAGCGGCCGAGTTGCGTTCGGCAATGCAAACTTTGGAGAATTATCTCGGCCAGATCGACCTGCGCAGCACGGCTGATCTCCCAAGAAACTACGAAGCGGGGATCATCGCGGCCAACCGGTACGACGTAGACGCCTTGCCTTCGACCGCCGACCTCGTTGCAGACTTGCGTGACTTCCTGCGCCTCTACGACTCCGCATTACATGTGCGAGATGCTCTGCGACTCAGCACACCAGACAAAGTGATCACTACCAAGCCCGTAGTTGACATCCCGGCGACCGAACCGGTGTTCAAGCCCAAGTGCTCTGACGACTATGTCCAATTTTTCAAGGAGCACCAGAAGGTAAAGACCAGGCGCCATGAGAAGGTCCTGAAGGAATACGGAGAATTTCTCCGAGACCGCGGTCTGACGCCCCGCACCAACGTGCACCCTCGCGACATGACTGCCGACGGTGATGGACAGACATGGCTCATTGAGGTCAAGGTCGTTTATAACGGCAACGGCGCCAACGCTACCCGCGAAGCATTCGCCCAACTGTTCATGTACCAAGCTATCTGGCACCCCGATGACCCGACAGTCCATAAGCTTGCGGTGTTCAGCGAGTCGGTAGGCGACTGGAACATTGCTTTCCTGGAAAAGCATGGCATTACGTCGGTATGGAAGGATGTCGACGGTTGGGCAGGCTCGAGAGACGCAGTCGCCGCGGGAATAGCCGAGCATTACGCGACGGCCCCTAACCAATGACGACGCGGAAGTTACTTGTTGCCCCGTTCCGCCTCGAGCCTGTCGCATTGTGGTCACGGTGGTCAGGTCGGCGCCACCACTATGCCGTTTGTCGAAGCAGTTCTACGGGTTCAGCTGACGCAGGCGCCGGTACTCACCGGGGTGGTGGAGCCGATATCAGCCAGCTGACTGGCCACCTCTTTGGCGGTCAAGGCGAAACCGGTGTCGGGGTCGGCGACGGCCCCGCCGAATACCACACCCAGCACCTGGCCACTGAGGTCGATCAGCGGGCCGCCCGCACTGCCTGGATCCACATTGGCTCTGATCGTGTACACCTCGCGGTTGACCGTCGTGGTCCGGTAAATATCGGGTCCGCTGAGTTGGATAACTTCCCGGACCCTGGCCGGAGTCGCTACAAAGCCGCCGCCCCCGGGATAGCCCATCACCAAAGCGTCGGTGCCGGATGTCACCGGGGCTGAGGCGAAGGCCAGCGGTCCCGGCGGCAAGTTGGCAACCGACAGGATCGCGATGTCGACGGACGGGTCGTAGGACACCACGGTGGCGTCATACGGGTTGCCGCTTGCCTCGACGCTGACGGTATTTGCACCGGCCACAACGTGCGCGGTGGTCATCACCCGGTCGGGGGAAATCACAAAGCCGCTGCCTTCCAATACCTTCTGGCAGCCGACAGCGATTGCGCGGATCTTGACCACGCTGGGTTCGGTAGCCGCCATCACAGGGTTGTTGGCCAGCGCAGGATCCGGTGCGGCGACTGAGGGCAGCGTAGCGGTGGCGCTGGGCGTCGAGATAACCGGTGATACAGCAGTGGTCGATGTTTCGGTGGTCGTGGTGCCCCGCCGGTGCCACGGATGCCAAATTAGCGCGATAGCGACAACCAGCACGACAACCGCAATAATCGCACCCGCGGCAAAAAGTCGATGGCTTGAACGGCCGGTGGCTGGTCGGGTCGGCGATTCACCGGCTGCTTGCGCCTGACCATTGTCTGGCACTGGCATGTGGAGGAGTATCCCAGCTGGCTCTGCCACCCGCCGGGTCTTGCTGCTTCAGCACCTTCAAGGTCCGAAACAGCGTGCTCCGGCTAATTCCGAACATGGTAGTCAACTCGCTCACCGGCTCACCCTGTCGGTAGAGGCGCAAAAGCCGCTTCTGCTGTGCTGCGTCGAGCTTCATTGGCTTGGTGGCCGCCAAGCCGCGAGCGATACGAGCCTCGCGAGAGGCGGCTCGGCGCTCCTTGCCGAGTTCGAGTTCCAACTCCGCGATCGACGCCATGATGCTTGTGACGGCACGACCGGTCGGAGTGTTGGTGTCCACCCCTTCCCGCAGAGACCGCACGTGGACACCACGAGTAGTCATCTCATGCAGTGCAGTGGCGACCTCGCGGACGGATCGTCCGAGGCGGTCTACCGCGGCGATCACGAGGTGGTCGCCTTCGCGGAGCCAGCCCATGCATTCCGTCCAGCCCGGCCGGTTGCTTCCGGCACGTCCGGAGGCGGTGTCGGTGAATACCCGATCGGGTGTGATGCCCGCAGCTGCGATGGCGTCGTGCTGCTGGTCGACGGACTGCTGTCCGGTGGAGACCCGGAGGTACGCGGCGGTGCTCATGGCCATATGAACCACCGGGGCCCGACAAATCATCCAGTATCAGATCCAGGGGAAGTCGGACTGGCTTGTGACACTGGGAAATCGGACGCCGCGACCTGCCCCGATTCGATGCCCGGGCCGGGCCCGCCGTCGGTACCGGATCTTTAGAAACGACACCCTCGCATGTACAGTGGTCTGGTCACCGCCATGCGGTGGAATGAATACCGGTCTTTCGTGAAGGCAACTACGAGTGCGGTTGAAATACACCCAAAAGGGTAGTAGTGGACCTGACCAGATCGGGGTCGCAGCATAGCTTAGTCAGGGTGCCCCCGGAAAGACGAACCATCTGCACAGGGCGTGTAGGTGGGTCGCTTTCCGGAGTGCACCCTTTTCGTTTCTCCGGATTGCGACCAGCAACAACCAATTTGGAGGAACAACAAGATGACCAAGAGCCATGCACAGTTCACCGATGAGCACCTGGACCGGCTGGCCAAGATCGCGCTTGAGGACCAAGAGGGCTTGTTTGAGCGCGAGCGACACCTAGCTGTATACCGCCGACGATTGCTCCTCATCGCTCTCTGCCAGGGCGCCGCGCTGCACTACGTGCAATGCAAGAAAGGCCTGCAGCACACGAAGGGGGTAAAAGATCTTGACGTCTATAGCTTCTACGCAGAGCACCCTAGAGTTCCCTGGCCATACCGACGATATGGCAAGGCGGACTTCGGGGAATCAGAGTTCGGATGCCACCCAGATGACCTTCCGTACAAAGGCAAGCCGTTCATCGGGAGACATGTCGACCTCACTGGGCGGGCCTTGCCGGTTCGGCCCGAGGGTAACCCGATCGAGGCTGTGCGCATCTGGCTTACCACCAGCAAAAATCCGACGCCACGACATCTGCGCGAACAAGCCGTCGTGGGGCTGTATCCGACGCGCTACCAGGGCACGATCATGTGGGACGTCAGCGTCGACCTCTAAGTGAGGCCGGGCCCGCAAGCAAGCGACCTATCCTAGCTTGGGCTGGATTGGTTCTTCGCCTGGCCACTCGGTTGGCGAAATTGGCTAGGCCCCCGGTCAGTACATGCCGGGCCGGGCTGTTAAGGCCGTGTGGCACCGGTGGTGCCAGGTGAGTGATGTTCAATCCGGCCGCTACTATGCACTGGCTGAATACGCGACGCCCATCGATCTGGCCCGGTTCAGTCTTGCCCACAATTTTCCTAAGGATCGATCGCGGGAAATCGCCAAATATTGCGCCCTCTATCGGTGATGTTGGTGAACTCATTCACTCTGATGAGCAGGTCACCGTCTTCAGGCAACCGTTCCCTGTAAGCCCAACCACCTTTGTTGCTCACGCCTGGTATCGGAGGGATGCTCGGGTCGAACTCCACGACCAAGTTGTCTTCCCGCAGCTTGCGGTAAAAACTGCGGAGCCGCTGGAGCTTGTCGTCGGACATTCCCACACCACCAGTAGCGACATACTCCCCATGGTCCCGGAGCCTTTTGAATGGAGACGTGTTGCCCATCTCCACCGGGACTTTGAAGGGGAAGTGCCGAAGCGCCAACTCTCTAGGAGTGAGCCGCCCCCCGTAGGTGTGCTTTATCCAGGACACGTACTGACGGGTGACGCCGTATTGCTTCGCGATGTCTGACTGTGACAGCCCTTTGTTCTTGAGGGCTTCGACGATGGCGGGGGTAAGCCTTTCTTTACCGTCGGCAGTTCTGCCCTCATCCTCGGTGGGCCGTGCATTCAGTACCACTGCCGCCGTTCCTTCCGTAAATCGACTGCCGATGAAATCGACCACGGTGTCCATGCGCGGTACGCCACCGCAGTAAAGGTCCGGCAGTGTTTAGCCATCGTGCCAGTCGGTGATGTAGCGGGTGATTATGTGATGATTACCGGGGTCTTGACGCATCTCGGCAGCTAGTCCGATTTCAGTGGCGAGGGCTTCCACCACCTCGTCGGTGGCATGATCAGCCCATTCCCAGTCGTCGCGTTGCTGCCCGCAGGCGCACCTGCGATCGCTATCGGGGTAATGCGTTTTAAAGGTTCCCACGAGGGCGCGGTAGAAGCTGTTCAGTGTTCTGCCTTTCGGTGCTGTTTCAAGATCGACGCAGGTACCTGCCGCTGCTTCATGATCGACCGAGACGTTAACACCGGGGTCCGACAGTAGGAACGCCAGGCAAGGGCCCACGAAGCGGCATTGGAGTTCGGCGCCGTTGTCCACCGTTACGACCCGCTCGTCAGAAGCTCGGGTTAATCTCGCGCAGAATGTTGGACGAGAGGGAATAACGGCCACCATGGCGAAGACGAATGCCAACTTGATCTGGAAGATTGCCGACCTGCTGCGCGGGCCCTATCAGCCCAATCAGTACGGCGACGTGATCTTGCCCTTCACAATCTTGCGTCGCCTCGACTGCATCCTGGAGCCGACGAAGGACCAGGTGCTCGCGGAGTATAAGAAGCTCGCCTCGACCAAGGTCGACGCTGGGGTACTGCTGAAGGCGAAGTTCAAGCTGCCCTTTTACAACACGTCTCGCTGGAACTTCGCCTCTCTGACCGGCGACCCCGAGGGTGTGGCCGACAATCTAATCGACTACATGGAGCACTTCTCACCCAACGTGCGCGACGTCTTCGACGGCTATGGATTGATCGACGAGATCGCCAAGCTGGCCAAATCTGATCGGCTGTACCTGATCGTCAAAGAGTTCGCCGCCGTCGATCTCCATCCCAACGTGGTTACCGGCCACGACATGGGCTACATCTTCGAAGAGCTGATCCGCAAGTTTGCCGAGTCCAACTCGACCCAGGCTGGTGACCACTTCACCCCCCGCGAAGTCATCGCTCTAATGGTTGACATCCTCTTCCACACCCAAGACGACGTCCTGACCAAACCGGGCACCGTCCGCACCATCTACGACCCTGCCGCCGGTACCGGCGGCATGCTGTCGACGGCCTACGACCACCTCGTTGAAATGAACTCCAAAGCGCGGCCGGTGCTCTACGGGCAGGACATCAACCCCCGCTCATATGCCCTGTGCAAGTCCGACATGATCATCAAGGGCCAGGATGTTGACAACATCTACCTAGGCGACACCCTCACCGACGACGGCTTCCCCACCAAGCACTTCGACTTTCTGCTATCCAATCCGCCCTTCGGTGTGGAATGGCGCACCCAACAGAAGAAAGTCACCGACGAACACGAGCAACGAGGCTTCGCAGGGCGATTCGGCCCTGGTCTCCCGCGGGTGTCGGACGGATCGCTCCTGTTCCTGCTGCACCTGATCTCCAAGATGCAGCCCGTCAAGAACGGGGAGGGCGGCAGTCGCCTGGCCATCGTACTCAACGGGTCCCCCTTGTTCACCGGCGCCGCGGGGTCCGGCGAGTCAAACATCCGGCAATGGATTGTCGAGAACGATCTCCTGGACGCGATCATTGCCCTACCTACCGACATGTTCTACAACACCGGCATTGCCACCTACATCTGGATCTTGGACAACCACAAGCCGCCCACACGCAAGCGCAAGGTGCAGTTGATCAACGCCGTCGACATGTACGGCAAGACGCGCAAGTCGCTCGGATCCAAGCGGAAAGAACTGCGGCCCAAAGATACCGAGCAGATCTGTCACCTGTACGACAGCTTCCGCAACGAGCACGGCAGCGATGAGCATCCCGCCTTGTCGAAGGTTTTTTCGGGTGACGAGTTCGGGTACTCCACCATTACAGTCGAACGGCCCCTGCGACTGCGATTCGAGCTCACCAAGGACAAGGTCGAAGGGGTCCTGGCCCGGAAAAACATCGACAAGCTCAAACCCGGCGAGCAAGCCGCCATCCACAACGCCCTTATGGGTCTAATCGGTATGGAGTGGAAGGACCGTGACAAGTTTGTCACGGACCTCAAAGAGGCACTTCAGAAGGCCGGATTAACCAAACCTCCTGCCCCGGTCGTGAAGACAATCTGGTCGACGATCGGTGAGCACGATGACGACGCCTCCATTGTCGTCGATGCCAAAGGTAATCCCGAGCCAGATCCGGCGTTGCGGGATACCGAGAACGTGCCATTGACGGAGGACATCGAGGAGTACTTTGCCCGCGAAGTTCTTCCTAATGTCCCCGACGCCTGGGTCGACCACGATAAAACCAAGATCGGCTACGAGATCCCATTCACCCGTCATTTCTACCGGTACGTCCCACCCAGATCCCTCGAAGAGATCCAAAAGGATCTCCGGGTACTTGTATCTGAGATTCAGGCGATGCTAGCGGAGGTCGGCGCATGACCCGGGCCTCTGACCGGGACCGCAAGCCCTCGGGAATCGAATGGCTTGGCGCTATCCCATCATCCTGGCGCGTGGCCGAAGTCAAGCACACTCATCAGGTGACCCTTGGCAAAATGCTGCGAACAGAGGCCGGAGATCCTGGTGATGTCCTTCTTCCCTACCTACGCGCAGCACATATCCCACCGACGGGCTTTACGCTCGATGACCCCAAAAAAATGTGGTTTACGAGAGACGAGGCCAGCGCGTTGACTCTCAAGAAGGGCGATGTTGTCGTGGTTGAAGGTGGGATGGGTGGGTACGGTCGCTGCGACATTGTCCCAGAAGACTTACCTGGCTGGGGGTTTCAGAACTCGATCAACCGACTGAGGCCAAAGAACGGCAATTGCGGCACGTACACGAAGTACCTACTACAAATCGCTCGCGAGAGGGGCTTCATCGACGTCCTCTGCAGTGTTTCGACGATGCCGCACTTGACTGCCGAGAAGCTCGGTGCGATACGCCTGCCGCTACCGAGGACGGACGAGCAATGGGCAATCGCCGGATTCCTCGACCATGAGACGGAGAAGATCGATGCGCTGATCGGTAAACAGGAACAGCTTATCGCCACCTTGCGCGAGGACCGCACCGCGACTATCAGCCACGCCGTCACCAAAGGTCTCGATCCTGATGTAGCGATGGTGGATTCTGGTGTTGAGTGGCTTGGCGAGATTCCGTGCCAGTGGACCGCACTTCGCATCAAGAATGTCATCCGATCGGTGGAGGCGGGGACGAGCGTCAACGCTGCTCCCTGGCCTGCCGAGCCTGAGGCGATCGGCGTCCTCAAGACCAGCTGCGTCTCCGCTGGGTGGTTCAACTGCGCTGAGAACAAGGCTGTTGTTGATGACGACGAAATCGGTCGCGTCACATGCCCAGTTCGAGCGGACTCACTCATCGTGAACCGCGCAAATACACCGCTCTTGGTAGGGTCTGTCGGATATGTAACAAGCGATCTCAAAAACATTTACCTGTCCGACAAGCTATGGCAGGTGCGGTTTGGTGGCGCGCTAGCGCGGTTCATTTACTACTGGGCGCAGACGGAACGGTATCGATCGCAGATTGCTGCCCTGTGCGTGGGCGCCAGCTCCAGCATGCAAAACCTCGCGATGGCAGACTTCCGAAATATCGCGCTTGCACTGCCGCCGCTCGACGAGCAGGCTGAAATCGTCCGTTTCCTTGCCGATCGCACCAACAAAATCGACAAGCTAATTGCCAAGTCCAACAAGGTCATCGAAGCCCTCAAAGAGTATCGCTCTGCTCTGATCACCGACGCGATAACGGGCAAGATCGATGCCCGGGAAGCTGTGGCGTAGGTATGGGTAGGGCGCAGACAATTCAGATCTATCTGCCGTCGGGTGATCCGGCCGGACTGCGGGTCGCCAGCTTGACTACGCGGACGGTTCGGGTATTTGAGGTGCCTCGTTCCCTACTGGCCGAGTTTTTGAAGCGGCCCGAGGCTGGTCAGGTTGGCGTGTACTACTTGTTCGGGTCCAACGACGACGAGATGCCCCAGTGCTACATAGGCCAATCCGGAAACGTTGGTGGTCGGCTTAAGCAACACACCGGTCAGAAGGATTTCTGGACCAGGGCCATGGTGGCGGTGTCGCTGACCAACGAGTGGACCGCTACTCACGCCGCCTATTTGGAGTGGTTATCTGTGGCGCGGGCGACGACAGCCGGGCGCTATGTGCTGATCAACAGCAACCAGGCCTCGAATCCGTTCACACCAGAGCCACTAGAGGCCGACTGCCAGGAATTTATCGACACGGTGGCGGTCCTGTTGGCCACCCTCGGTGCACCGGTATTGGAATCGGTGAAGGCCGGATCGCCGCAGGCACTGGGGCAAACAAGTTCTGCTGCTGGAGATTCCGAGATGCTGTTCTTCCGGGAAACCGGATGTAACGCGAAAGGCTACCTGACCTCAGAGGGCCTGCTTGTGTTGGCTGGATCACGAGGACGTCCGGGTCTCATGCCCTCTGCTCCGGCCAGGATTGGCAAGCAGCGCGACATGCTTGAGGGCGACGAGGTCATCACCATGAGTGATCAGGAACTGGTGTTCCAGAAAGATCACTTGTTCAGCAGCCCGTCGGCAGCTGGGTGTGTGCTTATCGGTCGCAAGACGAACGGTCGCAATCACTGGCGCAACGCGAAAGGGTTGTCCATCAACGACTTGGAACAACTGGCACTGTCGACCGGCGCCACCGCTGTCGAAGGTTAGACGCATGGCGCAGCAGCATCACGAGTTCTCCTTCGAAGTTGAGATCTGTCAGTACCTCGAAGCCCATGGTTGGCTGTATTCGCCGACGGACGCAGGTTACGACCGGGAGTTGGCGCTGTTCCCGGAGGATGTGTTCGGGTGGTTGGCGGAGACGCAACCCGACCAGTTGGCGAAGCGGGTCAAGCCAGGCTTGATGGGTGAGGCGCTGGCCAAGGCGCAGCACGGAGTTCTAAATCCATTGGTGAAAGTGCTGGGCGCCGATCCGAAGACGAATGGTGGCACGTTGTCGGTGCTACGACGAGGGTTCAAGGACTTCAACGCCCAGTTCCAGATGTGCCAATTCCGGCCTAATACATCTCTGAACGAGACCACCGCCACGAGATACGGCGCCGTCCGGCTACGGGTTATGCGCCAGGTCTACTACTCGACTCAGAACAGCAACAGCATCGATTTGGTGTTCTTCGTCAACGGAATCCCAGTCGCGACTGCCGAGTTAAAGACCGACTTCACCCAGAACATCACCGATGCGGTGCTGCAGTACAAGCACCACCGGCATCCGAAGGGCGAGCCACTCTTGCAATTTGGATCCAGGGCACTGGTTCACTTCGCCGTCTCCAACAGCGAGGTGCAAATGACCACCAAGCTGGCGGGGAAGGACACCGTCTTTCTCCCCTTCAACCGGGGTAATCACGGCCACGCCGGGAACCCATCGAGCCCGAGCGGCTCGCCGACGTCCTATCTGTGGCAGACGGTCCTGCAGCGCGATATCTGGCTTGACATCCTCGGGCGCTTTATGCACCTGCAGGTGGACGAGTATGTCGATCCCATCTCGGACAAGAAGATCCGCAAGCAGACCATGCTGTTTCCGCGCTTTCACCAGTGGGAGGCCGTCACCCAGCTTGTCGAGGCAGCCCGCACCGACGGGCCGGGACACCGGTACCTGATTCAGCACTCAGCAGGCTCGGGAAAAACCAACAGCATCTCGTGGCTGACGCATCGGCTATCGGTATTGCACGACAACACCGATAAGCCGGTGTTCGACTCGGTCATCGTAATTACCGACCGCAACGTGCTGGACGCCCAGTTGCAGGAGGCGATCCGCCAGATCGACCGCACCCCAGGCGTTGTCGCCCACATCGCCGGACTAGGTGGCGCAAAGTCGCAGGAGCTGGCCGACGCCCTCAAGGGCGGGACGAAGATCATTATTGTCACCATCCAGACCTTCCCGTTCGCACTTGAGCTGATTCGCACGCAGGCCGACCTGAAGGGGAAGAACTTTGCGATCATCGCGGACGAGGCCCACTCATCTCAGGCAGGCGAAGCCTCCAAACGACTTAAGGCGGCCCTGACGCCCACCGAGCTCGCAGATCTCGATGACGGCGGCACGGTGGATGCCCAAGACGTGTTGGCGGCAGAGATGGCCGCCCGGGCCGAGTCGAAGAACCTGTCCTTCTTCGCCTTCACCGCCACGCCGAAGGCCAAGACCCTGGAACTGTTCGGGCACAAAGGCATCGATGGGCTACCCCAGCCGTTCCACCTGTACTCCATGCAACAGGCCATCGAAGAGGGCTTCATCCTCGATGTGCTGCGCAACTACACGCCCTATAAGACAGCATTCCGACTTACCCACAATGGGCAGATCTACGAGACCACAGAGACCGCGGAGACCGGGACAGTTGAGGTCTCCGGCGATACTAAGGGTGAGCTGGTTGATAAGAGTGCCGCGATCAAGTCGATAATGAACTGGGTCAAGTTGCATCCCACGAACATCTCTCAGAAGGTGCAGATCATCATCGAGCACTTCCGCGAGAATGTGGCGTGGCGTCTCGATGGCAAGGCCAAAGCTATGGTGGTGACGTCATCGCGCAAAGCTGCCGTGCGTTACAAGCTTGCCTTTGATAAGTACATTGCCGAACAAAGTTATACCGATGTCGCAGCCCTGGTGGCGTTCTCCGGTGAGGTAACCGATCTCGAATCTGCCGTTGAGAATGCAACCGAAAACTCGATGAATCCGGGTCTGAAGGGCCGGGATCTCCGAGATGCCTTCGGCACCAACGAGTACAACGTCATGTTGGTGGCCAACAAATTTCAGACAGGGTTCGACCAGCCGCTGTTGGTGGCCATGTACGTCGACAAACGCCTTTCCGGGGTCGCAGCGGTACAAACCCTGTCCCGGCTCAACCGGGTGGCTCCGGGCAAGGACCAGACCTTCGTACTGGACTTCGCCAACACCGCCGAGGACGTTGTCGAGGCATTCGAGCCGTACTACGAGGCCACCACGCTGGCTGACGTGACAGACCCCAACATCGTGCATGAGACGATGAACAAGCTTGACGCCGCTGGCATCTACCAAGAGTCTGAGATCAACGGGCTTGTCGATGACTACCTTGCCCACAAAGGCCACGAGGCACTCACGAAGTGGGTGACACCTGCCCGGGATCGCTTTCGCGACCGGGAACTTCAGGCCGTTGAGCGAGATGACAACCTCGCTCTGGAAGAGGTCCATCTGTTCCGCAAGGACGTCGGCACTTTCCTACGCCAGTACGATTTCCTCTCCCAGATCGTGAACTACGACGACATCTCGCTGGAGAAGCTGTCCATCTACCTGCGTCACCTCGCCCCGGTGATCGCTGAGAGCCAGCTCAATCACGAAATTGACCTGTCAACAGTCGATTTCGATTACATTGCCCAGCACAAACAGGAGACCACCTCTGGGAAGCTCACCGGCGATGTTCCGCTACAGCCCGCCAAGGAACCCGGTACCGGCTCTGTTCACGATCCAGAAATGGTGGCTCTGGATGACGTCATCGCCCAGATCAACGACCTGTTCTCTGGTGATCACCCGGATTCGAGTGTGCGCAACGTCGTTACCCACATCAAAGACCGGCTAGAGGAGAGCGAGACCCTGCAGCAACAGGCGCAAAACAACTCGTTGCCTCAGTTCTCGGCAAGCCCGGATCTGCACGACGAGTTCGTGTCGGCGGTGATCGGCACGATGAATTCCTCGGAGGATCTCTCAGCGCAGATCCTCAGCAACCCCGAGCTGAAACAGAAGCTGTTGGGAGAGCTGGTGCCGTTGATCTACGAGGAGTTGAAGTCGGCGGGGTAGCCGTCGTACGGCGGGGTTACGCCACACTCGCCCACTAGCCGCGTGGCGAAGATCAGCGGACCGAACCCAACTACCCTCGATGATAAGGCGATTGCGATTACCCGCAAGGGGCCTCGCCGCCGGTAGACATCCATCGGAGTTCCGAATTATTTGGCCCCACCGCCATCGTCCGGCTTTGCTTCGGGATGGTCTGTCGAAATCTCGACGGCTCTCGGCACGGGCAGCTCAGATGGAATCATGGATACGTCATCGGGGTGATAGAAAATGCGCTCTCGGGTGTTGTTGATGGTCGCGTCGTTGAACACCCCGGCTAGGTATGTCGACCCGTCAGCAGTGGTGTCGATTTGCTTTTCACCCGCCATGATTTGGAACATCGTTAATCCGGTGGTGCGAGACATCGGGAAAAGAATGGCCCAGGCGTTGCCGATCCCAACCGCCGCTTCTGGCTTCGCGGGATTAGGTAACAGGCTCACCGGCGCGTCGCCGGTGAGTAATCGCTTGCGGCTGAACCGGATCAACACCCAGGAACGGCCAAAGTAGAACGGCGCGTAGGCCATTACGTCGACCATCGAGCTGATGTGTGCGTGTTTGATCTCGTTGGTCTGATCAGCCTTGCCGGTGCCAGCATCGGTGTCGCCCGTAGGACTTAATACGCTGGCGATCACCTCGGCGATTTCAGTGAATACCTGGCGCTGGTGGGGGGCGCGGACCCTCTGCAGCCCGAAGAAGGTCGCAAGGATCGACCGATCATTGTTGTCGAGGGGCCACTGGTGGTCGTCCAACACCTTACGGAAGACCGCAGCTGCTTCGCCTTCGATCTCAGCGATTAGGTTCTCTACAGCGTTTGGATCGGCGCGGTTATCGATGTTGTAAAAGTCTCTTACTACCGACACATCTCGGGTGGATTGACGATATCGGATGTCGCCCGGAAGCCGCAGTACTCCGATCTGGTGACCATCGTTGGCGAAGCGGTCTAAGTAGAACCGGGGCACCGTGTGATGGCCACGCGCGATCTGAGCCATCAGATCAGGGTAACCGGGGCGCCGTCCAGCAATACAATTGAGATGCTTCACGAGATACGCCACTAAGCCCCGGCTCGGCGCACACCAGCCCCATGCTCATGGGTGGTCCGGGTGACGAAGCGGCGGACACCAAACGGTGTCGGCAAGAGCGCCTCCCGAGCGGAGGCTTGATCTTTCGGGAGTTCTGCAATGCCTCGGAATCGTTCCTGCGGATCGTATGGTCCAGGCCACCTGATGCACTGGATCCAGAGGAAGAAATCGCACGAGGACGGGCAGCCGATCATCAAAGTGAAAGTGGTTGCCGTTCATGACGATGGACACGTCGAAATCGAAGGCGGTGACCTGAGACTGACGCTGTGGTATCACCACCCAGACCACCTCCGTTCGGCGATCTGCTTCGGCGGCCGCGCCGAATGGAAACCGAAGTATCACGTATTGGACGTGATTTCGAGCGGCTTGTTCAACCTCGCCGCGCTGGACAGGGTCGAGCCCTGCGTACCGCCAACACGTCGGCGACCGACCGAGACCACCAGGGAGTTCATCGAGCGGGCGATGCGGGAGAACCACGGGTGCACGGTCCCAGAGCATTGGCTCGCCGACCTAGATGCCATACCCGATGGCGAGACCGGGGAGCCGCAGTCGGGGTACTTGGTAGGGACCGACACCCCGACCACTCACGAACGGGCGCTGCTGAGGAAACTCGCGGAGGAGTTCGGTGGCGGTCCCACCACCGCCTACCCCCAGGGAGATGAGGGCTGAGTTCGTCGGCGATGCGCAAAGGGAGCGGGCGAGTGGCGATGCGATACGAGCAGCGGATAGTCCGTTACCGCGAGCAGCGGATAGTCCGTTACCGCGAGCAGTGGATTGCCCACCACCGTGAGCAGAGTCACGAGCCCTACGCCGCCCCCATTAGGGAAAACCCTGAGCGGTGGGAGTGCAAGTGCGACCCGGATGTCGTCTGGACCGCCGTCTGGCGCATCCTGACGCCCGTGCAGATCAGGCAGAAGTTCGCACATCTGAGCAAGCGACGTGAACTGCAGCCGGACATCGCCGAGATCCAGGCCGAGCAGGAGCAGCGCAATGCCGCCCTGCACAAGATCGACCACAGTCACATCCCACCCTTACGGGTCGACCCCCGGTATGTCCTTGGGAGGCCTGGGGTTCGGCGCCGCAGATAACTCGATGGGAACTACCCCATCGGAGTGTGCTCGGTGCGAGGCATTACTTCAGTTCGCGGTGACGACCATCGGGAAGGGGCTGCGGTTGTTCGGCAGATTGCCGGGGAAACAGGCGGATACGCCTTCGAGGGTTGGTGGGTATCCCGGTTGCGGCGACGCCATGATCTGCAAGCTGTAGCCGTCAGGTGCGTACCCGAACCGGTTGGGTTTATAGAAGCCGTCGCGCTCCATGACATACCAGCCCCAGCTTTTCCAGATGTCGCCGACCTTGGCGATGATGGCGTCCGGGTGAACGCCGGGCGGAAGTTTCAGTTCACCGATCGTCGAAAACGACACGGGCGGAATGCCGGTGTCCACGTCTTTGCAGGGAGGCGTATTGGTGCCGCCGCTGTATCGGGTGGCGTCCAGGGTGGTTTCCGGCGGCAGCGCCCGCAGAGTTTTCTTGAGGTAGCCGAGCAGTGTGTCCTGGGCCTGCTGCTGGCTGGCCGGGACCACAGGCCGCTGTGTCCAGCCTGGCGGGGGCGGCGGGGTCGATGTCATGTTTGGTCCTCCAAGAATCGTTGCGCCGGTGGGAATGGGCGGGCCGAGTGGGCTGTGGTGAGCGCACCCGGCGGTTAGCGCCGCCACCAGCAGGGCGGCGGCACCGGCTCGCACCATGACGACCTGGCTCATCGGTTTCCGATGATGTAGGGCGGTGGCTGGCCCGCGATGATCGCCCCCATGTTGAGCAAGGCCTTGTTCCCCGGAAACCAATAGCTGCTGTGAGCGTCGACGCTGGGAAGCCCAAGCGGCAACCCGGGTCCGGGAGCAGCCTCGAGCCGAATCGCGCCGAAGTCAGGTTTGTCGGGTTCCGGACCGAGCGTCCACTGAGTCGCCGCTCCGGCGGCCCCGATAATGTCGTTTTGCGCCCGCATAGCGTAGACATGCCCGCCCGGATCGAGGCGTAAATCCCCGGCGTGGTCGACGAGCATGCCGGGGCTGCCGACGGCGATCACGTTGTTGGCGTCGAGGTGGTGCCCACCGGAGGCTGCCGCGCCCACCACCGTAGAGCCATAGCTGTGGCCGATCACGGTGTCAATGGATGGCGCTCCGACGTGTGAGGCGCGCTGGCCGGCTTCGAACGCATCAAGGTTAGCCGCGCCCGCCTGTGCCAAATTCGGAAAGTCCGCGTGGTCGAGTCCCATCGGTCGGTCGTAGCCCATCCACGTGGTCACCACCACGTCGCCGGGCTTGAGGCTGGGATCGGCTCGCAGCGTGGCGTTGTACATCGCCAACGCTTTGTTGTCAGCGCCACTGATAGTCGTTAAGTCTTGCCCAGTGCCAGGCACCAGGATCGCATTGCGTTTTGCGGTGTCGGGGTTGCCGATAGCGATTGCGCCATGCCCAAATTCGTCGAGCTGGCCCAGGTAGCGCTTCGGGCCGTTCGTGGAATTTATTGTCGCTTCGACGTCTTTGTAGCCCTGCAAGTGGTTTTTGGCGGCGGCCAGTTGAGTCTGCAGGGCGTAGATTGCGCCGTCGTCGGCGTTGTGGCCGCGCATCATCTCATCGAGGCTGTGTTGCATCCGGTCGATATCGGCTTGGGTTTGTCGCTCAAGCTCGGGCAGGCGCAGCCGATTGTAATGGTCCTTGCCCAAATGATCCGGCGGGTCCCAGGGCATTCCATAGTGGTTGCCGATGTCGTGGTCTCGACTGTAGAGCCAGTCCTTTTCTTCCGGGGTGAGCTGATTCCACAGGTCAGTGAACTGTTTCGGATCCTCGGGCAGCGGCCTTGACAGCGCATCTTGGATCTCTGGTCGATTATCGTGCGGCGCAGCGGGAATCGGCGCGTCACCGTCGGCCATGTTGATCGCGGTCGCCAGCTCCGTGTCAACCGTGTTGGCTTCGGCCAGGATCGCATCCAGCCGCGGTTGCAGCTGCATCTCGGCGATGAGGGCTTCCATCGGTGGACCTTTGAATGTCGAACTCGGCACGACTTGGTTGGTCAGTGGGTCGATCGTCATGTGCAACTCGGTGGCATCGGCGCGCAAGGTACGCAGTTCGGACTGCACATGCTCGATGTCGTCCGCGGCTTTGCTTGCCGCCCGCGCCACCGCCAGTGACTCGTTGCCGTGGGCATCGAGGTCTTGGCGGATCGAGGCATTGGTGTGCTTTCTGGCCTCGGCGGTTGCACCTTCCCAGGTATCGAACACCGCTAAGGAGCTCAGCTGACGAGAGGCCTCCAAGGTGGCCTGCCCGCGTGCGTTGGCCGCGTGGAACACTTCACGCACCGCCTCGGAGCTCCACCGGTCAATGTCGGCCACCGTCAATGTCACCGGTGTAGGGAACCTGCTGCCCCATCGGCGCCGGGCTGCAGCGCACGCAATCTCTCCGCGTTGTCGCGCTCCATCGCCGAGAAGTCGATCCCGTCGTTGTTCATGTCCAGAGCGTGCTCGCCCACCCGGGTCAGCAACCTGCGCGAGGTTTCCAACCAGGCCGCCATCTTGGTGTTGATCGCCGCCGCAGAGCTGCCCACCCAGCCGGATTGGGCCGCAGCTATCCGGTTGTCCGACGACAAATGGGCACCGGCCAGATCCTCACCCTGTCCAGACACCTGCGCCACTGAGTGCGCCAATGCCTCTAGGTCAATCTGGAATTTTTCTCCAAGCCCCACGTCCACCACCTCGCCGGAAGAAATGCTGACTATGCCATAACAGCCCTGAAGGGTTGGCGCAAGTCACCGACCGCGAGGACCCGGCTGGTGCTAAGAGTCGACGATGATCTCGCTGGCACCGTGACCGGCGGGCGGCAAGTTGCGCGTTGATCTGTCGGGTGCAGGCCTTGCCGTGAGTATCGAAATTGCTCATCCGTGTGGTTTGGGGCACCGCATACTTGGTGGCCGGATGGAGTTGCACGGTTGAGCGGCTGGGGGTGATGGTTGGTGGACGAACCGACGACAAGCGATACCGCGTCGGGTTTGCGTCCAGGATCCCGGTTCGGGCCCTATCGGCTGAAGCGGCTGCTGGGCAGGGGCGGGTTCGGCGAGGTGTATGAGGCCGAAGACACTGTGATGGACCGCTTGGTGGCGGTAAAGCTGTTGGCGGCCCCCTACTCGCACAACCAGGTTTTTAGGGAGCGGCTGTACCGCGAGGCGCATGCTGCTGGGCGCCTGCATGAGCCCCATGTCGTGCCCATCCACAAGTGTGGAGAGATCGAGGGGCAGCTCTACATTGACATGCGCCTTATCAAGGGCACCGATCTCCAGAACGTGCTGGCCGAGCATGGGCCGTTGACTCCGGCGCGGGCGGTGGCAATTGTGCGCCAGATCGCCTCGGCTCTGGACGCCGCGCACGCCGACCAAATGATTCACCGTGACGTTAAGCCTGCCAACATCTTGCTCACTGGTGATGACTTCGCTTGCCTGGTGGATTTCGGGCTGGCTAACGCGGCTACAGACGCAAAGCTGACCAGTTCCGGCACAACGATCGGGACGTTTGCCTACATGGCTCCGGAGCGGCTCAGCAAGGCCGAGGTGAGCCACCGCGCCGACATCTACTCGCTAGCCTGCGTGTTTTATGAATGTTTGACTGGGTCGCCGCCCTATGCCATCGGCGATTTGCCCGCGCTCATCACCGCGCATCTGACGGCGCCGATCCCACGCCCTAGCCAGCATCGGCCTCAGATCCCACCCGGGTTCGATGACGTCATTGGTCGCGGGATGGCTAAAAATCCCGACGAGCGCTACGCCAGTGCCGGGCAGTTAGCCGCTGCAGCGCAGCATCTATTGGCCACCTCGGATCAAGACCAGGTCGAAACCATCTTGGCGAGCACCCAGGCCGCTCGCCCGGCCGCCGCTCAGGAACAGCGTCATGCCGACACCCGGCGCAAATCCGAGACATTTTCTGGAAGGAAGCGTTGGGCTTGGGTTGCCGCTGCCGTGGTGGCCGTGCCGCTCCTCATTGGAGGGTTCCTAGTCGCCTGGCGCCCCTGGGAGCGGCAAGCACCATCGAGCTCCACGCCCCCATCCGAGCCGTTGACCCCCGCGGCACCCAGCGCTCCACCGCGAATAACCCCGACTGCCATTACGCCACCACCGCCAAAGTTGTTCTCGCCGAAGGCGATCGACCAGGTCCTGCTGACCTCTGATGAACTCTCTAAACTGCTCACCGCAAACTTCTCTGACAACCCATCTGTGGGCGGGCCCGGTGGACTTGGTCTGAATTCCTCGTCGTATGGGATGTCGGATCATTCGCATCAAGTAACACCACCATCGTGCGTCGGAGTGGTTTTCACGGGCGAGCACGACGTCTACGGCAGCGCTGACCCCACAGCGATTAAGACCCAGACTTTCGGTGTTCCGTATGGGGTGAATGCCGGTACACCACACCTTCTTCAGCAAACCGCGGCAGTCCTGTCGTCCGCGGAAGATGCTCGACAGTTTCTCATCTCCTCGGAAAGTAAGTGGAAAGCCTGTGGAAGTCTGAAAGTTAGTGCGACCTTCGGCTACGAAAGCGGCGCGGGATACATCCTCGGTCGCGTCGTCGGCCAAGGCGACATGATCACGCTAGGCATGGCATCCACAAACAATATGGGTCCAACTAATGGAGCGGATGCGTGCCAACTGGCAATGGGTGTGCGAGAGAACGTCGTCGTTGAAGTTCGGACCTGCGAAGCTCCTGATGTGACTTCAGCACCGGCTTCGCCAGACCTCGTGTGGGTGGTCCCTGACGCTGAGAAGGTCGCCAAAGCGATGCTCGACAACGTGGTGCCATAAACCTTTAGAGGCTCTGGCTTGGGCCAGCTGCCATGCCTGGAACATAGCGTTGAAGATATACAGCACCGAAGTTATAATTCAGGTGGTGATCGACTTGTCGTCCATCCGTAGCGCCGCTGGCATGACCCAGGTGCAACTGGCCGACGCACTGGGTACGACTCAGGGGCAGATCAGCCGGATCGAGCGTCAATCCGACATGTTGCTGTCGACTCTGAGTGCCTACCTCTCGGCGCTCGGTGTAGACGCGCAGATCGTCGTCGAGGTAGGCGAACAGACCATGACGTACGACCTCACGGGCCGGAAGAGAGCGCGATGACCACCCAGACCGAGACCACCCATAGGAACCACCGCCGTGCTGTCCGGTTCTTCTGGGGCCTCCTGATCGGCGCCACCACGGTCAGCCTCATCGGCAATATCGCACACGCGGTGCTGCCCTACATCCCATACGTCGTCGTCCAGATCGGTGCCGCCGCCGTACCTCCGATTGCTCTCCTGGCGGCAGTGCACGGTATCGCCCTCGCCGTGCGTGCGGGAGCCTCCGGCACGGTTTACCGCTGGGCGGTCGCTGCTGTTGCCGCCATCGGTCTGGGCGCATTCGCCGTGAGCTTCCTGGCGGTGCGCGATCTGATGCAAGCCATTGGATATAGCTCGGAAATTGCTTGCATCTTCCCCGCACTCGTCGACACGGCGGTGGCCGTCGGCACAATGATGCTCGTTGCACTCGGGGACAAACCGGCACGCCGCGCCCGCACCGTGACCGCCTGCTCCAATACACAACCCTCGGTGGTGCAACGGTTGCCGCAGACTTTGGCACGGCGTGCAAAACCCGAGGTCCCACCCGCTACGACCGGCGCCCAGGCACAGCGGGGACAGGCCGAGCGGGTACCGGCCTCTGCATTGCTGCAATCCGGCTCGACACAGACAGCGCATGGCTCAGCGCAAACCGAGGGCGCAAGGGGCGATGCAGAAATTGCACATCGCGATGCAGACCTTGCGTCGGAGCTGATTGCATCGGGGGTGACGACGCAACCCGTCGAGACTGTGAACGCAGTACTGGAAGCACACCGTAATGGCGCGTCGATAAATGCTGCGGCCAAGGCGTTGGGCATTAACTATCGGACCGCACAGAGGATCGTGACGGCCGCCGCCGAGCGTCAGCAGCGGCAGCTCGCGGCGGTCGGCTGAGGGTCACTACGTATGCTGTGCGAGCGTGGATGCGCTGGCACTTCCCCCGTGGCTGACCGTCACCCAGGCAGCGGAGTACTGCGGGGTGGACCGCGCCGAGATGTATTACAAGATGCTTCGGAACCTTGTGGTTCGGCGCATTGGCGTGGGCGGCGGGGTGATGCCATATGGTCGTTTGATCCGAATCGAGCGGGGATCGTTGCTACGGCTTCGCGGGGAACCAGATCCACCCTCGCAGGCGCTTCCTCGCTGGGTGAGACTCAAGCAGGCAGCCGAGCACTACCAGGTCAGCCCGCGGCTAATCCGCAGGCTCATTGCTAATGGACAACTCGACGCCCGAAGGAGTACCAAAACTTCTCCGCATCGACCGCGAAACACTGTTGCAGCTGGGCAGATTCAGGTTCTCGACAACGTGATAAGACGGCGTTACATCACCATCGCGGAGGCTGCCGATTACCTGCAGATCAGCGACCGGACGGTGCGCCGACTGATCGCCGATGGGGAGTTGAAGGGCTACCGCATGGGTCGATCCCATCGCGTTATCCGGGTGGACCTCAACGAGATTGACGACCAGCTGATGCGTCCCATCAACGAGCCGCTACGACCGCGGAAACAGCGACCATGAGCGGCATCGCGCTTGGCGCCGACCAGCTCGAGTGAGGAAATGGTCATCACCGGACCGGCGACCAGCGGCCCGTAACTAGGTCCGTCATGCCCTCATCCATCTCGCATCTCTTGCCGGTGCGCATCAAGGACGTCCCGTACACAGAGCCTTTTGGCGTCACCCGTTGCGGGCCCGACGTCACTCGTTGGGAGCCCGGCCTCATACCGGAGCCGCCGGAGCTTGATGCGCTCGGGGTCAGAGAAGGTAATAGCTTGTCCGCGGTGTTGCGGATCTTTTGCCCGGCGCGGCCGGTTTGGGTACGTCTCCCAGGGGTCATTGCGACTAGATTGCGGGCGCCCGGGCCGCCGGGCGTCGTCCTCGTCGACCCAGTCGTCAGCGTCGGCTTTGCGAGACGGAACAACCTGGGGCTGAGCAGCTTCCGTGGTCTTAATCAGTTCGTGGGTCTTGACAACTTCGCGCAGGTCTTCCCATTCGCCAGGGCGGTTCAAGGCGTAGGCGTTGCGATACCGGCCCTGATCGATGTAGTCCGGCATTCCCCGGATCGCGGCAATGACAGCTTTGATGTCCTGGACCGGGTACTTGCGCAGCATGATCCTGAAAGTCTTCCTCCAGTTATTGAGTCTGAACTCGCTGATATCGAGGTCACCGTGAGAGGCCCGGAATTCGGTGAAGGCTGCCATCAGCTCGTCGACCTCAGTCGGGTCGACCTTCTTCGGTTGCTGGTCAGATGGCCGAGGAATTCCCGTTGTCATGGCCTCCCTTAGACCCTCATAGCAATTCAGGATCTGGCGGAGTCGGGTCAGCTTGTGGTCTTTGTTCCGGTCGACCAGAGACTGCGGCAGGTACCCATTGCAATCGATGTAAACCCAGTCGATTACTTCGACGACCTCGGCCAGCGGGTGATGGAGAAGCAATTCGATAGCACTCTGGTGGAACTTTTCGAGGCGACCTTCACTGATCGAGGGTTGGACTTTCCGACCAGCGGCTTTGTTTTCCACATTCTGTCGGTCCAGAGCCAGGGAGTGGAAATAGGTGGTCAACCAGTCCGCGTGTAAGGAGATTTCCGGCAACCTTGGGAATTTCCGACCAAGGCTTCCGCTTCGCGGATCAAGAAAGTGTATGGGGATTGGGAGTGGTGCCCCTACTTGAGGCCATGTCCCCAACCATTGGCCCAACCGGAATTCTCCCCGGCGGTCCCTCATACCCAAGGACGCCCGCAGGGCGTCCGAGGTATTAGGACCAGTGAATTCTATCTTTGGATTGGTACTACTTAACTGTTCAAGAGAAGAGTTAGTACCACTGTCTCTACTATTACTCGGAAAGTTTGAGGCTGGTGTCACAGTGACACCAGGGGGTGTCACGCTGGCACCAGGGGGTTGTGTCACTGAGTCACCTGGCAGCAGATAGGAATTTGGCCGATACCCCTGGTCTTGACCCCTACGCACCCCTACCTTGATGGCCTCGGCGTCTTCTAACTCCCGTATTGCTCTCTGGACAGTCCGCTGGCTCAAACCAGTCATATGAGCCAGCTCCGGGATACTCGGCGACTCAGTAGAGGCGATGGCCAACAAAGTCAGCTTGGCTTTAGCGCTGACGCTCAAACTCCAGATCGCTTCTGGGCCGCTCATAACGAGGGCTCCGCATTACCAGCACGCCTTCGAAAAGGCCTCAGTAATTCCGCCAGCCGGGCCCGCTGTTCATCGGTCAGCGGGGGCGCGCCAGTCAGAATTTCGGCGACGTAGTCGTCGACGGGAGATTTTTCTGAGGGCTCCGAACTTTCGTTTGTACTCACAAGCGACGGCCCGCACCGGGCCTGCCGCCTACAACGCTACGCCTCGATTTTCAGCCACGGGGAATGGAGCTGACTAGGGGTCGAAATCCGGGCCCAAATTTCTTCCGGCGTCGCAAGACCACGGATACCAGACTGACCATCTGCAACACCGCGCGGCGTTGGGTTACGACATGGGCGTCTTCAGGCCCGGCCAGAGGCCTCGCCGTCAATACCTGCTACATACACATGTTGACACACCTCATGGCCGTATCGGGGGCCAACGTCACGATCGTGTGCGGGGCGGTGCTGTTCTCGTCGCGGTTGATCGGGCCACGGGCGGCGGTGGGGCTCGCGGCGCTCGCGCTGGTGGCATTCGTCGTCGTGGTGCAACCTACGGCGAGCGTGCTGCGTGCTGCGGTGATGGGCGCGATCGCGCTGCTGGGCGTGCTGTCTTCGCGTCGGCGACAAGCGATTCCGGCGCTCGCGGCCAGTGCGCTGCTGTTGATGGTCGCCGCCCCCCAATTGGCGGTCGACGTGGGTCTGGCGTTGTCGGTGGTGGCGACGGCGGCGCTGGTGGTCCTCGCGCCCGCATGGTCGAGGCGCCTCGTGGCGGCGGGCTGGTGCAAGCCGCTGGCGGACGCCGTCTGTGTGGCGTGCGCCGCGCAGTTGGTGACGGCTCCGCTGATCGCCGGCATTTCGGGCCGGGTCAGCCTGGTGGCAGCGGCGGCCAATCTCGCGGTGGCGGCGCTCGTCGCGCCGATCACGGTGATGGGCAGTGCGGCAAGCATGCTGTGTCTGTGCTGGCCGGCCGGCGCGCAACTGTTGATCCGGTTCACCGGCCCCGAATTGTGGTGGGTGCTGCGCATAGCGCACTGGGCAGCCGCTGTTCCGGCTGCCAGCGTGCCGGTGCCGTCCGGCATTTCCGGCGTGCTGCTGGTCGCCGTCGCCACGGCGCCGGCCGTGGTGCTGTGGCGGTGGCGGTGGTTTCGTGCTCTGACGGCGCTTGCGGTCACCGGCCTATTCGCTTGGTCGCTGTCGGGCCTGCTGGCAGGGGCCGGCGGCCCTGTCGGCGGCGCATGACACGATCGAACGGTGAGCCAGCAGGTTTCGGCGCTGCACCTTGTACTGGGAGACGAGGAGCTGTTGGTCGAGCGCGCCGTCGCGGACGTGTTGCGCTCGGCGCGCCAGCGCGCCGGCAGCGACGACGTCCCGGTGAGCCGGCTGCGGGCCGGCGAGGTCGACACGTATGAGCTGGCCGAACTGCTGAGCCCGTCGTTGTTCGCCGACGAGCGGGTGGTCGTGCTGGAAGCCGCCGACGAGGCGGGCAAGGACGCCGCGGAGTTGATCGCCACTGCGGCCGCGGACATTCCGTCGGGCACCGAGCTGGTGGTTGTGCATTCCGGCGGCGGGCGCGCCAAGGCGCTGGCCGGTCAGCTGCGCGCGCTTGGCGCGCAAGTACATCCGTGCGCACGGATCACCAAGCCCAGTGAACGCGCCGAGTTCGTTCGCAACGAATTCCGCTCGATGCAGGTCAGAGTCGACGGGGATACGGTCACCGCGCTGCTCGACGCGGTCGGCTCCGATGTGCGCGAACTCGCCTCGGCCTGTTCGCAATTGGTCGCCGACACCGGCGGCCGCGTCGATGCTGCCGCTGTTCGGCGGTATCACAGCGGCAAGGCCGAGGTGAAGGGTTATGACATCGCCGACAAGGCCGTCGTCGGCGATGTCGAGGGCGCCGTCGAGGCGCTGCGGTGGGCGATGATGCGCGGTGAGCCGCATGTGGTGTTGGCCGACGCGCTGGCCGAGGCCGTGCACACCATCGGCCGGGTGGGGCCGTTATCCGGTGACCCCTACCGTCTGGCCGCCGAACTCGGGATGCCGGCGTGGCGGGTGCAGAAGGCGCAAAAACAGGCCCGGGGCTGGTCGCGCGACATGGTGGCCGACGCGATGAGATTGGTGGCGGCGCTGAACGCCGATGTCAAAGGCGCGGCCGCCGATGCCGACTACGCGTTGGAAGCAGCGGTGCGCAAGGTCGCCGAGCTAGCGGCCCGCCGCTAAACGGCCCAAGAACGGCTCAGAGCTTGTTGAAGGCGTGTGCCAGCGCCGACTTTTTGTTGGCCGCCTGGTTCTTGTGGATCACGCCCTTGCTTGCCGCCTTGTCCAGCTTGCGGCTGGTCGACGCGAGCAGCTCGGCGGCCTTGTCCTTCTCGCCTGCGGCGGCGGCCTCACGAAACGCGCGGACCGCCGTGCGAAGCGACGACTTCACCGACTTGTTGCGTAGCCGCCGGCGCTCGTTGGTGCGGTTGCGCTTCTGCTGCGACTTGATGTTGGCCACGCGTTAGCTTCCTTCGTCGATCTGGGCGGATGCTCGGGTTTTCGGGCTGCAGATGCCTGGACGGCCGGGCAGCGACTGACCAGGGTATCAGCCGGCGCCGCATTCTCCCAAAGCCGAGTCCCTTGGCCTGCGGAAACGCCGCCGGTAGGGCACGATGTGATGGGTGAGCCTTCGAGCCGTGGAGACCACCCGGTCGTCCCGCGCCGGCGCCCGTATGCCCAGGCGCTACGAGCGCATTTTCGACGGCTACAACGCGGCGAGCAGCTACCTGGATGCCTTCGACGAGATGTTCGACGGTCAGGGCAACGTCCGCGGGCCCTACAAAGGCATCTACGCCGAACTTGCGCCGTCGGACGCCTCCGAGCTCGCAGCCCGCGCGGAGGCCCTGGGCCGCGCGTTCAGCGACCAGGGCATCACGTTTTCGCTGTCCGGTCAGGAGCGGCCGTTTCCGCTGGACCTGGTCCCCCGGGTGATCTCGGCCGCCGAGTGGGCACGGCTTGAGCGCGGCATCACCCAGCGCGTCAAGGCTCTGGAGTGCTACCTCGACGACATCTACGGCGAGCAGGAGATCCTGCTTGACGGTGTCATCCCGCGCCGGCTGGTGACCTCATGCGAACATTTCCACCGCCAGGCCGCCGGCATCGTCCCGCCCAATGGGGTGCGCATCCACGTCGCCGGCATCGACTTGATCCGCGACGAGCGCGGCAACTTCCGGGTTCTGGAAGACAACCTGCGCTCGCCGTCGGGAGTGTCGTATGTGATGGAGAACCGGCGCACGATGGCGCGGGTCTTCCCCAACCTGTTCGCCACCCACCGGGTACGCGCGGTCGACGACTATTCGGCTCACCTGTTGCGGGCGTTGCGCAACTCGGCGGCCACCAACGAGGCCGACCCGACCGTCGTGGTGCTGACTCCCGGTGTCGCCAACTCTGCCTATTTCGAGCATTCGCTGCTGGCCCGTCAGATGGGTGTCGAACTCGTCGAAGGCCGCGATCTGTTCTGCCGCGACAACCAGGTGTACATGCGCACCACTGAGGGCGAGCGCCAGGTCGACGTCATCTACCGGCGCATCGACGACACATTCCTCGACCCGATGCAGTTCCGCCCCGACTCGGTGCTCGGGGTCGCCGGTCTGCTCAACGCGGCCCGCGCCGGCAATGTCGTCATTTCCAGCGCCGTCGGCAACGGGGTGGGCGACGACAAACTCGTCTACGCCTATGTGCCGACCATCATCGAGTACTACCTCGGCGAAAAACCGTTGCTGGCCAACGTGGACACGCTGCGCTGCTGGCTGGACGACGAACGCGAAGAGGTGCTGGATCGGATCAGGGAATTGGTCGTCAAGCCGGTCGAGGGCTCCGGCGGTTACGGCATCGTGTTCGGCCCGGAGGCCTCCGACAAAGAACTCGCCTCGCTCAGCAAGAAAATCCGCGACGATCCGCGGCGCTGGATCGCCCAGCCGATGATGCAGCTGTCCACCGTGCCGACCCAGATCGGGAACAGACTGGCTCCCCGCTACGTCGACCTGCGCCCATTCGCGGTCAACGACGGAGACGACGTTTGGGTGCTGCCCGGAGGTCTGACCCGGGTGGCGTTGGTCGAGGGCTCGCGGGTGGTCAACTCCAGCCAGGGCGGCGGCTCGAAGGACACCTGGGTGCTGGCGCCGCGCGCTTCCGTAGCCAATCGCGAGCTCGGCGCCGCAGAGGTTGTGCGTTCGTTGCCGAAGCCGGTCGGGACGTCCAACGGCGAGGCTGAGGCCGAAATGCCGCAGCAGCAACAACAGCCGCAGCCGCGCCCGCCGCAGGACCAACAGCCAGGTCAACAACAGCAGTAAACGGAGGTGGTCCACCGATGCTGGCCCGCAACGCCGAGGCGCTGTACTGGATCGGTCGCTATGTGGAGCGCGCAGATGACACCGCGCGCATCCTCGACGTGACCGTGCACCAGCTGCTGGAGGACTCCAGCGTCGATCCGGACCACACCTGCCGTGTGCTTCTGAACGTCTTGGGCATCGAGCCGCCGCAGACCGAGTTGGACGTCTGGTCGCTGGCCGACCTGGTGGCGTTTCGCCGCAACATCGCCGGCGGCTGCTCCATCGTCGACGCCATCTCGGCGGCACGAGAGAATGCCAGGTCTGCTCGCGAGGTGACATCCACCGAGACCTGGGAGTGCCTCAACACCACCTACAACGCCCTCGGCGAACGCGTACGAGCCGCCAAACGCCTTGGGCCGCATGAATTCTTGTCGTTCATCGAGGGCCGCGCCGCGATGTTCGCCGGCCTCGCCGACTCGACGTTGTCGCGCGACGATGGGTATCGCTTCATGATGCTGGGCCGGGCGATCGAACGGGTGGACATGACCGTGCGACTGCTGCTGTCGCGGGTGGGGGACAGCGCGTCCTCGCCGGCCTGGGTGACGGTGCTGCGCTCCGCGGGCGCGCACGATACCTACCTGCGCACCTATCGCGGTGTGCTGGACGCGAACCGGGTGGTCGAGTTCATGTTGCTCGACCGGTTGTTTCCGCGGTCGGTCTTCTACTCGCTGAAGCTGGCCGAGCACAACCTCGACGAGCTGATGCCCAACCCGCACAGCCGGGTTGGGGCCACCGCCGAAGCGCAGCGCCTGCTCGGGCGAGCCCGCAGTGAACTCGAATTCGTGCAACCGGGAGCGCTGCTCGAATCGCTGGAGATGCGGCTGGCCGGCTTGCAGAAGACGTGCCACGACGTCGGAGAAGCCTTGGCATTACAGTACTTTCACGTCGTGCCATGGGTCGCCTGGTCGGATGCCGGGCAGCGTCACCCGCTGCCGGCTCGGCAGGGGAAGACCTGATGTGGCGGATGCGCGTACTGCACGCCACCGGCTACGCCTATCCGTCGCCGGTGACGGCCTCCTACAACGAAGCTCGCCTCACACCGCGGTCGGACTCCCGCCAAAACGTCATCCTCAACCGCGTCGAAACTGTGCCGGCCACACGGTCATACCGCTACGTCGACTACTGGGGCACGTTGGTGACGGCATTCGACCTGCACGCGCCGCACACCGAGCTGACCGTGACGTCCTCGTCGGTCGTTGAGACCGACCGACCGGAGCCGCCGACGGCGAAGCTCGATTGGGCCGAGCTGCACACCGAATCGGTCCTCGACCGTTTCGACGAGATGCTGCGCCCCACCGACTGCACCCCGGCAAGCAGACGTGTGGCGGCCGTGGGCAGGCGGATCACCAAGTATCACGAGCCTGTCGAAGCCGTGTATGCCGCGGCGCAGTGGGTACGCAGTGAACTGGACTACCTACCGGGTACCACCGGCGTCCACTCGTCCGGGCTGGACGCGCTGCGCGAGGGCAAGGGTGTCTGTCAGGATTTCGCGCATTTGACGCTAATCCTGTTGCGCAGCATGGGTATACCCGGGCGTTACGTATCGGGCTATTTGCAGCCAACTCGTGACGCGGGGATAGGGGACACCCTCGACGGGCACAGTCATGCGTGGATTCAAGCCTGGACCGGCAGTTGGTGGGATGTCGATCCCACCAACGACAGCCAGATCACCGAGCAGTACATCAGCCTGGGCGTCGGCAGAGACTACGGCGACGTGTCCCCGTTGAAAGGGATTTACTCCGGGCAAGGCGCCACCGACCTGGACGTCGTCGTCGAAATCACCCGATTGGCGTAGGGCGTTGACCGAGCGACCGCGTTGGCAAAGTGGATCGCCGTTGGCCTCGGTGGCCTCGGCCTGCCTGGCGTTGCTTATCGGTGGCGTGGCGATCGGAGTCGCGCTCGGCGGTGTGATGCCGTTGCCGTACGGGCCGGTCGCCCCGATCCAGCATTACGTTCGCGCCGAGCCGGTTGCGGTACAGGTGATCGCCGTCGCCGTGTTCGGATCGGCGGTGCTGCTGGCCGTCTACGTGGCAATGGCCGGCGCGCGCCTGCGGCAGCTCGGAGTAACCGCCCCGGCGGCGATGGTCGCGCTGACCGGCGGCATCTTGGCGGCCGGCGCCCTGGGTCTGACGGGTTTGGTGGCCTGGCCGCTGTCCTGGCCGGAAATCAGCGCCGACACCGCGTTGGTTCGCGCGTTGTATCTCCTGGTGTTTTTGGTCGGCGGTCCTGCGCATATCGTCGCCCTCGGCCTGCTGGTCGGCGGCATGGCGCTGCCGGGCCTGACCCTCGGGCTGCTGCCGCGACCACTGGCCTGGATCGGACTGGGGATCGCCGCGCTCGCCGAGCTGACGACGCTGGTGCTGATCTGGCCGGCGCTGGGCGTGATCCTGCCAGTCGCACGGGTTTCGGCACTGGTGTGGCTGCTGGTGGCCGGTGGGCTACTGCCGCTGCGCCGGCCCGATCCTCACGTGCGCGGCTGAATCTGCACTCGGTGCAGGTCATCGCCGAGTTCGATGTGCCCGTCGAACTCCGACGCGGCCAACGCTCGCCACTGTTCCTCCTGACCGGGCGCGATGCCGGGCACGTAGTGGGTCAGCACCAGAGTGCCGACCCCGGCGCGTTTCGCGGTAGCGGCCGCTTGCTGCACCGAGGAGTGGTAGTCGCAGATGTCCTTGATCCGCTGCTGCGGAAGCAGGGACACCAGATCCTTGCGAATCACGGTGTGCACCAACGCGTCTGCTCGCCTGGCCAGCTCGTCGAGGCTCTCGCACGGCACAGTGTCGCCGGCCAGCACGACGGACGCGCCGCCCGATTCGATCCGAAACCCGATCGTCGGGGCCACCGGCCGGTGATCCGTGGGTGCGACGCGGATCGCCACGCCGTCGTGATCCCACACCGGGCCCTCGGTGTATTCCTGCACGTTGACAGGCGGTGGAGCGTCGAGATCGTCGTGGTGGGCGATGCGGTAGCCGATGTCGGGGCCGAAGGCCTTCAGCATCGCGTCGACCACATCCGCGGTGCCCGGTGGCCCGATGATCGGCAGCGGCACCGGGTCGGGTACGAACGTGGTGACCCAGCGGGTGATGAGGACGTCGCCCAGATCGGCAATGTGGTCGCTGTGCAGGTGGGTGAGCAGCAGTGCCGATAAAGCGTTGGCGCCGACGCCGATTGCCGCCGCGCGCTGCAGCACGCCGCGTCCGCAGTCCACCAGAAAAGCCTCGCCGCCGGCACGCACCAGGGTGGCCGGCCCGGCCCGGTTCGGGTCCGGGATGGGGCTTCCCGTGCCGAGCAGCGTGATGTCGATCATGGCCCCAGATATTGCATACATCTCGCCCGCGCGCCATCGGATTCGCCGGATCTGCTGTGTCGCAAGGCGTTCGGCCGTTGTCGACCTATACCGAACCTCGACGCGCCCGACAACCGGTTCATCGGGGCATCGCACCGGGCCAGGTATCGATTTGGGTTGGCAGCTTCCACGTTGCGCGAGTACGCCGTAGCCTGGTGTGAAGCAGATCACTACCGGCGGGAGGCTTGGATGCGGATTCGGGACGTGTTGCGGAACAAGGGCGCCGCGGTAGTGACGATCAATCCCGATGCCACGGTTACCGAACTGCTCGCCGGCATGGCCGAGCGCAATATCGGCGCGATGGTGGTGCTCGGGCCGAACGGTGTAGAGGGCATCGTCTCCGAGCGCGATGTGGTACGTGAGCTGCACACCCATGGGGCGCGCGTGCTCGCTGCGCCGGTCTCGAAGATCATGACCACGGTGGTTGCCACCTGTAGCAAGGCCGACACGGTCGACGCCATCAGCGCGCTGATGACCGAAAACCGGGTGCGGCACGTACCGGTGATGGAAAACGGCGAGCTGGTCGGCATCGTCAGCATCGGCGACGTGGTGAAGAGCCGGATCGACGAGCTGGAAGCCGAGCACGCCCAGCTGCAGTCCTACATCACCCAGGGCTGAGCTCAGCTCCAGGAGTAGTCGGCCCGCAACCGGGCGGCCACGATGTCGAAGACGTCGCGCCGCAGGATCGCGCCCTCGCGACGGATACCCTCCTCGGGCACATCGAGCACCCGGTCGAGTCGGACCCAGCATTCTCCGCCGTCCGCAGCCCAGCTACCGCTGCCGATGCCCACCCAATCCCGGTCGGCGGCGTGCTTTTCCTGACTGGACATCATCAGCCCGAGCAAGGTGTGGCGGTCACGACCCACGACCAGTACCGGCCGGTCCTCGCCACGGGTCGGGTCGTCCTCGTGGACCAACCATGTCCACACGACCTCGCCGGGATCGGCCGGACCATCCAGGTTGGGGCAGTAAACGAGCTTGCGGGCGCGGTACGCCGTGGGCGCACTGCGGTTGGTCACCGGCCGGCCGGCGGTGATCTCGGCCGGCGGTTCGGACGGGCCACCGGCGATCACGTCCATCCCGATCTTGATGCCGCGCTGAATGGCAGGGGAGTTCTGCAGCTGGCGGATCAGTTTGGGAACCTCCGAGGACGTCACGTACACCAAATCCTCTGCGAATCGCTGCAACGTCCTCCACCCTGACGCCATGTTCGCAGCATAAGACGACCCGGCACGATTGTGTTCCGCCGACGCTGCCTCGATACCCTTGATGTGCCCGCGCGCCACCCGTCGACCAGGAGATTCTCATCAGCAGTTTCGCCGACCAAACCTTCACCGCGCCGGCGCAGATTCGCAATTTCTGCATCATCGCCCACATCGACCACGGCAAATCCACGCTGGCGGATCGGATGCTGCAGCTCACCGGTGTGGTCGATGAGCGTTCGATGCGGGCTCAGTACCTGGACCGGATGGATATCGAGCGGGAGCGCGGCATCACGATCAAGGCGCAGAATGTGCGGCTGCCCTGGCGGGACAACGTTTTGCACCTGATCGACACCCCGGGACACGTCGACTTCACCTACGAGGTGTCCCGGGCGCTCGCGGCCTGCGAGGGCGCCGTGCTGCTGGTGGACGCCGCGCAGGGCATCGAAGCCCAGACACTGGCCAACCTCTACCTGGCACTGGACCGCGACCTGGTGATCATCCCGGTGCTCAACAAGATCGACCTGCCCGCCGCCGACCCCGATCGTTACGCCGGTGAGATCGCGCACATCATCGGCTGCGAGCCCGACGACGTGCTGCGGGTGTCCGGCAAGACCGGCGAAGGCGTACCCGAATTGCTTGACGCCGTCGTCAAGCAGATTCCGCCGCCGCAGGGCGACGCCGAGGCCCCCACCCGCGCAATGATTTTCGACTCGGTCTACGACATCTACCGCGGTGTGGTGACCTACGTGCGAGTGGTCGACGGCAAGATCACCCCGCGCGAGAAGATCGCGATGATGTCCACCGGCGCGACTCACGAGCTGCTCGAGGTGGGCATCGTCTCACCCGAGCCGAAGGCCACCGCCGGACTCGGCGTGGGCGAGGTGGGCTATCTGATCACCGGTGTCAAAGACGTCCGTCAGTCCAAAGTGGGCGACACCGTCACGACCGCGCGCCACGGCGCCACCCAACCGCTGACCGGCTACCGCGAACCCAAACCGATGGTGTACTCGGGGCTGTATCCCGTCGACGGCTCCGACTACCCGAGCCTGCGCGACGCGCTGGAGCGGCTGCAGCTCAACGACGCCGCGCTCACCTACGAACCGGAGACCTCGGTGGCGCTGGGATTCGGATTCCGGTGCGGCTTCTTGGGCCTGCTGCACATGGAAATCTCCCGCGAGCGCCTGGAGCGCGAATTCGACCTCGACCTGATTTCGACCTCACCGAACGTGGTCTACCGGGTGATCAAAGACGACGGAACCGAGGTCCGCGTGACCAACCCGTCCGACTGGCCGTCGGGCAAGATCGCCACCGTCTACGAGCCCGTGGTCAAAACCACGATCATCGCGCCCAGCGAATTCATCGGAACGATCATGGAACTCTGCCAATCCCGACGCGGCGAGCTCGGCGGCATGGACTACCTGTCACCCGAGCGGGTGGAGTTGCGCTACACGATGCCGCTAGGCGAGATCATCTTCGACTTCTTCGACTCGCTGAAATCGCGCACCCGCGGTTACGCCAGCCTCGACTACGAGGAAGCCGGCGAGCAGGAGGCCCAACTCGTCAAGGTGGACATCCTGCTGCAGGGCGAGGCAGTCGACGCATTCAGCGCAATCGTGCACAAGGATGCGGCGGCGGCATACGGCAACAAGATGACCACCAAACTCAAAGAGCTCATTCCGCGTCAGCAGTTCGAGGTGCCCGTGCAGGCGGCGATCGGGTCCAAAATCATTGCGCGGGAAAACATCCGGGCAATCCGCAAGGACGTGCTGTCGAAGTGCTACGGCGGTGACATCACCCGCAAGCGAAAGCTGCTGGAGAAGCAGAAGGAAGGCAAGAAGCGGATGAAGACCATTGGTCGGGTCGACGTGCCGCAGGAGGCCTTCGTCGCTGCGCTGTCCGCGGACGCGGCCGGCGACAAGGCCAAGAAATAGCCGCAATCGCTGCGCAACGGGCGCCGGTAGGGTCCAGTCATGCCCATCGGACGCGTCGTGGTCGCGCTGGCGACGCTGCTGCTGGCGACGGGGTGCACGCGCGTCACTGACGGCGCCGCCCGCCCGGCGCCGGGGATGGCGCCGCGCCCGCTTAGCGGGCAAGCCGTCAACCGGGTGCTTCTCGACGATGGCGAGCTGTCGAAAATGCTGGATCAGCCCTTCAAAACCGATCCCGATTCGCCGCCGCGTTTTGGTGGCATCGAACTGCTAACGGACGGCAGCGCCTCGCCCCGCGAGTGCGCTGCGGCCGCGGAAGAGCTGCCGAAAAGCGTCTTCCAGGGTTCTCGTGTGCGCCAAGTCGCCAAGGAGAGTTGGTGGAACGCGGCCCCTTACGACGAGAACCCACGGGTGATCAGCGTCCACGAGGCTGTGGTCGCATTGCCCACCGCCGCGGCCGCCGACCCGCTTTTCGCCAAGTTCACCGAGCAGTGGCGGCAGTGCGACGGCACGACGGTCTCCATGAATGACGGCTACTTCACGATGGCTATCTCCGATGTCAGCGACGCCAATTCCGTTGTCGCCGCCGCCGTTGGAGTCCACGGTTCGACGACGGTCCCGAACGCTCATGCCGTCGGGGTGCGGGTGAACTGCCTCGTCGAAGTCCGCGTCGCCTTCTTCGGCCTCGAGCCCGGCAGCACAGCGGACGCCGACAAGACCGTCGCCGTCAACATCGCCCATCGGATGATGGACAAGATCAGCGAATCGAGCTGAACGCTGGGTGCCGTCGAGTGTGGGGGATATGGACGTGATTTCGTCGATTGGCGACCACAACCCACACAGTCGGCGCGTGAACGCCGGCTACATCGGCGCGTTGGCGGGCTGGAACACCCCGGTGCTGTCGGCCTCCTCCTCGGCCCGGATCACGTGCACCACAGCGTTGATCAGCGCCAGGTGGGTGAAGGCCTGCGGGAAGTTGCCGAGGTGTCGGCCGGTGCGCGGCTCGATCTCCTCGGCGTAGAGGTGCAGCGGGCTGGCGAACGACAGCAGCCGCTCACACAGATGTTTGGCGCGGCTGACCTCACCGATCTCCACCAGCGCCGCCACCAGCCAGAACGAGCAGATGGTGAACGTGCCCTCCTCGCCGACCAGCCCGTCGTCGGTCTCCTCGACGCGGTAGCGCAGCACCAGGCCGCCCTCGGTGAGTTCGTCGGCGATGGCCAGCACCGTCGCGCGCACCCGCGGGTCTTCCGGCGGCAGAAACCGGTTCAGCACCGCCAACAGCACCGAGGCGTCCAACGCATCCGAGCCGTACCGCTGGGTCAGCACGCCGCGCGAGTTCACTCCGTTCTTCAGGATGTCGGCCTTGATCTCCTCGGCGACGGCCCGCCACTGCTGGGCGTAGCTCTTCTCGCCCTGCCGCTCGGCCAGCTTGGCGCCGCGATCGACCGCCACCCAGCAGGCCACCTTCGACGAGGTGAAGTGTTGGGGCTCGCCGCGCACCTCCCAGATGCCGCGGTCGGGCTCACGCCAGTGCGTGATCGCCTCTTCCACCTGCGCCTTCAGCACCGGCCACAGCGTCTCTGGGATCTGCTCACGCGACTTGGCATGCAGGTAGAACGAGTCCAGGATGCTGCCCCAGATGTCGTGCTGGTCCTGGTTGTAGGCGCCGTTACCGATCCGCACCGGGCGGGCGTGGTCGTAGCCGGACAGATGGTGCAGTTGGTCTTCGACCAGGCTGCGTTCGCCGCCCACGCCGTACATCACCTGCAGCGGATGGCGTTCATCGTTGTTGGCGCCGGACACGTCGGCGATGAACGCGAAGAAATCGTCGGCCTCGCGGTCCAGACCCAACGTGTAGAGCCCCCATAACGCGAACGTCGAGTCGCGAACCCAGGCGTAGCGGTAGTCCCAGTTGCGTTCGCCCTGCGGCGTCTCCGGCAGCGACGTGGTGCTGGCCGCCAGCAGCGCGCCGGTGGGCGAATACGTCAAACCCTTCAGCGTCAGCGCGCTGCGCTGCAGATAGGACCGCCACGGGTGGTCGGGGAAGTTGCCGATGTTGATCCATTGCCGCCAGCACTCCGTCGTCTGCCACATCTTGTCGGCGGCTTCGGCATAGGTCTGCGGCGCCGGGTGCTTGGACCAACTCAGCGCGACGAACACGTCGTCGCCCTCTTTCAACCGGGTGCGGGCCCGGGCCTCGCGGCCCTCGATGCCGATCCGCAGGTTCGTCGTCAGTCGCAGCGCCGGGTGGTCGTCGGAATCGTTCTTGGCCCGCGCGACGGCCTCGCCGTAGGCGTTTGCCGAGTATTCCCAGGTGGCGCCGATCCGGTGATAGTCGAAGGCGGGCTCGCAGCTCATCATCAGCTCGACTGTGCCGCTGACGCAGCGCACTGTGCGCAGCAGGATGTGCTCGGCGTCCCAGTCCATCGGGGTGCGGCGATGCGTCCGCGACCGGCGCTCGATGTCGTGCCAGGGGCCCATCACCAGCGCGTCGCGCACGATCATCCAGCCGGTGTGGGTTTGCCAGGTGGTCTCCATGATCAGGCTGCCCGGCAGGTAGCGGCGTGCCGAGGGCACCGACACTCCATAGGGGCCAAGCCGGAAATGGCCGGCGCTGCGGTCCAGGATCGCGCCGAACACGCTGGGCGAGTCCGGCCGGGGCACACACATCCACTCCACCGAGCCGGCGGGGGAGATCAGGCACGTCGTCTCGCAGTCGGAGAGAAACGCGTAGTCGGCGATCGGCGGGAAGGGGTTGCGCAGTAGCCCGCTCGCCGGAAACGGCACCGGGGACGTGACGCTGAAGGGCTTGGACTCAGCCTGTTCGGCGGCGTCGTCGGCAGGCTGAGCTTGCACGACCATGCCGACATCATCATCCGCTGACCTGCCCGGCGTCTACTCACGGCGGGGCGTGTTCGGCCGGCGTTGGCTTCGCTGGCCGCGCGGAATAGGGTGAGCCGGTGAACGGGATCCTCAGCTGGTGGGACGGCGTGGAGCTATGGCTGTCCGGGCTGGGGTTCGTTCTGCAGACCATTGTCGTGATGCCCGCCGTGCTGGCGCTGGCCTACCTCATCGCGGTCGTGCTGGACGCTCTGCTGGGCCAAGGTATCCGGCTGCTGCGGCGGGTCCGCGGCACCCGCGACACCCCCGAAGCCCCCGGATGAGCGGCATGCCCCGATCGCAGGTCACCTTCGTGCTGGTGATCCTGGTGGTGCTGGTCATCGTCGCTTGGTTGCTGACTCGCTGAGGCGGTCCGCTCGGGCTGTCGATTCGGGCGATTCTGTTAGGCTTCCGGCCATGCGCGCAGTGTCCGGCAACCGCGAGTGCCACGTTCTAGCACTCATTGCCGTGGGTGACTGCGCTGTGGCCGACGTCCACTGTTGTCGCTGACCTACTGCCCGCGCGCGGTCCGGTATCGGTGTTCGGCAACTGATCCAGAAACCACACGCCTTGCCGTAGCGACGGGATTTGTTACCTGCTAAGCCCGCTCCGGAAAGGTCGACCATTGCTCGACGACGTCAGAGGCGCCCGGCGGTGGCGACATGCTGTCGGATTGGCCGTCGCCGCGACCATCGCTGCGGCGTGCCACGGCGGCGCCAGCGACGTCGTCGGCGGTGGTGGGCAGGGTAATACGCGCACGAGCATCACCCTGGTTGCGTATTCGGCTCCGGAACCCGGCTGGAGCAAGGTGATTCCGGCGTTCAACGCCTCTGACGTAGGCAAGGGTGTCCAAGTGATCACCTCGTACGGCGCCTCCGGTGATCAGTCACGCGGAATTGTCGACGGCAAGCCCGCCGACATCGTGAACTTTTCCGTCGAGCCCGACATCACCCGACTGGTCAAGGCCGGCAAGGTTTCCAAGGACTGGGACAAAGACGCCACCAAGGGGATTCCGTTCGGATCGGTGGTGACTCTGGTGGTGCGACCGGGAAATCCCAAGCACATCAAGGACTGGGACGACCTGCTACGGCCCGGTGTGGAAGTCATCACGCCCAGCCCGCTGAGTTCGGGCTCCGCCAAATGGAATCTGCTTGCGCCGTATGCGGTCAAGAGCGGCGGTGGCCGCAATCCGCAAGCGGGCCTTGACTTCGTCAACAAGCTGGTCAGCCAGCACGTAAAACTGCGGCCCGGATCCGGGCGCGAGGCCACCGACGTCTTTGTCCAGGGCAGCGGCGATGTGCTGATCAGCTATGAGAACGAGGCGATCGCCACCAAGCGCCAAGGCAAACCGGTCGCACAGGTCAACCCGCCGCAGACGTTCAAAATCGAAAACCCACTGGCCGTGGTGACCAGCAGCGCCCACCTGGACACGGCGACCGCGTTCAAGAACTTCCAATACACTGCCCAGGCGCAGAGGCTTTGGGCCGCAGCCGGTTTCCGGCCTGTCGACCCGGCCGTCGCCGCCGATGTCCGCGATCAGTTCCCAATACCGGTCAAACTGTGGACGATCGCCGACCTCGGCGGCTGGGACACGGTGGATGCGCAGTTGTTCGACAAGAACACCGGCCGCATCACCAAGATCTACATGCAGGCCACCGGATGACGAGCGTCATAACACCTCACGCGTCGGTTGCCGGAGGCGACCAACCCGGGCCGCGCCCCCGCAGCGCGCGCAGCGGCATCTCGCTGCGAGTCGGCGTCGCGATGGTGTGGCTCTCGGTGATCGTGTTGCTGCCACTGGCCGCGATCGGCTGGCAGGCGGTCGGTGGTGGCCGGCAAGCGTTCTGGCTCGCCGTCACCTCCAATGCCGCGCTCGAGTCGTTCCGGGTCACGCTGACCATCTCGGCCGGCGTCACCCTGGTCAACCTGGTGTTCGGCCTGCTGATCGCCTGGGTACTGGTACGCGACGATTTCCCCGGCAAACGACTGCTCGACGCCATCATCGATCTGCCGTTCGCGCTGCCTACGATCGTTGCCAGCCTGGTGATGCTGGCCCTCTATGGAGCCAACAGCCCCGTCGGCCTGCACCTGCAGCACACCGCGTGGGGCGTGGGGATGGCGCTGGCATTCGTCACGCTGCCGTTCGTGGTGCGAAGCGTCCAACCGGTGCTGCTCGAAATCGACCGCGAGACCGAGGAAGCCGCGGCCTCGCTGGGTGCAAACAACCTGACGATCTTCACGAGGGTCGTGCTGCCGTCGTTGACTCCGGCGCTGCTCTCCGGTGCGGGGCTGGCATTTTCGCGGGCCATCGGAGAATACGGGTCCGTGGTGCTGATCGGTGGGGCAGTGCCCGGCAAGACCGAAGTGTCGTCGCAGTGGATCCGGACGCTGATCGAGAACGACGACCGCACCGGCGCTGCTGCGATCTCCATTGTGCTGCTGAGCATCTCGTTCGTCGTGTTGTTCATCTTGCGCACGCTCGGGTCGCGCGCGGCCAGACGCGAGGAGGTGTCCGCGTGACGGTCTCGCCGCGGGTTCGCTACCTGATTCGCAGCCTCGCGCTGGGCTACGTCTTTGTGCTGCTCATCGTGCCGGTGGCGCTGATCTTGTGGCGGACCTTCTCGCCCGGCTTCGGACAGTTCTACGCCTACGTCAGCACTCCGGCGGCAATCTCGGCGCTGAATTTGTCGCTGTTGGTCGTGGCGATCGTGGTTCCGCTCAACGTGATCTTTGGCATCCCGACGGCATTGATGCTGGCGCGCAACCGGTTCCGCGGCAAGGGCGTGCTGCAGGCGATCATCGACCTGCCTTTCGCGGTATCGCCGGTGATCGTCGGCGTGGCGCTGATCGTGCTGTGGGGCTCGGCGGGACTGCTGGGCTTCGTCGAGCGTGACCTCGGATTCAAAATCATCTTCGGGCTGCCGGGCATCGTGTTGGCCAGTGTGTTCGCCACGTTGCCGTTCGTAGTCCGAGAGGTCGAGCCGGTGCTGCACGAACTGGGCACCGACCAGGAGGAGGCAGCCGCAACGCTGGGTTCCGGTTGGTGGCAGACATTCTGGCGGATCACCCTGCCCTCGATCCGGTGGGGCCTCACGTACGGAATCGTGCTGACCGTCGCACGCACACTCGGTGAATACGGTGCGGTCATCATGGTCTCGTCCAACCTGCCCGGCAAATCGCAGACGTTGACGCTGCTGGTGTCCGATCGCTACAACCGGGGCGCCGAATACGGCGCGTATGCCATCTCGACGCTGCTGATGGGGGTTAGCGTGGTGGTCTTGATCGTCCAAGTACTGCTCGATGCTCGACGCGCCCGCAAGGAGGTGGAATGACCGCGACCAACGCGATCATCGTGCGAGGCGCCAACAAACGGCACGGCGATTTCGTCGCACTGGACAACGTGGACTTCGAGGTGCCCGCCGGTTCGCTGACGGCCTTGCTCGGGCCCAGCGGTTCGGGCAAATCGACGCTGTTGCGCGCCATCGCAGGGCTCGACCGGCCGGACACCGGGACCATCACGATCAATGGCCGCGACGTCACCCGCGTGCCGCCGCAGCGACGCGGCATCGGCTTTGTATTTCAGCACTACGCGGCTTTCAAGCATTTGAGTGTCCGCGACAATGTGGCTTTCGGGTTGAAGATCCGCCGGCGGCCCAAGGCCGAGATCGCCAAGAAGGTCGACCATCTGCTGGAGGTGGTGGGCCTCAGCGGTTTCCAGAACCGCTATCCCAACCAGCTTTCCGGTGGTCAGCGTCAGCGTATGGCGCTGGCCCGCGCGCTGGCGGTCGACCCGCAAGTGCTGCTGCTCGACGAACCGTTCGGGGCCCTGGACGCCAAGGTCCGGGAGGATCTGCGGGCCTGGCTGCGCCGCCTGCATGACGAGGTGCATGTCACCACGGTGCTGGTCACCCACGACCAGGCCGAGGCGCTCGATGTGGCGGACCGGATCGCCGTGCTCAACAACGGCCGCATCGAGCAGGTCGGTTCGCCGACAACCGTTTACGACACCCCGGCCAACGCCTTCGTGATGTCGTTTCTGGGCGCGGTGTCCTCACTCAACGGCACCCTCGTTCGTCCGCACGACATCCGGGTCGGCCGCAATCCCGATATGAAGATCGCCATCAGCGACCCCGTCGCCCAGTCCACCGGCGTCGTCCGCGCCACCATCGATCGGGTGGTGATGCTGGGCTTCGAAGTGCGTGTGGAGTTGACCAATGCCGTCACCGGCGGGCCCTTCACCGCCCAAATCACCCGCGGTGACGCTGAGGCGCTGGGCCTGCAGGAGGGGGACACCGTGTACGTGCGTGCCACCCGGGTGCCGGCCATGGCCGACGGGGCGCCCGCGCGCAGCGACACGGCGGCCGACGAGGGCGCGACCACACTGACCTCCGCCTAACCGGCCACTCGAAACCGAAGTTTTGCAGAAGAAGTGCGAGAGGCGGCCTGCAAAACGTCGGTTTGGATGAATTTAGGCGGCGATGGGTTCGACTAGCGCCTCATCGAAGCGGTCCAGCACGGTCTCCGCCACCAGTCGGTGGGCTCCCAGCGGCGCGGCCATAGCAATGCCGGCCGCTGTCGCGTAGTTGTGCACCCGGTCGGTGATGCGTCCGGGTGCCAGGAACCACGGTGCGATCACCAGGCGACGGGCCCCGCGCCGCCGCAGCTGCTGCGCGGCCTCTGCCAACGACCCGGGCATAGTGGCGAACGCCGTCGTCACGCCTGCCCACCGGGCGCCCGCGGCCAGTCTTGGTGCCACTGAAGCGGTGCGCGCGTTGGCCGCAGCGTGCGACGAGCCGATGGCCACCACCAGCACGCCGAGTTCGGGATCGAGCGGGGAAAACCCTGCGCCGCACAGCCTTTCACGCAGCACGGCTACCAGTCGGTGGTCCTCGCCGAGCACATCGGCTTGGCGCACACCGGCGAAACCCGCGATCTGGCGGGGAATGTCGCTGCGCGCGTGGTAGGCGTCGGCCAGCAGGAACGGGGTCACTATTGCGCCGGGCGTGAGCGCGTCGACCAGCCTCGGTGTATTCAGCTCGCAGAACGCGACGCGCACGTCGAGCCTCGGCCGCATGAGCCTTAGCCGGTGCGCGACGGCCCGCGCATTGGCGGCCGACCGCGGATCCGCGCTGCCGTGCGCGGCCAATACCAGCGTGCTCACGACGCGTGCAACCCGCATTCGACCTTGCCGGTCCCTTGCCAGCGTCCGCTGCGCGGATCGGCGCCGTCGGCCACCTTCGCCGTGCACGGGGCACAGCCGATCGACGGATAACCTTCGTAGACAAGCGGATTGACCAGCACATCGTTCTCGGCGATGTAGTCGTCCATGTCCTGATCGGTCCACGCCGCCAACGGGTTGATCTTCACCAGCCCGAACTGCTCGTCGAAGCTGATCAACGGGGCGTTGGCGCGAGTCGGTGCCTCGACCCGGCGCAGCCCGGTCACCCAGGCGGAGTAGCCGCGCAGCGCCTTGCCCAATGGGGCGACCTTGCGCAGCCGGCAGCACTCACCAGGGTCCCGCGCGAACAAGTCCTTGCCCAGCAGCTCGTCTTGCTGCGCGACCGTGTGCTCGGGCGTGACGTTGAGTACGCGCACGTCGTAGACCGCCTCGATCGCGTCACGCGTGCCGATGGTCTCCACGAAGTGATAACCGGTGTCCAGGAACATCACCGGCACACCCGGACGCACCTTGGCCGCCAGATCGATCAGGACCGCGTCCTGCATGTTGGACGCCACCACGTAGTTACAGGTCGCGGACGCGCGGGGGCCGCGGACACCGCCGAAGTTCTCGTCGGTCCAGCGCAACAGGTCGATGGCGCTGGCCCCCTCCAGCTCCGCCGCACCGCGCTCGGCCAGCTCGCGCAATTCCGCCTCGGTCAATCCGCTCGCCTTCCCGTTCATCGCAGATCCGCCTCGTCAGCGCGTAGCGCCCACTGCGCGAAACGCTCGCCCTCGTCACGCTGCTTGACGAAATTGCGCACCACCCGGTCGATGTAGTCGCCGAGCTCGTCACTGGTGACCTTGTGCTGGCGCAACTTTCGCCCGAAACCGCTGTCGGCGCCGAGGCTGCCGCCCAAATGCACCTGGAAGCCTTCCACCGAGCCGCCGTGGCCGTCGTCGACCATCTGGCCCTTGAATCCGATGTCGGCGACCTGGATGCGGGCGCACGAGTTCGGGCAGCCGTTGATGTTGATCGTGATCGGCACGTCGAGTTGAGCGTTGATGTCCTCGAGCTGGCGCTCCAGCTCCGGCACCAGCACCTGCGAGCGTCCCCGGGTCTCGGCGAAGGACAGTTTGCAAAACTCAATTCCGCTGCAGGCCATCAGGTTTCGGCGCCAGTGCGACGGCCGCGACGGCAGCCCCAACGCGTCGAGGCCGGCGATCATCTCGTCGAGTTTCTCGTCGGGCACGTCGAGGATGATCAGCTTCTGATACGGGGTGAACCGGGCCCGGTCCGACCCCACCCGCTCCATAAGGTCGCCCACCGCGGACAGGATGGTGCCGGACACCCGCCCGGCGATCGGGGCCACCCCGACGGCGTTGCGCCCGTTCTTCAGCCGTTGCACGCCGACATGGTCGATGGGGTGCTTGACGGGTTCGGGCTCCGGGCCGTCGATCAACGGCCGCTTCAGGTACTCCTGTTCGAGAATTTCACGGAACTTTTCTATACCCCAGTCCTTGATCAGGAACTTCAGCCGGGCCTTCGAGCGCAGCCGCCGATAGCCATAGTCACGGAAGATCGCCGTGACGCCCTCCCACACGTCGGGCACCTCGTCCAGCGGCACCCAGACGCCGACGCGTTGCGCCAGCATCGGGTTGGTCGACAAGCCGCCGCCGACCCACAGGTCTAGGCCGGGCCCGTGTTCGGGATGCCGGACACCGATGAACGACACGTCGTTGATCTCGTGTGCGACGTCCTGCAGACCCGATACCGCGGTCTTGTACTTACGCGGCAGGTTCGCGTACTCCGGCTTGCCGACGTAGCGGCGGATGATCTCGTCGAGCGCCGGGGAGGCGTCGAGCACCTCATCAAGCGATTCACCGGCCAGCGGTGAGCCGAGCATGCCGCGCGGACAGTCGCCGCACGCCTCGGTGGTCTGCAGGCCGACGGCATCCAGCCGCTTCCAGATCTCGGGGACGTTCTCGATCTCGATCCAGTGCATCTGCAGGTTTTCCCGATCGGAGATGTCCGCGGTATCCCTGGCAAATTCAGTCGAGATCTGGCCCAGCGTGCGCATCGCCGCTGCCGACAGCGGCTTGCCGTCGCTGCGCACCCGCATCATGAAATAGCGGGCCTCGAGCAGATCGGCGTTCTCGTCGCCGGTCCAGGTGCCGTCGTAACCCTCTGCCCGCTGCGTGTAAAGCCCCAGCCAGCGGAAGCGGCCTCGCAGATCGGTCTTGTCGATGCTGTCGAAACCACCCCGGGCGTAGATGTTTTCGATGCGGGCCCGGACGTTGAGCGGATCGTCGTCTTTCTTGAGTCGTTCGGTGGCGTTGAGCGGTTCCCGATAGCCCATCGCCCACTGGCCTTCGCTGCGGCCCCTTGAACGTGGGGGGCTGGGGCGGGGGGACGTCATTCGGCGGTCTCCTTCGCGGAGTAGCCGGCTTGGACGCGCAAGTCACCGGTTGCTGTCCCGGCGGCGCAGATCCGGTGCCAGCTGGAAGTACAGGTGGGCGGGTCTACGACATCAAGGCAGACAGCGACAGCTGCAGACACGCTTGAGATCGATGTGCCGACGCGCCACCAGGGCGATGCGGAACTGGCTGCGGGCGGCGGTCACCGGGCCATTGTGCCACGGATGTCGACCGACGTCGCCACCAGGGGGGAATTTGCCTCATGGCGAGCAAAACTACGCCGGCATCCTGGGACGCAACGTATACGTATCGGAGAATCCGCTGGTAACACCGTCCGCCTGCGCTCGTGCCGAGCCCGAAAAACCCGGCGTGTCGCTCGCTGAAGTGCGACTTTGCCGCGAGAAAATGACGCGGAACCGCGATTGGCCCGCCGATGTCACTTGAGCGCGCCAAGCGCCGCGGACAGGTAGGTGAGGTAAGTGGGAGCTCCGCGAGATTTCGAGTCGGGCCGCACCCGTGACGAAGACCACAGCGCCGGACGGGCGGCCCGTATGCGTTGGCTCGCGGCAGCCGCTCTGGTTCTCGCACTGGTCGGCGGGTTCGGTTACGTCGGCCAGCAGCGATTCCAGGAGCACCAGCGCGACGTCGCGGCTGCGCAGGCGCTCGCTGCCGCGGAGAAATATGTCGTCATGCTGACCAGTGTCGACAGCAACACTCTCGACAAGCATGTCGCTGACGTCCTCAATGGCTCGACCGGTGAGTTCAACGCCAACTACACCAAAACCCTCGCCGGGCAACACCGTAAGCACGTCGTCAAGAACGAGGTGACCACACACGGGGCGGTCGTCGAAGCGGCCGTGAAATCCGCTACCACAGACGAAGTTCAGGTTCTGCTGATGGTCGATCAGTCGGTGAGCAGCCTGGCGACCCCTGAGCCGCAGATCGATCACACCCGCATCAAGATGACCATGCAGAAGGTCGACGGCCGGTGGCTGGCCAGCAAGGTGGAGCTGTTATGACGACCTGGCGCACAGCATCCGCGGCGGCCGCGATCGCGAGTTCGATCGTGGCAGTTTCAAGCGCTCTCTCCACCGGCGGCACCCACGCGGACACCGTCAACTGGGAGGCCATCGCGCAGTGTGAATCCGGCGGTAACTGGTCGGCCGACACCGGCAATGGTCACTATGGCGGCCTGCAGATCAGCCTGCCCACGTGGGACGCCAACGGTGGCGAGGAGCTGTCCGCGTTGCCGTCGACGGCCAGCCCACAGGAACAGGTCCTGGTGGGGCAGCGGATTATGGCCAAACAGGGTCCCGGGGCCTGGCCGAAATGCGCATCCTGCAGTCAGGGTGCGAGGGCCCCGGTGGGTTCCCTGACGCATCTCCTGACAGTCATGTGGGGTCAGTCCGGCGGATGCCGAGGGTCGTCGCGCGCCGTTGACGAGTAGCGGCCGGGCCCGCGCTGGAGGTTGTGCCGGTACTGCGGAATATTGAAAAGGCATGACGGCATCCTCTGCGCGGGCCGATCTGCCCGATGTGCAGCTGAGCCCCGGCGGACCGTTCGGGGTCTACATCCATGTGCCGTTCTGTGTGACCCGCTGCGGATATTGCGACTTCAACACCTACACGCCGGCCGAGCTGGGCGGGGTCAATCCCGACGCATGGCTGCGGGTGCTGCGCTCGGAGCTTGAGTTGGCGGCCGCGCGGCTGAGCGCACCGACCGTTCAGACGGTATTTGTCGGGGGTGGGACGCCGTCACTGTTGGGCGGTGAGCGGCTGGCCACCGTGCTTGCGGCGGTGCGCGACAACTTCGTGTTGGCATCCGATGCCGAGGTGACCACGGAGGCCAACCCGGAGTCGACCTGGCCCGAGATGTTCGCGGCGCTGCGATCGGCCGGATACACCCGCATATCGCTGGGCATGCAGTCGGTGGCGCCGGGAGTGCTGGCCACCCTCGACCGGGTGCACTCGCCGGGCCGGGCGGTAGCCGCGGCGGCCGAGGCGTTGGCTGCGGGATTCGAGCACCTCAATCTCGACCTGATCTACGGCACCCCGGGCGAATCCGACGACGACCTTGCGCGCTCTGTGGATGCGGCCATCGAGGCCGCTGTCGATCACGTGTCGGCCTACGCGTTGATCGTCGAGGAAGGCACCGCATTGGCGCGACGGGTCCGGCGCGGCGAGATCGCCGCTCCCGACGACGACGTGCTGGCGCATCGCTACGAGCTGGTGGACGCGCGGCTGCGCGCCGCCGGCTTCGACTGGTACGAGGTATCGAACTGGAGCCGGCCGGGCGGGCAGTGCCGGCACAATCTCGGCTACTGGGACGGCGGCCAGTGGTGGGGGGCCGGGCCGGGTGCGCACAGCTTCATCGGGACAACCCGATGGTGGAATGTCAAGCACCCCAACACGTATGCACAGATGCTGGCCGAAACAACGCTGCCGGTCGCCGGTTTCGAACAGCTGAACGCAAAGAACCGCCACACCGAGGACGTGCTGCTCAGGATCCGGCTGCGCCAGGGTCTGCCTCTGACCCTGCTGGATGCGCGCGAGCGCGAGCGCGCCGCGGTCGCCGTCGACGACGGCTTGCTGATCGGCGACGGCGATCAGCTGGTGCTCACCGACCGGGGACGGCTGCTGGCCGACGGTGTGGTGCGCATGCTGCTTGGATAGCGATGATGGCTTCCGCGACCACCGCTCAGCTACTCGCCGACCACCGCGCGTCCGGTCGATTCTTCAGCGCCGGCGGTATCGGGTCGTTCGCGCTCGACGCCGGGCCGCCCGACGCGGAGCCGGTGCTGTGTGTGCACGGGGTGCCCGCCTCGGCGTTCCTGTACCGCAAGCTCGTTCCCGAGCTGGCCGAGCGCGGTCTGCGTGGCGTCGCCGTCGATTTGCCGGGCCTGGGACTGGCCGAGCGCCCCGCGGATGCGGACTACAGCTGGAGCGGCCTCGGCCGGTGGCTGGGCGCAGCCGTCGACGCGTTGGGTCTGGATCGCTTCCATCTGGTGGTGCACGACATCGGCGGCCCGGTCGGATTGGAGCTCGCCGCCGCCGACCCCGGTCGGGTGCGGTCGCTGACGCTGCTCAACACCATCGTGGCGGTCGAAACGTTCCGCCGGCCCTGGATGATGGAGCCCTTCGCCCGCCGGGGTGTGGGCGAGGCGTGGCTGGCGTCGGTGCGGCTGCCGGGCATGTTCTACGCGCTGATGCGCTACGCCGGGGTTAGCCGGCACGTGTCGGCGTCCGAGATCGCCTGCTACGTCCAGTTGTTGCTCGGCACCGACGGCGGCAGTGCGTTCTTGAAGATCATGCGCGGCTTTGAGCGGACAGCCGAAAACCAACGGCGGTACCTATCTGCGGTACGCAGTACGCCATACCCGGTCCAAATCATCTGGGGCACACGCGATCCCGCGTTGCCGTGGCGACACTACGGCGTGCAGGCGCAACTGGCTGCCCAAGTTGATGATCCAATCCTGTTGCCCGCAAAGCACTTTCTGCAAGAGGACTGTGCTCCGCCGATCGCCGACGCCGTCGCGCGGATTGCCCGTTAGAAGCAGACGACGCTGCGCGCGCCGCGTCCGGCGGCCATGTCGGCAAACGCCGCCTCGACGTCGTCGATCCCGATGCGCCGGGTCACCAGCGCCTCGAGGTCGAGCAGGCCTCGCTGGGCGAGCTCGGCGAGCACCGGGATATCGCGCGCCGGGTCGGCGGCGCCGTACACGCTGCCCTGAATCGTCTTGCCGTCCGCCATCAACGAGAGTGCCGGAAAGTCGACCGTCTCGTCGATGCCGGCGGCGCCCACGAGCGTGACCTTGCCGCCGCGCCGGGTGGCTTCGTATGTGGCGCGGATCGTGGCGGGCTTGCCCACCACTTCGATCCCGTGATCCACGCCGACACCGCCAGTGAGATCGCCCACCGCGGTGGCCAGGTCGACTTCACTTGCGTCGACCGTGTCGGTGGCGCCGCAGGCCATCGCCGCCGGCAACTGCCCGGCCACCCGATCGGCGGCGATGATCCGCGCCGCGCCGGCCAGTCGGGCTCCCTGAATCGCGGCCAGGCCCACCCCACCGCAACCCACCACCAGCACGCTCTCACCGGGGCGGACCACCGCCGTGCGCATCACGGCGCCGACGCCAGTGGTGACCCCGCAGCCCAGCAGCGCCGCGTGGTCCAGTGCCAGCGACTTATCGACCCGCACCGCGGCCGGGGCGGGTAGCAATGTCTGTTCGGCAAGCGCGCCGACGCCCATCCCCGGCCAGATCGGGCCGGTGGCGCCCTCCGCGTACGGGTCGCCGTAGGCGTGGTCGTAGCCATGCACGCACAGCTGGGCCTCACCCCGCAGGCAATGAAAGCAAGATCGGCACGGCACATTCCAGGTCAGCACCACATGGTCGCCGACGCCCACATTGGCCACGTCGTCGCCGATTTCGACCACGGTGCCGGCGCCCTCATGGCCGAGCGTGCACGGCGTCAACGTTGGGATACGCCCGTCGCGCAGGGACAAATCGCTGTGGCATACCCCGCTTCCGGCCAGCTGCACCCGAACCTCGTTGCGGCCGAGCGCCCGCAGCTCGACCTCCTCCACCGCGGCGGGCCGGCCGGCCTCCCGCAGCACCACCGCCTTCATGTGATCGGGTCTGTGACGCACGTCATACCGACTTACGATGGCGGGACGGCCGCACCGGGTCAAGGAGGCAAGGCAATGACGGTGACTTCCTCGAAGACGTCCTCAGCGACGCAAACGACTCAGCCCACGCTGATGATCGGCGGCCAGCCGCAGCCGGGCGCCGCGGCGAGCTATCCGGTACACAACCCAGCCCGGCCTGCCGAGGTTGTCGGGCACGCCCCGGCGGCCGACCGCGACCAGCTCGACGCCGCGGTGCAGGCTGCGCGACGGGCGGCACCCGGATGGCGGACGCTCGGCGTGGCCGAGCGGGTCGCCGCGATCTCGGCGGCCGCAGCGACGGCCGCAGAGCAACTCGCCGGCAGCGACGGCGCGCGGTTGTACACCCGCGAGCACGGCAAGGTGCTCGCCGAGGCGCGCGGCGAAATCGGCACCGGGCCGGCCATCGCCGCCATGCTCGGGTCGATGGCCGCGGCGGCGCTGGCGCCCGAACGGATCGAGTCGCAGTCGGACTATCCGCGTCTGCAGCGCGAGCCTTACGGCGTCGCGGCGCTGGTGCTGCCCTTCAACTGGCCGATCGCGGTGATGATGACCAAGCTTTCGTCGGCGCTGGCTGCCGGTAACACCGCGGTGGTCAAGGTGCCGCCGACCTGCCCGTTGGCGGCGTTGCAGTTCGGCGCGGCGTTCGCCATGGCGCTGCCCCCGGGAGTGGTCAACGTGCTCGCCGCCCCGGGCATCGAGTTGGCTCAGGCGCTCGTCACCCACCCCGGCATCGACGTCATCTCGCTGACCGGCGGCGTGGCAACCGGACGCGCCGTGATGGCCGCGGCGGCGGCCCGGCTGACGCCGGTCCTGCTCGAGCTGGGCGGTAACGATGCGGCGATCATCGCTCCCGACATCTCGATCACCGACGCGCTCGTCGAGCAGCTGGTGGCGGCGACCTACACCACCTGCGGTCAGGTGTGCATGGCGATCAAGCGGATGTACGCGCCGGCCGACCGGGTTGACGAGCTGGCCGACGCGGTGCTGGCCCGCTGCCAACGCGAAGTGATCGGCGACGGGCTCGCCGAGGAGGTCACCCTCGGGCCGATGCACACCGCCGCCGGGCGCGACCGGGTACAGGCGCTGGTCGCCGACGCCGAGGCGCACGGCGCGACGGTTCGCACCGCCGGAGCGATCCGGGAGGCTGACGCCGACGCCGACGGATACTTCGTGCTGCCCGCCGTCGTCACCGGGATGGCCCCCGACACCCGGCTGGCGACCGAGGAACAATTCGGACCGGTGCTGCCGATCTTCGGCTACCAGGGCATCGATGATGCGGTCAGTGCGGCCAACACCACCGACTTCGGCCTCACCGCATCGATCTGGACCGGTGACGACGCGCTGGCCGACCGTGTCGCCGGACAGCTGATCGCCGGCACGGTCAGCGTCAACTGTCACGGGATGGCTGCCCAGGATCCGCGGCTACCGTTCGGCGGCGTCGGTCAATCGGGGCTCGGCCGTGAACTCGGCGTCGACGGGGTCCGGGCGTTCACCCAGCCGCGAGCATTCGTGCGGCACTCGCCCCCGCAGTAGCGGCGATGCACCTCTATGAGTGATTTATACTCATAATATGAGTAAGCGTTTGCAGGTTCTGCTCGACGCCGATGAGTGGGAGCAGCTCCAAAAGACTGCACGCCGACACCGGACAACCGTCTCCGACTGGGTTCGCCGCACGTTGCGCGAAGCACAGCGGCGGGAGCCTGGCGGCGACCTGGACGCCAAGTTGGGCGCCATCCGTACCGCCACGCGTTATGACTTTCCGGCTCCCGACATAGATCAGATGCTCGAAGAGACCGAACGCGGATACTTGGAACCGCCAGAAACTGCCCGGTGATCCTCGTCGACTCCAATATTCCTATGTACCTCGTGGGCGCATCGACCCCACACAAGCTGGACACGCGGCGCCTGCTGGAATCCGCACTTTCCGCCGGCGAACGGTTGATTACCGACGCCGAGGTATTACAGGAAATCTGCCACCGCTATGTGGCGATCAACCGGCGCGAGGCGATCCAGCCCGCCTTCGACGCGATCCTCGGCGTCGTGGACGACGTCCTGCCGATCGATCCCCGCGACGTCGAGCAAGCAAAAGACATTCTGTTGCGCTACCACGGCTTGTCGGCCAGAGATGCGCTACACCTGGCCGTCATGGTTCGCAATCGCATTGGTCAAATCATGAGCTTCGACCGGGGCTTCGACGGTCACCCGGGGATCACGCGACTGGCCGACCCGTCCCTTCATCCAGCAACTTCGCATTCATTGCAAAAATAGCCGCGCGGACCATTGCCCAACGCTGGCGCGGGTGTCAGGCTGACAACATGACCGCAGAACGTAACGCGGAAGGCTACGTCGACCAGGCGGTGGCGGGCCTCGAGGAGCCGCAGCCGATGTACAAGGCGCTGCGCGAGTCGAGCCCGGTGTTCCGCTCGCCGTCGTCGGTCGTCCTGTCTAGCCTGGCCGACATCGAAATGGCGCTCAAGCACACCGAGCTGTTCTCGTCCAACATGGACGCGGTCGACCTGGGTAACCTACGGCCGCTGATCCCGCTGCAGATCGATCCTCCCGAGCACGCGAAGTATCGTCGCATCCTCGACCCGCTGTTCACCCCGCGCGAGATGGCCCGGCGGGAACCGGAAGTCACCAAGCTCGTGAACGAGATGATCGACGCCTTCGCCGATCGCGGGCAGTGCGACTTCCACGCCGAATTCGCTGTGCCGCTGCCGTGTACGGTTTTCCTGCAGCTGCTCGGCTTGCCGCTTGAGGACCTCGAGCAATTCCTGACCTGGAAGGACGGGGTCATCCGCCCGGATGGTGGCCCCTTCACCTTCGAAGAACGGCACGCAGCCACCGCCCCGGTGGCGCAAAAGATCTACGACTACTTCGAGCGCGCCATCGACGACCACATTGCCAACCCGCGCGACGACGTGCTCTCCGCGTTGATCGCGGCGGACGTTGAGGGGCAGCCGCTGTCGCGCGAGGAGCTGCTCGACATCTGCTTCCTGTTCCTCATCGCAGGGCTGGACACGGTGACCGACTCGCTGGATTGCTTCTTCGTGTACCTCGCGCGCCACCCGGAGCATCGTCGGCAGCTCATCGATCAGCCCGACATCCTGCCCAGCGCGATCGAGGAGCTGTTGCGCTGGGAGACACCGGTACCCGGAGTCGCCCGCGTCGCCATGCAGGACATCGAAGTGGCCGGCTGCCCGATCAGCAAGGGGGAGCGGGTCAGCCCGTTGCTCGGCGCGGCCAACACGGATCCGACCGAATTTGCCGATCCAGAGGTCGTGGACTTCTGCCGCAACCCGAACCGGCACCGGGCGTTCGGCGGAGGCCCGCACCGCTGCCTCGGCTCTCATCTGGCCCGCATGGAGCTACGGGTGGCGCTGCGCGAATTCCACCGGCGCATCCCGGATTACGAGATCCCGCCCGGCACCGAGCTCAGCTATACCGGCGGCCTGAGGTCGGTGGAGTCGCTGCCGCTGACGTTCCCGGTGCGCACGTCCTGATGCCTAGGGTTTGCGTCGACGCTGACCGCTGCACCGGGCACGGGCGCTGCTACACCTTGGCGCCTGACGTCTTCGACGCCGATGAGATGGGGCACTCGATCGTGCTCGTCGAGAACGTCTCCGGCGACCTCGAGCAGCACGCCGTCACCGCCGAACAGAACTGCCCAGAGGGCGCGATCACGCTGACTCGCTGAGGCCCGCCGGTGCTCGCCCGCCCCGAGTGTGCGATGACGGCGTTGGGTTGTGCGCGCAGGGCGCGATAACCGCCCAAATCCCGCCGTGGGGGCACAGTCAAGGCCCTAAGCGCACACTCAACCACGCACATCTTTGCTTTCATTGCATAGATAGCATTGACAGGCCTTGAAATCCGACGATAGTCATCAGGTATGGCGCTGCTGCCGGATCCAGCTCCCCGGGCGCGACAGCATGTCCTGATCTCGGTCGACGACCACGTCATCGAACCACCCGACATGTTCGACGGCCGGCTTCCGGCCGCGCTGGCCGACCGGGCGCCACGGATCGTCGAGACTGACGACGGTCGTCAGGCGTGGCACTACGAAGGCCGCGAATACCCAAACGTCGGGCTCAACGCGGTGGTCGGGCGGCCGCCGGAAGAGTGGAGCATGGAGCCCGCCCGCTTCGACGAGATGCGCCGCGGCTGCTGGGACGTCAAGGCCCGGGTCGCCGACATGGACCTGGCCGGGATCTGGGCGTCGCTGAACTTCCCGTCGCTGATCGCCGGGTTCTCCGGCACCGTGTTCTGGAAGAGCGACGACCCGGAGCTGGGCCTGGCGGTGCTGCGCGCCTGGAATGACTGGCATCTGGAGGTGTGGGCCGGCGGTGAGCCCGAGCGCATCATCCCGCTCCAGCTGCCGTGGCTGGCCGACCCACAACTCGCACCCGAAGAGGTGCGCCGCAACGCGGCCCGCGGTTTCAAGGCGGTCAGCTTTCCCGAGCTGCCCGCCCAGTGTGGGCTGCCGAGTCTGCACACCGGGGTATGGGACCCGTTCTTCGCCGCCTGCGAGGAGACCGACACCGTGGTCTGCTTGCACACCGGATCGGCGCAATGGGCGCCGATCCCCGCGCCCGACACCCCGTTCGAAACCATCACCACGCTGTTCCCGGTCAACGGCCTGGTCGCCTGCGCTGACATGCTGTGGTCGGGCATCCCGGTCCGGTTCCCACGGCTGAATATCACCCTAGCCGAGGGCGGGCTGGGCTGGGCGGCAATGCTGGGCGACCGCGCGGATTACGTTCTGGCGCATTCGGCTTCGGGCCGCGACGCCGGATCCTGGAAGAGCGATCTGCTGCCCAGTGAGGTGCTGCGGCGCAACTTCTGGTTCTGCTCGATCGACGACCCGCACGCGTTCGGCGCGCTGGACGCGATCGGGGCCGAACGGATTCTCATCGAAAGCGACTACCCGCACGCGGATTCCACCTGGCCCGACACCCAGCAGGTCGTCGCGCGCAACGTCGCGGGCCTGTCCGCCGACGACGCGGCCCGGATCACCCACCGCAACGCCGCGGAGCTGTTCCGCCACCCACTGCCGAGCAGCGAGTGGCTAGAGGAGGTCCAGTGCTAGATCTGTTGATCCGAGATGCAAACATCGTCGACGGCACCGGAGCCCCGGCTCGCCACGGCAACGTCGGCGTGAAAGACGGACGCATCACCGCAGTCGGTGAAACAGACGAACCGGCAGCGAAAACGCTTGATGCACAAGGACTCACGCTCGCCCCCGGTTTTGTGGATCTGCACACCCACTACGATGCGCAGCTGTTCTGGGATCCGACCGCGAGCCCGTCGGTGCAGCACGGGGTCACTACGGTGTTCGGCGGTAACTGCGGGTTCACCCTGGCGCCCGCGGCCTCCGACCAACAGGATTACCTGACCCGGATGCTGGCCCGGGTCGAGGGCATGCCGCTGGACGCGCTGCGGGCCGGGCTGGACTGGCAATGGTCCTCGTTCGGTGACTGGCTGAAACGGTTCGAGGGCCGCATCGCCGTGAATGCCGGTTTCCTGGTGGGACATTCGGCGCTGCGGTTGGCGGCCATGGGCGACGACGCCGTCGGCGGGGCCGCGACACAACAGCAGCTCGAGCGGATGGTGGCACTGCTGCACGACGCGCTCGACGCCGGCGCCCTCGGGTTCTCCACGTCGCAGTCGCAGACCCACAACGACGCCGCCGGCAACCCGGTGCCGTCCCGCAGTGCATCGCGCGAGGAGCTGCTGGCGCTGGCGGGCGGCGTCCGCGATCATCCGGGCACCACGCTGGAGGCGATCATCCCGGGCTGCATCAACGGGTTCACCGACGACGAGGTCACGCTGCTCACCGACATGTCGGTGGCAGCCGATCGCCCGCTGAACTGGAACCTGCTCGGCGTCTCCGCGGCGAACCCGGCCGGACACGAAAAGCAGCTGCGCGCCTCGGAAGTCGCCGCCGAACACGGCGGGCGGGTCGTCGCGCTCACCCTCCCGCACGCCATGAAGATCCGGCTGTCGTTCCTCACCGGCTTCGTGCTCGACGGGCTGCCGGGGTGGCGCGAGGTCATGCACCTGCCGGTGCCTGAGCGCCTTGCCGCGCTCGCCGATCCGGAAGTCCGTCGCCGTCTGAATCAGGGCGCCCAGTCGGAGGAGGCCGGCATGCTGCGCGGCCTGGCGAACTGGGGGCGGCTGATCATCGTCGAGACATTCGCCCCCGAGAACGCCGACGCGACCGGCCGCAGCGTCGGCGAGGTCGCGGCGGCCCGCGGTGGCGAGCCGTTCGACACCCTGCTGGACATCGTCATCGCCGACGAGCTGCGCACCGGACTGACCCCGCCGGCCTTCGGCGACGAGTCCGCCGACTGGCGAATGCGCTCCGAGGTGTGGCGCCACCCCTACGCAGTCATCGGCGGCTCGGACGCCGGCGCCCACCTCGACATGATGTGCGGCGCGATCTACACGACGTCGCTGCTCGGCCACGGCGTGCGCGAGTACGGGGTGGTGACGCTCGAGGAGGCGGTCCGGCTGCTCACCGACGTGCCGGCCCGGCTGTACGGGCTGGTCGAACGCGGTCGGATCACCCCGGGCTGGCACGCCGACCTGGTGCTGTTCGACCCGGACACCGTCGACCACGGGCCCGAGCGCACCCGCTACGACCTGCCTGCCGGCGCGCCCCGGCTGGTCGCCGAAGCCCACGGCATCGCCTCGGTATTGGTCGGCGGCGTCGAGGTATGCCGTGACGGCGTGGCCACCGGCGCCATGCCCGGCACTGTGCTGCGGTCCGGACGGGACACCCAGACGGTGCCCGCCGCATGAATCCGGCGGTCGACGAGTTCGACCCGACCGAGCTGCAGGGCGGGCTGCTCATGCAGGTCGAAAACGTGCACGAGCGGCTGCGCGAGGCGCGGGCGCGGCACCGGGTGATGGTGGGCAGCCCGTTCTCCGAGACCTCCTCCCAGACACTGGGTCCGGACGGGGTGACGGTACTCGGTTACGACGAGTGCCAAACGGTGCTCACCCATCCCGACACGTTCTCGTCGTCCATCTACAAGCAGATCATGGGCCCGGTCATGGGCCGCACCCTGCTCGAACTCGAGGGCGCCGAGCACCGGGCCAGCCGAGCGCTGGTGTCCCCGTCGTTCCGCGCGGCGCTGCTGGATAGGTGGCGCAGTGAGCTGGTGGAGGTGGTGGTCCATGAGCTCATCGACCGGTTCGCGCCGCGGGGTCGGGCAGAACTGGCGCGCGAGTTCACCTTCGCGTTCCCGGTGCAGGTCATCGCGAGGATCATGGGTTTGCCGCGCGAGGACTATCTGCGCTTCCAGCGGCTGTCGATCGAGTTGCTCAACGTCGTCTACGACTGGGACTGCGGGATCGCCGCGTCCGCCGCGCTGAGGGCCTACTTCAAGGAGATCCTGGCCGAACGGCGGCGCAGCCCGCAGGACGACTTGATTAGCACGCTGGCGGAGTCCGAGATCGACGGCGAGCGCCTGTCCGACGACGAGATGTTCGCGTTTCTGCTGCTGATCCTGCCGGCCGGCGTGGAGACGACATACCGCGCCTCCGGCAACCTGCTGGTCGCGCTGCTGACCGAACCCACGCTGTGGGAGGCGCTGCGGGCCGATCGCGGGATGCTGCGCGGCGCGATCGAGGAGGCACTGCGCTGGGAGCCGCCGATCACCACGGTGGTACGACGGGCGGTGCGCGACTGCGAGCTCGGCGGGGTCGCGATTCCGGCGGGGACGAACGTCAACGTGAGCGTCGCTGCCGCCAACCGGGATCCGACGCGCTACCCTGACCCGGACCGTTTCGATCCCACCCGAAAGAACATCGCGCACCTGACCTTCGGGGGCGGACCCCACCTCTGCCTGGGTATGCATCTGGCGCGCATGGAGGCTGGGGTGGCGATCAACGCGCTGCTGGACCGGCTGCCGGATCTACGCCTGGACCCCCGCGCTTCGACGCCGCATGTGGTCGGGGTGGCGTTCCGCTCGCCGGCCGCGCTGCCGGTCGAGTTCGCGCCCGCTCACGTCAAGTGATGGGGAACCACTGCCCGACGACGCGCGAGATCTCGATATAAAGCGGGATCCCGATCGTGACGTTGTAGGAAAACGTCAAGCCCAACGATGCGGCCAGCGGCAGAGTCGGGCTCGCCTCGGGGATCGCCAACCGCTGGACCGCGGGCACCGCGATGTATGACGCCGCGCCGCAGAGCACCGCGAACAGGATGTAAGTTCCCGGCTTGAAGTGCGTATGGGTGAGGTAGCCGTAGGTGTACGCGGTGATGATCCCCAACGTGGCGAACAGGTTGGGCGCCAGCAGACCGAAGGCGATGAAACCAGGGCCGGCGCTCTTGAGGTCCTTCAGTCGGCGCGAGGCGGTCATGCCCATCTCGAGCAGGAACAGACAGAGGACGCCCTGGAAGGCGGCCACGAAGACATTGTCGTCGTCGTGGACGACCTTCGCGCCCTGCAACCGGCTGATGAGCCCGATGATGATGCCGCCGAATAACAGATAGAGGCCCGGGTTGAGCAGGACCTCCCTCAGCAACTTGACCGTGGAGACGTCCCGTCGTTCGGGATGCTTCGAAATCTCCAGCGCGAGTTTGGATTCCTCTTCGAGCTCTCGCTCGTATTCGGCCTCGAGGCTTTCTCCCGGGCGTGGCTGGGCGGTCGCGCCGGGCCCCGGGCTCAGGACCGGGCTGTAGCCCGGCTCGCCGGGCATGTTGCCGGCCGCGTCCATCCTCCGTTGCCGAAGCCGCGCCGCCAGATACAGCGCCACCAAGCAGCCGGGCATCTCCATGACGGCCAACATGACCGGCATGAAACCGTTGAACGCCATCCCGACGGTCGCAAGGACACCCACACAGGTTGCGAACGTCCCTGCCGAGTCAGACCCGTAGTAGCCGGCCACCGTCGCCCTGTCGATCCGCCGCATCTTCGTCATGCGGGTCAGCAGCAGGTAAGCCAGGAAGCCGATCAGGAAGTTGAGGAGGAAGCCCAGAACGATGAACCCGACGATGTTGCCGATGCTCGCTGCATGGATCGTGGCGAGCTCTTCACCGCCGTGCCAGCCGATGGCCAGCAGCAGGTACATCGTCACGCCCTGGTAGATCACATAGGGAAACTCGAACTGCACCTTGAGGATTGGGATGAGGAAGCCGAGGTAGAAGAACATCAACAACGGCTTGAAGAGGTTGTGGCGGAAGTTCTCCCAAAACTCCAGGAGCATGGCTGCCTCCCCTTATGCGCGCGGTCGACACAGGAATCGCGACCGCCGCCATGGGGGCCATGAATCACCGATCGCGGTGCACGCTAGCAGAGCCGCGGGGCGGCCAGACGTCGGGGATCGCCCCTTACCGCTTGGTGGCGACCAGTGAAGGCCGCACCACCGGCTCCTTGACGCGGTGCGTCACCGACCCCCATGCCGACGGGGAGTAGTGCGTGGTGACTTCCTCGAACCCGTCGACTCGGGAAACGCTGAGCACACCGGTGTCGTGGTTGATGCTGAGCTTGTCGCCGTCGGATGCGTGCACCTCTTCTCCGTCAAGGAGCCGGATAACAAACACGATTGCTGTCCTCTCGTCAGAGTTCGGCCTAGGGGAATCGTACGGACGGCCCGGTGTCGGACCAGATCCATTGCGGGACTGGGACATGAACGTCTTGGAAACGTTCGATGACCAACCAATCACACGCCGTGTCCGGCGGCGAACGCGCCGCGGCGAGGGTTGACCTCCGCAGGTGAACGGCGCGCAGCCCAGGCCGTGCTCACACCCCATGACCTACTGACCGGGGCAGTTAAAGTCAGGGCTACTCAAAATGCCGGCGGTCGAGCGCGCATGGCGCCGAGGGTCGAAGGTTGGATCAACATTGCCTGCCGCGGACATGCATTGAAATTGCGCTCAAGGTCGTGAATCGCGCTCACCAACAGCCCTGACCGCAATCTCAACGAAGCTACAGCGGGTCGCCGGCGGTCGAGCGTGCACGGGCTATCTGGGTTGTTCGTCGACGGAGAGCCCCACGCGTTCATAGGTTAGGCTACATTTACTAGCCGTGACCGAAGTCGGAGTTCGAACAAGTCCCGCACGCGCTTCGTCACTGTCGTTTCCCGTACCGACCGAGATCGCCCCAGCGGACCTGGCGGCCGAGCTGGCCGCGGCGTTGCCCGAGCGTGACGGCGACGAGTACCTGCTCTACGAACACGACGGTCAGTGGGTGCTGGCCAGCGGCGTGCAGGCAATGATCGAGCTGGACCGCGACGAGCTGCGCATCATCCGCGACGGCGCCACTCAGCGGCAGGCGTGGTCGGGCCGGCCCGCCGCGGTGCTTGGTGAGGCCGTCGACCGGCTACTGCTGGAGGCCGACCAGGCGTTCGGTTGGATCGCCTTCGAGTTCGGCGCCTACCGCTTCGGCCTGCAACATCACCTTTCGCCGCACACCCCGTTGGCGCGGGTGTTCTGGCCGCGCACCCGCATCCTGGTCACCGACGACGCGGTTCGTGTGTTCAACGCCGGACCACGCGACCGGGAGGTGATCGACCGGCTGCTCGGGCAGGGCCTGCCTGCGGCGCCGCCGGCATCGGTGATCGACGTGGCCACCGACAGCAGCGAGTACCGCGCGCGGGTAGCCGCGGCCATGAGCGAGATCGCCGCCGGCCGCTACCACAAAGTGATCCTGTCCCGTTGCGTCGACGTGCCGTTCGCGCTGGACTTTCCGTCGACCTATCGGCTGGGCCGCCGACACAACACCCCGGCTCGGTCGTTTCTGTTGCGCCTCGGCGGGTTTCGGGCCCTGGGCTACAGCCCCGAACTGGTCGCCGCCGTGCAGCACGACGGCACCGTGGTCACCGAACCGCTGGCCGGAACGCGCGCGCTGGGGCGCGGCCAGACGCCGGACCGCCAAGCCCGCGACGACCTGGAATCCAACAGCAAGGAGATCGTCGAGCACGCCATGTCGGTGCGCAGCTCGCTGGCGGAGATCACCGAGGTCGCCGAACCCGGCAGCCCCGCCGTCATCGATTTCATGACGGTTCGCGAGCGCGGCAGCGTGCAGCACCTCGGCTCGACGGTCAGAGCCCGGCTGCGTGCATCGAAAGACCGGATGGACGCCCTCGAGACATTGTTTCCGGCGGTCACCGTGTCGGGCATTCCCAAGGCGGCCGGCGTGGACGCCATCCTGCGGCTCGACGAAAGTCCGCGGGGCTTGTATTCCGGTGCGGTGGTGATGTTTTCGGCTGACGGTGGGTTGGATGCGGCGCTGACACTGCGCACGGCGTTCGAGCATGACGGACGAACCTGGCTGCGGGCCGGGGCGGGCATCATCGGCGACTCGGAGCCCGAGCGGGAATTCGAGGAGACTTGCGAGAAGCTGACCACCCTGTCGCCGCATCTGGTGGCGCGCCGGCCTTAGTTGGCTTCGGCCTCCGGTGTGCTCGCCATGTAGTCCGCGAGAATCCGGCTGACCACCGACTCGATCGTGGACTCGATCGACGACGCGAGGGTGGCGGTGACGGACGCGACCGCCTGGGTGCGGAACCGGACCATCATGGTGATCAGCTCGGCGATCTCGGTGTCGGCGGGCAGGGCTTCGCCGGGTTTGATCCGGTCGGCGACGTGCTCGGCGCCCGCGCGCACCAGCAGCTCGCTGATCTGGTCGACGAGCGGGACGATCTGCTCATGCAGATCGATGAGCTTGTCCATGCTGACGCCATAGCCGCGGATCTCGTTGAACGCGTCGATCAGTTTGGGGCGGGTGATGCTGGCCCGACCGCCGTCGAGCCGGATCACCTGTAGCTTCACCAGCCGATCGAATGCATCGGGGTCGTCGACGAGTCGCTGGGCATCGGCCAGCGACATTGTCTCGGGCTTCTCGGTGGCCCACGTGCCGACGATTGCGGACTCCAGGCCGAGGACGTCGCCGAGGTTCTTGCCTTCTTCCCAGGCGGAAAGCATTTCCCGGACGTGCGCGATGTTGTATCCGCGGTTGAGCATCGAGGTGATCAGGCGCAGCCGGGTCAGGTGGGTGTCGTTGTACAGCGCAATGCGCCCGACCCGCAGCGGTGGCGGCAACAGACCACGGTCGCGGTAGACGCGGACGTTGCGGGTGGTCGTTCCGGCCAGGCGGGCCAGGTCGTCGATGCGGTATTCCCCGGCGACCGGCAGGCCATGGGGGTGGCGAACCGCCGCGTCGAAAAGTTGCGACACGGCGTTTTCGATGACCTCCCGCGACTGCCGGCGGACCCGCTTGGGGGCCCGCCGCAGGTTGGCCAGTACACCGGCGATGGTAGGCGGTCGCTCGGGCGCCATGACTCAGCCGGCTCGGGCGACCGAGTGGTAGTCAGCGAACCGGAAGTGCCGCATCTGTCGAAGATACTGGGTGGCGAATCCCGGGTACATCGACGCGTTGAAGCCGTCCTTGGTCAAATACCAACTGCGGCAACCCGACATCCAGGTCGTCTTGGTGAGCCGGCGCTGGATGTGCTCGTTGTGGCGGCGTTGGGCGTCGGCGCGGACGTCGAGGTAGCGCAAATCGTTGTCGAGGATCGTCGTGATCCCGCGCACGGCGTAGTCGATCTGGCCCTCGATGTACACCAGCAGCGAATTGTGGCCCGGCCCGGAATTGGGCCCGGTCATGAAGAACAGGTTTGGGTAACCGTGCGCGCTGGCGCTTTTGTAGGCCTGTGCGCCGTTGGCCCATTCGGCATTGAGCGAGCGACCGCCCAGCCCGGTGACCGGAAACGGTGGACCGGTCAGATGCACGTCGTATCCGGTGGCGAAAACGACGCAGTCCAAATGGTGTTCGATACCGTCGCTGGTGCGGATGCCGACGGGGCTCAGCGTCGCGATCGGCCAGTCGATGAGTTTGCAGTTGTCGCGCTGCAGGGCAGGGTAGTAGTCGCTGGAGACCAGCATGCGTTTGCAACCGGGAGTGAAGTCAGGGGTCAGCTGCCGGCGCAGCCACGGGTCCTTGACTGCCACCCGCAGATGCGCCTTGCCCAGCCGGGCCACCAGCGACGTCAGCGGCGTGTCCCACACGAGAGCGGTGGCGCTGGCTTCATGACCCCAGAACAGAGCTTGGCGGGCAAGTTGTTGGGCCGCAGGCACTTTCGTAAATAGTGTTTGCAGCGCCGGCGGTGTCGGGACGTCGAGGCGGGGCAGCACCCAGCCCGGTGTGCGCTGGAACACCTTGACGAACTCGGCCCGCTTGACCAGTTCCGGGATGATCTGGATGGCGCTCGCCCCGGTGCCGACGACCGCGACCCGTTTGCCGGTGAAGTCGTAGTCGTGATCCCAGCGGGCGCTGTGAATCTTGTGTCCCCGGTAGGAGTCGATGCCGCGGATGTCGGGGAGGCTCGAGTCCGCAAGCGGGCCCGACGCCAGGATCACTGTGCGGGCGCGAAAACGCTTGCGCCCGGACGTGGTTGCGGTCCACACGCCGGCGTCCTCGTCGAACGACAAGCCGTTGACTTCCTGGCCGAACTCGATGCGGCGGCGGACGTCGAAGCGGGTGGCCATGTCCTCGATGTGCCGTCGGATTTCTTCGGCGGGGGAGTAGGTCCGCGACCAGGTGGGGTTTTTCACGAACGAGAACGAGTACAGCAGGGACGGGATGTCACAGCTGGCGCCGGGATAGCTGGTGTCGCGCCAGGTTCCGCCCACCCGATCGCTGCGCTCCAAGATGAGTATGTCCTCCACACCGGCTTCGAGCAGTTTGATGGCGGCGCCGAGTCCGGTGAAGCCGGCGCCGACGATCAGCGTCGTGTGGGTATGGTTGCGGGCCATGCGTTATGCCGCCGGCTCGTGGGTGAGTTCTTTGAACCAGCTGGGCACCGGCTTGAGCAGCGGCCTGGGATAGCGATCCGACAGCCACACCATGGAATTGGCCAGCAGATGGTAGGGGTGGCGCGGATTGACCACCATCGCGGCGTGCCGCTTGAGGACCTGATAGGTCGGTACCCGCCAGGTGTGGTCGCCCCGCTCGCCCAGTTGTTTGAACCGCTTGACCGCGTTGTACAGGCGCTCTGGCTCCATGCCCATGTCCGCGAGTTCGTTGCGCACCCGGTTGAGCAGCGGGACATACATCAGTGCGCCGATGATCAGTCCGGGCGAGGCCACATTGCCGACGAAATCGATTGCGAGCCTGCGTGCCCTGGCATAGCCGATCATGTTGAGCACTTCGAAGTCGACGGCGAGGTGGCGCGATTCGTCGTTGTTGATCTTCTCGAAAACCTGGTGGCACACCGGATCTTCGACCTCGTCGAGCAAGAACTTCAACAGTGCGCCGTCGAGGGCGACTTCCAACATCGGTATGACGGTGCCCAGGATCGACAGCGACATGCCGTCGGCGTAGGTGTCCAGCCACTGCATGGCCAGCCGAATGTTCACGTTGGGTTCGGGCATTTCGTCGTCATCGAGCATTCCCCAGCGCTTCATCAGCGCCAGCTCGGCATTGGCGTGACGTTGTTCCTCGGCGTGGAAGTACCGGTAGATCTCGGCCAGCGTCGACGTGGGTGCCTTCTTCGCGAGCGCGGCGAAGCCGCGCGCGCCGATGTTCTCGATCCAGCACAGGTCCGCCATGAATGCTTTGAGCTTGGGCCGAAACTCGTCGCTGATGGTTTCGGCGCCGGGTGCATCCCAGTCGATGTCGGCAAGCGCCCACTGGCGATCCTTGATCTTGGCGAGCATCGTTTCCATATCGATGGCCACCGGATCCTCCTTCGGTTTGTGTCCTCAGAGCGGGCTGACGCGTGACACCAGCCCGACGGCGCGGGTGTATGCGCCCGGGGCGAGGCGTTTGACGTTCCAGCCGAACTTGGCTTCGAGCTGCGGCATGCAATACAGATCGCCGCGATCGTGCGCGTCCAGGCAGGTGCGCGCCACCTTGGCTGATGAAACTCCGGTCCAGCGCATCAGTCTTCCCGCGAATTCTGCTGTCTCCGCTGAGATGCGGCCCGATTCGACGATGTTCGTCTTGACGAAGGTCGGGCACAGCACCGTGACTTTGACTCTGGTACCGGATAATTCGGCGGCCAGGGTCTCCGACAGTGACAGCACACCGGCCTTGCTGACGTTGTAGGCGGCCATGCCCGGCGCCGCCCCGAATGCGGCGGCGGAGGCGACGTTGATGATGCCCCGCGGAGTCTTCGCCGGCTCGGCCGCCCGCAGAAGCGGAGCGAAAACATGGCAACCGTGGATGGGTCCCCACAGGTTGACGCCAAGCGTCCAATGCCAATCGTCAAGGGAGATTTCACCGATGGGCGACCCACCGGCGCCGACACCGGCGTTGTTGATCACCAGCGTGGGCGTGCCGCCGAACCACGCTTCCGACTCCGCGGCCAGTTCCCGAACGTCGTCGAATCGGGACACGTCGCATGTGACTGCGACGGCCTTACCGCTTTGGTCGGTGATCGCAGCCACGGTTTCCTTGGCGGCGGCCTCATCGATGTCGCTGCAGACGACCGCACCACCACGGCGGGCGAGCTCGACGGCGAATGCCGCACCGATACCGCTGCCGGCGCCGGTCACCACCGCGGACGCGTTGTGGCTCGTCTTGTCCGACCTGTGCAACAGCCCAAGCATGCGACTGAGTCAACAGCAAATGGTGACATTAGTCAATGGCAACGTCAGCCCGTGCTTACATCGCCAACTGCCGGGCCAGGGCCCTCTTGTCCACCTTGCCGACCGCGGTAGTCGGCAACGCAGTCACCTCGACGAGCACGTCCGGGCGGGCATGGGTGGCGACTCCACGTCGGTCGAGGTAATCGTTCAGCTCCGCCAGCGCCACCGGCCTGCCTGCGAAAACGACCGCGGCACAGACCTTCTCGCCAAGGTAGGGGTCCGGTAACGGTAGCGCCGCGGCCGACGATATCGCCGCGTGGCTGAGCAGGTGTTCTTCGATCTCGGCCGCCGACACTGTCTCCCCGCCGCGAACGATGACATCCTTGACCCGTCCGGTGACCTCGAGATAGCCGTCGTCGAGGCGGCGGACCAGGTCGCCGGTGCGGTAGAAGCCGGCGGAGCCGAAGCACCGCATGTTGTCGCGCTCGGCGCAAAAATAGCCGTTGAGCGTGTAGGGCCCGCGCACCAGCAGTTCGCCCTCCGCCCCGTCGGGCACCGGCCGGCCGGCGTCGTCGACCACGAGCAGCTCGTCATCCGCACACATCGGCCTGCCCTGAGTGCTGTCGACGAGGTCCGGCGGATCGTCGAGACGGGTGTAGCACAGCAGCCCCTCCGCCATTCCGAATACCTGCTGCAGACCCGGCGTCAGCGTTTTGCGGATCTGACGGGCGTCACTGGGGTCAAGCTTTGCACCACCAACCTGCAACAGCCGCAAGGTTTTTGGTGTCACCGTTTCCCACTCGCAAGCCTGCGTCCACAGTTTCGCCAATGCCGGTACCAGCGCGGTCACCGTCACCCCGTGGCGCGCGATGGCAGCGAAGGCCGTCTCCGGGCTGGGATCGGTGACGAACACGGCGCTCGCTCCGACCGTCATTGCGCCGAGCAGACCGGGGCAGGCCAGCGCAAAATTGTGCGCGGCAGGCAATGCCACCAAGTAGACGTCGTCGGCGGTGAGCCGGCAGAGCGCCGCGCTGGCGGTGACGTTGTAGACATAGTCGTCGTGGGTGCGGGGGATCAGCTTGGGTGTGCCCGTGGTGCCGCCCGAGACCAGCAGCAACGCCGGCAGCTCCGGATCTGCTGGGGGCGCCGCAGGTGGGCGGGCGGTGGTCGCGCATACCTGCGACCACGGCGTGAAGGGTCCGCAGTCGCCGTCGACGACGACGTGTCGCAGCGCCTGATGATCGTGCAGCAGTTCCCGCGCCATTGCGCGGTAGTCGAAACCGTTTGCCGTATCGGGGATTACCAGTGCGCTGGCGTTGCTCACCGCGGCGAAGTGCCCCAGCTCGGTGGCCCGGTGGCCGGGCAGGCACATCACCGGGATCGCGCCCGCGCGCAGCAGCCCGAACAGCGCCACCGCGAACTCACAGCTGTTCGGTAATTGCAGCAACACCCGATCGCGGGGGGCGATGCCCAGCTCGGCCAGCCCGGCCGCCGCGCGATTGGCACGATCCTCGAGCTCTGCGTAGCTCAGGCACCGCCCACCGGCATCGCACAGAGCCTGGCGATCCGACCAATGCTGCGCGGCATCGGACAGAACCGAGTCGAGCGTTCGGCCCGTCCAGTAGCCGGCCGAGCGATACCGTGCGGCCCGGTCCGCGGGAAACGGCACGAAGCCCTCCATGTCGTTTCCACCCTTTACAAAGCCGACGGAAAACCGCACATCATCGCGCCTGGGACCTCGTCTCGACGAAGTTAACCGAGTCGCGCGAGATCACGATAAAGTGACGACCGAAATAAGGGAAGCCTTCGCTAATCACCGGAGGGGTGTGTGGGTTCTGCACCGGCCAGTCACGAGGCTATTCGTGCGGAGGTCGCCGAACTGCTCGGCGTCCGCGTCGATGCCGTCGACCCTGGTGACAACCTCATCCGTCAGGGTCTTGATTCGATTCGGATGATGGCGCTGGCCGGGCAGTGGCGGCGGCAGGGCATTGCCGTCGACTTCGCTGCGCTGGCCGAGAGCCCGACGATCGAGGCGTGGGCGGCGCTGGTGTCGGCCTCCCGTGGGCAACCGGAAACCGTCGACAAGCCGGCAACGCCCGAAGTGGACACCACAGGCGAGGCGTTCGGATTGGCTCCGATGCAGCACGCGCTGTGGCTGGGCCGCCAGGACGAGCAGCAGCTCGGTGGCGTCGCCGCCCACCTCTATGTCGAGTTCGACGGCGGCCCGATCGATTCCGCCCGGTTGCGCGCGGCGGCCACCAGCCTGGCGCGCCGGCACCCGATGCTGCGGGTGGAGTTCCTGCCGGAGGGAGCTCAGCGGATCGGTCCCGCGGCGGAATTCCCGGTCACGGTGAACGATTTCACCGATCTCAACCAGCAGGCGCTGGACCAGCGACTGGCCGCCATCCGGGACACCAAATCGCATCAGCAGCTCAATGGTCAGGTGCTGGAGCTGACGCTGTCGCTCCTGCCCGGACACCGCTCGCGGCTGCACGTCGACCTGGACATGCAGGCCGCCGACGCGATCAGTTATCGCACCCTGATGGCCGATCTGGCGGCGCTGTACTGCGGCCGGCAGCCCGCGCAATTGGGCTACACCTACCAGCAGTATCGGAAGGCCGTTGCCCGCCAGGAATCCGCCCCTGATAGCGCCGACCGGGATTGGTGGGCCCAGCGCGTTCCGCACCTCCCGGATCCGCCCGCGTTACCCACGCTCGGCAGACGCGATTCGCGTCGCAGCACCCGGCGCTGGCACTGGCTGGATCCCGCCGACCGGGATGCGCTGTTCGCCGCCGCGCGCAGGCGGGCCATCACCCCCGCGATGGCGCTGGCCGCGTCGTACGCCAACACGTTGGCGCGCTGGTCGTCCAGCCCGCGGTTCTTGCTCAACGTCCCGCTGTTCGGCCGCCGACCGTTGCACCCCGATGTGGATCTGCTGGTCGGCGACTTCACCTCCTCGCTGCTGCTCGACATCGATTTGACCCACGCCGCCACCCCGACGGCACGCGCACATGTCGTACAAGACGCCATGCGCACGGCGGCCGCGCATTCCGGCTATCCGGGATTAGCAGTGCTGCGCGACCTGAGCCGGCATCGCGGCGCTCAAGTGCTGGCGCCGGTGGTGTTCACCAGCGCGCTGGGGCTCGGCGAACTGTTCGCCGCCGACGTCACCGATGCGTTCGGGACACCCGGGTGGATGATCTCCCAGGGGCCGCAGGTATTGCTCGACGCGCAGGTCACCGAGTTCAACGGCGGTGTGCTGGTGAACTGGGACGTGCGCGAAGAGGCGTTCGCACCGGGAGTCATCGACGCGATGTTCACCGACCACGTCGACGAACTCGTGCGGCTGGCTCACGACGACGGCGCCTGGGACACGACGGGACCGTCGGCGCTGCCGCAGACCCAGCGTGCGGTGCGCGACACCGTCAACGGCCGCCGCATGGCCGGCAGCGGCGAGGCGCTGCACGACGGCTTCTTCCGGCGGGCCGAAAAACAGCCCGATGCGCCGGCGCTGTACGCCGGTTCCGGCGCCCTCAGCTACGGGAAGCTGCGTGACCAAACGCTGGCGGTGGCCGCGGCGCTAGGGGAGCTGGGCGTCGCTGCCGGCGACACGGTCGCGGTGCTTGGTCCCAAGTGCGCCGAGCAGATTGCCGCGGTGCTGGGCGTCCTGACCGCCGGCGGGGTATACCTGCCCATCGCCGCCGACCAACCGCCGGACCGGGCGGCACGCATCCTCGAAATGGGTGGCGTCAGCGCCGCACTGGTCTGCGGCGACCACCAGGCATCGCTGCCGTTGCCGACGCTGACCGTCGCCGAAGCGCTGCGCCACGGCGGCCAATCGCGGCCTCACCCAACGGATCCCGGGGAGCTGGCCTATGTGCTGTTCACGTCGGGCTCCACCGGCGAGCCCAAGGGCGTCGAGCTGACGCACGACGCGGCGATGAACACCGTGGAGTTCCTCAGCGACCATTTCGAGCTCGGCGCAGCCGACCGGTGCCTGGCGCTGTCGACGCTGGAATGCGACATGTCGGTGCTCGACATCTTCGCCACGCTGCGGGCGGGCGGCGCGATCGTGATGGTCGACGAGGCTCAGCGCCGAGATCCTGACGCCTGGGCCCGGTTGATCGACACCCACCGGGTGACCGTGCTGAACTTCCTGCCGGGTTGGCTGGAGATGCTGCTCGAGACCGATGCGGGAACGCTGTCTTCACTGCGGGTGGTGGCCACCGGTGGCGACTGGGTGCGACCCGAGTTGGCCCGCCGCCTGAAGGCGCACGCCCCTGGTCTGCGGTTCGCCGGGTTGGGCGGCGCCACCGAAACCGCCGTGCACGCAACCATCTGCGAGACTGCCGAGCCGCCCGCGCACTGGACCGCGGTGCCCTACGGCAGACCGTTTCCCAATATCGCCTGTCGGGTGGTGAACGCCTTCGGCGACGACTGCCCCGACTGGGTGACCGGTGAGCTGTGGGTCGGCGGACGCGGTATTTCGAGGGGTTACCGCGGCCGTCCCGACCTCACCGCCGACCGGTTCGTCGTGCACGACGGCAAAATCTGGTACCGCACAGGCGATCTGGCGCGCTACTGGACCGACGGCACGCTGGAATTCGTCGGGCGAGCCGATCACCGCGTGAAGGTCAGCGGCTACCGCATCGAACTCGGCGAGGTGGAAGCGGCGCTGCGGCGGGCGCCCGGCGTGACGACCGCCGTCGCCGCTGTTGTGCCGACGACCGCAGGATCGCAGGCCTTGGCGGCTGCGGTTTGCGTCGATGACATCCGGTTGACCGCAGCCGAGGTGCGGGAAGCTTTGGCCAAAATCATTCCGGCCCATATGGTTCCGCGCCATGTGACGTTGGCAGATCGCATTCCCTTCACCGATGGCGGCAAGATCGACCGTCCCGCCGTGACCGCCCGACTGGCCGCGTCGGTCGCCGCGGCGGTTGAAGGGGCCCGGCGGGTCCCGGTAACACCGGTGGAGCGTGCGTTGGCGGCAATTGTGGGTGAAGTTCTCGGCGTGGCCGGGGTCGGTTGTGACGACGACTTTTTCGCACTCGGTGGCGACTCGGTGCTGGCCACTCAGGCCGTTGCGCGCATCAGGGCGTGGCTGGACACCCCTGACGTGATGGTCGCCGACATGTTCGCGGCGCGCACCGTTTCGGTGCTTGGCGATCTGCTCATCAGGCGCGAAGGTGACCGCCGCCGACTGGAGCAGGTCGCGGAGCTGTATCTGGAGATTTCCGACATGGACGCCGAAGAGGTCCGGTCTGCAGTTTCCAAAGAGGCGGCCACACAATGACATTCGCGCCCTGGATCAAACACTTCCCCGGGCCCGACGATCAGCCGCGGCGGGGCGCGACCGTGGTATTCCCGCATGCCGGGGGCGCGGCCGCCGGCTACCGCAAGTTCGGCATGGCTTTCGCCGCTGTCAGGGACACCTTCATCGTGCAGTACCCGCGTCGTGCCGAGCGGCTACGCGACCCTGCCCCGGCGACCGTACATGACCTGGCGCTGGGCCTCTTCGACGCCGGACCGTGGCGGGAGGTCTCGCCGCTGTGGCTGTTCGGACACAGCATGGGCGCCGTCGTCGCCTTCGAATTCGCCAGGATCGCCGAGCAGCGCGGCGTCGCGGTGCGCAAGCTGTGGGTGTCGGCCGGCCCGGTGCCGTCGAGCATCGCGGCGATGCCCGACTTGCCCACCAGCGACGAAGAGCTGCTCGCCGACCTCGCGGATCTGGGCGGAACCGACCCGCAGTTGCTCGCCGACGACGAGTTCGCCGACCTGCTGACCACTGCGGCACGAGCCGACTACGAGGCATTCAACCGGTACGACTGCGGCCCGGGCGTTCGCATCCGCGCCGATATCGACGTTTTGTGTGGTCGCGACGACCGCCGCATCGACGTCGACTCGCTACAGCGGTGGGCCGATCACACCGAGGGCGCGTTCAGGCTGGCTTTCTTTGACGGCGGGCACTTTTACGTCAACCAACACATCGACACCCTCGCCACTCGGGTCATCGCCGATGCCTGACAGTCATTCCGGTCGGTCCGTGGGCGACCCCGATCCCGTCGTCGTCATCGGCATGGCTCTCGAGGCGCCCGGCGGTATCGACACCGCCGACAATTACTGGGCGCTGCTCAACCAGCAACAGGAAGCGCTCGGTCCGTTTCCCACCGACCGGGGCTGGCCGGTTCGCGACCTGCTGGACGGGTCACGCCGGGAGGGCTTCAAGCGAATCCACGATTGTGGTGGATTCCTCACTGGGGCAGCGACATTCGACCCCGAATTCTTCGGTATCTCACCGCGCGAAGCGACGACGATGGACCCGCAGCAGCGCGTCGCGCTGCGAGTGTCCTGGCGCGCGCTGGAAAACAGTGGGATCAACCCCGATGATCTGGCCGGCCATGATGTCGGCTGTTATGTCGGTGCCTCGCCTACCGGGTACGGGCCCGAGATGGCCGAGTTCTCCAGTCACAGTGGTCATCTGATCACCGGCACGGCGTTGAGCGTGATTTCCGGTCGCATCTCCTACACACTGGGCCTGGCCGGGCCGGCGCTCACGGTCGACGCCTCGTGCGCATCCGCGCTGGCCGCTCTGCACGTTGCTGTTCAGTCGGTGCGCGCGGGTGATTGCGACATGGCGATAACCGGTGGTGTCTGCGTAATGGGCTCGCCCGGATACTTCGTCGAGTTTTCCAAGCAGCACGGTCTCTCCGACGACGGCCACTGCCGCTCCTACAGCGCGCAGGCCAGCGGAACGGTATGGGCTGAGGGCGCGGCAATGTTTGTGCTGCAACGCAAGTCGGCTGCGCAGCGCGACGGCCGGCGAATCATCGCGGAGATCCGTTCCACCGCCGTCAACCAGGACGGCCGTAGCGCGGGGCTGAGCGCTCCCAACGGCGCGGCGCAGACCAGCCTGTTGCGCCGCGCCATCAGCCAGGCCGGGGTGCGGCCCGAGCAGGTCGGCATGGTCGAGGGACACGGCACCGCCACCCGGATTGGCGATCGCACCGAATTGCGCTCGCTGTCGGAAACATACGGCAGCACCGAACCCGGTGCCGGACCGCTGCTGGGCTCGGTGAAGTCCAACCTGGGCCATGCGCAAGCCGCCGCCGGTGGGCTCGGGCTGGCCAAGGTTCTGGTTTCCGCCGAGCACGGGGCGGTTCCGGCCAGCCTGCACAGCGGTGAACCGAGCCCGGTGATCGATTGGGACAGCCAAGGTTTGCGACTGGCTCGAACGCTGACGCCGTGGCGCGCGCTGGACGGTCAGAGGATTGGAGCGGCATCGGCATTCGGCATCAGCGGCACGAACGCACATGTGATCGTGTCCGTTCCGGAGGTCGCCTGATGGGTGTTCTTGCCCTGCCCGACGGCCGTGTGCCGGTACTGATCAGCGCACACGCCGAGGAGTTGATCGGGCCGGACGCCGCCGCCATCGCCGACTATCTGGACCGCGCCCCCGACGTTGGGCCCGCCGAGGTCGCCGCAACGCTCCTGCGCCTGCGCCGGCGGCGTCGGCACCGCGCCGTGGTGCGAGCCGCTGACCGCCATGAGCTGGCGGCCGGGCTGCGGGCGCTGGCCGACGGCGCCGAGCATCCCCTGATCACCAGGTCCTCGGAAACCGCTTCGCCGCGCACCGCGTTTGTGTTCCCCGGTCAGGGCAGTCAGTGGCCGTCGATGGGTGCCGAAGCCTACCAACGGCTTCCGGTTTACCGAGCGGAGGCGGACCGATGCGCGGATGCGTTCGCGGCTGCCGGGCTGCCGTCGCCGCTGCCTTACTTGTGCGCGGCTAGCGACCAGGAGTGGCCCCAAATCCACATTCAGGGCGCGCAATTCACCCACTCTGTCAGCTTGGCGCAGGTGTGGCGATCCTGCGGCGTTCTGCCCGACATCACGATCGGACACAGTCTGGGGGAGGTGGCCGCCGCATATGTGGCGGGCACCATCGCACTTTCCGACGCGGTTGCCGTGGTGGCGGCCCGGTCGACGGTCGTCGACCGGTTACCGGGCAGCTACGGCATGGCGATGCTGGGCATCGGCCTGCACGACGCCCAGCGGGTCATCGCCGAAACGGCCGGCTGGCTTGAAGTCTCGGCTGTCAACGGACCGTCGTCGACCGTGGTGTCCGGTGACCGCGACGCGGTGGCAGCCGCGGTATGGGTTGTCGAACAGCGTGGCATCTTCGCCCGCGCGATCGCCGTCGACTACCCCGGGCACACAAGCGCCCTGGAACCACTGCTGGACGCGTTCGAGGAGCTGTTGCCCGAGTCGGCGTTCGTGGATGCGCCGGTTGAGTTCGTCAGCTCGGCCTGCGGGACCGTCGTGGGCGCCGACACCGATTTCGCCGACTACTGGTGCCGGAATCTGCGCAACAGCGTGCGATTCGATCACGCGGTGGCGATGGCCGTGCAACGCGGCGCCAACGCATTCATCGAGCTGTCGGCGAATCCGTCGCTGCTGCCGGCGCTTTCCGATCTGATCGACGAGTCGGCCGTCGTCGTCGGGTCGGGCCGCCGCGATGCGTCCCTCGTCGACCAGCTCTCCGCCAACATCACCGCCGCCGCGCTGGCCGACCCTGGATACCGATGGGCGGACCTGTCGAGCGGCACCGACCAGCCGCCACTGCGGGGCTTTCCGAATGCACCGATGCGCGCGGTTCACTTGTGGGCGGCGCGGGAGCCGCTGCCGTCACACCGCAGTTCGGCGATCACGGTCGCGTTCGAGGAGTGGGAGCCGAGTCCCGAGCGCACACCGATCAGCGCGCCACGTCGTTGCGTCGCAGTCGTCGCACCCGAGGACGCTGACGACGCCGTCACCCGGCGGCTGACGGACGCCGTCGGCGCACACGAAGCCTGCGAGCCGGCGCCAATCGACAAGGCGGAGATCGTCGTCGTGGTGGCACCGGCGTCGCAGCACGGCCCTCGGCCGCTGCGCTACTCCGCGATCGTGGGACCTCGCTGCCGGCGGGTTTGGCTGGTCACAGTTCGCGGTGAGCGGGTGCAGCCAGGCGAACCGGTAGTGTTGGCGAGCCAGGCCGCGCTGGCAGCGATGCATCGCAGCGTTGGCTTCGAATTCCCCGACCAGACCTTTGCGCATGTGGATCTGGCGTCCCGCGATCTGGACGTCGACGGCGCCCTGGCCGCGGTCAACGCGCTGTTGGGCTCGCACACGGAAGTGGCATTGCGCGAGAACGGTTCGGGCGGGTCGGGGCTGCGTCCGTACGTCCGTACGTTGCGGGAGCGCCAAATCCCGCCGGCCGAGCGGCCGCTGAATGGCGCCGAGTTGGACAACGTGGTGATCACCGGCGGAACCGGCGCCATCGGACTGCGGTATGCCCGACATTGCATCGAGCGGGGAGCACGCCGCGTAACGCTGTTGAGCCGCAAGGGCCTCGACGCCATGGCGCTCGGCCGGCTCACCGACGGATATCGCACCGATGTATATGCCCCGCCGTGCGATATCGCGGACGCGGAGGCGCTGTCGGCCGTCGCCGAGGAGCACGGCGGCGATGGTGCGACGTTGCTGATCCATGCCGCCGGAGTCGCCAAATTCGCGCCGCACGATCAGCTCACCGACCTGGATTTGGCCGACGTGTTCGGGGCGAAGGTGGCCGGTCTGGGCAGGATGACCGAAGTCTGGCCGCTGCGGCCCGGCATACGAATCCTGTTGTGCTCATCGGTATCCGGGCTATGGGGTGGTCGTGGACACGCCGCCTATGCGGCGGCCAACCGCATGCTCGACGTGATGGCCGACACGCTGCGGGCCGACGGCCTGGACTGCACGGCGGTGCGGTGGGGTTTGTGGCAGGGCACCGGGATCGCCGACGCCGACGAGATCGCCCGGATCGAACGGTCCGGTCTGGTGGCGATGGATCCGGAAGCGGCGATCGACGCCAGCCTGCACGACCACCGTGGCAACCCGCTGATCCTTGCTGCCGACTTCGACCGCCTGCGGATGTTCTTCGAAAGCCAAGGCGCGCCAATGCCGTTCGCCGAACATAAGCCGGTGCCCGACCCTGCTGAAGTCGCCGCCCCCTGCGATGAGAGACCAGTGGCGGAGGTGGTGCGCGCTGAACTGGCCGCGGCGCTGAGCCTTGGTGGGTCCGAGTCGGTCGACTTGAGCGCCGCGCTGGTCGACCTCGGGCTGGACTCCATGCTCGCTCTGGACCTGCGCAGGCGGCTGCTTGGGCGCACCGGCGCATCGGTTCCGCTGGCCAGGTTGCTCGGTGGCATCACCGGCGCTGAGCTGATCGACGCCTTGCAGATACGAAAGGTTGGAACCACTGCGTGACTGAGACCACGGATACCCGGCTCGATGAACAGCGGCTTGAGTTGTTGCGCCGCCGGCTCGCCGAGCGTGGCCTGTCCCGGTCAGCGGCGCCGGCGCAACAGACCAGCCCCGCGCCGTCGGACGGCCAGCGCCGAATGTGGTTCGTGCAGTCGATCGACCCTACCAGCTCGCTACTCAACGTCTGCCTGTCCTACCGCCTCACCGGAACCGTCGATGTCGCCCGGCTGCACCGGGCAGTGGACGCCGTCGCGGTTCGACACCCCGTGTTGCGCACCACCTACTACACCGATGACGACGGCGATCTGAATCTGATCACCCATAAAGACCTGCGTCCCGGCTGGGCGGAGCACGACCTCTCGGGGTTGGCCGAACAGGCGCAGCGGCTACGCCTGGAAGTCCTGGCGCAGCGAGATTTTCGCCGACCATTCGACCTGACCGCCGACTCGCCGCTACGCATCAGCGTGGCCCGGCTGGGCGCCGACGAGCTGATGCTGCTCTTTACCGCCCACCACATCGCGTGGGACGACGGATCGTGGGGACCGTTCTTCACCGATCTCACCCGCGCCTACCTCGACCCCGACGCGCTCGGCGGCCCTCAGTGGGCGCCGGCGAACGAGCCGCCCGCCGAAACCACCGCAGAAGACCTCGCGTACTGGCGTCCCTTGATGGCGGATCTTCCTGAGCCGCTGGAGCTTCCGGGTCCCAATGGCTCGGTGGTACCGAGCAGCTGGCGCTCGCAACGGGCATCGATACGGCTGTCGGCGGATGACGTTGCCCGCGTCGGGGCGCTGGCCCGCGAGGGCGGGGCCACCCCGTACATGGTGTTCATGGCGGTGTTCTCGGCGCTGGTGCACCGCTACACCCATGCCAGCGACTTCCTGATCGCCGCACCGGTGATGAACCGCAGCGCCGGGACCGAGGACGCGATCGGCTACTACGGGAACACCGTCGTGATGCGCACGCGCCCTCAGCCGCGCCGCACCTTCCGTGAACTCCTGGCGGAAGCACGGGACAGCGCATCCGGGGCGTTCGCCCACCAACGCGTCAACCTGGACATGCTGGTGCGTGAGTCCAACCCCGACCGGCGCCACGGCGCGGAGCGGATGACGCGGGTGAGCTTCGGGTTTCGCGAGCCCGACGGCGGTGGCTTCTGTCCGCCCGGGGTGCGGTGCCAACGCGGCGAATTGCGCAGCCAGTTCACCCAGCTGCCGCTTGGCTTCATGGTGGAATACGCCGAGACCGGCGCGCTAATCGAGGCGGAGTATCTGGTCGAGGTGCTCGACGCCCCCCTGGTGCAACAGACGCTCGACTCTTATCGCGCGCTGCTCGATAGCGCGTTGAGGGAGCCCGACAGCGAACTGGCAGCGCTGACCATACTGAGCGACGCCGACGTCGAATGGTTGCGAACCGCTTCGACCGGGGAGAAGTTCTCCACACCGGCCAGCACACTGCCGGCGCTGGTAGCCGAGCGTGCGGCGATGTCTCCCGACGCCGTCGCGGTGGTCTACGAAGGCCGGCAGTACAGCTACCGTGAGATCAACGAAGAAGCTAATCGGTTGGCGCACTGGCTGATCGAGCAGGACATCGGCGCGGAGGACCGGGTCGCCGTGGTGCTCGACAAGTCGCCCGAGCTGGTCATCACGGCGCTGGGCATCCTCAAAGCCGGCGCCGTCTACGTGCCGGTCGACCCGACCTACCCCGAGGACCGGCTGTCGTTCATCCTCGACGACGCCGAAGCCAAACTCGTTCTGCGCCAACCGGTCAGCGACTTGGCGCAATATCCGGCAAGAGATCCGGCCGCCGACGAGCTGCCCCGACCGCTGCGGCCGGACAACACCGCCTATTTGATCTACACCTCCGGTTCGACCGGGCTGCCCAAGGGCGTCCCGGTGACCCATGCGCCGGTCGCCGAGTACTTCGTCTGGTTCGGCGACGCCTACCAGGTCGACGAGACCGACCGGCTGCTGCAAGTGGCTTCGCCGGGGTTCGACGTGTCCATCGCCGAGATCTTCGGCACCCTGATTTGCGGTGCGAGGCTGGTGATCCCGCGACCTGACGGCTTGCGCGATATCGGGTATCTGACCGACCTGCTGTATCGCGAGGGCATCACGTCGATGCACTTCGTGCCGTCGCTGCTCGGGCTGTTCTTGTCGCTGCCGGGCGTCAGCCAATGGCGCACACTGCGCCGGGTGCCGGTCGGCGGCGAGCCGCTGCCCGGCGAGATCGCCGACAAGTTCCACGCCACCTTCGACGCCTCGCTGTACAACTTCTACGGCCCGACCGAGACCGTCATCAACGCCACCAGCTATCCGGTCGAGGGAACGCAGGGCACCCGCATCGTGCCGATCGGCCGGCCCAAGATCAACACTCAACTGTACCTGCTGGACAATGCCCTCCAGCCGGTACCCGTCGGTGTGATCGGCGAAATCTACATCGGCGGAAGTCATATGGCGCATGGTTATCACCGCCGGCCGGCGTTGACCGCGGAGCGTTTCGTCGCCGATCCGTTCACGTCGGGCGGCCGGCTGTACCGCTCCGGAGACCTCGCCCGCCGCAACGCCGATGGCGATATCGAATTCGTCGGTCGCGCCGACGAACAGGTCAAGATCCGCGGATTCCGTATCGAACTCGGCGAGGTCGCCGCGGCGATCTCGGTCGATCCGAGCGTAGGTCAGGCCGTGGTGATCGCCGCAGACTTGCCGGGAGTGGGCAGAAGCCTGGTCGGTTACATCACCCCGGCCGCGGGTGGCACGGAAACTGTTGAGGTTGAGCGCATTCGGATACGGGTGGCGGCCGCACTGCCGGATTACATGACGCCGGCCGCCTACGTCGTGCTCGACGAAATACCGATCACCGCCCACGGCAAGATCGACCGTGACGCCCTGCCGCAGCCGAAGATCGAAGCGGCCGCCGTCTATCGCGAGCCGACGACTGCCAACGAGCGGCGGATCGCCGGACTCTTCGGCCAATTGCTCGGCCGCGACCGGGTGGGTGCCGACGACTCGTTCTTCGAGCTCGGCGGGCACTCTCTGGTGGCCACCAAGCTGGTCGCCGCGATCCGATCCGAGTGCGGCGTGGAGATCGGAATCCGCGATGTCTTCGAGCTGGCGACGATCGCCCGGCTGGCCGGGCGGATCGACCAGCTGGAGTCCGGCGCGGCTACGATCAAGCGGCCCAAGCTGTTCAAAACGTCGCACGACGAGCCGTTGCCGCTGTCGGCGTCACAGCTACGAACCTGGTTCGCCTATCGCATCGAGGGGCCCAGCGAAGTCAACAACATTCCATTCGCGGCCAGGCTGAGCGGGCCGTGCGATGTCGATGCCCTGGTCGCCGCCGTCAGCGATGTGGTGGCGCGCCACGAGATACTGCGGACTACCTACACCGAAATCGACGGTGTGCCATACCAGGTGGTCAATCCCGCCGCTGATGTGCCGGTGCAGCAGTTGACCGGTGACGATGAAGCTTGGCTACAGGCGCAGCTGGAGGCGGAGCGCCGGTACTGCTTCGAGCTGGATCGGGATTGGCCGATCCGCGCCGCCGTGCTGCGAACCGGCCGTGAGCACGTCGTGTCGTTGGTGGTGCACCACATCGCCAGCGACCATTGGTCGGGTGGCGTGCTATTCGCCGACCTGCTGACCGCCTACCGGGCCCGCCACGGCGGGCAAAAGCCGACGTGGGCGCCATTGCCCGTGCACTACGCCGACTACGCCGCCTGGCAGGGTGCGTTGCTGGCCGAGCCCGCCATCGCGGAAACCCAGCGCGACTACTGGAAGCGGCAGTTGGACGAGTTGCCCGAGGACACCGGGCTGCGGCCCGATTTTCCTCGACCACCGGTACCCAGCGGCGCCGGTGACTCCGTCGAATTCAGCATCGACCGGCAGACCCGCCGTCGGCTCGCCGAGCTGAGCCGGGAGCTAGGGGTCACCGAGTTCATGCTGTTGCAAGCGGCCGTCGCGGTGGTGCTCCACAAAGCCGGTGGGGGAGCGGATATTCCATTGGGCACTCCGATCGCCGGACGCACCGAACCCGAACTCGACCAACTGATCGGCTTTTTCATCAACATCCTGGTGCTGCGCAACGACTTGGGCGGCAACCCGACGCTGCGTGAGGTGCTGACGCGGGCCCGGGAGACGGCGTTGGCCGCCTACGCTCACCAGGACCTGCCCTTCGACCGGGTGGTGGACGCGGTCAGCCCCGTCCGCTCGCTAGCACGCAACCCGTTGTTCCAGGTCGTCGTGCACGTTCGTGACCACCTGCCCGCCGAACGGGTCATCGACACCACTCCGGACGGCGACACCGTGCTCACCGCGCTGGAGCCGCCCTTCGATATCGCCCATGCCGACCTGAGTGTCAACTTCTTCGGCACCGAGGACGGGTATCGCGGCAGCATCCTCTATCGCACCGAGCTGTATCGCCGCAGCACCATCGAGCGGCTCGTCGGGTGGCTGACGCGGGTCATTGATGCGTTCGCCGGCGATGTCGATCAGACGTTGCGCGACGTGCAATTGCTCGAATCCGGTGAGCGGCAACGTATCCTGACCGAGTGGAGCCGCGGCGCACAGCTGCCGCCCGAGCGTCCGCTGACCATCGCCGAACTGCTTGAATTGAGCCGGCAATGGGGCGCCGACCGCATCGCGCTGCGATGCGGCGACGAGCAGATCGATTACCCGGCGCTGCACCGTCGTTCGGATAACTTCGCTCGGTTGCTCGCCGACCGCGGTGTGGGGCCGGGATCGCTGGTGGGCCTGTCGACGCGGCGCTGCATCGACATGGTGGTGGCGTTGGTCGGCATCATGAAGGCCGGCGCCGGGTTCTTCCCGCTCGACCCCAGCTACCCGCGGGTGCGTAAGCAGCTGATGCTCGACGACGTTGCGCCGCAAGTCGTCGTGGTGACACCCGAAGCGCTCGACACCATGCCGGAATCGGCTGATGTGACGTTCATTTCGCTCGACGACCCGGCGGTGCAACACGCCATGGATACGCCCGGGGGGACTTCTCGCGAGTTGACCCCGGCGCATCCCGACGACCCGATGTATCTGGTGTTCACCTCCGGATCGACCGGCAAGCCCAAGGGCGTGCTGGGTACACATCGTGCGATGACCACCCGGCTGAACTGGCAGCTATGGAATTATCCGGTGCCCGGCAACGACATTCGCTTGGCGCAGGCGTCGTGGACATTCCTGGAGGGCTGCATGGAGACGTTGGGCGGGCTGGCCGCCGGCGCCACCACGATCCTGGCCGACGATGCCGAGTACCGCGACCCGGAAGCGCTGGCGTCGCTGATCGAGCGTCACTCGATAGCCCAGGTGACGGCGGTGCCCAGCCTGGTCTCGACCATGGTCGACTCCTGGCCCGAGTCATTGCGATCGTTGACCCGGTTGGTGTGCGGCGCCGAGCCGATGACGGTTTCTCTGCAGAAACGGCTGATGGCCGCGTGCGGCGGCGTGGGCGGCCCGGAGCTGCTGAACAACTTCGGCGCCACCGAGACATCGGGCGCGCTGGTGCGCGGACGGCTGACTCCGCCGGTCCCGATTCTGGGCACCCCGATGCCAGACTCGCAGGTGTATCTGCTCGACGACGGGCTCAGCCCAGTGCCGGTCGGTGTCGTCGGCGAGCTGTATTATGCTGGCGGCCAATTGGTTCGGGGCTACTGGAAACGGCCCGCGCTAACCGCGTCGCGGTTCGTGGCCAACCCGTATGCGAGCGAACCCGGTGCGCGGTTCTATCGCAGCGGCGACCGGGCCCGCTGGACCGAGGATGGTCGACTCGAATTTGTCGGCCGGATCGACCACCAAGTGAAGGTCCGGGGCTTCCGTGTCGAACTCGGCGAGGTGGATGCCGCGCTGAAGGCGGCCGATGGAGTCGCCGTTGCTGCCTCGCGCACCTGGGAAGTGCAGGGCAGCACCACGTTGGCCGGCTATGTGGTGCCCCACGAGCAGTGCACCGACGACGCTGCCAGGGCCGCGTTCGCCGCTGCCGTGCGCGCCGAAGTCGCGTCCGTCCTACCTGGATACATGGTGCCGTCGTCGATCACCGTGCTCGACGAGATGCCGAAGACCGAGTCGGGCAAGCTGAACCGGCCTGGGCTGCCGCCGCCGACCGCGAGCACGGCGGGCCGCAGCGAGCCACCGCAAACCGGCACGGAGCGCGCGCTGGCCGCACTGTTCACCGAGCTGCTGTCAACGCCCGAGGTGGGCCGCTTCGACGACTTCTTCGCGCTCGGCGGTGACAGCATCCTGTCGGTGCGGCTGGCGGCTCGAGCGCGCGAGGCGGGCCTGCCGGTCAGCCCGCGGATGGTGTTCGAGCACCCGACGGTGCAGTTACTGGCCGCCGCGGTGGACGTCGCCGGGCCGCAGGCCAACGGCGCCGAGATCGACACCCGGCATGCCCCGATGAGCACCTCTGGTCTGTCGGCAGAGGATTTGGCAGCGGTGACGCAGTCCTGGACCCAGGGCGGAAAGCCGTGACGGCCACCGAAACAGGTGCGCCGCCGGGCATTGAGGACGTGATGGCGCTCAGCCCTTTGCAGGAGGGGCTGTATTCGCTGACCACTTTGACCGAATTCAGTGCGAACGATCCGTACCTGATCGGGATGACCGCCGACATCTCCGGTGCGCTTGACGTCGAGCTGCTCAAGGATTGCGCGGCAAAGATGTTGCAGCGCCACCCGAACCTGCGGGCCAGCTTTGTCAGCCGCGACATCCCGCGCCCGGTGCAGATAGTGCCGACTCGGGTCGATCTGCCGTGGCGGCAGCTCATCGCAGGACCCGAGGATATCGAGCGGCTGGAGACCGAGGAGCGATGCAGCGCGTTCGACTTCGAGCGCACTCCGGCGATTCGCTTCCTGCTCATCGAATTACCGGATGCTCGTTGGCGTTTGGTGATCACCGCCCATCACATCGTGATCGACGGCTGGTCGCTGCCGGTGTTCGCCGCGGAGATGATCGCCTTGTATGGGGCCTGCGGCGACATGACCGCACTGCCCGAGCCGCGGCCCTACCGGGATTACATCGGCTGGCTGGCCGCGCGTGATCACGCGGCCGCCGAGCAGGTGTGGCGCGAGCATCTGGCCGACTTGCCCGGCCCGACCCTCTTGTCGGCTGCGGTGGCGGGCGGCATTCGGGGCACCGGTCTGCCGCGGCGCACCGAGCTGCACACCGACCGCGCGGCCACCGCACGGCTTTCCGACGGCGCCCGCTCACGCGGCATCACCGTCAACACGCTGATGCAGATGGCCTGGGCGCTGGTGTTGTCGCGGCTGGTCGACCGCGAGGACGTGGTGTTCGGAGTCACCGTTTCCGGACGTCCACCCGAACTGTCCGGCGTGGAAACCATGATCGGGCTGTTCATCAACACCATTCCCATGCGGGTGCGGATCGACCCCGATGCCGAGGTCGGCACGCAATGCCTTGCCGCCCAACGGGATGCGGCGGTGCTGCGAGACCATGGCTACCTCGGGCATGCGCAGCTGCGGGCACTGGGCGGTGTCGGCGAGATGTTCGACACCCTGCTGGTCTACGAGAACTTTCCCACCGCGGGACTGGTCGACGGCGGTGAACTGACCGCTCTCGGTGTGACATTCCGGCCCGCCGGCCTGGAGAGCGTGTCGCATTTTCCCGTCGCGCTGGCTGCCCACATGGCCGACGGCGAACTGGTCTTGCTGGTCGAAGTGCTCGACGGGGCACTGGGCCCGACGACCGGTGCGATGCTGGGCCGACGGCTGCTGGCCGTCGCCGAGCGGCTGCTGTCGATGTGGGACCGCCCACTGCGTGAAGTCAGCGTGCTGTTCGACGACGAGGCGGAGCCGATTCGGGCGGCCGATACGCCCCCGATCCGAGCGGCAACCGGCTTCCACACGCGGTTCGCCGCCGTCGCCGAGGCCAATCCGGACGCCGTCGCACTCAGCTGGGCGGGCGGCTCGATGAGCTATGCCGAACTGAACGCCACCGCCAATCGACTGGCTGCGATGTTGTGTGATCGCGGTGTCGGACCGGAAACCCCGGTGGCGATACGGCTTTCCCGCGGCCCACAATACGTCGCGGCAATGCTCGCGACGCTGAAGGCCGGAGCCGTGGGCGTGCCGCTGGAGCCGGACATGCCTCCCGAACGGGTGCAGTCCATTCTGCGCCAGAGCGGTACGACCATCGTCATCGACGAGGGCATGCTGCTCGCAGTGGACAAGGCACTCAACGAATTTCGACCAGTCGATGTGCAACCCGAGCAGGCCGCCTACGTGGTCTTCACCTCGGGGACGACCGGCGAACCCAAGGGAGTCATCGGAACCCACGCCGCGCTGAGCGCCTACGCCGACGACCACATCGACACCGTGCTGCGCCCCGCCGCCGCCCGGCTGGGTCGCCCGTTGCGCATCGCTCACGCCTGGTCATTCGCATTCGACGCCGCGTGGCAGCCGCTGGTCGCGCTGCTGGACGGGCACGCCGTACACGTCGTCGACCAGCAGACCCAGCGCGACGCCGAGGCAGTGGTCCGCACGATCGTCGAGCAGCGCATCGACATGATCGACACCACCCCGTCGATGTTCGCCCAACTGCGGGCATTCGGCTTGCTGGACACCGCGCCGTTGACGGTGCTGGCGCTGGGCGGCGAAGCCATCGGCACATCGACCTGGGATGCGATCCGCGACGAGTGCGCTCGCAGCGGCATGGCGGCCTACAACTGTTACGGCCCCACCGAGACGACGGTCGAGGCGGTGGTTGCGGCCATCGCCGAGCACGTCCAGCCGTCGATCGGACGTCCCACCCAGCAGACCCGCGGCTACGTGCTGGACTCCGCGCTGCGCCCGGTGCCCTACGGTGCGGCCGGCGAGTTGTATTTGGCCGGCGCGCAATTGGCCCGCGGCTATCTCGGCCGCGCAGCGGAAACATCGATTCGATTCGTCGCCGATCCGTTTGCGCGCGGTGAGCGCATGTACCGCACGGGCGATCTGGTGCGCCGCCATCCGGACGGTTCGCTGCAGTACCTCGGCCGTGCGGATGCTCAAGTGAAGATCCGCGGCTACCGTGTCGAACTCGGCGAGATCACCGCCGCGCTGCAAGCGCATCCCGCGGTACGGCATGCCCACGTCGTAGTGCGTGAGCAAGCGCAGGGTGGTCCACGACTGACCGCGTACGCGGCGGCCCCCAACGGCACTAAACCCAAAGCCGGAGAACTACGCAGCATGCTCGGAGAGCGGCTACCCCGCTACATGGTTCCGCAGCGCATCGTCGTCGTCGACGACATTCCGTTGACCGCCAACGGCAAGCTGGACGAGACCGCGCTCGCCGACATCGATTCCGCCGCCACGGTCGAATGCACACCGGAAACACCGACCGAATCCGCGTTGGCCGAGCTGCTTTGCCAGATGCTGCACGCCCCGCAGATCGACGTGACCACCGATTTCCTGCAGCTGGGCCTGGACAGCATCGTGGCGCTCTCGGTAGTGCAGGCGGCTCGCCGCCGCGGTATCCCGATGCGGGCCCGGCTGATCCTGGAGTGCAGCACGATTCGCGAGCTCGCCGCCGCAATCGACGCCGAATCTGGCGGCGGCACCCGCGAATCAGACCACAGCAGCACACCAATCCCATTGCTGCCCAACGCACATTGGCTCTACGAGTACGGCGAGCCCAGAAGGGTGGCCCAGACCGAAGCCATCCGGCTGCCCGAAGGCGTCACCGGTGACCAGGTACGGACCGCGCTGACCGCCGTCCTCGACGGCCACGAGGTGCTGCGCACCCGGCTGGACCGCGCCACCATGACTCTGCATCCCGCACCAGCCGCCGAAATTCTCACCACAGTACAGGTTTCCGACGACCTCCAGGCTGCGGTCACCGAACATGCCCAACGGATGCTGGACAGCCTCGACCCCGAACGGGGCGTGTTGTTGGCAGCGGTGTTGCTGCGCGTGCCGAACGCAGAAAGCGTGCTGGTGCTGAGCGCCCACGTGCTTGCCATGGACCCGGCGTCGTGGCGGATCGTGCTCGGCGAACTCGACGCCGCGCTGCACGCACTGCGCGACGGGCACACACCGGCAACAATTCGCGAACACACCAGCTATCGCCGATGGTCACAGGCGCTCATCGAGCGCGCCAAAAAACTTGACACCGCGCCGTTTTGGCTTTCGCAGCTGGTCGGAAACGATCCGGAGCTCGGAGCGCGGCGGACCCGGCCCAGCCGTGATCTAGCGCGTGAACTGCTGGTGCGGGCTGCGGTCACCGAGGCCGACATCACCGCTCGGCTGCTGAGTTCGGGAATGCCGATGTTCGACCTGCTGGTCGCCGCGGTGGCGCAGACGGTGACGCGGTGGCGCCGGCTGCGCGGTCAGCCCACACCGCCGCCGCTGCTGGAGCTGGAAACCCATGGACGCGCCGACGCTTTGTTCGACGACATGGGGGACAACGCCATCGACACCACCGACACCGTGGGCTTGCTCAGCATGATCTATCCGCTGCGGGTCGACTCCGCGGACCCGCGACGGGTGGGCGAGTTGCTGGCAGCGATCCCCGGCGATGGAATCGATTACGGGCTGCTGCGATATCTGCGCGACGACACCGCCGAGGAGCTGAGCGGATTCCCCGGGCCGCAGCTGCTGCTGAACTATCTCGGCCGCACCGACATGAGCGACGCCGGCGCCGGCCCGCGCCTCGACCGCGCGCTGCTCGCCGGGCTGCCGAAGCTTCCAGCGCCTGATGTCGCGGTCCGTCACGAGCTCGTCATCCTGGCCACCCTGCTCGGCGCCGGTGACCAGCAGGTGCTGGTGACGCAATGGCGCGCACTGCCCGACATTCTCAGCGACGCGGATATCACTGCGCTGCATGGCCTTTTCCACGATGCCCTCCGGGAGGTGACGGCATGACCACACTTGCGGTGCTCGGCGCCGGAGTAAAGGCGGTGGCCGTCGCGGCCAAGGCTTTCGTGTTGCGCGAGATGGGCGTCGACACACCCGACGTGATCACCGTCGAACGCACCGGGGTGGGCGCCAATTGGCAAGCCAGCGGCGGCTGGACCGACGGCGCGCAACGGCTGGGCACCAGCCCGGAGAAAGACATCGGCTTCCCGTACCGCTCGTCGCTGGTGCCACGACGCAACGCCGAACTCGATGAGCGGATGACTTGCTACAGCTGGCAGTCGTATCTGATCGCCACCGGTCAGTTCGCGCAGTGGATCGACCGCGGCAGACCCGCACCCGCGCACCGGAATTGGGGGCAGTACCTGCGCTGGGTGGCCGACCAGATCGGCATGACGGTCATCCGCGGAGAGGTCAACCGGCTCTCAGTGGACGGCGAGCGCTGGATGTTGCGCACCGACGAAAACGATGAAAAAACCGTGCACGCCGACGGGTTGATGATCACCGGCCCGGGGCAGGCCGAACGTTCGCTGCTACCCGGCAATCCGCGGGTGCTTTCGATCGCCCAGTTCTGGCACCGCGCCGCGCAACACGATCGGATCTGCGCCGAGCGGGTTGCGATGATCGGCGGCGGCGAGACGGCCGCGGCGATGCTCACCGAGCTGTTCCGCCACCGGATTTCGACGATCACCGTCATCTCCCCACAGGTGACGTTGTTCACCCGCGGCGAGAGCTTCTTCGAGAACACGCTGTTCTCCGATCCCACCGACTGGACCGCGCTCACGCTTGACGAGCGGCGCGACGCGATCGCCCGCACCGACCGCGGAGTGTTCTCGTCGAACGTGCAGGACGCCCTGCTGGCCGACGACCGCATCCGCCATCTGCGTGGCCGCGTCGCTCACGCGGTGGGCCGCGACGAGCAGATCCGGTTGACGCTGTCCACCGATCGGGGCAGCGAAAACTCCGAAACCGTGCACGGCTTCGATCTGGTCATCGACGGGTCGGGCTACGACCCGCTGTGGTTCACCACGCTGTTCAGCCAAGATGCGCTCGACCTGCTCGAGCTCGGCCTGGGCGGCCCGCTGACCGGTGATCGCCTGCAGGAGGCGATCGGATACGACCTCGCCGTCACCGACGTCTCGCCGAAGCTGTTCCTGCCCAACCTCGCCGGACTCAACCAGGGCCCGGGATTCCCCAACCTCAGCTGCCTGGGTCTGCTTTCCGACCGGGTGCTCGGCAGCGAGCTGCGCCCCGGCGCCAACTCCCTGGTCAGCGAGTCTGCGCGAGTCGTAGACGCGCACCAGCGCCGACCGGCACAATGACACGGATGTTTTCCTCCGAATCGAAGGGACAGCCATGACCGTCAAAGCCCTCGCCACAGGTGCGGCAGCCGCCGCCGCGATCGGAGCCGCGGCCGCCGGCGTGACGTCCATCGCCTATGGCCACCCAGCCGCGGATCAGGTGCAGCTCGCCGCCGTCGGCGCCCCACTTCCACTCGACCCGCCGCCGTCGCCAAACCCGCCCCCGCCGGGCGCGCCGGCTGCCCTGCCGAGCGCTGAGCAGTTGTCCAGCCTGTGCGACCAAGTGACCAACCCCGGCGTGTCGTATACGACCAAGCAGAATCTGGTCCAAGGAGGCATTCCCCCGAACGAGGGCCATGAGGCCGACCACCGGCTGAGACAGGCATACCGGAACGGGAACTTCCCGGAGCAGTTCAACGTGACGAACATTCAGCAGGCCGGTCCGAACGTCACCGCCGACGTCACCACGACGGGTCCCAAGCTTGCCGCGCCGGTCACGCAGAACTACACGTTCGCCAACCAAGACGGCAACTGGGTGATCGCGCACGACTCAGCACAGGCGCTGCTGGAGACGGCCACGAGCGGAATCGACTAGCCGCCCACTGCGCTCAGGTCGATCCGCGCGATGCGCGCCGGATCGGCCAGCACGTCGATCGCAGCGATCCGCCCGCCGCGGACGACGAAGCCCATGATCGCCGTCGGCTGGCCCGCGACAAAGATCACCGCGCCGGCGGCCCCGTTGACGACGGCGGGGCGCACCTCCCGTTCCGGCGCCGCGTAACCACGGGCCAGACCGGCCACCGCGGAGGCGCCACGCACCGAGCGGAGCCCGGCCGGCCCGGGGCCGAAGTCGCCGTGCAACGACACGTCGGGGTCCAGCACGGCGACCAGCCGGTCGAAGTCACCCGCGCGCCCGGCGGCGAAGAAGGCGTCGACGACGGCGTGCTGGGCCACCAGGTCGGTGTCCGGGTCGGGCGCCGCGTCGTTGATGCGCCTGCGCGCCCGGCTGGCCAGCTTGCGGGTGGCCTCCGGTGAGCGCTCGACGATCGACGCGATCTGGTCGAACGGCACCGCGAAGACGTCGTGCAGCACGAACGCCAGCCGCTCCGCCGGCGGCAGAGTGTCCAGCACCACATACAACGCCAGCCCCACCGCGTCGGCCAGCATCGCCTGGTGTTCGGGATCGGCTTCGCCGACCGCATCGACGATGGGGTCCGGCACGTGCGCGACGAGTTCTTCGCGGACGCCGCTGCGGCGGGCGCGCAAGGCGTTGAGGCAGATCCGCGCCACCACGGTGGTGAGCCAGGCGTCCAGGTTGACCACCCCTTCGGCGGCGCCATCGCGGCTCAGCCGCAGCCAGGCCTCCTGCACCGCGTCCTCGGCGTCGTCGACCGAGCCCAGCATGCGGTAGGCGAGCGCCCCGAGATGCGGGCGCGCCGCCTGGAAACGCTCGGCCAGCGCCGCGTTGCCGGTCACCGGTTACCTGCGTCGGGCACCGCGCACACCCTGCCCTCGCTGAAACCCGACGCCCCGATGCCGAGCGCGATGTTGAAGCGGGCCCGCATGTTGCCGAGATTGATGACGTGGGTTAGCCCGACCAGTTGAGCGTCGTCGAAATGCTCTCGCAGGCGGTCGAATAACTCGTCGGTCACCTCGACCGGTGTGCGGCTGACCGCGGTGGCGTATTCGAGGATCAGCTTGTCCAGGTCGGAGAAACAGGTGGCGTTGCGATAGTCGGCCATCGCGAGCAGTTCCTCGTCGGTGATTCCCCAGCGGCGGGCGATCTGCGACCCGAGATCGATGCAGTATTCGCAGCGCACCGTCGTCGCCGACTTCAGCTCGGCGAGCGCCCGGTGACGGGGACTGAGGATGTCCAGTTTCGACTCCGCCAGCTCCAGCCGGCCATAGGCGTTGAGCAGCTTGGGAATATGCGCGTACATCCGCAGCGGTTCGAGCATGGTGGCGGTTTCCAGTCCGGTCATCTTCGCCAACCGCCGCTTGGTGAAGAAGAACGCGATCTTGGCGCCCAGGCCGGCGTCGCGGTCGGACACCCCGGCAATTCGTGGCATGGCCGTCCTCCTGTCGAATGTCGGATTCGGTCTCTCACCTACCTCGACACCGGCCATCGGCCGAATGTGACCACTAGGCGTGTTGCCCCACCGCATCCATATCGAGCAGCCGGGCGTGCAGCACAGTGCGGTTGCGCAGCGCAGCGCGCACCGCGCGGTGCAGGCCGTCCTCGAGGTAGAGGATGCCGCGCCACTTCACAGCGTGCGGGAAAAGGTCGCCGTAGAACGTGGAATCCTCCGACAACAGCCGGTCCAGCGCCAACACCGTGGTGGTGGTGACGAGTTCGTCGAGCCTGATCTGCCGGGGCGGTATCGCGGACCAGTCCCGATAGGACAGACCGTGGTCGGGATACGGCTTGCCATCGCGCACGCCCTTGAAAATCATCGCGTTAAGGCTAGTCGTGTCCCGCCGCGACCGTAACCCGCTGCTGATCACCGTAAAATGGACGCGGTCAAGGAGGTGGACAGCAATGGGAAGTGCCGACGACCGCCGCTTCGAGGTGTTGCGTGCGATCGTCGCCGACTTCGTTGCCACCAAGGAACCGATCGGTTCGAAGTCGCTGGTGGAGCGGCACAACCTCGGCGTCTCGTCGGCCACGGTCCGCAACGATATGGCTGTGCTGGAGGCCGAGGGCTACATCACCCAGCCGCACACCAGCTCCGGACGGGTGCCCACGGAGAAGGGCTACCGCGAATTCGTCGACCGGCTCGAAGACGTCAAACCGCTCTCGGCCGCGGAGCGGCGCGCCATCCAGAACTTCCTCGAGTCCGCCGTCGACCTCGACGACGTGCTGCGCCGCGCGGTGCGGCTGCTGGCCCAGCTGACCCGTCAGGTGGCCATCGTTCAGTACCCGACGCTGTCGACGTCGACCGTCCGGCACCTGGAAGTGATCGCGCTGACCCCGGCCCGGTTGCTGATGGTGGTGATCACCGACACGGGTCGCGTCGATCAGCGCATCGTCGAGCTCGGCGACGTCATCGACGACCATCAGCTGTCCCAGTTGCGGGAGATTCTCGGGCAGGCGCTGGAAGGCAAAAAGCTCACCGCGGCCTCTGCAGCGGTCGCCGAGTTGGCCGGGCAGCTCGACGGACGCGGCGGCCACTCCGGCAGCCTGTCCAACGCCGTCGGCCGCTCGGCGACGGTGCTGCTGGAGTCACTGGTCGAGCACAGCGAGGAGCGGCTGGTGCTCGGCGGCACTGCCAACCTGACCCGCAACACGGCCGACTTCGGCGGCTCCCTGCGGTCCATCCTGGAAGCGCTCGAGGAGCAGGTGGTGGTGCTGCGGCTGCTGGCGGCGCAGCAGGAAGCCGGCAAGGTGACCGTGCGCATCGGGCACGAGACCGAGGTCGAGGAGATGGCGGGCACCTCGGTGGTGTCCACCGCGTACGGCACCACGGACACCGTTTACGGCGGCATGGGTGTGCTGGGGCCCACCCGCATGGACTATCCGGGAACTATCGCTAGTGTCGCTGCGGTTGCTATGTACATCGGCGAAGTGCTGGGTGCTCGATGAACGCGCGCCCGTGCTGACGCGGCACAAGGAAGGTTAGGCGTGGCACGCGATTACTACGGTCTGCTCGGCGTGAGCCGAAACGCGAGCGATGCGGAGATCAAACGCGCCTATCGCAAGCTCGCGCGGGAACTGCATCCCGACATCAACCCCGACGAGGCTGCCCAGGCGAAGTTCAAGGAGATCAGCGTCGCCTACGAGGTGCTCTCCGACCCGGAGAAGCGGCGCATCGTCGACATGGGCGGCGACCCGCTGGAGAACGCCGCGATGGCAAACGGATTCCCCGGCTTCGGCGGGCTCGGCGACGTGTTCGAGGCGTTCTTCGGCGGCGGGTCCACCTCCCGCGGTCCCATCGGACGGGTCCGTCCGGGCTCGGACTCGCTGCTGCGGACGCGGCTGGACCTTGCCGAGTGCGCAACAGGGGTCAGCAAGCAGGTCACCGTCGACACCGCGGTGCTGTGCGACCGCTGCCAGGGCCGCGGCACCAACGGCGATTCGGCGCCGGTGGCCTGTGACACCTGTGGTGGTCGTGGGGAGGTGCAAACCGTGCAGCGCTCGCTGCTCGGCCAGGTGATGACGTCACGCCCGTGCCCCACCTGCCGCGGCGTCGGCGAGGTCATCCTCGACCCGTGCTACCAGTGCGGCGGGGACGGCAGGGTGCGCTCGCGCCGGGAGATCACTGTGAAGATCCCTGCGGGCGTCGGTGATGGCATGCGGGTCCGGTTGGCCGGCCAGGGCGAAGTCGGGCCCGGCGGGGGACCGGCGGGTGATCTCTACGTCGAGGTCCACGAGAAGGCCCACGACATCTTCGTGCGTGACGGCGACGACCTGCATTGCACGATCTCGGTACCGATGGTCGACGCCGCCCTGGGCACCACGGTGACGGTCGACGCGATCCTGGACGGGCTCACCGAGATCACCATCCCCGCGGGCGTGCAGCCCGGTTCGGTGACGACGCTGCGCGGCCATGGGATGCCGCATCTGCGGTCCGGAACGCGGGGCGACTTGCACGTGCACGTCGAGGTCGTGATCCCGGACCGCCTCGACAATCGCGATATCGAACTGCTGCGCGAGTTCAAGAGCCGCCGTGACCGCGACGTACCCGAAGTGCGCTCCACGCACGGCGCCGCCACCAGCGGGTTGTTCAGCCGGTTGCGCGAGACGTTCACCGGTCGCTAGCCCGCACATGGCGGCGCCGCTGTTCTATGTCGACACGCTGCCCGAAACCGGTGCGCTGGCCGTCGTCGGCGGCGACGAAGGCTTTCACGCCGCGACTGTGCGCAGGATCCGCCCCGGCGAAGAGCTGCTGCTCGGCGACAGCGCCGGCGGCCTGGCTCGCTGCATAGTCGAGCAATCCGGCCGCGACGGGCTTTCCGTGCGGGTCCTCGAGCGCTGGAGCGTCGAGCCGCCGCAGCCGTCCGTGACCGTCGTGCAGGCCCTGCCCAAGGCTGAGCGCTCCGAGTTGGCCGTCGAGTTGGCCACCGAGGCGGGCGCTGACGCGTTTGTGGCCTGGCAGGCGGCGCGCTGTGTCGCGCGGTGGGACGGTGCGCGAATGGAGAAGGGTCTGCGCCGCTGGCGCGCGGTGGTCCGCTCTGCCGCGCGGCAATCACGTCGCGCCCACATCCCGCCGGTCGAGGGCGTGCTGTCCACCACTGCGCTCACCCACCGGGTTCGCGACGCGGTGGCGAGCGGGGCGATGGTGCTGGCGCTACACGAATCGGCAACCGATAGGTTGACGGAACTCAGTGTGGCACAAGCGAACTCGTTGATGTTGATCGTCGGTCCCGAGGGCGGCATTGCCCCCGATGAGATCACGGCGTTGACCGACGCGGGTGCAATCGCGGTGCGGCTGGGCTCGACGGTGCTGCGCACGTCGTCCGCCGCTGCGGTGGCGTTGGGCGCGCTGGGGGTGTTGACGGCGCGCTGGGAGTAGCTGGCGGTGATGGCGTGAGATTGCAGTCAGGGCTGTTGATCCACGGGCAACCACAACCCTGCGTGCAATCTCACGGTGGAGGATCCTGTCGAGTCTTGTTGGCGCGCAGGTGGTGCCACCCCAAGCCGGCCCATACTGCCGCGACCATCCCATCGATCACGCCCACCCGGACCCGACGACGATCGGCCGCCGCCAGCCCAAACGCGGTCAGCGAGTGCACCGCATCCACCCAGACGCCGGCCGCCAGGATCTCCGGTGTGGGATTGACTCCCGACAACGATGCCTGGACAAGTTGGCGTGCACCCAGGATGCGGGTGACGGCGAGCGCCTTGCGGTCGACATGCACAGCCCGCACTGCGGTCAGCACAGCACGCGGGGCCGTCAACAACAGCGCACCCCATCCCGCGCGAACGAATTCCAGGTACCGGATCGTCATCACTTCAATGTTCCCGCCGCCGTCGACGGTTATGCGCATGAGATGGCAGCCGAAGTGCGACGCTTGCAGGATGGTCAACAAAACCTACGATCTGAGCGCGATCTTCGACGAGCATGTCGCCGACGAGTTCGTCGCCGAGGACGTTGCGGCGACCATGGCGACGATGACCGCGCAGCCGTACGTCAACCACGTGCCCACGATGATGGGCGGGGTCGGCGCCGACGCACTGGCGGATTTCTACGGCAAGTACTTCATCGGGCATTGGCCCGCCGACACCAGAATCATCCCGGTCTGCCGCACGGTCGGCAGCGACCGCGTGGTCGACGAGATGATCATGTCGTTCACCCACGACATCCCGATGCCGACGTTCCTTCCGGGCGTGGCGCCTACCGGGCGCACGGTGCTGCTTCCGGTGGTGGTCGTGATGGGATTCGAGGCGGACAAGGTGGCCTACGAGCGGATCTACTGGGATCAGGCGTCGCTGTTGGTGCAGGTCGGTTTGCTGGACGAGAAGTCGCTGCCGGTCACCGGCGTAGGCCAGGCCGAGAAGGTCCTCGACAAGGATCTACCAGCCAATACGCTGCTACAGCGCTGACCTGTCGGGGTCGCGGCGGTAGACTTTAGAACCTGAACCGCTGAACAGACCGCAGAAAGCAGGCATCAGAAACCACGTGACGCCCCGCGAGACCAACGCTGCTGATTCATCGTCATCTCAGGTACGCAGCAGCATCGATGTTCCGCCCGACCTCGTCGTGGGCCTGCTGGGTTCCGCCGACGAAAACCTGCGCGCACTGGAGCGCATTCTTGCCGCCGATCTGCATGTGCGCGGCAACGCCGTAAGCCTCTCCGGTGAGCCCGCCGACGTCGCGCTCGCCGAGCGGGTGATCTCCGAGCTGATCCCGATCGTGGCCAGCGGGCAGCCATTGACGCCAGAAGTAGTGCGCCACAGCGTCGCCATGCTGGTCGGTACCGGCAACGAGTCGCCGGCCGAAGTGCTGACCCTGGACATCTTGTCGCGCCGCGGCAAGACCATTCGACCCAAGACCCTCAACCAGAAGCGCTACGTCGACGCCATCGACAACAACACCATCGTGTTCGGGATCGGGCCAGCTGGCACCGGCAAGACGTATCTGGCCATGGCCAAAGCGGTCAACGCACTACAGACCAAGCAGGTGGTTCGCATCATCCTCACCCGCCCTGCGGTGGAAGCCGGTGAGCGCCTTGGCTTTTTACCGGGCACACTGAGCGAGAAGATCGACCCATACCTGCGCCCGCTCTACGACGCGCTCTACGACATGATGGACGCCGAGCTGATCCCCAAGCTGATAGCCTCCGGCGTGATTGAAGTTGTGCCACTGGCATTTATGCGCGGTCGCACGTTAAATGATGCGTTCATCATCCTCGACGAGGCGCAGAACACCACCGCCGAGCAGATGAAGATGTTCCTCACCCGGTTGGGATTCGGCTCCAAAGTGGTTGTCACCGGCGATGTTACGCAGATCGACCTGCCGGGTGGCGCGCGGTCGGGGCTGCGGGCGGCGGTTGACATCCTCGAGGGCATCGACGACATCCATCTCGCGGAGCTGACGAGTGTCGACGTGGTGCGCCATCGGCTGGTTTCCGAAATCGTGGACGCCTACGCAAAATACGAAGAGCCCGGCCTGACGATGAACCGGGCCGCGCGGCGGGCATCGGGTGTCCGCCACCGCCGGTGAGCGTGTCATGAGCATCGAGGTCGCCAACGAGTCGGGCATCGACGTCTCCGAGGCCGAGCTGATCAGCGTCGCCCGGTTCGTCATCGCGGAGATGGAGGTGAATCCGGCTGCCGAGCTGTCGATGCTGCTGTTGGACTCCGCCGCGATGGCCGACCTGCACATGCGTTGGATGGACCTGCCCGGCCCCACTGACGTGATGAGCTTTCCGATGGACGAGCTCGAGCCGGGCGGCCGCCCCGATGCACCCGAGCCCGGCCCGGCGATGCTCGGCGATATCGTGCTATGCCCGGAGTTCGCCGCCGAGCAGGCGGCTGCCGCCGGTCATTCGCTCGGTCACGAGCTGGCGCTGCTGACGATTCACGGTGTGCTGCATCTGCTGGGCTATGACCACGCCGAGCCGGACGAGGAAAAAGAGATGTTCGCTCTGCAGCACCGGCTGCTGGAGGAGTGGGTCGCCGACCAGGTGGAGGCCTACCACCAGGATCGCCAGAGCGAGAAAGACCGTCGGCTGCTTGACAAATCAAGGTATTTCGACAATTAGAGCGAGCGCTTGGAGGTCCTGCGATGATGCGTTTCGTCGGTCATCTGGCGGCCGGAGTCGCGGTCGTGTCGGTTCTGATGGCGGCTGCGACGGTGGCGACGCCGGGGGTCAGCTCGGCGCAATGCGACCCCAACTGGTCGCGCAATGTATGGACCAACGAGTGCAAACCGCCACCGCCACAGCCAGAGTGGTGGACACCCCCACCGCAATACGCGCCGATCTGGGCGCCGCAGGACATCCCTCCGCCTCCTTCACCGGCGCCGGGGGCGCCGCCGCTGCACCCGGTGTGGGATCAGGCCCATCAGCAATGGGTCTGGATTGGGATCTAAACGCGGCCCCGGGGCGCTTCGGCGGTGTGAAACCTGGCAAAAGGTGGTGAATTGGACGGGTCCGCTCCGCTACTCGCCGCAATTGTGCTGATATGCCTGGGCGGGCTGTTCGCGGCGACCGATGCCGCGATCAGCACGGTATCAATGGCCCGCGTCCACGAACTGGTGCGTGACGGGCGGCCGGGCGCGGTGCGGCTGGCCAAGCTGATGTCCGACCGGCCCCGCTACATCAACTTGGTTGTGCTGCTACGGATCACCTGTGAGATCACCGCAACCGTGCTGCTGGTGGCTTTCCTCCACGGTGAGCTCGGCTGGGAGTGGGGGCGCATCGCCGCCGCCGTGATCATGGTGCTGACCAGCTTCGTCGTCATCGGCGTCGGCCCGCGTACCCTCGGCCGGCAGAACGCATATTCGATTTCGTTGGCGGCAGCCCTTCCGCTACAAGCGATTTCGCTACTGCTGATGCCGATCAGCCGACTACTGGTGCTACTCGGTAACGCGCTGACCCCGGGCCGGGGATTCCGCAACGGACCTTTCGCATCAGAGATCGAGTTACGCGAAGTGGTCGACCTGGCACAGCAGCGCGGCGTGGTCGCCGCCGACGAGCGCCGCATGATCCAGTCTGTCTTCGAACTCGGCGATACCCCGGCCCGCGAGGTGATGGTGCCGCGCACCGAGATGATCTGGATCGAAAGCGACAAATCGGCCGGCCAAGCGACATCGCTGGCCGTGCGCAGCGGCCATTCCCGCATCCCGGTGATCGGCGAGAACGTCGACGACGTCGTCGGCGTGGTGTATCTCAAAGACCTTGTCCAGCAGACGTACTACTCGACCAACGGCGGCCGGGACACCACTGTGGGCGAGCTGATGCGTCCAGCGGTGTTCGTGCCGGACTCCAAACCTCTGGACACGTTGCTGCGGGAAATGCAGCGCGACCGCAACCACATGGCGTTGCTGGTCGACGAATACGGTGCGATAGCCGGGCTGGTGACGATCGAGGACGTGCTGGAGGAAATCGTCGGTGAGATCGCCGACGAGTACGACCAAGCCGAAATAGCACCGGTAGAAGAACTGGGCGACAACCGCTTCCGGGTATCGGCGCGGCTACCGATCGAACACGTCGGCGACCTGTATGGCATGGAATTCGACGACAACCTCGACGTCGACACGGTTGGCGGACTGTTGGCCCTGGAGCTGGGCCGCGTCCCGCTACCCGGCGCGGAGGTGGTATCACACGGGTTGCGGCTGCAAGCCGAAGGCGGCCCCGACCATCGCGGGCGGCTACGGATCGGGACGGTATTGCTGAGCCGCGTCGACTCCGACGGTCAGGAGGTCACCGGTGGCAGCTGAGCCGCTTGACGCCGAAGACACCAAGCTGGTGGTGCTGGCCCGCTCTGCGATGGCGCGTGCGGAGGCCGGCAGCGGAGCCGCTGTGCGTGACGTCGACGGCCGCACGTACGCCGGTGCGCCGGTGAACCTCTCGGCGCTGCAGCTGACCGCTTTGCAGACGGCGGTGGCCGCGGCGGTGTCCAGTGGGGCGGCCGGGTTGGAGGCGGCCGCATTGGTCGGCGGCTCGGCCGATGACGCCGGCATCGCCGCCGTCCGCGAAATGTCCGGCACGGCGGTGGTCATCATCACCGACCGCGAGGGCAATGTGCTGTCGTGACCGCGGCGAACGCTGAATTCCATTCCGGCTTCGTATGTTTCGTTGGCCGGCCCAACACCGGGAAATCGACGCTGACCAACGCCCTGGTCGGCACGAAGGTCGCCATCACGTCGAGTCGGCCGCAGACCACCCGGCACACCATCCGCGGCATTGTGCATCGGGAGAACTTCCAGATCATCCTGGTCGACACTCCGGGGCTGCACCGGCCGCGCACGCTGCTGGGCAAGCGGCTCAACGACCTGGTCCGTGACACCTACGCACAAGTGGACGCCATCGGCCTGTGCATTCCAGCCGACGAGGGGATCGGTCCGGGGGACCGGTGGATCATGGAGCAGATCCGTTCCATCGCACCCGCAACGACACTCGTCGTCGTCGTCACCAAAATTGACAAGGTATCCAAGGACAAACTGGCCGCACAGCTCGCCGCAGTCGGCGAACTCGTCGGCAGCCCCGACGGTCGGCAAGCCGAGATCGTGCCGGTCTCGGCAGTGACCGGTGAGCAGATCGACGTTCTGATCGACGTCCTCGCCGCCGCGCTGCCGCCCGGGCCGGCGTTTTATCCCGACGGGGAGCTCACCGACGAGCCAGAAGAGGTCCTGATGGCCGAGTTCATCCGGGAGGCCGCCCTGGAGGGGGTCCGTGACGAACTGCCGCATTCGCTGGCGGTGGTGATCGACGAGACCACTCCGCGCCAGGGTCGCGACGACCTGATCGACGTGCACGCCGTCCTCTACGTAGAGCGCGACAGCCAGAAAGGCATCGTGATCGGCAAGGGCGGCACACGCCTTCGCGAGGTGGGCACAGCCGCGCGCAGCCAGATCGAGAAGCTGCTGGGCACCAAGGTCTATCTCGACCTACGAGTCAAGGTCGCCAAGAACTGGCAGCGCGATCCCAAACAGCTTGGCCGACTAGGCTTTTGAGATCATCGCGTGGGCTCCAGCCCACCCGTGTCCAGCGACGTGCCGGTGCCGGTGTTCCACCACACCTGCGGCTGCTTGGCCGCCCAGCCGCTGAGCGCCTCCAGCTCGGCCGCCAGCGAGACCAGCAGCGGCTCGCTGTTGGCCGGTCCCATCAACTGCACACCGATCGGCAGACCCTCGGAGGTGAACCCGGCCGGCACGTTGATCGACGGCCACCCCAACAGATTCCACGGCCAGGTCACCGGGCAGGCGGCGATCATCACGCGGTCGGTGCCCAGGCCGCCCAACTTGTCGAACGCATGCACCGGCGGAGGCGGCTGCGCGGTCGTCGGCGCCAGCACCACGTCCACGATCCGGAAAATCGAGCCCACCCGGCGCTGGTCGGCGGCCTCGTGCGCGCGAGCGGCGCGCAGCACCGACTCCGAGAGCAACCGTCCCATCCGCAAGTTGGACATCGTCCGCCGGTCCAGGGTGACCCCGTCGCCGAGTCGTTCGGCCCAGTCGAGCAGGCCAGAAGTGGAGCGCGACAGGAAGTTCCACGACAACCGCAGCCCGTAGTCCGGGTTGCCCGGCATCACAGTATGGCCGAGCAACCGAAGTTGGTCGGCCACAGATTCCAGCGCCGCCCTGATTTCCGGATGCAGTCGCGCCGGAAACCCGGTGAACGGAAACCGGGTTGACAGCGCGATCCGCAGCGGCCCGGGAGCAATGCCCACGTGGTCGGATACCGTCACCGGCCGCGGCTTGTGCCGATCGCCGTCGACGTTGCCGGATGCGGCATCGAGCACCAACGCCGCATCCTCGACCGTGCGGGCCAGCACGCCATTGACGGTGATGCCGTTGAACGCTTCCGGCAGCGGCCAGGTGGAGATGCGGCCGCGCTGCGGCTTGATGCCCACGAGATGCGTCCAGGCCGCCGGGATGCGGACGCTGCCGGCGCCGTCAGAGCCGATCGCCGCGGTGACCAGGCCCGCGGCCACCGCGGCGGCGCTGCCGCCCGACGACCCGCCCGGTGTGTGCTTGCGCGACCACGGGTTGCGGGTGTGGCCGAACCCGGGTCCGCTGGTGAACGGCCATTGGCCCAGCTCGCACGTGTTGGTCTTGCCGACGATCACGGCGCCGGCCGCTTTCAGCCGGCGCACCACCTCGGAGTCGCTCGTGGCAGGCCGCACAAAGCCCGACGTGCCGAAGGCGGTTGGCACCCCGGCGATGTCGACGTCGTCCTTGACCGCGATCGGGACACCGAGCAGCGGCGCGTCGTCGCCCGCGGCGCGGCGGCGGTCGGCTTCGGCGGCGTCGACCAGCGCCGACTCGGTGAGCACTACCCGGAACGCGTTCAGCGTGGACTGGCTGACGTCGATGGCGTGCAACGAGCGGCGGACCAGCTCGTCGGACGTCACCTCGCCGCTGTTCAGCTGGTAGAGCAGGTCGGTCAGGGTGGGCAGGCGGGAGTGCGGAGGATGCATCATCGGTATCGACATTATCGGCGTGCGATACCGGCGATGTCTCAGCGCGATGACAGACTGGTGTGATGCGGCTCTACCGGGACCGGGCGGTGGTGCTGCGCCAGCACAAGCTCGGCGAAGCCGACCGGATCGTCACCCTGCTCACCCGCGACCACGGACTGGTTCGCGCGGTGGCCAAGGGTGTGCGCCGCACGCGCAGCAAGTTCGGCGCGCGGCTGGAACCGTTCGCCCATATCGACGTGCAGCTGCATCCGGGCCGCAACCTGGACATCGTCACGCAAGTCGTCTCGCTTGACGCGTTCGCCACCGACATCGTCAGCGACTACGGCCGATACACCTGCGCGTGCGCGGTGCTGGAGACCGCCGAACGCCTCGCCGGTGAGGAACGGGCCCCGGCTCCGGCGCTGCATCGGCTCACGGTCGGTGCGCTGCGGGCCGTCGCCGACGGCCGACGACCCCGCGAGCTGGTTCTGGACGCTTATCTGCTGCGCGCCATGAGCATCGCCGGGTGGGCACCCGCGCTGACCGAATGCGCTCGCTGCGCCGCGCCGGGCCCGCATACGTCGTTTCACATCGCCGCCGGCGGCAGCGTCTGTCCGCACTGCCGCCCCGTCGGTGCGGCCAGACCGCCGCTGGGTGTGCTGGATCTGATGTCCGCGCTGCACGACGGCGACTGGGAAGCCGCCGAGGCCGCGCCGCCATCGGCGCGCAGTCAGGTCAGCGGATTGGTGGCCGCCCACCTGCAATGGCATCTGGAGCGGCAGTTGCGAACGTTGCCGCTGGTCGAGCGGATCGACCGGGTGGATCGCAGCTTTGCCTGAGCACATCCGGAAGGGCTTCCCGCAACTGCCCCCGGCGCCCGACGACTACCCGACCTTTCCCGACAAGTCGACGTGGCCGGTGGTCTTTCCGGAGCTGCCGCCGTCGCCGGATGGCGGCCCCCGTCGGCCGCCGCAGCACATCTCCAAGGCGGCCGCCCCGAGGATTCCGGCCGACCAGCTACCCACCCACGTCGCGATCGTCATGGACGGGAACGGCCGCTGGGCCACCCAGCGCGGACTGGCTCGCGTCGAGGGCCACAAGATGGGCGAGGCGGTTGTCATTGACATCGCTTGCGGTGCAATCGAAATCGGTATCAAATGGCTTAGCCTCTACGCCTTCTCCACCGAGAACTGGAACCGTTCCCCAGAGGAGGTCCGCTTTCTGATGGGGTTCAACCGCGACGTCGTACGGCGGCGCCGCGAGAACCTCAACGAGATGGGAGTCCGGATACGGTGGGTGGGCTCGCGACCACGACTGTGGCGCAGCGTGATCAAAGAATTGGCGATTGCCGAGCAGATGACCGCCCGCAACCACGTCATCACCGTGAATTACTGCGTCAACTACGGCGGCCGTGCCGAAATAGCCGAAGCCGCAAGGAACATCGCGCGTGAGGCCGCGGCGGGCAAGCTCAACCCCGAACGGGTCACCGAGGCGACCGTCGCGCGGCACCTGCAACGGCCCGACATTCCCGATGTGGACCTGCTGCTGCGGACTTCGGGTGAGCAGCGGACCAGCAATTTCATGCTGTGGCAGGCGGCCTACGCTGAATACATCTTCCAGGACAAATTGTGGCCCGACTACGACCGCCGCGATCTGTGGGCGGCCTGCGAGGAATACGCGTCGCGCCATCGACGATTCGGCAGCGCCTGATGCCATCGCTGCAGGAGCGGCTGCTGTCGGTACTGGAGGCGGTGCTGCCCGTCGAGGAGGAAGACGACGGCGCGCTGACCGTGCGTCACGACGGCACGTTCGCCTCATTGCGGGCGGTGACCATCACCGAGGATCTCGACCTGGTGTCGCTCACCCAGATCGTGGCGTGGGATCTGGCTCTTACCAAGAAGACTCGCGACCGGGTAGCCGAGCTGGCGCACGGCACCCTGCTCGGCTCGGTGGACCTCGTGGAAAAGATGAGCGAGCCGACCGCCAAGCGCAACTCGGGCAAGACCGCCGACGTGATGCTGCGCTACAACTTTCCGGGCGGCGGAATCAGCGACGACGCGCTGCGCACACTGATCTTGATGGTGCTCGACAGGGGCGCCGAGATCCGCCGCTCGCTCGCGGTCTAGGCCCGGCAGTCCGCGCAGGTCCCGAAGATCTCGATCGTGTGGCTGACGTCGGAGAAGCCGTGTTCGGCGGCGACCTCCGCCGCCCACGTCTCGACCTCGTGGTCGCCGACCTCGACGGTGGACCCACAGCCGCGGCACACCAGGTGGTGGTGATGGTGGTCCGAACAGCGCCGGTACACCGATTCGCCGGTGTCGGTGCGCAGCGTGTCAACCAAGCCCGTCGTCGACATCGACTGCAGCGTCCGATAGACGGTGGTCAGGCCGATGTTCTCGCCGCGGCGCCGCAGCTCGTCGTGCAGTTCCTGCGCGGAGCGGAAGTCGTCGAGCGTGTCCAGCAGCGTCGAGATCGCCGCTCGCTGCCGGGTAGCGCGCTCACCCGCGCGGGTCACAGGCTCTCCTCGCCGGCGTGCGCGACGGCGTCGATCACGATGTGCGCCAAGTGGTGATCGGCCAGCCGGTAGAGCACTTCGCGGCCGGAGCGTTCCCCGGCCACCACACCCGCCGCCTTGAGGATCTTCAGATGCTGGCTGACCAGCGGCTGCGGCACGCCCAGCGCGTCGACCAGTTCGTGCACGCAGCGCTGGGATTCGCGCAACTGCAGCACGATCGCGATCCGCACCGGCGCCGCCAGCGCCCGCAACAACTCGCCGGCGGCGTCGAGGATCTCCCGCGGCGGGGGTGCCGGCAGATCGGCCGTACCGCTGCGCTCGTGGGCGCCGTCGTCGGCGCCGAGGTCGCCGTCGGCCGCCGTGGACATAGCAGGTGACATGTTGATTCCACTGTCACATGCATGATCGCGCATGTCAAAGACCGTCACCTCGATGGCTACGATGGCACCTCGTGGCGTCCGTCATCGACACCGTCGTGAACCTGGCCAAACGCCGTGGCCTGGTCTATCCCTCCGGCGAGATCTACGGCGGCACCAAGTCGGCGTGGGACTACGGGCCGTTGGGGGTGGAACTCAAGGAGAACATCAAACGGCAGTGGTGGCGTTCGGTCGTCACCGGCCGCGACGACGTCGTCGGACTGGACTCCTCGATCATCCTGCCGCGCGAGGTGTGGGTCGCCTCCGGGCATGTCGACGTATTCCACGACCCGCTGGTCGAGTCACTGATCACCCACAAGCGTTATCGCGCCGACCAGCTCATCGAGGCCTACGAGCAAAAGCACGGGCATCCGCCGCCCAACGGGCTGGCCGATATCCGGGATCCGGATACCGGCGAGCCGGGCCGGTGGACCGAGCCACGCGAGTTCAACATGATGCTCAAGACCTATCTCGGGCCGATCGAAACCGAGGAGGGCCTGCACTATCTGCGGCCGGAGACCGCGCAGGGCATTTTCGTCAACTTCGCGAACGTGGTCACCACCGCGCGCCGCAAGCCCCCGTTCGGTATCGGCCAGATCGGCAAGAGCTTTCGCAACGAGATCACCCCCGGCAACTTCATCTTTCGCACCCGCGAGTTCGAGCAGATGGAGATGGAGTTCTTCGTCGAGCCCGCGACGGCGCCGGAGTGGCACCAGTATTGGATCGACACCCGGCTGCAGTGGTACGTCGACCTCGGTATCAATCGCGAGAATCTGCGGTTGTGGGAACACCCGAAGGACAAGCTGTCGCATTATTCCGACCGCACCGTCGACATCGAGTACAAGTTCGGCTTCGCCGGAAACCCGTGGGGTGAACTGGAGGGTGTGGCTAACCGGACCGATTTCGACTTGTCAACGCACGCAAAGCATTCCGGCGTCGACCTGTCGTTCTACGACCAAGCCACCGACACCCGTTATGTGCCGTACGTGATCGAGCCGGCGGCCGGGCTGACCCGATCGTTCATGGCGTTTTTGATCGACGCCTACAACGAGGACGAGGCCCCCAACGCCAAGGGCGGGATGGACAAGCGCACGGTGCTGAGGCTGGATCCGCGGCTGGCGCCGGTGAAGGTTGCGGTGTTGCCGCTATCCCGCCATGCCGACCTGAGTCCCAAGGCCCGCGATCTGGCCGCCGAGTTGCGGAAATGCTGGAACGTCGAGTTCGACGACGCCGGCGCGATCGGTCGGCGCTACCGGCGCCAGGACGAGATCGGCACGCCGTTTTGCGTGACGGTGGATTTCGACTCGCTCGACGACCAGGCGGTCACGGTTCGCGAGCGCGACGCCATGACCCAGGAGCGAGTGGGGATGGACGCCGTCGCCGACTACCTGGCCGTACGCCTGCGGGCCTGCTAGGGGAAGGCGCCGCTCTCCTACCAATCGCAGCTGGAGAGCCTCGGCTTCTAGCCCGCCTCGTCGGCGGGCCGTTCTCCTCGGAGGCCAAGGATTCCGAAATGTTGGACGAATTTCTTCATCGTCGCCCAATATTGGTCACATGGGTAATACGATCGTCTACGTGGATACGGTGACCTCCACCGAAAGCGCCCACAGCTCCAGGAGGCACTAACTCCCATACTTGGCGCGGCAGCACACTTGGGCGTGGTGTGCTGTCGCGTCTTATTACAAGCGTCTTAGAAGCGTCCGCCGCCGCCCATGAAGCCGCCGTCGGACCCGCCCGGCGACCCGCCGAATGACGTGGGACCCCAGCCGCCACCCCATCCGCCGCCGAACCCGCCGCGCATCGCCCCGCCCAGCATGTCGCCGATGATGATGCCGCCCATCATTGCGCCCAGGTCGTTGCCGCCGCCGTAGCGTCCGGCGTAGGCTCGCTGCGCGTACTGAACGTCGTCGTTGGCCAGCGTCTGCGCCTGTGCGGCCAGCGCGGCGGCGGCGTTGGCGTCGGCGATGGCCGCACTGACGTCGGTGGCCCGGTTGTCCATCGCGGCTTGCAGTCGGCGGCTGGCCTCGGCCAGCCGGGTGCGCGCCTCGGGCCCGATGCTGCCGCGGCGGGTGTCGATGTAGTCGGTCACCGCTCGCACCCGCGACTGGGCGGTGAACAGCGCCTGCTCCAGCGTGCGGTTGAGTCGCTCGGCGGCCGCCTGCTCCTCGGCGACGGTGGCCAGCAACCGGTCCAGCGCGGCGTCGGCCTGGGTCAATCGGGTGAACGCGCCGAGCGGGTCGGCCGAACCACCGGCGTTGACGGCGTCGACGGCATTGACCGCCGTGTCTCGGGCGTCGGCCAGCTCGCGGATATGCGGCGCTTTGGTTTTCTGCGCCTGCACCAACTGCGTGTTGGCCTGCTCGATGCCCGCCCGGATGTCGGCGATCAGCGACGGCAGGGTGGCGACGGCGTGGCGGATGTCGGTGGCGGCGCTGTCGACCGCGTCGAGCAGCGCACGCGCTTGTCCCAGCGCCGACTCGGCGGCGCGCAGCGCGTCGACCAGTTCGCTCTGCTGACCGCTGACGGGCCGGGCCGCCAGCTCACGCGCTCGGCTGAGGTTCTGGTCGGCGAATGCCAGCCGGTCCTTGGCGGTCGCAACGTTGGTGGCCACCGACGTCAGCGCCGCAGCGTCGAATTCCTTGTGCAGTGCGGTCATTCGCTCTTCGGCGGGGCCGATGCGCGCGGTCAGCTCGACGATCTGCTGGGTCAGGCGATCGAGCCGTGACGGGGCGTTGATGACGAGGTCGCGCATCTCCTCGAAGGCTTCCCGCTGCGACTCGAGCTCACGATCGGCGCGTGCTGCTGAGACGATCACCCGGGTCAGCAGCTCGCGCCGCTGCGTGCGCGTCTCCGGTATCGCGTCGTCGAGTTGTTGGCGCACGGTGAACGCTTGGCCCAGAGCGGCTTTGGCGTTGTTCACCGCCCGGGTGAACGGCTCGGTTCGCTGCTCACCGAATTCCTCGATGGTCAGGGCCAGTTCATTGGCACTGGTACGTACCGCGTTGTCGACTTCGACCACCTTCATCCGGGACAGGTCGTCGAGGGCGCCCAACGAGAGCGCCGCCAGCGCATCGGGGTCGGTCGCGTCGATGCGCCGCGCAGCGGCCAGCTCGGCCGCACGCCGCCGCCGGCGCCGGTAGCGCATCACCAGGAACAAACCCAGCACCCCGATCACGATCACGCCCAGCGCGATCAGCATGGGCACCCACGATCCGGCGGAGCTTCCGCCCTGCTCCCGATTGAGCCCCTCGGCGGCTGCGACGGCCGCACCGCTCCAGTCCATCCGATGCAACGCGGGTTCGATCTGGTTGCGCCGCAAGTCGTTCACCTGCCCGGTGGTGATGCTCGGCACTCTGGACGGCACCAGGAACGCATAGGCGCGGTCGACGGTAGCCACCGCGAGCAGCGCGTCGAAGTCGCCCATGTCGGTGGCTTGCCGGGTGCTCTGCGCCCAGCTCACGGCCGGCTGCCCGGAGAAGTTGTCGACGTAGACCACCCACAGCCGGATATGGCGGTCGGCGTAAAGCTTGTCGACGGCCGACCCGACCGCGGCGCGCCCCGAGCCGCTCAATGCGCCCGCATCGTCGGTGACGTAGTCGGCAAGCCGGAACGGCGGTTGGGCGACGGCCGCGGGCGCCGCCAGCAGTCCGGTCAGCAGAACAGCCAGGAACGCGGCGATCACGCGGGCGATACGCATGCTCGCCAATCTAATGCGGTTCGGCACGGCCCTGGCAGACTGAGCGACGATGAGTCAGCAGGATCCGTATGACGACTTCGACCGCGAGCGGCGGGTCCCCGAAGCGCCCAAGACCGCGGGATTGCCGGGCACCGAGGGCCAGCACCGCACCGACTTCGCCCGGGACCGGGCCCGGGTCCTGCACAGCGCCGCGCTGCGGCGCCTGGCCGACAAGACACAGGTTGTCGGGCCCAGAGAAAGCGACACGCCGCGCACCCGGCTGACCCATTCGCTGGAGGTCGCCCAGATCGGCCGGGGGATGGCGATCGGGCTGGGCGCCGACGCCGACCTGGTCGACATGGCGGGTCTGGCCCACGACATCGGCCACCCGCCGTACGGGCACAACGGGGAGAAGGCGCTCGACGAGGTCGCCGCCGCGTACGGCGGCTTCGAAGGCAACGCGCAGAACTTCCGGATCCTGACCAACCTGGAGCCCAAAGTTGTTGATCCGCAAGGCCGCAGCGTGGGGCTGAATTTGACCCGGGCGGCCCTGGACGCGGTGACCAAATATCCGTGGACACGTGATCGAGGCAGACCCAAGTTCGGCTTCTACGACATCGACCGCGAGCCCGCCGACTGGGTGCGCGCAAACGCGCCGGCGGATCGGCCATGTCTGGAAGCGCAGGTGATGGACTGGGCCGACGACGTCGCCTATTCGGTGCACGACGTCGAGGACGGCATCGTCTCCGGCCGAATCGACCTTCGGGTGCTCGCCGACGACGACGAAGCCGGCGCGTTGGCCAAACTCGGCGAAACCGCGTTCGCCCGTGTGCGTGCCGATGACCTGGCCGCGGCCGCGCACCGGCTTTCGGGACTGCCGGTGGTCGCCGCGGTCGGTAAGTACGACGCCACCCTCTCGGCGTCGGTGGCGCTCAAGCGGCTGACCAGCGAGCTGGTCGGCCGGTTCGCGTCGGCGGCGATCGCGGCCACCCGGGCCGCTTCCCGGCCCGGGCCGTTGGCGCGCTACGCGGCGAACCTGCAAGTCCCCGATGTGGTCCGCGCCGAGGTTGCGGTGCTGAAGATCCTGGCGCTGCAGTTCATCATGTCCGACCCCCGGCACCTCGAGCGGCAGCGCGCGCAGCGCGAACGCATCCACCGGGCGGCGAACTGGCTGCTCGCCGGGGCGCCCAGGACCCTCGACCCGTTGTTCGTGCCGGCGTTCAACACCGCCGCCGACGACGGTGCCCGGCTGCGCGTCGTCGTCGACCAGATCGCCTCCTACACCGAGGGTCGGCTTGAGCGCATCGAGGCCGACTAGTCCGGTGCCCGCTCTACACTGAGCCGATGGCCGGCCGTATCTCCGATCGCGATATCGCCGCCATCCGCGAACGAGTCCGCATCGACGAAGTCGTCGGCGACTACGTCCAATTGCGGCGCGCCGGCGCTGACTCCATGAAGGGCCTGTGCCCCTTTCACGACGAGAAGTCGCCGTCCTTCCATGTGCGGCCCAACCACGGCCACTTCCACTGCTTCGGGTGCGGGGAAGGCGGCGACGTGTACGCCTTCGTCCAGAAAATCGAACACGTCAGCTTCGTCGAGGCCGTCGAGCTGCTGGCCGACCGGATCGGCTACACGATCAGCTACACCGGCGCGGGCACCAGTGTGCAGCGGGACCGGGGCAGTCGCAGCAGGCTGCTCGCCGCCAACGCGGCGGCGCTCGCGTTCTACGCCGAGGCCCTGGAATCCGACGAGGCCGCGCCGGCCCGCCGCTATCTGACCGAGCGGAACTTCGACGGCGACGCGGCCCGGCATTTCCGCTGCGGCTTCGCTCCCTCGGGCTGGGATTCGCTGACAAAACATCTGCTGCGCAAGGGTTTTGAGTTCAAGGAGCTGGAGGCCGCCGGCCTGTCCAGAGAGGGTCGCCGCGGCCCGATCGACCGGTTTCACCGGCGGCTATTGTGGCCGATCCGCACCTCGGCCGGGGAGGTGATCGGATTCGGCGCCCGGCGGCTGTTCGACGACGACCCGATGGAGGCCAAGTACGTCAACACCCCCGAGACGCTGCTGTACAAGAAGTCGTCGGCGCTGTTCGGTATCGACTTGGCCAAACGCGATATCGCGAAGGGACATCAGGCCGTCGTCGTCGAGGGCTACACCGACGTGATGGCGATGCATTTGGCGGGGGTGACCACGGCGGTCGCGTCATGCGGCACCGCATTCGGTGACGAGCACTTGGCGATGCTGCGGCGATTGATGATGGACGACAACTTCTTTCGCGGCGAACTGATCTATGTGTTCGACGGCGATGAAGCCGGCCGGGCCGCCGCACTCAAAGCGTTCGCCGGCGAACAGCATCTGGCCGGCCAGTCGTTTGTGGCGGTGGCCGCCGACGGCATGGACCCCTGCGACCTTCGATTGACACACGGTGACGGCGCGCTGCGCGATCTGGTCGCGCGCCGAACGCCGTTGTTCGAGTTCGCGATTCGCACCACGCTGGCCGAAACCGACCTGGACAGCGCCGAGGGCCGGGTGGATGCGCTGCGCCGGTGCGTGCCGATGGTCGCCCAGATCAAAGATCCCACGCTGCGCGACGAGTACGCGCGCCAACTCGCCGGCTGGGTGGGCTGGCCGGACGTCGCGCAGGTCATCGGCCGGGTCCGCGAACAGGCCAAGCATCCCAAGACCCGCAGCCGCGCCACGCCCCGCCGCACCGCCGCAGCCTCCGCCGACGCCGCCGCGCCCGCCGCCATTCGCCCCGACCCGAAGGACCCCACGCTGTGGCCGCAGCGCGAGGCGCTCAAGTCGGCGTTGCAGTATCCGGCGCTGGCCGGCCCTGTGTTCGACGCGTTGACGGTCGAGAGCTTCACCCATCCCGGCTATGCGGCGGTGTACACGGCCATCGAGGCGGCGGGCGGAACCGGCGCGGGCATCGTCGGCGCGCAGTGGCTGGATGCGGTGCGCCAGCAGGCCCCGTCGCCGGCCGCCGCCGGACTGATCAGCGAGCTCGGAGTCGAGGGCATCCGAGTCGACGACGACGACAAGTTGCCGCGTTACATCGGCGGGGTGCTGGCACGACTGCAAGAGGTGTGGGTGGGCCGGCAGATCGCCGAGGTCAAGTCCAAGCTGCAGCGGATGTCACCAGTGGAGCAGGGCGACGACTACCACGCTCTGTTCGGTGACCTAGTCGCCATGGAGGCCTATCGGCGCAGCCTGCTCGAACAGGCCAGCGGCGACGACCTGACCGCCTGAAGTCACTTCGCGTGGCGCGGCTTTTGCGGTTCCACGACGCTGGTCGCGTCGTCGATCTCGGTCAATGTCACCATCCGCGCGTCGGGCGAGACCCGATTCGCGATCTTGCGCCGGCCCGCTTCGATCACCGATCTGGCGGCGGGACTGCTGGTCATGGCGCGGTAGGTGCCGACAATCTGCTCATAGCGGCGACGCCCGGCCTTCGCGCCCAGCACATAACCCAGTCCCAGCACAATGACATACCGGATCAAAACGGCCCTCCCGACTCTCGACGGGTCCATCCTGCCTCATCTCCGCGGGCAGCGCCCTCGGGCGGGCGATCCGGCTGGTTGGGCGTGCGGAGGCCAGTACGCTAGAGTCATCCAGCGATCCGCGCAGGCAGGTACGCGGATGGGAGCAGTCCCCTGTAGCTCAATTGGCAGAGCGTTCGGCTGTTAACCGAAGGGTTGCTGGTTCGAGTCCAGCCGGGGGAGCCGCAAATACCGCTCGTCTAGTCCGAGCTCTGCGCTCCACCCTCAGCGTTTTGCGGGCAGAGGTCGTTAGTCGCGATCGTCGCGAACTTTGCTGCCTTCTCCGGGGCGAAACCCGGATTTTGATCCGTTAAGTCTGTGACGACATCATCGTTGCTCGTGCCGCTGTCCTTCAACGAGCACACGGTCTTGCCTGCGGTGACGGCTTGGTCTGGGTCGCTGTAGTGAATTCCCGCCCGATCAAGGTCGGCAAGAAAGGTTTGGTCACCGTCGTCGGCGCCGGCAGGCGCCGCCAGTGCGATCGCGGCCCCCACGATCGACAGCATCAATCGGATTCGCATCAGCTCATCATCGCCGCAGCGTTGCGGTTCTCACCGTGACGAAACAACCTTTTAACGCGGACGCTCGCTCATCGGCCGGGAAGACCGGGAATGGGGCCAGGAGACGTGGTCTTGGTGCTGGACTTGTCCAGGAACTCCGGGCAGTAAGCGCTCGATGCAAGCGCAGCAAACTTCATGGCGCCACCGGTGTTCAATCCCGGGTTGAGCGCAGCCAACCGGTTGACGACGTCCATTTCCGATTGCCCCGAGTTCATCATGTCGCAGGCCATTCTGCCGGCAGCGATGGCATCGGGCCCGCTGCGATAGGTCATGCCCGCTTTGTTCAGCGAGTCCAGAAAACGCGCATCAGCACCCGGGTCGGGGCTGCCCGGGTCGGCGTGCGCCGGCACCGCCAGGCCGATGATGACGGCGAGGCCGGCAAGCGCTTGAAGCGGTCGCATCGCTCCATCATCGTCCACATCGGCACAGTTGTCCTGTCGGTTTCGTCGTTTTACCCGACAGGCCAATCCGCGCTGCGCATTGCCGGCGATATGTCAGCATTTGGAAATGGGCGCGCGCAACCTCATTCGGATCGTCGGCGTTGTGGTGGTGATGACCTGGGCGCTGGTAAGCGCGTCCGGAAGTCCGCCCGCCGTTGCCGATCCATGTTCTGACGCAGAGGTGGTGTTCGCTCGGGGCACCGGCGAGCCCGTGGGGCTCGGTGGGGTCGGCCAGGCATTCGTCGACTCGCTTCGCTCCCAACTGCCGGGCAGTTCCATCGGCGCCTACCCGGTCAACTACCCGGCGACCGACGATTACCGAAATAGTGCGTTAGCAGGTGCGGGTGACGCGAGCGCTCATATCGGGAACGTGATCGCGAACTGTCCCAACACCAAACTGGTGCTTGGCGGCTATTCCCAGGGCGCGAGCGTGATCGATTTCTCGAGCGCGTCGATGCCGCCTCAGACGGCCGGTCATGTCGCGGCCGTCGCGCTCTTCGGCAATCCCTCCAGCCCCTACGCGAGTTCGCTGATGGGCGGGCAGCTGCCGACGCTCAGCCCGCCCTACCGCCCCAAGGCGATCGATTTGTGTATTCCCGACGACATCATTTGTTCCGAAGGCGGGAACATGGTCCCGCACCTTTTGTATGTCCAGTCCGGCATGGCAGATCAGGCGGCGACGTTCGTCGCCGGCCGGCTGCAGCCCGGATCGTCGTCAAACTCAGGGTGATTCCAAGTAGGCGACCACTCCTGCCTCCGCTAAAACCGCCTGCACGCTGGGCAAACGCGGCATAAGCTTGGAAACACATGGCTGCGCGAGCAGCGCAGGGTTTGTGGCCGCGTGCGACCCGCACGACATTATGAATTGCCACGAATTCCCAACTGAATCGCCCTGCGCAGCTGTCCCGACCGGCGTGAGGAGCAGAACGAGATGATCTTCACGCAGCATTACCTGGGCTGTTTGTCGCACGCGTCCTACCTGATCGGCGATGAGACCACCGGCCGGGCGGTGGTGGTCGACCCTCGTCGCGACATCGAGCCCTACTTGACCGAAGCGGCTGACCACGGGTTGGCGATCGAAAGAGTCATCGAAACCCATGTCCATGCCGACTTCGTCAGCGGTCATCTGGAGCTGGCCGCCGCCACCGGCGCCCTGATCTGCTACGGGGAAGACGCCGGCGTGGAGTTCCCGATCGAGCAGTTGAGGGACGGCCAGCGGATCTCGCTGGGAAGGGTGACCCTCGAGATCCTCGCGACGCCGGGTCACACACCGGAATCGATCTGCATCGTGATCCGCGAGGACGACGACGAGGTGCCTTACGGCGTCCTCACCGGCGACACCTTGTTCGTCGGCGACGTGGGGCGCCCGGATCTGCTGTCGCCCTCGGGCTGGTCGTCGGAGGCGCTTGCCCGGGCGCTTCACAGCTCGCTGCACGACAAACTGCTGAAACTGCCCGACGCCACGCGGGTGTTTCCCGCCCACGGTGCCGGATCGATGTGCGGCAAGCAGCTGTCGAGCGAAACCAGTTCAACGATCGGCGAGCAGCGCCGGACCAACTATGCGTTGCAAATGCGCGACGTCGACCAGTTCGTGGCCGCGGTCACCGAGGGGCAGCCGGTGCGGCCGCCGTACGTCGACTTCGCCACGCACCGCAACCGTGAACTTCACCCGCTGCTCGAAGAAAGCGAACCGCCGTTGCTGGACATCGAGGAGGTGTGTCAACGAGCTGCAACGGGCGCGGTCCTGTTGGACACCCGCGAACCAGCCAACTATGCGTCCGGTCACCTGCGCGGGGCGGTCAACGTAGGCCTGCAGGGACGCTTCGCCGAGTGGGCCGGCGACGTCGTATCACCAGAGCGCGACATAGTGTTGGTCGGGGATCCCACGCTTGCGCGTGAATCGAAGATCCGGCTCAGCCGGGTGGGCTTTGACCGGGTCGTCGGTCAATTGCGTAACCCGGCAACGGTTTTCGCTAACCACCCAGAACTCGTCGAGACCGCTTCGCGGCTGTCCGTCGGGCAGCTCGCCGAACTGCGCGGCTTGCAGCCTGGCCTGCAGCTGGTGGACGTTCGCAATCCCGGCGAGCTCGCAGAGGGCGTCATCCCGGGAGCGCGCGAGATTCCGCTAGCGGCCCTGACGAATTCGATCGCAGACCTCGATCCGACCGCGCCGGTTCTCGTCTACTGTGCGAGTGGCTACCGCTCGATGGTGGCCGCCAGTGTGCTTCGGGCGTCGGGATTCGACGATGTCTCCGACCTGGTGGGTGGGTTCAGCGCCTGGCAGACCGCCGGCCTGGACTCACGCCGCCTCGAAGAGGGCGACATCGTCCGTGAGACACCGCAAGTCGGCCCCGTTGCGGCGAAAAAGCTGCTGGACCGCGGCGCATTGCTGCTCGACGTGCGAGAGCCCGACGAGTGGTACGTCGAGCACGCCCCCAAAGCGACGTTGCTGCCGATGGGCCGGGTGAGCGCACGCCAGGACGAGTTACCCCGCGACCGCCGCATCGTGGTGATGTGCCGGTCAGGAGGTCGCTCCGCCGCGGTGACTGCGACGCTGCGCCAGTCGGGGTTCGACGCGGTCAACTTGGCCGGCGGGATGTGCGCGTGGGCGGCCGCCGGGCTCCCGGTGGTAACCGATGGTGGAAATCCCGGTCTGATTGTTCACCGCGAAGAGCCACTCAACTGTGAGACCTCGCTGGCAGCGCTTGTCGGCGGCGTCGTGATGCCCAACGCCAACTTCTATGTGCGCAACCACTTTCCGACCCCGACGCTCGACCCGGAGTCGTATGAACTGACGGTCGGCGGGCTGGTGGAGCAACCGTTGACCTTTGGCTTACGCGATCTGCAGAACATGCCGTCACAGTCATTGGTGTCCACCCTGGAATGCGCCGGCAACGGTCGAATCAATTTCGACCCGCCGGTCGAAGGCGAGCAATGGCGCTACGGAGCAGCGAGCACGGCGGAATGGACCGGCGTCCCGCTGGTGGAAATCCTGGACCGCGCGGGATTGCAGGCCGGTGCGCACGACGTCGTATTTCGCGGAGCCGATGCGGGGTTGGTCGAGGGCGCAAGCGCACCGGTGCGGTTCGAGCGCGCCCTATCCGTGGACGACGCGCGGAATTCGGGCGCGCTCGTCGCCTACGCGATGAACGGCGAATCCCTGCCCCTGCAACATGGTCGCCCCGTTCGGCTCGTCGTTCCCGGCTGGTACTCGGTGGCATCGGTCAAGTGGCTGACCGAGATCGAGGTGATCGGCGAACCGTTCGAAGCCTATTTTCAGACCGACCGCTACGTCTACGAATGGGAGCGTGAAGGCGGCGTCGTCCGCGAACCCGTTCGCCTGCAGCGCGTCCGCGCGGTGATCGCCGAACCCGCCGACGGCGCGTCGGTGACCGCCGGTGAACTCGTGGTGCGTGGTGTTGCCTGGTCGGGCGCGGCGCCGATCGAGCGCGTCGACGTATCCGTCGGCGAAGGTCCATGGCAGGCCGCGCGTCTGATCGGCGAACGCCGCAGGCACAGCTGGCAGTGGTGGGAGCTGTTGACGCAGAGCGAATCCCGCGGGCCTTGCACAGTGCGTGCGCGCGCGACCGACCTGACCGGCGCCAGCCAGCCCGAGCGGGCCGAATGGAATCGACTCGGCTATGGCGGCAACGCGATCCAAACCGTCACCATCACGATCGGATGAGCCGCTGGTCGACATAACGTCTGGTTGATTTCAACCCTCTTGCCGGCAGCGGGTTGCCCGTAGAGTCCCGGCGTGGTCTCTGTCCGTAACCAGCCCGGCCGTCCGGCGGCCTGGTCGAAGCCCGCGATCGCTGCGGGCGATTTCGTCGTGCTCGCGGGCGAGACGCTTGCCGCGATGTTCCGCCGGCCCTTCGCCTGGCGCGAGCTGCTGGACCAGATCTGGTTTGTGGCCAGGGTATCGATCGTCCCCACTCTCGTGCTCTCCATTCCCTACACGGTGCTGATCGTCTTCACGCTGAACATCGTGCTGATCGAGGTCGGCGCCGGCGACCTGTCCGGTGCCGGTGCGGCGCTGGCATCCGTGACACAGGTGGGCCCGGTGGTGACCGCCATCGTCGTATCCGGTGCGGCAGCCACCGCGATGTGCGCAGATTTGGGCGCCCGGACCATTCGCGAGGAGATCGACGCGATGAAGGTCATCGGCGTCAACCCCATCCACGCGCTTGTAGTGCCGCGGGTAATCGCCGCGACTTTTGTTGCCCTGATGCTCTATTCGGTGGTCGCAGTCGTCGGGCTCTTCGGAAGCTATTTCTTTGTGGTGTTCGTTCAGCACGTCACGCCGGGCGCCTTCGTCGCCGGGATGACGTTGTTGACCGGCCTGCCGCAAGTGGTCGTGTCGTTGGTCAAGGCGGCGTTGTTCGGCCTCTCGGCCGGGCTGATCGCGTGCTACAAGGGCCTATCGGTCGGCGGCGGGCCGACGGCGGTAGGCGAAGCCGTCAACGAGACAGTGGTGTTCGCGTTCATGGCGCTGTTCCTGATCAACATCCTCGCCACCGCGTTCGGAGTCAAGGTGGCTCCGTGACAGCCACAGACGCGAAAGAATCCACCCGCGCCGACGAGGCTCCGCGCCACCTCGTCGATGCGAAAAGCGCCGAGGGCGAGCGCATCTCTACAGCTGAGACGAGCAAGCGTCACCGCGCCAGCGAGACTCTGGGCAGATTGGTCGACGCGACCCGCACGCTGGGCGAGCAGACCGCCTTCTACGGCAACGCGCTCGGGGCCACCGCCGACGCGGTCCGACGCTACCCCGGTGAGGTGCTGCGGTTGATCGCCGTCATGGGCATGGGCACCGGCGCTTTGGCCGTCATCGGCGGCACGGTGGTCATCGTCGGATTCCTGACGCTGACCACCGGCGCGTTGATCGCCGTGCAGGGATACAACACACTGTCCAACGTCGGAATCGAGGCCCTCACCGGCTTTTTGGGGGCCTTTCTCAATGTCAGGTTCATCGCCCCGGCCACCGCGGGGGTGGCGTTGGCGGCCACCATCGGTGCCGGTGCCACCGCGCAACTCGGCGCCATGCGCATCAACGAGGAAATCGACGCGCTGGAGGTGATGGGCATTCGGGCGATCACCTACCTGGCGTCGACCCGCATCGTGGCCGGGGTTTTGGCGGTCATCCCGATTTACACCGTCGCGGTATTGATGTCGTTTCTGGCGACCCGGTTCGGCACGACGATCATCTACGGGCAGTCGCGGGGTGTCTACGACCACTACTTCTCGTCGTTCCTGCACCCGACGGACCTGTTGTGGTCGTTCACCGAGGCGCTGTCGATGGCCGCCGCCGTGATGGCGGTGCACACCTACTACGGATACACCGCGACCGGTGGTCCGGCCGGCGTCGGCGAGGCGGTCGGGCGTGCTGTCCGCACCTCGATTACCGCCGGCGTTTTCATCTTGCTGACCATCACGCTTTCGGTGTACGGGCAGTCCGGCAACTTCCACCTGTCGGGGTGAGCGCGATGAACAACACGCCGCGGCGGGGGAGGATCGATCCGATCTGGTGGGCACCGGTGCTGCTTCTTGTGATCGCCGCAGTGAGCACACTGACCGCGTTCATGTTCTCCGGAACGCTGCGGGAAACCGTTCCGCTGACTGTGATTTCCGACCGGGCCGGTTTGGTCATGGAGGACGGCGCGAAGGTGAAGCTACGCGGCGTTCAGATCGGTGAAGTCGCGTCCATCGGTGCCGAGTCGGGCCCGGCCGGCACCAACCTCTCGACGCTGAGACTGAAGATATATCCGAACGAGTTCCGCTATCTGCCAAGCAATGTCGAGGCGGAGATCAAGTCGAGCACCGCGTTCGGCGCCAAGTACGTCGACCTCATAGTGCCGGACGCTGCCAGTCCCAAGCCGCTAGCGCCGGGCGCTGTGTTGCACTCGCGCAACGTGACGGTGGAAGTCAACACCGTGTTCGAGAACCTGCAGGCGATAGTTCAGGCCATTGATCCGGCGAAGCTGAACGGTGTGCTGTCGGCGGTGGCGGACGGCGTGCGCGGCAAGGGCGATCGCATCGGTCAGGCGATCAGCGACGCCAATACACTACTGCTCGCCGTCAACCCGAGAATGCCGACAGTTCGCAGGGACTGGCAGCTATTCGGCAAGACCACGCAGGCGTATTCGGATGCCGCGCAGGACATCCTCGCGGTTCTGGACTCGTTTTCGACCACCAGCACAACGATCACCACGCATGCGAAGGCGCTCGACGAGCTGCTGCTGTCGGCGATCGGATTTGCCCAGTCGGGTATCAACACGATCGGGCCGAATCAGCAGAGCCTGATAGACGGCTTGAACGTTCTGGTGCCAACCACCGACCTTCTGATGAAGTACTCGCCCACCTACACCTGCCTATTTCAGGGCGCCCAGTGGTTTCTCGATCACGGCGGCCGGGATGCGTTGGGGGGCAATGGCAAATCCGTCATCATGGATGCAGCGCTGCTCTTCGGTGACGATCCATACCGGTATCCCGACAACCTGCCCGTCGTCCAAGCAAAGGGCGGACCCGGTGGTAAACCGAGTTGCGGCTCGCTACCGGACGTGAGCAAAAACTTCCCGGTCAAGTACTTGGTCACCGACACCGGGTTCGGCACCGGCCTGGATATCCGGCCCAATCCCGGCATCGGCTTCCCGGGCATCGCCAACTATTTCCCTGTCACCAAGGGAACACCCGAACCACCGAAGATCCGTTACCCGGGCGGTCCGGCGCCGGGCCCGTTGCCGCCCTACCCAGGAGCGCCCCCATACGGCGCACCAGCCCCCTGAGCCGACCAGAGACACCTCGAGAAGACAAGGAACAGCTATGCGAGGCAGAACCGTTCGCGCGCTTACGCGAGTGGCGCTGTTCACCATTGTCTGCCTTGCCTTCACGTTCGTTCTGGTGACGGTGTTCGGGCAATTCCGGTTTGACCAGCGGGCCTCCTACAGCGCGGTGTTCTCGAACGTATCCGGCCTCAAAGGCGGAAACTTCGTCCGCATCGCCGGGGTCGAAGTCGGAAAAGTCAAGCATCTGACCCTGCACAAGGACGGAACCGTCTCAGTCGACTTCGCCATCGACAAAGGACTCACACTCACCGAGGGCACCAAGGCGGCGGTGCGCTACGAGAACCTCATCGGTGATCGCTATCTGTCGCTCGAACAGGGACCGGGCTCGACGCGAAAATTGCAGCCGGGGCAGACGATTCCGCTGGCCCGCACTTCCCCTGCGCTGGACGTCGACGCCCTCATCGGCGGCTTCCGGCCGCTGTTTCGTGCGCTGGACCCCGACCAGGTCAATGCGCTATCCGGCGAATTGCTGCGGGTTTTCCAAGGCCAAGGCGGCACCATCTCGTCGGTGCTGGCGCAGACCTCTGCGCTGACTTCCACGCTGGCCGACCGCGACAAGCTCATCGGCGAGGTGATCACCAACCTGAACACCGTGTTGCACACATTCGCCACCCGTGACGATCAGTTTTCACAGGGCCTGGACAAGCTGTCCCAACTTGTCGAGGAACTGTCCGGGCGCAAGACCGAAATCACCAAGGGGGTGGCTTACATCAATGCTGCGGCGGCATCCGTTGCCGACCTGCTGACGGTTGCTCGGCAGCCGATCAAGGACACCGTGGTGCAAACCGACCGGGTCTCAGGGCAAATCGAGGCCGATCACGACTACGTCGACGATCTGGTCAAGACCCTGCCCGACGCGTATCAGGTGCTGGCGCGCAACGGGCTTTACGGCGACTACTTCGGCTTCTACCTGTGCGACGCGATTTTGAAGGTCAACGGAAAGAACGGCCAGCCGGTGTTCATCAAGCTCGTGGGCCAGGCTACGGGGCGGTGCGCACCGAAATGAGGCGACCCGATATCAAGCCGCTTGCCGAGCGTAACCGGATCACGGTTGGTGTGGTCGGGATACTCATTGTGGTCGCATTGGTTGTTGCCGTCTTTTCCTACAACAAGATTCCGTTCATCAAGGGCACCAGCGACTACTCGGCCTACTTCGCCGAGGCCGGGGGTATCAAGTCGGGCAGTGACGTGCGGGTCTCCGGACTGTCGGTCGGCAGGGTCTCCGGCGTCAAGCTGGACAGGACGAAGGTGTTGGTGACCTTCACGGTCGACGACGACGTAACCCTGGGAGACCGGACCGAGGCAGCGATCAAGACCGAGACCGTGCTCGGCACGAAAATGCTCGAACTGACCCCGCGAGGAGACGGCAGGCTCACCGGCACCATCCCGATCGAGCGCACGCGTTCTCCGTATGACCTGCCCACCGCGCTGGGCGACTTGACCAGCACCATCAGCGCTTTGGACACCACCCAGCTGTCTTCGGCGCTCACCACGTTGGCGGACACCTTCAAGGACACCCCGCCCGACCTGAAGGTCGCGTTGCAGGGGGTGGCCCGGTTTTCCGACACCCTCGACGCCCGCGACGCGCAGCTGCGCAACCTGCTGGCCAACGCCAACAAGGTCACCGCCGTGCTCGGGAAGCGCAGCGACCAGATTGCCAGCCTGGTCGTGAATGCCAATGCATTGCTGGCCGAGCTTCTCTCGCAACGGAAGTCCGTCGACGCATTGATGACCAGTCTCACGGCCGCGTCGCGGCAGATATCCGGTCTCGTCGATGACAACCGCAAGCAACTCAAACCTGCTCTCGACAAACTCAACGGTGTGCTGGGAATCCTGGACAACCGCAAGCAGGAATTGCAGCGCACCTTGTATCTGCTTCGGCGATACGCGATGTCGTTCGGCGAAGTGCTGGGATCAGGGCCGTTCTTCAAGGCCTCACTGGTCAACCTGCTGCCGGGCCAATTCGCCCAGCCCTTCATCGACGCCGCGTTCTCCGATCTGGGACTGGACCCCAACGTGCTACTGCCGTCGCAACTTGTCGACCCGCCCACGGGCCAGCCCGGCATCCCGCCGCTGCCCTTGCCCTATCCGCGCACCGGACAAGGTGGTGAGCCGAAACGGACGCTGCCCGACGCGATCACCGGTAACCCGGGCGACCCGCGCTACCCGTACCGGGAGCCGTTGCCTGCGCCGCCGCCCGGAGGGCCGCCACCCGGCCCGCCGGCCGGTTCAGCGCCGGCGCCTGCGCCGACGCCGGTGTACGTGCCGGCGCCCGGAGAAGTACCTGCGGGTGGGGCGCCATGATCGCGAAACACACACGCGCCGTGCGCCTCACGACCTTGGTCAGCCTGGTCGTGACCCTCGTCGTCGGGATCACCGTGGTGGCCACACCATGGTGGAAACACCTGAGCAGAAACACGTACATCGCCTACTTCGCCAACACCAATGGTCTGTATACCGGCGACGAAGTCCGCATCCTCGGTGTCGCCGTGGGGACCGTGGAGCAGATCGACCCGCAGCCCAACGCGGCGAAAGTCACCTTCAGCGTCGACTCGCACTACCCGGTGCCTGCCGATGCTCGGGCGGCGATCCTGTCGCCGTCACTTGTGACCGCGCGGGCGATCCAGCTCGTCCCGGCGTATTCCGGTGGGCCGAAGCTCAGCGACGGCGCGACCATTCCCCAGGAGCGCACTGCGGTTCCCGTCGAGTGGGACGATCTGCGCAAGCAATTGGAGAAGCTCACCGACTCGCTGCAGCCCGTGACTCCCGGCGGGCCGAGCGCGCTGGGCGAATTCATCGACACCACCGCAGCCAACCTGCGCGGCGAGGGGGATACCGCACGCGACACCGTCATCAAACTCTCACAGGCGGTTTCGGCGCTCGGCGACCACAGCACAGACATCTTCAGCACGGTGCGCAACCTGCAGCTGTTGGTGTCCGCGCTGTCCTCGAGCAGTGACCTGCTGGCTGCGTTCAACAGGAATCTGGCCGACGTCAGCACCGTGTTGTCCAATACGCCCAACGAGTGGGCCCAGGCGATGCAGGGCTTGGACGGGGCGGTGAACGACCTGCGCGGCTTCGTCGCCGACAACCGAGAGGCTCTCGGCACCACCTTCGACCACCTCAACGCGATCACCACGGCCATGAACGACAGCCGCGGCGACATCAAGCAGACCCTGCACGTGGCGCCGACGGTGTTCCAGAACTTCATGAACATCTACCAGCCCGCACAGAGCGCGGTCACCGGTATCCTCGCCCCGGTCAACTTCGCCGACACCGTTCAATTCCTCTGCGGTGCAATCCAGGCTGCCGCCCGAGTGGGATCGCAACAATCGGCGAAACTGTGTGTGCAGTATCTGAGTCCGATCATCAAAAACCGCCAGTACAACTTCCCGCCGATCGGGATCAACCCGTTCGTGGGAGCGGCGGCACGTCCCAACGAGATCACCTACAGCGAGGACTGGCTCAATCCGCACAGGCCACCGCCGCCGGCAGCCTCGACTCGGTCCGCGGACCCCAGCCAAGGGCTGCAGGGCTTGATGGTTCCTGCCGCCGCCGCACCGGCGCCACCGGGAGGCACACCATGAGACGCGGAGTGGCCGCGGCGCTTATCGTTTCGTGTCTGTATGCGTCGACGGGGTGTGAATGGCGAGGTCTCAATTCACTCAAGCTGCCCGGAACGGAAGGTACCGGCAAGAGCTCGTACACCATTGCGGCGCAGCTGCCCGATGTCGTTGTCATTCAGCCCAACACCCGGGTACGCGTGGCGGATGTCAACGTCGGGAACGTCACCAAGATCGAGGTACAGGACTGGCATGCCCTGGTGACCATGCGTATCAACGGCGATGTCCACCTGCCGGCCAACAGCACCGCCAAAGTCGGGCAGACCAGCCTGTTGGGTTCCATGCACATCGAATTGGCGCCGCCGACCGCCGAGCCACCGAACGGTGAGCTCACGGACGGTTCGGTGATCCCGCTGTCGAAAGCAGCCACCTACCCGACCACCGAGCAGACGCTCGCGTCGGTGTCGATTCTGCTCAACGGCGGCGGGCTGGGTCATCTTCAGGAAATCAACCAGGCGTTCGCGACGGCGTTGGCAGGCCGCGAGAAAGACATGCGCAGTCTGCTGACCCAGCTGGATACCTTCATCTCACAGCTGCATGCCCAGACCGACGACATCATTGCGGCCACCGAGAGTCTCAACTCGTTGGCCGGCCAGGTCGCGGCGAAGGACCAGACCGTCGACAAGGCGCTCACCACGATTCCGCAGGCGCTGGCCGTGCTGTCGGATTCGCGAACTAAATTGGCCGACGCGATCGATGCGGTGGGCAAATTCAGCGCCATTGCCGCCTCGACGGTCAACCAGACCAAGGAATCGCTCACAAACAACCTGCGCAACATCGCGCCAGCGCTGCGAGAACTGGCCAACGCCGGGCCCGCCCTGACCAAGGGGCTGGACTTCCTGTCGACCTACCCGTGGGTTAAAAGCAACGTCGCCAACTGGTTTCGGGGCGACTTCGCCAACATCACGCTGGTCATCGACCTCACCTTGAGCCGAATCGACAGCGGTTTTTTCACCGGCACCAGATGGGAGGGAAACCTCACCGAACTCGAACTGCAGTGGGGCCGCACCATCGGCCAGATGCCCAGCCCCTACACCGCGGCCAATCCGCTGATTGTGCCCTACCACTTCGGGGGGTACTAGCATGCTGCGGTTGTCCCGTCGGATCTGGACACAGTTGGCGATTCTCGCGACGATCACCATCACCGCCGTCAGCGTGATGGCGTTCGGCTTCGTGAAAGTGCCAGCGATGTTGGGATTTGGGCGATACACGGTGACGGTCGAACTGCGCGCCTCCGGCGGCCTGTATCCCACCTCGGTGGTGAACTACCGCGGCAGCGAAGTCGGCAGCGTCAAATCGATCAACGTCACCCGCGACGGTGTTCGGGCCGTTCTGACGCTGGACTCGGATATCGCGATTCCGTCTGATGTGACCGCCGCAGTACACAGCCGTTCGGCCGTCGGCGAACAGTTCCTCGAACTGACACCGCATGCCGGAACGGCAGCGGACGCTGATCGGAAACTGCGCGACGGCGATGTCATCCCGGTCGGCAGGGTAGCGGTTCCCGTCGATATCGGCTTCCTGCTCGACGCCACCAACAGGGCGCTGCAAGCGATCCCGCAGGAAAACCTGCACACCGTCGTCGACGAATCCGCCAAGGCCGTCGCCGGACTGGGACCCGAACTATCCCGTATCGTCGACGGGTCGACCGCGCTGGCGATCGAGGGCGGCAAGACCGTCGATCCGCTTGCCAAGCTGATCGACCAGTCCCCACCGGTGCTCAACTCCCAAGTGCGCACGTCGGATTCGATCGCAGCATGGGCACGCCGGATGAACTCGATCACCCGTCAACTCAAGGCCCAGGATGTGGCCGTCGCAGATCTACTCGACGTAGGCGGCCCGGCGCTCGATGAAGGCACGGCGCTGTTCGACCGGCTGGCGCCCGCGTTGCCGGTGCTGCTGGCCAACCTGGTGAGCCTCGGCAAGATCGGGGTGACCTACCGAAACGATCTCGAGCAGCTGCTGGTGCTCTTTCCGCAGGGAACCGCCGTAATGTCGGCGATAGCGTTGCCGGACTCGGACAGCAAGCAGGCTTACAAGGGCGTCTACCTCGACTTCAACCTGAACCTCAACCTGCCACCGCCCTGCAACACCGGATTCCTGCCCGTCCAACAACAGCGGGCGCCCGCAATGCAGGACTACCCCGACCGGCCCGCCGGCGAGTTGTACTGCCGGATCCCGCAGGACTCCAGCATGAATGTCCGTGGCGTGCGCAACACCCCGTGCGAGGGGAAGCCGGGCAAGCGTGCGCCGACGGTCGAGCTGTGCGAGAGCGACGAGCAATACGTCCCGCTCAACGACGGTTTCAACTGGAAGGGCGACCCCAATGCGACTCTGACCGGTCAAGGCGTGCCGCAGTATCCGCCCGGCACCGATCCGAGGCGACCGCCACCGTCAGCCGGCGCGCCCGCGCCCCCTCCACCGGTCGCCGTCGTCCCCTACGACCCGGCCACCGGAAAATACGTCGGTCCAGACGGCCGCACCTACACCCAATCCGACCTCGCCGAGACCACGAAAGGCAAAACATGGCAGAACATGCTGATACCACCGAACAAGTAGGGCAAGGGCTCTCGGGCACCCGGGCTTTGATCACGTTGGGCATTGCCATCCTCGTCGCCTTGGCCGGGGTCGGCGGCTGGCTGGGATACCGCGTCCACCAAGACCGCGCGGCGCAAGCACAACGCAATCTATACGTGCAAGTCGCGCGTCAGGCTGCGGTCAATCTCACCACGATCAACTACACCGAGGTCGAGACTGACATCAAGCGGATCCTGGACTCGGCGACCGGCACCTTTCACGATGATTTCCAGAACAGATCGCAGCCGTTCGTCGACGTCGTCAAGAAAGTGCAGTCGAAATCGGAAGGCACCGTGGCCGAAGCCGGTGTGCTATCCGAGAACGGCGATCACGCGCAGGTACTCGTCGCAGTATCGGTGAAGACCTCGATTGCCGCTGCGCCGGAACAGGAGCCGCGCAGATGGCGGCTGCGGATCAGCGTCGAGAAAGCGGGCGACAGCGCCAAGATCTCGAACGTGGAGTTCGTGCCATGAGCAACCTGACCGCCATCGCACCACCGGAGGAGGATGTCGCCGACGCGGATGTCGTCGACATCGATGAAGCACCGGCCGAACCAGGCACTGGATCCTCCTGGACTCGCCTTTTGGCTTGCGGTGTGCTGCCCGCGCTGGCGTTGGGCGTCGCCGTGGGCGACGGTTACCTGAAATGGCTCGACGGTTCGTCGCGCGAATCACAAACGGCGGCCGAGCAGTCGGTTCGAGCCGCCACCGATGACACGATCGCGATCCTGTCTTACCGCCCGGACACCGTCGAACGTGACCTCAACGGCGCTGCTGACCGTCTCACCGGCGGATTCCGTCAGCAATACACTCAGCTCGTCAGCGATGTCGTTGCTCCCGGCGCCAAGCAGCAACACATTTCGGCGGTAGCGACGGTGCCGGCGGCGGCTTCGGTCTCCGCAACCGAAAACCACGCAGTGGTGTTGGTTTTCATCAACCAGACCACCACCATAGGCAGCGATGCGCCCACCCAGACGACCTCAAGCGTGCGCATCACCCTCGACAAGGTCCGTGATCGATGGCTCATCTCGCAGTTCGATCCGGTATGAACGTGAGGGCCACGTCGATGCTCCGGGTGCTCAGCGCGATCGTGCTGGCAGCCGGATTGTCAAGTGCCACCGCCCGTGCGGCCAATTTTGAGGGCCTGATGGTGCCGTCCGCTTCGATGGGCCGCGATATCCCGGTGGCCTTTTTGGCCGGTGGGCCGCACGCGGTGTTTCTACTGGATGCGTTCAATGCGGCGCCGGACGTCAGCAACTGGGTGACCGCGGGTAATGCGATGAACACGCTTGCCGGTAAGGGGATTTCGGTGGCCGCACCGGCCGGCGGCGCCTACAGCATGTACACCGATTGGGAGCGGGACGGCAGCAGGCAATGGGACACGTTCCTGTCCCGCGAGCTACCGGACTGGTTGGCTGCCAACAAGGGACTGGCCCCAGGTGGGCACGGCGTGGTCGGCGCCGCGCAAGGCGGATACGCGGCCGCGGTGCTGGCCACGTTCCACCCCGACCGATTCCGTTACGCCGGATCGCTGTCGGGATTCCTGGCGCCCGAAAGGACCGGCGTGGACGGAGCCATCACCGCGGGCCTGAAGCAAGGCGGTGGCGTCGACACCGACAACATGTGGGGCGCACCGCAATTGGGCCGGTGGAAGTGGCATTCCCCGAACCAGAACATTCAGCAGCTGGTGGACAACAACACCCGGCTGTGGGTCTACAGCCCGGGCAGCGGGGCGCCGAGCGATCAGGCCGCGATGATCGGCTACCCCGATATCGCGCAGGGCACCAACGCGACGTTCTACTCCCACTACCGAGACGTCGGCGGCCGCAACGGCCACTTCGACCTCGGCCGCGGCGGAGACAACGACTGGTCGACGTGGGGCCAACAGCTTGGAGCAATGTCCGGCGATCTCGCCGCAAACATTCGGTAGGGCATCATGAGGATCCCGTTCCTAATAGTCGCTTCGTTCATCGCGGTCGGCGCTGCGTTACTAGCCCCACCGGTGGCCACAGCGGACAACTCGCGGCTCAACAACGGTGTGGTCACCAACGTCGACACGATCAAAAAGCACGCCGGTTGCACCACCGACCTGCGGATCAACCCGCAGCTGCAGCTGGCCGCGCAGTGGCACACGGTCGATCTGCTCAACAATCGTGACCTCGACGGCGATATCGGCTCGGACGGGTCGACGGTGCAGGACCGAGCCCGTGGCGCGGGCTACAACGGGACCGTCGCCGAGACGGTGGCCATCAACCAGTCGCTGGCCATCAATGGCCTTGACATCATGGGCAATTGGTATTACCGCCCCGACTACTACGCGATCATGTCGAACTGCGCCAACACCCAGATCGGGGTGTGGTCGGAGAACAGCCTGGACCGCAGTGTCGTCGTCGCCGTGTACGGAAAGCCGGTGTGATCATCATGAAGTTCGGTATGTGGTTCGGCGCATTGGTTATTGCGGCGACGATTCCGCTGGCGCCGCGGGCGCATGCCGCTCCGGCGCCCGAGGTGGAGTACGTCTACGACGTGACGGTGCGGCGCCACTACAGTTTCGCGACTCCGGCCGATGCCGTGAACTACGGCTACGGAATCTGCGACAAGGTCCGCCACGGCGCCGGCTACGCGCAAGTCATGGGCGATGTGAAGAATGACGTACGGCCCAACGACGAGTTTGCGGCCAATTACCTCGTCTCGTACGCCGTTAATCTCTTTTGTCCTGACCAGCTGTGGCAGCTGCGCAACTCCGCGGCCAACTATGTGCCACCGCCGCAGTAGTTACCCGCCGGCGTTTCCCAAGTCCGGCGCATACGAGGGCGGCGGGTAGACGCCCCTGAGCAGCCATGCGTACGCGGCGATGCCGTATTCCAGCTCGTCGCTGGCATCGTAGTCCGGGTTTGGATTCATGTGCCTAACCCTTCATCAGGCCCGGCGACTTTGGAAGCCTTTTGCGCAAGCAGACGCAAAAGCAACACCGCTACTCGGGCAGATGCTCGGGGTGCAGCATCTCGGCGTAGCGCAGCTGCTCGGGGATCCCGAACCCGTCGACCAGGGTCTCGGCGTACGGCCGCAGTAACCGGCACCGGTCGTTGATGCCGCGGGTGACCGCCTTGGCGCGTTCGGTGGACAGATACCGGTGCTCGATATACCACGCCTTGTCGTCTTCGATCACCGACAATGCGTAGAGGTCACACACCATCTCCAGCACCTCGCGGGCCTCGTCATCCTCACACGAGTCGATCCCGGCGACGAACGCCTCCAGCACCACCCGGTCGATATGCGCGGTCGCCGCGTGCAGCACGTGGTCCTGCACCGCGTTGAACGCGTCGAACGCTGACATCTCATTGGATTTGGCCTGCAGCCGGCGCGCCACCGAAGACAGCAGATACTCCTCGCGGTCCTCGAACATCTTGACCTGGGTGCCGCGGTTGAACAGGCTGCCCTCTTCCTCGCTGTCCTGGCGGGCGTCGATGATCCGCTGCATAATCGCCTCGGCCGCAGTACGTTTGATCACCCGGTCGCTGACGGCGTTGGCGGCGAAGCGAACCCATTCGACGGGACTCATGCTGCGGATGTCGTCGGCGTAGGCGGTCAGCAATTCCTTGGCCACCAATTGAGTCAGCACGTGGTTGTCACCTTCGAAGGTGGTGAACACGTCGGTGTCGGCCCGCAGCGCGATCAGCCGGTTCTCGGCCATGTAGCCCGCGCCGCCGCAGGCCTCGCGCGCTTCCTGGATGGCCCGGCTGGCGTGCCACGTGTTGGCCGCCTTCAGCCCGGCCGCCCGCGACTCCAGCTCACGCTGCTCCTCCGCGTCCGGAGCATCCGACGTCTGCAGATCGTGGCACTTGGACACCAGCTCGTTCTGCGCGAATTGCAGCGCGTAGGACTTCGCGATCAGCGGGAACAGCCGCCGCTGGTGCACCAGGTAGTCCATGATCAGCACCTCGGCCTCGTCGTCAGGTGCACTGAATTGCCTGCGCTGCAACGCATACCGGGTGGCGATGTCCAACGCGACGCGGGCGGCGTTGCCCGCGCTCCCGCCCACGCTGACCCGCCCGCGGATCAATGTGCCGATCATGGTGAAGAACCGGCGGTTGGGGTTCTCGATGGGCGAGCTGTAGGTGCCGTCGGGTGCGACGTCGCCGTACTTGTTCAGCAGGTTCACCCGCGGAACACGCACGTGGTCGAACGTGATGCGGCCGTTGTCGACGCCGGGCAGCCCGCCCTTGTAGTGGTTGTCCGATGTCGTCACCCCAGGCAGGTCGTTGCCGTCAGCGTCGCGGATCGGCACGACGAAGCAGTGGACGCCGTGGTTCACCGGCTCGCCGTCCTGGTTGGTGATGAGCTGCGCGAATACCGCTGCTACGGTTGCAGTTTCGGCGGCTCCGCCGATGTAGTCCTTGCGGGCGGTCGGGGTGGCCGAGTCGATCACGAACTCCTCGGTAGAGGCGTCATAGGTAGCGGTCGTCTCCAGCGACTGGACGTCGCTGCCGTGGCCGGTTTCGGTCATCGCGAAACAGCCGCGCAGGTCGAGATTGATGATCTTTTTCACGTACGCCTCGTGGTGGCGCTCGGTGCCCAGGTTCTCGATGGCCCCGCCGAACAAACCCCACTGCACACCGGCCTTGACCATCAGGGACAGGTCCGACATCGCCAGCATCTCGATCATCGTGATAGCCGCGCCGACGTTGCCGTTGCCGCCGTGCTCTTTGCGGAAGCCGTCGTCGGCTGCGCCGGCGGCGGCCATGATCTTCATCTGTTCCACCACCTTGGTGCGTGCGATGACCGTGTTCGGTGTGTAGTGAGGGCGGAAGATCTCGTCGGTCAACCTGGCCCGCATCTGGTTCTTCACGTCGCGCCAACGCCCGTCCAGCGTGTTGCGCAGGTGCTCGGCAGTGGTGGTCATACCCGACGGTAACGCGCCGTCCCCGCTGCCGGGCAAGTGTCGACCCAACCCGCAGGCCGAGCATTACTATCTGTACGGCGCTCGCCGCCGCCTACCGGGAGGAACGGCATGGGCAAGGTTTCCCGCGCGTTCAGCAAGCAGGGCGCGGTTGAGGTTGAGGCTGTGGCAGCGGCCCTGCGTCCCAGGTTTGCGTTGGACGCAGGGCCCGAACGGACCGTCGCACACACCTGGCTCGATACCTTCGATTGGCGCCTGCACGCTGCGGGGATCTCCCTCGAGTACCTCGACGACGGGCCGCTGACCGCTCACCTGCCGGAAGGCACCCGGATAGCGGGCCCACTGCCCGCGGGCAACTGGCCGGCGCAGGCCGACGATCTGCCGCCCGGCCCGCTGCGCGAGGCGCTCGCCCCGATCATCGGGCCGCGGGCGCTGTTGCCGGTCGTCACCGTGCGCCACACTGCGCGGGAGAGCAGGGTGCTGAACGCGGACGAAAAAACCGTCGCCCGGCTACTGGCCGAAGGCACGGATGACGGCACCACTCGGCTGCGGGTGCAGCCGCTACGGGGGTACGCCACGGCCGGCGATCGGATCGCGCGGCTGCTGGCCGGACTTGACGGGCTGAGCGCACTGACGACGACGCCATACGACGACGCGCTGGCCTATGCGAGCCGCACTCCGGGCGCCTATAACAGCGGGTCAGCTGTGCCGCTGCGACCGGAAACGCCTGCAGCGCAGGCGATTGCGAGCATGCTGCAACGCTTCGCCGCCGTGATTGACGACAACGTGGCCGGCACGATCGCCGCGATCGACACCGAGTTCCTTCACGATCTGCGGGTCGCGGTGCGGCGCACCCGCTCCATCCTCAAGCTCGCCGGTGACGTGCTGCCCGGCGATCTGGCCGCCCGGTTCGAGCCGGAATTCAAGTGGCTCGGTGATCTGACGACGCCGGTGCGCGACCTGGACGTTTACCTGCTCGGGCTCGACGGCATGGCTGCCCGGTTGGCGTCGGCCGACCCACGTGACCTCAAGCCGTTCCGGTCGTTTTTGGTCCGCCATCGGGCTGTCGAACGCCGGCGCCTGGTGAGCGGCTTGCGGTCGCGCCGCTTCGAGCAGCTGATGCAGGAGTGGCCCTCCGCGCTGGCGCGGGTGACTGCCGACGCCGACGGCGGGCCGGCCATCGCGACGCTGGCCCGTCGGCAGGTCGAGCTGGCATTCCGGCGGGTCGTGCGGCGCGGCGAACGAATCTCCGCGAAGTCACCGAGCCAACAGGTGCACGACCTACGCAAGCGGTGCAAGGAACTGCGGTATCTGCTCGAGGTCTTCCAGCCGGTGTGCGCCGAGGCGCCGCAGCGGTTGCTGGTCAAAGAACTCAAGGCGCTGCAAGACACCCTCGGCGACTTCCAGGATGGTGAGGTGCAGCGCGAGGCGGTCCGCGAATTCGCCGCGGCGATGATGGACGAGCGTGCCGCGCCGCCGGAAACCGTGCTGGCGATGGGGGAACTGGCGGCCCAGCTCGATGCGCACCAGCTGCGTGCGCGGGCGGCATTGGTGGGCCGGCTGCGGCCATTTTTGGCGGAGAAGAATCGCGCGCGCATAAAAGCATTGGTGCGCCGGTGAAGATCTACGCGACGTACAACATCAAGGGTGGCGTCGGCAAAACCTCAGCCGCTGTCAACCTTGCTCATCTGGCCGCGCGCGGTGGATACAACACGCTGCTGTGGGATCTCGACCCGCAGGGCGCGGCGACCTACCTGTTCCGGGTGAAGCCGAAGGTCAAGGGCGGCAGCCGCGCGTTGGTGCGGGGCATACGACCGCTCGACAATGCGATCAAGGCCACCGATTTCGACGGGCTTGACCTGCTGCCAGCGGATTTCAGCTACCGCAAGATGGATTTGCAGTTGGACCGTGCCAAGCGGCCGACCCGCCGGATCCGCCAGCTACTGAAACGGCTCGACGCCGAATATGACGTGGTATTCCTGGATTGCCCGCCGAGCATTTCGTTGCTCTCGGAGAACGTATTGCATGCGGTCGATACCCTGCTGGTGCCAATGATCCCGGCGACGCTGTCGGTGCGTACGTTTGACCAATTGGTCAGCTTTGTCGGCGATTTCGACGGTCGGCGGCCGAGGATATGTTCGTTCTTCTCGATGGTGGACCGGCGCAAAAGGTTGCACCGCGATCTCGTCGAGCGCCTCGCAGTCGAAAGACCCGGAATGCTGAGCACGGCCATTCCGGCGCTGTCGATCATCGAGCAGATGGCCGAATACCGAGCGCCGGTAACGGCGTTCGCGCCGAACAGCGTCGCCACCAAGTGCTACGAGGCGCTTTGGAGTGAACTCAACGGAAGCGAAACCGCTTGACTGGCAGCGGAACATCGGTGCGACTACTGGCGGTGTGCTGTCTATGCGTAGCCGCATGCTGCCGGGTCGGCAACCCGACCAGTGCTCCGTACTTGCAATACCTCGGCCAGAAGCGTGTTCCGTTTGCCGCGAGGTTCCACGACACGGTGATCGGCGGCCTGTCCGCGATCAGTTACGACGCACACAGCCAGCAGTATTACGTGATCAGCGACGATCGTTCCGAGAAGAACCCCGCTCGCTTCTACACGGTGCAATTGTCTTTGTCGGACAAGGGTGTTCGCGACATCAGGTTCACCGGCACCCATCCGCTGCTGGACACGTCCGAGCAGCCATTTCCATCGCTGTCGCTCGACGCGCGGCCACCGGTGATTCCGCCCGACCCGGAGGGGATTGCCGTCGACGGGGCTCGGCAGCGGCTGTATTGGTCCTCGGAGGGCGAGCGACTCACCAACGACGGGCCGGTGCTGCTGGACCCGTGGATCCGCATCGCGGGCCTCGACGGCAGCTATCGGGGCCAGTTCAGCCTGCCGCCGGCTCTGGCGATGTCGACACAGCACGCCGGGCCGCGCCGAAACAAGGCGCTGGAGGGGTTGGCGCTGACGCCCGACGGAAAGTTTGTGTATGCCGCGATGGAAGATCCGGGTTACAACGACGGTGATCCGCCCGACCGCGTGCACGGCGCGCTGACGCGAGTCACCAAGTTCGACGTCGGCAGAGGAAAACCGGTGGCGCAGTATGCGTATCCGTTGCAGCCGGCCACCGCGCCCGCGCCGTCCAACGGGCTAACCGACCTGGTGGCGCTGTCCGATACCGCATTTCTGGTGATCGAACGCGCCGACGGCCCCCACCCGACGGTGCGGGTGTTCCGCGCCGAGATCGGCGAAGCGACGAACGTGCTCACGTTCCCCTCGCTGGTGGGCACGCGCCTGACCGCGATGACCAAATCGCTGGCCTGCGACCTGTCGGCGACACCCGGTCTGTCACCACTGGACAACGTCGAAGGCATCACGCTCGGACCGGCCTTGGCCGACGGCCGCCGATCGGTGGTGCTCGTCAGCGACAACAACTTTTCACCCGACCAGGTGACCCAGTTTCTGCTATTCGCGTTGTAGCGATTGGTCAGGCCGTAGCCGCCACCGCAGGAAGGCGGTCGCCACCACGCCGAAGCCGATCAGGATCGCCATGTCCAACACCCACCAGCCCGCTGAATGGGTCCAGGACTTGTCGGAGCTTGCCAGCAGATTGACCGCGGGCACGTCGACAGTCGACGCCGAGGCCGCGAAGCCCCATCGGGCCGGCACCAACCAGGAAATCTGCTCCAGGCCGAACCGACCCGCAACCGGGAACAGCGCGCCGGCGAACATCAGCGAGACCAGCGTGATCAGCACGGCGATCAGCAGCAGCTGCTGGACGTAGTCGGCCAGCGATGCCAACGCCATCGTGACGATCGCGGTGACGATGGCGGTGACGGCAAGCGCCAGAAACAGTTCGAAAGCGGCGCTGCCCAGCAGCGCGGCACCGTGCGTCGGCGCGCCCTTGCCTGCGACGGCGACCGTCGTGATGATCGCGGTCTGCACCATCGCGACGGCGCTGTAGACGATGACTTTGGCCGCCAGATAAGCAGACGCCGACAGCCCGTTGGCTTGTTCGCGGCGGAAGATGCGCTTTTCAGCGGAGAGGTCGCGGATGGCCAGCGCCGTGCCCATGACGACGGCAGCGATGTTGAGCACGCCAAGGATCTCGACGGCTTCGTCGGGACTGTTGCCGAAAGAATCCGCCGGGCCCAGGCCGGCATGGCCGGGCACAACTAGGGCTAGCGCCCCGAATAGCACCGGCAGGATGGTGAGGAAGATGAAGTAGCGCTGATCGCCGAGCATGACCCAGGCCTGTCGACGGGCGGCGATTGCGATTTGCCGCCGCGGGCGCAGTTGCGGTGTGCCGGCAGCGGGCTCGACGACCGCTTCCGTCGGTTCTTCGGTCGGCCCTTCGGCGGGTGATGCCTCCTGTTGGCGGGCCAGGAACGCGGTGTGTGCGCCATCGGGATCCGCGGTGATCTTCGCGAAGATCTCCTGCCAGTCGGTGGTCTCCAGCGCGTCACCGATCTGATCGGGCGGTCCGGCGAAAGCGGGAGTGCCGGTCGCGGTGAGCACCAACACTTGATCGCACATGTCGAGGTCGGTCAATTCGCGGGTTGCCACCACAACCACACGTCCCTCGTCGGCGAACCGCCGCAGCATCGCGATTCCCTCAGACGGCTCGTCAAGGACCAGCAGCGACGGACCGGTCAGCAGTTCCATGGCGATTGACGCGCGCTTGCGATGTTCGGCGGACAGGTTGCGCACCTGGATGGTGCGCAACGAGTTCAAGTTCAGTTCGTTCAGCGCCCAGTGCACGATCTGACGTCGGTGATCGGCCGAAGTGCCTGGCGGCAGCCGTAATTCGGCCGCGTAACCCAAGGCTTGTTCGATGGTCAGCTGTGGATGTATGAGGTCGTATCGCGGCACCATGCCGATGCTGGCGCGCATGTGCTCGGCCTGCACGTCGTGGCCTTCGAAGGTGACTGCGCCGACGCTGGGTCGCACCGCGCCACCCAGTACGTCGATCAATGCGGTTTTGCTCACCACCGAAGGGCCGATGACCGCGGTGAGCGTCCCCGGCTCGGCGGTGAAGGACACATCTGCCAGCACCTGGCGACCATCGCTGGTGAGTTGCAGCTGATGTGCTTGCAGCGCACCGGTTTTGGCCGTCGGTCGCGGTGACGGAGCGGCAGCCGTCGCCGTATCCGGCCGGCGCTTGCCGCGACGCTGGACCAGTTTTTGCCTGCCGCTTTGCAAAGCAGCGGTCAGCCGCGCGACGAGCGACGGTCGCTTGCGCTGATCAACCGGGGGCCAGGCCGGCGTCGGATGCGCTTCGGGCGCCGGATGTGCTTCTGGCGCCGGATGCGTTGGCGGCGCCCAAGATTGCGGCGCCGGTTGCGGTGGGCCGGGCGGTGGCTGCGGGGGGCCAGGTGGTGGCTGCGGCGGCTCGAGCGGCGGGTGTGGCGGCTCATGCGGCGGGGCTGGCGGCGGTTCTGGGTGCGACGGAGGCGGTTTCGGCTGGGCCGGCCGGGCCGGCGCTTCGGCCCGCTGGGATTGAGCCCATCGCATTCGCTGCGTCTGAAGCTGAGAGGGAAGCTCGGGCGCGGTGCGCCGCGGCGGTTCTGGCTGCGGCCGACGTGCCTGAAATCGTTGAGTGGGAAATCGTGACGGCGCCGGTGTCGGTTCCGGCTGCCCGGGGATGCGCCGCGGCGGGACCGGTCGTGGCGGCGGGGGCGGCATTCCCGGGCCCGGCCTCGGTGGCGGGTGCGCCGGGGCGCCGACCTGAAAGACCAACCGGCTTCCGTACTGCGGATGGCCGATCATGATGACCTGGCCGTCATGGATGAACACGGTTGACATCCGTGCGCCGTCGACGTAGATCCCATGGCGGCTGCGGTCGATGGCCACCCACTGCCTGCCGTCGTAATGGAGCACCACGGCAGTGGGCGGGGTGAATTCGTCGCGGCGCTCGATCCGGATGTCTGCCCGTCGATCATGGCCGACGATCACATCTCGACCAGGCGGAAAGGCGTACCGCTTCGACCCGAGCCAGACAATCAAGGGGGAAGCGAACGCTTCCGTCGGCATACCTACCCCCTTCCGCGCCTCATCTTTCTTGGGTCGAGCGCCGCTTGTCTACCCGTGATCATGCACCGGGCAACCGGGGGCGACGAGTTCGCCGCACCACAAGGGGGTTTGCGGCTGCTATCGAGAAGCGCCCGGCCGTGGCGTGGGTGCGGAATCCTCGAGTAGACGGCGCAGCACGGTGACGGCATCCGCCAACAACCGGCGGTCCGCGGGCTCCAGCCGCGCCAATTGCGGCTCGATCGCAGCGGCCCGGTCGGCCCGCACCCGGTTAAGCGTGCGCACACCTTCCGGGGTGATCCGGATACGGACGGCGCGGGCGTCGCCGGGGTCGACGGTCCGGGCCACCAGGCCGGCATCTTCCAGCCGTCGCACCTGTGTCGTCATCGTCGGTTGCGAGCAGTGGTCAACAGCGGCCAGATCACAGATTCGTGCTTCGCCATGGGCCTCGATGGTCGCCAGCAGCCGGGCTTGCGCTGCGGGCAACTGCATCTGCACACGCTGGGTGGCATAGCGGTTGAGCCGGGCGACCACGGCAAGCAGATCCGCCCCCAGACCGGAGCCAACGTCCGTGGCCGCGGCTCGACTAGCGGTAGCGGATGACGTCATGCCTCCATAATTGCATAGCTAGACTATTAGACCCAAAAGTCTGGCAAATTCAGCGGGCAAACTCTCCGTGACCTGCCGCCGCGTGCAAACCGGGAACACTCGGCGAAAGCTGGCACAATCAGTGAAATGAGCGCGACCCGCCCAGCGACCACGCCCCAACGGGCTCGGTCGTTGCGACCCGGCGAGCTCGCGCAGTCTTCGGTCATGGCAGCGCTGTGTGCTGCGACGGCGATCACCGCGGTGGTTGTGCCGTTCGCGGGCGGCTTGGCGCTGCTGGGCACGGTTCCGATGGGCCTGCTGGCCTACCGGTATCGCATCCGGGTGCTGATCGCCGCGACGGTCGCCGCGAGCGTGATCGCGTTTCTGATCGCCGGTGTCGGCGGGTTCATGACGGTTGTCCACAGCGCCTACGTCGGCGGGTTGGTCGGAGTCATCAAGCGCAAAGGCCGCGGCACGGCGACGGTGATCGTCGCTTCCGTTGTCGCGGGCGCGGCTTTCGGCGGCGCCGGGGTGCTGGCACTGACCGCGCTGGCGCGATTGCGGCACCTGATCTTCGCCGCGGTCACCGCCAACGTGAACGGCCTGGGCGCGATGCTGTCGCGGGTGGGTTTGGACGTAGCCGCCGACGGGCTCAAGCGGTTCTTCGCGGTAGCGATGCACTATTGGCCGTGGCTGTTCCTCGCCTATGCGATCGGCTCGATCACGATCGTGTCACTGATCGGGTGGTGGGCGCTGTCGCGTGTGCTGGAGCGGATGCGCGGCATCCCCGATGTGCACAAACTCGACGCACCGGTCGAGAGCGCACCGGTCGACCCGGTCCCAGTTCGGTTGGAGCAGGTGCGTTTTCGCTACCCGCGCAGCGACCGCGACGCCCTGCGCACGGTCAGCCTGGAGGTGCAAGCCGGCGAACACCTCGCGATCACCGGCGCCAACGGCTCCGGGAAAACCACGCTGATGCTGCTATTAGCCGGCCGCGAACCGACGTCGGGCACCATCGAGCGGCCCGGAGCAGTGGGACTTGGTCAACTGGGCGGGACGGCAGTAGTCATGCAGCACCCGGAAAGCCAAGTGCTGGGAACGAGGGTCGCCGACGAAGTGGTGTGGGGCCTGCCGCCCGGAACCACGATCGATGTCGCGCGGCTGCTGAGCGAAGTCGGGCTCGACGGCCTCGCCGAGCGCGACACCGGAAGTCTTTCGGGCGGTGAACTGCAGCGCCTCGCAATGGCAGCGGCACTAGCCCGAGAGCCCGCGCTCCTCATCGCCGACGAGGTCACCAGCATGGTCGACCAGCAAGGCCGCGACGCGCTGCTGCGCATCATGTCCGGCCTGACCAAACGCCACCGAACAGCACTGGTACACATCACCCACTACAACAACGAGGCCGAATCCGCCGACCGTGCAATCAATCTCAGCGATTCACCGGACAACACCGACGTCGTCGAGACATCAGCCGCGCCGGTCGTGACAGAGGCCGTTGATCAGCGGGAAGACGTGCCATTGCTCGAACTGGCGGGTATCGGGCACGAATACGGCAGCGGCACCCCCTGGGCGAAGAGCGCACTGCGTGACGTCAGCTTCGTTGTGCACCAAGGCGACGGGCTGCTGATCCACGGCGGCAACGGGTCGGGCAAGTCGACCCTGGCCTGGGTCATGGCCGGGCTGACGGTGCCGACCACCGGCAGTTGTCTGCTTGACGGGCGGCCCACCTATGAGCAGGTCGGGTCGGTCGCCCTGTCGTTCCAGGCATCCCGGCTGCAGCTGATGCGCCCACGGGTGGATCTGGAAGTGGCGTCGGCTGCCGGTTTTTCGCCCGACGACAAACAGCGGGTAGCGACCGCACTGGCCGCGGTGGGGCTGGATGCTGCCTTGGCGCGGCGGGGTATCGACCAGCTCAGCGGCGGCCAAATGCGCCGCGTCGTGCTGGCGGGCTTGTTGGCGCGGTCGCCGCGGGCGTTGATCCTCGACGAGCCGCTGGCCGGGTTGGACGTCGGCAGTCAGCGGGGTCTGCTCCGGCTGCTGGAGGATCTGCGCCGCGAGCGGGGCCTCACGGTGGTGGTCCTTTCGCACGACTTTGTCGGTCTGGAGGATTTGTGTCCGCGCATCCTCCACTTGAATGACGGTGTGCTGGAACCGGTGTCGGCGGCCGCGGGAGGAGTGTCGTGACTACAGCTCCCGCGACCGATCGCCCAGTCCGGCGCCCACCACGCCCGGTCGTGCTGCTGCGCCCGGTGCCCGGTACCTCGGCAGTCCACGAATTGTGGGCCGGCACCAAACTGATTGTGGTTTTCGGTATCTCGGTGCTACTGACGTTCTACCCGGGATGGGTGCCAATCGGGCTGGTGGCGGCAGTGGTGCTGACGGGGGCTCGGATCGCCCACATACCGCGCGGTGCCTTGCCCTCGGTACCGCCCTGGCTGTGGATCCTGGTCGCCATCGGTGGGATTACCGCGGCCTTGGCCGGCGGCAGCCCGCTGATCGACGTGGGTGGGGTCTCGCTCGGCTTGGGTGGGTTGCTGAACTTCCTGCGTATCACCGCTCTGTCGATCGTGCTGCTCGGCCTTGGGGCGATGATCTCGTGGACCACCAACGTCGCTGAAATCGCGCCAGCTGTAGCCACTTTGGGCCGCCCACTGCGGCTCTTGCGGATCCCGGTCGACGAGTGGGCCGTCACCCTCGCGATCGCGCTACGGGCCTTCCCGATGCTGATCGACGAGTTCAGGGTGCTCTACGCTGCACGCCGATCGCGGCCCAAAATAGTTCCGCGAACCCGTCGTGCTCGCCGCAAGCGCCACGCCTTGGAGCTGATCGACTTGCTGGCTACTGCCATCGCGGTGACGCTGCGGCGCGCGGACGAGATGGGTGATGCGATCACCGCGCGCGGCGGCACCGGCCAGATCTCGGCGGTCCCGTCCCGGCCGAAACTGGCCGACTGGCTGACACTCGCGATCATCTCGGCGTTGTGCGGGGCTGCGGTAGCTATCGAGGTCGCACTGGGCGCATAGCATCACCGCCGTGCGGCGGCGTTGGCCGCTTCCTGCGCCTGATGCAGTGTTGCCGCCACATCGCCGCGGCCGAGAAACATCTCATCGAAGTACGGCTTGAGCGCCTGATATCCGGCGGCGAACCCGGCACCACCCGGCGCCGCGATACGCGGGCCGTCCAGCACGATGAAAAAAGGTTTTACGTCTACACCTTTAGTGGCCCAGTAGCGAAGGTACTGACGCTGCGCCGAGCGCACCGCGGGGATCGCGGTACCGTGCCGGCCGAGGTAAACGTTGCCCTGCTCGCTGCCCATCCAGGCCAGTACCTGGCGTACAGCATCGGGGTGTAGAGACGCCGAATTACCAGCTGCGGCAATGCCGTTGGTGACACTGACTCGGTCTTTCGGCCCGCTCGGCAGCATCGCCACACCCCATCTGAAGTGGGCCTGCTCAGCAATGGCAGCCAAATTGTAGGTACCGGATTGAAATAGCGCCATGCGGCCGGCCAGAAACTGGTTGCGGGAGAAATCGCCATTGTTGTTGGTGTCCGAGGCCGGGGGCGCGACGTGGTCAACGTTGATCAAGCCGACGAGGTAGCGGAAGGCCTCAATCGCCGAGGGATTGTCGAACGCAAACCGGTCACCGTGCTGAAACACCCCGCCCGAGGACCCGATGTAGTTGAGATAGATGCCCTGCGGGTCGTTGGCCGCGTTGTACCCCCACTGCCGGACTCGGCTGGCGTCGAAACCCGGTGTCGCTGCGGTGTGTCCGTCGGCGTCGACGGTGAGCCGAGCGAGCAGCGGCCGCAGGGTATCGCCGCCATTCGGGCTCCACCGCATGCTGTCCAGTCGGGCAGGGTCCACACCGGCGGCGGCTAGCAGATCGGCGTTGTAGTACATCGCGATGCCCGCGTCAGTCAGCTGAGGCACAGCCCATAGCGCACCGCCTCGGGTGAACTGGTCGACCACCGCGGGTTCCCACGCCGATCTGAGGTCGTCGACCTTGATGAGCCGTCCGCTGTCGGCGTATCCGGCGAGATAGGCGTTGGAGAGCCAGAAGATGTCGTCGGCGCTACCGCCGGCCACATCGGTGCGCAGCGTGTCGAAATAGGTGGAGTACGCCACGACGTTGACGTGGACCTCGATATCGGGGTGCGTTCGGGTGAACGCCGCAAACGATTCGCGATACGTCGGGGCGACCTGCTCGTCCCAGATTCGCACGGTCACCACGGTTTTGCCGCCATGCGGTCTGGCCGAGACGTCCAGCAGCACCGCCGTCGCGGCCAGCAATGCGGCCACGAGGACGACAGCGACCGCGACCAGCGTGGAAAACCGGGGCCGCAAACTCATTTCAAGCCCGTCACGACAATCGACCGCACGATGTGGCGCTGAAATGCCAAAAACAGCAGCAACAGCGGCACGATGGCCACCGTCGTCGCGGCCATCACCAGCGTCCACTGAGCGTTGTACCGGGACTGCAGCGCGGCTGTAGCCACGGTCAGCACCCGCCATTTGCTGCCACTCGTTATCACCAACGGCCACATGAAGTTGTTCCATTGCGACACGACGGTGATCAGCATCAGTGTGACCAGCACCGGCCTGCTCGACGGTACTACCACGTGCACGATGACGTCCAGCGTGTTGGCCCCGTCGAGATGCGCGGCGTTGACGAGGTCATCGGGAATTGTGCGAAAGTACTGACGTAGCAGGAAAATCGCGTACGGCGAGCCGAACATGAACGGCAACACCAACGCCCAAAATGTGTTACGCAGCCCTAGCTGCGCCATCATCAAATACAGCGGCACGACCGTCACGGTGGCCGGCACCATCAGTGTCGCGATATAGACCCAGAACAGCGCATCGCGGCCCGGAAAGCGCAGCCGAGCGAAGGCGTAGGCCGCGAGCACCGAAAAGCTCAGCTGCCCAACCAGAATCACCGCCGTCATCACTGCAGTGACCAGCAGCGCCCGGCCAAACCCGGCGCCGCCCAGGTCAACGTAGTTGGCCAGCGTCGGCGGCCGCGGCCACGCCAGCGGTGTACCCGTCGCGAACTGATGGGCCGGGGTGAACGAGGTCAGCAAGCCAAGTGCGAACGGCGCCAACGTGATCAGCGCGCCGAGGCCCAGCCCGGCGTAAACCGCGGCAGCCCTAAACCAGCTCATAGCTGATCCGCCGGCGGAAATACAGATGCTGGACGACGGTGACGCCGACCAGGATCAGGAACAACACGGCCGCCATCACGGCGGCGCGCCCGATCGCCGCCGCCCCGAACGCTTCGGCGTAGATGCGGTGAGCAACCAGGTCGGTGTGGCCGGCGGGTCCGCCGCCGGTCAGCGCGTAGACGGTGTCGAAAACCTGGGCAGCGCTGACGACGCCGGTAACCAGTACGAAGAACATGGTGGGCCGCAGCATCGGCAAGGTGATGCGCCAGAACCGCTGCCAGGCGCCGGCCCCGTCGATGCGTGCCGCGGAGTGGATATCGGTGGGGATGGCCAGGATGCCGGCGAGGAAAAACAGCGCGACATAGCCGACATTCGTCCACACCACCACGGCCGAAACCACCGGCAGCGCCAGCCCGGGATCGGTGAGCCATTCGATGCGATGCCCCAACAGGGTGCTGACCGCGCCGTCGGTCGGTGCCAGGATCCATCGCCACAACACCGCGATCGCCAGCGGGGCGCAGATCCACGGCAGCACGTAGATCGTTCGGAACACCCCGCTGCCGGGCAGCCCGGGCGCCAGCAACGCCGCGACCGCTAGTCCGATCACCGTCTGCGCCGGCACCACGATCGCCACGAAAATCAGTGTTACCAGCAGCGAATTGCCGAACGTCGAATCGCTGAGCACCAAACGCCAATTGTCGCCGCCGACATACTCGATCGGCCCCAACAGATCCCAACGATGCAGGCTCAGCCACACCACGACCAGCATCGGAAGCAGTAGGAAGGCGACCACGCCGAACAGGCTCGGAGCGAGCAGCGCGTAGCCCAGCGCCATCGATCGGCGTGGCTTTCCCAGCCCAGCGGCCATGGGTGTATTAAAGCCGCTCGTTACGGTGGAGCCGTGACACCGAACCGGGGGATCGATGCCGACTTTCTCGACCTGCCGCGCCGCGAGCTGGCCGACGCCGCGCTGTCGACGGCCACGGCGGCCGGGGCCAGCCACGCCGACCTGCGCATTCAGCGAATCACCACCGAGCACATCCAGCTGCGTGACGGCGAGCTGGAGACCGCGGTGCTCAGCCGCGAACTCGGCATGGCGGTCCGGGTGATCGTCGACGGCACCTGGGGTTTTGCCTCGCACGCCGAGCTGGCGCCGCCCGTCGCGGCGGACACCGCGAAGCGAGCCGTCTCGGTGGCCAGCACGCTGGCCGGCCTCAACGCCGAGCGCATCGAGCTGGCGCCCGAGCCGGTGTACGCCGACGCCACGTGGGTGTCCAGCTACGAGATCGACCCGTTCAGCGTCCCCGCCGCCGACAAGGTCGCCGTGTTGGAGGATTACTCGGCTCGGCTGTTGGGGGCCGAGGGAATCGATCACGTGTCGGCGGGCCTGAGCGCCGTCAAGGAGCAGACCTTCTACGCCGACACCTTCGGTTCGACGAACACCCAGCAGCGGGTGCGGGTGATGCCCGTCTTGGAGGCGGTCGACGTGGACGTGGCGGCTGGCGGGTTCGACTCGATGCGCACGCTGGCGCCACCTATGGCACGTGGCTGGGAGGTCGTGGCCGGCGACGAGGTGTGGAACTGGACCGACGAGCTCGCCGAGCTGCCGTCGTTGCTGACGGAGAAGGTCAAGGCACCCAGCGTGACGCCCGGACCCAAAGATCTGGTGATAGACCCGACCAACCTTTGGTTGACGATCCACGAATCTATCGGGCACGCAACAGAATATGACCGTGCCATAGGCTACGAAGCCGCCTACGCCGGCACGTCTTTCGCCACCCCCGACAAGCTCGGCTCCCTGCGATACGGTTCGCCGGTGATGAACGTAACCGCCGATCGCACTACCGAATTCGGCTTGGCCAGCATCGGTTACGACGATGAGGGAGTGGCCGCGCAGAGCTGGGATCTGGTTCGCGACGGGATTTTCGTCGGCTATCAGCTCGACCGGGTCTTCGCGCCGCGGCTCGGCCAGCCACGCTCCAACGGGTGCTCGTACGCCGATTCGCCGCATCACGTGCCCATCCAGCGGATGGCCAACGTCTCGCTGCAGCCGAGCCCCGAGCCCATCAGCACCGCTGACTTGATCGACCGGGTCGACGACGGCATCTACATCGTCGGTGACAAGTCCTGGTCAATCGATATGCAGCGCTACAACTTCCAATTCACCGGGCAGCGGTTTTATCGCATCCGCGGCGGGCGCCTGTACGGGCAGATGCGCGACGTCGCCTATCAGGCCAACACGACCGATTTCTGGAATTCGATGGAAGCCGTCGGCGGGCCGTCGACATGGCGGTTGGGCGGCGCGTTCAACTGCGGGAAAGCCCAGCCCGGCCAGGTGGCCTCGGTCAGCCACGGCTGCCCCTCGGCGTTGTTCCGTCGCATCCTCGTGCTCAACGCGCGCGCCGAGGGGGGGCGATGATCAGCGCTCAGCTCGCCATTGAGATCGCATTGGATGCAGCGCGATCCGGGCGAGCCGACGATACGATCGTGTTGGTCACCGACCGCACAGAGGCTTCCCTGCGCTGGGCGAACAACTCGATGACCACCAATGGGATGTCGACCAGACGCACTACTGCAGTGATTTCGATTGTGCGCCAAGGGGATAGCGCGCGGGTTGGCTCACTGTGTACCGCGGAGGCTGACCTGTCGACGATCGCCGGGCTGGTCGCGGCGTCGCAGGAGGCCGCTGCCTCGGCGCGGGAGTCCTGCGATGCCATGCCGCTGTTGGGTGGTAGCGGCGTGCCTGCCGACTGGGACGATCCGGTGCCCGCCACCGGGGCCGAGGTGTTCACGGACGTCGCTGGGGTTTTGGGCCACGGGTTCCGGGGTTCGGATCAGTTGTACGGCTTTGCCCATCACGCGTTGGAGACGACGTTTTTGGCGACGTCCACGGGAGTGCGGCGCCGATTCACGCAGCCCACCGGCTCGGTGGAGCTCAACGCCAAACGTGGCGACGCGAGCGCGTGGGCGGGCATAGGTTCGCCCGATTTCACCCGTGTACCAATGGATCTGCTGCTCGAGCAGCTATCCACCAGGCTGGGCTGGGCGCAGCGCACCGTTGAGCTTCCCGCCGGTCGTTACGAGGCCATTCTTCCGCCGCCGGCGGTGGCCGACATGATGATCTATCTGGCCTGGATGATGGCCGGCCGCGGCGCGCAGGAGGGCCGCACCGCGCTGGCGGTGCCCGGCGGCGGAACTCGGGTGGGGGAGCGGCTGACCGAGCTGCCGTTGACGCTCTACTCCGATCCTGCGGCGCCCGGGCTTGAGTGCGGGCCGTTCGTCGCTGCCACCAGTTCCTCGGAGACCGTGTCGATCTTCGACAACGGGATGAACATCGAGCGGGTGGACTGGATCCGCGACGGGGTGATCAACGCGCTGGCCTACCCTCGGGCCACAGCGGCCGAATTCGATGTCCCGGTCGCGGTCGCCGCCGAGAATCTGCTGATGACCGGCGGCAGCGCCGATCTCGCCGAGATGATCGCGCAGACCGAGCGTGGGCTGCTGCTGACCACCTTCTGGTACATCCGCGAGGTCGATCCCACGGTCTTGCTGTTGACCGGACTGACCCGTGACGGCGTCTACCTTGTCGAGGACGGGGAGGTGACGGCGGCGGTCAACAACTTCCGGTTCAACGAGAGCCCGCTGGATCTGTTGCGACGGGCCAGCCAGGCCGGCGTCAGCGAGGTGACATTGCCGCGGGAGTGGGGCGATTGGGCGACCCGGGCGGCGATGCCGTCGCTGCGGATACCGGACTTCCACATGTCGTCGGTGAGCCCAGCGCAATAATGGCGTGGTGCGTCAAATCGATCTGACGCGGCTGGTCGCCTTATCACCCGGCGACGGCCGCGTTGCGGCGCTGGTGCGGCGCGTCTGCGCGGAGACGCTAGGGCTGACGCCGCTGCCGGCGGAGGTCTCGGTGACCGAGCCGGGATCAGAGGCAGAAGCCATCGCCGCCGAATTCGCCGAGCAGCTCAGCGCCGACGTGTCGATGATCGGCGATGAGCAGCGGTCAAAGCTGTGGTCTGCGTTGGAAGGCAGCACTTTTGACACCGTCGTGCAGATGTATATCGCCGACTTCGTCCCGCGGGTGCGTGCCGGGTTGGAGGCTCTCGGGGTGGGCCAGGAGTATCTGGGATGGGTGTCCGAGCCGATCACATGGGATCACACCACCGATGCGTCCGAGGCGGTGTTCAACGGCTTCCTGCCGGCGGTGGCGCGGCTGCGCGGGCTGGATGCGCTGACGTCGGAGCTGGTGCGGCTTCGCGGAGCGGCGCAGCACAACTGCCGGTTGTGCAAGTCGCTGCGCGAGACGACGGCACTGGACGCCGGCGGGTCGGAGACGCTCTACGGCGACATCGAACACTTCGAGGCGTCGGCCCTGCTGACCGACCGGCAGAAGGCGGCGCTGCGCTATGTCGACGCGCTGATCTGGTCACCCAGTCATATCGAGCGCGGCGTTGCCGCAGGGGTGCGCGAGCACTTCTCCGACGCCGAGGCGGTCGAGCTGACCTTCGACGTGATGCGCAACGCCAGCAACAAGATCGCCGTGGCGTTGGGCGGCGATGCCCCGCGAGTCGAGCACGGCACCGAGCGGTATCTGCTCGACGCCGACGGTCAGACGGTGTTCGGCTGAAATGCGGAACCTGGTCCTGCGTGCGACGATTGCTGGCGCGCGGGTTGCAATGATGTGACCCCTCGACCGAAGGCTGGAGCCAGGAAGAAGCCATGACAACAGCAAAGGAAGCTCAGCATGACGCCGCCGAGTCACTGTTCGGGGCCATCATCGCGGTGCTGGACAAGCACGAGCATGAGCACACCCTGAACGCGGAGATTCTGGAGCAGCTGGCCCGAGCGTATGCGGCGGTGTCGACGAGCGTCCCCGAGCAGGGACGACTGGGGTAGGTCCATGGGCCAACCGGCCGAGGCTAATGTCAAGGTCGTGTAGAGAGTTGCCCCAGGGGGCGGTAGCTCAGTTGGTTAGAGCCGCGGACTCATAATCCGTTGGTCGCGGGTTCGAGTCCCGCCCGCCCCACTAAAGGCGTGTATGACCTCGGGTGATGCTTGACTTTGCGTCTTCGGCTGATGCCTGACAGTGTTTCGGCTGATTGTTGACAGTTACTTCGGCTGATCCTTGACACTCCCGGAATGAGGGAGTTGAGCGTGGCAGAGCAGCGGTATCAGGCCGTGACCGCGCCAGTGATGATCGGGTCAGCCGCAAAGTCTGCGCCAATGGCATCGTATGTGGCCGGCAGCAAGTCAGCGTCGGCAGACACCGTGCCGGTGGCCGCTGCGATGTCCACATCGACGGCGACGTCCTACCGTTTTCGATCGGCAACGAACTTGTCAAGACCGCCGCACGCACCAGCACCGGCGCGGTAAGAAAAAGGCGGGCCTCCACCATCCGCGCCGGGGCCGATCCATAACCCAAAGTGTCAAGGCTCAACCGAAACAGATCCGTCAACCATCAACCGACACTGAACAGCCCCACCGACCAGCCCCACCGAGGAGGTCGAACATCCCATTCGGGAACTAGCCGCAGGAGGCGCGTCGAATTGAAAAAGGCAGGCGGAGTGGCGCAACTCATGGGGAAGGTCGCCATCGGTCTCGTCGTGGCGGCCAATGTAATCGCGTTGGCTCCGCATGCGAAGGCGGACGAAAACAGCTTCCTTGCCAACCTGAGTCAGCATGGCATTTTCACCGTCCGCGATCCAGGTGTATTGGTGAACTTCGGACGAGGGATCTGCGCCGATCTGGCGAATGGGGTTTCAATACCGGACGAGGTAGATCGGTTCCGTGACAAGGAATTCCCTACCGAACCCACGCCTGCTCAGGCTCAGGCGTTTGTCGACGCAGCCCACCAAGAGCTGTGCCCTGACGCAGCGGGATAAGGGATCATTAGAACTTCGTCACTATGATCTCACGCCTAACCTGTGATTCTGCAGCTGCGCTGGGATGTCAATTGAATGATCGACACTCCCTGGTGAGGGAGTTGAGCGTGGCTGAGCAGAGGTATCAGGCCGTATTGGCGGTGATCAGCGAGGGTTGTCGGTGTCGCAGGTCGCGAGAAGGTCGGCGTGTCGCGGCGGACACTGCATGCGTGGTTGGCGCGCTATGAGGCAGAGGGCCTTGAAGGGCTAACCGATTGTTCGGATCGGCCGCGGAGGTGTCTCGCATCAGGATGCCGGCGGGTGTGGAGGCCGTATGGTTGGAGTTGCTACAGCTCCAACCGGCCTTCCGCTCCGAAGCGCACTACAAACGTAGTTACCGGCGCTACCTGCGACGTCTCAAGTTCCACACAACATGTCACGAGCTTTATGATTAGCGCCGAAGCGCGACCGAAATTTATGACGTCTCCTGCTGGGTCGACTGTTAGGGCTGCACTTTCACATCGACGGACTTGCCGGCAACCCGTCTCGACTCCATCTAACCGCCGGGGCCAGGGCCGGGCACTCCGCACAATTCGGCGAGCACCTGATCGGCGGCGCGCGTTGGGATGGCCCAGGTCTGAAGCCAAACGATGCCGTCCTTGGTGATGTGGTTGTAGTCTTGTGCGCCCTTGACCGCACTTTCGGTGACGCTGCCGAATATGCCATCGACCTTCAGAATTGGATTGGCGCTGGGCGCGAACTTTCCTCTCCCTTGATTCAATGCGCTTTGAAGCTTGCGCACGACCTCGCCCTGCGCGCCGCGCTCGAGTTTCGGCGGCCGCGCTCGTTCGCCGTCAAGAGCGAACCAGGTGAGGGGGCCGACGATGCCGTCATCCAGCAGTCCGCAATTGCGTTGGAACTTCTGGACCGCACGTTTTGTCACCGCCCCGAATTTGCCGTCAACCTCGTCGTATGTCATCGTGCGGCGCACCAGCAGGTATTGCGCCCAGCGGACATCGGCTCCCGCGGAACCCTCCGACAAGGTCGGCAGGTTTGGGAGGTTAGCCGCGTAGTCGATACCGACCACCAGATCGACGACGTTGGTCAGGTCGGCGTCGGGCGAGCCGTCGATTTGAATTGACCACGACTGCTCAACAGGCGCGCCGATGCCGGCATTGAGCGGCGCGGCGGGCGTGGTGCTGCCCGGCAGCCGAAGCGGACGACCATTAGACAGCGCGATGTTGTCCCCAATCGGGAAGTCGATATCAACGGGTTGTGGCGCAGACAGGTGCAGGTGCGCGTTGACGGGCTTGCCTTTCGCGCCGGGCAGCAGGACCGCCACATTTGACACGGTGCGGTTCTTTTCCCCGATGGGGAAGGGGAACTCGCGGAAATCGAGCGTGACACTGCCGCTGCCTGTTTTCTTCAGAGCGGCGAGATCATCTCCAGCGAATGCCCTCGCCGACATCATGATGAATCGATAGGCCGGCGGCTGCGCGGCTCGCGCGGTGTTGTGCGTCACCCGCAATGACTCCGCGTAGCGGGCCAACCCTTCAATCTCGATGACTACATCGGTGACTGCATCCCAGCTGCCGCCGCTTGCAGCGGAGTCGAGGTCGAGCGTCCATGTGGTGTCAAGACCGGTGCCCTCAAAGGGTCCAAGGACCTCCGTCAGCCGCGGGTCAGGCGGTCCGCCGAGGTTGGTCTCCGACACCGCGGTCGCGTCGGGGAATCGCAGCATCGCTCGGCTGGTGAGGGATTCGTCCACACTGGCCAGCGATATCCCGTGGTTTGCGAGGGTGCCACGTACCCGTGCGCCGGCGGGCGCGGTCCGGGCCACTACCCGCACGTCGCGTATGCGATGCCCATAAGTGCCGGGAAAGAAGCTCCGCAATGCGGCCTCGGTGGTTGAGAACGTGCATGATCCCTGGGCTTTCAACGCCCCGAAGGCCAAGGGGAACTCTTCAACCATTGAGATTGAGCAAGTGAACGGGACTAGGGCTCGCTCCCCCGATATTCGAGCGGCCTCCAGTTCGGCCAGGTCTGCTTGCAAGAGATCACCGCTGGTGACGTCTTGAAGGGAGGAGATGTGGTAGTCCATGCGAACGATGTGCAACTCACGGTTCTGCTCGAAGGCCAGTGCGCGTTCGGCTAACCACGCCGACCAAGCACCAAGGTCGAGATAGCGGCGCAGAACCCGCTGCAATATGCCGGCTACCGATGCCCAAAACTCGGTGTTAAGCAGTCGTTGCTCGTTGAAGGATATGAGGCCCCGCGCGAGTTCGATGTCGGCGCCGGCGACGGTTTCCTGCAACTGTGCGATGACGACTTCGCGTTCGCGAGCGGTGACATTGCCTTGCGCCAACGGCATAGTGACTTCTTGGAGCCGTTTCAGTTCACTGGTGCGGGTCATGTCAGCGGATGCCATGCTTGAGAGGGTGCTGTAGCCGACGTACAGGAACAGCCCGTAGCCGGCAAGCACCGACGCACCGGCCCCGAGTCCTAGTAGGCCAGCTGAATCGGCGGAACCAGAGCCCATTTCGGCCGCGATGCCGGAGGTGATTTGCCCTGAGACGTCGCCGGTGGGGCTGCCTTTGGCGGTCTTGAAAACTGACGTAACGGTGCTGGCCGCACCGCTGATGAAGTCGCTCCACTGGCCGAAAAAACTGTCGTGGTTGGCGATTTCGGCCTTCTTGGCGTCGATCTGTTTCTGTACCGCGTCGACTTGCTGGCTCGCAACGGCGACGTTGTATTCAGCGATTTGCCGTTGCTCGCCAGCGATACTCTGCTGGGCTTGCGCCTTGGCCAATATGTTTGACGTGCGTATCTTGTCGATCGACAATTGCTCCAGATTTGCCATCGCGACGAGGAAGTCGCGCTCGGCGGCCACCGCCAATGCTGCATACCGATCGGCTTGATCCTTCAAAGCGCGGTAACGCTGCACCGGCACCATGTCGGTGGTTAACCCAAAGTAGTTGAGACCGGCCTCCATCTTGATGAATCCCGCGCGAGCCCGCGAGATCTGACTCGCGACAGCAGAATTGAGCGGCGGGGCAGGCGGCGGAGACAACGCGTCCCAACTCGGACTAATGTTCGGGTCATCGCGGTGAAGCCATAGCACCGCCTTATAGAGCTCACGAGCGCGAGCACTCGATTCGTCGTCGGCCCGGTACAGTGTGTCGGCCCATTCGAGTAGCGCGTTGCCCAGTCGCAGTCGCATAAAATTGACATCGACATTGTGCAGCAGCGCCGCGATCCCCGGAGGGTTGATCCAGCCTTCAAAGTTGCTCGGGTCCAACGGTTTGTCGGGCCGCCACAAAGTGTAGGGAAAGGTCTGGTATTGGTATATGAAGATGCTGATGGGGTCCACGACGTAGCCGGAAGGGTCGTCGAGTTCTGCGGATCCGAGACGCTCACCGACGAACGGCAATAGCGGTCTGACAGCTTCGGTGAAACGACCGAGTGCTAGCTGGACGTCCGAGCGCCATAGATAGTAAAAGTAGCCGGCGTAAAGGACCATCGCTGCGGTGAAGTAGTCGTCATGGCCGGGGAAATGATAGGGAGTGGGATTGTCATCGCTGTCCGCAAAGCTAAGGTAGAGTTCAAATTTCAGCAGCGACGGTTTGTCGGTGACGACGAAGGCTTTACGGGCTTTCATCGGCGTCGTCACGTCGTACGGAACGACGAGGTTGTCGGACGTCCGCTCCTCGATCAACTCGTCCGCTCCGCGTTTGGTGTCATCCAAGAGGTTGAGGGCGCTTGGGTACTCGCCCTGAGAAATCTGCTCGACCGCCTTTTGAATGTCGTCGAAGAGCGCCGCGGCCTTCTGAAACCACGCGTACCAGTGATCGGAGGGTGGCCTCATGCGCGCGTAGGCGGCGAGGTGGTCTGCGCGCAGGCTGCGCAGCATCGAGAACGCGTTCTCCGGAAAGAAGGTTGCGGAATGTTGGACCCACTCCTCGTATTCGAGGAAAAACGGGGCTACGCCGTGGAGCCAGAACGGGATTATCGTGTCGTGGCGTATGTCGGGGGCGGTGTGGAACGGATCGGGCTTGGACTGAAAGCTGTCGCGAAAAAATCCCAGCAGCGTCGCGATGTTCTCCTGCACCGATGAACTAATGGCTGCGTCAGGGCGAGTCAAATCGACACGGCACCGAAGCCCGAGCTCGGTCGGCGTTTTGCCGCTGGTCGCGATCAGCGCATCAAGGTAGTCGCGTGCACTTTCATCTGGCAGTCTGGTCGGCAGGGCTGAAGCGGGCAGTCCAAAGCCAGTAGGAGTGGGATCGGTCAAGACTCGTTCAAGGATCGGAATAAGTAATTCGTTCGCCGGCGCCCCGCTGACATCGGTTGTAGTGAAATCCTGGTGGAAACGGTTCGTCAGCTGTTGGCGCGTCTGCTCGGGTGTGAGCGGTGTCGGCGACGCCGGCGGATCAAATTTGCCGATGTCTGCCCACACGCCTAGCAGGTAGTCGCGGTAACCGATCAGCTGGTCTGGCGCGATTGTTTTCACGGCGAGGGGTTCAGTGATGGTCATGGCCTGTTCTCCTCGTCAAGTTGCGGAGTTATGTGGGTGACCGATTCATACTCACTCAATATGCGGGGGACGACATGAGTAGTGCGGTACTCGACTTTGTGCCCGCACGGGCGCTGAATTTCTCCCTGACCGTGTCGTCTCAGGGGAACGTTGGATAGCTGACCTGCCGTGGCCGCTTCCCACCCCGGCATCACCCCGGCGACCGAGGGCGGTTTGTAGGCGTACCGATGGCGCACCGGAACTGTACCTGCAACGCGCAGATTTCCTGTCTTGCAGGCGATATGAGGCGAATCAGCTAACTGTTCCCGCTGGTCGTCGGCGTGCTGTCTAGGGACTCATAATCCGTTGGTCGCGGGTTCGAGTCCCGCCCGCACCATCAAAGGTGTGTGACCTCGGCTGATGTGTGACAGTGTTTCGGCTGATGCATGACAGTTACTTCGGCTGATCCTTGACGCTCCTGGCTGCGGGAGCCGGTGGCTAACGCTGGCCGCTGAAGGCAGCCGAAACGATCGGTATCCTCGGCGCCGTGTGGTCCCGGCGCCGCAGCTGACGACCGCGCAGCCCGGCCGATGCATGACCGTGAAATGACTCTGGGGCCGGTCGCACGGGGTCTACCAGGCGTTTCCAGAAGGGGGATTGCAGTGATAACCGAACCGGCAAAGACGTTCTCTCGTATGTTCAGGGGCTACGATCCGGCTGCGGTCGATGCCTACATCGAGGTGTTGATCAGCAAGCAGCAGTTGCTGCTCGACGATATCGAGAGCTTAAGGGCCCGGCTGAAGGAATCCGGCGATGAAGTCGCGGCGTTGCGGGAGGAGGTCGCGGTTCTCAGGGATACCTCACCCACGCCGCACGCGATGCAGCATCGGATGGCGAAGATGCTGCGGGACGCGGTCGACGAGGTTACCGCGATGCAGGCCGAGGCGCGGGAGGAATCAGAGGCGCTGATCGCGGCGGCTGAGGCTGAGGCCGAGGCTGCACAACGAAAGTACAAAGAGGAGTTGGCGGAGATGGCCACGCAGCGAAAAGCCCTGGAAGCCGAGTACGAGGAAACCAAGAAGAAGCTCGACGCCGAACTGGCCAGGATGCGCGCTGAAACCCAATCGGCAATCGAGGAGGCGTGGCAGGACGCGCAGCAGGAGCGTGAGCAGCTGCTCGCCGACGCGAAGCAGGAGGCTGATCACTATCGTGAGCAGGCCCGACGAGCGGTGGACGAGGCGAGCCGACAACGGGTCGAGATCCTGGAGCGCCTGATGGGCGTCTACCGCGACCTGGAAGCAGTTCCGGCCACCCTCGAGTCGGCATACCAAGAACTAAAGAATCGGCCTGAGGCCGGCGTCGTGGTGCCGTTGGACCAGAAAATCGGCACGGGCTGACCCGTGTCAGTTGCCCTCTTCGGCGTACAAGAGTGAGTGCGTGACCCGCTCATCCTCGAAACGGAATTCGTGGACAGGACGTCGCAAAGGCTCGATGGTCATATCCGGATGCGCGATGACTCCGCCACCGACGGGGATTCCCAGCCCGGTCGCCGCTCCCTTCAGCGAATGAATCGCGCGTGACAGCCGCGCCCACTCGGCGGGATCGTCGTGCGTGTCGATGACCACGGGGACGAGCTTGAAAACATCTAGCAGCTCGGGCGCGGGGGATTGCGGTGTCTCGACGATTCCATATCGTCCGAGCTGGACCGCGCCGGCCGAAATGCCCACCAGGACCGCCCCTTCGGCGTACCGGTCCAGGATCACATGCTTCATGCCGGTCTTCTCGAACGTTTTCCAGCCGCGACGCACATCGCCGCCCGCGAGGACGATCAACTGGGTACGTTCCAGAAAGGCGCGGTCATCTGGGCCGAATGACGAATCGATCATGCGACGGTCGTCGACTCCAATTGGGTCGATGGCCGCCTCGAAGATGTCATAGAACTCCGGACGATCCCCATTCGAGGCACCGATTTAGGCCGCACTGAGCGGTGCGTCCCGATCCAATCCCTCGATGGCAACCTCGAGGAGCAGTCGGTCCTGCCGTTTCCAGAACAGCAGCTGGCTATCGGCCAGCAGATAGAGCGGTTGAAGTGCCACTAGAGTCTGCTCAGTTTGCTGATGGTCTGAATTTCGCTGTCGCGGTAGGGCCGTCCATCGGGTTCGAGCAGGTCTGCAAACCAGGGCCTCGGCATTGTCTTGTACGGGTGATCCCAGGAATCCCATGGAAAGTACGTTTGGGTCTTGCCGGCGACCAGCCCCCAATTGATCGCACCAACGTTGTGCCGCTTGGCAACTGGCAGGATCCCCTCAACGGTACTGCCCAGGGACCGGGCCAGGTACTCGGTGCAAAGGATCGGCCGCCCCAACGGCGACAGCTCGGCGATCCGGGCTTCGAAGCCCGCTGGTTTGTCGTAGCAGTGGAAGGTGACCACGTCGGAGTTATCCAATTGGATGTCAGCGATTTCGCTACGCCCTAGGGGATCTCCCCACACGCCGTCCCACACGGCACTTGTTAGCGGTTGACTCGGATCAACCGAACGTGCCCACCCGAACGCCAGCGAGAGCAGGTCGGCGGCGCGGTCGAGCTTGTCTTTCCTTTCGACCTTGCGGTAGACGCGGGCGGGATTGTCGGGCTCATTCCAGATGTCCCAACCCAAAACGCGGTCATCCGTGCGGAATTGGTTCAACACACCCGTGACATAGTCGCGCAGAGTGCGACGGTAGTCGAGGTCATCGAGGTGTTCAGCGCCTGGGCTTTGCACCCAACCGGAGTTGTGGACGCCGGGCTTCGGTGCGCGCTGCCGTCCCGGTTTCGGGAACGGATCCCAACATGAGTCGAAGAAGACAAAGAGTGGTTTGATGCGGTGACGCGCCGCAATGGCGACAAACTGCGCAAGACGTTTTAGGAAGCCCCTATGGTCTTGGGCCCACAGCAGATCGTGGAGGAAAACCCGCACAGCGTTGAGTCCGTGCGACTCGGCCCAGCCGAGCTCGACATCGATGCGCCGGGGGTCGAAGGTGTCAGCCTGAAACATCTCGAGCTGATTGATGGCGTTCGAGGTGATGTAGTTGGCGCCGACGAGCCAACCCTGCGCCTGATACCAGCGGTTGGCTCGGTCCGGCGACCAGGGGCTTTGGTCTGCTGCGGCGCGGGGCGTGTGGATCAGCGGAGTGCCGGCCGCCAGCAGCACCGGTAGCTTCAACACCGTTCGACGCCGCACGAAGTGACCATAGTTCCGCGAGCGAGATTGCACGCGGGAAACCTTCGGAGAGGGTCCTTGCTTCGGCCGCAAGCAGTGCGTGCTTAAGCATGACAATGCACGCATAGGCACTTGACATGGATTCCCTTTGGTGTCCGATGCCGTTTATGCCTGAATGCGTAAGCGTAAGGAGCAAAGTGGCTGGCATACGGTTCGGCCTGCGCCGACGCCTCGATCGTCGACGCCGCGAACGATTGGCATGTTCGGTGCGGCGACATTGGGTTCGATAACTGGCAAGCCCAACTTCTCACGCATGCCGCGCAAGAGAGTCGGCAGCCGAAACTTGTCGTACCCGGCTGCAATGATGACGTTATGTCCTCGACCGCATCGCCTCCCGCGCCGGTGAGCTCTGCCGAGCGTGTTGAGGTGTTGTTCGAGGAGTTGGCGGAGTTGGCCGGTCAGCGTAATGCGATTGATGGGCGCATTGTGGAGATCGTCGCCGAGTTGGATCGCGACGAGCTGTGGGGTGCGACGGGTGCGCGGTCGGTGGCGGCGTTGGTGGCCTGGAAGCTCGGCTCGTCATCGGGAAATGCCCACACGATCGCCACGGTGGCGCGCCGGTTGGAGGAGTTTCCCCGCTGCGCCGCGGGCATGCGGGAGGGTCGGCTTTCGCTGGATCAGCTCGGCGTCATCGCCGCACGGGCGGGCGAAGGTTCCGATGAGCACTATGCGGAGCTGGCGCGCTGCGCCACGGTCAACCAGCTGCGCACGGCGGTCAAACTGGAACCGCGACCCGAACCCGACTCTCGGCCTGAGCAGCAGCCCTCGATCACCAAGACCTCCGACGAGGCGTTCAGTTTTTGGCGGATCAAACTTCCCCACGACGAGGCGGCGAAGTTCGACGCGGCACTGGCGTCTCACCTTGATGCGCTAGTCGCCGAGTGGAAGCAGGATCACGGCGATGGCGACCGCACATCAGAGAATCGTCCCCCGTTGCCTACCACAATCGAGGCGTTTATGCGCCTGGTCGAGACCGGGTGGGACGCCGAGGTGGCTCGCCGCCCGCACGGGCATCACACCACTGTGGTGGCCCACGTCGATGTTGAGCAGCGCGCCGCCGCACTGCATCTGGGTCCGCTGCTGTCCGACGCCGAACGCCAATACCTGACCTGTGATGCCACCTGTGAGGTCTGGTTCGAACGTGACGGCGAGGTCATCGGCGCCGGCCGAGCGACCCGCCTGATCAACCGGCGGCTTCGCCGCGCGCTCGAGCACCGCCATCCGACGTGCGCGGTTCCCGGCTGCGGGGCCACCCGCGGTCTGCACGCACACCACATCCGGCACTGGGAAGACGGCGGTGCCACCGAGTTGAGCAACCTGGTGTTGGTATGCCCGTATCACCATCGGTTGCACCACCGTGGCGTCATCGCCATCGCCGGACCCGCCGACCATCTCATCGTCACCGACAGCTCCGGTCGACGGCTCAGCGCAGGATCGCTCGCGCGTCCTCCCAACCGTCCCCCGCCCACTGTCCCACCGTGGCCCGGGCCCACCGGCGAACGCGCCGACTGGTGGTGGTACGAACCCTTCCAGCCGCAGCCGCCACCAACAAACAACTAGGTTGCTTGCGGCATAGAGAAATTCGTTCGCGATACCCGCTGCTATCGGATCTTGATAATCAAGGCCTGACGTTGAGTTCTTCGAACCGGGCGAGGGCTAAATCGCGCTGGTCGGGATCAAAGAACTCCACACGGGTGACACGGTCACCGTCGAGAAGACCGAGCTGGATAAGGGGAATTTCGACTGCCGCACCTTCGGTCGAGGTTCCCTTCACGACCACGTCGACCAATACCCCTGAGGCCGAATGGGCAAGGATCTCGGCGAACTCGGACCGATAATCGGGTACAAGTGACGCTAACGTCCGGATCGAGGACATGTAGTCATCGATCGTCTCGGCGCGTGCATGAGCGAGCTGGCGGTGGCTGACGTAGGCAGCGCCACCGAGGCTGGCGGCGATCGCATCCCAGTCGTGGCTGTTGGAGATTTCATTGACCCGCTGGGCAGCCTCGATGACCTCGGGATGCGCCACCTCTCCTGATGCGATCCAGCGGGCCGTGAGTTCAGCGAACGCGGCATCGATGTCGTCGGGGTCGAAGAGCACCGCATTGCACACGCGGCCATCGGCCATGACTTCGGTGAGCATCAAATGCTCGGCCGTGATCGGCCGATCGACATCCTCCGTGTCGCGATACTTGTCGCGGGTCAGGGCGATGCGAGATCCCCTGATGGCAAAGGGAGTTATCTCCAAACGCCATCCTCTCGGAGCTAGTTCGAAAATCGCGCGTACAACTTCCGGTCGGACCGCGCGTTCATCACGCAGCCCCTTCCGCCTATCCTCATATCGCGCGTCGGCAGCGGTAAGGGCCAGAAGGCTATCCACGTCGCGCAAATTGATGGCATCGGCTTGGCGCTCGCGAGCCCGGGTGGCGGCATTCTCTAGTAGAGGAGCTGGCCGATCAAGCTCGTCGAACCGTGCGAGCGCGGCGTCGAGGTCTGCTTCGTCAAACATCTCGCACCGGTTGACCAGATCGCCGTCGACGGTCAGAAGGACGATCTCTCGCCACCTGGCGTCGAAGCCCTCTTGCGAGGTTCCACGCATTGTGTGCGTGACGACCGCTCCAAGGTTGCTCAGCCGATGCACAACCTCGATGTGGCCCTTGATATCCGACGCGACGTCAACGGTGGCACGGATGTACTCGGCCATCTCGGCGGGCGCAAAAGCTATGCCGCGCCGGTGGTCGATGGTCACCCAATCCGGCGTCGTCGGGGGTACTTCGTGCCGGTTGAGCGCGGCGTACCCGCTGGCGATGACCGACCACGTGCGCGCGTGCGCGGCGGCTTCGCCGGCGAGGTAGCGGGCGCCGAGTTCCTCGAAGGCGGCGTCGATGTCGTCGGGATCGAACGTGACGATCGCAGCGATCCGCTCGTCGGCGTCGAGCTCGACGCTGCTGAGCGCTTCAGTGTGGAACCCCCCAGCCACCTCGTCGCTGGCCGACCATCGGACACGACTGAGGAGGAGGCGCTCCCCGCGGATCGCGATGTCCTCTGACGTTAATACCTCGACCCCGAGGTCGGCGGTGGTCCGCATTTCCGCGATGTTGGATTCGCGACCGCGTCGGAGCCCAGCACCTACCGCGCGACGGCGGTCGTCGTTGTAGTAGCCGTCGGCCAGGACCTCGGTGATCGCGTCCCAGTCGCGGGCCGCGAAGTGTGCCAGGAAGCGCTCGGCGACTTGACTTGCCCTGTTTCGTAGCCGTCGTGTCTGTGTGTGCAGTTCGTCAAATCGGCCGAGCGCGGTGTCGAGATCTGTCTCATCGAAGACTTCGCAGCGGGTTAGCAGGTCGCCCTCGACAGTCAGAAGTTGGATCACTCGCCACTCGGCGTCGAGGCCTTCTAGCGAGCTCCCAAACACGGTATAGGTGGCGACTGCGCCAAAACCGCTGAGCCGATGCACCGCTTCGATCTTGATGCTGGCGTCAGGAGTGAGATCTAAAATGACGCGGAGAGTTTCGGGCAGATCAGTCTCGCCGATCGTGACGAGCGGTCTGTGGTCGATGAAGACCAAGTCCGCCGGGGGGAGTTCGTGCCGGTTGAATGCATCGCAGCTCTGGGCGATAACCGACCATGTGTGCGAGTGGGCGGCCGCTTCGTCGGCGAGATAGCGGGCGTCGAGTTCCTCGAAGGCAGCGTCGATTTCGTTGGGGTCGAACAGGACGTGCGCTGTGATCCGCCCCTCGATGTCGATTTCGGCGATGCCTAGCATCTCGACGTCGAACTCCCCGTGCCGGAGGTCGCGGCTCGCAGAACAGATGCGGGAGAGGGCGAGCCGCTCGCCACGGGTCGCAATCACGGTCGACGTTATCGACCGCCCCTCGTCCAGGGCTCGCATGTTTTCTATGACGACGTCGCGACCGTCCCAGAACCCGGCATTCACTACGCGACGGCGATCGTCGATAAAACTGGCATCAGCCAGGATCTCGGCTATTGCTGGCCAGTTGCGGGTCCCGAAATAGGCAAAGAAGCGGTCCTCTGCTTGGCTTGCCGCGTTTTCCAGCCGCCGCGTCTGTCGTTGCAGTTCGTCAAATCGGCCGAGCGCGGCGTCGAGATCTGTCTCGTCGAAGATTTCGCAGCGGTCGATCCGATCGCCGTCGAGAGTCAGAAGCAGGATCATTCGCCATTCTGCATCGAAGCCTTCTGGCGAGCTCCCACACGCCGTATAGGTGGCGAGCGCTCCGAGACTGCTGAGCCGATGCACCGCCTCGATGTAGATGCTGAGATTTGGTGTGACGTCCCAAATGGCGCGCATGGCTGTTGGCGGATCAGTCGCGTCGATCACGGCGAGCCGCCGGTGATCGATGGTGGCCCAGTCCGCCGTCGGGAGTTCGTGCCGGTTGAACGCGGCGCATTCCCGTGTGAGGACCGACCATGTTTGTGAATATGCGGCCGCTTCGCCGGCGAGGTACCGCGCGTCGAGCTCCGCGAAGGCAGCATCGAGGTCATTGGGGTCGAACGCGATTTGCGCCGCGATCTGCTCATCGCCGTCGATTTCAGCCACGATGAGTTTCTCGCTGGTGAAGTCCCCGTGCCCCGGATCGCGGTTCACGGAACAGATACGAGTGAGGGCGAGGCGCTCGCCGCGGGTGGCAATCACGGCCAACGTTATGTCCGCCCCGGCCTCCAGGGCTCGCAACATCGCTATCACGGCCTCGCGACCGTCCCAGAACCCGACACTCACCATGCGACAGCGATCGTCGACAAAACTGTTGTCCGACAGGATCTCGGCTAGCGCCGTCCAGTCGCGGGCTCCGAAGTAGGCAAAGTAGCGGTCATGTGCCCGGCTTGCTGCATTCTCCAGCCGACGCGTCTGTCGTTGGAGCTCGTCGAAGCGGGCGAGGGCAGCGTCGAGGTCGGACTCGTCGAACATCTCGCAGCGGCTGACCAACTCGCCTTCGACCATGAACAGATCGATCAAGCGCCACTCGGCGTCGAAGTCCTCGGGCGAAACGCCACGCGCAGTGTGAGTGACCACCGCTCCCAGGTCGCTCAGCCGGTGCACGGCCTCCCAGTAAATGCCGATTTCCGGCGTCAGCTCCCAAACAGCACGTATGGATGCAGGCAGATCGGTCGACTCGATCGTTACGAGCGGCCGATGGTCGACGTAGTTAAGGTCAGGCGTTGTTGCCGGAAGTCGGTGTCGGTTGACCGAGGCGCAGATGCCCGAGATAACGGACCATGTGTGCGCATGGGCGGCCGCTTCGCCGGCGAGGTATCGGGCGTCGAGTTCGGCGAAGGCGGCGTCGATGTCATCGAGGTCGAACGTAACGAACGCTTGTATCAGCTCGCCGGTATCGATCTCGACGAGGCAGAGTGCCTCGGTGTGGAACATCTCAGGCGCCTGGTCACTCGGCGACCACCGGAAACGACCGAGGAAGAGGCGCCGTCCTCGGGTCGCGATCAGCCCCAAGTTCTCGAGCCCGAAGTTAGCAGTGGCGTGCAGGTTTTCGATGAAGACATCGCGGCCATCCCAGAGCCCGGCATTAACCGCACGACGGCGATCGTCGAGGTAACTGTCGTCGGCCAGGATCTTCTCGATTGCCGCCCAGTCGCGGGCCGCGAAATACGCAAAGAAGCTCTCGTACAGTCGGCTTGCCGCGTTTTCCAGCCGCCGCGCTTGCGGATGGAGTTCCTCGAAGTGGGCGAGCGCGGCCTCGACGTCTGTTTCGTCGAACATCTCCGACCGATTGATCAGATCGCCTTCGACCGTGAGGACATGGATCGTTCGCCACTCGGCGTCAAAGCCATCTCGCGAGGTCCCCTGCATCGCATGCGTTATCACCGCTCCGAGATTGCTCAGCCGATGCACGGACTCGACGTAAATCTTGGTGTCCGGGACGACGTCCCAGGTGGCACGGAGATATTCCTCGAGTTCACCCGGCCCGAACGCGCTCCCTCGCCGGTGGTCGATGTTCACCCGATCCGGCGTCGACGCGGGAAGCTCGTTGCGGTTGGCTGCGGCGTAGGCGCGGGTGATGACCGACCACGTGTGCGCATGGGCGGCGGCTTCGCCAGCGAGATACCGAGCGTCGAGTTCCTCGAAAGCGGCGTCGAGGTCGTCGATATCAAACAGCACCGCAACCACAATGCGCTCGTCGGCGTCGGTCCCGACGACGCGGAGTACCGGGTTGAAGAACGCCCCAGGCTGCTGGTCGGGGCCCGATAACCGGACACGATGCAGCGCGAGGCGCTCGCCGCGGGTAGCGATGACAGTCGGCGTGACATTCGTGAGCCCGAGTTCGGCTGTCACCCGCAGATTTTCCATCTCGGCATCGCGGCCGCGGCGGATCCCATGGCCCACGAGACGACGTCCGCTCTCGTCGACGATGTCGTGGGCTATTGTCTCGGCCACGGCGGTCCAGTCGCGGCGCATGAAGTGCTTCCACATGCGCGCGTACGTTCGGCTTGCCGCGTTTTCCAATCGCGTTGCGGGCCTGCTGAGTTCGTCGAAGCGGGCAAGCGCAGCGTCCAGGTCTGCTTCGTCGAACATCTCGGCGCGGTTGATCAGGCCGTGGTCGACGGTCGCCAAACCGACCAACCGCCACTCCGCATCGAACCCTTGCTGCGAAGTTCCGTGTGCCGCCTCGGTGACGACTGCGCCGAGGCTATTCAGCCGATGTACAGCCTCGATGTAGACCCTGCTGTCAGGCGCGTCGTCCCATATGGCACGGGTGTACGCGGACATTTCACCGGGCGCGAACGCTGCCGCGCGTCGGTGGTCGATGTTCACCCAGTCCGGCGTTGTTGGAAGCATTTCGCGCCGGTTGAAGGCGGCGGAGGTACCCGCAATGAGTGACCACGTCCGCGCGTAAGCAGCGGCTTCGCCGGCGAGGTACCGGGCGTCGAGTTCCTGGAAGGCAGCGTCGATGTCGTCATGGTCGAACATGACGCGCGCCACGATTTGGTTGTCGGCATTGATCTCGACGATGCCGAGCGCCTCTGTGTGGAATGCCTCGGGGCGCTGGTCTGCGCCCGACCATTGGGCACGCGCGAGCACCAAGCGCCCGCCGCGGATGGCAATGACGTCAGACGTGATGTTCTCAACGCCAACGTCGGCCCAAGCCCGCAGATTTTCGATGTCGGCATCCCGACCGTGTCGAACACCGGCGCCCACCACGCGACGACGGTCGTCACTGGAAAAGTCATCGGCCAGCATCTCCGCCATGGCTTCCCAGTTGCGCGCCGCGAATTGCGCCTGGAAGCGCTCGGCCACCCGGCTTGCCGCATTCTCCAATTTCCGCGCCCGCAGGTGCAGTTCGTCGAACCTAGCCAGCGCGGTGTCGATATGTGCCTCGTCGAAGACTTCGCAGTCACTGATCAGGTCACCTTTGACCATGAAAATATCGACCATCCGCCACTCGGCGTCGACGCCCTCTGGCGAGGTCCCTTTTAGCGAATGCGTGACGACGGCTCCAAATTCGCACAGTCGATGCACGGCCTCGATGTAGATGCTGGCATCCGGGGTGAGGTCCCAGACGGCACGAATAGCACCGGCCAGATCAGCAGCATCCGTCGTTAGAAGCGGTCGATGTTCGATGGCAACCGAACCCGGTGTCGTCGCGGGAACCTCGTGCTTGTTGAACCGGGCGTATGCCCGTGCAATCGCGGACCACGTTCGCGAGTGGGCGGCCGCTTCGCCCTCCAGATATCGTGCCTCGAGTTCTTCGAATGCGGCGTCGATGTTGTCGGTGTCGAACGCGACGTAAGCCGCCATCCGGTTGTCGGAGTTGATCTCGACGACGCCGAGTTCCTCCGTGAGGATCGCCTCGGGCCGCTGGTCTTGGCCCGAGGAACGGGTGCGAACGAGGGCGAGGCGTGTGCCGCGGGTGGCAATGACTGTCGACGAGAAAGTCGCGACCCCCACTTGGGCGATCGCTCGAAGGTTCGCCATTTGGGCATCTCGACCGCGTAGGACCCCAGCATTCACCACATGCCGGCGATCATCGTGAGAAACGTTCTCGGCCAGTATTGCTGCGATAGCGTCCCAGTCGCGGGCTCCGAAGTATGCAAAGAAGCGCGCGGCCACTTGGCTTGCGGCGTTTTCCAATCGCGGTGCGGGCCTGCTTAATTCGTCGAAGCGGGCGAGCGCGGCGTCGAGATCTGCCTCGTCGAAGAGTTCGCTGCGCTTGATCAGGTCGCCATCGAACGCCAGCAAGGCGATCTCCCGCCATTCGCCGGCGAAGTCTTCTTGCGAGGTGGCAGAAACCGCTTGGGTTACCACCGCGCCGAGGTTGCTCAGCCGATGGACGCGTTCGATGAAAAACCTGACCTGCGATGTCAGATCCCACGCGGCGCGAAGGGAAGGCACGAAGTCGCTCGCTTCAATTGCCACGAGTTTCCGATGGTCGATGTTGACGCAGTCCGGCGTCGCCGGGGGAAGTTCGCGCCGGTTGAGCGCGGCGTAGCCGTCCTTGACGAGGGACCACGTGTGCGCGTGGGCGGCCGCTTCACCGGCCAGATACCGCGCGTCGAGTTCCTCGAAGGCTGCGTCGAGATTGTCGAGGTCGAACGTGACGCCCGCCACTAGCTGGTCGCGGGCGTTGATTTCTGCGACACCGAGTACCTCCGTGACGAACGCCGCGGACTCTTGGTCGGGACCAAAGAATCCCATGCGCATGAGGACGAGCCGCGCGCCGCGGGTCGCAATGGCGGTCGATGTGATGTTGCTGCCTCTGACGTCGGCGATGGCCTGCATGTCCGCCACCGCGACGTTTCGACCGTGTTGGGCTCCAGCGCCCACCACCGGACGCCGATCGTCACCGAAATAGTCGTCGGCCAGCATCTCCGCCATGGCTTTCCAGTTGCGCGCCGCAAATTGCGCCTGGAAGCGCTCGGCCACTTGGCTTGCCGCGTTTTCCAGTCGCGGTGCGGTTCTGCTCAGTTCGTCGAAGCGCGCGAGCGCGGCGTCGAGGTCCGCCTCATCAAAGACCTCACAGCGACTGATCCGGTCGCCCTCGACCATCAAGAGGTCAATCGCCCGCCACTCGGCGTCGAAGCCCTCTTGCGAGGACCCCTTGCCGTTATGGGTGATCACCACTCCGGAATCGGTAAGCCGGTGCACCGCCTCGATGTGGATGCTGAGGTCTGGCGTCAGGTCCCAAATCGTGCGGATGCCCGGGGCAATGTTGCTGGGCTCGAACGGTGAACCTCGTCGGTGGTCGATAGTGACCCAGTCCGCCGCAAGGACTTCGTGCCTGTTGAACGCGGCGAAGGAGGATGCGATGACCGACCACGTTCGCGCGTGGGCGGCCGCTTCGCCAGCGAGATACCGGGCGTCGAGTTCGGCGAAGGCGGCGTCGATGTCATCGAACTCAAACATGAAGCGCGCCACGATCTTTTCATCGGTGTCGATCTCGACGATGTTGAGCAACTCGCTATGAAACGACTCGGGCCTTTGGTTTCCGCCCGGAAGGCGCACACGGTGGAGGGCCAGCCGCTCTCCGCGGGTCGCAATGACAGATTGCGTAGCGGGTGGGATGTCGCGGTCGGCGGCGGCCCGCATGTCAGCAATTTGGAGATCTCGACCCTGCCGGACCCCTATGCCGACAACTCGACGGCGATCGTCCAGGAAGGTGTCGTCGGCCAGTATCTCCGCCATGGCGTCCCAGTCGCAGGCACGCAAACACGCGCCGTAGCGGTCGTCCACTCGGCTTGCGGCGTTTTCCAGACGTGGTGCCGGTCTGCTCAGTTCGTCGAACCTCGCGAGCGCGGTGTCAAGATCTGCCTCGTCGAATAGCTCGCAACGGCTGAGCATGTCGCCTTCGACCGTCACAAAAGCGACTTCTCGCCACTCGGCGTCGAAGCCGTCTTGCGAGCTTCCATGCACCGTTTGCATGATGACGGCGCCGATGTCGTTCAGCCGATGCACCGCTTCGATACGGGCTTGCGGCGTGAGGTCCCAAGTGGCGTGGATGTATGGGATCAAGTCGCCGGGCGCGAACCCTCTGGCTCGGCGATGGTCGATACTCACTAAATCAGGTGTCATAGCCGGGAGTTCGTGACTGTTGAACGCGGCGTAGGTGCGCACGATGGCCGCAAATGTGTGTGCGTAGGCAGCTGCTTCGCCGGCGATGTATCGGGCGTCGAGCTCAGCGAAGGCAGCGTCGATATCGTCGGCGTCGAAGGTGACGATCGCTGCGATCTGATTGCGCGAGTTGACTTCGGCGATGCCCAGCACGCCCGTGCGGAACTTTTCAGGCCCTGGCTCGCGGGTCGAGACGCGCACAAGAGCGAGGCGCTCCCCACGGGTTGCGATGACGACGGACGTCACCTCCCCAGCCAACCCCGCGTCCGTGGCCGCGCGCGACGCCGCGAGCTCCGCTTCTCGGCCGCGTCGCATTCCTGCGCTCACGACGTGCCGGCGATCGTCGGTCACGATATCGTCGGCCAATATCTTCGCGAGCGCATTCCAGCCGCGGGCGACGAAGTGCGTCACGTAGCGCTCGGCGGCTTGGCTTGCAGCGTTCTCCAGCCGGGGTCCTGGGCGGCTGAGCTCATCAAACCTCGCGAGCGCAGCATTCAGGTCTGACTCATCGAACAGCTCACAGCGGCTGAGTAGGTCGCCTTCGACCGTGATAAGGAAGACTTCCCGCCACTCGGCGTCGAAGCCCTCTTGCGAGCTTCCACGCGTCACATGGGTTACGACCGCTCCGAGATTGTTCAGCCGATGCACAGCCTCGATGTAGATACCGCCGTCTTGTACGAGATCCCAGGTGGCAACGACATATGCGATCAGGTCACCGGGCGCAAACTTTGTCCCCCGGCGATGGTCGATGCTCGCGAAGTCCGGTGTCACTTCAGGAATCTCACGTCGATTGAGCGCGGCGTATGCACCCGTGACGACCGACCACGTGTGCGCATGGGCGGCTGCTTCGCCGGCGAGATATCGGACGTCGAGCTCGGCGAAGGCGGCTTCAACGTCGTCGAAGTCGAATACGACGATCGCCGCGATCTGATTATGCGAGTTGACTTCGGCGATGCCCAGCACCTGGTTAGTGAACTCGTCGGACCCGTTGTCGCCGCCCGAGGTGTGGGCCCGACCGAGGACGAGGCGCTCGCCGCGGGTCGCGATGACGACCGACGTCATGGATGTGATCCCAACGTCGGCGGCCGCCCGCAAGTTTGCGATCTCGGCATCTCGGCCATGTCGGATGCCGGCGTTTAAGACACGACGACGATCGTCGGTACAAATGTCGTCGGCCATCACCTCCGCGAGGGCATCCCAATTGCGGGCTACGAAGTGCGCGAAATAACGCTCGAAAGCTTGGCTTGCCGCGTTTTTCAGCCGGGGTGCTGGCCGGCTGAGCTCATCGAGCCTCGCGAGCGCAGCGTCCAGATCGGCCTCATTGAACAGCTCACAGCGGCTGATCAGGTCGCCTTCGGCGGTGAGAAGGAAGACATCCCGCCACTCGGCATCGAAGCCTCCTTCGGAGATCCCTTGTGCCACATGGGTGACGACCGCGCCCGTGTTGCTGAGCCGATGAATAGCCTCGATGTAGATCTTGGTGTCTGGCGAGTCGTTCCAGGCTGCTTCGATGTAGGCGATGATGTCGCCGGGTGCGAAAGCTGCTCCGCGACGGTGGTCAATGCTCACCACGTCGGGTGTTGTCGCGAGGAACTCGCGCCGGTTGAACGCGGCATAAACACCCGACACGAGCGACCACGTGTGTGCGTGGGCGGCGGCTTCTCCCGCACGGTAGTGAGCGTCGAGTTCGGCGATGGCGGCCTCGAAGTCTTCTAGGTCAAACTCGATGTGTGCGGTTATCCGGTTGTCGGCATCGATTTCGACCACGTCGAGCAGCTCGGATTCGTCCGCCTCGGATTGCTGCTTTTTCCCGCAGAAGCGGCCATGAACAAGCGCGAGGCGCTCGCCGCGGGTCGCAATGACAGTCGGCGTTATCTGCAGGTCGAACTCGGCGCTCAGACGTAGGTCGTTGAGTACCACATTGCGGCCTTGTCGGACACCGGAATTCACCACATGCCGGCGGTCGTCGATCGACATGTTGTCGGCCAGGATCTCTGTTAGGGCATCCCAGTCGCGGGCCATGAAATAGGTCAAATAGCGCTCGTTCAGTTTGCTTGCTGCGTTTTTGAGCCGCCGTTCCTTTGGCTGCGGTTCTCCGGCGCGCTTGTACATAGCGTCGAGTTCTGCGATCGCGGCGTCCATGTCTTCGAGGTCGAACCACACCTGCAGTGCGAATCGCCCCTCCTCGTCGATGCGGTATACCTGGAGAAATTCGTCTTGTGGTGCCCCAGGGCCCACGTCGGGAGTGCTCAGCACCACTCGAGCGAGAGCCAGGCGCTCGCCCCGCACGGCGATAACGACGTGGCTGAGTCGCATAGCGCCGGACTCAAGATCGCGCCTCGTCTGACGTACTACCTCCTCCGATTGGAAGTCGGTCTGCTTGAAGCCAACAATCTTCCGGCGACTCTCGATGGAGGCCTCGGGTGCGGACAGCCGCTCGAATTCGTCCCAGTCCTCGCGATCAAGAGCGGCCATCACGCGTTCGCTCACTCTGGCGGCGGCCGTGTCAAACTTGGCGCTCGGCGGTTCGGTTTGCGCTGGAACAGTACGCTGCTCCTTCTCGAACCGGACGTGCGTGGCGTCGAGTTCGGCCATCGCGGCGCCCATGTCTTCGACGTCGAACCACACCACCAGCGCGATTCGGCCTTCCTCGTCGAGGCCGACTACTTGGAGCATTTCGTCTTGAGGCGCCCCGGAACTCACATCCGCGGTGCCTATCTCCAGTCGGGTGAGGGCAAGACGTTCGCCACGCACGGCGACGGCCGCGTGTTGATAGCGCACCATGCCGTTGTCCAGAAAACCCCTCATCTTCTGGGGCCACTGGCTCGATGGGAGGTCGATCCGTGCGAAGCCGACAATCTTCCGACGGCTCTCGAAGGACACGTATGGGACAAACAGCTGTATTACTTCGTCCCAGGCCTCGCGATGGACGGCATCGATCAACCGGTCGCCTACTTGCACGCAAGCATTGGTCAGTTCGACGGGCGCGGGTTCGGGTTGGGGTGGTTGCGGACGGTCTGCGGCGCCGAGAACGCGGCGCGCACTCTCAGCAAGCGCCGCAGCGCCTTTCCGTTCGTACAAGTCGACGGCGCGTTCGGCGGCGGCCCGCGCGCCGGTGGAATCGCCAGCAGCACCCAAAACTGTTGCCAGCGTGAGACATGCGTCGCCATGGTCGACCAACGCGTCGGTTCGCTCCGCCATAGCGACAGCGGCCTCGGCAACGCGCCGGGCCTCATCGTGCTCGCCCCGGCGAGCCAGCAACAGTGCACGAAGCGTGCGCCAGGCGATCGACGCCTTCAGCGCGTGGCCAGCGAGACTCTCACTTTCCGAACACAATTCGTCGGCCTCGGCGTCCCGGTCGAGCGCAAGGCAAGCCCGACCCAACAACGCGGCGGTCTCGGCAGTGCAGACATCGATGCGCATGCGGCGAAAACCGTTGTACGCCTTACGCAGATGCGGCTCAGCCGCAGCAGGATCGTCGACGACGAGCTCGACAATCCCGGCAAATTGTTCGACCTCGAGCAGCGCGTGGCGCAAGCCGAGCTCGGTGACCGTGCGCCGCGCCGAGTCGATCATCCGCCGGGCCGCGGCGGCACGTCCACGGAACGCTTCCAGCACGGCCTGACACCGCGTCGACGTCGCTTCGACAGCGGGGGAGTCCGTCGTGATTCGCAGCAGCCGTACCACGTCGAGGCATCGCCCGCCCGCACGCGGAACGGGGTTGGGACCCCAGAGCGCCGCAAGCGGGGCACCGGCCAGAACCGCGTTCACCCGGCTGTATTCACGCGCACGTCGCGCCGCGGTCAGAGCATCGTCCAGCGCGATTTCGCAGTCACCGATTCTGCCCAGGCGTGCAAGGCACGCGGCGCGGACGGTGTGCGCCTGGGCTTCTCCGGCCGCGTCGTCTAGTTCGGCCAGTTTGGCGGCGGCCGCGCCCACTGCGGCCTCCACCTCGTCCAACCGCTCAGGGTGGATCAGCATCGAGAGCTGCCCGTCGAAGCACGTCGCCCACGCCGCCAGACGCGCCGAATCGACCGTCGCTTCTTGCAATTGCGCGACCGCACCCGCTGCCGAAGTCACGTCACCCGCAGCCAGCAGCGCCTCGCAGCGCGCGACCAGCAGCTCGGCGGCCTGCTCGTCGCGGTCGGGCAGCTCGTCATCAATCTCCTCCAGCGCGTGTACGGCACGGTCGTAAAGATCGGCAGCCCCTTCGTAGGCGAGACGTGCCATCGCCTGATCCGCGGCACGGTGGCAGTACTCGACGGCCTTGACGGCGTTTCCCGCCCAAGCGCATTCGAAGTAGTGGTGCGCCAGCTCGGCCAGCAGCTCATCGTCGGCACCGGCCTCGGTTTCCAGAGTCGCGGCGATGCGCTGGTGCAACCGCATGCGTCGCACAGAAGCCAGCTCGGCGAGCAGCGACTGTCGGACAATTGCATGGTTGAACCGGTACCGGCCGCCGTGCTCTTCGATGACGATGCCGGCCTTGCACGCCTCGTCGAACGCGTCGACAAGGTCTTGGTCGAGCACGCGCTCCACCAGGTCTACCGCAAAGCGGCTGCCCACGACCGCGGCGGCGGCAAGCGCCTTGTTGGTCTCCGCCGGAAGGCGAGATAGCCTGCGGCTCACGGCTTCTCGCACTCCCTGCGGCAGCGTGCTCGGATCCCACACTCCGCCGCTCTCGTCGACGTGGCGCAATGCCTCGATGAGGAAGAACGGGTTGCCCCCGGTGACCGAAGCCAATGCACGGGCGAGCTCTTCGTCGTCGTAGCCGGCTTCAGCGACGTAGGTGGTGACGTCGTCCTCGTCGAGGCCGCTCAGGCTTATGCGGTTCGCGGTCCCGTCTCGATGAAGGTCGGCGAGCATCGCCGCGAGCGGGTGGGACCGGTCGAGGTCGGTGCTGCGATATGTCCCGACAATCTGCACTCGGGCGTGGTCGCCGAAGCGCAGCAGATGCCGCAACAAGAGCAGCGTTGGCTTGGCCGCCCAGTGCAGGTCGTCGAGAATCAGTACGACGGGCGCGCTCGTGGAGGCGACTTCCAACAGGGCGACGACGGCGTCGAACAGTGCATAGCGCTCGGTTTCGGGGTCTGCGCGGGGCGGCGCCGCCAGGTCCGGCAGGACATCGGTCAGCCCGGGAACCAGCGGAAGTAACGCTTCGACGCCGCGCAGTCCCCGCAGCCGCTCGGCACCGAGGCACGGCATGAGCGAACGTAGAGCCTCCGCGAACGGCTGATACGGCGCGCCGAGGTCCTCGTCGCAACGACCGTACAAAACCACGGCTCCTAGCTCATAGGCCTGGCGGGACCATTCGCCGGCCAACCGTGTCTTGCCCACCCCCGGTTCGCCGGCGATCAGCACCGCGCGCATGCCACCGTCGAGCGCAGTACGCCAGGTCGACAAAAGCCGCTCCAGCTCGCTCGCGCGCCCGACGAACGGTCCGGGGCCCGACAGCACAGCGGGGAGGCCGGGCCGCACCATCGGTGCATCGGTTTCGTGCGTCCGAGCCAGTTCCTCGGCGCTTTCCAGGCGCAACTCGAACACGTGCTCCGGGCGGGCCAGGTTGCGCAGCTGGCGCATCCCCAAGTCCTTGAGCATGACGTCGTCAGGCAGTGAGTCGATGACGAGTTCGGCGGTCGCACCCGAGCAGAGGATCTGCCCGCCCGCGGCCAGCGAGCGCAGGCGCGCGGCGCGGTTGACCGCGCGGCCGAAATAATCGCCGTCGCGCAGCTCGACCTCGCCGGTGTGCAGTGCGATGCGGATACGCATGGGCTCCTGCAACGCCCAAGGCTCATGACCGATCGCATCCTGCAGCTCGATCGCGGCCGCGGCGGCCGCAGACGGCCGTTCGAAGACCGAGAACGTCGCATCGCCCTCACCGCGAGTCTTGATCAGCCGTCCTCCACGCGACGTGACCACCTGCTCGACCAGCTCGTCGTGACGCGCGAGCGCCACCGCCATGGCGTCGGCGTCCGCCTCCCACGCGGCAGTCGAACCCTCGATGTCGGTGAGCAGGAACGTCACCGCGCGCGTCACCGCCGAAACATTCTGTGCCACCGGAATATCCAACGAGGCATCCTGCGCGACGACGGCGGCCTCGAGCCGCCGAAGCTCCGGACCGGGGTCGACGCCCAACTCCTCGGCCAGCAGCGAACGGGCCCGCTGATAAGCGCCAAGGGCTTCCCCTTGCCTGCCCGCGCGGTAGAGGGCGAGCATCAGTTGGCCCCAACGCCTCTCGCGCAGCGGCGCCTCGGCTACCGCGGCCTCGAGCTCGCCGACGATCTCGGCGGCGCGGCCCGTCGCGAGCAGCGCATCGGCTCGATCTTCTAGAAGCGCGGCATGGCCCTCGATCCAGCGTGTCTTCTCGGATAGCCCACGCTGGCCGTCGGGGAGTTCGGGGATTCCGCGCCAGAGCGCCAAGGCTTCCTCGAAACGGGCCACCGCTCCGCTGATGTCGCCCGCCGCCCCGGCGTCGCGGCCCATTCTCGCGGCCCGTTTGTAGCGCGAGGCATCAACCTCGGCGGCGGCGAGGGTCCAGCCCGCTCCTTCGGTCAACACGAAGCCGTCGCCCAGAGTGCGCCGCAGTGAGGAGATATGGGTCTGCAGGGCCTTGTTGGCAGTGCGCGGCGGGTCGTCGCCCCAGAGCAATTCGATCAGTGTGCCGGCCGACACGACCGAACCGCTGTGCAGCCCCAGCATCGTGAGGATGGCGCGCGGTTTGGCGCCCGGGATGGTGACGGGCGTACCGTCCTGCCGGACCTGGAGAGGACCTAAAACCCCCAGCTCCACCGATGGAAGCCTACTCACGTCGCAATCGTCCGGGGGACGTTTCAACAGGCGGTCAAGAACGAGTAAAGCCGCAATTTCCGCAGGCTGCGCGTCCGGTTAGTCCCCTTGCTTGGCCTGCTTGGTGCTGGCTTCCGCCTCAAGTCGCAGCCAGATCACGCGGGCCCGCGCCTCGGCGGCCTGGGCCTGGGCTTCGGCGGCTGCTGCTTGAGTCCGGGCTTCGGCGGCCAGGGCTTCGGCTTCGTCGGCTTCTGCCTGCGTCCGGGCTTCGGCGGCCAGGGCTTCGGCTTGGGTGGCTTCTGTCCGCGCCCGCGACCGCGCCCGCGTTTCGGCGGCCCGAGCTTGGGCTTCGGCGGCTTGTGCCCGCGCCCGGGCCTCGGCGGCCTGAGCTTGGCGCTCGGCGGCTTCTGCCCGTGCTCGCGCCTCGGCGGCCTGAACCTGGGCTTCGGCGGCATCTGCTCGCGCCCGCGCCTCGGCGGCCAGGGCTTCGGCTTCGGCGGCGTCTGCTCGCGCCCGCGCTTCGGCGGCCAGGGCTTCGGCTTCGGCGGCTTCTGCTCGCACCCGCGCCTTGGCTCGCGCTTCGGCGGACCGAGCCTGGGCTTCGGCGGCTTCTGCTCGCGCTCGCGCCTCGGCGGCCAACGCGTCGGGTTCGGCGGCGAGAGCTTCGGCTTCGGCGGCTTCTGCTCGCGCCCGCGCTTCGGCGGCCAGGGCTTCGGCTTCGGCGGCCAGCGCTTCGGCTTGGGCGGCCAGGGCTTCGGCTTCGGCGGCTTCTGCCCGCGCCCGCGCCTCGGCGGCCTGCGCTTCGGCTTCGGCTGCCTGAGATTCGGCTTCGGCCGCTTCGGCCCGTGCTCGTGCCTCGGCTGCTGACTCCGGTCGCGACGACTTCGGGGTGGGCGCGGGCGGCGCGTGGCTGGCGCGGGATTGGTAGTGCCGCTTTTGGGGGGCGGCATATTGCCGCCTTTTTGGCGCGGGGTAGTGCCGCTTTTGTGGGGCTGCCGCGACCTGCCGCTGTTCCTCAGCCAGATAGTCCATTACGACTAAGAACACGCCGGCCAGCACAAGTAGCGGCAAGAACACTAGGGGGTGAGTGGCCACTCCGCCAAGACCGATGATTGTCAGCGGCACCGCGAACGTCACCGCGGCCCATGGATGGCGATCGGGCCAACTAATAACCGATCTCGGAGACCACATGGTCCCTCTCCTTCGCGGAGATGTGGCGCATAGAGCGTACCGCACGGTGGCCCCGAGGTGGGCTAAGCGTACCGGGAGCGTCCTGGCTACCGCTAGATTCGCTGTCTCACAGGGAATATGGTCGAGCGGCTAATCATTTCCGCTGGTCGTCACGAGGTTGCCCCAGATCCGACTACTTCTGGCTGGGGTAGACGATGGCCTCAACGACGCTGCCGCCGTTGACAGTCGGCCCAAGCAACACGGTGTGGGTGTTGGCCACCGGGTCGTATGTCAGCAGCGAAGTGCCTCCGCCACAGCCGGCTTTGGCGACGAGCACCAACTTGTCGCCACTAACGCCGTTAACATGCACGCTGCTGGACACGCCCGGCACCTTCACCCGTGTGGTGTGCCCGTCGGGGGTCAGGCGGGACAGAAACATGGTGCCGCACGCGCCAAGGGACTGAAGGAACGTACCGCTCGGCAACTGCCATGCGTCCACGTCGCCATAATCGCCCGCGAAGCCTGGATCATCGCCCTGAGCCGAATTGACTGCGGTGAGAGCGGTCGGCGCCGTGCCGTCGATGGGTACTTGCCAGAGCTGACCGGCGGAGGAAAAGCGAGTGGCATCCCGGCACCGGGCCAGGACCACCGTTGACGACCACCACCGGATCGGTGAGCACGTGCTGAGCTTCCCGGGGACCGGCAATTCCTTGCCGGGCGTTCCGTCGTTACCCATCAGGGCAAGGCCCTTGGAGGTGCCCAGGACCAGCTGCGCGCCATCGGGTGTCGCGAGCACACCGCCGGTGTAGTCCTTTCCCAGCGGATACGTCAGCTCCGGCTTGCCGGCGAGGTCGACGCGCTCGAGCAGCCCAGGATCATCGCGGTAGCGGCCCTGGTTGATCAGCACCGCGGTGCCATCGGGACGGGCGTACCCGATGGGGCCGCCCTTGCCGACGGGGAATGCGATCTGTTTGCCGTTGCGGAGGTCGACCGAGATGACCGTGCCGCCGGTCATGGACCCCGGCTTGGCCACGTCGAAAAGTGCACGGCTGCGGTCACCCGACCAGTCGACCAACCGCGCAGTGGATCCCGGCGGGAAAGTGATGATCGGGTAGCGGCCCCCAGCCGGGTCGACGAGGTACAGCGTTGTGGCGACCTTGTCCCACGTTGGTTCATTCGGGGCTGGCATCTCGCCGGGGCGGTGGCTGGTGGCCGGGGTCCACTCAGCGAGCATCCAACCCGGGCCGACATGCGACCACGGGATGGTGTCGATCGGTGCCTCGACGCCGTGAGCCGCCGGCTGCGCAGCCGCCGTCGAAGTCGAACAGCTGGCGGCCATTACCGCGGCGACCGCGACGGCAAGTAGCGCCAAGCGGCTCCGAATTCCTATGTGGTTCACGACGATTCCTTTCGGATGTATCAGGTAGGCAGGCAAGCGAGTTGGGCACGGGGACTCGCCTCGTCGCTTTCCTGGGTAGAGGCTGCGACGGACGCCTTGCGCATTTCTTGCGTAAGCCTTGCGGCAAATGGCTCCATGGCTCGGTCGCGAGCGAGATACTGCGTCGGTACCTGAGGAATCAAGGGGATGACGGTGGACGCGCGCGTCGGTACGACGTTCGGCAAGTACAACATCACGCGCCTGCTCGGCAAGGGCGGCGGCGGGGCGGTGTATGAAGCCTATGACACCGACAAGGGACGAACTGTCGCGCTGAAGATACTTGCCGAGGAGTTCTCGCACGACGCCACCTTTCGGACCAGGTTTCAGCGAGAGTCGCAGGCGGCGGCAATTCTGCAGGAACCACACGTCATTCCGATCCATGACTGGGGTGAGATCGACGGCAATCTCTACATCGACATGCGCCTGGTTCAGGGGCAGACGCTTCTTGACCTGATCGAAAAGGGCCCGCTGGAACCGGCACGGGCGGTGGCCATCATCAGTCAGGTCGGCGCCGCGCTGGATGCCGCACACGCTGAGGGATTGATCCATCGCGACGTCAAGCCGCAGAACATCATCGTCACCCCTGCTGATTTCGTGTACTTGGTCGACTTCGGAATCGCCGAAGCCAAGGGCGACAGCAGGCTGACGACGGCGGGGACTCAGCTCGGCACCTTGAATTACATGGCGCCCGAACGGTTTGACGACTCGGTGACCACACCGGCTGTCGATGTCTACTCGCTGGCGTGTGTTTTGTACGAGTCGCTGACCGGAAAAGTGCCATTCGCCACCGAGAGCCTCGAGCACTTGGTGGCGGCTCACATCGCCTCGCCGCCGCCGCAACCGAGCGTGGCGAATCCGCGCGTTCCCGCAGCGCTCGACGCGGTCGTCGCACGCGGCATGGCCAAGGAGCCAGACGACCGATACGGCACCGCCGGCGGGCTGGGCCGCGCTGCGCAACGCGCCCTGGGCGCGACATCAGTGGGTGGTCCGTCACCCACCATCCAAGGGACTCGACCGGTTGCCATTCCTTCCGGCGGCGCGACGGACGGTCTCACCACGGCGGGGCTTGGTACCCACGATTCAACTAAACGCAGGCGAGGATGGGTGCTGCCGACCGTGATCGCAGTCGCGGCGTCCCTGATTCTCGCCGGCATCGGTGTGATCATCGGCCTGCTCGTTCACGAGCCAACCGGGCAGCCGCAAAGCCCACCCGCGCATGCTGCGCAGCCGCCGCTGATAACCGGGCCCGACCAGAGCAGGCTGCATCAGTCTTGCGATCAGGGCTTTACTTTGCCGACCGCGACGGGCTTTGGAACTCATTCCGGACGTGGAACTCCCGAAACGTCATGCCTTTTCGCCAACAACGTGCTGACGGCCTACTGGGCGGAATACGGCAATGCCAGCCCGCTGCCGCGCGCCGTCTCGGCGCCGGGCGCTGTCGATTGCACGACCGTGCCCGGTGCCCTTTGCAACGGCTCGAACTTCCTGATGAACTGCCGCCAGTACCCGGGCGACAACTGGATCACCTGCATCGGCGGCAGCAACGCACGCGTCTACCTGTGGTGAGCGCATGCGGGCACGACAATGGCGCCTGAACCACTGCTGAGCGGAAGGGATCGCGACCGCTATGGCCCACAGTGCTCTCCGGTTTGGGCTATTGGGACCGTTGCAGCTGAACGCCAACGGCACTGACTTGCCGTTGGGCGCGGCAAAGCAGCGGGCGGTCCTGGCCATGCTGCTGATCAATCGAAATCACCCCGTTGCGATCGACTCGTTGATTGACGCGGCGTGGCAGCAGCATCCACCACCTGAGGCCCGCGCTAGTCTGCATGCGCACATATCCAGACTGCGCCGACTGGTGAGCAACAGCGGGGCAGATCCCGCCGCCGTTCTGGTCAGTGCCAAGCCGGGGTATCGGCTCAACGTGCCCGACGAAGCTTGCGACCTGGGGCGCTTCGGCATCGAACAAAAGGCAGGAATCGAGGCCGCCGCCAGCGGTCGGTTCCAACAGGCCAGCGATCACTTGTCGAACGCGTTGGCAGAGTGGCGCGGCCCGGTCCTCGAGGATTTGCGCGATTTCCAATTCGTGGATGCCTTTGCCGCCGCGCTGTCGGAGGACAGGCTGGTGGCACTTACCGTACGGGCTGAGGCCGAGATAGCCTGCGGCCGAACTTATTCCATAATCGGTGAACTCGAAGCGCTTGCGGCCGAGCACCCTTACCGTGAACCGCTATGGGCGCAGCTGATTACCGCTTACTACCTAGCGGAACGCCAACACGATGCACTTAATGCGTACGGCCGGTTGAAGACCGCGCTCGCCGATGATCTGGGCATCGACCCCGGTCCTTCACTGCAGGCGCTTCATCAGCGGATCCTTCGACAAGAGCCACTGGACGCCAAACAAGCGGCCCGCGAGACGGCTAAGCGTGTCGCGGCAACCCTACGGCGGCGTCCCGAACTCGCACGCGAGTCTGTCGTCGCGCGGCTGCTGGATGCCACCGGGCGTCGTTATCTGCTACGAGGCGCGGCCACTCGGATCGGGCGGCTTTCCGACAACGACGTCGTTATCGACGACGACACGGTCAGCCGGCACCACGCAGTGATCGTCGACACCGGGAGCAGCTTTGTCATCACCGATCTCCGCTCAGCCAACGGGGTCGAACTAGCGGGCCAACGGATTCGTACCAGTGCGACGCTGGCCGATGGCGATCACATCGGCATCTGCGGCCATGAATTCACTTTCGAAATCGGCGGAGCTGAAGGTATGCCGTCAATGTGAGGGCGGCGTCAATCGGTACCGCGCGATCACGTCGTCGAACCAGTCAGGCGTTCCATACGTGAGGCCATACTTCTTCGCGAGGTCGGTGAACTCGGATGACTCGTGAACCGGCCTATCGGACGGCTGGTTTCCTAAGTCTGATGCAAGCAATTCGCTCAATTCACGGAAGTAATTCTCGAAACCGTCGCCAGGAGTGATGACTTCGATGATGCGGCCCGGCTCGGTGCCGGCATTCCACATGGCGTGCATCTGCCCGCGCGGCTTGGTTATGTAGCCACCGGGGCCTAGCACCACTTCGCTGTCGTCGGAACGGAAACCGATCTCGCCGGCGAGCACGAACGAGTGCTCATCTTCGCGCGTGTGTCGGTGTGCTGCGGTGATCAAGCCGACCGCGAACGGATGCTCGACGATCGCCACCAATCCGCCAGTGGTGCGACTGGTGAGCTTGAAGGTCGCGCCGAACCCCGCCATCGATACGCTGTCGCCTTCGCCCGGTTGGACCACTGTGAGCACTGCATTGTCAGTTATTGACATGTGACTCCTTCCTAAACTTCGAGTTCCGTTCGGGCCTGGTCGATCTGGTCATAGGCGTACGCGACGACGGCCCCCATGCTCATCGCTTCGCCCTTGCGAACAAACGACTCGTAGGCGTGCCCGCCGAGGACTTCGCGAAGGTGGGCGAGGGTAGTACGGAACTCCGGAACGGTAGGTGCCGCGGTGGGGACGACGCACGCGAAACCAGCTATAGCGGCCGCCGATTCGTAATGTCCGTGGCGGTCGAGAAATGTCGCCAGTATCCCAAGCGCTGCGCGGAGTTGGGTGACGTTGCCCGACTCATCGTAGTTACGGATCGCCAAGACGATGTTTTCAAGCGCGGCCAATGGGTCGCCGCCCGCGATCCGATTCAGTGTCATCGTCAGCGACATCGCCAGATATGACTCGTTGGCCCGATTACCGCTCTCCTGGGCGACCTTCACGCCCCTCCGCAGGGGTTCAAGCGCTCGAAGTGGGTCTACCGCGCTGCACGCCATGCCATAGGCCAGTAGGGCGAACGAGAGCGCGTAAGGATTGTGGGTTGTCTCGGCGGCGTCGATCAAACCGTCCGCAACGGATAGCGCCTCCTGAGGGCGACCAACGTTCGTCAGGGTTATAGCGGCGCATGCTCTGACCAGTTCATGGGCGTCGCGACCCTGCGCCATCAGGCTCCGGTAAAACGCTGCCCATCGTTCGGGCTCGATGGCCGAGTAAACAGCGCCCAGCCAAAGCTGCTCGACTCCGAGCGGCTCCTGGACTGGGCTGCGCTGCATCGCGATCTCACCGGCATGGCTGAAGCCAATGGCCTCGTCGACCCGCCCGAACATGTAGCACAGGGACGCGATTGCGCACAGTGATACAAATCGCGGATGGTCGACCGCGCGGGCGGGCTCGATGAGCTCCTCCGCCCACGCGATCGGCTCAAAATTCTCGACCAGCGGACCAAATAGACCAGCCGGCCTCGCGATTGCGGTGGCGGTGTCGAGGTCACTTTGGTCTGCAGCCCATCGAAACGCGATGCGCAGGTTTGCCAATTCGGTTGCAAACCAGTCGTATGCCTCCCGCTGACGAGGGCTATCCCACAGCGCCATGATGTCGGCCTCGCGCCCGGCGAAGTAGCGGGCATGCGCCGTACGCGCATCGCTCGCCTCACCGCGGCTGACGAGTTGCTCCTCGGCGAACTGGCGGATCGTCTCCAGCATGGAGAAGCGAGTGTGCCCCGACGACCGGTCAGCGACGAGCAACGACTTGCGCACCAACGCGTCCAGCAGATCGATGGCGGCGAAGTCATCCTCGTAACCCGCCACGGCGCAGGCGCTTTCGAGGTCGAAACCGCCGGCGAACACTGAACACCGCTCCAGCAACACCTTTTCCGCATCGTCGAGCAGGTCGTAGGACCATTGCACGGCATGGCGCAGCGTCTGGTGGCGTTCCAGCCCGCGGCGTGACCCCACCAACAGCCGGAACCGCTGATCGAGACGATCACGGATCTCGGCGGCGGTCATCGAGGCCATCCGGGAGGCCGCCAACTCGATGGCCAACGGGATTCCGTCGACGCGGCGGCAGATCTCCACCACTGCCGCTGCATCGTCGGGCTGGGTCAGAGAGAAGTGCGATGAAACGCTCTGCGCACGTTCGACGAACAGGCTCGCCGCCGCCGAGTCGACTCCAGCGTCGACATCCAGCGACGGCACGACCCACAACTGCTCGTCGGCAATCCCCAGCCCTTCGCGGCTGGTTGCAAGGATCTTCACGGTCGACGAACGCGCCAGGATGGCCTCGACCAGATCGGCCGCCGCGTCGCGAACATGCTCGCAGTTGTCGAACAACAACAACCGGACCCTGCCCTCCAGCGCAGCGGCGACGGATTCGCTGACGCTCTGCCCTGGCTGTTGAGTAATGCTCAACACGGCCGCCACCGCGTCGGGCACCGCATCCGGATCGGCGACCGTCGCTAATTCGAAAACCCATACGCCGTCAGGGAATTCGTCCCTCAACCCAGCGGCGACTTCGGTTGCCAGCCGCGTCTTGCCGACCCCACCGACCCCGGTCAATGTCACCAACCGGTGGGCCTCCACCGCAGCTTGCAACTCTGCGGCCTCCGACGCACGCCCGATGAAGCTCGTGGTCTGCGGCCGCAGATTGCCCGGACTCGTATCGAGGGCCCGAAGCGGCGGAAACTCCGCGCGCAGGCCCGGCGCCCGGACCTGAAACAAGTTGACCGGAATCGGCAGATCCCGCAGCCGCCGCGGACCAAGATCCAGCAGATCGACTCCGCTGAGTAGACCCGCCGTCGACTCGGCCAGCAGGATCTGACCGCCGTGCCCGGCGGCCATCACCCGCGCGGCGCGGTTCAGTACCGCCCCGAAGTAGTCGGCGCCACGCAGCTCGGCTTCACCGGTGGCGAGCCCCATCCGGACCGGCAATTCCATCTTGTGCTGCGCGGCCACTGCGGCATCGACTGCCGACCGCGGCGAAGCGAAAGCGGCACACACGCCATCACCGGTGTGCTTGAACAACCAGCCGCCATTCGCTTCGATCGCCGAACGCAACACCTCGTCGTGGGCGGCCAGCGAGATCCGCATCTCGTCCGCGTCATTCTCCCACCGACGGGTCGAACCCTCGACATCGGTGAACAGAAACGTCACAACCCCGGTAGGAGCGGCCGCTTCGGCAGCGGACACTCCCGCAGGATGCCACAAGCTACGGTCGGATCAGCGCCTTTCGCGGCGGCATCGCGTGGTTAAGCGCCGACAACCGCAACATCGTAGGCAGAGAACTGCTCGTCGGCGGTGATGATTGTCAGGTCGAGCAGTTGCGCCTGGGCGACAAGAAGCCGGTCGAACGGATCCCGATGGTGATCCGGAAGCTCGGCGGTCCTCAGCGTGTGCGCATGGTCGACGGGCAGCGGAGACGTTCCGGAACGCCGCATGCGATCGGGGACATACGAAGCGGGTGCTTCGGGCAACTGCAGCTTGCCGAGTCGATGCTTGATCGCGATCTCCCAGGCGCTGGCCGCCGAGAAGAGAATGCTGTTGCGGATCTCCTGAATGATTGCTCGTGATTCGTCACGAAGCCGGTCAGGGTCGGACTGCATCCACAGCCAAACGTGGGTGTCGACCAAGTAGCGCGTCACCGATGGAAGTCTTCAAGAACATCGTCCGGTAGTGGAGCGTCGAAATCGTCGGGCACGGTATACACGCCCCGGTCGATGCCTAGGCGGCGGACCTCCCGGTGACGGAACGGTACCAGCTTTGCCACGGGTTCACTCCCGCGCGCAATCTCGATCTCCTGTCCGCTGTCAACGAGCCGCAGCAGCTCTGAGAGGCGTGTTTTGGCCTCGTGGACGCCGACTCTGATGGCTATGGACTTAGTCATGAACTTAGTCTACAGAGAGTGGCCGGATCAGCGCCTTTCGAGCTTCTCGCGGACCATGCCGATAAGGCTGCGCCCGGTGGACACGGGCCGGAACGCGCGGGCCGCGTCGGTCAGCGCGTCGCGGGAGTCCGCGGGCAGCTCGATGTCGGCGGCGGCGACGTTGAACTCCAGCTGCTCGACGCTGGACGCCCCGGGAATGGCAACCACCCCGGGCAGGCTGATCAGCCAGGCCAGCGCCACCTGAGCAGGCTTGGCGTGGACGGCCGAGGCGACGTCGCGCAACGTCTGCAACAGCGGCTCGACCCGGCGCAGGTTCTCGGTGCCGAACAAGGGATTCGTCGACCGCACTAGGTCACTGGGCCGGTTGTCGACGCCGTACTTGCCACCCAGTAGTCCCTTCGCCAGTGGGCTGTAGGCGATCACGATGCGGTTCTCGCGTTCGGCGAATGGGACAAGCTCCTTGAGTGCCTGCGGGTGGGCGAGCGAAAAGTGCACCTGGTTGCTGATGACCGGACGTCCGAGGGCGGCATCGGCTTTGCGCCACCGCGACAACGAGTAGTTGGAGACGCCGGCCGCGCCGATGACGCCGCTGTCGAGCAGGTCGCGCATCCCCGGCATGATCACCGAGTCGGGAACCACCGGGTTGGGCTGGTGGATCTGGTAGAGCGGGATGCGGTCCAGCCTCAGCCGCCGCGCACTGGCGCGCGCACGCTGCTTGACGATCGGTGGGAGTGGCGCGACCGGCATGATCTTGCTGGCGACCGCAACCTCGGCCCGCTTGTCTCCGAGCGCTTCGCCGAGGATGCGCTCGCTCTTGCCGAGTCCGTAGATCTCGGCGGTGTCGAACAGCGTGACCCCGAGGCCAAGTGCGCGCTGCACGATGTCCCGTGCCGGGCCCGAAGCGTACTGGTCACCGTAGCCCCACTCCGGTGAGCCGAACTGCCAAGTGCCCAGCCCAATGCGACTGACCCGCCCCATTCCATCGACGTCGAGATACTTCATGGCCCCACCGTACGATATGTTTCTCGCCGACAGCGCGGTTGACAGATGAGGGTAGATATGTCAAGGACAGTGGTGGTCGGCGCGTCCAGCGGGCTCGGGCGCTGCATCGGGGTCGGCCTCGCCCAACGCGGCGATCAGGTCGCGCTGCTCGCCCGGCGCCGCGAGCGCATCGAGGCTGCGGCTAAGGAGGCGGGGTCGGGCGCGGTCGCCATCGAATGCGATGTCACCGACGAGGCGTCGTGCCGATCCGCCATCGGGGACGCCGCCGACGCGCTTGGCGGCATCGACAACCTGGTCTACACACCCGCCATTGGGCCGCTCGTTCGCATGGTCGACACCGATGCCGAAACGTGGCGGCGCGTCTTCGATACCAACGTCGTTGGCGCGGCACTGGCCACGGCGGCGGCGGTGCCACACTTGACGACTTCCGCGGGCAAAGTGGTCTATTTGTCGTCTGATGCAGGCACTTTCGGGCCGCCATGGCCAGGTCTCGGCGCCTATGGCGTCAGCAAGGCAGCGCTGGAGAGGCTCGTTGAGGCGTGGCGAGCCGAGCACCCGGATATCGGATTCACCTGCCTCATCGTCGGGGAGTGCGGGGGCGGCGAGGGAGACGCGGCGACAGGAATGACCAACGGCTGGGATACCGAGCTCGCGATGAAGGCTTATCCGCTTTGGGTGTCGCGTGGCTGTATGCCGGGCAAGTTGATGCCCGTCGAGGACCTCATCGAAGTCGTGCACACGATACTGCGCAGCGATGCCGGGACGTCGATGCCGGTCGTGGTTGCCAGAGGCGCACCTTCTGGCGCCGCAGCGTTTCCGGACTAGACTGCCGATGTCATGGCCATCCGGCGCGCCGTTCTGCTCATCGCCGACATCGGCGGATACACCAACTACATGAATTGGAACCGGCTGCACCTGGTGCATGCCCAACTGACGGTCGCCGGGCTGCTGGAGTCGGTCATCGACGCCGCGAAAGGCCTGAAGCTGGCGAAGCTCGAGGGCGACGCCGCGTTTTTCTGGGCACCGAACGGCGACGCCAAAGTCCTGGTGTGCGAGCGGCTGTCGCGGATGCGCCAGTCATTCCTCGCGCGGCGAGAGCGGATGAAAAAAGAGGACCCCTGCGACTGCGCCAGCTGCGCGCAGCTGGACAAGCTGTCGCTGAAGTTCGTCGCGCACGAGGGCGAGGTGGCCGAGCAGAGGGTGAAGCGCCACACCGAACTCGCCGGGCTCGACGTCATTCTGGTGCACCACATGCTGAAAAACCAAGTGCCAGTGGCGGAATACGTGCTGATGACCGACGTCGTGAAACAGTGTCTCGACGAGCCGTTCGGCCGGCGTTGCATGCCCCTGGTACACAACTTCGAGGGCATCGGAGAGACACCCACTTACTACATCGACCTCGCCGCGTCTGAGGTGCCGGTGACGGTGCCGGAGCCCAGCACGTCAGGCCGCCTGGCGGCAAAGCTGAAGTCGGAGTTGAGCGCGTTGCCGTTCCTGCTGGGCATCAAGGAGGCTTGCGCGGGGTTCCGTAATCTGGGCCGCGGCACCCCGCAGGTGCCGCCAGCTTGAACCGGACAGGAGATCTCTCATGGCTGAGCTTCGAGTCGAGCGGACGATTGCCGCGCCCGTGGTAAAGGTCTTCGACTGGCTGGCTGACCCGGCCAGTTTGACCTCCGCCCCGCCGGTCGTCGCCGCTCATTGGGCAAAAGACTCGCCGGGTCCTGGCAAGGGCGCGGTGCGACGGGTGATCGGGTTGGGCACCTGGTTCCGGGAAGAGATCACCGCCTACGACCCGCCGCGCAGCTACTCGTATCTCATCCTGCGATCGTTTCCGCCGTTCGAGCACGAAGGCGGCACACTGACGTTTAGTCCGCGGGGCGACGGCACACATGTCGATTGGTTGACCCGCTTCACCCATCCGGCCTATGCGGGCGGCAAGCTGTTGGAGCCGGTCAGCAGTCGGCTGCTTCAGTCGAGCTTCTCGGCAGTCCTCGCCGCCTGTGCCAAGGCGCTGGAAACCTAGTTCACTGCCCGCGCAACCCCTCGAAAAAGCCTTCGAAAAAGCCAGGGTCCCAGAAGACCACGAAGATGATCAGCGCGATTGCTCCGGTAACAATGGCGGCGATCGCCAATCCGCGACCCGGTTGATGCGTCCGCGAGATTTGGTTCAGCGCAACAATTCCCATCACAATGCCGGCAATCAAGGCCGCGTTGCCGATGACGACGAGGCCCAGGGGTATGCCGATAAGGGAAAGGACCAGTGCCCAAACGGCCAGCCGGTTAGTTTGCTGTTGCGCAGGATAACCGCCGGCCGGATAGCCCGGCGGTGGATATGACGGCGGGGGATATCCCGCCCACGGCGCCATCGGAGGCTGTGGCGGCGAATAACCGTACCCCGGTGGCGGTGTTGCGAACGGTGCCGGCTGGCCTGGCATCTGTTCGATCGGCGGCGGCTCGTAAGCGCCGCTCTGCGGCACCCCACCGGGCTGCTGCGGAGCCCCGTACGGCGGCGGGGGGCTGTAGGGCTGCTGCCAGGCACCATACGGCGGCGACGGCGTGCCGTGCGTCTGCGGCTGCCCCGCCTGTTCCGGTGGGGGCCAGCCGGTGGGTGCGATCTGCGTAGGCTGGTCGGATTCAGGCACCTTGTCCTCGGGCGATCCCTGGTATGGATATGACACGCTTCCTCCCGTGGGCCATCGAGGTCAAACTCGGCCTCGGTGACAGCACACCACGTCGGCCTTTCGGAAATCCGCATATGCAGGAAATGGAAATTAATTCGATGTGTCGGTCGCAGAAATGGGTAGACAACTTGACCATGACGTGCCGATTGCTATGGCTGCGGCGCCATAGTGGGACAGGGCCGGCGGCATGAGCGCCATCGATCCTTCGGACAACGATCGCGAATCGATCACGCTGGGTCTGCACGACGTCGCGCCGGCGCACCTGATGGACGCGATGGCCGACGACGTGGAGCTCGAATTGGGTTGGGGCCGACTCGTCTTCGGGCAAACCTTCACCGACTCCGGCAAGCTGGCCGAGGCACTGCGACGGGAAGGGCCCGGGCGGCGCGACATCTGCATCTACCCCCGCGAGCCGCACGTGGTCGTCGCTCAATCACCGAATGAGCTCTTCATCGACCCCAGTCATACCTATCGCCTGCGCTTCGACGACTCCCACCAGGACGACCCGGGACCGCCACCGCACGGCGTGACCGTACGCGCGCTGGAGACCCCAGCCGACGCCGATGCGATGAACCGCGTCTTGGTGCGCTGCGAAATGGTCCCAGCGCCGGTCGACGTCATCTGGAACAACCATCTGCACCAGCCGGCCGTGACATACCTGGTGGCGGTGCGCGACGAAGACGGCGCGGTGGTGGGCGCCGTAACCGGCATCGACCATGAGTTGCTGTTCTCCGATCCCGAGCGGGGCTCGAGCATGTGGACCTTGGCGGTCGATCCGGCTGCCGGAATACCCGGGGTCGGCGAAGCCCTGACCCGGGCCATGGCCGAGCACTACCGCAGGGCGGGTCGCGCCTATATGGACCTGTCGGTCGCTCACGACAACGCCGCGGCCATCGCCCTGTACGAGAAGCTGGGTTTCCGCCGTATTCCGGTGATGGCCATCAAGCGGAAGAACGCGATCAACGAGCCGTTGTTCACCCCGCCCCCGGAGACGGTCGACGACCTCAATCCCTATGCCCGGATCATCGCCGACGAAGCGCTGCGCCGCGGGATCCGCGTCGAGGTCCTCGATGCGGGTACCGGCGAGATGCGTCTGTCCCACGGCGGCCGCAGTGTCATCACGCGCGAGTCGCTGTCCGAATTCACCTCGGCGATCGCGATGAGCCGTTGCGACGACAAGCGTTTGACCCGGCGCCTGGTGTCGGAGGCCGGCATCAACGTGCCCCGCGCCCGCGTCGCGACTTTCGACGACGGTGACGACGCCTTCCTGAAAGAGGTCAACGAGGTCGTCGTCAAACCGACTCGCGGAGAGCAGGGCAAGGGCATCACTGTGGGCATCACCGTCGAGGACGGCCATGACGCGCTCGCCGCCGCGTTGGCCCGAGCCCGCGAGCAACATCCGGACGTGCTGATCGAGCAGCGGGTGGCCGGCGACGACCTTCGCTTGGTGGTTATCGACGGCAAGGTGGTGGCCGCCGCACTGCGGATGCCGCCCGAGGTCATCGGCACCGGCGAACACAGCGTGCGGGATTTGATTCGGGCCGAAAGCCGACGGCGCTCAGAGGCCACCGGTGGTGAGTCCAGCATTCCGCTCGACGAGGTCACCGAGGCGACGGTGGCTGACGCCGGTTGGACGCTGGACGACGTACTGCCCGAAGGAAAACGGCTGCGCGTTCGCCGTACTGCCAATCTCCATCAGGGCGGTTCGATCCACGACGTCACCGCGAAGGTCCATCCAGAGCTTTGCCGGGTCGCGGTGGCGGCCGCCGAGGCGATCGGTATCCCGGTGACGGGCATTGACCTGGTTGTCCCGGACGTCACCCGCGATGACTATGTCTTCATCGAAGCCAACGAGCGACCGGGCCTGGCCAACCACGAGCCACAACCCACGGCCTCGGCGTTCATCGACTTCTTGTTCCCCGGCCAGCCTGGTCTGCCGACGGCGTGGACTCCCGAAGAGTCGCACTCTCACCGTGGCTGACAACCGCGCGCATGGCTTACTTCTGGCGCAGCGCGACAACCTTGTTGTTGTGGCCTGCGACGTAGACGGTGCCGTTGTTGTCGACTGCCAGACCCCACGGATAGTCGAGGCCGGTGAAGGGCAGTACGACCTGGGAGGTGGCGCCCACCGGAAGTTTCAGCGTCCGGTTGTCCCCGCTGTTGGTGACGTACACGGCGCCCTCGTCGTCCACCGTCACGCCGCCGGGATCAGTCAGGCCGGCGAAGGGCAGCGCGGCCTGTGTGCTGGAGCCGGCGGGCAGCGAAAGGACTCGGTTGTTGCCGCCGTCGGCGACGTAGACGGTCCCATTGTTTTCATTGACCACCACACCGGTTGGAGCGTTGAGACCGGTGAAGGGCAGGTCCTTCTGTCCCTCTGGCCCGGCCCCGGCCGGCAGGTACACCACCCGGTTCTTGGCGGTGTCGGTGACGTAGACGGTGCGGCTGTTGTCCACCGTGACACCCGTCGGGTTGACGAGGTCAGTAAACGGCAGCTCCTTGATCGAGCCGCCCTGAAGTACCAACACTCGTTTGTTACCCGAGTCGGTGACATAGACATTCCCGGTGTTGTCTGCAGTTACCCCGGTCGGATAGTTCAGGCCCTCGAAGGGCAGCACGGCCGGGTTGGTCGAGCCCATAGGCAATGACAGCACCCGGTTGTGCAGAGTATCGGCGACGTACACCGTGCCGCCGTTGTCGACAGACACACCTTCCGGCTCGCGAAGGCCCGAGAAGGGCAGCGTCGTCTGCTCGACACCCCCTTGGCCCGAACCGTGCTTACCCAGGATGATGACCGTCGCCACGACCACCAGAGCGACCGTGAGCACGGCTGCGGCCGAGATAACCACGGGCGGGCGGCGCCACCACGGTGCCTTCGGCGCCGGCGTCTGGAGTTGTCGGGGCGGTTTTTGCTTCGGGACCGGGGGCTCTTGCCGAGGGGGCGGGGATTCTTGGCGCGGCAGCGGAGATTGTTGCCGCGGGTATGAGTCTGCGGGGGGCAGCCGGTGCGCGACGGTCTCTGTATTGGGGCCATTCTGCGGTTCCGGGGTTGGCCGACGGCCGTAGTTCTCAACGCGAGGCCGCGGCATCGTGTGGTCCGGCGCTGTCGGCTGTGTCCGATCCGGCCGCTGCGGCACGGCGATGGGCGTGGTGATGGCGTCGCGGGCGGCGCGGGCCAATTCGAGGGCGGTGCCGTAGCGCTCGTCGGGCTTTTTCGCCATGCCCTTGGCTATGACCGCGTCGAAGGCCGTCGGCAACCCCGGCTTGGTGCGCGATGGCCGCGGCGGCGGAGTGTAGAGGTGGTTACCGACCTGTTGCTCGAGGCTGTCACCGGGGAACGCGTGCTCTGCGGTCAAGCATTCATACAACACGCAGGTCAACGCATAGATGTCCGAGCGGGCGTCGATCGGGGGAGCGTTGACCTGTCGGGTGCTGAACCGTTCCGGGGCCATGTAGTGGAAGGTTCCGATCACGTCGCCGATCGTGGTCAATCCCCGCTCGCCGGCCGCGAGCGCGAGCCCGAAGTCGATCAGATAGGCAAAGTCGTCGTCGTCGAGCAAGATGTTGGACGGCTTGACATCCCGATGCAACAGCCCGGCCTTGTGCGCGGCATTCAGCGCCTTGGCGATCTGCTCGACGATGTGCACCGCCCTCGCCGGGGGCAGTGGCCCACGCTCCAGGATGGACTGCAGGTCGCGGCCCTCGATCAGCGCCATGTCGACGTACAGCCGTCCGTCGACTTCGCCGTGGGTGTGGATCGGCACGACGTGCGGATTCCGCAAGCGCGCAGCCGCGTGGGCTTCGCGACGGAACCGTTGCTGGAACACCTCGTCCTGGGAGATCTCGGCCGGCAGGATCTTGATCGCGACGGTCCGATCCATGGCGGTGTCGTGGGCTCGCCATACTTCGCCCATACCGCCGCGGCCCAGCAACTCGATCAGCTGGTACTTACCGAACAAAGTTCCCTGCAAAGACGTCTCCCACAGCAACCTTTCAGCAACATCAGCACCATAACGCGCCAGCAATAACAGTCGCAGCCGTTTGGCGGCGGGCACCGAGGGCGGGCGAAGGCCGTCGCCCTAGGGACCAGCGGCGACCGGCCGGAGGCGGAAGACCCTGATCTCGCGGGGCGCGCAGCTGGTGCGGTAGCTCTCATAGCCGGCGTAGAAGTCGACGATCCTGGCCCATGCCGAGTCTCGGGCGTCGCCGGTGAGCAGCTCGGCACGGTACCGGGCGGGCGGCCCCTTGAACTCGATGGTGCATTCGGGGTGGGCCAGCAGGTTGGCGCTCCAGGCCGGATGACTGGGCCGCCCGTAGTTGGACCCGATGGCGAGCAGCGCGTCTGAATCCGAATCGTCGAGCAAAGCCAGCGGCTGCGTGCGCGGCTTGCCGGACTTGGCGCCGGTCGTCGTCACGAGCCCGACTTTGTCGAATCCGGCCGAACTCAGCCGGCCCTTCGTCCGGGGGATCAGCACCTTGTCGAGGCGCGGGGCCAGGTGAAGCATGAACCGATAGCCGGCCCGGCTCATGGCGAAGCGCTCGAACAGCGCCTCGTCGAGGCGCAGCCGTCGCCCGCGGACCGGACTTTCCCGCCGAAGCGACATGAGTAGACGGTACTGAATTCCCCAGTGCGCCCGATGGAATTCCGCGAACTATCTGGGACCTGCTTGAAATCACTGAGCGGAGTTTAAATTTGGCAAATTCGCTGACATTTCTCGCCTTAGATCGCGGTACGCTCGTCACATCGCCGCGGTGATCGGTTGGGATTACGGCGGGAACGGGGAATGGACAGATGCGCATTCTGACGGCCGCATTCGCCATTACCGGCATCTGCATTCTCGCCGTGGGTTGTGGCAGCGGGAGTGACCAAGCCGGCAAAACGTCGACCACCACCAGGACCACCACGAAAGCCGCGCCTACACTTGCGGAGGACTCCCTGAAGGGGTTGCTGCTCACGCCCGAGCAGATCAATGCCGTCATGGGTGCCACCGACATGACCATCACCAAATATCACGTCGCGATGGCCGACGACAGCGCCACGATGCAGCCCAAGCAGTGCCTGGCCGTCGACGGCGCAGCGCAGAGCCAGGTCTATGCCGGCAGTGGTTTCATCGCCGTGCGGGATCAGACGCTTCAGGAGGGTGACAACTTCAACCATTTCGCCGAGCAGGCGCTCGTGTTGTTTTCCTCCGCCAAACAAGCCGGCGCCTTCTTCGCCGCCTCTGCCAAACAATGGTCGAAGTGCGAGCATTACAAGCACATCCAGTCCGGGACGGAGTGGAACACCGGGCCGGTATCGAACAAGAACGGTGTGCTGAGCGTCATCGCAAGTCAGCAGAATCCCAAGGCCGGCGGCTGGGCCTGTGGCCGGGCCCTGGCGGCGAGAAACAACGTCGTCATCGACGTCAACACCTGCAGCGCCAATCCCGGGCATACCGCAGTCGACATCGTCAACCAGATCGCCGCGAAAGTGCGGATGTAGCAAGGCCGATCACTCGGTGTCGGCCGGGTCGAGAAGCCGCACCTCCTCGAGATCCATCGCCGACTGCAATTCGCGCAGCACGATGTCGTCGATGAGATGTTGGTCTCGAAGCTCGGTGATGGCCCGGCGCTTGTGTTCCAGCACGCCAAGGCGCACCTGCCGAAGCAGATCGTGCTGCTCGGCCTTGTGGTTAGGCGTCGCAGGGTCGCCGCTGGCTTCGATGAGTGCCGCGTGCTCTTCGTATTCCTTTCGCAGACGGCTCGTCAGCTCCGGACTGACGCCGAGTTCACCGGCCACCACCGGCAACGCCTCGAGTGCGGCCTGTGCGCCACGGGTACGCGCCAGTTGCAACTCGTCGGCTTGCGTTGCGTCTTGGGGCATTCGGGCCCAGCGCACGACCGCGGGCAGAGTGCTGCCTTGGACGAGCACGGTCACCAGGATCACGACGGACACGACGAAGATGATCAGGTTGCGATCCGGGAATGCACCGCCGCCGTGAGTGGTGAGGGGGACAGCCAGTGCGGCGGCCAGCGACACCGCGCCGCGGAATCCCGCCCAGCTGGATACCACGCGCTGGCGCCAGGTGGCGCGACGGGTGCGCTGCACCTCGCGTCGGTCCACCGCACGTATCAAGACGGTCGTGACTTCTGTCCAAACGAATCGACTTGCGACGACGACGCCGGTGACGGCGAAGGCCAGCAATACGGCGTGCCGCACGCCGCCATGGACGTCGGATATGTGTCGCACCGCGCCCGGGATCTGGACGCCGACGAACACCCACAGCGATCCGTTGATCAGAAATGTCGAGAGATCCCAGAACGCGAATGACTGCAGACGGGATCGAGCCCGGATCACCCGCGGGCTGACGTAGGAGAGCACCAGCGCGGACACCAGGACCGCGACGACACCGCTGCAGTGAATGGTCTCGGCCAACAGGAACGCCGCGAACGGCGTCAACAAGCTCAAGGCTCCTTCCTCCTGGGGAGCGTCGATTCGGCGGCGCACTAGGGTCACCACCATGCCGACAACCAGCCCGGCGGCGATCCCGCCGACGTAGGAGCCGACAAAGCGGGCAGTCAAAACTGCCGGGCTCACCGGGGCGCCGCCGACCGCAACCGACACGCTTATGGCGAACAGGACGAGTGCGGTCCCGTCATTGATCGAGCTCTCGGCGCGCAGCACGGTCAGGGCCCGACGCGGCAACTGCTTCGCCAGGCCGGCGACGGCGGCAGCATCGGTGGGCGAGAGCACGGCACCGAGCACCGACGCCGCGTGCGACTCCATCCCCATCGCCCGCGCGGTCCACGACACTGCTACCGCCGTCGCAATCACCAGGCCGACGCTGAGGAAAATGATGACGCGCAGGTTCGCCCGGATTTCGCGATAGCTGGTGTTCAGGCTCTCCCAATACAGGATCGCCGGCAAGAACAGCAAAAGCACGAGCTCGCCATCAAGCCGAACTCCGCCGAATCGGGGGATCAGACCTAGCAGCGCGCCCAACAGGATGAGCAAAACTGGAGGACCAACGCGATAGCGACGGCCCAGGACTGTCCCAACGACCACGGTCGCAACCAGCGCGACGATTACGACAAGCGCAAACACCAGCACATCCTCCTGCACGAGCCGTCGTCGGTGGAGTTGACCCCTCCCGGCGAGCGGCGGGGTCGCTGGCAGCGTTTGGTACCAACACGATCACGGGTGCGTACCGATGTGGACGGCCCTCTGGCGCAGCGGGATGCGTGCGCAAATCATTGCACGGTGCTCCATCAGAGATCACGCTCGCCAAATATTCTCCAGGCTCAACAGGAGGTGAGTACAGCATGATGGCGGATTGGTTTCCCGCGCAGCATTGTTCGAATACGCACGGCGGTCGCATCCTCGACACGGCGAAGGGCATTCTCATCGGCCTTCGTCGGTGCCCATCGGAAGCGGCTTTCCACGAGTTGCTCAGTGCCGCACAACGTCACCGGATGCCGGTGTTTGCGATGGCCTGGGCCCTGGTCCATCTTGCGGATGGCGGTGGACAATCAGCTCACACCTTCTCCGAGGCTCAGTCGGCCGCCCAAAACGAGTGGGGTCAGCTCTTCGCTGGGGCGGCGGTATCGGCCTAGTCGCTAGATGTGACTCGCCGCGAAATTCGCCGCCTGCTCAACCATCCCATCGTTTGTGTACGCCGCGTGCGCGGCCCAGTCGCCTCCTTCCGAGCACACCGGATCGTCGGTTGCACACAGCTGGAGGGTTTTGGGCGCATACAGAGGGCCGATGATGACCGGTGGGGCGCCGACCGAATTCATGAACCGGTTCGACGGGGTTCCGAACAGGGTGACCGCCGCGACGTGGTTGGCCACGTCGGGCGGCATCGGCTTGGGTACGTCGGCAGGGTCGACCCCGTCCGGTATTGCAGCCGAGGTGACAAAGCCCATCACCGCGGCGCCTTGGGAGTATCCGCCGAGCACCATCTTGGTCTTCGGGCAGTTGGCCGCCATCGACTCGACGTGGTGCCCCGCGTCCTTGATGCCGTCAAGCGCGGTGGGGAAGTCGGGGCTGGCGGGGTAGTCGACCGGATACACCCCGAAGGACTTGCCGCCGACCTTCGATTGCAACGAATCGATGAAGTCCTGACCGATGCCACCAACGCCGGGCGGCTCCGTGGTGCCCCAGGCGAATACCGCCTCGACGTCCGGACACGGCTCAGCGGAAGCGGACGAAGCAAAGGCGCCGAACGGCGCCCAACTCGTAATCACAACAACAGCAAGGGATCTAGCCACCAGACGCGTATGCACGGCGCAATCTTGCCATACGACGACGGCACGTGGCGGCGCCCGTCAGTAGCGCACAAGTGAAAACGGCCACGAGGCCGTACCGCCCGGTGCACCTCCGCAGCCGGCGTCGAACGTGGAGTCAACCGAACCGGTTAGCGTCACCGCATCCCAGGAGTAGGTGTCATGCGACGGAAGGAAATACACCAAGCAGCGCACGCCGTCTTGCGAATCGATAACCATCGTGTAGCGGCCATCGGCGAGGTGCGCATCTCCGTCGTAGGGGACCGCTTGCCCGTTGGGTCGCGGGATGCCCTGCACGTGGACGCAGTCCGGAGAAGGATTGTGGCATGGCCTGACCGCCCACAGCCAGGAGTGGCCAGGATCCCTCGGGCTGTTGACTTGGTAGTTGCCGATCAGCATCCCGGCTCCGGCAGTCGGCGCGAGCGCCAATGCCGCTGCGGCGAACACAGCGCTCAGTGCCACGGTCTTCGGTGTCGTCACGGATTCCCTCCGTTCGTTACGATCCTGGATCACTCCGGCGGCGTCCATGCGATCGGCAGCGTCTTGATGCCGTGAATGAACGGCGACAGCAACCGCGCGGGCTCCTCGGTCGCGACGATATCGGGTATCTCGCGATGCAGCTCATCGAACATGACGCGAATCTCGCGACGAGCCAGGTTGGCGCCCAAGCAGAAATGCGCGCCGCCGCCGCCGAAACCCACATGCGGATTCGGGTTGCGCATCACGTCAAACGTCCACGGGTCGTCGAACTTCGACTCGTCGCGGTTGGCCGAGCAGTACCACAGTGTGGCCTTGTCGCCCGCCGCCAGCCTGGTGCCGCTCAGCTCGAAGTCTTGTGTGAGAGTGCGTCGCATATAGACCACCGGCGAGGCCCAGCGCACGATCTCCTCGACCGCCGTAGGGGACACGGCGTCGAAGTCTGCCCACCACTTCTGCCGCTGCTCGGGATAACGGGTCAGGGCGAGCAAGCCGTGGCTGATCGCATTGCGCGTCGTCTCGTTGCCGGCGACTGTGAGAAGGATGAAGAACGACGCGATCTCGGCCGACGACAACCGCTCGCCGTCGACCTCGGCCTGGCCCAGGCTGGTGGTCAGGTCGTCGTGCGGATTTTCGCGGCGGTCCTCGGCCAGCGCGGTGGCGTAGCCGCCGATCTCCATTGATACCTTGGCGAACTCCTCGAAATCCGTTGCCAGATCAGGGTCGCCGAAGCCGAGGATCACGTTGGTCCAGTGGAAAACCCGTTGATGGTCCTCCTCGGGAATGCCCATCATGTCGCAGATCACCTGCAGTGGTAGCGGCCCGGCCAGCTCGCTGACCGCTTCGCCTGTGCCGTCGGGGTGGTTCGCGATCATCGACGTGACCAGCCGATGCGCCCGCTCGCGCACCGATGCTTCGATCCGGGCCACCACCTTCGGGGTGAACGCTCTGCTGACGATCGATCGCAACCGCTGGTGCCGTGGATCGTCGAGCACGATCATCGAGCCGAAGAACTCGGCGACCTCCGGTGGCTGATCGTTGATGGTGATGTTGGGGCTCGAGCTGAAGATCTCCGGATGACGGCTGGCGTAGAAGATGTCGTCGAATTTGGTCAGCGCCCAATGCCCGGGGCCTTCCTCGAACCCGGGAAAGGATGCTTCGGCCCAGAAGGAGATCGGCGCCTCACGGCGCAGCGTGGTGAACGCTCCGTCGCGCAGGTCGTCGTCGAGTGCCCAGAAGTCCAACGAGCTGAGGTCGATGTCGTCGAGCGGTACGTCCGGCGGTGCCGTACCGTTCACCCGGGTCGCAATGCCCATGCGGCGACTCTAAACCGACTGCGGTCGTCAGTGCGAGCACACGGTTCGGGCCGGCTGCCCATTCGCCGTCGCTTGGCTGACCACCTTCTGGTCCACCAGGATCGTGCAGGTGACCGAGCCGGGGGACTGCGCACTGATCACGTACACCTCTCCGCCGAAGGCAGTGAACTGAGTGCTCCACGGCAACTTCACGTTTGCCTGCTGATACTGGCCGGTGTCCGTCTGGAATGAGATGTACTCGGCCACCGGCGAGCTACCACTCAGTTGATAGGTGACTTGGGGGAAGTCGCTTTTGGCGTTTGCCACGCCGCCGGCGAGTCCCACCGCGGCCGTGACAAAGGCAGTGAGCAGGACCGGCGTCGCCGCGCAGCGCTGGATCCGGGCTCGGGTGGGCGATTGGCTGGTCATGGTGCGCCATGGTGTCATTCCGGCGAACCGTGTGGGTGCGTTTTCGCCTCTTTTACGAAAGGCCAATTCAGTTGAACCGACGCCGAGCAACGGTCGTAAAGCTAGAGGGTGCCGCCGCGACATCCGTCAAGGGGAGTTGATCGATGACCACACGTCCCAGCAGGCGCGACATGCTCCGCGGAGTCGCCGCGGTCGGGGTCTTCTTGGCGACCGACGTGGGTGCTTTCCTGTGGGCGAATGCTCGGATCGGTCCCGCACGGCTGACACCACAGGTTTTCCTCGACGGTTTCGCCAAAGTGTTCGGCCGACAACCGGGCTTCCGCAAAAACCATGCCAAGGGCATCGCGGTTGCGGGCCACTTCGAAAGCAACGGCAACGGCGGCGAGCTGTCCAAGGCGGCGGTGTTTCGGTCCGGGCGCACACCGGTGGTCGGTCGATTCTCGCTGTCGGGTGGAAACCCACGCGTCGCTGACGCGCCGGCGGCTGCGCGCGGGCTGGGCCTGGCGTTCGGATTCCCGGGCGGACAGCAGTGGCGCACGGCGATGCTGAACCTTCCGGTCTTCCTCGACAATTCGCCGCACGGCTTCTACGACCGGCCGATCGCCTCGGCGGTTGTTCCCGGCACCGGCAAGCCCGATCCGACGGCGATGGCGCGGTTCATGGCGGCCCACCCGGAAACGGCGCGCGCCACCAAGATCGTCAAGCAGCATCCACCGACAACCGGTTTCGCCGACAGCATCTATCGCGGGCTCCATGCGTTCTATTTCGTCAACGAGTCGAACACGCGGGTGCCGGTGCGGTGGTCGCTGACGCCGCTGCAGCGGGCGCTACCGCCCTCGCCGGGAGATAACGCGCTGTTTGACGCGCTGATCCGCCAGCTGCGGGCCGGGCCGCTGCGCTGGAGTTTGATCCTGACCGTCGGCACATCGTCGGATCCGGTCGATGACCCGACGCTGCCCTGGCCGCCCGGCCGCCGCACCGTCGACGCCGGACTGCTCACACTCGACTCGGTCAACACCGACGGGCGCGGCATCGCACGCGATATCAACTTCGACCCGCTTGTCCTGCCGAGCGGCATCGAGCCCACCGACGACCCGCTCCTGAGTGCACGGTCGGCCGTCTATGCCGCGTCTTACCGGCGCCGGACCGGGGAGATGTTGTGACCGGGGCGCCCGAGCCACGGCGATACACGCCGTTGTCCCGGGTGTTCCATTGGCTGACGGCCGCCTTGGTGTTCTCGACGCTGTTCGTCGGTTTTGTCATGGTCAGTTCGGTAAGCGAATACGCCGGACTGATCACGATCCACCGGACATTGGGCGCGACCATCCTCGTCGTAGTGGTGGTGCGTATGGCCAACCGGCTGATCCAACGGGGCCCGGCGTTGCCGCCCACGGTCGGTGCGCTGGAACGAAAACTCATAATGGTGTCCGAAATATCGCTGTATGCGCTGCTGCTGATACAGCCACTGCTCGGTTGGGCGATGGTGTCGGCCGGCGCGGGCCCGGTCCTGGTGTTCGGCGTCCTTCGACTTCCGCGAATCGCTCCGTTTGACCCTGGGTTGTTTTGGGCGCTGCGGCAAGCTCATTCGGTCGTCGCCTATGCGCTGATGACCGTGATCGCCGCGCATGTCTCGGCGGTTGTGCTGCACACCGTGACGTTGCGCGACGGGATGCTTTCCAGGATGGCCTTTCCGCTTAGGGTGATCGGGGGTCGCGAAACGGAAGGTGGCTGATGGCCAAAAGGATCGTCATCTGGGGTACGGGATTCGTCGGCAAGATGGTGATCGCCCAAATCGTCAAACATCCGCTCTTCGAGCTGGTCGGCGTCGGCGTCAGCAACCCGGCGAAGGTGGGCCGTGACGTCGGCGAGATCTGCGGGTTGGCCGAGCCCGTCGGCATCACCGCCACCGACGATATCGACGCGCTGATCGCGCTCAAGCCCGATGCGCTGGTGCATTACGGCCCGACCGCCTCGCACGCTGAGGACAACATCGCGTTGATGACGCGGTTCCTGCGCGCGGGCATCGACGTGTGCTCGACTGCGATGACCCCGTGGGTGTGGCCGACCATGCACCTGAACCCGCCCAATTGGATCCAGCCGATCACCGAGGCCTGCGAGTTGGGTGAGTCGTCATGTTTCACCACCGGCATTGACCCCGGGTTCGCGAACGACTTGTTCCCGATGACCCTGATGGGCGTTTGCTCCGAAGTGCGCACGGTTCGGGCTTCGGAATTGCTGGACTACACCAACTACACCGGCGATTACGAGAACGAGATGGGCATCGGCCGCGAGCCGGAATTCCGCCCGGTGCTGCAGAACCGCGACGTGTTGATCTTCGCGTGGGGTGCTACGGTCCCGATGATCGCGCACGCCGCCGGCATCATGCTCGACGAGATCACCACCACCTGGGACAAGTGGGTGACTCCCACCGAGCGCAAGACGGCCAAGGGCGTCATCGCACCGGGGCACGTCGCCGCCGTCCGGTTCACGATCAACGGGGTCTACCAGGGCCGAACACGGATCCAGCTGGAACACGTCAACCGCATCGGTCAGGACGCCGCCCCGGACTGGCCGGCCGGAACCAAGGACGACGTGTACAGGGTGGACATCGAGGGGACACCGAGCATCTCCCAGGAGACCGCGTTTCGGTTCACCGACGGCTCCGGGCGCGACGCCGCCGCCGCCGGTTGTCTGGCAACCGGGATGCGAGCGCTGAACGCGGTCCCGGCCGTCAACGAACTCTCGCCGGGCTGGGTGACCGCGCTCGACCTGCCGCTGATCGCGGGCGCCGGCACGATCCGCTGAGCGCTTTATTACATTGGTGCCCGGTGTGCCGGGCGTGCGCCTGTAACAGCGGGGATAGGACGATATGGCTGACGGAGAACGGTCGGCGCTGGGCCTGTCGGTGGGGGCCACCAACTTGGCGGCCGTGACCGCCGATCGTGCGGTGACCCGCAAGCCGGTGTTGACCCTTTATCAGCAGCGTCCACCCGAGGTAGGTGTGCCGTCGGAAAACCCCAGACTCAACGAGCCGGGGCTGGTGATCACCGATTTCGTCGACCGGGTGGGCGATCCGGTCGAAATCGTGGCCTCCGATGGCACAACCCACCGCGCCGAGACGCTCCTCGCCGACGCGCTGCGGGCACTGGCGTATACGGCGACGGGTGGTCGTGGGCTGCCCGATGCGGTGGTGATCACCCATCCCGCGCACTGGGGGCAGCCGGCGGTAGAGGCATTGCAAGTGGCGTTGAGCCGGGTGCCCGAATGGTCGGGCGGCCGCGTGTCGCTGCTGAGAGACTCGGTGGCCGCGGCGGCCGCCCTGCAGGCGAATCCCGGGCTGCCGAGCCGCGGAATCATCGCGCTGTGCGATTTCGGTGGCAGCGGGACCAGCCTCACTCTGCTCGACGCCGCCAGAGGCTACGGTCCGGTCGCGCCCACCCTGCGGCACACGGATTTCTCCGGCGACGTGGTCGACCAGGCGCTGCTCAACCGAGTCGTCGGTGATCTGTCATCGGCGGGTTCGTTCGACACGGCCGCCACCTCAGCGATCGGTCCGCTGACCCGGTTGCGGGCAGCTTGCCGGCGCGCCAAAGAAGAGCTCTCCTCGACCACCGCGACCACGTTGACCGCCGATGTGCCGGGGTATCGCGGCGATATCCGGGTCACCCGAAGCGAACTCGACGAAGCGATCCGCCAGCCGTTGGAGGGCTTTGTTGCGGCTATTCAAGAAGCCTTGCAGCGCAACGGGATCCGTGCGGCGGACCTGGTAGCCGTCGCCTCGGTGGGCGGGGGCGCGAGCATTCCTGCGATCACCACGGCGCTGTCGGATCGCCTTCGCGCGCCGGTGATTACCACCCCTCGACCGCACCTGACGGCCGGCATCGGTGCGGCGTTGCAGGCCGCGCGCGGCCCGGCCGACGACGGCGAGACGGCGATAGCGCAGACGGCGACCGGGCTGGGGGCGGCGCTCGATCCCACCACCGTGACCGAAGCACCTCCCGAACCGAGTCCCGAGCCGGCGCTGGCCTGGTCGGAGGCCGACGACGACTCCGGAATCATGCCCCTACGCACCGGTGAATATCCTGCGCCGCGCAGCGAGGCCGCGGCGCGACCCGTCAGGCCGCAGCGAACGACAGAGCGTCCGGTGAGGCCCCACGCGGCAGCCGAGCCCTGGTACCGGCGGCCGGCTGTGGTCATCCTGGGCACCGCGCTGGTGGTGCTGGCGATCGGTGCCGCGGTCGTGATCGCCCTTCGTCATGCGGCCGGCAGCGCACCGAGCACGCCGACACCGAGTGTCAGCACCGCGCCGCCGAGCAGCGAAAGTCCGGCCCCATCGAACACAACAGATACCCAGGCACCGGGGAGTTCTCCGTCGTCGACCGCATCGGATACCGGGACACCCTCGTCGACGACCTCGGAATCATCGACGACAACCACTACGCAACCGCCGACGACGACCACACAAACGACGACGCAGCCGACCACGACCACTCAGTCACCGCCAGCGGGGATACCGGGAATCCCGCGGATCCCCGGGATTCCGCGCATCGCTCCTCAGCCGGAGCCGGGTTTTGGCGGGCGCTAGCTAGCCTTCTTGCGAGACGTCCTCGGACTTGTCGTCCTGCGATTCTTCGTCTTGCTGCTGTTCGCGCTTTTGTTGCTCTTCCTTGCCGAACTTCGGATTGCCCTCGTCGTCAAGCCATTCGTTGACCGCGGTGCCCGTGATGGTCCTATCAGTGCCGGGCATCACCGCGGTTTTCCTACTGTCGTCGTAGGCCTTCGTCATATCTTCGACTTTTTGCTTGCCTTCCTCGCTCAGCTCGGTCGGCTCTTCAGAAGTCTGCTGCTGGTCCTGCTCGTCGCTTTCTTGGCTGCTCTGTTGTTCTTCGTCCTGGTCGCCCATGTCCTTCCCCCTGATGAGTTCGTGGTCGGTTATCGGCAGTGCTCGGTGACTACCCGCTGCCGCGATCGGTCCAAACTGCGCAATCAGCCCGGCTTCGGGTAGCTGACGCCGGTGAGCTGCTCGGAGACTTCCCACAACCGTCGGCAATCGGCGTCGTCACGAGCGCGCGCGGGCACCTTGGCCAGCTTGACGCCACCGCCGGCGGTCTCGTAGATACCGCGGGGACCGTAAAACGCACCGCCCTGGGCCTCGGGGGAAGCCGCCGCGTAGAGCGCGGGCAGGATTCCTTCGTCGATCTCCTGCCACAGGAACGGAGTCAAGCGCCATGAGGTCTTGTAGAGCCGCTCCATCAGTGACGGCCTGGTCCGGCCGTGCGAAGGGCCGCTGATCTGCAGGTTGGTCTTGGTCAGGCCGGGATGTGCGGCGGTGGAGACGATGCCCCAACCGCCCGCCCGGCTGCGCTTGTCGAGCTCTCGGGCGAACATCAAAACCGCCAGCTTCGACTGACCGTAGGCCTGCATCGGCGCATACGACTTCTCGAATTGGAGGTCGTCGAAGTGGATTTTTCCGCTTTGGCGAGCCGCGAGGCTGCTCAGCGAGACAACGCGCGCGCGGTCGGCGGCGCGCAATAGCGGAAGCACATGCGCCGTGAGCGCGAAATGCCCAAGATGATTACTGCCGAACTGCAATTCGAATCCGTCGGCGGTGGTGTCGCGTTCCGGCGGCGTCATGACGCCGGCGTTGTTGATCAGGATGTCGATCGGGCGGCCGTCGGCGTTGAGTTGTTCACCGAGAGCCGCGACGCTGGCCAGCGATGACAGGTCGAGGGGCTTGATGGTCAGCTTCGCATCGGGCTCAGTCGTGCGAATCTGCTCGATCGCCGCCTCACCCTTGGCCCGGTTGCGGATCGCCATGACGACGTCGGCGCCGGCTGCCGACAGCCGACGAGCCAATCCGAACCCCAGGCCGCTGTTGGATCCGGTGACGACGGCCAGCTTTCCGGAAAGATCGGGCACGGTTGCATCAAGATCGCTGGCCATGGCTATCACTCCTCGTTGGATACCTCGGCCAATCGTAGAACAAAGGCGCCACAACCAGGTGTTTTCACCAAATCAACGCGCTGCCAGGCAGATTCGACGATGACACCTCGACGCACGGCGAACCGTGACAAACTGCGCGGATGAATGGTGCACGGGTTGCGGTACGGGTTGGCCTTGTTACGGGCATCCTGACGCTCGTGGTGGCGGTCGTCGGCTTCGTAGTCACGCTCGTTCTCAACGCGTTCGTGTTCGGGAAGTACAACGCGTACGGGGAGGTGCCCATCCCGGGATCGGGCAGCGTGCACTTGCCGGCAGGTGAGGTCACCGTCAATTTCCACACCGAGGTCATTGGGAGTCCGCGCGGTGGGGGACTGCCGATCCCCCAACTCAAGCTGGGTATCGACCCGCCCGCGGGCGTTCCACAGCCGACTGTCACCGAAAGCATCGGCAGCACAACGACGGTCAACAACGATTCGCATGTGCGGGTTTGGCGGGTTCAAGTTCCGGCCGAAGGCACGTATCACATCAGGACCGACGGCCGGGTCGGCGGTTTCATCAGCCCCCGACTGGCGTTCGGCCGAAAGAGCCCTTACGGCTCACTGGTTTGGTTGTTCGTCGCACTGTTCGTAATCGGTCTACTGAATCTGACTTGCGTGCTGTGGTGGTCGATGCGCTCGCGGCGGTCGAAGCGACGAACAGTGGCGCCGCCACAGCCCGTCCCGGCAGATGTGCCGGGCGACGAGGGAATCAAGCTGGAGCAACTGAAAACGCTGTCGTCGCTGCGGGATTCCGGGGCCTTGACCGACGCGGAGTTCGAGGCCGAGAAGCGCAGGATCCTCGACGGTCGCTAGCCCGTTTGGCCTCCGCGCCGCCCTCTCGCTTTGGTGCGAGCGTGCGTGTGTGATCTAGTGGCCTCTGGCCACCCAGTCGTCGTAGTGCACGATTTCGTCCCCGACGGTGGTGCTGTCGCCGTGACCGGTGTAGACGATGGTGTCCGGGGGAAGCGTGCCGAGTCGTTCCGAGATCGACTGCAGGATCGTCGGGAAGTCCGAAAACGAGCGCCCGGTGGCGCCGGGGCCGCCTTGGAAGAGCGTGTCGCCGCTGAACACCGCACCCAAATCGGGGGCATACCAGCACACCGATCCGGGGGAGTGGCCCGGCGTGTGCAGGGCTCGCAGCTCCGTTCCGGCGAGACTCACCGTGTCACCGTCGGATACCGACCGAAAGTCCTTGTCCGGGTGGGTCATCCGCCACAGCATGTCATCGCCGGGATGTAGCAGCACCGGCGCATCGAGCGGCTTGCCGAGTTCAGGTGCCACCGTCACGTGGTCGTTGTGACCATGCGTGCAGACCACTGCGACCACATTGCGGCCGCCGACGGCCTTAACAATCGGTTCCGCAATATGTGCGGCGTCGAACACCACGACATCGGACTCGTCGCCCACGATCCAGATGTTGTTGTCGACTTCCCAACTGCCGCCGTCGAGTTCGAAGGTGCCGTGCGTGACCACGCGTTCGATGGGAGTCACAGCATCACCACCGAGCGCAGCACGGTACCCGTGTGCATCTTGTGGAATGCCTCCTCGACATCGCCGAGACCTATGCGTTCGGAGACGAACTCATCCAGCGGCAGCCGGCCCTGCAGATACAGGTCGATCAGAGTGGGGAAGTCACGCTCGGGCAGGCAGTCGCCGTACCACGACGACTTCAGCGCCCCGCCGTGGGAGAAGAAGTCCAAAAGCGGCATGTCCAGGCGCATATCCGGGGTCGGGACACCAACCAGCACAACGGTTCCCGCCAGATCACGGGCGTAGAACGCCTGCTTCCAGGTTTCCGGTCGGCCGACGGCGTCGATGACCACATTGGCGCCGAACCCATCGGTGAGATCCTGGATGGTCTTCACGGCGTCGAGTTCACGGGCGTTGACCGTGTGGGTGGCGCCGAACTTGCGGGCCCAGTCCAGTTTGGTGTTGTCGGTGTCGACGGCGATGATCCGCCTGGCGCCGACCAGCGCCGCACCGGCGATCGCGGCGTCGCCCACGCCGCCGCAGCCGATCACCGCCACGGTGTCGTCGCGGGTGACCGCAGCGGTGTTGATGGCGGCGCCGAGTCCGGCCATCACCCCACACCCGAGCAGGCCGGCCACCGCGGGATCGGCGGCGGCGTCGACCTTGGTGCATTGCCCGGCCTGCACCAACGTCTTGTCGGCGAAGGCGCCGATGCCCAGGGCCGGCGAGAGCTCGGTGCCGTCGGTGAGCGTCATCTTCTGCTCGGCGTTGAAGGTGTCGAAGCAGTATTGCGGTCGGCCGCGTTTGCAGGCCCGGCATTGCCCGCACACCGCGCGCCAGTTCAGGATCACGAAATCGCCCGGTTCCACCGCCGTCACGCCCGCGCCGACCGATTCCACGGTGCCCGCCGCTTCATGGCCGAGCAGGAAGGGATAGTCGTCGGTGATGCCACCCTCGCGGTATGTGAGGTCCGTATGGCACACCCCGCAGGCGGTGACGTCGACCACGACCTCGCCGGGCCCGGGGTCTGGGACGACGATGTCCACCAACTCCACGGGGTCGCCCTTCTTTCGTGAAATCACGCCGCGCACTGTCTGACCCATGCGCTCCAACCTAATCTGTCCGGCTTGTCAGCCGCGGCGCCGGTGTGGCGTAGCTTCGTCAGGCATGACCACACTCAACGAAGGCCCGGCGACTCCGGCCGAGGAAACCACCGAACAGTTCGCCGAACGGATGGTCAGCGCGATAGACAACGCCTGCCTGGCAATGCTCGTCAGCATCGGACACCAGACCGGCCTGTTCGACACGATGGCCAAACTCCCGCCGGCTACCAGCGATCAGATCGCCGACGCGGCCGGACTCAACGAACGCTACGTGCGGGAGTGGCTGGGCGGCACGGCCGCCGGGCGGATCGTCGACTACGACCCCGCGTCGGCGACGTATTCCCTTCCGCCGAGTCACGCCCCCGTGCTGACCCGCGCCGCGGGCCCCGACAATCTTGCCCGGGTCGCTCATCTCATTCCGATGATGGGCGAAATCGAGCAGAAGATCATCGGCTGCTTCCAGAACGGCGGCGGCTTGTCCTACAGCGAGTATCCGCGTTTCCACGCGTTGATGGCCGAGCAGAGCGGCGAGGTGTTCGACGCGGCATTGGTCGACGTGATCCTGCCGTTGGCCGGCGGGCTGCCCGAACAACTGCGCGCCGGCGCCGACGTGGCCGACTTCGGTTGCGGCAGTGGACATGCCATCAACGTGATGGCACAGGCGTTTCCGGCCAGTCGGTTCACCGGCGTGGACTTTTCGGAGGAGGCGCTGGCCGTCGCTACCGCGGAGGCCGAACGGCTCGGGCTGCAGAACGTGCGGTTCGAGCGTATGGATCTCACCGAGCTCGACATCACCGAGGCCTACGACGTGGTGACCGTGTTCGACGCGATCCACGACCAGGCCCAGCCGGCGCGGGTACTGGCCAATATCTTTCGCGCGCTGCGACCCGGAGGGGTCTTCCTGATGGTCGACATCAAGGCGTCCAGTCGGCTGGAAGACAACATCGGGGTCCCGCTCGCCCCGTTCCTCTACACGGTGTCGACGATGCACTGCATGAGCGTGTCGCTGGCTCTCGACGGCGCCGGGCTGGGGACGGTGTGGGGCCAGCAGCTGGCCACGTCGATGCTCGCCGACGCCGGATTCCGTGAAGTGCGCACTCAGGAGATCGAGTCCGATCCGATCAACCTCTACTACGTTGCGAGGAAGTGATGTGCCTGCGCTTGAGTTGATCGACGACTGGCCTGTGGCGAATGCCGCGGCCGCCGTCGTCGGCCCCTCTGGCAGCTTGGCCACCCACGGCGACCCCAACCGGCGCTTCGCGCTGGCGTCGGTGACCAAACTCCTGGTCGCACGGGCCGTGCAGATCGCAATCGAGGAAGGTGTCGTCGAACTGGACACCGAGGCAGGGCCGCCGGGCTCCACGGTCCGGCATCTGCTGGCGCACGCCTCTGGGTTGGCGATGCACTCCGACCACATCCTGGCCAAGCCCGGCAGCCGCCGGATGTACTCCAACCAGGGCTTTACCGTGCTCGCCGAGACGGTGGAGCAGGCGTCGGGCATCGAGTTCGGTCGCTACCTCGCCGAGGCGGTGTTGGAGCCGCTGGGAATGGCCGCCACCCGGCTCGACGGCGGCACGGAGGCGGCCGGTTTCGGCGTGACCTCGACGCTAGCCGACCTGGCCGCCTTCGCCGGTGATCTGCTGCGCCCGGCGACGGTATCGCCGCAGATGCACGCCGACGTATCCACAGTGCAGTTTCCCGGACTGGACGGGGTACTGCCCGGATACGGCATGCAGCGGCCCAACGACTGGGGGCTGGGCTTCGAAATCAGGGATTCGAAGTCGCCGCACTGGACCGGGTCGAGGAATTCCACCCGCAGCTATGGGCATTTCGGCCAATCGGGCACGTTCATCTGGGCAGATCCGGAGGCGGACCTGGTGTTGGTGGTGCTCACCGACCGCGAGTTCGGCGAATGGGCGCTGCCGATCTGGCCGGCGCTCTCGGACACAGTGATATCGGAATTCGCCGGAGACTAGCGCAACAGAGGTCTCACAAGGCACAATAGACACGCCAACAACATCAGTCTGCTCGTCGGGTTCACCAGGTCGTTGGGGAAGACGTCCCTCGTGGAGCCGAAGGAGCAGCAAATGCGTGCGTCGAACCAGTTCGCCGACGCGACAACCGGCGTGGTGTACATCCACGCCTCGCCCGCCGCGGTGTGCCCGCATGTCGAGTGGGCGTTGTCGTCGACCCTGTCGGCCCAGCCCCATCTGAGGTGGACGCCGCAACCGGCGATGCCCGGGCAATTGCGTGCGGTGACCAACTGGGTTGGCCCGGTGGGCACCGGCGCACGGTTGGCCAACGCCCTGCGTTCTTGGTCGGTGCTGCGCTTCGAGGTCACCGAGGATCCCAGCCCCGGCGTCGACGGGCAGCGGTTCAGCCACACGCCACAGCTGGGGCTGTGGAGCGGGACGACGAGCGCCAACGGCGACATCGTGGTCGGCGAGATGCGGCTGCGGGCGATGATGGCCGACGGCGCCGACGCGCTGGCCGCCGAACTGGACTCGGCGCTGGGCACGGCATGGGACGAGGCGCTCGAGGTGTATCGCGACGGCGGCGACGGCGCCGAGGTGTCCTGGCTCAGCCGCGGGGTGGGGTAAGCACCCGCAGCGCGCCGGGAACCGCCGAGATTTCGGCGGGCAATGCGCAAGCGAATTCCCCGTCGGCATAGGCGTTGATGCCCGGCGATTCGACGTCGACGGATGCCGCTCGCGCCGTCGTCACTTCGGGCAGGCCGACGTGGGTGCCTTTGTACACGGTGGGGAACAAGCGGATCAGCCTGGCGCGCGACGCGGAATGCACCATGGTGATGTCGAGTTGGCCGTCGGAGTGATTTGCGTTGGGGCAGATCATCATTCCGCCGCCATAGCTGCGGGTGTTGCCGAATGCGGCCAGGGTCAGGTCGGTGGCGATCTCCTCGCGTCCGTCGAGCACCAGCCGGAACGGCAACAGCCGTAGCCGGGACAGTTCGGCGAGCATCGCCAGGTTGTAGCGCATCCGACCGCGCGGCCAACGCATCCGGTTGGCCCTGTCGGTGACCAGCGAGTCGAATCCCGCGGCCGCGACGGTGCCGAACCATTTGGTGCTGCCCCCGCGTTCGGCGATCCGGCCCAAGTCAACGGTTTCCGTCCACCCGTCGGCGACGACGTCCGCGGCGGCGGCGGGATCCTTGGTGGGCAGGCCGTATTCGCGGGCGTGATCGTTGCCGGTGCCCGCCGGAATGATGCCCAGCGGAATATCGGTGCCGGCCAGAGCCTGCAGCGCGTCGGCGATCACGCCGTCGCCGCCGACGACCACCGCCGCGTCGGTGCCACGGTCGAGCGCGTCGCGCAGCAGCCAACGGGCGTGTTCGGCGTCGGTGCCGACGATTTCGACGACGTCGATGCCGCGCTTCTGGAGCCGTGCGATCGCTTTTTCCGCGGCGTGCGGGGCGTTGCCGTGCCCCGACGCCGGATTGGTGAGCACGGTCACCTGAGCGATCTCGCGCTTCACGGAATCAGCTTGCCGGGGTTGAGGATTCCGGCGGGGTCGAGCGTCGACTTGACCGCGCGCAGCACTTTCACGCCCAATTCGCCCACCTCGTCGTGCATCCACGGCCGGTGGTCTGCGCCGACCGCGTGATGATGGGTGATCGTTCCGCCGGCGGCCATGATCGCATCCGAAGCGGCGGCCTTGGCGGCGCGCCACTGTTCGATGGGATTGCCCCGTTGGCCGGCGACCACCGTGAAATACAGGGAAGCGCCGATGGCGTACACGTGCGAAATGTGGCACAGCACCAGTGCGGGCGTGCCGGATTCGGCCAGCGCGCCGCTCAGCGCATCGGTGACGGCGGCCTTCAGCGCGGGAATGTTGGACCAATCGGTGGCCGTTTCCAGCGTCTCGCACAGCGCACCGGCGGCCAACAATGAGTCGCGCAGATACGGCGCGCTGAACCGGCCCCGCTCCCACGCCCGCGCCGGGGCTTCGCCCAGCGAGGTGCCGCCGTTGGCCTCCAGCAGCGCCCGGGTTTCGGCATGTCTGCTCTCGGCGTGCGCCGCCGTGCCCTCGAATACCGTGATCGCCAGGCAGCCACCGGCGATCTGTGTTTCGCCGATCGCCTCGGTGGTGGCCAGGTTGACCCCGGTCTCGGCTTCGTCGGAAAGCCGGATCACCGTCGGCCCGGTGCCGGTCTGGGCGACGGCACGCAATGCGCTTGTGCCGGTGGCGAAGTCGGGAAACGACCAGGCCTCGTAGCGGGTGGCTTCCGGCATCGGGTGCACGCGCACCCGGACCCGGCTGATCACACCGAAGACGCCCTCCGACCCGATCAGCAGTTGGCGCAGATCGGGACCGGCCGCCGACTGCGGGGCCCGGCCCAGGTCCAGCACTCCGGCGGGGGTGATGGCCCGCAATCCGCGGATCATGTCGTCGAAGCGGCCGTATCCGGCCGAGTCCTGGCCCGACGACCGGGTCGCGGCAAAGCCTCCGAGGCTGGCGAACTCGAAGCTCTGCGGGAAATGCCCGAGCGAGAAACCGCGTTCACCGAGGAGCTGCTCTGCCCGCGGGCCGGTGACGCCGGCGCCGAGCTCCGCTTCGCCGGAGACCTCGTCGAGGCTGAGCAGTTGGTCGAGCCGTCGCAGGTCCAGCGACACCACCGCGCCGAATTCGCCGCGGATCGGGTCGAGTCCACCGACCACGCTGGTGCCGCCGCCGAACGGGACGACGGCGATGCCGTGCTGCGAGCAATACCGCAGGATTGCGGCGATCTCGTCGTCATCGCCGGGCAACAGCACCGCGTCGGGCGCCTCCTGCACGCCGGAATCCTTGCGCCGCAACAGATCCAAAGTCGACTTGCCACCGGCGTGCAGCAACCGGTCGCGGTCCTCGATGCGACAGTAGTCGGCTCCGACGATGGCGGTCAGCGCGTCGCGGTCATCCTTCGGCAGCTCCGAGGGGCGCAGCCGCACCTGGTCGGCCTGCAGTTCAGGCGCGTCTCCGTCCGTCACGCCGAGGGCCTGATCGAGCAGCGACCGGATTCCCTGGGAGAGGGGCTTGGCCTGCGCAGGGTCACCCCAGGCATTCCATTTCATTGGCGGGCGCAACTCGTCAGACATGCGTTACAGTATTACACATGGTGTCAATCAGTAACGCCTCCGCGGACACCGGAGAACGGATACTGGCGGCCGCCGCCAGCTGCGTGATCGATTTCGGGGTCGACCGCGTGACGCTGGCCGAGATCGCGCGGCGCGCAGGGGTGAGCAGGCCGACGGTCTATCGCCGCTGGCCGGACACCCGGTCGATCCTGGCGGGCCTGCTGACCAGCCGCATCGCCGCCGCGGTGCGTGAGGTGCCGGCACGCGGGGACGGCCGCAAGGCCTTGGTCGACCGGGTGGTGGCGGTGGCCGAACGGCTGCGGCGCGACGACCTGGTGATGGCGGTGCTGCGCTCGGAGTTGGCGATGGTTTACATCACGCAGCGGCTCGGCGCCAGCCAGCAGATGCTGGTCGACGCGCTGGCCGACGACCTGCGTGCGGCACAGCGCGACGGCAGCGTGCGGCCTGGCGACCCCCGCCGGCTCGCCGCGATGGTGCTGCTGATCACCCAATCGGCGATCCAGTCCGCGCCAATAGTCCGGCCGATTTTGGCCGATGACGCGCTGGCCGCCGAGCTCACCTACTCGTTGAACGGATACCTGTCCTGATGCCGACTGCACTCAACGCGGCGCGACGCGCCGCCGACCTGGCCGCGCTGGCCGATGGTGCCCAGCTGGATGTCGTGGTGATCGGCGGCGGCATCACCGGCGCCGGCATAGCGCTTGATGCGGCGTCCCGAGGGCTGCGGGTGGCGCTGGTGGAAAAGCATGATCTGGCGTTCGGCACCAGCCGGTGGAGCTCCAAGCTGGTGCACGGCGGCCTGCGGTATCTGGCGACGGGCAACGTGGGCATCGCCCGGCGCAGCGCTGTGGAGCGCGGAATCCTGATGACCCGCAATGCTCCTCATCTGGTCCGCGCGATGCCGCAATTGGTTCCGTTGCTGCCGTCGATGGGCCGCCTCGAGCGGACCCTGGTGCGGGCCGGCTTCATCGCCGGTGATGTGTTGCGCAAGACGGCGGGCACGCCGGCGTCTGTCCTGCCCAGTTCGCGGCGGATTTCTGCGCAGCACGTCGTCGAGCTGGCTCCGGCCGTGAGGCAAGCGGGCCTCGACGGTGGCCTGCTCGCCTACGACGGGCAGCTGATCGACGACGCGCGGTTGGTTACTGCGGTGGCGCGTACCGCCGCTCAGCACGGCGCCCGGATTCTCACCTACGTGGCGGCATCCGGGGCCACGGGCACCTGGGTACGGCTGACCGATCAGCGCACTGGCGAATCGTTCGACGTGTCCGCCCGTGCCGTCATCAACGCCGCCGGGGTGTGGGCCGCCGAGATCGACCCGTCATTGTCGCTGCGTCCCAGCCGGGGGACACACCTCGTGTTCGACGCAAATGCGTTGGGCAATCCCACTGCGGCGCTGACGATTCCGATACCGGGCGAGCTCAACCGTTTCGTGTTCGCCATGCCCGAACAGCTTGGGCGGATCTACCTCGGCTTGACAGACGAGGATGCGCCCGGACCGATTCCTGATGTGCCACAACCGAGTTCGGACGAGGTCACATTTCTGCTGGACACGGTGAACACCGCGCTGGGTATCAGGCTGGACACCGGCGATGTGATCGGCGCCTATGCCGGGCTGCGGCCGCTGATCGACACCGGCGCGGGCCGTACGGCCGACGTGTCGCGTGACCATGCCGTCGTCGAGTCGCCGTCGGGGGTGATCAGCGTGATCGGCGGCAAGCTCACCGAATACCGCCATATGGCCCAGGACGTGCTTGATCGAGCGGTCCAGTTGCGGGGATTGGTAGCCGCCGCCGAGTGCCAGACCCGAAACCTGCCGTTGGTCGGGGCGCCGGCTAATCCGGGGTCGACCGTCCCGCCGATGGCCGGGCTGCCGGAGTCGCTGGTACTGCGTTATGGGGCCGAGGCCGCCCAAGTCGTCGCCGCTGCCACCTGTGAGCGGCCCGGCGACCCGGTGGCCGACGGAATCGACGTGATCCGGGCCGAGTTCGAATACGCGGTCACCCATGAGGGAGCGCTTGACGTCGGCGACATCGTGGACCGCCGGACTCGGATCGGTTTGGTGGCCGCCGATCGCAAACGGGTGCTTGGCGTGGCCGAGGAGTTTCTGGCGCGTTTCGGCTGACCGGATACCATGGAACGGAACTAATCCGTATCGGCTAGGACAGATCATGGAGCTGGACACCGACCAGCCGGCGCGCGCGCGGCGCCCGGCGCGTCTCGATCGATCCCTGGACGCCGCCATCCTCGATGCGGCGCTGGCGGGGGTGGCCGAACAGGGTTACGACCGGTTGAGCATGGACGACATCGCGTCCCGTGCCGGTGTCGGTAAGGCCGCGATATACCGTCGCTGGTCGTCGAAGGCTGAGGTGGTGGCCGAGGCGATCGCGCATTGGAGACGACGACTGGGGCCCGTCGAGCCACCCGATACCGGCAGCCTCCGCGGCGACATCGAGGCAGTGGTTGCAACCATGCCCGAGCTGGATACCGCTAATTCCAGCACAATTCAGGTGGTTGTCGGGGTGGCGACGGCAGCGATGCACGATCCCGTTCTGGCGGCTGCCTTGGACGACCTTGTGCTGTCCCCTCCGCGGCATGCGGTCCGGACGCTGCTCGACCGTGCGGTGGCCCGCAGGGAGATCCCGGCGGGCCGCGATCTGAGTTTGATACCCGATGTGGCCCTGGGCCTCAACGTCCTGCGGGTGATCACAGGGCGGCCCATCGACCGGGTCTATGTCCGGCGCGTGTTCGAGGATGTGATCTTGCCGCTTGCCGGCGCACCGCCGCCGTAACAGTTGCGTGTCCCAGCAGAATCTGCAACCCTGGGCTTTAGACGGAACTAGGCAGTTCCGCTTAGAAGGGAGGTGGCCGATGACCGCCAAGCATGTCCCCGTACTGATCGTCGGTGCCGGCGCAGCCGGGCTGGCCACCTCGGCGCTGCTTGCTCAGCACGGAGTCCGGTCACTGCTGGTCGAGAAGCGGAGCGAGGTCTTCATCTACCCGAAAGCCCGCAACTTGAGCTTTCGTAGCCTGGAGATCCTGCGCGGGCTGGGGCTCGGCGATGAGGTACACGCCGTCGCCGAGCATGTCACAGACTTGGTGACCAAGCCGACGCTGAACAGCGGCGAGGAACGTCGGTCCATGGACCTTGACGCGATCTTCGCCGGTTTGGACCATCTGAGCCCCGAGCCGACCGTGCAGTACTGCCCGCAGAGCCGACTCGAGCCCATCTTGCTGGCCGACAGCCGCCGGCATGGCAACGAAGTGCGCTACGGCGCGGAATTGTCGTCGTTCGAGCAGGACGACGCCGGCGTCACGGCGATCCTTCGTGATCTGGAGTCAGGGAAGTCCCAAACGGTGCGCACCGAGTATCTCGTCGCGGCCGACGGTGTGCATAGCCGAATCCGTGAGTCATTGGGCGTTACCACATCGGGGTATGGCGCCCTGCCGATCTTTGTTGTATTCATCTACTTTCGTGCGCCTTGGCGACAGTTCGTCCCGCATCTTGGCGATGGCGATGCCGTGCAAGTCCAAAATTCCGACGTGGACGGGATATTCCTAGTGGCCCAGGGCGACTTGGGCGTCTTCATCACCACCTACTTCCCGGACAAAGGTGAGACGGCGGCGCAGTTCACGTCGGAACGGTGCGCACAGGTTCTCACCAAGGCGATCGGCGAACAGATCGACTTGGAGATCGTCGACGTCGCCGCATGGCAACCGTACGAGCGGGTGGCCAATCAATTCCAATGTGGCCGAACTTTTTTCGTCGGCGACGCCGCACACACCATGCCGCCGTTCAAGGCCGGGGGAGCGAACGCCGCGATACAGAGCGCACACAACCTGGCCTGGAAGCTAGCCGCGGTCTTGAACGGCACCGCCGGCGCGGGGCTGCTGGCCAGCTACGACGCCGAGCGGCGTCCAGTCGGCCGGTTCTCCGCACGCCAGTCGCTGAGTGGACCGACGCTCAGCTTGCTCCGGTTGGATGACAACAGGCCGCAATTGCCGCCCGACGAAGAGGCGCCGATGTTCGCGTTGCTCATCGGCTACCAATACCGTTCGGCCGCTGTGGTTTCCGACAGTCCGGCACCAGCGGATCCCAGCGCCGTGTCACTAGTAGACGAGCTGCGCGGGCAACCCGGCACCCGGGTCCCGCACGCCTGGGTGCATCAGGCGGGTCGATGTGTCTCCACCCTCGACCTAGTGGGACCCCGATTCACATTGTTCACCGAGGATGACAGTGCCGCATGGTCCGATGCCGCAGGCCGTGTGTCGAAAGCCATGGGTGTCTCGATCGACGTGCACAGCATCGGAACAGCCTTCGCGGGCCTAGCCTCCGACGGAGCGCTGTTGGTCCGCCCCGACGATTTCATCGGCTGGCGCACAGACGAACTCCCGGCTGATCCGGAAAAGCAATTGCACCAAGTGCTTTCGGCGATCCTCTGTCGCGGCTGAGATCAGCGCTGCGCCAGAATCAGATCCCGCACCGCCGAGCGGGTATGCGGCTGCCACAAGCCCTGCAACGGCACCAGTACCGGGCCCTCGATGTCGACAACGGTGACGGCCCCGTCGATTGCCGGGCCGGGGGGAGAGGTGACAAACGCGACGGCGTTGTCGGTCAAGGGTGCAACTTCGGGCGGGCAGCCTTGAACTCGGCTGACCCGATAGTGTGGTTCGAAACCGGCCCGGCGACACACGTTGACCAGGAAATCGCTGTAATACGACGTCCCGGGTGGTGCCCACAGCACGAAGGTCTCGTCGGCCAATTCGGCGACCGGGATGCGGCTCCGACCCGCCAGCATGTGGTCGCTGCGGACGGCGATGCGCAGCGTGTCATATCGCGCGACAGTGCTGGCCAGCCGCTCGCGGGGGACCACGCCGCGGCGCAGGCCGAGGTTCACGCTGCCCTCGCGAACCCCGGTCACCAGCCGGTCGGGGAAGAGCTGCACCACGGTGAACGACGTGCTCGGCAGCGCACCAATCGCGGGTGCGAGGAGCGCGTACACCTCGCCGCTGCTGATGGCGGGAGAGTGCCCCACGACGAACTCGTCTGGCTGGGCGCCTGCCGCGGCCTGGGTGTGCCGGGTGATCGTCCTCGCTGCTGCGAGCAGCGTGCGCCCCTCGTCGAGCAGCGTTTGCCCGGCCGGGGTCAGTGAGATCCGCCGGCCGGACCGCACCAACAGCGCCGCGCCGATCTCCTTTTCCAGCTGTTGCACCGAGCTACTGAGCGCCTGCTGGGAAAGGTGCAGGCGCTCAGCCGCTCTCGTGAACCCGGAGGCCTCTACCACCGCCACGAAATGGCTGAGGCGGCGTAGGTCGGGAACGGCGGTGTCCGGCATCCGACGAGCCTAGCTACAAGTGCTACTTGTGGAAAGCTCGTCAAACGCTGTTTCTCATTTGTGCATGTGGGTCTTAGATTCGTGAGCATGAGCAATCTGACAGGAAAATCCGCAGTAGTGGCGGCCGGGGCCAAGAATCTCGGCGGGTTGATCTCGACCACGTTGGCGGAGAGGGGTGTCAACGTCGCAGTGCACTACAACAGCGCGTCGTCCGAGCCGGATGCCGACAAGACGGTGGCCGCCGTGCAAGACACCGGGGTGAAGGCGATCAAGGTGCAGGGCGATCTCACCGAACCGGCCAACGTGGCCAGGCTGTTCGACGCGGCGGTGGACGCCTTCGGCGGGGTTGACATCGCGATCAACACCGTCGGAAAGGTGTTGCGTAAGCCCATCATCGAGACCACCGAGGCCGAGTACGACTCGATGTTCGACATCAACACCAAGGCGGCGTACTTCTTCTTACAGCAGGCGGGGAAGCAGTTGAACGACGGCGGCTCGGTGATCACCATTGTGACGGCACTGCTGGCCGCGTTCACCGACGGCTACTCCACCTATGCCGGCGCCAAGAGCCCCGTCGAGCATTTCACCCGCGCCGCAGCGAAAGAGTTTGCGCCGTGTGGCATTTCGGTGAACAACGTAGCGCCCGGGCCGATGGATACGCCATTCTTCTACCCGGAAGAGACGCCGGAACGGGTGGAGTTTCACAAGTCGCAGGCGATGGGCAATCGGCTGACCCGCATCGAGGACATCGCCCCGCTGGTGGTGTTCCTGACCGACGAGGGCAACTGGATCACCGGTCAGACCATCTTCGCCAACGGCGGCTACACGACTCGCTGACTGGTCGCGCTTACAGCGGGATGTTCTTGTGCCGGCCGCGGCGCGCGGGCGCCTCGGCCAGCGCCTGGGTCAGCTTGCTGCGAGTGTGCGCCGGGTCGATTTTCTCGTCGACGACGCCGATGTCGATGGCGCTGTCCACGCCGCCGGCGATCCGCTCGTGCTCGGCGGCCAGCTCGTCGTGCAGCGCCTCACGCTCGTGATCGGGCGCCGCCGCCAACTTCTTCTTGTGCAGAATCCCAACGGCCGCCTTGGCGCCCATCACCGCCACCTCGGCGTCCGGCCAAGCAAAAACCTTGGTGGCGTTGAGCGAACGCGAGTTCATCGCGATGTAGGCCCCGCCGTAGATCTTGCGGGTGATCAGCGTGACCCGCGGAACGGTGGCCTCGCCGAATGCATGCAGCAGCTTGGCGCCGCGTCGCACCACACCGCCCCACTCCTGGTCAACACCTGGCAAGTAACCCGGCACGTCGACGATCACCACGAGCGGAATGCCGAACGCGTCGCACAACCGCACGAAACGCGCTGCCTTCTCGGCGCTTTCGGAGTTCAGGCAGCCACCCAGGCGCAACGGGTTGTTGGCCAGCACACCGACCGTACGGCCCGACAACCGGCCCAGGCCAACGACCATCGACGGCGCCCACTTGGCCTGGAACTCGTCGAACGGCGCATCGTCATCGAGCAGCGCGGTGACGATCGGGTGCACGTCATAGGCGCGTCGCGGCGAATCGGGCAGCAGCGCATGTAAGTCACTGTCGTGGGCCTCGGCCTTGGTGCGGTCGAAATGCCCTTGCTGGCAGAACAATCCGACCAGGCGACGGCCGCGCTCGTAGGCGTCGAGCTCGTCGTCGGCGACGATGTGGCACACCCCGGACTTCTTGTGGTGGGTGTCCGGACCGCCCAGCGACGCCATGTCGACGTCCTCGCCGGTGACGCTGCGGACCACGTCGGGCCCGGTGACGAACACCCGGCTGTCCGGTGCCATCACCACCACATCGGTCAGCGCCGGGCCGTAGGCCGCGCCGCCGGCGGCGAACCCGACCACCACGGAGATCTGCGGGATGTACCCGGAGGCCCGGATCATCGCCTCGAACACCAGCCCCACCGCGTGCAGCGCCCGCACACCTTCGGCCAGCCGAGCGCCGCCGGAGTGCCAGATGCCCACGATCGGGCTCTGCTCCTCGATCGCGGTGTCGTAGGCGTTGACGATGTGGCTGCAGCCCTCGATGCCCATCGCACCACCCATGACGGTGCCATCGGTGCAGAATGCGATCGTTCGTACCCCGTTGACTGTGCCGGCGGCGGCCAGCACCCCGGAGCGGTCACGTTCGTGCAGCAGTTCGACGCTGTTGTCGTCGAAGAATGTGGTCAGCCGCAGCAACGGATCTCGGGGATCGAGTGACTCGCCAATCGCCTCCGGGGCTGTGATCGTCATCGCAGTCTCCTGTCAGTACCGGCCGAATGCCAGGGCGACGTTGTGTCCGCCGAATCCGAACGAGTTGTTGATCGCGTACTTGTAGTCACCCGGTCGCGGTTTGCCGGCCACGACGTCCAAGTCGATCTCGGGATCCAGATTGACCAGGTTCAGCGTTGGCGGCACGATCTGGTCGCGCAGTGACAGCACGGTCAGGATCGACTCCACCGCACCGACCGCGCCGACCGAGTGACCCAGCGCGGACTTCGGTGCATACACCACCGCGTTCCCCCCACCGGGGCCGAGCGCGTTGTTGATCGCCTTGCCCTCGGCCAGGTCACCGACCGAGGTGCCGGTGGCGTGGGCGTTGACGTGGTCGATGTCGGCCGGGGTGAGGTCGGCGAGCTGAATCGCGCGCGTCATCGCATGCCCGGCGCGCTCGCCGTTGGGATCCGGGGCCACCATGTGGAAGCCGTCGGAGGTGATGCTGGCCCCCATCAGCCGCGCCAGGATGTTGGCGCCGCGGGCCTTGGCATGCTCCTCGGTCTCGATGACCAGCAGCGCGCCGGCTTCACCGAACACGAAGCCGTCGCGGTCCTTGTCGAACGGACGGCAGGCGCCCGGCGGGTCGTCGTTGTTGGTCGACATCACGATGCGCATCTGGGCGAACCCGGCGATCGGCACCGCTTCGATCTTGGTCTCGACCCCACCGCAGACCGCAATATCGGCCTCGCCCAGCACAATCTGCTGCCAGGCGCGGGCGATACCCTCCGAGCCGGATGCGCACGCCGACACCGGGGTCATCACCCCGGCCTTGGCCTTGCGCTCCAGCCCGACCGCCGCGGACGCACCGTTGGGCATGTACATCTGCACGGCCAGCGGCGAAACCGCCCTCATGCCGCGGGCCCGCATGTCGTCGTAGCCGAACACCAGCTCTTCGGTGGAACCCATTCCGGTGCCGATGGATACCGCCAACCGGTTGGTGTCGACCTCCGGCGAGCCGGCGTTGTCCCACACCCGACGGCCCAGCACGGTGGCCATCTTCTGCAGATATCCCATCCGGCGGTTCTCGACGCGATTCAGCTGGCTGTCGAATTCCTCGACGAGGTGTCCGCCGATGCGCACCGGCAGATCGAACTCCTCCACGAACGGGTCGTCGAGTTTACGGATCCCACTTTGCCCGTCCAGCAACAACTTCCACGTGGTCTCCGCATCGGATGCAAGTGCAGTCGTCATGGCAATGCCGGTGACGACCACATTGGGGAAACCCTTCCCCGTAGCCAGCTTTGACGTTGTTGACATCCCTTTTACGAACGTTCCTTTCCTACTTAATAACGCCCGAACGCGAGCGCGACGTTGTGCCCGCCGAACCCGAACGAGTTGTTGATGGCGTACTTGTACTCGCCATAACGGGGTTCGCCGGCGACCACGTCGAGATCGATCTCCGGGTCAGGGGTGTGGTAGTTCAGCGTGGGCGGAATGACGCCGTCGCGCAGCGTCAGCACGGTCAGCACCGACTCCAAAGCGCCGACGGCACCGATGGAGTGACCCAGCGCCCCCTTCGGCGCGTAGACCGCGGCCTGCTCGCACCCGGCGACCCGAATGGCGTTGGCCTCGGCCGTGTCGCCGATCGGCGTGGCCGTGGCGTGCGCGTTGATGTGGTCAATGTCCTTGGGCGACAAGCCGGACAACTCCAATGCGCGCGTCATGGCCTTACCGGCACGGACACCGTCCGGCGCCGGCGCCACCATGTGGAAGGCGTCGGAAGTGATGCCGGCACCCAGCAGACGGGCCAGCGGCTTGGCGCCGCGGGCCTTGGCGTGCTCCTCGGTCTCGATGACCATGAGCGCGCCCGCCTCACCGAACACGAAACCGTCGCGGTCCTTGTCGAAGGGACGCGACGCCCCTTCGGGGTCGTCGTTGCGGGTCGACATGGCCCGCATCATCGAGAACGCCGCAATCGGCAACGCCTCAATGCCGCCTTCGACGCCGCCGCACACGGCGATGTCGGCGTCGCCCATGACGATTTGCCGCCAGGCGTGCGCGATGGCCTCCGAACCCGACGAACACGCCGACACGGGGGTCATCACCCCGGCGCGGGCGCCCAGCTGCAGACCAACGGTCGCCGCAGCGCCGTTGGGCATGATCATCTGGACGGCCAGTGGCGACACCTTGCGGGGGCCGCCCTCATTCATCAGGTCGTAGCTTTCGACAATCCGCTCGGCGCCACCCAGACCGGTGCCGATGACGACGGCGAACCGGTCGGGGTCAACCTCGGGGGTCCCTGCGGTCTCCCACAGCTGGCCGCCGAGCAGCTTTGCCATCCGCTGGACATACGACATGCGCCGCAGGTCGAGCCGACCCATGTGGTCGTCGACGGCCTCCTTGAGGTGACCGCCGATCTTGACCGGCAGGTCCCACTTAGTCACGAACTCGTCTTCGAGGACGTGGATGCCGCTCTCGCCGGCCAACAAGCCCTTCCACGTGCTCTCGATGTCCGGCGCGATCGACGTCGTCGCCGTGACGGCGGTTACCACAACGCTGGGGAAACCGCCGTTAGCAGTGGAAGGTTTGGTCACTTGGTGTCGGCTTCCATCCTGGCGCGGACGGCCTCGACCGCCTCCGGGTTCTCCGCCTCGATCTTGGCGCGGATGGCCTGGGCCGCTTCGGGGTTCTCTTCCTCGAGCTTCTGGATGTACTCGACGACGTCACCGACGGTGCGCAGACCGGCGAGGTCCTCGTCGGGGATCTTCACGCCGTACTTGTCCTCGGTCTGCACGGCGATCTCGACCATCGACAGCGAGTCGATGTCCAGGTCGTCGACGAACGACTTCTCCGGAGTGATCTCCGACGGCTCGATACCGGTGACCTCTTCGATGATTTCGGCCAGACCGGCGATGATTTCTTGCTGGGTGACGGGCACGGTGAGCTTCCCTTCGTAATGTGTTGTGCTACTGGATGAAACGTGCGATATGCGGTTGTACTGACGGGGTCTACAACTCCGTTAACCCGTCGAGATCTGCGGGCGACTTGATCGGTATCGTCGGGATCCCGCGAAGTTCACGCTTAGCGATGCCGGTGAGCGCGCCCGCGGGCGGGAACTCGACAGTCGCCGTGACATTGTGCTGACGCATGGTCTCGGTGCACAAATCCCATCGCACCGGGCGGGTCAGCTGCGCGACAAGCTTCTCCATCGCGTCGGTTGCCGACGATACCGGCTTTCCGTCGCGGTTGGAGAGCAGCGTGGCGTTGGGCTCGGCCGGCGTGATCTTGGCCGCGGCGGCCGCATAGCCCTCCAGCGCGGAGGCCATGAACTCGGTGTGGAACGCCCCGGCGGTGGCCAGCGCACGCACCCGCGCCTTGGCGGGCGGGTCTTCGGCGAGCTTGTCCAGCGCGCTCAGGCGGCCGGCGGCGACGATCTGGCCGGCGGCATTGCGGTTGGCGGGCACCAGGTCGAGCTGCTCGAGACGGGCCAGCACCTCAGCCTCTTCACCGCCGAGAACGGCGGACATGCCGGTCGGCTCGGTTGCGCAGGCCTTAGCCATCTCCGTACCGCGGGTGGCGGCCAGCGAAACGGCCTCATCTGCGGAGATGACCCCGGCAATGGCGTAGGCAGCGATCTCGCCGACGGAGTGACCGGCCACGATGAGGTCGGTCCCGCTGAGCAATCCGCGCCGGGTCAGCTCCTGGTGGGCCAGCAGGGTGGCGGCCACCACCAGGGGTTGGGTGACGGCGGTGTCGGTGATCTGCTCGGCGGAGGCGGTGGTACCAAGCTGAGCGAGGTCCAGGCCACTGGCTGTCGACCATGCGGCAATCTGCTCCGTGGCGCCGGGCAACTCCAGCCACGACGACAGCATTCCGGGGGTCTGCGATCCCTGTCCGGGGGCAAGCAACGCAATCACGTGTTTAAGAGAACACTGTGAAGACCCTTTTGCGGGGTGTAACAGATTATGAACCTTGTCTTAGGTTTTTGTGGAAACTCTACAAAACGGCACGCGATGCGACGTGTTCGATATCGCGCCGCAACCTGTCAGACGACGCGGTCGCTGGTAGACGGCGCGACTAGGTCTTTTGCCACCCGCGGCGTGACCGGTGTCACAGTGTTATCCGCCACGTTGGCGTGCTGGGCCTGGTATGCAAGGTGGCCCACTGTGGCCGCCACCCGTAGGACGTAGGCGTCTCGCGGCTGAGTCGGATCGCGGCCGGTGAAATCGGCGATGCGGCGAAGGCGGTAGCGCACCGTGTTTGGATGAACGAACAACTTGCGGGCGCACGCTTCGATCGCGCCGCCACAATCGAGGTAGGCGTCCAGCGTCTCGGTGAGGGTGGGCCCGGCGTCCGCCAGCGGCCGCATCACGTCGGTGTGCAGCGCGGCGATGGCCGACGCGTCGCCCATCAGGGCGCGTTCAGGCAGCAGCTCGCGCGCCAGCACCGGCCGCGGCGCTCCGCTCCAGCCGGCGACGGCGTTCATCCCGGAGATGGCCTCGCTGGCGCTGTGGTAGGCCGCGGTCAGCATCGGCGCGGTCGGCCCGATCACGACCGGGCCGTCGGAGAATGCCTCCAGCAGTTCACCAAGGACCTTGTCGGTCGGCGCCAAGTGGCCGGACACGATGGCCACCAGCCAGGTGCCGTGCACGTCGGTCAGCGCGGCACGGTTGTGGCGCGCGGCGATGTCCCGCACGTCCTGGCTGGCTTTCCGGCTGGCCTCCTCGCCGTCCCGGGCAGTCCGGTCGGGCGCCGGAGTGCCCACCACCACCGTCGCCGGGGCGGTGGTGTCCCAGTTCAGCGCGGCCGCCCTGGACAACAGCTCCGGACCGGTGTCGCCGCGCACCACCGCGTCCACCACGCTGGCTTCCATTCGGCTATCCCAGGTGCCGCGCGCTTCGGCCGCGTCGGCGTAGGCCGTGGCGGCGGTGAAGGCCAGGTCGCGACTGTATTTGAGGATCCCGACGGTCAACGCGGTCAGCTGCTCGTCGTCGCGCGCCAGCATGGGCACCACTTCTTCGAAGAACTCCATCGTGGCGCGGACCATGTCCACCGAGTGGCGCAACGCGATCCGTCGGGTCATTTCTTGCGGCACCAACTCGAACGCGCGCGCGGTGTAGCTGACGTTGCTGCGCGGGTCTTGCATCCACTCGACGAAGTTCACGACGGCGGTTTGGACCACCAGCGCCACGCTGGCGCGCTGCGACGCCTCCAGTTCTGCGAAGAACGGCAGACGGTCCTGCATGGCGGTGACAGCCTGGGTGGCCAGCCGGCCCGAGTACTGTTTCAGCCGCCGCAGCAGCGATTCGGGAACCTTGTCGAGCAGCTCGAGCGTCGACCGGGGTAGCGGGAACTCATTGTCGACCATCTCTAAAAGCTACCCGGTTTTTCTGGCAGATTCCGCCAAGTGAGGCTGGTTACGCCCCAGGACCGGGGTCCGAGGTCTGCGCCGGTGCGGCCTGCACGTCGTCGATCTTGTACTGCCGCGCCGCGGCGACCGGCACGGACGGGTCGATGGCGCCGTCACGTGCCAGCGCCTCCAGCACCGCCACGACCTGCGATTCTGCGTCGGTGTTGAAGTAGCGGCGGGCGGCGGGACGGGTATCGGAAAAGCCGAACCCGTCAGTGCCCAGCGTGACGTAGGTGCCCGGGACCCAGGGCCGGATCTGCTCTGGAACCGCGCGCATCCAGTCCGACACGGCGATGACGGGACCTGGGCTGTCGGACAGGGCTTGGGTCACGTAGGCCGCCCCTGCGGGGCGGTCAGGGTGGCGCAGCCTTTCCTTCTCAATCGCAATGCCGTCGCGGTTCAGCTCGCTCCAACTGGTGACCGACCACACATCGGCGGCGACATCCCATTCCGCTGCCAGCATCTCGGCGGCGGCCAGGGCCGAGGGCATTGCCACCCCGGAGGCAAGGATCTGGGCGGTGTTGGCACGACCGTCGGTGGCCGCCCGGTAGCGGTAGATGCCTCGCAGCAGGCCTTCGGGATCGAAATTCTCCGGCTCCGGCGGCTGCACATACGGTTCGTTGTAGACGGTGATGTAGAAGAAGACGTTCTCCGGATTCTCGCCGAACATCCGGGCCAGCCCGCTTTCGACGATGTAGGCGATCTCGTAGGCGAACGCCGGGTCATAGGACACCACCGCTGGATTGGTGGCGGCCAGCAGCAATGAGTGGCCGTCGGCGTGTTGCAGGCCCTCGCCGGTCAGCGTTGTGCGCCCGGCGGTGGCACCGAGCAGGAACCCGCGGGCCATCTGGTCGCCGGCCGCCCACAAGCTGTCGCCGGTTCGTTGGAACCCGAACATCGAATAGAAGATGTAGATCGGGATCGTCGGCTCGTTGTGGGTGGCATACGAGGTGCCGGCCGCGGTGAAGCAGGCCACCGAGCCGGCTTCGTTGATGCCCTCGTGCAGTATCTGCCCGGCTTCACTTTCCTTGTACGCCAACATCAGATCGGCGTCGACTGAGGTGTAGAGCTGGCCGTTCGGGTTGTAGATCTTCAGCGACGGGAACCAGGAGTCCATCCCGAACGTCCGCGCCTCGTCGGGAATGATCGGCACGATCCGAGGGCCGATTTCTTTGTCCCGCAACACTTCTTTGAAGGTGCGCACGGTCGCCATGGTGGTCGCGACCTCCTGGTGGCCCGATCCCTTCTTCAACGATGCGTAGGTGTCGCGGCCCGGCAGTGTCAGCGCCTTGGACTTGGTTCGGCGCTCCGGGACGAAGCCGCCGAGTGTGCGGCGTCTGTCGAGCAGGTAGCGGATCTCCGGGGCGTCGGGGCCCGGGTGGTAATACGGTGGCAGGTAAGGGTTTTCCTCCAACTGCGCGTCGGAAATGGCAATCCGCTGGGTGTCCCGGAACTCCTTGAGGTCTTCCAGCGTCAGCTTTTTCATCTGGTGGGTCGCATTGCGGCCCTCGAAGTGCTTACCGAGTGCATAGCCCTTGATGGTTTTTGCCAGGATCACGGTCGGCTGGCCCTTGTGCTCCATCGCCGCACGGTAAGCGGCGTAGACCTTGCGGTAGTCGTGACCGCCGCGCTTGAGGTTCCAAATCTCTTGATCCGTCAGGTTCTCCACCAGTGCTTTGGTGCGCGGATCGCGGCCGAAGAAGTGGTCGCGCACGTAGCCGCCGTCGTTGGCCTTGTAGGTCTGGTAGTCGCCATCGGGTGTGACGTTCATCAGGTTGACGAGCGCGCCGTCCCGGTCGGCCTGCAGCAAGGCATCCCATTCGCGTCCCCAGATCACCTTGATGACGTTCCACCCGGCGCCCCGGAAGAACGACTCCAGTTCCTGAATGATCTTGCCGTTGCCGCGCACCGGGCCGTCGAGGCGCTGCAGGTTGCAGTTGATGACGAAGGTCAGGTTGTCCAGGCCCTCTAGCGCGCCGACGTGCAACAGTCCCCGGCTTTCGGGCTCATCCATTTCGCCGTCGCCCAGAAAGCACCACACATGCTGGTCGGAGGTGTCCTTGATGCCCCGGTCGCGCAGATAGTGGTTGAACCGGGCCTGGTAGATGGCGTTCATCGGGCCCAACCCCATCGAGACGGTGGGGAATTCCCAAAAGTCGGGCATCAGCCGCGGGTGCGGGTAGGACGGGAGCCCGCCACCGGGATGACTGTGCTCCTGGCGGAAGCCGTCGAGCTGTTCGGCCGTGAGCCGGCCTTCGAGGAAGGCCCGCGCATAGATGCCGGGGGAGGCGTGGCCCTGGATGAATACCTGGTCACCGCCGCCGGGATGGGACTTGCCGCGGAAGAAATGGTTGAACCCGACCTCATAGAGCGCCGCCGACGAGGCATACGTCGAAATGTGGCCGCCCACATTCACGCCCGGGCGCTGCGCGCGGTGCACCATGACGGCCGCGTTCCACCGGATCCATGCCCGGTAGCGGCGCTCAACGTCCTCGTCGCCGGGGAACCACGGCTCGAGTTCGGTGGGGATGGTGTTGACGTAGTCCGTCGACGTCAGCGCGGGGATGGCCACCCGCTGTTCGCCCGCGCGTTCCAGCAGCCGCAACATCAGGTAACGCGCCCGCGAGGACCCCGAGCGCTCCAGCAGCTCGTCGAAGGATTCCAGCCACTCGGAGGTCTCCTCCGGGTCGATGTCGGGCAGGTAGGACGCCACGCCTTCCCGGATCACCCGCACTCGATCGGGTTCGCTTGGGCCGGTTGAGTTTTTCGCCAGATCGTGGCGTACGAACTCGGTAGTCAACTCGCTACTCCTCTGCTATATACCCCCTATCGTGCCGCATGCGAGGCCCCGCCGCGTAGTGCCGGTCTGAACCGGTAACGTCACGGACTGTGCTGATCGGATGGCGTTCCACACGGCGACTGCGAATAGCCGCACGGGTCGTCGGCTGCCTTGCGATGGTTGCGATGGCCGTCCTCGGCTGTACCAGCATCACGCAGGGGACGCCGACCGCTGACACCGCGATAGCCCCGGCCTACCGGGCGTCGGTGTCTGCCTCGATCTCGGCGTCGTCAGCGACGTCAAGCATCCGGGAGTCGCAGCGCCAGGTGTCACTGACCGCGCAGGCCGTGGTCCGCGCGTGTGAGTCCTTTGCCAGCAGCAGCAAGGACGCAATCGACAGGGTGAATGAGTTTGTCGCGGCGTACAACCAGGGCCGCGATACCGGGCCCAGCGAAGGCCCGGCCATCGACGCGCTGAACCACAGCGCCGACGTCGTCGGCCGCAATAGCGGTAACCCGCTGTCGCAGGAGCTGCGCGAGGCCCTCAATGCCTACGGCGACGCGGCCCGCGACGTGGCGAATGCGATAAGCACCCACGCGGGCTCGGGAGAGTTCAACCGGCGCGTCAATCAGCTCAACGACACCAAGAGCAAAGCGGTGAAACTCTGCCTGGCCTCCTAGTGAGTTGCCGGATGTGCAACGCTGCCTGCTGTGCGACGATAAGGGCCATCGCACGGCAGGTTTGAAACCGACAGGAGGTCCCACGGTGGTGGCGGCGGATGACGCCCCGAGCTACGCCCGCAAGTTGGGCATCCAACGAGGGCAGGTTGTCCAGGAGTGGGGTTGGGACGAGGACACCGACGACGATATCCGCGCCGACGTGGAGGACGCCTGCGGTGGTGAGTTGCTCGACGAAGACACCGACGAGGTCGTCGACGTCGTATTGCTGTGGTGGCGTGATGGCGACGGCGACCTGGTCGACACCTTGATGGACGCGATCACGCCGCTGGCCGATGACGGTGTGATCTGGGTGCTGACGCCCAAGACCGGCCGGCCCGGTCACGTGCTGCCTGCCGAGATCGCGGAGTCGGCGCCCACCGCCGGACTGATGCCGACGTCGTCGGTGAATCTTGGTGACTGGAGCGCCAGCAGGTTGGTGCAGCCGAAGTCGCGGGCCGGGCGCCGCTGATGTTGGGTGTGGGCGACGCCGCTCCCGACTTCACCCTGCGCGACCAGAACCAGCAACCGGTCACCCTCAGCGACTACCGGACTGGTAAGGACGCCAAAAACGTACTGCTGGTGTTCTTTCCGCTGGCTTTCACCGGTATCTGCGAGGGCGAGCTCGGTCAGCTTCGCGATCACTTGCCCGACTTCGAGAACGACGACAGCGCGGTGCTGACCATCTCCGTCGGGCCGCCTCCCACGCACAAGGTGTGGGCCCTCGAAAGCGGTTTCTTGTTCCCGGTGCTCTCCGACTTCTGGCCTCATGGCGCGGTAAGTCAGGCCTACGGGGTGTTCAACGATGACACCGGCTTCTCCAACCGCGGCACGTTCGTGGTGGACCGGTCTGGGACGATTCGGTTCGCCGAGATGAAACAGCCCGGTGAAGCCCGCGATCAGCGACTCTGGACCGATGCGCTGGCGGCGTTACGGGCCTGACTTCTGCACCGCTCGCCGCGGGCTTCCCACGTTTTGGCCGCGGCGCGTGCGGGCGGGTAGCGTGTCGCCGCACGGGCGCGTAGCTCAGTGGTAGAGCTCTGGTTTTACACACCAGCGGTCGGCGGTTCGATCCCGTCCGCGCCCACCAGTGTTAGGGGCTAACGCAGCGTGGTTGACCGTGGCGCCACGTCTTGATCTGCGGCGTACTTCGCGAAGGCCCTGCAAGCCTCGTTGACCAGCTCGTTAGTCAGGCTGCCGTCGCGTACAGCACGCACAACGTCACCGACCGCCTGCACCACGGCGAGATCAAAAGTCAAGCATGCCGGCGACAAATGGCCCTCAAGCAGCGCGTGGTTGAGAACGGCCTTGAAGCAGTCCAAAAGTTCCTCGTAGGACGGCGGTCCCGCCGTTTCTTGCATGGTGCATACAACGCTTGTCCTATTGCGGCATCAGCGCAATAGCAAGGTGCCCTGTACGCCACGCCACAATCACACGGCGTATTCCCAAATGTTCGTATGGTTCAACTCATGGTGATGGACACACACCATCGTCTTGCCCTGCCCATCCGTCGTAGGCGGCGCCCCCAACGGACACTGATCTCCCGGCGCCGGCGACAACGGCGCAAACACCAATGTCGCAGCAATCAATGCGGATATCATCGTCGCCCTCCTTTCGCTAGCCGCTACCCATAACACGACCCCAACCACCAGCAGAGTTCAAAGGAGACGGCTACCGTGGTCGCGGCGTGCGGATACACGGTCGTTAGGCCCATATCGTCGGCCCCCTCGACGTCGCGCGCCACGCTCGCGAGGCCTGGTGCCACCGCCCCCGGCTTGGAGGACGCGGCGGATTGGCGATTAACGAACTACGGGCGGTGTCGGCGGGGACAGCCATAAAGTAGGGCGAGCCATGTCCAGATCAGCGACCGCCTCGGTGCCTTCTTTGTCCGTCGACCGAGCGGCGTCGGACGAGCGAAAGGCGCGCCTAGAGGCATACCTGTCGGCCAAGGTCTGGAACCTTTGGCGAGGGGTTCATCTGCGCGTCGGCGTCCGTGTGTCGATCGTCTGCCGAACAGCGCGGAGCCGCCTTCTACGAGGCTCAGAGCCACATGGTCGGCCCGTGCTATGACCTGACCGCTGACGGCAAGCCCTATCGCGTCGTGGTTCTGCCGATGGAAACGGGCGAACCCAAGCAACACCGGACGCTCGACCAGCGCACTAAGGACGTGCTCGATTCCGCCAAACTGACGTTCCGCAACCCTCGGCATCCTCCAGCCAACCCTTGTCATATCGCAGGGTGGGGGGCGACCTCGAAAAGTCGCTCCGCGCGAACCTGGGTGTGACCGAGTGGAAAACGCCTCACATCGCGACGTGCGAGCTTGACGGCAACCGGTTCGTCTGGGTGTCGCTGTGGCATCCGTCGCGGGGCAACTGGCACTCACTCAAGTGCAGCTACTTGCACAGCACTGTCGTTCCGGCCATCAAGCAGGGACGGGCGTTGGCGCTCGGCGGCTGAGTTCGGCTCGAACGCTTGAACGAGCCGACCGCCGCTGGCCGAAAATGGGCCAAGACAAGGGAATAGCGCGCCGAGACAAGGCGAGACGATGATTCACGAAATCTGTTGTGCAACAGGAGATATTGGGTAACAAGACGACACGGGACGACACGCCCTAGACATGCCGATATAGATTTACACATCAGCGGTCGGCGGTTCGATCCCGTCCGCGCCCACCGTTACAAACTGCCCGGCGTACCGGGCGGCGGCGGTTGGTTCATCACCCAATTGCAGGGCACCCACATCCGATATGCGATCCATGCACATTGCTGCTCGGGCGTGAGCCCAGGCGGTCCGGGCGCTGGTGCCGGAGCCGGCGGTGGTTCCGGGTCGGCCGTGGCAGGCCCGGCGCCGACGAGCGCGCCGGTGGCGGCTGCGGCGGCGAATGCCGAGAGCGCAAACAAGCGTCGTGAGCGACGACTCATGGTGGCATCACCTCCGATGCGGGGTCTCGTCGTCCTCCCTCGATTGCAGAGATGGTAAGGACGATCGCCGACACCCGGGCGGGTTTAATCACTAAAGACGGCCGGCGGTGAAAGTCGCAGCCTGAGCGGGCATCCCGGAATGCTGATAGGAAAGGTGTGCCGCGGAGAACATCTCGTCATGGGATGGCGGTGCCAGAGGCCCCGGGGAGCAAATCGGATCACCGGGCGCGCACAGATCAATGGCCTTGGCCCCGTACCACGGGCTGACCGTGCTTACCGGCGCCCCCAGGTATCTGTCCGATGGATTCCCGAAGAGGGCGAGCGCAGCAACATGATCGGCCTGGTCCGCCGATAGGGTCGCAGGGACAAAGCCCGCGATCGGGAATTGGGCGATCGTGATCTGATCGATCACCAGCGCGCCTTGGGAATATCCACCGAGCACGATTTTGGTTTGGGGGCAATTCGCGATCATGGACTGGACGTGAGCGCTCGCATCACTGGTGCCTGCGTTAACGGACGGCACGAAATCCTCCGTGGCGGGGTAGTTGACCGGATAGACGCCGACCGACTTGCCGCCGACTTGTGAGCGCAGCGAATCGACAAACTCCTGTCCGACCCCGCCAACGCCGGGTGGCTCGGTGGTAGCGCGAGCAAACGTCACCTCGACATCGGGGCAGGCGGCAGCGGACGCGGGAGCTGCGTTGAGCGGCGCGCTCAGCAGCGCCACCGAGGTGGTCACCGCCATGGCAGCCAGAAAATGCGCGATTCGCCGCGCGTGCACCCCTTAATGCTCACATATCCAGGCGGGACGGTCATCCCGGCGGCGCGAAGAACTCGAGCGCAATGCCGTCCGGGTCGCGGAAACTCAACCCCGAGCCGTAGGGCGCGTCCACGATCCCACCGTGGTGCACGCCGAGCTCGTTGAGTCGGGTTATCCACTTCTCCAGCTCGGCGCGGGTGGCGCAGCCGAACCCGACATGATCCAGGCCCACCCGGAACTCGCTGAATCGCTCATCGGGCGCCGAACGCTCGTGCTGGTGGATGCCGAACAACGTGCCGCCGTCGAGCATCCAGACCAGATGCCGAAATCCGGCGTCGGTGTGCTCGTCGAGTACCGGGTCGGCGCCGATCAGCGTGCGGTACCACGGTCCGCTGACCTTCATGTCCCGCACTGTTATCGCGACATGGTTGAGTGCCGGGAAAGCCATCGATCTGCTCCCTTCTGAAGGATTCGACCGCCGGCCTGGCGCCCGAAATGTGATCTACTTCGCAACCGCGGGTTGATGAGGCGAGTAACACATTTACCGGCGCCGAGACTTCCGGTAACGATAGTTAGTATGACTTCGCAATTGACTCCCGAACGTTCGACTGCGCTTCCGCAAAAGAAGGATGAGACCCGCGAGCGCGTCTTTCTACAGCCCTGGTTTTGGGCGGCGCTGCTGTGCATCGTCGCGTTGGCGGTGTTCGCCGTAGTCGGGTAGCCGTCACACGATCCGTTTGCCACGGCGCGCACGGGATCGCATGTCCCACAAGTAAAGTCGGTAACCGAGAATCCACGCCTGGTGGGGGATCAGCCGATCGGCTAGCCGCAGCGCGGCCAGTAGCCACTCGAAGCGGCGTTGCTGGGATTCGGACCAGTCCAGCTGCATCATTGCCCGGAACTCGGGCGCGAGAAAGCCCGTCGTCGCGAAGAGGTTGAACGGTCCGACCAGTGCGCTCAGCGGCCGCGGCAGGAACGCCACCGTCGCCACCCCCCGAAGGTGCTCGCGCACCGGAGGGTCGATGCGCAGGTCGTCGAGCGAGCGCTTCCAGTACTCGTCGAACGCCACCCTGTCCGGCGGCCACATGTCGTCGCGCACCTGCAGCGTGGTGCCCAGCCGCTTGGCGTCCCGATACACCGCGTCGGCGGAGGCGTCGTCGAGGGGGCCGTGCAAGAACTCGTGCTGGTCGACGAAATAGCGGTACAGGCAGGCGGCCACCCACAGCTGGAGCCGGGGATCGAGGGCGTTGTAGGATACCGGGCTCGACGACGTCGAGCGCACCTGGCGATGCGCGGTGTCGACGGCGGCGCGGATCAGCTCGCGGTCTTCCTGCGTCCCGATCGTCGCGACGGCCAAGTAGGTGCCGGTGGTCCGGGCCCGTTTGAACGGGTGCTTGTAGACGTTGCCGCTGTCGACCGGACTTTCCAGCACGCCGTATCCGACACCCGGCAACGACAACTGCATGATCACGTTGGCGGCGGGTAGCAATACCGCGGCGGGGTTAAGCAGGTCGGCGAGCCGGGTGGCGGATCGCTTCATGCAATCGAGTGAACCATGTGTGAGACGCTGCCGAGGTGTTTGGGACGATGCGGCTCGTCGGGGTGCTTGCCGGCTATCTGGCCGACCTTGTGCTCGGCGACCCGCAGCGTGCTCATCCGGTAGCAGGATTCGGTGCTGCGGCTTCGGCGTTGGAGCGGTTCAGCTACCGCGATTCCCGGGTCGCCGGCGCGCTTCATTCGGGTCTCCTAGTCGGCGCGGCAATCCTGTTGGGCGCGGTACTGCAGCGGTTCACCGGGCGGCTTTGCGCGGTGGCCGCGGCGACCTGGATGTCGTTGGGTGGGACATCGTTGGCGCGCACCGGGCTGGCGATGTCTGAGCTGCTCGACCGCGATGACGTCGAGGCCGCCCGCCGATTGTTGCCATCGCTGTGCGGCCGCGACCCTGAGCAGCTCGACGCTGCGGGACTGACTCGCGCGGCATTGGAATCGGTCGCCGAGAACACCTCCGACGCACATGTGGCGCCGCTGCTGTGGGCTGCGGTGGGCGGTGCGCCCGCGGTGCTGGGGTACCGCGCTGTCAACACGTTGGATTCGATGATCGGTCACCGTTCACCGCGCTATCACCGATTCGGTTGGGCTGCCGCACGTTTGGATGATGCGGTCAACTATGCCGCGGCGCGGGTGACCGCTGCGCTGGTGGTGGTGTGTGCGCCGGTCGTCGGCGGATCGCCGTCGGATGCGTTGCGCGTCTGGCGCCGGGACGCCGGGCGGCATCCCAGCCCCAATGCCGGCGTCGTCGAGGCGGCATTCGCCGGGGCGCTGGGCGTGCGGTTGGGCGGACCCACTGCGTACCGCTATGAACTGCAGATACGGCCCGCCCTCGGCGACGGGCCGGCGCCGACGGTGGCCGACTTGCGCCGTGCGGTGCGGCTATCCCGGGTTGTGCAGGCCGCCGCCGGCGTGCTCGTTATCGGCGTCGGCCGTAGCGGTCGCTCAGTTTCTCGTCGACGGTCTGCGGCGCACCGGTGTCGGCGGGTTTGACCTTTTCCGCACGGCGGGCCCGGATCTCGGAGTACACGAAGTAGCCAAGCAGGATCGGCGCGGCGATGCCGAAGGTGATCCATTGGATGCCATACGACAGAAACGGTCCCGCATCCAGGTGGGGCACCCCGATGACGCCGAGCCCGCCGGGTTGATTGTCGACCAGTTGTAGATACGACCCGGCCAACGGCACCCCGGTCAGCCTGGCGATCTGGTCGATGTCGATCGAATACACCTGCCGCACACCGTCGCTGGTGAACGGCTCCTTGCCCGCCACCGGCTGCTCCGAATCGCGTAGCCGCGCAGTGATGGAGACCGTGCCGCTGGGCGGCCGGGGGATGGGCGGGACCCGCAAACCCTGCTCGGGCCGCACGTATCCCCGGTCGACCAGGACCGTCGGTCCGCCATCGACGGCGAACGGCACCAGCACCTCGAACGCCGGCTCCCCACCGGCCACCCGCAACCGCGCCAGCAGCTGTTTGTCGGCCAGGTAGTGCCCCGTCGCGGTAACCCTCCGCCACTGCGCGTCAGGCGCCGACGAATCCTGCTGGGGCAACAGGGTTCTCAGCGGAACGGGGTCGGTCGTCAGAGCTTGCTCGATCTGTTTGTTCTCTCGCGAGGTCTTGGTGTTCTTGCCCAGCTGCCAGGGTGCGAGCACGCTGAAACACAAGTAGGTGAACGCGATAACCACCACGGCCAGCGCCAGCCAGCCCGGCCGCAGCAGGAACGCCAACCGGCGCATCAGCGTTGCCCGTTCTCCGCGAGCCGCTCGTCGACCCAGTCGTGCAGGCCCGGCAACGCGGCCTCGATGGCGGTGAACACCGCCTCGAAATCGTCGTGGTCGCCGTAATAGGGGTCGTCGACGTCGAGAGCATAGGCGCCGGAGCGGGGGTCGAAGGAACGCAGCATCCGAATGCGGTCGGCGTCAACTCCCAGTTGGCGAAGGAGCCAGACATGGTTGCGGGCCAGCGCCACCACCAGGTCGGCTTCCAGGTGGTCGATGTCGACCTGCGCGGCCGAGTGGTCGGTGGGGTAGCCGTGCGCGCGCAGCACCCGGTTGGCCCGTTCGTCGGCGGTCTTCCCGATGTGCCACCCGGCGGTTCCCGCGCTGGTCACTCGGACCACGTCGTGCAGTCCGCGTTGGCTGATCTGATGGGCGAACATCTTCTCGGCCATCGGCGACCGGCAGATGTTGCCGGTGCACACGAAGGTGATGTGCAGCCTGGGGTCAGACACCTAGCGCCCTCCGCAGCTCCGCGACCGTGGCGACATGCTTGAAGCCGTTATGTCCGGCGAAGTCGTCGCGGCCGTAGCCCCAACCGACCACCACGGCGTCGATGCCGTGCGCGGCCGCTCCCTCGACGTCGTGGACGCGGTCGCCGACCATGAGCACGCGCTCCGGCAGGGGCTGCAGCTGTGCCAACGCGTGGGCCAGCACGTCGGTCTTGCTGCTGCGGGCGCCGTCGACGCTGGCGCCGGCCACCACTTCGAAATAGTCGTCGACACCGAAATGGGCCAGGATGCGCCGTGCGGTCGGCTCGGCCTTGGAGGTGGCCACGGCCAGCCGGACGCCCGCCGCCCGCAGGTCGGCCAGCAACGGCTCGATTCCCTCGAAGAGGCTGTTCATGGCCCAACCGCGGGTGCTGTAGTCGGCGCGGTAGGCCGCGATCGCGGCCTCGGTGTGCTCGCCGAGCCCCATCGCGGCCAGCGTGTGGTGCATCGGTGGGCCGACGATCCGGCCGGCCAGGTCGCCCTCGGGGACGGCGGCACCCACCTGGCTGAGCGCGTGGCGAAAGCTGGACACAATGCCGTGCGCGGAATCGGTCAGGGTGCCGTCGAGGTCGAAAATGACCAACTGCGGGGGACCGGCCGTGATCGTGACTGTCACGCTCACATTGTCTCCGACGCGCCGACCTGCTCTGCCGGCGAGGCCGTTAGTGTTTCACACGTGGCGAGTCTGGATCCGAACCCGCTCGCGGCGGCCCGCTACCACGGCGATCAGGCCGCCGAGCCCGGCATGCTGGATTTCGCCGTCAACGTCCGTCACACAAAACCGCCCGGCTGGCTGGTAGAACGGCTCGCCGCGCGGCTTCCGGATCTGGCCCGCTACCCGGGGGGCGACGACGAGCGCGCCGCGGTTGAGGCCGTCGCCGCCCGGCACGGTCGTGGCCCTGACGAGGTGGTGCCGCTGGCCGGAGCCGCTGAAGGCTTCGCCCTTCTGGCCAACCTGCGTCCGACGCTCGCGGCGGTGATCGTGCCCTCGTTCACCGAACCGGAGTTGGCGCTGAAGGCGGCCGGTGTCCCGGTCCATCATGTCGTGCTCGAGCCGCCGTTCGGCTTGGCAGGAGTGCAGGTGCCCGACCACGCCGATCTTGTCGTGCTGGGCAACCCCACCAACCCGACATCGGTGTTGCATACCCGCGAGCAGATCCTCGCACTGCGCCGGCCCGGCCGGATCGTGGTGGTCGATGAGGCGTTCGCGGATTCGGTTCCCGGAGAGCCGGAATCGCTTGCCGGCGAGGCACTCCCCGATGTGCTGGTGCTGCGCAGCCTGACCAAGACGTGGGCGCTGGCGGGCCTGCGGGTCGGTTATACCCTGGGAGCGCCCGATGTGCTTCTGCGGCTGACGGCCCGGCGCGCGCACTGGCCCGTCGGCACGCTGCAATTGACGGCCATCGCGGCATGTTGTGCGCCCGACGCCGTAGCCGAGGCTGCAGCCGGTGCCCGGCGGCTGGCGGAGTTGCGGGCGGAGATGGTGTCCGGTTTGGCGTCTTTGGGTATCGAGACGGTCGACGGCTGCGCACCGTTCGTGTTGTTCACTGTCGGTGATTCCGAGCTGGTCCGAAAGCGCTTGCACGCCAAGGGAATCGCCCTGCGGCGGTGTGACACGTTCGTCGGATTGGACGGGCGGTATCTACGGGCGGCCGTACGTCCCGAATGGCGGGTGTTGGTCGAGGCGATGAGCGAGGTCCTGGCGTGACGGTGCGGCTGGCCGATGTCATCGAGGTGCTGGACGAGGCCTACCCGCCGCGTCTTGCCCAGGCGTGGGATTCGGTCGGCCTGGTGTGCGGGGACCCCGACGACGTGCTGGGCTCGGTGACGATTGCCGTCGACGCCACTGCCGACGTGGTCGAGGAGGTGCCCGACGGCGGTCTGCTGCTGGCCCATCATCCGCTGCTGTTACGCGGGGTGGACACCGTGGCCGCCAGCACCGCCAAGGGTGCGCTGGTGCATCAGCTGATCCGTTCCGGCCGTTCGCTTTTCACCGCGCACACCAACGCTGATTCGGCATCGCCGGGAGTATCGGATGCGTTGGCGCAGGCATTCGGGCTGACCGTCGAGGCCGTGCTGGAGCCGTCGCCGGCGGTGGCCGATCTCGACAAGTGGGTGATCTTCGTCCCGCGGGAAAACGCGGAGGCGGTGCGCGCAGCGGTGTTTGCGGCCGGAGCGGGCGTGATCGGCGACTATTCGCAATGCAGTTGGAGCGTGACCGGGACCGGCCAGTTTTTGCCGGGCGACGAGGCTTCGCCGGCCATCGGCAATGTCGGTGCGGTGGAACGGGTTACCGAGGACCGCGTCGAGGTCGTCGCACCGGCGCGGGCGCGGCGCCAAGTGCTCGCGGCGATGCGCGCCGCGCACCCCTACGAAGAGCCGGCATTTGACATCTTCGCGCTGACCCCGCCGCCCGGCGACGTGGGCTTGGGACGGATCGGCGTGTTGCCGCAGCCAGAGCCGTTGCGCGCCTTTGTTTCCCGGGTCAGCGCGGGCCTGCCGCAGACGTCGTGGGGGGTACGCGCGGCGGGGGATCCCGACATGCCAGTGTCACGTGTCGCGGTATGCGGGGGCGCCGGCGACTCGCTGCTGGACGCCGCGGCCGCGGCCGGTGTGCAGGCCTATGTCACCGCCGATCTGCGCCACCATCCGGCCGACGAGCACCGTCGGACCTCCGACGTCGCCCTGATCGATGTCGCGCACTGGGCCAGTGAATACCCCTGGTGTGAGCAGGCTGCCGGGGTTCTGCGGTCGACATTCGGTGCCGAGCTAGACGTACGGGTGTGCGAAATCCGCACCGACCCGTGGAACGTCGATGGTGGCCAGCCATGAAGGCCGCAGTAGCACAACAGCGTTCGCTGCTCGAAGTGGCGGAGCTGGATGCCGAACTGTCCAGGATCGCGCACCGGGCCAGCCACCTGCCGGAGCGCCAAGACTACGAGCGAATGCAAACCGAACAGACTGCCGCCGCCGACCGGCTGGCGGCGTTGCAAATCGCGTTGGAAGACTTGGACGCTCAGATATCACGGTATGAGTCGGAGATCGACGCCGTTCGCCAGCGCGAGGAGCGGGACCGCTCGCTGCTGCAGTCAGTGGCAGACGCCCGACAATTGTCGGAGCTGCAGCACGAGCTCGAGACGTTGCGACGCCGCCAGTCCAGCTTGGAGGATTCACTGTTGGAGGTGATGGAACGCCGCGAGGAACTGCAAGCGCAACAGGCCGCTGAGACGTCTGCGGTCGAAGCGCTGCAGGCCGATCTGGCCCGCGCACAGCAAGCTCTCGACGGCGCACTCGCCGAGATCGATCAGGCTCGTCGCCTTCACATGTCACGGCGCGAGGAGCTTACCGCGGCACTGGATCCCGAGCTGGTGGCGCTCTACGAACGACAGCGGGCCGGCGGCGGCCCTGGGGCGGGGCCGCTGCAGGGGCGTCGCTGCGGCGCCTGCCGGATCGAGATCGACCGCGGTGAGCTGTCCCGGATTTCGGCCGCTGCCGACGACGATGTGCTGCGCTGTCCCGAATGTGGCGCAATCCTGTTGCGAGTCAAAGGCGTAAGCCAATGAAGGTGGTCGTCGAGGCAGACGGCGGGTCGCGCGGCAACCCGGGGCCGGCAGGCTACGGCTCGGTGGTGTGGACTGCGGACCGCTCGACTGTGCTGGCCGAGAGCAAACAGGCGATCGGGCGGGCCACCAACAACGTCGCCGAATACAGCGGCCTGATCGCCGGTTTGGAGGAGGCGGCGAAGCTGGGAGCCACCGAGGTCGAAGTGTCGATGGATTCCAAGCTGGTGGTCGAGCAGATGTCGGGGCGCTGGCAGGTGAAGCACCCCGACCTCGCGGAGCTCAACGCGCAGGCCCGCAGGCTGGCGTCGCGCTTCGAACGGGTCAGCTACAGATGGGTTCCGCGGGCGGAGAACTCCTACGCGGATCGGTTGGCCAATGAGGCGATGGATGCGGCGGCGGAAGCGGTCCAGTCTGCCGAGCCCGCCGAGACTGCGTCGGCGGCAAAGGAACCCGAATCCGCGACCCCACCCGGCTGGACCGGTGCCCGCGGCACGGCCACGAGGCTGTTGTTGTTGCGCCACGGGCAGACCGAGCTTTCGGTGCATCGGCGCTACTCGGGACGTGGCAACCCTGCGCTGACCGAACTGGGATGGCAGCAGGCCGACGCGGCGGGCCGCTATCTTGCGCAACGTGGGGGAATAGCGGCCGTGATCACGTCGCCGCTGCAACGCTGCCACGACACCGCAACGACGGCCGCCAAGGCGCTGGGCCTGGATGTGACCGTCGACGACGACCTGATCGAGACTGATTTCGGCGCGTGGGAAGGGTTGACGTTCGCCGAAGCCGCCGAACGCGATCCCGAACTGCATCGACGCTGGCTGCGCGACACCAGCACACAGCCGCCGGGCGGGGAGAGTTTCGACAGCGTGCACCAACGGGTGTGCCGGGCGCGGGACCGGATCGTCGCCGAGCACGGCGGTACCACGGTGCTGGTGGTATCGCATGTGACGCCGATCAAGATGCTGCTGCGGCTCGCGCTGGACGCCGGGCCGGGAATTCTCTACCGACTGCATCTGGACCTGGCGTCGTTGAGTATCGCCGAGTTTTATCCCGACGGCGCGTCGTCGGTGCGGTTGGTCAACCAGACGGGGTATCTGGCGTAGCTCAACTGTGTAGGTGGAGCCGCTCGCCATGCGGGCCGAAAATCATGATGGCTTCCACGGGGCCGTCGACGGCGCCGAACCAATGCGGCGTCCACGTGCTGAACTCAACGGCTTCGCCCGGTTTGATGATGAAGTCGCGGTCGGCGAGCACCAGTCGCATCCGCCCGGCGAGCACGTACATCCATTCCTGGCCTTCGTGCACGGGCAGCTCGGCCGGTGGGCGGCGTCTGCGGGCGCTGACTCTGACCTTGAACGCGTGCAGGCCCCCGGCCGGTCCCCGTCGGGTCAGCGGCACGTACGTGACGCCGCGATGGGTATGCGAGGTGCCGCGCACACGGGGATCGGGCTGTGCGGTTTCGCGCAGCAAGTCGTCGGTGCTCACCGAAAGCGCTTCGGCCAGGCGGGGCAGATGATCCAGTGCGAGGCGGCGCTTTCCGGACTCCAGGCGGCTCAGCGTGGAGATATCGATATTCGCCCGCACCGCAACATCTTCGAGCGTCATGCCGCGCTCTAGCCGCAGCTCCCGAAGTCGAAGTCTCACCCGCAGATCAATCGGGTCTTCAGCTGACTTTGCCTGCATGGCAAATAAGGTTGGCATTGTGCGCCGGTGCCTGCAAGCTCGAGGCATGGAAACTGAAGCGGATGAGGTTCACCAGTTCTGGGAACAGCACTACGGGCGGGCCGATCGCATCTGGAGCGGGAGGGTTAATGCCCGCCTGATCGAGGTGGCCTCGGAGCTGAAGCCGGGCCGGGCGCTGGATCTGGGCTGTGGTGAGGGCGCCGACGCGATGTGGCTGGCCGAGCACGGCTGGCAGGTGGTGGCTGTCGACGTGTCGGCGACCGCGCTGCAGCGCGCAACCACCGATGCGCGGCAGCGGAATCTACTGGACCGCATTGACTTTCAGCATCGCGACCTTTCCGACAGCTTTCCGGACGGAATCTTCGATCTGGTGTCGGCGCACTACCTGCATTCACCGGTTCGGCTGGAACGTGAGGCGGTGTTGCGTCGTGCCGCCGAACGGCTGACCCGTGGCGGTGTGTTGTTGATCGTCGACCACGCATCAGCCCCGCCGTGGTCTCAGCACAAGCATCACGATCTGCCCGGCATCGAGGAAGTACTCGCGCCGCTGTCGCTGGGCAGCGATCAGTGGCATCGCGAGCGCGCCGAGCCGGTGGAGCGGAAGGCCGTCGGGCCTGACGGCCAGGTCGCGACGGTGACCGATAACGTCATCGTGCTGCGACGGGCGGATAGTCAGGCGGCGTCATGAAAGATCAGTCCCAGCGCGTAGCGCTCACCCGAACGGACGACGGAGAGGCCGTGGCGCACCGGCGCTGCTGACCAACCGCGAGTTGAACGCACTGGCCGGTCCCGGGTGGTGAACAGGTAGCCGTGCCCGTGCGGCAGTTGGGTTGCGGTGCCACGCGATTGAGCCCGCGGGCGCTGTTCGACGAGCATGAACTCACCGCCGGTGTATTCGTTATCCGGTTCGCTCAGGTTGATCACAACTTGAAGGGGAAACACCAAGTCCCCGTAGAGGTCTCGGTGCAATGCGTTCCAGTCGTCGGTGCCGTATTTGAGCATGAGCGCGGTCGATCTGGTCTGGCCGGCGGTGTGGCACATGTCCAGCCATTCATCGAGGCTGTCCGGCCATGGGGCGTCGCGGCGCAGCTTGCCCCACCAGTCGCGGGCGATCGGCAGCAGCCGCGGATACAGGGCCTGCTTGAGATGCTCGATCGGCTCGGGATAGGGGGCGTGGAAGTAGCGATACTGCCCTGAGCCGTAGCGCCGGGGTCCCATGTCGACGGTGGTGCGGAAGAGGTGGTCCTTGTCGTAGAGCTTGCGCAGCCGCAGCGCCTCGGCGTGGGTGAGGAGCTTGGGTAATAGCGCGCCGCCGTAGTCGCTGACCGCTGCGGCGATGGCGTTCCAGTCGCCGGTGTCGACGCGCTTTGCCCATCGGTCCGCCGGCATCAGACGCAGTCTCCTTTCGCGGGTCGCGGGCCCCTCCCTGTAGACGATAAGGATGGCGGACGTGTGAGAAGCGACTTGTCGCCGGGATGGTGTACTATCGAACGTATGTTCGAAGAACTGGCGATGGTGGACCCGGCTTCCGGTGAATCGGCGCTGGTGGAACAGATTGCCGAGCTGGAGCGGGTCAAATCCGCCGCCGCGGCTGGCCAGGCTCGGGCCGCCGCTGCTCTAGACGCCTTGCGCCGGGCCGCCGACGCAGCCGCGGGCGTGCCTGCGGAACGGCGCGGGCGGGGAGTGGCCAGCGAGATCGCTCTGGCACGACGGGATTCCCCAGCCCGGGGCAACCGGCACCTCGGCTTCGCGAAGGCCCTCGTGCACGAGATGCCGCACACCCTGGCCGCGCTTGAGTCTGGGGTTTTGACGGAATGGCGCGCCACCTTGATCGTGCGGGAAAGCGCATGTCTCGATATCGAGGATCGGCGCGCCCTGGACGCCGAATTGTGCGGTGACCCGGCGGGCCTCGAAGGCATGGGTAATGCGCGGGTGGCGGCGGCTGCCAAGGCGATTGCCTACCGCCTCGATCCACACGCCGTTGTCGACCGAGCCGCCAAAGCCGAGAGCGACCGCACGGTGACCATCCGGCCGGCGCCGGACACGATGACCTACGTCACCGCCCTTTTGCCGGTGGCCCAGGGTGTATCGGTCTATGCCGCGTTGCGCCGCGAGGCCGATACCTGCGGCGACGGTCGATCGCGCGGCCAGGTGATGGCAGACACGTTGGTCGGGCGGGTCACCGGCCGCGACGCGGCGGCAGCGACACCGACCGCCGTGAACCTGGTGATGTCCGACGAAACCCTGCTCGGCGGTTCCGACGCACCGGCCGAAATCTGCGGCTATGGACCCATTCCGGCCGCCGTCGGCCGTGCGCTCGTCTCGGCCGCCGTCACCGATGAGCGCTCCCGGGCCACGCTGCGGCGGCTCTATGCCCACCCGGACACGGGGGCCCTGGTGGCGATGGAGTCACGGGCGCGGCTCTTTCCCCGCGGTCTGGCCGCCTTCATCGGGCTCAGGGACCAGCGATGTCGCACCCCCTATTGCGATGCGCCGATCCGCCACCGCGACCATGCCCGCCCCTGGGCTGCCGGGGGTGAGACCAGTGCGGCCAACGGGCTCGGGTTGTGCGAACAGTGCAACTACGTGAAAGAAGTCGCCGGCTGGCAGGTCGACACGAGCGTCGACGAAACATGCACGCACACAGCGGAATTCACTACCCCGACGGGAGCACGGTATCGCTCCGCAGCGCCTCCGCCGCCGAGAGCGCCCGCGAGACTAGAAATCAGCGAGATGGAAGTCGCTGTCGCGATAAAGATCTCGGACCTACACGCCGCATAGCCGCGGGCGGATGACCGCTGGCCTGGGCATTCCGCAGCGAGTACCGTGGATGATCGCGGACGAGTTGGCTGGGCGGCCGCGGCTCGCACTGTCGCAGCGGCGAGTCGAGGAAAGTCCGGACTTCACAGAGCAGGGTGATTGCTAACGGCAATCCGAGGTGACTCGCGGGAAAGTGCCACAGAAAACAGACCGCCATCCGGAAGGGTGGTAAGGGTGAAACGGTGCGGTAAGAGCGCACCAGCATTCCGGGTGACCGGAATGGCTAGGCAAACCCCACCCGAAGCAAGGCCAAGAAGGCCGCACTTCGGTGCGGTCGCGCAGGCGCTCGAGGGTTGCTCGCCCGAGCCTGCGGGTAGGTCGCTTGAGGCACCCGGTGACGGTGTGTCCAGATGGATGGTCGCCGCCGCGCCGTCAGGCGCGGAACAGAATCCGGCTTACAGGCCAACTCGTCCGCCTAACACTCCCGCATCGATACCGCTTCGTTGAGCTTCTGCAACGCCGGCTCAAGCTGCTCGCGACAGCGCGCGGCCAGGTCGGCCTCTTGCTGGTAGAGCAGTCCATAGGTGAACGTGTCCTCGCCCGCGGCGTACGCCTCCTCGGCCTGCTGGGCGAGATGCGCACGGCTGACCACGCTGTCTTGATGATCGCCGAGCAACGACTGCACCGCTTTAGCCTGGTCGGATACCTCTGTGGCGCCGATGGCCGCGGCGGTGTAGCGAAGTCTCTTGGCGCGCTTACGGATTCGGTGTATCGCGCTGTCGCGATCCTGTTCGGCAGCCTTTCTGGCCCGCTTGGCGGCCTTGCGCACCTTCTTGCTTGCGGCCTCGATGGCCCCTGGGGCCGGCCCCTGGTCGGGCGGCAATGCGACGGGTTTGGCGACGATTGCATCCAACGCGTCGAGCAGACGGAAATAACGCTCCGAGCGCAGCGCGGCCAACGTGCGCCGCAGCCCGTTTTGATAGCGCTCCTCAGCGCCGTCGACCAGCCGTTCCCGGACGGGGCCGCGGACCAGCCGGGGCGGCATCTCGTCAAGCGCGCGGCGGTAACGTTCGGCCAGCACCTCGGCGTCGCGAGCCGCGCCCAACACTGCGGCTAGCTCCCGCAGCTCGTCGACGACGGGCGCGTCCTTCGAGAATCCGAATGACTCTGGGGAGGCCTGTAACAGGCTGCGGATCTTGCGTGTGGTCACCCGCATCTGGTGCACGGCGTCGTCGGCGTCGGCGCGCACCGCGCGGTCCCACACCAGCAGGTCGTCCACCAGCTCGGCCACCGCCTGGCGAACGGGATCGGACGGGCGGACCTGCGGCTCGCTCTGCATCGTGCCGATCACCCGCGCCAGCTTGGAGCCGTGCCCGGCCGGCGTGGCCCCGGCGCCCAGCAGTCGATTGCTCAGGTGGTCCATCAGCTCCGCGTTCGCGTCGGGTGCGGTGAGCTCGAGTTCCCACTCACGCCACCGCTGCTCGGCAGGGTTCGCATCAGAGGTGTCCGTGCGCGATGCGGTGACCTTGTCGTCACAGAACTCGGCCAGCGCCGCGCCGTCGGCGCCGTGCAACAGCCGAACCTCCCGGGTGGTGGCGATCCGCGCGACCGGACTCAGCGGGCGGTCTCGGACAATGGCGAGCACCACATCCAGCAACTCGGGCGGCACATTTTCCCCATCCAGTGGCGCGCGCACCTCGGTGCGCGCGTCGGGGCCGGCCGGAAGTTTCAGATGCCAGCCGGCGTCCTCGCCGCCGCTGCGGCGGCGCAACGTGATTCGTTTTGACGCGAGGTCATGCTCCGCCGTGTCGTAGTACACCGCGTCGAGTTCTTGGGCGGGCAGCTTTTCCACCCGAACGATCTCGGCGACTCCGTCAAATGACGGCACCGAGGTGGACTCACCGACGTCGAATTTGCGCTCGACCTCTACATAACGCGACGGCGTCGACGCGTTAGCAAGCATCGGCGCCTCCAATGAGTCCGTCGCCGCGGAACAGGCTAGGGCGGTTAGAAGCTGTGCTCGTCGGCGGGGAACACTCCGGCAGCGACTTCCTCGGCGTACTGCATTGCCGCGCGGCGCAATTCGCCGCCGATGTCGCCGAACTGCTTGACGAAGCGCGCCGTTTTGCCCGCGGTGAGCCCGGCCATGTCCTGCCAGACCAGCACTTGGGCATCGCAGTTCGGGCCGGCTCCGATCCCGATGGTGGGAATCGTCAGCTTGCCGGTGATCTGGGTGGCCAGCTCGGCGGGCACCATCTCCATGACGACGGAAAACGCACCGGCTTCGGCGACGGCAATGGCGTCGGCAATGGTCTGTTCGGCGGCATCACCGCGGCCCTGCACCCGGAAACCGCCGAGGCTGTTGACGCTTTGCGGGGTGAAGCCGATGTGCGCCATCACCGGGACGCCGGCCGCGCTCAGCGCGGCGATCTGGTCGGCTACCCGCTCACCACCTTCGAGCTTGACCGCATGCGCGCCAGCCTCTTTCATGAACCGGACGGCGGCGGCAAGCGCGGCGTTGGGCCCGGCCTCGTAGCTGCCGAACGGCAAGTCCGCGACGACAAGTGCGTGCGGAGCGCCTCGAACCACCCCGCGAACCAGCGGAATCAACTCATCGATCGACACCGGCACCGTGGTGTCGTAGCCGTAGACGACGTTGGCGGCGGAGTCACCGACGAGCAGCACGGGAATGCCCGCATCGTCGAAGATCCGGGCGGTGGAGTAGTCGTAGGCCGTCAGCATGGCCCACTTGTGGCCTTCGGCCTTCATTTTCTGCAGATGGTGGATCCGGACCTTGGCCCGTGGCGCCGCGCTCGACGCGCCGCCGTAAACAGCCCGTTCAGACATCATTGTCCCTAGTTATCGTCGGGTCGATCCTCGTGGCCCCATGGGTCCCCGGGTTCGTCTGACCCACCCAGTCTGCCATCCGCGGCGGTCGAAGCGCAGAACGGGTTTAGTGGACTTCCTCACACCGGCGTCCCGGACATACCATCGGCGCATGCAGCGGCTCAGTGGACTCGACGCCAGCTTTCTGTACCTGGAAACCGCCTCGCAGCCATTACACGTCTGCTCGATCATGGAGCTCGACACCTCGACGATGCCGGATGGCTATAGCTTTGACCGGCTCCGCGACGAGTTGGCGGTCCGGATCAAGGCGATGCCGCAGTTCCGAGAGAAGCTCGTCGACAGCCCGCTGAACCTCGACCATCCCGTCTGGGTGGAGGACAACAGCTTCGACGTCAGCCGCCATCTGCACCGCATCGGCCTGCCGCCGCCGGGCGGGCGGATGGAACTGTCCGAGATCTGCGGTCACATCGCCGCATTGCCGCTGGACCGCAACCGGCCGCTTTGGGAGATGTGGGTTATCGAAGGCGTCGCCGGCACCGATGCCCAGCAAGGCGGTCGTCTGGCCGTGATGACCAAAGTGCACCACGCCGCCGTCGACGGCGTCACCGGGGCATCGCTGTTGTCACAGCTGTGCAGCACCGAACCCGACGCGCCGCCGCCCGAGCCGGTGGAAGGAGTCGGCGACGCCAACCAAATCCAGCTCGCGGTAAGCGGATTGGCGAGGTTCGCCTCCCGGCCGCTGCGGCTGGCTCGCGTGCTGCCAAACACCGTGTCATCGGTGCTCGAATCGGTGCTGCGGGCGCGTATCGGACTGGCGATGGCGTCCCCATTCACCGCACCACGAACGGCGTTCAATGCCAACGTCACGACTCACCGCAACGTCGCTTACGCGCAGCTGAACCTCGAGGACATCAAGAAGGTCAAGAATCGCTTCGACGTCAAGGTCAACGACGTGGTGATGGCGCTGGTGTCCGGTGTGCTACGACAATTCCTACTCGACCGTGACGAATTACCCGAGACATCACTGGTGGCGATGGTGCCGGTCTCGGTGCACGGGAAATCGGATCGGCCTGGGCGCAACCAGGTTTCAGGGATGTTTGCCCGGCTGGAAACTCATATCGCCGATCCAGCTGAGCGGCTCAAGGCCATCTCGGAAGCGAATTCGGTTGCCAAACAACATAGTTCAGCAATCAGTGCCACGCTGTTGCAGGATTGGTCGCAGTTCGCCGCGCCCGCGGTCTTCAATGTGGCGATGAGGGCCTACGCCCGGAGCAGCCTCACCACGAGCCGGCCGGTGCACAACCTGGTGGTCTCCAATGTGCCCGGCCCGCAGATGCCGCTTTATCTGCTGGGCTGTGAGGTCAAGGCGATGTACCCGCTGGGGCCGATCTTCCACGGCTCGGGTCTGAACATCACGGTGATGTCCCTGAACGGCAAGCTGGACGTCGGGCTGATCGCGTGTCCGGAGCTGGTGCCGGACTTGTGGGAATTGGCCGACGACTTCGCCGTCGGGATGGAAGAACTGCTGCTCGCGGCCCAGTAGCAGCCCGGTTGCCCGGCCTCCCGTTCAGCGCATGGCAGCATGGGTTGGCATGGGTACCACTCGCCGCGGCAACATCGCGCGCACGATGCTGATCTGGACCGTTCTGCCCGTAGTGGCGGCGACGGTGGCGAGCTGCACCCATGTCATCAGCGGGCGCGCTGTGCTTGCGGGGCCGCGAATCGGCCAGCCGGTGGAGTGGGGACCATGTCATGTGGTTGGCGGCGGCGGCGGTACCTCGTTGAAGCTGCCCAGCGGCGCGGAATGCGGCAAGCTCGCCGTGCCGGTCGACTACAACCAGCGCCATGGCGATGCCACCACGCTGGCCATGATTCGGTTCTCGGCAACCGGAGACAGGATCGGGTCGCTGCTCATCAACCCCGGCGGGCCCGGCGAATCGGGCATCGAGGCCGCGTTGGGCATTGTGCAGTCATTGCCGCCGCGGATACGCGAGCGGTTCGACCTGGTCGGATTCGATCCTCGCGGGGTGGCGTCGTCGCGGCCGGCGCTCTGGTGTAACTCCGACGCGGACAATGACCGGCTGCGCACCGAGCCGCAGGTCGACTACAGCCCGGCGGGCGTGGCGCACATCGAGGACGAGACGAAGGCGTTTGTCGGTCGCTGTATCGACAAGATGGGCAACAAATTCCTGGCGAATGTGGGGACCGTCAATGTCGCCCGCGATCTGGACGCCATTCGCAAGGCGCTGGGCGACGACAAATTGACCTACCTGGGTTACTCGTATGGCACCCGAATCGGCTCCGCCTACGCCGAGGCCTACCCGCAGCACGTGCGGGCGATGATTCTCGACGGCGCCGTCGACCCGAATGCCGATCCCGTCGAGGCAGATTTGCGGCAGGCCAAGGGGTTTCAGGATGCATTCAACGACTTTGCGGCGGACTGTGCGAAGGCTCCCACCTGCCCGCTGGGCACCGACCCGGCCAAGGCCGTCGACGTCTATCACAGCCTGGTCGATCCCCTGGTCGACAAGAACAACCCGAGGATCAGCAAGCCGGCGCGCACCAAAGACCCGCGTGGCCTGAGCTACAGCGACGCCATCGTGGGCACCATCATGGCGCTGTACTCGCCGACCTTCTGGCACCACCTGACCGAGGGTTTGACGGAACTGTCCGGCGGCCACGGCGACACCCTGCTCGCGCTGGCCGACCTGTACATGCGCCGGGATAAGCACGGTCATTACACCAACGCCAGCGACGCTCGGGTGGCAATCAACTGTGTCGATCAGCCGCCGGTCAAAGACCGGGCCAAGGTCATCGACGAAGACCGCCGCTCGCGTGAGATCGCGCCGTTTATGAGCTACGGCAAGTTCACCGGCGATGCGCCGCTGGGCACCTGCGCGTTCTGGCCGGTCCCGCCGACCAGCAAGCCGCACACCATCTCTGCGCCCGGCCTGCCGCCGACCGTGGTGGTGTCCACCACTCACGACCCGGCCACCCCGTACAAGGCCGGTGTCGAGCTGGCCAACCAGTTGCACGGCGCGCTGCTCACCTTCGACGGAACCCAGCACACGGTGGTGTTCCAGGGCAACAGCTGCATCGACGACTACGCGACGGACTATCTGATCGACGGCAGGGTGCCCCCGAAGGGCGCGAAATGTTAAGAAAGCGCGGCCAATAACGAGACCAAGGTGTGACCTTGGAGATCAGTGTCTGTGGCCGACGCATGCGACGATAAGCAGCCATGTGGCACGTGAGACTGCTGGGTCTTGCGCTGCTGTCATTCACCGCGCTGATCGCCCCATCGGTTATCGCACCAGCGCCGGCGCGCGCCAACTTGGCCTGGGGCGGCTGCGGCCGTTTCCTCGGCGACTCGGACGACATTCCCAGCGCGCAATGCACCACCGTCGCGGTCCCGGTCGACTACGACGCACCGCAGGGTGCCCAGGCTCAACTCGCCGTGATCCGAATTCCGGCTACCGGACGGCGGATCGGCGCGCTGTTCGTCAATCCGGGCGGCCCCGGGGCGTCGGCGGTCGACACCGTTGCCGGGATGGCATCGGCGCTTGCAGGCACCGAGATCACCCGCCGCTTCGATCTTGTCGGATTCGACCCCCGAGGGGTGGGGCATTCCACTCCGGAGCTGCGCTGCCAAACGGACGCGGAGTTCGACGCCTACCGGCGCGAGCCGATGGTCGATTACAGCCCGGCGGGCGTGGCGCACATCGAGCAGGTCTACCGGCAGTTGGCCCAGCGCTGTGTCGACCGGATGGGGCCGACGTTCCTGGAGAACATGGGGACCGCGTCCGTCGCACGCGACATGGACGCCGTGCGACAGGCGCTGGGCGACGACCAGATCAACTACCTCGGCTTCAGCTATGGCACCGAATTGGGCACCGCCTACGTCGAGCGGTTCGGCGCCCACGTACGGGCCATGGTGCTCGACGGTGCCATCGATCCGACCGTCGGCCCGATCCAGGAGAACATCGACCAGCAGGCCGGGTTCCAGACCGCATTCAACGACTACGCGGCGGATTGCGCCCGCGAGTCGGGCTGCCCGCTGGGCACCGACCCGACCAAATGGGTGGATCGCTATCACCAGTTGGTCGACCCGCTGGTCGCCAAGCCCGCGCACACCGCGGACCCGCGCGGGCTGAGCTATGCCGACGCGAACACCGGCGCCGTCAACGCGCTCTACGCGCCCCAGCATTGGAAGTTCCTCACCAGCGGTCTGCTGGGGTTACAGCGCGGCACCGACCCCGGTGACCTGCTGATGTTGGCTGACGACTACAACGGCCGCGACGACCAAGGCCACTACGACAACTCCCAAGACGCGTTCAACGCCGTCCGCTGCGTCGACGCGCCGGTGCCGACCGATCCGGCGGCCTGGGCGGACGCCGACCGCCGCATCCGTCAGGCCGCACCGTTTCTGTCCTACGGGCAGTTCACCGGGCAGGCGCCGCGCGACCTGTGCGCGTTGTGGCCGGTGCCGGCGACGTCGGCGCCGCATCCGGCGGCCCCCGTCGCGCCGGGCAAGGTCGTCGTCGTCTCCACCACCCACGACCCGGCGACGCCGTACCAAGCCGGGGTGAATCTGGCCCGCCAGCTCGGCGCGCCGCTGATCACGTACGACGGCACCCAACACACCGCGGTGTTCAACGGCGACGAGTGCGTCGACAGCGCCGTGGTCAGCTACTTCGTCGACGGTGTCGCGCCGGGAAACTTACGTTGTTAGGGCCACACCGGTAACACAGCATTAACTGCAAGGGCATACTGTTTCCGTTATGGATCGACAGAAGGAATTCGTGCTCCGCACGCTGGAAGAACGGGACATCCGTTTCGTCCGGCTGTGGTTCACCGATGTGCTCGGATTCCTCAAGTCGGTCGCCGTGGCGCCGGCTGAACTCGAAGGGGCCTTCGAGGAAGGCATCGGCTTCGACGGGTCGTCCATCGAGGGCTTTTCCCGCGTCTCGGAATCCGACACCGTCGCGCATCCCGACCCGTCGACCTTCCAGGTGCTGCCCTGGACCACCAGCTCGGGCCACCATCACTCGGCGCGGATGTTCTGCGACATCACCATGCCCGACGGCTCGCCGTCCTGGGCTGACCCGCGTTATGTGCTGCGCCGCCAGCTGGGCAAAGCCAACGAGCTCGGTTTCTCCTGCTACGTACACCCCGAAATCGAGTTCTTCCTTTTGCAGCCCGGCCCCGACGACGGATCCGCGCCGATCCCCGCCGACAACGCCGGCTACTTCGACCAGGCCGTGCACGACTCCGCGTCGAACTTCCGCCGGCGAGCGATCGAAGCCCTTGAATTCATGGGCATTTCGGTCGAGTTCACCCACCACGAAGGCGCGCCCGGTCAGCAGGAGATCGATCTGCGCTTCGCCGATGCGCTGTCGATGGCCGACAACGTGATGACGTTCCGCTACGTCATCAAGGAAGTCGCGCTGGAGGAGGGGGCGCGGGCGTCGTTCATGCCCAAGCCCTTTGCGCAGTATCCCGGCTCGGCGATGCACACGCACATGAGCCTGTTCGAGGGCGAAGTCAACGCCTTCCACAGCCCCGACGATTCGCTGCAGCTCTCCGACGTCGCCAAGTCGTTCATCGCGGGCATCCTGGAGCACGCCTCCGAGATCAGCGCGGTCACCAACCAATGGGTCAACTCGTACAAGCGGCTGGTGACCGGCGGGGAGGCCCCGACGGCCGCGTCGTGGGGGGCCGCCAACCGCTCTGCGCTGGTCCGGATTCCCATGTACAGCCCGCACAAGACGTCCTCGCGGCGGGTCGAGGTACGCAGCCCCGACTCGGCGTGCAACCCCTACCTGACGTTCGCCGTACTGCTGGCGGCCGGATTGCGCGGCGTGGAGAAGAACTACGTGCTGGGCCCGCAAGCCGAAGACAACGTCTGGGACCTCACGCCCGAGGAGCGTCGCGCGATGGGCTACCGCGAGCTGCCGTCCAGCCTGGATGGCGCACTTCGCGCCATGGAGAGCTCCGAATTGGTCGCAGAAGCGTTGGGGGAGCACGTTTTTGACTTCTTCTTGCGCAACAAGCGCAGGGAGTGGGCGAACTACCGCAGCCACGTCACGCCGTTCGAACTCAAGACCTATCTTTCTCTATAACCACCCCCATACCCCACTGCGCTAACGTCGTGGGCGTGACCAAACCCGTGACGGAGCGCCCGACCGTGCCCAGCGTCGGCCGGCTCGGGTTGGTCGATCCGCGCGCCGCCGACAGTCTGGCACGGCTGGGGTGGAACACCGAGGCCCACGTCGATCTGTTGTGGTCGCTGTCGCGGGCACCCGACGCCGACGCCGCGCTGAAGGCGATGGTCCGGCTTTCCGAGGCAGCCGATGCGGGCTGGGACGAACTCAACGCCGCGCTCTTGACCGACCGCGGACTGCGGGGCCGGCTGCTGGCCGTGCTCGGGTCCTCGCTGGCGCTGGGGGATCACGTGATCGCCCACCCGCAGTCATGGCGTCTGCTGCAAGGCGCTGTACGACTGCCGTCGGCCGATCAGCTGCGTCGCGTCTTCAGCGACTGCGTCGCCGAAACATCAACCGGCGCAAGCATCGACCAATTGCGGACTCTCTACCGCGACCAGCTGCTGGTGCTGGCCGCCCTGGATCTGGCGCCGGCCGTCGAGGACGAGCCGGTGCTGCCGTTCACCATGGTCGGCGCTCACCTGTCGGATATCGCCGACGCCGCATTGGGTGCTGCGCTGGCCGTCGCCGAGGCCACCGTCTGCGGTGACGACACGCCGCCCCGGCTGGCGGTCATCGCGATGGGCAAATGCGGTGCGCGCGAACTGAACTACGTCAGCGACGTCGACGTGATCTTCGTCGCCGAGCCCGCCGACGTGGTGGCCACCCGCGTGGCCAGCGCGATGATGCGGGTGGCTTCGGAGGCCTTCTTCGAAGTCGACGCGGCGCTGCGCCCGGAGGGCCGGCACGGCGAGCTGGTCCGCACCGTCGACTCACATCTGACCTACTACCAGCGCTGGGCCAAGACCTGGGAGTTTCAGGCGTTGCTGAAGGCCCGGCCGGCAGCCGGGGACGCGGAGCTGGCCAAGCGGTACATGACCGCGCTGATGCCGATGGTGTGGAACGCCTGTGAACGCGAAGACTTCGTGCCCGAGGTGCAGGCGATGCGACGGCGGGTGGAGGAGCTGGTTCCGGCCGATGTCCGTAGCCGCGAGATCAAACTCGGCAGCGGCGGGCTGCGCGATGTGGAGTTCGCGGTGCAGCTGCTGCAGCTGGTGCACGGCCGCAACGACGAATCGCTGCACGTGGCATCCACGGTCGACGCGCTGTCCGCGTTGGGCAGCGGCGGCTACATCGGGCGTGACGACTCCGCCAACCTGATCGCCTCCTACCAGTTCCTGCGGCTGCTGGAACACCGGCTGCAGTTGCAGCGGCTCAAGCGAACCCACATGCTGCCCGCTCCCGAGGACGACGAGGCGCTGCGCTGGCTGGCGCGCGCGGCCCATGTCCGTCCCGACGGGCGCCACGACGCACTGGGCGTGCTGCGCGAAGAACTGAAGCGCCACAACCTGCGGGTGTCACGGTTGCACGCCAAACTGTTCTATCAACCGCTGCTGGAGTCGATCGGGCCGGCGGGGCTGGAGTTCTCCCACGGCATGACGCCGGAGGCGGCCGAGCGCCAGCTGGCCGCGCTCGGCTACGACGGGCCGCAGAGTGCGTTGACCCACCTGGCCGCGCTGATCAACCACAGCGGCCGCCGCGGGCGGGTGCAGTCGGTGCTGCTGCCCCGGCTGTTGGACTGGCTCTCTGACACACCAGACCCCGACGCCGGGCTGCTGGCCTACCGCCGGGTCAGTGAGGCTCTGGCCGGCCAGCGGTGGTATCTGTCCACGCTCCGCGACAAGCCCGCGGTGGCCAAGCGGTTGATGCGTGTGCTCGGCACATCGGCGTACGTGCCGGAGCTGCTGATGCGCGCGCCGGAGGTCATCCAGCAGTACGCCGACGGCCCGTCGGGACCGAAGCTGCTCGACGTTGCGCCCGAGGCCGGGGCCGGCGCGCTGGTGGCGTCGGCCGCCCGACACGCTGACCCGGTGCGCGCCATCGCGGTCGCGCGCAGCCTGCGCCGTCGCGAGCTGGCCCGCGTCGCCTCCGCTGACCTGCTGGGCATGCTGGAGATCACCGACGTGTGCAGCGCGCTCACTTCCGTGTGGGTGGCGGTGCTGCAAGCCGCGCTTGACGCGGTGATCCGGATCAACCTCCCCGAAAGCGGCAAGGCGCCCGCCGCCGTCGCGGTCATCGGGATGGGCCGGTTGGGCGGCCGCGAACTGGGTTACGGCTCGGACGCCGACGTGATGTTCGTGTGCGAACCAGCCGCCGGTGTCGACGACTCGCGAGCGGTGCGCTGGTCCGTGTCGATCGCCGAGCAGGTTCGCACGCTCTTGGGGACGCCCAGCGTGGATCCGCCGCTGGAAATCGACGCGAATCTGCGGCCCGAAGGCCGCAATGGACCACTGGTCCGCACCCTGGCTTCGTACACCGCCTACTACCAACAATGGGCGGAGCCGTGGGAGGTCCAGGCGCTGCTGCGTGCCGACGCGGTCGCCGGCGATGCCGACCTAGGTCAGCGGTTCCTGCTGATGGCCGACAAGGTCCGCTACCCGGCCGGCGGGGTGTCCGCGGACGCGGTGCACGAAATCCGCCGCATGAAGGCCCGCATCGACGCCGAGCGGCTGCCCCGCGGCGCCGACCGCAAGACCCACACCAAGCTGGGACGCGGCGGCCTGGCCGATATCGAATGGACCGTGCAGCTGCTGCAGCTGCGCCATGCGCACGCCATCGAGGCGCTGCACAACACCTCGACGCTGCAGACCCTGGATGCCATCGCCGAGGCCGAGCTGATCCCCGCCGACGAGGCCGACCTGCTGCGGCAGGCCTGGCTGACCGCCACCAAGGCCCGCAACGCGCTGGTGTTGGTGCGCGGCAAGCCCACCGACCAGCTGCCCGGACCCGGGCGCCAGCTCAACGCCGTGGCCGTCGCCGCCGGGTGGGAGGGCGGCGACGGCGGCGAGTTCCTGGACAACTACCTGCGGGTGACGCGGCGCGCAAAAGCGGTCGTGGGCAAGGTGTTCGGTGATTGAGAGGCGGGTTGGGTGAAACCACCGTACGAGGTGATGAGCGCCGACGAGCATGACCGGCTGACCGCGGTATACGGGCCGCTGACCGACGCCGTGCGCGAACTCATCGACGCCACCATTCGCACCGAAGCCGACGAGGACACCATTCGGCAGGCACGCACCGCAATCCAGACGGCGACCGACGCCTTGCGCGGAAGAGTGCGCGACGAATCTCAGGTGGTGCGCTATGCCGTGGACGGGCGCCCAGTGGTATGGAGCAATGCGGTGATCGGTCTACGCAACCCGATCGCCCCGCCGCTGACGATCCAGCACGACAGCGACCGCACCCGGTGCTGGAGCGAATTCACGCTCAACGCCGCCTACGAGGGTCCGCCCGGACTGGTGCATGGCGGCGTGTGCGCGCTGATTCTCGACCATGTCCTCGGCGAGGCCGCCAGCGAGGGGCTGACCAAGCCGCTGTTCACCGGAACCATCACGGTCAGGTATGTGCGCGGCACGCCACTGGGCAGGCTTCGGGCCGAAGCCGCCGTCGAACGCACCGAAGGTTTCAAAACCTTTGTGTCCGGCCATCTTTCCGACGCCGAAGGAATCACCGCCGAAGCCGAGGGCATCTTCATTCAGCCGGCCTGGGCGCGGGAAACCGGATGAAGTTCTACATCAGCAGCGCATACCTGAACACCCGAGAGATCGTCGAGATCGCCAAGGCCGCCGACGAGCTGGGGTACGACGGCATCGGGATCCCCGACCACATCGTCAACTTGGAAACGCTGAGCACCCCGTACCCCTACACCAAGGACGGGCAGCGGCGCTGGCAGCCGTTCACCGAATGGCCCGACCCGTGGGTCTTGGTCGGGGCGCTAGCACAGGTGACGACGCGGCTGCGGTTCGTCACCACGGTCTACATACCGGGCATGCGCAATCCTTATTCGGCAGCGAAAGCCATCGGTACCGCGGCCTATCTCGCCGACGGGCGCGTGGAGCTCGGTGTGGGTGTGGGCTGGTGCGCTGACGAATTTGCGCTGATGGAGCAACGGTTCGAAGACCGCGGCAAACGCACCGACGAGATACTCGAGCTGATGGCCGCGCTGTGGTCCCCGGGCTGGACCGAGTTCGACGGCCGGTTCTATTCGACGCCGCGGCTGGAGATGCAGCCGACGCCGCCGCGGATACCGATCTATGTCGGCGGACTCAGCGAGATCGCGTTACGCCGCGCGGCCCGGCACGACGGCTGGATCGGCGATCTGATCAAGCTCGACCGCGCTATTGCCGCCGCCGAGAGGCTGCGTGCGCTGCGGGCCGAAAACGGTTTGCCGATGGACGATTTCACCATCCTCACTCCGCTGACCGACGCCATCACCATCGCCGACTACCAGCGTGCGGAGGATGCCGGCATCACCGGCATCCTGACCATGCCGTGGATGTTCTACGCCGGACCGGATGCGACGCTGGCCGAGAAAATCGACGGCATGCGACGGTTCCGCAAGGACCTCGTGCAGTGAAACTGTTCCCTCGACCGCCGGCATGCCCTACCGTTTGCAACGTGGAGTCACACATAACCCCCGAACTGGTGCCCGTTGAGGCATTGCGCTCAGGTGACCCGATCACCGACGTCAACGGTGGCGGTCAGCACTACATAGTTCTCGAGTCCAAAGCCGTCGGTGAAAGCTGCGTCGTCCTCGAGCTCGAGTCGAAAGCCAATCACCAGCTTCGGGTGATCGAGATGTCCTTCCCGGCCGGCTACCACGTGGGCAGGTCACCTCGCCGCATTCTGTGACCCCCGACGTCAGTCCTTTTCGCATCGACGTCGGCAGCGAAATCCTCGACGACCTGCGGACACGGCTTGCGCGTACCCGTTGGCCGGAAGCCGAATGTGTCGACGACTGGAGCCAGGGCATGCCGCTGGCGTACACGCGTGACTTGGCCGATTACTGGGCCGACGGCTACGACTGGCGCGCCCGCGAAGCCGCGTTGAACCGATTCGACCACTTCACCACCGAGATCGACGGGCTCGACATTCACTTCATCCACCAGCGATCCCCGCACCACGACGCCTTCCCGCTGGTGATCACCCACGGCTGGCCCGGGTCGATCGTGGAGTTCCACAAGGTGATCGAGCCGCTGGTCAACCCGGCGTCGGGCCGCGCCGAGGACGCATTCCACGTCGTCTGCCCTTCGCTACCCGGGTACGGGTTCTCCGGCAAGCCAACCCGGACCGGCTGGGGTGTCGAGAAGATCGCGCAGACGTGGGAGACGCTGATGGGGCGTCTTGGCTACGACCGCTACGGCGCGCAGGGCGGCGACTGGGGTGCCGCGGTGACAACGCAAATGGGCCGCAACCGCGGGCACTGCGTCGCCATCCACCTGAACATGCCGATCGGCAGACCCACGGCCGAAGCGCTCGCCAACCCAACCGAGGAAGAGCAGCGTGCCCTGGCGGCGTTGGCGGAGCACCGGCGATGGGGCACAGGCTATTCCAAGCAGCAGTCCACCCGACCCCAGACGCTCGGCTACGGACTCGTCGACTCCCCTGTGGGACAAATGGCGTGGATCATCGAGAAGTTCTGGGCGTGGATGGATTGCGATGGGCATCCCGAGAATGTGCTCAGCAGAGACGAACTGCTCGACAACGTGATGGTGTACTGGGTGACCGGCACCGCCGCTTCCTCGGCCCGCTTGTATTGGGAGAGCTTCAAGGTCTGGGGCGAAATGGATCGGGTCGAATTGCCTACCGGCGTAGCCGCTTTCCCCGGAGAGCTGTTGAAGTCTCCGCGGAGTTGGTGCGAGTCGATCTACAACGTCACGCATTGGTCGGCGATGCCACGCGGCGGGCATTTCGCCGCATTCGAGCAACCGGAGCTGTTCGTCGACGACGTCCGCGCGTTCTTCGCGAACTTCCGCTGACGACAGCGCCGCGGCACGGCAGAATCAACAGATGACTTCGCCCAGTCGTGCTGAGTTACTGGCGGCGCTGTCGGTGGCGATCGACCTCGGTCTGGGGCAGCCCAGCGAGCACATGTTGCGCGCTGCGCTGATCGGCACCAGGATCGCCGACCGGCTGGGGCTCGAGCGCGATCAGCGTGACTGTGTCTACTACACGAATCTGGTCATGTGGATCGGATGTCACGCCGAATCGCACGAATACGCACGGTGGTTCGGAGATGACATCGCCGTACGGCGGGACTCGGCTCTGGTGGACTGGTCCGGGCTGCCGTATCTGCGTTTCCTGCTCGGCAATGTCGCTCGCGGTGAGCCGTTGCTGCGACGGCTGACGGTGATGGCGACGCTTTTCGCCAACGCGCGCGGACACCTGTCGCAGCTGGTCCACTCGCACTGTGCCTCGGCGAGTGTGCTCGCGGAGCGGATCGGTTTGGGCGCCGACGTACAGGCGTCGCTGGGATTCGCGTTCGAGCGGTACGACGGCGGCGGCCTGCCCAACGGTGCTGGCGGCGAGGCCATTCCGGTACCGATGCGCATCGCGCAGCTTGCCGACATGGCGGAGATCCACCACCGCACCTACGGCATTGACGGCGCAGCGGCGATGGCCCGCAGCCGGCGCGGTGGCCAGTTCGACCCGCACATCGTCGACGTCTTCATCGAAAATGCCGACGCATTGCTCGCCGGCCCCACGACCGGGGACGTTTGGGCCGCGGCGCTGCGCGAAGCACCGGATCGTCACCAACGGCTGGACGGGCAGTCGCTGGACTCCCTGCTTATCGCCCTGGGCGACTTCGTCGACCTCAAATGCCCTTTCACCCTGGGACATTCGCAAGCCGTCGCGCAACTGGCCGCCGACGCCGCGGCCGCCGTCGATCTCGACGACGACACGATGGCATTGATCCGCCGCGCCGGATACGTCCACGACCTGGGCCGCATCGGGGTGTCGAACCAGATCTGGTCGGCGCCGCGTTCCTTGACCGCGAGCGAATTCGAGCGGGTGCGACTGCATCCCTACTTCACCGTCCGGATCCTCAGTCAAGTCGGCGGCCTGGAGCGGGTGACCCAGCTCGCCGGCAATCACCATGAGCGCGTTGACGGCGCCGGCTACCCGCGCGGCCTTGCCGGCAGCTCGCTGGGCCTGCCGGACCGCCTGCTGGCCGCGGCGGTCAGCTACCAGTCGGCGCGGGAACCGCGCCCGTACCGCGCGGAACTCGCACCGGAGGTGGCCGAGCAGCGGCTGCGCCAAGGCGCGCGGGACGGTGCCCTCGATCCGGTTGCGGTGGACGCGGTTCTGCATGCGGCCGGGCGTCGTCGAGAACGACCCAACGTACGGCCCGGCGGTTTGACCCCCCGCGAGATCGAAGTGCTCACTCTGGTCGCTCGCGGTGCCTCCAACAAGGAGATCGCAGCCTCGCTGGTGATCAGCGAGAAGACGGCCCGCAACCACATCGAACGCACCTACGCCAAGATCGGGGTGTCCAACCGCATCGGCGCCAGCATGTACGCGCTGCAGCACGGCCTCGTCACTCCCGCCGGCACCTGAAATTTGAGGCAAACGCCTCATGTGCCGGGCGGCGGTGCTGTGCAGCATCAGCGCATGACCAATGCGACGACGTTCAAACGCGCCGTAACGATCGGTTACGGCGCACTGTGCTACCTGGTATTCCTGGTGGCTTTCCTGTATGCGATCGGCTTTGTCGGGGACATTGCAGTGCCCCGCAGCGTTGATCACGCGATAGCCGCGCCCGTCGGACAGGCGGTCGTGGTGAACACACTGCTGCTCGCCCTGTTCGCGATCCAGCACAGCGTGATGGCCCGGCCCGCGTTCAAGCGGTGGTGGACGCGAGTCGTGCCGCAGCAGATTGAGCGCAGCACCTATGTGCTGTTCGCGAGCCTGCTGCTGCTCCTGCTGTATTGGCAGTGGCGGTCGCTGCCCGCCGAGATCTGGGACATCGACATCCCGGTGCTTCGGCAGGGATTGTGGGCGTTGTTCTGGGCCGGCTGGGTGACGGTGCTGGCCACCACGTTCATGCTCAACCATTTCGAGTTGTTCGGCCTGCGCCAGGTGTATCTGGTGTGGCGCGGAAAACTGCACAGCGACACCGGTTTTCGTACGCCGCTGCTGTACCGGGTCGTGCGTCACCCGTTGATGCTCGGTTTTATCGTGGCGTTCTGGGCGACGCCGACGATGACGGCCGGTCATCTGATGTTCGCGGTCGCGACCGCCGGATACATCCTGATCGCGGTGCAGTTCGAAGAGCGAGACCTGGTGGCGCAGTTGGGCCCGCAGTACAGCAGCTACCGCCGAGAGGTGCCGATGCTTGTGCCGAGGGCCCGCCGGCGGCGACCGACGCTTCCTCAGGTCGAGGTTCGGGCCGGATCGAACTCGAGAACCTGAGTCAAACGGATGTTGTTGCCCGACGGGTCGCGAAACGACGTGTCGATCCCGTAGGGCTGCGCCGTCGGCGGGTCGTTGAAGACGACACCCCGACGCGACAACTCGTCATACGTCGCCTGGCAGTCGTCGGTCTCCAGGAACAGGGTTCCGCCGGCGCCCTTGGCAATCAGCTCCGACAGCGCGGCACTGGCATCCGCGTCGAGCATCGGTGGTCCCGGCACCGGCATCAGCACCAAGCCCACGTCGGGCTGGCCCGGCGGCGCCACCACCAGCCAGCGAAACTGCCAAGCCTCCATGGTGACGTCGGACCGGACTTCCCAGCCCAGGGTCTTGGTGTAGAAGTTGAGCGCGTCGTCTTGGTCATGCACCCAGAACTGGGCATTGGCGATCCTGAGCAACGGTCCTCCTCGTAAGTGGTGTGAGGAAGCCTAAGAAACTTCGCTGCCGGCGTCTTCTCGAAACGTGCGGTTTTTCGGCCGAGCGTATGCCTTGGCGACACAGAGCGGGATTCGGACGTACCGGGCAGCGGGTGGCCATGCGGCGCGGTAGCCGGTGGGGGACTGGCCGAACATCCGGTGGAAGCTGGTGGTAAACGATCCGATGCTTCCCCACCCAACGGCGAAGCAGATCCGGGAAACCGGCCAGTCCGTGGTGCGCAGCAGCGCCGCGGCGCGTTCGAGCCGACGGGTCAGCAGATATTGATGGGGAGTCTCGCCGAAGGTCCTGCTGAATTCTCGGCTGAAGTGCGCCTTCGACAGGCCGGCGGCGTCGGCCATCGTCGCGACCGCCAGCGGTTCGAAGTACCGGCTGTCCACTAAGTCCTTCGCCCGCAAGAGATGTCGGGCAACAGGCATGTCGGCCACGGTCACCGCCGCAGGAACCGCCGATTCCAACGTCGCTGGCGGGTCCGGGGTGCCGCCGTCGAACGCCAGCGGCTCCGCCTGGTGTCCAGCGCGTAAGGGCCCGCACCGATGAAGATCAAGAGCAGGAAGGCGAAGCAGTAAAGCACCGCCAGCTCACCTTGATTGACGATCGGGAAGAATCCGTGCGGGAAGTGCTGAGTGAAGTAGGCGACCGCCATCTCGCCGCACGCCACGAAGGCGGCGGCCCGGGTGAACAGGCCGACGGTGACCAGCGCGCCGGTTATCAGCTCGATCCATGCCGCGTAGTAACCCGGCCATTCGCCCACCGGAACGGTCTGCGGCGCCGGCCAGCCGATCAGCTTGGACAGGCCGTGGCACACGAACAGCAGCCCAAAAACCACTCGGAATACGGCCAGGGCCGTCGGCCAATAGGAGTTGAGCCTTGCGTCGAGGTTGCGCGTCATGCGCCGACCTTAATGCACGCCCAGTGCGCCGCTGAGGTATTGGGCGCGGCAGGCCCGACGGGCGAGCTTGCCGCTGGTGGTGCGGGGGATGGCGCCGGCCGGTAGCAGCCGCACCTCGCCGACGCGCAGACCATGCCGGTGCGCTACCGCTTCCCTTATCGCCTCGATGGCGGGCTGCGGATCGGCGCGGCCGGTGCCGGCTGCGCGTTCGGCAACGATCACCAGTTCGTTGTCCCGCACCGAGAACGCGGTCACGTAGCCACGCCGTACCATTGGCGAGGCCTCCGCAGCGGTGGCCTCGATGTCCTGCGGGTAGTGGTTACGGCCGTCGATGGTCACCAGATCCGCGATGCGGCCGGTGACGTAGAGCTCGCCGTCCAGATAGAAACCCAGATCCCCGGTCCGCAGCCAGGTGCCGTCGACGTTCGAGCCGTCGGCGTGGCTGCCGTTTGCGAGCCGCGAGGCCAGCTTGGCGCCGAAGCTGACGCGGGTCTCGTCGGGCAGGCCCCAGTAGCCGCGGCCAATGTTATTGCCCTGCAACCAGATTTCGCCGACCTCACCGTCTGGTAGTTCGCTCGCGGTATTTGGGTCGACGATCACGGCCCACTGGCTGCGCGCCACCTGTCCGCAGGACACATGCGCCACGGCGTTGGGCGCATCCGCCGCGACGCGGACCGCGTGGCCGGCGCCCAGTTGTTCGCGGTCGAAATAGGCGACGGTTGGCTCGGCGGTCGGGGCGATGGTCGCGACGAACAGCGCCGCCTCCGCGATGCCGTACGACGGTTTGAACGCGGTGCGCGGTAATCCATAGGGCGCAAACGCTTTGTTGAAGGTTCTGATCGCATCGATGCTGACCGGTTCGGAACCGATGATCATCACGACGTTGCTGAGGTCGACGTCCTCGCCGTGTGTGGGTAGGCCGCGCTGCGCGGTCCACTCGTAGGCGAAGTTCGGCGCCGCAGTCACCACGCGGCCTTCCCGGGAGCCGGCGGACAACGCGTGAATCCAGCGCTGCGGCCTGCGCACAAAGGCAGTCGGGGACATCAGCGTGGAGTGTCCTCCGTATATCGCTGGGAAGCCGATCATCGACAAACCCATATCGTGGTAGAGCGGTAACCAGCTGACGCCGTGGGTGTTTCGGTCCAGCAGGTCGATCGAGAGGATCATCTGCACCAGGTTGGTCCCGACCGCCCGGTGGGTGATTTCCACACCGACCGGCGGCCGCGTCGAGCCCGAGGTGTACTGCAGGTGGGACACGTCGTCCATGCCCAGCTCGGTGGGGACAAACAGTTCGGCGGCCGAGTCCGGAATCTGGTCGATGGCGATGACTCTCGGTGCCCGGAGGTGCGGGTGGTTGGCCAGAAAGTAATCCACCGCGTCTTTTGCCGCCGTAGTCGTCAGCACGACAACGGGCTCGGAATCGCGCAGCGCCGTGTCCAGACGTTCGGCGTGCCCGGGCAATTCGGGGGCGAACAACGGCACCGCGATGGTGCCCGCCTTGACCGCCGCGTAGAACCCGGCAACGTAGTCGATGCCCTGCGGCGCGAGGACCGCAACCCGCTCACCGCGGTCTGCAGCTTGCTGTATATGCGCGCCGATGGCTTGCAACCGGACACCGAATTGCGTCCAGGTCACCTCGATGGCCTGTGGCTCAACCGCGCCGGTGAAATCCAGGTAGCGATAGGCCACCGAGTCACCGACATTGGCGATGTTGCGGTCGATGAGCGAGATCAGCGTGACACCCGGCGGCAAGGCAACGCCACCGTCGGCGTCCAGGCAGTCCTCGATCTGGAGCAGTCCAGGGCCTTCGGGTCGGGAACCGCGATCCATGACCAAAAGTGTAGGCAATTCCGTTGTCTGGGCCGTTCCTGCGATGTTCGAGGTGAAACGGGGTTTGTTATGACATTCTGCGGGTGTGTCCGATCGGCCGGCGGCTGCCCCTTCGGGCGTCGTGACGTTTCTGTTCACCGACATTGAGGGTTCGACCCGTCGGTGGGAGACGGACGCGGATGGGATGCGTAAGGCGCTCGCTGCTCACGATGAGGTGTTGCGCTCGACGATCGAGTGCCACGGTGGATTCCTGTTCAAGCACACCGGCGACGGGGTGTGCGCGGCGTTCAACTCCCCGATGGCGGCGGTGGATGCCGCAGTGGCTGCCCAGCGGGCCTTGGAGTTGCCGGTGCGGATGGGGCTGGCGACCGGCGAGGCGGAACTGCGCGACAGTGACTACTTTGGCGCCGTACTCAATCGGGCGGCGCGAGTGATGGCCGCGGGCCATGGCGGTCAGGTCCTGCTGGCCGAGTCGACCGCGAGTCTGCTGACCGGTGTAGACCTCGTCGATCTGGGGCCGCAACGGCTACGGGATGTACCGATGCCAGTCGGGATGTTTCAGGTCCGAGGACCCGGCCTTCGCAGTGACTTTCCGCCATTGCGGACGCTGGACACGACTCCGGGAAATCTGCGCCCGGCGACCACCAGCTTGATCGGCCGCGCGTCCGAGGTCGACGAGATCAAAGCCGCAGTGCGGTCTCACCGATTGGTGACGCTGACCGGGGTAGGTGGGGTGGGCAAGACACGCCTCGCAGTCGAAGTCGCGGCGCAGCTGGCGGATGAATTTCCCGACGGCGTTTGGGTTTTCGAGCTTGCAGCGGTCACTGATCCCGCGGCGGTGCCAGACGCGGTGGCGGCCGTGCTGGGCATCACCCAACAACCCGGCAAGACGGTAAGCGAGTCGGTGGCCGCCTCGTTGGCGGGCAGAATCCGACTGCTGGTGATCGACAACTGCGAACACATGCTCGATGCTGCCGCCGATTTGATCGACGCGGTCCTCGGGCATTCCACGACGGTGCGAGTATTGGCCACCAGCCGAGAAGGCCTCGGGCTTGCCCAGGAACGCGTGCGACCTGTGCGCTCCCTGGATGCGACAGCAGGCGTCGACTCTCCGGCGGCGCGTCTCTTCGTCGAACGCGCACAAGGCATTGCGCCGGGCTTCTCGGTGGTCGACGGCGATGAGGCCGCGGCGGTGTCCGAGATCTGCCAGCGGCTGGACGGGATTCCTTTGGCGATCGAATTGGCGGCATCGCGGATGGCGTCGATGACCGCCAGCGAGGTACGAGACCGTCTTGGTCATCGATTTCGACTGCTGGTTGGTTCGCGGCGCGGACTGGAACGCCACCATACGTTGCGCCATGCGGTGTCGTGGTCTTACGACCTGCTCGACGGCGCGGAAAAGACCTTGTTGCAGCGGTGTTCGGTGTTCGCCGGCGGTTTCGACCTCGAAAGCGCTTGTGCGGTGGTCGGATACGGTGAATCGGACGAGTACACGGTCCTGGATCTGCTCGATGCATTGGTACGCAAATCGCTGCTCGCGGTCGACCGGTCGTCCGGGCGGACCAGGTTTTCGATGCTGGAAACCATTCGGCAATTCGCCGAGGAACAACTCGTGGCCAGCGGTGCGGCGGAAGATGCTCGCGCAGCGCATGCGCACCACTTCGCCGGAAAGGAGGCCGACATCCTGGCTCTATGGGACAGCCCCCGTCAGCGTGAGGCGTACGACTGGTTCAGCACCGAGCTGGCCAACCTCCGCACCGCGTTTCGGTGGGCCGCCGATCAGGGCGACCTCGACGACGCCGCCATCATCGCCACCTACGCGGCTGTACTCGGCTTCTGCGTCGAAAACTACGAACCCACGGCCTGGGCCGCAGAGTTGGTCGAGTCCGCGCGCGCAGTCGATCACCGTCGGCTGGTATTCCTGTACGCGACAGCGACACAGTGCTGGTTCGTCGGACGGATCGAGGAGGCCCTGCGGTACAGCAACGCCGGCGAGACAGCGATCCTCGAAGGTCGCCGCCGTGAGCTCCCATTCGGCTACGAAGGTCTTCTCAGCAATCCGTATATAGCCATCGGTCAGCCCGATCGGTCAGTCGAATGGTGCCGTGCCGTGCTATCCCGAACGCGCGATGCGCACGTCAACATCACGTCGTTTCTGGTCATGGCATTGACAATCGCGGGTCGTGATGACGAGGCAATCGCCGCCGCTGACGGTCTACCCGATGCCGCCGAAGCCACCGGCAATCCGTATGCACTCTCGTTGGCGTTGATGGGCTACGGCTTCGCCTGGCGCAACGCCGACCCCCGGCGCGCAGCCGAGGCGATGCACCGAGGCCTGGCGATCGCGCACGAAAGCGGCAACCGCTTCAACGAGAGCCACATAGCTGCCAATCTCGCGCAAGTTGAAGTCGAGCGCGACGATCCGCTGTCGGCGCTCGATCACATCAGTTTCGCGATCCGCCATTTGCACGATTCCGGCAACATCGTCACTCTCCGCTCGCCTTTCACGAACCTGGCGATCCTCCTCGACCGGCTCGAACACTACGAACCAGCCGCCATCATTGCCGGTTTCGCATTCAGCCCCCTGACTGCCGTCACGTTTCCCAAAATCAACGCTGTGATCGCACACCTCCGCGAGGTGCTCGGGGAGCAGACATATGAATCTCTGGCCCGCAAGGGCGAAACGATGACGATCGCGGCCACGGCGACCTACGCCTACGACCAAATCGATCGGGCGCGAGCAGAACTAGGCGCGGTCGTCAAATAGCCGCCGGACACCATGCATACCGGTTTCCCTGGTGCTACCCAGGGGATGCATTGGCGGCATGATCCGTATCAATCGGGAGAAAGTGCAACACTGTCAGGTAATGCAAAAGGTCAGGGAATGAAAGTACTCGGGATTGCGGCGGCAACCGCCATCGCTCTCGCGCCGTTGTCGGTGGTGGTCACCGCACCAGGCGTAGCGGAGGCGGCCCCATGCTCTGGCCAGTTTGCCAACCCCGCATCCTGCGAGAACTGCCTGCTTTTGGTGGAGCGGTATCACACACCCAACGTGTGCGACAGACCCCCGCCGTCCCGCCCGGTCCAGGCGCCCACGAGCACGATGCCGGTAGAGATTCCGCCGGCTCCGCCGTTGCCCGTTGTGCCGGAACCCGCGCAGCCGAGCGTGACAGAGGTCGTCCCGGCCCCGAGCACGATGCCGGCGCAGGCCCCCAAGATCAAGCCGCTACCGCCCGAGGCACCGAGAAACGCCCTGGCGGTGCCACCGCCGAAGACGCTGGATGCGCCGCCGCAGGCGGTCGCGGCTGCCAAGGCCGCACCGGCGACGCGCATCAATCCCGGTGTCAACCAGATGCTGCAGCTGGTTGACTTCAACCATCAGGTGCAGACCGTGGTCGACGCGCACAACGTCGACGTCCTGCAGGCCGACAACCAGGCGCTGGCGCGCCCCCGCCATTGGGACTACGTCGACTACGACGCCTACCACCGTCCGATGCTCTACAACCCGCTCGATCAGGCGATGACATTCCGCTACTTCTACAACGGCGCCTACCGAGAGTCCTATGTGCCGGCCGGCGGCCGGATCGTGCTCGATGCCGCCACCGTTGGCGTGTTCCCGTTCACGGCAGTCGGCGACAGCTATCTGGCGTCGGGCAGCTTCTACGGCGGAGCCTGGATACCGCCGCCCAATGGTTGGGACGGCCCACCGCCACCGGACTACAAGCCTCCGGCGCCCCGGGACGTGTACGAGGACGTCGTGGCAGATGTCCCCGCCGATGACCAGAACGTGGAAGTCGGGCGGGTCGAGGTGGTGGGCCACGACGACAGCCAACCTGCGGGCAGCCGGGACATCTTCCTGCTCGACGACTCCACCTTTGCCTGGGGCCAGATCAACGATCCCAGCACCAACGCCCAGATCAGGGTGACCAAGACGCAGTCGCTGCCGGGCATCGGGCCGACCGACAACGGCAGCTTCTTGGTGGCGCTGGCCAATTACAAGGAGCCCCAACCCAGCCAACCCTGGTGGCCCTCGGCGCTGATCTACGGGCTGTTGGCGGTTGCAGTGTGCTTTCTCGCCTGGATGATCAGCCGTGAACACGGAGCGCAGACCTGACCGGTAGCCCGGTCTAGTTCATCTAACGGAGTGGAAATGAGTGAATATCAGACCGTCGTGGTCGGCACCGATGGCTCGGACTCGTCGCTGCGTGCGGTGGACCGAGCAGGCGCGATCGCTGCGGACACCGGCGCGAACTTGATCGTTGCGACAGCGCATCCCCCCGCCCAGCAGGAACGCGGCCATTACGCCGTCCCGCCGGGGAGCGACCACGGCGCGGACTACCGGACGGTGGGCGACGCTCCCATCTACGCGATCCTGCAGAACGCCAGGGAGCGGGCGCACCAAGCCGGGGCCAAGAACGTGGAGGAGAGGTCGGTCGTCGGCCCCCCGATCAACGCGCTGGTTGACCTGGCCGAGGAGGTCCATGCCGACCTGCTGGTAGTCGGCAATGTCGGTCTCAGCAGCGTCGCCGGGCGGCTGCTGGGATCAGTTCCATCCGAAGTCTCCCGCAAAGCCAAGGTCGACGTGCTGATCGTCCACACCACCGACTGACGCAGGCGGTCGGCGCAACATCGCACTCCTGGCGCGCGATTCATAGACGAGCGGTGCTGTCAAGCTGAGATTTGCGCCTCTTGTTCGTCTGTACTGGCTTATTACGGGACGAATACCCCCTACGATCCGGTCATGGGAAGTCCTTGGCCCGGGCCGGGTTACGCGCTGGACCAAACCGGCAATTGGGGCCCCGCGAAGTGGGAGTACAACTGGGCAGCCAGGTCCACGCTCGAGGAGCTTGGGACGTTCGCGGACGAACTAGGCAAAGTCGGGTGGGAGATGGTTAATTTCACGATGGTGCCCCTGAACATCCGCGCTGTGGCTAGAGGCAACGCGGTGCAGGCCATGAACCAACAGAGCTATGAGAACTGGTTGTACACCGCCATGTTCAAACGGATCCTCCCATAACAAGCTCGAGAGGACTCTGACGAGTCAGAGGGTTAGCCGACTTATACGTCGAAGTACAAGGCGAATTCGTGCGGATGCGGCCGGACGTTGATCGGCTGGATCTCGTTCTCGCGCTTGTAGGCGATCCACGTCTCGATCAGGTCGGAAGTGAAAACCCCACCCTCGGTGAGGTATTCGTGGTCTTCCTCGAGGCGGTCGATCACCGCGGCCAGCGAGGTCGGGGCCTGCGGGATGTTCGCGGCCTCTTCCGGCGGCAGCTCGTAGAGGTCCTTGTCGACCGGTGCCTGCGGCTCGATCTTCTTCTTGATGCCGTCGATGCCGGCCATCATCATCGCCGAGAACGCCAGGTACGGGTTGCCCGACGAGTCGGGGCAACGGAACTCCAGCCGCTTGGCCTTCGGATTGTTGCCAGTGATCGGGATGCGCACACACGCCGACCGGTTGCGCTGGCTGTACACCAGGTTGATCGGGGCTTCGAAGCCGGGCACCAACCGCTTGTAAGAGTTGACCGTCGGGTTGGTGAACGCCAGCAGCGACGGGGCGTGGTGCAGCAGGCCGCCGATGTAGTGGCGGGCCAAGTCGGACAAGCCGGCATAGCCCATCTCGTCGTACATCAGCGGGCTGCCGTCCTTCCACAGCGACTGGTGGGTGTGCATGCCGGACCCGTTGTCGCCGAACAGCGGCTTGGGCATGAAGGTGACCGTCTTGCCGTTCTGCCACGCGGTGTTCTTGACGATGTACTTGTACAGCTGCAGGTCGTCGGCCGCGTGTAGCAGCGAGTTGAACAGGTAGTTGATCTCGGCCTGTCCGCCGCTGCCCACCTCGTGGTGGCCCTTCTCCAACGTGAAGCCGGCGTTGATCAGGTTGGTCAGCATCTTGTCGCGCAGGTCGACGTACTGGTCGTTGGGGGCAACCGGGAAGTAACCGCCCTTCGGCCGGACCTTGTAGCCGCGGTTGGGGCTGCCGTCCGCCTCGGTCGCGCTGCCGGTGTTCCACCAGCCCGAGATCGCGTCGACCTCGTAGAACGCGCTGTTGGTCGTCGAGTCGAACGCCACCGAGTCGAAGATGTAGAACTCGGCCTCGGCGCCGAAGTAGGCGGTGTCGGCGATGCCGGTGCTCTTGAGGTAGCTCTCGGCCTTACGGGCAATGTTGCGCGGGTCGCGCGAATACGGCTCGAGGGTGAAGGGGTCGTGCACAAAGAAGTTGAGGTTCAGCGTCTTCGCTTCGCGGAACGGGTCGATTTGCGCGGTTCCGGGGTCGGGCAGCAGCAGCATGTCGGACTCGTGGATCGACTGGAATCCGCGAATCGACGACCCGTCGAACGCCACCCCGTTCTCGAAAAACTTCTGGTCGAATGCTGAAGCCGGGATCGTGAAGTGCTGCATGACGCCAGGCAGATCACAGAACCGGACGTCGACGTACTGGACCTTCTCATCCTTGATGAGCTTGATGACGTCGTCGGCCGTCTTGTCGGACACCGAAGCGCTCTCCTTTACTTCAGGCCTCGAATCTACTGCGGTCATTGAAGCGCTCTCCTTTACTCGGCCGTTGACTGATCGCCCGACCAGACGCTATGGAGGTGATGTTGCCCAAGGGTCAACCCCGTGTTGCGCTGACGTTACGCGACCGCGCCGTTGGCCGCGGAAGTTGGGTAGACATCGCCTTATTGTGGGGCCATGGCCCGCAGCATCGGATCCTGGCTGTCCGGCCCGTCCGGCGGAGCGTCCGGGTTGCCCACCGACATGCCGTACTCGCTCGCCGGAATGGGTCGGCGGTTGGCGGCGCTGCTGGTCGACTGGTTGGTGGCCTACGGGCTGGCCGCCCTGGCGATGACGTTCGGGCTGATCTCATTGGGAGTGCTGTCGACTGCGGTTTTGGTCATCTGGTTGGTGCTGGGCGCGGTCGCCGTCCGGTTGTTCGAATTCACCCCGGGCCAATTCGCCCTGGGGCTTCGGGTGGTGTCGGTCGACGGACGAATGCACGTCGGGTTGGGGCGGGCCGTGCTGCGCGGGGTGCTGATCGGGTTCGTCATCCCCGCGTTGTTCATCGATGCCGACGGCCGCGGCCTGCAGGACCGGCTAACCGGCACCGCCGTGGCACGACGCTGAACGTACAGCGCTAGCGGCGACGTACGGTCCGCTGCACGCCGCGCATCTTGGCGGCGGTCGGCATTGGGCCCTTCGGCATCGCCGCCGGCCCGGCCCGCGAACCCAGCGCGGACAGCCGGGACTCAAGCGCGTCCATCTGCTTGGCGGTGATGTTCGCCGGCAACCGGGTGAGGTGGCGTTCCAGTTTGGCCAGCGGCACTTCGCCGTCGCCGTTGCCGACGATGATGTCGTAGATCGGGACATCGCCGACCACCCGGGCGGTGCGCTTTTTCTCCTGGGCCAGCAGCGGCTTGACCCGCGTCGCCGAGCCCTCGGCCACCAGGATGACCCCGGGCCGGCCGATCACCCGATGCACGGCGTCGAAATTGCCGGTGGCGGCCACCCCGGGGGTGAAGCGCCACTTGCCACGCAGGTTGTCCAGAGCCCATGCCGCGGCCCCGGTTTGGCCTTCGGCCTTGCGGTACACCGTCCGTTGCGCGCGCCGGCCGAAGATGATGAACGCCACCAGCGCTCCCAGCACCACGCCCAGCGGGATCATCGTGACCGTGGTGAATCCGCCGGCGGACACCCCGACCGCCACCGATATCCCCACGATCAGCACGAATGCTCCGATCATGTAGGGCAGCAGGCGCTTGTCCTCTTTGCGTTGCATGTTGAACGCCTGCCAGAGCTGAGTGCGACGCTCCTTGGCGGCCGCTTTGCGGGCGGCTTTGGCTTCGGCTCGGGCGGCTTTGTTCTGGGCGGCGTTGCGGGGTCGTGCCATTGGTTCAGGATACGGCGGGGCGCGTCTGCACGGCCCGCTGGTAAAGCCGGCCGGCCCGATACGACGACCGTACCAGCGGTCCCGCCAGCACACCGGCGAATCCCAGCTGCTCGGCGTAGTCGGAGTATTCGACGAACTCCTCCGGCGTGACCCAGCGCTCGACGGGGTGGTGCCGCGCCGACGGCCGCAGGTATTGGGTGATGGTGACGATGTCGCAACCGGCCTCGCGCAAATCCGCCAGGGCGGTGCGCACCTCGTCGGGCGTCTCGCCCAGGCCGAGGATGAGGTTGCTCTTGGTGACCAGCCCGAAGTCGCGGGCCGCGGTCAGCACATCGAGACTGCGCTGATAGGAGAACGCAGGCCGGATCCGCTTGAAGATGCGCGGCACCGTTTCGACGTTGTGGGCCAACACTTCCGGCTCAGCCTCGAAGATCTGCCGCAGCCGCTCGGGGTCACCGTTGAAATCGGGGATCAACAGCTCGACGCCGGTCACCGGGTTGAGTCTTTTGATGGCGCGCACGGTTTCGGCGTACAGCCAGGCGCCCCCGTCGGGCAGGTCGTCGCGGGCCACTCCGGTGACCGTGGCATACCGCAGGCCCATGGCGTGCACGCTTTCGGCGACTCGGCGTGGTTCGTCGCGGTCCAAGACGGCGGGCTTGCCGGTGTCGATCTGGCAGAAATCGCAGCGACGGGTGCACACCTCGCCACCGATGAGGAACGTGGCCTCGCGGTCTTCCCAGCATTCGTAGATGTTCGGGCAACCGGCTTCCTCGCACACGGTGTGCAGACCTTCGCGGCGGACCAGGTTCTTCAGCTCCGTGTATTCCGGGCCCATCCGCGCGCGGGTCTTGATCCACGGCGGCTTGCGCTCGATCGGTGTCTGCGCGTTGCGTACTTCCAGACGCAGCAGTTTCCGGCCTTCCGGAGCAACGGTCACAACGGCGATGCTACGCGGGCAAGCCGGCCGTCTAAGGCGTCGCACACCGCTTCGGCGACGCGTATCCGGACGTCGTCGACCCCGACATCGCGGCCCATCTCGGCGGTTATCGACGTCACCCCGGCGTCGGTGATGCCGCACGGCACGATCTTCTGGAAGGCGTCGAGGTCGCAGTCGCAGTTGAGGGCGAACCCATGCAACGTCGTCGCCCGCGACACCCGAACCCCGATGGCGGCGACCTTGCGCGCAGGCCGCCCGGGGATCCAGACTCCGGAACGCCCATCGACGCGGCCGGCATCCAGACCCAACTCGGTGCACACCGCGATCAGCGATTCCTCAAGGCGCCGAACATAATTGACCACATCAAGTGGTTCGGACAACCCGATGATCGGGTAGCCGACGAGCTGCCCGGGGCCGTGCCAGGTGATCTTGCCGCCGCGGTCGGTGTCGACGACGGGCGTGCCGGCTATTGGTCGCTCTCGCGGCAGCGTGCGGCGACCGGCGGTGTAGACCGACGGGTGCTCGAGCAGCAGCAGCGTGTCGGGACCGCCTGCCACCCGAGCATCGGCCAATTCTCGTTGCAGCTGCCACGCCTCGACGTAGTCCACCGTCCCCAGTTGACGCACGTCGATCGGCGCCGCGCTCGAGCGGATGGAGCTCACAGAACGAGGCTACAGGCGACCGCTCCGCGAGACGGAAGCCACGGCTGTGGTTGGCCCCAATGTCACAACCCACGCTTCTGTCTCGCGGCGCCCATCGGTACTAGGCGACCGCGGGCTGCGCGGTCGCATACCGCAGCGCCTCGCCGATGGTCTTGTGGTGGAACTGAAAACCAGCGCGCTCGAGTGCGGCGGGGATCACCCGCTGTCCCCACAGCAGCCCCTCCTCGGCGAACTCGCCGAGGGCTGCGCGCACCGCGAACCCGGGCAGCATCAGCGGCGTGCGCCGGTTCACCGCTCGGCCCAGTGCCGCGGTGAACTCGGCGTTGGTGACCGGCGCCGGGCCGGTGAGGTTCACCGGCCCGGACAGCCCTGTGTGGGAGAGGACGAACTGGAGCGCCCGCACCTCGTCTTCGAGGGTGATCCACGACATGTATTGGCGGCCGTTGCCCAGGCGGGCACCAAGGCCGACGGAGAACAGCGGGCGCAGCCGGCGCAGCGCGCCGCCCGACGCGGCCAGCACCAATCCGGTGCGGGCCAGCACGACACGCGTGCCGGCCTGAACGGCGGCGGCGGTGGCAGCCTCCCAGTCGTGACACAGCTGAGCCAGGAAACCCGTTCCCACCGAACCGCTTTCGTCGACTGCCCGGTCCTTGGTGTCGCCGTAATAGCCGACTGCGCTGGCGTTGACCAGCACACCGACGCCCGCTTCGGCGACTGCGGCCGACAGCACTTCGGTTGGCGTGATGCGACTGTCGCGCAGGTTCTGTTTGAACGCCCCCGACCAGCGTCGCTGCCCGATGTTTATGCCGCACAGGTTGACAACGGCGTCGACTCCGCGCAGCGCGCCGGCGTCGAATTCGCCGCTGTCGGGATCCCAATGCAGCTCAGTGCCATTCGCCGGCGCTCGCCGCACGATCCGCAGCACTCGGTGATCGGCCGTGCGCAGCGCTGTCACCAGCGCCGAACCGATCAGTCCGGACGAACCCGCGATCGCAATGACGGCCTTGGCCACGTTGTCACAGTCCCAAATCGGCCTCGAACGCGCCTTCTTCGAGCCGATTCTTGATGGTGGTGAGGAACCGGCCGGCGTCGGCGCCGTCGATCAGGCGGTGGTCGTAGGTCAGCGGGAGGTAGCACACCGATCGCACCCCGATGGACTCGTTGCCGGTGTCGTCGACGACGACCCGTGGCCGTTTGACGATGGCGCCGGCGCCCAGCATGGCGGCCTGCGGCGGCACCAGGATGGGCGTGTCGAACAACGCACCCTGGCTGCCGATGTTGGTGATCGTGAATGTGCCGCCGGACAGCTCGTCAGGCTTGAGGTCGCCCGAGCGCGCACGGGCGGCGATGTCGGCGATCGCGCGCGCGAGCCCGGCAAGCGACAGGTCGCCGGCGTTGTGGATGACGGGGGAGAGCAGGCCCTGCTCGGTGTCGACGGCGAAGCCGAGGTGCTCGGCGTCGTAGTAGGTGATCTCCTTGGTTTCCTCGTTGTAGCTCGCATTGATGTTGGGATGGATCTTGAGCGCGTCGATCACTGCGCGGGCGATGAACGGCAGATAGGTCAGGTTCACGCCCTCGCGTTCGGCGAACGCGGTTTTGGCCCTGGCCCGCAACGCCACGATCCTGGTCATGTCGACCTCGTGGGTCTGGGTGAGCTGTGCGGTGGCCTGAAGGGATTCGCGGGTCTTCTTCGCGGTGATCTGGCGGATCCGGCTGGCCTTCTGGGTGGTGCCCCGCAGATGAGCCAGCGCCGGCGCGGGCGTGGGGACGCTGGGTGCTGGGGCGGCCGGCGCCTGCGCCGTCGGCTCGGGTGCCGGAGCTTTCTTCGCTTCTGCGGCGGCCAGCACATCTTGCTTGCGGATCCGTCCTCCCACGCCGGTTCCGCGCAGCTGGGTGAGATCGATGTTGTTCTCGGCGGCCAGTTTTCGCACCAACGGGGTGACATACGGGGTCGCGGCGGCGGTAGCCGCCGGCTCACTCGGCGGCTGTGGTGGTTGCGGCGCGGGCTCGGGCTTGGCTTCCGGCTCGGGTGCCGGCTGCGGTTGCGGCGACGGTGCCGGCGGCGGGGCCGGCTGGGCCGCTGGCGCCGGCCGCTGGTCTGGGGCTTCGGGCTGGGGTGCGGGCGCGGCCGCGGTTTGGGCGCCGGTGCCGATCTTCGCCAGCTCGCCGCCCACCGGGACGGTGTCGTCTTCGTCGGCGGTGATGCTGACCAGGGTGCCTGCCACCGGTGACGGGATCTCGGTGTCGACCTTGTCGGTGGACACTTCCACCAGGGGCTCGTCGACCTCGACCGAGTCGCCGACCTTCTTCAGCCAGCGAGTCACCGTGCCCTCGGTGACCGATTCGCCGAGTTCGGGCATCAGCACCGGCTGGGTGGCGCCGGTTTCGCCTTGCCCATCGGTCGCCGACACAGCTGCCGGCTGCGGCTCGGGCTCCGGCTGCGGTTGCGGCTCGGTCTGCGGTTGTGGTTCGGGGGCGGGCTCAGCGGCGGGTTGCTCAGCCGCTCCCTGGCCTTCCGTACTCTCCCCGATGATGGCCAGCTCGCCGCCGACTTCAACGGTGTCGTCCTCTTGGGCGATGATCTTGGTCAGCACGCCGGCCGCGGGCGACGGGATCTCGGTGTCCACTTTGTCGGTGGAGACTTCGAGCAGGGGTTCGTCGAGTTCGACCGTGTCGCCTTCTTGCTTGAGCCAGCGTGTGACGGTTCCCTCAGTCACGCTCTCACCGAGTGCCGGCATCTGAACTGAGAAGGCCATCTCTGTTGACTCCTCGATGGATCGGTCGGTCGGCACGGGCTGACCTCTGGCTTACCACAGCGTCGTGTACGGCAGGCACCCAAGCGATTCTCCAAACCATCCTGTCACGCGGCGTTGCCGGCACACATCCAGGGCGGAGCGGCCCGGCACCCGAATGCCCGGCAACGTCAGGTATCCGGGTAATCGGACGTAAGGTCCTGACTTCTGGATCGAGGGCGACGAGCGGCTGAATAACTATTTGACCATTGAGACGTTTTGGATTGAAATGCCGAAAAACCGGATATGTTGCTCGCGTGTACCCCGACGACAGGGGCAAAGAGCTCGCCACGGTCCTCTCATACCTGACGGGCCGCTCCCTCAGCAGAGAAGAAATCTGGACGGCGATGGAGTTGCGCCGCTCCACGTACTACGACCAGCTCGACAAGGGAACCCTGATAACTGCGGACAACCTGCGAACGGCCGCAGCGAATCTGGGCATCAACCGCGCCGAGCTGCTGACCCGCTACCGTTTCATCGAACCCGCAGAGGTCCTCACCTTGGCCGAAGAGATCCGTGGACACTCGGATGCACAACCGGTGTCGGCGAATTCTCAAGTGAAGACCGCTCACAAGCTGGCAAGAATCGAGGAATGGCGCCCGCGGCCCGACGCGCCCCCACTGTAGATCCCGTTCGTACACCATGGCTCTGACCGCTCTCATCATCATCACCCTGGCATCCATTTCGTGGAGCCTCTGGATCCGGCGGGTCACCTGGCATTGCCGGTGGGAGGTGGCCGCAACGCTCAACATCGCGTTGCAGGGGTGTGCGGTCGCACTGATGTCACCGTTCGCGTCGGAAACGCTCGGGGTCACCCTGCACGATCTCACCGGCGAGTGGAATCTGCAGAACTACATCGGGCACGACTGCTACATCGTGGCGGCCTCGGCGATCGTCTACAACGCGCTGGGTCGGCTTGCTTACGACACCGTCATGCAGACGAAGTTCAAGCAGTTCGTGGAGCGCCCCGCCACGCTGTGTATTCCATTGTTGCTGGCTACTTTTTCGCTGAGTCGCGGCAGCCGGACATACGCGCGTGACTTCTTCGCGCTGCGCACGGACTTTTGGCTGAGCGTCTATTGGCTTTTGCTCTGTACAACCCTCGCTTACCTACTGGTGTACGGCTCCCGCGCCCTGCTGGTCCTGCGGAAGGACCCACGCTCGAGGCGCATCGCAAACCTGTATCTGGTTGCGTGCGCAAGCGGGATCACCGCGTGCATGGTGCGGATCACCACTGCGCTGATTCCGCCGACCCAGGGCCAGACGGGCGCATTCCTGACGTGGCTGTTCGCCTGCCTGTGCGGCGCAGTTTTCGCGTTGACCTCGGCGCAGGCCTGGCGGCAGAAGATTCGGTGGTTTCAGAGGCCGGCTCTACGCCGGTAACCGAGCCGATGCGGCCCTGAGCCGATTGGTCAGCCATGTCGGCGGGTATGCCCCAGCGATGACTGCGACAAGCGGCTTGACCGCGATGCGAGATGTGCGTGCCTCCTGCCAGCAAGTCTGGGACGTGCTGGCCAATGGGTGGACCTACTCCCAATGGGTGGTGGGCAATAGCCGCACGCGTGCCGTCGACTCGAACTGGCCGGCACCGGGATCCGTCATCCGGCACTCGATCGGGGTGTGGCCGTTGGTGATCGACGACCAGACCGAGGTGGAAGCCTGCGACCCGCCGCATGAGCTGGTGCTGCGTGCCGGGCTCGGGCGATTTGGCGCCGCACGGATAACGATGCGTCTGCATGAGATCCCGGACGGTTGCCGAGTGGAGATGATCGAGGTGCCGGCCGAGGGGCCGATTCGCATCGTCCCGCACCAGCTGACGCTGATTGCCATTCACCCTCGCAATCGCGAGTGCATCCTTCGGCTGGCGGCACTTACCGAGCGCCTCCAGCCCAGCCAGGTGAAGTAAACCTCGGAATGGCCGCAGATCGATTCGACGCCGTGGTGGTTGGGTCCGGGCCGAACGGACTTGCCGCAGGTGTGACATTGGCGGAAGCCGGCAAACGCGTTCTCATTCTGGAAGGTTCGGACACTCCGGGCGGCGGTGCCCGCTCCGGACACGTAACCGATGACGAGTCGGTGCACGACATCTGCTCCGCGATACATCCGCTGGCAATGGCTTCTCCAGCCTTCCGGCGGTGGCCATTGGGCGATTACGGGCTCGAGTGGATATTTGCGCCGATCGAAGCCGCCCATCCTCTCGACGACGGCAGCGCCGTCGCACTTTATCGTGACGTGGGCAGCACGGCTGCCGGGATGGGACGTGATCGTAACGCCTACCAAGAGCTGCTAAACCCGTTGGTGTCCAACGGTATTGATCTCTTCGACAGTATCCTCGACCCGTTTCCCCCAAAGCATCCGTTGATTGTTGCCAAGTTCGCCCGGTCTGGGATGGCTTCGATTGCCGGTCTCTCAAAGCGTCGCTTCGACGACGAGAGGGCGCCGGCCCTGCTCGCGGGCATGGCGGCTCACTCGTTCATGCCGCTCAACCTTTTTGGCACGGCTGCCGCCGCGCTGATGTTCGCTGTGAGCGCGCACCGAACTGGATGGCCGATGCCTCGCGGTGGGTCGCAAAAGATCGCAGATGCTCTGCTGGCGTATTTCGAGCACCTTGGCGGCGAGATCCGTCTGGGTCATTGGGTCAGGCGGTTGGCGGACGTGCCTGCCCATCGTGTGCTACTGCTCGATGTATCCCCGACCCAAGTGGCAACCATCCTCGGCGATGGCTTGCCTAGCTGGTATCGGCGCCTCTTTTCGAATTACCGATACGGCCCGGGCCTTTGCAAGGTCGACTACCTGCTGGATGGCCCCATTCCATGGCGGGCCGATGAGTGTGCGAACGCGGCAACCGTCCATCTTGGCGGCACTCTGCAACAGGTTGCGGCAAGCGAGTCGGCGGTGAACAAAGGCCGCCACGCCGACAAACCGTTTGTGTTGCTGGCCAATCAGAGTCGCTTCGATCCGACGCGGACTTCGGCCGGCCAGGAGACGGTATGGACCTATTGCCATGTGCCGAACGGATCGACGGTGGACATGTCGGACGCCATCGGCAACCAAATCGAGCGATTCGCACCCGGATTCAAAGACAGGATCGTGAAGAAGGTTACGACCAACGCCAAGGAGCAGGAAGCGCACAACCCGAACATGTGCGGCGGAGTTATCAACGGAGGTTTGCAAGATCCGCTGCGATATGGCGTGAACTTGGCTACCCGCTTGCGGCCCTACCGGTTACCGCGCCGCGGCACTTACCTGTGTTCATCCTTCACACCTCCCGGCCCCGGAGTTCACGGGATGCCCGGGTATTTGGCTGCGCGAAGCGCCCTACGGACCGATTTGCGATAACCGTCGGCGCTGTTCAACCGTTCTGTGCGATGTCCTCCAATACGGCGAACATCGTGCGGGTCGGCACACCGGTGCCGCCCTTGGGCGTGTAGCCCCAGGGACTGCCGGTGTTGTAGGCCGGACCGGCCACGTCGATATGCGCCCAGTCCACCGAATCCCCGACGAACTCGCGCAAATAGACACCCGCCACCAGCATCCCGGCGAAGCGCTGACCGCTGACATTGGCCAAGTCGGCCACCGTCGACTTCAGATCGTCCTTGAGCTCGTCGGGCAGCGGCATGGCCCAGCCGTTCTCGCCGACCCGCTGCGAGATGGCGGCCACCCGGTCACGGAACTCGTCGCTGCCCATCACCCCGGGCGTGCGCGAGCCGAGCGCCACCGTCTGTGCGCCGGTCAACGTGGACGTCTCGATCAAGTAGTCGGGGTTGTCCTCGCAGGCCCGGGCGATGGCGTCGGCAAGGATCAGCCGGCCCTCGGCGTCGGTGTTGAGCACCTCGACGGTGGTTCCGCCGTACTGGGTCAGCACGTCACCGGGGCGCTGGGCGGTCGCCGACGGCATGTTCTCGGCCATCGGCACGGTGGCGATCACGTCGATCGGCAAGTCCAGCTGGGCGGCCAACGTAACGGTCGCAATGACCGCGGCGGCCCCACCCATGTCGGAGGTCATGTAGTGCATGTTCGTCGCGGGCTTGATCGAGATCCCACCGGTGTCAAAGGTGATGCCCTTACCGACCAGGGCGACCTTTTTGGCCTGCTTCGGGTTTTTCGCCAGCCGTGACCCAAGATGGCTCAGCCGCACCAGCCGCGGTGGCCGTGACGAGCCCTTGCCGACGCCGATCACGCCACCGTATCCGCCTTTTTGCAGTGCCTTGTCGTCGAGCACCTCGACCTCGAGGCCAACCGATTCGCCCAAAGCCTTTGCCCGGCTGGCGAATTCGTCAGGGTAGAGGTGGCTGGGCGGGGTGTTGACGAAGTCACGCGCGGTGGCGACTGCGGTCGCCACCGCCGCGGCATGCGCAGCCTGCGTCTTGGCGCCCTTCGCGGTGGATAACACAGTCAGCTTTCGCAGGCCCGGGTCTTTCGGCGCCGTCTTGTCGCTGCGGAACGCGGTGAATCGGTAGCTGCCCAGAATCAGTCCTTCGACAGCGGCCTCCAGATCGAGCTCGCTCAGCGTGGTGACCGCGGTCTCGGCGCCGCCCAACGCGCGCGCCGCCGCCCCAGCAGCACGCCGAATCACGTCGGCGGGCCATTCGTCGCGCGGCTTGCCGAGGCCCACCGTGAGCACGCTGCTCACCGGCAACGACGACACCAACAGCCGATTGGTCTGCTCGCTGCCGCCCTTGGCGTCCAGCGCACGCAGACCGTCCTCGATCTCGGCCACCGCCTCGGCATCGAGGAACGGCTCGGCCGCGGTCACGACCGCGCCGGGCTGATCCTCGTCACCGGATGTCACGACCGGAACGATCAGCGTCGCTTTTGCGACGCCGCGACTCGGCAGCGATGTGGCGACGGTGACGGGGGGCGGCTGGTAACCGGATTCGGAGCTCACGACGAACCACCCTAGTCAGAGGGTGCGCACATGCAGATCATAGGCCGTCACAGGTTCGTCAAAACCCTTGAGTGTCAACGGATCCTGGACCGTCGCGGGCCAATCCGGCAGCGCGTCGTGGACGGCCGCCGCGGCAAGGATCTGCCCCGGTGACGCGGCCGCGACCAGGCGGGCGGCCAGGTTCACGGCATTGCCGAAGTAATCGCCGTTGATGGTCAGGATCTCCCCGTAACCGAGACCCGCGCGAACCTGCAGGCCAACCTCGCGCGCCAATGGGTGGTCGACGAGGTCGAGCGCCGTTTTGGCCAGCCGCTCCGGCGTCGAGTTCACCCACATCACGGCGTCCCCGATGAATTTCACGACCCGTCCGCCGTCGGCGTGGACGACATCGGAGACGGTGGCGGAAAAGCCGTTGAGCAAGGTCGACAACTCTGCGGGTGTGAGCATCTGGGTCAGCGCCGTGAAGCCGGACAGGTCCACGAAGCCCACGCCGCACACCACGCTGGCCGACGGGCCCGACACCACACCTTCGACGAAGGTGCGGGTACTGGTCAGGTGGTGCCGGTGAACGGCGTCCATCATCGCCCCGAGCCTGGGGATGTACTCGGCGACCGCGCGGAAGGCTCGCGCGCTGATGAGTTCATCGCCCGTGTGCCCGATCCACAGCTCCGGTCGACCCGTGCGGATCATGGACGACAAGGCATCGGCCAGCCGGGCCATGGATGCGCCAAGGACGCGCAGGAATCCGGACGCGGCGTCCTCACCGAAGTCGGCCTTGAACGCCGCCCACGTCGCCAGCCCATCGACATCGGCCTGGCTCAAGGTGGGGGTATCGGCGTCCGCGACCGTCAGGCCCAGCATGGCCCAGGCGTGTTCGATGTCCTCGACGGGCACCCCGAGCTCCTCGGCGGCGCTGCGCAGGCTGTGGATCGGGGGACCGGAGCGCTGCAGCGCGTCTCCGGCAAGGCCGAACAGCCGCCCGTTGCGCTCGGCTTCGGCCATCTCCTCGGTGGTGAAACCGAGGCTGTCCAGATACTCGATCAGGCCGGCTCGCTGGCGCGCGTCGGCGATCCCCGCTGCTTCGAGGGCATCGAAGTCGACCACCTCATTAGTGTGGAGCATCGTGACCGACTCCCCCGCAAGCGGGCGGTACCCCCAGCGGGGACCGCTGGAAGAGCGCCACCGCGACCTGGGCGCCAACTTCGCAGAATTCGGTGGCTGGCTCATGCCGGTGTCGTATGCCGGCACCGTCAGCGAACACACCGCGACCCGAACCACCGTCGGACTGTTCGACGTCAGCCATCTCGGCAAGGCGACCGTCCGCGGACCGGGCGCGGCGCAGTTCGTCAACTCCGCGCTTACCAACGACCTCGACCGCATCGGACCGGGCAAAGCGCAATACACGTTGTGCTGCACCGAATCCGGCGGTGTCATCGACGACCTGATCGCCTACTACGTCTCGGCCGACGAGATCTTCCTGGTGCCCAATGCCGCCAACACCGCCGCGGTGGTCGCCGCCCTGCAGGACGCCGCGCCCGCGGGAGTCACGATCAGCAATGAGCACCGCTCGTATGCCGTGCTGGCCGTTCAGGGACCGCGGTCGGCGGATGTGCTCGCCGAGTTGGGGCTGCCGACCGGCATGGACTACATGGGCTATGCCGACGCCACGTTTTCCGGGGTCCCGGTGCGGGTTTGCCGCAGCGGATACACCGGTGAGCACGGCTACGAGCTGCTGCCGCCATGGGAATCAGCCGACGTGGTGTTCGACGCGCTGGCGGCCGCGGTCGCCCGGGCCGACGGGCAGCCGGCTGGCCTGGGCGCACGCGACACGCTGCGCACCGAGATGGGTTATCCACTGCACGGGCACGAACTTTCGACCGCCATCTCGCCGCTGCAGGCCCGGTGCGGCTGGGCCATCGGCTGGAAGAAGGACGCGTTCTTCGGCCGTGACGCGCTACTGGCCGAGAAGGCGACAGGTCCGCGGCGGCTGCTGCGCGGGCTGCGCGCGGTGGGGCGCGGCGTGCTGCGGCCCGACCTGACGGTGCTCAACGGCGACACCGAGGTCGGGGTCACCACGTCGGGCACCTTTTCGCCGACGCTGAAGGTCGGCATCGCGCTGGCGCTGATCGACACCGAGGCGGGCATCGAGGACGGCCAGCACGTCACCGTCGACGTCCGAGGTCGCGCCGTCGAATGTGAAGTGGTGCGCCCACCGTTTGTCGAACCGAAAACCCGGTAGACACGCCTATATACAATCGCAGGATGGCCAGCGGGGTTCTCGAGTTCACGGTTTCACCCACCGCCAACCCGACGAGCGACGAGGCACGCGAAGCGATACTGGCCGATCCCGGGTTCGGCAGATATCACACCGATCACATGGTGTCGATCGATTACACCGACGGCCAGGGTTGGCACGACGCGCGGGTGATCGCGTACGGCCCGATCGAACTGGATCCCTCGGCGCTCGTGCTGCACTACGCGCAGGAAGTCTTCGAGGGGCTCAAGGCGTACCGCTGGCCGGACGGGTCGATCGTGTCGTTTCGCGCCGAGGCGAACGCCGCCCGGATGCGGTCGTCGGCACGGCGGATCGCGATCCCCGAACTGCCCGACGAGGTGTTCATCCAGTCGCTGCGACAACTGGTCGCCATCGACAAGGCTTGGGTGCCGCCGGCGGGCGGCGAGGAGTCGTTGTATCTGCGACCGTTCGTGTTCGCCACCGAGCCGGGGCTGGGCGTGCGCCCTGCCAAGCAGTATCGGTACATGGTGTTGGCCTCGCCGGCCGGCGCCTACTTCCCGCAGGGCCTTAAACCGGTCAGCGTCTGGGTGTCAACGGAATACGTGCGCGCCAGCCCGGGTGGTACCGGTGAGGCGAAATTCGGCGGCAATTACGCCGCGTCGCTTTTGGCGTATGCGCAGGCGATCGAGAACGACTGCCAACAAGTGGTGTGGCTGGATGCTGTGGAACGCCGCTATATCGAAGAGATGGGCGGCATGAACATCTTCTTCGTGTTCGGCAGCGGCGGGTCGACCCGGCTGGTCACCCCGGAGCTGTCCGGTTCGCTTTTGCCCGGCATCACCCGGGATTCATTGCTGCAGCTGGCAACCGACGCCGGCTTCGCCGTCGAGGAACGCAAAATCGACATCGACGAGTGGCAGAAGAAGAATGCCGCCGGCGAGATCACCGAGGTGTTCGCCTGCGGCACCGCAGCCGTAATCACCCCGATCGCGCATGTGAAGTACGGCGAAACCGAATTCACCATCGGTGATGGCGAACCCGGCGAGGTGACGATGGCACTGCGGGACACGCTGACCGGCATTCAGCGCGGAACGTTCGCCGATACGCACGGCTGGATGTCGCGGCTGGGCTAGGTGTCTTCGGCATATCGCTGCGCGAACTCGTCGGCGGGAACCGGCCACTGTTCGCCGTCCGCGCCCCGCACCACCCAATCGCCGTCGGCGGCGGTCGTGGGGCCTTCCAAGGTCTCGATTGTCTCGCCCGGCTGCGCCGGTCGGGCGAGAACCTTTCCGCGCCTTCGCCATTGCCGTCCTTCGACATGCTCGTGCGTGGCCCGGAAAATGTCGTCGCGCACCGACCAACTCTGCCCGTCGGCCCGCACCTCCCAGTCGCCGGCATCGGCCCGCATCGTCTCTCCGGACTGCGACGTCCACGTCCACGGCGTACTCCGTTGTTCGGCGGTGACGAGCCCCACGCGCCGGAACGGTTGCCACAGCGGACGTGAGCGATAGCCGAGCTGGCGAAGGCTCCACAATGTGGCGGCCAGACTGTTCACCGCGGTGTTGAGCATCTCCGGGTCGCTTTCGATCACCGACCAGTCGACGAGCTTGTCGTGGATGCGCTTGGCATCGTCGCGGACCGCGCCGTATCTCCAGCCATTGCGGCGGTAGTAGCGACACCAGTCTTCGTGTTCTGCGCGTGCCATCTTCATTGCGGCGTCACGGTCGAAGCCCATCCGCGCAAGCTGTTCGATTGGGGGCAATCCGGCCATGTCCTGTGCGCGCAGCGGTGTCGGCGGGCTGCCCCAGGTGTTCCAGGTGTGGCCCGCGATCTGCTCGACCATCCACAGCGCATTACGGACCTGGCGGCGATTCGACCCGCGCCAGAACTCCTCGAGCCGGTCCCACGGTAAGCGTGCCGGCGAATGCGGTGTCTGCGGCCCGAGGCTGGCCACGTAGCGCTCATGGATCAGCCTGGCTGCGCGCTCCCACGCATCCTGCGCCTGCCCCTCCGGGACGTCGAGTGCGAGGCCGTATGTCCGCAGCCGGCCCACGATTGCCGGGTCGTCGGCCAAGCGGGCGTCGCTGTCCCAGCAGTAGACCGGCATGTTGGGGAAACGGGCGGCCAGCCGGGTACCGGTTGACGTGCTGGCGGACGGCCCGCGTGGCTGGTCGTCGACGAATATCACGGCGTTACGCTCCGTCTCGCCATCGCCGATCAACCGCATCAATGTCGACACTGTCGGCGCGTGCGGCGCCGCCTCGATGTCCGGCCCGGTAGATACGAATCCGAGCTGCCGGCGGTGGAATTCGTGATCCTGCAGGTATTCCTCGGCGTCCTCGCCCACCAGGGTCAGCGACGGCAGCGCGGCCTCGCCGGGTGCTGCGTAGTAGTCGTATTCCAGTTTGCGGCGAGTCAGATCGGCGCACAGTGCCAGCGTCAAAGGTGTTGTTCCGCAGATGAATACACGCTGAACGGCCTCGGCCGCAGTGACGTTGTCGAGCAGCCGCCGAGCGGTCACCTCATATTTGCCGACGGCATCGGCCGCCCAACGGGTGTCAGACCCGCCGAGCTGCTGGGCGCGCCAGGCCTCGGCTTGCCACGGATCATCGATTCGGACGATCAGGGGCAGCCGCTGCTTGTGACCGACCACCGCCAGCGCCCGCGTAATGGCGTCCAGCCATGTCAGGTTGGTCGCCGGATCGGCCGACATCAGGTAGAGCCGCTCGAGGTTGCGCCACAGCGACAGCGACTCCAGCGTTTCCGGTGCGTTGAAGTCCACCGACACCACCCGGCCGCCCTGAAGGCGGGCTTCCTGTTCGCCGGGCTCGTCGGGACCGCCGGTGACGACCACCAGGGTGCTGCGCCGGTCCAGCGTTGCGGCAATCGAGCTGACCATCGAGCGGGTGTCGTCGTCGATGCCGACGACAACGGTCACCGCACCGGCGCGGCTTGCCCGCAGCCGATCCACTTGCGACCGGAACAACGCGATCACCACGCCGGCGAGCCCGGTGAAGATCGCTCCAAGTGCGGCCAGGCGGCCGACCACCAGGGCGGCGGAAGTGGTCTTGGGACAGACATGCCCGTTCAGCGTCATATCGCCGACACCGCCTTTGACCAGCGCGGCCGTCCAGGTCAGCGGCTGGAAAAAGGCCGGGTGGGTGGTGTCGTGGCACTCCCAGTACGAGCTGAAGCCCAGCACCGCAGCGGTTGCAGCGAGCCCCGCAACGACCGCGATCGGCACGTTTGGCGACCGGCGGACGCCGCGGGTTCGAAAGGTCAACGCGCACAGGGCAACTAGGACGGCCACCACAATCGCGACCGTCGGCCACGATCCCGGCCGGCCGAACCAGCTCACCCACGCCGGCAGCGCGCCGGCGGCGGAGGGCTGCACCGCCAGCACGCACAGCCAGGCGAGCAGGATCAGGGCAACAGCTGAAAGGCTGATTCGCACCCAGCGGTAAGGCACGACGCTGAAAATAACGCCGTCAGCCCAGCCGCACCAGCCCGGCCAGCACCACCGCGGCCACCGTCGTGGTCAGTTCGATTGCGGCGCCGAGCACATCGCCGCTGATCCCGCCGAACCGCCGCACACAGTGCGCGACCAGGACCGCGCCGCAGCTCAGCGCTGCCAGCACCGCGACCGGGCCCTGCCACGGTTGACGACCGGCGGCCAGGGACGCCACGACCAGCGCAACGATCCAGGCCGCCACGACAGGCCCCGGCTGGGTGCCGGCCACCCGCGCGCCCAAGATGCTGCCCGCGGCGGCCGGCATGGATCGGCGGCAGGCCGCCACCGCCGCAACACGGCCCGCGGACACGGCGACGATGATGCCCACTGGGCTCAACGTCGCGAAAGCCAGTCCCTGCAGGATGATCACCAACACCACGGCTGCCACTCCGAATGGCCCGGTCGACCCGTCGCGCATCACCTGCCGCGCGCGTTCCGGCGGCCCGTAGCAGCCCAGCCCGTCGGCGGTGTCGGCCACGCCGTCGATGTGCAGTCCGCGGGTAGCTGCCAGCAGTGCGGCCACCGCGAGCAGGCCGGCCAGTGGGTTGCCCGACCCGAAGGCCAGCGCGCCGACCCACGCCACGGCCGCCGCCAGCGCACCGAGTGCGGCGCCGACCACCGGCAGCGCGGTCACCCCACCGCCGCCCAGCGGGCGGTCCGTGCGCCCGGGCACGGGTACGACGGTCCCGAACCCGAAAGCCGTTGCCAGCGAGCGGATCACGAGTCGGCCCGGTTGGTCACGCCAGCGGCGGCGAAGGTCGCCATTGACGTCAACGCGGCCACCGCAGCGCGCAGCACCGGCAGCGCCAGCGTTGCGCCGGTTCCCTCGCCCAGGCGCATGCGCAGGTCCAGGATCGGATCGAGTCCCAATTGGGCCAGGGCCGACGCATGCGCGGGTTCGGTGGAGCGGTGACCCGCCTGCCACCACAGCCGCGCTCCGGGTGCCAGGCGCTCGGCGACTAGTGCGGCAGCCGTCACCGCGATGCCGTCCAGTAGCAGCGGCGTGCGCCGGACGGCGGCCTGCGCACAGAATCCGGCTATCGCCGCCAGATCCGCCCCGCCGCAACTCCGCAGCAAGGCCACCGGGTCGGTGCTCACCGGCGTGGCCCGGAACAACGCGTCACGTACGGCGGCCGTCTTACGCGCCCAGCCCGCGTCATCGATCCCGGTGCCGTAGCCCACCGCGGCCACCGGCTCGATGTCGGCCAGAGCAGCAACCAAAACCGTTGCGGGAGTGGTGTTTCCGATGCCCATATCGCCGGCGATAAGCAGATCCGCGCCGCTGTCAACCTCCTGGTCGGCGATCTGGCGGCCGGCGGCTATCGCATCGGACGTCTCCTGATCGGTCAACGCATCCTGCTTGGCGATATCACCGCTGCCACGACGCACCTTGTGGGCGCCGATTTGCGGCGTCACGGCGTCGGCGTCCACGGCCAGGTCGGCGACGCGCACCGTCGCACCGGCAACCTCTGCCAACGCGTTGATCGCCGCCCCGCCGCCGGCGATGTTGACGACCATCTGACTGGTCACCTCGGGTGGGTAGGCCGACACCCCGGACTTCGCAACGCCGTGGTCGCCGGCGAACACCACCACCCGGGCCCGTTCGAATTGCCTTGGCGGGCAGCGACCTTGGCACGACGCCACCCACACCGACAGATCTTCCAGACGGCCCAGCGAGCCCGGCGGCTTGGTCAGTGTGGCCTGACGGGCGCGCGCGGCCGCAGCGGCATCGGTGTCCGGGGGAACGACCGGCGGAAACAGCATCATGAGCCCTTGATCGGCAGCGGATGGCCGGCCACCATCAGCACCACCCGCTCGCACAGCGCGGCCAGTCGCTGATTGAGCATGCCCAACTCGTCGGCGAACCGGCGGCCGGACTCGGTGGCCGGCACCACGCTCAGCCCGACCTCCGGGCTGACCAGCACCAGTGGCGAGCAGAACTCGGCAACGGCGGCGAGTAGATCCTCGACGTCACCCGAGACGGATCCGCGTTCCCAGCCGCAGCGGTCGAGGACAGCAGTCAGCCAGCAACCGATGTCGTCGACGAGCGTCGGCATGTCGGGAGCTTGCCGCAATTGCTTTGCGATATCTGTGGATTCCACGGTCGACCAGTGCTCGGGTCTGCGGTTGCGGTGCGCGGCGATCCGCTGCTGCCAGGCCAGGTCACTGTCGGTGACCGGCCCGGTCGCGAGGTAGCGTACGGGCTGCGCCGGTTCCAGCGACTCGGCGATCGCGGCCTCCGCCCAGGTGGACTTGCCCGCCTTGATCCCGCCGAGCACCAGGGTTCGCACCGGGGTCAGGTGAGCTTGGCGCCGCGCTTGACCTGGGGCCTGGGCGCCCGCATCCGCCGCATCTGGGAAGCTCGCCCTGCAGCGTAAAGGCCTAACTTCCAACGACTTTCGACATTGTCCGGGAACTTCTCGTCAACCCGCTTGGACACTTTGCGGGCCAGGATGATCGCGTCGACCATCATCAGAGCCATCAGCGCCATCATCGCCGGCGACATGTACAGCTGCAGCTGCGGAACGCCGAACATGACGAACATCAACGCCAGCGCCGAGGGCATGAACAGCCCGAGCAGGTTGCGGCGAGCGTCCACCAGATCGCGGACGTACCGGCGCACGGGGCCCTTGTCGCGGGGCAGCAGGTAGCCTTCCTCGCCGGCCATCATGCGTTCCCGCCGTTCGGCCATCTGGGCGCGCCGCGCGGCACTGTGTTCCCGGCGCTCGTCGCGGCTGAGCTTGGGGCCGGCCAACGACTTTCGCCGGGCGCGCGCCTCGGCTGCGGTCATCGGCGCCGGAGCCACCGGGCCCTTGCGCCGGGCGGCCTCGCTGCGCCTGGGTGTGGGCCGCCCCTTCGGCGCCGTCGTTTGTGCCCCCCGGGACGTCCGTGGCGTGGCCGTCTCCTCGTCGCTGGTGGGTGCTGTGTTCTCCTCCGAGACAGCACTCTCGTCTTTCTTCCGGCCGAGAAGCTTCACGTCGCCAGGTTACTTCGCACGCTTTTCGCGTCGGCATGCGCCTTTTCCTGGCCGGCTCTACGCTTGCCAGATGAGCGGGTCGGCGGTCGACGTCGGCGCTGTCACGCCCGCCGCGGCGCAGGTACCGGCCCTGCGAGTGCTGGTTGCCCCTGACTGCTACGGCGAGAGCCTGTCGGCCGTGGAGGCCGCCGCCGCGATCGCGGCCGGGTGGAACCGGGTGCGTCCCAGCGACCAGTTCACCATTGCCCCGCAATCCGACGGCGGTCCCGGCTTTGTCGATGTGCTGGCCGGCCGGCTGGGGGAGCTGCGACGACTGCAGGTACGCGGTCCGCTGGACGACGACGTCGAGGCGCAGTGGGTGCTCGACGCCGAATCGGCCACCGCATACCTGGAATGTGCGCAGGCGTGCGGGCTGGCCCGCTTGCCGGGCCGGCCCACACCGCAGACGGCGCTGGCCGCCCACAGCCGGGGCGTCGGGCAGCTGGTCGCGGCCGCGTTGACTGCCAAGGTCGCACGGATCGTGGTCGGCCTCGGCGGCACCGCAAGCACCGACGGCGGCCGCGGAATGGTCGACGAGCTCGGCGGTCTGCGGGCGGCTCGGCGGCGGCTGGCAGGTGTCGAGCTGATCGCCGCCTCCGACGTCGAGTACCCCTTGCTGGGCCCCTGGGGAGCGGCCCGGGTGTTCGGGCCGCAGAAGGGCGCCGATTCGGCGACCGTGGCGGCGCTCGAGCAGCGCCTCGGGCAGTGGGCCAGCGAGCTGGACGCGACGGCCGGGCGGCCGGTCAGCGCGGAATCGGGCGCGGGGGCCGCCGGCGGGATCGGTGCGGCACTGCTTGCGCTGGGCGGCCGGTGTCAATCGGGTGCGGAGATCATCGCCGAGCACACCGGCCTGGCCGACGATATCGCCGCCGCCGACCTGCTGATCACCGGCGAGGGCCGGTTCGACGACCAGTCCCTGCACGGCAAGGTGGTCGGCGCGCTGGCTGCCGCTGCGCGGTTGCGGCAGGTCCCGGTGCTGGTGCTGGCGGGCCAGGTGGATTTGGACGCGCTGGCACTGCAATCAGCGGGGATCCTGGCCGCCTACGCGATCGCCGACTACGCCGGCTCGGTGCGGCTGGCCCTGGTCGACGCCGCCAACCAGCTGATGGGCCTGACCACCGAGGTGGCCGCACGACTCGGGAATAGCGACGCGACAAGGTACCGTTGAGTCAATGGGCTTTGACCGCCCAACCGATGTACTGAGCAGAGTGGGCATGTAGGGGAGAAGCAATGACTGTTCAGGGCGAGTCAGCCGCCAAGACTCACGGCGTGATCCTGACCGACGCCGCCGCAGCCAAGGCGAAGTCACTTCTGGACCAGGAGGGACGTGACGACCTGGCGCTGCGCATCGCGGTCCAGCCGGGCGGCTGCGCCGGACTGCGCTACAACCTGTTCTTCGACGACCGGTCCCTCGATGGCGACCTGACGGCTGAGTTCGGTGGTGTGACCTTGACGGTTGACCGGATGAGCGCGCCCTACGTTCAAGGCGCCTCAATCGACTTCGTGGACACCATCGAAAAGCAGGGCTTCACCATCGACAACCCGAACGCCACCGGATCCTGCGCCTGCGGCGACTCGTTCAACTAGGTCGATTGGCGGCGACCCGCCGTGCCCGGCTGCGCCGCGCTTGCGATCGCCGCTAGTACGTGCCCGCCGTGCGCAGCACGTAGGAGCACACCAGCACTCGGTTCTGCTGCGACAGCAGCTGGGCGATGCCCTGCACGTTGTCGCGCGGCCGGCCCCCCGCAGTTGGGGTGACCCGCATGCTGAACAACACCTGGGCCTGGTAGTTCGACCAGTACACGATCTTGTCGATCGAGGTCACCTGTGCCTCGGAGAACTGCTTGCGGAACGCGTCGCTGCTCAGTTTGGCCAGGGCCTGATCGGACCTTCGGTCGCGCACCGCGTCGTAAATGCCGCACAGCGTGTTGCGGGCGATGGTCTCGGTGTCGCGATGCTCCAGCGCATCGAGGTAGCCCTGGATCGCGGTCTTTGCGGTGGCCTCGGAGAACGCGCCGCCCGGGCTGGTCCCGCCGCCACGGACCCCGAACACGATCGCGGCGGTCATCGCGGCGATCAGCGCCAAGGCCGCCAGTGTTGCCAGGACCAGCCGTTTGCGGCGTGGTTTCGGGTAGGCCACGGGCGGCGGTAGCAGGCCGGGGTAAGCGGCCGACGGGGGAGCCGCCTCGGCGGCAGCGCCCGCCGGCGGTCCGGCGTAGGCCTGCTGGGCTGGAATGGGCTGGCTGGGATGGGGTTCGGTGAACGGTGGTCCGTCGGTGTCGATACCGTGGTCCGGCGAGTACGGCCCGGGCATTCGGTGGTTTCTCCTCCGGCTTTTAGGGGCTCTCTACGCAGGCTAGCGCACCTGCGGCCGGCGGCCCGCCGCGCAAAGGCAGCCACAGGCCCGCGTAGGCTTAGCTAGCCGAGCTTAGAAAACGAAGGGTGGATTTTTCGTGACGATCGCGGTGACCGGTTCGATAGCAACTGACCATCTGATGCGGTTTCCGGGCCGGTTCTCCGAGCAGCTGCTCGCCGACCACCTGCAGAAGGTTTCGCTGAGCTTCCTGGTCGACGACCTGGTCATCCACCGCGGCGGCGTGGCCGGGAACATGGCTTACGCCATCGGCGTGCTCGGTGGTGATGTCGCGCTGGTGGGCGCGGCCGGCGACGACTTCGGCGACTACCGGAACTGGCTGCAGGCGCACGGCGTCAACTGCGACAACGTGCTGATCTCCGACACCGCGCATACCGCGCGCTTCGTCTGCACCACCGACCTGGAGATGGCGCAGATCGCGTCGTTCTATCCGGGCGCCATGTCGCAGGCGCGCGAGATTTCACTCGCCGACGTGGTTTCGGCAATCGGCACACCGGAATTGGTGATCGTAGGGGCCAACGACCCGGAGGCGATGTTCTTGCACACCGAGGAGTGCCGCAAGCTCGGTCTGGCGTTTGCCGCCGACCCTTCGCAGCAACTGGCGCGGCTCTCGGGCGAGGAGATCCGCAAGCTGATCGACGGGGCCACATACCTGTTCACCAACGACTACGAGTGGGATCTGCTGCTGTCCAAGTCGGGTTGGACGGAGGCCGACGTGATGGCGCAGGTGGGGCTGCGGGTGACCACGCTGGGCGCCAAGGGCGTCGACCTGGTCGACCGTGACGGCACCACCATCCACGTCGGCGTGGTGCCCGAGACCAGTCAGGTCGACCCGACCGGCGTGGGTGACGCGTTCCGGGCCGGCTTCCTGACCGGGCGCAGCGCCGGGCTGGGCTTGGAGCGCTCCGCCCAGCTCGGATCACTGGTGGCCGTGCTGGTGCTGGAGTCGACCGGCACCCAGGAATGGGAATGGGACCGCAAGACGGCGGTGACCCGCCTGGCCGGCGCCTACGGCGACGAGGCGGCCCAGGAGATCGCGGCCGCGCTGGGGTAGCTGCGTCTGCTCCCGTTACAGCTGGACCGGGTAGTGCGGTTCGCTGATCTGCGGCACCACGCTGTGCTCGACGAAGATCGCGTGCCACAGCATGAAGATCAGGACGGTCCATAGTCTGCGGCTGTGATCGGTTGTGCCGCAACGATGTTCGTCAAGCATCTGGCGGACCGCGGCGATGTTGATCAGGTGGCCGGCCGCTGATGAGTCTACGATCTGATGCGCCCATTCCAGCAATTCGCCGGCGCGCAGCCAGTGCCGAATGGGTACCGGGAAGCCCAGTTTGGGCCGGTTGAGCACATGGGGCGGAACGATCGGCTCCAGTGCGCGCCGCAGCGCGTACTTCGTGGTGGTGCGAGTGATCTTGGCCTGCACCGGCAATCGTGACGCGACGGCGAATACCTCGGGATCCAGAAACGGCACCCGCAGCTCCAGCGAGTTGGCCATCGTCATCTTGTCGGCCTTGACCAGGATGTCGCCCCGCAGCCAGGTGAACAAGTCGATGTGCTGCATGCGGGCCACCGGGTCCCAGCCCGCTGATTCGGCATACACCGGCGCCGTCACGTCGGTGTGGGTCCAGTCCGGCCGGAAGCCGGGCAGCACGTCGCGCAGCTGCGCGTCGGAGAAACTGCGGGCATTGCCGTAATAGCGCTGCTCGAGTGTCAGCGATCCGCGGTGTAACAGGCTCTTGCCGCGCATGCCCTCCGGCAGCGGCTTGGACACCTTGCCCATCGAGCGCCTCAGCGGCCCGGGCAGATAGTTGAACGGCTTGAGCGACAACGGTTCCCGATAGATGGTGTAGCCGCCGAACAGCTCGTCGGCCCCCTCGCCGGAGAGCACCACCTTGACATGCTTGCGGGCCTCGCGAGCCACGAAGAACAACGGCACCAGCGCCGGGTCGGCCACCGGTTCGTCGAGATACCAGACGATTTCGGGCAGCGCGGCGACGAACTCGTCCGGCTTGACCACCTTGGCGATGTGCCGCGCGCCGATCGCCTCCGCCGAGGCCACCGCGACGTCGATCTCGGAGAACCCTTCGCGCTCGAAACCGGTGGTGAAGGTGATCAGCCGGGGGTTGTGCCGGATGGCCAGCGCCGCGATCGCCGTCGAGTCGATGCCTCCGGACAGAAATGCGCCGACGGTGACGTCGGCACGCATGTGCTTGGCGACGGAGTCCTCCAGCACCGCGGTGATCTCGTCGTAGCGGACCTGCTCGTTGTCGCGCGTGATCGGGGTGGCGACGAACCGGGGCACGAAGTAGCGGGTGACATCCGGCTCGGGCTGGTCGGGACGGATCCGCGCATAGCAACCCGATTCGAGCCGGCGCACCCCGCGGTGCAGGGTCTCCGGTTCGGGCACGTATTGCAGAACGGTGTAGTGCTGCACGGCGCGATCATCGATTGCGGTGTCGAATCGGATCAGCTCGGCCAGCTCCAGCAGGCATTTCTTTTCACTGGCCACGGCAGTGCCACCGGCGCCGGTTGCCACGAACAGCGGCTTGATACCGAAAGGGTCACGGGCGCAGAACAATTCGCGATTGACGGTGTCCCAGAGCGCGAACGCGAACATGCCGCGCAATCGGGTCAGAGCGTCCGCACCCCAGTGGTGGTACGCGGCGACGATGGCCTCGCCGTCGCCATCGGTGGCGAAAACCGCGCCGTGGCGCTCGGCCAATTCGGCACGCAACTCCAGGTAGTTGTAGATCTCGCCGTTGAACACCAACTCATAGCGGTCAGGCGTATCCGGCGGCCCCCAGCGCAGCGGTTGATGCGAATGCGCGATGTCGATGATCGACAGCCGGTTGAAGCCGAACACGACAGCGCCGGCCGGATCGGCCCAGGTGCCCGGCTCGTCGGGCCCACGATGACGCATCAGGTGCGATGCGCGTGCGACCTCGTCGGCGACATCGTCGGCACTGTGGGCCGCGGCACCCACGAAGGCCAGCAGTCCACACACCGCTGCCAGTATGCCGCACCGCCGGACCCCACAGGCCCGAGAACCCGCCCCGGTGGTCTACGCTGCGTAGTATTCGATTGCTGCAGGGAGTCGGCCGACCCGTCGGCCCAGCTTGCGATACAGGAGGCGCCAACGTGATAGCTCGCGGGGCAGGCCGTTCTGCAGGCTCCCGCCGGTCCCGCCGGCTTCGGCTGCCGGTGCTGGCCGGCCTGCTGGGCATGCTGGCCATCACCCTGAGCGGTTGCAGCTGGACGGAGGTGCTGGGGCTGGGCTGGCCGCGGGGCATCACCCCGGAGGCCGACTTCAACCGGCAGCTGTGGATCGGTGCGGTGATCGCGTCCCTGGTGGTCGGCGTCATCGTGTGGGGCCTGATCTTCTGGTCCAGCGCGTTTCACCGCAAGAGAGCCTCCGACACCGAACTGCCCCGCCAATTCGGCTACAACATGCCGCTGGAGCTGGTGCTCACAGTGACACCCTTCCTGATCATCTCGGTGCTGTTCTATTTCACCGTGGTGGTGCAGGAGAAGATGCTGCACCTGGCGTCCGACCCCGAGGTCGTCGTCGACGTCACGTCATTCCAGTGGAACTGGAAGTTCGGTTACCAGAAGGTCGACTTCAAGGACGGCACATACAGATACGACGGCGCCGACCCGGCAAAGAAAGCCCGGATGGTCTCCAAGCCCGCGGGCAAGGACAAGCACGGCGAGGAGCTCGTCGGGCCGGTACGCGGGCTCAACACCGAGGACCGCACCTACCTCAATTTCGACCAGGTCGAGACGCTGGGCACCAGCACCCAGATTCCGGTCCTGGTGCTGCCCGCTGGCAAGCGGATCGAGTTCCAGCTGGCCTCCGCCGACGTCGTGCACGCGTTCTGGGTGCCGGAATTCCTGTTCAAGCGCGACGTGATGCCCGACCCGGAGGCCAACCACTCCGTCAACAAATTCCAGGTCGCCGAGATCACCAGGACCGGACCGTTCGTCGGCCGCTGCGCCGAGATGTGCGGCACCTACCACTCGATGATGAACTTCGAGGTCCGGGTGGTGACGGCAAACGACTTCAAGGCCTACCTGGATCAGCGCCGGGCCGGTAAAACGAATGCCGAGGCCTTACAGGCGATCGACCAGCCTCCGGTCGCGGTGACCACGCATCCGTTCGAAACCCGCCGCGGTGAGCTGGCGCCGCAAGCGAGTAAGTAGGAAAACCGATGCATATCGAAGCCAGGCTGTTCGAATTCGTGTGGGCGTTCTTCCTGCTGACCGCGGTCCTCTACGGCGTGCTGACCGCCTTGTTCGCCACCGGCGGTGTGGAGTGGGCCGGTACGACTGCGCTGGTGCTGACCTCTGGGATGGCGCTGATCGTGGCGACCTTCTTCCGCTTTGTGGCCCGCCGGCTGGACACCCGTCCCGAGGACTACGAGGGCGCTGAAATCAGCGATGGCGCAGGGGAGCTGGGTTTCTTCAGCCCGCACAGCTGGTGGCCGATCGTGATCGCGCTCTCGGGCTCGGTGGCCGCGGTCGGCATCGCGTTGTGGCTGCCCTGGCTGATTGTCGCGGGCGTGGTCTTCGTCCTGAGCTCGGCGGCGGGGTTGGTCTTCGAGTACTACCTCGGTCCCGAAAGGCACTGACCGGCGCTGGCTGGTGGTGGTTCAAGGTCACAATCGGGGCGTCAGTTGAGCGTGGACCAGTTCGCCGAGAATGCCGTGTGGGTACCTGTTGGGTAGGGTTTCGCCAGGCACAATGAGGAACATCGGAGCGCGCGCTCAGACGAACAGCCGCGATGCTGCGGGGCGCCGATGAATGCCGATGAAATAGCGGGACAGGACAGGCAAACATGAGCGGGCCGAATCCACCAGGACCGGAATCCGAAGAACTGGAACCCGGGGCTGAGCTCAGCCACGACGACGCCGAATTCGACTATCACGACAGCGAATACGGCGAAGAGCCGATGGAGGCGGAGGCTTCGGGCGGCGACGAGACCGCCCCGACCGACTTCCATTCGCAGGCCTACTCGGCTCCGGAATCCGAACACTTCAGCAGTGGCCCGTATGTGCCCGTCGACCTGGATCTGTATGACTACGACAGCTACGACGACTCGGCCGATGAGGAACCCAGCACGCCGCGCTGGCCGTGGGTGGTAGGGGTTGCCGCGATCATCGCGGCGATCGCCCTGGTTGTGTCGGTGGCGCTGCTGTTCGCACGCACTGACACCAACAAGTTAGCCACGCCCGGCACGGCGCCCACATCGACGCCGCCGATGCAGGACGAGATCATCCGCACCACGCCGCCAACTGCGGCGCCGCCGCCATCGACCAGCAAGGCGCCGCCACCTCCGCCGTCGAGCAGCGAGGCACCTCCGCCACCTCCGCCGCCGAGCAGCGAGGCGCCACCACCACCGGCCCCGGCTCCGGCGCCTGCGCCGGCGCCGGCGAGTCCACCGGCGGCGGCGCCGCCGCCCCCTCCGCCCAGCCCGGCCGGACCTCGGCAGGTCACGTATTCGGTGACCGGCACCAAGGCGCCGTTCGACCAGATCACGATCACTTATACCGACGCGTCGGGCCTGCGACGGACCCAGCACAACGTGTACATCCCGTGGACGCTCACGCTCACACCGATCTCGCAGTCCGAGGTCGGCTCGGTGGAGGCCTCCAGCTTGCTGCGGCTGAGCCGGCTCAACTGCTCGATCACCACCAGCGACGGCAAAGTGTTGTCGTCGAACGAAAACAACGCGCCACAGACGAACTGCTGATGGCCGACAGCTACTCCGAAGCCTGGCGTGGTCGGGGCGCGGTGTCGCCGGGTACCGCCGATCGCATCATGGTCGGCCTGTGCGCCGCCGTCTGGCTCCTGTTGGTGGGGATGAGCGTGGCCGCCATCGTCGCACTGGCGGACCTCGGCCGGGGTTTCCACCAAGCGGCGGGAAGCCCGCACACCTCGTCGGTGCTCTACGCCATCATCGTCATCTCTGCTCTGGTCATCCTGGCTGCGATACCAGTGCTGCTGCGCGCCCGGCGCACCGCTCGGTCCGAGCCGGTCGCCCGACCGGCCCGCGTGCCGGTGCGCAGCGCCAGCGCACAACCGATCAGGTCCGGGTATTCGCCGACGCGAACCACGACCCGCCAGGCCCGTAGTGAGCCCGTGGAGGCGTGGCGACCGGCGTTGCCGGACACCGCAATCGACCGGATCTGGCTCCGCGGCACCGTCGCTCTGATGGGCACGATGGGGGTGGCCCTGGTTGCCGTGGCGACGGCGACCTACCTGATGGCCCTCGGCCACTACGGCGCCGCGTGGACCGGCTATGTGATCGCCGGTCTGGTCACGTTGGCGATGCCGTTGATCCCGTGGCGACACGTGCGACGGCTACGTCGCATGCTCACCGAATAAGCCCGACGACGGCGCTAGTGCTCGGGGTGCTCGCCGCGCTCGCCGTTGGGCGAGCCTGTATGAGCGCCGTTGCTGTCCTGATGCTCGCGCAGCGCGGTAAGAGCACGCTGCTCGCCGGCGTGGGCGGCCTCGCGCAGCGCCGTGTCCTCCGACACCGGATCGGCGAACAGGAAGCTACCGGAGCCCGGCGACCCGGCCGAACCGAGCTTGTTCATCTTGTTGGGCACCGGTGCCCCTTGGTATTCCAGCGGCAGCGGGTGACCGTGATCGTCGACCGGGCCGAGCGGCTGGTGCAATTCGATGTAGGCGCCGTGCGGCAACCGCTTGATGATGCCGGTCTCGATGCCGTGCTCGAGCACGGCACGGTCGCTGCGCTGCAGCCCGAGGCACCATCGGTAGGTGACGAAGTAGATGATCGGCGGAAGCACCACCGCCGAGATGCGGCCGATCCACGTCGTCGCATTCAGCGAGATGTGGAACTTGTAGGCGATGATGTCGTTCATGGCGCTCAGCGTCAGCACCATGTAGAACGCGATCGCCATGGCGCCCACCGCAGTTCGAGCCGGCACATCACGCGGGCGCTGCAGCAGGTTGTGGTGCGCATAGTCGCCGGTGAACCGCTTCTCCAGGAACGGGTAGATGGTCAGCAGCACGAACACCAGGCCCATGATCAGCGCCACCCCGACGGCGCCGGGAATCGTGTGGTGCCAGAAGTAGAACTCCCACGCCGGCCAGATACGGGCCAGGCCCTCGGTCCACATCATGTAGAAGTCCGGCTGTGAACCGGCCGAAACCTGAGATGGCTTGTAGGGCCCCAGATTCCAGATCGGGTTGATCTGTAACAGGCCGCCCATCAAGCCCAGGATGGCGGTCGTCAGCGCGAAGAAGGCCCCGGACTTGACCGCGAACACCGGCATCACCCGCACCCCGACCACGTTCTTCTCGGTGCGGCCGGGACCGGGGAACTGGGTGTGCTTCTGGAACCACACCAACGCCAGGTGCACCCCGATCAGCGCCAGGATGATGCCCGGGATCAGCAGGATGTGCAGCGCGTACAGCCGCGGGATCAGGATGGTGCCGGGGAAGTCGCCGCCCATCAGCGCCCAGTGCATCCAGGTCCCGATCACCGGAATTCCCAACGTGATTGACGACAGGGCGGCCCGCAGACCGATACCCGAGAGCAGGTCGTCGGGCAGCGAGTAGCCGAAGTACCCCTCGAACATGGCCAGGATCAGCAGCAGCGCGCCGAGCACCCAGTTCATCTCGCGGGGCCGGCGGAACGCGCCGGTGAAGAAGACGCGGGCCAGGTGCACCATGATCGCCGCGGCGAACATCAGCGCGGCCCAGTGGTGGATCTGGCGGACGAACAGGCCGCCGCGGACCTCGAAGGAGATGTTGAGCGCGGACTCATAGGCCCGCGACATCGCCACGCCGCGCAGCGGTTGGTAGACGCCGTTGTAGGTGACCTCGGTCATCGACGGATCGAAGAACAGCGTCAGATACACGCCGGTGATCAGCAGCACGATGAAGCTGTACAAGGCGATTTCGCCCAGCAAGAACGACCAGTGTGACGGGAAGACCTTGTTGAGCTGGCGTCGCACCGCGGCCGACGGGTGATAACGGGTGTCGATGTCCTCGGCTTGGCGGGCCAGGATGTTGCCTACATCGAGTTTCGGACTCATGAGGTGCGCTCCCAAAATGCCGGTCCGACAGGTTCGATGAAGTCGCCGTTGGCGACCAGATAGCCGTTGGTGTCGATGGTGATCGGCAGCTGCGCCAGTGCGCGCGCCGCCGGCCCGAAGATCGGCTTGGCGTACTGCAGCGCGTCGAACTGCGACTGGTGACACGGGCAGAGGATCCGGTAGGACTGCTGCTCATAGAGCGACGACGGGCAGCCCAGGTGCGAGCAGACCTTGGTGAAGGCGAAGAATTCGCCGAAGTTGAAGCTCTCCTGGCCTTTTCGTTTGACCACCCGGGACATGTCACCGGGCTTGAGACGGATGAGCATGACCGGGTTACGGACGCCCATCATGATGGTCTGCAACCGCTCGCGCGATTCGTGGGTGGTGCCGTCGCCGTCGGACTCGCGCCACGGGAACACCGTCTCCATTCCGCCGGCATCGATGTCTTCGGGGCGCAACCTGACGAACGGCGCGCCGACATGCTCGCCGGTGGCACGGGCCAGGTAGATGGTTTCGCCGGCGTAGCGCGGCGTCCAGCCCGAGGTCCACAGCACGGCTTTCTTGCCGTTGGCCGTCGGCACCACCGGTTTCCACGGGTTCTTGATGAGCCCCCCGGCAAACGCCACCAGGGTACCGAGGCCGAACGCGCCCAAGCCGGCGCCCAGCGACAGGCCGATCAGTTTGCGACGCCGCAGCGTCGAGGTTTCGAACGCGTCGGTCAGGTTGGCGACCACCGTCTTACGGTGAATCTCCGGTGAGCCCTGGCCCCCGCCGTCATGGCGTTCCTGGATCGAAATCTCTTCGGGGATAAACTTTTTCTGGAACAAAACCGCGCCGACGGCAATCGACATGATGGAAAGCCCGAAGGTCAGGCCGTAGAGCGGGGTGGTGAGCGCGTACCAGAAGCTGCCCGCCGATCCCTCCGGCTTGTACTCCCACGGCCAGAACAGGAACACCACCAGCAGCGCGAACCCGAAAAAGCCGCCCAGCAAAAACCAGCGTGCCACCCGACGGTCGGTGCGCTTCTCGGCTTTGGTGCCGGCCACCGGCCAGCGCGATTCCTTGTAGACGGTTTCGACGCCGTCGAGCCGGCCGCCCAGGTCGACCAGCTCCTCGCGCGACATCGCGTGCAGTTCAGCCTCGCTGGGCTGCCCTTCAACGCCCTTCTGGCCCGGTACGTCGGTGCCCTTAGCGTCGGTCACGTTCGCGCCCCAATCCACAGTGCGACGCCGATGACGGCGACCATTCCGATGATCCACATCGCCATGCCCTCGGGCGCCGGTCCGAAGCCGCCCAGGCCGTAGCCGCCCGGTTGGCGTTCCTCGGTGGCGTTTTTCACGTAGGCGATGATGTCCTTCTTGGCTTCGAAAGACAGCTGACGGTCGGCGAACTTCGGCATGTTCTGCGGGCCGGTCAGCATCGCGGCCAGGATCTGCTGCTCGTTGGCGGGCTCCAGGTCGGGGGCGTACTTACCCGACGACAGCGCTCCGCCTTTGCCGGTGAAGTTGTGGCACGAGGCGCAGTTGAGCCTGAACAGGTCTCCGCCGCGGCCCAAGTCGTCGCCGCGCAGCGATTTCATCGCGACGCTGCCGTCGGGGTTGCGCACCACAGTCGGGCCGCCGCCATTGGCTTGCACGTAGGCGCCCAGCGCGTCGATCTGGTGTTCGTCGAAAATCGGGTCTTTGCGGGGTGCCTGCGCCTCCCCGCGCGCGGCGGGCATCCGCCCCGTGGACGTCTGAAAGTAGACCGCCGCCTCGCCCACACCGATCAGGCTCGGGCCGCGGCCGCCCACACCCTGCAGGTTGGCGCCGTGGCAGGACACGCACGAGGTGTCGAAAAGCTGCTTGCCGGTGCGCAACAACGCCGAGGCTGACTCGTCGGCGACGGCGACTTGCGGGCGGGGAGTCAAAATGGCGGCCAGCCCGCCCGCCACCGTCAGCGCCACCAACAGCAGCAGCCCGGCGGAAAAGCGGCGGCGCAGCCGCCGCCTCGCTCGTGGTGACGCAAAGGTCTTCAACCAAGCACTCCTGTTCGTTAAACGGCTGGTCATCGGATGAAGTAAATCGTTGCGAACAGGGCGATCCAGACGATGTCGACGAAGTGCCAGTAATAGGAGACGACGATCGATGCGGTTGCCTGCGCCGGGGTGAACTTGCTCATCGTGGTGCGGGCCAGCAGGAAGATGAAGGCGATCAGACCGCCGATGACGTGCAGCCCGTGAAAGCCGGTGGCCAGGTAGAACACGCTGCCGTAGGCGCTGCCCGGGATGGTGGTGCCGTGACCGGTCAGGTGGTAGTACTCGTAGCCCTGCCCGAGGACGAAGAACAGCCCCATTAGAAAGGTGATGACATACCAGCGGCGCAGTCCGAACACATCGCCGCGCTCGGCGGCGAACACCCCCATCTGGCAGGTGAATGACGAGGCGATCAGCACCAGCGTGACGGGCACCGCCTGGTAGAGGTTCAGGTGCGTCGGCTCCGGTGGCCAGTCACCGCCGGCCTGAGCGCGCGCCGTGAAGTACATCGCGAACAATCCAGCAAAGAACATCAGTTCGCTGGAAAGCCACACTATGGTGCCGACACTGACCATGTTGGGGCGGTTGAGCGAATGTACTCGCGCCGTGATAGCAGTACCCGAGGTCCCTACCGCACTCGTCACATCCGCAAGTATGACGCTTTGTAGTTGTCGAACTCCACCCGGGGGCGGCAATTGGTGCGGCGATCGCAAGCGCGGCGTAGCCGGGCGCTGCTGGTCGTGGGACCATCGGCGCGTGGCGGTGTCGTCTAACGGGTTGTCCTGGCCGCGGGTGCTGTCGGGTCTGACGGCCGGGCAGAATCTGGCCCGCGGGCAGGCCGGCTGGGCGATGCAGCAGATCATGACCGGCGCCGCGACGCCGGCGCAGATCGCGGCCTTCGCGGTGGCTCTGACGATGAAGGTCCCGACCGCGGCGGAGGTCGGTGAGCTGGCCGACGTGATGCTCGACCATGCCCGCCGGGTGCCCATCGACGACATCGGCGCCGACGCTGTCGACGTGGTGGGCACCGGCGGCGACGGCGTGAGCACCGTCAACCTGTCGACCATGGCGGCGATCGTGGTGGCGGCCAGCGGAGTTCGGGTGGTCAAGCACGGCAACCGGGCGGCGTCGTCGTTGGCCGGGGGCGCCGACACCCTGGAGGCGCTCGGGGTGCGCATCGACCTGGGGCCCGACGAGGTTGCCCGCAGCGTCGCCGAGGTCGGGATCGGGTTCTGCTTCGCGCCGACGTTTCATCCCTCGTACCGGCATGCGTCCGCGGTGCGGCGCGAAGTGGGTGTGCCGACAGTCTTCAATCTGCTTGGGCCGCTGACTAATCCGGGACAACCGCGGTCCGGCCTGATCGGTTGCGCGTTCGCCGACCTGGCCGAGGTGATGGCGGGGGTGTTCGCGGCACGACGGTCCAGCGTGTTGGTGGTGCACGGCGACGACGGGCTCGACGAATTGACCACCACCACAACCAGCACGATCTGGCGGGTCCAGGCCGGCACCGTAGACAAGTTGACGTTCGACCCGGCGGGCTTCGGGTTCGCCCGCGCGGAGCTTCGGGACTTGTTGGGCGGCGACGCGGCAGCCAATGCGGCAGAGGCGCGTTCGGTGTTGGCGGGGGCCAAGGGCCCGGTGCGCGACGCGGTGGTGCTCAACGCCGCGGGTGCGCTGGTGGCGCATGCCGGGCTATCCAGCAGCGCCGAGTGGCTGCCGGCGTGGGAGGACGGGCTGCGCCGCGCCGCCGACGCGATCGATTCCGGTGCGGCCGAACAGCTGCTCGCGCGATGGGTGCGGTTCGGCCAGCAGCTCTGAGGTTTCCAGCGCTTGTTCTGCGGCGGCCCGCGCTGAGCGGGCCGCCGCCGCCCAGTCCGCCCACCGGCCCGCGGATCGCAGCGGCGAGGCCCAGCCGGTCTCGCCGTCGACGCAGACGATGCGCACACCTGGGGCCGCAAGCCAGCGCGCGATCAGTGAAGTCTCCTCGACCCGCGCGCCGCCCACCGGGGCGGCGCGCGGCAGCACCACCTGCGCGCCGGCCCGCAAGGCGTCGACGACGGGCATCGGTGGCACGCCGCGGTCGGCCGTGCCGGCCGCGGCGAGTTGGCCGTAGCGGATGACGGCGAGCTGCCAGCCGCCGCGCCCATCGGGCGCGGCGGCCACCAACTCTCGCAGCGTGGCCAGCGCCCGCAGGCGCTGGCCGCGCCACAGCACCTCGATGGCCGCGACGGTGTGATCGCGCAACCGGGCGGCGCTTTCGTAGCGGTGGCGGTCGGCCAGCGCGGTGATCTGCTCGACCGCGGCGGCCAGCGCCGTGTTGTCCTGGCCGTCGATCAACGCCGCGGCATGCTGCACGGTCGGGGCGTACTGCGCGGCGGTGATGTCACGGCCGGCCGGGCACGGTGACACTTCGCGGGCCGGGCAGGCCGGCCCGTGCAGCGCCGAGCGGGCCAGCCGGGTGGTGCAGGTGCGCAGGCCGGTGAACCGCGCGAGGAGCGCCGCCGTGTCGGCGGCGTCGGCCCGGGAGCGAAACGGGCCGACCGCGCGCTCGTGTCGCGGGGCCCGCACCGCCGAGAACCGCGGAAATGCCTCGTCGGTCAAGACAATCCACCACCAGCGGTGCGGGAACCGCGAGCGGCGGTTGTAGGGCGGGGCGTGCGCGGCCAGCATCCGCAGCTCGCGGACACCGGCTTCCAGGGCGTGCGCGCACTCGATGTGGTCGACGGATTGGGCCAGCGCGACCATCTCCCTGGTACGAGTACGCCGGTCAGCGCCGTTGAAGTACTGAGTTACCCTGCGCCGCAGATCAATTGCCGTACCGACATAGAGCACTTCACCAGTCGGCCCGCGGAACAGGTAGACCCCCGGCCGGTGTGGCAGCGCCTCGGCGAGCACTCGCTTACGACGCTGGGCCGGCGTCACGCCGGGCAGATACGAGCGCAGGTCCGCGTAGGTGTGCACGCCCTGGTTGCCCACGCGTTCGATCAGGGCGTGCAACACCTCGACGGTGGCGCGGGCGTCGTCGAGGGCCCGGTGGGTCGGCTCGTTGGCGACGGCGAACAGGCGCGCCAACGACGCGAGCCGCACGCTGGGTGCTTCTTCGCGGCTGAGCACCCGACGGGCCAGCCGGACCGTGCACAGCACCTGCGGCCGCGGCCACCCGATTCCGCATTGCTCGGCGGCTGACCGCAGGAACCCGACGTCGAACCGGGCGTTGTGGGCGACCAGCACGGCGCCGCGGGAGAACTCGAGGAAGGCCGGCAGTACCGCGCCGATAGTGGGGGCGTCGCACACCATCGCGGTGGTGATGCCGGTGAGCCGCACGATCTGCGGCGGGATGCTGCGCTGCGGGTCGACCAGGGTGGCGAACTCGCCCAGCACCTCGCCGCCGCGCACCTTGACCGCGCCGATCTCGGTGATGGCGTCGCAGGCCGCCCCGCCGGTGGTTTCCAGGTCGACGACGACGAACGTCGTCTCGCGCAGCGACAGCTCGGCGAGCTCGTCCAGGCCGGCGAAACTCAGCTGCTCGGCGCCACCCATGGCGCAAACGGTAAGCAGCCGCACCGACACCGCTGGGTCGCGACACGGGACTTGTCGGTGCCGGCGGTTAATCTGCCGCCAGGCCTGCCAAGAGATCGAGAGGACCAGTCAGATGGCGCACACCAGCAAGCCCGAGCCGACGGGGCCGGTGGTAATCGACTGCGACGACTGCGCGGCACGCGGTCCCGGATGCCGTGACTGCGTCGTCAGCGTGATACTCGGGGTACCGGAAACTTTGCTGGAGGATGAGCGCGCGGCGTTGGAGGTGCTCGCCGACGCCGGCTTGGCCCCGCGGCTTCGGCTGGTGCCGATCCACCGTCCCGGGGTGGCGTGACCGCCGCCAGAATCTTGCTGATTTCTTAATGTTCCACCGTTGGACAACGCCTATACCATTTCGTAACCTGTCTGAGACCTAAAGCAAATTCGACGGATCTCGTCGACGGGTTTTAAGGATGCGAAATCTTGGGGTCGGGGCTAGACGGTAGAGGCTGGACTGGGCGCACCCTTAAGCGATTTGCTCTCGCCGCTGTAGCGGCCACCCTTTCCCTCTCCGGCCTTGCTGCCGGCAATGTGCTGGCCGACCCGGCGGATGACGCCACGGCAAAACTCAACGAGCTGTCGCGCCAAGCCGAGCAGACCACCGAGGCGATGCACAGTGCGCAGCTCGACCTCAACCAGAAGCTGGCCGCGCAGCGCGCCGCCGAGAAGAAGCATTCCGACGACCTAGCCGCGGTGGAAGCCGCGAAGTCGCGATTGGCAACCTTCCAAACCGGTGTCGATAAGTTTGCTGCGGCGGCGTACATGGGCGGTCGCACCGACGGTATGGGCGCCATCCTCACCGCGGAGTCGCCGCAGCAACTGATCGGCAAGCTGGCCGTACAGCGGGTGATCTCCACCGAGATGCTCGCGCAGATGGCAAGCTACCGGGCCACCCGCGCGCAGGCCGCTCAGGCCGAGCTGGCATCCGCGAAGTCGGCCGCCGATGCCAAGACCGCAGCCGAACAGGCCGCGGCCGTGCGCGCGAGCCTGCAGTCCAAGCAGAGCCGGCTGCAGTCACAGATCGCCCTGGTCAAGTCGCAGTACCTTGCGCTCAGCCCGCAGCAACGCACCGCACTGGCCGCGCCGGGGCCCGCCCCGGCGGAACCCGCCGCTCTGGCCGCGGCTCCTCCCGCCCCGGAGGCCTTACCGCCCGGCGCAGGCCAGCCCGGCGCGCAGCCCGGTGAGCCCATGCCGGCGGCGGCACCGGGCACCAATGAGGGCCACATCGCCGTGCAGGCGGCGCTCACCCAGGTCGGCTCGGCCTACTCGTGGGGCGGCGCCTCGCCCGGCGCCTTCGACTGCTCGGGGCTGGTCATGTGGGCGTTCAAGCAGGCCGGCATCGCGCTGCCGCATTCCAGCCAGGCCTTGGCCCACGGCGGGCAGCCCGTGGCGCTGTCCGACCTGCAACCCGGTGACGTGCTGACCTTCTACTCCGACGCGTCCCATGCGGGCATCTACATCGGTGACGGCCTCATGGTCCATTCGTCCACCTACGGCGTGCCGGTGCGGGTGGTGCCGATGAACTCGTCCGGCCCGATCTACAACGCCCGTCGCTACTGAGCGCCGACGCCGGTGGGTACCGGCGCTGTTGGCCTGCGCGCTTGGCGCCGAGCTGATCCTCGCCGCCGCGGTTCTCATCCGCCCGTCAGCCCCGTCTGCCAGTCACACGGCAGTCGGCACGCCCGGCGCGACGCGAGTGCTCGTCGTCGCCGACCGAACCGTGCGAATGGTCAACCTCGGAGGCCCCAGCGTGGAGGATTTGCTGAACCGCGTGGCGGCGAACATCGACGTGGCCATCGATGCGGTGCAGAGCTTTTGGGGCGCCGACTGGCCGCGTGATATCAGCATCGTGGCCACCGGGTCACAGCGTCGGTTCGAAGCCGAGGCCGGGGGCGGCCCGCCGGCGAAGTGGGCTGATATCGCGGCGGTCGCCGTCGCCGATCGGGTCGATCCGGCCCGGCGGATCGCGGTGGGCCAACGCATCGTGTTCGCGCCGGGGGCCGCGGCCATGAGCCCGGCCGCGCTGCGAATCGTGTTGAGCCACGAGCTTTTTCACTACGCAGTGCGCGCCGAGACCGCGCTCGATGCACCACGATGGCTGACCGAAGGTGTGGCCGACTACGTCGCGCGACCAGGCGCGGCGCCCGAGGCGACGCCGCTACCGACGGCCCTGCCGTCGGATGCCGACCTCGACGCGCCGGGTCCGCAGCGTTCGCTCGGCTACGACCGGGCGTGGTGGTTCGCGCGTTTCGTCGCCGACACCCGTGGGGCGGCGACGTTGCGCGCGCTCTACCAAGCCGCATGCGGCGTCGGGCACAGCGACTTTCCCACCGCGGTGCACGACGTGCTCGGCACCGACACCGCGGGGGTGCTGGCCCGCTGGCGGCAGTGGCTGACCGGCTAGCCTACGCAGGTGTCCCGGGTCCTACTGGTAACCAACGACTTTCCGCCTCGGCGCGGCGGCATCCAGGCCTATCTGCTGGAGCTGGTTACCCGGCTGGCCGACGCCGGGGAGCATGCGGTGACCGTCTACGCGCCGCAGTGGAAGGGAGCCGAGGCCTTTGATGCGCAGACAGCGCGCTATCGGGTCGTGCGCCATCCCGGGACGCTGATGCTGCCGGTCCCGACCGTCGACGCCCGGATGCGCCGTCTGATCGCCGAGCAGGCCGCCGACACCGTCTGGTTCGGCGCGGCCGCGCCGCTGGGGCTGCTGGCGCAAAGCGCCCGTCGGGCCGGTGCCACCCGAATATTGGCCAGCACCCACGGCCACGAAGTGGGGTGGTCGATGCTGCCGGTGGCCCGATCGGTGCTGCGCCGAATCGGCGAGGGCTGCGACGTCGTCACCTTCGTCAGCCGCTACACCCGGGGGCGGTTCGCGTCGGCGTTCGGGCCCGAGGCCGCATTGGAGCACCTGCCGCCCGGCGTCGACATCGAGCGGTTTCGCCCGGACCCGGCCAGTCGCGCCGAGCTGCGTACCCGCTACCGGCTGGGTGAGCGGCCCACAGTGGTGTGCGTGTCCCGGCTGGTGCCCCGCAAGGGCCAGGACATGCTGATCCGGGCGTTGCCGTCAATCAGGCGGCGGGTGGACGGCGCCGCGCTGGTCATCGTTGGCGGCGGCCCGTACCTGGCCGCACTGCGCCGGTTGGCACAGCGTTACGGGGTGGGTGAACACGTGACGTTCACCGCCGGGATACCGGCCGATGAGCTACCCGCCCACCACGCAATGGCCGACGTATTCGCCATGCCCTGTCGCACCCGCGGCGCGGGTCTGGATGTCGAGGGGCTGGGAATCGTTTTCCTGGAAGCCTCCGCCACGGGCGTGCCCGTCATCGCCGGCCGTTCGGGCGGAGCGCCAGAAACCGTGCGGCACAACAAGACCGGGTTCGTGGTGGACGGTCGTTCGGTGAACCAGGTCGCCGACGCCGTCGCCGAGCTGCTTGCCGACCCGGACCGTGCCGCCGCGATGGGCGCCGCCGGGCGGGATTGGGTGACCGCGCACTGGCAATGGGACACGCTCGCCGCGCGAATGGCGGACCTGTTGCGGTAGTCAGTCCTTGGTGTAGATCGCCTCGATGTCGTCGGCGAACTTCTCGGCCACCACCTTGCGCTTGACCTTCATCGTCGGCGTCAGCTCGCCGGTGTCCTCGGTGAAGTCGACGGGCAGAATGCGGAACTTGCGGATCGACTCCGCATGTGACACCGACAAATTCGCCTGTTTGACGGCGGCGTCCACCTCGGCCAGCAGGTCCGGGTCGGTGGCCAGATCGCCCACCGAAGCGTCGGCGGCCTTGCTGTTGCGCTGCTTCCAGCCTTCGAACGCTTCGGGGTCGATGGTGATCAATGCCCCGATGAACGGCTTGGCGTCGCCGACCACCATCGCCTGGCTGATCAGCGCGTGTCCCCGCAACTGGTCCTCGAGCACCGCGGGTGCGACGTTCTTGCCGCCGGCGGTCACGATGATCTCTTTCTTGCGACCGGTGATCTTCAGGAAACCGTCCTCGTCGATGGCGCCCAGGTCACCGGTCTTGAACCAGCCGTCGGCCATCGCCTCGGCGGTGGCCTGCTCGTTGCGCCAGTACTCGGCGAACACCACACCGCCGCGCACCAGCAATTCGCCGTCGTCGGCGATTCGCATGCTGTTGCCGGGCAACAGCTTTCCGACCGTGCCGATCTTCAGGTCGCCGACCTGGTTGACGGTGATCGCCGCGCTGGTCTCGGTCAGGCCGTAGCCCTCATGGATGGTCAGCCCGACGCCGCGGTAGAAGTGGCCGAGCCGCGCGCCCAGCGGGCCGCCGCCGGAGATGGACGCGCGGCAGTCGCCGCCGAGCGCCGCGCGCAGCTTGTGATACACCAACCGGTCGAACATCGCGTGCCTGGCCCGCAGGAGCATCCCGGGGCCGCCGCGGTCGCAGGCCTCGCTCCAGTCCACCGCGGTCTGGGCGGCCCGCTTGAAGATCCAGCCCTTGCCGTCGTTGGCGGCGTTCTGCGCGGCGGTGTTGTACACCTTCTCGAACACCCGCGGCACCGAGACCACGATCGTCGGCTTGAACACCCCGAACATCGGCACCAGATTCTTGATGTCACTGGTGAATCCGACGGTGACCTTGTTGGCGAAAGCGGCCAGGGTGATCGCCCGGGCCAGCACGTGGGCCAACGGCAGAAACACCAGCATGCGCTCACCCTTGGCCAGCAGCGTGGGCAGCGATTCCTTGGCGCCCCGGATCTCGTAGACGAGGTTGGAATGGGTCAGCTGACAGCCTTTGGGGCGCCCGGTGGTGCCCGAGGTGTAGATCAACGTCGCGGGAGCGGTGCTGCGCAGGCCCTCGACCCGGCTGGTGAGCTCGGCGGCGTCGACCGATGCGCCTTCCTCGGCGAGCTGGTCCAGCGCCTTGGGGCCTGCCCCATCGATGTGCAGGACCCGCCGCAGCTCGGGCAGCTCGCCGCTGAGCTCGGCGACCATTGTCGCGTGCTTGTCGCTCTCGGCGAACACCGCCACCGCCCCCGAGTCCTGCAGCACCCAGCGCACCTGCTCGGCCGACGACGTCTCGTAGATCGGGACGGTGACCGCCCCTACCGCGAGGATGGCGAAGTCGAGGATCGCCCACTCGTAACGGGTGGCCGAAAAGATCGCCACCCGATCGCCCGCCTGCACTCCTTGGGCGATCAAACCCAATGCGGCGGAGCGGATTTGAGCGGCCGCGGCCGCGCATGTGACATCGGTCCAGGTGCCGTCGATCAGCCGTTGGAAGATCACGGTGTCCGGGTCGTCGCGTTCGTGGTCGAACACTGCGGAGACGATGTTGTCGTGCTCGCCCACTGTGAATGGGGCGGGAACACTGAATTCGCGCACTCTTCTGACCTTCGCTCGATCTACTCCGGCTGATTTGATCCGGCTGAGTGCAGCCCAGCCTAGTCTGGCGACGAAATCGCCGGTCGCGGTGTCCGGCCACCACCGCGGTATGTGAAGCTATGGCCGTGCACAGCGTTCAAGTCGCCGACGTGACGTTTGTCGCCGCGGACGCCGCACGAGTCGGCGTTGCGGTCGGCGACCGGGCCAGCTGGCGACGGTGGTGGCCGGATCTGCGGCTGGAAGTCATCGAAGATCGCGGCGACAAGGGGATTCGATGGACGGTGACCGGGCCACTCACCGGCACCATGGAGGTGTGGCTGGAACCGGCGCTGGACGGGGTGCTGTTGCACTACTTTCTGCACGCCGAGCCGTCCGGAGTGGCCGCCTGGCAATTGGCCCGGTTGAACCTCGGCAAAATGACTCACCGTCGCCGGGTTGCGGGCAAGAGAATGGCTTTCGAAGTGAAGGCGGCGCTGGAGCGCTCCCGTCCGGTCGGGATTTCTCCGGCCGCTTCGCCCGCCCAGGGTTAATACGGGAGTACCGTTTCTGCCGAGGACTTGCGGCCCGGAGATTCGACCTGCGTACGGGAAGAGAAGGAAGCGACTAGGTGGCGGAGAAGACTGCGCAGACGATCTACATCGATGCGGAACCCGGCACGGTGATGAAGGTGATCGCCGACATCGATGCCTATCCGGAGTGGGTCTCGGAGTACACCGAGGCCGAAGTGCTGGAGGCCGACGACCAGGGTTACCCGAAGGTGGCGCGCATGGTGCTGGACACCGCCATCCTCAAGGACACCCTGGTGTTCTCCTACGACTGGCCGAAGGATCGCAACTCAGTGCGCTGGTCGCTGGTCTCCAGCTCGTTGCTGCGTTCGCTTGAAGGCGCATATCTGTTGAGGCCCAAAGGGTCTGGCACCGATGTCACCTATGAGCTCACGGTCGACCTGGCGATTCCGATGATCGGGTTGCTCAAACGCAAGGCCGAGCGCAGGCTGACCGATACCGCGTTGAAAGATCTGAAGAAACGAGTCGAGGCTGAGTGAGTCTGGAGCGCCCGCCCTGGCCAGGATCAGTCTGTTCGTCGGCAAGGGCGGGGTAGGAAAGTCCACCCTGGCGGCGGCGACCGCCGTGCGTGACGCGCGCGCCGGCCAGCGGGTGCTGGTGGTGTCCACTGACCAAGCGCACTCGCTGGGTGACGTGCTTGGCGTCGCAGTCCCGCCGACCGGCCGTCGAGAGCCCGTCAGGGTCCTCGCCGACGACATCGACGTCGGCGGCGGCTTCCTGGACGCACTGGCCATGGACACCTTGGCACTGCTCGAGGCGCGCTGGTGCAGCGTGGTCGACACGCTGGGCCGGCGCTTTCCCGAATCGGAGCTGGATAGCATTGCGCCCCAAGAACTCTCGGCGCTGCCGGGTATTCAGGAAGTTCTCGGGCTGCACGAGGTCGGGGAACTTGCCGGGGCAGGCCAATGGGACCACGTCGTGGTCGACTGTGCCTCCACCGCGGACGCGTTGCGGATGCTGACGCTGCCGGCCACCTTCGCGCTGTACGTCGAGCGCGCGTGGCCGCGGCACCGCCGGCTTGCCACCGCCGGCGACGACGCCCGCTCGACCGCGGTGGTCGAGTTCCTGGAGCGCGCCAGCGCCGGTGTCGAACGGTTGTCCGCCCTGCTGACCGACGGCGCCCGGGTCGGTGCCCACCTGGTCCTGACCGCCGAGCGGGTGGTGGCCGCCGAAGCGGCCCGGACGCTGGGCTCCTTGTCGTTGATGGGCGTTCGCGTCGAAGAGTTGATCGTCAATCAGATTCTGGTGCAGGACGATTCGTACGAGTACCGCAATCTGCCCGCACACCCGGCCTTCGACTGGTACTCCGAACGGATCGGTGAGCAACGCGCCGTGCTGGACGAGCTCGAGGCCACCATCGGCGACGTGGCGCTGGTGCTCACCCCGCATCTGGCCGGCGAGCCGATCGGCGCCAAGGCACTGGCTGAACTGTTGGACAGCGCACGCCGTCGCGACGGGTCGGCGCCGCCCGGGCCGTTGCGTCCCGTCGTCGACCTGGAATCGGGATCCGGCCTGGGATCGGTGTACCGATTACGGCTAGAGTTGCCGCAGGTCGATTCCGGCGCACTTACCCTGGGCCGGGTCGGCGACGACCTGATCATCGGTGCCGGCGGGATGCGGCGCAGAGTTCGGTTGGCGTCCGTACTGCGACGGTGCACGGTGCTGGACGCGCATCTTCGAGGTAGCGAGTTGACAGTGCGTTTTCGACCTGATCCGGAGGTGTGGCCGACGTGAGTGGCGTCCACCCCGACATCGGTCCCGAGTTGCGCAAGCTCGCGCAGAGCATTCTCGACGGGATCGACCCTGCGGTGCGTGCCGCGGCGTCGCGGGCCATGGGGGACGGCGCCGGCACCGGCAAGTGTCAGCAGGTGTGGTGTCCGGTGTGCGCGTTGGCGGCGGTGGTGACCGGGGAGGAACACCCACTGCTGACCGTCATCGCCGAACACAGCGTGGCTCTGCTGGCGGTGATCCGGGCCATCGTCGAGCAAGTCGACAGATCGGGGCCACCGCCGCACGGTCCGCCGGGTGGTGGGGTTCCGGCCGAGGCCCCGCCCGACGCCGGCGCGACGAGCCGGTACCAGCCCATCACCGTCACCGTGGAGGAGTGAGCGGCCGCAGGTCGCGAGCTTCCTGTGGTCCCGTCCACACTCGATGGGTACGCTTGGCGCAGAACATGCGGGTGAGTGGGAGGGTCCATGTGGTACTGGCTATTCAAGTACATCTTCATGGGCCCGCTGTTCCAGTTGCTCGGTCGGCCGAAAGTTGAAGGGCTGGAATACGTTCCGAGTTCCGGGCCCGCGATCCTCGCCAGTAACCATCTCGCCGTAGCCGACAGCTTCTACCTTCCGCTGGTGGTGCGTCGCCGGATCACCTTCTTGGCGAAGGCCGAATACTTCACCGGCACCGGATTGAAGGGGTGGTTCACCCGCTGGTTTTACACGGTGGCCGGGCAGGTGCCAATCGATCGCAGCAACGCCGACGCCGCGCAGGCCGCGCTGGACACCGCGGAGCGTCTGTTGCGTGAGGGCAAGCTGCTGGGCATGTACCCCGAAGGCACCCGCTCACCCGACGGCCGGCTGTACAAGGGCAAGACCGGCCTGGCGCGGCTGGCCTTGCAAACCGGGGTGCCGGTGATTCCGGTGGCGATGATCGGCACCAACGTCGTCAACCCGCCGGGCAAAAAGATGCTGCGCTTCGGCCGGGTCACGGTTCGGTTCGGCAAGCCGATGGACTTCTCCCGGTTCGAGGGGCTTGAGGGCAACCGGTTCATCGAGCGCGCCGTCATCGACGAGGTGATTTACGAGTTGATGCGGCTATCCGGCCAGGAATACGTCGACATCTACGCCGCCGCAGTCAAGGAGAGCGGCAACGGGTCCGGCCCGCAGCAGTCGGGACACCCACCGGCCCGGATTCCCGAGACGGCGGCCGGCTAGGTCGCCGACGATGCGGTCCTGAAAGGTTCGTCGGCTGCTTCGGCCTCGGCGACGGGGGCGGGCGCGCTCTCGGTGGCACTCTTCGGCGCGGTGACGGTCAGGCCGGCGATCGCGATGACGGCGAGCGCCCACCACACATACCCCACTCCGATCAGTTGCTCGCGCAGATTGGAGTGCTCGCCTAGCAGCCTGATCGGCGACCAGCGCATCAGCGCCAGTCCGGCGCCGGCCAAGCCGAGGACCGGCACGCTTCTGCGACGGTAACCGACCACGGCCAGGGTCACGATGGTCGGTAGCGACCACACCCAGTGGTGTGACCACGACACCGGCGAGACCAGCAGGGCCAGCAGCGCCACGCACATGAGGGCCAATACGGGTTCGTCCGCGTGCAGCAGCCGTCGCACCGCCCACACGGTGAGCGCCAGCGCGGCTGTGCCGGCCGTCGCCCACACCACGAAATGCAGGCCGCCGGTCAGACCCATCCGGGCCAGCACGCCGGCGAAGTTCTGATTGGTGTTCAGCGCGGTGTCACCGATCCGGTTGGTGTGGAACAGCGAACTGGTCCAGTACTGCCAGGAATCGCGGGGCGCCAGCACCGCAGCGAGCAGCACGCTGACCGCGAATGTGGCCAGCGCGGTCAGTACGGCCCGCCGTTCGCGGCGCAGCATCAAATAGATCAGTGCCACCGCGGGGGTGAGCTTGACCGACATCGCCACGCCCAGCAGCAGTCCACGCGGCCACCGGGTGCGTCGCGGCAAGCAGTCGGCCAGGACCATGGTCATCACCACCACGTTGATCTGGCCGTAGTCGAAATTGGACCAAATCGGCTCCATGTTCAGCGCGATGGCCGCCACGACGATCGCTCCGGCCACGCAGTAGCGCCGCCAGGCGGTCGGCACGCCACCGGGCCTGGTGGCGCTGCAGATGCCCAGGGAGGTGAGGACCATCGCGGCGGACACCACCAGCAGCACCGCGGAGATGATCGTCATGGTCAGCGAGGCGTCGTGCAGCGAGAGCCAGGTGAAGGGGGTGAACAATACCGCAGCGATCGGGGGATACGTGAACGGAAGCGGATGGTCCTCGAGCCAGGTCTTGAAGAACACGTCGCCGTAGAGTTGGTGGCCATCGAGCCAGGCCTGGGCTCCCATCCGGTAGACGTGGACGTCGATGCGATACGACCTGTGCTCGAACACGCGCCAGGTCCAGTAGCTCAGCGCCGCAAGCACCAACAGCCCGAACGAACTCCAGGCGGCCCACCCGGTGGCTACCCGCCCGCGCCAACTGCCCACGTCGGGCGACTGCCGTCTACTCATGTCGGGGACAGCCTATCGGGGCCGCTGCCCAATGCGGTGTTGCGGACGGCCCCGGGAGCAAAGTGGGCGTAAGTTTCTAGAGTGCTCAGCTGGCTGCACAACGACATCGTGATGCGTGGCCGACTGCCCTTGCTGTGCTGTCTGGTCGCATTCATCCTGACGTTCTTCGTGACGCGTACCTTCGTGCGCTACATCCGTTACCGCGCCGATCGCGGCGTCCCACCCCGGTGGTGGGAGCCGCGCAACATCCACATCGGCCGGGTGCACATCCACCACGTGGTCGTGGGGGTGGTCATGGTGATGGTCTCTGGCCTGACGTTGGTGACGGTGTCCGTCGACGGGCACGAACCCGAGTACACCCTGTCTGCGATTTTCTTCGGCATCGGTGCGGCGCTCGTGCTCGACGAGTATGCGCTGATCCTGCACCTGTCCGACGTGTACTGGGAGGAGGACGGGCGGACCTCGGTTGACGCCGTCTTCGCGGGGGTGGCGGTCGGCGGACTGCTGGTGCTCGGACTGCACCCGATGATGTTCGTCATCTCGCTGTGGCACGACACCACGAACTCGCCGCTGATGCGCAGCGCCGTGATCGTCGGGATGGTCCTGATGCCGCCATTGGCTGCGGTGGTGCTGCTCAAGGGCAAGGTGTGGACCGGTCTGATCGGCATGTTCTTCGTCTTTCTGCTGTTCATCGCGGCCATCCGGCTGTCGCGCCCACATGCACCGTGGGCGCGTTGGCGCTACAACCAGCAGCCGGACAAGATGCGTCGTGCCGTCGAGCGTGAACGCAAATTGCGCCGCCCGATCGTGCGGGCCAAGCTGTGGCTGCAGCGTGCCGTCGCGGGCACGCCGCACTTTCCCGACGAGCGCCAGGTCGACGAGCAGCTCGACCGCGAGGTGCACGCCGCACCACCGCCCGAGGGATCCGAACCTGCCCTGGCCGCCGGCGGTGGCGGGTAGGCGGCCGTGCGGTATTTCTACGACACGGAGTTCATCGAGGACGGCCGCACCATCGACCTGATCTCGATCGGGGTGGCCGCCGAAGACGGCCGCGAATATTACGCAGTATCAACCGAATTCGACCCCGAGCGCGCCGGCAGCTGGGTGCGCGCCCACGTGTTGCCCAAGCTTCCGCCTCCGGCTTCGCCGCTGTGGCGCACACGCGCCCGGATCCGCTCGGACCTGGAGACGTTTTTCGGGGTCGACGCCGCCGAGCCGATCGAGCTGTGGGCATGGGTCGGCGGGTATGACCATGTGGCGTTGTGTCAGCTGTGGGGAGCGATGACCGAGCTGCCGACGGCGATGCCCCGATTCACTCGCGAGCTGCGGCAGCTGTGGGAGGACCGCGGACGCCCCCGGATGCCGCGGCGGCCGGCGGACGTGCACGACGCGCTGGTCGACGCCCGCGACCAGCTGCGACGATTTCGGCTGATCACCGCCGACGACGATTAACGGCGCGCCGGGCCCAGTTACCATGTAGAAGTGAACTGGACCGTCGACGTACCGATCGACCAGCTGCCTTCGTTGCCGCCGCTGCCGGCCGATCTGCGCGCGCAACTCGACGCCGCATTGGCCAAGCCCGCGGCCCAGCAGCCCAGCTGGCCCGAAGATCGCGCCAGGGTGATGCGCACGGTTCTGGAAAGCGTGCCACCGGTGACGGTGGCATCGGAGATCGTGCGGCTCGAGGAGCAGCTGGCGCAGGTGGCCAAGGGAGAGGCGTTCCTGCTGCAGGGCGGTGACTGCGCGGAGACGTTCGTCGACAACACCGAGCCGCACATCCGGGCCAACATCCGGGCGCTGCTGCAGATGGCCGTGGTGCTGACCTACGGCGCCAGCCTGCCCGTGGTGAAGGTGGCCCGAGTCGCCGGGCAGTACGCCAAACCCCGGTCGGCCGATATCGACGCGCTGGGCCTGCGGTCTTACCGCGGCGACATGGTCAACGGGTTCGCCCCGGACGCTGAGGCGCGCGAGCACGACCCATCGCGGCTGGTGCGCGCCTATGCCAACGCCAGCGCGGCGATGAATCTGGTGCGCGCGCTGACCTCGTCGGGGCTGGCGTCGCTGCATCTGGTGCAGGACTGGAACCGCGAGTTCGTCCGGACGTCTCCGGCCGGCGCGCGCTATGAGGCGCTGGCCGTCGAGATCGACCGGGGCTTGCGGTTCATGAGTGCCTGCGGGGTGGCCGACCGCAACCTGCAGACCGCCGAGATCTACGCCAGCCACGAAGCGTTGGTGCTGGACTACGAGCGGGCGATGCTGCGGTTGTCCGACGTTGAAGACGGCGAGCCCCGCTTGTATGACCTCTCGGCGCATTACCTGTGGATCGGCGACCGTACCCGCCAGCTCGACGGGGCGCATGTCGCATTCGCCGAGGTGATCAACAACCCGATCGGTGTCAAGATCGGGCCGACGACCACCCCGGAGCTTGCGGTCGAATACGTCGAGCGCCTCGACCCGCACAACAAGCCGGGCCGGTTGACGTTGGTGAGCCGGTTGGGCAACAACAAGGTGCGTGACCTGCTGCCGCCGATCATCGAGAAGGTGCAGGCCACCGGGCATCAGGTGATTTGGCAGTGCGACCCCATGCACGGCAACACCCACGAGTCGTCCACCGGGTACAAGACGCGGCATTTCGATCGCATCGTCGACGAGGTTCAGGGCTTCTTCGAGGTGCACCGGGCGCTGGGCACCTATCCGGGCGGCATCCACGTCGAAATCACCGGCGAGAACGTCACCGAGTGTCTCGGTGGGGCGCAAGACATTTCGGACAGCGACCTGGCCGGTCGCTACGAGACGGCGTGCGACCCACGACTGAACACCCAGCAGTCGCTGGAGCTGGCGTTCCTGGTCGCCGAGATGCTGCGCGACTAGAGGAGTCCGGCCAAGTTGCTGCCGACGGTCCATGCCGCGGCGGCGACCATGCCGGTGACCGCCAGCACGACCGCGATCCAGATCAGCACCATGCGTTGGGCGTGCTGGCGCGCGAGTACGAACTCGCTCATCTCGATGCCGGCGAATCGGCCTGATATTTCACGGTATTCGGGTTCATCGGACCAGTCATCACGGGTCAGCTGACGGGTCGGGTGGCGCACCTCATCGGTGGGCCGGCGCTCGTCTATCCGGCTGCGGTGCAGCGCCGCTGATCGGTGCTGGGCGGAATTGCGCGGCGCAGGCACCCGGAATTCCGGGAGCGCCAGCTCGTCGGCGATCGCCTCCAACTCGTCATCCATGTCGAGCGCGTCGGCGTACCTGTCGGCCGGTTCGCGCGCCGTCGCGCGGGCCACCAGCTCGTCGAATTGGCGGGGGACACCGCCGATCACCGCACTCGGTGGCGGAACATCGTTGTCCAGTCGCTGATATGCGACCGACAACGCGGAGTCGGCGGAAAACGGCGTCTGTCCGGTCAGCAGCTCGAAGGCCATGATTCCGACGGCGTACACGTCGCTGCGTGGGCTGGCATCACCGTCGCGCACCTGTTCAGGGGACAAGTAGGCGGCGGTCCCGAGAATGACGCTGGCAGAGGTGATTCCGGCCGCCGCGATGGCGCGGACCAACCCGAAGTCGGCGATTTTCACATCGCCGTCATCGGAGATCAGGACATTTTCGGGTTTGACATCGCGGTGCACCAGGCCCGCGCGATGCGCGGCGGCCAGACCGCCCAACACCGGTCGGAGCACCGCGGCAACTGCATGCGGCGGCATCGGGCCGCGCTCGATCAGCAGCTCGCGCAGGGTGCCGCCCTCGATGAGTTCCATCACCAGAAAGGGATGGCGGGCGTCAGCGCCCTGGTCGTACACCGCGACCAGCCCCGGGTCTTTGAGCCGGGCGACGGCTCGGGCCTCGAGCTTGAACCGGGTCAGGAACTGTTGGTCATCGGCGTAGCGCGAATCCATCACCTTCAGCGCGACGGGCCGGTCCAGTCGGACGTCGAGCCCGCGGTACACCGTCGACGTGCCGCCGGTGGCGATCTTGGTCGTAACCCGGTACCGCCCGTCCAGCAACGTGCCCTCTAGAGGATCCGTCACGGGCCTATCGTAGGTGGCATCGCGATTTCAGCCCGAAACCCGCACTCAGCGCGCCGGAATCAGCTCTAGACTGGGCGCGATGAGCAGTATTCCGGCCGGCGACGACGTCCTGGATCCAGACGAGCCCACCTACGACCTGCCCGACGTCGCCAAGCTGCTTGGTGTGCCGGTGACCAAGGTGCACCAACAGCTGCGGGAAGGCCATCTGGTGGCGGTGCGCCGCGCCGGTGATGTGGTGGTTCCGCGGGTCTTCTTCACCGAGTCCGGACACGTGGTCAAAAGCCTGCCGGGGCTGCTGATGGTGCTGCACGACGGCGGCTACCGCGACACCGAGATCGTGCGCTGGCTGTTCACCCCCGATCCGTCGCTGACCGTCACCCGCGACGGCACGCGCGACGCCATCAGCAACGCCCGTCCGGTCGACGCGTTGCACGCCCACCAGGCCCGCGAAGTGCTACGCCGCGCACAAGCTATGGCGTACTGAGACTTTCGGCGGTTTCGACGCCGGGCTCAGGCGCCCGGTACAGCGAGTACCACGCGACCATCGCGCAGGCCGTCGCAATCAGGACATGGATCCACGAGTACATGCCGTGGGCGCCATCGGGTTTGAAGATGACCATGATCCAAGTGGAAAACCCGGCGATCGCCGCGACCGCCGGTCGTGACTGGGCGAGCGCGGCCACCACCGCCAACGGCCACGTGTAGTACCACGGCAGCGCGGCCGGCACGAACAGCACGACGACGAGCATCGCCCACGCGATGCCGGCGAGCGCCTCGCGGTCGTCGTGCCGGAACCGCCACCACAGCAGCGGCAGCGACACCCCGATGATCACGATGCCGGCGGCGCGGGTGACGTGCAGCACGGCGTAGAAGTTCACCGGAAAGAACCATCCGCCGATGGCGTGGACCAGATTCGCCGTCGCCGTCGGGATGGTCAACCAGTTGATGATCTTCACCGAACCGGCCAGCGCGGTCAGCCAGCCGAGCCCCACCCCGGCCAAACCGGACAACACCGCGAACACCGCGACGAAGATCAGCACCGAGTACGCGCCGGCCGCCGCAAAGGCCGCTAACGGCCGATACCCCCGTCGCTCACGTAGCTGGCGCATCCACACCCAGACCAAAAACGGCAGCGCTATACCGGCAGTGGCTTTGACCGCGACGCCGACCGCGACCAGCGTTATGCCCGCAACGGGATGGCGCTCGAAGGTCAATGCGATGCCGGCCATCATCAGCCCCACCATCAGCATCTCGTTGTGCACTCCACCCATCAGATGGATGATCACCAGCGGGTTGAGCACGCAGATCCACAGCGCCGTCGGCCCGTTGGCCCCCAGATGGCGGGCCACGCGCGGCGCCGCCCAGATCAGCAGCGCCAGGCCGGGCAGCATGCACAGCCGTAACAGCATGGTTCCGGCGATCACGTGATTGCCGACCAACATCGTGACGAGCCTGGCAACCATCACGAACGCCGGGCCGTACGGCGCCGTGGTGATGGTCCAAATGGGGCTTACATTGTCCAGCAACGGATTCGGGTTATCGACTGGACCAACCGCATAGGGGTCCAATCCGTCCCGCAGGAGTGCACCCTGTGCCAGGTACGAGTAGGTGTCGCGGCTGAAGACCGGCACCGACAGCAATAGCGGCGCCAGCCAGAAGCCCGTGGTGGCCACCATGGTGTACTCGCTGGCATTGCCGGCGATCGCGCGTCGGCCCAAGGTCAGCCATGCCACCAGCATCGCCGCCACGCCGAACCACAGCAGTACCGAGGAGAGCACCAGCCCGTGGCCAAAACGCAGCCAGGACAAGTGGATTGATTCCAGCACGGGGTCATGCTGTTTGGTGCTGCCCGCGCCGAGTCCCCCCACGGTGATCAGCGCCGCGCCCAGGCAGCCCAGCAGCGCCGGTCGGCCCTCGGGAGCGCTGATGAACTCTCGTAGTCGTGAAAAGCGTTGCGTCCGGGCGGTTGTCGAGCCGGTCGCGGACATTCGCGTCACGCCGACCGGTTGGCGGCCAGCCTGGCAAGCTCGGACAGCCCGGCCTTGGCCGCCGCGTTGATGGGTGCGTCGGCCAGCCTGCCCAGCGCTCGCCGGGTCAGCATGTCGATACGGTCCTGCACCGCGGCCAGCGCACCGACTCCTTCGATCACACCGCACAGTTCACGGACCTGGGTCTCGGTTAGGTCGTTGCCGATCGAGGCCCGTAACAGGTTGGCGGCACTGGCATCTGATTTGTCGGCCAATTCCACCGCCTCGGCCAGCAGCACAGTGCGCTTGCCGGAACGCAGGTCGTCACCGGAGGGCTTACCGGTGACCGCCGGGTCGCCGAACACACCCAGCACATCGTCGCGCAGCTGGAATGCGACACCCAGGTCGGTGCCGACGTCGTAGAAAAGGGCCTGCACGTCGGGTCGATCCGCGGCGGCGGCCACCCCCAGCTGCAGCGGTCGCGACACGGTGTAGCACGCGGTCTTGAAAAGGTTGACGGTCATCGCCGAGGCGATCGACTCGGCCGCGCTGGCCTCGGCCACGATGTCCAGATACTGGCCACCGAGGACCTCGGTGCGGATGTCGGCCCAGACGTGGCGGACTCGGCGGTGCGCATCGGCCGGCAGATCGACCCCTGCGACGATGTCGTCGGCCCAGGTCAGCGCCAGGTCGCCAAGCAGGATGGCCGCGGACATCCCGAATCGGTCCGAGGACCCATTCCAGTGCCGGTCGCGGTGCAGCGCGGCGAAAGTCATGTGCGCGGTCGGCCGGCCGCGACGGGTGGCCGACCCGTCGATCACGTCGTCGTGCACCAGCGCCGAGGCGTGCAGCAGCTCGAGCGCGGAAAACAGCAGCAGCACTTGGGCGTCGGCGTCTTCGGTCGATACCGCGCGCCAGCCCCAGTAGGCGAACGCGGGCCGCAGCCGTTTCCCGCCGTCGAGCACGAACTGTTCCAGGACCGCGATCATGGCGTCGTAATCGCTGCCGATGTACGCGGACGCGTCGCGGCGGTCGTGCAGGTACCTCCGCAACTGGTCGGTGATGGCAGTGATGGTATGGCCCAACTCGACGGTCGCCGCTGCTTCGACGCTCAGCGCGCCACCCCTTCCTGGTATAGCCGCCCTGGTCCGACAGTCTATTCGGCGCCAGGGCGGCCGGAGTTGCTTCGACAGGCTCACTAACCCGCACCTATGCTGTCGGTGACCCGCGCGAGTTCGCGCGTCTGATGAGGAGCAGCCCGTTGACCTTCAACACCATCGCGCTCGAGCTGGTGCCGCCGAATGTGGAACGCGGTGCTGAGCAGGCAATCGACGATGCCCGCAAAGTGCTGCAGCTTTCCGCGCAGGCCGGTATCGCCGGCCGCATCGGCCACGTGATGATGCCCGGGTTGATCGCCGAGGAGGATGACCGGCCGGTCGAGATGAAACCGAAGCTCGACGTGCTGGATTTCTGGTCGATCATCAAGCCGGAGCTGCCCGGGCTGAGCGGGCTGTGCACCCAGGTCACCGCGTTCATGGATGAGCAATCGCTGCGCCGACGGCTCGATGAGCTGCTCCGGGCCGGGATCGAGGGCGTCGTTTTCGTCGGCGTACCGCGCACGATGGCCGACGGCGAGGGCTCCGGCGTGGCGCCGACCGACGCCCTGTCGATTTACCGCGAGCTGGTGGCCAACCGCGGCGTGATCTTGATCCCCACCCGGGAGGGGGAAGCCGGTCGCTTTGGTTTCAAGTGCGATCGGGGTGCGACGTTCGCGCAGACGCAGCTGTTGTATTCCGACGCCATTACGGAGTTCCTCGCCGAGTTCGCGAAGAACTCAGACCATCGCCCGGAAATCCTGCTGTCGTTCGGCTTCGTACCGAAGATCGAGAACCGGGTGGGTTTCATCAACTGGCTCATCCAGGACCCGGGCAATGCCGCGGTGGCCGACGAGCAGGAGTTCGTCAAGACTTTGGCCAACTCGGAACCTGCTCAGAAGCGCAAGCTGATGGTCGACCTGTACAAGCGGGTGATCGACGGCGTCGCGGACCTTGGCTATCCGCTGAGCATCCATCTCGAGGCGACGTACGGCATTTCTGCGCCGGCGTTCGAGACGTTCGCAGAAATGCTCGACTACTGGTCGCCGACGAGCTGACCGGTTGCGGTCAGTCGGGTGGCTCGTCGCTCGGCTCGGCGAACCGCGGTGAGCGGTCGCGGCCGTACCAGGCCAGCGCCCCAACCACTCCCGCGACCACAAACGACGACAGGATCAGCCACATGGCGGCGCCGCGGAAGGAGCGCGTGCTCGGATCGGTGTAGCGAGCCTGGGCGGTCATGGTATTGACGACGCCCGGTTTGAGCTTCCACTCCACCATGTCCGAGCCGATGCGGTCGCCGTTGGTCGAAGTCACCGAGCCTGGGAAGGTGACGGTGAGTTCGACGTCGGCCTGCGGGTCGGTCAGCGAGGTCAAATCCGCCCGCCCTTCCAGGATCACCAGGTCGCCGGCTCTGCGCAGGGACAGATTCACCCCCTGCGCGTCGGGGTTCATGTTCGCCAGCTCCGGCAATTCGGCAAAGGTCAACTCGGAAAAGACCGCTTCAGAGCCCTTGTAGCCCTCGTGGTCATACTGGGAGATCGCCACTTTCTGGCTGAACGGCAAGTTGGGATCCAGTTGCGGCCCGGCGTCTTTGTCGTTGCGGGGTTTGGCCGCGGCGATGATCTCTCCCGACACCAGGTCGTCGGGGGAGATGGTGATCGACGCTTTGACCTTGACGCACCCGGCGAGTACCGGCATCGCCAGAAGCAGCATCGTCATCGCCAGCAGGCGGCGGCGATGACGAGCGGTGAACACCCGATCATCGTGCCAGACCGGGGTTCCCGCGGGGCCGGGTCGGCCGAGTGCGGTTATAGCGGCAGCTTGCGGCCGAGGATTGCGAACGGCCGCGGGTCGCCCGCGAAGTGGTAGCCGCGGATGATGTCGACGAAGCCGAGACGTCTGTACAGCCGCCATGCGCGATTGGCTTCGCCGTTGATCTCCGGCGTCGACAGCAGCACATTGGCTTCTGGCCGGCCCGCAAGTAGTTTGCGCGCCAACGCTTCTCCGAGGCCGCGGCCCTGGGCCCGGGGATGGATATGCAATTCGGTCAGCTCGAAGTAGCTGGACATCAGCTCGGCGATCTCCGGGCCGGGGAAGCCGCCGCGTTGCAGCCCCGTCACCACTTGCTGCTGCCACCACTGATCGGGTGCGCCGCAATAGCCGTAGGCCACCCCGAGCAAAGGGGCGCTGCTCAGTTCGGCAGCCGGCGGCATCGCCCCGGGCCAGCCGCACACCTCCACCGCGGCGACGGCTTGCCAGCCGCGCCGGCGCGTGTGTTCCAGCCACATCGCCGCACGCTGGTTCTCAGTGCCGGGTGGATACCGCATGGCGTCGACGTACACATTCAACGCATCACCGAGCCGGCGCTGCATGTCGTGCGCCGGGAGGTCGATGAGGAATGTCGCCAACTCGCGGTGCCTTCCTGATGATCCGGTGCCGTGCTTCCGCTTCATTATCGGACTCATCGTCGGGCGCGGCAGTGCGTGCCGGAGCGGTGATCGGCCGGCATCGTCGCATGGCTACAATCGGCAACCGAAGCGGTGGTACGGCACAGATTGACCTCGTATCATTCTGATTAGTTGCCCATACAATGGGCATCCACGTGCTATCGATAGTTACGTGACAGCTTTTCGGCAAGGAGGGACGAATGCCACTCTCCGATCATGAGCAGCGCATGCTCGAGCAGATCGAGAGCGCGCTCTATGCCGAAGACCCCAAGTTCGCCTCCAGCGTGCGTGGCGGGGGGTTGCGTGCGCCGACCGCTCGGCGGCGACTCCAAGGCGCGGCGCTGTTCGTCATCGGTCTCGGGATGCTGGTTTCCGGCGTGGCGTTCAAGGCCACGATGATCGGAACCTTCCCGATCCTGTCCGTGCTCGGATTCCTCGTCATGTTCGGTGGTGTGGTGTTTGCCATCACCGGTCCGCGGTTGACTGGTCGGGCCGATCACCCTGGGTCCTCGCCCGGCCCGCGTCAGCGCCGCGCCAAGGGCGCCGGTGGATCCTTCACCAGCCGCATGGAGGACCGCTTCCGCCGCCGGTTCGACGAGTAACGATTTACCAACTGTGGGGCAGCCGACCGGCTGCCCCTTTTTTGTGCCCGGGCCGGACCGCAGCCCCACAACGCCCCACCCGGCATCTGATCGGCGCTGATCTGGGTAATTCCGAGTCCGGCGGGTCGGCGTTATGCCTGCCCATCACGGCGGGGTGGATTGCCACCGCGTAAATCACCCATCTGTTATCCAATAAATGGCGCAAAGTGGGGGATTGTGGGGTATGGTGGCGGAAGTCGGTAGGGGAAACCAGGTGACGAGGACACCGGGCGATGGCGTGGAGGTGGCCGGATGTTTTTGGGCACCTACACGCCGAAGCTGGACGACAAGGGGCGGCTGACGTTGCCCGCCAAGTTCCGCGACGCGCTGGCAGGAGGGTTAATGGTCACCAAGAGCCAAGACCACAGCCTTGCTGTGTACCCGCGCGCGGAATTCGAGCAGCTCGCCCGCCGGTTGGCCGACCGGGCCAAGCGCAATAACCCGGAGGCCAGAGCCTTCCTGCGCAACCTGGCTGCCGCCACCGACGAACAGCATCCCGATGCGCAGGGCCGCATCACGTTATCTGCCGAGCACCGCCGCTACGCGAACCTCTCGAAGGACTGCGTGGTGATCGGATCGGTCGACTACCTGGAGATCTGGGATGCCCAGGCCTGGCAGGACTATCAGCAGACCCATGAAGAGAACTTCTCCGCGGCCAGCGATGAAGCACTCGACGACATTATCTGAGGTGCATGCCCGTGCGCCGTGGCCTCTGCCCGAACCGACCCTGACGTACTTCCCCAACGCCAGGTTCGTGCTCTCGGACAGGGACCTCGGCGCAGGGGCGCTTGCAATCGCCCGGTCGGTCATTCGTCGGGGAGGTGTTGTCGTGCCTGACGCCACTGGTGGTTTCGGTCATGTGCCGGTACTGCTCGACCGCTGCGTGGCACTACTCACCCCTGCGCTGACGCGGCACGATCCGGGCGGATCAGGTGCGGTGCTCCTCGACGCGACCATCGGTGCAGGCGGACATGCGGAGCGGTTCTTGACCGACCTGCCCGGGCTACGGCTGATCGGCATCGACCGCGATCCGACCGCCGTGGACATCGCCCGTGCCCGGCTGGCGCGGTTCGCCGATCGGGTCACGCTGATCCAGACCCGCTATGACGGGCTCGTCGGCGCCCTGACCGGATCCGGCTATGGCGCAACAGGATCCGTCGACGGTGTGCTGTTCGATCTCGGCGTGTCATCGATGCAACTCGACCGCGGCGAGCGCGGCTTTTCCTACGCCCACGATGCGCCGTTGGACATGCGGATGGACCCCGGATCACCGCTGACCGCCGCGGAGATAGTCAACACCTACGACGAGGCAACGCTCGCCGACATCTTGCGCCGATACGGCGAGGAGCGCTTCGCGCGCCGCATCGCCGCGCACATCGTGCGCCGCCGGGCGCGCACGCCGTTCACGTCGACCGGCGAGCTGGTAGAGGTTGTCTACCAAGCGATCCCGGCCCCGGCACGGCGCACCGGCGGGCATCCGGCCAAGCGCACATTCCAGGCACTGCGCATTGCGGTCAACGCCGAGCTGGACGCGTTGCACGACGCTCTTCCCGCCGCGCTGAATGCGCTCGCCGTCGACGGGCGCATCGTGGTGCTGTCCTATCAATCACTGGAGGACCGCATCGTCAAACGGATGTTCACGCAGGCCACCAGATCCACCACGCCGTCCGATCTACCGGTCGAACTCCCAGGGCACGCACCGCAATTCGTTTCCTTGACGCGCGGCGCCGAACGCGCCGACGACGCCGAGATCCGGTACAACCCGCGCAGCGCCGCGGTGCGACTGCGCGCAGTGCAACGGGTGAAACCCGGGCAGCGGGCCGCGGGCAGGAGTGACTCATGAAGGCCAAGCGCGAAGCGCCGCCCCGCGATCGCCGTCGCGGGCATGACGGGGCATCCAAAAAGTCCGGGCGCCGACCAGCCGATCCCGCGCCCGCCCGTCGCACCCGTGCGCGCGGCGGAAAGGCCTCGGCGCCAGCCCATGAGCCACGGGCTCCGCGTACTGCGCCGCAGACCACCCCGATGGCGCGTCCGGCTGAGCGGATGGCTCGACCGAAGAACACCAGCCAGGCCAAGGCACGGGCGAAGGCGCGGAAAGCCAAGGCGCCCAAGGTTATCCGTCCGCCTTTACGGGATCGTTTGCTCAATCGGCTGGCGTCGATCGACCTACGGCCACGCACGCTGGCGGCAAAAGTGCCCTTCGTGGTGCTGGTCATCGGCTCCCTCGGCGCCGGGCTGGGCGTCACGTTGTGGTTGTCCACCGATGCGGCCGAGCGTTCCTATCAACTCGGCAACGCCCGCGAGAAGAACCAGCTGTTGCAGCAGCAAAAGGAGGCGCTGGAGCGCGACGTGCTGGAGGCGCAGTCCGCACCGGCGCTGGCCGAGGCCGCGCGCGGCCTGGGAATGATCCCGACGAGGGACACCGCCCACTTGATCCAGGATCCGGCCGGCAACTGGGTGGTCGTCGGCACTCCCAAGCCGGCCGAGGGGATGCCGCCGCCACCGCTGAACACCAAGCTGCCTGACGAGCGGCCCGCACCGCCTCCGCCGCCGGTGAATCCGGTCGAGGTGCCGGTTCGGGTGGGCCCGGGTACAGGCGCACCGGCCGTGCCGGGACTGACCGGTCCGGAGGTGATGGTCCGAGCTCCCGATGGCGCCACCACGTTGGGCACCGAGCATCTTCCCGCTCCGGCCGCACCCCCGGCACCGCCCACGCCTCCCGCTGTGCCCGCGCCCCCGGCACCTGTTGCGCCCCCGGCACCTGTTGCGGCCCCGCCCGATCTGGCTCCGCCCCCCGCGGTGCCACCGGCGGTGGCCGGGCCCGCGCCCCTTGCCGGGCCCGCACCGCCGCCCACCATTGCGGCGCCCCCGCCGGCGCCACCACCCGCGGGCGTCGTGCCGCCGGGCGGCGTGCCGCACGGGACCGCGGCGCCGCCCGCGACTGCGCCGCTCATCGGCGAGCAGTTCGGCCCGCTGACCGCAACGACACCCGGCGCGGCACGGTGAGTCGCGCGGACCGGTCAGGCGGCCGATCGTCACGGCCCGTAGGCCGTGCGGGCCGCAAGACAAAGGCAACCCCGCCCGGCCGTTCGGCGCGCGAGCGTCGTACCCGCCAAGCTGCCGAGCTCGGGGCGCGCGGTGCGTCGTTCGTTTTCCGGCACAGAGCCGGCAACGCCGTCATCTTCGTGGCCCTGATAGTGGCGGCGGCGCAGCTGTTCTACCTGCAGGTGCCGCGCGCCTCCGGCCTGCGTGCCGAGGCTGCCGGCCAGCTCAAGGTGACCGACGTCGAAAAGGCGGTGCGCGGCAGCATCATCGACCGCAACAACGACCAACTCGCCTTCACCATCGAGGCGCGCGCCTTGACCTTTCAGCCGCGCAGGATCCACAAGCAGCTCGCCGAGGCCAAACAAAAGAACGCGAACGCCCCCGACCCGCAGCAGCGACTGCGCGACATCGCCAAGGAGGTCGCGCTGCGCCTGAACAACAAGCCGGACACGGCCACCGTGCTGAAAAAGCTGAAGAGCGACGAGACCTTCGTCTATTTGGCTCGCGCCGTCGACCCCGCCATCGCCACGGTGATCACGAAAAAGTACCCCGAGGTCGGCGCCGAACGCCAAGACCTGCGCCAGTATCCGGGCGGATCGCTGGCGGCCAACATCGTCGGCGGCATCGACTGGGACGGCCACGGTCTGCTCGGGCTGGAGGACTCGCTGGACGCCGAGCTGGCCGGCACCGACGGCTCGGTCACCTACGACCGCGGCTCCGACGGCGTGGTGATCCCCGGCAGCTATCGCAACCAGCACAAGGCGGTCAACGGCTCGACCGTCCAACTCACCATCGACGACGACATCCAGTTCTACGTCCAGCAACAGGTGCAGCAGGCCAAGAACCTGTCCGGATCCCGCAACGTCTCGGCGGTGGTCCTCGACGCCAAGACCGGTGAAGTGCTGGCCATGTCCAACGACAACACCTTCGACCCCTCCCAGGACATTGGCCGTCAGGGCAACAAAGAGATGGGCAACCTCGCGGTGTCCTCGCCATTCGAGCCCGGGTCGGTGAACAAGGTCGTCACCGCGTCTTCGGTTATCGAGTACGGGCTGAGCAATCCCGACGAGGTGCTGCAAGTGCCGGGCTCGATCCACATGGGCGGGGTCACCGTGCACGATGCCTGGGGCCATGGCGTGATGCCCTACACGACCACCGGCGTGTTCGGGAAATCTTCCAACGTGGGCACGCTGATGCTCGCGCAGCGCGTCGGCCCGGACCGCTACTACGACATGCTCCGCAAGTTCGGCCTGGGTCAGCGCACCGGTGTCGGGTTGCCGGGCGAGAGCGCCGGCGTGGTGCCGCCGATCGACCAGTGGTCGGGCAGCACGTTCTCCAACCTGCCTATCGGCCAAGGCCTTTCGATGACTCTGCTGCAGATGACCGGCATGTACCAGACGATCGCCAATGACGGGCTGCGGATGGCGCCGCGAATCGTCAAGGCCACCATCGGGCCCGACGGCAGCCGGACCGAAGAGCCGCGGCCGGAAGGCGTACGGGTGGTCTCGCCGCAGACCGCGCAGACCGTGCGCAACATGCTGCGCGGGGTCGTGCAGCGTGATCCGAGGGGCTACCAGCAGGGCACCGGGCCGCAAGCCGCGGTCGACGGTTACCAGATCTCGGGCAAAACCGGGACAGGCCAGCAGATCAACCCGGCCTGCGGCTGTTATTTCGACGACGTCTACTGGATCACCTTCGCCGGCATCGCCACGACCGACAACCCGCGGTACGTGGTCGGCATCATGATGGACAACCCGCAGCGCAATGCGGACGGCACACCGGGCCACTCGGCCGCCCCGTTGTTCCACAACATCGCGGGCTGGCTGCTGCAGCGCGAAAACATCCCGCTCTCGCCCGATCCCGGGCCGCCGTTGACGTTGCAAGCCCTATAGCGGCTGAGTGTCGTCGCCGGGTCGATAAGGTGTCATGGCTGATTGACGCGCTGCCACGACGTCAGAAAATGGCCATGACGGAGGTGATCACGGTGCCCGCTGCGTTGCGCCCCACCGCCGGCGCGGGCGCGCCGTTGCCGGAGCTGGCCGCCGCCGTGGGCGCCGTCGCCGCCGAGGACACGGTCGTTCCCGACCTGCGTGTCACCGGTGTGACGCTGCGAGCCCAGGACGTCGTATCGGGTGACCTGTTCGCCGCGCTGAGCGGCGCAACGACCCACGGCGCGCGCTACATCGGCGACGCGCTGGAACGTGGGGCCGTCGCGGTGTTGACCGATGCCGCCGGGGTGGCAGAGGTAGCCGGCCACCGCGGTTCGGTGCCGGTCCTGGTGCACGACGCACCCCGCAGAGTGCTCGGCGAACTCGCCGCCATCGTCTACGGTCGGCCCTCCGAGCGGCTTGCAGTGGTCGGCGTGACCGGAACGTCGGGAAAGACCACCACGACCTATCTGATCGAGGCGGGCCTGCGAGCGGCCGGGCGGACGGTCGGGCTGATCGGCACCATCGGCCTGCGCATCGACGGCACCGACGTCCCCAGCGTGCTGACCACGCCCGAGGCCCCCGCATTGCAGGCGCAGCTCGCCGCGATGGCCGAGCGCGGGGTGGACACCGTGGTGATCGAGGTGTCCAGTCACGCGCTGACATTGGGCCGAGTCGACGGCGTCCGCTTCGCGGTGGGTGGCTTCACCAACCTGTCCCGCGACCATCTCGACTTCCACCCGACCATGGAGGACTACTTCGAAGCCAAGGCCCGGTTGTTCGACCCCACCTCGCCGCTGCGCGCCCGCACCGCGGTGGTGTGCATCGACGACGACGCCGGTCGCCGGATGGCCGAGCGCGCGGCCAACGCGGTCACCGTCAGCGCCCAGGGCCGCACTGCGGACTGGGGCGCGGAGGACGTGACGGTGCAGGCGGGGGGGCAGGAGTTCACCGCCGTCGACCCGGCGGGCGTGCACCACCGGGTGGCCATCCGGTTGCCTGGCGGCTACAACATCGCCAATTGCCTTGTCGCACTGGCTATTCTGGACACACTCGGGGTTTCCCCCGAGCAGGCGGCAACCGGGCTGCGCGGTACCCGCGTCCCGGGGCGGCTCGAGCAGATCGAGCGCGGCCAGGACTTCCTCGCGCTGGTCGACTATGCGCACAAGCCGGGTGCGCTGCGCGAGGTGCTGCGATCGCTGCGCCGCCCCGGCAGTCGGCTGGCCGTGGTGTTCGGGGCGGGCGGCGATCGCGACCAGGGTAAACGCGCGCCGATGGGCAAGATCGCCGCCGAGCTCGCCGACCTGGTCGTGGTGACCGACGACAACCCACGCAGCGAGGATCCCGCGGCGATTCGTCGCGAGATCTTGGCCGGCGCAGCCGAAGCCGGCGGCGCCGCAACAGTGGTCGAGATCGGCGACCGGCGCGCGGCGATCGACCACGCCGTGTCCTGGGCCCGTCCCGGAGACGTCGTGCTGGTCACCGGCAAAGGCCATGAGACCGGTCAGAGCGGCGGCGGCCACACCCGCCCGTTCGACGACCGGGTCGAGCTCGCCGCGGCCCTCGAGGCGCGCCGATGATCGAGCTCACGGTCGCCCAGATCGCCGACATCGTCGGCGGCGAACTGTCAGACATCTCCGCAGAGGCGGCGGCCGAGTTGCGCGTAACCGGCACAGTCGAATTCGACTCGCGCAAAGTCACATCCGGCGGGTTGTTCCTGGCGCTGCCCGGGGCACGTTCGGACGGGCACGACCATGCGGCGGCGGCGGTGGCCGCAGGGGCGGTCGCCGTACTGGCCGCCCGCCCCGTCGGGGTGCCCGCGATCGTCGTGAAGCCCGAAGCGCACGCCCCCCGCGCGCTGGCAGGTGTGCTCGAGCACGACACCGACGGGTCGGGCGCGGCGGTGCTGACCGCGCTGGCCAAGCTGGCCGCAGCGGTGGCCGCGGAGCTGGTGACCGGTGGGCTGACGATCGTCGGGATCACCGGTTCGTCGGGCAAGACGTCGACGAAGGACTTGCTGGCCGCAGTGCTCGAGCCGCTCGGCGAGGTGGTGGCACCCCCCGGGTCCTTCAACAACGAACTGGGCCATCCGTGGACGGTGCTGCGCGCCACCGACAGCACCGATTACCTGATCCTGGAGCTCTCGGCGCGCCACCCCGGCAACATCGCGGCGCTCGCCGCGATTGCACCGCCGGCAATCGGAGTGGTGCTCAACGTCGGCACCGCGCATCTGGGCGAGTTCGGCTCACGCGAGGCCATTGCGCGCACCAAAGCCGAGCTGCCCCAAGCTATTCCGCAGTCCGGGGTAGTCGTGCTCAACGTCGACGACCCGGCGGTGGCCGCGATGGCCGACAAAACCTCGGCGCGGGTGGTGCGGGTGAGTCGTGAGCAGCGAACCGCCGACCTGTGGGCGGGGCCGGTGACGCTCGACGAGCTGGCCAGGCCGCGCTTCACGCTGCACACCGGCTTGCAAACTGGCACCGTCGCCGTCGACATCGCACTATCCGTGCACGGCGACCACCAGGTGGCCAACGCGCTGTGCGCGGCGGCGGTCGCGCTGGAATGCGGCGCCACCGCCGAGCAGGTGGCCGACGCCCTGGCCGGAGCACACCCGCTGTCGCAGCACCGAATGCGGGTGGTCACCCGCCCCGACGGGGTGACCGTGATCGACGACGCGTACAACGCCAACCCCGACTCGATGCGGGCCGGGTTGCAGGCGCTGGCGTGGATGGCGCGAGAAGGACGCCGCAGCTGGGCGGTGCTGGGCGAGATGGCCGAACTGGGCGACGACGCGATATCCGAGCATGACCGCATCGGCCGGTTAGCGGTGCGCTTAGATGTGACTCGACTCATTGTCGTGGGAACAGGGAGGCCGATGGACGCCATGCACCACGGCGCGGTCATGGAGGGGGCATGGGCCTCAGAAGGCGATAGAGCGGCCAGCATCGTCGCCGACGCCGACGCCGCCCTGGCATTGCTGCGGGCCGAGTTGCAGGCCGGGGATGTAGTGCTGGTGAAGGCCTCCAACGCGGCCGGCCTGGGTGCACTGGCCGACTCGCTCGTCGCCGAAGACGCTGGGCCGATGGGCCGCGTCTCTCCTCGCGCGACGCGCTCGTCGCCCGACGGCCCGGGCGTCGCCCGATGATCGACATCCTGATCGCCGTCGGCATCGCGCTGACGGTGTCGATTGTGTTGACCCCGATGCTGATTCGGCTGTTCACCAGGCAGGGATTCGGTCACGAGATCCGCGAGGACGGCCCACCCAGTCACCGGACCAAGCGCGGCACCCCGTCGATGGGCGGCGTGGCGATCCTGGCCGGCATCTGGACGGGCTACCTGGGCACCCACCTCGCCGGCCTGGCGTTGGGCGGCGAAGGGCCGTCGGCGTCGGGCCTGCTGGTGCTGTTTTTGGCGACCACACTGGGGGCGGTCGGATTCGTCGACGACCTGATCAAGATCCGGCGGTCGCGCAATCTGGGACTCAACAAGACGGCCAAGACCATCGGGCAGATCACCGCCGCCGTGCTGGTCGGCGTCCTGGTGCTGCAATTCCGCAACGACGACGGTCTGACCCCGGGCACCTCCGACCTGTCCTACGTGCGTGAAATCGCCACTGTCACATTGCCTCCCGCGCTTTTCGTGCTGTTCTGCGTGATCGTCGTCAGCGCCTGGTCGAACGCGGTGAACTTCACCGACGGGCTGGACGGGCTGGCCGCCGGCTGCATGGCCATGGTGTGCGCCGCCTATGTGCTGATCACGTTCTGGCAGTACCGCAACGCCTGTGCCACCGCGCCGGGCCTGGGTTGCTACAACGTGCGCGATCCGCTGGATCTGGCGATCATCGCGGCCGCGACGGCGGGCGCCTGCATCGGCTTTCTGTGGTGGAACGCCGCGCCGGCCAAGATCTTCATGGGCGACACCGGATCACTGGCGCTGGGTGGCATCATCGCCGGCATATCGGTGACCAGCCGCACCGAAATCCTCGCCGTGGTGCTGGGTTCGCTGTTCGTCGCCGAGATCACCTCGGTGGTAGTGCAGATCCTGACATTTCGCACCACGGGTCGCAGGGTGTTCCGGATGGCGCCCTTCCACCACCATTTCGAGCTGGCCGGGTGGGCCGAAACCACGGTGATCATCCGGTTTTGGCTGCTGACCGCGATCAGCTGCGGCCTGGGGGTGGCGCTGTTCTACAGCGAGTGGCTCGCCGCAACCGGCGGCTGACATGGCGCTGGAGTTGTTGGCATCTGGCGCACCCGTGCTGGTCGCCGGTGGCGGCATCACCGGCCGCTCGGTGCTGGCGGCGCTGGCCCCGCTGGATGTGGTGCCGACCCTCTGCGACGACGACCCCGCCATTCGCCGGCAGCACGCCGACGCCGGGGTGGCGACCGTGAGTCCGGCGACTGCGGCGCAACACATCACCGACTACGCGCTGGTCATCATCAGCCCTGGCTTTGCGCCGACCGCGCCGCTGCCGGTCGCGGCTGCGGCGGCCGGCGTGCCGATCTGGGGCGACGTCGAACTGGCGTGGCGGCTCGATGCGTCAGGACACTACGGGCCGCCGCGACGCTGGCTGGCGGTCACCGGCACCAACGGCAAGACCACCACCACCTCAATGCTGCACGCCATGCTGACGGCCGCGGGCCTTGACGCGCGGCTATGCGGAAACATCGGCAACCCGGTGCTGGACGCGCTCCGTGAGCCGGCCGACCTGCTGGCCGTCGAACTGTCCAGCTTCCAGCTGCACTGGGCGCCCTCGGTGCGACCCGAGGCGGGCGCGGTGCTCAACATCGCCGAGGACCACCTGGACTGGCACGGCAGCATCGCCGACTACACCGCGGCCAAGGCACGCGTGCTGCGCGGCCGGGTGGCGGTGACCGGGCTGGACGATCCCCGCGCTGCGGCGCTGCTGCCTACCGCGCAGGCGCCGGTGCGGGTCGGTTTCCGGCTGGGCGAACCCGCCGCCGGGGAGCTGGGGGTGCGCGACGGCTGGCTCGTCGACCGGGCCTTCTCCGACGACCTGGCGCTGGCGGCGGTCTCGTCGATCCCGGTGCCGGGGCCGGTGGGCGTGCTCGACGCGCTGGCGGCCGCCGCGCTGGCCCGCAGTGTCGGGGCGCCCGCCGAGGCGATCGCGACCGCGTTGGCATCCTTTCGGGTGGGCCCGCACCGCGCCCAGGTGGTGGCCGTCGTCGACGAGGTCAGCTACGTCGACGATTCCAAGGCCACCAACCCGCATGCTGCCGAGGGGTCGGTGTTGGCCTACCCGCGAGTGGTGTGGATAGCCGGTGGTCTGCTCAAGGGCGCCTCGGTCGAGCAGACCGTGGCGAGGATCGCGTCTCGGCTGGTCGGCGTGGTTTTGATCGGCCGTGACCGGGCTCAGGTTGCCGAGGCGTTATCACGACACGCGCCCGATGTCCCCGTCGTACCGGTCGTGACAGGCGAGGATGCTGTTATGCATGCGACTGCTGAGCCTCGTGTTACCAATGTGACAGAAGTGGTCCCTCGGCCCGGGGAGCCGGTCGGCGCTGCCGTGATGAGCGCCGCCGTCGCCGCCGCGAAAGCCCTCGCCCGACCCGGCGACACGGTGCTGCTGGCGCCGGCCGGTGCATCATTTGACCAGTTCACCGGCTATGCGGACCGGGGCGATGCGTTCGCAGCCGCGGTGCGCGCCACGGCCCGATAGCTCGGTGTGAAGAACCCGCTGGCCCGGTTGTTCCACCGGGAGACGAAGCGCGAGGCGACGGCCGCCCCTGCCGACGCCCCGGCCACGGCGCCGGGCGCTGCGCGGACCCGGTTCGGTGCCTGGCTGGGCCGGCCGTTGACGTCGTTTCACCTGATCATCGCGGTGGCGGCGCTGTTGACCACGCTGGGGCTGACCATGGTGCTCTCGGCGTCCGGGGTGCGGTCTTACGACGACGACGGATCGGCGTGGGTCATCTTCGGGCGGCAGGTGCTGTGGACGGTGATCGGACTCGTCGCCTGCTACCTGGCGTTGAGATTGCCGGTGCGCTTCATGCGGCGCATGGCGTTCTCCGGTTTCGCGCTGACCATCGTGTTGCTGGTGTTGGTGCTGGTTCCCGGAATCGGCAAGGAAGCCAACGGTTCTCGCGGGTGGTTCGTGATCGCCGGCCTGTCGATGCAGCCCTCCGAACTGACCAAGATCGCGTTCGCCATCTGGGGTGCGCATCTGCTGGCCGCCCGGCGCATGGAGCGGGCCTCGCTGCGGGAAATGCTGATCCCGCTGGTGCCGGCGGCCGTCATCGCGCTGGCGCTCATCGTGGCCCAGCCGGACCTGGGCCAGACGGTGTCGATGGGCATCATTTTGCTGGCCCTGTTCTGGTATGCCGGCCTGCCGCTACGGGTTTTCCTGAGCTCGCTGATCGCGGTGATCATGGCGGCGGGGATCCTGGCGGTGTCGGCCGGCTACCGCTCCGACCGGGTCCGATCGTGGCTGAACCCCGGGCAGGATCCACAGGACACCGGGTATCAGGCCAGGCAGGCGAAGTTCGCGCTGGCCAACGGCGGCATTTTCGGCGACGGCCTGGGGCAGGGCACCGCCAAGTGGAACTACCTGCCCAACGCCCACAACGACTTCATCTTCGCGATCATCGGCGAGGAACTCGGCCTGGTCGGCGCCCTCGGGCTGCTGGGCCTGTTCGGGTTGTTCGCCTACACCGGGATGCGCATCGCACGCCGGTCCGCCGACCCGTTTTTGCGGCTGCTGACCGCGACCACCACGATGTGGGTGATCGGCCAGTCGTTCATCAACGTTGGCTACGTGATCGGCCTGCTGCCGGTCACGGGAATTCAGCTGCCGCTCATCTCCGCGGGTGGAACATCAACGGCCACAACACTTTTGATGATCGGCATGATGGCAAACGCGGCGCGTCACGAGCCTGAGGCGGTCGCCGCGCTGCGGGCCGGACGCGACGACCGGATGAACCGCCTGCTGCGACTGCCGTTGCCCGAGCCCTATGCGCCGACTCGGGTCGAGGCGCTGCGCGACCGGCTGCGCGGTCGGCCGCAACCGGCCAAGCCACAGCGAAAGCCCGCACGGGCGGCGCGACCCCGTACGGGGGATCGGCGCACCGGACGGGCGGGGCATCATGGAGGCGGACAGCGGTACACCGGTCAGCGTCATGCAAGCACTGGGCATGGTCGTAAAAAGGACCGCGCACTGGAAGGTCAGCGCTACGGGTGAACGACTCGGTCGCAGGGTCATCGGTCACAGGGCCAACCGGGGAATCGTCGTTGTCGGTGGTGATCGCGGGTGGCGGCACGGCCGGGCACGTCGAGCCCGCGATGGCCGTCGCCGACGCGCTGGTGGCAATGGACCCGCAGGTCCGGGTAACAGCGCTGGGCACCCGGCGTGGGCTGGAGACCAAGCTGGTGCCCCAGCGCGGCTACCAGCTCGAGCTGATCACCCCGGTCCCGCTGCCACGTAAGCCCAGCGGTGACCTGGCCCGCCTGCCGCTTCGGGTGTGGCAGGCCGTCCGGCAGACCAGCGTCGTGCTCGACAAGGTCGGCGCCGACGTGGTGATCGGGTTCGGCGGCTACGTGGCGCTGCCCGCCTACCTGGCCGCCCGCCGGCGTCGCGTCCCGGTGGTGATCCACGAAGCCAACGCCAGCGCCGGGCTGGCCAACCGGGTCGGCGCCCGCAGCGCGCAACGGGTGCTCTCGGCGGTCTCGGACTGCGGCCTGCCGCGTGCCGAGGTGGTCGGCGTGCCGGTCCGGTCGGCCATCACCTCGCTGGACCGCGCGGCGTTGCGGCCGGCGGCGCGTGCACACTTCGGATTCGCCGACGACGCGCGGGTCCTGCTGGTGTTCGGCGGCTCGCAGGGAGCCGCTTCCATCAATCGGGCCGTCGCCGCGGCCGCCGGCGCGCTGGCGGCCGCGGGAGTAGCCGTGCTGCACGCCTACGGCGCAAAGAACATTCTCGATTTGCGCACGCCGCAGCCGGGCGATCCGCCCTACGTCGCGGTGCCGTATCTGGACCGCATGGATCTGGCTTATGCCGCAGCGGATCTGGCGATCTGCCGCTCCGGGGCGATGACCGTCGCCGAGGTATCGGCCGTCGGGCTGCCCGCCATCTACGTGCCGCTGCCGATCGGCAACGGCGAGCAACGGCTCAACGCGTTGCCGGTGGTCAACGCGGGCGGCGGGCTGATTGTCGCCGATGCCGATCTGACGCCGGAGTTCGTCGCCGATCAGGTGGCCGGGCTATTGGGCGACGCACCGCGGCTGGCGGCGATGACGAGGGCCGCGGCGCTGGTCGGTCACCGCGACGCGGCGCAGCAGGTGGCCCACGCGGCCCTGGACCTGGCCAAGCAGGCGCGCGAGGCCCGCGCTTTGCGGCGGGGGTTGCGGTGAACGCCGAGCCGTTGCCGGCCGAGCTGCAGCGCGTGCACATGGTCGGCATCGGAGGCGCGGGCATGTCCGGTATCGCCCGCATCTTGCTGGACCGCGGCGGGATGGTGTCGGGGTCGGACGCCAAGGAGTCGCGCGGCGTGCGTGCGCTGCGCGCCCGCGGTGCGCTGATCCGCATCGGCCATGACGCGTCGTCGCTGGATCTGCTGCCCGGCGGCGCCACGGCGGTGATCACCACTCATGCCGCAATCCCGAAGACCAATCCCGAGCTCGTCGAGGCCCGTCGGCGCGGCATCCCGGTGGTGCTGCGCCCGGCCGTGCTGGCCAAGCTGATGGCCGGGCGCACCACGCTGATGGTCACGGGTACGCACGGTAAGACCACGACGACGTCGATGCTCATCGTGGCGCTGCAACACTGCGGTAAGGATCCGTCCTTCGCGGTCGGCGGCGAGCTGGGGGAGGCCGGCACCAACGCCCACCACGGCAGCGGTGACTGTTTCGTGGCCGAGGCCGACGAAAGTGACGGCTCGCTGCTGGAATACACGCCGAACGTCGCGGTGGTCACCAACATCGAGTCCGACCATCTCGACTTCTTCGGCAGCGCCGACGCCTACGTCGCGATGTTCGACTCTTTCGTGGAGCGGCTGGCCCCGGGCGGAGCGCTCGTCGCGTGCATCGACGACCCGGGCGCGGCGGCGTTGGCCGAACGCACTGCGGCGCTGGGGATTCGGGTGCTGCGCTATGGTTCTCCATCTTCGCAGGCCTCGCCTGAGCAGCTGACCGCCGCGCTCCTGTCCTGGGAGCAACAGGGCACCGGCGCGGTTGCGCACATCAAGCTGGCCGGCGAAATCCACCCGTGGGTGATGCGGCTGTCGGTGCCGGGCCGGCACATGGCGCTCAATGCGCTGGGGGCGCTGGTGGCCGCCATCGAGGTCGGCGCGCCGGCCGATGGTGTGCTCGACGGGCTGGCCGGATTCGAAGGAGTCCGACGCCGATTCGAGTTGATCGGAACCGCGGGTTCGGTGCGGGTTTTCGACGACTACGCCCACCATCCGACCGAGATCAGCGCGACGCTGGATGCGGTGCGCACGTTGCTGGAACAGGGCGGTGGCGGCCGGTCGATCGTAGTGTTTCAGCCACATTTGTATTCGCGGACAAAGGCTTTCGCCGCTGAATTCGGCCGCGCGCTGGATGCCGCAGACGAGGTTTTTGTTCTCGACGTCTACGCCGCGCGGGAACAACCGGTGGCCGGCGTGAGTGGAGCCAGCGTCGCCGAGCACGTCAGCGTGCCGGTGCAGTATCTGCCGGACTTCTCCGCGGTCGCCGACGCGGTCGCCGCGACCGCGAGGGCGGGCGACGTCATCGTCACCATGGGCGCCGGCGACGTCACCATGCTGGGCCCGGAGATCCTGACCGCGCTTCGGGTACGCGCCAATCGCAGTGCGCCGGGCCGGCGGGAGGTGCCCTGGTGACCGAGGAAGACGACGCCCCTTCCGAAACTGCCGTCACCGAACCGATTTTCGCTTCGGGGCCGCCAGACGACCAGCCCGAGGGCCCCCGGCGGCGGGCCCGCCGTGAACGCGCCGAGCGCCGCGCCGCGCAGGCCCGCGCGATGGCGATCGAGCAGGCCCGCCGAGAAGCCAAACGCCGGGCCCGCGGCGGCTTCGGGTCCGAGCAAAAACCTGTCCCGCGCGGCGCGGTCCGGGGCCTGAAGCTGGTGCTCGCCACCGCGGCACTGGTCGTGGTCGCCGTCGCGCTCGGGCTGATCCTCTATTTCACGCCGGTGATGTCCGCGCGCAGCGTCATCGTCACCGGGACGGGCGCGGTGAGCCGCGACGAGGTGCTCGACGCGGCGAAGGTGCAACTCGGAACGCCGCTGCTGCAGATCAACACCGATCAGGTCGCCGACCGGGTGGCGGCGATCCGACGGGTGGCGAGCGCGCGGGTGCAGCGGCAGTATCCGTCGGCGCTGCGGATCACCATCGTCGAGCGGGTTCCGGTGGTGGTCAAGGACTTTCCCGACGGCCCGCACCTCTACGACCGCGACGGCGTCGACTTCGCGACCGCTCCGCCACCTCCGGCGCTGCCCTATATCGACGTCGACAACCCGGGGCCCACCGACCCGCCGACCAAGGCCGCGCTCGAGGTGCTGACCGCGCTGCGTCCCGAGGTCGCCGCTCAGGTGGGCCGGATCGCTGCGCCCTCGGTTGCGTCGATCACGCTGACACTGGCCGACGGGCGGACGGTGATCTGGGGGACCACCGACCGCACCGAGGAAAAGGCCGAGAAGCTGACGGCCCTGTTGACCCGGCCGGGCCGGACCTACGACGTGTCCAGCCCGGATCTGCCGACAGTTAAATAGGCCGGCCGCCCACCCCGACGAATGTGAGGCTGGCTGCAAGTTCGGGGCCGACTGTGAAGCTGGCCGCACACTCGGACAGGAAAAATCGCCGGAAATTCGCCGGACGCTCATCGGCGCGCCTGCATGGATCGTGCGCGCGGGGGCCATACCGTTCTGTTTGCGCGGAACTACTTGACATAACTCTAACCCTTTACTTGAGGTTTAGGTTTGCCAGGCGGCTACGCCAAGGCCAAGTCCCCTAGGGAGGAAGACGGAATGATGACCCCCCCGCACAACTACCTGGCCGTCATCAAAGTCGTGGGTATCGGCGGTGGCGGCGTCAACGCCGTCAACCGGATGATCGAGCAGGGCCTCAAGGGCGTGGAGTTCATCGCGATCAACACCGACGCTCAGGCGCTGTTGATGAGCGATGCCGACGTCAAGCTCGACGTCGGGCGCGACTCGACGCGCGGACTGGGCGCCGGCGCGGATCCCGAGGTCGGGCGCAGGGCCGCCGAAGATGCCAAGGACGAAATCGAGGAGCTGCTGCGCGGGGCCGACATGGTGTTCGTCACCGCAGGCGAGGGCGGCGGCACCGGCACCGGCGGGGCGCCCGTCGTCGCCAGCGTGGCCCGCAAGCTGGGCGCGTTGACGGTCGGCGTCGTCACGCGCCCGTTCTCCTTCGAGGGCAAGCGGCGTGGCCAGCAGGCCGAGATCGGCATCACCGCGCTGCGCGAAAGCTGTGACACGCTGATCGTGATCCCCAACGACCGGCTGCTGCAGATGGGCGATGCTGCGGTGTCGTTGATGGACGCCTTCCGCAGCGCCGACGAGGTGCTGCTCAACGGTGTGCAGGGCATCACCGACCTGATCACCACGCCGGGGCTGATCAACGTCGACTTCGCCGACGTCAAAGGCATCATGTCGGGTGCGGGAACGGCGCTGATGGGCATCGGTTCGGCCCGCGGCGACGGCCGGGCGCTCAAGGCCGCCGAGATCGCGATCAACTCGCCGCTGCTGGAAGCCTCCATGGAGGGTGCTCAAGGTGTGCTGATGTCCATCGCCGGCGGCAGCGACCTGGGCCTGTTCGAGATCAATGAGGCGGCCTCGTTGGTGCAAGACGCCGCCCACCAAGACGCCAACATCATTTTCGGCACGGTCATCGACGACTCGCTGGGCGACGAAGTGCGAGTCACCGTGATCGCGGCGGGCTTCGACGCCAACGGGATGGGCCGAAAGCCGGTCGTCGGCAGCAGCCAGGGCCAGGGCATCGCGTCGGGCAAGGCCGGCAAGGTCAGTTCGACGCTGTTCGAGCCCGCTGACGCGCTCAGTGTGCCCGTGCCGACCAACGGCGCAACGCTGAACATCGGTGGCGACGACGACGAGGACGTCGACGTGCCGCCCTTCATGCGCCGCTAGCCGTGTCTGGGCCGGTCGGATACTGGGCAGGTGAGCGTTCGCATCCGGCGTGTGACGACGACCCGGGCCGGGGGAGTCTCGGCGCCACCGTTCGACACCTTCAACCTCGGTGATCATGTCGGCGACGACCCGCGCGCGGTGGCGGCCAACCGGGCCCGGCTGGCCGCTGCGATCGGCCTCGGCGCCGAGCGGGTGGTGTGGATGAACCAGGTGCACGGTGATCGGGTCGAGGTCGTCGACGGCCCGCGCGACGCTCCGATCGATGACACCGACGCATTGGTGACGAGCACGCCGCGGCTGGCCCTGGCGGTGGTGAGCGCCGACTGCGTGCCGGTGCTGCTGGGTGACGCGCGTGCCGGTGTCGTCGGCGCCGTGCACGCCGGCCGAGTCGGTGCACGCGACGGCGTGGTGGCCCGGGCGGTCGAGGCGATGCTGTCCGCCGGCGCCCATGCAGCCGACATTTCGGCACTGCTGGGCCCGGCGGTCAGCGGGCACAACTACGAAGTGCCCGCAGCCATGGCCGACGAGGTGGAGGCGGCCTTGCCTGGCAGTCGCACCACCACTTCGGCAGGCACCCCCGGACTGGACCTTCGCGCCGGAATCGCTTGTCAGCTCAAGTCTTTGGGTATCCAAGCCATCGATATCGACCCGCGCTGCACGGTCGACGACGTCAGCCTGTTCAGCCATCGCCGGGGCGCGCCGACGGGCCGGATGGCTTCGGTGGTGTGGATGGAGAGCTGGGAATGAGCGCCGTGGCAGTAAAGCTTTCCCCGGATCGGGAATCCGAATTGGCCGACGCTTTGGCGGCGCTGCGAACGCGGCTTGCGACGGCCGCCGAAGCCGCCGGCCGCAAAGTCGACGAAATTGAACTTCTGCCGATTACCAAATTCTTTCCGGCAACCGATGTCGCGATTTTGTCGCGATTGGGATGTGCGGCCGTTGGCGAATCCCGCGAACAGGAGGCCTCGGCCAAGGTGCATGAAGTCCGGCGGTTGCTGGGACCGGGGTCCGCCGCGATGCGCTGGCACATGGTCGGCCAGATCCAGCGCAACAAGGCGCGTTCGCTGGCCGGCTGGGCGCATACCGTCCACTCGGTGAGCAGCATCCGGGTGATCAGGGCGCTCGACCGCGCGGTGGCCGCGGCACTGGATGAGGGCCGTCGGCGCAGCCCGCTGCGGGTCTACGTGCAGATCAGCCTCGACGGCGATGAGTCGCGCGGCGGCGTCGACGTCTCGAATCCCGAGGCGATCGACGAGATCTGCGCGCAGGTCGACGGCTCTGGTGCCCTGGAACTGGTTGGGCTGATGGGCATCCCGCCGCTGGACTGGGACCCGGAGAGAGCGTTCGCGCGTCTGCAGTCGGAGCATCGACGGGTGCTCGAATCGCAACCGCATGCGGCAGGATTGTCGGCAGGGATGTCAAACGACCTAGAAATGGCGGTTGAACATGGTTCGACGTGTGTGCGTGTCGGTACCGCGCTATTGGGCCGGAGACCGCTACGGTCACCCTGAATAGTCACTCCAGTCACATCTTCATCACAGACACCGGAACTCCCAGAGCCTAGAAGGGGTCACGCGATGAGCACACTGCACAAGGTCAAGGCCTACTTCGGTATGGCCCCGATGGAGGACTACGACGACGAGTACTACGACGACCACCCCCCGACCCGGGGCGGCTACTCGCGGCAGCGGTACGCCGAGGATGGTTACGGCCGTTACGAGGGCCGCTACGACGGGCCCGATTACGACGAGCCGGGCAGCTATCGCGGCGGCTATCCCGACGAGCCCCGATTCCGCTCCCATGACTACGACCGCAGCGAGTTGGCCCGGCCGCGATTCGGGTCGTTGCGCGGCTCCACCCGCGGTGCGTTGGCAATGGATCCGCGCCGGATGGCCATGCTGTTCGACGAGGGCAGCCCGCTGTCGAAGATCACCACGCTGCGGCCTAAGGATTACAGCGAGGCCCGCACCATCGGCGAGCGGTTCCGCGACGGCACCCCGGTGATCATGGACCTGGTTTCGATGGACAACGCCGACGCCAAGCGCCTGGTCGACTTCGCGGCCGGGTTGGCGTTCGCGCTGCGCGGTTCGTTCGACAAGGTCGCGACCAAGGTGTTTCTGCTTTCGCCCGCCGACATCGACGTGTCGCCCGAGGAGCGTCGCCGGATCGCCGAAACCGGCTTCTACGCCTACCAGTAACGTCCCGCTGCGAGGCGGCCGGATGTGCTGGTGCCGGCCGAGTCGGTAGGCTTGCGGTCACCGCGCCGGCCGCAAGCCGGTGATGTCGTCAATGTCACATCCTCATAAAAGGTCGGGCTCTAGTTGGCGCTCTTCATACATATCGTTGGTTTCGCGCTGTTTGTCTTCTGGCTGCTGCTCATCGCACGGGTCGTCGTCGAGTTCATTCGCTCATTCAGCCGCGACTGGCACCCGCGCGGCGCCACCGTGGTGGTCCTCGAGGTGATCATGTCGGCCACCGACCCGCCGGTGAAGCTGCTGCGCCGACTGATCCCGCAGCTCAATCTCGGCGCCGTCCGCCTCGACCTGTCGATCATGGTGCTGCTGCTGGTGGCGTTCATCGGCATGTCCTTGGCCCTCGATTACCAGGGGTGAGCGCCGGCGATCCCATGTCGCCGAGGCGTTGCTGGGGCGCGAGTGGGGTTTGCCGCGAGCGGATTTCGTTGCCTTAAGGCCGGCATTTGCCCGCTCTTAGAGTTTGAAATTCGGTCTTAATTATTGGCGGTCCCGGCAACCGCCGGGTCTGGTGTGACAGGATGGGCGGCAGTTGCAGTATGGCTACCACACCGTTCATACCGATCTACACTTTCCTGGTCGGTTTGACCGTCAAGACTCGAGGGGGCAAAGAATGCCGCTTACACCAGCCGACGTCCACAATGTGGCGTTCAGTAAGCCGCCAATCGGCAAGCGAGGCTACAACGAAGACGAGGTCGACGCCTTCCTCGACTTGGTGGAAAACGAGCTGACCCGGCTCATCGAAGAGAACTCCGACCTGCGCCAGCGGGTCAACGAGCTGGACCAGGAGCTTGCCAGCGCCCGCGCCGGCGGTGGCGCCGCGGCTGCGCCCCAGCCTCAGCCCAGCCCGTCGGTGCCGCTGTACGAGCCCGAGCCCGAACCCGTCCAGCCCGCGCCGGCGCCGGCGGCAACATCCAGCGCACTCGGCGAGGAGCAGGCCATCAAGGCCGCTCGGGTGTTGAGTTTGGCCCAGGACACCGCCGACCGGCTGACCGGTACCGCCAAGGCGGAGTCGGAGAAGATGATGGCCGACGCCCGCGCCAACGCCGACCAGATCCTCAGCGAGGCCCGGCGGGAGGCCGAGACGACGGTCGCCGAAGCCCGGCAGCGTGCCGACGCTCTGCTGGCCGATGCGCAAACCCGCGCCGACGCCCAGCTGCGCCAGGCCCAGGAGAAGGCCGACGCGTTGCAGGCCGACGCCGAACGGAAGCACTCCGAGATCATGGGCACCATCAACCAGCAGCGCACCGTGCTGGAGGGCCGCCTCGAACAATTGCGCACGTTCGAACGTGAGTACCGCACGCGGCTGAAGACGTACCTGGAGTCCCAGCTCGAAGAGCTCGGCCAGCGCGGCTCCGCGGCACCGGTCGACTCGAGCGCAACTAATGACGCCGCCGGGTTCAACCAGTTCAATCGGGGTAATAACTAGCTGAACCGAAGGTCGGCCGGAGGTTTACCGATGCTGATTATCGCGCTGGTGCTGGCCGTGATAGGCCTGGCCGCGCTGGTGTTTGCGGTCGTCACCAGCAACGAGGTGATCGCCTGGGTGTGCATCGGCGCCAGCGTGCTTGGCGTCGTGCTGCTGATCATCGACGCACTGCAGGAACGCCAGCGACGTGAGGCGGGTGGCCCGGAGCGGCCTGCGGAGGCAGCGACCCAGGGTTACGAGGAAACAGCCAGCCCGGACGAAGGCGGAGCGGGCGAGGACGTGTTCGCGGACTATCCCGAGGACGCCTCCGGCGAGGCGAAAGACGAAGAGCTGCGGTCACATCCGGCCGACTCGGGCACCGACGAGGGCGCCGAAACCCGCTAAGTCCGCGTGGCGAGCAGTTCGCGGACCTCGTCGTCGTCGACCTGATGAAAATCGACGTAAACCTGCCCGACCGCTTCGAAGTCGGGCGGCATACTCGCGCAGACCACGTCGTCGGCCTCCTCTAACAGCTCTTGGCACGCTGACGGCGGTCCCACCGGCACGGCGACGATGATCGACTCGGGGCCGGCGGCCCGCACTGCGCGTACCGCCGCCAGCATGCTCGCGCCGGTGGCAATGCCGTCGTCGACCAGGATCACGGTCTTCCCGCGCGGGTCGGCGACCGGTCTCCCACCGCGGTAGGCCTGCTCGCGCCGCTGGAGTTCGGCCGTCTCGCGGTCGATCACCGCGCGTATCTGGTCGTCGCTGATGGCCAGACTCGACAGCACATTCTCGTTCATCACGACGCCGCCGCCACTTGCCAACGCCCCCATCGCCAGCTCCGGCCACTGCGGCACGCCCAGCTTTCGCACCAGAAACACATCGAGTTCGGCGTGCAGGGCGGAGGCGACTTCCCAGCCGACAGGAACACCGCCGCGGGCCAGCCCCAAGACCAGCAGACCGGCCTTCCCCCGATACGACGCCAGCTCCTCGGCCAGCACTCGGCCCGCTTCCCGACGGTCGCGGAAGGTGCGTCGCGACGTTCGCCGCAAAAAGCCACTCGGTCGGTTCATCGTCGTTCCCTGACTCGTGGACAGTTCAAGCCTACGCATGGTGTCGGTGTAATGACGCGGGCTTGCGGTTTGAGATTCGCGCACGCAGGGGAACCGGTGCACCGTGAATGGCGCGGACATCGGGGTCGTCGGCGCCGGCATCGTGGGCCTCGCAACCGCCTACGCGCTGATCGAGCGGAAAGCCTCGGTGCGCGTCTACGAAAGCGGGATTCCCGGAAACGGTCAGTCCGGTGGCGAGGGGCGGATTTTTCGCCACGCGCACGACGATCCCCGTTTGGTGGCCTTCGCCCGGGACAGCCGCGCGATCTGGGACAAGTGGTCACAGCGGCTGGGTAGCGGGCTGATCTCGGATGACGGGGCGGTCGCGATCGGCCCCGCCGTGGAGCGCCGGCTGCCGATCCTGGAAAGAGTCGGCGGGGTCCCGGTACGCCGAATCGGCCCGGATGAACTCGCGGAGCGAATTCCGGTGCTGGCTCACTACGACGGCCCCGCGATGCTCGACGAAGCGGGTGGGGCGATCCGTACCCGGGCGGCGATCGAGGCCCTCACCGGATGGATCGGAGACAGCCTGGTCGCCGACGAGGTGATCTCGATACGCCCGAGCAAGCGCGGCACGGTCGAGGTGGTGTGCGGCGGGAGTCGCACCGAGCATTCCGGCGTCGTGGTCTGTGCGGGACGCGGCACCGCACGGCTGGCCCGAAGCGTCGGCTTGGCGTTGCCGGTGCGACTGGGCGCACACGTGCGGCTGACGTTCGAGGTCCGCAATCACGTAAAGCGGCTGGCCTGTCTACAGGACAGCAGTGGCGTGTTCGGCGAAACCGGCGTCTACGCGGCCGCCACCCCCGGCAACCACCGCTACGGCGTGGGGCTCAGTGAGGCCACCCCGGCGAAGGAGGACGGCAGCTTCACCGAGCCCGAGGCACTTGCCGCGCTGGCCGAAAGGGCCAGTGCCTATGTGCGACAGGCGCTTTCGGGGCTCGATCCCCGCCCGGTGGATTACCGGCACTGCTGGGTGACGACACTGCCGTGGAGCGACGACGCGTTCGCCGTCTGGCAGCGCGAGGGCATTGTCTTTGTCGCCGGCCACAATCTGTTCAAGCAGGCGCCCGCCCTCGGCCGGGCACTCGCCCGGTTGGCGCTCGGCGAGGAGCCGGGCGTCGATCTGCGGCCCGAAGCCAGGCTGGGCAGTTAATCACTGCTGATCGATGCGGCTCGCGCCGAAACCGACGTATTGCAGGCCACCACTCGCACTTTGTCTGCAAAACGTCAGTCTCGCGACAGTCGTGTGTCCGAGGGGGGACTTGAACCCCCACGCCCATTAGTAGGGCACTAGCACCTCAAGCTAGCGCGTCTGCCATTCCGCCACTCGGACCGACGCCAACAATTGGCAGCTAAGGCTATCGGATCGCCTGCCCCCGACCCAAAACCGGCGAGCAGTCTCAATGGTAGGAAAGGTGACTGTGACGGTGCCAACCGATACCCCGGGCGACGACGTGGTGGATGTCGTCAGCACGCTGATCCGGTTCGACACCACCAACACCGGCGACCTGAGCACCACCAAGGGCGAGGCCGACTGCGCCCACTGGATTGCGCGTCAGTTGGAGGAGGTCGGCTACCAGGTGGAATACCTGGAATCCGGCGCGCCGGGGCGAGGCAACGTCTTCGCCCGCTTGAGGGGCGCCGACAGTTCGCGCGGGGCGCTGATGATTCACGGGCACCTCGACGTGGTTCCTGCGGAGGCGGCCGATTGGAGTGTGCATCCGTTCTCCGGCGCCGTCGCGGACGGGTATGTCTGGGGCCGCGGCGCGGTCGACATGAAAGACATGGTCGGCATGATGATCGTGGTGGCCCGACAGTTCCGGCGGGCCGGCGTCGTGCCGCCGCGTGACCTGGTGTTCGCGTTCCTCGCCGACGAAGAGAACGGCGGCAGGTACGGCTCGCAATGGCTGGTCGACAATCGCCCCGACCTGTTCGACGGCGTCACCGAGGCGGTGGGCGAGGTTGGTGGCTACTCGCTGACCGTGCCGCGCCGTGATGGCGGTGAGCGTCGGCTCTATCTCGTCGAAACCGCTGAGAAGGGGCTGCACTGGATGCGGCTGACGGCGCGGGGCCGCGCCGGGCACGGGTCGATGACGCATGACCACAACGCGGTCACCTGGGTCGCCGAAGCGGTGGCGCGGCTGGGCCGCCACCGCTTCCCGCTGGTGTTGACCGACAGCGTCGCGCAGTTCCTCGCGGCCGTCGGCGAAGAGACCGGCTACACCTTTGACACCGATTCACCGGACCTGGAGGGGGCCATCGACAAGCTCGGACCGATCGCCCGCGTCGTCAAGGCCACCCTGCGCGACACCGCCAACCCCACCATGCTCAAGGCCGGCTACAAGGCCAACGTGGTTCCGGCGTCTGCCGAGGCCGTGGTGGACTGCCGCATCCTGCCCGGTCGGCAGGCCGCATTCGAGGCCGAGGTCGACGAGCTGATCGGTCCGGAGGTGAGCCGGGAGTGGATCACCGCGCTGCCGTCATATGAGACCAGCTTCGACGGCGATCTGATCGACGTGATGAACTCCGCGCTGCTGGCGGTGGATCCCGATGCCCGCATCGTGCCGTACATGCTGTCCGGGGGAACCGATGCGAAAGCCTTCGCGCGCTTAGGGATTCGCTGTTTCGGTTTCACCCCGTTGCGCCTGCCGCCGGACCTGGATTTCACTGCGTTGTTCCACGGCGTCGATGAGCGGGTACCCGTCGATGCGCTGAGGTTCGGCACTGAGGTGCTGGCACACTTTTTGACACACTGCTAGTCGAGCTGCTGACGAGACGAGAGGACTGACCATGATCGCACCGCCCGACCCGTACGCCACGCTGCCGAAGCTGCCGTCGTTTCATCTGGAATCGGCCTCGATCACCGATGGACAGCCGCTGGCCACCGCCCAGATCAGCGGGATCATGGGCGCGGGCGGCGAGGATGTCAGCCCACAACTGAGCTGGTCGGGCTTCCCGGAAGAGACGCGCAGCTTCGCGGTCACCGTCTACGACCCCGATGCGCCGACCTTGTCCGGCTTCTGGCACTGGGCGGTGGCCAACCTGCCCGCCTCGGTTACCGAGCTGCCCGACGGCGTGGGCGATGGCCGTGAACTACCGGGTGGGGCGCTGACGCTGGTCAACGACGCCGGCATGCGCCGCTATGTCGGGGCGGCGCCGCCCAAGGGTCATGGGCCGCATCGCTACTACGTCACCGTGCACGCGGTCGACGTCGAAAAACTCGACCTCCCCGAGGATGCCAGCCCGGCGTTTTTGGGCTTCAACCTGTTCCAGCACGCGATCGCACGGGCCGTCATCTACGGCACCTACGAGCAGCGGTAGCTAGCACTTACGGTTGGCCGACCCGACGGCCTCGCTCAACGCGGCGAATCCGCCGTCGCGCAGCCGGCGGGCGATACCGTCGTGAATGTGCTTGGCCCACAAGCCTCCTCCGTAGATGAAGCCCGTGTAGCCCTGCAGCAGCGACGCTCCCGCGGTGATGCGGTCCCACGCGTCGTCGACGGTCTCGATGCCGCCGACGCTGATGAGCGTCAACCGCTGGCCGACCCGGTCGTAGAGCCGTCGCAGCACCTCGGTGGCCCGGCGCGCCAGCGGCGGCCCCGAGATACCGCCGGGGCCGAGCGCGTCCGCCCCCGGTGTGATCAGGCCGTCGCGCGACACCGTGGTGTTGGTGGCCACAATGCCGGCCAAACCGAGCTCGACCGCCAGGTCCGCGATGTCGTCGATATCGGAATCGGCCAAATCCGGTGCAATCTTCACCAGCACCGGCGTCGAGGTCTCCGCGAGCACGGCGGACAGGACGGCGCGCAGCGACTCGACCGCCTGCAGATCGCGCAGCCCAGGCGTGTTCGGCGAACTCACGTTGACCACCAGATACGACGCCAGCGGGCCGACCAGCCGAGCGCTGGCCGCATAATCGTCGGCGGCGCGTTCGGGCGGGGTGGATTTGGTCATGCCGATGTTGACTCCGATGGGTACATCGGGGCGCTGCCGCGCGAGCCTGGTCGCCAGCTCAGCCGCGCCGCGATTGTTGAAGCCCAGCCGGTTGAGCAGGGCGCGATCAGCGGGCAGCCGAAACATGCGGGGCGCCGGGTTGCCCGGTTGCGGGCGGGCGGTGACGGTCCCCACCTCGGCGTAGCCGAAGCCCAGCGCACCCCAGGTGTGCAGCCCCAGGCCGTCCTTGTCGAAGCCCGCGGCCAGGCCCAGGGGACCCGGGAACCGAACCCCGAACACCGTGCTGACCAGTATCGGGTCGGCCGGTGCCAGTGCCCGGTGAAGGAGCCGCCGCGCCGGTGCGGGCGCGGTGCTGCCCCGTAGCGCGGCGAACACCACCGTGTGGATGCGTTCGGCCGGCACCAGGAACAGCGCCCGGCGGAGTACGCCGTACACCGTTACAGCGCGGGCTGGTCGGGCCGCCCGCCCTCGTCAAAGCGAGATTTCTTGCGGCGCAACAACACCCGTCGGCTCCCGTCGGTGTAGAGCCGAACCCGGGTCAGCTCCCAGCCGCGGTACTCCGCTTCGATGGACAGCCGGGTCGAGGCGCTGAGCCTGGTCACCTCCGGCGGCAGGCGCAGCGGCGCCCACTCGTATTCGTCGGACATCTCGGTGTCCCACCCCGCCGGCAGCCGGCTGCGCCGCGCCGCGGTCAACGGGGACCCGCCGCATGTTCGATGACCTGAACTCCCTCGCCGGAACCCGACACCACATACAACGTGCCCGAAGCATCATCGAAGGCCAGCGTGTTGGGTTGCCGCACGGTTGGGTATCGCACCTTTTCGACGGGTATTCCGGTGGACAGATCGTAACCAATGACCATATTCGCCGCGGTCTGCGACACCCAGGTCAGCCCACGGGATCCCGCCAGACCATACGGTGACTGCGGCACGGGATAGGCCTGGCGCAGGATCAGCGGGTCGACGCCGAACGCCAGCAGCTGGCCACCCCGAGTGTCGGCGACCAGCAGCCGCCCCGCCGGATCGGCCGCCAGGGTGGTGGCGCCCTGGCCGGCGCGCAACGCCTGCCCGACCTTGCCGTCGACGCCGATCGTGGTAACCGAAGTCTGTGCGCGATCCAAGACCGCGACGGTATTTCCCTGCACAGCAAGAGAATCCACACGCGCAAAGATGTGTATCCGGCTGGTGACTGTGGCCGGAGCGGAAAGCAGGTACACCGTGCCGTCGGCCGTCCCCAGCGCGAGGGTCCGGTCGGCGCGCCGGGCGATCGCCGTGAATTCGACGTTGTCCGCGCCGGTGACAGCCACGCGTGTCACCCGCCCGGCCGGCAGATCGACCACGAAGTAGCCGCCGCGGGCGGACAAATAAGCTGTGCCGTCGCCGTCACCGGTTAGCCCGCTCGCCGGCCCGGGCAGGTCGATCACGCGAAGCGGAGTTTGCTGGGAGCTCAAGAGCGCGAGGCTTTTGGCGGCCCGGGATTGCCCGCTTGCGGTCAGCGTCGCCAGGAGGGCAGTCCGATGGTCGAATATCGCCGCCTGGCCGTCGCCGCCCATCGGACGCACCAAACCCGCTGGACTGCGCGAGGTCGGGGGCGACTGCACCGGCTGTGCGGGGTCGGTCGTCGGCGGCGTTGCCTCGAGCGTATTGGATGTACATCCAACGACCGTGATCAGCAAAAACAGCAGGCTGGCGGCGCAGCGGTGAACTGCCTGTTCGCCGTGTTTACGGATATGCGGCACGGGGTAACTTTCGGATATGCGCCGGAAGGCTGGCTGGGAGTCCGATTCTAAGGAAGATTGCCCGGGGCGGTGCGGCAACGCCGCGGCGGCTACCGGTCTGCAGCGAGGTAGGGTCGCGCCATGAGCGTTGCCGCCGATCGCCGATTCTCCGACAGCGAGTTTGCTATCGAGGACATGTGGTCGGGGGTCTTCTCGGCCAAAGTGCTGGCCAGTGGGTTCGGGCAGGTCGGCGACGGGCGCAGTTTCGCCTTCCGCATCGAAGGTCAGTGGCTGCTTGTCGAGATCTACCGGCCGCGGCTGAGCGGGCCCGTCCCGCAGCCCGAAGACGTGGTGGCCACGGCGCGGCGCAGCGTCGTCGACGTCGACGTCACCGACGAGCGCAGCCTGGCCGCGGCGGTCCGTGACTCCGTGGTGTCTGCCGAGCCGGTCACCGGCTAAGCCCCTCCTGTAGCGGCCGGGCACACCCGGTACGGTCGTCGTCGTGACTGCGACGCCGACGATGTCTTGGTCGCAGGTCATCGTTTTGGCTGTGGTGCAAGGTCTGACCGAGTTCTTGCCGGTGTCGTCATCGGGCCACCTCGCGATCGTGTCGCGAATCTTCTTCGCCGACGACGCCGGCGCGTCATTCACCGCCGTCACGCAATTGGGCACTGAGGCCGCAGTATTGGCTTATTTCGCCCGGGACATCGTGCGGATCGTCAAAGCTTGGGTTGACGGCCTGGTTGTCACTCGAGCCCTTCCCAAGCACCGTACTTCGGACTACCGGCTGGGTTGGTATGTGATCATCGGGACGATCCCGATCTGCGTGCTGGGCGTGGTGTTCACCGATGAGATCCGTTCGGGGGTACGCGATCTGTGGGTGGTGGCGACAGCGCTGGTGGTGTTCTCGGCGGTCATTGCGGCCGCCGAGTATTTCGGTCGGCAAAGCCGCCACATCGACCAGCTAACCTGGCGCGATGCGGTCGTCGTTGGCTTCGCCCAAACGCTGGCGTTGGTCCCCGGGGTGTCGCGGTCCGGGGCCACCATCAGCGCCGGGCTGTTTCTCGGGCTCGAACGTGAGCTGGCCGCTCGGTTCGGCTTTCTGCTTGCCATTCCGGCGGTGTTCGCCTCCGGGTTGTTCTCCTTGCCGGACGCCTTCCAACCGGTTCGTGAGGGGATGAGCGCCACCGGCCCGCAGCTGTTGGTGGCCACCGTGATCGCCTTTGTCATCGGGCTCGCCGCGGTGGCGTGGTTTCTGCGGTTTCTGGTGGCGCACAGCATGTATTGGTTCGTCGGCTACCGGGTCGCGGTCGGTGTCGGCGTGATGATCCTGTTGGCGAGCGGGGTGGTGGCGCCGAGATGACCGTCATCCTGTTACGGCATGGCCGCTCCAGCTCGAACACGGCACACGTCCTGGCCGGCCGCTCCGAGGGCGTCGACCTCGACGACAAGGGCCGCGAGCAAGCCGCCGAACTGAGCGACCGCCTCGGTGATCTGCCGATCCGGGCAGTGGTGTCCTCGCCGCTGCTGCGGTGCCGGCGCACGATCGAGCCGCTGGCCGAACGGCTCGGCGTCGAACCCGTCGTCGACGAACGGCTCTCCGAGGTGGACTACGGCGAATGGACGGGCCGCAAAATCGCCGAGCTGACCAAGGAGCCGCTGTGGGCGGTGGTGCAAGCGCACCCCAGCGCAGCGGAGTTCCCCGGCGGTGAAGGGCTGGCGCAGGTGCAGACGCGTGCGGTCGCCGCGGTGCGCGACCACGACCGGCGGTTGGCCGAGCAGCATGGCGCCGGTGCGCTGTGGCTGGCCTGCACCCACGGCGACGTCATCAAGGCCGTCGTCGCTGACGCACTCGCGCTGCATTTGGACAACTTTCAGCGCATCAGCGCCGACCCGGCCTCGATGAGCGTGATCAGCTACACCCGGCTGCGCCCGTTCGTGCTGCACGTCAACCACACCGGCGCTCGGCTGACGTCTGCGCTGACCGCGCCCGCGGGACAAGATGGCGAGACGCCGCCCGGTGACGCGGTGGTCGGCGGCTCCACCGATTGACTGTGTTTGTGTCCTGCTGAGACGTTACGACGTAACCGCGACTGCCGGTATTTTGGAAGTGTCATGCCCCGCGCAATTCACGTCTTCCGCTCACCCGACCGCTTCGTCGCCGGGACAGTCGGGCAGCCCGGAAACCGCACCTTCTATCTGCAGGCGGTGCACGACTCTCGGGTGGTGTCGGTGGTGTTGGAGAAGCAGCAGGTGGCGGTGCTCGCCGAGCGCATCGGCGCGCTGCTGCTCGAAGTCAACCGCAGGTTCGGCACACCCGTTCCGCCGGAGACCGCCGACGTTGAAGACCTCAGCCCATTGATCACCCCGGTCGACGCCGAATTCCGCGTCGGGACCATGGGACTGGGCTGGGACTCCGAAGCCCAAACCGTCGTGGTTGAACTGTTGGCGGTCACCGATACCGAGTTCGACGCGTCCGTGGTGCTCGACGACACCGAGGAGGGTCCCGACGCCGTGCGGGTGTTCCTGACGCCGGAGTCGGCACGGGAGTTCGCGACCCGCTCCAACCGTGTCATCTCCGCGGGCCGTCCGCCGTGCCCGCTCTGCGATGAACCGCTGGACCCTGAGGGACACATCTGCGCGCGGACCAACGGCTACCGCCGCAGCGCGTTGCTCGGGCCTGACGATGACGCCGAGGCCTGACGATCGCGAGGTCCTGCGGCGCGGCGAGCTGACCGTCCTGGGACGCATTCGGTCGGCCAGTAACGCCACCTTCCTGTGCGAATCGACGCTGGGAGAGCACAGCGTGCATTGCATCTACAAGCCGGTCGCCGGCGAGGCGCCGCTTTGGGACTTTCCCGACGGGACACTGGCCGGCCGAGAGCTCGGTGCGTACCTGGTGTCCACGCAGTTGGGGTGGAACCTTGTGCCGTACACGATCATTCGGGTCGGGCCGGCCGGTCGCGGCATGCTGCAGCTGTGGGTGGACCAACCCGGTGATGCGCCGGACTCCGATCCCGAGCCGGGGCCCGAACTGGTCGATCTGTTCCCCGCCGGCGAGCCGCCGGCCGGCTATCTGCCGGTGCTGCGGGCCTACGACTACGCCGGTGACGAGGTTATGTTGATGCACGCCGACGACATCAGGCTGTGGCGGATGGCGGTGTTCGACGTGCTGATCAACAACGCCGATCGGAAGGGCGGACACATCCTTCGCGACGTCGACGGGCACGTCTACGGTGTCGATCACGGTGTGTGTCTGCACGTCGAGGACAAGCTGCGCACCGTGCTGTGGGGGTGGGCAGGCAAGCCCGTCGACGAGCGGACGCTGGAAGCGGTAAACCGGCTGGTCGACGCGCTGGCCGGCCCGCTGTGCGACGAACTGGCCGGGCACATAACCGCCGCCGAGATCGCGGCGCTGCGCCGGCGCGCTTGCGCGCTGCTGGACAACCCGGTGATGCCCGGCCCCAACCGACACCGTCCGATCCCCTGGCCGGCGTTCTGAGAGCAGGTAGCGTGGTTCGGCATGCCGCGGTCCTTCGACGCGTCGGTTGACTTTCCGGTCACCGTCGACCAAGTCCATTCAGCGCTGTGCGACGAGGACTACTGGCAGGCGAGGATAGCCGCATTCCAGGCCGGCACGGCCACGCTGGACTCGCTGACCGTCGATTCTGACGACACGGTGACCGTAGCCGTCAGCCTTGGCGTCTCCCGCGACCGGCTGCCCGCGCTGGTCACCAAGCTGGCGGGCGGCGACCTGGAGTGGACGCAGACCCAGAGGTGGAGTCCGGTCGGCCGCGACCGGGTGCGCGGCGAGATCAACATGGCTGTTGCCCGGGTATCGGCGTCCGCAGCCGGACAGGGGCTGCTGGTACCGGACGGCAATGGTTCGCGGCTGGATCTCACCGGGACCGTCAAGGTCAAAGTCCCAGTGGTCGGCGGCGCCATCGAAAGGTTCCTCGGCAGCCAACTCGGCAACGATCTCAGGGCATTCGAGCGCTTCACCACCGAATGGATTGCGGAAAACCACTGACGGTTGGCGATACTGGCGGGGTGAGCCCGGACCTGAGCGACGCCGAGCTGGCCGCGCAGCTGGCGGAGCACGCTGGCAGGCTGTTGCTGGCGGTGCGCGACAAGGTCGGGTTCGACTACCCGTGGCTGCTCGGGGATGCCGGTGACATTCAAGCCAATTCGCTGATCCTGCGGCGGCTACATGCCGAGCGTCCGGGCGACGCGGTGCTGTCCGAGGAGGCCTACGACGATTTGACCCGGTTGCAGGCCGACCGGGTGTGGATCGTCGACCCGTTGGACGGCACCCGCGAATTCTCCGAGCCGGGCCGCGACGACTGGGCCGTGCACGTGGCCTTGTGGCAGCGGCACGGCGGGCCCAGCGGCGCGATCACCGACGCCGCGGTCGCCTTGCCGGCGATGGGGGAGCTGTATCGCAGCGATACCGCCACCGCGCCCCGGACGGGGCATTCGGGGCCGATTCGCATCACCGCAAGCTCGAGCCGCCCGCCCGCGGTGCTGTATCGGCTCGCCGAGCGGTTGGACATCGAGACCGTGCGGATCGGTTCGGCAGGTGCGAAGGCGATGTCGCTGCTGCGCGGTGACGCCGACGCCTACGTTCATGCCGGCGGGCAGTGGGAGTGGGACTCGGCCGCACCGGCGGGCGTGATCCTGGCCGCGGGTATGCATGCCTCGCGGCTGGATGGCTCCGAGCTGGTCTACAACCGCCCCGACCCGTACCTGCCCGACTTCCTGATGTGTCGCCCTGAGCTGGCCGAGGTGCTACTGGCGGCGATCGCAAGCGCGGCGTAGCCGGGCGCTGGGGGCACCCCCAGCCGCGGAGCGGCGAGGGGGACCGGTCGCCGCCATCCAACGTGGGTGCTATCCGGTTGGCGAGCTGACGGCCTTAAAGTCGACGGTATGCAGTCCTGGCCTCCCGCCCGCCTTCCGGTCCTGCCGGGACGCGGCCCGGAGCTGCGGCTGTATGACACCTCCGACAGGCAGGTGCGTCCCTTGGCGGCCGGGCCCACCGCCACCATGTACGTCTGCGGGATCACACCGTACGACGCCACCCACCTGGGCCACGCCGCCACCTATCTGGCGTTCGACCTGATCCAGCGCCTGTTGCTGGACATCGGACACGATGTGCACTACGTGCAGAACGTCACCGACGTCGACGAGCCGCTGTTCGAACGCGCCGACAGCGACGGCGTGCCGTGGCGTGAGCTGGCGAGCCGGGAGGTCGGCTTGTTCCGCGACGACATGGCGGCATTGCGGGTGCTGCCGCCACGCGAGTACGTGGCGGCGAGCGAGGCGGTGGCAGAGGTCATCGAGCTGGTGGAGAAGATGCTGGCGTCAGGAGCGGCCTACATCGTCGACGGCGATTACCCGGACGTCTACTTCCGCGCCGACGCCACCCTGCAATTCGGCTACGAATCCGGTTATGACCGCGACACCATGCTCGCCCTGTCCGCCGAGCGCGGCGGAGATCCCGAGCGGCCCGGCAAAAGCGACCAGCTCGACGCGCTGATGTGGCGCGCCGCACGGCCCGGCGAGCCGAGCTGGCCCTCGCCGTTCGGCCCCGGCCGCCCCGGATGGCACGTCGAATGCGCGGCGATTGCGCTCAGCCGCATCGGCACCGGCCTGGACATTCAGGGCGGCGGCAGCGACCTGATCTTCCCGCATCACGAGTTCACCGCCGCGCACGCCGAATGTGTCAGCGGCGAACGGCGATTCGCCCGGCACTACGTGCACGCCGGCATGATCGGCTGGGCCGGTCACAAGATGTCCAAGAGCCGCGGCAACCTGGTGCTGGTGTCGGCCCTGCGCGCCGAGGGCGTCGAGCCGGCGGCTATCCGGTTGGGCCTGCTGGCCGGGCACTATCGCGCCGACCGCGACTGGGACGCCCAGCTACTGGAGCAGGCCACGGCGCGGCTGCAGCGTTGGCGGGCCGCGACCACTCTGCCCGCCGGACCGGACGCCGCAGACACCATCGCCCGGCTGCGCCGTTATCTGGCCGATGACCTCGATACGCCCAAAGCGCTTGCCGCCCTTGATGGTTGGGTCACCGACGCGCTGGAGTACGGCGGTCACGACGCGGACGCGCCGCGGGCGGTGGCATCCGCGGTGGACGCACTGCTAGGAGTAGAGCTCTGATGACCTCGGTCGATTCCCGCGTCGTGTTCATCACCGGTGGTGCGCGTGGCATTGGGGCAGAAGTAGCACGTCGCCTGCACGCCAAGGGCGCCAAGCTGGTGCTGACCGACCTGGACGAAGCGCAGCTCGAGAAGGTGGACGGCGAACTGGGTGACGACCGCGTGCTGACGGTGAAGGCCGACGTGTGCGACCTGGCGGCCATGCAAGCCGCCGCCGACCGTGCCGTCGAGCGCTTCGGCGGCATCGACGTCGTCGTGGCCAATGCCGGTGTGATCAGTCACGGGTCGGTGCTGCAGGTCGACCCGGAGGCGTTCCGGCGGCTCATCGACATCAACGTGCTCGGCGTGTTTCACACCGTGCGCGCCAGTTTGCCCGCGGTGATCGAACGCCGCGGCTACGTGCTGATCGTGTCCTCACTGGCCGCCTACGCCGCCTGTCCGGGCCTATCGCCGTACAACGCATCCAAGGCCGCCGTCGAGCTGTTCGCCAACGCGCTGCGGCTGGAGGTCTCGCACCTCGGTGTCGACGTCGGGTCGGCGCACATGTCGTGGATCGACACGGCGATGGTGCTGGACAGCAAGGCGGACCTCTCGACGTTCGGCGAGATGCTGACCAAACTGCCCCATCCGCTCAACCGGACGACCTCGGTGCACAAGTGCGGGCAGGCCTTCGTCAAGGGCATCGAACGGCGCAAGCGCCGGATCAACTGCCCGGCCTGGGTCGGCGCGGTCCGCTGGCTGAAACCGACACTGGCCACCCGCGTCGGCGAGGCGCCGGTGCTGCGGTTCGTGCCCGACCTGCTGCCGCGGATGGACGCCGAAGTCGCGGCGCTGGACAAGCGTCCCTGAGCGCCGAACGTCGAGTTGTTGGGCTCGAATGCCCGGTTTTCGCCCGACAAGTCGACGCTCGCCGCAAAAACGTCAGCGCCCGAAGCCGGGGCGGCGGCGGCGCAGGTAACGCTCGAACTCGGCGGCCAGGGCGTCGCCGTCGATCTTGCCGAGCACCTCGTTCATGTCGACGTCGGCGTCGCCGCGCTGTTCCAACGACTGCACGTACTCGGCGATCTCGTCGTCCTCGGCGGTCATCTCGCTGACCGCCGCCTCCCACTCCTCGGCCTGCGAAGGCAGGCCGGCCAGCGGCACCTCGATGTCGAGCACATCCTCGACGCGGCGCAGCAGCGCCACCGTCGCCTTGGGGTTGGGTGGCTGTGACACGTAGTGCGGCACGGCCGCCCAGAACGTCACGGCCGGTATCCCCGCCGCCACGCACGCGTCCTGGAATACACCGGCGATACCGGTCGGGCCCTCGTAGCGGGTTTCCTCCAGGCCGAAGTGCCGCGCCGACTCGGGGGAGTAGGCCGCGCCGGACACCGGCACCGGCCGGGTGTGTGGTGTGTCGGCCAGCAGCGCGCCGAGGATCACGACCGTGTCGACATTGAGCTTGTCGGCCACCGCCAGCAGCTCGGCGCAAAACGTGCGCCAACGCATATTCGGCTCCACGCCGTGCATCAACACGATGTCTCGGTCGCTGCCCGGCGGCCGGCAGTGCGAGATTCGCATCGACGGCCACACCAATTCCCGCGTGACCCCGTCGACCTGGCGGATCACCGGACGGTTGACCTGGTAGTCGTAGTAGGCCTCGTCGTCGATCTCGACGATCGGATCGGCCTCCCAGATGGCGTCCAGGTGTTCCAACGCATCGCTGGCCGCATCACCGGCGTCGTTCCACCCCTCGAACGCCGCCACCACAATGGTGTTGTGCAATTCGGGCAACGCAGCGCTGGCATCCGGCGAGGTCACGAAATCAGCGTACGGCCTGACCAGGTTGCCGGCGCGCAGAGCGACCGAGGCATTTCCATAGACCGGCTATGCTTGTGGGGATGATTCCCACCGGGTCGAGCTAAGCCGGGCGTCTAGACGTCGACGACGTAGACTTTTCTGGCCGAGAGGCGTTGCAACGGTTATTGGGGGGGCCTGGTCCCCGTCCGGTATCCGCCACGCTCGGCAGATTCAAGGACGCCTTCCGCTACGGAAGGAATGCACGTGACCTCCTTTGAGCCGAACATCCGCCCCGACTGCACCGACGAACTGACGGCTGTTCTGCGCCAGCGGATCATGGTGATCGACGGCGCGATGGGAACGGCGATCCAGCGCGACCGGCCGGACGAGGCCGGCTACCGCGGCGATCGGTTCACGGAGTGGCCGACCGCGCTTCAGGGCAACAACGACCTGCTCAACCTGACGCAGCCGCAGATCATCGCCGGGATCCACCGCGAGTACCTCGAGGCGGGCGCCGACATCCTGGAAACCAACACGTTCAACGCGAACGCGATCTCGCTCTCCGACTACGACATGGCGGACCTGAGCTACGAGCTGAACTACGCCGGCGCCGCCCTGGCACGCAAGGCGGCCTACGAGTTCAGCACCCCGGAGAAGCCCCGCTACGTTGCCGGCGCAATCGGGCCGACGACGCGGACCGCGTCGATCTCGCCGGACGTCAACGACCCTGGAGCCCGCAACGTCTCCTACGACCAGCTGGTCGCCGCCTACCTCGAAGCCGCCAACGGCCTGGTCGACGGCGGTGCCGACCTGCTCATCGTCGAGACGATCTTCGACACGCTCAACGCCAAGGCGGCGGTGTTCGCCATCGAGACGCTGTTCGAGGACCGCGGACGTCGCTGGCCGGTGATCATCTCGGGCACCATCACCGACGCGTCCGGACGAACACTGTCCGGGCAAGTCACCGAGGCATTCTGGAACTCGATAAGGCACGCCAAGCCGATTGCGGTGGGCCTCAACTGCGCGCTGGGCGCGCCGGAGATGAGGCCCTACATCGCCGAGATGGCGCGGATCGCGGACACCTTCGTCTCCTGCTATCCAAACGCCGGACTGCCCAACGCGTTTGGCGAGTACGACGAGACGCCGGAACGTCAGGCTGGCTACATCGCCGACTTCGCCGAAGCCGGCCTGGTCAACATCGTAGGTGGGTGCTGCGGAACCGCGCCGCCGCACATCGCCGAGATCGCCAGGGTCGTCGAGGGCAAACCCCCGCGCGAGGTGCCGAAAATCGAAGTGGCCACCCGGCTTTCGGGCCTCGAGCCGCTCAACATCACCGAAGACTCACTGTTCGTGAACATCGGTGAGCGCACCAACATCACCGGCTCCGCCCGGTTCCGCAACCTGATCAAATCCGAGGACTACGACAGTGCGCTGTCGGTCGCCCTGCAGCAGGTCGAGGCCGGCGCGCAGGTCATCGACATCAACATGGACGAAGGCATGATCGACGGCGTCGCCGCGATGGACCGGTTCACCAAGCTGATCGCGACCGAGCCGGACATCAGCCGCGTCCCGGTGATGATCGACTCCTCCAAGTGGGAAGTCATCGAGGCCGGCCTGAAGAACGTGCAGGGCAAGCCGATCGTCAACTCGATCTCCCTGAAGGAGGGCGAGGAGAAGTTCGTCCGCGAGGCACGGGTGTGCCGCAAATACGGCGCCGCCGTCGTCGTGATGGCCTTCGACGAACAGGGCCAAGCCGACAACCTGGAACGCCGCAAACAGATCTGCGAGCGCGCCTACCGGATCCTGACCGAAGAGGTCGGCTTCCCGCCCGAGGACATCATCTTCGACCCGAACTGCTTCGCGCTGGCGACCGGGATCGAGGAGCACGCGACCTACGGGATCGACTTCATCGAGGCCTGCGCCTGGATCAAGGAGAACCTCCCCGGGGTGCACATCTCCGGCGGCATCTCCAACGTGTCGTTCTCGTTCCGCGGCAACAACCCTGTCCGCGAGGCCATCCACGCGGTGTTCCTGTTCTACGCCATCAAAGCCGGCCTGGACATGGGCATCGTCAACGCGGGCGCGCTGGTGCCCTACGACTCGATCGACCCCGAGCTGCGCGAGCGCATCGAGGACGTCGTGCTGAACCGCCGCCCGGATGCGGCCGAACGGCTCCTGGAGATCGCGGAACGGTTCAACAAGTCGGAAAAGGCCGACGATGCGGCGGCCGCCGAGTGGCGCGGCTTGCCGGTCCGCGAGCGGATCACGCACGCCTTGGTCAAGGGCATCGACGCCCACGTCGACGAGGACACCGAGGAACTGCGGGCCGAGATCGCCGCCGCGGGTGGCCGCCCGATCGAGGTGATCGAGGGCCCCCTGATGGACGGCATGAACGTCGTCGGTGACCTCTTCGGCTCGGGGAAGATGTTCTTGCCCCAGGTCGTGAAGTCGGCCCGGGTGATGAAGAAGGCCGTCGCCTACCTATTGCCGTTCATCGAGGCGGAAAAGCAGCCGGGTGACTCCAAGGACACCAACGGCACGATCGTGATGGCGACCGTCAAGGGCGACGTCCACGACATCGGCAAGAACATCGTCGGAGTTGTGTTGCAGTGCAACAACTTCGAAGTGATCGACCTCGGGGTGATGGTGCCCGCCGAGAAAATCCTGGCCGCAGCGAACGAGCACGACGCCGACATCATCGGCCTCTCGGGCCTGATCACCCCGTCGCTGGACGAGATGGTCAACTTCGCCGCCGAGATGGAACGCGAGGGGATGGAGATCCCGCTGCTCATCGGTGGCGCGACCACGTCGCGCGCCCACACGGCCGTGAAGATATCGCCGCGCCGTAGCGGTCCGGTGGTCTGGGTCAAAGACGCCTCCCGCTCGGTGCCGGTGGCCGCCGCGCTCCTCGACCCCAAACAGCGGCCGGCCCTGCTGGAGGCCACCGAAAAGGACTACACCTCGCTGCGCGAACGGCACGCCCAGAAGAACGAGCGGCCGACGCTGACCCTGGAGAAGGCCCGCGCCAACCGGACGCCGATCGAGTGGGACGGCTACGCGCCGCCGGTGCCCGCAATGGGCTTGGGAGTACGGGAATTTCACGACTACGACCTCGCCGAGTTGCGCGAGTACATCGACTGGCAGCCGTTCTTCAACGCCTGGGAGATGAAGGGCCGCTTCCCCGACATCCTCAACAATCCGGCCACCGGCGAGGCGGCCCGCAAGCTGTACGACGACGCCCAAGAGATGCTCGACACGCTGATCAAGGAGAAGTGGCTGACCGCCAACGGCGTGATCGGGTTCTTCCCCGCCAACGCCGTCGGCCCAGGTTTTGAGGACATCGAGCTCTACACCGACGACACCCGCAGCGAGGTGCTGACCACGCTGCACAACCTGCGCCAGCAGGGCGAGCACCGCGAAGGCATCCCGAACAGGTCGCTGGGCGACTACATCGCCCCCAAAGAAACGGGTCACCGGGACTACGTCGGCGCCTTCGCCGTCACCGCCGGGCTCGGCAGCCAGGAGAAGATCGCGGAGTTCAAGGCGGCGCTCGACGACTACAGCGCGATCCTGCTGGAGTCGCTCGCCGACCGGCTAGCCGAGGCGTTCGCCGAACGCATGCACCAGCGGGTCCGCAAGGAGTTCTGGGGATACCAGCCCGACGAGCAGCTGGACAACGACGCACTCATCGACGAGAAGTACGTCGGAATCCGCCCTGCGCCCGGCTACCCGGCCTGCCCGGAGCACACCGAGAAGGCGACGCTCTGGACGTTGCTGGACGTGAAGGAGCGCACCGGCATCGAGCTGACCGATTCGATGGCGATGTGGCCCGGCGCCGCCGTCAGCGGCTGGTACTTCTCGCACCCGCAGTCGCAGTACTTCGTGGTCGGCCGGATCGCCCAGGACCAGGTCGCCGACTACGCGAAGCGCAAGGGATGGACGCTGCGGGAAGCCGAACGCTGGCTGAGCTCCAACCTCGCGTACAACCCGGAGGACTGAGGCCGGCGTGCACGCAACGTGGTGGCTTCCCCCAGCGGAGGCGGTGAAGAATCTGCGTGCCACGTTGGGATTGCTCGCCGATTCGCGTGGGCTCAGTCGCATTCGCTTTCTCGGCGCGGCCGAGCGGATTGGTTTGATCGCGGCGTTGCGCAAGTCGGCCACGGTCGACGAGCTCACACAGACCATCGGCGTTGCCGACGCCGACTTATTGTGCGGATTGCTCGACGTCGGCGTCGCGATCGGCGAGCTGCGATGCCGCAAGGGCCGGTACTCCTTGAAGGGCAACCGAATTCGCGCTTTGGCGTCGCACGACGGCGAGGGTCTTCGCGGGTTCACCGCGGAGCTGGCGGACTACCGCGGCGACGTCTACCGCGAGCTGCCGGCCCGGTTGCAGACCGGCGAACGCGGCCCATACCTCGAGGAATACGACGAGGTGGTCGCGCGGGGCTCGCGGCTGGTCGAACCATTCATCGCCCGCTTCGTCCGTCGCGTCGTCGAAGACCGACCCGCTCACACCATGCTTGAAATCGGTTGCGGCACAGGCATCTACGTTCGGCATGCGGCAGAGGCGTGCCCGCAGTTGTCTGCGGTCGCCATCGACCTGGCGGAGCGCGTCGTCGCGCTCGCGTCGGCCAACCTGGCTGCCTGGGGACTGGCCGATCGCTGTGCGGTACTGCATGCCGACATTCGAGACGCGGACCTTGCGCAGCTCGCCGGCCCGTTCGACCTGATCACGCTGCACAACAACATCTACTACTTCCCCCCGGCACAGTGGCGCAGCCTGCTGACGGATCTGCGGCAGCGCCTTGCACCCACCGGCCGGCTGGTACTGACCTCGATGTTCGCCGGAAGTTCGCTGTCGGCAGCCGAATTGGATCTCGTGTTGCGCGCGACGGCGGGTTGCTGGCCGCTGCCGCAACGCGCCGAACTCATCGACGCGCTCACCGGCGCCGGGTATCGCGCTATAGCGTTTCACCGGCTGCTCGCCACCGATCCGCTGTTCGGCGTCGTCGCCGAGCGCTAGCGGCGGCCCAGACGCGTCAAATACGCCTCGGCCGCGGCGCGTGACTCGGAATCGCCCAGCGCGGTGACCAGCGAGTCGGCGTCGTTCCAGGCGCGGGCGGTGCCCACCATGCCTTCGGTGACAGCGTTGGTGTGCCGCTTGGTGGCGGTCAGGGTCGACGGCGACCTCGATCTCGGAGAAGTTCATGCCACACCGTAGCGTCGCTGCGGGCGGCGTATCCTCAGGCGAGTCCGCCGGGGAGGTAACCGATGGCAACGGTCAGCGTTCGTTACATCGTCGATGACGTCGACGCCGCAATCGCCTTCTACTGCACGCACCTTGGCTTCCACAAAGACATGCACCCGGCACCCGCGTTCGCGATGCTGTCGCGCGGAAATCTGCGCCTGGTGCTCAGCAGCCCGGGCGGTGGCCCCGGCGGCGGTCAGGCCATGCCCGACGGAAGGGTGCCCGCCCCAGGAGGCTGGAACCGCTTCTCCATCGAGGTCACTAACCTGGAGGCGGCGGTCGAGCGGCTGCGCGCAGCGGGAGCCCATTTCCGCAACGACATCGTCACCGGAGTCGGTGGAAAGCAGATTCTTCTAGACGATCCCTCGGGTAATCCGGTCGAGCTGTTCGAGCCCCTGCTCGACGAGGCCCGCCTCGCGCGCGACGACGAAGGTAAGGGAGGTTAGGGGCAATATCTCGCGGGGAACGGTCGGCTGTGTCCGGCCGGATAGCTGGTGCGCCGCTGGCGGGGGAGTTGCCGTCGAACCTTGCCGCCAACCGATTTGCGTCGGTGGCCGCGATCGGCGGGCTGCTCTTCGGCTACGACGTATCGGTGACCAACGGTGCGGTCAAGGCGCTGCAGGCGAACTTCGCGATCGGCAACGTGCTACTCGGTTTCGCGGCCGCCTCCGGACTGCTGGGTGCGGCGATGGGGGCAACGCTGGCCGGACGGATCGCCGACCGCACCGGTCGCTTGGCGATGATGAAGCTGGCCGCCACCTTGTTCTTCGCGTGTGGGCTGGGCACCGGCCTGGCCGGCAGCATCTGGATGTTCATCGCCTTCCACGTCGTGGGTGGTCTCGGTATTGGTGTCGCGTCGGTCATCGGGCCCGCGTATATCGCCGAGATATCGCCGCCGGAGATCCGCGGCCGGCTCGGGTCGTTGCAGCAGCTGGCGATCGTGCTCGGCATCTTTTCGTCCCTGGCCGTCAACTGGCTGCCGTTTCATCTCGCCGGCGGCTCCCGCGGCGAACTGTGGCTGGGCATGGCCGCTTGGCGCTGGACATTCCTCGGCGAAACAATTCCGGCCCTCGTCTATGGCGTGCTGGCGTTGACCATCCCGGAATCACCGCGCTATCTCATTGCCGCGCAGCGAATTCCAGAGGCGCGTCGGGTCCTTTCGACGGTGCTCGGTGGGCGCGATGTGGACCTCACCATGGACAGGATCGCCCAGAGTCTGCGCGCCGAACAGCCACCGTCGTGGCGTGACCTGCGCAGGCCGACCGGTGGCCTGCACGGCATCGTGTGGGTCGGCCTGGGAGTGGCCGTTTTCCAGCAACTCGTCGGCATCACGGTGATCTTCTTTTACTCCGATGTGCTGTGGGAACACGTGGGATTCGGTGAGGGATCGTCGTTCACGATCGCGCTGATCACCTCGGTGGTCAACGTCATCATCACGTTGATCGCCATCGCGTTGATCGACAGGGTCGGCCGCAAGCCGTTGCTGCTCGCCGGATCCGCGGGCATGGCGGTGATGCTTTCGACGTTGACCGTGGTCTTCGCCAGCGCACCGATGGTCGACGGCAGGCCGCATCTCGGTGGCGCTGCCGCGACGATCGCGCTGATCGCCGCGAACCTCTTCGTGGTCGCCTTCGGCATCTCATGGGGACCCATCCTGTGGGTGCTGCTGGGTGAGATGTTCCCTAACCGCATCCGGGCGGCCGCGGCGGGCCTGGCGGCGACCGCACAGTGGATCACCAACGCCACGGTCGCCGTGACGTTCCCGGCGCTACGCCACGCGCTCGGCTTCGCCTACGGCTTCTACACGCTGTGCGCGGTGCTCTCGTTCCTCTTCGTGTGGCGATGGGTCCGCGAGACCAAGGGTGTGCCGCTGGAAGACATGCATGACGAGTTATTGCCCGAGGGCGGCTGAAAACCGCCGTGACTTTGCTTACCGGCTCGTGAAACAATCGCTGGCCGTGAAGACCTTCGAGGACCTGTTTGCCGAGCTGGGCGAGCGTGCCCGCACCCGCCCGCCCGGTAGCGCCACAGTGGCCGCGCTGGACAGCGGGCTGCACGCGGTGGGGAAGAAGGTCCTCGAAGAGGCCGGTGAAGTGTGGCTGGCCGCCGAGCACGAGCCCGACGACGCCCTCGCCGAGGAGATCAGTCAATTGCTGTACTGGACGCAGGTGCTGATGATCGCCCGCGGGCTGACGCTCGACGACGTGTATCGGAAGCTGTGATGCTGCGCGTCGCGGTGCCCAACAAGGGTGCGCTGAGTGAGCCGGCCGTCGAGATCCTCGCCGAGGCCGGATATCGCCGCCGCAGTGATGCCAAAGACCTGACCGTCATCGACCCCGTCAACAACGTCGAGTTCTTCTTCTTGCGGCCCAAGGACATCGCCGTCTATGTCGGATCCGGCGATCTCGACTTCGGAATCACCGGACGGGATTTGGCCCGCGAATCCGATGCGCCGGTGCGCGAATGCCTCGCGCTGGGATTCGGGTCGTCGAGCTTCCGTTACGCTGCGCCCGCCGGGCGCGACTGGACGATCGCAGACCTTGCCGGGCGACGGATCGCTACCGCCTATCCGAACCTGGTCCGAAAAGATCTGGCCGCCAGAAGTATTGAAGCGACCGTCATTCGGCTTGACGGCGCGGTGGAGATCTCGGTGCAGCTCGGACTGGCCGACGCCATCGCCGATGTGGTGGGGTCGGGCCGCACTTTGAGCCTGCACGACTTGGTGGCTTTCGGTGAGCCGCTGTGTGATTCGGAGGCTGTGCTCATCGAGCGGGCGGACCGCAGTGCAGATACGCAGGGACATGGCGTTGCGCGCGACCAGCTGGTGGCGCGGGTGCAAGGCGTGGTGTTCGGTCAGCAATATCTGATGCTCGACTACGACTGTCCCCGTTCGGTGCTCGACAAGGCCACGTCGATAACCCCGGGCCTGGAGTCACCGACCATCGCCCCGCTCGCCGATCCCGACTGGGTGGCGGTGCGCGCATTGGTGCCGCGTCGGGACGTCAACGCGATCATGGACGAGCTCGCCGCCATCGGCGCCAAGGCGATCCTGGCCTCGGACATCAGGTTCTGCCGGTTCTGATCTTGAATGCACCGGCGTTGGACTCGTCGCTGTGTTAGCGTCCGGCTTATCGTCTCCCCTGGAGGGTCGCCATGACGCATTTCCTCGTCCTGCTGCTAGCTCTGTTCATCGGTGTCGTCGCCGGGTTGCGTTCCCTGACCGCTCCGGCTGTGCTCTCGTGGGCCGCCCTGCTGCACTGGATCAACCTGAATGGGACGTGGGCGTCCTGGATGGGCAACATCATCACGGTCATAGTCCTCAGCATCCTCGCGGTCGTCGAACTGGTCGGTGACAAACTCCCCAAGACACCCAACCGGACCGCGCCACCGGTATTCGTCGCCCGGATCGTCTTGGGCGCGTTCGCCGGCGCCGTCATCGGAACCGCGTGGGGCTACCGGTGGGGCGGACTGGGCGCCGGTGTCATCGGCGCCGTCCTCGGCACCCTGGGCGGCTATCAGGCCCGCACCCGGCTGGCCGCAGCGCACGGCCATGACCTGTCGGTTGCGCTACTCGAAGATGCCGTCGCCGTCTTGGGTGGCTTCGCGATCGCCGCATCGACAGCGGCTCTGTGACAAGGCGTTTCGACGCCATCATCGTGGGCGCCGGCCAGGCCGGCCCGCCGCTGGCAGGCCGGTTGACCGCGGCCGGCCACACCGTCGCGATCATCGAGCGCAAGCTGATCGGCGGCACCTGCGTCAACACCGGATGCATCCCGACCAAGACATTGGTGGCCAGCGCGCACGCCGCGCATCTGGCCCGTCGCGGCGCCGACTACGGCTTCGGCACCGGGTCGGTCACCGTGGATATGGCGAAAGTCAAGGCGCGCAAGGACGACATCATGCTGGGCGACCGCAAGGGCGTCGAAGACTGGTTGACGGGCATGGACGGCTGCACCGTCGTTCGCGGTCACGCGCGCTTCGAGGATTCGCACACGCTGCGGGTCGGTGACGACGTCTTGCAAGCCGACCGGATCTTTCTCAATGTCGGCGGCCGGGCGGTGGTCCCCGACATTCCCGGGCTCGCCGACATCGACTTCCTCACCAATGTGTCGATCCTCGAGCTCGACGTCGTGCCCGAACATCTCGTCATCATCGGCGGTGGCTACGTCGCGCTCGAGTTCGCCCAGATGTACCGCCGCTTCGGCGCTCAGGTCACGGTCGTCGAGAAGGGGCCGCGGCTGGCGTCCCGCGAAGACGAAGACGTCTCCGCCACCGTCAGGACGATCCTGGAAGGGGAGGGCATCGATGTCGTCGTCGATGCCGACGACATCCGGATAACGAAGCGGGCCAAGGGATTCAAAGTGACACCGCGAGCTGATGCCACACCGATCCCCGGCAGCCATCTGCTGCTGGCGGTGGGGCGACGGCCCAACACCGACGACCTCGGTCTGGAGCACGCCGGTGTCCAGACCGACGCCAGCGGATACATCACCGTCGACGACCAGCTGAAGACCAGCGTCGAGCACATCTGGGCGATGGGTGACTGTAACGGTAAGGGCGCGTTCACCCACACCTCCTACAACGACTTCGAAATCGTGGCCGCCAACCTGCTCGATGACGACCCCCGCCGGGTCAGCGACCGCATCACCACCTACGCGCTCTACATCGACCCGCCGCTGGGCCGTGCCGGAATGACCGTCCAACAGGTGCGCGCATCGGGCCGCCCGGCGCTGGTCGGTCAACGGCCCATGACCAGAGTCGGTCGGGCGGTGGAAAAAGGTGAGACGCAAGGCTTTATGAAAGTGGTGGTCGACGCACAGACCCAACAGATCCTGGGTGCGGCCATCTTCGGCGTCGGCGGCGACGAGGCCATCCACGCCATTCTCGACGTGATGTCGGCGAAGGCCCCCTACACCGCGTTGTCGCGCACGATGCACATCCACCCCACGGTCAGTGAGCTGATACCCACGATGCTGCAGGAGATGTCGCCGCTGCGGTAGCGCAACGTCACCGGCGTTGCGCCAGCAGCGTCTGCGCTGAGGTCCCGACGAAGCCGCTGCGGTCGAAGATTTCTGCCGTCGTCACCCCGATGCCGTCGGCTCCGATGGACCCCCGCGCCCGCAACGCGAAGTCAGCTCCGCGCGGCGCGCGGTGCAAGTGCAGCACGGTGTCGGTGTTCATGAAGACGAATCGCGCCGGGTCAAGCGCTGCACCAACACCATTGGCGGAGTCGACCACCATGGCCAGATTCTCCAACGAGGTGGTGGGCTCGGAGTCGACGACATGCACGAGCGGGCTCAGCCACCACACCGCTGCCCCGGCCGAATCGTCCGGCTGCCGACGCCAGTCCACGGATTTCAGGTAGCCGCCGACGTTCCACCAGTAGGACGGCAGCGGCCTGGCCGGGCCCTCCACCAGCGGCGGATAGCGGTCCGAGGCGACGTCGGAGGTGTCGCTGGTGGCCAGGGCCCATGCGCTGACCCGCGCAACCGGACGCTCGACGCCGTCGCCGCCGCGGGCACGCATCTCCGCGGCCACCAACGAGATTCGCTTGCCGGGCCGCTCGATCCAGGCGCGCACCGAAACCCGTGTCACCGGGATGATGCCCAGGATGTCGAGGACGAGCCGGCCGATCCGCAGCGGCGAGTCGGCGATCAGCTCCTCGATCGCCTTGGTCAGCAGCCCCAGCGGTGGGGAACCGTGCTGAAGATCGGGTGCCCAGTTGCTGCGAGTGAAGTCGGTGGATTCGAACCAAACGACGTCACCGTCGGCGCCGAGCCGACGGTAATGGCAGCCGATCACGCTGCCGGATCTGCCCGGTGCAGGACAGCGTCGGCATCTCCTTCGTCGGGATGGTCGGGCCAACCGGGATAGGGCGGCGGCGTGCCGCCGAATACCGGGCAGTGCGCGTGGTGCGGACACCAGTCGCATAGCCGCGACGGCCTGGGGCGGAAATCGCCTGTCGCGCCGGCAGATTGGATCGCCCGCCAGATCGCCATCAGTGTCTTCTCGAAACGCAGCAGCTCGTCTCGGTCGGGGGAGTAGTCCAGCAGCTGGCCGTCCGCCAGGTAGATCAGCCGCAGCCGCGTCGGCAGCACTTCCCGCGAGCGCAGCAGTGCCACTGCATAGAACTTCATCTGGAACAAGGCCTTGAACTCGGCAAGTGCGCGGGCTTCCGGCGGCGCCTTGCCGGTCTTGTAGTCGACGACTCGAAGCTCCCCGGTCGGTGCGACGTCGATCCGGTCGATGAACCCGCGCAACACCGTGCCGTCGGCGAGCTCGACCTCGACGCGCTGTTCGCAACTTTGCGGGTCGAACCGGGTGGGATCCTCCAACCGGTAGTAGCCGGACAGCAACGCGCACGCCTCGTCGAGAAGTTCGGCTCGCTGCTCGGGCGCCAAATCGGCGGCCAGGTCGGGATGCTCGGCGATCACCTGTTCCCACGCCGGGCCGACCAGGGCCGTGGCGGTGTCGGGGCCGCGCTCCGCTGCGGGCAGGCCGTAGAGCTGCTCCAGCGCGGCGTGCACCACCGACCCGCGCAGTTGTGCGGTCGACGGTGGCTCGGGCAACCGGTCGATGGCCCGGAACCGATACAGCAGCGGGCACTGTTTGAAGTCGGCCGCGCGCGACGGCGACAATGCTGGTCTGGATGTCGGTCTGGACGCCGACCGCGACCGCTGTTCGCCACTCATACCGGGAGCCTAAGGGCGCATCCCGACAACCCCGCGCACCCGTTTCGGCGCGTCTGCTGGCAGGCTAGGTAACTGTGTCCGCAGCCGGCCCGTTCGCCGTCGGTGACCGCGTCCAGCTCACCGACACCAAGGGCCGCCATTACACGATGTTGCTGACCTCCGGCGGCGAATTCCACACGCACCGCGGCGCGATCGCGCACGACGCGGTGATCGGACTGCCGGAAGGCAGCGTCGTCAAATCCAGCAACGGTGACCCGTTTTTGGCGCTGCGTCCTCTGTTGGTGGACTACGTCATGTCGATGCCGCGCGGCGCGCAGGTGGTCTACCCCAAAGACGCCGCTCAAATCGTGCACGAGGGCGACATCTTCCCGGGCGCGCGAGTGCTGGAGGCCGGCGCCGGTTCCGGGGCGTTGACCTGTTCGCTGTTGCGCGCGGTCGGCCCGGGCGGGCAGGTGATCTCCTACGAAGTGCGCGCCGACCATGCCGAACACGCCCGCCGCAACGTCGAGGCCTTCTGCGGGGGTCCGCCCGGCAACTGGCTGCTGGTCGTCGCCGACCTGGTGGACTGCGACCTGCCCACCGGTTCGGTCGACCGGGTGGTGCTGGACATGCTGGCGCCCTGGGATGTGCTCGACGCGGTGGCGCGGGTGGTGGTCCCCGGCGGTGTGCTGATGATCTACTTGGCCACCGTGACTCAGCTGTCCAAGACCGTGGAGGCGCTGCGCGAGCAGCAATGCTGGACCGAGCCGCGCGCCTGGGAAACCCTGCAGCGGGGTTGGAACGTCGTCGGTCTGGCGGTGCGCCCGCAGCACACCATGCGCGGCCATACCGCCTTCCTGGTTTGTGCGCGGCGGCTGGCTCCCGGCGCCGTCGCCCCGACCCCGGTGCGGCGCAAGCGTTAGGCCCAGTTAGGCCCTGTCAATCGTCGCTACGCACCAACCCGCGGCGCACCGACAGCAACTCGAACTCGGGGTGTGCGGCGACCAGACGCTCGGCCGCGTCGAGCACCTCGACGGCGTGGCTGCGGTCGGCGGAGGCCATCGCCACCCCGATGCCCGCCCGGCGGTAAAGCTCGTGTGACCCCGTCTCGGCGGCCGACACGCTGAATCTGCGCTGCAACTCGGCGATCACCGGACGGATCACCGAGCGCTTCTGCTTGAGCGAGCGCACATCGCCGAGCAGCACGTCGAATTCGAGCCAGCCGATCCACATGGCAGCGGTCAGCGGCCGGGTGCCGCCGGCGGCGCGAACTGTGGCGAAGCCACGGCCAGCAGCATTCGAGCAGTTTGTTGGGACAGTTGCCAGCCCCCTTGATACGGCTTGAATTCCATCGGAAACGTGAACACGCCCGCCGCGCCGGGCTGGGGCGTGGCGACCCGCACGGTGGCCACCACGTATCCCGGATGAACATTCGACCACGCGATGTCTCGCACTTCGATCTGCATCGGTGCGTAACCGTTGTCGAGCAGGGCGTTGGCGAATGCGTCGATGACGGGCGCGTGCGCGGGGGTCGCGCCCTCCACCAGGTTCAGCTTCTGGATGCCGGGAATCCCCGGGTCGGCCAGCCGGTACAGCACGCCGACAAGGACTTCCGGTGGTGGCAGCGGAACGTTCTGCGGAGGCGTAACCGCCACAGTGGGCGGCGCCGACGCCGGCGGCACGGCGTTGTGCCGGTGACCGGAACACCCCGACAGACCGAGCGCCGCCACAATGGTGGCGGCGCTCAGGACTGCAATGAGGGCTCGGCGCATTCAAGCAGCGGTCAGCTGCCTGCCGCCTGCACCGCCTGGATCAGCGTCATTGCGGAGCTGCGCGACAGCTTCCAGCCGCCCTGGTTCACGAACGTGATGTTCTGGGTGGTCGGTGCGAGGTGTGGGCCGGTGGCCGTGACGTCCGCCGATGCCGTGCCCGGGCCGGCCGGGACGATGTTCGCGATGTTGAATGACAGCGGCAGGCTGCCGTTCGCAGCGGCCTGTTTCAGTTTCTTGTCCGCGATGTGGCCCTCGACCCCGCCGACGCCGCCCTCCACCAGGTAGCTCTTGCTGGCGAACGGGACGCCGGGGTTTTGCAATTGGTTGAGGACATTGATCAGTTGGTCGGCGGTTGGTACGTCTGCCGCGGGGGCGGGGTCCTTCGGCATCGGTGCGCCGAAGACAACCGGCTGAACCTGAGGCGTCGTCGCGGTTACGGATGAATTGAAGATCACACCGACGGATGCTGCACCGATCGCGGCGGCGGTTGCCACGCCTGTGGCTAGGGATTTCACGGTCAAGATGTCCTCTCGATTGGGCCGATTCAACATGATGTTAACGCTGGTGCCAGTGTGCCCCATTTCGAGTTCCCGCATGAATTGGAAATCGCCGGTAGCGTTGATGTATCCGCCGCACCACACGTCCGGAGCGGGAAAGGAGCGCAACATGGGTGAGTCAGAGCGTGAAGCGTTCGATAGCCCGCGCGAATCCGACCTGTCCAGCGACGATGCCGCCGAACTGGAGGAGTTGCGGCGCGAGGCGGCGATCTTGCGCGAGCAACTCGATAACGCCGTCGGAGTGCAGAGTGCGGCGCGCAGTGCCCGTGACGTGCATCAGCTCGAAGCGCGTATCGATTCGCTCGCCGCGCGCAATTCGAAATTAATGGAAACTCTTAAAGAAGCGCGCCAGCAACTGTTGGCGCTGCGCGAGGAGGTCGACCGGCTCGGACAGCCGCCGAGCGGTTATGGCGTGTTGTTGGCCACCCACGACGACGACACCGTCGACGTGTTCACCTCCGGTCGCAAGATGCGGCTCACCTGCTCGCCCAACATCGAAGTCAAGGCGTTGAAGAAAGGGCAGACAGTTCGGCTCAACGAGGCTTTAACTGTCGTCGAGGCCGGCACCTACGAATCGGTCGGCGAGATTTCCACGTTGCGCGAGATCCTCGCCGACGGTCACCGAGCCCTGGTCGTCGGGCACGCCGACGAGGAACGCATCGTCTGGCTTGCCGAGCCGTTGGTTGCCGAGGACCTGCCCGACGGGATTCCCGACGCCCTCAACGACGACATGCAGCCCCGCAAGCTGCGTCCCGGTGACTCGCTGCTGGTGGACACCAAGGCCGGGTACGCGTTCGAACGCATCCCCAAGGCCGAGGTCGAGGACCTGGTGCTGGAAGAGGTGCCCGACGTCACCTACGACGACATCGGCGGGTTGGGCCGGCAGATCGAGCAGATCCGCGACGCCGTCGAACTGCCGTTCCTGCACAAGGAGCTGTACCGGGAGTATGCGCTGCGCCCGCCCAAGGGTGTGCTGCTCTACGGCCCGCCCGGTTGCGGTAAGACATTGATCGCCAAGGCGGTGGCCAACTCCTTGGCAAAGAAGATGGCCGAGGTTCGCGGCGACGATGCGCGCGAGGCGAAGTCGTACTTCCTCAACATCAAGGGCCCGGAGCTGCTGAACAAGTTCGTCGGCGAAACCGAGCGCCACATCCGGCTGATCTTCCAGCGGGCGCGTGAGAAGGCGTCCGAAGGCACACCGGTCATCGTGTTCTTCGACGAGATGGACTCGATCTTCCGCACCCGCGGCACCGGGGTCTCCTCAGACGTCGAGACGACGGTGGTGCCACAGCTGCTCAGTGAGATCGACGGCGTGGAAGGTCTGGAGAACGTCATCGTGATCGGCGCCTCCAACCGCGAAGACATGATCGACCCGGCGATCCTGCGGCCGGGCCGCCTCGACGTCAAGATCAAGATCGAGCGGCCGGATGCCGAAGCGGCACAGGACATCTTCTCCAAGTACCTCACCGAGGAGCTGCCGGTGCACGCCGACGATCTGGCGGAGTTCGGTGGCGATCGCACGGCTTGCATCGAGGCGATGATCGTCAAGGTCGTCGACCGGATGTACGCCGAGATCGACGACAACCGGTTCCTGGAGGTCACCTACGCCAACGGTGACAAGGAAGTCATGTACTTCAAGGACTTCAACTCCGGGGCGATGATCCAAAACGTCGTCGACCGGGCGAAGAAGAACGCCATCAAGTCGGTGCTGGAGACCGGTCAGCCGGGTCTGCGCATTCAGCATCTGCTGGATTCCATCGTCGACGAGTTCGCCGAGAACGAGGATCTGCCCAACACCACCAACCCCGATGACTGGGCACGGATCTCGGGCAAGAAAGGCGAGCGGATCGTTTACATCCGCACCCTGGTCACCGGCAAGAGCTCGAGCGCATCGCGCGCCATCGACACCGAATCCAACCTGGGCCAGTACCTGTAGACGTTCGCGGCGAAGAAAACGCCCAAGCGCACGTCGCCTAGTCTTTAGGGCATGCAACGGATTATCGGGACCGAGGTCGAGTACGGCATCTCGTCGCCGTCAGACCCGACCGCGAACCCGATTTTGACCTCCACCCAGGCGGTGTTGGCCTATGCGGCCGCCGCGGGGCTGCAGCGTGCCAAACGCACCCGCTGGGACTACGAGGTGGAATCGCCGTTGCGAGACGCCCGCGGTTTCGACCTGAGCCGGTCGGCCGGCCCGCCGCCCGTCGTCGACGCAGACGAGGTCGGCGCTGCCAACATGATCTTGACCAACGGCGCGCGGCTCTACGTTGACCACGCCCACCCGGAGTATTCCGCGCCCGAGTGCACCGATCCGCTCGACGCGGTGATCTGGGACAAGGCCGGCGAGCGCGTGATGGAGGCCGCCGCCCGGCATGTCGCCAGCGTGCCCGGCGCGGCCAAGTTGCAGCTTTACAAGAACAACGTGGACGGCAAGGGCGCGTCCTACGGCTCGCACGAGAACTACCTGATGAGCCGCCAGACCCCGTTCTCGGCCATCATCGCCGGGCTGACCCCGTTTTTGGTGTCGCGTCAGGTGGTCACCGGCTCCGGCCGAGTCGGGATCGGCCCGGCGGGCGACGAGCCGGGCTTCCAGTTGTCCCAACGTGCCGACTACATCGAGGTCGAGGTCGGGCTGGAGACCACGCTGAAGCGCGGCATCATCAACACCCGCGACGAACCGCACGCCGACGCCGACCGTTACCGCCGCCTGCACGTCATCATCGGCGACGCGAACCTCGCCGAGACGTCCACCTATCTGAAGCTGGGCTCCACCGCGCTGGTCCTCGACCTGATCGAGGAGGGCCCTGCACAGGGGATCGACCTGACCGACCTGACGCTGGCCCGGCCGGTGCACGCTGTCCACGCGATCAGCCGCGATCCGTCGCTGCGGGCGACGGTGGCCTTGGCCGACGGCCGCGAACTGACCGGCCTTGCGCTGCAACGGATTTACCTGGACCGGGTGGCGAAGCTGGTGGACAGCCGCGACCCCGACCCGCGCGCCAACGACATCGTCGAAACCTGGGCACACGTGCTTGATCAGCTCGAGCGTGACCCGATGGACTGCGCCGAACTGCTGGACTGGCCGGCCAAGCTGCGCATCCTCGAGGGCTTCCGGCACCGGGAGAACCTGAGCTGGTCGGCACCGCGGTTGCATCTCGTCGATCTACAGTATTCGGATGTCCGGCTGGACAAAGGCCTCTACAACCGGTTGGTGGCCCGCGGTTCGATGCGGCGTCTGGTCACCGAACAGCAGGTGCTCAACGCAGTGGACAACCCCCCGACGGACACCCGGGCCTATTTCCGCGGCGAGTGCTTGCGCCGGTTCGGCGCAGACATCGCCGCCGCCAGCTGGGACTCGGTGATTTTCGACCTGGGCGGCGACTCGCTGGTTCGAATCCCGACGCTGGAACCGCTGCGGGGCAGCAAGGCCCACGTCGGGGCGCTGCTGGACTCGGTGGACAGCGCCGTCGAGCTGGTGGAACAACTGACGACCTGACGGTCGTTAGCGAGGAAAGGTCGGTGTCGACCGGTAGTGTAGAGAGACCGGCGCGCGTGTAATGCGCCGCCGATGACAAAGCAGGAGGCAGCGATGGCTCAGGAGCAGACCAAGCGTGGCGGTGGCGGCGGCGACGACGACGACCTGACCGCCAGCACGGCCGCGGGCCAGGAGCGTCGCGAGAAGCTGACCGAGGAAACCGACGATCTGCTCGACGAGATCGATGACGTTCTGGAAGAGAACGCCGAGGACTTCGTGCGCGCGTACGTCCAAAAGGGCGGACAGTGACCTGGCCGTTCCGCGATCGCCTGGTCACTAACTCAGCACTTCCCGGAGTCCCATCTACCCCCGTAGAGCTGTCCTCGTTCGCCGACTTCCTGCGCCGTCAGGCGCCTGAGCTGCTGCCCATGGGCAGCGGTAGCGCCGAACCCGCCGGTACCGGGCAGCTGCCGCACGGGACCACCATCGTCGCGCTGAAATACCCCGGCGGTGTCGTGATGGCGGGCGACCGCCGCTCGACACAGGGCAACATGATCGCCGGCCGCGACATCAAGAAGGTGTACATCACCGATGACTACACCGCGACCGGGATCGCCGGCACCGCAGCCATCGCCGTCGAATTCGCCCGGCTCTACGCGGTCGAACTCGAGCACTACGAGAAGCTGGAGGGCGTCGCGCTGACGTTCCCAGGCAAGGTCAACCGGCTGGCGAACATGGTGCGCGGCAACCTCGCAGCCGCGATGCAGGGCCTGGTGGCGCTTCCGCTGCTGGCCGGTCTCGACCTCGACGATCCCGAGCCGGAGAAGGCGGGCCGCATCGTGTCGTTCGACGCGGCAGGCGGCTGGAACCTCGAGGAAGAGGGCTACCAGGCGGTGGGTTCGGGGTCGATCTTCGCCAAGTCGTCGATGAAAAAGCTGTATTCGCAGGTGTCCGATGCGGATTCGGCGCTTCGGGTCGTCGTCGAGGCGCTCTACGACGCGGCCGACGACGACTCCGCCACCGGCGGACCGGATCTGGTCCGTGGCATCTATCCGACCGCGGTCCTCATCGACGCCGACGGCGCACAAGACGTGCCCGAGGAACGCATTGCCAACCTGGCGCGAGAGGTCATTGAAAACCGCTCTCGCGCAGACACTTTCGGTCCGGACGCGCAAGGCTCGCGGGGTGAGAAGTGAGTTTCCCGTACTTCATCTCGCCCGAGCAGGCGATGCGCGAGCGCAGCGAGCTGGCGCGCAAAGGCATCGCGCGAGGCCGCAGCGTGGTCGCGCTGGCCTACTCCGGCGGAGTGCTGTTCGTCGCCGAGAACCCGTCGCGCTCACTACAGAAGATCAGCGAGCTCTACGACCGGGTCGGCTTCGCTGCCGCCGGCAAGTTCAACGAGTTCGACAACCTGCGCCGCGGCGGCATCCAGTTCGCCGACACCCGTGGCTACGCCTACGACCGTCGCGACGTCACTGGCCGGCAGCTGGCCAACGTCTACGCGCAGACGCTCGGCACCATCTTCACCGAGCAGGCCAAACCGTATGAAGTCGAGCTGTGCGTGGCCGAAGTCGCGCACTACGGCGAGACCAAACCACCTGAGCTGTACCGGATCACCTACGACGGGTCGATCAACGACGAGCCGCACTACGTGGTGATGGGTGGCACCACCGAGCCGATTGCCAACGCGCTCAAGGAGTCTTACGCCGAGAACGCCGATTTGGCCGATGCGGTGCGGATCGCCATCAATGCCCTGCAGACGGGCAGCTCCAACGGAGGTGACCAGCCCGCCCTCGGGGTGTCGACGTTGGAAGTCGCCATTCTCGACGCCAAGCGCCCCCGGCGCGCGTTCCGCCGGATCACCGGTTCAGCGCTGGAGGCTTTGCTGCCCAAAACGAAGAACTCGGGCGCCGCAGACAACGGCTCGTCGAAGTAGCTGCGGCCGGTTCGTCAAAGGATTCGAGACCCGCTCCCGGCGGGGGTGCACACCGGCTTCGCAAACAACCAGTACGCTCGAATCGTGCAGCGGCGGATCATGGGCATCGAGACCGAATTCGGTGTCACCTGCACATTCCACGGCCACCGGCGCCTGTCTCCCGACGAGGTGGCCCGTTATCTCTTCCGCAGGGTGGTGTCCTGGGGCCGCAGCTCCAACGTATTCCTGCGAAACGGCGCCCGGCTCTACCTCGACGTGGGCAGCCATCCCGAGTACGCCACCGCCGAATGCGACAGCCTGGTGCAACTGGTTACCCATGACCGTGCCGGCGAGCGCGTGCTGGAGGACCTGCTCGTCGACGCCGAACAGCGGCTCGCCGACGAGGGCATCGGCGGTGACATCTACCTGTTCAAGAACAACACCGACTCGGCCGGCAACTCCTACGGCTGTCACGAGAACTACCTGATCGTGCGGGCCGGTGAATTCTCCCGGATCTCCGACGTGCTGTTGCCTTTCCTGGTCACCCGCCAGCTGATCTGCGGGGCCGGCAAAGTGCTGCAAACCCCCAAGGCCGCGACGTTCTGCCTATCCCAGCGCGCCGAGCACATCTGGGAGGGCGTCTCTAGCGCGACAACGCGATCACGCCCCATCATCAATACCCGCGACGAGCCGCACGCCGACGCCGAAAAATACCGCCGGTTGCACGTCATCGTCGGCGACTCCAACATGTGCGAAACCACCACAATGCTCAAGGTGGGAACCGCCGCGCTGGTGCTGGAAATGATCGAAGCCGGCGTGGCGTTCCGCGACTTCTCGCTGGACAACCCGATCCGCGCCATCCGCGAGGTCAGCCACGACATCACCGGCCGGCGTCCGGTGCGGCTGGCCGGCGGGCGTCAGGCCAGCGCACTGGACATCCAGCGCGAGTACTACGCCAGGGCCGTCGAGCATCTGCAGACCCGCGAGCCCAACGCGCAGATCGAGCAGGTCGTCGACCTGTGGGGACGTCAGCTCGACGCCGTCGAGAGTCAGGACTTCGCCAAGGTCGACACCGAAATCGACTGGGTGATCAAGCGCAAGCTCTTCCAGCGCTATCAGGACCGCTATGACATGGAGCTGTCCGACTCCAAGATCGCTCAACTCGATCTGGCCTATCACGACATCAAACGTGGCCGCGGCGTCTTCGATCTGCTGCAGAGCAAGGGCCTGGCAGCGCGCATCACCACCGACGAAGAAATCGAGGACGCCGTCGACCAGCCGCCGCAAACCACCCGTGCGCGGCTGCGCGGCGAGTTCATCAGCGCCGCCCAGGCCGCCGGGCGTGACTTCACCGTCGACTGGGTGCACCTCAAACTCAACGACCAGGCCCAGCGCACCGTGCTGTGCAAGGACCCGTTCCGGTCGGTCGACGAGCGGGTCAAGCGGCTGATCGCCAGCATGTAAACCGGGCCGGCCCGGCAATTAGGCTGATGTCCGTGGCGATTTCGAAAGTCGAACGGTTGGTGAACCTCGTCATCGCGCTGCTTTCCGCCCGCGGCTACCTAACCGCCGAGAAGATCCGATCCACCGTGGCTGGCTATTCCGACAGTCCCAGCGACGAAGCGTTCTCACGGATGTTCGAGCGCGACAAGAACGAGCTGCGCGACTTGGGGATTCCGCTCGAGACCGGCAAGGTGTCGGCATTCGATCCGGTGGAGGGCTACCGCATCAACCGCGAGGCTTACGCGCTGCCCGCCGTGGAGTTGACGCCCGATGAGGCGGCCGCCGTGGCGGTCGCCACCCAGCTGTGGGAGTCGCCGGAACTGATCACCGCCACCCAGGGCGCGCTGCTCAAGTTGCGGGCCGCCGGGGTGGACCTCGACCCCGACGCGCCGGTGGCCATCGCTTCGCCGGCGGGGATCGCGGGGTTGCGGGGATCGGAGGGCGTGCTCGGGGCGTTGCTGTCGGCCATCGATGCCGGGCAGGCCGTTCAGTTTCCGCATCGCCCGTCGCGCACCGAGCCGTACACCACCCGCACCGTCGAACCGTGGGGGGTGCTGACCGAGCGGGGCCGGTGGTATCTGGTGGGGCACGACCGCGACCGCGGCGCCACCCGCGTGTTCCGGCTGTCCCGGATCGGGGAGCAGGTGACGCCGATCGGCCCGGCCGGCGCCGTCACCCGGCCCGAAGACGTCGACCTGCGCACGATCGTGGCCGAGGCGGTCGGCGAGACGCCGTCGGGCGTGCAGGCCCAGGTGTGGGTGGCCGACGGGCGGGCCACCGCGCTGCGGCGCGCCGGGACGTCGCTCGGGCCTCGGCAACTGGCCGGCCGCGACGGCGAGGTCATCGAGCTCGACGTGGGATCCACCGACCGACTGGCGCGTGAGGTCGCCGGTTACGGCGCCGACGCCGTTGTGCTGGAACCCTCGTCGCTGCGCGACGAGGTATTGGCCAGGCTGCGCGCACATGCGGAGGTGGCGTCGTGACACCGGTGTCCACGCGCCTGGTGCGATTGCTCAACATGGTGCCGTATTTCCAGGCCAACCCGCGGGTCACCCGGGCCCAGGCCGCCGCCGATCTGGGCGTCTCGGTCAAGCAACTGGGCGAGGACCTCGACCAGCTGTGGATGTGTGGCCTGCCCGGCTACAGCCCGGGTGATCTGATCGACTTCCAGTTCTCCGGCGACACCATCGAGGTGACGTTCTCCGCCGGCATGGACACGCCGCTGCAGCTCACCTCGCCGGAGGCCACCGGGCTGTTGGTGGCGCTGCGGGCGCTGGCGGACATCCCGGGGGTCGTCGACCCGGAGGCGGCGCGCAGCGCCATCGCGAAAATCGAGGCGGCGGCCGGGGCCGCCGGACACGGCGATCACGTCGCCGCGGTCGACGAGCCGGCGCCCGCCGAAGTTCGGGCCGCGGCCGCGGTACGCGAGGCGGTGCGCGGCAAGCGGGCGCTGCGCATCGACTACTACTCGGCCTCGCATGACACCCTGTCCACCCGGATCGTCGACCCCATCCGCATTGTGCTGGTCGGCGACCACAGCTACCTGGAGGCATGGTCACGCGAGGCCGAGGGGGTGCGGCTGTTCAGGTTCGACCGCATCGTCGACGCGACGGTGCTCGACGAGCCGTCCGCGCCGCCCAAACCCGCGGTGCAGGCGCCGCCGGACACCTCCCTGTTCGACGCCGACCCGGCGCTGCCGTCGGCGACGCTGCAGCTCGCGCCGTCGGCCTCGTGGATGTTCGAGTACTACCCGATGCGCCTGCTGCGTGAGCTGCCCAATGGTCACTGCGAGGCGGCGATGACCTACGCCTCCGACGAGTGGATGGCGCGCCTGGTGCTGGGCCTGGGGTCCTCGGTGCGTGTCCTGGCACCGGAATCGCTGGTCCGACGGGTGCGCGACGCAGCGACGGCGGCGCTGGAGTCCTACCAGGCCGCGGCGCGGTAGCATCGTGGGGACGTCTGGAGGTAACCAAAGTGGGCAGTCTTAGTCCGTGGCACTGGGCGATCCTTGCCGTCGTGGTGGTGCTGCTGTTCGGTGCCAAGAGGCTTCCCGACGCGGCACGTTCGTTGGGTAAGTCGTTGCGCATCTTCAAGTCCGAGGTTCGTGAACTGCAAAGTGACAGCAAGCCGGAGACGTCTGCCGCCCAGCCCACGCAGGCCTCGCCGGTGCAGTCCGAGCGGGTCGACCCGCCACCGGCCGACGGACGGACGGCCTAGCCTGGCATCGCTGCCGCGGCGCCCGAGCGCCTTCTGACCGTGCGGACCACCGGCTTTCTCAGGCGGCTCGATCCACGCCTGCGTCGCAGCCGCACCAATCCCGACGGGACCATGTCGCTCGTCGCGCACCTCACCGAATTGCGCACCCGGCTGCTGATCTCGTTGGCCACGATCGTGCTCACCACGGCGCTGGGCTTCGTCTGGTATTCGCACTCGCTGTTCGGGCTGGAAAGCCTGGGCGAGTGGCTGCGGCATCCCTACTGCGCGCTGCCGGCGTCCGCGCGGGCCGACATCAGCGCCAACGGGCAATGCCGGTTGTTGGCCACGGCGCCGTTCGACCAGTTCATGCTGCGGCTGAAGGTCGGCCTCACCGCCGGGATCGTGCTGGCCTGCCCGATGTGGCTCTACCAAATCTGGGCGTTCATCACGCCGGGGCTGTACAAGAAGGAGCGCCGCTTCGCGGTGGCGTTCGTGGTGCCCGCGGCGATGCTGTTCGTCGCCGGCGCGGTGCTGGCCTACCTGGTGCTGTCCAAGGCGTTGCACTTCCTGTTGACCGTGGGCAGCGACGTGCAGGTGACCGCGCTGTCCGGCGACCGGTATTTCGGTTTCCTGATCAACCTGCTGCTTGTTTTCGGGGTCAGCTTCGAGTTCCCGTTGCTGCTGGTCATGCTCAACCTGGCCGGCGTGCTGAGCTATGCCCGGCTGAAGTCCTGGCGGCGCGGCCTGATCTTCACGGTGTTCGTGTTCGCGGCGATATTCACCCCGGGATCCGACCCGTTTTCGATGATCGCGCTCGGGCTGGCGCTGACCCTGCTGCTCGAACTCGCCATCCAGATCGCCCGCCTGCACGACAAACGGAAAGCCAAACGCGAAGCGCTAACCGCGATCCCCGACGAGGAAGCATCGACCATCGAACCGCCGTCGGCAGTGCATGAAGACGTCACCTGACCCGAGCGAGCTGGCCCGGTTCAGCGCCGAACTGGCCTTCGGGCTCGACCCGTTTCAGCAGCAGGCCTGTGAGGCGCTGGAACGCAGCCACGACGTGCTGGTCTGCGCCCCGACCGGGGCCGGCAAGACCGTCGTCGGCGAGTTCGCGGTGCACCTCGCGCTGGCCGCGGGCGGCAAATGCTTCTACACCACACCGCTGAAGGCGCTGTCCAACCAGAAGCACACCGACTTCGTCGCACGCTACGGCCCGGATCGGATCGGGCTGCTCACCGGCGACCTGTCCGTCAACGCCAACGCACCGGTGGTGGTCATGACCACCGAGGTGCTGCGCAATATGCTCTACGCCGATTCGCCTGTGCTGCAAGGGCTTTCCCACGTGGTCATGGACGAGGTGCATTTCCTGGCCGACCGGATGCGTGGCGCGGTGTGGGAGGAGGTGATCCTGCACCTGCCCGACGAGGTGCGACTGATCAGCTTGTCGGCGACGGTGAGCAACGCCGAGGAGTTCGGTGGCTGGATCCAAACCGTGCGCGGCGATACGACGGTCGTCGTCGACGAGCACCGGCCGGTCCCGCTCTGGCAGCACATGATGGTGGGCAAGCGCGTCTTCGACCTGTTCGACTACACCGGCGACGAAGGCAAGCATCAGCCGCAGGTGGACCCAAACTTGTTGCGCCACATCGCGAATCGCCGTGAGGCGGACCGGCTGGCGGACTGGCGGGGCCCCCGCAGGCAGGCGGGACGGCCGAGCATGTACCGGTCGCCGTCACGCCCGGACGTGATCGCGACGCTCGACCGCGAAGGCCTGCTGCCGGCGATCACGTTCGTGTTCTCCCGGGCCGGTTGTGATGCAGCGGTCGCGCAGTGCCTGCGATCGCCGCTGCGGTTGACCACCGAGGAGGACCGGGCGCAGATCGCCGAGGTGATCGACCACCGCTGCGGCGACCTCGCCGACTCCGACCTGGATGTGCTCGGCTACTACGAGTGGCGCGAGGGGCTGCTGCGCGGTTTGGCCGCTCATCACGCCGGGTTGTTGCCGGTGTTTCGGCACACCGTCGAGGAGCTGTTCAGCGCCGGGCTGATCAAAGCGGTGTTCGCCACCGAAACCCTGGCGCTGGGCATCAACATGCCGGCTCGCACCGTGGTACTGGAGCGGCTGGTGAAGTTCAACGGCGAGCAGCACGTCCCGCTGACGCCCGGCGAGTACACGCAGCTCACGGGGCGGGCCGGCAGGCGCGGCATCGACATCGAGGGCCATGCGGTCGTCATCTGGCATCCCGAGATCGAACCGGCCGAAGTCGCCGGCCTCGCCTCCACACGCACCTTCCCGCTGCGTAGCTCGTTCGCGCCGTCGTACAACATGACGATCAACCTGGTGCACCGAATGGGCCCGGAGCAGGCGCACCGCCTGCTGGAGCAGTCGTTCGCGCAGTATCAGGCGGACCGCTCGGTGGTCGGTCTGGTCCGCGGCGTCGAGCGTGGCGAGCGGATGCTCGACGAAATCGCCGCCGAACTCGGCGGAAAAGATGCGCCGATCCTCGACTACGCCCGGCTGCGCGAGCAGATCTCGCAGCGGGAGCGCGCGCAGGCCCGCTCATCGCGATTGCAGCGACGGCAGGCGGCCAACGACGCGTTGGCGGCGCTGCGTCGCGGCGACATCATCACGATCACCCACGGCCGCCGTGGCGGCCTGGCGGTCGTGCTGGAATCCGACCGCGACAGCTCCGACCCGCGGCCCCTGGTGCTGACCGAGCACCGCTGGGCGGGGCGGATCTCGTCGGCCGACTATTCCGGCGCGTCGACGCCGATGGGTTCGATGTCGCTGCCCAAGCGGGTCGAACACCGCCAGCCGCGGGTTCGCCGCGATCTGGCGTCGGCGCTGCGGTCGGCGGCCGCCGGATTGCCGAGTCCGTCCGGCCGTCGTGGGCGTGGCGCACGCGGCGAGGAGCCCGACATCGACCCCGAGCTGGTGTCGCTGCGCCAGCAGCTGCGCCGTCATCCCGCGCATCACGCGCCCGGCCGGGAGGCCCAGGTTCGCGTCGCCGAACGGTACTTGCGCATCGAACGCGACAACGCCGCGCTGCAGAAGAAGGTGGCCGCCGCCACCAACTCATTGGCCCGCACCTTCGACCGGATCGTCGGGCTGCTCACCGAGCGTGGATTCATCCGGCCCACCGACGGTGATCCCGCGGTCACCGACGACGGGCGGCTGCTGGCCCGGATCTACAGCGAAAGCGACCTCCTGGTGGCCGAATGCCTGCGCACCGGGGCCTGGAAGGGCCTGCGACCCGCCGAATTGGCTGCCGTGGTCTCGGCCGTGCTCTACGAATCCCGCGGCGGTGACGGACCCGGACCGCCGCAAAACGCGGAGCTCCCGACCCAGGGGGTGCGCCAGGCGCTGCATCGGACGCGCCGGCTGTCGGCGCAGTTGCGCGCCGATGAGCAGCTGCACCGGATCACCCCGAGCCGCGAGCCCGACGACGGTTTCGTCGGCGCGCTCTACCGCTGGGCCACCCGCGGCGATCTGGCCGCGGCGTTGGCCGCCGCCGACACCGACGGCATAGGTTCCGTGTTGTCGGCCGGCGACTTCGTGCGTTGGTGCCGGCAGGTGCTCGACCTGTTGGACCAGATCCGCAACGCCGCCCCCCAACCGGAGCTGCGGGTCACCGCCAAGAGTGCGATCGACACAATTCGGCGTGGGGTCGTCGCAGTTGACGCCGGGTAGGCTAAGGCCCGAGCTACGGTTGCATCCAGCAACCAGTGCCAGGACTGCAATGAGGACTGAGAGGACTGACACACGATGAGCGGACCGCAAGGGCCCAACCCGACGCAGCCGTGGCAGAAGCCCGAGGGCGAGGATCAGCCGTCGACGGGCGGAGAAAAGACCGAGCAATCCTCGCCGTGGCAGCAGCCCTCCGGCGAACAGCAGACCTGGCAGACGCCCATCGGGGAGCAGCCGACCTGGCAGACCCCGATAGGGGAGCAGCCCACCTGGCAGGCCCCCGCCTACACGCCCAGCGAGTATCCGCAGTATCAGCAGCAGCCGGCCCAGTACTACCCACCGTCGCAGCCGTTCCCGCAGCCCACCGGCTACCCGCAGCAGGAGCAGCAGCCCGGCGCACAGCCCGGCCAGTACGCACAGCCGGGGCAATACGGCCAGCCTGGGCAGTACGGGCAGCCGGGGCAATACGGCCAATATCCGCCGGGTCAGTACGGCCAGTACCCGCAGCCCGGCGCCTACGGCCAGCCCCCAGGGGCGCCCGGCGCCAAGGGGTCCCGACGGGTGATCGGCACGGTGATCGGCGTGTTCGCGGCCATCGTCGTTGCGGTTGTTTTGGTGCTGGGCTTTTGGGCGCCAGGGTTTTTCGTGACAACCAAGCTCGACGTCAACAAGGCGCAGGCGGGTGTGCAGCAGATCCTCACCGACTCCACCAACGGGTACGGCGCCAAGAACGTCAAGGACGTCAAGTGCAACGACGGTAAGGACCCGACGGTCAAAAAGGGCGGCACCTTCGACTGTGACGTCAGCATCGACGGCACCAAACGTCAGGTGACCGTGACCTTCCGGGACAACAAGGGCACCTACGAGGTCGGCCGGCCCAAGTAGCGGCCGGCTCCTCAGCCCGGCAGCGCGTCCAGCGCCTTCTGCAGCCGGGCGATCGACGACCCGACGCCGTAACGCTTGGCGAGGTCGGCAACGCGCCGCGGATGCGCGGCCGCCAGCGGCAGGGCATCGGTAGGCGTCGAGAGCTTGACGGGAGCGTCAAGGGCCACCCGCACCACCGGGCCCGCGGCCTCGACATAGTCGGCGGCCTTGCGCAGCTTGGCTCTGACACCTTTGGACAACGACGATTTCGGGTCCTCGACGGCGTTCAGGATTCCCGCCAGCGAGCCGTGCTGAGCCAGCAACGTGGCCGCGGTCTTCTCGCCGATGCCGGGTACGCCGGGGAGCCCGTCGGAGGGGTCGCCGCGCAGCAACGCCAGTTCGGCGTAGGCCGCGCCGGCCCGTTCGGCGGGCAGGTCAAAGCGCTCGGCCACCTCGCGGGGGCCCAACAACGTGGCATTGGTCAGCCCGCGTCCGAGGTAGAGCACCCGTACCGAGACCGGGTCGTCGCCGACCACCTGCAGCAGGTCGCGGTCGCCACTGACCACGACGACGGGGTCGCGTCGTTCCCGCGCCGCCAGCGTGCCGATCACGTCGTCGGCTTCAAAGCCCGCCGCGCCGCCTGTGCAGATGCCGAACGCGTCGAGGATGTCCTCGATCATCTCCACCTGCGGGGACAACTCGTCGGGCACCTCCTCGACGTCGGGCTCCCCGTCGGGATTTTCCTGCTCGACGCGGTGCGCCTTGTACGACGGGATGGCATCGACCCGGAACTGCGGGCGCCAGTCCAAATCCAGGCACACCACCAGCCGTCCCGGTCGTTGCCGGGTGATCACCAACGCCAGCGAGTCCAGGAACCCCCGCACGGCGTTGACCGGGCGGCCGTCGGGCGCGGTGATCGACGACGGGACCCCGTAGAAGGAGCGAAACCACATGCTGGCCCCGTCGAGCAGCAGCAGAGGTGCGGACATGCCCGATATCCTGCCAGCGTGACCGGCAACCGATTCGACGCACAGGTTTATGCCCGCCGAATTGCGTCGGCGGGCGCGGCCGCCGGGGCCGCGGGCCTCGCCGGCCTGGTGATCACCCCCGGGTATGACTTGCGCTATCTGATCGGGTCCCGCGCGCAGACCTTCGAGCGGCTCACCGCGCTGGTGTTGCCGGCCTCCGGTGAGCCGACCGTCGTGGTCCCGCGGCTGGAGCTGGCCGCACTCAAGGAGTCCGCCGCCGCGGATCTGGGCCTGGCAGTGCGTGATTGGGTCGACGGCGACGACCCCTACCAGCTGGTCGCGACGGCGCTGGGCGGCGCCCCGGCGGCCACCGCGGTGACCGATTCCATGCCGGCGCTGCACCTGTTGCCGCTGGCCGATGTGCTTGGCGCGTTGCCGGTGCTGGCCACCGGCGTGCTGCGCGAGCTACGGATGGTCAAGGATTCCGCTGAGATCGACGCGCTGCGCAAGGCCGGGGCGGCCATCGACCGAGTCCATGCCCGGGTGCCGGAGTTCCTGGCGCCGGGGCGAACCGAGGCCGACGTCGCCGCCGACATCTCCGAAGCGATTCTGGCCGAGGGGCATTCGGAGGTGGCCTTCGTCATCGTCGGCTCCGGGCCGCACGGCGCAGACCCGCATCACGAGTGCTCGGAGCGCGAACTTCGGCCCGGGGACATCGTCGTGGTCGACATCGGCGGCGCATACGAGCCGGGCTACCACTCTGACTCGACCCGGACCTACAGCATCGGCGAACCGAACGCCGAAGTGGCACAGCACTATTCGATGCTGCAACGCGCGCAGCGCGCCGCGGTCGATATGGTCCGGCCGGGTATCACCGCCGAACAGGTGGACGCCGCCGCCCGCGAGGTGCTGGCCGAGGCAGGCTTGGGCGACTATTTCGTGCACCGGACCGGGCACGGTATCGGGTTGTCGGTACACGAAGAGCCCTACATCGTTACCGGCAACGATCTGCCGCTGGCCCCGGGGATGGCGTTTTCCGTCGAACCCGGCATCTATTTCCCCGGCCGGTGGGGGGCCCGCATCGAGGACATCGTGGTGGTGACCGACGACGGTGCCATTTCCGTCAACAATCGACCGCATGAGCTGATCGTCGTGCCGACCTCCTGACCCGCCAGCTACGCTCGTGCGATGACCGATCACGACCGCGCCGCTGCCCGGCGAGAGATCACCGATGCGCTACTCACCGCGCTGGAACGCCGACATGAAGTGCTGGACCTGATCGTGGAGGCCGACGACCGGTCGTCGGCGGTCGACGGCCTGATCGCCCTGCTGGGCACGTCCCGGCTGGGCGCCGAGGCGGTCATCGGCATGTCGTTCGATCAACTGACCAAGGATTCGCGCAGGAAGATCGCCGCCGAACTCGAGGACCTCAACAACCTGTTGAGTTTCACGTTCAAAGACCGGCCGGCCAGCTCCGGGGACACCTTGGTCCTGCGCCCATTTTCGGGCGAGGTGGACCGGGACATTTTCGCCGCGCGCACCGACGACATCGGCGCCGCCGGCGACGGCTCCGGCGGCCCTGCCGGTGGCCTCGACGACGAGATCCGCTCGGCGCAGGAACGATTCGACGCCGAAGAGGCCGCATGGTTTGTCGCGCTCGACGGCGAACAGAAGGTCGGGATGGTGTTCGGCGAGCTCGCCGACAACGAGGTTCACGTCCGGATCTGGATCCGTCCCGACTGCCGGCACCGGGGTTACGGCACCGCCGCGCTGGCCAAGTCGCGACCAGAGATGGCCGCGTATTTCCCTGCGGTGCCGCTGGTGATCAGGGCGCCCGGCGCCACGCTCGTCTAGGTGTCGCGGTGCAGCCGCACCATGCGGGTGGTGCTGCTTTCGTCCAGGTCCACGAGGTCGCTGCGGGACCGGAGGAAGTCGCTGAATGAGCGGAAGCCCAGCGACTTTTCACTGAACGACGGGTCCATTCGCTTCATCTGCGCCTTGACCGCCGAATTGTGCAGCCATTCGGCGTCGTCCTTCTCGTGTCCGATCCGCAGTGCTCGTTCGAGCAACCCGGTGGCCGCGGCTTGCGGGTCGGGCGCCTCGGCCTCCTCGTCGGCCTCCGCTTTGGTGCGCCGGGTCCGTTTCCTCGGCGCCGCGTTCTCGGTGCCCGAGACACCGGGCAGCGCGTCATAGCTGACGAACTCGTCGCAGGCGGCGGTGAGCGAGCGGCTGGTCGAACCGGCCACGCCGATCCCGACGACGTAGCGCCCCAGGCGCTTACACCGCTGCGCGAGCGCGATGTAGTCGGAGTCCCCGGCAACGATGACGACGTGGGTGAGGTCGGGCAGCCGGAACATGTCTTCGACCGCGTCGACCGCTAGCCGGATATCGGCGCCGTTCTTGCCGTAGGCCGCCGCTGGAAACAGCTGCACCAAATCGACTGCCCGGCCGACAAGTTGGCCGCGGTAGCCGGCGTTGACTTCCGAGGACCAGTCGGCGTAGGCCTTCGTCAGCACCAGAGTTCCGAACGATGAAGCGAAATCGATGATCGCACCGACATCGACGGTCGCGTTCACCAGCCGCTCGGGATCCTTGTCGAATCCGCGCGCCTTGTCTCGCTGAAACGAGTTGCGCCCGTGCACCTCGTCGTAACGCGACATCACGATGTTGTCGAAGTCGAGGTAGACCGCGACCCGGGTCGCCGGCTCGGTCATGGCGTCTCAGCCTTTGCCACGAGCCAGCAGATCCGAGGATCCCAGCACGCGTTCCACCTGCACCTCGATGACCACCCGCCGGGGGTTGGGCCGCGGAGTGCGGTAACGCTGCGCGTAGCGCAGCTCGGCGTCGCGGACGGCATCGATCTCGCTGTTCACGCTGGCCCGCCCTTCCAGCGACAGCCAGCGGGCGCCGTCGACCTGGCTGAGCACCGCGATCCCGCCACGTTGGGCGTTCACCGCCTTCTGAGAGCCGCCGCTGGTGATGACGCGCGCGATGTGTGTCCTGGGGTCGAAGGTGAAACCCACCGCCACCACATGCGGCGAATTGTCGGCGCGCAGCGTGGTCAACATGGCGAGATGGCGTTCGGTGAGAAACGCCAGCGCGTCGTTGGTCAGCCGGGCGGTGGAGTTTGCCATCACCGCTCACGCTAGCGCAGGCAATAATCGGGGCCGTGGATGACACGGGCGCTCCGACGGTGCTGATCCTCGGCGGGCGCAGCGAGATCGGCACCGAACTCGCCCAGCGGCTGGCTCCCGGCGCGACGGTTGTGCTCGCCGCACGCGGCGCCGACCGGCTTGGCGAGCAGATCGCGGCAGTCCGCGCCGCCGGGGCGACGGCGGTCTACGCCCGGGAGTTCGACGCCGACGACCTGGACTCCCACGGCACGCTGGTCACGTCGATCATCGCCGACCACGGCCCGCTCGACACCGCGGTACTGGCGTTCGGGGTCCTCGGGGATGCGGCTCGCGCCGAGACCGATGCCGCGCACGCGGTGGCCGTCGTGCACACGGACTACGTCGCGCAGGTGAGCCTGCTCACGCATCTGGCTGCGGCGATGCGGCGCGCCGGTCGCGGGACGCTGGTGGTCTTCTCCTCGGTGGCCGGGGTGCGGGTGCGCCGGGCCAACTACGTGTACGGCTCGGCGAAGGCCGGCCTGGATGGCTTCGCCAGCGGGCTGGCCGACGCGCTGCACGGCACTGGGGTGCGGCTGTTGATCGTGCGGCCCGGGTTCGTCATCGGGCGGATGACGCACGGTATGACGCCGGCGCCGCTGGCCAGCACTCCCGCTCAGGTGGCCGCCGCGACGGCGCGGGCGCTACGCAAGCGGCGGCGCACGGTGTGGGTGCCGTGGGCATTGCAGCCGATGTTTTTCTGCTTGCGGCTGTTGCCGCAGTTTATCTGGCGCAGGATGCCGAGATGATCGTCGTTGTGGGAATTGGCGCCGACGGCATGGCGGGCTTGTCGGAGGTGTCGCAGTGCGAATTACGCAGGGCCACAGTTGTTTACGGATCAGCGCGGCAACTCGACTTGCTCGATGACACGGTGGCGGCATCTCGCCGGCAGTGGCCGTCGCCGATGCTGCCTGCCCTGCGCACGTTGCTCGATGGCCACCGCGAGGACGTGCACGTGCTGGCCAGTGGCGACCCACTGCTGCACGGCATCGGCAGCACGTTGATCCGGCTGTTCGGGCCTGAGCGGGTGACGGTGTTGCCGCACGTCTCGGCGGTGACGCTGGCGTGCGCGCGGATGGGTTGGACGGTGCAGGACACCGAGGTGATCAGCCTGGTCTCGGCGGCGCCGCGGACCGCGGTGCGCCGCGGCGGCCAGGCGATCGTGTTGTCGAGCGACGGAACCACACCCAAGGCGCTGGCGATGCTGCTCGATGCGTATGGCCGCGGCGACTCCGAGTTCAGCGTGCTCGAACAGCTCGGGGGCCCGAAGGAGCGCCGCCGCGACGGCACCGCCAGGGAGTGGGCTACTGACTCGCCGGTCGACGTCGACGATCTCAACGTGATCGCCATCCGCTACCTCCCCGATGAGCGGACGGCGTCCTTGCCCGACGATGCGTTCGTCCACGACGGGCAGATCACCAAACAGAGCATGCGGGCGGTGACGATGGCGGTGTTGGCGCCGCGGCCGGGGGAGCGGTTGTGGGACGTCGGTGCCGGCTCGGGCAGCATCGCCGTCGAGTGGTGCCGCAGCTGGCGCGGCTGCGCCGCGGTGGCGTTCGAACGTGACGAGCGGCGCCGGGTCAACATCAGGGCCAACGCCGCAGCCTCAGGCCTGGAAATCGATGTCCGTGGCGAGGCGCCCGGGGCGTTCGACGGCGCGCCCGAGCCGTCTGTCATCTTCATCGGAGGCGGGCTGACTCAGCCCGGTCTGCTCGACGCGTGCCTCGATCAGCTGCCCGCCGGTGGCCGCCTGGTGGCCAACGCCGTCACGGCTGAGTCGGAAGCCGTTGTGGTGCAAGCACACTCGAAGCTGGGCGGCACGCTTCGCCGCTTTCAGCATTACCGGGGCGAGCCGCTGGGGGGCTTCACCGGTTGGCGCCCGCAGCTGCCGGTCACCCAGTGGGCGGTGACCAAGCAATGACGGTGTACTTCATCGGCGCGGGACCAGGTGCCGCCGACTTGATCACCGTGCGCGGCCAACGGCTGCTCGAAAGGTGCCCGGTGTGCCTGTATGCCGGCTCGATCATGCCCGATGACCTGCTGGCGCTCTGCCCGCCCGACGCGAAGATCGTCGACACGGGACCGCGCACACTGGAACAGGTCATCACCGAGATCGCCGACGCCGATGCCGCCGGCCACGACGTGGCGCGGCTACACTCCGGCGACCCGTCGCTGTACAGCGCGCTGGCCGAACAATGCCGTCGACTCGACGGGCTCGGTATCGGCTACGAAATCGTGCCCGGCGTACCGGCTTTCGCTGCGGCCGCCGCCGCGCTGGGCCGCGAGCTCACCGTCCCCGGGGTGGCCCAGACGGTGACACTGACCCGGATCGCGACGGTGTCGACTCCGATGCCGCCCGGTGAGGATCTGGCGACACTCGCGAAGGCCGGTGGAACTTTGGTGCTGCACCTGGCCGCCGCGCAGATAGATGCGATCGTGCCGCAGCTGCTGGGCGGCAGCTACCGTACCGAAACACCCACGGCGGTAGTGGCTTTCGCCAGCTGGCCGCAGCAGGTCGTACTGCGCGGAACTCTGGGCGATATCGCCGGGCAGATGCACGATGCCGGGATCACCAAGACCGCCGTCATCATCGTCGGCGATGTGCTGGCCGCCGAGGGATTCACCGACAGCTACTTGTATTCGGTAGCAAGGCGAGCGCGACACTGATGCGGGTATTGCTGCTCGGCGGCACCGCCGAGGCGCGCACGCTGGCAGCGAGGCTGCATGGCCGTGTCGACGTCATCAGCTCGCTGGCCGGACGCGTGCCGGACCCGGCGCTTCCGGTTGGCCCGGTGCGGATTGGCGGATTCGGCGGTGTCGAGGGCCTGCGAAAGTGGCTGCGCGACGAGCACATCGACGCGGTCGTCGACGCCACCCATCCGTTCGCGGCCACAATCACCGCGCATACCGCCGAGGTTTGTGGGGAACTAGAGCTGCCTTATCTCGTGCTGGCCCGTCCCGCGTGGGATTCGGGCGATGCCGTCGTGGTGAGCTCGGATGTGCATGCAGCCGAAGTGGTGGCCAGTCAACGGTTCTCCCGGATATTTCTCACCACTGGCCGATCCGGTGTGGCGGCCTTCGCGGAGAGCGACGCGTGGTTCTTGATCCGGGCCGTCACCGCGCCCGACCCCGGCATGCTGCCGCGCCACCACCAACTGCTGCTGTCTCGCGGGCCGTATGACTATGACGGAGAATATGCGTTGCTGCAGGAGCACCGGATCGACGCGCTGGTCACCAAGAACAGCGGCGGCGATATGACGCGGGCCAAGCTGGACGCCGCCGCGGCGCTCGAGGTGCCGGTGGTGATGGTGGATCGCCCGCCGCTGCCGGCCGGGGTGATGACGGTGGGAACCGTCGACGAGGCTGCCGAATGGGTCCGCCTCCGGCCGCGCGAGCCGATTGAGGATGCAGGTCGAGATGAGCAGCCTTAGCGTCACCTGAGCCCCGACGACGAAGGTGTCCCGGAGGTTCACAGCGTTTTCCCAGCGTAGAGGCACAGCCGGTGTCACCATAGTGACGTGAGCGACGGGACCGTAACCGCTGGGTTGGCGTGCGCGGCCTGCGGCACGGCATTGCGGGCAAACGCCAAGTTCTGCGACGAGTGCGGATCGCCGCTCGCTGCGCCAGGTACCGCCGCCGAGTACAAGCACGTGACGGTGCTGTTCGCGGACGTGGTGCATTCGATGGACATCGCGTCGAGGCTTGGTGCCGAGCGGTTGCGGGAGATCATGACCGAGCTTGTCGAACGCGCGTCGACGGTGGTGCAGCGCTATGGCGGCACCGTCGACAAATTCACCGGCGACGGGATTATGACGGTATTCGGCGCACCGGTGGCGCTGGAGGATCACGCAATTCGGGCATGTCTTGCCGCGCTGGACATCCAAAAGGAAACCGAACGCCTTGCAGCAGAGGTTGAGCGCACTGATGGCGTGGCGCTACAGCTGCGAATCGGCCTCAATTCAGGACAGGTTATCGCCGGCGAAATCGGTTCGGGATCATGGGGTTACACCGCGATCGGTGAGCAGGTCGGGATGGCTCAGCGGATGGAATCAGTCGCACCGCCCGGTGGGGTGATGCTCAGCGAGTCGACCGCGCGACTGGTTGAAGCCAACGCGGTGCTCGGCAAACCGGAGATGGTACCCATCAAGGGCGTTGCCCAGCCCGTGCCCGCACGCTGCCTGCTCGGTGTGGAGACGCATCGGCGAATCGACCGAGCGTTCTCGACTTTCGTTGGACGCCATTGGGAAATAAGTGCGCTTACCGGCATTTTGGACCAGTCGATCGCCGGGAAAGGCTGTGTTGTAAGCGTGGTCGGCCCGCCGGGAATTGGCAAGAGCCGCATCGTCCTCGAAACGACTGCGCTCGCAAACCGCCGTGGCGTCGAGGTCTTCAACTGCTATTGCGAATCACATACCAGCGAAATCCCATTTCACGCCGTCGCCGGGTTGTTGCGCGCAGCCTTCGGGGTAAGCGATCTCGACGCTGCGGCGGCGCGAGCGCAGGTGCGGACGCGGGTTTCAGATGCGGACAGCGAGGATGTCGTCCTCTTGGAGGATCTCCTCGGCATCGGAGATCCGAATGTAGCTCTGCCGCAGATCGATCCGGATGCGCGCCGTCGTCGGTTGACGTCGCTGGTGAATGCCGCCTCGTTGGCCCGCACCACCCCGGCGGTCTATGTCATCGAGGATGCGCACTGGATCGACGAGGTCAGCGAGTCGATGCTGGCCGATTTCCTCTCGGTGGCGCCGCGGACCCCATCGCTGGTCTTGATTACTTACCGCCCGGAATATGCCGGCGCACTTGCCCATACCCCGAGATCGCAGACCATTGCCCTGGAACCCCTGGACGATTCGGATATTTCGGGGCTGACCGCTGAGTTGGTCGGGTCGGATACATCGGTCGCCGGCATCGTCGACGTCATAGCGAACCGCGCCGCGGGGAACCCATTCTTCGCCGAGGAAATCGTGCGCGATCTGACCGAGCGCGGAGTGCTGGTCGGCGAGCGTGGAGCTTATACCTGCTCAGAGGAGCTGGCCGATGTGAGCGTCCCGGGCACCTTGCAGGCGGCCATTGCGGCGCGCATCGACCGCCTCGACCCGGCTGCCAAACGGACGTTGAACGCTGCGGCGGTGGTCGGGTCACGCTTTAGCTTCACGCAGTTAGAAACGCTGGGGATTGACCCTGCCCTCGACGAACTGGTGCGGGCCGAGCTGGTCGACCAGATTGTGTTCACTCAGCGTGCCGAGTATGTGTTTCGCCATCCGTTGATCCGCAGCGTTGCCTACGATTCACAGCTGAAATCGGATCGCGCTCAATCGCATCGACGCCTCGCCGCAGCGATTGAACAGCATGACCAGAATGCCGCGCTGATTGCCGAGCACTTGGCGGCGGCCCGCGATATGCGTGCCGCCTACGAGTGGCATATGCGTGCCGGTGTGTGGTCGACGAACCGCGACATCGCCGCGGCGAGGGTCAGTTGGGAGCGTGCCGTCCAGATCGCCGATGCGTTGCCGACCGATGACCCGGACCATACCGCAATGCGCATTGCGCCCCGGACAATGCTGTGCAGTCACGTATTTCGCGGTATGGATGCTGGTTCCTCCCAACGCTTTGCAGAACTGCGGGAGTTGTGCACTGCTGCGGACGACAAGGCGTCGCTGGCGATCGGGATGGCGGGGCTGGCAATGGAGTATTACGTCCGGGGTCGTGTGCGGGAGGCGTCGCAGCAGGTATCTGAATATATGGTGCTCGTCGAGTCGATCGGTGATCCGACCCTCACGCTCGGGCTCGGAGCGGTTGCAATTGTCCTGAAGATCCTGGCGGGCGATTTAGCCGACGGGCTGCGCTGGTCGCAGACAGTCGTCAGCCTGGCCGACGGTGATCCCACCAAGGGTGGCAATCTCATCTTCGAATCGCCACTTGCGGTTGCATTGGTCATGCGGGGGATTGCTCACTCCTGCATGGGCCATCCCGGATGGCGGGAGGACTTGGCGTCCGCAGTCGAACTTGCCCGGGGCACCGATCCGGTAACCCACGGGGCGATCCTCGCCTGGATGTACGGATTCTCGTTAGCAAACGGGGTCCTTCTCGTCGACGACAGCGCGTTGCGGGAGATCGACGAAGCGTTGCGGATCGCCGAAGCATCGGCCGACGACACCGCAGTGGGCCTGACGAAATATGTGCTGGGTCTCGCCCTGGTCAACCGAGATGCTTCGGCAGAGCGCGAGCGCGGACGGGAGATGCTCGCACAGGTCCGCGACATGTGTCTACACGGAAGGTTTTTCCTCTCTGAGCTACCCGCTGTGGACTTCTGGGCAGCTTATGAAAGGGCCTGTCAGGGACATCACGATGATGCGCTACCGATAATGCGCCAGGCAGTAGCCCATATGTTCGGCACCGAACAGCTGTTGTACTACGTTCCTGGCGCCTCAATTTTTGCGGAGACGTTGTTGGACCGTGGTGCCGAGGATGACGTAGAGGAAGTCGAGACCACGATCAGCCGGTTGGCGGCCGCGCCGGCCGATGACGATTCGGCGGCACGTGAGATCTGGCTGCTGCGGCTGCACGCCCTCCTCGCGCGGGCGCGCGGTGACGAGGTTGCTTTCCGCGACTTCGCGGACCGCTATCGCGCGATGGCGACATCGCTTGGGTTCGAAGGTCATATGGCTTGGGCCGGAGCGATGGCATGACGGCCGTGGAATTGATGTGCCCAGCGTGCGGTACGGGGCTGCCGCCGCGAGCCAAGTTCTGCAATGAGTGCGGCGCGGCAGTTTCAACGAGGGCGGCACCCGCGGAGTACAAACAGGTGACGGTGCTGTTCGCCGACGTGGTGCATTCGATGGACATCGCGGCGGCGGTCGGAGCAGAGCGGCTGCGCGAGATCATGACCGAACTGGTCGAGCGCGCGTCGTCGGTGGTGCAGCGTTATGGCGGCACCGTCGACAAATTCACCGGCGACGGGATCATGGCGCTCTTCGGGGCGCCAGTAGCGTTGGAGGACCACGCCTTTCGCGCATGCCTGGCGGCTCTGGAGATCCAGGAGCGGGTGAAGCAGCTTTCCGGCGACTTCGAAGCCCGTGATGGCGTCACCCTGCAGCTGCGGATAGGCCTGAACTCCGGCGAGGTGATAGCGGGAGAAATTGGTTCTAACGCAAGTTATACCGCGATCGGTGAGCAAGTGGGGATGGCCCAGCGGATGGAATCGGTAGCGCCGCCGGGTGGGGTGTTGCTCAGCTCATCCACCGTCCGGCTCGTGGAGCATGCCACTGTTCTAGGTGAACCGGAGCTGGTGCGCATTAAAGGAGCTGAAACTCCCGTTGCTGTACGACGATTGCTCGCAACCGCAGCCAAACACAGCACCACACGACGGGAGTCGACACTGGTGGGGCGGACCTGGGAACTGAACACCGTTACCGCGATCCTCGACGAGGCGCTAAACGGTGCCGGTGGCGTGATCAGTCTTCTGGGACCTCCCGGCATCGGTAAGAGCCGACTCGCCCGCGAGGTCATTAAGTTGGCCAACCGCCGCGGAGTGGAAGCATTCACCACTTATTGCGAGTCCCACACGAGTGACGTTCCGTTCCACGCAGTGGCACAATTGTCGCGTGCCGGCTTCGGGCTGGGGGATCTCGACGATGCGGCGGCCCGCGCACATGTCCGCGCCCAAGTTCCCGGTGCAGACCCCGACGATCTTCTCCTTCTTGACGACTTGCTGGGTATCGCTGATCCCGAGGTCGCCCTGCCGAACATAGAGGCTGACGCTCGTCGGCGACGGTTGACCGCTTTGATCAACGCCTCATCGCTGGCCCGACGCCAGCCGGCCCTGTACGTGATCGAGGACGCGCACTGGATCGACGACATCAGCGAAGCCATGCTGGCCAATTTCCTACTCGTGGTTCCGCGAACCCGCTCTATCGTGTTGATCACCTACCGCCCCGAATATCAGGGCGCGCTAGCGAAGTTCGCTGAAGCTCAGACGATCGCGCTTCGTCCTCTGAGTAACGCCCAGACGTGGACACTGACAAGTGAGTTGTTGGGCTCGCATTCGTCGGTCGGCGTAGTGGCCGCACACATCGTCGACCGGGCGGCAGGTAATCCGTTCTTCACCGAGGAGATCGTGCGCGATCTCGCCGAGCGCGGTGTGCTCGACGGCCATCGCGGCTGCTACACACTGTCCAGCGATACCGCCGATGTCAGCGTCCCAGCTACCTTGCACGCGACGATCGCTGCCCGTATAGACCGGCTGGAGCTTGCGGCCAAGAAGACGCTGAGCGCCGCGGCGATCATCGGATCGCGGTTCAGTCCTGACCTGCTGACGCACCTGGGGATCAACCCGACCTTCGACGCGCTCGTCGAGGCGGAACTCATCGATCAAGTGCAATTCACTCCAGGCGTTGAGTATGCATTCCGGCACCCATTGATTCGCACGGTGGCCTACGAATCACAACTGAAGGCCGACCGCGCCGAACTGCACAGGCGACTGGCGGACGTGATCGAAGCGCGCGCACCGGGACCGGTCGAGGAACAAGCTGCACTGATCGCGGAGCACCTTGAGGCCGCCGGCGATCTCCAGGCAGCTTTCACCTGGCATATGCGAGCCGGTAATTGGCTGACCAACCGCGACATCGCTGCGGCGCGGACAAGCTGGCGGCGGGCGCGCGATGTCGCCGACCGGCTACCGGCCGACATCCCTGGCCGTACCGCGATGCGGATCGAGGCACTTAGGCTGTTGTGCACGAGCACCTTTCGCGGTGGGGAGAGCCTTGCCGACAGCGGCTTCGATGAACTGCGAGACCTGTGTACCGCCACAGGCGATCAGGTGTCGTTAGCGATCGGGATGGCGGGGGTTCCGGTGACGCTGACTCTTCTCAATCAGCATCGTCAGGCCGCGTTGCTCGCTTCGGAGCAGGCGCGGCTCCTCGAGGCCATTGGCGATCCAACGTTGACGGTCGGCCTGCTGCACGGCGCGATGACGGCGAAGTTCCATGCCGGGGAAGTGCGCGAGGCGATGCGGCTCACGCAGAGTGTCATCGATCTGGCCGACGGCGATGTCAACAAGGGTGACATGCTCCTCGGATCGCCGCTGGCACAAGCGACCATGCTCCGTGGCTTGGCGCGTTGTTGTCTGGGAATTCCGGGATGGAAGGACGACTTCGACGAGGCCAACACATTGGCACGCAATGCCGATGCGGTCGCCCGGGTCATCGTGGCGGTCTATCCCTACTACATAGCCGTCGTCAATGGAGCCCTGCAACCCGACGTTACTGCGCTGACCAGGGCGGGTGAGATGGTGCAGATCGCGGAGCAATCCGGCGACGACTTCACACTGTCGATGGCTCGCTCGGCGTATGGTGCAACACGGCTCCTTCACGCCGGCGCGGACGACGCGATGGGTTGGCACCTCCTTGCGCTGGCCCGGGAATCGGCGCTGAGAAATGAAAATCGCCTTGGCGTGCTCCTGAACGACGTCCAGATCGCTGCACACAAGACGCAAAGCGGAGAAATCAACGAGGGAATCGAGATGTTTCGCGCTGTCCTCAACGACACCTTCGAGAACGGAGAAATGATCATCCGAGGTCCGGTGACCGCCAACCTGGTGGAGTCGCTGCTACGCCGTGGAACTCAGGCTGACCTACGGGAGGCACAGGCGGCAATTGAGCGACTCGCGGCCGTAGCTGTCGATCCCGGCTTCGTGCTGTTCGAACTACCGCTGTTGAAGATGCGTGCACTGCTGGCCCACGCGCACGGTGACGAGGTTGCCTACCGTGACTTCGCGGACCGCTATCGCGCGATGGCGACATCGCTTGGGTTCGAAGGTCATATGGCTTGGGCCGAGGCGATGGCATGACGGCCGTGGAATTGGTCTGCCCAGCCTGTGGGACGGGGCTGCCGCCGCGAGCCAAGTTCTGCAATGAGTGCGGCGCGGCAGTTTCAACGACGGCGGCACCCGCGGAGTACAAGCAGGTGACGGTGTTGTTCGCCGACGTCGTGCATTCGATGGACATCGCAGCGGCCGTCGGAGCAGAGCGGTTGCGGGAAATCATGACCGAGCTGGTCGAACGCGCCTCAGTGGTGGTGCGGCGTTACGGCGGCACCGTCGACAAATTCACCGGCGACGGCATCATGGCGCTCTTCGGAGCACCAGTAGCGTTGGAGGACCACGCCTTTCGTGCATGTTTGGCCGCGCAGGATATCCAGGAGGAAGCCGAGCACCTGGCCGTCGAGCTGGAAGCCAAAGACGGTATCGATCTGCAGCTAAGGGTCGGACTGAACTCTGGCGAAGTGATCGCCGGTGAGATCGGCTCCGGCGCCCTGGGTTACACGGCGGTCGGTAGCCACGTCGGCATGGCCCAGCGCATGGAGTCCGTCGCGCCGCAGGGGGGCGTGATGCTCAGCGAGTCCACCGCCCGACTCGTCGAGGGCACGGCTGTATTCGGCGAACCGCAACTGGTGCATATCAAGGGCGCCGCCGATCCGGTGCCGGCACGAAGTCTCGTCGCGCTGGCCTCGCGCGGGCGCATCGGCCCACATGCCTCAACTCTGGTGGGTCGGGATTGGGAACTCGCCGCCCTGACCGCGATGCTGGATCGGTCGATAAAGGGCCAGGGCTGCGTGGCCGGTGTGGTCGGCCCGCCCGGCATTGGCAAGAGCCGCATCGTCGCAGAGACCACCGCCATTGCGGAAAGACGTGGCGTGCAGGTTTTTTCGACATATTGCGAATCTCATACCAGCGAGATTGCCTTCCACGCGGTGACAAGACTGTTGCGGGCGGTGCTGGGGACAGACGGTCACGACGATGACGCGGCGCGGGCCCAAGTCCGAGCCCAACTGCCAGACGCGGATTCCGCTGACCTGGTGCTCCTCGACGCCCTGCTCGGCATTCGCGATCCGGCGATCGAACTGCCCGCCATCGCGCCCGATGCTCGACGGCGACGGCTGACCGCGCTACTGAATACGGCTGCGCTGGCTCGCTCTACGACCCGTGTGTATGTCATCGAAGACGCGCATTGGATCGACCAGGCCAGCGAAGCCATGCTGGCTGATTTCCTGGCGGTGATTCCACGGACCTACTCGCTGGTGTTGGTCACCTACCGGCCCGAATACCGGGGTGCGCTCAGCAGGACACCGGGAGCGCAGACCATTGCGCTTGCCCCACTGGATGACTCGCAAACCGCGGCGTTGATCGGCGAGTTGCTCGGATCGCATCCGTCCATTACCGGGCTGGCGAACCAGGTCCGCGAAAGAGCCGCCGGCAACCCGTTTTTCGCAGAGCAGATTGTGCACGATCTCGCCGATCGCGGCGTGCTCTCCGGTGAACGTGGTGCATATCAGTGCTTGGGTGAGGTCGCCGAGCTAGAGGTGCCGGCCACCTTGCAGGCCGCTATCGCCGCGCGCATCGACCGACTCGACACGTCCGCTAAACGCACTCTGAAAGCCGCCGCGGTGATCGGTCTGCGGTTTGGCGAGGAGCTGCTGACCACACTCGTCGACAACCCTGTCGTAATGCCGTTAACTGAGGCCGAACTCATCGATCAGGTGATGTTCACACCCCGCGCCGAGTACGCATTTCGGCACCCATTGATCCGCACGGTGGCCTACGAATCTCAGTTGAAGTCGGAGCGTGCCGAGCTGCATCGGCGACTGGCCGCGGCCATCGAACAAACCGACGAAAACGGGCCATTGATCGCCGAGCATCTGGAGGCTGCCGGCGACCTGCACGAGGCATTCGGTTGGCACATGCGCGCCGGTACGTGGTTGCGTGCATACCGCGATATCGGTGCGGCATGGACTAGTTGGCAGCGAGCACGCCAGATTGCCGACCGACTGCCGGCCGATGATCCCGACCGCACCGCGATGCGCATCGCGCCACGGGCCCGGCTCTGTGCAACCACCTGGCGCGCCGGGGGTAGCGTCGCCGACGCCGGATTCGACGAGCTCCGCGAGATGTGCTCCGCCGCCGATGACAAACGGTCACTCGCCATCGGAATGGCCGGGCAAATAGCGGCACTCGCCGGCCACGAGCGTCATCGCGACGCATCGCAGCTGTCAACCGAACTCGCAATGCTGCTGGAGTCCATCGCTGACCCAACGCTGACGGTTGCGCTGCTGTGGACGGCGCTGACCCCAAAGCTAAGTGTGGGCGAGGCAACCGAGTGCGTGAGGCTGGCGCAGCACATGATTGACCTGGCCGACGGCGATCCGCATATGGGCGATCTCATCATCGAAACGCCGCTGATATTGGCGCTGATGGTACGAGCTGCCGCGCAGGCCTGTTTGGGCCAACCGGAGTGGAAGCGCGAGCTTGAAGAGTCGGCCACGATGTGCCGCGAGCTCAACCCGGGTGGGCGTGCCGTACTTGAGCTGAGGTGTATCTACGGCTTAATTCAGATTGGACTGCTGCGCTTGGATACCCCGATGGTGCAGGACACCGCCGAGACACTGAAACTGGCAGAACAGCGCGGCGACGACTATGCGCTGATGGCTGCTCGACTGCTATGCGGCCTGGTACTGGCTCAATCGGACGGCCCAGAACGCCGCGATGGCTTTCGCCTAATTGCGATGGCCCGTGATGCTGTGTTGGAGAACCGCTTTCTCACGGCCGCGTTGCACCTGATCGACCTGGCAAGTGCCACGGAGAAGGCACGCATCGGTGATCTCGACGGCGCCATCGAGATCCTCCGCACGGCCGTGGACCATGAATTCGCCACCGGTGAAATGATTTTCCGTGGAGCGGCCATCACAGTGTTGGTCGAGACATTGCTGCAACGCGGCGCCGAAGCCGACATGCACGAAGCACAGGCCGCAATCGAGCGGTTGGCGGCCGTGCCCGTCGAGCCTGGTTTCGTGCTCTACGAGATTGCCCTGCTACGACTCCGCGCGTTATTGGCCAAGGCCCGCGGTGACGATCAAAGCTACTGCGACTTCGTCGAACGCTATCGCACCATGGCGACATCGCTTGGCTTCGAAGGTCATATCGCGATGGCCGAGACGATGTAGGACCCTTAGATCGCTACCTCTTCGACAACGGCGGCGGGCTCGCGGATCTGGCTGTCATGCTGTCGCCGACGGTAGTTGGCCGATGCCGCACGCCACACGATGGCAGGGCGCAGCAGCCGGTTCGGCGGATCGATGAGTGCGGTTACCTTGAAGAACTGATTGAGCGCGGCGGTGTCGAATTCCGCTGCGGTCAGCACGCGATCCACATATCCGTTGAGCAGTCGCGTCGCCAGCGGCCGGTGGCCGTCGATTTCGGGCAGCGCGAGGTCACCACCGGCCGCCAGTTGCCACGCCTGGCGGATCGGTCGTGCCGTTGCGCGGAAGAATCGCCAAGCCAAGTCGCTTGTGCCGGTGGATAAGCAGCCACGCAATGCCAAAGTTTCCAGCGCGGCCACCGTCATGCCTTGCCCGTAGACGGGGTTGAAGCTGCAGATCGCGTCGCCGATGACCAACAGTCCCTTGGGGAATCGCTGCATCTTGTCATATCGGCGCCATTGGCTGGACGGAACACGATGGCACGCGACCTCCCCGATGGGTTCAGCATTGCGCACGGCGGCCAGCACATGCCCGGGAGTGAACCCTTCGGCGAAGCTCCACATCGCGGACAGCTCGCGAGGCGGCTTGTGGCCGGCCATTCCGATCAAGGTGAGCAACCACGTGTCATTTTCGCAACCAAGAAGCCCCAGTCCGGTGGGGCGACCGGGTACCGGACCGATGAGGACACCCATTTCGTGGAGTGCATCGGGCGCCATCCGCAGCACCTGACTGGCATAGGCCAGATGCACCACTACATGGTCTTCGACCGGGCGGTCGTAGCCCAGTCCTTCCAGCCACGCGGGTGTGCGGGAGGCGCGACCCGTCGCATCGACAATCAGATCGGCGGTCAGGATCGATTCATCTCGGCTGCCCCGGTCAACGGTGAGGACGCCGGTGACGCGGGTGCAGTCCGGCCTCACCATCAACTCGACAACGTCGTGGTTGTCCAGCAACCTGATGTTCGCGATGGCACAGACCCGCCGCCGGACGTGGTACTCCAGGAACGGCCTACTGGTCATATAGGCGGTGAAAGCCTCGACCGAACCCGTGCTGACCACCCGGTGACCGCCCAGATCGTAGTGCAACTTCGACAAGTCCTGGCCATCGAAGTAAGGCGCGCCACCCGCGACCATCTCGTCGAGAATCCCGGGGAACAGCTCGTCCAACACCTGCGCGCCCCGAGCCAACAGGGCATGTAGGTGGCGTCCCTGCGGCACGCCGCGGCGGTTGGCGGGGTTGTCGGGCAGTATGTCGCGCTCCACCACCGTGACCGTTTCGAAGAATTCGGTCAGCGCCCGGGCAGCCAGCAGCCCGGCCATGCTCGCGCCCAAGACCACCGCGTGATCACCGATCTTGGCCATTTCGCACCCGCTTTCGTCGACGCGTCGGTAGACGAAACCCATGTTCACGGGGACAAGCCGGGCCGGACAGCGTAGCCGACTACCCGAATTTCCCGGCGCGCGTCGCAACGGTAATCACTGCTGAAGTGCCTCGTCAGCCGGCGGAACGCGGTTATAGTCGCCGCGTGATCAGCGGCGATCCGCTGGCCGGGCGGGACGGTGAACTCGGCGTTATCCGCCGCGCGCTGACCAAGTCCGGCAATTACTCCGGCGTGATGATCGCCGGAGCCGCCGGTGTGGGTAAGACCCGTCTCGCCCGGGAGGTATTGGCCCGGGCGGCGGCGGCCGGTGACCGCACCAACTGGATTGTCGGCACCGAATCAGCGCGGTCATTGCCGCTGGGCGCATTCACGGCTCTGCTCACCGACGCGATCGCCGATCCGTTGCCGAACGTACGGCGACTGATCAACACATTCGTCGCGCAGCAGCGACGGGGCCGGGTGCTGATGGGTGTCGACGACGCACACCTCCTTGACGGGCTCTCCGCGCATGTCGTGCATCAGTTGGCGCAGAGTCGCGGCGCGCAGCTGGTGGTAACTGTGCGAACGGGCGGTGACGAGCCTGACGCGGTGACCGCGTTGTGGAAAGACGGGCTGCTCACGCGACTGGACCTCGAACCGCTGTCCCTCGAGGCAACTCAATGCCTGATCGAAGCCAACGTCGGCGGACCCGTCGATGCCCGCAGCGTCGAGCGGTTCTGGACGCTGACGGACGGCAACCCACTGTTCTTGCGCCAGCTGATAGCCGACCAGATCGCCGCAGGCCGGATGCGGCAGGTGGCCGGGGTGTGGATGTGGGACGGCGATGTGGCGGTGTCGCAGAACCTCACCGACATGGTGGGTCGGCAACTGGGCCGGATGACCCCGGGTGTGGTGCGGGTTGTCGACACCCTTTCGCAGTGTGAACCACTGAGCGTGGCGGTCCTGGGCGACTTGGTGCGCAGCGCAGACATCGAATGCGCCGAACAAATGCGTCTCGTCACCGTCGAACGGGTAGGCGACCAGCGCCTGGCCCGGCTCGCACATCCCTTGATCGGCGAACTTCGCCGGGCAACTGCCGGCGAGATTCATCTGTCCAAAATCCGCGGGCGGTTGGCGCTGCGGCTGGGCAAGGAGGGCGATCGCGACATGCGGGCGACGGTCCGCCGAGCGCTGCTCACCCTCGATTCGGATCTCGACGCCGACCCGGACCTGTACCTGACTGCTGCGCGCTGCGCGATGACGCTGCTCGATCCGGATTCGGCCGATCGGTTCGCTGCGGCCGCAGCCGCATGCGGGGCAGCCGAGGCCGCGCCGATGCGGGCGATGACCCTGGTCATGCGCGGCCGCGGACAGCAGGCCGAAGAAGTGCTGCAAGAGATGTGTGAGGGTAATCGCCCTGACAACCACCGATGGTGGACCGTCCGGGCGGCGAACCTGGTGTGGATGCTCGGCCGGCCACTCGAGGCTGCCGCCATCCTGGCCCGGCTGACGGCGGAAGCGGAGACACCGACCGACCGCGACGAACGCCTGGCTGTCGAAGCATGCGTCGATGCGGTGTCTGCTCGCTGCGCAATGGCAGAGGAAAAGGCCAGAGCGGCATTATGTTCGAGGACACTTTCGGACTTCCACGCCATGATGGCATCCGTTGCACTGGTCATGGCGATGGGTGCCCTCGGTCACGTCGGCGATCTGACTGTTGTCGCCGAGCAGGCGATCAACCGGGCGATCAGCGCGTTTGAGTCGTCGCCGACTCGGTTTTGGTTCGGGGCTGTGTACGCCCGCGCATGCCGGTTGACCGGCCGGATTGAGGAGAGCGTCCATTCCGCAAAGCGGATCACCGAGTCGGCCCGCGATGTTCCCGGGTTTGCATACGCGAACATGGCATTTTTGTTGGGGCACGCCAACCTGATACGCGGCGATGTCAGCAATGCCGTTGGACTGCTGCGCGAAGCACGTGCTGGCATCGAAAGTGCTGGCGCTACAACGGGTTTACGTCCGGCGAGTTGCTTCGGGTTGGCCGAGGCCTACGCCAAGCTCGGACAACCGGACGCCGCAGAGGAAGCACTCGCCGAAGCTAGCCGCTCTGTTCCTCCCGACTATCTCTTTATGCAGACCGCGTTGTCGTTGGCGACCGGGTGGACGTTGGCGGCCAAAGGACAGATAAGCGATGCGGTCGCGACCGTGCGCCAGGCGGCGACCGAGGCGCGGGAGCGGAACCAGCCGACCCACGAGCTGGCATGCCTTCAGGCAGCGGCCCAATGGGGCGACGCATCGGATGCGAGACGAGCCCGTGAACTGGCCGACGTGTTGGCGCTTCCTCTTGCCAATGCGGTTGCGTTGCACGCTGAATCGCTGCTGACGGGTGATGGGGAAGGTCTCCTCAAAGCCGCGTCGGCGTACCGCTCGATCGGTGATCGAGCCGCGGCGGCCGATGCTGCCGCACAGGCCGGGGCCGTGTTCACCAGAAGCCAGCATCGCCAGCGGGGCCTTTACGCGGGCGCGTTAGCACGCGAAGTGGCCGCTGAATGTGGCGGTTTGAGCACGCCCGCGCTGCGGAGCTCGGTGGGGCTCCCGCTGAAAGGCCGCCAGCGTGAGGTCGTCGAATTGGCAATTGCGGGGTTGTCCAACCGCGAGATCGCCGAGCGGCTGGTGATGTCGGTGCGAACCGTCGAAGGCCACGTCTACCGGGCCTGCCAGCGCGTCGGCGTCAATACCCGTGACGAGCTGGCGGCGGTCGTCCGGGGCGAGACCGCCGAGGGCGAGCGCCCCGTCGCCGGAATCGTCTGAGCACTACTCATAGTCCGAAAAGAGGTATCTGCCATGAATACTCGTCGAATTGCCAGCGCCGCGATTGTGGCTGCTGTCGCAGTATTCGGCTCAATTGCCGCAGGCGGTATGGCGCAGGCCGACCCGCCAGGGCCCGGCGATCCTTGCCCGGCATTGCATGCGACCACGACCGATGCTGAGGGGCAGACGATGTGGTGCAACCCGATGATGACGGGAACTCATGGCTTGGTGTGGCAGTACGGCGGCCCGGCTTAGGAAAGTTTCAGTCGGCCTGCCGACTACGGACCCGGCTGCCACCCCTGGTTGATCACGCACATCAGTCCCACGCCGTCGGGCGACTGCGCGGCGGCGTCCTGGCCGGGTGGGCAGGGTGTACCGATCTGCTGGACACCGCTCAGCGGCGACGACAGCACCCAGTTCCCCGATGAGCCGTCGGACGAAACACACGCCACGGCTTGACCGCTCGCCGTCCGCCCAAAGATGTATCGGTGAAAATTCGAGCAGGGCGCACCCACCTCGACGCCGTAAGTCATGCCCGGCACGTCGGTTTCGTCCGGCACGTCGGCAGCCGAGATCGGGGCAACCCCGAGCGTCAACGATGCAATCGCAGCGCCCGCAGCGAATTTGACGGTAGTCATGCGCCATACATTAACGATGATTCGTCGTACGGTTCGGCAAATCGACGATTGGCCTTTTCGAGCACTCGGTACGTCAGGGCGGGTAGCGGCGCGGAGTGAAGACCCGGTCGGCGGAATCGCCTGCGTACCACTGGGTTTGCGACGAGCCGACAATAAGCAGGCAGCGCATGTCGACATCGGCCGGGTTCAGGTCGGCGAGGCGCACCACGGTGACGCGCTCATCCGGACCGGACACGTCGCGGCCAATCACGACCGGTGTGCCGGGCTCACGGTGGGCCAGTAGCAGATCCCGCATGGCGCCCACCTGCCAGGTCCGCGTTTTCGACGCCGGGTTGTAGATCGCCAGGACCAGGTCGGCCGCGGCGGCGGCGGCCAGGCGCTCGGCGATCACGCTCCATGGCTTGAGCCGGTCGGACAGCGAGATCACCGCGTAGTCGTGACCGAGCGGGGCGCCGACCCGGCTGGCCACGGCCTGCGCGGCGGTCATCGCGGGAATCACCCGTACCTGCACACTCGGCCATTGTTTGGCCTCTTCGAGCACCGCGGTCGCCATCGCGAACACGCCCGGGTCACCCGAGGAAACCACCGCCACCGCGCGGCCCTGCTCGGCCAGCGCGCAGGCCAGTCGCGCCCGGGCGGGCTCGTCGGTGTTGTCGCTGGGGTGGCGGCGCTGATCGTCGCGCACGGTGACCCGGTCCAGGTAAGGGCCGTAGCCGATCAGATCGGTGGCCGCGGCGAGTTCGCGGCGGCTCTCCGGGGTCATCCAGTCGCTTTGCCCCGGCCCCAAACCCACCACCGCTACACCGCCGCGTCGCGCTTGTCGCTGCCGGCCGCCGGGCACCATGGCCAGCGAGAAGTACGGCACGCTGGCCTCGTCGACGTCCGCCGCGGGCAGCACCCGCTGATCCGAGGTGCTGGCCCGCTCCACATAGAGCGCGTCATCGAGCTGACCTGCATCCGAAAGTGCTTCACGCACAGCGGGATACGAGCGGCCCAGTTTGAGCACCACCGCGGCGTCGGCGTCGGAGAGCCGGCGAGCCAGCTCTGCGGGCGGCAAGGTGCCCGGCAGCACCGACAGCACCTCGTCGCCGGCGACCAACGGTGTGGCGATCGCCGCCGAGGCCGCGCTGACCGACGTCACGCCCGGCACGATCACCGCATTGAACCGCGCCGTCAGCCTGGTGTGCAGATGCATGTAAGAGCTGTAGAACAGCGGGTCACCTTCGGCGAGCAGCGCGACGTCCCGGCCGGCGTCCAGATGAGTGGCGATCCGCTCGGTGGCGGCGGCATAAAAGTCCTCGATTGCGCCCGCGTAGCCGCCCGGGTGGTCGGTTACCTCGGTGGTGACCGGGTAGACCAGATGCTCCTCGATCTGACCGGTACGCAGATACGGTTCGGCGATGCCGCGGGCGATGCTGTGGCCGTGCCGGGCGCTGTGATAGGCCACCACGTCGGCCTCGCCGATCACCCGCGCCGCCTTGACCGTCACCAATTCCGGGTCTCCCGGCCCCAGCCCGACCCCGAAGAGCGTGCCCCGGCCGGTCATTCGGCCTTGGCCGCGATCGCGTTGACGGCGGCCGCGGCCAGCGCACTGCCACCGCGACGGCCCCGCACCACCAGATAGGACATCCCGCGCGGACGGTCGATGAGCTCCTGTTTCGACTGCGCCGACCCGACGAACCCGACGGGGCCACCCAGCACCGCGGCCGGTGCGGGTACCCCCTCGTCGACCAGTTCGAGCAGCCGAAACAACGCCGTCGGGGCATTACCGATGGCGACCACCGCGCCGGCCAGCCGGTCCGCCCACAACTCCACCGCGGCCGCCGAGCGGGTGGTGTGCCGGCGGGTGGCCAGCTCGGCCGCCCGCGGATCGGCGACGAGCGACACGACCTCACTGGCGGCGGGTAGCCGAGCCCTTGTGATCCCCGCGGCCACCATCGACGAGTCGCACAGCACCGGCGCGCCCGCGGCCAGCGCCGCGCCGGCCCGAACGACCACATCGTCTGTGTAGGCGACGTGCTCGGCGACGTCGACCTGCCCACAGGTGTGGATCAGCCGGACCACCACACGCTCGACGTCGGCGGGAAATCGCCGCAGGTCCGCCTCGGCGCGGATGGCCGCGAACGACTGCCGGTAGATCTCGGCGGCGTCGCGCAGGTAGTCCAGCACCCGCTCACCTTAAGACCTGAGTAGCCGGTAGCCCTCGCCGGTTGCGACCAGCACCTCACCGGCGGGCGGGCTGCCGCACGCGCGTTCACAGCCCACGAAGTGACGGTGCCCGGTGGAGTTCTCGCCCAGCGACCGCGCCGCATCAGCGCGCACGTCTGCAGCCGAGTAAGCGCAGCCCGGGCTGCCGGTGCAAGCGCTGACGGAAAGCCACGGAGAGTTTTCGTCGAAGACCAGGCCCAGCGGCGCCAGCACCCGCAGCGCCGCGTCGGCGACCGCGTCGTCGAGGTCGCACACCAGCACTGACCGCCAGGGCGTGATCACCAGCGGGGCGTCGATCGCGGCCAGGTATTCGGCGACGTGCGCAGGCAAGACGCCCAGCGGCACTGCCGCGCCCAGCGTGACCCGACCGTCGTCCTGGGGAATCCAGCCGACCGGCGGCTTGGTAACCGGTGGAAAAGGATTGCCGAGTTCCACGCCGGGCAGCAGCGCCTGCAGGTCGGCTAATTCCGCGACGCGCCATGCATTTTCGCGTACTGCGACAAACCGCACAGCCAGTTCGACAAGACTCGAGACGACCTCCGCGCGCTCAACCCGCACGCCGGTGTCCCGCCCGGCCAAAACCAGCGCGCAGTAATCGCCGAGCACCTGCACACCGACGTCGGCGCCCAGGCCCGACACGTCGCTGCGGCCGTCGTCGAGGCTGAACCAGAATCGGCCGGGCAGCTGGGCCAGCGCAGCCTCGGATTGGATCACGTGGTCCAAATCGGCAACCCATCCCCGCACGTCCGTCGTTCCGCCGACCCGGCCGGACAGCGGCGACGCCACGATGTTGCGGACCCGCTCATGGGTCGCCGACGGCAGCAACCCGGCGTCCGCGATCGCCGAGGCGACCGCCGCCACGTCGGTAATCGCACGCAACTGCACATTGCCGCGGGCCGTCAGCTCCAACGCCGCCGAGCCGAAGTCGGCCGATGCCCGGGCCAACGCCACCAGTTGCCGGGCGCTGATCATCCCGCCGGGTAGCCGCACCCGCACCAGCGCGCCGTCGGCGGCCCGGTGCACTTGCAGCGCGCCGGGGCAGGCGTCGTGCTCACGGGTCCTGCGCACCCGTCCACGGTACGGGTCGATGGCCTACTCCACTATGGCGACCGAGTGGTCGTGAGTCGGCGACGAGCATCGAATTGGCGATCGCGATGTCTTGTTCGAATCCGCAAAGCATCGCCGTCGCGCGATACCGACAGGCAAAGTCGCGGAAGGCGGCCTCGTCGCCGCGGGTACGTGCCAGTCGCGCCCGCAGGCGCAGCAGCGGGATCTCGAACACCACGAAGCCGGGATCGGTGGGCACGGCCGCCAACCTGTCAATCGCTGCCTGAGCCTCGGCGTCATCGCCGACACGCCCGCGGCGCAGCAGCGACTCGACGAGAACCGCTGTGGCGCAACCTCGATAAAGAATCTCGCCGGTGTCGAACTGGTCTTCGATGACCTTTCGGGACAACTGAATCGCCTTATCGAGGTCACCGCGGCGCAGCTTCTCCAGCGCGACATGGACGTCGACCATCATCACACCCATCACGTTGGAAAGCTGATTCGCGGCGTCCCTGCTTTGCACCAGCAGCTCGTAGCCTTGTGCGCGTTGGTTTCCCGAGAGGTGAGCCAGAGTTATACCTCGAGTGACTCGAGCCAACCACAGAGTAACGTCGTCGCCAGACTGCTCGGCGACCTCGAGCGCTTCGGCCGTCTCCCTCAGTGCGGTCGCGTCAGCCGCGAGCGCTCCGGTCGTGATGCCGAACGCGTACTTGTAGATAACCACCAGAACACGCGACATCGGGTCGAACGGACGCGCCATCGCCACGCCGTGGTCGATATCAGCACGCCAGCCCGGAATGCCCAGAGCACACTTGTTGACGCCGCGGGCGGTGTAGGCAAGGGCCAGCGGCGATCCCAGAATCATGTTGCCCTTGGTGGGATCGTCGTCGGCCAGGTCGATTACCCGTTGGGCCAAGCGCAGCGATTCAGCCATCTCCCCGGCCTCGCCCTTGGCGTAGATAGCGCCGTAAAGCAGCCCGACAATCATGGTCGGATCGCCGATCGAATCGAGAAGGTCGGCCAACTCGGCTGCTAACCGTGAGGATTCGTGAAACCCGCCGTTGAACGTCAATAGCGAGAGGATGCCGGCGATGCCGACCGCCAAAGAACAGCGGTCGCCGCTGGCGGCCGTAAGTTCGCGCAGCTTGCCGAGCCCGGTATCCGCCGCGAGTCCTCCTGTGCGCCAGGCAGTCCCACACAGCATCGTGCGAGGGGCGATCTGCATCGCGGTCCGTGACGGATTGTCAGCTTGCAGCCGGTCTGCGACACCGCTGGCACGTTGCCAGTTCAATCGAGCCGCGGCGATGTCGCGGCTCACCGACCATGCGGCGGCACGCATGTGCCACTCGAAAGCTTCGGCCATGTCGCCCGCGGCTTCCAGGTGCTCGGCGATCAGAGCGGCGTGAGCATCGACCGTGTCCTGCTCGCGCCATTCGATGGCGACGGCTAGGCGGCGATGAAGGTCGGCACGCGCAGACACCAGCTGCGATTCATAGGCCACTGTCCGGATCAGCGGATGACGAAATGCGTACTCGGGACTAGGCGTAGCGGTCACCTGGTCGATCAGCTCGGCCTCGACGAGCTCGTCGAGGGCGGTCGTGTCCAGAAGCTCATTCAGCAGGCAAATGCTGAACCGCGATCCGATGACCGCCGCGGCATTCAGAGTCCGTTTGGCCGAAGCGCCGAGGCGGTCGATACGGGCCTCGATGGTGGTCATCAGCGTTGCGGGTACGCTCACATCCGCGACATCACCCAGGCAGGTGTAGTTTCCGCATGCGCCCTCGATGATGCCGCGCTCGGCGAGATCACACACCATTTCCTCGGCGAAGAACGGGTTCCCGGCCGCCCGCTCGGTGATCTGCGCAGCGAGTCTTCTGACCGTGGGATGGCACCCAAGTAGCTCGCTGACCAGCGCGCCTGTCTGCGAATCATCCAGCGGGGCCAGGGAAATCGTTCGACCGCTCGGTGTTCGGCTGAGTTCTCCGCGGTACTCAGGGCGATAGGTGATCAGCACGGCCGCGTTGGTTCGCGGTATGACTGAGACAAGGTCCGCGAGCATCGACTCGCTTGTGTCGTCGATCCAATGCGCGTCCTCGACGATATACAGGGTCGGTGTACGGCGCGCCAACGACGCGGCGTTGAGCAGGTTGGAGAGCCTGCGTCGACGGGCGTCGGGATCGATTTCCGGCAGCGCTACCTCGGTTTGCCGGACGCCGAGTAGATCCTCGAGCAGAAGAAGGTCTGCCTTGTCGCTTCCCGGCATTTTCGCGCGCACCCGTGCCCGCGCCGTCTCTGCGTCAACACCGTTGACGTCGAACACGTCCCGCAGCAGGCGTGCGACCGCGTGAAATGGGATCTCGCTCGCATGGGATTCGCAGAACGTCGAAAAAACCTGGATGCCACAGTCGCTGGCGATCTCTGCACATTCGTGAGCGATTCGGCTCTTCCCGATACCGGGCTCCCCGAGCACACCGACGACGCACCCGGTTCCCTTGACCGATTGATCGATTATTGCGGTCAACGCTTTGATTTCCTGCTCACGCCCGATCAGCGGTGATTCAAAGCGACCGATCCGCCCGCGATCACCCGCCATTGAGATGAGCCGACGGGCGGGCATCGGGGCGTGGGCTCCCTTGACGTGCACCATCTCGGTGTCGCCAAGGACAGCAGCGGTCTCGACCAGCCGGGCTGTGGGCTCAGTGAGCATCACCCCACCGGGCGGTGCCACCGATTCCATCCGTTGGGCCATACCGACGTCTTCACCTATGGCGGTGTAGCTCACTGGGCTGGAACCGATTTCGCCGACGATAACCCGACCGGAGTTCAGGCCGGCCCGCAGCTGCAGAAGAATCCCGGCCAGATTTTCCACTTTCGTGCTCAGACGCTGTGCCTCGGACTGAATGTCAAGTGCGGCAAAGCACGCGCGGACAGCATGGTCTTCCAACGCGATTGGCGCGCCGAACAGCGCCATGATGCCGTCGCCGGTGAACTTGTCAACAATGCCGCCGTAGCGCTGGACCACAGCCGCAGAGCGGCTGAAGAGCTCGGTCATGACCTCGCGGAACCGCTCCGGGCCCAGCGCCGCGGCGATATCCATCGACTGGACCACGTCGACGAATAACACTGTCACTTGCTTGAACTCGGTGGTTTTGTGCGGGAAGCTGATCGCCGCGCCACATGCGTGACAAAATCGGGCGCCGCCGGGCAGTCTCGTGCGGCACGAGGCGCACGCGGTTGCCGGCGCCGCCTCGTGCGCTGTGCGATGGCGATTTGTCCGTTGAAGCGCCACGACAGCGCCTCGCTTGCTCATGACATGCCCTACCTTGTTCTGGTCATCGCGGCGGTGCGCTCTGCGTCGTCGCGACACCCCTAGCGTGTCGCTGGCCGGGCAAGCGGCCTAGCGTAGGCAGCTACGTCAATCGCGGTTATGTCCGCAGGCGGGTTTTACGCGAGTGCAGGCGCGTCGAAGACGTGCTGGCGGTGGGGCCGATCCGAACCCGCGCAACCACCCCGGTCGCAGGTGAAAGCCCTGCTCATAGGGCTGATGCCGAAAACGAGTAGTCGTCTACGCTACTGCCGCCCAAGGCGGCGCCAGACACTGCCCGGTATGTCGAAACATCGTGGTCATGCGGTTGTGCTTGGTGCCAGCATGGGCGGCCTACTGGCGGCCCGTGTGCTGGCCGACTTCTACGAGCGGGTGACGCTGGTCGAGCGGGACGCATTGCCCGCCGATCCCGTGAACCGGCGAGGCGTCCCGCAGGGCAGGATGATCCACGCACTGCTCGCGCGTGGTGCACAGATCCTCGACGAGCTGTTCCCCGGGTTCCGCGATGAACTGGCGGCCGGCGGCGTCGAAAGCTGGGACGACGGCGATCTGTCGAGGCTGTACATATCGGTCGGAAGCCACCAAATGGCCCGCGACGGCAAGGCACCAAATGCGCCGTCGATCTTGTTCCCGAGCCGGCCATGCCTGGAATGGAACGTCCGGCGGCGAGTCCAGGCGATCACCAACGTGACCTTCCTCGAGGGCCACGACGTCGTCGGCCTGACCGCGACACCGGATTCCAGGCGTGTCACCGGTGCGCGGGTGGTGAATCGCGACAACGACCGGGTGACGACGCTGACCGCCGACCTCGTCATCGACGCCACCGGGCGGGGCTCTCGCACGCCGCTCTTCCTGGAGCAACTCGGTTACGGCCGTCCCCCCGAGGACGAGCTGATGGTGCACCTCGCCTACGCCTGTCAGCTGCTGCGCATCGCCCCCGGGACTGTCAAGGAGCGAATGATCGCGCTCTTCCCCGAGCCGGGGCGGCCCACGATGTTCGCGATGTTCGGGTACGAAAACAACACCTGGATGGTCGCCGTCGGCGCCATGATGGGGCTTGCGCCACCGAGCCGTCGTGCCGATATGCTCAGCTTCGCAGCCGATTTCGCGCCCGCCGAGTTCCTGGACGCGATTCGGTCGGCCGACCCGCTCGACGAGGTGCGCCACCACCGGGTTCCGTCGAACCGCTGGCGTCGCTACGACAAGATGCGGCGGATGCCCAACGGACTGCTTGTGATCGGCGACGCGATCTGCAGCTTCAACCCGATCTACGGGCAGGGGATGACGGTCGCGGCCATCGAGGCGACCGTCCTGCGCGACTGTCTGCGCCGCGGCCGGCGCGGCTTACCGCGACGCTTCTTTCGCGCCAGCGCCAAGCAGATCCGAGTGGCCTGGCACACCGCCGTCGGCTCCGACTTGGCTCTGCCCGAAGTGGTGGGACCGCGACCGACGTCGATGCGCATCACCAACGCGTTCCTGGAGAGGGTGATGACGGCCGCCGAAACGGACCCCGCGGTCACGGGCCAGTTCATGCGGGTCATCGGAATGGTCGACTCGCCCGTACGGCTGCTACGCCCGTCCATCCTGTGGCGCGTTGCACAGGCGAAACGGCACGCCGAGCCCCAAGGGGCAGTGAAGCGTTCGGTGACCGCGGCACAGCACGCCGCGATTACGCCGACGGTGTAACAACAAGGTAGAGAAGGAGTTCGGATGTCCAACCAGAATATCGAGGCAACGAAGAAGGGCTACGCCGCTTTCAACGCGGGCGACCTCGAGACCGCCTTGAGCGTCTTCGACGACGCGGTGGAGTGGAGCATTCCCGGTGAGAGCGCGATCGGCGGGACCTACCGCGGCAAGGCCGAAATGACCGGGCTGCTGGCGCAATTGGCGGAGAAGACGACTTCGGTCCAAACGAAGCGCTTTCTCGCCGACGGCGATGTCGTGGTCGTGCTGACCGAAGTCACTGCCGGAGGCGAAACGTCTCAGGAAGCCGATGTGTTCACCTTCCGCAACGGCAAGGTCATTCAGGCCCAGTCGTTCGGCGACACCGCCATGCAGGAGCGGATCTTCGGCAAGAAGGCCGTGGCCGCCGGCTAAGCCGGACGAAGCGGTAGCTCCGCCGGAGCGGAACTACGGGTATCGGGGGTTCGGCTTGGGCCGGGCCCCCGACCCGCGCCCAGCGCAGGAAATTGGGGTAGGCGCATTGCTCTATGCACCCCGTCCCGCGGCGGCGATGGTTCAGGGACATCCGGTAGCAACGCTGAGAGGGGTCCGGCGGAGTGAGCGAATCGAAGGCGCGCAACCTGTTCATCGCTGTCCGAAACCCCGCCGACAACAGGGTGGTCGGTGAGATTCGGAACGAGGCGCCCGAAGCCGTCGCCGTGACGGCTCGGGAACTGCCATTGTTTCAGCCTGAATGGGAGGCGATCGGTCCGAAGGGCCGCGGGGCGTCGCTGCTGAAGTTCCAGGACTGGGTGTCCGACAACATCGCGCACATCGCCGACGTGATCCAGTCGCAAAGCGGCAAGACACGTGCCGAGGCCTTGACCGAGCCGGCCGGCGTTGCCGGTTTTGTGAACTACTGGGCGGGCAACGCCGCGAAGTTCTTGGCCGACGCCGATCTGGACAACATCTCGGCCCACGCCGTGCCGATGGGTGGCCGGAAGCAGTCCGGAATCGGGTCGCGAGGCGGCGGCGCCGACGGAATCCGCAAATACTGCCGCCCGCAGGCCATCATTTCGCCCCGCACGCCGACTGGTTCCAGGGAACTTGTGAAATCCAAATCTGACGCCTAGCCGGATTGGGTTTGCCAAAGATTCTTCTTCGCAAATGCGACATCTCGCCGAAACAACCCGCCGACTCCAGGTAGCGTCCGCTTCAGGAGAGGAAAACCGGGGGAGGTTCGGCGCCCGTTGCAAACCGAATCAAGGTGGCCGATAGTTGCCCGCGAAGCAGAGTTCCGTCGAGCGGTGGCGGCGCTCGCGCCCCGCTCTGACGTGCGCGGCGTCGCGTTGGTCGGTGATAGCGGGGTTGGCAAAACGACGCTGGCTCACGCAGTTGCCGACGCGTTGCGGTCTGAAGGTCGGACGTTGCGTTTCGTGCTGGGCACTCAGACCGGGGGCGCCGTGCCGTTAGGCGCCTTTTCCCGGTCGGTCACAGTCGACGCAGCGCATGAACCCGCCACCATGCTTGCCGCCGCACACAAAACTCTGGCGCAGGAAGAGAACCTGGTTGTCGTTGTGGATGACGCTCAGTTGCTCGATCCACTCTCGGCCACCTTGGTCTACCAGCTGGCGGCCGACGGCACAGCGCGATTGATCGTCACGATTCGTTCGGGCGATGCGATGCCCGACGCGGTGAGCGCGTTGGTCAAAAATCGACTGTTGCGCAGTTTGCACATCGACCCATTCACCTGGGAGCAGACCGAGGAACTGGCCCGCGCAGTCCTCGGCGGTGCCGTCGAGTCCCGGCTGATCGACGAGTTATACCGCCGGACCGCAGGCAATCTGCTGCTGCTGCGCGGCTTGTTGGGTGCCGGTCAGGAAAGTGGAGTGCTGGTCCACACCAAGAACGGGTGGCACCTTCGAGGCCCGCTGCGCGCGGGCCGCGAACTCTACGACCATCTCGAGCTTCGGCTGCGATCCCTGGCTCCAGAAGAACTGGAAGCAGTAGAGACCTTGGCCGTCGCAGAGTTGGTGGACTGGGAGATCTTGCGGGAGGTTTGCGACGCCGAGGCCGTCGGGCGGCTGGAGCGCCGTGGCTTGATCAAGCTGGTTGCCGACGGCTCAGACATGGTGGCGCAGCTGAATCATCCCGTTGTGGGCGAAGCCGCACTTCGGCTCGCGGGGGTGGTGCGTTCCCGGCAGCTCAACGGACGATTGGCACAGGCTCTGCAGAAGTACCTGCAGATGGGAGGCCGACGCTCGAGGTTGCCGGACGTGCGCGGCCAGATCCGCCTGGCGCAGTTCATGGTGCGCAGCGACTTGCCCCCGGACCTCCCGGTGATCATCGGTGCCGCGGCGCACGCGGTGACGATGTCGGCCGTCGGTCACGGAGAGGAGCTGGCCCGGTTCGCGTTTGATCACGGCGGCGGGCTGCCCGCGGCGCTGGTGCTTGCCGACGCGCTGGGATGGCAGGGCCGAGGCGACGAGGCGGAGGCGGTGCTCGTCGACGTCGATCCCAGCGGGGAAGATGAGTTGCTCACCATTCATTGGGGCTGTCTGCGCGCCGCGAATCTGTTCTGGGTTTGTGGGCAGGTTGAGCCCGCCCGGCAGGTACTAGCGGACGTGAAGGAGCGGGTCGATTCCGAGGCGGGCGTGGGTCTCGTCGCCGCCATGGAGCTGTCGTTCGCGTTCTTCTCCGGGGACGTTGCGACGACGATCGAGACCGGGCCGACCCTGTGTGCGTCCGGTCTGGTGCCGGTTGCGACGGTGTGGGCGGCGGTAGCAACGGCCCTTGCATTGGCCCTCGCCGGCCGGTTCGGCGAAGTCGGGCAGATAGCGGAGGCGGGGTTGGCGGCCGCGGCGCTCAGCGAATCGGGGCCGCAGCGGTTCGCCATCGGGCTAGCCGAGATCCTGGCGTCGACCGCGGCCGGTGACCACCCACGGGCCGAACGGGTCTTGGAACGCTATACCGCGATGGCCGCTGGTGTGCCCGCTGCCGACGCCATGGTCGATGCGATGCAAGGACTGGTGCAGCTGGCCCGTGGCGCGCTACCGTTCGCCTGCGCCGCGCTGCGCGATGCGCTATCGGCGGTGTCGGATGGTTTTCCGTCGCCCTGGACGATGCTCGTGGCGACATGGTCAGCGCAGGCTGAAGGCGCCCGGGGGAAGGGGGAGGCGGCCGCCGAGTTGTTGCGGATGTCCGAAGAAGCGTATGGACCGCAGGTGGCCGTGTTTTTGCCGGAACTCGAGCTCGCCCGGGCTTGGGAGCGGGCATCTGCCGGGCAGACGACGGCTGCGCAGACGCATGCGATCCGCGCCGCGCAGATTGCTCGGCGTACGGGCATGTCCGCCATCGAAATTCGCGCGCTGCACACGGCCGTTCGGTTCGGCGACCGCTCAAACGCCTCGCGGGTGGCGGAGTTGGCCGGGAAGCTGAGCACTCCGTTGACAGATGCGTTCGCCGCACATGCCCGCGGCTTGGCCACGCGCAACGGAGCTCTGCTCGATGCCGCGGCGGATCGATTCGCCGTAATGCCGGCGCTGGCGCTTGCCGCGGATGCCGCAGCCCAAGCGGCACGGGAACATGCGCGCGCGGGCCACCGCGGCAAGGAACTGGAATCATCGACCCGGGCGCACTGGCTAGCCAGTCAGGGCGGGGTCAAAACACCCGCAGTCGATGCCGCTGCGCAGCCGCTGCCGATCACTGACCGGGAACGCGAGATCGCGATGCTGGTGACAACCGGTTTATCCAACCGTGAGATCGCCGATCGGCTGTCTGTATCGGTGCGGACGGTGGACGGACACCTCTACCGCATTTTCGCCAAGCTCGGGATCGAGCGCCGTGACCAGCTTGTCCGGCTAGTTGGTTCGGCCCGGTCGGAGGCCTGAATCAGTTCCGGACTGCGCTGGCCGGTCGAGTCGTCGGCCGCGGCTGCGCTTCGGGCAGCCTGCTTAACCAGTCGAGCGCGGTTGCGGTACGAATGACGGGTGCCCGAGCCGACCGTGCTGTTGCTGTCGACGTCCGACACCGACCTGATCACCGCCCGCAGCAGCGGCGCCAATTACCTCCTGGCCAACCCTGCACGGCTAGTGCCCGACGACTTGCCGGAGTTGCTGCGCACCGCCGACCTGGTGGTGGTCCGCATCCTCGGGGGCTACCGCGCCTGGCAGGACGGCATCGACATGGTGCTGGCCGGCGGCGTGCCGGCCGTCGTGGTCAGCGGCGAACAATCGCCGGATGCCGACCTGATGGAGCGCTCCACGGTGCCTGCGGGCATCGCGCTGCAAGCGCACATTTACCTGGCCCAGGGCGGTGTGGCCAACCTGCGCCAATTGCACGCCTTCCTGTCCGACACGCTGCTGATGACCGGCTTCGGCTTCACCCCACCCGTGAGCACACCCACCTGGGGCGTGCTGGAGCGCACCGCCACGGACACCGGCGGCCCGGCCGTGGTCGTGCTGTATTACCGGGCGCAGCAACTCGCCGGCAACACCGGCTACGTCGAGGCACTGTGCCAGGCGATCGAAGCTGCCGGCGGGTCCCCGCTGCCGCTGTATTGCGCGTCGCTGCGCACGGCCGAACCCGACATGCTGGAAATGCTGGCCCGAGCCGACGCCATGGTGGTGACGGTGCTGGCCGCCGGGGGAGCGACACCAGCCAAGGCAGCAGCGGGCGGCGACGATTCCTGGAACGTCGAACACCTTGCGGCACTGGACATCCCGATCCTGCAGGGCCTGTGCCTGACCAGCTCCCGCCAGCAGTGGCAGGACAACGACGACGGGCTCAGCCCGCTCGACGTCGCCAGCCAGGTCGCCGTCCCCGAGTTCGACGGACGCATCATCACGGTTCCGTTCTCGTTCAAAGAGATTGACGACGAGGGGCTGATTTCCTATGTCGCCGATCCGGAGCGCTGCGCCAGGGTCGCCGGCCTGGCGGTCCGCCATGCGCAACTGCGCCGAATCAGCCCCGCTGACAAGCGGATAGCGGTCGTGTTCTCCGCCTACCCGACCAAACATGCTCGGATCGGCAATGCGGTTGGTCTGGATACCCCGGCCAGTGCCGTCAGGTTGCTGCGGGCCATGCGTGAGCATGGATACCGCATCGGCGAGCTGCCGGGCGTCGACGCACAAGACGGTGACGCGCTGGTGCACGCGCTGATCGAGCGCGGCGGCCAAGACCCCGACTGGCTCAGCGGCGACCAGCTGGCCGGTAACCCAATCCGGGTGTCGGCCAAGGACTATCGCGAGTGGTTCGCAACGTTGCCCGCCGACTTCACCGACTTGGTGCAAAAGCATTGGGGACCCGCGCCGGGGGAGCTTTTCGTCGACCGGACCAACGACCCAGACGGCGAAATCGTCATCGCCGCAATGCAGGCCGGCAATGTCGTGCTGATGGTGCAGCCGCCGCGAGGTTTCGGGGAGAACCCGGTGGCGATCTACCACGACCCCGACCTGCCGCCCAGCCACCACTACCTGGCCGCCTACCACTGGCTCGGCGCGGCCCCTCCGGAAGGCTTCGGCGCCCACGCCGTCGTGCATCTCGGCAAGCACGGCAACTTGGAGTGGCTACCGGGGAAGACGCTGGGCATGTCGGCGGCGTGCGGACCCGACGCCGCGCTGGGCGACTTGCCGCTGATCTACCCGTTTCTGGTCAACGACCCCGGCGAGGGCAGCCAGGCCAAACGGCGCGCGCACGCTGTCCTCGTCGACCACCTCATCCCGCCGATGGCACGCGCCGAAACCTATGGCGACATCGCGCGTTTGGAGCAACTGCTCGACGAGCACGCCACCATCGCCGCGCTCGATCCCGGCAAGCTGCCCGCCGTTCGCCAGCAGATCTGGACGCTGATCCGGGCGGCCAAGATGGACCACGATCTGGGACTGACCGAACGGCCCGAGGACGACTCCTTCGACGACATGCTGCTGCACGTCGACGGCTGGCTGTGCGAAATCAAGGACGTCCAAATCCGCGACGGCCTGCACATCCTCGGCCAACGGCCGGCGGGCGAGCAGGAAGCGGACCTGGTGCTGGCGATCCTGCGGGCTCGTCAGCTGTTCGGCGGCGAGCACGCGGTGCCCGGGTTGCGTCAGGCGCTCGGGCTGGCCGAGGACGGCACCGACGAGCGGACGTCGGTCGACGACGCCGAGGCTCAGGCCCGTCGGCTGGTCGAGGCGCTGCAGGAAACCGGCTGGGATGCCGATGCTGCCGAGCATCTGACCGACGACACCAAAGTTGCCGCGGTGCTGCGATTCGCCGCTACCGAGGTAGTACCCCGGCTGGCCGGGACCGCCGCCGAGATCGACCAGATTCTGCGGGCACTTGACGGCAGGTTCATCGCGGCCGGCCCGTCCGGCTCGCCGCTGCGCGGGCTGGTCAACGTGTTACCCACCGGCCGCAACTTCTATTCGGTTGACCCGAAAGCGGTGCCCTCACGGCTGGCGTGGGAAACCGGTGTGGCCATGGCCGATTCGCTACTTGCCCGCTACCGCGACGACTACGGCGATTGGCCGCGATCGGTCGGGCTGTCGGTGTGGGGGACCTCGGCGATGCGCACGGCCGGCGACGACATCGCCGAAGTGCTTGCGTTGCTGGGAGTTCGGCCGGTGTGGGACGACGCGTCGCGCCGAGTGGTGAACCTCGAGCCCATCACGCTGTGGGAGCTGGGCCGGCCCCGCATCGACGTGACGGTGCGGATCTCCGGGTTCTTCCGCGACGCGTTCCCACATGTCGTGACGATGCTCGACGACGCGGTGAGGCTGGTCGCCGATCTCGACGAGTCCGACGACGACAATTACGTGCGTGCCCACGCTCAGGTCGACCTGGCCCAGCACGGTGACCAGAGGCGTTCTACTACAAGGATTTTCGGTTCTAAGCCGGGGACGTACGGCGCCGGGCTGCTGCAGCTGATCGACAGCCGCAATTGGCGTGACGACGCCGACCTGGCGCAGGTGTACACGGCATGGGGCGGATTCGCCTACGGGCGCGGGCTGGATGGACGTGCGGCCACCGAGGACATGAACCGTCAATACCGGCGAATCGCCGTCGCCGCCAAGAACACCGACACTCGTGAACACGACATCGCCGACTCCGACGACTACTTCCAATACCACGGCGGCATGGTGGCCACCGTGCGGGCGCTGACCGGCAACGCGCCCGCCGCCTACATCGGCGACAACACCCGCCCGGACGCCATCCGCACCCGCACGCTGTCCGAGGAGACCACCCGCGTCTTCCGCGCCCGCGTGGTCAACCCGCGTTGGATGAGCGCGATGCGCCGACACGGTTACAAAGGCGCCTTCGAGATGGCGGCCACCGTCGACTATCTGTTCGGCTACGACGCCACCGCACACGTGATGTCTGACTGGATGTACGAACAGCTCACCGAGGCCTACGTGCTGAATCTCGAGAACCGCAAATTCATGTCCGAATCCAACCCGTGGGCGCTGCACGGGATGGCCGAACGGCTGCTCGAGGCGGTCGGCCGTGGCATGTGGGCCGACCCGCGACCGGACACCGTCGAAGGGCTGCGCCGGGTATTGCTGGAAACCGAAGGCGACCTTGAAGGCTGACGATTCGGTGACCTTAGACTGGCGCGGTGGCCCCGACCTTCGCAGATATCGCTGAGGCGCAGTACGTCTTGTTGACCACGTTCACCAAGGACGGCCGGCCCAAGCCGACGCCGGTCTGGGTGGCCCGTGACGGCGAGCGGCTGCTGGTCATCAGTGAGGAAAAGTCGTGGAAGGTCAAGCGAATCCGCAACACCCCCCGGGTCACACTTGCCGTCTGCGATATCCGCGGGCGCCCGAAAAGTGAGGCCATCGAGGCGACGGCGACCATCCTCGACAAATCTCACAACGGCGCGGTCTACGATGCCATCGGTCGACGGTACGGTCCGGTCGGCCGGGTGTTCAACATGTTCAGCAAGCTGCGCGGCGGCATGCAGAAGAACGTCGGCCTGGAATTGCGGACTGCCGGTTAGCTCGACGCGCCGTCGCGCAGGTGTTCGCCGAAGAACGCGAACACACGGGCCCAGGCGTCTTCGGTGGCGGCCTGGTTGTAGCCGAATCCGGTGATGCGGAGCAGTGGCTGAGCGGGAAGTTTGTTCGCGAAACTGTGCCCCGCGCGCGGATAGACCTTGACGTCGTTGGTGATCGCTTTTTGGTCGAGAACCCGTTGCAGCTTTTTGGGCGCCCCGATGCCCAGCGGGTCACGGCCGCCGAAGCTGGCCACGATCGGGCAGGCCCCGTCCAGTGTTTCGCTCAGTTCGCGGGGCAGAGGTGTGCCATAGAACGGCGCTGATGCTCCAAACCCCTTGGGGGACATGACAAGTGCGAAACCGCCGCCCATGCAGAAGCCCGCGATGCCGACCTGGCCGGTGCATTCCGGCAGCGACTGCAGGTGGTCGCGGGCCGCCAGGATGTCATCGAGTGCGCGCCCGCGCTTGGTTCTCAGGTCCCGCATGACCTTGGCGATACAGCGTGCCCTGCCGCCCCGGGCGAACAAGTTCGGGGTGAGTGCGACGTATCCGGCGGTGGCGATGTTGCTGTTGATGGACTCCTTGTCGGTTTGGTAGCCGATGGCGTCATGAATCACCACCACGCCTGGCCATGGCCCCTGCCCGTCCGGCACATCCAGCAGCGCGTCGATCGGGCCGGCCGGGGTATCGATCTCGATTGTCGTCACGTCAGTCATCTAACCGTGCTGCGGCCGCTCGCGGAACTCCCGTCGCTTCCCGCGACGTTGCCTGTTCATGGTGTCGCGACTTTTTCTCGTCTACGCCCTCGTCGAGCTCGCGGCGGTGGTGGCGCTGGCGTCGACGATCGGGCTCGGCCGCACCCTGCTGCTGATACTGGCCGCCTTCCTCGTCGGAGTTGTGCTCGCAGGCTCGCAGATGAAGACCCAGTTCAAGCGGCTGCGCGCCGGTCTGGCGGCTCCGCAGCCTCGCCTGGTCACCGACAGCGCCTTGGTTGCGCTGGGCACCGGCCTGGTTGTCGTTCCCGGCCTGGTGACCACTGTCGCGGGGCTGTTGCTTTTGTTGCCGGCGACGCGGGCCGCGGTGCGCCCGCTGGTTACCGCGATGGCGATGCGTGGCATCGGCCGGCGTGCCCCGCTGATCACGGTCGCGACCGCGGGCGCCGACCGATACGCGTCCGCTCGCCCCTCGCGGGACGACTACATCGATGGCGAGGTCATCGACGTCACCGATGTCGACCCGCCGGCGCTGCCGGGCGCGCCCGGTTAAACCAAGGTGACCGCGAGCGCCACGAGGCTGTTGGTCAATGGCCGGGTGCACAGCCCGACCCACCCCGATGCGACGGCGATGGCGGTGCGCGACGGCGTCGTGGTCTGGCTGGGCGGCGACGACATCGGCCGCGGCCAGTTTCCCGGCGCCGAGGTCGTCGATCTCGACGGCGGCTTCGTCGCGCCGGGCTTCGTGGACAGCCACATCCACCTGACCGCCACGGGTTTGACTCTCACCGGACTGAATTTGCGGCCCGCGACCTCGCGCGCACATTGCCTGCAGCTGATCGCCGCATACGCCGCTGCGCATCCGGGCCAGCCGGTGTGGGCGCACGGTTGGGACGAATCCTGCTGGCCTGAGAACGCGCCGCCCAGCACCGCGGAGCTGGATGCGGTGCTGGGGGACCGGCCCGCCTACCTGGCCCGCATCGACGTGCACTCGGCGCTGGCGTCGACCGGTCTGCGCGCGCGAGTCTCTGGACTCGCCGCAGCGGTCGGATTCGACGGACAGCGGCCTCTGGTCGGCGACGCCCACCACCGGGTCCGCGCCGCCGCCCGGGACCTGCTGACCGATGTCCAGCGCGCCGACGCCAGGGTCGCCGCGTTGGACGCCGCGGCCGCCAACGGGATCGTGGCCGTGCACGAATGCGCCGGCCCGCAGATCGGCGGGCTCGACGACTGGCGGGCGCTACACGCCATCAACCACGGCGTCGAGGTGATCGGTTACTGGGGCGAGGCCGTGACCAGCGCGGCGCAAGCGCGTGCCGTGCTTGCTGACACCGGTGCCGTCGGACTGGGTGGTGACCTGTTCGTCGACGGCGCCCTGGGGTCGCGCACCGCCTGGCTGCACGAGCCATACACGGACGCCCCGGACTGCGCTGGCACCTGCTACCTCGATCCCGACGCCATCACCGCGCATGTACGTGCTTGCACCGAGGCCGAAGCGACGGCTGGCTTCCACGTAATCGGCGATGCCGCGGTTTCGGCGGCGGTCGCCGCCTTTGAACATGTGGTCGACGACCTTGGGGTGTTTGCGGTGGCTCGATGCGGTCACCGCCTGGAGCACGTCGAGATGGTGACCGCGGAGGAGGCGAAAAAGCTGGGCGCGTGGGGCATTGTTGCCAGCGTGCAACCGAATTTCGACCGCCTCTGGGGCGGCCGCGACGGCATGTATGCGCGCCGCCTCGGGGCCGATCGCGCCAGCCGGCTCAACCCGTTTGCCCTGTTAGCATCGGAAGGCGTGCCCCTCGCGCTCGGTTCGGACGCTCCGGTGACGGATCTCGATCAGTGGGCGGCGGTGCGGGCCGCGGCTAACCACCACACTGCGGGCAGCGCGTTGTCCACTCGAGCGGCGTTTGCCGCCGCGACCCGGGGCGGCTGGCGGGCCGGCGGTGTCCGCGACGGTCTGATGGGCAGCTTGGTGCCGGGTGCCCCCGCGTCGTATGCCGTCTGGGACATCGCTGAACTCGACGTCAGCACACCAAGCGATGCCGTCCGTCGGTGGTCCACCGACCCCCGGTCAAGGGTGCCGGCCTTGCCACGGCTGGGGCCGGCCGATACCTTGCCCCGTTGTCGGCAAACCGTGCATCGGGGTGCGGTCATCTATGGCTAAGGAGATCAAGCGGTCCGGTCGGCGGGTGCGTCCCGCCGAGAACACCGACGTCATCCCGGCCGTCGAAGACGAGTCCACCGGTGAGATTCCCGTCCAGGCCGATGACGCGGCGGACCTCGACGACGACCGCGAGGCGACCGACGTCGAGGCGGAGGACGACGAGCTGCCCTGGACAGGGAACAGCGCCGCCGTGCTGTGGGACGAAATTCGGCAGCGGCTGCCCGGGTTCGGCAGGGCGCTGCTGGCGTGGCTGGGCAAGGCGCTGCGGCCGCGGCTGCTGCGGCTGGGTGTCACGGTCGCCGCTGGTTTGCTGCTCTGCTCCAGCTTCCCGAGTTTCGACTGGTGGTGGGCCGCCATCCTGGCGTTTGGTCTGCTGGCCTGGGTACTGATCCAACCGGCCACCACGCCCGTCGGCGGCCTTGGCTACGGATTCCTGTTCGGGTTGGCGTACTACCTGCCATTGGTGCACTGGGTCAGCCTTCTGGTGGGGATGATGCCCCTGCTGGCACTGGTCGTCGTGTGTTCGGTCTTCCCGGGGATCTTCGGCCTGCTGGCCGTCGTGGTCCGCCGGCTGCCGGGATGGCCGATCTGGTTCGCGGTGCTGTGGGCGGCACAGGAGTGGCTGAAATCGGTGATTCCGTTCGGGGGATTCCCGTGGGGCGTGGTTGCCGCCGGTCAAACCGCCGGCCCGTTTCTGCCGCTGGTTCGGCTGGGGGGCGTCGCATTGCTGTCATCGGCGATCGTGTTGATCGGATGCAGCGCGACCGCCATGGGGCTGGAGATCGTGTCGTGGTGGCGAGCCTCGCGTCAGCCGCGTCAGCCCGAGGGCGCAGGCGACGTGCCGCCCGCGGTGCTGCTGCCGACCATCTGCGTCTGCCTTATGTTGCTCATCACCATGCTCGTGTGGCCCTCGGTGCGCCACTCCGGTACCGGATCGGGCAACGAACCGATCGTCACCGTGGCGGCGATTCAGGGCAACGTGCCCCGGCTGGGTTTGGAGTTCAACGCGCAACGCCTTGCGGTGCTCGGCAACCATGTCCGGGAGACCCGCCGGCTGGCCGAGGACGTGCGCGCCGGTCGCGCCCCTCAACCTCAGTTCGTCATCTGGCCCGAGGATGCGTCGGAAGTCGACCCGTCGCGCAACCGCGACGCGGCGCTGTTGATTTCGTCAGCGGCCGATGCGATCGGGGCGCCGATCCTGGTCGGGGCATTGTTCGAGGTTCCCGGTCGGCCGCCGAACGCTCCGGCAGAGACCAACACGGTCGTCGTCTGGAAGCCCGGGACGGGACCGGCCGACCGCCATGACAAGCAGATCGTCCAGCCATTCGGGGAGTACTTGCCTTGGCGCGGCTTCTTCCGGCACCTCTCGTCGATGGCCGACTGGGCCGGCTATATCGTCCCGGGCAACGGGACCGGGGTGGTGCATGCCGCCGGCGTCCCGGTCGGGGTTGCGACCTGCTGGGAGGTGATCTTCGACCGCGCCCTGCGGGAGTCGGTCCGCAACGGCGCCCAGGTGCTCGCAGTGCCCGCCAACAACGCCAACTTCAACCAGAGGATGAGCGAGCAGCAGCTGGCCTTCTCCAAGGTTCGCGCCGTGGAGCTCGACCGGTACACCGTCGTCGCCAGCAATACCGGGATCAGCGCGGTGGTCACGCCGGATGGCCGTGAGCTGGCCCGGACGAGCTTTTTCGAGCCGGACTACCTGGACACCCAGGTGCGCCTCAAGACGACGTTGACCCCGGCCGCCAGATGGGCCCCGATCCTGCAGTGGGTTCTCGTCGTGGCAGGTGGCGCCGTCGTCGTCGCCGCGATGCTGCACAATGGGTGGTTCCCGGGTCTGAACCGTCGCCTGTTGCCGCTGGCGAAGAAGCTCGGCCCGACTCCGGAGAGATCCGAGGACAGCGCGCTCGAGGCGGGTGCGGAGGACACGGCACCTGACGAGGCGGCGAACGCTTAGCCCGGTGAGGGCCAGACAGAGGAGCCATATGACGGGCGATCGTCCCAGCCAGCGCACACTGGTGATCATCCCCACCTTCAACGAGCGGGAGAACCTCCCGCTGATCCTGCAACGGCTGCACGGCGCCCGTCCCGACGTGCACGTGCTCGTCGTGGACGACAGCAGTCCCGACGGCACCGGAGAGCTGGCCGACGAGCTGGCGCAGGCCGACCCCGACCGGATTCATGTCATGCACCGCACCGCCAAGGATGGCCTTGGCGCCGCGTACTTGGCGGGCTTCGGCTGGGGTCTGAGCCGGCAGTACTCGACGCTGGTGGAGATGGACGCCGACGGCAGCCACGCACCCGAGCAGCTGCACCGGCTGTTGGACGCCGTCGACGCCGGGGCGGACCTTGCCATCGGTTCGCGCTATGTGGACGGCGGGACGGTGCACAATTGGCCGTGGCGTCGGGTGGCGCTGTCCAAGATCGCCAACACGTATTCGCGGCTGATGCTCGGTCTCGGCGTGCATGACATCACCGCCGGTTACCGCGCCTACCGGCGCGAAGTGCTCGAGCAGATCGACCTGGACGCCGTCGACTCCAAGGGCTATTGCTTCCAGATCGATCTGACCTGGCGCGCGGTGAACAACGGTTTCGTGGTCGTCGAAGTGCCGATCACCTTCACCGAGCGTGAACTGGGCGTGTCCAAGATGAGCGGATCCAATATCCGCGAGGCGCTGGTCAAAGTCGCGCAGTGGGGGATCAGCGGACGACTGAACCGCAACAAAGCGGTGCCGGTCCGCAAGTGAGTGGCTGCGTCAGCTGCCGCGCCGACGGGACCTGATCAGCTCGAGGCGCTCCTTGAGCAACTCCTCGAGCTCCTCGACCGAGCGACGCTCCAGCAACATGTCCCAGTGGGTGCGGGGCGGCTTGACCTTCTTGGGCTCCGGCAGGTCACCCTCGATCAAGGTGCCTTCCATGCCATTGCGGCACAGCCAGGTGCCGGGGATCTCGGCATCGTCGGCGAATGGGACGTCGAACTCCTCGCCGTTCTCGGTGCGATACCGCGCGATCTGACGTGGCGCGAGGTCGTGATTGCGGTCCGTCTCGTAACTCACGGCGCCCAGGCGACTGCCTCTCAGCACACGATCAGCCATCGTCCACCATCCTTATATGTCCTCTTAAAATCCTCTTAGCGCAATTCTCTCCGGGCTGACAACGCGACGGCCGTCTGGGTAGTTCCCGGTGCGACTCGACCATCCATGATACCGGGATCGCGGCGTCGCCCCGGCTAAAGTCGGGCCCGTGACCCGTCGTGTTCGACCACAGCCGTGCCGGTGTGGTCGTGACGTGACCGATAGCGGGATGGGCCGGCGCCGCCAGTACTGCCGGCAGTCCTGCCGGCAGCGTGCCTACGAGCAGCGGGCCTCGATCAACGGCGCTAAAGGATCGTCGCTGCCGCCGGACGCCGTGGTGCTCTCCGCCGAGGAGGCTGCCGACCTATCCGACCGCGTCTACCAGGTGCGATGCGCGGCAGAAGATGTTGCCACAGCGCTAGACGAAGGAGCCGGGCCAACCGAACTGCGCGAGTTGTGCGACGCGCTGATGCGAGCCGCGCAAGCGGCCGACGGATGGCGCTGACCGGGCCGGGTGTCCTCGGGTGAGCGATGCATCAGCCAGCAGGTACAGTCTCGCCATAGATCGCTGGGCTACGCCGGAATAGGCCGCCGACCCAGGGCATGAATCGAGCGGGCACGTCGGCGCACGGCGCCAATTCCCCGTGTAGGAAGCCGGGAGTATCGGAAGTGTTGCTTGCAGACGCCGCGTCCCGCATCCAGCGACCACCGACGTCAAACAAGGGGTATCGACATGGCTGACCAACTCCAGCACGCGACCGAAGCGTTGCGGAAGGCGCTAGTCCAGGTCGAGCGCCTCAAGCGTAAGAACCGTGCACTGGTGGAGCGGTCGCGTGAGCCCATCGCGATCGTCGGGATGGCCTGCCGGTTCCCGGGTGGGGTCGAGAGTCCGGAGAGCCTGTGGGACATGGTCGCCGAGGGCCGCGATGTGATGTCGGAGTTCCCGACCGACCGGGGCTGGGACCTTGCCGATCTGTTCGACGCCGATCCCGACATGCCGCACAAGGTGTACACCCGTGCCGGCGGATTCGTCGACGACGTCGCGGGCTTCGACGCGGCGTTCTTCGGAGTGTCGCCGACCGAGGCGCTGGCGACCGATCCGCAGCACCGCATGTTGCTGGAGATGTCGTGGGAGGCGTTGGAGCGGGCCGGAATTGACCCGACCACGTTGCGGGGCAGCGCCACCGGGGTGTTCGCCGGACTCATCGTGCAGGGCTACGGCATGCTCGCCGAAGAGATCGAGGGCTACCGGCTGACCGGCATGACCTCCAGCGTGGCGACCGGCCGGGTGGCCTATGTGCTCGGGTTGGAAGGCCCGGCAGTGTCGGTGGACACCGCGTGCTCGTCGTCGTTGGTCGCGTTGCACATGGCCGTGCAATCGCTGCGCTCGGGGGAGTGCGATCTGGCTTTGGCCGGCGGAGCCACGGTCAACGCCACACCGACAGTGTTCGTGGAATTCAGCCGTCATCGCGGCTTGTCGCCGGACGGTCGTTGCAAGCCCTTCGCCGGGGCCGCCGACGGAGTCGGGTGGTCCGAGGGCGGCGGGATGTTGGTGGTGGAGCGGCTCTCCGATGCGCAGCGGCTGGGTCATCCGGTACTGGCGGTGGTGCGCGGTTCGGCGGTCAATCAGGACGGGGCCTCGAACGGGTTGACCGCGCCCAATGGTCCGTCGCAGCAGCGGGTGGTGCGCGCGGCGTTGGCCAACGCGGGGCTCACCCCGGCGGAGGTGGATGCGGTCGAGGGGCACGGCACCGGCACCACGTTGGGGGATCCGATTGAGGCCCAGGCGTTGTTGGCGACCTACGGCCAGGATCGCACCGAGCCACTGTGGTTGGGCTCGATCAAGTCGAACATGGGTCACACTCAGGCCGCGGCCGGCGTCGCCGGCGTGATGAAGATGGTGCTGGCGATGCGCCACGAACTGTTGCCGCCGACGTTGCATGTGGATGTGCCCAGCCCGCACGTGGATTGGTCGGCGGGACGGGTGGAGTTGTTGACCGACGCTCGTCCATGGAAGCCCGAGCCGGTCGATGGCCGGGTGCGCCGGGCGGGGGTCTCCTCGTTTGGCATCAGCGGCACCAATGCGCACGTGATCATCGAGGCTCCTCCGGCGGTGCCGGGGCCGGCCGAGGAGCCGGTGCGTCGGCCGGCGGTGGCGCCGTGGGTGCTGTCGGCGAAAAGCGTTGCCGCACTGAGCCGCCAGGCGGCCCGGCTGTCGGAGTTCGTCGCCGCTCGGCCGGAATTGGATGTCGCCGATGTGGGATGGTCATTGGCGGGCCGCTCGAAATTTGAGCATCGGGCGGTGGTGCTCGGATCCGATCGGGAGCAGTTGCTGTCCGGTTTGGCTGAGCTGGCCGACGGGCTGCCCGGCGTCGACGTGGTCGCTGGCAGCGCCAGACCGGCCGGTAAAACGGTATTCGTCTTCCCCGGCCAAGGGTCCCAATGGCTCGGCATGGGTGTCGGGTTGCTTGATACTGCACCAGTTTTCGCCGAACAGATCAATGCATGCGCCGAGGCCTTCTCCGAGTTCGTCGACTGGTCGCTGCTCGACGTGCTGCGCGGGGCGCCGGGCGCAGCAGGCCTGGACCGGGTCGACGTGGTACAGCCGGCGCTGTTCGCCGTGATGGTGTCGCTTGCCGAACTATGGCGATCGATCGGTGTGCAGCCGGACGCCGTGATCGGGCATTCGCAAGGCGAAATCGCCGCCGCATACGTCGCAGGCGCGTTGTCGCTGCGCGACGCGGCGCGAGTGGTGACGCTGCGCAGCAAGTTACTGCGCGAGCTCTCCGGTCGCGGCGGCATGGTGTCACTGGCGTGCGGCGCCGAGCGAGCGCGGGAGTTGTTGGCACCGTTCGGCGATCGGATCGACATCGCCGCTATCAACGGACGAGCTGCAGTCGTGGTGTCCGGAGAAGTTGCCGCACTCGACGAGCTGGTCCAGCACTGCACCGAACAGGATCTGCGCGCCCGTCGCATCGACGTCGACTACGCATCGCACTCCGTCGACGTGGAGGTCATCCGTGAAAAACTGGCCGACGCTTTGGCCGGGATCGAACCGCATGCTTCGCCCACCGCATTCTTTTCCACCGTCACCGGCGATCTTGTGGACACCGCCCAGTTGGACGCGGATTACTGGTATCGCAACATTCGGCAGACCGTGGAATTCGACCAGGCCGTGCGCGGCGCCTGCAGGCAGGGCTACCGGACCTTCATCGAATCCAGCCCACATCCCGCGTTGATTGCCGGCATCGAAGACACCGTCGCCGACTGCGCTGACGGTGCCGAAGCGATCGTCATTCCCACCCTCGGCCGCGATGACGGGGGCCTCCGGCGATTCCTCACCTCAGCCGGGCAGGCTTTCGTGTCGGGCGTGCAGGTGGATTGGCGCGCGATGTTGCCCGGCGCCGGGTTTGTGGAGCTGCCGACGTATGCCTTTGAGCGGCGCCGTTTTTGGCTGTCCGGTGATGGCGCGGCGGTTGACGCAGCCGGCCTTGGATTGGCCGCCAGCGAGCATGCGCTGCTGGGCGCGGTGGTGGAACTGCCGGATTCGGGCGGGGCGGTGCTGACCGGCCGGCTGTCGTCGTCGACGCAGTCATGGTTGGCCGACCACGCCGTTGGCGACGTGGTCGTGTTCCCGGGTACCGGGCTTGTGGAGTTGGCCATCCGCGCCGGCGACGAGGTCGGCTGCTCGGTGGTCGACGAACTGACGTTGCAGGCGCCGTTGACACTGCCGGCTTCGGGTTCGGTGTCGGTACAGCTGGTCGTCGGCCCGGCCGAAGACTCTGGGCGCCGTAGTGTGTCCGTGTTCTCCCGGGAGAGCGCGGAATCGGCGTGGATCTGCCACGCTGAAGGAGTCTTGAGCTCGGAAGCCGTTGAACCGCAAGCGGATTTGGCCGCATGGCCACCGGTCGGCGCCACGGCGGTAGACATCGCCGACGGGTACCAGCGGCTGGCGGCGTCAGGCTACGGCTACGGTCCGGCGTTTCGGGGTTTGACCGCGGTGTGGCGTCGCGGCGACGAGGTGTTCGCCGAGGTGACACTGCCGGAGGCGGCCAGCGGCATCAGCGGGTACGGGGTACACCCTGCGCTGTTGGACGCAGCGCTGCACGCGCTGGTCATGGGCCACGACAACCCCGAGCTGGCCTTGCCGTTCTCCTGGCAGGGAGTGTCATTGCATGCCGCCGGCGCGTCGGCGGTGCGGGCCCGGATCGCGCCGGCCGGCCCGTCGGCGGTGTCGATCGAGCTCGCGGACGGACTGGGGTTGCCGGTGCTGTCAGTGGCTTCGATGGCGGTCCGGCCGGTGTCGCAGCAGCAGTTGATGGCGGCGATGCCGAGCTCCGCGCCGGATCGGCTGTTCGAGGTGGTCTGGTCACCGGCGTCGCCCCGCGCCGCAGCTGCTGCTGCTGCGCCCTCGTACGACGTCTTCGAATCACTGCCCGCAACCGAGGATCCGGTCGCCGGCAGCTATCAGCGCACGCATGCGGCGCTGGCGGCGGTGCAGTCCTGGCTGTCGGAGCACGACTCCGGCGTTCTCGTGATCGTCACCCGCGGTGCCATGGCATTGCCGGGTGAAGACGTCACGGATCTGGCCGGTGCCGCGGTGTGGGGGTTGGCCCGGTCGGCGCAGACCGAGCATCCGGGCCGGATCGTGTTGGTCGATTCCGACGCGCCGCTTGACGACGCCGCCATAGCCGGGATTTTGGCGGTGGGTGAGCCGCAGGCCGTGCTGCGCGGCGGCGCCATTCACACCGCGCGCGTGCGCAACAGCGGCGCCGTCGAGGGTCTGCTGGTGCCGCCGGACGGCGACAAGCCTTGGCGGCTGGGGCTTTCCAGTGCGGGCACCTTCGAGAACCTGCAACTCGAGCACGTGCCCAACGCTGATGCGCCGCTGGAGCCGGGGCAGGTCCGAGTCGCCATCCGGGCTATCGGCACCAACTTCCGCGACGTGATGATCACCCTCGGCATGTTCACCCACGACGCGCTGATCGGTGGCGAAGCCGCCGGCGTCGTCGTCGAAGTCGGCCCCGGCGTCACCGAATTCGCGGTCGGCGATTCGGTGATGGGTTTCTTCCCCGACACCAGCGGCACCCTGGTCCCCGGCGACACCCGGTTGTTGCTGCCCAAGCCTGCCGACTGGTCATACGCCGAAGCCGCCGGCATCTCAGCGGTTTTCGCCACCGCCTACTACGCGTTCCGGCACCTGGCCGATGTGCAGCCCGGTCAGCGGGTGTTGATTCATGCCGCTACTGGTGGGGTGGGTATGGCGGCGGTGCAGTTGGCCCGGCATTGGGGGCTGGAGGTGTTCGCCACGGCCAGCCGCGGCAAGTGGGACACGTTGCGGGCGATGGGTTTTGACGATCACCACATCGCTGACTCGCGCAGTCTGGAGTTCGAGGACAAGTTTCGGGCGGCTACCGACGGGCGGGGCATGGATGTGGTGCTCGACTCGCTGGCCGGTGATTTCGTGGACGCCTCGCTGAGGCTGGTCGCCCCGGGCGGGGTGTTTTTGGAGATGGGCAAGACCGACATCCGTGACCCCGGCGTGGTCGCCGACAACCACCCCGGCGTGCGCTACCGCGCCTTCGACCTGTTCGAACCGGGCCGGGACCGCATGCACCAACACCTGCTCGAACTGGCGAAACTGTTCGACGACGGCGTATTACGTCCGTTGCCGGTCACTACGTTTGATGTTCGTCGTGCGCCGGCGGCGTTGCGGTTTTTGAGTCAGGCGCGTCATGTCGGCAAGGTCGTGTTGACGATGCCGGATGCGTGGGCGGCGGGCACGGTGTTGATCACTGGTGGTACGGGGATGGCGGGTTCGGCGTTGGCCCGCCATGTGGTGAGCCGCCATGGGGTCAGGCATGTGGTGTTGGTCAGCCGCCGCGGTGCGGAGGCGCCGGGGGCGGCGGAGTTGAGCGCGGAGCTGTCCGGGGTTGGTGCTGAGGTGCAGGTGGTGGCCTGTGATGCGGCTGATCGTGAGGCGTTGGCGAAGGTGATTGCCGATGTTCCGGTGCAGCGTCCGCTTTCGGCGGTGATTCATGCTGCGGGGGTGCTTGATGATGCGGTGGTGACGTCGTTGTCGGCGCAGCGGGTGGATGCTGTGTTGCGGGCGAAGGTGGATGCGGCCTGGAATTTGCATGAGTTGACGCGGGATTTGAATGTGTCGGCGTTTGTGATGTTTTCGTCGATGGCTGGTTTGGTGGGGTCGTCGGGTCAGGCCAATTATGCGGCGGCCAATTGCTTTTTGGATGGGTTGGCGGCGCATCGGCGGGCTCATCGGTTGCCGGCGATATCGCTGGGCTGGGGCCTGTGGGACCAGACCAGCGACATGACCGGCGGACTCGACGCCGCGAGTCGGGCCCGGCTCAGCCGCGGCGGGGTCATGGCACTGTCGTCGGCCGAGGCGTTGCAACTGTTCGACACCGCGATGATTGTCGACGAACCGTTCCTGATTCCGGCCCGCATCGACACCGCCGCGCTACGCGCAAACGCCGCGGTGGTGCCGCCGATGTTCGTCGACCTGATCAACGCGCCCACCCGCCGACGGGTGGACGACTCGCTGGCCGCGACGAAATCGAAGTCCGCACTGGCACACCGCATCCACGGGCTGCCTGAGGATGAGCAGCACGCGGTGTTGCTGGATTTGGTGCGTTCGCATATCGCCACGGTGTTGGGCAACACCACTGTGGAGGCCATCGACCCGGATAAGGCGTTCCAGGAGTTGGGCTTTGACTCGCTGACCGCGGTGGAAATGCGCAACCGGCTCAAAGCCGCCACCGGACTGGCGCTTTCACCCACACTCATATTCGACTACCCGACACCCAGCCGGCTTGCCACATACATCCGCAGCGAACTTGCGGGCGTCCCACAAGAAGTCAAAGCCGTACCGGCGGTGCGCGCAACAGGTGACGAGCCGATCGCGATCGTCGGCATGGCCTGCCGCTTCCCGGGCGGAGTGGACTCCCCAGAAGACCTGTGGGACATGGTGTCTCAGGGGCGCGACGTACTCACCGAATTCCCGAGCGACCGCGGCTGGGACTTGGCCGAGTTGTACAACCCCGATCCCGACGTACCGGGTGCCTGCTATACCCGCACGGGCGGCTTCGTGGAGGGCGTCGCCGACTTCGACCCCGCATTCTTCGGGGTCGGTCCCTCCGAGGCGCTGGCCATGGATCCCCAGCAACGCATGTTCCTCGAACTGACCTGGGAGGCGTTGGAGCGGGCCGGAATTGACCCGACCACCTTGCGGGGCAGCGCCACCGGGGTGTTCGCCGGCGTCATGACTCAGGGCTACGGCATGTTCTCCGCCGAACCGGTGGAAGGATTCCGGTTGACCGGCCAGCTGTCGAGCGTGGCCTCCGGCCGGGTGGCCTATGTGCTGGGACTGGAGGGCCCGGCGCTGTCGGTGGACACCGCATGCTCGTCGTCGCTGGTGACCTTGCACATGGCAGTGCAGTCACTGCGCTCGGGCGAATGCGACCTGGCCTTGGCGGGCGGCGTCACCGTCAACGCCACCCCCGACATCTTCGTGGAGTTCAGCCGTTGGCGCGGGCTGTCGCCGGACGGACGATGCAAAGCATTCGCCGGGGCGGCCGACGGCACCGGTTTCTCCGAGGGCGGGGGAATGCTGGTGGTCGAGCGTCTTTCGGACGCGCAGCGGTTGGGTCATCCGGTGTTGGCGGTGGTGCGTGGCTCAGCGGTCAACCAGGACGGAGCCTCCAACGGATTGACCGCCCCGAACGGTCCGTCGCAGCAGCGGGTGGTGCGCGCGGCGTTGGCCAACGCCGGATTGAGCCCGGCAGAGGTCGACGCGGTCGAGGGCCACGGCACCGGAACCACATTGGGGGATCCGATCGAGGCGCAAGCCCTGTTGGCCACGTATGGACGGGATCGGTCCGAGCCCCTGTGGCTGGGATCGATCAAGTCGAACATGGGTCACACCCAGGCCGCCGCGGGTGTGGCCGGCGTGATCAAGATGGTGCTGGCGATGCGCCACGAGCTGCTGCCGGCGACGTTGCACGTGGACACGCCCAGCCCGCATGTGGATTGGTCGGCGGGCCAGGTGGAATTGTTGACCGAGCCGCGCCCATGGAAGGCCGATGGCCGGTTGCGCCGCGCCGGAATCTCCTCGTTCGGGATCAGCGGCACCAATGCGCACGTGATCATCGAGGCTCCTCCGGTGGCGGCGGGGCCGGTCGAGGAGCCGCGCCCCAAGCCCGCGGTGGTGCCATGGGTGATCTCGACGAAAAGTGCTGCGGCACTGGGTAAGCAAGCCGCCCAGCTGGCCGGGTACATACACGACCGCACCGAGCTGGACCCCGCCGATGTGGGATGGTCGTTGGCGGGCCGCTCGAAGTTCGAGCACCGGGCGGTGGTGGTCGGATCCGACCGCGAGCAGTTGCTGTCAGGATTGTCCGAGCTAGCCGACGGCAACCCCGGCGGCACAGTCATCCAAGGCAACGCGACACCGTCGGGCAAAACGGTGTTCGTCTTCCCCGGTCAGGGCTCCCAATGGCTCGGCATGGGAATGGGTTTGCATGCCGCCTACCCGGTGTTCGCCGAGGCCTTCAACACCGTGGTGGGCGAAGTGGACCGGCATCTGTTGCGTCCGCTGCGCGAGGTGATGTGGGGGCACGACGAAACGCTCTTGAACACAACCGAGTTCGCGCAGCCTGCATTGTTCGCGGTCGAAGTGGCGCTGTTCCGGCTGCTGGAATCCTGGGGTGTGCGACCCGACTTCGTGATGGGCCACTCGGTGGGTGAGCTGACCGCAGCGCACGTGGCCGGGGTCCTCTCGTTGGAGAATGCGGCGGTGCTGGTGGCCGCCCGCGGCAGGTTTATGCAGGCTCTGCCCGCCGGCGGCGCCATGATGGCTGTGCAGGCAACCGAAGACGAAGTCCGGCCTCTGCTCAGCGACGGCGTCGGCATCGCGGCCATCAACGGTCCGGCGTCGGTGGTGATTTCCGGCGCCGAGGACACGGTCACAGCCATTGCGGAACAGCTACGTGATCAAGGCCGCAGAGTCCATCGGCTGGCCGTGTCGCACGCATTCCATTCGCCGTTGATGGAGCCGATGATCGCCGAGTTCCGCACGGTCGCGGGCGGACTCACCCTGGGCGAACCCGATATCCCGATCATCTCGAACGTGACCGGACAACTGGCGGGCGACGACTTCGCCTCTGCCGACTACTGGACCCGTCACATCCGAAATGCTGTGCGGTTCGCCGACAGCGTCCGCTACGCCAACTCGGCCGGGGCCAGCCGCTTCCTCGAGGCCGGGCCAGGCGGTGGCCTGACCGCATCCATCGACGAGTCGCTGCCCGATGTCGACATCGTGTCGGTGCCCATGCTGCGCAAAGATCGACCCGAACCGGTCAGCCTGACGACTGCGGTGGCCCAGGCTTTCGTGTCCGGCGTGCAGGTGGATTGGCGCGCGATGTTGCCCGGCGCCGGGCTTGTGGAGTTACCGACGTATGCCTTTGAGCGACGGCGCTTTTGGCTGTCCGGAGACGCCGCCGCGGTCGATGCCGCCGGATTGGGCCTGGGATCCAGCGAGCACCCGTTGCTGGGCGCGGTGGTGGAACTGCCCGCGTCCGGCGGGGTGGTATTGACCGGTCGGCTCTCACCCGCGTCACAGGACTGGCTCGCCGACCATGCGGTCGGTGGGGTAGTGCTGTTCCCCGGGGCCGGGTTCGTGGAGTTGGTGATCCGCGCCGGCGACGAAGTCGGTTGCGGCGTCATCGAAGAACTGATGTTGGCGGCGCCGCTGGTGTTGCCGGCCTCCGGCTCGGTGGCGGTTCAGGTGGTCGTCGGCGCCGCCTTAGAGACGGGTTCCCGTAGCGTGTCGGTGTTTTCGCGGGCCGACGCCGGCTCCGGTTGGGTGTTGCACGCCGAGGGGCAGCTCAGTTCCGGAAGCGGCGAAGCGGGCGCGGATCTATCGGCATGGCCGCCGCCGGGCGCCGCACCGGTCGATGTGACCGGGGTGTACCACCAGCTGGCGGAACGGGGATACGGCTACGGTCCGGCGTTCCAAGGCTTGACTGCGATGTGGCGTCGCGGCGACGAGGTGTTCGCCGAGGTGACACTGCCGGAGGTGGCGGGCGGCGCCAGCGGGTTCGGTGTGCACCCGGCCGTTTTGGATGCCGCGCTGCATGCGGTGATCGTCGCCACCGGCGGTGCCGACTCCAATGACGGCGTGCTAGTGCCGTTCTCGTGGCAGGGAGTGTCGTTGCATGCCGCCGGCGCGTCGGCGGTGCGGGCCCGGATCGCGCCGACGGGTCCGTCGGCGGTGTCCATCGAGTTGGCCGACGGGTTGGGGTTGCCGGTGTTGTCGGTGTCCTCGATGGTCGCCCGGCCGGTGTCGCAGCGGCAGCTGATGGCTGCGCTATCCGGATCGGGTCCGGATCGGCTGTTCGAGGTGATCTGGTCGCCCACGTCGCCTCCGTCGCACGCCGATACGCCGTCGTATGAGGTGTTCGAATCGGCCCCGACCAGCGATGAGCCGCTGGCTGGGACATACGCGCGCACGCACGAAGCGCTCGGCGCCCTGCAGTCCTGGTTGTCCGAGCACGCCACCGGTGTGCTGATCGTCGGCACAAGGGGAGCGGTGGCGCTGCCGGGTGAGGACGTCACGGATCTGGCGGGTACCGCGGTGTGGGGGTTGGTGCGGTCGGCGCAGACCGAGCATCCGGGCCGGATCGTGTTGGTGGATTCCGACGCGCCGCTTGACGACGCCGCCATAGCCGGGATTTTGGCGGTGGGTGAGCCGCAGGTCGTGCTACGCGGCGCCGTCATTCATATCCCCCGGGTGCACGGCAGCCGGGCAGTCGACGGCCTGCTGGTGCCGCCGGACGACGAGAAGCCCTGGCGGCTGGGGCTTTCCAGCGCCGGCACCTTCGAGAGCCTGCAACTCGAACCCGTGCCCAACGCCGACGCGCCGTTGGAGCCGGGGCAGGTCCGGGTTGCCGTAACCGCTATGGCGGCCAACTTCCGCGACGTGATGATCGCCCTGGGCCTCTACCCGGACGACGACGCCGCCATGGGGGTTGAGGCGTCCGGCGTCGTCATCGAGATCGGCGCCGACGTATCCGAATTCGCAGTAGGCGACCGAGTCGCCGGCTTGTTCCCCGAAGGCACCGGCACCATCGCGACCACCGACCAACGGCTGCTGCTGGGCATCCCCGCCGGATGGTCCTACACCGACGCCGCGACCGTGCCCGTCGTCTTCGCGACGGCCCACTATGCGCTGTCCACCTTGGCCGATGTGCAGCCCGGGCAGCGGGTGTTGATTCATGCCGCTACTGGTGGGGTGGGTATGGCGGCGTTGCAGTTGGCCCGGCATTGGGGGCTGGAGGTGTTCGCCACGGCCAGCCGCGGTAAGTGGGACACGTTGCGGGCAATGGGTTTCGAGGACGATCACATCGCTGACTCGCGCAGCCTGGAGTTCGAGGACAAGTTTCGGGCGGCTACCGACGGGCGGGGCATGGATGTGGTGCTCGACTCGCTGGCCGGTGATTTCGTGGACGCCTCGCTGCGGTTGGTCGCCCCGGGCGGGGTGTTTTTGGAGATGGGTAAGACCGACATCCGTGACCCCGGCGTGGTCGCCGACAACCACCCCGGCGTGCGCTACCGCGCCTTCGATCTCTTCGAAGCTGGCGCGGACCACATCAGGCGCATCCTCAGCGATTTGGCCGCGATGTTTGCGAACAAATCGCTGCGTCCGTTGCCGGTGACGGTGTTTGATGTTCGTCGTGCGCCGGCGGCGTTGAGGTTTTTGAGTCAGGCGCGTCATGTCGGCAAGGTCGTGTTGACGATGCCGGATGCGTGGGCAGCGGGCACGGTGTTGATCACTGGTGGTACGGGGATGGCGGGTTCGGCGTTGGCCCGCCATGTGGTGAACCGCCATGGGGTCAGGCATGTGGTGTTGGTCAGCCGCCGTGGGGCGGAGGCGCCGGGTGCCGCGCAGTTGAGCGCGGAGCTGGCCGGGGCGGGTGCTGAGGTGCAGGTGGTGGCCTGTGATGCGGCCGATCGTGAGGCGTTGGCGAAGGTGATTGCCGATGTTCCGGTGCAGCGTCCGCTTTCGGCGGTGATTCATGCTGCGGGGGTGCTTGATGATGCGGTGGTGACGTCGTTGTCGGCGCAGCGGGTGGATGCTGTGTTGCGGGCGAAGGTGGATGCGGCCTGGAATTTGCATGAGTTGACGCGGGATTTGAATGTGTCGGCGTTTGTGATGTTTTCGTCGATGGCTGGTTTGGTGGGGTCGTCGGGTCAGGCCAATTATGCGGCGGCCAATTGCTTTTTGGATGGGTTGGCGGCGCATCGGCGGGCTCATCGGTTGCCGGCGATATCGCTGGGCTGGGGTCTGTGGGACCAGACCAGCGACATGACCGGCGGGCTGGGGACCGTCGATTTCGCCCGCTTCGCCCGCGACGGCATCGTGGCCATGTCCGCTGGGGAAGCCCTCGCATTGCTGGACACCGCAATGGTTGTCGACGAACCGTTCCTGGTTCCGGCCCACATCGATTTCACCGCGCTACGCGCCAAGCACGACGCCGGCACCCTGCCGCCGATGTTCGTCGACCTGATCAACGCGTCCGCGCGGCGTCAGGTCGATGACTCGCTGGCCGCCGCAAAGTCGAAATCAGCGCTGCTGCAACGTCTGGAAGGGCTGCCTGAGGATGAGCAGCACGCGGTGTTGCTGGATTTGGTGCGTTCGCATATCGCCACGGTGTTGGGCAATACCACTGTGGAGGCCATCGACCCGGATAAGGCGTTCCAGGAGTTGGGCTTTGACTCGCTGACCGCGGTGGAAATGCGCAACCGGCTCAAAGCCGCCACCGGGCTGGCGCTTTCACCCACGCTCATATTCGACTACCCGAACTCTGCCGCGCTGGCCGGTTACTTCCGTCAAGAACTCCTCGGCGCCTCAACCGAGCCGACCGAACAGGCTGCACCCGCGGAGGCGGAAATCCAGCGCGTCGTGGCGTCGATTCCAGTCAAACGCCTTCGGCAAGCCGGAGTGCTGGACCTGTTGCTCAACTTGGCCAACGAGACCGACGGCGCCGCAGAGGCGGAGGCCAGGGAGAAAGACATCGCCGACATGGATCTCGATGACCTGGTCAACGCGGCGTTCCTCGACGACGACTAACAGATGAGAATCGCGGTCACCGGAGCAAGCGGAGTCGTCGGTCGCGGCATCGTGGCCCGGCTGCTCAGCCAGGGGCACGAGGTCATCGGGCTAGCTCGTCGCCGGCCGGAAAGTTGGCCGAGTGCAGCCGAATTCGTGCAGAGCGACATTCGAGATGCGGCGGCAGTGCGGCGCGCGATGACCGGCGCGGACGTCGTCGCCCACTGCGCCTGGTCGGCCAACCCCGGCAGCGGCGGCCGCGAGATCAATATCGGCGGGACCGCCAACGTGCTTGACGCGGCGGCACGCAACGGTACCCGTCGCATCGTGTTCGCCTCGTCGGCACACGTATTGAACCCGGTATCCGCGGCGGGGCGCGACAAAGCCCGCGCCGAGGAGATGCTCGCCGCATCCGGCGCGGAATGGGTGGCCGTCCGCTCCGCGGTCATCCTCGGCCGGCACATCGACAACTGGGTGCGCCACGTGTTGGCGTCACTGGTGTTCATCGATGCCGACGGGGCCGCCGATCGTCGGCTGCAAGTCGTGCACACCGATGACGTCCATCGGCTGTTCTTGCGGGCGATCGTCGACACCTGTATCCAAAGCGGGCCGGTGAATCTCGCGGCGCCAGGTGACACGACCTTGCGTGAGATCGCCGGTGTGCTCGGACGACCGATCGTCCCGGCGAGCAGGTGTATACGTGGTTCACCCACCGAGCTGAACCGCTTGCTGAGTGCCCCGACGATGGATACCTCGCGGCTTCGCGACCACTGGAACCTCACACCGGCCTGGAGCGCCGACGAATGCGTCGACGACGTCGCATTGGCGGTGCGCGGCCGGGTCAGGGTTGCCAAGTGGTTGGTGTCGCTGCCGTGGCGGCTGACCCATGTCGCTGACATCCCCGCCGTGGATGCCCCGGCCGCCGACGGAACCAGCCCGGTGCTTGCGGGTCCGCCCGGCGGTAACGGCGAATTCGATACGCCGATCGACCCGCGGTTTCCGACATTCTTGGCCACTAATTTGTCGGAGGCGCTCCCCGGCCCGTTCTCGCCGTCGTCGGCCTCGGTGACCGTGCGCGGGCTACGAGCAGCCGGCGCGATAACCGCCGCACGGCTACGGCCAGGCGGATTGATCCAGCGCGAAATCGCGACCCGGACAATCGGCGTCTTCGCACACCGGTTGTACGGGGGCCTGACGTCCGCGCATTTCATGGCCGAAACCGTGCCGTTCGTCAAACCTGCGACCGTCATCAGCAATAGCCAGTTCTTCGGTCCGAGCCTGGCCGGCTTGCCCGTCTTCGGTGATCAGCGGTTGCCCCGCGAATCCGGGCGCGCCCCAAGGCAACTACGCACCATCCGCAACCTTGGAGTATTCGGCGTCAACCTGGCGGGTCTGAGCGTCGGCTCGGCCCGCGATACACGCGACTTCATCGCCGATGTCGACCGCCTGGAACACCTTGGCGGCGGCGATCTTTCGCACCTGGACGACAACCGACTGCTCAGCTTGATCTTGTTGGCGCGCGATCACGTCGTACACGGTTGGGTGCTGGCGTCGGGATCATTCATGGCGTTCGCTGCACTCAGCCTGATCCTGCGCGGCCTGGGCGGACGGAACATCACGCCGGCGGTGGGTCCCGATCTGGTGAGCGCACAGCCGCTGAACACGGTGTACGGGCTGGTCGACGCGGCCAAACGCGACCTCAATGTGACTCGGCTGCTGCAAGAGCCCGGCGATCGGCTTGACGTGCTGTCGGCGCAGGCGCCGGAATTCCACGCCGCGGTCCATGCCGCACTCGCCCTGATCGGGCATCGCGGCCCGGCTGAGGTCGAGATGCGGTCCAACAGCTATGCCGACGATCCCGAGTTGCTGATCCGGATGGTGGCGAAATCGTTGAGCGCGCCCACCCGCCCGGAGTCACACCATCCGCGCATCCCGCTACAGGCCCGCCCTGTCGCTGCGGTGGCCGCACATCAAATTCGTGACCGCGAAGTGCGTCGGGACAGAATGGTGCGCGCAATCTGGCTGCTGCGCAATCTGCTACGTGAGTACGGGCGAAGGCTCGCCGAATCAGGTGTTCTCCAGAGCGCCGATGACGTGTTCTATCTGTTGGTCGACGAACTCGACGCCATTCCCTCCGACGTCACGGAATTGGTGGCGCGCCGCCGGGAGGAACAACGCCGGCTGGCCGGCTTCGTTCCGCCGGCAGTATTCAGTGGCACTTGGCAGGCGGTCACCGCGTTGGCGACGGTCCTCACCGCCGGAGAAACCTTGCAGGGTCTCGGTGTCTGCGGCGGGCGCGTCCGCGGCCGGGTGCGGATCGTTTGGCCGGACACCATCGACGACCTGGAGCCAGGGGAGATCCTCGTCGCGGAGGTCACCGATGTGGGCTACACCGCCGCATTTTCCTATGCGGCAGCGGTGGTGACGGACCTCGGTGGTCCGATGTCGCATGCCGCGGTGGTGGCGCGCGAGTTCGGAATCCCGTGTGTGGTCGACGCCCAGGGGGCGACACGGCGTCTGCCGCCGGGGGCGCTCGTCGAGGTCGACGGCGGGAGCGGGGAAATTCAGGTGCTCGAACTCGCCGCCGCAGACACCTCGGCGGCCCGGCCCGCCGACGACCGCAACGCGCAGCGCTAGCCGATTCCGCTAACGTCGGGATATGCACGAACACACCGTCCGCGCTACCACCACCGCCGGCGCCGTCGAAGGCTTCACCCGTGACGGCGTGCACCGCTGGCGGTCCATCCCGTACGCCCGGCCGCCGGTCGGTGCACTGCGGTTTCGCGCGCCGCAGCCGACGCAGCCGTGGTCGGGTGTGCGGCACTGCCACGCGTTCACCAAGTGCGCGCCGCAAGAGCGCCGGTACACGATGCTCGGCGTCGGCAAGTTCCAGCCGATGGGAGAGGACTGCCTCACCCTCAATGTCGTGACACCCGAAGCAGCGCATGGTGAAGCGTTGCCGGTCATGGTCTTCGTCCACGGCGGCGGATACATCCTCGGCAGCTCCGCTACTCCGCTGTACGACGGCGTATCGCTGGCCCGGCGCGGATGCGTGTACGTATCGGTCAACTACCGGCTCGGCGCACTCGGCTGTCTGGACCTGTCGTCGCTGTCGACGGCGGACATCACCCTGGACAGCAATCTGTTCCTGCGGGACCTCGTGCTGGCACTGCGCTGGGTCCGGGAGAACATCGCCGAATTCGGCGGCGACCCGCAGAACGTCACCCTATTCGGCGAAAGCGCCGGCGCGCACGCCGTGGCCACGATGCTGGCGGTGCCGGCCGCCGAAGGGCTTTTCCACCAGGCGATTTCGGAAAGCCCTGCGACGGGCATGGTGCGTTCCCGCGAAGTCGCGGCAGAGTTCGCCGCGCGATACGCAACCCTGCTGGGTGTGCGCAAGCAGGATGCCGCCGCGGCACTGCTGCAGGCTTCTCCCGCAGATTTGGTGGCTGCGCAAAACCGGCTGATCGACGACGGCGTGCGAAACATGCTGGGCGCCTTCCCGATCGGCCCGGTTTTCGGTGACGACTGCCTACCGCTGGACCCGGTCGATGCGATGCAGCGCGGCAAGGCACATCGGATCCCCCTCATTGTGGGTACCAACGCCGAAGAGGGCCGCCTGTTCACCCGCTTCCTGCCGCTGCTGCCCACCACCGAGCCGATGATCGAAGCGCTCCTGGCCGAGACGGATCCCGCGGCGCGGGAACGCATTACCGGCGCTTACCCCGACTACCCGGAACGGTCTGCCTGCATACGGCTCGGCGGCGATTTCGCTTTCGGCTCGGCGGCCTGGGATATCGCCGAGGCCCACGGCCGTCACGCACCCACCTATGTGTATCGGTACGACTATGCGCCCCGGGTGCTGAATTGGTCGGGCCTGGGTGCCACGCATGCCACCGAGCTGCTCGCCGTCTTCGGCATTTACCGGACCAAGCTCGGGGCGTTGCTCACCGCGGCTGCCGATCGACGGTCCGCGCGTCGGGTCACCAGCGAAGTACAAAGGCGCTGGCGATCATTCAGCCGCACCGGGGTACCCGGCGACGACTGGCCGGTGTATACCGATGCGAACCGGGCCGTCATGGTCTTCGACCGCAAGTCACACGTGGAGTTCGATCCCCACCCCGAGCGGCGGATGGCATGGCAGGGCTTCTCGCTGGCGCACTGAGAGCCGAGTCGCGATGATGCCTCCGCAGACCGGCGAAATCGTCGAACGGCCCGAAGATCTCACCGCCGCGTGGTTGACCGCGGCGATTCGCGCCGGAACCGTCACCTCGTTCACCGTCGAGCGCATCGGCACCGGGCAGATGAGCCAGTGCTACCGGGTTCTGCTGATCTATACCGACGGTGGCGGACCGGCGTCGGTGGTGCTGAAGGTGGCCGCCACCGACCCGGTCAGCCGGCAGACCGGAGTGAGTTTGGGTCTGTACGAGCGTGAAGTGGGCTTCTACCGCGATATCGCACCGCGCCTGCATGGACCGGTCGCACCGTGCTACCACGCCGCTTTCGACGCTTCTGCCGGTGTCTTCGATGTACTGCTCGGTGATGCCAATCCAGCGGTCGTCGGCGATGAAATCCGGGGCGCCACAGCCGCGCAGGCCCAGGTCGCCGTCACCGAGCTGGCCCGCCTGCACGGTCCGCTGCTCGGCGACACCACCCTTGCCGAGGCGCCATGGCTGCGCCGCGACGCCCCGATCAACCAGGCCCTGATCACCCAGCTGTATGCCGGATTCGTCGACCGCTACCGCGACCAGATCGCACCGCAGCACCGCGCGGTGTGCGAACGGCTCGTCGGTGGGTTCGATGCTTACCTGGCCGACGAGGCCGCCGATTCCCGCCTGCACGGGCTGGTGCACGGCGATTATCGGTTGGACAACATGCTGTTCGGCGCTGCCGGCGCCGACCGTCCGCTGACAGTGGTGGACTGGCAGACGGTCACCTGGGGACCGGCGATGACCGATCTGGCCTACTTCCTCGGTTGCGCGCTGACTGTCGCGGACCGGCGCACGCGTTACGACGTGCTGCTGCGGGCGTATCACGACGCGCTCGGGCCAGGCGCGCCGATCAGCCTTGCCGATGTTCGCGAAGGAGTGCGCCGACAGAGCTTCTTCGGTGTGATGATGGCCATCGTTTCCTCGATGCTCGTGGAACGCACCGAACGCGGCGACGCCATGTTCATGACGATGCTGCAACGGCACTGCGAGCACGTGCTCGACACCGACGCGCTCGCGATACTGGCCGCGCCGACTCCGGTCGAGGCGCTGCGGCCGTCACCAGAGGACGAGGGCGCACACCCCGCGACCGACGAGGCGCTGTGGAGCGAAAGCTGGTATGCCGACTTCGCCGATGCTGCAACGGGACTCGGCGGCTGGGCCCGACTGGGTCTGGTACCCAACCAGCACACAGCATGGTTGCACGCGCTGCTGTGCGGCCCGGATATGCCCACCATCGCAGTCGTCGACTTCGAGGTGCCGCTGCCTGCCGATCCTTGGACGGTGCGAACGGAAACAATCGATTTCACGCACTCGATTAGCGAGCCGCTCCACACGTACCGGATCCGTCTGCAGGGGCGCGGCCAGTCGTACGCCGAACCCGCCGCGCTTTTGCGCGGAGAACCGGGGGTGCCGGTCGAGGTGGGGTGGGATCTGGCGTGGGCCACCGACGGCGCGCCCTACCAGTACCGGCTGACCACGCGCTACGAGATACCTTGTGTCGTCTCCGGTTCCGTCTCCATCGACGGTGCTCGCCACACCGTCGACTCGGTGGCCGGCCAGCGCGACCACTCATGGGGAGTGCGGGACTGGTGGGGCATGGACTGGGTGTGGAGCGCATTGCATCTCGACGACGGGACCCACCTGCATTCCGTCGACTTACGAATTCCCGGCGTCCCGCCGGTCGGTATCGGCTACATCCAGGGCAGCGACCGCGAGGTCACCGAGCTGCGCACCGTCTCGGTCCGGGAAGTGTTCGACGCCAACGGGTTACCTGTGAACGCGACGCTGATGGTGGAGCCCGGCGGGATCACGGCGACGGTCGACGTGCGTGGACACGCACCGCTACGTCTGGTCGCTCCCGACGGGCGGGTAAGCCAATTCCCGCGCGTTTGGGCCACCGTCAGCACCGCCGACGGCCGCAGTGGGGTGGGCTGGTTGGAATGGAACCGCAATCAACTCCCGCAGTGACTGGCCCGCTGCCACCGATCGTGGTCATGGGTGTGTCCGGATCGGGCAAATCGAAAGTGGGCGCGGCACTGGCACAACGCCTTCGAGTCCCGTTCGCCGACGCCGACGCCTTTCACCCGGAAGCCAACGTCGCCAAGATGGCCGCGGGTGAACCGCTTACCGATGACGACCGATATCCATGGCTGGAAGCCATCGGGGAGTGGCTGGCCCAGCACCGCGACGGCGGTGTCATCAGCTGCTCGGCGCTCAAACGCAAATACCGCGACCAGCTGCGCACGCATTGCTCGCGCATCGAGTTCTTGCACCTGAGCGGCTCGCCGGAACTGATCGGCCGGCGCACTGCCGCAAGATCGGGGCACTTCATGCCCGCGTCATTGCTGAAGTCGCAATTCGACACCTTGGAGCCGCTCGGAGCCGATGAGGAAGGGGTCACCATCGACGTCGGCGACACCGTCGACGCGATCATCGAGAGCTTTCTGGCGCGGCGCCACCGATGACGGGCGTCAGGCCCTGATCACCTGGGTGCCGCCGGCCAGCTCGTCATGCTTGCCCTGCTTGGTCGGGCTGGAGTTGATCGTCACCGCGATCACCACCATGGCGATGAACACCAGCAGGCCCCCGAAGTAGGGGATCACCGCGAACAGGGTGAACGCGTTGCGGATGGCCGACTGTTTGACGTCCGGCTTCGGTGCGCCGCCGGGGCCGCGGACCGCCAGGCCCAGCAGCTTCTTACCCGGGCTGGAGCCCTGCGTGACTTCGAAGAGCATGAAGTACCCGAACGTGAGAACGCCCGAGAACAATCCGGTCACCAGGAACCAGTAGTCGTTCTCCAGTAGGAACAGCGAGAGCAGGAACGCCACGATGTTGACGATGATGCCGTCGATGAGTCGGGCGAAAAACCGCACCCACCGCCCAGCGGGTCGCTGGCCAGGTGCCGAGGGGGACGGGTAGCCGGCGGGATACCCGTATTGCGGCGAGTTGGGATCGGCGGGATCTGTTGTCATCGGATTCGCTCCCGGCCACCTTGGTTGTTCGACACGCTTTCGACACGCTTTAGCATAGTTAGCAATTCGGTGGTGCAAACCGACCTGGGACCGCGGATGTACGAGATCGTGGTGGTGCTGGCAATAGCAGCCCATTTCGCATTCATCGCTTACGTGGTCGTCGGCGGGTTTGTCGCGCTGCGCTGGCGGCGCACCATCTGGTTGCACGTGCCTGCGGTGCTGTGGGGTGTCGCGATCACCGTCGAACATCTCGACTGCCCGTTGACCGGGTTGGAACGCTGGGGACGCGCGAATGCAGGGATGGCACCGCTGCCGTCAGAGGGATTTATCGCCCACTACATCACTGGCGTGCTCTATCCCGCCGGCTGGGCCGGCTCGGTGCCGCTGGTGGTGTTTGGGTTGGTGGCCGTGTCCTGGGCGCTATATGTGTGGAGCGGACGGCATCGCCGTCTGGCCGCGCCCGGTGTCGAGCGCCCGGTCAGCGCCAACGACGAGCTTTGACCCGTCCGCGCGCAGCCAGTTCGCCGCCGCGTTCGCGGGCGGTTTCGGCGAGTTCGGCGGCCAGTTCGGCGCTGCGCTCGCGGGCCCGTTCACCGAATTCACTGCCCCGTTCGCGGGCCGTTTCGGCGAGTTCGGCGGCCAGCTCGGCGCCACGTTCGCGAGCTCGTTCACCGAATTCACCACCGCGTTCGCGCGCAGTTTCGGCCAGCTCGGCGCCGCGTTCCCGCACCGTCTCCGCCAGCTGAGCGCCACGCTTACGTGCGCGCTTGCGTGCGGCCTCCACCACGGGCGCGCTCTTTTCCCCCGCAGTGCTGGCCAGCTCACCGCCGCGCTTGCGCGCGGCTTCGACCAGCGGTCCGCTCTTCTCGACCGCCGTGCTGGCCAGTTCGCGGCCGCGCTCGGCGCCCACTTGAAGTCCGCGCCCGATCTTTTCACCCAGTTCGGAATCCAGCAGGGCGCTGTCGGATCCAGCCCCCGGCAGTGCCGAGGCGACCGCCTCGGAGAGCCGGCCCGCGGCTCGTCGGCCACGCCAGCCCAGCGACGGCTTGCCCGCTGTGTCGGCGGACGCAATGATCAGCCCGCCCAGCAGGCTTAGGTCGGTGAAGAAGTCGCGGCGTTTCTGCGCTTTACGTTCCGGATCGCTTTCACTCCAGAACAGATGCGCTCCCAGGCTGCCCGGAATCACGGTCAACGCCAACGCTGCCGAGGCCACCCGCGGCAGTTTGCCAGTGGCGAGCAAGACACCGCCGCCGACTTGGACAGCCGCGTTCAGCCGCGCGGCCGTCTCCGGGTTGGCCGGAACGTTGGTTCCGATGGGCTCCGGCAGATTCCGCAACGCCGCTATGGTCGGCTCCGCCGCATCGGCGGTGACCCTGGGGTTTCGTAATGTCTCGACACCTTGGCCGATGAATACCGCGGACAACAGGGGACGGGCGATTCTGCGGATCAACATGGGCGGTGTGTTCCCGGCCTGACCGGTGTGCAAACCGGCCCCGGCGCCGTTACTGTGCCGGTGGCGCTTCGTCTCGTACCCACACCGGCAGTAACACCCAGAAACCGACCAGGGCCACGAACGCACAGCCCCCGGCGATGACGCCGGCCCCCAGGCCGGCGACCGCACCGAAAATGATCACCGTCACGCCGGTTAGCGCCAGACCCAGTAGTAAGAGCCCGGCGTACGCGAAACGATGCGCGGCCGACACCAGCGACTGGAGTCGATGCCGTCGAAACAGCAAGCGGTGCATGCCGACCGGGGCCACCAACAGCACGGTGGCGCCGACCGAGCAGCCCACTGTCGCCAGATAGACCGCTCGCATGGGCATGCTCAGCACGTCGAAGCGTTGCTGGAACGGCAGGGTCAACAGAAATCCGGTGAGCAGCTGGACGCCGGTTTGAACCACCCGCAATTCCTGCAGGATGCTGGCCCAATTGCGGTCCAATCGTTGGATTTCGGTTTCCGAGCGCGCCGCGCTGTCCCAACTTTGGTCACGCTCGGGGTGGTCGACGACGCCCATGGCGCGATCATGCCAGGGCAGACGGTCTCTCGGTTAAAAGCAGGCGCGCCGATTTCTCGAGCCGGTCGGCGATCTGCGTGTACGAGGCATAGCCCATGCCCGCGCGCACCAGTGCCCCCGCGTACAGCAACTCCAGTGATTCGACGACGTCGGGAGCGCAGTCGGGGCCCAAGGCTGCGACGAGACGTTGATGAATCTCGCGGCCGATGCGCAACCGCAGATGATTGACCTCGGGATCCTTGCCCAGCAACGCGGTTGTCACCGCGCCGGCCAGCTCGGGCTCGTCGGCCACCAACAACGCGATGTGGCGCAGTACCGCGATGACCCGAACCGCCGGATCCGGAGAATCGTTGGGAGGGACGGGGCTGGACGCCAACCGTCGCCAGAAGACCTCGGCAACCAGGTGCTCTTTCGACGAGAAGTACGTGTAGGCGGTCGCCGCACCAACACCGGCCTCGGCGGCGACCATGCGAATCGTCAAGCCGGAGAAGCCCTCTCGGCTAAGTACCTCAATCGCGGCGTGGCCGAGCCGATCAACGGTATCGGCTTGCTTGGCGGTCAGTCGGCGTCTGGTTGATTCCCGAGCCACCGGGTCGGACACGTGTCTGGACACTACTACAGCCGTGCAGGTGCAGCAACCGTGCTGTTACGGTTTCAGGTGATGCCTGCTAGGTCCGAGTCCGCCGAGCGCACCGCGCGGTTATTCGAACTTGCCGATCGTGTCACCGGATTCATGCCCGCCGATGAGGGCCGGGCGCTGCACGACGCCGCGCTGGCCTACTTCGATAACGGTGTGGGCGTAGAGATCGGGACGTACTGCGGCAAGTCGACAGTGCTGCTGGGTGCGGCCGCGATTGCCCGGGACAGCGTGCTCTACACCGTCGACCACCACCATGGTTCCGAAGAGCATCAGCCCGGGTGGGAATACCACGATCCGTCGCTGGTCGACAAGGCCACCGGACGTTTCGACACCTTGCCCGTCTTACGGCGCACGCTCGACGATGCCGGCCTGGACGACAACGTGGTGGCGGTGGTGGGCAAATCGACCGTGGTGGCCCGCGGCTGGCGCACTCAGCTGCAGCTGTTGTTCATCGACGGCGGGCACAGCGAGGCGGCCGCGCAGGCGGACTTCGACGGCTGGGCGCGATGGGTCAGCGTGGGTGGCGCGCTGATCATCCACGACGTCTTCCCCGACCCGCGCGACGGTGGGCAGGCGCCTTATCAGATCTATTGCCGCGCAGTGCAAAGCGGCGAGTTCGTGGAGAAATCCGTGAGCGGGTCGTTGCGGGTGCTGGAGCGAACCGCCGGCACGCCCGGCGCCATCAGCCCGAGCTGATCGCGCATTCGCAGTCGTAGTCGCCCTCCAACCCGCGCGGCAGATCGTCTCCCCGGAAGATGCCGCTGCCCGCGGTGGTGCACGACAGCGCGTCAGCCGCCAGAATCACGGCCGCTCCGGTCCAGGTGGTCCGTTCCACCGGCCAGCGCTTTCCGTCGCTGAATACCAGCCCGGTCCAATAGGAGCCGTCTTTCTCGCGCAAGTGCTGCATGGCGGCGAACTGCCGCAGCGCCGCGTGCCGGCTGCCCATCGCGTCGAGCGCCAACACCAATTCGCAAGTCTCCGCGCCGGTCACCCACGGCCGGTCGTCGACACACCGGATACCGAGCCCGTCGACGACGAAATCGCCCCACCGCTCGGCGATCCGGCTGCTCGCGGCGGGACCGCGAAGCGCGCCGCCCAGGATCGGGTAGTACCAGTCCATCGAGTGATGCGGCTTCTCGGTGAAGGCCGACGGGTGGGCGGTGATCGCGTGGCCCAGCCGGCCCAGGGCGACCTCCCACTCCGGTTGCGGCTCGTCGACGCAGTTCGCCAAGGCAAGCGCGCAGCGGATGCTGTGGAAAATGCTGGCACATCCGGTCAGCAGCGCCTCGGTAACCGGGCCGGAAGCGCCACGTGCCCAACAGATTTCACCGCCTGCAAGCTGCAACTCGAGCACGAAGTCGATCGCCGCGCGCACCGTCGGCCACATCGTGGCGGCAAACGTGTGATCACCGGTGACCAGCACATGGTGCCAGACTCCGACCGCGACGTAGGCGCAGAAATTGCTGTCACTGTTGGCGTCCTCGACGACTCCGGCACGCAGCTGGATCGGCCAGGAGCCGTCTGCGCGTTGTTGGTGCTGGCACCAGTCGAACGCACTGCGCGCCGGGCCGATCAAACCCGCGGCGGTAAGCGCCATCGCGCATTCGACATGATCCCAGGGGTCGGTGTGCCCGCCTTCCGACCACGGGATCGCCCCGGACGGCTCTTGCAGGGCGGCAATCGATTCCGCCGTCTGCCGGCATTGTGAGGGCGAGAGGACGCCAGGGACGTCCGGTGCCTTAAACCAATTCAACGGCGGGCACCGGTTTCTCGAAGTACAGCGCGACGCTCTTGCCGACCATCGGGTTGAGGGTTGATTCGGCCAGCCGGGTGAGCCACGGCCGCTGCACCATGTCCCAGACCAGCATCCTATGGTAGGCGGCGACAGCGGGGTGTGTTGAGTTCGACACCCCGACAAGGCATTTCAACCACCAAAACGGTGTATGCAGCCCGTGGGCGTGATGGGCATGAGTGAACGTCACTCCGGCGTTGGCGATTTTGGCACGCAGCCGGCTTGCCCGGTAAATCCGGATATGGCCGCCCTCGTTGCTGTGATAGTCATCGGATAGCAGCCAGCACACCCGTTCGGGTAGCCAGCGGGGCACGCTGACCGCCAGCTTGCCGCCGACCTTGAGCACCCGAACCAGCTCGTCGATCACCGCGTCGTCCGCCGGAACATGTTCAAGGATCTCCGACGCGATCACGCAGTCGAATGTGCGGTCGGGATAGGGCAGCGCCAGCGCATCCCCGGCGACTGTCTCGGCGGTAGCCGAAGCCGGCGCCTCGCCGGTATCGGCCATGGCGCGCAACACGGTGTCGACATCGGCCAGCTCGGCGGCATTTTGATCGAACGCGACCACATCGGCACCCCGCCGGTATGCCTCGAAGCTGTGCCGACCCGCGCCGCAGCCGACGTCGATGACCTTGGTGCCGGGACCGATACCCAGCCGGTCGAAGTCGACCGTCAGCACGGCTTGACCACTGCCGCGGCGGAATCGTGAACCGCTGCGTCACGGCTGATCGCGTGTTCATAGACCCGCGCGGTCTGCGCGGCGACGGACTCCCAGCTGTACACGTCGACGGCGCGACGACGGCCGGCCGTCCCGAGGCGGCGCCGCTGATCGGGCGACACCAGCAGCTCGCCGAGCACCCGGATCAGCTCAGCGGCGTCGCCCGGTCGCACCAGCCGTGCGCACTCGCCGTCGGGCCCGAGCACCTCAGGCAACGCCCCGGCACGGCTGGCCACGATCGGCGTTCCGCTGGCCATTGCTTCCACCGCCGGGAGCGAGAATCCCTCGTAAAGCGATGGAATGCAAGCGATTTCGGCGGACGCAAAAAGCGCGGCCAGCTCCGCGTCGGAAAGCCCGCTGGAAGTATGCACGATATCCGAGATACCGAGTTCGGCGATCAGCTTCTCGGTGGGCCCGTTCGGCTCCAGCTTGGCGACAAGTTGCAGTTCCAAGTCGTGTTCGGTGCGAAGCTTGGCCACCGCCTGCAACAGATGACCGACGCCCTTCAGCGGTCGGTCGGCGCTGGCGATCGCGATGATGCGCCCGGAGATTCGCCGCTGTGCGGACGGCGCGAACAGGCTGGTGTCGACGCCCAACGGCACCACGTGGAGTTGGTCCGGGTTGACGCCGAAGTCCGTGGTGATATCGGTGGCCGACGACGACGAGACGGTCAACAGGTCCGGAATGCTGCGGGCGACTTCCTCTTGCATACCCAAAAAGCCATACCACCGGCGTACCAACGGTTTACGCCACCACCGTGCTGCCGCGAGATCCAGTAACCGGTCACGAGTGATCGGGTGGTGCACGGTGGCCACCACAGGCAGCCCGAGTTCTGCGATCCTGAGCAGGCCTACGCCCAGGCTCTGATTGTCGTGCACCACGTCGAAATCGTCCCGTCGGCCGGCGAGCAGACGGGCGGCCCGCAGACTGAACGTGCGGGGTTCGGGGAATCCCGCCGTCCACACCGTGGCCAGCTCGAGAAGGTCGATCCGGTCGCGGATTTCGCGGGGGTGGGGGATTCGGAACGGGTCGGGTTCGCGGTACATGTCGAGACTGGGCACGCGGGTCAGCACCACCCGGGGATCGAGGCCCTCGGGATAGGGCGGACCGGAGAACACCTCGACGTGGTGTCCGAGTTCGACCAGGCCGCGGCTCAGGTGCCTGACGTATACCCCCTGCCCGCCGCAGTGCGTCTTGCTGCGATAGGACAGCAGGGCAATCCGCATGCTCACGCCCGTTCCGGTATGGCGTCGCCGACAGGTGTCACGGCGGAAGGATCGGCAGGGACGTCAGCGAGCTGTCTGGACACGTGTCTGGACTATAATTTGACGAGCTACGTGATGCAACGCACACCCCACCGGGGCGTTTTTTCGGCGGTGTGTGATCCCGGTCATTGCATAGCCGACCTATGTTGCGCGAGCCTTTCGCCGTGCCGTCCGACCGTACACACCTGGAATTCGTCTACGACCTCACACTCGACGAGGCCCGGCGGCGCGCGGCCGTCCTGGAGGCCATCGGGCCGGGCTGGGATCCGATTCGCGCGCTGGCCGACGAGGACCAGGCCTACGCGATGCTCTATTCGAATCTCGACGCCCAGCAGCAGCGCTACTACGACGCGCTGGTCAGCGCAGGCGTGCTGCCGGATCGGGCGGTGGACAATGCTTCCGATTGATCCGGACGCCGACAGGAGCCGCCGCGCATGGCTGCCCTGCCCGAACTGCGACCACGGCTCTGCATGCGACCCATGCCGGACCGGCCGGTCCTGCCGCACTCATTGGCAATACCTGCTCAGCAACGACGCCGCGGTGGTGCATCTGCAGTGCCCGACGTGCGCGCACTTGTGGTCACTGGACACCGCCGCGCCGCGTCGCCGCCTGAGCGGGTAGCCCCTGCGTCCACCGGCGATACCGTGGGGTATGCGGGCGTTGATCATCGTCGACGTACAAAACGACTTCTGCGAGGGCGGCTCGCTCCCTGTGACCGGTGGTGCCGCCGTGGCCCGCGCAATCACTGCCTATCTGGCTGCCGGCACCGACTACGACTACGTGGTCGCCACCCAGGATTCCCACATTGATCCGGGCGACCATTTCTCTGATCACCCGGACTATGTGTCGTCATGGCCGCCGCATTGCATCGCCGGAAGTCCCGGGGCGCAGTTCCATCCCAGCCTCGACCTCAGCCGCATCGACGCGGTTTTTCGCAAGGGCGCCTATTCGGCGGGCTACAGCGGGTTCGAAGGTGTCGACGACACCGGTACGCCGTTGGCCGAGTGGCTACGCCGCCACGATGTCAACGAGGTCGACGTCGTCGGCCTCGCCACCGATCAATGTGTGCGCGCGACCGCGCAGGATGCGGCGCGGGCCGGTTTCGCCACACGGGTGTTGCTCGATCTGACGGCGGGGGTAGGGGAGGAGTCCACCGCTGCGGCCGTCGACGCACTGCGGACGGCCGGCGTGGCGGTGGCGCCGAACGCCTGATGGGCGCGGACACTCACTGCATGGCGAGCAGTAGCAGCGAGGCCGTCGCCAACAGCAGATAGGCGCCGGGAAAGGCGATGTTGTAGAGCACGCCGGCTCGAATATGCGTGACGATCGCGCCGATGAAGAACAACACCAAACCCACCGCGGCCGCGATGCCGATGGCCGGCACCACCAGACCCGCGACCAGTCCGACGGCTCCGGCGAGCTTGAGCGTCCCGAGCATGGGCAACCAACTGCGCGGCACTCCCACCTCCGCCGAGTTGGCCAGCACGAAGCCGGCGGGAATGTAGTCGGCCACGGCGACTCCCGCGGTAACAACCACGGTGATCACCGTGACAACGAGGTATGCGATGCTCATTGCGTTGGGCTCCTTTATTGCGGAACTTTGGATGTACTCACCTCCTTGACGGTTTCCGCGTAGGGAAGGTGACCCATGAGCACGATCGAGGATTTCGCGCAGCGTTTCGACGCGGACCGGCGACACCTGCGCACGGTGGCTTTCCATCTGCTCGGCTCGGCCGCCGACGCCGAGGATGCGGTGCAATCCGCTTGGCTCAAGGCCAGCCGCACAGACCTCGATGCGATCGAGAACCTGACCGGCTGGTTCACCACGATCACAGCGCGCGAGGCGATCGACCAGCTTCGGGCGCGCAAACGGCGAGCCGAGCAGCCGCTGGAGGAACTGGACTCGGTAGACGCGGTCGCTGCGGCGCCGGCTGACGAGGACGTGCTGTTGGCGGATTCGGTCGACCGGGCATTGCTTGTGGTGATCGACCGGCTCTCGCCCGCGCAACGGGTCGCGTTCGTACTGCACGACGTGTTCGGTCTGCCATTCGAGACGATCGGCGACCTGTTGGACCGGTCACCGGACGCGGCCAAGAAGCTCGCGAGCCGGGCACGAGGGCAGCTGCACGCCGGCCAAACTGCCGAACCCACGCCGACGACCCAACACCGCAAGATCGTGGAGGCCTTCCTGGCGGCATCGCGCGGCGGTGACATCGCCACGCTGCTGAATCTGCTGGCCCCCGACGTCGTGCGCCGCGTGGACCGGGTCCTGGTGCCCGCCGACGTGCCGACCGAAGTCCGCGGCGCCAGGCGAGTCGCCGAGGAGACCCGACGGTTCACCCGCCGCGCCCGGACCGGCGCCGTGGTGCTCGTCGACGGCGCACCCGGCATTGCGCTCGCGCCGGGCGGACACCTGGAGGCGCTGCTGGTCATCGGCATCGGCGCCGGCGGCCGCATTCACACCGTCGACATCATCGGTGAGGCCGAGCGCCTGCGCAGGGCCGTGATCACGCTGCCGCGATGACGCACACCCGGGAATACTGAGAAAGCACCACCGACATCGGGAGCGCCATGTCCGACCAACGGTTCGCACGGCGGACGCTGTTGCGCTGCGCCGGCGCGCTCGGCGCGGCCTCACTGGCGCTGTGGCCCACCGGGTGTGGTCCCGGCGACGATGCGCTGACGTTCTTCTTCGCGGCCAATCCGGAAGAGGCTGATGCCAGGCTGCGGGTCGTCGATGCCTTTCGGCGCAGCCATCCCGCCATCAAGGTTCGCACCCTGCTGTCCGGACCGGACCCGCTGCAGCACATCTCGACCTATTGCGCCGGCGGCAAATGTCCGGACGTGCTGATGGCATGGGAATTCACGTATGCCGGGTTCGCCGACCGAGGGGTACTGCTGGACCTCAACACCATGTTGTCGCGAGATCGGGATTTCGCCGCGCAGCTCAAGGAACAAAGCGTCGCATCGTTGTATGAGACGTTCACGTTCGACGGCGGCCAGTACGCCTTTCCCGAACAGTGGTCCGGAAACTTCTTGTTCTACAACAAGAAACTCTTCGCCGACGCCGGTATACGTCCGCCGCCCGGGCGATGGGAACAGCCGTGGACTTTCGCCGAATTCCTTGACACCGCAAAGGCGCTCACCAAGAGCGACCGATCGGGGAAGGTCAGGCAGTGGGGATTCGTCGACACCTGGGTTGCGGCGTACGCGGCGGGGCTGTTCGGAATGAACAACGGTGTCCCGTGGTCCACCCCGCGGATGAATCCGACTCACCTCAACTTCGACCACGACGCATTCATCGAGGGCGTGCAGTTCTACGCCGACCTGGCCAACAAGCACAACGTCGCACCCACCTCCTCGGAAACCCAGTCGATGTCCACGATGGATCTGTTCTCCTCTGGCCAGGCCGCGATGGCGCTGGGCGGGCACTGGCGATACCAGACGTTCGACCGGGCCGACGGGCTGGATTTCGATGTCACCGTGCTCCCCACGGGACCCAGAGGCCGGGCTGCCCACTCGAACATCGGCACCACCGGGCTTGCCATCGCGGCGAGCAGCCGCCGCAAGGAGCAGGCCTGGGAGTTCGTAAAGTTCGCCACCGGCCCCGTCGGACAGGCCGTGATCGGTGAATCCGGTTTGTTCGTGCCGGTGCTGCGGTCGGCGATCGAGTCGCCCGGATTCGCCCACGCCCACAGGAGGATCGGCAATCTCGCGGTGCTGACCGGCGGGCCCGCCCATTCCGAGGGCATGCCGGTCACGCCGCAGTGGGCGAAGATCACTGCCTTGATGGAACGCAACTTCGGCCCGGTGCTGCGTGGCTCACGGCCGGCGAGATCGCTGGCCGACGGACTCACGCACGAGATCGACGAGGTGCTGCGCAGCCCATGACACCGATCGACGAATCCGCCGTCGTGGTGACGCCGCGGCGCCGATATTCTCGGCGACGCGCCCGAGCCGGGCGTCTGTTCGTCGCGCCCAACCTCGCGGCGGTCGCGGTGTTCATGCTGTTCCCACTCGGATTCTCGCTCTACATGAGCTTTCAGAACTGGGATCTGTTCACACCGCCGAAATTCGTCGGCCTGTCGAACTTCGGCAACCTCTTCGCCGCCGACCCGCTTTTCGTCATCGCACTGCGCAACACGATGGTTTACACCGTCGGGACCATCGTTCCGACGGTCTTGATCAGCCTCGCGGTGGCCGGTGTGCTCAACCGGAAAGTCAAGGGAATCGGTATTTTTCGAACGATTGTCTTTCTGCCGCTCGCGGTGTCGTCGGTGGTGATCGCCGTCGTGTGGCAGTTCGTGTTCAACACGGACAACGGCCTGCTCAACATCATGCTCGGCTGGATCGGAGTCGGACCGGTCCCGTGGCTGGTAGACCCGAATTGGGCCATGGTCTCGCTGTGCATGGTCAGCGTGTGGCGAAGCGTGCCCTTCGCGACCGTCATCCTGTTGGCCGCTATGCAGGGAGTGCCCGACACCCTCTATGAGGCAGCCAAACTCGATGGCGCCGGGGAGCTGCGGCAGTTCGTGTCGATCACCGTGCCGTTGATCCGTGGCGCACTGTCCTTCGTGGTGGTCATCTCGATCATCCACGCATTTCAGGCATTTGACCTCGTCTACGTTCTCACCGGACGCAACGGCGGCCCCGAGACGGGAACCTATGTCCTGGGAATCATGTTGTTCCAGCGCGCCTTTGCGTTCCTGGAATTCGGTTACGCGTCCGCGTTGGCCTGGGTGATGTTCGCCATCCTGCTGGTACTGACCGTCGTGCAGTTGCGGCTCACGCGCCGCCGAACCGCCGCGGAGGAACGATCGTGGGCCTAGCCGAGCGAGTGATCAAGCCCAGCGTTATGCGTGGCATCGCGCTGTATACCGCGCTCGTCGGTATCGCATGGTGTGCGCTGTTTCCGATCCTGTGGGCGGTTTCGGGCTCGTTGAAGAGCGAAGGCGAAGTGACGAGGCCGAAGCTGCTCCCTGGCCACCCGCAATGGTCCAACTACCGCGATGTGTTCTCCCTGATGCCGTTTTGGCGAATGTTTTTCAACTCCGTGCTCTATGCCGGGTGCGTCAGTGCCGGACAGGTGTTCTTCTGCTCACTGGCCGGATATGCCTTTGCGCGGTTACGGTTCCGGGGTCGCGATACGTTGTTCGTCTTGTACCTGGGCACGCTGATGGTGCCGCTGACCGTTACCGTGATCCCGCAGTTCATCCTGATGCGCGTCGCCGGGCTCACCGACACGCCATGGGCGATGATCGTGCCCGGATTGTTCGGCAGCGCGTTCGGCACCTACCTGATGCGCCAGTTCTTCCTCAGCCTGCCGACAGAGCTCGAGGAAGCGGCGATCCTCGACGGCTGCTCGCCGTGGCAGATCTATTGGCGCATACTGCTTCCGCACGCCAAGCCGGCGGTGATGGTGCTGGCGGTACTCACCTGGGTCAACGTGTGGAACGACTTTCTCTGGCCGCTGTTGATGATTCAGCGTATGAGCATCGCCACGCTCACGCTCGGGTTGGTGCACATGCAGGGCGAGTACGTGGCCCGTTGGCCAGTGCTGATGGCGGCATCCATGCTTATCCTGCTCCCGTTGATTCTCATCTACGCGGTTGCCCAGCGCGCGTTCATCCGCGGGATCGCCGTCACCGGTCTCGGCGGGTAGGTGTTCTGCAATGGCGACAGTTACTTTCGAGCAAGCGACACGGCGCTATCCCGGCACAACGCGGCCCGCGATCGACCACCTGGATTTGACCGTCGGCGACGGCGAGTTCGTCGTGTTGGTCGGACCGTCCGGATGCGGCAAAACGACGTCACTGCGGATGATCGCGGGATTGGAGACGGTGGATTCCGGACGTATCCGTATAGGGACGCGAGACGTAACCCATGACGACCCCAAAGACCGCGACGTCGCGATGGTATTCCAGAACTACGCCCTGTACCCGCACATGACGGTGGCCCAGAACATGGGCTTCGCGTTGAAGATCGCCAGAATCCCGCAAGCCGAGATCCGCGAGCGGATATTGGATGCGGCTCGACTGCTCGACCTCGAACCCTACCTGGACCGCAAACCCAAGGATCTGTCCGGCGGACAACGCCAGCGGGTGGCCATGGGACGGGCGATCGTGCGGCGACCGCAAGTGTTCTTGATGGACGAACCGCTGTCCAACCTCGACGCGAAACTGCGCGTGCAAACCCGCAACCAGATCGCCGGGTTGCAGCGGCGGCTGGGCACCACCACCGTCTACGTAACCCACGACCAGGTCGAGGCCATGACGATGGGTGACCGCGTCGCCGTGCTGCGCGACGGCGTGCTGCAACAGTTCGCGGCGCCGCGAGACCTCTACCGCAACCCGGTCAACGTCTTTGTGGCGGAGTTCATCGGCTCGCCTGCGATGAATCTTTTCACCCTTCCGGTCGCCGACCAATCCGTGTCGTTGGGCGACTGGCTGATCCCAATACCCCGCGAGATCGCCGACGCGGCCGAACAAATCGTGGTCGGTATCCGCCCGGAGCACTTCGAGATCGGGGGCCTCGGTGTCGAAATGCAGGTCGACGTCGTCGAAGAGCTCGGTGCAGACGCCTACCTCTATGGGCGAATCACCGGACCCGACGGAGCGCCGGGTCAGCCGATAACCGCGCGCGCCGATGGGCACAACCCGCCCCATCGGGGCAGCCGGGTGCGGTTGCATCCGCACCGCGGGCACATGCATTTTTTCGGCGTCGACGGCCAGCGGCTGGGCGGTTAGAGGCCGGCCCGTTCCAGCGCGGCGTCGAACTCTTCGCGCGCGGCCTTCTCCGTCTTACCCTCGGCCAGCGCCCGCTGGTACACCGCGAATAGTTCCGGGCCGACCTGCTCATACCGCGCGTCCCAGTGTTCGGAATGACGGCGCCAGTAACCCAGGACATCTAATTGCTCTGGTCCCCAGCCTCTTTCGGTACGTAGATACTTTCGGATGGCGCGTGTCTGGCTTGCCTCGGCGCCTACCCAGCCGTAGCTGCGATCGTCCGAGCAGTGCTGATCTGCTACCAATTCTGCCAAAACGCTTTCAGCGACACCGTTTCCGGTGCCAACGGAGTTGACGACGGACACATTCGGCCGCGCGGGCAGGTAGTCGAGGTCGCTTCGGTCGATAACCTCCACGATCGCCACAGCTCGCGATTCGGGCGACAGCTCATCGACGATGCGGGCGAGGGCCGGCAGTCCAGCGAGATCGGCCACCAGCAGTTGGAAATCGGATGCGGATGATGGCCGATACCACGAGTTGGGGTGCGCCAGCGTGACACGGTCGCCCGGTGCCGCCTGACTCAGCCAGTCGGTCCCGACTCCTCGTCCGTGCAGCACGAAGTCCACGGTGATCTGGTTGGTCGTCGAGTCGCAGTGGCGGACGGTGTAAGTGCGCCCCTGCGGTGCTGTTGTCTCGGGGCCGGTGGTTGGGAAGTAGATTCCCACCGCCGCATCTGCACAATCCGGCAACCCGAGCCGGTCGAGGCCCGGCACATGCAAGACGACCCTGTGCAGTCGTCGACTCAGAGAAAAAGTCTCAACTACCGAGGCGAAAAAGAAGCCCACCCATGCGAGGCTAGCGTGCTGTGCGAAGATGCCCCAGTGACCGAAGAGCCCGCGCATTTCGCGCTGAGCAGCAGCGGCGAATTCCTGCCGACACAATTTGCGCAGAGTCACTGGGGCAATGACCATCTGAACGGCCCAGCCGTCGTCGGGTTGGCGGCGCGTGCACTCGAACTAGACAGTGGCTCAGAGGACTTCATGCCCACGCGATTGACGGTGGACTTGCTGCGAGCAGCACGCGGCATTCCGACGACGGTGACGGTGCGCGTCGTGCGTGATGGCAGGCGAATTCGCAGCGCGGAGTGCGACCTGATCCAGGACAGCCGGCTGGTCGCGCGCGCTACTTTGCTGCAGTATCGCCGCTCGGCGGCGCCGCCAGGTCGGCTGTGGACAGCGCCGATGACGTTCCCGTCGCCGCCATCCGTTGACGATGCCGTGCTGACGCAGGTCGGAAGCGACGACGGCGGCTGGAGCCGGTCGCCCGGTGAGCAGCAGAACGCGTCCCGTAAGCGCTTCTACAACCGGCCTATCGAAGTGGTAGCAGGCGAGAAGAACTCAGACTTCGTGCGGGGGGTCATGGCCGCGGAGGCCACGAGCCTGGTGACGAATCTAGGCACCCGCGGTGTCGGCTATATCAACGGCGATTTGACAGTCGCGTTGGCTCGCTTGCCGGTCGGTGAATGGATTGGTGTGCAGGCCGACTCACATTGGGCGTCGGACGGCGTCGCCGTCGGGACGGCAACGCTTTTCGACCAGACGGGCCCGTTTGGGTCCGGGATGACTACCGCGGTCAGTAATCCGGCGGCACAGATCGACTTCACCAATGATCCGTTCCCGTTGCGAAGCCCGTAGGTTGTTATGGGCGTGAGATGCCCAGCGGCACTCCAGCAGTGAAGGTGACGGGCAGCTTGCCCAGCCCGGTAAGGCTGGGGTTGCCCAGGTATTCGTCGACGCCGGCGAGGTCGACCTGGTAGTCGGGAATGCGTTCCAGAACCGCCCTTATCATTACCTCGAACATGACCCGTGCCAAATGAGATCCGATGCACCGGTGCGGTCCGAGCCCGAAGGCGACGTGGCGGTTGGGGCTGCGGTCCAGGATGATCCGGTCAGGCTGCTCGAATTCTCGCTCGTCGTGGTTGGCGGCAAGCCAGCTGATGATGGCGCGATCGTTGCGCCGAAGGTGTTGCCCGCCCAAGACGACGTCACGGGTCACCGTCCGGCTGAGTTGCCGATTGATCGAAAAGTAGCGAAGGAACTCGTCGGTGGCGGTGCGGTAAAGCTCCGGGCGGTCGATGAGTTGCCGGCGTAGGTCCGCATGCGTGCCCAGGTGCCGCAGGGTCAGCGCGGTCTGTGACGTCGTCGTGTCGACGCCGCCGGCGATGAGATTCCACAGGATGTCGAGCAGTTGCTCGTCGTCGAGCCGCTTGCCGTCGAATTCGAACTGGATGAGGAAGCTGGTCAGGTCATCGCGCGGCTCGGCTCGTCTGGTCGCCGCAAACGCCATTACGCCCTGCATCATCGCCGGAACCTCGGCGATGGCTTTGGCGTACTCCTCGCTGTCCTGGGGAGCGGCCATCACGGAGTGAAACAGGTTGGCGTAGAGCTGCCAGTTGTCGTAGGGCAGTCCCATCAGCTTCATGGTCAGGATCGCGGGGACCGGGCTCGCGTAGTCGAGCACCAGGTCCATCTGCCCGTCGCCGATGCGTTGATCGAGGAACCAGTGGGCCCACTGTTCCATGAGCGGTCGCATCTTCTGCACGGCTCCCGGCGAGAAAAATGGTGCAAGGGCGTGTCGAAGGGCTTGGTGATAGGGGCCGTCGACTTCGCCGATTCCCAGGGCCGGTTGACCTTCGGGCCGTGGAATGCCCATCTCGCCCTGGTAGTCCACACCATCGGGCGCGTTCGGTTCGTACTTGTGCGCGAAGGTTTCGCCGTCGCGGGCGGTTTGAGTCACTGCGTCGTAACTGGTGACGAACCAGAATCCGCCGTAATTCTCGTTCCACGCCACCGGACACCGTCGCCGAAGCTCGCCGCTGACCTGCTGTTGGTTGAGGTTGAACTCGTCGGAATGATGATCGAAATCGGCGACCACCTCAGGGGCCACGTCGCGACGCCCTACTCCAGTCATCGGCAATCCTCCAACGCACAGCCCTGGCGCCGCTAAGCTATCAGCTTATTGCGCTATCTTTGCAAGTTTAGGATGCGCCCTTCCGCGGTGTAGATCGAGGTGATTCTGGTTGGCCGCGTCAGCCGAGGCCACGATTGGCGGATCACTTATTCCAGAGGTGCCCGACCTCGCCCGGATGCGTAGGGAGCGCTTCCAGCGACTGCAGGATCAGCTCGAGGCCCAGGGTTTGGACGGGCTGGTTCTGCTCGGCTCCAGCTCGGTGGCCTATGCCACCGGCGCCGCCGTGCCGGCCCAGGACGGCGACCGCGCGGCGCTGTTCCGGCCCGTGGCGGTTGTCGTCAAAGGGGATTCGTCGCCGCATCTCTACACCGGATACGGCGACGGGGTGCCCGCCGACCTTCCCGATGATCATCTGCACGGGCCGCTGTTTCCGGATCTCGACGACGGGATGGAGCACTTCGCGACGGCCCTCGCCCAGCACTTCCGCGGCGGCGCAGTTGTCGGGGTCGACGACCAGACGCACGCGATGTTGCGTGGGCTGCCCGAATTCGCCTGGGTCGACGCCGCCGCGGTGATGGGCGCGGCAAAGATCATCAAGACGCCCGACGAAGTGGCGTGTATTCGCCAGGCGCAGCGGCTCAACGAGTTGGCGATGATCGACGCGCTGCAACGCCTGCGACCGGGAATCCGGCAGATCGATTTGAGCGCCGTCTTCCTACGCCGCATCTTCGAGTTGGGTGCCTGCGCAAACGGCATCGATCCGATCTGGCAGGTGATGGCACCGACCCGCGAGCTTGGCCCGTGGACACTGCACGGCGACCTCGCTTACCCGACCGTCACCACCGACCGGTTCCTGCGGGAAGGCGACATCATCTGGGTGGACGCCGGCATCATCTGGGAGGGCTATGCCTCCGACTATGGGCGGACCTGGATCACCAGCGCCCATCCCGCTCCAAATGCCCGGCAGCAGTCCCAGTTCCGCCGCTGGCGTGCCGTGGTCGACGCCGCGCTGGACATCCTCAAACCCGGCGTTTCGGCCCGTCAGCTCGGCAAAGTCGCCACTGACGCCAATGACGGTGTTCGTCCATGGATCGAGCACTTCTACCTGGCTCACGGCGTCGGAACAGAAAGCGCCGAAATGCCGCTCATCGGAACCGATCTCGGCGAGCAGTTCGACGAGCAGCTCATCATGCAACCAGGAATGGTGGCCGTTTTCGAGCCCGTCATCTGGGATGACGGTGCGGCCGGGTACCGCTCGGAAGACATTGTCGCCGTGACCGATGCGGGATGGGTCAAACTCAGCGGCTCAACCTATGACCCTTACGGCCTGGACGCATGAGCCCCACTGCGCGTGACCGCGGTTTGCTCGTCGGGACGATGGGCCTGGAGGACGATGCCCGCGTCGACTTCACTCGACTGCGGGCGCAACGGCGCGCCACAGTGTTTTCCGGTATGGAACGCCACGATCTGGACGCGCTGGTGCTCGGCGGGGTTGGCGACGTGCATTACGTGTCAGGCGCTCGACTGCTGGCCCGAGCCGGGGTGCTTCCGTTTGCGCCGGCCGCCGTGGTGGTGCGGGAAACCGGCCGAGTGCACTTGCTCTCGACGTGGGACGAGGGAGTGCCGCCGGAAATCGGCCGTGACGATTTGTACGGCCTGAGCTGGAACCCGGCCAACCTGGCGAAGTCGCTCGCCGAGATACCGGGGTTGCCGGAGTCGCGGCGGATCGGCACCGACGGATTGACACCGTTGTTCGCCGATCTGCTGTCCCAGCTCTCCGACTCGGCCGAGCTGCTCGATGCCGCACCGGTGATGGCAACGGCGCGGCGGATCAAGACGCCCGATGAGATCACCTGCCTGGAGGTGGCGTCGGCCATCGCCGAGGCCGCGCTGGGTGCGCTCGAAGACGCCTTGCAGCCGGGCATCACCGAGCGCGAACTGCTCGGGATCTACTGCGAGCGGATAGCCAGCCTCGGGGCGCCGATTGCGCCGTCGGAAAGCGTCTGCTTCGCCACGCCCACGCGTGGTCCCGTGAGATTCCGCCATCTGTGCTCCGACCGTCCGATCGGTGACGGCGAATTGGTTGTGCTCGCGCCGGGCGCGCTGTACGCCGGATACGAGGCGGCACTGGCCCGTACGCGCACGGCGGGACGGTCGGCTCCGCCGGCAGCGGCGGATCTGTCCTCGCGGTGCACGCGCAGCATGGACGCACTGTTGGCGGCGTGCCGTGCGGGCAACACCGGCGCGGACCTGTATCGAGCCTGGGAGAGCGCTGGCAATTCAGAGTCGCCGGTGCCGCTGGCCCATGGGCTGGGACTGGGCGCGGAGCCGCCGCTGATCGGTTTGGGCCGCGGAAGCGAGGCCATCCTCGAGGAAGGCATGGTTTTGTGCATCCAGTCGTGGGTCGCCGAGGCCGGCGTCGGAGGATGTCTCGAGCGGGCCACGATCTGGATCGAAAGCGCAAGATCCTCGACACTCACCCGCTACGGAAGGCTGTAATGACCCGTCACCGAACAGTTTTCAACCACGTTGGACTTTGCGTCGCGGATCGCGAGCGGTCGCGGCGCTTCTACGAGGGCCTGCTTGGATTCAAGTTCTGGTGGGAACTCGAACCGCCCGATGACGGCACCGATAAGCTTCTGCAACTGGACAAGCCCCTCGGAGTGCATGCGACTTACCTGGTCCGCGACGGCTTTGTCCTCGAACTTATGGACTATTCAGAACGCGAGGTGCATGCGGGGCCGGTTCGAGTCATGGACGAACTGGGACTCACGCACATGTCGCTGTCGGTATCCGATCTCAACGGCGTGCTGGGTACGGTCGACGACTTCGGGGGATCGGTGGTCAAGGACACGGTATCCGAGCAATCGGCGATGATCCGCGATCCCGACGGGCAGCTGATCGAGCTGCTCCCGGATTCCTGGCTCGACGTCCTGCCACCGCGCCCTCGAACCTGAAACGCGGTGTGCCGCGGCATACTTCACAGGTTCAGGATACGGGGGAGAAGCGTCACAGTGACGAATTGCTGTCCGCGGAGCTCTGGCCGAGGCTCAGGAAGTGTTCAGTGCCACTGCTGCACGAATGAGCGCCTTGAATGCCTTTTCATCAATTTTGTCGTGCTCATGGAAATCGATGGCACGTCTGGTGTTGCCTTCGAGACTGGAGTTGAAAAGGCCCGACGGATCTGCCAACGATGCACCCTTGGCGAAGGTCACCTTTACGACATTCTTGTAGGTCTCACCGGTGCAGATCATTCCGGCGTGATACCAGACCGGGACACCGCGCCACTTCCAATCCTCGACCACTTCCGGGTCGGCCTGTTTGATCAGCTCTCTGATGCGAGCGAGCATCTCGCCCCGCCAATCACCCAGCTCCTTGATTCTCGCGTCTATCAGGTGGGAGGCAGACTCTTGGGCCATAGTGGTTATCGCTTTCCTTCCAATAGCCCTGCGCTGCAAGGCATTCCGTCACAGTGACGAATAGACATGGACTGGGGTGGGGCCAAGGGGCGGGGAGGAGATCCGTCGCCACCCTAGCCGCCGACGCTCAGGCTACCCGGTCCGACTGGTAAACCTACAGCGCACCGAAGCGCTTGTGACAAGACCCAAGGGAAGCTACAAGCCGCCCACGAATAGCACTGCGCCCCAGGTGATTTCGTCACAGTGACGAATTTTGGTGGTCTAGCCGAAAGGAGCGGAGTGGTCGAGAGCGCCTTCGCCGCCCAGTTCGGCGGCCCTCGGTCCGCTCAACCGCCTGACCGACCTGGTCGCGGAACAGAAAGAATGCGCAGCAGATAGTTGGGCGACCGCACGTACGCCTCAATCAAGGGACCGATCTAACTGCTTTATTCGCTGCGCCCCACGTCGGCCCCTGTACCGATAAGCGACATTATGTCAAGTACACCTCGCCCTACTGTGGAGGGGCGTCGCGGTGAGTTTTGCCCTCCGGTGCAGTCTGATCTTCATGGGCAAACTCAGCTATGGCTTCAACGTGTCGGTGGACGGGTACATCGCCGACGCGCAAGGCAACATCGACTGGGCGGATCCCAGCGAAGAACTCCACCAGTACTGGAACGACTTCGAGCGGGAGACTGCCCTGTCGTTCTACGGCCGGCGGCTCTACGAACTGATGTCCGCGTACTGGCCGACCGCCGACAAGGCTCCGGACGCCACCCCTCTGATCGTTGACTTCGCCCGCATCTGGCGCGACATGCCCAAGGTTGTGTTCTCGCGCACCCTGGAGTCCGTCGACTGGAACTCCCGCCTGGAACGCGGCGACCCGGTCGAGGTGGTGACGAAGCTGAAAGCCGAAACCGACGGCAGACTGGAGGTGGCCGGCGCGCCGCTGGCCGCACCGATCGTGCAGGCCGGACTGGTGGACGAGTAACCGGATCGTGGTGGCGCCCATTGCCGTGGGCGGCGGCATCCCGTTCTTTCCAACGCTGCCGTCATGGATGTCGCTGCGTCTGTTGGAGAACCGCACCTTCGCGGGCGGCACGGTCCTGCTGCGCTACGAGGCGAAACGCGATTGACCGGTATGCGGCTTTGGGGTTGGTGGGTCTTGGAGCGGTCGAGCCTCGGTGCGCAGTCACCCTAGGTGCAACGATATTGCCGGTTGAGCACGCAATTCGACGGTGGCGAGTAGGAACCGGTCAGCACCCCTCTGAAACCACCTGTGGCTGAACCACCGGGTGCAATGGTGCGATTCCAATTTGCCGGGGTGAGCACGTAGTGCGTGCCAGACTGGGTAACGGTGCTATTCCACGTGTGCGAGACGGATTGTCCCACCGGCATGTCGAATTCAAGCTTCCAATCGCTTAGCGGCACCGTACTCGAGTTGGTGACGGTGAAGCGCGCGATGAAACCGGTCTGCCAGGCATGTTCCACGGACAACGTCGCCGTGGGCGTCGCCGCATGAGCTACGGGGGTGATGGCGAGTCCCAGGAGGGCAACTATCAATGCGGACGCGGTTACGTGAAGCGCTGTGCGCCAGCGCTTCACGTAATTGTCCAGTCCGACCATGGCAGCCAACTCTAAAGCCAAGCAGGCGATATGAGCTTTCGCATCGCGGGTAAGCTGCCGTACCTTTGCTCAACTGAAACCATCATGAAATTTGGCCTCGGCGGGTTACCAGCCCTTAGGATTGGTTCCGTTCGGCCAGGTCCTGCAGGAACCGGGGCATTCGCCCAGCGCCGAAGTCGTAATAGCGCACCCAGTGCGGCGTGATCGCAATTCGAGCCATCTGGTCGTACATCTCGCGGACGTTGCGCTCGAATTCGGCCGCGCCTTCGGCGTCCATGGACCGCCTCGCCGCGGCGAGGTACTCGTCGACCACGCCATCGACAATCTCGACACTCGCCTGCCCGCGTATCGAAAGGGATCGCGCCTGGTCGGGAGTATCGCCTGCGTCGATGGCCAGCGCAACGGCCGGGCGAGTAGACAGCGCCTTGACCTTCGGCGCGGTTGCCGCCGTGGAGATGACGAATTGGTTGCCAGTCCAGAAGAATCCGACCGGAACGACCCGCGGTGTCTCATCCTCCCCGATGTAGGCGAGGTGGGCGGCCGAGGTGCTGGCGAGCAACTCCTGCGCGCCAGTCGTGGATAGTTCGTCATCGATCTCTTGCGGCTCCACGGCTCTCCTGTCGGTTATCTCGTCATCGAGGCAGTAATCCACAATGTCGTCAAGTCTGCTGGATCCTGCAGAAAACGCATTAGGCTCCTCGATGTCACTGTCATATGGCGCATCAGGAGCCCGACATGAACTCAGAGGCGCAAGGACCCGAGAAGGACGTTCGTCGGCTGCGCGAATTCACCGCATTCGACAAATTCTCCGATGATGAGCTGGAGCGCCTCGTCCGCGCTGCACATCGCACTTCACAGTCGGTGCCGTGGCCGCTGATTCGTGAGCAGACGCCGTCGGACGAATGCTACATCCTGCTCAGCGGAGAGGTCGGAGTGTACGTCGGTCAGGACCGCGTTGCCGTGTTGGGGCCGGGCGAGGTGATCGGCGAATCTGCCCTGCGCCGTGGGAAATTGCGTTCCGCGACCGTTACGACGATCGGGCCGGCCGAGGTGCTGCGTATCGAGCGCGATGATCTCGCCCGCTTGCTCGACGAGATACCCGCACTGCGTGAAACGATGGAGGCCACTGCCGCTCGGCATGCCCCTGTCCCCCGTCCTCCGAAGCCAAAACCGGCGCGCTCCAAGGTAAATGTGTCCGTCCCAACCGAGTTGGTCGAGCAGTTCGAGCAGGCCGCCGACACCGCCGGTATAGGCGTCGCGGCCGCGCTCGAGGATGCGCTGACCCAGTGGATCGAACGGAACAAATAAGGGCGGAGCCAGCGGGAAATAATTCACCTGCGGAGGCGACGTATCCTTTCGCAATGGCATCGAGCGTGTCAGGCAAGATCGCATTCGTGACCGGCGGCGCGTCCGGCATCGGCGCGGCGTTGACGACCGAGCTGAGCAACCGGGGCGCGGAGGTATGGATCGCCGATCGCCAGATCGGCCCGGCGCAGGAGCTGGCGCAACGGCTCAATACTGCTGATGCAAAGGCGCACGCGATCGAGCTTGATGTGCGCGACTACTCGTCGTTCGAACGCGCTGTCGCCGAGGCGGTGCGCCAATCCGGGCGGATCGACTATCTGTTCAACAATGCCGGTATCGGGGTCGCCGGTGAGGTCGACTCGTACACGCTCGATGACTGGAACGATGTCTTCGACGTGAACCTGCGCGGCGTGGTGCACGGCATCCAAGCGGTCTACCCGATCATGATCCGACAGCACTCGGGCCACATTGTGAACACGGCGTCCATGGCCGGTCTTGTCGCCACAGCCGGGCAGACGAGCTATACCGCTACCAAACACGCCGTCGTCGCGATCTCGAGATCACTGCGGATCGAGGCCGAACGCCACGGCGTGCGGGTCTCGGTTTGTGCCCCGGCGTGATCCGGACCCCGATACTCACCGGCGGCCAATACGGAAGGACCATCAAGGCCGGCCTCAGCGACGAGCAGATCCTCAAACAGTGGCAACAGCTGCGGCCGATGCCACCCGAGAAGTTCGCCGAGCGGGCCATTCGCGCCGTGCTACGCGGAGACGCGATCATTGTTGTGCCGGCGTGGTGGAAAGTGTTCTGGTACCTGGAGCGGCTCTCCCCCTCGTTGTCGATGCGACTTACAAAACGCGCGCTGACGCGCATGCGGGAATTGCAGTCCACCGCCCAGGTGCGGGATGTCCGCTGACGTGCTGTCGAAGGGCAACGTCGCCGTCGTCACCGGAGCCGGCTCGGGAATCGGCGCGGCGATAGCGCGTGCCGTGGCGGATCGAGGGATGCGCACGGTGCTGGCCGACGTGGCCGCCGATCGCATCGAGGCTCTGGCAGCCGAGCTGCGCGACGACGGTGCCACCGTGACGTGCGTACCCACTGACGTCAGCGACGCCGCCCAGGTGGACCGACTCGCCGCAGTCGCGGCCGAATCCTTCGGTCCGGTCAACCTTCTCGTCAACAACGCCGGCATCGAAACCACCGGGCGGCTCTGGGAGATCGACAAGAAGCGGTGGGACGCGACGATCGGGATCAACGTGACCGGTGTGTATCACGGCGTGCGCTCGTTCGTGCCGGCGATGATCGCCGCGGGTGCGCCGGCGCACATCGTCAATCTGGCGTCGGTGGGCAGCCTCATGGTCGGTCCGTTCCAAGCCCCCTACATTGCAAGCAAACACGCTGTCCTCGCTTTAACGGAGTGTCTGTTCCACGAGTTTCAAGCAGAGGACATCCGGATCGGTGTCTCCGCCGTGCTGCCGGGTCCCGTGGCGACGCGAATATTCGCTGATGCCGTCAGCGCCGACGTGAATGGCGTTGGTGCGCAACAACGCGAGCAGATGCAGTCACTGCTGGACGATGCCGGGATTTCCCCGCGGCAGGCCGCCGATCTGGTACTCGCCGGTGTGGAGGCCGACCGCCTGTGGATCCACACCCATCCCGACTGGTCAGAAGGAGCAATCCAGCAGCGGTGGCAGGCTCTGCTCGACGGACTCCCCCACGACTAGCGCAATAACTCAGCCGTGGAAATTCGGGTCATAGTGCGGCGGGACGGGACACCAAAACAGGCCGCAATTGACACCCGACGGATTGGGAGGCGGTGGATTGTCTCCGTCCCAAGCACTCGAACCTTGCAGCGTCGACGTGCCGTTGATGATTCTCGGAACATTGCCGTACCCGTAGTCGACCCGGTACCAGGTATGGCAGACATTCATGTCCCATGCGTATTGGTTGCCGTACCGGTTTGGCCCCGAGGGGTCGTCCATGGATTGCCCCGGACACCAGGTATACGGGCCGCCCCAAGCCCAGGCGGTACCTGTGGCCAGCCCGACCCCTGCGGCCGCGACGCCGCCCGACAGCAGGGCCCCGGCGATGATCCGCGTCATCGTGTGAGTAATGCTCATGTGCGTTCCTTAGACCCCGCATTATTCCCCTCACGCCAGGTGGGCGTGCCTTTTTTGTCGATTAGCCAAGCGGGTCAATAAGGTTTCGGAAGCTTGCGGCCGGATAGACGGAAGCGCCTGCGTCGCGGACCCGATCGGCCAACGTGATGTCCGACGTCACCACTTTGATTTCGTCAGGCCGATCGTCGGCGCGGATCAACCGGACGATCTCATCGTCAGCCGAGTTTGCGCCCGCCGCGGGCGCGTGTCCTATCTGAATCACAGCCGAGTGAATCGGCGGGGACGTCGGATGCTCAAACACCACTTTCACGTGTTGGCCCTCGGCCAACGCCCAGCGCTCAAGCTGGTCCACGAGTCTGACCATCGCGCGTCGACGGTTCTTCCACCACCCGTCCGGGCGAACCCCGATCACGTTCATGGCGTCGACAATCCAGCGCACGAAGACGACGGTACGGGCGCCGGTGGCAACGAGTTATTGCGGATGGGTTGCCAGGTAGTCGCCCACCGGGATCGGTGAAGCCGCGGCGTAACCGATCGGGAGCAGCACGTCGCCCATGGTCGTGTAGCAGTAGACGTCCCACCGGTAAAACGTGGCAAACACAGCGGGATCGGCGGCGATCAGCGCTGCGTAGTCGTTGACTGCGCGCACGTATTCGTTCGCGTGGTTGTAGCGGTAGATGGCGTGGTCGCGATCGTTCGCAAAGCCGTTGGCTGCGAGGTAGCGGCCCGCCGCCATGATGCTGTCGCGGGGCGAGTGGATATCGCCGCCCTCGCCATAGGCGGCGAAGGTGGCGGGTAGGAACTGCATGGGGCCTTGCGCGCCGGCGGTGCTCGCGCCGACGATGCTCCCGAGGCGGGTCTCGATCAGGTTGATGGCGGCCAGGTAGTTCCAGCCGACGCCGGACACCGACTCCGCTTCGTGGTAGTAGCCGAGCAGCTGGTCGGCCGGAGCCGGCGGTTCGATGCGCCACGCAGGCAGCGTTTCCCGCACGGGCGTTATCGCGGTGAGCTGTCGACGGGCATCGACGTTGCGGTCGTAGACGTCGAGCAATGACGGCGGGATTCGCGGTCGCGTGATCGCATCCCATTCGGGGTGCCGTCCGATGGCGCGATAGGCCGCCTGCTCGCGGCGCGCCGCCGCCGCCAGCGCCGGCTCCCCCGTCGACGGATCACGCAGTGCGAGCTCGTCGGCGGCAAGGTCGTCGGCCAGCTGCGCGGGATCTGACGCCAGCCGAGGCTGAGCGCCCGCGGGCGGGCTCGGCGCGGCAGGCCTCGGTGTTGACCCGAGCGCCATGGCGGCCGCTGTCGTTGTGGAGGCACCCACCCCCGGTGTGGTTGGCGCCGTTGGGTGTGTGCAGCCAACAAGGGCGAACACGATCGCGCAAAGGGCGGCTACATAGTTACGGCTCACGGTTTTCACTTCCGTAGATTGCGCGATTCTACGGCCCGGTCAGTGCCTCCACGTGGTAGCGGCTGGCGGTCCAGGGTGGGGCGCTGCGGATAGGTGTGAGTGTGACGGTTACCCGGGCTTTCCCTGCGGTGAGTGAGTCAGGCACAAGGTAGGTGTCATCAAGCCAGCGGTGAAAGGTGTTGCTGCGCGGCTGCAACCAGTTCCCGGCAGGAACACCGTCGATGGCAACGTCCGCTGATTGATAGCCGATCGATTGGTCCGACGTGCGGCGCAGCAGGATGCCGTGATTGTCCGGCTGGATTTGAACGTCGAATGTGATCGGAGCCTGGGTGGCGTGGACTACACCGGCGATAGGGCGGGTGTCGTCGTTCCCCTCGTATTCGCTGATCAGCGGCTGTTCGGTGGCGTCGGCGTCGGTGTAGCGGTGCAGGAGTCGGCTGACAGGATCGGCAGGGTTGACGTCGTCGGTGGGTGCGACGGTGTCGTTCGGTTGTGTGTAGAGGAAAGCGGTTGAGCTGTAGTCGGGTTGGACCATGTTGCGTTTACCGTGCTCGATGCCGAATCGAAATGCCGAGTGATAACCGATAGCGTCGGCCAGCATCAGCCGATACGCGGCGATACAGTAATCCGCGCAACCACCTGTGGCCGTGCGCTGGTCGGGTTGGCCTGTGACCGGGGCGCTGAAGTGCGTGCCGTCTTTGAAGTACCAGCCGCCCTCGTAGAAGTCCTCGGTACCGGTGCCGTACCACTGGGGCGACGCCGCACCGTCTGTGTAAACCCGTTCGGCTCCTTCGAGAAAGTACGGGGCGCCCTCGCTGAACGACGTTTTGATCCGGGTACCGCGGATGGTGTGGCTGACGCCGACGAATTTGCCGTGGCCGTGTTCATCAGCGAACAACCAGTCCTGACCGATGGTCGTGGGTCCGGCATGCGAGCGGGCGGTGAAGTAGCCGGCGCGGCCGCTGGCTAACGCGGGTGCCCACTGGGGATCGGGTGTGGTGACGACATCGCTGCCGATGCCCGGTACGGGATTGGCGGTCGTGTTGACGAGGGTGACACGGGCGGTACTGGCGAAAGGCATTGGCCACCACTCCGACAACGACAACGAGCCGCCGGGTTCGGCGATCGTGGCGAACATCAGCGATCGCACATCGGTGGCGCCGAGTCCGGCGCCGAAGAATTCACCAAGAGGCGAGTCGACCATGGTTTGGCCGTCGAACTCGACCTGCAGCCGCAACCCGGTCAGGAGTTGATCGGTCGGTTCGGACAGCCGTAGACGCAGTGCCGAGATACTGCCCGAGCCAGTCGATTCCGCGATCGTCGCTCCACCGTAGGCGGGTAGCTCGACGACCCGATTGGTATGCGTTGCTGCGAGTGTTCCCGGTTTGGGGTCGACGGCGTCCGCCGCGCGCAGGGTGGCGATCACGTCGCGGGCGGGGTCGGAGGGCGAGAAAGTGGCCACGCCGTCGGCGGTCGAAAACTGGCGGTAATCGACGTGGTAGTACTGCAAATTCGACGCGACGCTGATTCGCATCGACCGTCGGTACGGCATCGGTACTTTGACATAAACTCCGCCCGGTGACTGCGCAGCGTTGGCCACCAGAGGCCACACGAACGGCGCACCCAATCCACCGTCGACCAAGGATTGCAGCGGTGTATCGATCACCGTCTGTCCATCCAGCTCGATGCGGATTGTTCCGATGCGGGTCACATTTCCGCCGTCGCGGGTGAACCAGATCGAATCAATCTCGCCGGCGCCGCGGTCCTCCGCGATGACGCAGCCGGCGCCACCGGATGCCAAACATCCGCCGCTGCCGTTCTTGTTACCGGTGGAGATATCGAAATCACCGCCGCTTCGATCGAAGCTCGACACCTGCAGAGTCTGTGTGCCGGCGCTCAGATACGGCAACCGATCCAATCGGCGGTAGGTGTCCCAGCCCACCGCCTGTTTGTCGGGTCGTGTGATAACGGGCTCCGCACCCGCTACGCCTAACGGAGCAACACCGGCAATTCCCAACAGCAGCAAGGACGCCGACATCGCGGACAGCGTCCGAACAGCCACCGACATAGGAACAGAGGCTAACTTTTCGGCTGCCTTGATCCCGGGGTTCAGGCCAACCCGCGACATATCGCGGACAACGGCGGATACTGCATCCGGTGACTGACCAACACCGGCCGCGTGCTGTGACGGGAACCGGCACCGGGACGGCAGGGTGAGCGACGATCGGTGCTTTGCCACCGTGATGCTCGATGAAGAACTGTGGCGGTCGCTGGCCGCAATCGGTGGAGACCACCAAGTGGCGTGGGTGCATGGATGCACGCTCGAGCGTGGTCATCGTGGTGACCACAGAGCCTTGGCTTACCGCACTGACATACAGGGCTACTGGGTGCAATGGGACGAAAGCAGGAAACCGCGGCTCGCCGCGGTTGGTGAGGCCAATCAGCCGCGTCAGCCGGCACCGCCGCGTCAGCCGGCACCGCCGAGCACCGCCCACGCGTCGCCGGCTCCGGTTTCTCAATCGGCGCCCCGAGGCGACGCGCTGTGGGCTATCGCCGCGGCCCTGGAGCGCCTCGCCGACGTGATTGCCGCCGCCTTCGACTCCACCGAAGGCCGGGGGCGACATGGCCGGGGCCCCGGCAGCGACCGATGAATTCCGGCGGCGCGACCAGTCATACCTTTGAGATCGAATCGGATAGCAAAGGCGGATCCCATGTCCAAGGCACTGCCACCAATCGTGGATCACCAGACCTGGCGCGCCGCACTCGACGAGCTGCGCAAACGCGAGAAGGCGGCGACCCGCGAACTTGATGCGATCGCCGCTCAGCGGCGCCGTCTGCCAATGGTCGAACTTTCCGACTACACGCTGATCGGCGCTGACGGGCCCATCCGCCTGGTCGATGTGTTCGACGGCCGCTCCCAGCTCATCGCCTACCACCACATGTGGTCAGATGGCGCGGAGTGGCAGTGCGGAGGATGCACGGGCTTCACGTCGCAGTTCACTCGACTGGAGTTCCTCGACAACTACGACGCCCGCTTCGTCATCGTCACCAACGGACCGATCGAGGAGGCGCTGGCCTACAAAGAGAAGGTCGGCAACCGCATGGAGTGGTACTCGTCATCGGAGAGCTCGTTCGGCGCCGACATGGATGCACCGCCGAACGGCGGCTTCGCGGTCAACGTGTTCCTGCGCGACGGCGACACCGTGTACCGCACGTGGCACACGAACGGACGCGGCACTGAGCAGCTCAGCCACACCTTCGGGCTGATCGACATTCTGCCGTGGGGCCGCCAGGAAGAATGGCTCGATTCGCCCGAGGGTTGGCCCTCGCGCCCCACATACTCGGGTTGGCTCGACTCCCCCGATATCGCCCGTGCGTACGGACCCAAGGACAGCCCATGACCGTCGACACCGAACGCTACGTCGCCACCCGCACGATCGCCGCGAGCCCGGAACAGATCTTCGCCGTCCTCGCCAACCCATCACGCCACTACAACACCGAGCCCACCGACTGGGTCCGGGATGCGGTGGACGCGGCGCCGATCACCAGCACCGGACAGATCTTCGCGATGAATATGTATCTCACCGCGGCCGGAGGCGACTACGTCACCTACAACCTGGTCAATGTGTTCGACAAGGACCGTGCCATCGGGTGGATGCCGGGAACGCTCGACGATGCGGGCAACCACTCTCCCGGTGGGTGGTGGTGGCGCTACGACCTGGTTCCGAACCGAGACCGCACAGACGTCACCCTCACCTACGACTGGAGCGGGACGCCTCAGGATTTCCGCGACCGGGTCGGCCGCATGCCCATATTTCCTGAGGACTACCTCGCCGGGTCGCTGGAGGCACTAGAGCGATTCGTCACGGGTTGATCCCCAGCGTCGTGATCGCTTTCCTCTGTGCCATGCCTTTGGAGCTCCGGCCGCTTCGACGGCGGCTGCGACTGCAGAAAACGGACCCCGGCCTAGTCGGCCGGATCGGCGACCGCGAAGTGATCGCGGTCGCCACCGGGATGGGCACGGCCCGGGCGCACGCCGCGACCATCCGATTGCTGGACACGGTCGACATCGAATGGGTGATCGTCGTCGGCATCACCGGAGCCATCGATATCGACACCCCGATCGGGGCGCTGATAATGCCTGAGCTGGTAGTCAACGGCGCCGACGGCTCCGAATACCGGCCCAAGCCGCTTCCCCTCGGCAACGCGCACGGCAAGATGTGGACGAGCGACGAGCTGATCCTCGATCCAGTGGTCCACGCGGAGCTTCGGGCCCAGGGCGTGGTGTCGCTGGATATGGAGACGGCCGCCGTCGCCGAGGTCTGCCAGCAGCGCGGCGTGCCGTGGTCGGTGGTGCGTGCGATCAGCGACCGGGCCGGCGACGGCAGCGTCGATGCCGAGGTTCTCGGCATCACCTACCCGGACGGCAGGCCGAAGTTCTGGGCGGTGGCCCGCTACCTGGCCAGGCACCCCGAGGCGCTACCTCGGCTGGTCCGTCTCGCCCGAGGGTCCAAGCTGGCGAGCGAGCGGGCCGCCGATGCGGCCGTCTGGGCCGTAACGCTCAGCGGGTGAGAAGCGCGGCCGCACTCCAGGCTCGCCTGCCCGGGTGACGTGGATCCTGTTGGGGCAGCAGCGAAACCAAGCGCATCGAGATCGGCAAGCGACCAAAGCGGCGGGCGGCAGCCAGCAGCGATTCCACTGACAGCGCCCGCCAGCCGAGGTCTTCGAAGTAGGCCAGCCCGTTCTCGGGTGCGAACTTGAAGGGGGCATTCTGCAACATGCCCGCCATCTTCTTGTTCATCATCTTCTTCAGGCCCGGGCCGGCGAAGTCGAGCATCCACCAGGCGATCTCAGGTCGTTTGATCGCGTCTGAAAGCGCAGCGACCTCACGGTCTTGGAGATACATCAACAAGCCCTCGGTCAGGACAAGCGCTTTCGTCGCGCCGTCCAGGGCCTCGGTGAAAAAGGCGTTGCGGGCGTGCGGATCGGCCAGGTCGACGGGAATTCGGGTCAATTGGCATCGCGGTGTCTGATCGGCCAGCAGCTGCGTCTTTTCCGCAAGCAACTCGGGTAAGTCCGCCTCCACCCAAGGGAAATCAGACGGGAGATCCAAACGGTACGGCCGGGTGTCCAAACCGGCTGCCAAGTTCAGCACCCGGTCGCAGCCGTCGGCGATCGCTTCAGCGATGACGTCGTCGATGATCTTGGTACGCGCGACGAGCCACCACCCGCTGCGCGCCATTCGAGGCGCGCGGGAGACGATGGCTCGGCCCTGGTCGCCGGCGAGACGTGCGGCCAGCGGGTCACGGAAAAGCGCGTCCGATCGTGCTGATTCGGTTGCCCGGTATAACGCGGTCCACCGGGCCGTATCGGAAACATGGGTGATGACGTGCCCGGTGTCTGTCATGTGTGCGTTATAGCATCCGCAACAGGTGATATTTGCGTCGGCTGCTATCGTCGCTTGCTTATGCGCGAAATGGATCGTCGCCGCATGATGCTGATGACCGGGATCGGCGTGGTAGCGGCCGCCCTCCCCGCCCCGGTGGCCCGAGCCGACCGGGTGCCCCCGCCCGCCGCTCCGCCAAGTGGGCAATCCGGGAACTACCTGTTCCACGACGAGTTCGACGGCTCGGCCGGCTCGGCCCCCGATTCGTCGAAGTGGCTGGTGGCGCGGGCCCGCGAGCCGATGAAGGACCCGACGTATTGGGAGCGACCCGAGAACGTCGGACAGTACCGCGACGACCGGCAAAATGTGTTCCTCGACGGCAAGTCCAACCTGGTGCTGCGCGCCGCGAAGGACGGCAACACCTACTACAGCGGCAAAATCCAAAGCTCGTGGCGGGGCGGGATCGGGCACACCTGGGAAGCCCGGATCAAACTCGACTGCCTGACCGCTGGATGCTGGCCCGCGTTCTGGCTGGGTAACGACGACCGCGGCGAAATCGACATCCTTGAGTGGTACGGCAACGGCAGCTGGCCATCGGCAACCACCGTCCACACGAAACCAAACGGCTCCGAGTGGGCGACTCACAACATCGCGGTGGACAGCGGGTGGCACACGTGGCGCTGCCAGTGGGATGACGCCGGCATCCGCTTCTGGCAGGACTACGTCGACGGTGCGCAACCGTACTTCACTGTTCCGGCCAACTCCATCGCGGATTGGCCGTTCAACAACCCCGGCTACCAAGCGTTTCCGGTCTTCAACCTCGCCGTCGCCGGTTCCGGTGGAGGCGACCCGAGACCGGGCAGCTATCCGGCCCAGATGCTCGTCGACTGGATCCGTGTCTGGTAACCCCAGTGGCTGATGCACTCCATTTCGTCGACGCCAACGGGCTGAGGTTCGCCTATCTGGAAGAGGGCTCGGGGCCGCTCGTGCTCATGCTTCACGGCTTCCCGGACACCGCGCATTCCTGGGACGATCTTCGCCCGCGGATCGCTGCCAACGGCTACCGCGCGGTCAGTCCGTTTATGCGCGGGTATCACCCCAGCGCAATGCCGGATCGCGACCCCGATCAAGAAACCTTGGCACGCGATCCGCTCGCACTGATCGACGCGCTCGGGGCCCGCGACGCGATCGTCATCGGCCACGACTGGGGAGCCTCCGCGGCATACGGTGCGGCAGCGCTCGGGCCGCAGCGAGTGAAAAAGCTGTTCGTCATCGGCATCCCCCACCCTGCAGCGATCAAGCCGTCGCTGAAAAAGCTGTGGGGCGTCCGCCACTTCGCGGCATACAAGCTACCCGGGGCGCCGAAGCGCTTCGCGCGCAATGACTTCGCGGCGCTTCCAGCTATTTACCGGCGATGGTCTCCGACATGGAACCCCGACCCGAAGGAATTCGATGCCGTCCGCGCGAGCTTCTCGAACCCGGCGAGCTTAAACGCGGCATTCGGCTACTACCGCAAGCTCTCCCCCATTGCCTCCGCATCACTGAAGGCGCGCATCGCCGTGCCGACGGTTGTCTTTGCCGGGCTCGACGATCCGATCGTCGAGCCCTCCGACTATCGCGGAGCAGCCCGCATGTTCGAGAACGAGTACACCGTCGAGGAAGTCCCAGGCGGCCATTTCATGCACCGGGAACATCCCGAGACGTTCGCTGAGCGGCTATTGGGTCACCTGTGATTGGAGCTCTCAGTAGTTGTTGCAGGTATTGGCGACCTGCGTGAACGTCCCGACATAGCTCTGGGCCCCGGGCATGCCGAGCACCTGCTGATACATCTGCTGTCGCCGATCCGGCGGCGCGGCGAGAAATGAACGCATCCAGGACTGCGCCGTAGGAGATGCGTTGAATTTGGCGGCAGTCGCCGGGTCTTGCGCGTTGAGCGCAGACACGACCTGTGAGTAGTTGCAGGTCGTGGTGATGATGGGATCATCGGCCGACGCGACCCCGGCCCCGGCGATCAACGACAATGTCAGACCGCCAACCGCAGCAGCCAGTCTGGTCAACGACAGCGTGGTCATTTGTGGACCCCCTCCAAGTATTTGGGCGATAGCACAGCCTACAGCGTGTCGAAGAGGCCCACTCCGCCTGATTAGACTTCGGTAACTGATTGGCGGGGCATGTGCTGATGGACCAAACGAAGCCGGGACCGGTCCGCGATCTGGCCGTCGACTTCTACCGCGTATCCGGTGTGATCCTCATCGTGCTGGGGCATTGGCTGGCCGGGGCGGTGACCTACCACGACGGCTACTTCGGCCGCCAGAACCCGCTGCTCGACCAGCCCTGGACCCAGTGGTTGACCTGGCCCTTCCAGGCGGTGCCGACGTTCTTCCTGGTGGCCGGGTACGCAGGGGCGGTGTCCTGGGCGCACCGGTGTGACACCGGCGGGCTGTCGCGACCGGCCTGGCTTCGCCATCGCCTGGCCCGCGTGCTGGGGCCGACAGCCGTGTACGTCGCGGCGGTGTCTGTTGTGGTCGTGGTTCTGGACATCTGCAACATCGACGGGTCGACGCTCGAATATGCGGGTTGGGCGGTGGCCATGCATCTGTGGTTCCTCGCCGTGTATCTGGTGGTGGCATCGCTGACACCCATTGCGGTTGCCGCGCAACGCCGTTGGGGGCTCATGGTGCCCGGGGTGCTTGCGCTGGGCGTCGCGGCCGTAGACGCCGCATCCGTCGGCGCGCACGTGCCCTACCTCGGGTGGCTGAACTACCTGCTCTGCTGGGCGACGCTGTACCAGCTCGGAATCGCTTGGCGCAGTGGATTATTAGCCGGCCGCCGGCCCGTGCTGCTGGCTGTCGGGTCCGGGATCGCGCTGGCACTGCTGATCGGCCTGGGACCCTATCCGGTCAGCATGATCGGCGTTCCCGGCCAAGCCGTCCAAAACAGCGAGCCGCCATCGATGGCAATGCTGGCGTTCGGATGCGCGCAGGCGGGCATCGTGATCATGATCGCCCCTATGGTCAACCGCGCGTTGCACGCCGAGCCAGTCGAACGCCTGCTGGGCGGCGCCAATCGCAATGTGATGGCCCTTTACCTATGGCACATGATTCCCGTCGTGATCGTGGCGATCATCGGCTACCCGAGCGGTCTGTTGCCCCAACCGACCGAAGGAACGGCGCAATGGTGGTTGGCGCGACTTGAGTGGGTGGTCATCCTCAGCCTGGTGACAGCGGGTGAGCTGGCGTTGTTGTGGTGGTGGCGGCGCGTTTTCGCCTCCCCGCTGCCGGCCCTCGGCGTACCAGTCAGGGGTAGGTGGGCCGAACCGGGAATGCTCGCCGGTGCCACGATGGCCGCATATGGCCTCGCGTTCTTTGCCGCTCTCGGCTTCGCGCCGGATGGGCGTTTTCCGTGGGTGACCGCGCTGGTCTTCGCGGCCGGCGTGGTCCTGGTGGCGATTCGCCCGGTCCAGGTAGATCGTCCTCGAACTTCCATGGAGGTGCAGCAGTGAGCACACCAGAGCAGGCAAAGATCCGCACACGCATGTTCGCTCGCGTTTTGGGCCCGTTCTTCACGATCGTGCCCATCACGATTGCCGTCCGCGGCTGCTATATGCGATCGCTGTTCACGGAGTTCGAGGCCAACCCCATGTGGGCGTGGCTCTTCGGCGCGATCCTGCTGATGTTCGGCCTGGTGATCATCGCGTTTCACCAGTACTGGCGCAGCCCGGCGGCCATCATTGTGTCGCTGCTGGGCTGGTTTCTGGCGATCCGTGGGCTGCTGCTGCTCACAATTCCCGCGACGTACGACGCAGCGGGCAACGCTGTCTACCGCTCGGGTGCGATCGCGGCGATATGGGTGTTTTCCGTCTGCCTTGCCGCCGCCGGGCTGTACCTGACCTACGTCGGCTGGAAGCCGGAACCCCGCACGGCGTCTCCCCCGCGCGACACGTGAGCTACGCCGCTGTGTTCAGCGCTTCCAGCGCGGCATCGTAGTTGGGTTCGGTGGCGATCTCCGGCACCAGTTCGGAGTATGCGACGTTGCCGTCGGCGCCGATCACCACGACAGCTCGAGCAAGCAGCCCGGCCATCGGACCATCGACGATCGTGACGCCGTAGTCCTCGCCGAAGCTGTCCCGGAACGCCGAAGCGGTCTTGACGTTCTCGATGCCCTCCGCGCCGCAGAACCGTGCTTGCGCAAACGGCAGATCCTTGGACACGCACAGCACGGAAAGACCCCCTTGGGCCGCACGCTCGTTGAAGGTCCGAACGCTAGTCGCGCATACCGGCGTGTCCAGGGACGGAAAGATGTTCAGCAACACCGGTTTACCACGGAACTGCTCGCTGCTCACCGCACCGAGATCGGAACCCACCAAGGTGAAGCTCGGCGCCGTGGATCCGACGGCGGGCAAGTCGCCGACGGTGTTGATCGCGTTTCCTCGCAGAGTTATCTGTGCCATGTGCACAGTCTGCCAAGGACAGGCAGAGCGGCAGTGGGTGGGGCTGGAATTCTGAGGCCCGGCGACGTCAGAGCGGGATTGGCAGTGTTTGGCATCGCTCCCGCTGCCTTTGGCAGTGGACGTCTAACAGGATCACACCCTATGACGAACCAGGGACTGGTAGCTGAAGATCAACACGATGCGGCGCGGCCGAACGACGAGATCGGCCGACGCCTGCGGCGGGATGTCGAGCAATTGACGTCCCATGATCGCCGCACCGGCACTCCGGGCGAACGCCGTTCGGCCGAGTGGATTGCTCGGCGGCTGCGCGACGACATCGGCGCGACCGACGTGATGATCACGCGGTTTCGCACCCAGTCGTCGTGGGCGCCCGCTCAGCTTGCCTATCTGCTTGCCGCGATGGTTGCCGGCGCTCTGCCCGGCCGTCTCGGGCGGCTATTAGGGGCGGCGATCACCGCGTCCTATGAGCTCGATGTCAGCGGTCGAAACCAGTGGATCCGGCGGCTGCTGCCGGCCGGCCGAGGCACATCGGTCACGGCGCATATCCCGGCTACCGGTGAAGGCAACCGAACCCTGGTGTTGGTAGCCCACCACGACGCCGCACACAACGGGGTTGTCTGGCATCCGCGGACGGTCGCGCTCAACAGAATGTGGTCGCGACGGACCGGAGAAACCATGCCCACCCACTTCCCCGCGCTGATAGCTGTGGCCGCCACCGCGTTACCGCTGCGGTGGGCGAGGATCGCCGCGCAATTCGTCATCGGTATCGCCGGCCTGGCCTCAATCCAATCGATGCGCAGCTACACCACCCCGGGCGCCAATGACAATGCCAGCGGCGTGGCAACCGTCCTCGAAGTGGCCAACCGTTTGCGAGAGCGTCCGCTACCCGACACCGACGTGCTACTGGTGTTTCCGGGCGGGGAGGAAGTCGGCAACGCGGGCATGCGCGCGTGGATCAAAGGCTATGGGCGACGTCTTGATCCAGCTCGCACCTTGGTGATCAATCTTGACTCGCTCGGCAGCGGTGGATATCTCGTCGCCGCCCGACGCGAGGGTCTGACCGGCCGGCTCGCTCCCGCCGACGTGAAATTGGCGACGAACGTGGCCTCATCCGCCGGCATCGACCTGCGCGTCGTGTCGTTTCCGAACACATGCGACACCAGCATTGCTCGTTACGAGGGCATGCACGCAATCTCGCTGTTGTCTTACGACGACGGTTGGATCCGCAACCTTCATCTGAAGTCGGACACCGTGGATCAAATCGGCTGGAATACGGTGCGCGACGCTGTCACTCTGACAGAGCGGCTGGCGTGGGCGTGGGCGCGGGGGCAACGCGGGCATGCATGATCAACCTCGGCTTCTGACTCAGCAAGACGGTCGAGTCCTCACCGTCACGTTCAACCACCCGCCGCGGCCCTTCTTCGATCCGCCGATGGCTATCGAGCTTGACGAGCTGACCCGAAAACTCCGTCGCGACAAGACGATCGGCGCAGTGGTGTTCACCGGCACGGACGACACCTACCTGACGCATCTCGATATGCCTTCGTTGGCACGGGCATGCCAAGTGCTCCCCTTCCGGGTGCCGTATCCCGCCGCCAGGGCCGCGGCCGTGGCCAGCAACCTCGCGGCCCGAAGCGCAGGCTTCCAACGGCTTCTGCAACGGACCGCGGCAGCAGATTTTGTCTTCGAAGCGAATACTTATGCGGCTCTGCGCCGGATGAACGCGATGGACAAGGTGTTCCTCACTGCGATCAACGGCCTAGCCCTGGGCGCAGGCTGTGTTTTCGCGCTGGCCTGCGATATCCGTGTCGTTGCCGATGACGTGCAGATCGGGTTACCGGAGTCGGCCCTCGACATCCTCGCTGCCGGTGGTGGAAGCCAACGGCTGGTGCGCATGGTGGGAGCAGGTCGGGCGTTGGGGATGCTGCTCGAGGGCGAGTTTCTCACCGCCGAGGCGGCGCATCGATACGGGCTTGTGCACCGCGTGGTAGCCAGATCGGATCTCGCGCAGGAGGTGGCGGATCTTGCGCAGCGTTTAGCCACTCGTTCTCCGTTGATCAATCGCGAAATCAAGCGAATGGTCTACCGGGCGGCCGATCGCCGGTTCGCACAGGCCACCAGGATAGAAGCCGCGAGCTTGATAACGACGGCTACCTCTGGTAGGGCCCGCCAGAAGATTCGGGCATACCATGACTGGCTCGCGGCACATCCGGAGCTCCCCGATGCCGTCATTGAAACCGGTTTCGAGGTATTGCGGAGCGGTGGTATGCCGGCCACGCGATAGCGCTGCGGGACAGCCATGGCGTCTCTTATATTGTCTGACTGTGCCTGAGATGAATCGACGGAGAATCATGCTGACGATGGGGATCGGCGCGCTGGCAGCGGCGATGCCGCTCCCGGAAGCCGGGGCCCACCCTGCTCCACCGGCGGCGCCGGCCGGTGCGGCCGGCGGACCGTACCTTTTCTCCGACGAGTTCGACGGCGCGGCCGGCCAAGGCCCCGATTTGTCGAAGTGGACCCCGCAGACCTGGCAGGACGACGTGTTCCCACCGGTCGAAGGGATCTACCGCTCCCAAAACGTCTTCCTCGACGGCAATTCCAATCTGGTCCTCCAGGCGACACGCGAAGGTGACCAGTACTTCAGCGGCAAACTGCGCGGCAACTGGCGCGGCCAAATCGGGACAACCTGGGAAGCGCGGATAAAGCTTGACTGTTTGTACCCCGGCCTGTGGTCGGCGTTCTGGACTGTCCAGGAAGATCCTCTGCCCGACGGCGAGGTCGACATTTTCGAGTGGTACGGCAACGGCAACTGGCCTCCGGGAACCACGGTCCACGCGGCGTCCAACGGGAAGACATGGGAAGGAAAATCAATCCCGGGCCTGGTCGACGACGCTTGGCACACCTGGCAAATGCGTTGGGATCAGGATGGTTTCAAATTTTCGCGAGATGGCGCCCAGTACTTCAGTGTTCCTCCGAAGCCTATCCACGTCCACGGCGCCCCTCCTGAGGACATGCGCTGGCCGTTCAACAATCCCGGCTATTGGATGACGCCCATGTTCACGCTTGCGGTGGGCGGGGTCGGCGCCGGCGATCCTGCGCTGGGCACCTACCCGGCGCGAATGCTCGTCGACTACATCCGGGTCTGGTAGAGGTTTATCGCGCCGGCTTTTCGGCCTTGATCACCTGAACCAGGTTGAACTGCCAGCGCTCGACGAGCCGGAAGCCCAGGTCCCGTGGAACCGCGAAAGCGGGGGTCGCCCCGAAGCGGGGGCCCGGTGGGAGCAGCTGAGCCTCCTGGTGGGCGGGCATCGACTTGTCGGCTTCGGTGATGATCCACACGACGCGGCAGTGGCTCAACGGCGCGGCGACGACTTCTGGGATGAGATTGGTGTCGAAGACGTCGTTGCGGTCCGTGGCGCGTTGCCACAGGGTGAGGTCGACCAGCTTCCGATAGGCATCCGGGCGGGCCGCCATCAACGGGCGCATGGGGGCCGGCATAAACGTCACGGTGTCGTTGACCAGTAAGCAATCACCCGGCGCCGCCTTCGCGGTGATCAAATCGGCCACTTGGCTGTAGTCCATGCCGTATTTGGCGTACGGGTTACGTTGTGCACGAACATAGTTCGGCAGCGCAGCCACCGCGAAAAGCACGACGATGGCCGCTGCCGCCCACGGTCTGAACGCCATGGCGCCGACGCAGACGCCCAAGACCAACGCCATCGCCGGTGCCGTGAATGTCATGTAGCGCGGTGTGTAGATCGGATGAACCGTCGCCGACCAGATGACGATCAGCGTCGTCGGTATCGCCAGCCATGCGATCGCCAACGTCAACATCTGCCTATCCCCCGCTGCGAGTTGCGCGGATGTGCAGAGCCACAAGACAATAGCCGTCGCCACAACCAGTGCCGACAAGATCGCAAACGGCGGGCTTCTTTCGAAGTATTGCTGAACCACCACATCTTCGAGCGTCCTGCGGCCAATCGGTGCGATCCAACTGATCTGATGCGCTTGACGGATTGCCGTCACCACGAACGGCGTCACAGCACCACCCGCCAGAACCGCTGCAATGGCGAAGCGCACCAAGACACTTCGCCTGCGCCGGAAAATGACGATGAAAACGGCGTGAGCCAACAACAACAGCACGAGATAGATGTCGAGCAGAATCGACAATGCAAGGACGATCCCGTAAGAGAGCCAGATCCACGCGGTGTTGCGGCACACGGCGCGAACGAGCAGTACGGTCAGCCACACACCGGCCATCATGGAAAGGGCATACGGGCGGGCTTCGATGCCGGCCCACGTCGCCCGAGGCAATATCGCGCAGAGAACTCCCGAGCTCACTGCGACGGTGCGAGGCGAGAACTGCTTGCCCAGCACCACAACTCCGGCCGCAGCGCCTCCAACCGCCAGGCCGCTCGGCGCGCGGGACCAGAACTCGGTGGGCGGAAAAATTTGGAACCAGCCGTGCATGAGCACGTAGTACACGCCGTGAACGGCGTCGACATTGCTCAGCATCCGCCACAACTGAGCCAGGGATCGACTGTACGAGGCGGAGATGGTCGCGGCCTCGTCGTACCAGAACGACGGACGCCCCGCGCCGACCAGACTGACGATGGCGCCCAACACGCCAATGATCAGCGGGTCCAGTAGGTTGCGCTGTGCGTCGCGCTCGGTCATCCGGCCTGCCCGCTGAACACGCCGCCATGTTGCCAGAAGGCTGCTATGGTCCTGTGCTTGTGCCTGACATGAATCGACGCAGCATCATGTTGACCGTGGGGATCGGCGCGCTGGCAGCGGCGATCCCGGCCCCGAAGGCCCGGGCTCACCCCTCGCGACCGGAGGCCCCGGCGCCCGGCGCCCAAGCCGGCGGTTTCCTTTTCCACGACGAGTTCGACGGCCCGGCCGGCTCAGCGCCCGATCCGTCGAAATGGACGGTGTCAAACCACCGCACGCCGGTCAAAAACCCGGTGGGGTTCGACCGGCCCGAGTTCTGGGGGCAGTACCGCGACAGCCGTCAAAACGTGTTCCTCGACGGCAATTCCAACCTTGTACTGCGCGCCACCAGAGACGGCGGCACCTACTTCGGCGGCTTGGTCAGCGGCAACTGGCGCGGGGGCATCGGGACCACCTGGGAAGCCCGGGTCAAGCTCAACTGCCTCACCGCGGGTTGCTGGCCGGCCTGGTGGCTGTCCAACGACTTCCCCGGTCGCGAGGGCGAGATCGACCTGGTCGAGTGGTACGGCAACGGTGAGTGGCCGTCGGGAACCACCGTTCACGCAGATCCGTACGGCACAGCGTTCGAGACCCACCCGATCGGAGTCGACGGTGGGTGGCACACCTGGCGAGTCACCTGGAATCAGACGGGTTTCTACTTCTGGGAAGACTATGCCGATGGCGCGCAGCCATACTTCAGCGTTCCGGCGACCGGCATCGAAGACCTCAACGATCCCATCCGCAAATGGCCATTCAATGACCCCGACTACACAATGTTCCCGGTCTTGAACCTTGCGGTCGGCGGGTCAGGTGGCGGCGACCCGGCGCCGGGTGCTTACCCCGCCGACATGCTCATCGACTGGGTGCGCGTCTTCTAGGACCGCTGGCGCACTTTGTACGTCGACGGCCATGACTGCCGGCTGTCGTCTCCGACCAGCGGCGTGCCCATGCGTCCGACCTTGACGTCGAATGCCTCCTGCCCCGCACCGACTTCGCGCTTGGCGTGTTCGGTGGCCAGGTAGTACAGCTCGTCGATGGTGGCTTCGCTGTAGGCGACGAAAGTGGTCTGCCGGACGATTTCGCCGGCCGCCGCGGTCAGCCGCTCGGGCAGGACCCGTGACGCCAGCGCCGCCAGGCTCATCAGCGCGAACGGGATCACCCAGTAAAAGACGAACGACAGCGGTCTTTTGGTGTCCAGAATCGTCGCTTCTTCTCCTCCCAAACCCTCCATGATCGGCGGGATCGCCGACGATATCGTCATGCCGGCGAAGACCGCGACCCAGATCCAGGTCAGTCGCGTGGTGAGGTGGCCGAACACATCGCTTTTGACGACATCCGGCGGCTGGCCGGCCGCGGCGAATTCACGCACGAACGGTTTGCCGATCAGCACGCCGATGAGCGCCACAACGAAGATTCCCGCGTTGCTCAGCGGCTGAATCCAGCGCTCCATGAACGACTGGCTCACTGCCAAGGTCACGGCGGTCAGCACCAAGAACGTTCCGATAGCGCCGATTTCGAGTGTTCGCATCGGCGCGCCCCTGGCGCGGCCGACCACCAACCCGATGACGGCGATGGCCAGTGCGACCGACGCCGCCACAATGAACGGCACGTTACCGACCAGCACCCAATAGACGATCCACGGCGCGAAGCCAAACAGAATGCCCACGATCGGTCAGTGTATGGGCCGGTTCCCTTAACCTGAACGAGTGCCAGATGAGCAGCCCGCGGGGCGACGCCTGCTCGGCGGCGTCCGGCACACCCCTGCCCAGAACCGCATTCTGCACGCCGCGCTGGATTTGTTCGCCGAGCACGGGGTCAGCGGAACGTCGCTGCAGATGATCGCCGACGCCGTCGGGGTCACCAAGGCCGCGGTCTACCACAAGTTCAAGACCAAAGACGAAATCGTGATCGCGGTCGCCGAGAGGGAGCTGGCCACGTTAGAGGATGCGCTGGAGGCGGCCGAAGCGGAGGCGGACTCGGTGGGTGCCCGTAGGGTGTTGTTGACCGAGGTGGTCGGCACGGCGGTTGAACGCCGCCGCTGGGTTAGGTCCCTGCAGAACGACCCGGTGATGGTGCGTCTTTTGGGTGAGCACGAGCCGTTCCGCAAGTTGATCACCCGGTTGTATGCCATCCTGCTCGACGAACCCGACGACACCGAGGCGCGGATCTCGGCGGCGCTGTTCTCCGGCGCGATCGCCGGCACCGTGATCAATCCCCTCGTCGACGACATCGACGACGAGACCCTGCGCTCGGTGCTGATCCAGCTCACCGGGCGGATGCTCAAGCTGCCCGAGTGAGACCCTTGCCGTCTTGCGGTCGGATCGCCTATCGTCAGGGATAGCCGATCGGCTACCCCTGGAATCGAGGTGCGATGCAGATCCTTGCTGAAGCCGAAGACCTACCGAAAACGGCCAACATCAAGACCCAGCTGATCAGCCTGTGGACCGCACCGGTTTTCGGGGTCGTGCTGCTGATCGCCTTTTTCGCGTTCCCCGGATTTTTCCCGCCGATGTCGCCGCAGATGACGTCCGAGCAGGTTGCGAGTTTCTACAGCCACCACACCGCGATGATCCGGTTCAGCATGATCACCTTCAACCTGTGCGGAATCATGTTGCTGCCGTTCTTCATGGTGATCGTCATCCAGATGAAACGGATGGCCACCCAAAGTCACGTCTTTGCCTACTGCTACCTCACCGCAGCGGTCAGCGGCGCAACCCTGTTCGCGCTCGCCGACATCTTCTACCTGGTGGCGGCTTTTCGCCCGGGCCGCAGCCCCGAGCTGGTCATGCTGCTCAACGACATGGCCTGGATGATCTTCATCGCGCCCGTCGGGGCGTTCGTGGCGATGAATCTATTCCTCGGCCTGGCAATCTATTTCGACGACGGGCCCAACCCGGTTTTTGCGCGGTGGGTCGGGCATTACGCCATCGCCACCGCGCTCGCCATGGCGCCGGCTGTCGGGGCCGCCATCTTTACCACCGGGCCGCTGGCGTGGAATGGTGCACTCGCCTTCTGGGTTCGCAACAGCGCCTTCGCACTGTTCGTCGCGGTGATGTTCGTCGTGCTGCGCCGCGTGCTGCAGCGGCAGGCAGTCGACGAGGGCGTGGCCCGGTGAGCAGCACCGTCTCCACGCGAACGGGTGCCGAACCCGTCGTTAAACCCCCCCGGGCCGGCAAACGCGATGTCTGGCTGGTGTTTTGGATCGTCCCGGCGTTCTACACCGCGTTCGGGGTGATCTTCTTCGCGCTGGCCCGGGTGATGCCCCCGCCGCGGCCCGACGTGACCACCGATCAGATGGTGCATTTCTTCCACGCGCACGCGTTGACCATTCGCCTCGGTTTCGGCGTCCTGGTGCTGATCATCGGAGGCGCCGGCGTGGCCAACGGCATCGTCGGCTACCACATGAAGCGCATGACGGTCGGATCGGTGATGGCCTACTGCTACATCGGGGCGATGTCGGTCGGTGCGCTGCCCGGATGCTTGCTGGTCGCCTTCTGCTTTTTGACCGCTGTGTACCGGCCGGATCGCGATCCGCAACTACTGGCCCTGTTGTATGACCTCGGGTTGCTGTCGTATGTCGGATCGCTGGGATGCTTCTCGACGGCGTACTTCGCCTTCGCGGTGGCCATTCTGTACGACAAGAACGAGATCTTCCCGAAATGGCTGGCATATGTGTCTATTTGGCAGATCGTCACCGAAATCATGGCGGTGCCGGTCTTCGTCTTCAAGGCAGGCCCGTTCGCATGGAACGGCTCGATCGCCTTCTGGATGGGCGTGGTGATCTTCGGCTTCTGGCTGAGCTGCGTGATCGTCTTTCTGATGAAGGCCACCGAGCGCCAGCCGGTCGACGAGGCACCGCTGGACTAGGACGGACTTATGGCAACAGTGTCGGTGACTGACGCCGAGCAACCGCGCGTGGCGCATACTCCCGGCGACGGCCACATGTGGGTGATGGTGCTCGGCGACCTGATCATCTTCGGGGCCTACTTCATCATCTTCATGGTCTACCACGCCATGAAACCGGAGGAGTTCCTAAACGCCCAGGAGCATCTCAACATCAACATCGGCGTGCTCAATACGCTTGTGCTGCTGGCCAGTTCCTGGTTCATCGCCCGCAGCGTGCAGGCCGCCCGCGCCGAGGACCATGCACGCGCACTGCGGCTGACCTATCTGGGCGGCCTGTGCGGGATGGCGTTCATCTTGATCAAGGCCTACGAATGGTCGGCGAAAGTCGCACAGGGCTACACGCTTTCGAGCAACAACTTCTTCATGTTCTACTACACGCTCACCGGTGTGCACCTGTTCCACGTGTCGCTCGGCCTGCTGATCTTGGGCGTCGTCGCGCGCGAATTGGGCAACCCCCGGCGCCGACGGATGTTCATGGTCGAATCCGGAGCCACCTACTGGCACATGGTCGACCTGCTGTGGATCGTCATCTTCGCCCTGCTTTACGTGATGAGGTAAGCCGATGACCACGACCGCCGCCCGGGCAACCACCTACGCATGGATCGTCTTGTCCGCGATCACCGTCTTCTCGTGGTGGCTGTCACCTGGGCATACCCGCGGCGCGGCGGCCATAGCCAGCGTGCCGATAACCGTCGCCGTCGTGCTGCTGGGATTCATCAAGGGTCGCATGATCATTCGGTACTTCATGGAAGTGCGCACCGCGCCGCGGTGGCTCAAGCTGTTCACCGACGCCTGGTTGACGATTCTGTGGGCCGGGCTGCTGGCGATATACCTGTATTGAGTGCTACCCGGCGGCCGGAAACCGTTGCGCCAGATCCCATCCCGCCTGCGCCAGCTCACGATAACGTTCCCGAAACTCGGTTGCGCGGGTGTCGGCCGCGTTGCCCTCGACGCCACGTCGCCACACTCCGGCGACAATTGAGGCCAGCCGGAACAGCGAGAAGACGATGAAGGCATCAAGCGACTCCGGCTGCTCGCGGTCGGCGTATCGGCAGTAGCTCGCGACGAGGGCCTGCTGGTCGGGGATCCCGGTGCCGACGAGGTCTTCACCGGCTACCCCGCTCCTGCCGTCGGCTCCGCCGGGGAGGCGATAGGTCAGGCAGAAGTAGGCGAGGTCTGCCAAGGGGTTGCCGATCGTCGCCAGCTCCCAGTCGAGCACCGCCACCACCCGCGGCTCGGTCGGGTGAATCAACACGTTGCCCAGGCGATAATCGCCGTGCGCGATGCAGGCCGCCGCCGCATCGTCGGGCGGTAGGTGCTCCGGCAGCCACTGCGCCAAGAGGTCCATCGCCGGCATCTCCTCCAACTGCGCGGCCCGCCACTGACGCGTCCAAAGCACCACCTGGCGTTGCATGTAGCCCTCGGGGCGACCGAACCCTTCCAGCCCCACCGCGCGCCAGTCGACGCGGTGCAGTGCTGCAAGCACGCGCGCGAGATCCTCGTAGACCGCGGCGCGGTGCTCCGGCGTGGACTCGCGCATGACGCGATCGGGGAACACCCGTCCGGGAACATGATCCATGACGAAAAACGTTGTGCCGAGGACCGATTCGTCTTGGCACAGCAGGCGCATCCGCGGTACCGGCACGTCCGTGTCGGCCAATGCCGCCATCACCCGGTGTTCACGCTCTACCTCGTGGGCCCGGGGCAACAGCTTGCCCGGCGGTTTCTTGCGCAGCACGTAGTCGCCGGCATCGGTGCGAAGATGATACGTCGGGTTGCTCTGCCCGCCCTGGAACTGGCGGATCTGCACCGTGCCGTCGAAGCCCGGCAGCCGCCCGCGCAGATACTGCGCCAGCGCGGCCTCGTCGATGCGGTGCGCCGGCAACACCGGCACCAGCTCGGCCATTCCCTCCACAGCCGAAACCTTATTACTTGCTGCGGCGCGGAATGCGGGATGCTAGGCATGTTGGCAATGCCGATGATCGACCTGACATATGTGCACGGCTCGTTGGATCAGCACCAGCTAATCCGGTTGACCGACGAGCTCGTCGCGGCGCTGCTGCGAGCCGAACGGGCCCCCGACACACCGTTCCTACGCGAGAACACGGCCGTCTACCTGCATGCGTTGGACTCTGCGGCGCAATCGGTGGGCGGCCGCGGTTCCGGCGCGCCTCGCTTCCGCGTCGAGATGACGGTGTTCGAAGGCGCGCTGTCCCAAGACCGTAAGGAACAGCTCGCGGCGGATGTGCACGCCGCGGTTTGCGCGGCCGCGGCAATCGACCCGGCAGGATCACGGGCTTTTCATGTGTGGACGTTGATTCGCGAGATCCCAGAAGGCAATTGGGCCGGCGGCGGCAAGATCATCTATCACCAACAGGTCAAAGGTCTGGTGGCTGACGACGAACCCTGACCGTCGGCGTCGGTAATGTCCGGGTATGGATATCTCGTGCGCGTTCGCCACCTCATCCGATACCCCGTCGCATGTGCAGACGGCCGAAGCGCTCGGCTACCGGCGGGCATGGCTCTACGATTCGCCAGCGCTCTATCCCGACGTATGGATGATCCTCGGCCGCTGTGCCGAACGCACCTCAACCATCGGCCTGGGGCCCGGTGTGCTGGTTCCCAGCCTGCGTCATCCCATGGTCAACGCCGCCGCGATCGCCGAGCTCGTCGACCAAGCGCCCGATCGGGTCGCGGTGGCAATCGGTTCGGGCTTCACCGGTCGCTTCGCGCTGGGCAAACGGCCCATGCCGTGGCGGCAGGTCGCCGAATACGTCCGCTGCTTGAAGGCTCTGCTCGCCGGCGAGACCGGCGAGTGGGACGGCGCGAAGATCCGCATGCTTCACCTCCCCGGCTTCGGGGCGAAGCGACCCATCGAGCTGCCGATCCTGATCGGCGCGGACGGCCCGAAAGGCCTGGCCGTGGCGGCCGATCTCGGCGACGGCGTGTTCTCCGCAGTCCTCCCCCAACCCGACGCGGTCAAGGTGACCGATTGGCGGGCGTTGCTGTGCTTCGGCACCGTGCTCGACGAGGGAGAGCAGCTGACGTCGCCACGTGTCGCCGACGCCGCGGGCCCCGGCGCGGTGGTCCTGTACCACGCCGCGTACGAGCGCGGCGGCGCAGCCGCGGTCGACGCGCTGCCCGGTGGGCGCGGATGGCGCGAGGCGGTGGAGGCCTATCCCGAGGCGGAGCGGCATCTCGCGATCCACGCCGGGCATCTGGTGCAAGCCAATCCACGCGACGAGCCGCATGTCGCCGAGCTCATCCCGGCGGCCAGCCGCAGCGCCGTGACCGGTACGGCGGAACAGATATCGCAGTCGGTCACCGAGTTTGCCGGTCTGGGCGTCACCGAACTCGTCTACCAGCCGGCCGGATCCGACATCGAGCGCGAATTGCGCGCCTTCGCGGCCGCGACGGGTATTAGCGTGTGGTGATGACCGCCGAAGTGATCGTGACCGCGTTGCTCGCTGCGCTTATTGCGTTTTCCAGCCTGATCAAACTTGTGGGGGCGCGGCAATCGCTGGCCATCCGCGACCACCTCGGCGTCAAGCCGATGCAATGGCGTGCGATCGGGCTACTCGAGCTTGCCGGGGTCGCCGGTGTGCTCATCGGGTTGGTGTGGTGGCCGATCGGCGTGGCCGCCGCCGTTGGTCTGGCTCTGCTTCTGTTGGGCGCCATCGGTTTTCACATACGCGCATCCGATAGTGCTACGGACACGGCGCCGGCGGTGATCGGCCTCGGCCTAGCCGTCGCGACCGCAATACTGCAGGCGGGCTGACAGCAGCGCTATTTCGAGCCGACCTCGTCTTGATATTTCTTGGTCATGTGCTCGATGGCTTGCATTTGCGTCTGGGCGAGGTCTTCGCGCACTTCGCCTGCCCGCGTGGCGGCATCGAGCGTCGGCTGCGCCTGGCCTTGGAAATGCGGCATCACTTCGGCGGCAAAGAGTTCGGCGGACCGTTTGGTCGCCGCCGGATTGGCCCACTCGTGGCCCATCTGAAGCAGGCAACCGAAGCCGCCGGACTGATCCCATAGCCGCTGCACTTGCGCCCGTGCACGTTCCGGCGTTCCGATGACGCCGGCGCCGTTGTCGTTGATGACGTCGATCATCTCGTCGAGCTGATCTCCTGGCATGGTCATCTGTGGGAACGCGGCGACCTTCTGGAAGTAGCGGAACCACGGCTCGATGCCGAATTTCACGTCGGCGCGGGCCTGTTCGTCGGTCTCGGCGATGTGGAACGGACCGACCAGGGACCAGTTCGCGCGGTCGACCTGCGTACCGAACGCCGCCGCACGCTCTTCAACGATGCCCCAGTGATAGGAGAGCGCGTTGAAGCCTTCGATCGTCAACGTCGCCCCGATGGATAGCAAGCCGATGCCGTGCTTGCCCGCAAGCCGCGCGCCGGTGGGCGAGGCGACGGCGGCGACCGCCAGTGGAATCCCGCCGTCGGAGTATGGCGCGAGCTGCAGTCGCGCATCGAACAATTCGTGAGTGGCGGTTTTCGCGGTCACCGTCTCGCCGGCCAGCAGGCGAACGACGATGTCGAGGTTGGTTTCGAGTAGCTCGCGGGTGTCGGTGGGGTTCAGCCCGATCATCGCGGAATCGGTTGGTAGCGAACCAGGTCCGACTCCGCCGATCACTCGCCCGTGAGTGAGGTGATCAAGCAGCATCAACCGGTCGGCGACCCACAGCGGATTGTGGTAGGCGAGCGAGATGACTCCGGTACCGAGCCGGATCCGTTTGGCCCGCTGCGCAGCGGCGGCGATGAAAACCTCTGGTGAGCTGATGATCTCGCTGCCCGCCGAGTGATGTTCGCCGATCCATACTTCGTCGAAGCCGAGCGCGTCGATATGTTCGATGAAGTCGAGGTCCCGCTGCAACGCAAGCGTCGGGTTGGTGCCCGCACGGTGAAACGGCGCGATGAAATATCCGAACCTGAGCTTGGCCATTTAAGGTCCCCTTGCAATCGAGTTGCCCGAACCTTAAACCCGCCGGCCGCGCTCAGGCCAGCGAAGCGGACATTTCGGCTGTGACCGGCTATCTCACCGCCACTGCCCGATCACGGCCAGCCGCCGCAACCCACTCCGGGAACGCAGCCGCCGCCACCGCCGGGACCGCCGCCACCGCTCGGGCCGCCGGGGATGCCGCCGCCGCCACCGCCGGGGCCTCCGCCGCCGGTGGGGCCGCCGGGGATGCTACCGCCGCCACCGCCGGGGCCTCCGCCGCCGGTGGGGCCGCCGGGGATGCCGCCGCCGCCACCGCCGGGGCCTCCGCCGCCGGTGGGACCGCCGGGGATGCCGCCCCCGCCACCGCCTGGGCCTCCGCCACCGGTGGGGCCGCCGGGAGGTGCCACGCTCGACGACACGGTGGTCGTTGTTGTCTTCGTGGTGGTCGTGCTGCTACTGGTCGGGCCGCTCTTGCCGCCGCCGCCGCATCCGACCGCTACCACCAGCATGGCCGCGCCGCCGAACAGAGCGATCGTTGTCCGAGCTTCAGACCTCATCTGAATTCCCCAATCTCTCAGGTCCACGTCCTGATACCCGGGACGCACCTGCGCAAAACGCGTCAGGTCCGTCTGGACAACTGGGCTCGTATCAGCGGGGCGATCTTGTCCGCCATATACGCGTGGCCGGCGTCGTTGGGGTGTACGCCATCAGGACCGATCAGGTCGGGCCTGCCGACAAACCAGCCTTCGCTGATCGGGTCGGCGAACGATGCGCCCGCATCACGGGCCTGGGCGGCCAGGGTGTCGCGAACGTAGAGGATGTCGAAGGGCGGATCGGAAGTCGGCCACGGCGGCCCGATCACCAGCAGCCTCGCCGATGGTGCAGTGCGGCGCGCCAAATCGAAAGTGTCGTGGGCCATTCCGGCCAACCGCAACGGGTCGCTGCCCTCGTCGTTGCGCGAGCCGAAAAACACCACCAACGCATCACCGGGGTGGACCGCCCTGGAGGTGAGGTCCTCGAAAACGCTGCCGTGGTCGCCGCGGACGACGTAGCCGGCTCTGCCCTCCGACACCACGTCGGGTGCGATCTGCATGCCCTGGTGAGCCAACGCCAGCCACACACGCGTGGTCCATGCGTTGGACCCCAGGCCGCCTTCAGCAGTGCCGGTCGTATAGGAATCCCCGACGACCGCGATGTGATCCACTGGGGCCCCGCGACTCACGGTCTGGAAAGGCCTCGGCGGCGCGGGCCGATGGCCGACCATGCCGAACACCACCGCCACCGAGATGACGAATGTGGCCAGACGACCCACTACTACCTCCACTGTGCACGACCTTGGCCGCGTGCGGCATCAATGTAACCCGTCCGTGCCAATCGGGGATCGTACTTGATCAGCTGTGCCGCAGCATCGTTCGCCTGCCGGGGCGATGTCTACCCCGCGCGCGCCGAGACCGACTTTGGCCGCGCTTCGAGGACACGGTCGATCGATTGAACCCTGCCGGGCACCGGCGCAGCGGTCGGGTCGGTGTGCAGGTCGGTGATCGGCGGTCCGTCATGAACCATCCTGCGCATCCACCGGCGCGCGGGTTCTTCAACGGTGTGGAACAGCACGGCAGCGGCAACGACGGTGATGGTGAGCAGGCCGGCAACGATCAGTTTTCCCCCCGAGCCGTGCAGGGTGAGCTGGAACTGCTCGGCGGTCCATGTCCAGGACGTGTGCACCAGCTCGTGCACCATGTACACGCAGAACGAGATCTGCCCGCCATAGACCATCCATCGGGTGGACAGCAGCGTGGGCAGGCTGCCCGCGCCGATCGCCAGCGTCATCACCAGCGGCACGAACAGCACGTCGACCAGCCCGCCGGTGTCTTGGACTCCGTGTAGCGGATGCGCGTCGAACAGATACAGCAATCCGACGATGGCGGCGATCAGCAGCAAGGATGCATACCCGGCGCCGCGGCGAGCGCGATCGGTCAGGCGCAACCTGCCCACGGCGGCGGCCACCAGTGCGCCGGCCGTGAATTGCATGACGATGCGCGGCAGCCAGCTCCACGGCGTGTAGAACTGGCCGCTGATCAGCAACATCACCACCGGCGGCAGTGAGGCGCCCACCGCCAGCCACATCAGGCTGCGTGCTCTGGTCGCATGCGCCATCCGGAAGATCACCAGCACCAGCACCCCGAACAGCAGGTAGGCCAGCCACTCGGCGCTGATGGACCAGGCCGGCCCATCCCAGCTCGAGCCGTCGAAGTACGGCTGGAACCACAGCTGGACCAGCAGGATCTGACGCACGTAGCTGACCGCGGTGAGTTGGCTCACTTCCTTGGACGGCACATGACCGACGTGCAGCGTGAAGATGACCCACAGCGCGGCCAAGTGCAATGTGACCAGGTAAACCGGCCATACCCTGGCCAGTCGCAGCCAGAGGAAGTGCAGCGTGTCGCGCGTCGACCACGACCAGCCCATCCGATCGAGGTAGTTCCAGGTCAGCACGAACCCACTCAGAATGAAGAACAGGTCAACGCCCTGTGCGCCGCAGTTCAGTACCGGAGAGAGCGCAGTGCGGAAACCGGGCGAGGCGTCGGCCAACAGTGGCCGGAAGTGGAACAGCACTACCCACAGCGCCGCGATGATGCGAAGTCCTGTGAGGGCCTTGATCTCTCCGCTTCGCACAACACTCTTCCCGTCAGGCCACCGCTACGTCGTGTACCACTGCTGTTTCGTCCGTGCCACTATGCCGGGCCGCCGGTCCGAGCGGCCCACCTCCACGTGGCCTCACAACGGACGGCGATGGGAGGGTATCAGTGCGATCGGCCGAAATGCGAGTCGGCGACCCGGTGTGGCTGATAACAATTGCTGAACCAGCTGGTCACGCGGCAGGTTGAAAACGAGGCGCGACGACCGCGCCGTCCGCCAGACCGAATTGCGCTGCCCTCGCCTATCCCCCTGTGCGGCAGCGGGTTTCATCGCCGAGACCTCGCCGCCGTATGGCGAATTTCTCCCACCGTCACGCAAAGTATTGACTGGGTCCAGAAAAGTGCGCATATTGTCTGTGTGTCCTCGATGTCGGACTACGCGGACCAGCTCCGGATGGCGGATCTGCGCGTGACGCGTCCTCGAGTCGCCGTTCTGGAGGCGGTAGAGGCGCACCCGCATGCCGACACGGAAACGATTTTCGACGCTGTGCGTTCCGGCCTGCCGACGGTGTCCCGCCAAGCCGTCTACGACGTGCTGCATGCATTGACCGCGGTGGGTCTGATCCGGCGAATTCAGCCGTCGGGCTCCGTCGCTCGCTACGAATCCCGCGTCGCCGATAACCACCACCACATCGTCTGCCGGTCCTGCGGGGCCATCGCGGACGTCGACTGCGCGGTCGGCGAGGCGCCCTGCCTGACCCCGGCCGACGATAACGGTTTTTCCCTCGACGAAGCCGAGGTCATCTACTGGGGCCTGTGCCCCGACTGCTCGACATCACCAACCAGGACGCGATCACAGATGTGATCGCCCCTTTCACCTACCGCTGAAAGGAAGGACCACGTGTCCGAGAGCGAAAACCCAGTAATCGACGCGCCGGAACCCAAGGCACACCGGCCGATGACGAACCGGGACTGGTGGCCGAACCAGCCGGATCTGTCGATTCTGCACAAGCACGCGCCGCAGGCCAGCCCGATGGGAGAGGACTTCAATTATCGGGAGGAATTCAAGAAACTCGACGTCGAGGCGCTGAAGCGCGACGTCTTCGAAGTGATGACCACATCGCAGGACTGGTGGCCGGCCGACTACGGCCATTACGGACCGTTGTTCATCCGGATGAGCTGGCATGCCGCGGGCACCTACCGCATCCATGACGGTCGCGGCGGCGGCGGCGAAGGCTCGCAGCGCTTCGCCCCGCTCAACAGCTGGCCCGACAACGCCAGCCTGGACAAGGCGCGCCGGTTACTCTGGCCCGTCAAAAAGAAGTACGGCAGCAAGATCTCCTGGGCCGATCTGATCATCTTCGCCGGCAACTGTGCTTATGAATCCATGGGGTTCAAGACGTTTGGCTTCGCCTTCGGGCGCGAGGACGTTCACGAACCGGAGGAGATGTTCTGGGGTCCTGAGGACACCTGGCTCGGCGATGAGCGGTACAGCGGCGACCGGCAACTCGCCGAGCCGCTCGCGAACGTCCAGATGGGCCTGATCTATGTGAATCCCGAAGGACCCAACGGCGAGCCGGATCCGCTTGCGGCGGCGATCGACATCCGGGAGACGTTCGGTCGGATGGCGATGAACGACGTCGAGACGGCGGCGCTGATCGTCGGCGGCCACACCGTCGGCAAGACCCACGGTGCCGGCGATGCCGATCTCGTCGGTCCCGAGCCCGAGGCTGCGCCCATAGAGCAGCAGGGCTTGGGCTGGAAGAGCGCCTACGGCAGCGGTGTCGGCAAGGACGCGATCACCAGCGGTCTCGAGGTGGTCTGGACGCCCACCCCGACCAAGTGGGACAACAGCTACCTGGAAACTCTGTACAAGTACGAATGGGAGCTGACCAAGAGTCCGGCAGGCGCGTGGCAATACACCGCGAAGGACGCCGAGCAGGTTGTCCCGGACCCCTTCGACGAGTCGGCGAAGCGCCTGCCGACAATGCTGGTAACGGACGTCTCGATGCGGATGGATCCGATCTACGGCAAGATCACCCGCCGCTGGCTGGACCACCCCGAGGAACTGGAAGAGGAGTTCGCCAAGGCGTGGTACAAGCTGCTGCACCGCGACATGGGGCCGGTCTCCCGCTACCTCGGCCCGTGGGTTCCCGAACCCCAGCTGTGGCAGGACCCCGTCCCCCAGGTCGATCACGAACTGATCGGCGAGCAGGACATCGCCGCGCTGAAGAGCAAGCTGCTCGACTCGGGGCTGTCGATCCCGCAACTCGTGTCCACGGCATGGGCTTCGGCGGCGAGCTTCCGGGGCACCGATAAGCGAGGCGGCGCCAACGGGGCCCGGATCCGCCTTGCGCCGCAAAAGGATTGGGAGGTCAACAGCCCGGCGGAGCTGGCCAAGGTGCTGCCGGTGCTCGAGAAGGTCCAGCAGGACTTCAACAAGTCGCAGTCCGGTGGCAAAAAGGTCTCGCTGGCCGACCTGATCGTGCTCGGCGGCTGCGCCGCGGTCGAGCAGGCGGCGAAGAAGGCCGGGTTCGACATCACGGTGCCGTTCACGCCGGGGCGCACCGACGCCTCGCAGGAGCAGACCGACGTGGAGTCGTTCGCCGTGCTCGAGCCGAAGGCCGACGGGTTCCGCAACTACCTGCGGCGGGGCGAGAAGCTGTCGCCGGAGACCCTGCTGGTCGACCGGGCCTACATGCTGAACCTGACCGCGCCGGAGATGACGGTGCTGATCGGCGGGCTGCGCGCGCTGAACGCCAATTTCGGTCAAAGCAAGCACGGCGTCTTCACCGACCGCCCCGAGACGTTGACCAACGACTTCTTCGTGAACCTGGTCGACATGGGCAACGAGTGGAAGGTCTCCGAGTCGACCGAAAACGTCTACGAGGTTCGGGACCGCGCAACGGGCGAACTGAAGTGGACGGCCACCGCCGTCGACTTGGTGTTCGGGTCGAATTCGGTGCTGCGCGGTCTGGCGGAGGTTTACGCCGCCGACGACGCCAACGAGAAGTTCGTGCACGACTTCGTCGCGACGTGGAACAAGGTGATGAACCTCGACCGGTTCGACCTGGCCTGATCGCAGCCCGGTCGACGATACTCTCGCTGTTGTGCCGCGGCTAATACAGCGGCGACCATGCGGACGTGCGCAGTAGTCGGCTCTGCCACTGGTCGCGGTACTTCAGGGCGTCGAACATGTAGGTTCCGGGGCCACGGTGCTCGGGCGGGATGTCGGTGGTCAGTAGATGAACCAGGGCCGCGTAGTCGTTGGTCGCGTCGATCTTCTGCCACAGCATCGCTTCTCGGCGCTTGTAGCTGCCATGCGCCACCTGAAAGCACGCCTGGATTTCGAGCACGCGTCGGCCCGGCGGCGCCTTGGAAAGCACCCGATAGTAGATCTCGTCCCAGGAGCGGATGTAGTCGTCCAGCGGCGCGCTGGGCCAGCCGGTGTCCTCCATGAACAGGCTCAGCGGGTGCGTCGCACCGTCGGTGGGAACCGTCGTCAGGTCCACTTCATGCAGCGGTGACCACTCGACCGGCAGCAGGATCTTGCCGGTGACGTCGTGGCGCAGGTTGTCCAGCTCACGCATCCACGGGGCCAGATCACCCGTTTGGGCGCGGCGGGCCAGATCCTCCCACGCAGCGCCGTCGGCGATGCCCGTGATGGTGACCACGTTGTAGGACACCCCGGTGCCGTGCGCGTGGTTGGCATACCAGAGCAGCCGGGCGTCGTCCTCTTGCGCGAGCGTCGGCATCCAGCCCTCGCGGTAGGCCGCCTCGAAGTCGTCCTCGCGTGCGCCGACCACCCGGTGGGTCTCGTGAAGGAACAGCATCGCCACGTCCTTTCGGCTCAGGCTCCGTCCGCGATCAACGCGGCCAGTTGACGGCGATTGACCTTGCCGGTTTCGGTGTACGGGATTCGCTCGAGGACCATCAGCCGCTCGGGCAGCTTGAAATAGGCGATTCGCTCACGACAGTGCGACCGCAGCTCTTCGAGCGTCACCGGGGCGCGCGCCACCACGGCGGCGCCCACCCGCTGACCCATCTCCTCGTCGGTGACTCCGGCGACCGCCACGTCGCTCACCGCCGGATGGGTGCGCAGCGCTTCCTCGACCTCGATCGGCCCGAACTTCTCTCCCCCACGATTGATGGTGTCGCTGAGCCGCCCGGCCGGATAGATATAGCCATCGGCATCCCGGCGCGCGAGGTCCCCCGTGTGCAGCCAACCCCCGCTGACGTTTTGGCCGGTTTTGACCCACAACTCACCGACGTTTCCCGGCTCGACGTCGGCCCCGGTGTCGGGGTCCACCACCCGCACTTCGACGCCGGGCAATGGCCTGCCCACCGATCCCACGCGGTTGGGATCACGGTGGTCTTCCGGCAACAACGTGGTGTAGGCCCCCAGCGTCTCGGTTTGCCCGAAAACGTTGGCGAACGCCACATGCGGCAGCGCAGCCATCGCGCGGCGTACCAATGCGACGGGTGCGGCGGCGGCCCCGTACGCGACGGCGACCAGCGAGCTCAAGTCGGTGCCGGAGAAGCGGGGATGGTCGAGGATCCGCTGCAGCATCGTCGGCACCAAGAACGCGGTAGCCACGCGGTGCTCCTGCACCAACCGCAACCATTCCCCGGCGTCGAAGCGATCCTGGACGACCGAGGTGTTGCCCGCATACAGGCTGCCCAGCATGCCCAGCGACCCGCCGACGTGGAAGAACGGAACGCACATCATCCCCACTGCGGGCGGCACCTCGGCCCGAAACGGCGGGGCAATCCCCCGGATCCGCGCACTCAGCTGTGCGCCGGTGATTGCGACGGCCTTCGGCAACCCGGTCGTTCCGCTGGTGAACAGCACCAGGGCGTCGCGGTCGTCGACCTGCTCCACGTGCGGCGGAAGCGGGCCGTCGCGCAATAGGTCGGCCGACAAGACCTTGGCCGCGCCCGCATCCAAGAGCCCGCGGGCGAACGTCTGGCCGGCCACCCCGACCGGTGCGCACCCGGCGTTGTGCATCAGACCCCGCAGCTCCGGTGCGGTGAGCGCGGGATTCATCAACGCCGCCGCCGCGCCAATGCGGGCCGCGGCGAGCACCGTTGCGATCGACAGCAGACTGCCGCCGTCGACGACGGCGACGCGAGTTCCGGGCTCGACCCCGTTGGCGGCCAGCCCTCCGGCGCATTGTTCGACGGCGGTGGCCAGTTGGCCGTATCCGATGACGTGCCCACCCATGATGAGCGCCGCGCGGTCGGGATCTGCGGCGGCGACCGGGTCGATGAGCGTGCCGATGTTCATGGGCCGCTCAGTACAGGGGTGACCACGAGGAGGTGCGAAGCAGCCGGCTGACCCATTGATCGCGTAGGTCCAGCGCGTCGTACATCCAGGTTCCGGGTGCCCGGTAGTCGGGTGGAATCTCGGTGTAAAGCAGGTTGAGCAGCGCCTCGGGCTGGTGGATGCGCTGCATCAGCACGACCTCACGGCGCAGCTGGCTGCCCAGGGCGGGCTGAAACGCGGCCTGGATCGTCAGCATGGAATCCGCTCGGTCGAGGCTCTTGGAGTACACCTCACCGCAGCGGTCGATGTATTCGGTGAACTTCTCCTTGTACGGCCACATGGTGTCTTGCATGTAGAGCGTCAGCTCGTGCTGGCGCCCGTCGGCCGGAACCTCGTCGAACGACATGTCCTGCAGCGGCGACCACGGCAGCGCCAACAGCAGCTTGCCGTCGACGTCGTGGCGCAGCTCGTCCAATTCGCGCATCCATTGCCGGAGATCGCCGCGCTGAATGCGATGGGCCAGGCGCTCCCACGCCGCTCCGTCGCGAACCGCGGTCACGGTGACGACGGTGTAGGAGGGGCCGCTGCCGTGGGCGTGGTTGGTGTACCACAGCAATCGGGCGTCGTCTCCGTCGGCGAGCATCGGCATCCAGCCGTCGCGGAATGCCGCCTCGAATTCGTCTTCGGCGCGCCCGCGCACCGTGTGCACCTCGTGCATGAACAGCATGCCGAGACCTCCTCGAGCGCTGCGCTCCACCCTGAACGCCCTCGCTCAACGGACGCTACCCCGTAGACAGCTGAGTTGAGAATCTGGTTTCCTCAGCTGATGGCGAGGTTGAAGGTGCCCGACGGCCCTGGCGGCGAGGCCGCGATGATCTGGACGTTGCGCCCGGAACTCGGCGACATGGTTGAGCGGATGATCCGCGGCGCCTACCAGCAGAGCATCCTGCCGCCCGACGAGCGTGAACTGGCCCGGATGCGCATCGCGCAGATCAACGACTGCGTTGCATGCTCGGACTTCCGCGCGCAGTCGGTGCTCGAGGCGGGCATCTCACCCGAGCTCTATGACAATGTCGCCACCTATGCCAGCTACCCCGGCTACACGCCACGGCAACGCCTTGCCATCGAGTACGCCGAACGGTTCGCAACCGACCACGGGTCGATCGATGACGCCATGTTCGGGCGGCTGCGCGAAGTCTTTTCCGACGAGGAAATCCTCGATCTCACACTGTGCATCGCGGTTTTCCTCGGTTTGGGGCGCTCGTTGACCGTGCTCGGTGTCGATCAGTCCTGCGCGATCGACCTCTGAGCGAGGACGAGTGGACATCGCGTCGGTCGACGAACTGCTCACCACCACGCGGTCGGTGCGCAAACGCCTCGACCTGAACCGGCCGGTCGGTCGCGACGTGATCCTGGAGTGCCTTCGCATCGCGATGCAGGCGCCGACGGCGAGCAACGCACAAGACTGGCGGTGGCTGGTGATCACCGACGCCGACAAGCGCGCCGCGATCGCCGAGATCTACGGCAGCATCGGCGCAGAGTATCTGGCTCAGGTCGCGGCCACCGAGTCCGATCCGCAGACCCGACGCGTGTATGCCAGTGCGCTTTCGCTGACCGAGACGCTGGCCTCCGTGCCCGTGCATGTCATTCCGTGCCTGCAGCGCCGATTCGACGACGGTGACCGGTTGGTGGCGGCATCGGCCTGGGCCTCGATCATCCCTGCGGGCTGGAGCTTCCTGCTCGCGCTTCGGTCCCGCGGTCTGGGGTCGGTGTGGACGACGATGCATTTGGCCAAGGAGCAGGAAGTCGCCGAACTGCTGGGCATCCCGGACACCGTCACGCAGGCCGCACTGTTTCCGGTGGCATACACGATTGGCACCGACTTCCGGCCGGCCTCGCGCCCGCCGCCGGAAACCGTCACTTATTGGAATAGCTGGGGAGAACGCTGATGCAGTCCTACACCGTGCGATTCCATGTCGACGCGCCGCCGAGGAAGGTGTGGCGGGTGCTGCATCCGCCGGCGCCGCCGAACTCGCCGCGGCCTCGAGTCCTCGAGTGGCCGACCGGTAGCATGGAAATCCTGAACGAAGGCGACGAGGCCGGCGAGGGGCTGGTGCGCACGTGTGTCTTCCCGGTGCCCAAATATCTGCTGTCGGGCGGCAAGGGGCGTTCGTGGGAAACCGTGACCGAGGCGAAGCTCAACAAGCTGTCCCGTTATGTGGCGATCGGCAAGCCGCTGTGGTCGCGCGCCGAGGGTTACCACGAACTGGAGGAACAGCCCGACGGCACCACGGTGCTGACATTCCATGAGACCTACCACGCCTACAACCCGGTGCTACGTTTCCTGCTCGAACGACCGGTGCACGCCAAGATTTCCCGGGACAACCTCGAAACGTACGAGCAGGCGCTCAGCTATGCCGGCACCGTCAAGCGACTGAACTAGTCCTCGACGCTGTAGTTTCGGCAGTCAAATTCCTTTCTTAGCAAAGTATTAGCAGCTGCTCCCGGTGACCTTAGAGTAACCGGATAACGTCGCGAACAGTTTGAGGACTGGGGGCGGCAAATGACCGATTCTTATCCATTCGAATGCGGTGGCGCCCGGGTCAGGGCGCAATGTCGCCACCTGGCAACCGTGGTCACGATCACCGGCGCGATCGACGCCATGAACGTCGACCACCTCAGCGAATACTGCCAGCGTTTCATATTGCCGGACAAACCGATCGTCCTCGACTTATCTGGTGTGGAATGCCTTCCCGCGCAAGGAATTCGATTCCTGTACCGCATCGACGACAAGTGTCGCCCGGCGGGACTGGAATGGGCGCTTATTACAAGTCAAGCGGTAACCCGGGTGCTGCGGATTACCAAGGACGAGGCCAGCTTTCCCACCGTCGGCTCCGTACATCAGGCGCTGGGGCACTTCGCTGACGCCACCTCTAGACGCCGCAAGATGTTGTTGCCGCTGCTGACCAAGACCGCCTAACTCGCAATATCGGCCGGTGCGCGCCGGGGGCAACGTCGTATGCTGCTATTTGTGAGGTCAAAGCGAGCAGCACTTGGCGCCGCGGCGCTTATTCTCGCCGGTTGGTGCACGAACAGCGGTGTCGCCGGTGCTGATCCGCACGGACCCGGGCCGCCGCCTGGCCCATCACCTGGCCCATCACCGTCACCGTCACCTGCGCAGCAGTCTGGTTCCGGGCCCAAGACCACCATCGACCACGACGGCACCTACACAGTGGGAACCGACCTCGTTCCGGGCGTCTACACCACGGCTGGACCCGTCAAGAACGGCACCTGCTACTGGAAGCGGCTGGGCAATGCAGGCAGCAATGACATCATCGACAACTCGATGAGCAAAAAGCCCCAGGTCGTGCAGATCGCTCCGACAGACCGGGCGTTCAAGACGGACGGTTGTCAGCCCTGGCAGAAGAACGACGCGGCGACCCCCGAGCCCACCAAAGCGCCAGGCGGCGCCGGTTTGCTGGACATCATCGGTTCGCTCATCAACCCCTCCGCCGGACAGCCGCCAAAGCCGTGACGACTTAGTCGCCGCGGCAAACTTCGGGTATGGAGACCGTCGAGTATGCGCCCGGCCGGCTGGTCGACGTTTTCGGCGATCCCGCACAGCCCGCCGTCCTGTTGTGGCACGGCCAGCAGAGCAACGCCCGCGCCGCCTGCCGTCCGCTCGCCGACCTGTTGGCCGGCCATGGCCGCGGTGTCGTGGTGCCCGACTGGAACTCACACGCCGACGACGGTGGTCGGGCCGATCTGCTGCGGTCGCTGGATTTCGCCCGGGACCGGATTGAGGACCCCGACGGCCTGGTGCTCGTGGGCTGGTCGTTGGGCGGCGCGGCAGCGGCGGGGCTGACGACGCAGGCAAGCCACTACGGTGTCCGGTTCGCTCATACCGTCTGTCTGGCCGGTGCCTTCCTGGTCGCCGACCCGATCTCCGGAAAGCAACCCGCCGCGGGACTCCCGTCGGAGGAGAACCGGACGCCGTTCACGTTGCTCCATGGCTTGGCCGACGACGCCGTACCGGTCGCGTGGAGCCGCCAATTCGCTTCGGCCCTCGAGCACAACGGCTGGCCGGTGCAGGTGGTCGAGTTGCCCGCCGATCATGGATCGATCGCCGGCGCGGTCTACGACCCGGTCGCCGACCGCTATTCGGCCGCCGAGGACGGCGACACATTGGCGGTTGCAGCAGACGTGGCCGCCCGCATCGCGGCCGTATCGGTTGCTCGCTAACCCTGCTCTAGCCAATCGCGCAGCTTGGCGTAAACCCGCGGGTGATTGAGCAAGTCGAAGTGATTCAGCCCGCTCAGCGTCGCCCCGTGCTCATCGTCGAACGGAACTCGCCGCGATTTGCCCCGGCCGGAGGCACTGTAGGAGCGCACCAGGTTGTCGCCAGCGATCACCCCGACCACTGGTCGGGCGTCGGTTGCAGCCACGAAATGATAAGTCGCGCCAGGCAGGAACGGCACCTCGCGGCAACGATCGCGCAGGAATTCGTCGGGATCGGCGTCGCACCAGTCCTCGTCGAGGCAGGCGCCGAAGCGCAAATCCTTTACACCGTCGCTGCGAGCATTCAAAAAGCTTGCGATAGCACGCGTTTCGGGCAATCGCGCCAGCGCCCACGATGCGATGTTCACCCCCTTTTCCAGATCGGCCCCCAGATGTGGCGAGCCTAGGCACACAACATGACTCACCATGTCGGTCCACCCATGGTGCTGCTCAACGCCATAGTGGCAGGCGCTGCGCGCCACAAGCCCGCCCATCGAGTGGCCCACCAGCACCAGCTCGCTGAGCGGGACGGGCCACTGCGCTTGCAATCGGTCCAAGATGTCGGCGAGTTGTCGTCCGTTGACCGACACGTGCAGCCCGGTGTTGTAGCGCAGCAGGACCGGGGTGAAACCCAGATCGTCGCGCAAGCGGTCACCGTAGCTGCGGGTGTCGTCACCCTCCCGCGGCCGGCGAGACCACCACCGCTCGGTGTGGCACCAGCCGTGGATGAAGACGACTACGCGCCCGGTTGCCGTCGGAAATGCCTCGGCCAGCGACTCAGCCTCCGGCGGCACCGGCTTGCCGCAGTGCCGGATCGCCATTTCGCCGGCGAGCCGGTTGCCGCGCTCACTCAATTGATGCCCATACAAGCCGTTGATCGCGGCGATGGCCTCGGCAACCCCGGCGCGTGACTCGAGGGCATCGTCGCCGTCGTCGCCCCAGATATCAGCGGCCATAACACCCGCTGCGTGGCCCGCGCCACGAACACCGCGGCCCACGCCGCGGTAGATACTGCGCGCCAGACCGTCGTGGATGACTCTGGTGGGAGTGCCCAACGGTCCGATCGAGTCGAAGGCGCGGCTGGCAATGCCGTCGTGCATCTCCTGCACCACGCCCGTCACCACCGACGACGCCTCGGCCGCCAAATCACCGACCGCGCGGACATCGCTGCGCTGCATATCGCCCCTCCGATGTCGTTGGACCTGCGGATTTGTCCACTGAGTATACAAGCGTTTACTGTATGTGCTGTGCCGAGCCGATAGGAGCACTGATGGACGCGACCTTCTCGCTGGAGCTGCCGGAGGAAGTGGCGCACGTCCGCGACTGGGTGCACGAATTCGCCGAGTCGGTCGTCCGCCCGGCGGCAGCCGAGTGGGATGAGCGTGAAGAAACTCCGTGGCCGATCATCCAAGAGGCGTCCAAGGTGGGGCTTTACACGCCTGACTTGTTTGCCCAGATGGCAGGCGAGTCAAGCGGTTTGGGCATGCCCACGGTCTTCGAGGAAATGTTCTGGGGTGACGCCGGAATAGCGTTGTCGATTTTGGCGACCGGTCTTGCCGCGGCGGCGCTGGCGGCTAACGGGACTCCGCAGCAGCTCGCCGAGTGGCTGCCGCAGATGTTCGGCACCCCGGACGATCCCAAGCTGGGCGCGTTCTGTTCGTCGGAACCCGGGGCGGGCTCTGACGTCGGAGCCGTGCGCACCCGGGCCAAGTACGACGAAGCCTCCGATCAGTGGGTGCTCAACGGCACCAAAACCTGGGCCACCAACGGCGGCATCGCCAACGTGCATGTGGTGGTGGCATCGGTGGAGCCCGAGCTGGGCACCCGTGGCCAGGCGACGTTCATTGTGCCGCCCGGCACGAAAGGACTGTCGCAGGGACAGAAGTTCAAAAAGCATGGCATTCGCGCGTCCCACACCGCGGAGGTCGTTCTCGACGATGTCCGCATCCCCGGCGAGCTGATCCTCGGCGGCAGAGAACGTTTCGAGCGCCGGCTGGCCAAAATCCGTTCCGGTGAACGAACATCCAGCCAGGCCGCGTTGATGACGTTCGAACGCACCCGTCCGGTGGTCGGGGCGATGGCCTTGGGCATCGCCCGTGCCGCCTACGAGTACGCGCTGGACTACTCGTGCCAACGCGAGCAGTTCGGCAGGAAAATCGCCGAATTCCAGGCCATCGCTTTCAAGCTGGCCGACATGAAGAGCCGCATCGACGCGTCCCGGATGCTGGTGTGGCGGGCCGCCTGGATGCAGCGAAACAACAAGCCGTTCAGCTCGGCCGAAGGCTCGATGGCCAAACTGTTCGCCAGCGAGACCGCGGTGTATGTCACCGACGAGGCCATCCAGATCCTCGGCGGCAACGGCTATACCCGCGAATACCCGGTCGAGCGGATGCATCGAGATGCCAAGATCTTCACGATCTTCGAAGGAACCAGTGAGATTCAGCGACTGGTCATCGGCAGAGCGCTGACCGGTCTCCCGATCCGCTGACGCGACACCCGGGTTTTCGCCCGGTGCCCCGGGGTATCCGTCCCCCATGCGAGTGGCGGTGATTGGCGCGACAGGCAACATCGGCACCAGTGTCGTCGAAGCTCTCGCTGCGGATGATCAGATCGAAGCGATCGTGGGCATCGCGCGGCGCCGGCCGACATGGCAGCCCGCCAAGACGACGTGGGTGCAAGCAGATGCCGCAAGCGATGAACTCGAGCGCCACTTGCGCGGGGCGGATGCCGTCGTGCAGCTGGCATGGATCTTTCAGCCCACCCACAACGAGCTCACCACCTGGCGCAACAACGTCCTCGGCAGCATCCGGGTCTTCGACGCCGCCGCGCGCGCCGGGGTCGGGGCGCTGATCTACGCCTCGTCAGTCGGTGCGTACTCCCCCGGCCCGCAAGATCGCGGCGTCGACGAATCTTGGCCGACCCATGCGCTGCCGACCGCGGCCTACGGCCGGGAGAAGTCGTATCTGGAGCGGGTGCTCGACACATTCGAGCGCGACCACCCCGACGTCCGAGTAGTGCGATTGCGGCCGGGCTTCATCTTCAAGCGGGAGTCGGCATCCGAGCAGCGTCGGCTGTTCGCCGGGCCGCTGCTGCCCAGCACACTGGTTCGGCCATCGCTGTTGCCGGTGATCCCGGACCTGCGCGGCCTGCGCCTGCAGGCCCTGCACTCGAGCGACGCTGCGCAGGCCTTCCGGCTCGCTGTCGTGCAGCCGGTTCGCGGGGCGTTCAACGTCGCTGCAGATCCCGTGCTGGATGCCCGCACCCTCGGGCAGCTGCTCAACGCACGCCCGGTCAAGCTTCCGACGCGCCCGGTCCGAGCGGTGATCGCCGCGGCATGGAATCTTCACCTGGTGCCCGCCAGTCCAACGTTGTTCGATCTGGCGCTGAGCCTGCCGGTTATGGACACCACACGTGCCCGCACTGAGCTCGGGTGGAACCCGTCGCGAACCTCATGTGACGCCATCCGCGAATTCCTCGATGGGCTCCGGGCGGGTAGTGGCATGGGCACGCCGCCCCTCGAGCCAACCGCCGGCGGGCGGCTGCGTGGTAAGGAGTTCGCAACCGGCGTCGGGCAGCGAGACCTTCCCCGCTAGCGCTGCGCGCGCAGTTGCGCTTTGGCTTCTCGCACCGATTCCGCGGCGTCGCGGCTGGCTTGCTGGGCCCGGTCGTAGGCCTTCTCCGCGGCGCTGAGGTCTCGTTCGGCCGCGCGCAGTTTCGTGCGAGCCTCGTCGCGACGCATCCTCGCCGCCGAGAGCTCGTCGCGACGCTCGGTCAGTGCATCGTCGGCCTCGGCCTTGGCATTTTCGGCGGCGGCCAAGGCTGCCCGCAGTTCGTCGACTTGACGGCGCGTGGTCCCATCCTCGGGCGTGGGCTCGGCCGCCGCCGCTTCGCCGAACCCGAACCCCGACCAACTCTCCGCTTTGGATAGCCTGCCCAGCTTGGCTGCGACCTCGGGGTCGGCGATCGCGGCCTGCAGCGTGCCGGTGACATCGGCACGCACTGCTTCTGACGCATTTTCCAGCCCGGCTGCCCGGAAGGCGGTGCGGGCCAGTTCGCCGACCAGATGGTGTTGCTCCGCCGACAGGCCGCGGATGCGCTGCCCGTCCATCGCGGCGTGCGCGTCCCTGAGCTGGTCGCCCAGCTCGGAGAGACGCGATCGAATTTCCTTGTGCTGCAGCGCAAGCCGGTTGACTACCCACGCCGCCATGGTGGGTTTGCGTGCAGCCGAGATTCGCTTGGCCGCGGCAGCGTCACCCCGCTGCTTGGCCTCTGCGGCCAGCTTGGCGCGCAGGGCGGTGAAGCCATCCGGCTTCACCCGGTACAGCTCATCGAGCTCGTCGACCACCGTGCATCGCCGGTGTCAGTGCGCTCCCGCGTTTGCCTCTTCGGCGGCACCGTTCATGACCACCGCCTCATCCCAGCCGTTGACGTACGTCTCGGTGGACTGCTCGGCGTCGTCCAACCCTGCGGCCACCCGAAGGGCGGCAATCAGCTGCTGGACCTGCGCCGCCTCCTGGTCGGTTGGAGTGGCCCCGGCCTCGAGCTCGTCCGGAAGCTCCGGGCGAAGCCCGACGCCTTTGGCCGCCTCCTGAGCCGACAACTTGGCATGAATGCGCGCGGTGTAGAGCTGCTGGCCCAGCGTCGCTCCGGGCGCCGCCGCGGCCCGCTCCATCAGATCGTCGTAACGTCGCCGCACATCGGCCAGCGCCATGATCACGGTGGGTGTGGACCTGCTGTGGCTCGCGGCGTCGGTCAGCGCGGCGCGCAGCTTGCGCATGCCGGTAAGAACCACCTCGGCTCGCTTCTGAAACTTCTTGTCCTCGGGGAAAGGCAACGAATCAATGGCGGCCCGGTACATGTGCATCGCCGCCTCGGCAAGGTTCACAATGACTGGCGCTTCACCTTGATTTTGATCGAATTCGCCCATGACCCCTCAATTCTGTGGTGGTTTTCCAGCTCGGTGACGGCCCGTCTTCAACTACCGTCACCCTGTCTGCATGGGGACGAGAGTATCGGTAACGGCTCCGTTCGCATAACAATAGGACCCACGTCAACACCCATAGCGAGTCTCGAGGGAAGCGGTGAGCATCGACTACGTGCGCGACGGACACATCGTCACGATCACGATCAACCGGCCCGAGACGCGTAACTCGCTCGACATGGAGCATTTCCGCGACCTCGCCCACGCCTGGGCCGCGTTTCGTGACGACCCCGCCGCCTGGGTCGCCGTCATCACCGGTGTCGGCCGGGACTTCTGCACCGGAGCCGACCTCAAGAAGTTCATCCCGGAGTTGACCGGCGAGCTGCCCCGGCCCGACGGGTGGAACAAAACTGATGCGATCCACGCCGTCCTGCATCGGTTCCCGGTGTACAAACCGATCGTCGCCGCGGTGAACGGCGTGTGCGTCGCCGGCGGCTTTGAGATGTTGAGCTGCACCGACATTCGCGTCGCAGTGCCCGACGCACGATTCGCGGTGATGGAGCCCAAGCGCGGGCTGTTCGCGGGCGGCGGCAGCACCGTGCGGCTGCCGCGCCAGATGCCCTACCCGTATGCGATGGAGTTGCTGCTGACCGCCGACATGGTCGACGCCGAGCGCGCGCTCGCCATGGGCCTGATCAACCGCGTCGTGCCGCCGCAGCAGTTGATGGAGGCCGCCTACGACTATGCCGAGCGGATCACTGCCAACGCACCGCTTGCCGTCTGGGCGACGAAGCAGTCCGCTGTGGAGGGGTTGGCGCTCGATCTGCAGTCGGCGTACGAGAACGAAACCCGGCACAGCGACGGCATTTTCGCGACCGAGGACGCCAAAGAAGGCCCCCGCGCCTTCACCGAGAAGCGCCCGCCGCGATGGCAGGCACGCTAACCGCCTGGCGGCGGGACCGCCGTGCAGAAACCACGCAGGAGCACGCGACGATCGAGACCGCGAGGGCCAGCACCCAGTCCCCGAGTCGTTGGTAGAGGGTGCTGACCGGCCCCAGAGGAACAGAAACGACGGTCGCGCTGCGGTAACCCCCTGGACGCCAGACGAGTTGTCGCCCGCGCGCGTCGAACGCGGCGCTGTCCCCCGAAAGCCCGACGTGCACCGCCGGGCGGCCGACCTCGACCGCGCGTACTGCGACTTGGCCGGCCAGTTGTGGCTGCGCCCAACTCCCCTGGTACGTCGACGTGGAACTCTGGTACGCCAACAGCTGGGCGCCGAGTTGCACCTCTCGGCGCGGCAGGTCGGAGAACAGCGCTTCGAAGCTGATCAACGGCCCGACGGTCAGCGTGCCGGTTCGCAGCACCACTGGTCCGCTGCCTCGGCCGCGGTCCGCGGCTGCGGCCTTGGTGTGGCGGGTAATGCTGCCCAGCAGCGGGCGCAGCGGCACATACTCGCCGAAGGGCACCAGGCGGACCTTCCGATACGCGCCCACCGAACCGTGGGGGCCGACAAGCACCGCGGACTTGTAGATTGCCCCGGTGGGTGTGGGCGCGTCGACGTTGACGAGTAGGTCAGCATCGACGCGTCTGGACAGATCGGCCAAGTCCGCCAACGCTTTCGGGTGACTGGCGAGATCAACTGCCACGCTGCTCTCGCCCCAGACCACCAGGTCTAGCCGCTGACCCGCCAGCGTCGCGGTCAACGCCTCACCGGCCTTTTGCCGGGCCCCGGCATCCGTGATGTCGCCCGGCTGCACCAGCGCCACACGCACCGTCGAACCGGCCGTAGGCGCCGGACCCAGCACGAACCACGTCGGCCCTACGGCAGCGCAGGCAACAGCGACCAGCAGGGCGATCACCCGACCGCGCACACCGTGGTGCAGGATCGCCCCGGCGACCGCCGTATTGGCCGCTACCAGTAGGAAACTCGTCAACCACACCCCGCCGAGAGACGCGGACGCCAGCGTGGAGGGCTGGTTCCACTGCGAGGCGCCCAGCAGAGCCCACGGTCCGCCCAGAGCGGGCCAGGACCGAGCCGCCTCGGCCAGCACCCACGCGCTCGGCAAAACGACAGTGGCGGCAAGCATCCGGCCGACTGTCAGCGGGTAAGACAGCAGCCGCTGCGCCGCCCATCCCCACGGCGCCCACAACGCGCCCAGCCCGGCGGCCAGCACCGCCAGTAGCGGTCCCGCGCTTGGCAGCAGCCAGTACTGGGTGGTCAGCACGTAGCCCGCAAGCCCGCACCAGGCCCGTGCGGCAGCCTCCCATGCGGTCGGCGCGGCGCGCACGACCAGCAGCAGCGGCACTGCCCCCACCCACGCCCACCACCACCAGGACGGCGCCGGGAAGGCAAGCGCGAGCAGAGCGCCAAACCCGAAGCCCGCCACCAGTCCGGCGGCGCGGCGGCCGCGCATCACCGACACGGTGGTAGACCGGAGGACGGAGGTCCACGATGACGGCCAGACCACACTTCAGCCGCACCGAGGCGCCCATCGGTATCTACAACGGCGAGCACGCCATCATTGTCTACGAGCTCAAGCCCATTCCGCTGTGGCCCAAATATTGGATACGCGCGCTGGCAAGCCAGTTTCATCGCGAGCTCGATCCGGCGCCGAAGGTCGACATTACGATGCTGGACGACTGCATTCGTTTCTCGGTCTTCGTATCACCCGAGGTGTCTGTGGCGGATCTGTGCAAACTCGACGATGCGGTCTACAACGCGGTCGACAAAGCGGGGCGCGCCATTGAGGACGAGCAAGCACGGCTCGACGAGAAACTCGAGCAGGTGCGCAAGCGCCGCGCCCATACGTGGGGCGAATAGCCTTAGTTGAGCCCGTAAAACCGCTGTGCGTTCAGGCCGCCGATCTTGGCGCGGACGTCGTCGCTGATGTCGGGGCGGGTACGCAGGTGCTTGGTGCTCTCCGGCCACTCGCCGTCCCAGTGCGGGTAGTCACTGGCGAACATGATGAAATCGGCGCCGAGCACGTCGATGACGCCGGGCAGGATGGGCTCCTCCGGCTCGCAGGTCACGTAGATGTTGCCGGCCTGCACGTACTCCTGCGGATCGCGCTGCCAGCCGTGTTCGATCCAGTCGCCACGCTTTTCGAAATGCTCGTGCAGGCGGTCGATGAAGAACGGCACCCAACCCACACCCGCCTCCAGGAACGCGACCCGCAACCCCGGATGCCGATCGAACACCCCGCCGGAGACGAGCGCGGTCATCGCGGTCATCTGGTCGAACGGAAAGCTGATGCAATGCACCTGAATGTAATTCGTGAAGCGATCCACGCCGATCTTCGGCAGATGAATGCCGGGCGCGCCGTGGATACCGAGTGGCATCTCGAGCTCCACCGCGGCGGCGTAGAACGGGTCGAGGTCGGGATGGTCGAGGTTTCGCGTCTTGAGTGCCGGCGGGACGAGCGTCGCCACCAGCCCGAGGTCCTTGGCTTCGCGCATCACGTCGATGGCGACCTGGCCGTGCTCGATCGGAGCCACGGCCACGCCGCGCAACCGGCCTTTGGACGGCGCGCAGTAATCCGCGATCCACTGGTTGTACAGGCGCGCGAACCCGGCGGCGAATTCGGGGTCTTCGAGGCTGGGCGCACACAGCCCCAGGCTCGGATACAGCACCATGGTGTCGATGTGATCGCGGTCGGCGTCGCCCAGCACGCCCTCCGTCGACCGGCAGTTGATGCCTGGCGCCGTGCTGATCCCGTGCAGAGGCGGGCAGCCGGCGCCGGGGCCGCGGTCTTCCGGATACTTGCGGCCCTCGATGATCAACCTCGGCGTCCCGTCGGTGCTCGCCGTGACGTGTTGGGGCCAGCGCTTGATGGCTTCGACGGCCAGCGTGGGGTTCTCGGCGACGTGCCCGTCGGCGTCGATGATTCGCATGGCTGGCTCCGCTCCTCCGGCAATCTGCGGGTTCGACGTACACCGCACATGAAACACTGCCGTCATGGTTATCGCTATTGCTCGTCCCAAATTGGAAGGCAATATCGCCGTCGGCGACGATCGTCAGCTCGGGTTCGCCGAGTTCGGCGACCCCCAGGGACGCGCCGTCTTCTGGCTGCACGGCACCCCGGGCGCGCGCCGCCAGATCCCGACCGACGCCCGGGTCTACGCCGAGAAGAACCACATCCGGCTGATCGGGGTCGACCGCCCCGGAATCGGCTCCTCCACGCCCTACCAATACGACACCGTCGTCGCCTTCGCCGACGACCTGCGCACCATGGCGGACACGCTCGGCGTCGACAAGATGGCCGTCATCGGCCTCTCCGGCGGCGGGCCCTACACGCTGGGGTGCGCAGCCGCCATGCCCGATCGCGTCGTGGCGGTCGGGGTGCTCGGCGGTGTCGCGCCTACCAAGGGCCCGGATGCGATCGCCGGCGGGGTGATGACACTCGGTTCGTATATCGCACCGCTGCTCGCGGTGGCTGGATGGCCGATCCGGTTGGCGGCGGTTGGTTTCATCCGGATGATCCGCCCGGTTGCCGAGCCCGCGCTGTACGTCTACGCCCGGGTATCCCCCGAGGCCGACCGGCGGCTGCTGGTGCGGCCGGAGTTCAAGGCGATGTTCCTCGACGATCTGCTCAACGGCAGCCGCAAGCAGCTCGCGGCCCCGTTCGCCGATGTGATCGTGTTCGCCCGGGATTGGGGATTCCGGCTCGATCAGGTGAAGGTCCCCGTCCGGTGGTGGCACGGGGACCGCGACCACATCGTGCCGTTCGCCCACGGCCAGCATGTAGTCGACCGGCTGCCCGACGCGGAGTTGTATCACCTGCCCGGTGAAAGCCATCTGGCCGGCCTCGGCCGCGCCGAGGAGATCCTGCGCACCATCAGCGAACTCTGGGACAGCATCGAGCAGAAGTAATTCGCCGTGCAAACACAGCGGCTCACGGCCGACCAGCGGAATTCATTCATCGCGGCGCTGCTGGGCTGGACCATGGACGCCTTCGACTACTTCCTGGTGGTGCTGGTCTATGCCGATATTGCGACGACGTTTCACCGCAGCAAGACCGAAGTCGCGTTCCTGACCACGGCCACTCTGATGATGCGGCCGGTGGGCGCCTTGTTGTTCGGGCTGTGGGCCGACCGGGTGGGCCGACGGCTGCCGCTGATGGTCGACGTGGCGTTCTATTCCCTGGTCGGCTTCCTGTGTGCGTTCGCACCCAACTTCACCGTGCTGGTGATCCTGCGGCTGCTGTACGGCATCGGCATGGGCGGTGAGTGGGGGCTGGGCGCGGCGCTGGCGATGGAGAAGGTTCCGGCCCAGCGACGCGGCTTCTTTTCCGGGCTGCTGCAGGAGGGCTATGCCTTCGGCTATCTGCTCGCAACGCTGGCGTCGTTGTTGGTGATGAACTGGTTGGGGCTGTCATGGCGCTGGCTGTTCGGCTTGAGCATCATCCCGGCTCTGGTCAGCTTGATCATCCGCTACCGGGTTACCGAATCCGAGGTGTGGGAGGTGACGCAACGCCGGATGCGGTTGACCCACACCAAGATTCGCGACGTGCTGGCCGACGCCGCCGTTATCCGCCGGTTTGTCTATCTGGTGCTGCTGATGACCGCCGTCAACTGGATGAGCCACGGCACCCAGGATGTGTACCCGACGTTCCTGACGGCCTCCCACAGCGGCGGTGCCGGCTTGGGGAGCGCGACGGCCAAGTGGATCGTGGTGACCTACAACGTCGGCGCCGTCGTCGGAGGGCTGATCTTCGGGTCGCTTTCTCAGCGATTCGGTCGCCGCTACACGATTGTGTTCTGCGCGGTGCTGGGGTTGCCGATCGTGCCGGTGTTCGCATACTCGCAGACCGCCGCGATGCTGTGCCTCGGCGCGTTTTTGATGCAGCTCGTCGTGCAGGGCGCCTGGGGCGTCATCCCGGCACATCTGACCGAGATGTCTCCGGACGCCATCCGCGGCTTCTACCCCGGCGTGACATATCAGCTGGGAAATCTGTTGGCGGCCTTCAACTTACCGCTTCAGGAACGCCTGGCGTCCGCTCACGGCTATCCATTTGCGTTGGCCGCGACGATTGTGCCGGTGTTGATCATGGTCGCGCTGCTGACCGCGATCGGTCAAGACGCCACCGGGATTCGCTTCGGCACCGAGCAAACCGCTGTTGTCGGCCCACTGAATTAACCTTGGCCGTGTGGCGCAGTCTCCGCGAACTCGGTATGCCGCGTGCGGCGGCGGCGACCGACAGCTTGACATCGCCTACCAGGTGTTTGGCGACGGCCCGACCGATCTCCTCGTGCTGCCGGGGCCATCCATCCCGATCGACACGATCGATGCCGAGCCGTCGATGTACCGCTTTCATCGGCGGCTGGCGGCCTTCAGCCGGGTGATCCGGTTCGATTTCCGCGGAATGGGCCTGTCGTCGCGCATTCCCTCGATTGAGATGCTTGGGCCGCAGTTCTGGGCGGAGGATGCGGTCGCGGTCATGGATGCGGTCGGATGCGAGCAGGCGGCGGTCTTCGCGCCGAGTTTCAACACGATGGCCGGACTCGTTCTGGCAGCCGACTACCCGGAACGAGTGCGCAGCCTGGTGATTGTCAACGGCGCGGCACGCGTGCTGCGGGCGCCCGACTATCCGGTCGGCGCCGCGCCGAGTGAGGCGACTCGATTCGGGACGGTCGGAATAGAGCCTGACGCGGTTGAGCGGGGCTTCGACATGCTTGGCATCGTCGCGCCGAGCGTCGCTCGCGATGATGCGTTTCGTGCCTGGTGGGATCTGGCCGGCAACCGTGCGGCCTCGCCGAGCATGGCCCGGGCTGCCACCCGCGTGGTGATCGAGGCCGACGTGCGCGACACACTCACCCGCATCAGCGCGCCGACGCTGATCCTGCATCGTGTCGACGTGGACTTCATCCCGATCGGGCACGGCCGCTATCTCGCCGAGCACATCGCGGGGTCACGCTTCGTGGAGCTACCGGGCGCGGATTCGCTCTATTGGGTCGGCGATACCGCGCCAATGCTCGACGAGATCGAGGAGTTCATCACCGGCGTGCGGGGCGGCTTCGAGGCCGAGCGGGTGCTCACCACGATCGTGTTCACCGACATTGTCGGCTCGACGGAGCGCGCCGCCGCGCTCGGCGACGACCGGTGGCGTGACCTGCTGGACAATCACGACAGCATCATTCGCCACGAGCTCGAGCGATTCGGCGGACGCGAAGTCAACACTGCAGGAGACGGATTCGTCGCCTCGTTCACCAGCCCGAGCGCTGCCATCGCGTGCGCGGACACCATCGTGGATGCGGTCCGTGTGCTCGGCATCGAGGTGCGGGTCGGAATCCACGCGGGCGAGGTCGAAGTGCGCGGCACGCTGAAAGAAGATGTCGCGGGCTTGGCCGTACACATCTGCGCGCGCGTCGCCGCGCTCGCCGGGCCGAGTGAAGTGCTGGTGTCCTCGACGGTGCGTGACATCGTCGCCGGCTCTCGGCGCAGGTTCACCGACCGGGGCGCCCACGACCTCAAGGGTGTCCCCGGCCGGTGGCAGCTGTGCGCATTAGTGCGCGACGACGCGACGGTCAGGCGGTAGCGCACCGGGGAGCTACCCTGACATCGTTTCGCCCACCTCGACGCGCCCGCCGTAGCCGAGCAGCGGGCAGCCGCTCGCGATCTGCACTGCAGCGTCGAGGTCGTTGGCGGTGATGACGATGTAGCCGGACAACTGGTCACCGGCCTCGGCAGGCTCACCGAGCATCACCGCGCGTCCCACGCGGCTGCCGAAATCGCTGATGTGCGAGCCGATCTTGCCGAACCAGCTCGACCACGCGTCTTCTTGTTCGGCTGTCGGGTTGACACCGGGATTGCGAAAGGTCAGGACGTAGGTGGACATGGCATGTACTCCCTTCTCAATGTTTGCCTCTACCCGCCTGACGTATGGACCCGCCCCGATCCGACACCGCTGTGAAAAAAATTTCTATGGGGCCGCCTCGCTCAGCACACGCCGCAACATATGCATCGCCACCGTCGTCGAACGGTCCCGCACGTCGGCGCGATTGCCGGGCAGCCGAAGCGTCCGCGTCAACGACCGGCCATCAGCCAACGCGACGGTGAAGCAGACCGTGCCCACTGGCTTGTCCTCGGTACCGCCCTCGGGACCGGCGATCCCGGTGATCGCGACCGCGGTATCGGCCCCGAAGCGGCGCAAAGCACCCGCGGCCATCGCCTCGGCCACCGGTTCGGACACCGCCCCGTGCGCCTCGATCATCGCCGCGTCCACGCCGAGCAACTCGGTCTTCGCCTCGTTGGAGTAGGCCACCACCCCACCGCCGACGTACGCCGACGAACCCGGCCGGTCGGTCAGCCGCGCCGCCACAAGGCCTGCGGTGCAGGACTCCGCGGTGGCAATCCAGCGACCGGCCAGCAACTGCGCCAGCTGCTCGTCGACAGTCGAGCCGTCTTCGGAAAAGACGTGCTGCCCATGCTTTTCGCGCAACAGCTCGACCAACTGGTCGTACACGCCGGCGGCGTCGGGCTCGTAGCGGGTGACCATTTCCACCTCCCCGCGCCGCAGGCAGGTGGTGATCTCCAGCGACTCGAAACCGGGCAGCCGCTCCTCGGCGTCGCGCAGTGTTTCGGCCAGCCCGGATTCCGGCAGCCCGAACATCCGCACGGTGTCCTGGCGATAAACGGTCCGCCTCGCGATGGCCTCCTGGACTTCGGGCAGCTGCACCGCTGTCCGCCACATCGGCTGCAGCTCACGCGGCGGCCCCGGCAACACCACGACGGTCGGCGGGCCGGGAACCACAACACCCGGCGCGGTCCCCACCGGATCGATCACCAGCGCCCCGGCCGGGATCATCGCCTGTTTGCGGTTGGCGGCGCGCACCGCGTCGAAGTCGCCGCCGATGCGCGCCATCAAGGATTTGAGGATCGCCGCGATCTTGCCCTCCAGCTCGGCGTCCAACACCAACTCACGACCGCAAAACCGCGCCACGGTCGCAACCGTCATGTCGTCGGCCGTCGGCCCGAGCCCGCCGCTGGTGATGATCAGGTCGACGCCCTGATCGGCCATGAATTGCAGCTGCGCCTGGATGTCGGGGACCCGGTCACCGCAGATCGTGATGTGGGCAAGCTCCACCCCGAGCTCGAGAAGCTGATCGGCGATCCAGGGACCGTTGCGGTCCTGCACCCGCCCCGTCAGAACCTCGGTTCCAGTGACCACAATGCCCGCACGCACGCTCACCGCTATGACACTAAAGTGTGGCGATGATCGAGTTAGAGGTGCTTCAGGCTGACGTGACCAAGCTCGAGGTGGACGCGATCACCAACGCCGCCAATACCCAACTCAAGCACGGCGGCGGCGTGGCCAAGGCCATCTCCCGCGCCGGCGGGCCGCAGGTCCAGCGCGAGTCGAATGAGAAGGCCCCGATCGGCCTCGGCGAAGCTATCGAGACCACGGCCGGCGACATGCCGGCACGCTATGTGATCCACGCGGCGACGATGGAGCTCGGCGGGCCGACCTCGGCCGAGATCATCGAGAACGCGACCCGATCCACGTTGGATAAGGCTGACGAATTGGGTTGCCGTTCACTGGCTTTGGTGGCATTCGGCACCGGCGTCGGCGGTTTCGCGCTCGACGAGGCGGCCCGGCTGATGGTCGGCGCGGTCCGCCGGCACCAGCCTCGCTCGCTGCAGCGGGTGGTGTTCGCGGTCCATGGCGACGAGGCCGAGCAGGCGTTCCGCGCGGCCGCGGAGCGCTAGGGCCCCGACAGGTAGCGCTCCACCGACTCGGTTTTGCGGGTCATCGCGTCGGTGACACCGGCGCGCCAGTCGACCTTGATCACCACACTGACGCGGGGGGCGCGCGCGGCGACGGCTTCGACGGCGTCGTGAACGACCGTCATCACCTCGTCCCAGCTGTCGCCTTCGATGACCGTGAACATTGCATCGGTTTTGTTCGCCAAGCCGGAGCGCCGAACCACCCGAACCGCCTCGGCCACAAGCTCCCCGACACCCTCGCCGACGCCCAGCGGCGTCACGGAGAACGCGACCAGCACCGACACAACACGAGGGTACGCATGGCAGCATCGGGCGCATGCGGGTTCTGGTGCAACGGGTCTCCTCAGCGGCCGTGACGGTCGACCAGCAGGTCGTCGGCTCGATCAACCCCGCGAGCCAGGGCCTGCTGGCATTCGTCGGCGTCACCCACGACGACGATGTCGACAAGACCCGGCGGTTAGCCGAAAAGCTTTGGCAGCTACGCATTCTCGACGACGAACAATCCGCGGCCGACGTCAACGCGCCGATCCTGGTGGTCAGCCAGTTCACTCTGTATGCGGACACCGCCAAGGGTCGACGACCGTCGTGGAACGCGGCCGCACCGGGTGCGGTGGCCGAGCCGCTGGTCGGCGCGTTCGTGAAAGCGCTCCAACAGCTGGGCGCCGAGGTGCAGACCGGTGCCTTTGGTGCCCGTATGCGGGTCGAACTGGTCAATGACGGCCCAGTGACCGTGTTGCTGGAACTGTGATTCACATGGTGGCGTAGCCTGATCTGAGGGTTGGGCCCGGGGATTGGTGGAGCGGCTGACGTGACAAACGCCGAGACTGGTCAGTTCACTTTTGCCCACCCCGCGCTGCTCTATCGCACGCAGCAGGAGTACCTCGATTGCCTGCTGCCGTTCATCACTGAGTCCGTCAAGGCCGACGCAGCGGTGTTGGTCGCGGTACCGGGACCCAACCTGGCCCTGCTGGACGAGGCGCTGGGGTCCTCTGCCGATCACGTCGTCATGGCCGACATGACACTTGCGGGACGCAACCCCGGGCGGATCCTCGGCGAAGTGCTGAGCAGCTTCGTCGAGAAGCATCGCGATCAACCGGTACGCATGGTGGGTGAACCGATCTGGCCCAGCCGATCTGAACTCGAATACCCGGCATGCGTGCAGCATGAGGCGCTCATCAACCACGCATTCACCGGCCGCGACGTCACCGTTGTCTGCCCGTACGACGTTGCACAGCTTGACCCCGACGTCATCGTCGACGCCCACTGCACCCATCCGGTGCTGTGGCAGCACGGATCGTCCGAGCAGGACAGCCCGACATTCGCGCCTGACGAAGTGTGGGCCCGCTACAACCAGCCGCTGTCCAGCGATCCGACCGCCGTCAAGTACACGGCGCGAAATCTGGCCGATCTCAGTGGTGCGCGCGCCTTCGCCGGCGCGTATGCGCAGTGGTTCGGCCTGCCCCCTCGGAAAACCGCGGATCTGCAATTGATCGCCAGCGAGCTGGCTACCTCGAGCCTGACCGAGACCGGCGGGCCGTGCCGGCTCGCGCTGTGGCGTTATGACGGCCACATGGTCTGCGAAGCGCGCGACGGCGGATATCTCGATGATCCACTCACCGGGCGCCGACCCTACGGCAGCGACAACGCCCGAGGCCGCGGACTGTATGTGGTCAACGCGGTGGCCGATCTGGTGCGTACCCACAGCAGCCCGGAGGCAACCACGATCCACGCCTACCTTCGTCTGGACGAGACGGCATGATGCGCGCGCAGGCTGTGCTGGACTCCGCCGCAGGATTGGCCCCGTTCGGCCATGTCGCGTGGGGCTACCAAAACCGGGCCGAATTTCTCAGCCGCGCAGCGGAATACATCGCCGACGGGCTGCGGCAGAACCAGTTCATCGTCTACGCCGCGCAGGGCACCCGCGAGACGCTGCGAGCGGAGCTGGCCGCGATGCCCGGAGTCGGCGAGTACCTCGGCTCCGGTCGTATCACGGCGATCCCGGCCCAGGACTACTTCGTCTACCTGTCCGGAAGCGACGTCGTCGACGCTGATGCCGCACTGGCCAGATACCTGTCGGTTCTCGAGTGGGCAATCGCCAACGGCTACACCGGCGTCCGGGCGATCGCAAATGTCACGCCGGTCGCCCGAACCGCCGTACAGCGCGATGCATTGGCCCGTCTGGAGTACCTGATCGACCAGCGGATGGCGGTGTTACCGGTCGCAGCGCTGTGCGCCTACGACACGGGCGTGCTCGGAGCCGCCGCAGAAGAACTGATCTGTCTGCACCCGTTCGTCAGCGAGGGATCGGTGAAGTTCCGGCTCTACGCCGACCCGGACGCCGACGTTGATTTCGCGTTGGCCGGCGAAATCGACGCCTCGGCCGACGCGTTGTTCGAGACCACGCTGCGACGTGTGTGGCCGCTGGAGTCCGGTCACACGCTGCGTATCGATGCCCAGCGTTTGACGTTCATCAGCCATCAGCAGCTGGTCATGTTGGAAGAACGTGCCCGCGAGCAGGACAGCAAGGTCCAGCTGTGGACCGAACAACCCGTGATCAATCGGCTGGTTGACGTGCTCGGTCTGCGCCATGTGCGGGCCGACGCCAAGCCGGTGTAGCGGACGGCCACGGACCGCATGCTGCGAGACATTCGTGAACTCGCCGGTGACCCCGACGCCTATGCCGCCGAGCTTCGCCGGCGCTGGGGCGGACTGCTGAGCTACCGCTACATCGGGCGCAGTTACGTGTCGATGGACCTGGGCCCGGTTGACGACACCGTCACGCTGCGTCACGATATGCGCAACCCGACCGGCGGCATACTGCTGGCCATGCTGGGCATCGCCTCCCCGGAAGGCGGCGGAATGTCCGATCTGGAGGCGGTTCCCAACCCGGTCATCCACTCCTGCCAAGTGCTCGACCCGGGCCGAGACGTGCGTCGCATCGAGGTGAAGACCGAGGTGGTAAGGCGCGGCCGGAAGATGGGTTTCAGCCGATCCCGCATCGTCGACGCCGATCAGCCGGCCCGGGTGCTCGCGCTGACCGAGGGCGAAGGCATCAGCATCGGCACGCCACCCGAGGGGCTGGACCGGATGCCGGTCGAACCGATCGAGGTGGTCGACTCCCCCGACCTGCCGCCGCTGTGGCGCGTGTTCGGCGCGCATCGCCGCGACGACGGGCACTGGACCCTACCGGAACTCGCCGCTGAGGTGGCGTCACCGGACGCGGCGCTGCACCTTGGGCCCCAGTTCGTCGTCCTGGAGACAGCGGCCCTTGAGCAAGCCGCCGGGCTCGCCGACACCGATCGGCTGCAAGGCGTGTCCTCTCACGTCATGTTCGTGGCCCGCGGCAAGGCCGGCCCGTTCCGCGTCGAAGCCGAACCGATCGCCGGCGCCAATGGCAGCGTCGCGGTGCGCACCGTCATCCATGACGAGGGCGCCGACGACCGGGCGATCACCGTCGGGTCGTACCTGTTCGAAAGCCAACGATGACCGCACGCTCCGACGACGACGAATGGGACATCGTCACCAGCGTCGGCTACACCGCCCTGCTGGTAGCCGGATGGCGTGCATTACACACCGCAAGTCCCGACCCATTGGTCCGAGACGAATATGCGCGGCATTTCATCGCTGCCTCGGCCGATCCGTATTTGACTGCGCAACTTGCCGATCCGGGAACATCTGAGGGCGCGACGGCATTCCCGCGGCTTTACGGCGTGCAAACCCGGTTTTTCGACGAGTTCTTCATGTCAATGGCCGACGGCGGTTTGCGGCAAGCGATCATCGTCGGCGCGGGTCTGGATTCGCGGGCATACCGGCTTGCGTGGCCAAGCGGCACAACAGTGTTCGAGATCGATCGGCCGAAAGTCCTTGAGTTCAAGCGACGCGTGCTTGCCGAGCACGGGGCCGAGCCCACCGCCCGGCGGATCGACGTCGCGGTGGATCTGCGGACCGACTGGTCGATACCGCTGCGGGCATCCGGCTTCGACCCGCAACAGCCCAGCGCCTGGTCGGTGGAAGGGCTGCTGCCCTACTTGACCGCCGCCGCGCAAGACACCCTGTTCACGCGCATCGATCAGCTCTCGGCGCCGGGCAGCCGGCTCGCGATTGGTGCGCTCGGTTCGGGCCTTGACCGACATCGGCTCTCCGCCCTGGAGGCGACCTACCCCGGCCTGAACAAGTCCGGCGACTTCGATTTCTCGAATTTCACCTACGACCAGGAAACGAAGACCAAACCCGCGCAGTGGCTGGCCGAACACGGATGGTCAGTCGATCCGGTCCGCACCAACCCGCAGTTGCAAACCGACTACGGACGAACACCCAACGATGTGGATGTGCAAATCGACAACATCATGCACTCCGAATACATCACGGCGACCCGTTGAGCCTCGCCGCCTGGCGCCGAGTGTGTGGGTTATGCACGCGATTTCGCGATTTTTCGACCATAACCCACACAGTCGGCGGTGCATGCGACGGCAATTACGCCTCGCGCGTCTCGCGGTAGGTGGTGCTGCGGCCCACCCGCTCCCACAGCACACCGTCGCCGGCGGTCACGCCCGCGTGGATCAGCTCGCGTTTGAGGATTTTGTTGGTCGCCGTTTTCGGCAGCTCGCTGTTGATCCGGACGAAACGGGGCCAGGCCTTCGCCGACAGGTCGGCTTGACCGGCGAGAAAGCTTTCAAAGTCGCTCGGCGTCAAGGCCTCACCTTCGTTGAGCACGATCGCGGCCATCACCTGGTCGCCGACCAGTTCGTCCGGAACCCCGTAAACCGCGACCTGGTTGATCGGGGTGAGCCGCTGCAGAATTCGCTCGATCGGCGCGGCCGCCAGGTTCTCGCCGTCCACGCGGAGCCAGTCCGCCGTGCGCCCGGCCAGATAGATCCATCCGTCGGCGTCTCGGTAGGCCAGATCACCGGACCAGTACATGCCGTGGCGCATCCGCTCGGCAGTGGCCGCCGGGTCGTTGTAGTAGCCGGAAAACGGCCCGGCGCCCTGGGTGTTCACCAGTTCCCCGACCGCTTCGTCGACGTTGGCCAGCGCACCGGTTTCGTCGAAAATCGCTGGCGCACATTCGGTAACCGTTTCCGGGTTGTACACGCTGACCCCCGGATAGCCTTTACCGATGGATCCGGCCGGGGTGCCGTCTTCGCGGGTGACGATCACCGCGAACTCACTCGATCCGAAGCTGTCGACGACCTGGCAGCCGAATCTCCCGCTGAACTCCGCGATATCACGTTCGGTCGCCTCGTTACCGAACGCTATTCGCAGCGTGTTGTCGGCGTCGTCGGGCCGCTCCGGGGTGGCCAGCACCAACGCTAACGGCTTGCCGACGTAATTCATGTAGGTGACGTTGTGACGGCGGATGTCGGCCAGAAATCGCGACGGCGAGAACCGCGCCGGCACCATGGTGGCACCGCTTCCGATCGCCACCGCCCAGCCGGCGGCCACGCCGTTGGAGTGAAACAACGGCATCGACAGGTAGCAGACATCCGCCGCGGTGATGTCGAACTGGCCGATCAGGCTTGCGCCGCAAAGGATCGCCATCACGTGGGCGAAGCGGACCGCTTTTGGGTTGCCGCTGGTTCCGGACGTGAAGATCATCATCAGGGTGTCGTCCGGCCTGACTTCGCGGTGCGGCACCAGCGGCGGCGCTGCGGCGACGGCGTCGCGGTAGCGCGGCGAAGTCACGTCGAGCACCGCGATGCCGGCCAGGTCCAGCCCGTCGAGCAGCGGCAGGTGGTCGGGGTCGACGAGCAGCAGTTGGCAGTCTGCGCGCCGGATGTCGGCGAGCAGCCCGGCGCCGCGGCGGATGGTGTTGATGCCGCACAACACGTAACCGCCCAACGCGGCCGCCGCCATCGACCGCAGCATGGCCGGCGAGTTGCCGAGCAAGGCGCCGACGTGCAGCGGACGGGTGTCATCGGCGAGCCCGATCAACGCCGATGCCTCAGCGGCCGCCTCACCGAGGTGCTCTTGCCACGTCCATGTTCGATCGCCGTGGGCGACCGCAACGGTGTCGTCGTGCATACGGCTTCGCAGCAGCTGCTGGACGGTTTCAAACATTTCGCTCCGGTCGATACCGCAGCAGGGTGATGCCCGCATCGGCGACATCGCAGAACACCGGGCTCACCCGCATGCCGATGCGGACGTCGTCCGGATCGACATCCACCAGTTCGGTGCTGACCCGCGGTCCGGCGTCCCACTGCACCACCGCGAGAATCTGAGGCAATGCGTCCGCCCACGGCGGACCGGTCGGTCGTCGCGCCACCGTGAAGGTGTAAAGTGTTCCGGCGCCGTCGATTTCGCGCCACTCCAGGTCGTCTGCCAACGTGCCGGGGGCCAGCGTGCGCGGATAGAACACGTACCGGTCGAGCGACGGAGAATACTGCACCATGATCCGGTGTTCGGTGAGTGCTTGCCAAAACGGCTGCGACACCGGCGTCGGTTCGGGAAGGGGCCGCGGTTCGGTCATCCTCAGTCACCGCCCAGAATCAGCGCGACCTGCTCGCTCATGATGCCGCCGGTGCCGGACACAAAAGCCCGATGGCAGTCGCGCACTTGCGCGTCGCCTGCGCGGCCCATCACCTGGCGGGCGGCGTCGACGACATGATGCATGCCGCCGGCCATCCCCGCTTGCCCGAACGACAGCTGCCCGCCGGCGGTGTTGAGCGGAAAGTCGCCGCCGAAGGTCAGGTCATGCTCGTTAACCCAGCGCATGCCTTCCCCTTTGGCGCAGAATCCGGCATCCTCGAGGGTCATCAGCACGGTGATGGTGTAGCAGTCGTAAATGGATGCAACATCGACCTCTGAGCGCGTCAGGCCCGCCATGGCGAACGCCCGCTCCGCAGCACGCGCCACCGGAGTGGTCAGGAGATCGTCGGCGTAGGTCGGAGTCTTGAACGCGATGTGTTCGCCGAATCCCCTGACCCACACCGGCCGATGCCGCGCGTGCCGCGCCACGTCCGCGTTGGCGATCAGAACGCCGGCACCGCCTTGCACCCGCATCACGGTCTCCAGCATGTGGATCGGATCGGCGATCATCGGGCTGTTCAGCACGTCGTCGACTGTGATCGGCTTGCCGTGGAACACCGCGCCGGGATGCGCGCAGGCGTTCGCGCGCTGGTCGACGGCCAGCTTCGCCAGCGCCGCCGGGTCGTAGCCGAACACCGCCGCATACCGCTGCGCGATTTGCGCGTAGGGCGCGTTCTGGCCGACGTTGCCGTATGGGATCTCGAACTCGGCCTGCGGCGATCCGTACTTGTTGCTCGACGCTCCATGCCATCGGGGTGCAGGCTCCGGCTGCCGCGCGGACTTCGGCAGCATCGAGGAGCCGGGCACCACCGCGAGAACGGCGTCACACAGCCCGAGTTCGACGGCGACCGCGGCCCGCCACACCATCCCCGCCGACGTCGCACCGCCGAGGTCGACCCGTTCACCGAAATCCACTGGCAGCCCGAGGTATTCGGCGAGCGTGGCCGGGGCGAACATGTCGGATTCCGCCAGGCCGTGGCAGATCAGGCCGTTGACCACGGTGGCGTCGACACCGGCGTCCTCGACGACCATCCTGGCCAGCAGGGCGTACTGGTCGAGGGTGAACGACGGCGGCCTGGTCTGTTTGCGCTCGGCGGGCAGTTCGGCGATGCCGATGATGGCCGCCTCGCCGCGTAGGCCGGTCATGCTGATTCTTCCCGGCGTGGCAGCGCGACGGTCGCGGTGCCGGGCATCAGCACGGTGCTCCCCCGCCGCCCGGCGATGTCGAGATCGACCAGGCCGGTGCCGTCGGCCAGCCGCTTGCCGGTGACCACTCCACCGAAACTCAGCTCTTCGCCAGGGAATGCGACCGCCCGGTTCTGCACGGCGTATTCGACCAACCGGCCTCGGCCGCCGATCCAATCGGTGATGGCACGCGCGAGTAGCGCCGCCTGAAGCGGGCCCTGCACCAACACGTTGTCATACCCCTCGACGGTTCGGGCCCAGTCTTTGTCGTAGTGGATGCGGTGACCGTTGTAGGTGGCGGCGCTGAAGAAGAACATCTGCCGCTCGTCGACGGTCACCGTAAGGCCCGGCAACGGATCGCCGACGTGGACGTCTTCGTAGAACATCGAACTCCTCTACGGTCGGGCGATCATCGATGTCGTTGCCTCGGCGACCAATTCACGCCGCTGGTTGCGGTACACGGTTCGCCATGTGACCAGAACGAACGGGCCTGAGCGGCCCTGCTTTTCCACGATCGACTCGATCGTGCGCACCATCTCGATCTCGTCGCGGTGATATGCGGGCCCGTAGAATCTGGTGCTCTCCCCGCCGGCCATCCGTTTGGGCGCGCGGGGAAACGCCAGGCTGCCCGACACCGCTCCGGAAGAACCGTCCGGCCGCAGCCCATCCAGCGGCGTTGCTCCCAGCACGGCGTATTGCAGGTAGAGCGGCGGGCAGATGATGTCGCGATAGCCTTGGGCGCGAGCGTATTCGGCGTCGAACCACAACGGGTTGTGGTCGCCGACGGCCGCGGCCCAGCGTTGCCAGTCGCGCCGGTTGACTTCGCCGGTTGCGGTGGCGGCGACGGTGCCCACGCGCGACGCGGACTCGGCGTCGATCAGACTCATCCGTTGTCCTCCAACCATGTCGCGGCGATGTCCGCGCCGCCGCCGAGCGTCGCCAGCACCCGTGCCCGCTCGGAGAACAAATGCAGGTCGGTCTCGACCACGTAACCCATGCCGCCGTGCAGTTGGTGGGCATCCAGCGTGATCGATTTCGCGGCGGTGGCCGCGTGCATGCGGGCGATCGCGGTCTCCCGGGTGGCGGTGCGGCCCTTGCCGATCCAGAACACGGCCGACTGCGCGGCCAGCCGGGCGGCGGCCAACGCGATATGCATGTTCGCCACCAGGTGCTGTGCCGCCTGAAACGAGGCGATTGGCCGGCCGAACTGCCGGCGCGTGGTGGTGTAGTCGACCGTGCGTTGCAGCACCGCCTCACCGACCCCGACCAGATCGAGCGACAGCAACGCCACCGCCGCGTTGGCCACCCGGCGCAAATCAGAATCCGCGATGTCCGCGAGCACCGCCGGACCATCCGCCACCGGCACATCGTCGAAGCGAACGCAGAAGGACCGGTGGGCGCCCATCAGCTGCAGCGGCTCGACGCGCAGACCCGGCGCGCGCATGTCGACGACGAAGCCCATGGTCCGTCCGTCGGTCGCCGCCGACACCACGATGTGGTCGGCCAAATCGGCGTCGGCGACGAAGTCGGCGGTACCGCGCAGCCGCCACCCGCCGTCGGGTCCCGGGCAGGCGAGCAGCGTCGGCGTGATCATCGCGGAATTGCGTGCGCTCCACAAACCCGTTGTGGCGCTGATGCTTCCACTCGATAGCAGCGGCAGCCACGCCGCATGTTGTTGCGGCCCGCCGAGCAGATGCACGGCCAGCGCCGCCTGCACGGTGCTGTGCACGATGGTCGGACACAGAGCGCGACCGGCTTCCACGCAGAAGATACCGAGGTCGGACAGCGTGCCGCCGGAACCGCCGTATTGCTCGGGAAGCGTCAGACCGAACACACCGGCGTCCGCCAGTGCCGCCCATAACGATTGCGGCGTCCTGTCAGTGGCCAACAGTTTGCGCAGCATCGACGACAGGTCTTGTTCGTCTTGGTCGGGTAACAGCCGCATGCTCAACGTCCGTATGACGGCATGCCGTGGCCCCGTTGGGCGATGACGTCGCGCAGCACCTCGTTGGTGCCTCCGCCGAACCGCATCAGCGGCGACACCCGGTACAAGCGCTCGAACTGGCCGTCCAGCGGTGCGGCTGGGCTGCGATACGCCAGCAGTCCGTCGGGGCCGAGCAGGTCGATGGCCAGGTCGGCGATCCGCTGGCGCAGTTCGCTGCTGAACACCTTCTCAACGCTGACTTCCACCGTCGGGATCACCCCGCTGTCCAGCAACGATGCCGCCTCATATCCCATCAGCACCGCGGCCTCGACGTCCGCCTCGGCTTGGGCCAGCCGCCTACGAAAGCTCGCGGAACGCAACGGCACGGTCCCGTCGCGGCCGGGACGGGCGGCCAGCTCGGTCAGCTCGTCGAGCGCGCGGCGGAGATCCCCGGCGTTGGTCAGCGCGCCGCGTTCCAGATCCAGCGCGCCGGTGATGTACGTCCAGCCCTGATTGACCTCGCCGATCAGATTGCCGACGGGAACCCGGACCTCGTCGAAGAACACCTCGTTGGTGCGGTACCCCGACCACGCGTAAAGCGGACGGATCGTGATGCCGGGTAGGTTGACCGGCACGATGATCACCGAGATTCCCCTGTGCCGTGCAGCGCTGGGATCGGTGCGCACGCACAGCCACTCATGGGTGGCGCGCTGCGCGCCGCTGTTCCAGATCTTGGATCCCGTGATCACCCATTCGTCGCCGTCACGCACCGCGCGGGTGCGCAGGCTGGCCAGGTCGGTGCCTGCCTCCGGTTCGGAATAGCCCACCGCACAGGTCATTTCGCCGCGCGCAATCGGCGGGAGGAACTCCTTCTTGTTCTGCTCGGTGCCGTGCCGCATGATCATCGGGGCCACCGAGGTCACCGTCAGATCCGGGCCGGGCACACCCCAGTACTCGAATTCGCGCATCAGCAGATGCTGGTAGATGGCGCCGAGGCCCAGCCCGCCGTATTCGGGCGGCCAGTTCAGCCCGAACCAGCCCTTCTCGCCGATCTTGCGCCGGAATGCCGCGACTTCCCCGCCGTGTTCCTCCTGGCCCCGTTCGGCCAGCTCCGCTCGCAACGCCGGGGTGACGTTCTCGTGCAGAAAGGCGCGCACCTCGGCCAACCAGGCGCTCTGCTCGGCGTCGAGCTCGAAGTCCACGATCCGAACATTAGAGTACGGGGATGCAATTCTGGTCGGGCACACCATTTATGAGCGCGAAGGATGCCCTGGCCGTCGCGCAACTGCTCGACGAGGCCGGCTACGACGGCGTGATCTGCGCCGACCACATGATCTATCCGCGCCGCCTGACATCGCCCTACCCCACCGGTGCGGACCGGCCGCCGTGGTCACCCGAGACAGCGTGGCCGGACTCGTGGATTCTGATCGGCGCCATGGCGTCGGTGACGCGGCGGCTGCGCTTCTCCAACGCCGTCTACGTCGCGCCGGCTCGTCCGCTGTTGGAGGTCGCCAAACAGGTGGCCACCGCGTCGGTCATCTCCGAGGGCCGGGTGTCGCTGGCCGTCGGCGCCGGCTGGATGCGCGAGGAATTCGAGCTGATGGGCCAGGATTTCGGCAACCGAGGCAAACGGCTCGACGAGATGATCCCGGCGTTGCGTGCACTGTGGCAGGGCGGTTGGGTGTCGTGGAGCGGCCGCTACTACCAGGTGCCGGAGTTGATGCTCGAACCGCACCCGAGTGCGCCGGTGCCGATCCTGTGTGGCGGCGAATCGGATGCGGCGTTGCGGCGGGCGGCACGGCTGTGCGACGGATGGGTCGGCACGGCTTATGCGTGGGACGACGCCGCGGCCTATGTCCAGAAGCTGACCGCGCTGCGCCGCGAATATGGTCGGCACGACGAGCCGTTCGAGATCATGCTGGCCTTGCTGGAGCCGCCGTCGGCGGACCTCTACCGGCGCGCCGAAGACCTCGGGGTGACCGCGGTGATGTGCGCGCCCTGGGCGGGCGCCGAGGACCTGCCGTATCGAGCGGCCATCGAGCGGTTCGCCGAGACCGTGATCGCAAAGTGCCGCTAGCGGCTACATCCTGTGCGGGACGTCGTTGACCAGCCCGCCGTCCATCACGAACTCGGCACCGGTCGCATACGAAGATTCGTCGCTGGCCAAAAACACGACGAACGTGGCGACCTCGTCGGACTGCCCGGGCCGGCCGAGCGGGGTGGTGACCATGTCGTCCGGGAAATGCTTGGTCATCGGGGTGCGGATGAAGCCGGGATGGATGGAGTTGACCCGGATGTTGTGCGGGCCCAATTCCAGGGCGGCCGACTTGGTCAGGCCCCGCACCGCCCACTTGGAGGCGACGTAGGGGTGCACCATGACCGCCCCGCGCAGACCCTCGATGGACGAGACGTTGATGATCGAGCCGCCGCCGGCGGCTTTCATCGGCTCGACGGCGGCCTGCATACCCAGGAACGTGCCGGTGAGGTTGACGTCGATGACCTTCTGCCACTTGGCCATGTCGAACTTGCCGATCTGTCCCAGGGCCACGATGCCGGCATTGTTGACCAACACGTTGAGTGCGCCGAAGTCGTTGAGCGCGGTGGAGACGGCGGCTTCCCAGTCATCGGGCTGGGTGACGTCGAGGTGGACGTACCGCGCGGCGTTCCCGAGCTCGTCGGCCAGCGCCTTGCCCTTCTCGTCGAGGATGTCGCCGATGACGACCTTGGCGCCCTCCCCGACCAGCATCCGGGCATGGGCAGCCCCCATGCCCTGAGCGCCGCCGCTGATCAGTGCAACTTTTCCGTCCACGCGTCCCATGACGGGTCAGGCTACCGCAGCCGGTTTCGGGTCGAGCGCCGGGAAACAATGGGCCTGACAATGAGACGATGAGCGTCGCGACGTCGTTACTCACCGCGTGCAGCGGGTTTCTGCTCGCCGTGCTGTGGATGGACCTGATGTTCGACACACAGGTCCTCGGCCGCCGAGACGCCCGCGATGAGCTGCCGGAATCGGTGTTGGCCTCTATCGCGGCCTACTACCGGCGTGCGACCACCGGATCGCGACCGATGAACCGGCTCATCGCCGTCGTCATGGTCGTCTTGCTGGCAGCATTGGCGATCCGCGCGGTCCGCGGGCATGACCCGGGCTGGTTGGTGGCCGCCTCGGCAGTGCTGGCGGGCGCCCCGATTGGGCTGGCCTTGACGCGCACTGTCCCCAACGCGGTCCGGCTCGGCAGTCGTTCGGACGACACGGCCCGCCAAAGCCGGCTGGCCCGCGCCATCTGCCGGGATCATCTGATGTGCGCCGGCTGCATGCTGGCATTCGTCGTCTTGTGGGTGGTGTACTAAACTAGAACACGTTTCAATTCGGCCAGCGATTCAGGAGCAGGCATGCATACCCCCATCTGTGACGAACTCGGGATCGAGTTTCCGATCTTTGCTTTTACGCACTGCCGCGATGTCGTCGTCGCGGTCAGCAAAGCGGGCGGCTTCGGCGTGCTTGGCGCGGTCGGCTTCACGCCGGAACAGCTGGAGATCGAACTGAACTGGATCGACGAGAACATCGGCGACCACCCGTACGGCGTCGACATCGTGATCCCGAACAAATACGAGGGCATGGACGCGCACCTGTCCGCCGAAGAGCTGGCTGAAACGCTGCGCAAGATGGTGCCGCAGGAGCACCTGGACTTCGCCAAGAAGATTCTCGCCGACCACGGGGTCCCCGTGGAGAACGCAGACGAGGACACCTTGCAGTTGCTGGGCTGGACCGAGGCGACCGCCACGCCGCAGGTCGAGGTGGCCCTGAAGCATCCGAAGGTGGCGATGATCGCCAATGCGCTCGGCACCCCACCGGCGGACATGATCAAGCACGTCCACGATTCCGGTCGCAAGGTGGCCGCGCTGTGCGGCTCACCGTCTCAGGCCAGAAAGCACGCCGACGCGGGGGTGGACGTCATCATCGCCCAGGGCGGTGAGGCCGGCGGACACTGCGGCGAGGTGGGCTCGATCGTGCTGTGGCCGCAGGTCGTCAAGGAGGTCGCCCCGATACCGGTGCTCGCGGCAGGCGGCATCGGCAGTGGTCAGCAGATCGCCGCGGCTCTGGCGCTGGGCGCGCAGGGCGCCTGGACCGGTTCGCAGTGGCTGATGGTCGAGGAAGCCTCCAACACCCCCGTCCAGCAGGCGGCATACGCCAAGGCGGACAGCCGGGACACCGTCCGCAGTCGCTCGTTCACCGGCAAGCCGGCCCGAATGCTGCGCAACGACTGGACCGAGGCCTGGGAGAAGCCGGAGAACCCGAAGCCGTTGGGCATGCCGCTGCAGTACATGGTCTCCGGGATGGCGGTGCGGGCCACCAACAAGTACCCAAACGAGACCGTCGACGTCGCGTTCAACCCCGTCGGACAGGTGGTCGGGCAGTTCAGCAAAGTGGAGAAGACGTCGACGGTCATCGAGCGCTGGGTGCAGGAGTACCTGGAAGCGACGAACCGGCTGGACGAGCTCAACGCCGCAGCCAGCGTCTGATCACTCGTCGTCGGCGTTTTTGCCGGTGATTACCTCCAGATTCCCCGTTTGTGTGATCTGGATATCTATTACGGGTTCGGGTTATCGCTGGTGATACCTGTGTCTGAGGGGAACCCTCCGCTTTGAAGCGGGAACCCGCCGTTGGTCAATTGCCCGATCTGCCAGCCATGTTCGGTGCAGAGCATCGGAAGCCCGTCGGGAGACTGGGCCGACAACCCCCGCGGGTTGTCACACGGGGCACCGACCTGCTGGACCCCGCGCAGCGGGTAGGTGACCACCCAGTAGCCCGATTGCGCGGCCGGGAACTGGTGGGTGATGAAGTGGCACGCTTCGGCCTGACCGTTCGGGCCGCGTCCGTAGATGAACCGCTCGTAGTTGTCGCACGGAGCACCCAACGAGGCGTCGTAGTTCATCCCGGGCACATCGCCGTCGTAGTGCTGGGGGTCAGCGGCGGCAGTCGGTGCCAGGCTCACAGTTGTCGCGGCGATCGCAGCGGCGGTGAACAGTTCGCGAATCATGACCAACACCATAACGAGTAGGGCCTCGGCCACAAGGTCGTTTCGCCGCGTACGCGCTGTGTGCCGGTCGAAGCCGCTCGCGAGAACACGTTCCATTTCCGGGATCGCGATGCTTTACTGAGCCAGAACGGGTCGAATACCAGTCGTATTACTAGGAGTGCCCCCGATGCCGACTCCGAACCTCCCACCCGGATTCGATTTCACCGATCCTGGCATCTACGCCGAGCGCCTTCCCGTCGAGGAACTGGCCGAGATGCGGCGGTGCGCGCCGATCTGGTGGAACGAACAGCCATACGGCGTTGGGGGGTTCGACGACGGCGGCTATTGGGTGGTGACCAAGCACAAGGACGTCAAAGAGATCTCGCTGCGCAGCGACGTGTTCTCCAGCCTGGAAAAGACCGCGTTGCCGCGCTACAAGGACGGCACGGTCGGTGAGCAGGTCGAGCGCGGCAAGTTCGTGCTGCTGAACATGGACGCGCCGCAGCACACTCGGCTACGCAAGATCGTCTCGCGGGCCTTCACGCCGCGCGCGGTCGAACGCCTGCGCGACGACCTCAACGAGCGCGCGCAGCGCATCGTCGCGGCCGCCGCGGCCGAGGGTTGCGGCGACTTCGTCGAGCAGGTGTCGTGTGAGCTGCCGCTGCAGGCCATCGCCGGGTTGATGGGCGTGCCGCAGGAAGACCGTAAGAAACTGTTTCACTGGTCGAATCAGATGGTCGGCGACCAGGATCCGGAGTTCGCGAACAACGACGCCATCACCGCGTCGGTCGAGCTGATCATGTACGGCATGCAGATGGCCGCCGAAAAGACCAAGAACCCTGGACAGGATCTGGTGACCACGCTGGTCCAGGCCGACGTCGACGGGCACAAGCTTTCCGAGGACGAGTTCGGGTTCTTCGTCATCCTGCTGGCGGTCGCCGGCAACGAGACCACGCGTAACTCCATCACTCAAGGGATGATGGCCTTCACCGACTACCCGGACCAGTGGGAGCTGTTCAAGCGTGAGCGCCCGGCGACGGCCGCGGACGAAATCGTCCGGTGGGCGACTCCGGTGACGTCGTTCCAGCGCACCGCGCTGCAGGACTACGAGTTGTCCGGGGTACAGATCAAAAAGGGGCAGCGGGTGGTGATGTTCTACCGCTCCGCGAACTTCGACGAGGACGTGTTCGACGATCCGTTCACCTTCAACATCCTGCGTGATCCCAACCCGCACGTGGGGTTTGGCGGCACGGGTGCGCACTACTGCATGGGCGCGAATCTGGCGCGGATGACGATCGACCTGATCTTCAACGCGATCGCCGACCAGATACCCGATCTCACATCCGCGGGTAAGCCCGAGCGGCTGCGGTCGGGATGGCTCAACGGCATCAAGCACTGGCAGGTCGACTACCACACCACTGGAGCGAAATGCCCGGTGGCACATTAAAATAACCTCAATGGCCACTCATCGGGCTGTCCAAGTGTCCGCCGCTGGCGCCACACTGGAGTTAGCCGACGTCGAAACGCCATCCCCGGGCCGTGACGAAGTTCGGATCGCGGTTTCCGCGTGCGGCGTCTGTGGCACCGACCGTGCCTTCGTCCACGGCGGCTTCCCGGACATGTCATGGCCGCTGACTCCTGGCCATGAAATCGCCGGAACCGTCGCCGAAGTCGGTGCCGGCGTCACCGACTTCGCGGTGGGTGACCGCGTCGCGGTCGGTTGGTTCGGCGGGTGCTGCTATCACTGCATCCCGTGCCGCAAAGGCGATTTCATTCATTGCGAGAACATGAAGGTGCCCAGCTGGCAGTATCCCGGCGGCTACGCGGAGTCGGTGACGGTGCCCGCCAGCGCGCTCGCCCGCATCCCGTCCGAGCTGTCCTTCGCCGAAGCCGCGCCGATGGGCTGCGCCGGGGTCACCACCTACAACGCGTTACGCAACACGAAAGCCATGGCCGGTGATCGGGTGGCCGTCCTCGGCATCGGCGGCCTTGGGCATCTCGGTGTCCAGTTCTGCCGGGCGATGGGTTTCGAGACCATCGCGATCGCCCGCGGCACCGACAAAGCTGATGACGCACGCAAGTTGGGCGCGCACCACTACATCGACTCCACCGCCGGTGACGTCAGTGCAGCCATGCGTGCGCTCGGTGGCGTATCGGTTGTCCTTGCCACTGCGGGTAATTCGGACGCCATGGCGGCCACCGTGGGCGGGCTTCTCCCCCGCGGTGAGCTGATCACCATCGGTGTCACACCCGATCCTTTGCCGATCAGCCCGGCACAGCTGATCGGACCCGGCCTGTCCATCACCGGCCACCCGTCGGGCACCGCACGCGAAGTCGAAGAGACCATGCAATTCGCGGTGATGTCGGGCGTGCGCGCATGGATCGAGGAACGACCACTCGCCCAAGCCGCTGACGCGTACGCGGCCATGGAGCAGGGACGCCCGCGTTACCGCGTGGTGATCACCGTCTGAGGTGGCCGGCACCGCGTGGACCCTCAACGCATCCGACGGTGAGTTGCTCGTTCATACCGGGGTCACCGGCAGGGCGGCGCGAATGGGGCATCGCCTCACCATCGCGATGAAGCGCTGGCAGGCCACCGTGAGGTGGTCTGATGGTGAACCCGCGGCGGCGCAGCTGACGGTCGACGTGGACTCGCTGGAAGTTCTGCGCGGCGAAGGTGGCCTCACGCCGTTGTCGGCCCCGGAAAAGACCCTGATCCGGTCAAATGCGTTGCGACAGCTGAACGCCGGCCGCTTTCCCCGGATAAGCTTCGACGCCAACAGCATTGAAAAGAGCGGGGACGGCTATCGTCTGGCCGGGACACTGCAGATCCGCGGAAAGACACGAGCGCAGACAATCGACCTGCGCACCGACGATCTCGGCGATGTCTGGCGGTTGTCCAGTCAGGCCCGCGTTCGCCAATCCGATTTCGGGGTAAACCGATACTCGCTATTGATGGGCTCGTTGAAGGTCGCCGACGACGTCACCGTGTCGTTCACCGCGCAGCGAACCAAGGATTTCGCCGACGAGACGTGATGTCCACTCTTCCGGAATTGCTTGGGTTGACGGCCTTTATTGCGAAACAATCGGGGACGGCTCGATCGAGCCGAACCGCGTAAGGAGCTGCCGATCATGCAACCCGAACCCACGTCCTATCCCGTCCGCGTTCGAGGCGACCTCGATCCTGCGTTGTCGCGCTGGCAATGGCTGATCAAATGGATCCTCGCCATTCCGCACTACATCGTGCTGTTCTTCTTGCACATCGCCGCCTTCGTGGTGACGATCATCGCGTTCTTCGCGATCCTGTTCACCGGCAGATACCCACGTGCACTGTTCGACTTCAGCGTCGGCGTGAAGCGATGGCGTTGGCGTGTCGCGTTTTACGCGCTGCTCGCACTGGGCACCGACAGGTATCCGCCGTTCAGCTTGCAGCCGAAGGACGACTATCCCGCCGACCTGGAGATCGACTACCCGGAGCGGTTGAGCCGCGGTCTTGTGCTGATCAAATGGTGGCTGCTGGCGATCCCGCACTACCTGATCCTTCTCGCCTTCTTCACCGCGGGCTGGCGCGTCCTCATGATGGACCAGGGCAAATTCGTCGGCTACGATCTGCCGCCGCTGATAACGATCCTGCTGGTGATCGCCTTGTTGGGGTTGCTGTTCACCGGGCGCTACCCGAAGGGGTTGTACGACTTCGCGATCGGAATCAACCGCTGGGCGATCAGGGTCCGTGCCTACACCACGTTGATGCGTGACGAATACCCGCCGTTTCGCCTCGACACCGGTCCGCGTGAACCGGGATCCCCGGCGGCGGCCGAAACAGCCTGAGCGCCTTGGGCATCCGCCGCTACGGCGGCGGTGCCCCAGGGTTGGGCGGTGGAACCTGCGGCGGCACCGGTGGTTGCTGCGCGGGATCGTCCTGATGCCCGTGCAGGCGCTCGAGCACTCTGGTCAGGAGCGGATGTGGATTCGGCGGGGGCTCCGGCGGAGGGACCGGTTGCGGGGGCGGTGGCGGCGGTACCGGCTCGGCCGCGGGTGCCGCGGCCGGTGCTGCGGCGCTCACGCCTTGTTGCTCAACGGGTGTCGGTGAGACCTGCGGCTCTTCGATGGGCGTGGGTTCGGGGGCCGGCCGTGCCGCCGGGACCTCGACCGGTGCAGGCGGTAGAGGGGGTGCTTGCGCAATCGGCGGACTCGCCGCTTTGTGCACCGCATGGTGAACCGGTGCGGACGCCTGCTCCGGCATCAGACGCGGGCCCACCGCGAGCGCCAGCGACGCCACGAGCGTGACCGCGCCGGCAACCAGCATCGTCCATGCCCCCGCATGGGAAGGCTGCCGGGATCGCTGGTGCACCACCGGCGTTCGGCCGGTCGTTTCGAGAATGTCGTCGTCGGTGAACTCCGTGCACTGCGCCGCTGCCATTGCCGCGCCGCGTGCCAGGGCCAACTGTGCACCGCTTTGAGTGATCACCGGGACCGGCAGGACCTTTTCCAGCTGCCACGACAGCGAGTCGAGGTCGTTGTCAGCGCCGACGACAACCACGCCGTCCGGCCGCCACGAGCCCCGGTCGAACAGTGCGACCAGCCACTGGCTCAGCCGATCGGCACCACCGGACAGGTGCTTGACGGCGGTCTGCGTGTCGCCGTCACTGCTGTCGACCATCACGACGGTCGTCGACTCGCTGTCCAGAACGCAGACCGCGGCCTTCTCGTAGCCGACTACCGGTGCGATGCCCTGCGCCAGCATGTCGGCGGCCTGCTGCAAGCGGATCGGAACGAGGTTATGGAAGCCGGCGTCGGTGAGCGACTCCTGCAGCAGCGCAGCTTCGGCCGCCGCGTCGTCGCTCCACGTCACCCCGATGACGTGAAGTCGCTGATCGTGGCGAGCCGTGGCGGCTTGTGCGTGCAACACGGCCTCGGTCGCCCGCTGTGAGACTTCGACGGCACGGACCCCGCCGCCGGCGTGAACCTCGAAATCCTCATGGTCCACGATGGTGCCGTCTGCGGCTCGCCCCTCGACCAGAACCCAGCCGACCGCCGTCGACGTCAGCGACAGCCCAAGTACCGTATCCAAATTCGCACCTCAATCAAGCCCCAGCCTCCGATGCGCCGCAGCGAACAGCACCAGGACTTGGGTGGTGGTTCGCGGGCGCCGGACGACCGGAACAGCGTGGTCTTCGTCGGCCTACCGCGGGTGAGCCTACGCGCCCATCGCGACAACGGCTGATCGGGTACCGGCTACAGATATGGCTGCACTTGCGAACTGCAGGCTCAACGACGTTGCCACGGACCGCAGCGCCGCCCGACTATCGCCGGCTCCGCGCAGGTCGGAGCGCCGTTGCAAAATCGAGACACCTTTGCGTCCTAATCGACATATGGTCTACCACAAGGTAAGTTCTGCCAAGAGCCGCGACGGCATACGACAAGGGGCACAGGTATGACACATGTCAGCGAAAAGATGCGGGCTTGGGTGCGGCGGCTAGCGGTCGCCGCGATTGGGGCCGCCGCACTGCCGGGCCTGATCGGCCTGGTGGGTGGAACCGCTACGGCGGGGGCGTTCTCCCGGCCCGGTCTTCCGGTCGAATACCTGCAGGTGCCGTCGGGAGCCATGGGCCGCAACATCAAGGTCCAGTTCCAGCCTGGCGGTAGCAACGCGCCGGCCGTCTACTTGCTCGACGGCCTTCGTGCTCAAGACGACTACAACGGCTGGGACATCAACACCCCTGCGTTCGAGTGGTACTACCAGTCGGGCCTCGCGATCGTCATGCCCGTGGGCGGACAGTCCAGCTTCTACACCGACTGGTACGGTCCGGCCTGCGGCAAGGCCGGTTGCACGACCTATAAGTGGGAAACCTTCCTGACCAGCGAGCTGCCCGGATACCTGGCCTCCAACAAGAGTGTCAAGCCGAACGGCAGCGCCGCGGTGGGCATCTCGATGTCGGGGGCGTCGTCCCTGATTTTGGCCGTCTACCATCCGGGGCAGTTCATCTACGCCGGCTCGCTATCGGCCTTGATGGATCCCTCCCAGGGCATGGGGCCGTCGCTGATCGGCCTGGCGATGGGCGACGCCGGTGGATACAAGCCCGACGCCATGTGGGGCCCGTCGAGCGACCCGGCGTGGCAACGCAACGATCCGTCACTGCACATCCCGGAGCTGGTCGGCAACAACACCCGCCTGTGGATTTACTGCGGTAACGGCACCCCAACCGAGTTGGGCGGCGCCAACATGCCGGCTGAGTTCCTGGAGAACTTCGTGCGCAGCAGCAACATCAAGTTCCAGGATGCATACAACGCGGCGGGCGGGCACAACGCAGTGTTCAACTTCCCGCCCGGCGGAACCCACAGCTGGGAATACTGGGGTGCCCAGCTGAACGCGATGAAGCCTGATCTGCAGGGCGCACTGGGCGCACACGGCTGACAACGACGAACAAGACTGCGCCTGACGGTTGTCCGTCAGGCGCAGTTTTCTGTCCCTTTCCGTACGCGGGTGACGCGCGCACAATCGGAAACGCGAGCACGACAAGAAGGAAAGGTTGACGGCGATGAAGGCCCAGGTTGGTGATTGGCTGGTAGTCAAGGGCACCACAATTGCACAGCCGGACCAGCGTGGATTGATCACCGAGGTGCGTTCGGCGGACGGTTCTCCCCCATACGTGGTGCGCTGGCTGGCCACTAGCCATGAGGCGACGGTGTTTCCCGGCCCCGACGCGCTCGTGGTGACCTCCGAAGAATTGGAGGTTGCCGACGCCCGCGCCCGGTCGCGGACCCGGGCGTAGCAACAGGAGGTTCACCGCAGTTCGTCGGTGATGTTCACCCATCCGGTGGTGTCACCGCGGTGGTTGTTCATGTCGCGGCACTGACCGTAAAGACGCGCGACTCCGTGGTTCGGATGATCGATGTCTTCATAGAAGATCGCGGTGACGCCGTCCTTGGACAGGGTTTTGCCGTTCAAATGCTGGTTGGGCCGTGGGCCCTCATGCCACCCGTGGCCGACCATGGCCGCCGCGATCGCCTGCATGTAGCCGACGGCGCCGCTGCCGGCGGGCACGACGAAGTTCATGTAGACCGCGCCCTGATAGGGCGGGTCGTCGCGGTCCTTGCAGGACATCAGAAGGTAGCCCGCGCTCGGCTGCTGAAGCCGAGCGATGATGACGATGCGTTTGGCTTGCTCGACGACCTCGGCCCTCGTCTGCTCGTCGGTGGCGGTGCGGCTGGGGTGGTCAAGGACGTCGGCCGGCGACGAATGGAGCCGGCCTACCGCCAGAAATGCTCCGCCGAGTAGCAGTGAGACTGCCAATGCGACAGCAAGTAGTGCCCGGGCAGCCGGCGAGCGCAGCGATTCCCCGCGGCCCGGCGACAGTATCAGCCTCCGAGAGCGGCGATGAGTTCCTTGATTTTGGCCGCTTCCTCGTCGGTCGGGACCTCATCGGCCTCGATGGCGTCGAGAAGATCGGCCCGCAGCCCCGCGCCGTTGGCGGTTTCCTGCGCCGACAGCTTGGCGCGCCGGCGAATGACGTATAGCTGCTGGCCCAACGTCGCACCGGGTGCCTCTGCCGCCATGGCCATCAGATCGTCGTAGCGGGTTCGAACTCCGCTCAGTGCGACGATGACCGACGGCGTCGCCCTACCGCGGGACGCGGCCTTGGTGAGCGCCTCCTGCAGTTTTCGGAGGCCGGAGAGAATCACCGCGGCGCGTCCGGAAAACTCTGGGTCGTTGGTGTCCGGCAGGGCGTCGATCGCTGTGGTGAACATCTGCATCGCAGCTTCGACCAGGCTGACGATGACGGGCGCCTCACCGTCATCCGGTCCGTTCTTGGACCGCTTGCTGCTGTGGACGGCATCACTGAACTCGTCGATGATGATCACTCCGTATTGATCGCGGTAAAACCTGATAGAAGACGTCGAAACGCTAGCGCGGATCCAGCGTCGATACAAGTGTTATCGCACATCAGCGGCCCGGCGAACCCACCCCTTGTGCACGTGACTAATGGCGGCCAAAGTGAATATATGACCGACCAGAAATTGATCGAGCACTGGATTCAGGGCTGTGCTGTTCAGCGGATCATGTTCCGTGACGGTCTCGTGCTGAACCTCGAGGACTACAACGAACTCGTCATCTCGGTACCGCTCCGCTTGACTCTGCCCGCCACCGCATCCGCACCGACCGAGGTTGTGACCATCGACCCGAACGCCCCGGCCGTCCAGGAGCGACCGCTCTTCGATTTCTCCGGAGAGACATGCACGGATGTCGTCTGGGACGACACCGGAGATCTGCATCTTGAGTTCTCGGACGGACACCAGATCGACGTCGCGCCCGACGACGAGGTCACCGCGTGGGAGCTGTACGGCAAGTACCACGGCTACGCGGCATGCCTGCCGCACGGCAGGGTGCGGGTGGTCCGCCACGACATGCCCGACGCCGCCGACGATTCCTAGCGCGTCACGCGTAGGGCGTGCTTGGATCAGCCCATGCAAGGGTCGGCGACGGTTCATATGGCGGCACCCGCGGACAAGATCTGGAATCTGATCGCGGATGTCCGTAACACCGGGCGGTTCTCCCCGGAAGTTTTCGACGCGGAGTGGCTCGACGGCGCGACCGGGCCCGCTCTCGGCGCGCGGTTCCGCGGTCATGTGAAGCGAAACGAAATCGGGCCGGTGTACTGGACGACCTGCCGGGTCACCGCATGCGAGCCGGGTCGTGAATTCGGGTTCGCGGTGCTGGTCGGCGACCGCCCGGTGAACAACTGGCATTACCAGCTCACGCCGGCCCGTGACGGCACCGACGTCACCGAATCATTCCGGATGCACTCGTCGGCATTCACCACCTTGTACTACTGGTTGTTCGGTGGCTGGCTGCGGCAGCGGCGCAATATCCGCGACATGACCAAGACGCTGCACCGCATCAAGGATGTGGCCGAGGCGTGAAGTCCGTCTTCATCACCGGCGCCGGCAGTGGAATGGGGCGCGAGGGCGCAAAACTCTTCCACGCCAATGGCTGGCGAGTGGGCGCGGTCGACCGGAACGCGGACGGGCTGGCGTCGCTGACCGAGGAGCTGAGCGGCGAGCGGCTGTGGACCCGCGTCGTCGACGTAACAGACAAAGCCGCGCTCGACGGCGCGCTGGCCGACTTCTGCGCCGGCAATGACGGCGGCGGACTCGACATGATGTGGAACAACGCCGGCATCGGGGAATCCGGCTGGTTCGAAGATGTTCCCTACGAGGCCGCCATGCGCGTCGTCGACATCAACTTCAAGGCGGTGCTCACCGGCGCCTACGCCGCCCTGCCCTACCTCAAGAAATCGCCCGGCAGCTTGATGTTTTCCACCTCGTCGTCGGCGGGCACCTACGGCATGCCGCGGCTGGCGGTGTACTCGGCGACCAAGCACGGGGTGAAGGGGCTGACCGAGGCGCTCAGCGTGGAATGGCGCCGTCACGGGGTGCGCGTCGCCGACGTGCTGCCCGGACTGATCGACACCGCGATCCTCACGTCGACGCCCAACCGCTCTGAGGACGGCCCGCAGCCGGCGTCGGCCGAGGAGGTCGCCGCGAGCGCGCCGAAGAAAGGAATGTTCCGATTGATGCCGGCCAGCAGCGTGGCCGAGACTGCCTGGGCTGCCTACCATCACCCGACCCGGCTGCATTGGTATGTGCCGAAAAGCATTCGCTGGATCGACCGCTTCAAAGGGCTGAGTCCGGAGCTGGTGCGCGGTCGCATCATCAAATCCCTTCCGAGACTGCTGCCGGAGCTGCAGCAGCCATGAGCAAGTGGTCGCGCGCTGAGATCGAGTCGGCTTTCGAACACCACAAACAGGTGGTCGGACAGATCGGCACGAGTTGGGACTGGTCACGGTTCGCCGACGAGTTCACCGAGGACGCCACCTACGTCGAGCACATGTATGGAACCTTTCATGGCCGCGAGAACATCCGGGATTGGATTGTCTCCACGATGAATGTGTTTCCGGGCAGCGAGATGCCGTTTTACCCGACGTCCTGGTATTCCATCGACGAGGACCGCGGCTGGGTGTTCTGCGAGTTTCTCAACCGGATGCGGGATCCGGGCGACGGCAGCATCCACCAGGCGCCCAACCTGTCGATCCTGAAATACGCCGGCGACAACTTGTGGAGTTATGAGGAAGACGCCTACAACCCGATGAACTTCCTGCCGGTGGTCCGCGGGTACGTGCAGCGCTGCCATGTGCTCGGCACCGCCAGCGACGATGCGATCGCGTTCGCGAAACGAATGAACTGGGAACTCGGTTAACAAGTTGGGGGCTTCTCGTGGGCATCGGATTCAGGGAACGGGTGAACTGGCTGACGCTGCACGGTTTCGTCCGCGGCGTCGCGCGGATCGGCGCCCGCCGGGGTGACCTGCAAGGCCGGTTGATCGCCGATCCGGCTGTCCACCAGGATCCGGTGTCCTTCTACGACGAGGTCCGGGCGCGCGGTCCCCTGGTGCGATCCCGTATCGGCCACCTCACCGCCGACCATGGGATCGCGCATGAACTGCTGCGCTCGGAAGACTTCCGGGTACTTTCGATCGGGTCAAACCTACCGGCGCCGCTGCGCTGGCTCGAGCGTCGCACCCGTGACGCGATGCTGCATCCGTTGCGGCCACCGTCGTTGCTGGCGGTGGAGCCGCCGGAGCACACCCGCTACCGAAAGACCGTGTCGTCGGTGTTCACCCCGAGAGCGGTCGCCGCGCTCCGGGACGGCGTCGAGCAGACCGCTCGCACACTGCTCGATCAACTTTCGGCCGAACCCGGTGTGGTCGACATCGTCGAGCGCTACTGCTCGCAGCTGCCGGTGGCGATCATCAGTGACATCTTGGGAGTGCCGGAACGCGATCGGCCACACATTCTGGAGTTCGGCGAACTGGCCGCCCCCAGTTTGGATTTCGGGCTGACGTGGCCGCAGTACCGGCGGGTGCAGCGTGGCATCACCGGATTTACCCACTGGCTTGCTGAGCATCTGGCCCACCTGCGACGCAACCCTGGTGACGACCTGATGAGCCAGATTATCCAGCAGGCCCAAAACGGTTCTGCGGAAACATATTTGGATGAGCTAGAACTTCAGGCAATCGCCGGCCTGGTGTTGGCTGCCGGCTTCGAGACCACCGTCAACCTGCTGGGCAACGGGATTCGCATGCTGCTGGATGCGCCGGAGCATGTACAGACCCTCACTCAGCGACCGCAGCTGTGGCCCAACGCCGTTGAGGAGATCCTCCGGCTGGAGTCGCCGGTTCAGCTGACCGCCCGGATCGCGTTGAACGACACCGAGATCGCAGGTACGCACATCAAGCGAGGTGAGCTGGTGGTGATTTATCTTGCCGCAGCCAATCGTGACCCGGCGGTATTCGCCGACCCGCATCGCTTCGACATCGAACGCGCCAACGCCGGCAGACACCTCGCGTTCTCCGGTGGCCGGCACTTTTGCCTGGGCGCCGCCCTGGCCCGCGCCGAGGGCGAGGTCGGCCTGCGCACCTTCTTCGACCGCTTCCCCGAGGTGCGGTCTGCGGGTGCGGGCAGCCGGCGCGACACCCAGATTCTGCGGGGCTGGTCAACGTTGCCGGTGGCGCTGGGTCCGGCACGGTCGATGGCGGCGCGGTAACCCGCCGAAACGCTTGTCAGGTCACCCGGTCCGGGTCGGCCAGCGGGACGAGAAGGTGCGACGGCGTCGGCCCGCCCTGCTGGAGCCGGTAGCTGCCGCCGACCAGAGCGCGGCGGGCGGGCTTGGTGGGGACCAGATGCGGAAAGTCGTAGGTGGTCAGGGTGAGCCGCAGCCGGTGGTCGGGGGCGATCAACGCGGCGGTCGGAAATATCTCGACGTCGTAGCGGGTCACTTCGCCGGGAACGACGGGCTGCACGGCGGAACGGGTGCTGAAGTGATGCGGGCGCAGAACGGTGCCGTCCGGCAGGTACCACGTAAGGGCCGGGTCCAGCGCGCGATGTGAACCGAGCAGCGCGCCTTGGGTCAATGGGCGGCTGATTCCGTCGGGGGCGACGTCGTCGAGGTGGGCCACCCACAGCGTCTCGGTTGTGTTGGCCGTCGCGTGGACGGTCAGCGTGATCGGTCCGGCAACCAGCGTCGGGGTGGTAAACGGCTCGGTCGTGTACGTCAGCGCCTTGCGCTGCAGGCGACTGTTGTCCGCGTCGTAGCGGATCCGCCTGCCCCGCCGGGTGGTGAAGAAGCTGTTCATCCCGAGGCTCCACTGCTCCAGGCTGCGACCGGCCAGCGGACCTCGTGCCGCGTAATTGAGGGTTGCCTCGCTCTTTTCGCCGGCGCAATCCCGCGTCAACCTGCCCGAGTCGGACAGATACAACCGGGTCGGCGTCGCCGCGGCAAGCGGGTATTCGCGGGCGTGGAACCACTGCGTGCTTCCGATGGCCTGGAACGTGAAGGGCGCTCCGGTTACCGCCGCCATCGGCTCGTCCTTCAGCCAATGGTCGAACCAGCGCAACTGCAGTTCGGCCAGGCGCAGGCCGTCGAAGTCCGATACGTGATACCAGGGGCCCATCAGGAGCCGGACCCGCTCGGATACCGGCTGGCCGGGTTCCATCGGTGCGGCATCCGGCCGCCCGGCCAGCGCGTTCTGCAGCGCCGCGTAGTTCAGCGGCTCCCCGCGCTGGAAGGCGTCGTGCCACCCGCCGACCAGGAAGACCGCAACGCCGTTGGCGGCGACGTCACCAAGGACGTCACCCGGGCGCATCGCATCCCAGAACGGCCCGTCGTAGGCGGTGTCACCGCCGGCCATGGCATCGGCGACCAGCGGCCCGAAGTACCGGCGCTGGTCGCGTCCGCGCTGCCGAACCGCGGCGAACCCGCCGGCCCGAGGGCGCGGATGGCCGCCCCTGGACAGCAGTTCCAGGGTGGGGTTCACGACGTTGAGCAGCCGGTAGATGGCGCTGTACGCCCGGATGGTCCGCAGGTGCGGCACCCCTCCCATGGCGGCGGCATCGCGGTAGAAGTCGCGTGCCGCCATCACCGGGAAGATCGCCTTCAACGGCGAATCCGGGCCGACCGCGGCCGCGGTGAACAGCTGGTTGATGGCCAGGTAGGAGATTCCGAACATCCCGACGCGACCGTTGGCGTTCGGCAGCGCCGAAGCCCACTGGACCAGCTCCACCCCATCCTGTGCCTGCCTGTGCCCGAACATCTCGAAGGAACCGCCGGATGCGCCGGTGCCGCGGACGTCGACCATGACTTCGATGTAGCCGCGCTTGATCAGATACCGCGTGGCACCCCCGCCGATCTGGGCGGCCGGCGGCGGAGCTTTCTTGCCGTACGGGGTCACCGACAGCAGCACGGGGAACGGCCCGGCGGCGGGCTCGCCGGTCTCGGGCACGGTGGGGTAATGAATGTCGGCTCGCAGCTCGACCCCGTCGCTCATCGGCACCGCCACGTTGTGGCGCACCCCGACCCCGTAGGTCGCCGGCCCAGGCGACCAGGACGGCGCCAGCGGTGACGGGCTGACTCGACGAGCCCTTTGGGCCCTTCTGGTCGCGGCTCTGCGTCTCAGTCGCAGCGTCGCCATCACTACCTCCCGTGCGTTGTCGTCTGCGCCGACTCTACGGATGCCTGTCGTTGACACGTGTTCAGCAGCAAGGTTCTATTGACACCCGTGTCGGTTGACGAACAGGTGCTGGGCCTTTGGCGTGCGTTGTCGAATCGGGACTGGGACGGGGTCAAGACGTTCTTGTCCGCGGACTGCATATACCTGGACATGCCGGTCGGGCCGACGGCGGCTGCGCGCGGCCCCGACGACATCGTCAAGCGTCTCAAAATCGGGCTCGAGCCGCTGGCGGGCTATGAGAACCACGACGGCACGCTGGTGTCCAACGGCTCCGATGTCATGTACGAGCACTCGGAGACCTGGAAGTGGCCGACGGGTGAGACCGCGTTACTGCGGTTCGTTTCGGTGCATCGGGTCCAAGACGGCAAAGTGACGCTGTGGAAGGACTATTGGGACATGGGCTCGATGGTCAGCCAGGCGCCGCCGACCTGGTTGGAAGATCTTGCCACAGCCGACACGTCGTGGATTTTCGACGCGACGGGACTGGTCTAGCCGCCGGCCTCGACGAGCGCCTTGAGGCGTTTGAGGGTGTCGGCCGTTGTGCGGCCCACCTGGCGCACGGCGACCCGGTCTGCGATGTAGCCCAGGATCCCGCCGGGCGCTTGATATGACAGCCGGAACGTCACCTTTGTTCGGCCGTCGCCGGCGTCGCGCAGCCGGATCCGGCCCCGCAGGTTGACGCCGGTGATGCCGACCCACGCCACGTCGCGCAGGTCGTCGAATTCGACCACCTCGATCAGACCGCCGACCGGCACGGAGCCGATCTTCCAGTGCACGGTGTAGCGCGCCCCGACGCCGGCACGTTGCTCGCTGGCGTTTTCCCAGCGCTCCAGGCTGGTCATGAACTCCGGGTAGCAGTCGGGATCGCTGACGATCTTCCAGACGGCGTCGCGGTCGGCGTCGATCACACAGCGACGTTCGACGCGCATCAGCCGATCACCGGGAATCGACGCTCGGCGGCGAGCCGGTCGACCCCGCCCTGCAGGCTGGCCATCACCTTGTCGTGGACCGCCTGATCATCGCCGTCGACCTCGATGGGCTCTTGCACCTCGATGGCGATCTTGGCGGGCAGCGGGAGATGTCCGGCCAGGTCGCTGATGTTCAGGCCCCACGGCAAGGCCAGCGAAATCGGAATGCTCTTGAGCCGCAGCAGCCTATCCGTCATCAGCAGTTTGGCCAGCCATTGCCCGCGGCTGATGAACAGCGCGCTCTCCTGGCCGCCGACGCTCGCGACCGGCACGATCGGCACGCCGGCCTCGCGCGCCAGCCGCACGTACCCCATGCGGCCGCCGAAGTCGACCGTGTGACGTTCCCACGACGGGCGGAAGACCTCATAGTCCCCGCCGGGATAGACCAGCAGCGCTGCGCCGGATTCCAATGCCAGCCGGGCGTTTTCGTGGTTGGCGGCGACGGTGCCGAACTTGCGCAGCCATCCCAGCGGCGGCGCCGAGACGACGAGGTTGTGGGCCAGCTGGTAGAAGGGCCGCTCGACGCCGAAGTAGGAGCAGAACGCGAGCGTAAACACGAACGTGTCGGGCGGCACGTTGCCGCCGCTGTGGTTACCGACAAGCAGGATCGGGCCATCGGCTGGAATCCGGTCCAGCCCCCGCACGTCGGCCCGGAAGTACAGCGACGCCAGCAGCCACGTTCCGGGCAGCTGGTCGCGGATGTAGTCGGGATCCCGCTGGTCGAGGTCGGCTTTGGGAACCCGCGACACGACTTGGTCGCGGGCCCATTCCAAGACATCCCCCACGCTCGCCATAACCGCCCTCTATACCCCGTGTCAGCTGGCGTCAAACATGGTAGATACGAGCGGCGTTGTCGTGCGCGATGAGGTCGGCCACCCGGATCGCGTCGGCTTCGCTCCACTCGTCGTCGGCCACAAAGCTGCTGAGTACCTGCCGGATACCGTTGCGCCACAACGTCGCACCGAGAAAGTGAAGCTCCGCGGGGCCGAACCCGTCCGACGAGTAGACGATCTTACGGAACGGCGCCAGCTCCAACAGCCGGGCGATGAACCCCGGAGCCCGCGCCCCGAGATGATTGACGGACAGGCCGCCGTCCACATACACGTTGTTGAACGCCTGGGCCAGATAGCCGGCTTCCCGTTCATAGGGGTAGCAGTGCAGGAGCACGACCGGGGTATCCCCGGACTGCCGCAGGAAGTCGAGTAGATACAGCGGATTTGCCTTGTGCAGATCGCAGTCGCGGTCACCGAGGCCCACGTGAAATTGCAAGGGTTTGCCCAGCCGCACTGCCTGGTGCAGCCCGAAGCGCAGCAGCACCCGGTCGCGTAATCGCACGCCGCCGCTGTCACGCCATCGGTCGGCGGCCGCGGCGACCTCCGCCGCTGACGGCTCGCTCAGGTCACCGTCGAATCCGCCGCGGTAGGCGAGGATGGATTTGGTGCCCACTGCCGTCGCTGCGCGGCGGTGCAGGATTTCCTCGAAGGCCGACGCGTAGTCGCCCGGGGTGTTCGCGGCCTGTTCGGCGACCTGCTCGAGCCGAACCACCTCGAGAGCCCGGCCCCCTGACATGTCGGCAAGCTGCGCCGTGTCGGCGACGTCATGATCGAGCCCGGTGTCCACCAGCCAGTCGCTGACACCGGCGGCGGGTAGAAAGATGCGGCCCAGCTCGATTTCGGTGAGCTCACTGCGGCGTCCCCAATAGTCCTCAGGCGAAGCATGTTTCGGCAATCCGAGCAACGGCGCGCAGTGGGCGCGCACGGCGAATCCGAGTTGCGAGTCGAACGCGGTGTCGAAGTCGGCGAGCGGTTCGGTGTTGGCCTCGTTGAGGCTGTTCTCGAACCGCTGCCGGTCTCCCTTCGTCAGCCAGCAACCGTGGACATGCTGGTCGATCAGCTGCACCCCGGCGATATGGCTTGCCAGAGCCGAGCCGACGGGCGGCATTGTCATACGCTCCAGGCCATCCGGAACTTGTCCGCCAGCTGCTCGCGTTTGAGGTCGGAGTATTGCTCGTGCTCGAGGCGACGCACGGCGACCACCACGTCGACGACAGGATCGCCGAGTATGCGCCGTAGTCGCTCCGAATTATCAAGTGCGGCAATAGCTTCGGCTTGGGTACCGGCCAGCAGTGTGCAGCCGGCGCGGCCGCGCTCCGAAGCGGCCGTCGAGGCCGGGTCCACGGTGGTTTCCGGAGGCAGCGCGGCATGCTGCTTGATCCCGTCCAGCGCCAGGCCGAGGATGGTCGCCGAGGCGAAGTATGGGTTCGCGGATGCGTCTACAACTTTCACTTCGACGTTTCCCCCGTAGGGGTTACTCGGGCCACCGTGTACGAATCGCACTGCCGCCTCGCGGTTCTCGGTCCCCCAGCATGCGTAGGCTCCAGCCCAGTTGCCCGCTCGCAGTCGCAGGGCCGACACGATTGACCCGCACAGAATGCCTCGGGCCTCCGGCAGGCCGAGCAGCAGCCCGGCCACAGCGCTCTCGCCGTCGGCCGTCATGCCTTGTGCGCCTGGTCCATCGGAGAACAGCGGCTCTTCCGACCTGCTCAGTGAAAGATGCTGGTGGGCACCGGATCCGGCGCTGCCGACGAACGGCATCGGCGACAGGCTGACCCGCAGGCCGTAACGGCGGGCGACACGGCCGATGATGATCCGGGTCAGCACCAGCTGGTCCGCGGCTGCGACCGGTGCCTGCGGCGTCAACGAGATCTCGAACTGGTTGGCTCCGTACTCGGGGTGGAACTGCTCGATTCCTACCCCGGCGGAGGTGGCGCTGGCGAGGACGTCACGAACGAATGCCTCGTGTTCGAGGACGCCGGCCAAGCCGTACTGCGCCCACAGCTTGGACGGCAGCCGGCCCCCGTCGGGATTGACCAGGACGAACTCGATTTCGTGGCCGATCACCGCCGAGATGCCGTGATCGGCAAGCCCGGCCTCGATGCGGCTCAGCGTGCCGCGGCTGCACTCGGGAACGGGTGTGCCGTCCTGCTCGAAAAAGCTGCCCGGCGCCCAGGCCAGTCCGTCGCCGATGATGCGCAACGCGGAAAGGTCGATGCGGATCCGCTGATCGCCGACGACGCCGATGTGATCGGTGAACGCGATGCCGCTCTGATCGATGGCGAAGGCATGCCAGACCGGGCTGGCACCCAGACCCGGCTCCGCGAACGTGTTGGTCCGCCGGATCGGCACGGCCTTGGCCAATATCAGCCCGGCCGGGTTGACCACCGTACCGATGACCGCGTCCACCCCCTCGCCCTCCAGCTGAGCGATCGCCGCGGCGGCAAGCGGGGTGGTGCTCACGCGTGTTGGATCATGTCCGGCTGGGCAAGGTCAACTTGCAGGATTGGCCGATATCCAAAGTGCGCAGCACCCGTCCCATGCCCAGCCACAGCGCGCACGAGATGGCGAGGTCGGCGAGCAGCTCCTCGGAGAAGTGTTCCGCGCATCGGGCCCAGAAGTCTTCGTCGTCGCGCAGCACTGTGTGCTCGGTGGCGAATCGGTAGGCGAATTCGGCGGCCAGACGCTCCTGTTCGCTGTACCCCGGCCAGGTGCGCCACTCCAACGCGTGGTCGTACAGTTCCTCGTCCACGCCTGCCGCCGGCCCATCGGCGTCGCGGGTGTTGACGCACACCTCGCATTCGTTGTTGTGGGCGATGACGGTACGCGCCAACTCGCGAGTACGCAGCGGCAGCCGGTTACGGGTGTAGACGGCGTTGCTGAGCCCACCGAGCGCAGCACCGAGTTCAGGGGATTTCAGGATCCAGCCGGCCAGGTCGTCGTCAGGGAATGTTCCGATTCGGCTCATGGCGAGATGGTACGCCCGGCGTTGCCACCGGAAGCTTTTCGGTCACAACATCCGCCAAGTGTCGCCGATCCTCATGCCAATCACGTTGCACGACAAGCCGATGGACGATCCGATCCAGCGCCGCTTCGACCTGGGCCCGGTCGGGCCGTCCCTTGAAGCTGGGCGACCGCGTCAGCTTGTCCACGATCCACTCACGGATCAGCGAGGTCACGAAGTCCACTTGGCGGATACCGGACGGGGTAAGCCACAGCCGGTCGATGGCGCGCATCGCGTAACCGCCGCGGACCAGCCGCTCGAAGACGGGCTCGAGAACTTCGTACGGCACCCCCAGCTGCTCGCCGATGTCGGTGAGCCGGGCGACCCCGAACACCCGCTGATAGCGGTGAATTCGCAGCAGAGCCCACAGCGCGGCGACGTCGAGGCGGCAATCGGGCCGCATGGCGATGCTGCGCAGTCGCATACCGGGTTCGCCCCGCAGTAGGCGCCCGATCGCGATCTCCAAAAGCTCGTCGGACGACTGAGTCGTCGGCATCCCGAATCCCTCACCGAGGTCGGAGGCGTTTCGGCCGATATCCCGTAGCGGCACCTCACGAAGAAGCAGCGCCAGCACGAGTCCGACCAGCGCGACGGGAACCGCCCAGAGGAAGACCTGGGTGAGCGACGCCGAATAGGCCCCCACGATCGGGGCCGCCAGGTCAGGCGGCAGCCGATGCAATGCCCCCGGCGAATTGGCGGCCGCCGCCGGCGCACCGCTTGCCGCTATCGCCGGACCGATCCGGCTGTGCAGGAAGTTGGTGAACAGCGAACCGAATATGGCCGCGCCGAACGAGCTGCCGATCGTGCGGAAGAACGTCACCCCCGAGGTAGCGACGCCGAGGTCCTCGTAGCTCGATGTGTTCTGCACGATGAGGATGAGCACCTGCATGCACAACCCGATGCCGGCGCCGAGGATCAACAGGTAAAGCGATTGCAGCACAGCGGATGTCGACGGGCCCATCCGCGACATCAGCAAAAATGCGAGCGCCATCACCACCGTCCCGGTGACCGGGAAGACCTTGTACCGGCCGGTGCGGCCGACCAGCACGCCACTGCCCATCGAGGTGGTCAGCATGCCGGCCACCATCGGCAGCGTGCGCAGTCCCGACGTCGTCGCCGAAACCCCGTCGACGAATTGCATGTAGGTCGGCAGGAAGGTCAACGCGCCCAACATGGCGAACCCGACCACGAAGGACAGCACACAACACACTGTGAACACCGGGCTGCCGAAGAGCCGGGTCGGCAGGATCGGCGCGGGCACCCGGCTCTCCACCCAGACGAAGACGCCGAGCGCCAGCGCGGAGCCGACGAACAGCCCGACGATCATCGCCGATCCCCACGGGTAGGTGGTGCCGCCCCAGCTGGTGGCCAATGTCAGCCCGGCGGCCCCTAAACCGACGAACAGGATGCCGGTGTAGTCGATGACCGGTCTTGTGCGGGCGGCCAGCGCCGGGATCGCCGCGGCCGCAACGAAAAAGACCGCGACGCCGACCGGCACGTTGATCCAGAAGGCCCAGCGCCAGGTGAGGTGGTCGGTGAAGTAGCCGCCCAGCAGCGGCCCGATCACCGTGGTCACCCCGAACACCGCGCCCAAGGCGCCCTGATAGCGGCCGCGCTCGCGCAACGGGATGACTTCACCGATCAATGCGGTGGCCGTGACGGTGATGGCGCCGCCCCCGACGCCCTGCAGCGCCCGCGATGCCACCAGCATGATCATCGACTGCGCCACCCCGCACAGCACCGACCCGGCCAGAAAGAACACGACGGCCGCCTGGAACACCAACTTGCGGCCGAACAGATCACCGAGCCTGCCGACCAGAGCGGTGATGATGGTCGAGGCCAACAGATAACTGGTGACCACCCACGACTGATGGCCCGCTCCACCCAGGTCGGCGACGATCGTCGGCAGCGCGGTCGCGACGATTGTCTGGTCCAATGCCGCCAGCAGCATTCCCAGCATGATCGCGACGAAGATGAAATTGCGTCGCTGCGGACTGATCAGCGTGCTGGTGGACTCGGTGTCGGCGACGGCAGCCGGCGGGGCGCTCGGCACGCGGCGGGTCAGGTCGTCGGCGGTCGGGCGACGCACTGCGCGGCATAGAGCTGCTCGCCCAGCTTGTCCATCAGCTCCAGCTGCGTTTGCAGGTAGTCGATGTGGTCTTCCTCGTCGGCCACGATCTTCTCGAAAATGTTGGCGCTGGTCGTGTCGTGCTTCTCCCGGCACAGGATGATCGCCGGTTTGAGACGGTCGACCACCTCGAATTCCAGGGCCAGATCGCTCTCGAACTGCTCGCGCAGCGTTTGCCCGACGCGCAATGACCCGATGCGCTGATAGTTGGGCAATCCGTCCAGCAGCAGAATCCGGTCGGTGACCATTTCCGCATGCCGCATCTCATCGAACGACTCTTCGCGGGTGCGTTTCGCCAGCTCGGTGAACCCCCAGTTCTCCTGCATCTTGGAATGCAGAAAGTATTGATTGATCGCGGTGAGCTCACTGGTCAGCTGCTCGTTCAGCAGGCGCAAAACATCGGGATCACCTTGCATGATCGCTCCTTGTTGAGGGCTGGCAGGTGTCGGGCTGCATCAGGCTGTTGCCGGTGGGTTGGGCTGGAACGCCACCGAGCCGTGACAAGCTCGAATCTAGTCCAGGAGCCGACGATCGGCGTGGTGTTTGGTGCAGTATCGGCGCGTCGCCCGGCGAGCAGGCCGGTCCGGTCACCGGTTAGTTAGGTTAGACTCGGCTAACCGACTTAGGTTAGACTCTACTAACATGCGACCCGTTGAGTCGTCGGAGACCGGCCTGGCAGAGGTTCGTTGATGTACGTATGCCTGTGTGTTGGCGCCACCAGCCAAACGGTGTCCGACGCCGTCGCGAGCGGGGCGTCCACCTCCAAGGAGGTCGCGGCGGCGTGCGGAGCCGGCGCTGACTGCGGACGTTGCCGGCGCACGCTCCGGGCCATCATCGCTTCGGCCAACCAGTTCGAAGCCAGCGCTTCGCGCTAAAGCATTCAGCTCCCTCGCCGACTGGTGAAATTCGCCAGCGCATCGGCATTGGCTTGCCCGCCCATCAGCTCCGCGAAATGCGCGTTTTCGCGGGCAGTTGCCTCCGCGATCTCGGGAAGGATCGGCTCGACGATGGTGTGCTTGACCGCCATCAGGCTCGAAATCGGCCGCGAGGCAAGGATTTCGGCGTGGCGCCGCGCCTCCGGCAGCAGATCCGACGGCTCGCACACCTTCCAGACCAGGCCCATCCGCAGGGCCTCGGCGGCGTCCACCCACTCCGAGGACATCAGGAGCCAGGCGGCGTTCTGCCGGCCCACCAATTGCGGCAGCAGAAATGACGACGCCGCTTCCGGTGCGACGCCCAGGCTGGTGAACGGGCATTTCAGCCGGGCCGTCGACGACATGAACGCCAGGTCCGCATAGCCGAGGATGGTTGCCCCGATCCCTACCCCGACGCCGTTTACCGCGCAGATCAGCGGCTTTGGAAACCGGCTCAGCGCCTCGATCATCGTGGTGAAGTGCGATCCCTGGTTCGCCAATTGCGGATCGCTGATGCGCTGCTGCATTTCCTTGAGGTCGTTACCCGCGCTGAAGGCGCGGCCGGCGCCGGTCAGCAACACGACGGACACCTCGGGGTTGTCGGCCGCGGCGATCAGTGCGGCGGTAGTGGCCTCGTAGAGCGCTTCGTTGAAGGCGTTGAGCGCTTCGGGCCGGTTCAAGGTCAGGGTCCGCACCCTGTTGTCGTCTTGGAGCTGCAGTATCACGGGCGGCTTCACCTCTCGAACGCAGAGAACGGAGTTTTGAGTACGTAGCGGCTGGTGGGCACGGTGTCGATGTTCTCGTTGGCGCCGAACGCCGATGTGCTGGCGACCATTCTGCTCAGCCGGTGCTGCAGGTCGTCGTCGTCGGCGGCTCCGAAGAAGGCCTTCAGGTCGGTGATCGCCTCGGCCGGGAACAATTCCTCGACAATGCCGGCCAGGGCCGGCGCATCCGGCGTGAGCGCGCGCACCACCGCGTTTTGGGTGTAGCCGAAGATGGATTGCGTCTCGATCGCGACCGTGGTGTGGTCGCCCTGCCAACGATTCAGCCAGCTCGCGTAATCCAGCGTCTCCGGTCGGCGCAGCAGCGCGATGTTCGCCAAACCCGTTGTCCTGCTGCCGAGTTCGAGCGGCGCCGGCACCGGAACCGACTCGGTGACCAGGTATGCGGCCAGCTGGTCGCACTCGGTCTTGAGCAGGTCGAGCGCGGCCGCGATCTGGTCGCCATAGCATTGCTGGGTCCACAGGCTCACCACGGCGGCAACGGGCGGGTCGAGCGTGGTCAGCGTCATCAGGGAATGACGCACCGCATCGTCGCGCACATTGACGGCCAGACCGGGCACACCGAGCCGGAGGATGGCGTCGGCGACCGGCCCGCGCTGGCGGGCACACCAGTCGTCGTCGCGGTCTGCGGCCTGCAGCAGAGCGATGACCTTCTCCATCGCTACCCTTCCCGCGCCCACCGGGGCAGGATGAACACGCCCTCGGCCTCGACGGTGACGCCCTCATCGTCGGCGAGATGACCGGCGGCGAAGGTTTTCACCCCGTCGGTGCGGGTGGTCGTCGCCTCGGCATGCAGGCGGCCCAGCCGGGTGGCTCGCAGGTAGCGGAGGGTGATGGTTCCGGTGAAGCGGGGATTCACGCCGTCGCTGGCGGCCTCGCCCAGCAGGTGATCGAGAACCAGGGCGGCGACTCCGCCGTGCACGTGTCCCGGCGGTCCCTCGTAGGCGGCGCCGAGATGGAAATCGCAGTACGACTTCCCCGACGCGTCGCGGCGGATCACCAACGGCGGGGCAATCGGGTTGCGGATACCGATGACGGGATTGCCCCAGGCCATCCGCTCACCGGTGGCGAGGTAGCGGACACCGAACGTCCCGTCGAGTTGCCGGCTGCGCAACCGCGCCGTGGCGGAGTCGATCTCGGCCTTGGCCGCGGCGACTGCTTCGGCGTCGGCTTGGGTTCGGACCGTGGCGTCGACCAATTCGCGGACCGACTGGGCCAGCGGTTCGTAGACGGCTCGAAGTCGTTCGATGTCCTCGGCGCTGAGGTTCTCCAGCGTGAAGTCCAGCATGCCTGAAACTAGAACACGTTCACCGCGGCGGCAGATGGCGGGGGTGCCGCTAGCCGGCTGGGCGTACCTGCTGGTCGGCGCCGACCAGTTCGCCGATCATGGCGGCCAGCCGACGGTAGGGCCCTTCGCGGCCGCTCGAAGACCGAATCACCAGCCCGATACGGCGCCCGGGGCACGGTGCGGCGAAGTGCGCCAGTCCGAGCCGGCTGCGGGCCGCCTCGACGGGCACCGCGCTCTGCGGGATCAGCGTCACGCCCAGTCCGCCTGACACGCATTGCACCGCCGTGGCCAGCGACGCCGCCCGGGTATTGGCCAGCTCGGCGCGCACGCCCGCCTTGCGGCAGAAGTCGAGGGCTTGGTCACGCAGGCAGTGCCCCTCGTCGAGGAGCAGCAGCGGCAGCTGCGCCAGCTCCGCCGGCGGCACTCGTCGCTTGCCCGCCAGAGGATGCCCGGGTGGGAGCGCAAGGACGAAGTCTTCGTCGTAGATCGGGATCTCGGTGACCCCGGCAGCCTCGGCGGGCAACGCGATCAGCGCAGCATCCAGCGAGCCTTCGCGCAGCGCGGTGAGCAGCCGCTCGGTCTGGTCCTCGATCACCCGCAAGGTCAGGCCGGGCAGCTTGTCGGTCAGCCCGGCGAACACCGTCGGCAGGACGTACGGCGCCACCGTCGGAATCAGCCCCAGCCGGATGGTTCCCTGCAGCGGATCCGAGGTGCCCGCCGCGGCGGCGGTGAACGCCGTCACCGACTCGATCACCGCCTGCGCATGCGGGAGCAGCTCGCGACCTTCCGCCGTCAGAAAGACCCGACGGGTCGATCGCTCGATCAGCTGGACGCCAAGGCCGGCTTCCAGCGCCGACAGCGCTTGCGAGAGCGTCGACTGGCTGACCCCGAGAGTCGTTGCGGCACTGCCGAAGTGCTGCTTTTCAGCGACGGCGACGAACGCCCGCAGACCGGCGATCGTCGGCTGATAACTCTTATCGGTCATGCCTATCAGTATAGTGGGAAAAATCACCTTTAATTCTAAGTCGAGTTAGGGCAGCATAGGTAGCGAGACAAAATTGACTGGATCCAATCTTGATAGAGGAGCGACATGGCACTGCTGACGATCGGTGATCAGTTCCCCACCTACCGGCTCACCGCGCTGATCGGTGGCGACCTTTCGAAAGTCGACGCCAAGCAGCCCGAGGACTACTTCACGACCATCTCCAGCGACGACCACCCCGGCAAGTGGCGGGTGGTGTTCTTCTGGCCCAAGGACTTCACCTTTGTGTGCCCGACCGAGATCGCCGCGTTCGGCAAGCTGAACGACGAGTTCGCCGACCGTGACGCGCAGGTGCTGGGCGTTTCGGTGGACAGCGAGTTCGTCCACTTTCAGTGGCGCGCACAGCACGAGGACCTCAAGACGCTGCCCTTCCCGATGCTCTCGGACATCAAGCGCGAGCTGGTCCAGGCCACCGGGGCGCTCAATGCCGACGGCGTTGCCGACCGGGTGACGTTCATCGTCGACCCCAACAACGAAATCCAATTCGTCTCGGTGACCGCGGGTTCGGTGGGCCGCAACGTCGACGAGGTGCTGCGGGTGCTGGATGCGCTGCAGTCCGACGAGCTGTGCGCATGCAACTGGCGCAAGGGCGACCCGACCATAGATGCCGGCGAACTGCTGAAGGCGTCCTGATGAGCATCGAGAATCTCAAGTCCGCCTTGCCGGAGTACGCCAAGGATCTCAAGCTCAACCTCGGCACGATCAGCCGCAGTACCCTGCTGACCGAGGAACAGCTGTGGGGCACGCTGCTGGCCAGCGCCGCCGCGACCCGGAACACTCAGGTGCTCGCCGAGATTGGCGCTGAAGCGGCCGATTACCTCTCGGCAGAGGCCTATCAGGCGGCGCTGGGCGCCGCGTCGATCATGGGCATGAACAACGTGTTCTACCGTGGCCGCGGCTTCCTCGATGGCCAGTACGACGACCTGCGTCCGGGCTTACGCATGAACATCATCGGCAATCCCGGCGTGGACAAGGCGAACTTCGAGCTGTGGTCGTTCGCGGTGTCGTCGATCAACGGCTGCTCGCACTGTGTGACCGCCCACGAGCACACGCTGCGTGAAGCCGGCGTCGACCGGGAGGCGATTTTCGAGGCGTTGAAGGCAGCCGCCATCGTCGCCGGTGTGGCACAGGCGATCACCACGGCACAGACGCTGGCGGCCGCCGGAACGTAGACTCACGCTCTGTGGTTCTCCGCGAGGCCGACTTCGAACATCTGCGTCGCTGTGTCGAACTCGCACGTGCCGCGCTCGAGGGCGGAAGCGCGCCGTTCGGCGCGGTTCTGGTCGGCGCCGACGGCCGGATCCTCTATGAGGACCGCAACCGCACCACCGACAACGACCTGACCCAACATCCCGAATTCGCTATCGCCCGCTGGGCGACCGCCAACTTGCGCCCGGTGCAGCGTGTTCGGACCACGGTCTACACCTCGTGTGAGCACTGTCCGATGTGTGCCGCGGCCCACGCGTGGGCCGGTCTCGGGCGCATCGTCTACGCCACGTCGGGTGCGCAGCTGTGGCAATGGCTGGCCGATTGGGATGTGCCGATACCGCCGGTGGCGCCGTTGCCGATTACGACGGTGGCGCCCAGGGCGGTGGTCGACGGGCCGGTGGCGGAATTCGAGGACGAGCTGAAATCCCTTTACGAGGCCAGGTTCAAGCCTTGACGGCGCCCGGTTGGGTTCGGCACGTGATCTGGTGGCAGGTCTATCCCTTGGGTTTTGTGGGCGCGTTTCCGGCGGATGCGCCACCGGATCCGAGTGAACATCGGCTGCGCCGGATCGCCGAATGGTTCGACCACGCCATCGAGCTGGGTGCGTCGGGGATTGCACTGGGGCCCGTCTTCGCCTCACGCACACACGGTTACGACACCACCGACCACTTCCGGATCGATCCCCGGCTCGGTGACGATGACGATTTCGACTACGTCGTCGGCGAAGCGCATCGACATGGGTTACGTGTCCTGCTCGACGGTGTCTTCAACCACGTCGGCCCCGACTTCCCCCGTAATCATGAGGGGTGGTTTCGGGAGCACACGTTCGAAGGCCACGGCGATCTCACCACCCTGAACCACGACAACCCGGAAGTCGCCGACTATGTCGTCGACGTCATGGGTTATTGGTTGCGACGAGGTGCCGACGGCTGGCGCCTCGATGCGGCATATGCTGTGCCACAGCGATTTTGGTCCGCGGTGCTGCCCAGGGTCCGCGAAATGCATCCCGAAGCATGGTTCGTCGGGGAGCTCATCCACGGCGACTACGCGGCGGTCGTCAGTGAGGCCGGCTTCGATTCGGTTACCCAATACGAGCTGTGGAAGGCGATCTGGAGCGGCCTCAATGACGGCAACTTCTACGAACTGGACTGGGCACTGCAGCGGCACAACGGGTTTGTGGAGAGCTTCCCGCCGCTGACATTCATCGGCAATCACGATGTCACTCGGATCGCCAGCCGGTTAGAGAACTCTGACCACCTGGCCCACGCACTGGTGCTGCTCATGACCGTCGGCGGCGTTCCCAGCGTGTACGCCGGCGACGAACTCGGCTACCTCGGGGTCAAGGAGGAGCGGTTCGGCGGCGACGACGCGATTCGGCCCGAATTCGGTTCTCCCCCAGTGCCCGTGGACGAGCATGGTGCACGAGTGTGGTCGCTGTACCAATACCTGATCGGGTTCCGCCGTCGACACCCATGGCTTTTCGGGGCATCGACGACCGCGCTGCGGCTGGACAACCGGCACTACGTCTATCGGACGCAGCACGGCGACGACGCGTTGATCGTCGCGCTGAACATCGCGGAGTCGCCGTTGCAGATGAGCCTGCCGCACGCGCAGATCATCGCCGGGTCGGGGGCACCGCCGCAGGAGGTCGTCGACGCGGTGACAATCGAGCCGCACGGCTGGCGGATCTTGCAGCCTATTTGAGCCGCTCGACGGTCAGCGAATCTTCTTCGCCGCCGTAGTACTTGTCCAGCAGGGCAACGAAATCCCCGTTGTCGTCGGTGGCATGGGCGAACAACGTCATCGACGAGCGCACCTTGAGATCGTCGGGCGAGCCGAAAATCTCGTTGACCGAGCGGCCTTGGATGTGGTTGACCAGTTGCGCGCATTCGTGCAAGCGCGGTCCCAGCACGTCGTGGTTCAGATACGCCTTGGCTTCCTCGAGTGAGGAAATCGCATACCGGGCGGCTGTCGGGCTGCTGCCCAGTCCGGCGATCTGCGGGAAGATGAACCAGATCCAATGGCTGCGTTTGCGCCCGGCACGCAGCTCCTCGACTACGGTGTGGTAGACGGCGGCCTGCGCGTCGACGAAGCGCTGCAGATCGAAGGGGTCGGTTGCAGAGTCCATGCCAACACGGTTGCACAGACGAGTGCCCAAAGTCCGCGATCTCGCGCCGCTGATCCGGTTCCGCAGACCGCGACTCAGTAGCACCCGGCGCCGACTCGATGCCGCTTTGACCATTGGCGACCTGCGCCGCATCGCCATGCGGCGGACACCCAAGGCCGCCTTCGATTACACCGACGGCGCAGCCGAAGACGAGATCTCGCTGGATCGTGCGCGGCAAGCCTTTCGTGACATCGAGTTTCACCCCGGGGTCCTGCGCAATGTCACCAATGTCCGGACCGGTTGGGAGGTGCTGGGTCAGCCGATAGCGCTGCCGTTCGCGATCGCCCCGACCGGCTTTACCCGGTTGATGCACACCGAGGGCGAGATCGCCGGTGCGCGGGTGGCGGCGGCGGCCGGCATCCCGTTTTCGCTATCCACGCTTGGTACCGCGTCGATCGAAGACGTTGCATCCGCTATCCCCCAGGGCCGCAAATGGTTTCAGCTATACATGTGGCGCGATCGGGACCGCTCGATGGCATTGGTACAACGAGCCGCCGATGCCGGATTCGACACACTGCTGGTCACCGTTGACGTCCCGGTCGCCGGCGCGCGGCTGCGCGACACCCGCAACGGGATGTCGATACCGCCGGCGTTGACGCTGCGCACCGTGCTCGACGCTTCACGGCACCCCCGTTGGTGGTTCGACCTGCTGACCACCGAGCCGCTGGCGTTCGCGTCTTTGGACCGTTGGTCGGGCACCGTGGGCGAATACCTGGATACCATGTTCGATCCCAGCGTCACCTTCGCCGACTTGGCGTGGATCAAGACCCAGTGGCCGTGCAAGCTCGTCGTCAAGGGGATTCAGACACTCGACGACGCCCGAGCGGCGGCCGATCTCGGTGTCGACGGCATCGTCTTGTCCAACCATGGTGGTCGCCAACTCGACCGTGCGCCGGTGCCGTTTCATCTGTTGCCAGTTGTCGCGCGCGAGCTCGGTGCTGATACCGAGATTCTGCTCGACACCGGGATCATGTCCGGAGCGGATATCGTCGCCGCGATCGCCCTGGGGGCGCGCTGCACGCTGGTCGGACGGGCTTACCTGTACGGGCTGATGGCCGGCGGCGAGGCGGGCGTTGGTCGTGCCATCGAGATCCTGTCCGGGCAGCTCACCCGCACCATGCGGCTGCTCGGCGTCACCTGCCTCGAGGAACTGTCGCCCAAACACGTCACGCAATTGCGGCGGCTGGGTCCTGTCGTACCGGGCTTGTCTTGAGTCAAGAAGTTGGCAGCTTTGGGGTGAGTTTTGCCGTCGATGTATTTGAGGGTGCCGAAGAAGCATTCGACGACACCGTTGGTCTGCGGGGATTTGACGCGGGTGCGCACGTGGCGCAGTAGAGGGTCGTCGCCCGTCGAAGGCGGTTTGGAAAGTCTGGCCCTGAAAGCAGGGACCGTTACCGGAGACTACGGCCAGGGTGCGGGTGCGTGGCCGATGACGGTCTCGGCGGCATCGACGATGTCCATCACGCTGCGGTCCGCGCAGGTCATCGAAGTCAAAGGAGGCGTTCGGCTTCAGCGATGGCCGCGATGTGGATAACGCGACCCTGCCAAAAAGGTTGAGTCAGTGCAGGCTGCTAGACTCGAACACATGTTCGAAGCAGATAGCGGTTCTGTGCCGTCGCCGGAGGTGATCGCTCGCTTCGATGACATGTTTGAGCGGCGCCATCCATCGACGACGCCGGAGTCCGCCGCCATGGTGGGTCGGATCTGCTCGTCGTCGCGCGCGGAGAACCGGGCTGCTGCTGCGCAGTTGGTGGCGATTGGGGAATTGTTCGCCTACCGGTTGTCGTGCTCGGATGCCGAGGAGTGGGCCGTCGATACCGAGGAGGCGGTGGCGGCTGAGGTGGCCGCGGCGTTGCGGATTAGTCAGGCGCTGGCGGGCAGCCGGTTGCGCTATGCCCGGGCCCTGCGCGAGCAGCTACCCAAGGTGGGTGAGGTCTTCAAGTCCGGTGATATTGATTTTCGGATGTTCGCCACGATGGTGTATCGCACCGATTTGATCACCGATCGCGATGTGCTGGCGGCGGTGGATGCCGAGCTGGCCCTCAAGGTGCCGCGCTGGCCGTCGATGACTCGTGATCGGCTGGCCGGTCAGGTGGACAAGATCGTGGCCAGGGCCGACGCGGACGCCGTGCGCCGGCGTAAGGAGCGCCATGCTGATCGCGAGGTGTGGATCGGGGATGTGGCCGAAGGCGCGATCTCGGAGATCCACGGGAGTCTGTTCACCGTGGATGCGCATGCGTTGGATAAGCGCTTGGATGCGTTGGCGGGCACGGTGTGTGAGCATGATCCGCGCAGTCGTGATCAGCGCCG
>NZ_LQOW01000032.1 GCF_002102185.1 Mycobacterium fragae
GCGCAGGTGGCGCGTAGTCCGCGGGCGGTGGCGGTGACGTTTGAGGGCCGCTCGATGACGTATGGGGAGTTGGAGGAGGCGGCGAATCGGCTGGCGCATTTGCTGGTGGGTCGTGGTGTGGGCCCGGGTGATTGTGTGGGGTTGTTGTTTGAGCGTTCGGCCGAGGCGATTGTCGCGATTTTGGCGGTGCTGAAGACGGGGGCGGCGTATGTGCCGATTGATCCGGCGCTGCCGGGGGCGCGGATCGGGTTCATGGTGGAGGATGCCGCGCCGGTGGCGGTGGTGACCACGGCGGGGTTGCGGTCGCGGTTGGATGGGTTTGATTTGGTGGTCATCGAGGTTGATGACCCGGCTGTGGGGGCTCAGCCCGGTGGGGCGTTGCCGGTGCCGGCGCCGGAGGATTTGGCCTACATCATTTACACCTCGGGCACCACGGGTGTGCCTAAGGGGGTGGCGATTACGCATCACAATGTGACCCAGTTGTTCACGGCGGATGCTGGTGTGCCGGGGGGGCCGGGGCAGGTGTGGTCGCAGTGGCATTCCTATAGCTTCGATATTTCGGGGTGGGAGATCTTTAACGCGCTGTTGCGTGGTGGGCGGTTGGTGGTGGTGCCCGATGAGGTGGCGGGTTCGCCGGAGGATTTTCATGCGTTGCTGGTCGCGGAGAAGGTCAGCGTGTTGAGCCAGACGCCCTCGGCGGTGGGGATGTTGTCGGCGCAGGGGTTGGAGTCGGTGGCGTTGCTGGTTGGTGGTGAGGCGTGCCCGGGCGAGGTGGTGGATCGGTGGGCGCCGGGGCGGGTGATGCTCAATGAGTATGGGCCGACCGAGACCACGATGTGGGTGGCGATCAGTGCGCCGCTGCGGGCGGGTTCGGGGGTGGTGCCGATTGGTTCGCCGTTGCCGGGGGCGGCGCTGTTTGTGTTGGATGCGGGGTTGCGCCGGGTGTCGGCGGGGGTGGTTGGTGAGTTGTATGTGGCCGGTGCCGGGGTGGGGTGTGGGTATTGGCGTCGGGCGGGGTTGACGGCGTCGCGGTTTGTGGCGTGTCCGTTTGGGGGCCCGGGGATGCGGATGTATCGCACCGGGGATTTGGTGCGTTGGGGTGCTGATGGGCAGTTGGTGTATTTGGGGCGTGCCGATGAGCAGGTCAAGATCCGTGGGTTCCGTATTGAGTTGGGGGAAATCCAGGCGGCGTTAAGTGGGCTGGATGGGGTGGAGCAGGCGGTGGTGGTTGCCCGTGAGGATCGTCCGGGTGATAAGCGGCTGGTGGGTTATGTGACCGGTGCGGCGGATCCGGGTGAGATTCGTGCCGCGTTGGGTGAGCGGTTGCCGGCTTATATGGTGCCCGCGGCGGTGGTGGTGATTGATGCGTTGCCGTTGACGGTGAACGGCAAGCTGGATAAGCGGGCGTTGCCGGCGCCGGAGTATCAGGGGGGTGATCGTTACCGTGCTCCGGGCAGTGCGGTGGAGGAGATTTTGGCGGGGATCTTTGCCCGGGTGTTGGGTGTGGAGCGGGTGGGGGTCGATGAGTCGTTTTTTGAGTTGGGTGGGGATTCGCTGTTGGCGATGCGGGTGATCGCCGCGGTTAATACGGGTTTGGATGCCGGTCTTTCGGTGCGTGCGGTGTTTGAGGCGCCCACGGTGGCTCAGTTGGCGCCGCGTATTGGTGAGGGTGCGGGCCGGCTGGAGCCGTTGGTGGCCGGGCAGCGTCCGGCGGTGGTGCCGTTGTCGTTTGCTCAGCAGCGGTTGTGGTTTTTGGATCAGTTGCA
>NZ_LQOW01000033.1 GCF_002102185.1 Mycobacterium fragae
GGGCCGTATGCGGGCGGGGGGTAGGCCGGCGGCGGGTAACCCGGGGGCGGGCCGTAACCAGGTGGTGGATACCCCGGCTCTGGGTAATCGGGGTAGTCGCGCGGCGGCACGCTCACACACGGCCGCCATAGTCGCCAGCGCGGATCATGGCTCCCATCCTGTCGGCCGACGAGGCATTTCTCAACGTGTCCCGAGTGTGCGCTGGCGGCGCCGAGTGTGCATCCTGGGCGGAAATTTGGCGGAATTCCCGCCCAGGGCGCACAGTCGATTCCCCGGGGCGCACGGTCGGCCGCTTAGCCGGTGGCTCGCGTAGCGTCTCAGCTATGGCGGAACTCAAGTCCCGGCTGCGGGCGGATTTGACCGAAGCGATGAAGACGCAGGACAAGCTGCGCACCGCGACGCTGCGCATGCTGCTGGCCGCGATCCAGACCGAGGAGGTTTCCGGCAAGCAATCCCGCGAGCTCTCCGACGACGAGGTGCTCAAGGTGCTGGCCAGGGAGTCCAGGAAGCGCGGCGAGGCGGCCGAGATCTATACCCAGAACGGCCGCGGTGAGCTGGCCGCCAACGAGCACGCGGAAGCCCGGGTCATCGAAGAGTATCTGCCGCCGCCGCTGACCGAGGGAGAGCTGGCCGACGTCGTTGACACCGCCATCGCCCAGGTAGCCGAGCAGCTGGGGGAGCGGCCCGGCATGAAGCAGATGGGCATGGTGATGAAGGCCGCGACCGCGATCGCGGCCGGCAAGGCCGACGGTGCACGCCTGTCCGCGGCGGTCAAGGACCGCCTTTAGCTCCTAAGGGCCGTTTGCCCACGCCGCGCCGGGGTACCCCACGTCGTATGACGCGCTTTGGCTACACCCTGATGACGGAGCAAAACGGCCCCAAAGACCTTGTCCGGTACGCGGTTTCGGCCGAACGACGAGGTTTCGACTTCGAGGTCTGCAGCGACCACTTCTCGCCGTGGCTGGCCTCGCAAGGACATGCGCCCAACGCCTGGGCGGTGCTCGGTGCCGTGGCGCAGGTGACCGAGCGGGTGGACCTCTATTCCTATGTGACCTGCCCGACGATGCGGTATCACCCGGCGATCGTCGCGCAGCAGGCGGCAACCGTGCAGCTCCTCGCCGACGGGCGGTTCACGCTGGGGCTGGGCAGCGGTGAGAACCTCAACGAGCATGTCATCGGCAAGGGTTGGCCGGCGATCGCGCAGCGGCAGGACATGCTGGCCGAGGCGCTCGAGGTCATCCGGGCACTGTTCGGCGGCGGGTTGGTCGACTGGCGCGGCGAGTACTACCGGGTGGACTCGGCGCGTTTGTGGGATCTGCCGGAAGTTCCGGTGGGCATCGCGGTTTCGATGACCGGTCAGAAGGCCATCCAGAAGTTCGCCACGCTCGCCGACCACCTGGCCGCGGTGGAACCCAACGGAGACCTCGTCCATGAATGGCACTCGGCACGCCAGGCAAGCGGTATGGCCGGTGGTGGCCGGGTGATCGGACAGGTGCCGATCTGCTGGGATCCAGACCGCGACGCCGCCGTTGAACGCGCCCACGACCAGTTCCGCTGGTTCGGCGGCGGCTGGCATGTCAACGCCAACCTGCCGACGACAGCCGGGTTTGCCGGCGCGACGCAGTTCGTCCGGCCCGAGGACGTCGCCGAGAGCATCCCCTGCGGTCCGGATGTGGACGCGATCGTCGAGGCGGTGCGCCCGTACTGGGAGGCCGGTTTCACCGACATCGCGATGATCCAAATCGGCGGCGACGCGCAGGACCTCTTCCTCAAGGAAGCCGCCGAACCGCTGCTGGCGGCGGTGCGATCAGCAGCCGACCAGGGCCACGACGGTGAATAACGCATCCGCGAGCACCACGACGACGCTGGTCAAGGGGCTCGGCGGGGCCAGCCTGGGCCTCGGCCTCAGCGAAATTTTGGCACCCGCGAAAGTGGCGGCGTTGGCCGGCATCGACCAGACCGGGCGATCCCGATCGGTGATCAGGGCGCTCGGGATTCGCGAATGCGGGCACGCCGCCGCCCTGTTGTTCGGGCCGGCCCGCCTGGTCTGGACGAGGGTCGCCGGCGACGCCCTGGATCTGTCGTTACTGGGCGCCGCGCTGGCAAAGCGCCGCCGGGGTGGGCGCCGCCGCGGCGCGGCGTCGGCCGTTGCGCTCGCCGGGATCGCCGCCGCCGACCTCTACGCGGCGCTGCGCACCACCCGAAACGGCGACGGTCGGCACGCCAACGCACAACGTCATCGCACGCTGCGAGCGGCAATCACCGTGCGCCGTAGTCCGGAGGAGGTCTACCGCTACTGGCGCGATCTGCAGAATCAGCCGACATCTCACCTGAGGTCCCTCACCAGGGACGCTCAGATCACCGACGACGAGCCGAACCAGCGCATCGCATGGCAGTCACTGCCGGGCTCCGCGATCGCCAACGGCGGCAGCGTCGAATTCACGCCCACGCCCGCCGGCGACGGCACCGAGGTCCGCGTCACTTTGAGCTACCACATACCGGGCGGGGCCCTGGGCAAGGCGGCGGCAACGCTATTCGGCGAGTCACCCGAGCAGCAGGTCAACGACGACCTCCGCCGATTCAAGCAGCTGCTCGAGACCGGCGAAATCCTGCGCTCGGACGGCTCTCCCGAAGGCGTTGCGTCCATCCGGCAGATGCATCAGCGGACCGCGCAACCGAAAGCAGCCGAGCGATGAAGGCGACGGTGTGGGCGGGTCGCAACAGCGTGGAGGTGCAGTCGGTTCCCGACCCGAAGATCCTCAACGACCGCGATGCGATCGTGCGGGTCACCTCGACCGCGATCTGCGGATCGGATCTGCACATCTACGACGGTTACATCCCGACGGTCAAACACGGCGACGTGCTCGGACACGAATTCATGGGCGAGGTCGTCGAAGTCGGCAAGGCAGTGCAGAACCTGGCCGCCGGCGACCGGGTGGTGGTGCCGTTCCCGATCGCCTGCGGAGCCTGCTCAGCCTGCGAACGCGAGCTGTACTCGCTGTGCGAGAACTCCAACCCCAACGCCGGAATCGTCGAGAAGTTGATGGGCCATTCGCCCGCCGGGCTGTTCGGCTATTCGCACATGATGGGCGGATTCGCCGGCGGACAGGCCGAATACGCGCGGGTTCCCTTCGCCGACGTCGGGCCGCTGAAGATCGACGACGACCTCTCGGATGACCAGGTGCTGTTCTTGTCCGACATCCTGCCCACCGGCTACATGGGCGCCGAAATGTGCGGCATCGCGCCCGGCGACGTCGTCGCCGTCTGGGGCGCCGGACCGGTCGGCCTGTTCTCGATCATCAGCGCCTACCTGCTCGGCGCATCGAAAGTCATTGCGATAGACCGAGTGCCGTACCGCCTGAAGCTTGCCGAGGAGAAGGGCGCGGTCGCAGTCAATTTCGAAGAAACATCGGTGCTGGAGACGCTTCGCGACCTCACCGCCGGTCGCGGGCCAGACCACTGCATCGACGCTGTCGGACTGGAGGCACGCAACGGATCAACGGTCGTCGACGCCTACGACCGCGTTAAGCAAGCGGCGAGGTTGGAAACCGAACGGCCGCATGCGCTTCGGGAAGCCATCATGAGTTGCCGCAACGGCGGCACCATCTCGGTCGTCGGTGTCTACGGCGGGCTGATGGACAAGTTTCCCATCGGCGCGGTGATGAATCGATCGTTGACCATCAAGACCGGCCAATGTCACGTCCAGCGCTACATGAAGCCACTTCTCAAACGAATCCGCGACGGCGAAATCGATCCGCCCTCGATCATCAGCCATCATCTGCCGCTCGACGAGGCGCCACATGGCTATGAGATTTTCAAGCACAAGCAAGACAACTGCACCAAGGTTGTCCTAAACCCGTAGGAGTACAGCAATGCCAAATGAACTGCAAGGCAAGAGAATCGCCATCCTGGCGGCCGACGGCGTGGAGAAGGTCGAAGTCGAGCAGCCGCGCGCGGCACTTAAGCAAGCCGGCGCCGAGACAAAGCTGCTCTCACTGCACCAGGGTGAGATCCAGGCCCGAAACCACGACCTCGAACCGGCGGGGACCTTCGGCGTCGACAGCACGGTGTCCGATGCATCCGTCGACGACTTCGACGCCTTGGTGTTGCCCGGCGGCACGGTTAATCCCGACAAGCTGCGGATGGACGATTCGGCCGTGTCCTTCGTGCGCGACTTCGTCGAATCCGGAAAGCCGGTGGCGGCCATCTGCCATGGCCCGTGGACACTGGTGGAAGCCGGCGTGGCGTCGGGCCGGACGTTGACTTCTTATCAGAGCATTCGCACCGATCTACGCAATGCCGGTGCAAACGTCGTGGACGAGGAGGTCGTCGTCGACGGCAATCTGATCTCCAGCCGCTCACCCTCGGACCTCCCGGTGTTCTGCTCGACGATCATCCAGCAGTTCGCCAACGCGCCGAGCAAAGCCTGAGTGAGCTCTGACGCGGGTCGGTTTCAACAAGGCGGTTTGCGGGCATAGTCACGCGATAAGCCGTGACCCCCGCGGCGAAGAGTCGAAAGGCCCACGTGACCACCACTTCAGCCGATTTGCGGCCGCTGCTCGCTGACCCCTTCGACGCCGACGGGGTGTACCCGCCGCAAGAAGATTCGCAACTGCTGGTCGACACGATGGAACGTACCGGGCTGGTACCGGGGCGGCGTGTTTTGGACCTGTGTACCGGCAGCGGATACATCGCGATCGCCGCCGCGGAACTAGGAGCGGCCAGTGTGACCGCATTCGACATCTGCCCCCGCGCGGTGCGGTGTTCCCAAGGCAATGCCGTTCACGCCTGCGTTGACATCGATGTGCGGGAGGGATCCTGGATCGGTGCGCTGGACTGCGGCCCGTTCGAGGTCATCATGGCCAATCCGCCTTATGTGCCCACCCCGCCGGCCGGGGACACTGAGGTGATCCCGCAGAGCGCCGGTCCCGCGTGGGCTTGGAACGCAGGAGTCGACGGGAGACTGGTGATAGATCCGATGTGCGAGTCCGCGTCGAGCCTGATGTCCGTCGGAGGCTCCATGCTGCTGGTGCAGTCTCGCTTCTCGGGTGTGGAACAATCGCTTGACACATTGCGATCAACCGGCCTCGACGCTGAAGTCATTGCCTCCCAATGGATCGCGTTCGGACCAGTGATGTCGGCAAGGGCCGGTTGGCTAGAGGAGACCGGTCGGATCCCACGCGGTTGCCGGCGAGAGGAATTGATTGTGATCCGAGCGGACAAACCATGACTCGCGTTCAGGTGGTACCCAACGGGCCGATACTGATCGACGGCCCGGTGCGCATCGAGACGCCCGACGGCCGCGTCGTCGAATCCGACCGGTTCATGGTGGCGGTGTGCACCTGCCGGCGCAGCAAGAACTATCCGCTGTGCGACACCAGCCACCGGCGCTGCCGACCCGCCCGCACGAAATCACTCGAGCGGTCGTCGTAGCGAGGACTGACCGGCCTTCCACGACGCCACCATCGCCTCGCCGAGCCGGTCTTCGACCACAGCGTGGGCGCGAATGCCGAAAACCACATCGCGGTCCAACTGTGGTTCCCGCGCGACGAGGTCGCCCACCACGTCGATGCGCACCACCTGCTCGTGCACTGCGTCGGCCTCGACGTGCTCGCTGTAGAACGCAACGCATGCCGGCGGCGCGTCGAGCCGCTGCAGCGCCTCGACCAACCGGCGCGAGCCCGGCGGCGACGTGATCTCCGTTGCGGCGAAATGCCCGATGGCCGCTCCGCGTAACCAGCGGTGCAGACCGAACATCGACATCAGGTTCACCACGGCCAGAGACTCGGCGGGAACCGCGTCGAGGTAGCCCAGATACGTCGAATCCAGACCCGCGGCGGTCAACAGGTCGGCGAACAACTGCTGGTGCACCTGCGGGCCGCGTCCGGCTCCGTATTCGTCGAATTCGACCGCGACGAATGACGCCTTGGCCTGCCCGGTCAGACGTGGAATCGCCCAGGCGTGCGGATCACCCTCCTTGAGGTGATACAGCGACCGGTGCACGAAGTATTCGCGCATCTGCTCCCACGTTCCGTTGTCGCGCAGCCAGTACGACGGGCCTGTTCCGTCAGCGGGTTCCCTTGACAGCGCTTCCATTTCGGCCTCAGCGCTCTGGTCGGGGTCGACGGAGCCGACGTCGCGGCGCACGCCGGTCAAAAAGGCCCGTTCCAATTGGCTGCGCAGATGCAGTAAACCGGGATTCCACTCCCAGGTCGGGTCGACCCCGGCGAAGCCCCGGTAATGCAGCTCATAACACATATAGAGGGCCAGTTGCAGATCCAGGCCAAAGGGCTCGGAGTCGCGCACCGAGGCGCCGATGCGGGCCAGCTGATCGCGGGGCGCGGGTTCGGTCAGGCTGCGCCGAACCGCCATCGACAGCGGTCCGTGCGCCGCCGGCAGCCGAGGCTCGATGGTCTCGCGCGCGGCCTGGGTATGAGTCACACCGCCGTTTACCCCCGATTGCACGCTCGTCAAACTGTCTGCCAGTCGCAGCCGGTCAGTTCGGCGGACAGTTCCCACAGCCGACGGGCCATCACGGCGTCGCGTGCCTTCTTTCCCACCTTGGTGGGCTTCGGCTTGCCCCATTGGCTGAACCGCGGCGCCAGATAGCTTCCGCTGGGCAGATCAGTCGTGACCGCGGCGATGCTGGCCCGCGCACCCACCGCCGCGCTGTGGGCAGGGAAATGGCGGAAGGTGTGTTCACGCACCCAGGGCAGCAACCGGGTGTGCCTGGCGATGTCCGTGTCGGTGGCACCCGGATCGGTCAGGTACGTCCGCACGCCGCGGTTCGCGAGTTCATAGCTGAAGAGCATGACGGCCAGCTTGGATTCCGCGTAGGCCGCCGACTTGGAGTACTTGCGGGTGTGCCAGTTCAGGTCATCGAGGTGGATGCGACCGAAGGCGTACGCGGCGCTGACCACCGAGATCACCCGGTCCTTGATACTGTCGCCCAGTAGGCACGTCAACGCGAAATGGCCGAGGTAGTTGATGCCCATGTGGGACTCGAAGCCGTCGGCCGTACGGGTCAGCGGCATACCCATGACGCCGGCGTTGTTCACCAGCACATCAACGTTTTCCACTGAGTCGGCGAATTTCCTGACGCTGCCCAGATCGGCGAGATCGAGGTGGGCAATCTCCACGTCGCCCGTTATGGCCGCTGCCGCCTTCTCGGCCTTGGGAATAGTGCGACAAGCGATCACAACGCTGTGGCCCGCGGCTGCCAGTGCGGCAGCGGTGGCCTCGCCGACGCCGCTGTTGCCACCCGTGACAATGACTCTCACCCGCTGATCATAGACAGCAGCGCCTGAGCTGCGGGAATGGCAGCCCGTGACGTGTGGGTGTTGACGTGGCTGCGATGATTGGCGTCGTGGCCGAAGGTGTGGGCAACCGGTTGGCCGAGAGCCGAGCGGTAGCCGAGTTCCTAATCGGCGCGGGGGTGCAGCCGTCGCTCTTGGTCATCGAGGGCGAGGCGGGTATCGGCAAGACCACGCTGTGGTTGGCCGCGATTGAGCAAGCGCATGAGCGCGGATTCCGGGTGCTGTCGGCGAGGGCAGGGCACGCCGAATCGATCCTGGCTTACGCGGCGGTGGCCGACCTGCTGCGCGACGTCGAATCAGCCGTTCTGGCAACACTTCCCGACGTTCAACGTCTTGCTCTGGAGCGGGTTCTGTTGCGGGCCAACGGCGATGGCCCCGCCACCAACCAGCGGGTGGTTGCAGCGGCGTTCTTGTCCGTTGTCGAGGGCCTCGCGGCGGACACCCCGGTGCTGGTCGCCATCGACGATGCGCAATGGCTGGATTCGTCAAGTAAAAGTGTGGTCGCCTTCGCGACACGGCGGATACGGGGACGGGTCGGGGTGCTGCTTACCGAGCGCACCGAACCCGACACCGAGGACACGGTGTGGCTGCAGCCGAGCAGGCCCGACGGTGTTGCGCGGATTAGGGTGCGCCCGTTGACTCTTGGCGGACTGCACACACTGTTTTTGGAGAAACTAGGCCGGTCGTTTCCTCGGCCCACGATGGTGCGCATCGCCGAGTCCTCCGGGGGCAACCCGTTTTACGCACTCGAACTGGGGCGTGCGATGGCCGGTTCGCCGGAGACGGAGGCAGCATTGCCCGCGACGTTGGCGGGGCTGGTACGGGCCCGGATCGGGCGCCTGGAAGACGCGTCACGGGAGATGTTGCTGGCCGCTGCCTGTATGGCCGATCCGACGGTCGACCTGCTGGCGCAGGCCACCGGAACGGGCGTCGAGCGGACGGTCGAGCTACTGGAAGAGCCCGAAAGTCACGACATCATCAGGATTGACGGCAACCGGGTGCATTTTTCCCATCCGCTGCTGGCGAGGAGTGTCTATACCGACGCCCCTCCGGCCCGCCGCCGCAGGATGCATCGGGCGCTTGCCGACGTCGTGACCCTCCCGGAGCTGAGAGCCAGGCATCTCGGACTGGCCGCCACTCGCGCGGATCCGAAAACACTTCAGGCTCTTGACGAAGCCGCCGATGCGGCGCTGGCCCGCGGAGCGCCCGCTGCCGCCGCAGAGTTGATCGAGTTGGCGATCGGCCTCGGTGGCGACACCTCGGCGCGAAGGATACGGGCCGCCCAGCATCGTTTTCAGGCCGGCGACACCGATCGAGCCCAAGCGGTGCTCGCGCCGACCATTGACGCAATGGAGCCCGGCCCGCTTCGGGCCATCGCGTTCGACCTGCTTGCCGGAATGCGTATCTATGACAACAGCTTTCTGCACGCCGCCGATCGACTGAAGGCTGCGCTCGACGACGCCGAAGGCGAGCCTGCGGTGCTGGTGCAGACCTTGCTCATGCTGTCATTTGTTCAACTCAACGTCGACGAGTACGGCGAATCGCTGCGCAACGCCCGACAAGCCGTGGCGGTTGCCGACGGGCTCGGCATTCCGACGCTGACCAGTCAGGCGCTCGCGATGTTGGTGCGGGCCACCTTCACGTACGGAGAAGGGTTCGACGAAGCCGATCTCAGGCGTGCGCTGGAACTCGAAGACCCCGACATCGACGTGCCAATTCCGTTTCGCGCCAGCGCGATCAACGCACTGATCCTGGCCTGCACCGGTCGGCTCGATGAAGCCCGCACCCAGATGCAGGCCATGCGTCGGCACTGCGTCGAACGCGGCGCCGAAGGCGACCTGGTGGCCATCGCCGGATACAGCACATGGGTCGATATCTGGCAGGGACGCTTCAGCGATGCAGCAGACCTTGCCGACGACGCCGTGGAGCGGGCCGAACAGCTGGGCGGCGACCATGTGCTGGTGATTCCGTTGGGGGTGCGAGCAGCGGTCGCCGCGTACACCGGGCGTGAACGCGATGCCCGCGCCGACGCTGAGGAAGCCGTGAAAGCTGAGACTGATGGCGCACAACGGCTGCCGGGCTACTGGCCGATCATGACTCTGGGGTTTCTGGAGGTTTCGCTCGGGCACTACGCCGAGGCGCTGATCGCCTTGCAACCAGTCTTATCGGTGTTCAACGCCATTCCCGGCACCGAGATCCTCACCGCCTGGTACATGCCGGACGCGGTCGAGGCGATGGTCGCTCTCGGTCGCTTCGACGACGCCGAGCCGCTGATCGAGACGCTGGAACGTAATGGTCGCCGGCTCGACCGCGCGTGGATGCTGGCCGTCGGCGCGCGCTGCCGCAGCATGCTGCTGGCCGCCCGGGGCGACGTGGTAGCCGCCGAGCACGTCGCGCAGCAGGCGATGGCCGAGCACGACCGGCTGCCAATGCCTTTCGAACGCGCCCGCACCCAGCTGCTGCTCGGCCAACTACAGCGTCGGCAGCGCAGAAAAGACGCTGCCGCGGCGACTCTGAACGAGGCCTTGCGCACATTCGAAGACTTGGGCACCCCGCTGTGGGCTGAACACGCTCGCGCCGAGCTCGCACGCACCAAAGTCAGCCCCGCCCACGATGCGGGACTCACACCCACGGAACGGAGGGTGGCCGAACTTGCTGCTTCCGGCATGACCAACCGTGACGTCGCGGCCGCCCTGTTCATCAGCCCAAAGACCGTCGAACACAACCTGAGCCGCGTCTACCGCAAACTCGGCATTCACTCGCGCGCCGAACTAGGCCAATGGATGAGGCAACTCAACTTTAGGGAAACCCCCGATTCGCCGGGCGCCGCGGGCCGCTAGCGTCCGTTCCGTGAGCAGCGCAGCGCCGCCGGTCGCGTGCTATCTCGCGGAGTGGTACCGACCGGAGGTCACCCAGCAGCCTCTCGACGACACCGTCGCCAAACTCGACGCTGTCGCAGCCACCATGCGCGTGGAGGGCTCACCGGTGAAGCTGCTCGTGACACTGGCGGTGCCCACCGACGAGGTCATCTACGGCGTCTTCGCCGCATGCTCCCCTGACATCGTCGTCCAGACCTGCCGGCGCGCCGGCCTCCCCCTCGAGCGGCTCAGCTCCGATGTGGCGGCCCGGATCACACGCGTTGCGCGGGATGAGGGGGTAAAAGCGGTCACGACATTAGGGAAACCCCCGATTCCTCATTAGCCCCTTCTTGCAAAACTACTTCAAATTCAGCAAACCGAGCGGTGCCGACCGGGGAGGAGCCATGGTCCTTCTGCAACAGCCCATCGCTTCCAGCGCAACGAACTACTCCATCGTCGAGGATGAGCAAGGCCCCGCCCATCCCCGGATCAGCGCCGTGAATGCGTCGGGCGTGGAGATCGCGGGAGCGTTTCAACCACCTGACCGGCCGTATTGGTTGCTGTATGTGACTCCATTGCTGGCCAACACCGCGGGGATCGAATTTCGTCACGACCCGGTTCCGTTGGGCGGCCGGGAGGAGGCCAGGCAGTGGGTGAACCTGGTGGCCCAGCTGTATGTGAAGGCAGCATCGTGAAACCAACACCGCGAAGTCCATTTCAGATCCGCCCCTATGGTGCGGAGGCCGAAGCCCGGATGGCCTGGGTGTCCCAAGCTCGCTGTCGTGCCCGCGATCCCGATGAGTTGTTCGTGCGCGGCGCCGCACAGCGCAAAGCCGCGGTGATCTGCCGGCATTGTCCGGTGATCCTCGAATGTGGTGCCGATGCCCTGGACAACCGCGTCGAGTTCGGCATCTGGGGTGGGATGACCGAGCGTCAGCGTCGCGCCCTGCTCAAGCAGCATCCCGAGGTGGTGTCGTGGGCGGACTTCTTCGCCGCCAGGCGCAAACACCGAACTGCGTGATCTCGGGGCGTTGAGGGGTCGTCCCGATCCATGCATGCTTGCCCGGAGAACTCGGGTACACGGCCATAGGTAGGTGCACACTTGTGGCATGGAGGTACCTGAACCGCGCCGCCACCTGAACGGGATCTCGGACGTACGCGCGTTCTTTCATACCAACAAAGTGCCGCTGTACTTCATCTCGCCGACCCCGTTCAACCTGCTGGGCATCGACCGCTGGATACGAAACTTCTTCTACCTGACGTACTTTGACTCTTTCGAGGGCACGCATTCGCGCGTGTTCGTGCCCCGGCGGCGCGACCGCATCGATTTCGGGTCCATGGGAGATGTATGCAACCACCTGCTGCGCGATCCCGAGACACTCGACTTCATCGAGAACCGAGGACCCGGCGGCAAGGCCTGCTTTGTGATGCTTGACGAAAAGACCCAGGCGCTTGCGCACGAGGCGGGGCTCGAGGTCATGCATCCGCCCGTCGAGCTGCGCCATCGTCTGGGCTCCAAGATCGTCATGACGCGCCTGGCCGACGATGCGGGTGTGCGCAGCGTGCCGCACGCGATCGGGCGGGTCGGCTCCTACGACGAGCTGTCGGCGCTCGCGCAAAACGCCGGGCTGGGAGATGACCTCGTCGTGGTGGCCGCCTATGGCGACGCCGGCAGCGCGGTGTTCTTTGTGCGCGGCCAGCGCGACTGGGACGATCACGCCGCTGACCTGGCCGGCCAGGAAGTCAAAGTGATGAAGCGCATCCGCAATGTCGAGGTGTGCCTTGAGGGCACCGTGACCCGCCACGGCACCGTGATCGGCCCCGCGATGACCAGTCTCGTGGGCTACCCGGAGCTGACTCCCCGCAAGGGCGGCTGGTGCGGCAATGACATCTGGCGGGAGGTGCTGCCGCCCGCGCAGACCCACACCGCGCGAGAAATGGTGCGCAAGCTGGGCGACGTGCTGAGCCGCGAGGGATACCGCGGCTACTTCGAGGTGGACCTCCTGCACGACTTGGACTCCGACGAGCTCTACCTCGGTGAGGTGAACCCGCGCCTGAGTGGCGCCAGCCCGATGACGAACTTGACCACAGAGGCGTACGCCGATATGCCGCTGTTCCTCTTCCACCTGCTCGAGTACATGGACGTGGACTACGAGCTCGACATCGACGAGATCAACGCGCGATGGGAGCGCGGCTATGGCGAGGATGAGGTCTGGGGTCAGCTGATCATCGGCGAAACCTCCACGGACGTCGAGCTTTTCACCTCGACCCCACGCACCGGTGTGTGGCGACTCGACGAAGAGGGACGCGTTTCCTTCGCGCGGTCCGCCAACGACTGGGCAACGTTGCTCGACGAGTCCGAGGCGTTCTACATGCGTGTCGCGGCGCCCGGCGACTTACGCTGCGAGGGCGCCCAACTCGGCGTGCTCGTCACGCGCGGACACCTGCAGACCGAGGACTACCAGCTCACCGAGCGCTGCCGGCGCTGGGTCAAGGGCATCAAGGCGAAGTTCGCCTCGACGCCCCTGGCGCCGGCCACGCCGATCGTCTCGCGGCTCGTCGCACGAGCGTGAGCGGCGTCCCGGCCGGTCTCTCACTGGACAATTGGCTGTCGCCGCCGTATTCGCATTGGTCGTTCCAGCACATCGAAGACTTCATGCCGACCGCGGTGATCTCGCGGGGGGCCGGGCCGGCCGTGGCGCTGCCGGCGGCTGGTGCTCCGATCGCCGAGATCGGGGTGACCGGCACCGACGGGATAGCCACCACCGTCGGCGCGGTGATGGCAGCCACCGCGACCGACGGGTGGGCCGTCGCCCACTGCGGTTCGTTGGTCGCCGAGGAGTACCTCGACGGCATGCACGCCGAGACCCGGCACCTGCTGTTCTCGGTGAGCAAGTCGCTGGTGGCCGCCGTGGTCGGCGCGCTGAACGGCGCGAAAGAGCTCGACGCGCCGGTGACGGAATACGTTGCCGCGCTGGCGAACTGCGGCTACGCCGGTGCGACGGTGCGCCACCTGCTCGACATGCGGTCGGGTATCGCCTTCTCGGAGAATTACCTCGACCCGGCCGCGGAGATACACGTGCGCGAGCAGGTGATCGGGTGGCGACCCAAGGGCAGTGCGGACGTGCCCGCCACGCTGCGTGACTTCCTGCTGACCTTGCGGCAGAAGTCGGCTCACGGCGGGCCGTTCGAATATCGCTCGTGTGAAACCGATGTACTCGGCTGGATCTGCGAGGCGGCCGGCGGCCGGCCGATGCCCGAACTGATGTCGGAACTGCTGTGGAGCCGCATCGGCGCCCAATGTGACGCCACGATCGGCGTAGACGCGGCCGGCACAGGGATATTCGACGGTGGCATCAGCGCCTGTCTTACCGACATGATCCGCTTCGGGTCGCTGTTCTTGCGCGACGGTGTCTCGTTGACAGGCCGGCAAGTGGTGCCTGCGGCGTGGATCGCAGACACCCTCGACGGCGGTCCCGACTCGCGCGAGGCGTTCGCCGCCAGCCCCGAGGACAACCCGATGCCTGGCGGGATGTACCGCAACCAAGTGTGGTTTCCCTACCCCGGCAGCAACGTCGTGCTGTGCCTGGGCATGTGTGGTCAGATGATCTACGTCAACCGCGCCGCGGAGGTGGTCGCCGCCAAGCTATCAAGCCAGCCGGACTCTCAGGACCCACAAGTACAGACAGATACCCTGCGTGCGTTCGACGCGGTAGCCCAGGAACTGACTGGCGAGCAGCGAATCTGACGAAAGCAGTCAGAGCCAGCCGGTGCGGGCGGCGGCAACCGGCTCGGCGGGGACCGGGGCGAGGTCCCCGTTTCGCACGCCGTCGAGCATCCGTTTGACAGCGGCGACAATCTCCGGGGCTGCCGCAGCGAGTCCGGTCTTGTCGGCTTCGGGGACCTCATCGGCGTCGACGCCGGCGCGGGCCAGTACGGCGGCCGGGTCGGCCAGCTGATCGGCCAGCCAGGACAGCGGGTCGGCTGACAGCTCGTCGACGAAGTGCCGGCGCCCGGGTTCCCAACCGTCGAAACGGGGATGGTGATGAGCCCGGTCCAGCGTGCCCGGCGGGCTCTCCGTGGACCCGAAGAGGTCCACCCGCCACACCGGGCGGCCGAACGCGATCGGGATGCCGGCGTAGATCGACCCCTGCGGCTCGGCCCGGTCAACGAGGCGGAGCTCCAGTCTGACTCCCCGTTCCGGGGTCTCCTGACCGGCGAGCGGTGCCGGGTCGACGAAATACATGTCCCCGACGACTACGCCCAGGGCTTCGAATCCGAATGCTGCGAGCATTGCGTACCTCTCCTCCTGCCTCCTCGAGGGTAGACCCAGGCGGTGGGTACGACACCGCTTCACGAAGGCGCAGTCGCGCGCAGAGACCAGACCCCAGTTGCAATGATGCAGTTGGATTTTCACCACGGCTACCAGCCGTTTTCGGGTCGGGGTGGCGGGATTTGAACCCACGGCCTCTTCGTCCCGAACGAAGCGCGCTACCAAGCTGCGCCACACCCCGCATTGAGCCACGACAGCGTATCGCACCGGCCCGGTAACGCGTCAAAGCGGATTGAGGCCCGAACCGCCGGGTACCCAAGACGAACCGTCCAAAAAAGCGGCGTTGCTGCGCAGGTCACATCGGGCGTGACGCGCGATTTGCGCCACACTTGGCTTCGGAATACCAGGGACGTCGGTGACATTAAATAAACTAATGAACGCGATCGGTTTCTAACGGAAGCGAGAAAACCATGACGGTGTTAGGCGCCGTGGTGTTCGGCGGACTCTTGGCCCTCGGGGTGCTGTGGCTGCTGGTGACCGCTCCGGGCAACGAAGCCGAAGAGGCGTGGGATCAGTCCCAGTGGCATGAGCGTTCGAACGAGGTCAGCGCGGCCGTGGGCTCAGACAGCTCCAGCCCCTGGGCGTTGACCCACTCATCGCAGAAGTAAGTGTCGGCGTAGCGGTCGCCGCTGTCAGCCAGCAGGGTGACCACCGAGCCGCTCCGCCCCTCCGTGACCATTTCGGCCAGTAAACCGAACGCTCCCCACAGATTGGTTCCTGTGGATGCTCCCACTCGTCGGCCAAGCACGGTACTGGCATGGCGGGCTGCCGCAATCGATGCCGCGTCGGGCACCGACACCATGCGGTCAACCACATCGGGCAAAAACGACGGCTCCACTCGCGGCCGGCCGATGCCCTCGATGCGCGACGACGCGTCGACGACGACGTCGTAGTGGTTTTCCGCGTAGGCCGGATAGAACGCCGAATTCTCCGGGTCCACCACACATAACCGGGTGGCATGCCGCCGGTAGCGGATGTAGCGCCCGATCGTCGCGCTCGTCCCACCCGTGCCCGCACCGACCACGATCCATTTCGGAATCGGGTGCTTCTCGTCGCGCATTTGGACGAATATCGACTCGGCGATGTTGTTGTTGCCGCGCCAGTCGGTGGCCCGCTCGGCGTTGGTGAACTGATCCAGGTAATGCCCGCCGGTCTGCGTGGCCACCCGCTCCGCCTCGGCGTAGATGTCACCCGAATGCTCGACGAAATGGCAACGGCCGCCTTGGGATTCGATCAACGCGACCTTGGACGCGCTGGTGGCGGCGGGCATCACTGCGATGAACGGCAGACCCAACAGCGCGGCGAAGTAGGCTTCCGACACCGCCGTCGACCCCGATGACGCCTCGACCACCGTGGTGTCCTCGCCTATCCAGCCATTACACAGCGCATATAGGAACAGCGAGCGGGCCAGCCGGTGCTTGAGGCTGCCGGTGATGTGCGTGGTCTCGTCTTTGAGGTAGAGCTCGACGTCGGCGTCGTCGCACCAGGCCGACGGCAGCGGGTAGCGCAGCAGATGGGTGTCGGCGCTGCGACGGGCGTCCGCCTCGATCAGCCGGATCGCGTTGTCTGTCCAGCCGCGTGGTCGGCTGTGAACCGCGACCCGGGCTGGTTTGCTCAACGCGCCGAATACGTTGGCTGCGACCGGCCCCGGTCCCGATGCGGGTCCCGGCCGCCGGTCGGCGCCGCAATCAGTGTCAGCAGCGTCGCCTCCGGCCGGCAGCAGAACCGCACAGGCGCAAACGGCGACGTGCCGATGCCGGCCGAGACGTGCAACCGCATCGTCGCGCCCCAGCGTGACTGTCCTTTGGCCCGGGACCGGTCCAGACCCGAGTTGGTCACCACGGCTCCGTAGAACGGAAGGCACAGCTGTCCGCCGTGGGTGTGGCCGGCCATCACCAGTTGGTAGCCGTCGGCGGCGAAGCGGTCCAGCACCCGCGGCTCCGGTGAATGGGTCAGCCCTAGGCGCAGGTTGGCGGCCGGGCTGGCCGGACCGGCGATCGTTTCGTAGCGATCCCGGTCGATATGCGGGTCGTCGACACCGGCGGCGGCGATATGCAGACCGGCTACCTCCAACTCGCGACGATTGTGGGTGAGGTCCAGCCAGCCGCGCTCGGTGAACGCCGCCCGTAGGTCCTGCCACGGCAACGGCCGCCCGTAGACCCGGTGACCCGGGTTGGTCAGATAGTTCAGCGGGTTCTTCAACCGCGGCCCGAAGTAGTCATTGCTGCCGAAGACGAAGACGCCCGGCAGCGACAACAGGTCACCGAGCGCCTGTACGACTGCGGGCACCGCCTTGGGGTGCGCCAGGTTGTCACCCGTGTTGACCACCAGATCGGGCTCCCAGCTGGCCAGTTCACGCAGCCAAGACCGCTTGCGGCGTTGGCCCGGTCGCATGTGGATGTCGCTGATGTGCAGCACCCGCAGCGGCAACGAGCCCGGCGTCAACACCGGCATCGTCAGCTCGCGCACGGTGAACGCGTTGCGTTCGATGATCGAGGCGTAGCCGATTCCGGCGACGGCCGATCCGAGCGCGACGGCGCCGGTACTTTTCACAACGGACATGGCGGTTGGCATGCAGGCAGCCTACTGCCGCTCGGCGGTTGATCGCGCGCCACGCGCCCTGAGACCGGCTACGGCGGGGGCGGCGGCGGGATGCCGTTGCTGACTTCAATGGTGATGATCGTTCCCGGAATGGTCTGGCCGTTCGGTGAGGTGCCGACCACCTCGCCATACTTTGCCGTGCTGTTCACGGAGTTGGGCTGGTCGGCGACCTGGAAACCGGCCTCCTTCAAGCGCTGGCGCGCGGCGTTGAGGTCGAGCCCCGCGACGCTCGGCACTCGAGACCCGGCGCCCCCGTCCACGTACCGGGGATCGGTCGGCGGCAGTTTCACATCGCCGAACTTGGTCGCGATCGGCTTCATCGCGGTGAACCAGGTGCGGGCCGGCTCGTTGCCGCCGAAGAGATTGCCGTCGCCGCAGCGCCGCAGCGGGGAGGAACACAGATCCGATGGCGAGCTGGAGTCGTCGTAGATGTAGTTGGCCGCGGCGTAGTGGTTGGTGAAGCCCACGAAGCCCGACGACCGGTGTGCCTCGGTGGTGCCGGTCTTGCCCGACATCGGCAGATTCCAGCCCGCCGCGGCGGCGGATCCCGACGCTGTGCCGCCCCCCTGCGAGTCCTTGCTGAGTGCGTTGGCCAGCGTGTTGGCGAGCCCCTCCGGTACCGCTTGGTCGCATGGCTCGGTGGTGACGGCGACTTCGTTGCCGTCACGGTCGATCACCTTGTCAATGGGGTTCGGTGGGCACCATGTGCCGCCCGACGCCAGTGTCGCGGCGACGTTCGACAGTTCGAGCGCGTTGAGTTCGAACGGGCCCAGGGTGAACGACCCGATGTTCTGCCGTTTGATGAAGTCGGCCAGGCTCTCATTGCTGTCCGGGTCGTAATCGCGAGCGGTCCCCGGATCGGCGTACGACCGCAGCCCGAGCCTGACCGCCATGTCGACAGTGCGCGGAACTCCGATCCGCGAGATCAGTTTGGCGAACGCGGTGTTCGGTGAGGTGGCCAACGCATCGGTCACGTTCATCGAGCCCCGGTACTTGCCGGCGTTCACCACGCACCACGTTTCCTTCGGGCAGCCCTTGGCACCGCCGCTTCCCATGCCCTTGGTCTGAAAGCTGCCCGGTACCTCCAGCTGGGTATTGATGCCCATGCCCATGTCCATCGCGGCGGCGGTGGTGAAGATCTTGAAAATGGACCCGGCGCCGTCACCGACCAATGAGAACGGCTGCGGTCGCATGGTCTCGCCGGCCTCGGTGTTCAGCCCGTAGGTGCGGTTGCTGGCCATCGCTATGACCTTGTGCGAAGTCTTGCCGGGTTTGATCACACTCATCACGCTCGCGATGCCCTGCAGGGTCGGGCTGGCGTAGGTGTCGATCGCCTGCTTGACCGGAGCCTGCACGTCGGGGTCCAGCGTGGTGCGGATCAGGTAGCCGCCCCGGGCCACCTGCTCCTTGCTGATACCCGCCCTCGCCAGATAGGCCTGCACGTAGTCGCAGAAGAACGCCCGATCGCCCGCGGCAATACAGCCTCGTGGCAGCTCCTTGGGCTGCGGCAGGATTCCGAGCGGCTCGGCCTTGGCGGCGCGTAGCGCATCCGCCTCTCGAGGCAAGTTCTCGATCATGGTGTCCAACACCAGGTTCCGGCGAGCCAACGCGCCCTCCGGGTTGGTGTACGGGTTCAGCGCGCTGGTGGACTGGACCAGGCCGGCAAGCAAAGCTGCCTGCTGCCAATTCAAATCGGACGCGTTGACACCGAAGTACGTCTGCGCCGCATCCTGGACGCCGAAGGCGTTGTTACCGAAGGAGACCAGATTCAGGTAGCGGGTCAGGATTTCCGGTTTGGTGAACGTCTTGTCCAGGGTGAGCGCCATCCGGATTTCACGGAGCTTCCGCGCCGGCGTGGTCTCCACGGCCGCACGCTTCTCCGCGTCGGTTTGCGCGGTCACCAGCAGCTGGTAGTTCTTCACGTACTGCTGTTCGATCGTGGAACCGCCGCGGGTGTCGACGTCGCCGGACGCGTAGCCGGCCAGCCCGGTCAGGGTGCCCTTCCAGTCGACGCCGTTGTGCTCGGCAAACCGCTTGTCCTCAATCGAGACGATTGCCAGCTTCATGGTGTTGGCGATTTTGTCGCTGGGTACCTCGAAGCGGCGCTGAGAATACAGCCAAGCGATGGTGTTGCCCTTCGCGTCGACCATGGTGGTCACCGCCGGGACGTCGCCCTGGAGCAGTTGTGCCGAGCCGTTGGCCACCACTTCGGAGGCCCGGTTGGACACCAGCCCCATGCCGCCGACCACTGGAAACAGCAGGGCTGCGACAACCACGCTGGCCAAAACGCAGCACCCGGCGAGCTTGGCGATGGTGATCGCAGTCGAGGGGCGTTCCGGCATGGCTACTAGACTAGCGGCGCATCCGGGCTCGAGATCTTGAGTGGCAGGTCGAGGAAAATTTTCCGACGCGTCACCACTCAGCGTTCTCTCAGATGCAGCTCAGGGCCTCTTCAGCCGCCGCGGGCGCCGGTTTTAGCCGGGATTCATGATCGGACGGCACGGTTGTCCCAAAAAAGGGGGTGCCAAAGTGTTGCGCAATTGCCCCCTGACCACCTAGCTTAGACCCACAATGAGATACAGGTAACACCGACGTGCATAGTGTGGCGTAGATCGCATCGTTGGTCTGTAGTCAGGGCAGAGCCGTCAAGAAGAGGCGGCCGAGCGAAGGGGATCGCTGGTGTCAGGTACACGGACCGCGGCGCGCAACACAGCGCCGACGAACAATCTCATGCATCGCACGGATGCCGAGTCTCGGATCGCTTGGGTTTCCAGGGCGCTGTGTCGAGCGGCTGATCCCGACGAGCTTTTCGTCCGCGGGGCGGCACAACGTAAAGCGGCGGTGATCTGCCGGCACTGCCCAGTGATGCTGGAATGTGGTGCGGACGCGTTGGATAACCGTGTCGAGTTCGGCGTCTGGGGCGGAATGACCGAGCGCCAGCGACGGGCATTACTCAAGCAGCACCCGGAGGTGGTGTCTTGGGCGGAGTTCTTCGCTGCACAGCGTAAGCACCGCAGCGCCGGCTAATCCGGATTCTTGGACTGCCGCTAACTCGCGGCCCCCGTCATCTGGTCGGCGATTGCGCGCAGCGCCTCCAGATCGCATACGTCGAACGGCAGTGAGGGCACGCCGACAATCGCGACATGAGGATTGGCCCCGGTAAACCGGGACAGCAGCCGAATCTCCCTCTTGGAGGTCGATGCACGGTCGGCGTGGATGCGCAGCACGGCCGTCGCCAACGTTCTCGAGGCCGCGTCGTCGCCATCCGCCGGTTCGTTCACCAGCGTCTCGGCACCGTCGACGGCCCGCTCCACGGGCAGCGAGCACAACATCGGATGGGTCCGGTTCAAGATGAGGCCGGCGAGCGGCATGCGTTCCTCGGATAGCCGATCCACGAAAAACGACGCTTCCCGAAGCGCGTCGGGCTCTGCCGCAGACACCACCATGAACTGGGTGCCGCGTCGCTTCAGCAGCGCGTAGGTGCGGTCCGCCTTCTCGCGGAAACCGCCGAAGGTGGCATCCAGCGACTGCACGAAACCCGCAGCGTCGGAAAGCATTTGGGAGCCCAGGACGGTCGAGAGCGCCTTCATCGCCAAGCCGACCGCCCCGGTGACCAGTCGCCCGATGCCGCGACCGGGTGCCAACAGCAGCCGCCACAACCGACTGTCCATGAAACTGCCCAGCCGTTTCGGCGCGTCCAGGAAGTCCAGCGCATTACGCGACGGCGGGGTGTCGACGACCACCAGGTCCCAGCGGTCCTGGCTCAACAATTGGCCGAGCTTTTCCATCGCCATGTATTCCTGGGTGCCGGCCAGCGAAGTGGCGACGGTCTGATAGAACTGGTTGTCCAGAATCGCTTGTGCCCGTTCGGGTCCGGAATACTGGACCACCATCTCGTCGAACGTGCGACGCATGTCGAGCATCATCGCGTACAGCTCACCGGAGACGTCGGGAGCCAGCGGCACGCGTTGTGGCGAGTTGCCAAGGGCGTTGATGCCCAACGCCTGTGCCAGTCGCTTGGCAGGGTCGATCGTCAGGACGACAACGGTGCGGCCGTACTCGGCCGCGCGCAATGCCATCGCCGCGGCGGTGGTGGTCTTGCCGACTCCACCGGCGCCACAACACACGACCACGCGGTTTGCCCTGTCGGCCAGAATCGAGCCGACATCCAGGGCCGGCGGTGTGGTACTCATCGAACCCCCTGCTGCGCAAGCGATTCAGAAAGCTCATACAGGCTGCCGAGGTCGACGCCGTCGGCGATCGTCGGTAATTCGAGCCGCGGCACGTGTAGTTCGTCGAGTTGCTCCGCGGTCTGGGCCCGCGCGGTGATCCGGGTCGCGTGGTGGATGGTCTCGGTCAGCAGGCCAGCGAAGTCCGCGTCGCTCAATTTGATCCCGGCGGCGGCCAGCCCGTCTCGCACGGCGTCGGCGTCGACGTCGCCCTCGGCGGCCTTGGCGAGATCGTCGGGCTCCAGGTAGGCGGGGATGTTGCGGTTGACGATCACACTGCCGATCGGGAGATTCAACTGCTCCAACTCCTCGATCGCCTCCATCGTCTCCTGCATCGGCAGGGCCTCCAGCAGAGTGACCAGGTGGATGGCCGTCTCATCGGAATGCAGCAGCCTGACCACACCCTCGCTTTGCGAATACACCGGGCCGCCCTTGGCGAGGTCCGACACCGCCCTCGTCACATCGAGAAAGCGGGCGATCCGCCCGGTCGGTGGTGCGTCGACGACCACTGCGTCATACACCGGCAGCTTGTTCTTGTCGCCCTTCTTTTGGCGAACCACTGCTTCCTTGATCTTTCCGGTGAGCAGCACGTCGCGCAGACCCGGCGCGATCGTCGTCGCGAACTCGACCGCGCCGATGCGCCGCATCGCCCGGCCCGCGATGCCGAGGTTGTAGAACATGTCGAGGTATTCCAGGAACGCCGCCTCGATGTCGATCGCCAGCGCATTGACCTGGCCGCCGTGCTCGGCGGTCGCGATCTTGACCTCCTTGTACGGCAGCGGCGGCACATCGAAGAGCTGCGCAATCCCTTGGCGCCCTTCAACTTCCACGAGGAGGACCTTGCGTCCGCCGTATGCCAGGGTCAGTGCCAGCGCGGCGGCGATCGTCGACTTGCCAGTGCCGCCTTTGCCGGTCACGAAGTGAAGGCGGGCCTTCGACAACCGCGATGGCCAGCCGACGGTGCTACCTCCGCTCGGTGTGGTCGCCACCCACGCATGCTAGCGAAGTCGCCGACCGCGCTACCGATAAGCTCGGCTCATGACCCAACCGACCGCATGGGAGTACGTCACGGTCCCACTGTTGACACATGCCACCAAGCAGATCCTCGACCAGTGGGGCGCCGACGGCTGGGAGCTGGTTTCGGTGCTGCCCGGGCCCACCGGCGAGCAGCATGTCGCGTATCTGAAACGCCCGAAATGAGCGTGTCTGCCCGGCTCGAAAAGCTGGGCATCGCACTCCCGGAGGTGGCCAAGCCGCTGGCTTCCTATGTTCCGGCGGTGCGCAGCGGCAGCCTGGTGTACACGTCGGGCCAGTTGCCGATGCAGGCCGGCAAGCTTGCCGGCACGGGCAAGGTCGGGGGGGACGTCACCCCTGAGGAGGCCAAGGCATTCGCACGGATCTGCGCACTCAACGCGTTGGCCGCGGTGGATTCGCTGGTGGGCCTCGACGCCGTCACGCAGGTGGTCAAGGTGACCGGATTCGTCGCCTCTGCAACCGGATTCAACGGCCAGCCGGGCGTGGTCAACGGCGCATCGGATCTACTTGCCGAGGTGTTCGGAGACTCTGGTGCGCATGCCCGCTCGGCGGTCGGCGTCTCCGAGTTGCCGTTGGACGCGCCGGTGGAAGTCGAGTTGATCGTCGAGGTCGGGTAACGACAGAGTTGCTGACGCATCCCGCCTACGGCCAGTTGCGGCCGGTCACCGACACCGCGTCGGTGTTGCTGGCCGACAATCCGGGCCTGATGACGCTGGAGGGCACCAACACCTGGGTGCTGCGCGGGCCTCGCAGCGACGAGGTGGTGATCGTCGATCCCGGCCCGGACGACGACGAGCACATCGCCCGCGTCGCGGGTCTGGGCCGCATCGCCCTGGTGCTGATCAGCCATCGGCACGGCGACCATACCGACGGCATCGACAAGCTGGTCGACCTCACCGGGGCGACGGTGCGGTCGGCGGGCAGCGGGTTTTTGCGGGGCCTCGGCGGTCATTTGACCGACGGTGAGGTGATCGATGTTGCCGGGCTGACGATCACGGTGCTGGCGACGCCGGGGCACACCGCCGACTCGCTGTCGTTCGTCCTCGACGATGCGGTATTAACCGCGGACACCGTATTAGGGCGGGGGACCACGGTCATCGACACCGAAGACGGCAGCCTGAGCGCATACCTGGAATCGCTGCGCCGGCTGCGTGGTCTGGGCGATAAGAGGGTGCTACCCGGTCACGGGCCGGACTTGGGAAATCTGGAAGCTGTCGCGTCGGGATATTTGGCGCATCGCGAGCAGCGGCTGGAGCAGGTGCGCTCGGCGCTGCGCGAACTGGGAGACGACGCCACCGTGCGTCAGGTCGTCGAATACGTCTATGTCGACGTCGACGAGGAGCTGTGGGACGTCGCCGAGTGGTCCGTGCAGGCCCAGCTGGACTATTTGCGTCGTTGACATTGCGCGTAGGGCTGTGAACGCGCCGCGATCACGACCCTGACTGCAATCTCGGCGCTAGCGGGCGCGGCGGGCCAGCCGCTCCGAGTCGGAGATCAGCACGCTCTTGCCCTCCAGGCGAATCCAGCCGCGATGGGCGAAATCGGCGAGCGCCTTGTTCACCGTCTCTCTCGACGCGCCGACCAGCTGGGCGATCTCTTCCTGCGTCAGGTCGTGGGTGACGCGCATCGCGCCGCCTTCCTGAGTGCCGAAACGCTGGGCGAGCTGCAGCAACTGCTTGGCGACGCGGCCGGGCACGTCGGTGAAGATGAGGTCGGCGAGGTTGTTGTTGGTGCGCCGCAACCGACGCGCCAGCACGCGCAGCAGCTGCTCGGCGATCTCAGGGCGGTCGGCGATCCAGGCGCGCAGCGCGTCACGGTCCATCGACACCGCGCGCACCTCGGTGATGGTGGTGGCGCTGGAGGTTCGCGGGCCGGGGTCGAAGATCGACAGCTCGCCGAACATGTCTGACGGGCCCATGATCGTCAGGAGGTTCTCGCGGCCATCCGGAGAACGGCGGCCGATCTTCACCTTGCCGGCAATGATGATGTACAGCCGATCGCCCGGCTCGCCTTCGGCGAAAACGGTGTGTCCACGAGGAAAGTCGACGGGCTGCAATTGCTTGGTCAGCGCGGCGACGGCGCTGGGTTCAACCCCCTGGAAGATTCCGGCCCTTGCCAGGATCTCGTCCACGTTGCCCCTTAGCTGTGTGAATGACTCAACGTGCCAACGCTACACACGATTGGCATGCCGAGGCGCCCCAAATTGGCGATTCTCCCTCGAATGCCTCGGCCGCGGCGTGGCCCAGTCAGCTTGTTCGGCGGCGGAAATAATGGCGGCCGTCAAGAACGGATCGACCGGAGGTTCCAGCCGGTGGGCGCTATGAGCGGCCTCGTCGGCAACCTCTTCGGTGCGGCGGCGGTGCAGGCATTCCAAGGCCTCGGGCAGGCCCTCGCGGGCCAGCGTTCTCATATCGACCGGCTCGGCCTGATCGAGAAATTCGGTGACGTCCCTGGCGGTAAGCGTGTCATTGGCCAAACTCGCTTCCAGCCGGCTGAGCCCGAAAGTCGCCAGCATCAGCAACCCCGGGATGAATGCCACGAGCAACCACGACACAGGGAGCCAGTAAACACGGCTAAGGTCTCAGCGGGATTACGAATTAGTACTCTGTCGAAGGTGATTATGGGCAAACCCTCTCGCGCCGCTGCCCAGGCGCCCACCGCAACTTCAGCCGCGGCCGACCGTCGTTGGACTTCGGAAACTCGGCTGGGCTTGGTGCGACGGGCACGCCGAATGAATCGTGCACTGGCACAAGCCTTTCCACACGTATATTGCGAGTTAGATTTCAGGAACCCACTTGAGCTGACGGTGGCCACGATCTTGTCGGCGCAGAGCACCGACAAGCGGGTGAACCTCACCACCCCGGCGCTGTTCGCCCGGTATCGGACCGCGCGGGACTATGCGCAAGCGAACCGCGAAGAATTAGAAAACCTCATCCGCCCCACCGGTTTCTATCGCAACAAGGCGAATGCGTTGATCGGGCTGGGGCAAGCCTTGGTCGAGCGGTTCGACGGCGAGGTGCCCGCCAGCATGGAAGAGTTGGTGACGCTGCCCGGAATCGGACGCAAGACCGCCAACGTCATCCTCGGAAACGCATTCGGAGTTCCGGGCATCACCGTTGACACCCATTTCAAGCGGCTGGTCCGGCGGTGGCGATGGACGGCCGAGGATGACCCGGTGAAGATCGAGCACGCCGTCGGCGAACTCATCGAACGCGACGAGTGGACACTGCTCAGCCACCGGGTGATCTTCCACGGGCGCCGGGTATGCCACGCTCGCAAACCGGCCTGCGGGGTGTGCGTGCTGGCCAAGGACTGTCCCTCGTTCGGGACCGGGCCCACCGAACCGGAGATCGCCGCGGCGCTGGTGCAGGGCCCGGAGACCCAGCACCTGCTTGCATTGGCGGGCTTGTAGGCCACTGGCGATGAGCGCTCGGACCGGCTGGACCGTCGCGATCTTGGCTGCGATCGTGGCCCTGCTCGGCGCGTTGCTGGTTGAAATGCGCGACACATACCACCTGTCCTCCCCACCACCGACGAGCGGCCCCAGCCGCGAACACCGCGACGCCGACACTCCCGCGGCGTTGGCCGGTCCGCGGCATCGTGCCAACCTGCCGCCGTGTCCGCCCCCCGGTGACAGTGCAGGTCCGCCGGTGTTGCGCGGTATCACGGTCGAATGCGCAGCCGACGGCTCGACGGTCGACGTCGCCCGCGCGCTGGCCGGGCGCCGCGTGGTGCTCAACCTGTGGGCGTACTGGTGCCAACCCTGCAAGGCCGAATTACCCGCGATGGCCGAGTATCAGCGGCGCGTCGGCTCGGCTGTGACCGTGGTGACCGTGCACCAGGACGAGAACGAGACGGCCGCCCTGCTGCGGCTGGCGCAACTGGATGTCCGGCTGCCGACGCTGCAGGACGGTCGGCGGAAAGTCGCGGCGGCGTTGCGGGTACCTAATGTGATGCCCGCGACGGTGGTGTTGGCCTCGGACGGTAGCGTTGCGCAGACCCTGCCGCGAGCCTTCGCCACCGCCGACGAGATCGAGGCTGCGGTCGGAGGTCGGGAGTGAGACCAGGGAGGCTCGGGTGAGCGCTGCGATTCCGCTGACGCCCGAGCTCGGCCCGCCCTGGCTGCGTCCGCTGGTCGACAACGCCGATCACGTGCCGGCGGCCGCCCGGCGCCGGCTGCCGGCCGACGTGCTGGCCATGGTCACCGCCGCCCACGCGACGGCCAAGTTGCGCAAAGACCGCCGCGACGCGGCCGTGCTGGTGCTGTTCTCCGGACCGCCGTCTGACCAGCCCGACGGCGGTCCCCCGGACGACGCCGACCTGCTGCTGACAGTGCGGGCCTCCACATTGCGCCACCATGCAGGGCAGGCGGCCTTTCCTGGCGGCGCAACCGATCCGGATGACGACGGCCCGGTGGCCACCGCGCTGCGAGAGGCGCGCGAAGAGACCGGCATCGATCCCAACAGGCTGCATCCACTGGCCACGCTGGAGCGAACGTTCATCGCGCCGTCGGGTTTTCACGTTGTGCCGGTGCTGGCGTATTCACCCGACCCGGGGCCGGTGGCCGTCGTCGACGCGGCCGAGACGGCGGTCGTGGCCCGGGTTCCGGTGCGGGCGTTCATCAATCCGGAGAACAGGCTGATGGTGTACCGCCGCACCTTCAGCCGCCGCTTCGCCGGACCGGCGTTCCTGTTGAACGAGATGCTGGTTTGGGGTTTCACAGGTCAGGTGATTTCGGCGATGCTGGACGTGGCGGGTTGGGCAAAGCCCTGGGACAGCAGCGACATCCGTGAGCTGGACGAAGCGATGGCCTTGGTCGGCGACGAAGGTGATGAATGATGACCTCCTCTCAGTGGCTCGACATCGGTGTGCTTGGCGTCGCTCTCCTCGCGGCGATATCGGGTTGGCGCTCAGGCGCACTCGGCTCGCTTTTGTCATTCGTCGGTGTGCTGCTGGGAGGGTTTGCCGGCATGCTGCTGGCCCCGCACCTCTTCGGCCGCATCAATTCTGATCCTGCCAGGTCGTTCGCGGGGCTTTTCTTGGTCCTAGTGCTGGTCGTCGTCGGTGAGGTCGCGGGTGTGGTGCTGGGTCGCGCGGTGCGCGGGGCGATCCACAGCCGTACACTCCGGTTCTTCGACTCTTTGGTCGGGGTGGTCGTGCAGGTGGTAGTGGTGCTGGTCGCGGTGTGGCTGGTAGCGACGCCGTTGACGTCGTTGTCTAGTCTGCCCAATCTAGCTGCCGCCGTGCGGGGTTCGCGGGTACTGGCTCAAGTCAACGAGTTAGCGCCGCCGTGGCTGAAGAAGGTGCCCGACCGATTGTCGCCGCTGATTGATGCCTCTGGTTTCCGTCAGGTGCTGGGTGATCGGTTCAGGCGCACCCCAATTGCGGCGGTGGGGGCACCGGATGCGGCGCTGGCCAGCAACCCTGTGGTGGCGGCCACCCAACCCAGCGTGCTGAAGATCCGCGCGATCGCCCCCGATTGCCAGAAAGTGTTGGAGGGCAGTGGCTTTGTGCTTTCCCCCGATCGGGTGATGACCAACGCGCATGTCGTGGCCGGCGCAAACAGCGTCACCGTGGAGGCGAACGGCAACCCGTATAACGCAACTGTGGTGTCCTACGATCCAACCGTCGACATCGCGATCCTCTCCGTCTCCAACTTGCCGTCCGGACCGCTGGCCTTCGCAGACGCGCCAGCGAAACCGGACGCCGACGCGCTGGTGCTGGGTTATCCCGGCGGCGGGGGATTCGTGGCCACGCCGGCCAGGATCCGGGAAACCATCGAGCTGTCCGGTCCTGATATCTACCGGAACGCGACGGTCAACCGCGAGGTGTACACCATCAGAGCCACTGTGGAACAAGGCAATTCGGGCGGGCCGCTGATCGACTTGGATGGCCATGTGCTCGGTGTGGTGTTCGGCGCAGCGGTCGACGACAACGACACCGGCTTCGTCCTGACCGCCAAGGAAGTGGCCGGTCAGCTTGCGGCGATCGGTGACACCGCGCCGGTGAACACCGGGTCGTGTGTCAGCTGACCGGTGACCGGTAGACCCGTTCCAGGAACCGCATCAGGTAGCTGTTGACTTCCTCCGGCGCCTCTTCGTGACTGAAATGTCCTGCGCCGGAGATTGATACGTAACGACCGTGCGGTGCATAGCGTTGGGTGCGGTCAACCGGATCCGCGAGCACGTACGGATCGGCCTCACCTCGGATGTGCAGCATGGGGATGCCGAGCGGTCGGCTCATCGACCTCATGAACCGCCGACCCTCGTCACGTAACTGGCTCCGCACCGCCCAACGCTGATATTCCAGTGCGGAGTGCGCGGCCGACGGAATTCGGATCGCTTGCCGCAAATGATGGACGGTCTCGGAAAAGTCCTCGGACGCGACCCATTTGGCGCTCGCGCGACTACGGAGCAGGCGCTCGATCTCCCTGGCATCATGCCGAGTCAACGAGCGCTCCGGCCACAGCGGTATCTGGTAACGCAGTAGCGACGGCAACAGCGCACGGCGCTGATCGCGCTGGGTCAGTGCCGATCTGCGCAACGCGGCCGGGTGGGGCGAGCTGATCACGGCGATGGCGCGCACCAGCCGGGGGTGCAGCACCGAGGTGGCCCAGCAGACCAGGCCCCCGTCGGCATGGCCGACCAGGGTTGCCGAGGTATGACCCAGCGCCCGGATCAGTCCCGCGGTGTCACCGGCGAGCGTCCACCCGTCATAGCCGCGCGGAGGCTTGTCGCTGCCGCCGTAACCGCGCAAATCCACCGCGACCAGGCGAGCGCCGCGCAGCCCGCGTAGCTGGTGACGCCAGGACCACCAGAACGAGGCGAAGCCGTGCAGCATGATCACCAGCGGGCGCGCCGTCAGAGGTGTGGCCGCATCCTGCCCGGCGGGCGCCGCCTCGACGACTTGAAACCGGATGCCGTTGGCGTGGACGTCCAGATGCCGCCATGGCCCGCCAATGCGGGTCACCGACGGATCTGGTGGTGCCATCTACCAACCCGAGGGGTCGGCGGGTGTCCCGCCGGCATTGAGTGCCTGCTGGCCGGACTTGTCGTGACCGGGGGTGAAAGCGGTGCGGGTCTCCTTCACCGATTCGATGGTCTGCCGTGGTCCGCGAATGCGCCGCACCTTCAAATAGCCGAACAGCGCCAGCACCGCGGTGACCACCACCATGATCCCGAACACGATCAGGAACGCCACCCAGCGCCACAGCCAGGTATCGAGCAGTTCGGCGACGAAGAAGAAGAAAAAGAAGGTCGAGTAGAACAGCACGACCAGCGCCGAGATGAAGTAGACGCTGCCGGTAAGGCCTTTCTTGACATCGCGGGTGATCTCGGCGCGGGCCAGTTCCACCTCGGCGCGCACCAGCGTCGACATCTGCGCCGTGGCGTCCTTGACCAGCTCACCGATCGACGGTTCGACGGCTGTGGCGTGCGGGTCGGTCAACGGAATCGTGGTCAGCGTGCGGGGCACCCCGTCACCCGCGTTCTTTCGACCTGGCTTGCTCACAGGCGTCCTCCCGGTTCGCTGTCGTCGCGGTTCATGTTGCCATGTGGTCCGGTGGTGGACGAGGCCAACCGGACACGCCAAACGCCGTCGGAGGGTGAACACTGGTGGGGTAGGGACCACGCTAGACTGACGCCGGCCCATTCGGGTTCGCGTCCTGGCCTGTCGACGGGAGTATCGCTGTGCAGACCGCGCACCGCCGGCTGTTTCGGGTCGCGGCGGCGTTGGTGGCGGTGACATCGCTCGGGCTGCTCGGCGCGCATGATGTGCCCGCGGGAGCCGACGACAAGGTTCCCCTCGGCGGCGGCGCGGGCATCGTCGTCAACGGGGACACCTTTTGCACCCTGACCGCCATCGGCAACGACAACAAGGGCCAACTCATCGGGTTCACCTCCGCGCACTGCGGGGGTCCGGGCGCGTCCGTCGCCGCCGAGGCCGCGCAGAACCGCGGACCGGTGGGGACCATGGTGGCCGGCAATGACAACCTCGACTACGCGGTCATCCAGTTCGAGCCGGACAAGGTAGCCCCGGTATCCAACTTCGGCGGCTTCGCGATCAACGGCATCGGACCCGATCCGGCCGCCGGCCAAGTCGTCTGCAAGGACGGCCGCACCACCGGTGATTCCTGCGGCGTCACGTTCGGTCCTGGCCAAGACCCGGGCACCATCGTCGCCCAGCTCTGCGGGCAGCCCGGCGACTCGGGCGGGCCGGTCACCGCCAACAACCAGCTGGTCGGGATGATCCACGGCGCCTTCAGCGAGCTTCTGCCGGGCTGCATTATCAAATACGTCCCGCTGCACACCCCGGCCGTCGTCGTCTCGATCAACGCCGTGCTGGCCGACCTCGCCGCAAAGAACCGGCCCGGCGCCGGGTTCGTCCCGGTCGCGGGCGGGGCATCGGCTACTTAGTTACTTAGCGGCGCGGATCGCGTCGAACACGCCTGGGTCGAGCAGCGTCGAGGTGTCCCCGAGTTCCCGATTCTCGGCGATGTCGCGCAGCAGCCGGCGCATGATCTTGCCGCTGCGGGTCTTCGGCAGTTCGGGCACCACATGCAGTTCGCGCGGCCGGGCGATCGGCGAGATCTCTTTGGCCACTTGGCCGCGCAGCTCGTCGATGATCTCTTCGCCCACGGTCTCGGGTTGATCAGCATCCAGAACGACGAACGCGCAGATCGCCTGACCGGTGTCCTCATCGGTGGCACCGACCACCGCGGCCTCGGCCACCCCCGAGTGGCCGACCAGTGCCGACTCCACCTCGGCGGTGGAGATGCGATGCCCGGACACGTTCATCACGTCGTCGATGCGGCCCACCACCCAGATGTCGCCGTCGGGGTCGTAGCGGGCGCTGTCGCCCGCGAAATACCAGCCCTGGTCGGCGAACTTGGACCAGTACGTTTCCCGGTAGCGGTCCGGGTCGCCCCAGATGCCGCGCAGCATGCCCGGCCAGGGCTGGTCGATGATCAGGTATCCGGTGGCGTGCTCACCCTCGTCGGTCGACGGGGGTGAGAGTTGGTTGCCGTCGTCGTCGACGATTTTGGCCGAGATGCCCGGCAGCGGCCGCATCGCCGAACCCGGCTTGGCCGCGGCGATCCCGGGCAGCGGGGAGATCATCGCGGCGCCGGTCTCGGTCTGCCACCAGGTGTCCACCACCGGGGTGCTGCCGGCGCCGACCACGTTGCGATACCACCGCCAGGCCTCCGGGTTGATCGGCTCGCCGACGGACCCGAGCAGCCGCAGGCTGGACAGGTCATGGGCGTCCGGGATCTCACGGCCCCACTTCATGAACGTGCGGATCAGCGTTGGCGCTGCGTAATAGATTGTCGCGCCGTACTTTTCGATGATCTCGAAGTGCCGATGCTGGCTGGGTGCGTCGGGTGTGCCCTCGTAGATGATCTGCGTGACGCCGTTGGACAACGGGCCGTAGACGCTGTAGGTGTGCCCGGTGACCCAGCCGATGTCGGCGGTGCACCAGAACACGTCTCTCTCCGGCTTGGTGTCGAAGATGGCGTGGTGGGTGTAGGAAGTCTGGGTGAGATAGCCGCCGCTGGTGTGCATGATGCCCTTGGGCTTACCGGTGGTGCCCGAGGTGTACAGCAGGAACAGCGGATGCTCGGCGTCGAACGCCTCCGGGCTGTGTTCGGCCGGCGCGGGGTCGACGACGTCGTGCCACCATAGGTCGCGGCCGTCCGTCCACGGCACGTCGATCCCGGTGCGACGCACCACCACGACGTGCTCGATGGTCTCCGTGTCAGCGACCGCTTCGTCGGCCGCCTCCTTGAGCGGTGCCGGCTTGCCGCGCCGGAACTGCCCGTCTGCGGTGATCAGCAGTTTGGCCTCAGCGTCGTCGATCCTCGCGGCCAGCGCCTTGGCGGTGAAGCCGGCGAACACGACGCTGTGCATGAGGCCCAGCCGCGCGCAGGCCAACATCGCGACAATGGCCTCCGGGATCATCGGCAGGTAGATGGCGACCCGGTCACCGGCGACCAGACCGAGGTCGGTCAAGGCGTTGGCGGCCTTGCACACCTCGGCTTGCAAGTCGGAGTAGGTGAGACTGCGACCGTCATCGACCGGCTCGCCCTCCCAGTGGATGGCGACTCGGTCGCCGTGGCCGGCTTCGACATGGCGGTCCACGCAGTTGTAGGCGACGTTGAGCGTGCCGCCGACAAACCATCTGGCGAACGGTGCAGCCGACCAGTCCAGCACCTGCTCGAATGGCGTCGCCCAGGACAGCCGGTCAGCCTGCTTGCCCCAGAACGCCAGCCGGTGCTGCTCGGCCTCGCGGTACAACTCGGCAGTCGCGTTGGCGTGCTCGGCGAACTCCTCCGGCGGCGGATAAGACTTCATCGCCTCGGCATGCGTTTCGGTCACGTTTGCGAGCGTAGTCAGTTGGGTCAGTTTTCGAATCGCTGCAGGCAGTACAGCCGGGCCGGAGTCGGATAGGAGACCGCTTTGGTTCCGGCCAGACACAACGCGGCATCCGAGCTACCATCGACACGTTTGACGACCCTGATCCGCGGGTTCGAGCCATCGCAGGCCGTCGCGACAAACGTCGGGTCCGTCGCCCCGCCGGACATCGAGTAGCACTGACCCTGCTTGAGGTTGACCATCAGGCAGAAGGTGGTGGTCCCGTCGAAAAGAAACGAGTAGTCGGAGCCCTCACGCTTGCCGTCCGGGCACTTCGCGGAGCTACCCCCCTTGCTGGCGACCTCCAATGTCGAGTCAGGCTTGTCGCAGTCCTGCGGTTTCGGAGTCAGACTGGGATCCCGAGTACTGAATGCACTGATGCATTGACCGACATTTGCGGAACCAGCCGAGCGGCCGGCTCGTGAGGCCGCATCGACCACGCCGCCAAGGATCCCCAGCACGCCGAATCCCAGCAGGATCGACCCCACGACGATCAGCGCTGTGCCCGACGACCCAGGTCGGGGCGGCGCCGGATAGCCGGTCGGGTAATACGGTCGGTGCGTCGGCGGCTGGGGAGGGCCCGGCTGGTAAGGGTAGGGATAGCCATACGGATACGGCATGGGCGCGTTGGTAAACGGCGGTAGCCGGCGACGTCGTGCACGCTGCTGAAGACCGACGATCAATAGGATCACTCCCAAAAGAGGGATGCCGATCATCCCGATCAGAAAACCAACGTGCTCGGCGACGCTACCCTCGGCGAGTTCGGTGACGGTCACGACGGAATTGTAGTGATCACGAACGAGGAGGCTGGTTTGCGTCGGCTGCGCATCGCGTCGGCAGTTGCCGTGCTCCTGGCTGGTCTGCTGGCCGGCTGCTGGGGCGGCAATGTCCGCACCGACGTGGTCATCGTCAACGCCAGTGAGCCGCAGAACCCGTTGATCCCGACGAACACCAACGACACCAATGGGGGCCGTGTCATCGACCGGCTGTTCGCCGGCCTGATGTCCTACGACGCCAAGGGCAAACCCGAACCCGAGGTCGCCCAGTCCATCGAGACCACCGACAACGTCAACTACCGGATCATCCTCAAGCCGGGGTGGACGTTCAGCGACGGCACGCCGGTGACGGCGCACTCGTTCGTAAACGCCTGGAATTACGGCGCATTGGCCACCAACGCGCAACTGCAGCAAAGCTTCTTCAGCCCCATCGTCGGGTTCGACGAGGTGGCCGCGCCAAAACCTGCGGCGACCGCGATGTCCGGGTTGCGGGTGGTCAACGACCGCGAATTCAGCGTGCGCCTCAAGGCGCCGACCATCGATTTCAAACTGCGACTTGGGTTTTCGCCGTTTTATCCGCTGCCAGATGCCGCGTACAAGGACATGACGGCGTTCGGGCAGCACCCGATCGGCAACGGCCCGTATCGTCTCACCGACGATCCGCGTAACCCAGCCTGGCAGCACAACGTCAAGCTGGATCTGGTACCCAACCCGCGCTACCACGGCAACCGGATGCCGCAGAACAAGGGACTGCGGTTCGTGTTCTACGCCAACCTCGACACCGCCTATGCCGACCTGCTGTCGAGCAATCTCGATGTGCTGGACACCATTCCGCCCAGCGTGCTGCCGATCTTTCGCAAAGACCTCGGCGATCGTGCCGTCACCGCGCCCGCGGCGGTCAACCAGACGCTGGACACACCGCTGCGGCTGCCGCATTTCGGCGGCGAAGAAGGCCGGCTGCGCCGGCTCGCGCTATCGGCGGCCATCAACCGCCCGCAGATCTGCAAGCAGATCTTTTCCGGAGCCCGTGCGCCGGCGCGCGATTTCACCGCCAGTTCGCTGCCCGGGTATGACCCCGACATCGCCGGCAACGACGCGCTGAACTTCGATCCGGACCGAGCGCGGCGGCTATGGGCGCAGGCCGACGCCATCTCGAAATGGACGGGCCAATACGCCATCGCCTACAACGGCGACGGCGGGCATCAGGAGTGGGTGGATGCCGTGGCCAACAGCATCAAGAACGTGCTGGCCATCGATGCGGTCGGTGCGCCGCAGCCCACCTTCGCCGGGTTCCGCACCCAAATCACCAACCGCACCATCACAACCGCGTTCCGCGCCGGCTGGCAAGGCGACTTCCCCTCACTGCTGGAATTCTTGGAGCCGCTATTCGGCACCGGGGCGGGCGCCAACGACGTCGGCTATTCCAACCCGGATTTCGACGCCGCGATCGCCGCAGCCGAGAGCGCACCGAGCTTGCCGCAGTCCTTTGCACAGGCCAACGCGGCGCAGCGAATTCTGTTGGCGGACATGCCCGTCGTGCCACTGTGGTACACCATCAGCGTGGCGGGGCGATCACCGGCAGTCAGCGGGGTCACCCTCACCTGGAACGGGCTGCCCGACTACGAGCACATCGTCAAGGCTTGAGATGGGTTGGTACATCGCACGACGCGTCGCGGTCATGGTTCCGGTTTTCCTCGGCGCCACGCTGCTGATCTACGGCATGGTCTTCCTGTTGCCCGGCGACCCGATCGCCGCGTTGGGCGGGGACCGGCCGCTGAGCCCCGCGGTCGCCGCGCAACTGCGTGCTCAATATCACCTCGACGATCCGTTCGTGCTGCAGTACCTGCATTACCTGGGCGGCATCCTGCACGGCGATCTCGGTCGCGCCTACTCCGGACTGCCGGTCAGTGTCGTTCTGGCCCAGGCTTTTCCGGTGACCATCAGGCTGGCGTTGATCGCGCTGGCGGTGGAGGCCATCCTCGGCGTGGGCTTCGGGGTTGTCGCCGGTCTGCGCCAGGGCGGGATCTTCGATGCCGGTGTGCTGATCGCCAGCCTGGTCATCATCGCGATTCCGATTTTCGTGCTGGGCTTCTTGGCGCAATTCGTCTTCGGGGTACGGCTGGGCGTCGCCTCGGTCACCGTCGGCGACCAAGCGACGTTGCAGCGGCTGCTTTTGCCCGGCATTGTGCTGGGCTCGGTGTCGTTCGCCTACGTGGTGCGGTTGACCCGTTCTGCGGTGGCCGCCAACGCCCATGCCGACTACGTGCGCACGGCGACCGCGAAGGGGTTGTCGCGGCCACGGGTGGTGACGGTGCACATTCTGCGCAACTCGCTGATCCCGGTGGTGACCTTCCTCGGCGCGGACCTCGGCGCGCTGATGGGCGGGGCGATCGTGACCGAGGGAATCTTCAACATCCACGGCGTCGGCGGCGTGCTCTATCAAGCCGTCACCCGCCAGGAGGCCCCGACAGTGGTGTCGATCGTCACGGTATTGGTTGTCGTCTACCTGGCGACCAACCTGCTCGTGGATCTGTTGTATGCCGCGCTGGACCCACGGATTCGTTATGGCTGAGCTGTGGCGTGGACTGCGCCGGCGCCCGAAGTTCATCGTCGCCGGGACGCTGATCCTCTTTGTCGTTATCGTCGCGGCGTTTCCGGCGCTCTTCACCGGAGCCGATCCCGGGTATGCCGATCCGAACCAGAGCCTGCTGTCACCGTCGGCGACGCACTGGTTCGGCACCGACCTGCAGGGCCACGACATCTACGCGCGCACGGTATACGGCGCCCGGGCCTCCATCACGGTCGGCGTGGGCGCGACACTCGCCGTGTTCGTCGTGGGCGGCGCGCTGGGCGCGCTGGCCGGTTTCTACGGCGGTTGGCTCGACGCGCTGGTCTCGCGCGTCGCCGACGTTTTCTTCGGAATACCGTTGTTGTTGGCGGCCATCGTGCTCATGCAGGTCATGCATCACCGAACGGTGTGGACGGTGATCGCGATCCTGGCTTTGTTCGGCTGGCCGCAGGTGGCGCGCATCGCTCGCGGCGCGGTGCTCTCGGTGCGCGACAGCGATTATGTGCTGGCGGCTAAAGCACTGGGGCTGAGCAGGTTTGGGACCCTGGTGCGGCACGCGCTCCCCAACGCGATGGGGCCGGTCATCGCCGTCGCCACGATCTCTCTCGGAGTGTTCATCGTCACCGAGGCGACGTTGTCCTACCTCGGCGTTGGGCTGCCGCCGTCGGTGGTGTCGTGGGGAGGCGATATCAACGTGGACCAGATCCGGCTGCGCGCCGGCTCGCCGATTCTGTTCTATCCTGCGGGCGCTCTGGCGATCACGGTGCTGGCCTTCATGATGATGGGGGACGTCTTGCGTGACGCCCTGGACCCGGCGTCGCGGGCGAGGCGCGCATGACGACCACGTCGCCGCTGCTGAGCATCACGGGCCTGGAAGTCAGGTTCGGCGACGACGCTCCGGCGGTGCGGCGAGTGGATCTGACGGTCGGCCACGGTCAGACGGTAGCCCTCGTCGGCGAATCCGGTTCGGGCAAGTCCACTACCGCCGCCGCGGTTCTGGGACTGCTGCCGCCGGGCGGACGCGTCACCGCCGGTCGCATCGAATTCGACGGCGTCGACATCACTCGGGCCGGCGAGCGCCGGCTGCGGGATATCCGGGGCGTCGGCATCGGTTACGTGCCGCAGGATCCGATGAGCAACCTCAACCCGGTGTGGAAGGTCGGCTTTCAGATCCGGGAGGCGTTGCGCGCGAACAATATCGACGAGGTGCGCCAGGGATCCCTGCAACTGCTCACCGATGCCGGTATGCCGGATCCGGTGACGCAGGCCAGACGGTATCCGCATCAGCTGTCCGGGGGGATGTGCCAGCGCGCCTTGATCGCGATCGGGCTGGCGGGCCGGCCCCGGCTGCTGATCGCCGACGAACCAACCTCGGCGCTCGACGTGACGGTGCAGCGGAGGGTGCTCGACCACTTGCAGCGCCTGACCGGTGAACTGGGAACCGCGCTGCTGCTGATCACCCACGATCTGGCGCTGGCCGCCGAGCGTGCCGAGTACCTCGTCGTCATGCACGACGGCGTCGTGGTGGAAACGGGTGTGGCCCAGTCGATTCTGCAAGACCCGCAGCAGCCATACACCCAACAGCTGGTGGCTGCGGCGCCGTCGCTGCATCAACCCGTCAAGCAGACCAGGAGCCCCGGCGACGACGTGGTTGTTGCCAGCGGGCTGACCAAGGTCTACCGGACGTCGCGCGGTGCGCCATGGCGGAAGGTGGAGCAGCGTGCCGTCGACGACGTGTCGTTTCGACTGCGGCGCGGGACCACGCTGGCGATCGCAGGTGAATCCGGTTCGGGAAAATCCACGCTGGCGCGGATGGTGCTGGGGCTGCTGCAACCTACTTCGGGCACAGTCGTTTTCGAGAGCCAGAACATCGCAGCGCTGGACCGCGACGCCGCGTTCGCCTTTCGGCGGCGGGTGCAGCCGGTATTCCAGAACCCTTACAGCAGTTTGGATCCCATGTACTCGGTGTTTCGCGCCATCGAGGAACCGTTGCGAATTCATCGAGTCGGCGACCGTCGTCAGCGCGCGCAGGCGGTGCGCGAGCTGGCCGAGCAGGTGGCGTTGCCCTCATCGGTGCTGGGCAGGCGGCCGCGGGAGCTGTCCGGAGGCCAACGTCAGCGCGTCGCGATCGCGCGGGCGCTGGCGCTGCGGCCCGAGGTGCTTGTCTGCGACGAACCGGTCTCTGCCCTCGACGTCGTGGTGCAGGCGCAGATTCTGGATCTGCTTGCCGAGCTGCAGGACGCGCTCGGGTTGACCTATCTGTTCATCAGCCACGACCTGGCAGTGATCCGCCAGATCGCCGACGAGGTGATGGTGATGCGCGACGGCCGGGTCGTCGAGCATGCGCCCACCGAGGAGATGTTCACTCGGCCGCGGCATGAGTACACCCGTGAGCTGCTGGCGGCGATACCGGCATATCGTGACAGCTCGTGATGGCTCCAGACGTCTTGGCTCCGCTGATGGAGCTGCCCGGCGTCGCCGCCGCAGCGGAGCAGGCGCGCGACGCACTCGGGCGAGCGCATCGGCATCGGATCAACTTGCGAAGGTGGCCGGTGACCGCCGCGGAGGCGGCGCTGCGCGCAGCACGGGCCTCGGCTGTGCTCGACGGTGCCCGGAAGGTCGAGCAGCTTGACGCGGCCAGCGACCCCGTCTTCGCCGGCGCGTTACGAGTCGCGCAAGCACTGGAAGGCGGCGAGACCAACCTCGTTGGCGTGTGGCAGCGGGCGCCGCTGCAGGCGTTGGCGCGGCTGCATGTGCTCGCCGCCGCGGACCTGGTCGAGGAGGATCGGTTGGGCCGGCCGCGGACCGACCCCGAGGTCGGGCCGCGCCTCGAGCTGCTCGCCGACCTGGTGACCGGCGGCACTGATGCGCCGGCTCCGGTGATTGCCGCGGTCGCCCACGGCGAGCTGCTGACCCTGGCCCCGTTCGGCAGCGCCGATGGCGTCGTGGCCCGGGCGGTGTCCCGGCTGGTTACCATCGCCACCGGTCTCGACCCGCACGGGTTGGGGGTGCCGGAGGTGATGTGGATGCGTCGCGCCGCCGACTACCGGGAGGCCGCGCTGGGCTTCGCCGCGGGCACTCCCGACGGGATGACGGCCTGGCTGATGCTGTGCTGCCGGGCCACGCGGACCGGCGCTTCCGAAGCGCTGTCGATCGCCGAATCGCTGGCGCAGTAGGTTGCCGGAACCCCGTCGCAAGCGCGTCGGTCAGGCCTTCGGCAGGCGGCCAGGAAAGATAAAGCGAGCGACGATCCGAAGAACTTCGGCTCGCCGCCCGCTAGCACGGAACTCGGTTACCAAGCGTGCAACTCTGGGTTGCGTGGGTTGGCCTCGGCGATCTTGCGATGCGTCCGACTGCAGCCCCACCCAAAGGGCCGTCGAGGCCGGTCGCTCTTCGCAATTACGCAGGCCCGCAACACTTCTGCCTTTATCGTGGCTGTGACTCCGCGTGGGTGCCGGGTGCCGTGCTGGGTCGCCCAGTTCGGGAGCTCGAACCTTCTCTTCCGGATCGACCTTGGCCGTACCGGGCTTCCGTGACTCCTTTGTACTACGTGACCTCTATCACATCAAGGGTCAATTGATTTTTTAAGCGTGACGAAACGCTGAAGTTACATGGCGTCGTGCCACGAGCAGTTTGCTGGACGACGCGCCTACAGGGAGAAGCGGCGAAGCAACGAGTACGTCAGCGCTCCGGCGGCCAGCGCACTGACACCCACCGCGGCCGTCGTGGCGACCGCGGCTCCCGACGGCGCCGGGATGCGGTCACGCAGCGAGACCGGGCGGGAGAAACTCAGTACCGGCCAGCCGCGGGCGATCGCCTCCTTGCGCAGGGCGCGGTCCGGGTTGACCACGCTCGGATGTCCGACGGCCTCGAGCATCGGCAAGTCGGTGATCGAGTCGGAGTAGGCGTAGCAGTGCTCGAGCGGGTAACCCTCGCGTGCGGCCAACTCGCGGATCGCCTGCACCTTGCCCTCGCCGTAGCAGTAGAACGCGATCTCTCCGGTGTACTTGCCGTCTTCGACGACCATGCGAGTCGCCATCGCATGCGTCGCGCCGAGCGCGCGCGCAATCGGCGCCACCAGCTCCTCACCGGATGCGGATACCACCACCACGTCGCGGCCGCAGAGCTTGTGGCTGGCGATCAGGTCCGCCGCTTCCGCGAATACCAACGGCGTCACGATGTCATGCAGGGTTTCGTTGACGATCGATTTGACCTGCTCCACATCCCAGCCGGTGCACATGTTGGTCAGGTGGATGCGCATCCGGTCCATCTGATCGTGATCGGCGCCGGACAGCAGGTACAGGAACTGGGCGTAGCTGGACTTGAGCACGGCGCGCCGATTGATCAATCCCTGGGCGAAAAAGGGTTTGCTGAACAACAGCGTGCTGGACTTCGCGATGATGGTTTTATCAAGATCGAAGAAAGCGGCGGTACGGGGAATTGAACCCGAACTTGCCCGTGCTTGCTGCGATGTTTGCTGGTCAGCGGCCGAGTCGGAGACGGTCACCGGCCAAGCATAGGGCGAGCGTGCGACTAAGCGCGACGGCGTGGTTAAAACAGCCGGTCAGGCCCGGTTTGGTTGCTCGCAGGACTTGCTGCAGTTACACCAATGTAGTTGGACGTCATGCTTTCTATTGCAAGCAGCTCTTGCGCCCGGCGCAGCTGTCGTGTGTATAGTAAGCAGTACTCGGCTTATGCCGAGGGTGTATCAGCCCGACCCCCCGGGGCTGATACACGACGACCCTCGCCTCCTCCCCCCCTGGCGGGGGTCGTCCCTTTTTTACCCGAATTTCTCGCCCCTATCCGGCCCGGCCCTCTCTTTGGCGCGCGCAGCCCACAGGTTTGTGCACAGTTCGGATGCTGTCCACAGATCGGCATTCGCTGCTGGCGGGACGACATCGCCCCCGGGCACGGTGGGCGAATGACACCCACAACCGGTACCCGCGGGGTACTGGCCGTGCTGGCCGAATCGGCGCTGCGTGCCGAAGTGGACCGCGTCGCCGCCGCGGTGGGTGTGCGGGTGGTTCACGCCGGCAGTACACCACCGGTGAGCAGGAAAACGTGGTCGGCGGCCGCGGCGGTGCTGCTCGACGAGGCCGCGACGGGTCAATGCGCCCACGCCGCACTTCCGCGCCGCCCGCATGTCATCGTGGTGACCGCGACCGAGCCGGCGCCGGCGACGTGGGCCGCGGCGATCGAGGTCGGCGCCCGGCATGTGTTCAGGCTCCCCTCGCAGGAACGCGATCTGGTCCGCGAGCTCGCCGACGCCGGGGACGCGGCGCGTGACAGCGGTTCCCGCGGTGAAGCCATCGCGGTCATTGGCGGACGCGGCGGAGCGGGCGCTTCACTCTTCGCTGCCGCCTTGGCGCAAGCGGCCACCGATCCGCTCCTGGTCGATCTTGATTCCTGGGCCGGCGGCATCGATCTGCTGATGGGTTGCGAAAGCACACCTGGCGTGCGATGGCCCGACTTGGCGCTGCAAGGCGGACGGCTGAACTGGGCGGCCATGCGCGACGCGTTGCCACGACACCGCGGGGTCTGCATGCTCTCGGGCACTCGACGCGAATATGAACCGGACGCCAAGGCGGTGGAGGCCGTCATCGATGCTGGGCGCCGCGGCGGCGCGACCGTGGTGTGCGACCTTCCACGTCGGTTGACCGATGCCGCTCAAACCGCGCTCGACGCCGCTGATCTGGTCGTGGTGATCAGCCAATGCGACGTGCGGGCGTGTGCCGCCACCGCGACGATCGCGGCGGTGATCGCCGGAATCAATCCCAATGTCGGACTGGTCGTGCGCGGGCCGTCGCCGGGTGGTCTGCGGGCGGGCGAGGTGGCTGAAATCGCGGCGGTGCCGCTGCTGGCGACGATGAAGCCGGAGCCGCGGCTGGCCGAGCAGCTCGAACATGGTGGGCTGCGATTGCGGCGGCGCTCCGCGCTGGGGGCGGCGGCCCGGCGGGTCCTTGCTGTGCTGCCCGCACGCCCGCCGGCCCGGGTCGAAGGCCGGGTGGCGTGAGCGGTTCATTGATCGATCGGGTGCGCGAGCGGCTGGCGACGGAATCCGCCCCGCTGCGTCCGACGGTGGTGGCCGACGCTATCCGGGTCGAGTCCGGCGGGGTTCTCGGCGACATCGAACTGCTGAGCAATCTTCGGGTACTGCAGACCGAGCTGACCGGCGCCGGGATCCTCGAGCCGCTGCTATGCGCCGACGACACCACCGATGTGCTGGTGACCGCGCCGGACGCGGTGTGGGTCGACGACGGAAACGGACTGCGGCGCAGCGATGTTCGGTTTGCCGACGAAGCCGCGGTGCGGCGGCTGGCGCAGCGGCTGGCATTGGCGGCCGGTCGCCGGCTCGACGACGCGCAGCCTTGGGTGGACGGACAGCTGACCGGTGTGGGCGCCGGCGCTTTCACGGTCCGGCTGCATGCAGTGCTGCCGCCGGTCGCCGTCGGCGGCACCTGCCTGTCGCTGCGAGTATTGCGGCCCGCCACCCAGGATTTGGCCGCGCTGATCGCGGCGGGCGCCATCGCGCCGACGGCCGCCGCACTGCTCGCCGACATCATCGCCGCCAGGCTGGCCTTCCTGGTGTCCGGCGGAACGGGGGCGGGTAAGACCACGTTGCTCGCGGCGATGCTCAACGCGGTGGCCACCGACGAACGGATCGTGTGCGTCGAGGACGCCGCGGAGCTGGCGCCTCGGCATCCGCATCTGGTCAAGCTGGTCGCGCGATGCGCGAATGTGGAAGGCGTTGGCGAGGTCACGGTGCGCCAACTCGTTCGCCAAGCGCTGCGGATGCGGCCGGACCGCATCGTCGTCGGCGAGGTCAGGGGTGCCGAGGTCGTCGATCTGCTGGCGGCGTTGAACACCGGCCACGACGGCGGCGCGGGAACGGTGCACGCCAACAATCCCGGTGAAGTGCCGGCGCGGCTGGAGGCGTTGGGCGCTCTCGGCGGGCTGGATCGCGCTGCGCTGCACAGTCAACTCGCCGCGGCGGTCCAAGTGTTGCTGCATGTTGCCCGCGACCGCACCGGGCGGCGGCGCCTCGATGAGATCGCGGTCCTGCGCCAAACCGACGGGCGGGTCAGCGCGATCACCGTCTGGCACGCCGACCGCGGACCGACCGACGAAATCGCGGTCCTGCGCCGATTGCTGCAGAGCCGGACACCGGCATGAGCGGTCCGGTGGCGGCCACATTGGCGTTGTCGATGTCGGTGATGGCATTGCCGTGCTCACCGCGGCGACGCCTTGCCTCCGACGGCCGGGTGCGCGTGCCACGGTCGGCAATCGGATGCTTGGCAGTGTGTGCGGCGGCCGCCGCTGTCGTATTGCTGCCGCTGACAACGGTTCTCGCTGCCGCGGTGCTGGCCGCAACGGGCGGACTGCGGTACCGGCGGCGGCGCCGCAGCCGTCGCGGCCTGGCTGAGAGCCGCGCGCTGGAAACCGCGATCGATGTGTTGGTGGGCGAACTGCGGGTGGGAGCCCACCCGGCACGGGCCTTCGCCGTCGCGGCAGACGAAACGGTTGGCGCGGTCGCGAACTCATGTCGCGCGGTGGCGGCACGTGCGCGGCTGGGCGCCGACGTCGGTGCCGGTCTGCGCAGTGTCGCCGAGACTTCGGCATTGCCCGCGCAATGGGAACGGCTCGCGGTGTGTTGGGAACTCGCCGCCGAACACGGCCTGGCGATGTCAACACTGATGCGCGCTGCGCAGCGCGATATTGTTGAACGACAACGGTTTTCGGCACGCGTGACGTCGGCAATGGCTGGCTCCCGGGCAACCGCGGTCATCCTGGCCGGCCTGCCGCTGCTCGCTGTGCTGCTGGGTCAGCTGATCGGGGCGGACCCGGTGGCGTTCTTGCTGGGCGGACACGCGGGCGGCTGGCTGCTGGTCGTCGGGGTGACGCTGGCGTGCAGCGGGCTGCTGTGGTCCGACCACATCACCGATCGGGTGGCGTCGTCATGACTACAGCGGCGATGCTGCTGGCGGCAGCGCTGTTGAGCGGTGCCGGGACGTCGACGGTGCGGGCGCGGGCCGGGATGCCGGCCCGCGCGCATTGGACGCCGCGCCGGTCACCGCGTGACGTGGACCCGCTGGCCGTCGCGTCGAGCCTGGACGTGCTGGCTGTTTGCCTGGCAGCGGGCATGCCGGTCTCGACGGCCGCGGCTGCGGCCGCGCCCTCGGCGCCCGCGGCGCTGGCCAGGATCCTGCGCCGGGCCGCCGATCTGCTGGCGTTGGGCGCCGACCCTGCCGTCGCATGGTCGGCGCCGCCGGACCTGGCGGCCGGGTCCCTCGACGCGCAGACCGACGCGCTGCTGCGGCTGGCGCGACGATCGGCCGCATCCGGTGCGGCGCTCGCCGAGGCGGTGGCCGAGCTTGCCGTGCAGTGTCGCCACAACGCGGCCGCCGCTGCCGCCGCGGCCGCCGAGCGGGCCGCGGTCCTGATCGCCGGGCCGCTCGGGATGTGTTTTCTGCCTGCGTTCGTGTGCCTGGGCATCGTTCCGGTGGTGGCCGGGCTGGCGGGTGACCTGCTGCAGTCAGGCTTGTTGTGATGAAAGGAGGAAAAGATGAAGATAGCCAACACATTTCGGGTGCTAAAGCCACGCTTGGCATTGCTGGCCGTCGACGAGTCGGGCATGTCCACGGTCGAATACGCCATCGGAACGATCGCGGCGGCGGCGTTCGCTGCGATCCTCTACACGGTCGTCACCGGCGATTCCATCGTCGCGGCGTTGACCAACATCATCACCCGCGCCCTCAACACCAAGGCGTAACCGATGATGCCGGCGCCAGCACCGTCGAAGCGGCGCTCGGCATCGCCGCGCTGGTCGCGGTCTTGGTGCTCTGCCTGGCCGGTATCACGGCGGTGTCCATGCAGGTTCGCTGCGTCGACGCCGCCCGCGAGGCCGCACGACTGGCCGCACGCGGCGACGAGCGCTCGGCCGTCGCCGCCGCACGCGAAATCGCACCCGGCGGTGCCGCTGTGCAGCTGCGGGTCGACGGGGAGTTCGTCGTCGCGACCGTCACCGCCCGGTCGAATCTGCTGCCCGCGCTCCCCATCGCGGCGACCGGCGTCTCGGCGGTGGAGCCGCGGCGGTGAGCGCGGGTCGGCGACCGTGGTGGCCGCCGCGATGGTCGCCGTCTTGCTGGGTATCACCGGCGGCGGCGCGTATCTGGGTGCTGCGGTGGTGGCACGTCACCGCGCCCAGGCGGCCGCCGATTTGGCCGCGCTTGCCGCCGCCGCGCGACTACCCGCCGGACCCGAGACGGCTTGCGCGCGGGCGACGAACGTGGCCCGCGTGATGCGGATCGATCGCATCGGGTGCGCCGTCGACGACTTGGATGTGGTGGTCACCGTGCAGGTGCGTGTGCCCATCGGCGGGTGGGGCAGTGCGCGGGCCGCCGCCCGCGCGGGCCCCGACGATTAGGCTTAGCCGCCCGGTTCGCGCAGCCCCGCCTCGACGAGTTCGGCATCGGTCGGCAACCGCAGGGACACCAGCCCGGCGAACGTTTTCTCGTCGAGCTCCACTCGGTTGACCGTCACATGCACGGGAACCCAGTCGTCATTGTGGCCGGGCATGCGTAGGACCCCGGTAGCGGTCCCGGCGGCGAATTCGGCTGCCATGGCTGCCATCTTCGGCTCGTCGGCGGGGTGCACCCGTGGCGAGCTGGTCGCGGCGCGGCGCCAGTCGTAGAAGCGGCACGGCTCGTCGAGCCATTTCAGCAGGGTCCACCTGTTGAGATCGAACAATGCGCGGTGCACGCCCGGTTGCGCCAGCCCGTGCAGGATTCGCTGCGCCAGTCGGTCGGTCAAGTGCACCGAGCCAGCCGGGTCGGCACGCCAATTCATCCCCCGCGCGATCACATGGTCGCGACCATCCGGCCCGGGCTCCAGCGCACTGCGCGCGACGAAGCTCACCCGGATGTGGTTGCCCTGCCAATCGGTGCCGTCCCACGTGTCGCAAAGCGTCTGACCCGGTTCGGCCTTGACTGCCACCGCCAGCACCTTGCTTTCGTTGGGCTTGAGATCGCGAGACGGCCAGTTCTCCGCAAACGCGCGACCGTGGGTGTCTTCCACCTCGGGGTTTCTGCCGTTGTTGGCCAGCGACTCCGGCGTGTCGGTGGCGAGGCCAGCGGTCATGTCCCATTTCAGCGGGCCCGGGACCGGCCGCTCGGGCGGCTCAGCCGCGACCGGCCCACTCCAGACGTGTACGCCGTGTATTCGGCCGTCCGACATCCGCACCGGCTCGGTGCGGATCACGCGGTCGTTTTTGGGCGTGATGCTGACGAGGCTCTGGCCGGTCTGCAACGACTCGGCGATCGCAGCCCGGATGGCGGCAAGATGCGGATTGCGCCGCAGGAACGCGTTGATCGGAACGAGATTTCGTAGCTGACGGCCCAGCGCTACCACGGCGGGTTCGGTGCCCAACGTTTCGACGAGCAGCCAGTCGTGGGCCATGCCCCGATTTTACCGGCGAGCAAACGCGGATTAACCCGTTGTCGCCCTGCCGATCCGGCGCGATTCGACACCCGTCAACTCACGCGGATCTCGACACGGTTGACTGATGAGTTGCACACAGTTACCCGGGGCGGGTATTTTCGCTGCACCACAGGGATTGAGAACGGATTGTGTTGTCCGACCGTTCGTCGCGACGTTTTGTATTTCGGCAGGTCCGCGCTCTTCAACAGTGAGAAACGCGCTTACGTGGCAGGTGCCACGACGCGGAGGCGTGGAGGTCGACCGTCGAGGGGTCGGTCGTCGTCCGGTCGTCTCACGATGAATCGCGAGACAGCTCCGCAAGCACCAAGCGCAACACGCGGACAGCCCCGGCCTTGTCCAGCGGTTCGTTACCGCTGCCGCATTTTGGAGACTGCACACACGACGGACATCCGTGTGGGCATTCACATGCCTGGATAGCGGCAGCGGTGGCGCCCAGCCAGACGGCTGCCCGGCGGAAACCGCGTTCGGCAAACCCCGCCCCGCCGGGGTAACCGTCATAGACGAACACACTCGGCAGGCCGTCGGCCTCTGGCCCCATGGCAGTGGAGAGGCCTCCTATGTCCCCGCGGTCACAGCTGGCAACCAAGGGCAGCAGTCCGATCGCCGCATGCTCGGCGGCGTGTAGTGATCCCGGGATCTGCGGCGCTTGAACGCCGTTGCGCTGCAATGCCTCCGGCGTGATGGTGTACATGACCGCGGTGGTGGCCAACGTATGCGCCGGCATATCCAGGTCGACGAAGTCGATGATCTCCCCGCTCAGCTGACGGCGCAGGTAGCCGACGACTCTGCTGGTGACGTCGACCGGAACGAGGCCCAGCGTGACGGGCCCGAATTCGCAGCGCTCACCGGCGCCGGTGACCGCGATATCGGTGAGCTCGCGTGCGAACGTCGCGTATCCGGGATCACCGGCATGCACGAAGGCCATGCCCTGCTCGAAATCCAGGGATTCGACGACGTAGCTCTCACCCTGGTGCAGATACACCGCCCCCGGGTGCACCGATGCCGCGGCCTGACCGACGCCGGCAGTCCCCAGCAGCCGGCCGGTGTCGGCCTCCACGATCACGATCTGCCCGCCGGTCGGACCCCGGATATCCACTGCGGGATGCGGATCCACGCCCGGCGCGGGGTAATACCGGCCGGACCGCCGTCGCAGCAGCCCGTCGTCTTCCAGCGTTTCCGCGACCTGCTCGGCGCCCAACTCCCGCACCTCGGCCTCGTCGAGCGGCAATTCGGTTGCAGCGCACAATAATTGCGGTCCAAGGATGTACGGGTTGGCCGGGTCGATCACCACCCGCTCGATCGGCTTGTCCAGCAGCGCCGCAGGGTGATGGACCAGATAAGTGTCCAGCGGATCGTCGCGGGCGATCAGCACAACCAGCGCACCCTGACCTCGTCGCCCCGAGCGTCCGGCCTGCTGCCAGAACGAGGTAACGGTTCCCGGGAAGCCGGCCATCAACACCGCGTCGAGGCCGGCGATATCGACACCTAGCTCCAGCGCGTTGGTGGTGGCCAGCCCGCGCAGCTGCCCGTCGGCCAGCGCACGTTCCAACGCGCTGCGGTCCTCGGGCAGATACCCCGCGCGGTAGGACGCCACCTGCTCCGTCAGCTCCGGCGCGATGTTCTCCAGGCGCGCCCGGGCGGCCAGCGCGGTCAGTTCGGCGCCCCGGCGCGACCGAACGAACGTCAGGGTGCGGGCCCCCTCGGCGATCAGGTCCGCCATCACACGGGCCGCCTCTGCGCCCGCGGACCGCCGGACCGGAGCGCCGTTCTCGCCGGTCAGGTCAGCGCGCAGCGGGGGCTCCCACAACGCCACCGTGCGCGCTCCCTGAGGCGAACCGTCCACGGTGATCTCTGCTACCGACTGCCCGATGAGCTCTGAGGCGGTTTCACCGGGCGAGGCCGTCGTCGCGCTGGCGAAGATCACCGTCGGTGACCCGGAGTAGCGTGCGCACAAGCGCAGCAGCCGGCGGAGCACCATCGCCACGTTCGAGCCGAAAATGCCACGGTAGTAATGGCATTCGTCGACAACCAGGTAGCGCAGGTTACGCAGGAACACCGCCCAGCGAGCATGGTTGCGCAACAGCGCCAGGTGGACCATGTCGGGATTGGAGAACAGCCACCGCGATCGCTCCCGCGCGAAGCGCCTCACCTCGGCGGGACTGTCACCGTCGTAGGCAGTGGGTGCGACGTCGTGCAGCCGCGGCGTCGCCGCGGTCAGTGTCTGCGCGGCGCGCAACTGGTCGTGGCCGAGCGCTTTCGTCGGCGAAATGTAAAGCACCCGGGCCCGCGGATCGGTTGCCAGCACATTGAGGATGGGAAGCTGATAGGCGAGCGATTTCCCCGACGCGGTGCCGGTGCCGATGACCACGTGGCGCCCGGCGTGGGCGAGTTCCGCGGCGTCGACCTGATGCGCCCACGGCGACGCGATCCCGCACTCGGTGAACGCGCGAACCACGTCGGGCTCGACCCAGTCCGGCCACGGGCACGGCTCACCGTGGCGCGGCGCCAGCTCGGCGACATGACGCAGCGGCTGCTCGCCCGGCTCGCTGCCCGCGACCGCGACGGCGAGCAATTCGCTGCCGAACGTCACTTTGAACCCCTTCATATCCGCTTCGTAACTGAATTGTTCACCGGCTCCCAGCTGAATTGATCAAGGCAGACTGTCGCCGACGCGATGAACATGATTGACTGATGTGCGGTCGCAGCTTCTGTGTTCGTGTCAAACTTTCGCAGGATCGACGTTGCGGCCGCGGTTCCTGCGAGGTTCTTGCTCGGGTGAAGTTCCGGCAACTCCGCGAGGTATGGCGGTCACAGCGGGCCCGGGGCACCGAAAGCCGGTGCACCGTACCCCAGTAGTAAAGGAAAGATCGAGAAATGCCACAGGGAACTGTGAAGTGGTTCAACGCGGAGAAGGGGTTTGGTTTTATCGCCCCGGAGGACGGTTCGGCCGACGTGTTTGTCCACTACACGGAAATCCAGGGAACGGGTTTCCGCACCCTTGAGGAGAACCAGCGGGTCGAGTTCGAGGTCGGCCAGAGCCCCAAAGGGCCTCAGGCCACCGGCGTCCGCTCCATCTGAGCAGCTTCTGACGAAAACCCCCCGCGTCGTCCCGGTCACCGGGTACGACCGGGGGGTTCTCGTTGCCCGGCCTTATTTGACGTCGGTCGATTGCCCGGCTCGCCCCCTTTGCCGCAGCGCGGCTGGCGGTGCCCCCACCTCCCGCCGCTTCGCGGCGCGATTCGTCGCCGGGCGTGGCCTACTGTCGGTGACGTGAGTCAGCTGTCCTTCTTCTCCGCCGAGTCGGTGCCGCCCGCGGTCGCCGACCTCACCGGGGTGTTGGCAGCCTCCGGCCAGGTCGTGGTGGTCGGCAGTGGCGCCCGGCTGTCGGTGGTGGTGGACCAACCGTGGCGGGCCAGCGCGCTGGCCGAGATGATCGACGAGGCGGGTTTGGCGTCCGAGATCACCCAGACCGACGAGGACACTCCGCTGGTCCGGACGGCGGTGGACGTCAGGCTGCGGTCGATCGCCGAGGAGTGGACCCGCGGGGCGGTCAAGACCGTGCCACCGCTGTGGTTGCCGGGACCGCGCGAGTTACGGGCGTGGACCCTGGCGGCCGGGAGCCCCGAAGCCGACCGTTATTTGCTCGGCCTTGACCCGCACGCGCCGGACACCCATTCGCCGCTGGCATCGGCGCTGATGCGGGTCGGGATCGCGCCCACCCTGATCGGCACTCGCGGGGCTCGCCCGGCGCTGCGGATCAGCGGCCGCCGCAGGCTATCGCGCCTGGTAGAGAACGTGGGGGAACCGCCTGACTGCGCGGAGGCGTTCAACTCCTGGCCGCGGGTTTAGCGGCGATTGAGAGGGCAATTACCGGGGGGTCGGTTTGCGTCGGCAAGCGCCGGGTGTCACATTGTCAGGTGTCCACAGGGGGGCACCGGCGCACGATGCGGCCGGAGAGAGTGAGCGTAAGCACAGTTGGCTGAGGGTGATAGCAGCAACCCCATAAACAGGGGTAATGGCAGCGCGCGGCGGCTCGTCATAGTCGAGTCGCCCACCAAGGCGCGCAAATTAGCCAGCTACCTGGGCAAGAACTACGTCGTCGAGTCGTCGCGGGGGCACATCCGTGACTTGCCGCGCGCGGCGGCCGACGTGCCCGCGAAATACAAATCGGAGCCCTGGGCCCGGCTCGGGGTCAACGTCGACGCCGACTTCGAGCCGCTCTACATCATCAGCCCGGACAAGAAGAGGACGGTCAACGAGCTCAAAGGCCTGCTCAAGGATGCCGACGAGCTGTATCTGGCCACTGACGGCGACCGCGAGGGCGAAGCCATCGCCTGGCATCTGCTGGAAACGCTGAAACCCAACATCCCGGTCAAACGGATGGTCTTCCACGAGATCACCGAGCCGGCGATCCGCGCCGCCGCCGAGCATCCGCGCGACCTGGACATCGACCTCGTCGACGCCCAGGAGACCCGCCGCATCCTGGACCGGCTGTACGGCTACGAGGTCAGCCCGGTGCTGTGGAAGAAGGTCGCCCCCAAGCTGTCGGCGGGCCGGGTGCAGTCGGTGGCCACCCGCATCATCGTGCAGCGCGAACGCGACCGGATGGCCTTCCGCAGCGCCGAATACTGGGACATCGTTGCCCAGCTGGACGCCAGCGTTTCCGACCCGCAAGCCCAGCCGCCCACGTTCACCGCCCGGTTGACTTCCGTCGACGGTCAGCGGGTGGCCACCGGCCGCGACTTCGACTCGCTGGGTGCGCTACGCAAGGCGGACGAGGTCGTCGTGCTGGACGAGGCGCGGGCTACCGCGCTGGCGGAGGGATTGCGCGGCGCGCAGCTCAACGTGGCGTCGGTGGAGGAAAAGCCGTACACCCGCAAGCCCTATCCACCGTTTATGACCTCCACCCTGCAGCAGGAGGCCGGGCGCAAGTTGCGGTTCTCCGCCGAGCGGACGATGAGCATCGCGCAGCGGCTCTACGAGAACGGCTACATCACCTATATGCGGACCGACTCCACGATGCTGTCGGATTCGGCCATCAACGCCGCCCGCACTCAGGCCCGCCAGCTCTACGGCGAGGAATACGTGTACCCCTCGCCGCGGCAGTACACCCGCAAGGTGAAAAACGCCCAGGAGGCGCACGAGGCGATCCGGCCCGCCGGTGAGACGTTCGCCACTCCCGACGCGGTGCGCCGCGAACTGGACGGCGATGATTTCCGGCTCTACGAACTGATCTGGCAGCGCACCGTCGCCTCCCAGATGGCCGACGCGCGCGGCACCACGCTGAGCCTCCGAATCTCGGGCGCATCCGGCGAGCAGCAGGTGGTGTTCTCGGCCAGCGGGCGCACGCTCACCTTCCCGGGCTTCCTCAAGGCGTATGTGGAGACCGTCGACGAGCTGGCCGGCGGCGAGGCCGACGACGCCGAGCGCCGGCTGCCGCACCTCACCGAAGGCCAGCGGCTCGACGCCACCGACCTGACTCCCGACGGGCACTCCACCAACCCGCCGCCGCGCTACACCGAGGCGTCGCTGGTGCGAGCGCTCGAGGAGTTGGGCATCGGGCGGCCGTCGACTTACTCGTCGATCATCAAGACCATCCAGGACCGCGGCTACGTGTACAAGAAGGGCAGCGCGCTGGTGCCGTCGTGGGTGGCGTTCGCCGTCATCGGCCTACTCGAGCAGCATTTCGGCCGGCTGGTCGACTACAGCTTCACCGCGGCGATGGAAGACGAGCTCGACGCGATCGCCTCGGGCAACGAGCAGCGCACCACCTGGCTCAACCACTTCTACTTCGGCGGCGACCACGGCGTCCCGGACTCGGTGGCCCGCTCCGGGGGTCTGAAGAAGCTGGTCGGGGTCAACCTCGAAGGCATCGACGCGCGAGAAGTCAACTCAATCAGGGTATTTGACGATGCTCAGGGACGACCCATCTACGTCCGGGTGGGCAAGAACGGCCCCTACCTGGAACGCATGGTGACCGGTGAGGACGGCGAACCGACCCCGCAGCGCGCCAACCTCAACGACTCGCTGACCCCCGACGAGCTGACGCTGGAAGTGGCCGAAGAGCTGTTCGCCACCCCGCAGGAGGGCCGGGTGCTCGGGGTGGATCCGGAAACCGGTCACGAGATCGTCGCTAAGGACGGCCGCTACGGGCCGTATGTCACCGAGATCCTGCCGCAGCCACCGGAAGACGGCGACGACGCCGCGCCCGCCAAGAAGGGCAAGAAGCCGACCGGTCCCAAGCCGCGCACAGGATCGCTGCTCCGCTCGATGGATTTGCAGACCGTCACGCTCGAGGATGCACTGAAGCTGCTGTCACTGCCGCGCGTGGTCGGTGTCGACGCGGACACCGGTGAGGAGATCACTGCGCAGAATGGTCGCTATGGGCCATACCTGAAGCGCGGCAAAGACTCTCGCTCGCTGGCGACCGAAGACCAGATATTCGACATCACCCTCGACGAAGCGTTGAAGATCTACGCCGAGCCGAAACGCCGAGGCCGCCAAGGCGCTTCGGCGCCCCCGCTGCGTGAGCTGGGCAACGACCCGGCGTCGGGCAAACCGATGGTCATCAAGGACGGTCGATTCGGTCCGTATGTCACCGACGGCGAGACCAACGCCAGCCTGCGCAAGGGCGACGACGTGTTGTCGATCACCGATGAGCGCGCCGCCGAATTGCTCGCCGACCGGCGGGCCCGAGGCCCGGCCAAGCGACCGGCCCGCAAGAGCACCCGCAGGGCGCCGGCCAAGAAGCGGGGTTAAGCCCAGGATTGTCTGTCGCGAAGTAGCAGCCAAGGCAGTGATTCTCGCGCTTTCGCGACCCTGACTTCTATTTCGCGGAGGGTTAGCTGCTCACCTCGCTGGAAACCTCTTCTGAGGCAGCCAGATTCAACGGCCGGGCCAACTGGGTGGGTGCGGTGCGACCGCGCAGCGAGACGACCTCCGCGACGTCCCAGCACAACGCTTCGGCGTCGAGCGCCCCGCTGACCGCGATCGCCGACGCCAGCACATGACCCTCTTCGAGCTTGGCCAGCTCGGTCAGCCGCGCCGCCTCGTTGACCGGGTCGCCGATCACGGTGTACTCGAAGCGGGCCTGTGCGCCGATGTGGCCGGCGATGGCGCGTCCGGCCGACACCCCGATGCCGAACTCCGCGGAGCCGATCACCGGAAGCAGTTCGTCGTGCAGTTCACGAGCCGCCGCCAGCGCGCCACCGGAAGCGTCGGGGTGTTCGATGGGTGCGCCGAAGATCGCCAATGCGGCGTCACCCTGGAATTTGTTGACGAAACCGCCGTGCCGGCCGACGGTGTCGACCACCACCCGGAAGAACTCGTTGAGCAGGTTGACCACCTCGGCGGGCGGACGTGTCGCCGCGAGCTGGGTGGAGCCGACCAGGTCGACGAACAACACCGCGACGTCGCGCTCCTGGCCGCCCAACTCGGTGCCCCGCTCCAGCGCGCGCCGCGCGACGTCCTCCCCGACGTAGCGGCCGAACAGGTCGCGCAGCCGCTGCCGCTCGGCCAGGTCGCGCACCATGTCGTTGAAACCGGCCTGCAGTAGGCCCAGTTCGCTGGCGTCGTAGATCTGCATGTGCGCGTTGTAGTTGCCGTGCTGCACCTCGCCGAGCGCCCAGCGCAGCTGACGCAGCGGGTCGGCGATCGACATCGCCACCAACAGCGTGCTGACGAACCCGACGACCAGTGCAGCTAACGCCAGTAGCAGGATCGGGTTGAACAGCTTCTCGGGTGTCCCGTGCAGCAGCGAAGCCTTGTCGGCTACCACGGCCAGCACGATCGCGAGCAACGGAACGCCGGTCGACAGCGCCCAGGCCAGCATCTGGCGGCCGATGACGCCCGACGCCCGGATGTTCTCTGGCAGCCCGCCCCGCAGCGCGGCGACCGCCACCGGTCGCAGCACCCGCTCGTTCTGCAGGTAGCCGATGATCGCGGTGGCGGTGGCGCCCAGCGCGACGGCGACAGCCACGACCGGTGCCAGGTGGCTGGTCTCCCGCCAGCTGGCGATGATGAAGATTGTTCCGCCGACCGACCAGTAGCCCATGCTGATCAGCACGCGGTAGAACGGCATCCGCAGGGCGCGGCTACGGGCCAGCTCGGTGGTGGCGGGGTCGGTGTCACCGAGCAGACCGTCCCGGCGCTGCCACCGGAATACCGGCACCAGCAGTCGCGTACTGATCGAAAATCCGGTGGCGAAGAGCAGGACGAGCGTGAGCGCGAAGAACGCCAAGTTGGCTCGGGGCAGGTCCTGCAGCTCGATGCGGTCCTCGGGCGGCAGGCCATAGCGCAGGAAGCCGAGCACGAGCAGCGCGCCGATGATGTCGGCCTGCAGCACGCTCAGCGCGAACACCGGCCAGGGGGTGCGCAGCAGCCACTGGACGAATCCGAAGATTCGCCGAGGGAGTGCCTCTGCCGTGCTCACGTGCCCACCGTATCGGGCGCTGGGGACGAAGACGTAGCCAAAAAAGCTGTGGCGGCTACTGTTGCCGGTGATGCCCGGGGTGTTTACGCGGTTGGTCGGCCAGGAGTCGGTGGAAGCCGACTTGGTGGCCGCGGCCCGGGCGGCTCGCGGTGAGTCAGCTCACAATGCGGCTTCCGAAGCCGCCATGACTCATGCCTGGCTGATCACCGGTCCACCCGGCTCCGGACGCTCGGTCGCGGCGCTGTGCTTCGCGGCGGCATTGCAGTGCACCTCACCGGGCGTGCCCGGCTGCGGAGAGTGCCGTGCCTGCACGACGACGATGGCCGGCACGCACGCCGACGTGCGGCGGGTCATCCCTGAGGGGCTATCCATCGGCGTCGACGACATGCGGGCGATCGTCCAGATCGCCTCTCGCCGGCCGAGCACAGGGCGTTGGCAGATCGTGCTGATCGAGGACGCCGACCGGCTGACCGAAGGCGCGGCGAACGCGTTGCTCAAAGTCGTCGAGGAACCGCCGCCGTCGACGGTGTTTCTGCTGTGCGCGCCGTCCGTGGACCCCGAGGACATCGCGATCACGCTGCGGTCGCGCTGCCGGCATATCGCGCTGGTGACACCCTCGGCCGCGGCCATCGCCCAGGTGTTGGTCGACAGCGACGCGCTGGACGCCGACACCGCGAGCTGGGCAGCATCGGTCAGCGGTGGCCATGTGGGCCGGGCGCGGCGGCTGGCCACCGATCCGCAGGCGCGCGAACGACGGTTGCAGGCGCTGGGGCTGGCCCGTGACGCGGCGACCCGATCCAAGGCCTACGCCGCCGCCGAGGCGCTGGTGGCCGCGGCCGGGGACGAGGCCCTCGTGCTCACCGCCGGGCGCGACGAGGCCGAAACCGAGGAGCTACGGACCGCGCTGGGTGCGGGCGGCACCGGTAAAGGCACCGCAGCTACCCTGCGCGGCGCCACCGGAGCGATCAAAGACCAGGAGCGACGGCAGAAGTCGCGCCAGACCAGAGCGTCGCGCGATGCGCTGGACCGCGCGCTGATCGACCTGGCGACGTACTTCCGCGACGCCCTGCTGGTGGCGTCGAACGCCGGCGAAGTGCGGCCCAACCATCCCGACATGGCCGACCGGATCGCAGCCATGGCCGCACACGCCACACCCGACCGGCTGCTGCGGTGCATCGAGGCGGTGCTCGAGTGCCGCGAGGCGCTGGCGGTCAACGTCAAACCCAAGTTCGCCGTCGATGCGATGGTCGCCACCATCGGGCAGGCGCTGCGGTCCGACCTGTAGACTCGGTCCGCCCGGTCGGGCATGCCACCTTAGCTCAGTCGGTAGAGCGGCTCACTCGTAATGAGCAGGTCAACGGTTCGATTCCGTTAGGTGGCTCCGATTTCAGACGACGCCTTTCAGCGGATTGTGTTCGACGTACATCTGTTCCAAGCGGGCTTCGTCGACCCGATTGCGGAATTGGTTGGCTTCGTGCTGGTCGCGGATCACCTTGGCGAGATTGAAGCAACTGGTCACCAGGAACAGTGTGCAGATAGCCAGAAATGCGCGCTGCCAACCGGACATCGGGAGGTATGCGATACCGATGGCCAAGGCGCCGAACGACACAGCGAAGGCGATGCCGGACTGGACGAAGTAAGCGGCGGAGGTACGAAGAAGCGGTTGTGGGGTGTTCATGTCGAAAATTGTCGCAGTGCCGCGGCACCCGAAAGATCACTAATTTTTTTCAAAGCTGGCCTGATCGCCGGTCTAGCACCCACACGGTGGCCATCGTGAGCACGACGGCGAGCGAGACGAGCGCGATGAGACTGGCGCCGTTGCCGCCCTGGAAGGTGTCGCGGTAGGCCGACATCGCCGGAATCGTCGCGGCGTATGTGTCGAGGTTCAGGTCACGGCCCAACGCGTCGAAGGCATGGCGGTTGGCCAGCACCAGGCTCATCAGACGCCCAGGGGCCGCCATCTGGTCGACGGGAACGATGGCGCCACCGAACAGAACCTGAGGGAAGCAGAGCATCGGCAGTGCGAGGGCGGCTTGCGCGGCGTTGGAAACCGCGGCCGATGCGAGCAGACCGAGGGCCAGCGCCGAGGTCGCCTCGACGACAATCGTGGCGAACAGCGAGGCGTACACGTGCCATCCGACGGCGGGCAGCCGACCGAGCGCGCGCAGCACAACGAGCAGCACCGCGCTCACTGAAGCCAGAACCGGAAGCAGCGCCGTGACTTTGGACGCCACGTAAGCGCCGACGCTGAGCCCGGCCAGGCGCTCTCGTCGGAAAACGGCCATCTCCCCGACGATTTGCAGCAAACCATAGGTCAGTCCGAAGAAGAAGCCGTCAAAGGCAATCCAGAACACGATCTGGGCCGGGCCCACATCGGCTGAATTACCCGGATCGAACGCCCCGCGCCTGAACAGCGTCGCCATCATCGCGGTCACTAACACCGGTGAGCCGAGCAGGATCGCCAGGGTCAGCCGGTTGCGGGCGAGAACGTCAGCGCTGCGCCGCGTGAGCAGCCACCATTGGCGGACTATGCCGGTGCGTTCGATCTGTGAGCGGATCGCCGGAATTGCCGGCAAAGCCAACGCGGGCAAGGCTTTTGAGTGCATCCGGCTTTCCGCGAACCGCTGCGCCCAGAACTGCGGGGTGTGCTCACCGGCCAGGCGCTGGTACACCTCGTCGAGATCCTGCACGCCGAAATAGCGCCGGGCGGCGGCGGGGCTCCCGGTGAAGGCCAGATGTCCGTCGCGTGCCAGGAACACCACCCGGTCACAGCGGTCGATGCCCGCCGGTTCGTGTGTGGTGAGTACGACGGTGACCCCGCGCTGGCTGAGCCGGCGCAGCAGACGCATCACCTCGGCGGCAGTCGAGGGATCGAGCCCGGACGTGGGTTCGTCGAGGAAGAAAAGGCGGGGCCGGGTCAAAAGTTCCACCGCGATACTGGCCCGCTTGCGCTGGCCGCCGGAAAGCGCACGGACTGCAACTTCGGCCCGATCGGCCAGGTCGAGGTCGCGCATCGTCTCCTCGACAACCCGGTTCGCCTCGGCCGCCGATGTGCCCGCGGGAAGCCGTAGCCGCGCCGCGTAGCGCAGCGTGCGGCGCAAGGGCATCTCGAGGTGGATGATGTCGTCTTGCGGCACATAGCCGATACGGGATTCGCTGTGTCGAACCTGCCCGGCAGACGGTGGTTGCAGTCCGGCGAGGGTCTCCAGCAAGGTGGTCTTTCCGGCCCCGCTGCCGCCCGCGATGGCGACCAACTCGCCCGGCTCGATCGACAGCGACATCTGCTGGAGAATCTGCCGCGCACCGACGTGCCGGCTCACGTTGATCGCATCGACGCGGGCACCGCAGCACTCGGTTGTCGCTGGCTTGACTACCAATTCGGTCATGGTCGTGATCATCGGTCCGGCGCAGCCTTGCTCGCATGAGGCGTTTGCCTCAAATCACGAAGATCGCCGCGGCGCGGGCACGACGTAACCCACCGGCCCCGCCGCGACGCATACCGCCAGCGCGGCCGTGTCCGCTCGCACCGCGATGACGTTGCCGGCACCCGGCAGCCGGACATAGACCCGGTTGAGCCCCGGATGCACGGGAACCTTTCGGTCGGTTCCCTCGGACAGCGACAGCGTCATCGAGCCGTCGCTGTTGGCCAGATAGTTGATCTCGGCGGTCCAGTCTGCCGGCAGCAGCGGGCCGTCGAGCGCCAGGCGCACCGGGTGGTCGGGCTGTACGAAGTATCCGCACTGCGGCCTCGGCCCGGGCACCATCATGCGCACCCAGGTCACCTGGGCGTCGACCAATCGGCCGGAGCTGTCCAGTATCCGCAATTGTGTTGTCGCCGAGGCGAATTCCGGTCGATCTCGCAGCAGCGCGAACATGTGACTGGCCAGGTTCTCCGGCCAGGCCACCCGGCCCAGCACCAGCGGATCGACCTCCTGGTCGAGCAGCGGCGCACGCGAGGTCGCATGCGCGGCGGCCAAACCGCGACGGGCGTTCTGCAGATAGGGCTGAGCAGGATTGTCCCGCCAAGAAGTCAGAAATGTCGCCGTCGAATACCAGCTGCTGGCCACGAACGCCGCCGCCACCACAGTCGTCACCACCGCGCGGGGCATGGACGCGTCCAGCCACTTCGGCGAGGGCCGGTTGGCTGCACTGAACGCGACCGCGGCGAGCAGCGCCAGCACCACGACCAGGTCGGGAAAATAACGCAGGGTCTGCGCGAGTTCGAGCGCGGTGAACCGCGATGAGCGCATCAGATAGATCGGCACCTGACAGGCGATCACGTAACCGGCCGCGGTCAGCCACACCGGTGCGATACGACGTTTGCGGATCAGCGAGACCGCCAGCGCCGCAGCCAGCGTCAGCCAGCCCAGCGCTCGCACCACCGGCGGCGGGATCGCCCACGGCGAGGCCGGCGCCCACCGGGCCCACGCCCATGGCCCACCGGCCAGGCCCGGAACGATGCCGTGAGTGACCGAGCGGCGCAACAGATCCCACGTCATCGGCAGGTCCGAACTCCATCGCTGCTGATTGACCACAAGCAGATAGACCCCGATCCAGGCGGCGGTCAGCGCGAGCGCCGCCATCCACAACCGCACCCCAGTCCGCCAGGCAGTCGCGAGCGCCGCCCGATCACCCTGTACGTGGCACAGCAGCGCGCTCACCGCGAACGCGACGAACGGAATCACCGCGGCCTTTTCGAAGAACAGCAGCCCGCCGAAGTACACGAGCACGCCGCTCACCGCGTAGCGCAGGTTGCCGGTGCGGATCAGCAGCACGGCATCGGCGGTCACCCACGCCAGCGCGGCGAGCATCGGCAGTGAGTTCAGCGCCGCCGCCCACCACGCGAAGCCCGGCACCCCCAGGGGGGTGAACAGCGCGAACGTCAACGGGATCAGTAGCACCGGGCGCCATCCCAGGACCACGTATAGCGCGCGCAGCAGCGCCAGTGACGCCAGCAGCTGCAGCACCACCAGGCTGATCGCCGGCCCGGTCCAATTCAGCGGCGCGACGCGCGTGATCGCGCCGGCCACCAAATAGGCGGCGGGCATGACATGGCCGTCGTGGTCGTCGAACAGATACGACGGCGACAGCAGCGCGTGGGTGCCGGCCCGCCCGACCAGAATCAGGTCGTCCCAGTAGAAGTAGCCCCGAAATGCCAGCACCGCGCGGATCACCAGCTGCACTGCGATCAGCGCGGCGGCGGCCAGCGCGACGCCGGGAACCCGCCGGTATGGTGGGCCGGTGCGCGCACTGGTCACCGGGGCAGCCGGGTTCATCGGGTCGACGCTAGTCGACCGTCTTTTGGCCGACGGCCAAGCCGTGGCGGGCCTGGACAACTTCGCGTCCGGGCGTGCCACCAACCTCGAGCACCTGGCCGACAACCCCGAATTCAGCTTCGTCGAGGCGGACATCGTCACCGCCGACCTGGGGGCCATTCTCGGCGAGTTCCGCCCCGAAGTGGTGTTCCATCTGGCCGCCCAGATCGATGTGCGGCGCTCGGTGGCCGACCCGCAATTCGACGCGTCGGTCAACGTGATCGGCACGGTTCGGCTGGCCGAGGCGGCGCGCCGCACCGGCGTCCGCAAGGTTGTGCACACCTCCTCGGGCGGATCCATCTACGGCACCCCGCCCAGCTACCCGACCAGGGAGGACGTGCCCACCGACCCGGCGTCGCCGTATGCCGCCGGCAAGGTGGCGGGCGAGATCTACCTCAACGCGTTTCGCCACCTGTACGGGCTGGAGTGCTCGCACATCGCGCCGGCCAACGTCTACGGCCCGCGTCAGGACCCGCACGGAGAGGCCGGCGTGGTCGCCATCTTCGCTCAGGCGCTGCTGGCGGGTAAGCCCACCAAGGTGTTCGGCGACGGCACCAACACCCGCGACTACGTGTTCGTCGACGATGTCGTGGAGGCGTTCATCCTGGCTTCCGGTTCGGTCGGCGGCGGGCAGCGGTTCAATATCGCCACCGGCGTGGAAACCTCTGACCGCCAACTACATTCGGCGGTGGCCGCCGCCATCGGAGCGCCCGACGACCCGGAGTTTCATCCGCCGCGGCTCGGCGATATCAAGCGGTCGTGCCTCGACATCGGTTTGGCCGAACGGGTTTTGGGATGGCGCCCGCAGGTAGAGCTCACCGAGGGTATCCGGCGCACGACCGAGTATTTCCGGCACCTGCACACGGTCTAGCGCGGTTCGGGTGGTTGCGCGCTCTGCAGCGCTATCGCCCGGGCCAGCCGGGCGTACCGCAATTCCAGGTCCTTGAACCGCATGTAGGCGCTCAGCGTGGTGAAGACGAACGCGATGATCAGCGCGTAGAGCATCAGGTCGGTGCCGCGGTCGACGCCGACCCAGTGCGCCACCACCGTGGTGTCGTTCGGCCGCAGCACGGCGTACACACCGGCCAGCACGAAGACGACATAGCCGACTTTGACCCAGGCCCGCGACTGGGCGCTGCGCCGCGAGCGCAACAGGTACACCAGCAGCGCAACGATCGAAGCGATCAGCAGGATTTGGATCCAGTTCACCGCGGCATCCTTCCTCGCAGGAATCCGTCGAAGATGATGTTGACACCGTTGAGCAACGGCTGGCCCTTGGATTTCGAGTAGTCGGTGTAGAGCACCTCGACGGGTTCTTCTGTTACGCGCCAGTGGTTTTCGGCGATCAGCATGATGAACTCGTTGGCATGGCTCATCCCGCTCATGGTGATGTCCAGCCCGTCGGCGACGGTCTTGTTGAACACTCGAAGGCCGTTGTTGGTGTCGGTCAAGCCCAGCCGACGCCCGCGCGGGCTCAGCCGCGCGGCGGTGCGCAGCACCAGCCGTTTGAGCAGCGGGGGCTTGCCCACGCCCGGGCCGAATCGCGTTCCCATGACGATGTCCACGTCACCCCCGGCCAGCCGGTCGACCATCGCGACGACATCCTTGACGCGGTGCTGACCGTCCCCGTCGAACGTCGCGAACACCTGCGCGCCGGGCTGGCGGCGGGCGTACTCGACGCCGGTCTGGATGGCCGCGCCCTGGCCGAGGTTCACCGGGTGGCGTACCAGGTGAGCGCCGGCCCGCAAGGCGATATCGCCGGTGTCGTCGTCGCTGCCGTCGTCCACACATACGACGTGATCGAAAACCGTGCGCAGATCGGCGATGACATCGCCGATGGCACCGGCTTCATTGAAGGCTGGAACGACGATCCAGGCATCGGGATAACCCATTTCGATGCCCCAAGTTACCGCAGTTCAGCGCGCGGACGTGCCAGCGCGAGCAGATGCACGCCGATGCCCACCAATGGCCCGCACAACAACGCCACCACGGTGCGGCTCTCCAGCGGCAGCGGCAACAGCAGCAGCAATGTCGCTGCCACCGTTGCACCGACCCAACCGAGGCTGTAGGCGCGGTGCATCGCGGCGGCGACCGTGGCGGCACCGGTAAGCGTCAACAATGCGATCGCCACCGCCGCCGCCGTCAACCAGGCCAGCAGCGCGCCGGCCGCCTGATAGTCGGGACCGAACCCCACCCGCAGCAGCCACGGGCCGACCAGCCCCGCGGCCAACACACCCACGGCCCCGACCGCTCCGACCAGCACCGCCGGCGCGACCAGCGCCCGCAGGCGTTCGGTGCGCTCGTCGACGAAGTGAGCGATCAGATTGCCCTGCATCGCGGTCAGCGGCACCAGCAGCGGCGCGCGGGTCAGCGTGACGGCCAGGATGACCACGCCGCCTTCGGTGCCTAGCGCTTGAGAGGTCGCCTTCAGCAGCACTGGAAAACCCATCACGAGAATCGCGCTGGCGCCGGCCGCGGTGATCGAGTGGGCCGCTCCGCGCAGGAATGTCCCAGTGCCTCCGGGGGTCAACAGCCGGGCCGCGGCCCGTGTCGTCGGAGACGCCACGATCAGGATCAGCCACGCCACCGCACCGGCGACAGTGGCCCACAGGAATCCGACCAGCCCCCAGCCGATCACGAAGGCGGCCGCCGCGACCGCCACCCGGATCACCGCGTCTGTCACCATCAGCGCTCCGTACTGGGTCCAGCGGTTGTCGCCGGCCAGCATCCCCAGCAGGGTGGCGTGCAGGCAGAACCCGGCGAGCCCGGCGCTGAGCAGCCCCACCGAGAGCCATCGGGCGTCGGCGAACACCTGGCCACTCCACAGCGGCGAGCTGCCGGCGATCACTGCGGCGGTCGCGACCCCGATCAGGCCGGCCACGCGCAGCGGGTGGGTGCGCCGGCCCGGCACGATCTCGGTGTAGCCCGCGGAGCGGACTTCCCGGGTGGTCTCCTGCAGCAGGCCGTTCGCGGCGCCAGTCACCAGGCCGAACGCTCCCCAAAACACCGCGAAGACCGAGAAGCCGGCCGGCGCAAGATCGCGCGCCGCGAGGTAGACGACGGCGTACCCGCACAGCGCGGTGACCAGCGTTGCGGTGGCGACCCGGGCCACGCTGCTGCGTGCGATCGGCCCGGTAGACGCTGCGGTTCCGCCGAGCTCGGTCACGGCGAGAGCCGTGGAGCGGGGACCTCCGGCAGCGCCACAGTTTGAAAATACTAACGACGGGTCATGCTTTGGCTACCTGTTCGCAACCCTGAGCTGACAGAGTGCTTACAGAGGGGAGTATTTCCTCGCCGCGGTGCCGTCATCACGTCGACCACCAATGGACGGCCGGGCCGCGGGCCGCTGTGACGGTGGAAGAGACCTCTGGTGTTTCGCACTACCGGAGGTCGCCCTTTGCACGAACCGTTGCACCAGTTCGAATGGATCGTCGTCTCAGGTGTGGCGATCGCAATCCTGTTGTTCGACGTTGTGGTCATCGCGCGCCGACCACACCAACCGACGATGCGCGAATGTGCGATCGCGTTGTCGATCTATGTCGGACTGGCCGCATTGTTCGGGATCTGGGTTTGGCACTTCCAAGGCCACCGGGCCGGGCTGGAGTTTTTCGCCGGGTGGCTCACCGAGTACAGCCTGTCGATCGACAACCTTTTTCTCTTCATCATCATCATGGCCGGCTTCAAAGTGCCAAAGGCACACCAGCAACAAGCATTGCTCGTCGGGATCGTGATCGCGCTGATATTCCGTGGCGTCTTCATTGCGCTCGGCGCCGTTGCCATTCAGCAATTCTCATGGGTGTTCTACCTTTTCGGTGCATTCCTGGTGTACACCGGTTCAAAAATGGCACGCGGTGTCGACTACGACGACAACTCCGAGAACGCGGTCGTCCGCTTCGCCCGCAGCCGCTTGAACATCACCGATACCTGGGACGGTCTCAAGCTCTACGTCAAGGACCACTCCACCCGCACGATGACCCCGATGTTTTTGGTCGTCCTGGCGCTGGGCACCACCGACCTGATTTTCGCCCTCGATTCCATCCCCGCCATCTATGGACTCACCCGTGAGCCCTATCTGGTCCTGGCCGCCAACGTTTTCGCCTTGATGGGACTTCGGCAGTTGTACTTCTTGCTCGGTGGCCTGTTGAAGCGGGTGGTCTATCTGACCCAGGGCCTTGCCGTCATCTTGTTGTTCATCGGGGTGAAGCTGGTGCTGCACGCATTGCACGAAAACAATGTGCCGTTCATCAACAACGGTGAGCCCGTCGACGTGCCGGAGATCCCGACTTTGCTTGGGCTTGCCGTCATCGTGGTGACCCTCCTTGTCACCACCCTCGCCAGCCTCTACCGGACCCGCGTCGTCGAAGCGGACCGGGCCGTCGAACGCGCCGGTGTAGCCCGCTGACGCAGCGGGTAGCCGAAACCCGTTGCCGTCATACAGGGAGGAAGCGGGCAGTGGGGAACTTCGGCGATTACCAATACCAGTTCTACAAAGCCGGGGTGTTGAACAAAACCTCTCCGTTTCCGTTCACGTTCGACGAATGGGAACACCGCGCTCAGGAAATCCTCAATCCGTTGATTTATGGCTATGTCAAAGGCGGTGCCGGTGACGAGGAGACCCAAGATGCCAACGTCAGCGAGCTGCGCCGCTATGGGCTGACGCCCAGGATGTTGCGCGACCGCAGCGATCGCGACATGTCGGTCACGTTTTTAGACCGCAAGCTGCCGTCGCCGGTTTTCCTGTGCCCGGTCGGTGTGCTCGGAAACATCCGGCCCGACGGCGATCTGGACGCCGCCCGGGTATGTGACGAGCTGGATTTGGTGGGAATGTATTCGACCCTCTCGTCGGCCACCATCGAGGAAGTGGCGGAGGCTCGCGGGCAGTCGTTCGGGATCTTCCAGCTCTACCCGACCGCTGACGAGAAGCTGACCGAAAGCTTCGTCAAGCGAGCCGAACGGGCCGGGTTCGATGCGATCGCGGTGACGGTGGATTACGGCACGGTGGGTTGGCGGCCGAGAGACCTCTCGCACGGGTTCATGCCGATGCTGCGCGGTGACTGCATCGCGAACTACACCTCCGATCCGCGCTTTCGCGAATTGGCCGGCGTCGCCCGTGAGGACGAGCTCGACCCGGTGCATGCCGGCGCGGTATGGATGGAAGTCTTCGCCAATCCCCATTTCACCTGGGACGACATCACCTGGCTGCGCGGCCTTACCGACCTGCCGCTGATCGTCAAAGGCATCTGCCTGCCCAGCGACGCCGCGCACGCCAAACAGCTCGGCGTGGACGTCATCGCCTGTTCCAATCACGGCGGACGGCAAGCCAACGGCGGCATCCCGGCGATCTGTCATCTCGAACAGGTCATCGAGGCCGTCGGCGAGCTGCCGGTGACGTTCGACTCCGGGATCCGAAACGGAGTGGATGTGCTGCGCGCCTACGGGCTGGGGGCCGCCCTGGTCGGCATCGGCCGGCCCTATGCCTACGGTCTGGCGGTGGGCGGGCGCGACGGGCTGCGCACGGTGGTTTCGCAGATCCTGGCCGAAGCCGACCTGACGATGGCGGTCGACTGCTACTGCGAGCTTGGTCAGCTCGCCGTCGAGCGGCTGGATTAAAAGTCAGGCCTCGATGGCGCCGGCGACGCGCCGTTCGATGCTTTCGCGAGCAGGGGCGGGCAACACGATCAGTCCATCGAGTTCGCTGCTCGCCCGCGCGTAAGCGCTTTGGCGCTCCTGCGGTGTCGCCGCTGCGTCCTGCGCAAGGTGCAGAAGGTTCTTGGCTCGCGCCAGCCGTTGCTGGTCGTCTGCCGAGAAGTCGCTGCGACGCCGGCGAATCGCTTCGGCCTCGGCGATTTCGAATGCGCTGACGTACTCGTGCACGGCGTCGCGGTAGTCCAGCCGCGCGCTCTGATCGCCGAGCAGGTCGTCGGGTCGGTCGGGACGCAGTAAGTCGGCCCGCCGCTTCGCCTTGTGGAAACCAATGGTCAGCGGATTCCGCATGTCGGTCATCACGGGGAAGTCGAGCAGTTTGGCGATGTCGACCTCATAGTCCAGCCACCGCGCATCGGTGCGGTCGTGCTCGGCGATGAGCTTGGCGACCTCCCGGCGGTAGCTTTCCTTATTATTTCGGCCCCGCGCGGATGCTTCGGCTATCGCGATCTTGGCCTGCTGCTTCAACCGGTACCGCTCGAGCCGTCGCTCGGCTCGGCGCTCGTTCGCCGCGGCGATCGCTCGCAGCCCTCCGCCGATCGCGCCGCCCAGCGGAAATACCAGCCACCAGAAATTCGCGGCGAAATGAAACAGCGGACCCACATTGCCAGCATGCCACCGCCGCCGGTTTTCCCCGGTCGTCAGTGTCGTTTGACGACGGAACGCGGCGCGGTCCGCCACGCTCGGCTGCCGTCGGGCCGGCGCCGCGGTGGCTCGAGCAGCAGAACGGCGCGACCGTCGACGAGCACCGGGCGTACCCAGTCACCCAGTTCGATGACCTCGTCGGGCTCGGGCTGGCGGTGCATCGCGTCGCGCACGACATCGATGGGTGTCAGCGAGAGCAGGTCGTCGAGGATGGCTTCGGTTGGCAGCGCGCGGATCCCGGGCAGCGTGATGAACAGGCCATCATTGCCGGAGAGGTGTAGCCCCACCGCGGCCAACGCGCCGAGCACCCCGTCCTGCGTCCCGCCGTGGCCCGACAGGTGCACGCCGAGCCTGGCCGCGAGGTCGCGGGCCTCCCGGGCGTGCAGCACTTCTCTTTTTGCCCGACGGCCGAAATCCACCAGCAATGCGGCGGTTTCGCCGAGGTGGGCGGGGATGGCCACGGCGAGCCCGGGATCGGCGCCGGGCGGGCAGACCCGTTCCAGGAACCGTCCGGCGAGTTCGACGACCCGTGCCCGCACGGCGTCCGGGTTGCCGCCCGCACTACGCAGGGCCAGGCAGGCGCTGGAATTGTGTGAGGTGTAAGGGATTCGGTCGTCGAGCAGCAGCTGGTGGCGGGTAGCTCCGGCCGGGGCGCCGAGGGCTGCCGCCGCCAGCTCATCGAGCAGCAACCGGGCGCGACGGCCGGTTCCGGGGCTGTACAGGTCGTCGGTGTCATCGATGCCGATGAGGACGTCCACACCGGCGAGAGCTGGCGTGGCGGTCATGGGTTGACGACAAGGCTGGTGACATCGCGCACCCATCGGCCGACGTCGAGCTTCGTGCCGACCAGCTTGAGTGTCTTGCGTTTGGTGACGTTCAGGATCAGCTCGTCGGTGAGTTCCGCGGCGACGAACGTCTGAGCCGGGTCGCGCCCCTCGATTCGCACGCTGCGCACGTCGATGGCGCCGGCGGCGTCGAGGATGGAATGCACCGTTGGGCCCTTCTGGCGCACTGCGCCTCGCGACTGTGGCGTCACGATCTCCACCTGCGGAAGATCCTGCAACTGCCGCAGCGTGAAGCTGGTCAGCGTTCGGCTGTCCTGCCGGACGACAAGGTAATCGTTGTGATGCCCCGCGCAGCCGCCGCCGGCTGCCAAGCCGACGCTGAAGAGCAGGACCGCCGAAGCGTGCGCCGCAGAATACCTCATCCGGCCTTGAGGATTGCGCACTTTAGGAACATATACGGGGTATTGTTCCGCAAGTGCGGTCCTATGCGGATGCTGCTTCTGACGTTCCGTGGGCGACGGGCGGCGTGCAGCTCGCTCGCGAGGCTGTGTTCCCGGCACTGGCGGTCGCGCTGATCGTCGGGTACAGCGACATCCGGATCCCGTTGGGGCTGCCCGGACACCGCGGCTTGGTGTGGCTGACCTCGTTGGTGGCGGTTGCTCTGGTAGCGCGGTGGCGCGAGACCGTCGTCGCGGTCGGGGCGGCTTCGACGGTTAGCACGCTGATGCTTCACGGAGTCGGCGACGCATGGGCCAGCACGCGCGATCTGTCCGCAGCGATCTTGTTGTACGCGGTGGCCACCCTGCCGTGGGTGCGCCCTCGGCGCTGGTTGATCGTGCCCGCGGCTGCGCCCATTCATCTTGTTGCGCTACTTGGGCGGGGTCAGCTGTCTGCGGTCGTGTCAACCGGGGTGGTCGAAAAGGTTATGTGCCACTTGGGTTTCGGGCTGATAGCAGGACTGCTGGGCTGGACTATCGCGTTTGGTGTGGGTGGGCGAAGGGAGTGGGTGTCATGACGCTGCGTGTCGTTCCGGAGGGTTTGGCCGCGACCAGCGCGGCGGTGGAGGCGATCACGGCGCAGCTCGCGGCCGCGCATGCCGGCGCGGCCCCGATGGTTTCGATGGTCGTGCCGCCGGCGGCCGATCCGGTGTCGCTGGAGGCCGCGGCCGTGTTCAGCGCCCGTGGCGGCCAGCACTCGGCGGCCGCCGCCAAAGGTGTTGAGGTACTGGGTCGTGCCGGGCTCGGGGTGAGCCTGGCCGGCGCCAACTATGCCGCCGGGGACGCGGCGGCGGCCTCGACCTATCTCGGTGGCTGACAATGACCGCGCCGGTGTGGATGGCGTTCCCGCCTGAGGTGCATTCCGCACTATTGAGCACTGGTCCGGGGCCGGGTCCGATGTTGGCTGCCGCGGGCACGTGGACGGCATTGAGCACCGAATATCAGGCGGCGGCCAGTGAGTTGACCGCGGTGTTGGCCGGGGCGCAGGGCGTTTGGGAAGGTCTGACGGCCGAACAGTATGTGGCCGCCCATATGCCGTACCTGGCGTGGCTGACGTTGGCCAGCACGCTCAGTGCCGAGGCGGCCGCGCAGCACGAGACGGTGGCCGGCGCATACAGCGCGGCATTGGCTGCGATGCCGACGCTGCCGGAGTTGGCCGCAAACCACGCCATCCACGCGGTGTTGGTGGCGACGAATTTCTTTGGCATCAACACGATTCCGATTGCCCTCAACGAGGCCGATTACGCGCGGATGTGGACGCAGGCGGCCACCACGATGAGCACCTATCAGGCGGTCACCCGGGCAGCCCAAAACACCAGCGGAGCCGGCACGGGGGCCGGGGCAGGGACGGGTGCTGGGACTGGAACCGGAACTGGGACTGGAACCGGTGCCGGGGCTGGAACCGGAGCTGGCGGAGGCGGCGGCGGTGGCGGTGGCACCGGCACCGGCCTCGGCGGCGGTCCTGCTGGGCCGTTCACGTTGCCGACGCCCGACGAAATTTGGCAAATGCTCTTCGGGCCCGATGGCGAGCAGATCCCGGGCCAGGGCCAACCCAACTGGAGTCCGCAGCAGTATCTGCAGAACCTCGGCAACTTTTTCCAAGGTAATCAGATGGCACTGGCCTGGATTCAGCAGAACCTTCAAGGCTTGTTGAATCCGTCGACGGCACCCGCGTTGATCGAATACTTCATTGCCTGGCAAACCTTTCGAATCGTCAACTGGACACTGAGAACGTTGCGCTTCTTGATTCAGGAGCTGCCGCTGTTGACCTCGGTGGGTCTCAGCTTGATGATTCCGACCCTGGGCGCCGTAGCCGGTGCGGCTCCGGCCGGTCTGGCCGGTCTGGCGGGGCTGGCCGGCCTGGCTGCGCCGGCAGACGTCGGTGCGTTGCCCGCGCCAGTCCCACAACCAACCATGGCGGGCGTCCGACCGCCGGTGGTGTCGACCGCCACCGCCCCGGTGGTCCCGGCGAGCCCGGCGGCACCGGCCACGCCGGTGACGTCGGCGGCCGAAGCTGCGACCCCGTCCGCCGCGCCAGGGGTGCCACCGATCCCACCCGCCCCGGTGAGCGGCGCGGAGGGCTACGGCTACATGGTGGGCTGGTCCGGGCTGGGTCGTGAAGCCTCGCTGCAGGGCCGGTCCAAGACGACCGAGCGCGCGGCCGAAACCGTCCCGGCCGCCGCCGCTACCGCAGCGCCGAGTGGCGAACAGGACCGCATGCGTCGGCGTCCGAGCAAGGAGATCGACCGCGGTCATCGCTACGAATATCTGGAGGCCGACGACGATGCGAGCGCCGAGCCGGCGGACCGCTACGCGGCCTCGGTGCAGGGCGCCGGGCCGCTGGGGTTCGCCGGCACGGTACCCAGGACTGGCTTGCAGGGCAGCGGCCTGACCACGTTGGCCAGCGACGAATTCGGTAGCGGCCCAACGTTGCCCATGCTCCCGGAGAGTTGGGGCGACCTCGGAGGAGAGGCAGGTACACGGAACTAAACGATCGTGTCGCGTACTCGGACAAGAAGGGATGTTGGTGATGAGTTTGTTGGATGCTCATATTCCGCAGTTGGTGGCGTCGCAGTCGGCGTTTGCGGCCAAGGCGGGGCTGATGC
>NZ_LQOW01000034.1 GCF_002102185.1 Mycobacterium fragae
GGTGAGGTGCGTGCGGCGTTGGCCGGCTGCGAGGGGGTGCAGCAGGCGGTGGTGGTTGCTCGTGAGGACCGTCCCGGCGATAAACGCCTGGTGGGCTATGTCACCGAGTCGGCGCCCGCGGCGGTGGACCCGGCTCAGATCCGCGCCGCGTTGGGGCAGCGGCTTCCGGCTTACATGGTGCCCGCCGCGGTGGTGGTCATCGACGCGGTGCCGTTGACGGTGAACGGCAAGCTCGACGAGCGGAGCTTGCCGGCACCCGAATACAACCACACCGATCGGTATCGGGCCCCGGCCAACGCGGTCGAGGAGGTGTTGGCCGGTATCTACGCCCAGGTGCTGGGGCTGACGCGGGTCGGGGTCGAAGACTCGTTTTTCGAGCTGGGCGGGGACAGCATTTTGGCGATGCGCCTGATCGCCGCGGTCAACAAATCGCTGAATACCCACCTTGCGGTGCGCACCTTGTTCTACGCACCCTCGGTGAGAAGCCTCAGCCAACAGTTGGGCAAAGACGACAGCGCGATGGAAGTGGTCCCCATGGAGGTCTTCCAGCACGGTCCAGGCGCTCCGCTGTGTTGTATTCATGACGGCACCGGGCTGAGCTATGCATATCTGGCCCTGCGGGATTATGTGGATTGCCCGATCATCGGAATTAACGAAACCCCGCAAAAGGGCGAACCCGAATTCGGATCGATACGTGACATGGCGGCAAGCTATGCCGACCGGCTCCAAGCCGTCTACCCCGACGGCCCCTACAAGATCCTCGGCTGGTCGTTCGGCGGGCCCGTAGCCCACGAACTCGCCGTGGAACTTCGCCGACGCGGATACGCAGTCCAGCGTCTCATCCTGCTGGACCCCCCCACCGGCGCGGTAAAAAACCAGCCCTTAGACCCGAATCACAGCACCAGCCGAATCGAAAACCTCCTCCTCACCCAGGTACTGCAAGCCAGCGGCATCCCCATCCCCGACCAGCCCGGACCCCTCACCTATCAGCAAGTCCAACAGTTAATTCAACACCAACCAAAAGAAGTCGTCCTGCCACCCAAACAACTCTTCGACTTCATGGTCCACAGCGGCCACGCCAACCAGCGATACCTGCGCGACCACGAACCCGACGTATTCGACGGCGACATGGTCATCTTCACCACCACACAAACAGAAAACGAATACGATTCATCCGGTCCACAATATTGGCAACCCTACGTCGCCGGCGACATCACCCACCACCAAGTCAACTGCCCACACACCGAAATGATGACCACCCAATCACTCAACAAATACGCACAACAACTCACACATTCAATACACACCTAAAAAAGTGTGCAGCGTGCCTTGAACCAGCCAGAAAGAAAGCGGCTCTGCTCATCAGGACGCTGCTGACGTAAGCTCCGCGGACTCACCTGATGGCCGAGGCCAATGGTGGCGACCCCGGGCAAAATCTGCGGTCTCATTAGCAACCCGCCGCGTCAAAACGCCGACCCCGATCCGCCGCCGGCAAGCGCGGTGACGCGAGTCACGCCATCCCACCCGTCTCCACCACCGGGGGGAATTCGAATTGCTCGGTCGCGCTCAAGGTGATGAGGGATAAACGTCTCGTACCTTAATACGGAGATTCTTACCTGCCCTTCCTGGCCGTACTCGACGCCGCGATGTGGGTCATCAAGCGATACAGTTTTCAGATAGGCCATGGGACAGCCGTCGCGATGGCTGGAGGGCATGCTGAAGCTACATCGATATTCGTCTGAGGCCGCGCGCGGCCGCTGAACACCGATGCCCATCAGGGCATTCCCGTACCACCCAACGATTCGAGCCTCGGGGAAGTCGACCTCTTCCCAGCGCCTCAACTCTTCGTCGACGACTGGGGTTGCTGACCAGATAATCCCCCTCACCGACCTGCGGACCAGGTCACGCATCTCCTGGTCGCGGATCATGGCGCGGAGCAGCGGGGGAATTGTGATGAGCCCGGCTATTTCGTCTCCCTCGAGAACCCATTTTGCCTGCTGCAAAACGTGGGAAACATATGCTTCGATGTCGTCTTTTCTGCCCACTTTTTCCATTTTCCGCAGCCAGCGTGGGTCCATATCGACCATGTGACATAGGAAGCCTCGAATCTGCGCCAGGCGAGGGACGACCCTGCCAACACCGTGCGGACCACTTGCGCCGACGTAAAGCCACGATTGTTTGTATTCAACATCCCCGCATACACGCTCGCTACGATTTGATCCCGGAAAACTGTGCTCGTCGAGTAACTCGCTTACGCGCTCGACGTTCTCGAACTTTTCCGGCCCTGCTGCGACGCGCGTCGGCGCCCCTGTTGTGCCGCCGGTTTCAAAAACAGAATAGTGCCCTGGAATGCCTCTTGGGACGAGCTTTGCTGTCGGGGTCGTACGCCAGAGCGGCACGACGACGGGGAAACGGCTGAGATCGTCGAATGTCCGTATGTCCCTCAGCGGATCGAATGGCAGCGACTTTGAAAGCTCAAGCCAGAACTCCGATCCGGTCTCCGGAGAAAAATGCCATTCTACAACATTCCGTACGTGCTCGTCTAAATTACCCGAATATTCCCGATGAAATGTGTTCATAAAATACTCGCTTGAGGAACGCAAAAAATCATGTCGGGCATAGACTACTGCCGGTGCATGAATAGTCGACAGCGCTGAAACTGCTCAAGAATGTAAGGCTCAATGCGATCGTCAACACTGGACTCCAAAGCGTCAGCTCTTCCGCGGTCATCTGGGGGACCTTGTCGAGGGTGCGACGAAGGGCTTCCGAATCGAGGTACTCGCACGCTTTTGCCTCAGAGCCGCGCAGCGTGTCCTGGAGCAGCTCAGTAAAGCGGCCAGGATTCGAACCGCCAAGCGGCGGCGCGAAGAATGGACGCTTGAGGTTCCCGTAGTTCCCTGCCGGAACGAGCCGCTTGACGGCTTCGCGCAGCACGTACTTGGATTTCACATCGCGGATTTTCAGGTCATCCGGCAGCCCAAACGCATACGGTGCCACCGAGGGATCGAGGTATGGATTGCGTGCTTCGACGGAATTGGCCATGTCCATCTTGTCGTCGAAGGCTCCGAGCATATAGTGAAGAAAGATCGACTTATTCCAAAGATAGGAACTATAGCGCAGATCTGCACGCATGTTCGGCTTCACGAGTGGGAAATTATTCAAAAAGATCCGATAGGGGTCATACGTGTCGAACTGTGCCATAAACGCTGGGGCACACAGCGACCTGAGTCGCGTTGCCGTGGCGGCCCGCGCGGAAAGCCAGGTCGGCACGAATCCAAACGTGCGCTGAATGGCACTGATGTCGGCCATTTCGCCCACCGGGAGATGAAGTCCGCGGGATGTCGCGTGAACTGAACTCACTTCGGCCAGACTGCGCCCATCCGGCGTACTCCGCAGATTGTGAAAATCACTGATGAAGTGCGCGTAGCCGGCGAGTACTTCGTCAGCGCCCTGCCCGCTGAGCACGACTTTCATGTTCCGCTCGCGTACCCGCCGGCTGAGCAGGTATTTGGCGACGATGTGGCCGTTGTGCGAGGGCATTTCCGCGTGCCAGATGGCGGTGCGGAAATAGTCTGCAATGTTGTCGCGGTTCAGACGGACCAGATCAATATCCCCGCCGAAGTGCTTCGCCAATGCGGTGGCATCGGTTTCCTCGTTGTACTCCGTATCATCAAAACAGACGGTAAAGGCGTGCGGTGGGCGGGAAGTGTGCTGGCATGCAAGCGCGTAGGTAGCGGATGAATCAATTCCGCCGCTGAGGTACACGCCCACCGGCACGTCGGCAATTAGTCGAAGCCGCACGGCCTCCGATAGACGTGATTCGAACTCTTTGACAACTGCGTTTTCATCGAGCGGCTCGGCAATGGAGTCTAGGTCATGATCCCAATAGGAAATCAGACGGATAGTCCCGTTTCGAACAAGAAGATAATGGCCGGGAGGAATCTGCCGAACGTGCGAGAAGAATGTGCGGTCCGGGTCCTGAGATACGTGAAGATATTGATAAACGGACTCGCTATCCAGATCGGCCGGAACGCCGAGTGCGAAGAGCGCCTTTGCTTCAGAAGCGACAAATAGCTTACCGTCGAAAATCGCATAGCAGAGCGGCTTGATGCCAAACCGGTCGCGACAGGCGACGAGCTCACGGTTGTTGTGATCCCAAAGGACGAATGCGTATTCGCCGTTGAGCCAGTGAACCGCCGACGTGCCCCGATCCTCGTACAGGTGCAGTAGGATTTCGCTGTCGGATTTGGTCTTGAACTTGTGGCCGACGAGCTCAAGATCGTTACGGATGGCTTGATAGCCGTAAAATTCGCCGTTCACCACCGCCCACACGGACCGATCCTCGTTCGGAATGGGTTGGTCGCCGGTGATCAGGTCGATGATGCTCAGCCTGGTATGCGCGAGCGTGACGCGACCGCAAGGGGATGTCCAGGCCTTCTGACCCTCGGGGCCGCGGTGGGTCAGTGTCGCCGCACCAACGTCGAGGCTGGGCACCGTTGCGGTCGGGTTGAGCGCCATGCAGGCGACTATGCCGCACATCTGAGACTCTCCTTAATCATGCAGAGCCGTATTGCATCGTGTTGCGAGGTCTTGTCCGCTCCGCGAGCCGATCCGGCTCGCCAGCTACTCGCCACCGGTTACCTCTATGGTTTGCCCTGAAACAAATGCGGCATCGTCAGATGCCAGGAACGCGATCACCTTAGCTTGGTCCTCAGGAGTTGCGAACCGCCGCAAGGGAATTGCTTCGACCATTGACTGGACCTCAGACTCGGACCGCGAATCCAACAGCCGTTCTCTCATTCGCTTTGTTACGGTCACACCGGGTGCGGTGGCATTGCAGGTTATACCGAACGGGCCGAGTTCTATGGCAAGCTTCCGGGTCAGCGCGGTAATCGCGGCCTTGCACGATGTGTACGCCGCGTTGGTTCGGGGGCTCATGCCTCGCGCAACGATTGACGAAAGGTTGACTATCCTGCCTGAGCCCTGACGCTTCATGTGGGGGACCATCGCGTGGCAGCAAAGGAATGTGCCCCGAAGGTTCACCGACAGCACACGCTCCCACTCATCGAGCGTCATGCTATCCAAGCTGACCCCACTGTTGGGGATTACCGTGCTGCCGCCGACACTGTTGACGAGAATATCGGCTCGCCGAAATTCTCCCACGACGAAATCGGCAAGGTGCTCGACGGCCTCTGCATCGAGTACGTCCGCCGCGAAGGCAGTACATGAGCCGCCATCCGCGCGGATGCTCGACTCGAGCTCGCACAGGCTCTGCGGCTCGATGTCTACTGCCACCACCTCGGCGCCTTCCCTAGCGAGCAGTACCGCCGTCGCCCTACCGATCCCGTTGGCCGCGCCCGTAATGACAGCGACACGGTCAGCAAAACGCATCTGCGTCAACTCCGTAAGCATCGGGGCTCACGAGAGCTTGTTCCAGCGTTTTCGCCGAGGCTCTGCCCTCCAAGATATTCAGCGTTGTGTTCGCGAGCGGCATTGCCAACCCGACTTTCTCGGCGATAGCGCAACATCCGCGGACGGAGTTAATTCCTTCAGGCACCTCTGGCATGCGGGCAACGATTTCGCTGAGCGCACCGTCGCGGCCGAGCTCGATGCCAAGACGGTAGTTCAGCGAGTGCGGGCTCGTGGAAGTGAGAAAGAGATCGCCTATGCCTGCCAACCCATAGAACGTATCGTCGCGAGCGCCCAGAGCGATTCCCAGCGCGGTGATTTCGGCAAGTCCGCGTGTGAGGAGAAACGAGCGGGCGTTCGAGGGCCAGTCCAGTCCTGATGCGATGCCCATTGCGACAGCGATGGTGTTCTTGAAGACGCCGGCGAACTCGACACCGACGAGATCATCGCTGGCATAGACCTTCAGACGCGGGCGGTGCAGCGCCACTGCACCTAGCTTTACGACGTCTGGGTGGTTGGACGCTATGACGATGGCGGTCAGTTGCCCGTCCATGATATCGGGAGTTATGTTGGGTCCGGAAATCGTGCCGACAGCCTCCGTTTTCAGTTCTTCGGTGAGAACCTCCGACATTCGTTTTAGGCCAGCAAGCTCAATCCCTTTCGTAGCGGAAAGAGTTGGTGGTGGCTGGGATACAGCTTGTTTGAGAATTGTGCAAGTATGCCGAAATTCACCGGAGGGGACCGCCACAATCACAAGAGAAGCTCCCCGCAGTGCTTCCTCGAGCACGTGCGTGGCGACAAGACGTTGAGAGAGTTGACGATTCGCGAAATGTTTCGGGTGCGAGCGACCGTTTGAAATTTCGGACGCCGCATCAGCCGTGCGACACCACAGGATGCATGGACGATCGCCACGCGCAACTGTTTCCGCGAGTGCGATGCCCATAGAACCGTCGCCCAGGATCGCGACGCGATTCACAGGGACCTACCCATGCGCGGCATTTACAGAATCTGAAGAGCGCGCAGCATCGGCTGCTGCTTCAGACCAGTTTCGAGGTATTCGGCTATATCGTCGGAATCGCTGACGACACCAGCACCGGTGAACACATATGCGCGACTGCCGTTTAGCACACCGCAGCGGATTGCAACTCGGAACTCAGCATCGCCGCGCATATCGAGCCAGCCTACTGGGCCGCTGTACCAGCCGCGGTTGCCGAATTCGTGCTTCACGATCCACTCCTGCGCCGCATGACCGGGCACGCCGCCGACTGCGGGCGTCGGATGCAGTGCATCAAGTAGATCCGCGACATGGGCCGTAGGCCGCACAGTTGCTTCAAATGGTGTGTTGATATGCAGAATGTTCCGCAAGATCAACACTTCGGGGTCAGCGGCCACTTTTACCCCACTACACAATGGAGCGAGGGCATCACGGATCGCTTTCACTACAAACTCATGTTCTGCGCGGTCTTTCGAACTGGCAAGCAGTTGTGCGGACCGAGCTGCGTGTGTTCCCCCAGGGGACCAGCGAGAACATGTACCAGCCAAAGCTTGCGTTGTCAGCATTGAGCCCGACTTAACGAAGAGTGACTCGGGTGAGGCACCGACAAAGGTAGACTCAGCCCGGCGAAATGCGAAGTGGGTGCAGTTCTTCTCCATCATTAGGCGATTGAGAACGTCGATATCGCTGACCGGGCGGGGCAAGTTAATGTCGCAACGACGGGCGGCGACGATCTTGAAGAACTCGCCACTGCCGATGGCCGCGCGAATTTTCGAGAGGTGTGCTTTCCACTGCTTTATCGGCATCTGGTGGATATCGGTTTCGCTAACGGCAAACACTTTGTCGGGCGGCAAACGGTTAAACGATCGGCTACGCTCGGCGACATCGAAAATCTCATCGAATTCGGCAAGAACTCTGTCAAGCCAATTCGGATTTTCGTGATCCGGGCAGATAGCAAGTGTGAGAATACAGCGGCCGCCGCGGCGGCCGTATGTCCAACGCGGTAAGGTAAACGCACCATCGCCGAACTCGGCCCAGGGTCCGCGGTGATCTTCTTCGGCAGCAAACGCCAAGCCACCAAATAGACGCGGCGAGTAATCGCAGGCGTCCGGATGTTGGACCACCCGGACTCTTTTCCATAGAGCCTCCGATTGCTCTCGAAGCTGCTTGAGGCGGTCCGCTCCGCTTACGGCGATGTAGTGCGTCACACCACCGCCTGCGCAGTCCATACCCGAGGGAGGATTGTTCCACGCGAAGCCAAACGGACGCGGCATCACGTTAAGGAAGCTCGTAACAGGAATCGAGGGTGCGGGTACCGTTACCTGCGTAATTTGCGAGGGGTTTACGCTGTCAAGCAATGCACTCTCGATAAATTCACGGAGCGCGTAGCGCTGGTCAAGCCACGATGGCCGGCAGACCGCAGAAATGTTCCCAGTGCGACTGTGATGATCAGGTCGTATGCCGGCGGTCGCTCGATCCGGGGCAGCCACATTGAGTACATCAGCGGTGACATCGTCCATAGGCATGCGAGAATTACACCACAGCGATCCCGTCGATGTAGGAAAGATGAGCGTATTCTCTCTGCGCATCGCCCGCTGCCTGCAATCGTCGCGAAAAGCTGCGGAGACCTGCGCAAAGGTCGCGATCGCTTGTCGCATGCGCCAAGATATTTCGGGCCGGTGACGCCGCCGAGGCTAGCCAGTCGGGTGGTTTGTGCGGAGGTATCCAGAAAGCCTGCGACTCGATATCAACTCGCCGCCGCCGGCAGGTTGACGCAGACCCGGGATACAGCCCCGCCGGGCGGATGGACGTCCGGGTAAGAGCTCTGCACGGGCGAAACCGCGTCGTTAGGGGCCATTGGTCAAACTCGCTCCGCCGCATCTGCGAAGTATCCATTGAAGCCGAATGGAATACATCATTCGTGAGGCACAGGCGCCGTTGGTGAAGGCATCATTCACGGCTACAGCGATTTCATCGATGGCATCGGCCCGTTTGTCCCACTCCCCATGAACAGGTCGGGCTTTCCGCGATGCGGTTCTGAATTCGGCACTTATATGTATATGCAAGTCCCCCGAGTGAAATCGTGGCGAGAAAGCTCCGCGGTTTTAATTGATCGCGGCTGAATCTCGGGCAGCGCGTGTTCCAAATTGTTCGGCGCCCGGCCGGGCGGTCTAGGCCCACGTCCCGCGGCGGCGGTGAGCCATCGCGGCGACTCCGCGGGTCAGCTTCAGCAGGGACGGTCGGAAGAACATGAAGCTCATGCTGTTGACGTGTTCGCGGGAATCCTCGAACGCAGTCCGGAAAGCACGTTCGCTAGCCCGGTACTCCTCGAAAACGCAATCCAGAACAGATTGATCCCAGCGGTCGTCCCGCGCGGCCGAGCGCATCGCGTCGTAGACTGCGGAATTCCAGCCCATGCCGAAGGGCTCCCTTACGGGGCCGCAGTATCGCTGATTCCGTAGATCTTGTTCGAGAAACTCCTCGATCGCGCCGTCATCCTCGGTGTTGAGATCGATCGGGAGCACCGCCGAAATCCGCTTTATTTCCCGACGCCAGTCATCGAGGAGGTTGGCGTACTCGACGAACACGCGCGGCAAGCCGCGTGTATGTCTCTCGGCGAGCAGAGTGTATTTCAGCCACAAGGCATTCGCGAGCTCCGGCGAGGCCCCCATGTGTTTTCCTATCGAGGCGATGACCTCTTCCGGATGACGCACCGAAAGCACGGGTACGACGTCGAATTCGGCCAGACGCGCCGCCTCGAACCACACGTCGGACAGCAATGTGATCCTCGGGTCCTTGATGACCACGAGCGGCGCGGCCGGCACCGTATTGAGAAACGCCCCGATCTCGGCGGTGCAGGCGGCCTTCTCTTCGGCGTTGAATACACCTTCCTCATACAAGCGCAGGGACGGGTCGATCGCGGTGCTGCCGTTGCGGTACAAGATTGCGTCGTTGAGGTTGTTGACTGCGCGCGGCTCCCAAAAGCCACGCGGATTACCCCGCATGGCGCCCAACATCCCGGGCGGGAGTGCACCACCGCACAGAGAGAGAACCCGCGTGAGCGCCGCCGTTCCGGACCGGGCTGTGCCCAACACGAACAAAACAACCCGGCGGGCAGCTGCCCCACTCTGCGCGGCAGCGGTCGTCGTCACGAACCGAACTCCACGTTTGATTCCGCGGTATCAAACCGCGAGTTCTCGGTGCGTATAGCGGCATCGAGTTGATTGATCCGCGCTGCCGCCTGGCGGAAGGAACAAGATCCTACGGTGCGCTTCGCGGTAGTGGATCGCTTTCGGCTCATGGCGGCCCAGATTAGACGCTGACACGGCGGTAGTCGCTGTGAATTGCTATATGTCGCATAATTTTCTAGCACAGGCAGGACTGAGCTCCGCAACGCTGCCCAGTTCGCCAGCGGCTCGCTGATCCGCGCTGTTGCCGCGCCGGGCCGCCCGCGGCTACCGATACGCGTGCACTCGTCAAGGTCGGCATCGAACATTGTCTACAAATGTGCGGATCCGCTTGCTGTCGACGGCAACTGAATAGTGACGCTCCCTTTCGGCGAATTTACAGAACCACGGTCGCGCAGCGCACGTTTGCTTTAGGGTAGCCCGCTATGGGGGCTCTCAACGATGGAGGTCGGGCAGTGCATCACTGGACGACCGAGAGCGAGGAACGAGCGACCCCAATTCCCATCGAGCCGACAACGCTGCCCCCGCCCAGAAGGTACTTACCCACTTGGCCTCCGCCTCGCTGGTTCATCGCCGGGATAGTCGCGCTCGGCGGCATGCAACTGATGGTGGCGATGGACTTCACCTTCACGGTCGTCGCGGTTCCTAAGATCCAGAACGAGCTGGGCTTGTCGGCCGCCGGGCGGAGCTGGGTGATATTCGCCACCATGCTGACATGCTTCTCGCTGATGCCGCTGGGCGGTCGCCTCGGTGACACTATCGGCCGCAAGCGCGCCTTCATCATCGGGGTCGCACTGTTCACCATCGCCTCAGCCATGTGCGGCATCGCCTGGGACCAGGGCACCCTCGTTGCGGCTCGGCTGCTGAAGGGCGCGGGCGCCGCGATTGTCGCACCGACGTCTATGGCGCTCTTGGCGACAACGTTCCCGAAAGGGCCTTTACGCAACGCCGCGGCGGCCGTGATCGGGACGATGGGGGGTACCGGCTCGGTGATGGGCCTAGTGGTGGGCGGGGTACTTACCGAGGTGTCCTGGCGGCTGACGTTCTCGGTGAGCGTGCCGATCGGGCTGCTGGTTCTCTACCTGACCCGTACTACGCTGCAGGAAACGCAGAAGGAGCGGATGAAGCTAGACATCGCTGGGGCTGTGCTGGCCATGTTGGTCTGCAGCGCGGTGGTTTTCGGCTTCTCGACGGGCCCGGAGATGGGCTGGCTGTCCGCCACCACGATCGGTTCAGGTGTAGTGGCCCTGGCCGCTTTGCTAGCGTTCGCCGTGGTGGAGCGCACGGCGGAGAACCCCGTCGTGCCGTTCAATTTATTCTTCGACCGCAACCGGCTGGCCACGTTCGCGGCCATGCTTCTTGCCGGTGGAGCGATGACAACCCTCGTCCTGCTAGTCGCCGTGTATGTGCAAGACATCATGGGCTACAGCGCGCTGCGCGCGGGCATCGGCTTTATCCCGTTCACCATCGCGACGGCCATCGGGCTGGGTGCATCGTCTCGCCTGGCGATGTGGTTCCCGCCGCGGGTGTTGGTGCTCATTGGCAGCATCCTGCTGTTGGGCGGCGTGTTGTATGGCACGACGCTCAACCACAGCATCCCCTACTTCCCGCACCTAGTGCTGCCCATCGTCGTCGGCGGTATCGGTATCGGCATGATCAACGTCCCGCTTAGTCTGTCGGTGATCGCCAGCGTCGGCGTGGATCGGATCGGGCCCGTTTCAGCGATCGCAGTGATGCTGCAGGGCCTCGGCGGACCGGTGGTGCTGTCCATCATCCAGGCAATCATCATGTCGCGGACGGTGCACCTGGGCGGCACCAACGGGCCGGTGAAGTTCATGAACGCCGCCCAGTTGCATGCGCTGGACCAGGGCTACATCTACGGTCTGATGTGGCTGGCCGGCGTGGTGATCCTGCTCGGCGGGGTGGCGCTGCTCATCGGCTATACCGCGCAGCAGGTGGCGCACGCACAAGAAGCCCAGAAAGCCATCGCGGCCGAGAAACTCTAACTCGTCGCTAATGTCCCCGGCCGCAAACCTACCGGCTCCGCCGCGCTGACTATCGCCACTATGCTTGTGGGGTCGCGACCCGCTGCGCCCGGTCTCGGTGGGTGAGGGACCGACTTCGTCGTCCCGTGCAGCTGCCATTTCGAAGCTTGCCCACCTTGCCGACGAGACCTGGCCTCGACATCACGGGCTGCTACTTGCTGCCTGAACATCCAATTGGAACAAGATCGAGCACCGGCTGTTCTCCGCACATCTCGATGAACCGGCGCGGCCGGCCATTCGGCGTGCCCTCCCCGGCTCGTGTGGCCGTCCGTCAAGAAGCTCATCCGCGAGGTCGTCGCGATGGCTCACCGGGACTTGGGATGTGACGCTGAGGTTGCATCCGATGCGCGGGGTTTGCAGTGGCCCGACGTGGCACGCCCGCGAACGAATCGGCGAGCCACACATCGCGTTTCATCGCCATAGGCTGCAAGAAAGTCAGGGCGAATTTCCAGCCCTACGGCTGCTCGATGACCAGGTCCGCTTTTGCAGGCTGGTTCAAAGACGCGCCGCACGGTGCCCCGATTGATCGCATCGCGACGTTGAGACTTGATGGGAGACTTCTCCGAATCGACGATACAGGCGCCCGACGCGCAACTGTCCCGGGGTTTTGCATTGATGACTAAGTGCTTGAGCTATCCGCGAAGATCGTTGACATAGGCCGGTACGCTGGCTATGTCTATCTCGAAACTGTTGCCCGATATAGGCCTAACGGCTGCATGGGCTAGGCGCAACACCTATGGTCTGGTGGATGTGCTGCATGTGGAGCTCGCCGAGCGGTTCCGCGCCGCGCTGACAACGACTGACAGTCGGTGTGCGGGCAGTTACCCGCAAGCTCACGTGCCGTAGCGCGTCAGCGCTTGGATTTTGACGAGTCGTCTGGCCAGTGGTAGCCGAGATCTAGCGTGGCCAGTTGCTCAGCGAGCCAGTCTAATTGGGACGCGCTTATGTCGCCGTGATGAAATCCGGTACCGAGGTGTCCAAGGTGAGATAAGGCGTAGCCCGTCGATCACGCGGCGGCCGAGCGGTGCCATCGACGGCGCTTCGCCGAGCAAGTACCTGTGCGATGCAGCCCGATTGTCGTGGTTGCCCATCACCTAGGCGAGTTGAGCGTTCAGCTCCGCGGCAAATAGCTCAACTGGTTCAACCACGCTGCGAAGCTTTCAATATGCCTCCGATTCGCCTTTGTCAGCCATACGCCGTCGAGACAATGGCATACGAGTGCCTGCCCAAAACTTCTGGATTCAGGTCGGTAGCGTTGGGTATTGGGCTACGCTACGTGGCGGCTGAGCTGGGGGCGCGAGGCTTCCGCTTTCATTTCGCGGAACGCGCACGGGAAGTGAGGGGCAAGGATCCGCGATGAAATTTGTGCTGGCAGGCTATGGAACGCGTGGCGATATCGAGCCGTGTGCCGCTGTCGGCCGTGAGTTGCTGCGCCGCGGGCACGACGTGCGCCTTGCAGTCCCGCCTGACCTGGTTGGGTTCGCCGAGTCGGCTGGGCTTGCGGCGGTCGCTTCCGCTCTGGATACGCACGCCATCCTGGATGCGCACCGCAACTTCGCGACGTGTTTATTCCAGAACCCCTGGAGGGTCCAGGATCTGAGGAGGTTGTGGCGCGAATTTCGGGAACTTATTACGGACTGCCGCGGGGAAATCATCACGACGCTGAAATCGCTGGCGGACGGCGCCGACCTGCTGTTCACTGGCGTGATTGGCGAGCAGCCCGCTGCCGACGTCGCGGAGTATTACGACATTCCGTTCGCCACGTATCACTACAACCCGACAACGCGGGTCAACGGCCAACTCGTTCCGTTCCTGCCGGCGCCGCTGGCCCGCTTCGCAATGACGGTGGGCGAGTGGCGGTCTTGGCGCGCGGAGAAGAAGGTCGAGGATGCGCACCGTCGTGAACTGGGCCTGCCGAAGGCAAAACGCCCCTCGCCGCGGCGGATCACCGAGCGCGGATCGCTCGAAATCCAGACCTACGACGAGGTGTGCTTTCCCGGGTTGGCAGCCGAATGGGCGAAATGGGATGGCCAACGGCCCTTTGTTGGTGCGCTGACGCTGGAGTTGCCGACGGATGCCGATGAGGAGGTCTTGTCGTGGATTGCGGCGGGAACACCGCCGATTTACTTCGGGTTTGGCAGCATGCCGGTCGAATCTCCGGCCGACACACTCGCCATGGTCGGCGAGGCCTGCGCGCAGTTGGGTGAGCGGGCGTTGGTTTGCGCCGGTTGGAGTGACTTCAGCGACGTCCCCCATTTCGACCACGTCAAGGTTGTCGGCGCGGTGAACCACGCCGCCATCTTTCCCGTCTGCCGCGCGGTCGTGCACCACGGTGGCTCGGGCACCACGGCCGCTGGCTTGCGCGCCGGAGTCCCCACGCTGATCCTCTGGATGTGGGGTGATCAGCCGCTCTGGGGAGCTGCGGTCAAACGACTGAAAGTCGGCAGCGCACGGCGCTTTTCGAGCACTACGCGAGAATCGCTGGTCGCGGACCTGCGCACCATCCTCGCCTCGCAATATGTCACCCGAGCCCGAGAGCTCGCCACCCAGATGACCAGACCCGCCGAAAGCGTTGCGGCCACCGTCGATCTCCTGGAGGATTTCGCCCGCTCAAGCCCTAAAGGTGCCTGATGTTCTTGCGGCTGGTATAGAAGTTGTGGAGCCCGAGAACCTCGATTCCGTCGCCGCGAAGACGGTCGCAAAGGTGGGTCCCAGGAACCCGGCAGCGCCCGCGACGAGGGCTATCATCTCTTTTCCTTAATTCCGGCCCATGCCGTAGTACTCGAAACCCTCGGCCCGCAGGCGCTCAGGATCGTAGATGTTTCGGCCATCGAACACCACGTGGCCTCGCATGGCCGACTTGACGCGCTGCCAAGACGGCCGCTGAAACTGTTTCCACTCCGTGAGGAGGAGCAGCGCGTCGGCGCCCTCGACGGCGTCGTACATGTTGCCGGCGTACTCGATCGAATTCCCGAGCGCCTTTTTCGCCTGCTCGGTTCCTTCGGGATCAAAGGCCCGCACTAGCGCCCCGAACTCGACCAGCCTTTTCGCGATGACCAGGGAGGGGGCTTCGCGCACGTCGGCGGTTCGTGGCTTGAAGCTGAGGCCCCAGAGCGCGATGCGCAGGCCTTGCAGATTCTTCGTGGGCGACTCGTGCCCGAAACGAGTGACGATCTTGGATACGAGGGCGGCCTTCTGCTCGCTATTGACTTGCTCGACCGCGCGCAGCAGACGCATGTCCGACCCCAGGCCGTCGGCGGTATGTAGTAGGGCCTGAACGTCTTTCGGCAAGCAGGAGCCGCCATAGCCTATCCCGGGGAACAGGAATTCATAGCCAATGCGCCTATCGGCCCCAATGGCCTCCCGTACCGCCGAGATATCGGCACCGGTCTTCTCGCACAAGTTCGAGATCTCGTTGATAAAGGAAATCTTGGTCGCGAGGAAGGAGTTCGCCGCATATTTCGCCATCTCGGCACTCTTGATGTCTATGACGATTAGGGGATGGAAGGTGCGCAGGAACGGCTCGTAGAGCTCTCGCATGATATCGAGGGCGCGCTTCGAGTCGCTGCCGATCACCACGCGGTCGGGCTGCATGAAGTCGGCGATCGCTTTGCCCTGCTTCAGGAATTCGGGGTTGGACACGACGTCGAACTCGTGCTTGGTCTTCTTGCGGATGATCGCTCGAACTTCGTCGGCAGTGCCGACGGGGACGGTCGACTTGTTGACGATGACCTTGTAGCGGTCCATATGCGACCCGATGTCATCGGCCGCGGAGTAGACGTGGGTGAGGTCGGCTGCGCCGCTCTTGCCCATGGGCGTTGGGACGGCGATGAAGATCACGTCTCCGTGCTCGACTCCGCGCCGTCTGTCTGTCGTGAAGTCGATGAGCCCGTTCTCGCGGTTCCCTTCGATCAGCTCAGCCAAGCGGGGCTCGTAGATCGGGACTTCTCCCGCGAGTAGCCGGTCTACCTTGGCCTGGTCGATATCGACGCACACGACGTCGTTGCCACTGTCCGCGAGGCAGGCGGCCGTGACGAGGCCGACGTAACCGGATCCGATTACCGAAATTTTCAAGCTGGCCTCTCCATTTCCTATCGATCGCAGCCCATATTCCCGCAAGCGCGAGGTTTGTGCGCGATTCCCAAGTAGCCTTCGTAAATGAATCGCTGGAACATCGAACCGCGCTAGATGAAAGCTCGCAGCGCATCGACCGAAATCCGCGTCGGGCGTCCGGCCTGAAATCTAGACAGTGACCGCGAAGCCTGCCGGTAACGTACTATCCTTACTACCTTGTCATGGAGACGATCATCGTTCAACGGACGAGCACCAACGGCATCGATCAGGCTTCCGCAACGCGCATTCACCTCGAAGACAAGCGGCTCATCAACTGCCGCACCGTCGATGTCAACCAGCTCATGCTCCCTCAGTACCACTCGGCCTGGGAGCAGTACCTCAACGGTTGCCCGAACCATCGATGCCCAGCGAAGTGCCGATGGGCAAGGGTTATCGACACCTGGCGGAGCGATCCTCTTTCTGACGGCGAAGGCCTGACGGGCAACAACGCGGTGTTGGCACTCTTCAAGCCCGTGACCAATCCCGGTTGCCATGTCACCGAATACCAATCGGCCGGCGCATCGCAGTGGGATTGATCCGCACACGAGGCAAACGGGAGCTTATTATGCGCGAACCGCCGATGATGGAATGTCGATTGTGCGGCGAACCCTCCGCCATTGAATTCCTCAACCTCGGACAACAACCGCTCGCGAACAAATATCCTACGCAAGCTGAATTTGCTGCAGAAGATTTTTTTCCGTTGCAGGTATTCTTCTGTCCGACGTGCAAGAACGTCCAACTCGGCACGATCATCTCGCGGGAGAGGATGTTCGAAGATTACTACTATCTATCCTCGGTGAATCGCGGACTGGTAAGGCATTTCGAGGACCTTGCCCAGCAACTGGCGTCGGCGCATTTTGTCGTCGATGTCGGCTCCAACGACGGGATTCTCCTCAAGCCGCTCCTGAAGTTGGGTGTCAAAGCGCTCGGTGTCGAGCCTTCGATCAACGTATCAAAGATTGCCAACGATCAGGGTTTTGAGACGCTGACGACCTTTTTCGACATTCAGGCGGCCGAGAAGATCGAAGAATCCTATGGACGAGCGGATGTTATCGTCGCCAGCAGCGTCTTCACCCATCTTGAGAATCCGAGTGGATTTATTGAGGCCGTGAAGCGACTGCTGACGGACGACGGCACGTTCATCGTCGAGGTTGAATATATCGGGGCTATTCTGGCAACGACGCAGTTCGAGCGTTTTTATTTGGACCGAATTTTCTACTACTCGCTCACGTCGCTCGCGAAGTTGCTCGCCGCGCACGGCATGTTCATCGCTGACGTGCACGAGATTGCGCCGCACGGCGGTTCATTGCAGGTGCTCGTGCAACGAGCGGGCCGGCAGCCCTCCCACTCCGATGCCGCGCGCCGACTCCTCGGACGCGAGGAAAAGGATTTGACGCTGGAAACGTTGCGCGAGTTTGGGCGCAATGTCGATGTTCAAATATCCGCGTTCAAAGATCGGCTGGCCGAATACCAGCAAGCCGGTTTGCGAGTTGCCGGTTATGGTTCGCCGGCACGCGTGGCGACGATATGTAATTATGGTCGGATCGGACCCAGCGAAATTCCGTTTACCGTCGATGACAGTCCTTTGAAGCAGAACAAGTTCACACCAGGCACTCACATTCCGATTGTTCCTAAGAGCTACCTGGATGAACATGAGCGCGATGTGCTCGTAGTCTTTGCGTACGAATACTTCGACGACATCAAGAAGAAGACCGATGGAGCGTACCGCTATTTAAAGCCCATTCCACCCACCGAGCTGAAATAACAGAAGGATCCCTTGCATGCCTGAACATTTCATTGTCCGCCGCGATACCGAGGCGATCATCCAGGGGATCGGCGATGATGCCCATCTACTTTCAGGAAAAACAGTACTGTTGAGTGGCGGCGCGGGCTTTCTTGGCAAGCACTTTCTGCGGGTATTCAAGCGGCTCAACGATACGATTCTGGAACGACCCGTTCGCGTGATCTCGGTCGACAATTTCATAACGGGCGATCCCAGCACCTCTGACCGCGACGAGAATATTGTCGAAGTGTGGGCCGACGTCACCTATCCGCTGCCCGTGCGCGAAGACATTCATTACATCATGCATGCGGCCGGTCTGGCTTCGCCGGTCTATTACATGAAGTATCCGCTCGAAACCATCGAAAGCGCTGTATCGGGCATCAAGAATCTGCTGGAGTTGGGTCGCCGGAACCGGTCGCTGGCAGGTTTCTTGTTCTTCAGCTCGAGCGAAATCTACGGCGACCCCGATCCGCGCTTTGTGCCCACTCCCGAGACGTACCACGGTCACGTTTCGAGCGTCGGCCCCCGGGCTTGCTACGACGAGTCGAAGCGGCTGGCAGAAACGATCGCGACGGTCTATTACCAGAAGTACGGCTTGCCGGTGACGATCGTCAGGCCGTTCAATGTGTTCGGACCCGGGATGAAGCACAACGATCGCCGCGTCGTTCCCATGTTCACCTATCAGGCGCTGACGGGCGAACCGATTCCGGTGCATGGAAACGGACAGCAGACGCGAACGTTTTGCTACACGACGGACGCGATCACCGGGTTCTTGAAGGTGCTCCTGAGGGGCCGCCCGGGCGAACCATATAACATTGGCAATGCCGCCAACGAGATTTCGATGCTTGATCTGGCCGAGATGTACACAAAGCTCGTCCCGGGCACCACATTTCAGCAAATCGACTACCCCGACTCCTACCCAGCGGGGGAGCCCCAGCGACGCTGTCCCGATCTCTCCAAAGCCAGCGAGGAGCTGAACTATAAACCGCAGGTCGATGTTGAAGAGGGACTTGGACGGTTCATTGCCTGGGCCAAAGACCAGGAGGCTTACCGGAAGGACGTATGCGAATCGCTGTGATCGGCCGGGGAAAATGGGGCATGCGCATTGTCCGCACGCTGGCCACGATGCGCGACGTGGAGCTTATTGACGAGTCGAAGAAGTTCGATGTTGTTCTTCGCCAACGGCCTGCCGGGGTTCTGATCGCGACGCCCTCCGCGACTCATGCGGAAGTCGCAGTCCCATTTATCGATGCGGGTGTGCCGACATTCATCGAAAAGCCGATGGCTACCACGGTGGCCGATGCAATCCGCATTCGCGAGGCAGCGTTACGTTCTGGCGCACCGGTTGTCGTGGGGCACGTGCATTTGTACAATCCCGCATTTCAAGCTGCGAAAAAACTACTACCAGAAGTTGAAACCGTGCAGGCCGTGTTCTGGGAGGGAATGAATCACCATCCACGAACCGATTCATCGGTGTTGTGGGACTGGCTTCCACACGGTCTCTCCATGGTGCAGGCGCTGTTCGACGCAAATCCTGTTTTCGCGCAAGCCTGGGGCGTCGGCGAAGAGTCGCGGTTCATCGCGGCACTCACCAAATTTGTGATTGCTGGCGTCCCGTTCACCGCGCACGTCAGTTGGATCTCGCCGGTGAAGCGTCATCGCATGACAATTGTGGGCGAAGACAACTCGCTCAACTTCGACGATTCCGCGGAGAGAAAGCTTTTGCTGCGCAATTCCCGGGGTACGTCGTACCCTGCCTACAGCGAAGAACTCCCGCTAACGCGCGAACTTCGGGCTTTCATCGACGTGATGCGCGCTGGACGGTTAGATACGACCCAGCTTGAAAGCGAAGTTGCGATCGTGCGGGCGATCGCCGCCGCGGAAGAATCTGCTCGCAATGCTGCTCGGTTGGTAGCAAATGACACCTGTCGATCGTGACCACCTACGTGCCCTACACGGTGCGAGCCAGACGGTCTGCGAGTAGTCCGGCGAACTTTGCCGGGTCCTCCGGTACGCCGCCTTCGGCGAGAAGGGCTGCGCCGTAGAGCAATTCGGCGGTTTCGGCCAGTCGGCTCATTTGGGCATCGTCGCCTCCCGCCTTGTGCGCCTGCTGCAAACCCGTGACGAGCGGATGCGTCGGGTTGAGTTCGAGAATCCGCTTCCCGACCGGAACCGCCTGTCCAGAAGCTCGATACATGCGCGCGAGCGCCGGTGTCATGCCGAAGGTGGGGGTTATCAGGCAGGCCGGCGACTCGGTCAGCCGCTTGGACAACCGTACTTCCGCGACCTGATCGCTCAGCGTCTCCTTCAGCCATGCCAGCAGATCGGCGAAATCCTTTTCCTGCTCCTCGCGCTCGGCCTCGCTTTTTTCGTCCTCGGATTCGAGGTCAATCTCGCCCCTGGCTACCGACTGCAGCGGTTTGCCGTCGAACTCGAGCACCGATCCCACCCAGATCTCGTCGACCGGGTCGGTGAGCAGCAGCACCTCGTAACCCTTGGCCTTGAACGCCTCGAGGTGCGGCGACTTCAGAAGTTGCTCACGCGACTCGCCGGTCGCATAGAAGATCTGCTCCTGACCGTCCTTCATGCGCTCGACGTACTCGGCGAGGGTGGTGGGCTCGGATTCGCTGTGTGTCGAGGCGAACGAGGAAATGCGCAGCAACGTGTCCTGGTTGTCCGAGTCCGACATCAGGCCCTCTTTGAGGGCCCTGCCAAACTGGGTCCACAACGTGTGGTAGTCCTCGGGCCGCTCGGACTGCAGATCCCTGATCGTCGAGAGGACCTTTTTGGTCAACCGGCGACGGATCGCCGTGATGTGGCGATCCTGCTGCAACATCTCGCGAGAGACGTTGAGCGACAAGTCTTCCGCATCGACGACCCCCTTGACGAAGCGCAGGTACCGCGGCATGAGCTGGTCGCAGTCGCCCATGACGAAGACGCGCTTGACATAGAGCTGCACGCCGATCTTCGCGTCCCGATTGAACAAGTCGAACGGCGCCTGCGACGGTATGAAGAGCAGGGCCTGGTACTCGAAAGTGCCCTCGCCCTTCATCGCGATGATCTCGAGCGGGTCGTCCCAGGCGTGAGCGATATGCTTGTAGAACTCCTTGTACTCGTCCTCGGAGACCTCGTCCTTGGGCCTGGCCCACAGTGCCTTCATCGAGTTGAGGGTCTGGGTTTCGATGGTGACCTGCACTTCACCGCCCTCCTGCTCGGCGGGGGTGCGTCGCTCGACCTCCATCCGGATGGGCCAGGCGATGAAGTCGGAGTACTTCTTGACCAGCTCCCTGATCTTCCACTCCGAGGTGTAGTCGTGCAGCCCGTCCTCGGCGTCCTCTGGCTTGAGGTGCAGCGTCACCGACGTTCCTTGCGGAGCGTCGTCGACGGATTCGATGGTGTAGGTGCCCTCACCACTCGACTCCCACCGCGTGGCCTCGCTCTCGCCGGCCTTTCGGGTGAGCAGCTCGACCTTGTCGGCCACCATGAAGGTCGAATAGAAACCGATGCCGAATTTGCCGATCAGCTCCTCTGAAGCCGCCGCGTTCTTGGCCTCGCGTAGCTTCTGGCGCAGCTCGGCGGTGCCCGACTTGGCGAGCGTGCCGATCAGGTCCACGACTTCCTCGCGCGTCATACCGATGCCGTTGTCGCGAACGGTCAGGATGCGCGCCTGCTCGTCCCGGTCGATCTCGATGTGCAGATCGGAGGCGTCGACGTCTAGGTCCTTGTTCCGCAGCGCTTCGAGCCGCAGCTTGTCCAGTGCATCGGAGGCGTTCGAGATCAACTCCCGCAGAAACGAATCCTTGTTGGAGTAGACCGAGTGCACCAGCAAATCCAACAGCTGGCGTGCCTCCGCCTGAAATTCCAACTGCTCGACCTGGGCAGTCACGTGATTCCCTCCCACAACGTGAACTTTCAAACTTGCAGATACCCCGGAAAGATAATACCCAGCGCGGTATCAACCAGCGCCCGGAGCAACTTGCCCCAGTGCGAGTTGATCCAGAGTGAGATGGCCGACCATTAGCTCATCCGTGAGATCGGAGCTGCACGTAGAGTCGAAGAGTTAGCGATACTGACGTCGCCTCTGCGCACTGGGGACTGGGAGGCTTGGATTCGCGATGAAACTTGCGCGGCTGACCAAATCCGCCGAGAGCATTGCCACCGCCGATCTCCTCGAAAATCCCGCGCACTCCCAATCCGCGGGCCGCCGGGTCGTTCTGTTTGTGTTGGGCATGACCCGGTCCGGAACGTCGGCGCTCACGCGGGTTCTCTCGCTATGCGGCGCTACGCTCCCGTCCGGGATGAAGGGCGCCGACTCGCACAATTTGAGTGGCTATTGGGAGCCGCGCGCATCCCTCCTTATCAACCACTCAATCCTGCGTCGCAACGGCAGTACCATGTTCGACCCGTCGCTGCGCCTGCAGGAGGAAGGGGCGTTCGACGCGAAAGAGAAGGCTGCCTGCATCGCCAAGATCGAGGCGTTTCTCAACAGGCTGCCGGCCGCGCCGCTCCTGGTCATCAAAGACCTGCAGATAACCGTCCTGTCCGGGCTGTGGTTCGAGGCGGCGCACCAGGCCGGATTCGATGTCGCGGCAGTGAATGCGGTACGCCACCCGCAGGAGGTTCTCGCGTCGTTGTCGACGTTCCTTCGCCGGACCTCGTCGGAGCTCGCGAGTGCTGGCTGGCTGAAATACACGTTGCTGGCCGAGAGACACACGCGCGGCGTGCCGCGCGTGTTCGTGGACTATGCCAACCTCCTCGATGACTGGCGCAGGGAAATAACGCGGATCTCCACGGCGCTCGCGGTCGATCTGAACATCCGGGATGAGGACGCAATCGACGAATTTCTCAGACCGGGTCTTCGGCGCCAGCGATACTGCGGCCCGGTGCCGGACCGCTTCGGCGCCGACTGGATGTCCACCGTCTACGAGGTGATGGAAAAGGCCGCGCGGGACGAACCCTGGGATGAGTCTGTGCTGGATCGTGTTTTCGAAGCGTACCGGGCGAGCGAACGGGACTTCCGGGTGGCGTTCGAGAATTGCCGCAAGCTTTCCAATGGTGTGCTGGCCCGGCTCATGCGGCCGTCTGTCATGAAGATGAACCTCGAGCTCATCGCGATGGCTCACCGGCGCAAGGGGACTTGGGCCTAGGCATGGATTCAGGCTTCCACGGTCTCGAGGATTCAACATGACACGGCGTCGCGAAGTAACCGCCGCCCCTTTGATGGGAACAGCCGCCGCGCAAGGCAGCCGAGTTTCTAGCCGGCAGCTCAAAGGCTGGCCATGCCGTTGGCCAGCCCACAAACAGGCTGCCGATCGAGCGTGTCAATCGCGGGCGAGCGCGCGATCGGCCAGCGCCCCGATTACCGGTGCCATCAGCCTCGAGTATTCGAGCGTCGCGTGTTGCCAGTCGAGGTACACCAGGGTGTTGCCCACGATGGCCGGGCAGCGGTCAGCGGTGCAGAACAGATCGGTGACGTCGGCGTAGTCTCCGCCGCCGGCTTTGGTGGCGGCGGACTCAGCGGCGATGCCGCGTTCATTCACTGCCTCCGACCTGGAGGGCGAGCACGCCGTCGCGTCCTCGAGGTGCTCGGACAGGCAGATCGGCACCGTCGAGCGCGGATCCGGGATCGGCCCGAGCACTAGCACTTTCGTACCCATGCCGCGCAGCTCCTGCACCAGGCGGGTCAAGCTATCGATCCATACCGGGTCGTATGACGTGATACCGGACAGCCAACCGATGCCAGCACCGTACAGCCGCATCATGCTCACCACGACTAGCCGCGGGTGCTCGGCGCGTAACCGGGCGATGATCTGGGCGCGCCACTGCTCGCAGGGGGTGTACGCCATCCGGCGAAGCGAGTTGGTGATCGGCAAATTCATCAGTGGGCAGTCGGCATGGCTCAGGGTCTCCAGCCGCCACCGTCGCTGCGCGGCGACTTGCTGCAACGCCGGGCCCCACATTGCGGCATGCGAGTCGCCGACCAGGGCCACCGTCGTGCTCGAGGCGGTATCGCCCGTCACGCACTCATGCTGTTCGACGTCGAAAAAATTCAGCATGCAGCCGTTGCGCAATATGGTGGTGAGTTCGGCCTCCGCGTCGGCGAGCGGCGGGTCGAGGTTCGACGGTACGGCCTTCAGCTCGGCGGCTGCCGCGACGGCGGTCTGCACCTGTACGAACGCGTTTTGCACCGCCGCGTCGTACCGGTCTGCGTCATGGCTCGCGGGCGGAGGCGTCGCGGTGAGACTCAGCGCCGCAGCCGGCGCGCCACGGCCGACTGGTGTAGGCAGCGCTACCACCAGCGCCACGCAAACACAGACCGCTACTGCGGTGGCGGCGCCGCCAAGAGCAAGGCTGCGCCAGGGAGACCGGCGTATGGGAGCGGCGAATCGCAACGGATTTTCGATGAGACGCAGTGTGAGCACGGCCAGTCCGCCGGAGAGGGCCGCCGCTGCCAGTCTCCCGGCAAGCCCCAGTGGGTGGCCCAGCAACGGCGGTGCGAGCACCAGCACCGGCCAGTGCCACAGATACCACGAGTAGGACAACCGGCCAACGGCTTGCATCGGCGGCAGTGCTAGGAAGCGGCCGCATCCGCGAGAAGCTGCGGCACAGCCCGCGCCGATCACCAGCGCCGCGCCCAGCACTGGCAACAGCGCGGCGGTACCCGGATACAGCGTGGTCGGGCTCAATACGGTGCAGGCCACCAGGATTAGGGCCAGGCCTCCCCATCCCGCGATCGCAGCAGATGTTGGCCGTAGGCGGCGCCACTGGTCGGCCGTGAGTGCCACCAGGCCGCCGACGGCCAACTGCCAGGCCCGTGTGGGCAATGAATAGAACGCCAGAGAAGGCAGCACGTATGTGATCGCCAGCGACAATGCAAACGACACCGCCGCGACCAACGCGAGGACTACTAGATACGGAGTTTGCGACGAGGTGGCATGGGACCGGGTGCGCCGGCGCACAAGCCGGATGAGCCAAGCCGTACCGATGATCAAGGCCGGCCACACCAGGTAGAACTGTTCCTCAACGCTCAAAGACCAGTAGTGCTGGAACGGCGACGGCGGCAGGTGGGGCGAGAAGTAGTCGGCGACTTGTGCAACGAACCGAAGGTTGACGACGTACAACGCGCTGGCGATGCCATCACCGAGGACGGCCCGCGCCTGCAAAGGGGGTAACAGGACCGCCGCGCCGATCGCCGTAATAACGCCTACCGTGGCCGACGCCGGCAGCAGTCGGCGGGCCCGCGCCCCGTAGAACCGGCGCAGTCGGATGGTGCCAGCGCTGTGTACCTCGCGCCAGAGCAGCCCGGTGATGAGGAAGCCTGAGATGACGAAGAACACGTCCACGCCGACGTACCCACCACCGACCCCAGGCACCTCAGCGTGAAATAGGACAACGGCCAACACCGCGACGGCGCGCAGCCCCTCGATGTCCGGGCGAAATTCTCTCCGTGCTGAGCGGCCACTCTGCTGCCCTTCGGCCGGGCGAGCACTGTCGGCCTGCTGTGAGGTCGCGGGCTTGGTAAGAGGACGCATCCATTGAATACTTACATTTCGTCAGCATGTAAGGGCTGGTTTCGGAATCAGACATGTTGTCGACTCCGCGCCGGTGACTGGGATGACTGCCATGCGCCGCAACGGCTATTCCCGTCGCTTTGCGACTGTCTTCAGCGCGGCCAAAGCGAGACACCCCAGACTACATTGACATCAGCACTCGTATTCCCTAGTCCCGCAGGCATTTTCTTACGGGCGGACGGTCGCGCGCGTTGTCGCGCGTTCAACACCGCACGGCGATGATTCGTTACTCAATCTTGCCAGTCAGGTCGAACTCAGCCAGCGTGCGCGCAGCCAGCTCACGCAGCGCGGACTTTGTGTTTTGGCCGCCCGGTTGGTAGGCGAGGACGGTGATGATCACCTTGCCCGGGATGCGCAAAGACAGCACGTTGACTTGGCCGCCCGTTCGCTCAAGCCACAGTCGGGTTACGCCTTGCCTGGGCCCTCGGGCCCATTGGTACTCGGCGTCGGTGCCATCGAGGCGGTTCAGCACCGAGCCGAGGTCGCCGAGATTGGAATAAAACACCGGGCGATCGGGGTCGGTGAACCCCGCATCGACCATCCGTTTCAACCCCCACTTCGGGATGAGCGGGACCAGCCACAGGGGCTGGCGCTCGGTCGGCGTCTCTCGCAGAGTCGTGAGCGCCTGGTTGATGGCGGCGCGGGCATCGCGCAAATCCGTCGTGACCCGCATCGGGTCGATGCTGACGCGCGCAAACGTCACAGCGACGGCGCGCGTATCACCCTCGGCACGTTCGCTGATGGGGAGTTGCAAGGTGACGGCGCCGTCACTCGCACGTCGACGTCCCATCCGTTCCCCGAATTTCGCAGCCAACGCCGCGGCCAACGTACTGCTGTTTCCGCCAAGGGCGTTCGCGCGGGCGTCCCACTGGTCCGCGTCGACGGACATCGCGATACCCGGCACGACGACATCGTCATCCGCAACGCTCCCCCGGGGATTGACGGGTCGCGATGCGGACGATCGAGCGGTACCGGGCCGGCCACTGGCTTGTTTTCGGGCCTGCTTTACCGTCGCGACAAGTGCCCGGGCAACCTCGGGTGCGTCCCGCGCCGTTTGGCGGGCATCCTGAAGCACCGCCTGCAGTCGAGTGCGTGAACGCGGCGGCGGGTAGCCAAGATCGCGCGTGTTGCCTTGGAGCGCGTCAAGCAGCGCGACGACAAGCCCGAGGCCGTCGAGCAGGTAGTGGGAAATTACCAGGCTGACCGCGGTCGAGCCGTCGGTCAGTGGAAGGACGCCGAGATGCCAGCCGGGCCCACGTACCGGATCAACAGGTAGTTGTGAGCGTTCATCAGCCCAGTCACTGAGTTCAGCGCGTGGACGGGCGCACTCAGCGATATCGATCTCCGGCCCCCGATCGGAGACCCACCGATGCCGGGCGAAAGGCAACGGCGAACACTCGATGCGCCTTCCCAACAACCCGCGACCGAAATTGTGGTGAAAACGCCTCAACCCATCGAAATCGATTGGGTGCTCATAAAGCCACAGGACCTGCATGAGTTCTTTTATGCCGGCGGCGCGATGCCCTGCGAACAAGGTTTGGTCCAGCAACGCGAGCCGATTGTCCTGGCGCGCAGCACCGTTGGATGCGCGGCTGATCAAGGATGGAGAGCGATTCACTAGATCAAGGTAGAACACGCGAATCCGCGGGCTCAGACGTGAATGATGACGACGGCGCCTCATCCTTGGCGAAGCAGTACATCCGGTACGAGAGTCGCCCGCTTTGCAGGTTCCGATAGACCTGCGAGTCCCGCACGTCCGCGTTACAGCGGGTTAGACCGAACAGAAGTCTCAGCACCCGGCGATCGATCAAGTCCGGCCACTCATGTGAATTTTTCTCCATCCCGCGCATAACTTCCTCATTGATCTCCCTCTGCTGGAAAAGCATTCGCATCGGTGTGCCCGCCAGCGCCACCTCCCAGTCGGCAACATGCTCCCGAAAGCGGGCGTCGGTGTATTGGAAATGCCCTCCAGGGCGTAGCACGCGCGCCACTTCCGCCAGGAACCGAGAAAACTGAGGATAGTGGATCGATGATTCGACATTGATCACTGCGTCGAAGGATTGGTCGGGGAAGGGCAGGTTCTCGGCGTCGCCTTGCACGAACTCCAGGCTGGCCAGGTTGTGTCTTTTTCGGCAGAAGGCGATGGCGGCCGGGTTCAAATCCAGTGCCGTGTAGGAGGCCGGATGCAAGGTTCGCGTGAGGTAGGAAGCTCCGCCGCCGTGGCCGCAACCGACTTCCAGCACCCGCTTGCCGCTGATATCTGCCTGAGTCGCCGTGCGGTGGTAGAGCTGGATGCTGTACCGATTGGGCTCGTCCGAGGCTTCCAACGGCAGGGCCATCGGCGGATCTTCCTCGTAGCCGTAATTGAGGAACAAAACACCGCGGGCGGCAAGTCGGCGGGTGAAATACGGGTAAATAAACTTCTGTCCCTTTTGGTGGAGCCTCAAAACGATTGAGGGAATTGCCCGGTCTTTGCTTGACATAGGAGGAGTATGGCAGCGAAGCGAGTGCGGTGCGGTTGTTTGCACCCGCGGAAATGACCTCATGTACATGCGACACATCGATGATGTGAAAGCTGTCGCCGCGGTAAATTACACGCCACCTGCCGGCCTGCCGCACAGCCGTTCCACCGCGGTGACGCGTACACCCACATCCGTAGGCCTGCGCCGGAGTCTCTATGTTGGCATCCGATTCGCCTTTGTCAGCCGAATCGCCGTCGAAGACAACGGCATCGGGGCCTTTACCCAATCTTCTGGGTTCCAGGTCGATCGCGCGGGTATCGGGGTTATGCTGCGGGCGGGTTAGCCGGGGACCCGAGGCGTTTGCTTTCATTTCGCGGAACGCGCACAGGACGTGAAAGGTTAGGACCTGCGATGCCGGAAGGCGTGTTTGGACGTAGCGACGCCGAGATCGACCTGTTAGTGCGCGGCATGCGGTCGGGGATCGCGGTTGTGGGCTTCGGGTACATCGGCACGGTGATTGGTGCGGTCCTGGCTGATCGCGGCTGGCCGGTGACGGGGATCGACGTGAGACAGAACGTCGTCGACGAGATCAACCTGGGCAAGACCACCGTGCCTGAGCCGGGGCTCAACGAGCTGGTGTCCAACAACGTACGAGTCGGTCGGCTTCGCGCCACGACCGATTTCCGCGCCCTCGCGGAAAATGACTTCGTCATTGTGACCGTCGGTACGCCGCTCGGTCCGGACTTCGAGCCCATCGTTGACGACATCAAGTCAGCGGCGCGGGCGGTTGGGGAACACCTGCATCCCGGCCACCTCGTCATCCTCAAGAGCACGGTCCCGCCAGACACCACCGAAAATCTCTTCCGGCCGATTGTTGAAGAAACCTCAGGGCTGCGGGCCGGGGTCGACTTCGGGTTGGCGTTCTGCCCTGAGAGGCTCGCCGAGGGCCAAGCCATCCACGAGCTGATGTCGATTCCGATTGTCATCGGTGCTGTCGATGAGCGCAGCGCTCGCGCCTGCTCCACACTGTGGCGACACGCGCTGGGAGTGGACTCCATCGTCGTCGACGATCCGCGCACCGCCGAGATGGTCAAGCTTGCCGACAACGTCTGGATCGACCTCAATGTCGCGCTCGCGAACGAACTCGCCAAGGTGTGCGACGGGCTCGGCATGGACGTACTCCAGGTCATTGAAGCCGCGAACACGATGCCCAAGGTCAACCAGAATGTGAACATCTTGAGGCCGAGTATGGGCGTCGGTGGCTACTGCTTGACGAAGGATCCGTGGTTCGTCAACCATCTGGGGCAGTCCCTTGGCTTGGACCTGGCGATTCCGCGGACCTCGAGGACTGTCAACGACACGATGCCGGCCTACACCTACGGGCTGCTCAAGCAGCTACTCGCCGAACAGGGAAAGGCGATCGAGACCAGCCGGATCGCGGTTCTGGGCATCGCGTTCAAGAACAACACCGGCGATTGCCGACTCACACCCACCAAGTACGTCGTCGCCTTGTTGGAGGAGTCCGGCTGTGACCTTTCGGTCCATGATCCATGGGTGGGCGCCGAGGAAGCCGCGACCGTGACGAAGATCCCGCTGACCGCAGACATCGAGACAGCGGTCGAGGGTGCCGATGCCTTGGTGGTCCTCGCGGGCCACCGCCAGTTCCAACAGATCCCTCTGGCCCGGCTCGCGAACCTGGTGGCGGCCAGGTGCGTTTTTCTCGATGGACGCAACAGCTTCGATCCAGCGGCAGTGCGCGCCGCCGGCTTCGTCTACAAAGGGATTGGCCGGTAGCTATGTCGAATGTCGTCGTAACAGGCGGCTATGGCTTCATCGGATCGCACTTGGTCTCCGCGTTGCTGGACCGCGGAGACTCGGTCACCGTATTCGACTTCGCCAAGAACACCCGCGACACCAGCATCGACTTCGACCGGCACCCCAACTTCCGGTTCGTGCCCGGCGATGTCACCGATATCAGTGCGCTCGAAACAGCGCTGACTGCCGGCGTCGACACGGTGTTTCACCTGGCGGCGATCGTCGGCGTCAGAAACTATCTCGACGATCCGCTTCGGGTTCTCGATGTCAACGTGACCGGCACGCGCAACGTCCTCGAGCTGAGCCATCGCCACGGAATACGCGTGGTGTTCGCCAGCACGTCTGAGGTGTTCGGGAAAAACCCGAACCCACCGTTCGCCGAGGACGACGACCGCGTCCTCGGTTCGACAAGGACCGCGCGGTGGAGCTACAGCACCAGCAAGGCCATGGCCGAGCATCTCGTCTTCGCGATGCATACGGCCCGAGCGCTGCCGGTGACGGTGGTTCGCTACTTCAACGTCTACGGCCCGCGGCAGTCTCCGATATTCGTGATCTCGCAGAGCATTCACCGGATCCTCAATGGCCACCCGCCGTTGCTCTACGATTCCGGCGACCAGACACGCTGCTTTACCTACGTCGACGACGCCATCGCCGGTACCTTGCTTGCGTCCGAGAGCAACGCGGCAATCGGTGAGGCCTTCAATATTGGGAGCATGACCGAGACGTCCGTACGTGACGCTGTCGCGTTGGCGCTGAAGATCGCGAATGTCGACTCGGTCTCTAGCGCCGAAGCTGTTGATACCGCAGCGCAGTATGGGGCCAGTTATGAGGACATCCCTCGTCGTATCCCCGACTCGACCAAAGCGCAGCGGGAGCTGGGATGGCGCCTCCAGGTTGACATCGAAGAAGGGATCCGCCGTACCATCGATTGGGCGCGCGCCAACCCGTGGTACCTCAAAGAACCCGCGGGGAACCAGCCGTAACGCAGCAGATGAGCCCGGAACCGGTTGTGCGACTAGACAACGCGCACCGCGATGGACAAGCAGGCCAAGGCCAATCCGGGGTTCGCGGGATAAACGAGACCTGCTTTGGTCAGTGGTAGCCATGATCCGGCATGCTGATTCCTCAGCAAGCCAGTCTAATTGGGACGCGCATGTATCGCTGGGTGACGAAATCCCGCTACCGAGGTATCCAAGGTGATCGTGTTTGGCCCGTCGATCACGCGCACGCGGCCGGGCGGCGCCATCGATGGCGCTCCGTCGGATAAGAACCTGCGCAACGAGGCCGGGTTGTTGTGATTGTCCATCACCCAGACGAGTTGAGCATTCAGCTGCCCGGCCAATGGCCCGACCGCGGCGCGAAGCCTGCGAGATGCCTCCGATTGATCTTCGCCAGTCAAATCACCGTTGATGACAATGACATGAACGCTTGCCCAAAACTTCTGGATTTCAGGTTGGTTGCGCAGGGGGGTATCGGGTTAAACTGCCAGGCGGCTTAGCCAGGGGCGGGGCGGCCGCTTTCATTTCGCAGAACGCGCACGACAAGTGAAGAGCTAGGACCCGCGATGAGATTTGTGCTGGCAAGCTATGGAACTCGCGGCGATGTCGAGCCCTGTGTAGCTGTCGGTCGTGAGCTGCTGCGCAGAGGACACGACGTCCGCATGGCAGTCCTGCCCGAGCTGGTTGGTTTCGTCGAGTCGGCCGGGCTTGCGGCGGTCGGCTACCGGCTGGAACTGCAGACCATTGCGGAAGTGGGGCGCGACTTCTGGACATGTTTCTTCCGCCACCCCTGGAGAATCCGGAAGCTGATCCGGTTGTCGCGCGAAACTTCCGAGCTCACTGTCCAGTGCTGGGAGGAGATCAGCAGGACGCTGACGTCGCTGGCCGACGGCGCCGACCTGCTGTTCACCGGTCTGGCTTTCGAGGCTCCCGCTGCCGATGTCGCGGAGTATTACGACATTCCATTGGCCGCGCTGCATTACTTCCCGCTGCGGGCCAATGGACAGCTCCTTCCATTTTTGCCGGCGCCGTTGACCCGCGCCGCCATGACGGTTTTCGAGTGGTTGACTTGGCGCGGAGCAAAGAAGGTCGACGACGCGCAGCGTCGTGAACTGGGCCTGCCGAAGGCAACGGGCCCATCGTCGCGACGGATCGCAGAGCGCGGATCGCTGGAACTTCAGGCCTATGACGAGGTGTGCTTTCCCGGGCTGGCAGCCGAATGGGCGAAATGGGATGGCCGACGGCCCTTTGTCGGCGCGCTGACGATGGAGCTGCCAACCGACGCCGATGAGGAGGTCGCGTCGTGGATTGCCGCGGGAACACCGCCGATTTGCTTCGGGTTTGGCAGCACGCCGGTCGAATCTCCGGCCGACGTGATCGCCATGATCAGCGCGGCCTGCGCGCAGTTAGGCGAGCGTGCGTTGGTTTGCTCCGGCTGGACTGACTTCGGTCACGTCCCCGATTCCGGGCACGTCAAGGTTGTGGGCGCGGTGAATTACGCGTCGACCTTTCCGGCCTGCCGCGCGGTCGTGCACCACGGGGGTGCGGGCACCACGGCCATAGGCCTGCGCGCCGGCGTCCCCCAGCTGATCCTTTCGACATTGCCCGATCAGCCGATCTGGGCGGCTCAGCTCAAACGACTGAAAGTTGGCTCTGGACGGCGCTTTTCGACCACTACCCGGGAATCGCTGGTCGCGGACCTGCGCGCCATCCTGGCCCCGCAATATGTGACTCGGGCCCGCGAGATCGCCACCCGGATGACCAAACCCGCCGAAAGCGTTGCGGCCGCCGCTGATCTTGTGGAAAATTTCGCCCGCCTAAGGCGTGTTGGCTGATCGGTGATGCGGGCCGCCGGTGACCGGCGCAGGCCAACTCTGGCAGGATTGTCTGGGCGTGGGTCTTCGGATCGCCGCTGCGCCGCCTTAAGGATTGCGGCGGCGTCGTGTCCCGGCGAGTTGCCCTGCCTTCGTGATCATCATCGCGTTGTCACGCTACAGCGGCAGAGACGGAAGCCACACCATCTCGCACGCGAACTAGTAGCTACTTCTTCGGGTCGAAGGTTCACTCGCGCCATCGGCCGCCTCATCGGGTGGAGAACATTGTTCGTCAGACCGGTCTGGCATCCCGAGAGTTATTACTATTGCTACATGAAACCGACGACCGTCCTGCCTGCTCGACACTCATCGAATTCGGCGCCTTGCGAGCAGACAGGTCTTCGCTTCATTTGCGCTTCAGACCTCAGGCCGCGCGCGTATCGGTACGCCCGCGGATTGCACGTATGCCACACGTTTTCGTGGCGACCAATTCCTCGTTGAGGGCAGCCAAGTGAAGGAGGTCACCAAAAGTTGCCAATTGTGCGGATCTATTGGCCCCCATCAAACCATTGTAGTTCGTGAGATGCAGTTTGGAACCCGAGAGCCGTTTGAATACTTTAGCTGTGCTGCGTGCGAAACGTTGCAGATTGTAAATCCGCTCGAGGGTGATGAGCTCATGCGCCATTATCCGCCAAATTACCACGCCTACAACGTTTCAGCTCAGCCGAGGGCCCTCCGATGGCTGATTGCGCAGCACGACCGCTTTAAGTTGCATACTGGCGGTGGGCTGGTCGGCGCCCTCATAGCGAAGCCCTTGCCGGAAGGTATCGTCCACGCTGTCGCCGGAGGCGACGCCGTCAGAATGCTGGGCCAGCTAGCGCTTGAACGCGATGCGCGAATCCTGGATGTCGGCTGTGGTGGTGGCGCGCTGCTTGACCGGTTGGCCAGCGTTGGATTCAACAACTTGTCTGGCGCTGATCCATTCATCGCGGCCGATGGCGAGACGCCCTTAGGGGTGCCACTGATGAAGCGATATTTGCGTGAAGTGACTGGCGAATTCGAACTGATTATGTTCAATCATTCGCTGGAACACATTCCCGACCCGGTCGCGACACTTAAGGTCGCATACGAGAAGCTCGCTGCTGGAGCCATTTGCTTGGTTCGCCTGCCGACCACCTCATCCGAAGCGTGGACTACCTATGGCACGCACTGGGTACAGATCGACGCGCCTCGGCACGTCGTTATACCTTCACGACGAGGAATGGCGATTGCAGCTGATAGGGCCGGGCTACGAGTGGAGATGACGTTTGATGATTCGACTTTAGGTCAATTTATCGGGAGCGAAGCCTACCGGCGTGATGTTGCGCTCACCGAGCCCAAAATTCTTCGGATGTTCGGACCCAAGCGAATCTGGGACTGGGAAAAGCACGCAGAACGGCTCAATCGCCAGGGCCGTGGTGACCAGACGGGTTTCGTCTTACGAGCCAAATGAGGAAGGTGGGAAAACTGGCGCCGCACCAAGCCGCCGGCCCTTCGCCACCAGCTCATGGGCTGCCGATGCCGATGCCAATGCCGTTGGCCAGCATCGAGACTCCAACCACTGCGAAGATGGCTACCAGGATCTGCCGACGGTGAGCCCGCGCCCAATCGTGCACCAGTCGCACTGCCGCTAGGGTTTTCGCAGGCGTGGTCAGATAGCCGACGAGGACGATCTCGATAACCGCAAGCATCCCGACGACGAACGCAATGGTCGCGCTGACCTGCGCGCCGATCGCGGCTCCCGATGCCGCGACGATAGCGAGTAGGAGCAGAACCCCTTCGAGCGGTGGCCCCGATGCGAGGCCGATCACCAACGCGACCCACAACGATCCGTTCTCCCACGCATTGCGGGCGCGCGCGAACAGCCGCCGAATCGCAGACTGGCCCACCATCGGGCGATCCTGCCCGTGGCCGAGCAGCCGCGAGATCGCGGTCGGTGTCTTCGAGTCCAGCACCAGGGTCGACGTATTACCGCCCGCTGTCGGCAGCTGCGCACGCTGACGCGCCCAGGAGCGCACTGCAATCAGCGCGGCGATCGATAGCGCGAGCACACCGAAGGCAATTTGAATGTGCCGGACGGTGGAGCTCGTCGTCGGGGTGTCCAAATGTTGCCTGAAAGAACTGAACATCTGTGTGGAATTCAGCACCGTCAGTGGAACCACCAGTGTGGGAATACACGCTGTCAGGCTGCCGATCCCGTAGGCGAGCAGGTTTTGCACCGGCCGTTGCCGGGAGATCACCAGAAGGGTGATGCCGAGCCGCACCGGATCTAGCGCCACCAGAAGCCCCAGCCCCAGCACCAAGCCCAACATGGCCGGAACCTTACCGTGTTGGCTTTGTCTGATGGTTCCTTTCAAGGCGTCCCTGGGTGGTCCTGGGCCAGCTGGCCCATGATCCCGTTGGGGGCACGAGAGCATCGGGCGTGCGGCCTTCGGCACCTGGCTCACGTGCCCCAATTGCGCTTCGCGTCGCCTTGCGGTTGCCTTCGGCCGGCCTCGACAACTGATTGCGTACTCGGTCATTATCATCTGTACTTCAAACCGAGGGTTGGACCCCAACCTGTCCCGGGTGACGTGCGGTTGCGATGTCATCGGAGGGTGAGACCGGGTTCTACGCATAGTGTCAGAATTGCGGTCAGGAAAAATGGACAACGTACTCGATCCCGTCGACCAGAGCATGTTTGACCTCGGGCGAGCGGTAGGCGTCACGATCGTGCCGCAGGGTGTCTGGGTGTACAACCGTGCGATCGACATCGACGGTCTGCGGCGGTTCCATGACCATCTTCAGCGGGGACGGTTATCCCGCCGCATCGAGCGGTCACCATTGTGGTTCGGCCGCCACCGCTGGGTATCGCCCAATGGCTCATCCGCGATTGAGATCGTCGCGTCGGCCCGACCGCGCGAAGAATTCAACGCCTGGCTCAACGAGCAGGCCAACACCCCACTGGATTGCGAGCAGGGCCCCGTATGGCACCTTGCGGTGCTCCCGTTCACCGATGGCGGAGCCGGGGTGAGCTTGGTCATCCCACATTGCGTCACGGATGGGCTCGGGCTGTTGGAGGCGCTGGAGGATGCCGCGTTTGGCCGCGCCGACCCGATCAGTTGGCCGGCCGCCGCATCGCGGCGGCGGTGGCAGGCCTTGCGTGAGGACGCGCGCCAAACCGTGCGCGACACCCCCGCTATCGGCCGCGCTGTCGTCGCGTCAGTACGGTTGGCCCGGAGTAGCCGCAATGGTGCCCGCGCTGCCGCCCCGCCGCCTACCGCGCCCCTTGCACTGCAGGCCGGCGTCGACGAACCCATCGCGACCCCTTTGGCGACGATTTTCGTCGACGCCGACGAGTGGGACGCCCGCGCACAATCAATCGGCGGGACCAGCAACGCGCTGCTTGTGGGATTGGCGGCCCACCTCGCCCAACGAAGGGGAAGGGTGACCGCAGACGGCCTGGTCACTATCAGGATCCCGGTCAACGAGCGCACCGCCGGCGATACTCGCGGCAACGCGGTCGGCAATGTCGACATCACGGTCGATCCCGCGTCTGCGACGACGGACCTACGCGAGATCCGCGCCGTAATCAAACAAGGGCTGACTCACCACCTGGAGGTGCCCGACGACGAGCGGGCAATGTGGTCGATCTTTCCCCTGTTGCCTAAGCGGCTCATCAAGTTGCGCGGCAGCAATGCGACCGGCGTCATCGCAAGCAACCTCGGGGTGATCAACCCGGCCGCCAGCCGGGCAGATGGCACGGAGGCCGACTATTTCGCCGTGCAGATGCGCTACGCGGGCGTGACCAAGGCGATGTTGGACCAGTTCGGCGGACTGCAGATTTTGGCGTCGGGAAGAGTGCGCGGACAAGTTTTTGTCATGGCCCTTGCTTATCAGCCGGGCCGTCCCAATTCGAATGACGGGTTGCTACATGACCTTTCGAGCGCCCTGAAAGACTTCTCGCTCACAAGCACGCATCTTTGAGTCGTCCCCCGAATCACATACTATGGGTGAGCTTCCTTCGGAACCACCCGTACGCGAGAAGGTTTTGCACGGGGCGTGGCCGGGAAATCACGAAGTTCAGACTCAGCGGTGGAGTACTGGAGTGGGGCAAAGGGGGTTTTGACCGTTGACCGATCTCGACATCCGATCTCTGTATCTCGACTTGCTGCGACGCAATCTAACCAGATATGGGATGCACGAGCGAATGCCCGCGCGCTGGCCACTGCGGCGACGCCTCCTTCTCAAGGCCTTCAACACCCTCAACCCCATGCTCAGGGGTTTAAGCCCATTCGGTCAGCGGAAGCGCGACTTGGGTCTGGACTGGCCCGCTAATGCCGAGACGATGATTGGAATGCAGAGACTCACCAGTCTGCAGCATTGCGCTGAGACGGTACTGGCCGACGACATCCCAGGTGAGCTAGTCGAATGTGGAGTGTGGCGCGGAGGGGCCTGCATCCTGATGCGCGCGGTCCTGGCAGCCTATGGGGATAAGACCCGACGCGTGTGGCTAGCCGATTCGTTCGAGGGCGTGCCACGCCCGGACACCGCAAATTACAAGGCAGATAAAGGGATTAGGTTGGATCTGTTTGCGGGCATACTAGGCGTGTCGGAAGCGGAAGTTAGGGCAAACTTCCAGCGCTACGGGCTGTTAGATGACCAGGTCCGCTTTCTTCCTGGTTGGTTCAAAGACACGCTGCATGATGCCCCGATTGATTGCATCGCCCTGTTAAGGCTTGATGGCGACCTCTACGAATCCACGATGCAAGCGCTCGATGCGCTCTACCCGCGATTGTCCTCGGGGGGCTTCTGCATCATTGATGACTACATGATCAAGGGGTGTCGGCAAGCGGTTACGGACTACCGCACGAAACATCGAATATCCGCGGAGATCGTCGACGTAGACGGGAGTGCTGCGCTGTGGCGCAAGTAACGGAGATCATATCGACGCTCTTCGTCGTCGCACTCGCCCTGAGCAGCGCCGCAATTCGCCCATCGCGCGAGTGACCTACCGCATGACCTCCGGCGCGACTACCCAGTCTTCTAGCGCCACAACTGGTTCCAGCTGTATGTCGACCCGGCCACCAGTCACACAACTTCGACGGGAATACCTGATGCTGTAGGCGTGATATCGGATGCGCTGGGCAGTCGCCCGTCATGGAAACCCAACCCGCAGCACCTGAGCCGTTCCCGCTCGTCGACCCGGGTCAGCTGCTAGCATCCGGTCCGTGTCTGGACGCGGGGCTCCGGTGCGGATCGGCATCCTGGGCGCAGCCCGCATTGCACCGTTGGCGCTCATCAACCCGGCCCAGGGACACGCCGAGGTCGTGGTGGCCGCGGTGGCGGCACGCGAGGTGTCTCGTGGTCAAGCCTTTGCCGCCAAACTTGGCATCGCCCGGGTGCATGACAGCTACGAGACGCTGATCGCCGATCCAGACCTGGATGCTGTCTATATCCCGCTGCCGAATGGCTTGCACGGCAAGTGGACTCGAGCTGCGCTTGCGGCGGGCAAGCATGTGCTTTGTGAAAAGCCGTTTACTGCCAACGCCGCCGAGGCCCGCGAGATCGCCGGACTGGCTGCGAAGTCGGACCGGGTTGTGATGGAGGCATTCCATTACCGCTACCATCCGTTGGCTTTGCGCGTCGAGCAGATCGTTGCCTCGGGGGAGCTGGGCAGGCTGCAGCGGGTGGAGGCGGCTTTGTGCTTCCCGCTGCCGAAGTTCTCCGACATCCGCTACGACTACTCGCTTGCCGGTGGTGCGACGATGGATGCCGGATGCTATGCGGTCCACATGGTCCGTACGTTCGGCGGTTCGACCCCGGAAGTCGTTTCGGCGCAGGCGAAATTGCGCGATCCTCAGACGGACCGGGCCATGGCGGCGGAGTTGCGGTTTGCCGGTGGTCACACGGGCCGGGTCCGCTGCTCGATGTGGTCGTCGGATCTGCTGCGGTTGAGCGCCAAGGTGGTTGGCGATCGGGGCGAGCTTCGTGTACTCAATCCGGTGACACCTCAGGTTTTCCATCGACTCTCGGTCCGGTCAGCCGATGGCAATCGTGTGGAGCGCTTCCCGCGGCGCGCCTCGTACGCGTATCAGCTTGACGCTTTCGCGGGGGCGGTGCTGCGCGGTGAACCGGTGTTGACGACGCCGGAAGACGCGATCGCGAATATGACCGTCATCGACGCGATCTACCGTGCTGCCGGTCTCCCTCTTCGCGAGCCGGCCTGAACGCTAATCCGTTCGCCCAGTTGGCTCTTCGGCAATAGGTGGCTTACCCGGTCGACACATGGGCGGCGCCGGTGGATCGGATCAGGTGGCGAAATGCACCTGGTTGACGTGAGCGGCCACCCGCAAGGCGTTGGCCGCGACGGTTAAACTGGGATTCAAACCGGCGCTGGAGGGGAAGAAAGAGGTGTCCACCACGTAGAGGTTGTCTACTTCGTACGCCCGGTTTTGTGGGTCCAGCACACTGGTTTTGGGATCGGTACCGAAGCGGCACGTGCCGCAGACGTGGCCCAGGCTCGCGTTGTTTTTGGCGCCCCGCAGGGTGATTTTGCGAAACGGCTTCAACACCTCGTTCAACTGCCGCAAAAACACCGTGTGGCGCTCGATCTCACTGGCGTGAAAGCGATACTGAATTCGCAGCCGCTGGCGGCCGTCCCGGCTTAGCCGATCGAATGGCAGGACGCGGTTGTCCAGATAGGGCAGGTCTTCCATGATCAGTGCCAGCGCCAGTCCGCCGTTGAGGAACCGCTCGTAGATCGGGCGCACCGCTGGGCTCATCGCGCGCAGCACCTTGTTCCGCCAGCCGGGGTGGTTGGTCTGCAACTCCAGGGGCGGAACCGCGCCGTATGACTGCACGGTGCCGTATTTCTGGCCCTCCCAGAAATAAAAGTCGTTCAGCCCGATTTCCTTGTTTGGGGCCGTGATCTTGCAGCCGGGTTGCGGCCAGATCTCGATAAAGTCAACCAGATGACGCATCAAGTTGCGCCCCACCCAGTCCGAGCCATTGGCCAATCCGCGCGGCCAATCGACCGAACGGGAGTTGAGCAACAGCACCGGGGTGGCCAGCGCACCGGCGGCCAGCACCACCACCTTGGCCTTTAGGGCCAGCAAGCCGGAGCGATGCTCGCAGATCACTTGCCGGACCTGGGTGCGGTCGGCGTCCAGGCGCACGGCCCGACATTCCGCCAGCAGGTGGGCGCCGTGCTCGGCAACGGCGGGCAGCAGGCAATTGCGGGCGGCGTCGTTTTTGCACGACCGGTGGCACAGATAGCTCTGACAGGTGGAACAACCATCGGTGTAATCGCAGGCCATCGGCAGGTGGTAGGGATGCAATCCGCGACCTGCCAGGTAGTCGACCAGCGGCTGGTTCTCTGCCGAAAACGGCGGCGCTGCGGGCAGACCGACGTCGGCGGCCTCAGGGCGCAGCGGATCGGGCTGGCCGCGAACCCCTAGCAGCTTCTCAGCCTCCGCGTACCAGGGCCGCATCTGTTCGTAGCTGAGCGGCCAGGCGTCCGGCACGGTGGAATCCCCGGGGTCGCGGAAGTTTTGCCGTGGAGTGAAATCGCGAACGAAAAACCGCTCGCACACCATCCCATAGAGGGCCGACGACCCCCCCGTCCCGCTGCCGATGAACGGCACAAACCGCCGCGAGAAGCGCCCGCTGATGTCTTCGATCTCATCGGTTGAGCGCCCGGCCCGGGCCAAAGCGTCGTAGTAGGCCTTAGCCGAACGGCCCGCGGTCGGCTCGGCCGTTTCCGGCATCGAAGAGCGGATCGTTCCCGGCACCCCGGGTAGCGTCGAGCGCCCCTTCTCGATGAACAGCACCCTGCGGCCCGAGCGGGCCAGCGAGTAGCCCAGCATCCCGCCCCCCATGCCGGTGCCGACGACAATCACGTCCCAGACAACGCGTTCCGCGTCGCGCGGATTCAGTTCGCCGTTAGCCAAAAATCGAGTTCCTCAGCAAATGGTGTCCCAAGCCCTGCTCAGTTTGGGCGAATCACGAACGTACCATCCACTGCCACGAACGAAGGTTGAAGCTCCCCGCCCGACCGCCGCCTACGAACACCCCTGCAGTCAGAACCAACGGCGAACAATCAGCCGAAGCTAATTGTCGAAGCCCCAGCCGACTGTGAAACGACCAGAGATAATGGCCGATGCCGCTGACTTTGCCTACGTGCACGACGACTGAAAGGCTGGGATTCGCGATGAAATTTGTGCTGGCATGCTACGGAAGTCGTGGCGATGTCGAGCCCGCCATCGCTGTCGGCCGTGAGCTGCTGCGCCGAGGGCACGACGTGCACATGGCAGTCTCGCCCGACCTGGTTGCCTTCGCCGAGGCGGCTGGGCTTGCGGCGGTCGCTTACGGGCTGGATACGCAGGCCATGCGGGAAGCGGGGCGCGACTTGTGGACGTGTTTCTTCCGCAGCCCCTGGAGGATCCGGGATCTGATCAGGTCGTGGCGCGAGGTTGTGGAGGTCGCCAGTCAGTGCCAGGAGGAGATCAGCGCGACGCTGACGTCGCTGGCGGACGGGGCCGACCTGCTGTTCACCGGCCAGGTTTACGAGGGTCCCGCTGCCAACGTCGCGGAGTATTACGACATTCCATTGGCCACACTGCATTACTTCCCGCTGCGGGCCAACGGCCAGGTCTTGCCGTTCTTGCCGGCGCCCTTGACCCGCTCTGCAATGATGGTCCTCGAGTGGTGGTCTTGGCGCGGGGAGAAGAAGCTTGAGGACGCGCAGCGCCGTCAATTAGGGCTCCCCAAGGCAAGGGGTCCCGTGCCGCGGCGGATCGCCGAACGCGGGTGGTTGGAAATTCAGGCCTACGATGAGGTTTGCTTTCCTGGGCTGGCAGCCGAATGGGCGAAATGGGATGGCCATCGGCCTTTTGTCGGCACGTTGACAATGGAGTTGCCGACGGATGCCGATGAGGAGGTCGCCTCGTGGATCGCTGCGGGACCACCGCCGATTTACTTTGGCTTTGGCAGCATGCCGGTCAAATCTGCTGCTGACACGCTGGCCATGATCAGCGCGGCCTGCGCGCAGTTAGGCGAGCGGGCGTTGGTTTGCGCCGGCTGGAGTGACTTCAGCCAGGTCCCTCGTTTCGAGAACGTGAAGGTGGTGGACGCATTAAATTATCCGGCCGCCTTTCCGGCTTGCCGCGCGGTGGTGCACCACGGTGGCGCGGGTACCACGGCTGCGGGCCTGCGCGCCGGAGTCCCCGCGTTGATCCTCTGCTGGCTGCCCGATGACCTGCTCGCGGGAGCTGCGGTCAAACGACTGAAGGTGGGCATCGCCCGGCGTTTTTCGACCACTACTCAGGAATCGCTGGTCGCGGACCTGCGCACCATCCTCGCTCCGCAATACGTCGCGCGGGCCCGCGAGATCGCCGCCCGGATGAGCAAACCCGCCGAAAGCGTTGCGGCCGCCGCCGATGCTGTGGAGAAGTTCGCCCGCTTGCGGCGTGTCGGCTGATCGGGCTGCTATGAGCAAAACGAGCGACAGGCATCAATTACTCGGGTGACGTTTTCCTCCGACATATGAGGACCTATCGGCAGACTGAGATGGGTCTTCGCCGCCTCTTCCGTGATGGGGAAGGTTCCCTCGGTGAGTCCGAGTGAAGCAAACGCACCCGACAGGTGCGGGGGGATCGGGTAGTGCACCAATGTTTGGATTCCTTTGGTAGCCAGATGTTTCTGCAGTTCGTCGCGGGAGTCGTGGTCAACCACGTACAGGTGCCACACATGTTCGCGGCCGGGCGCGACATCGGGCAAGCGTAGTCCTGGTATATCGGCGAGTTCTTGGGTGTATCGCTTTGCGATGGTTCGTCGCCGAGTGTTCCAACCGTCAAGATGTTGCAATTTGATGCGCAGCACCGCCGACTGCACCTCATCGAGTCGCGAGTTCGCCCCGAGGACGTCATGCACGAATTTCTTGCTGCTTCCGTAGTTGCCGAGTGAACGAACACGGGCAGCGACACCGAGGTCGTCCGTGGTCACAGCGCCCCCGTCACCGACAGCCCCTAGGTTTTTACTGGGATAGAAGCTCCAAGCCACGGCGTGGCCGTGAGCGCCGATGCGCCGGTCGTTGTAGCGGGCGCCATGCGCCTGGGCGGCGTCCTCCACCACCGCCAACCCGTGCTTCCTCGCCACTGCCAAGAGTTCCGCGAGATCTGCTGGTTGGCCGAAGAGGTGCACCGGAACAAGGGCACGCGTTCGAGGGGTAATTGCGTCCCCTACTCGAGCGGGATCGATGTTCCACTGACCAACGATCGGCTCCACCCCTACCGGGACTGCACCAATACGCGCTACCGCGATCCAGGTTGCGATGAAAGTGTTCGATGGCACGACGACCTCGTCGCCCGGGCCAATCCCAAGTGCCTGCAGCGCGAGGGCAATAGCGTCCAAGCCACTGCCTACTCCTACCGCATGCTTCGCGCCGGTGAAGGCGGCAAACTCGCGCTCAAACGCCGCTGTTTCTTCGCCTCGGACGTACCAGCCGCTGCGTACTACTCGCTCGATGGCCGCCAGCGTCGGAGCTTCGAGCTCCCGCATGGCCGCGGGAACGTCCAAGAAGGGCACCGCAACGGAAGGGTCGGTCATTGTCCACTCCAAGGCCAGGCTCATGCGTTCCGACGGTTGCGCTCAGCGCGATTCAGTCCTGCGAATCCTGGCAGGATTCGCGTCATCGCCCACGCGCGCCGGTTAAAAGAACACATGGCGGCGGTACCGTGCCCCGAATCGACGTCAAAGTCGATTCCTTTTCCTGCGTTCATCGTCAAACGATCGTGGTCCGCTCAGCCGGCGTCGGTGCCGTCGGCTGGCCGCGGACCGCCGCCAGGAACTCCTGATAGTCGCGGATATAGTCGCATTCGTCGTAGGCCAGCGAGGCGAACACCAGGCATACAGCTCCCGTACAGAAACCCGTGAGCTCTCTCCAGATCAAGCCTGGCAGGTATAGGCCATAGTAAGAACGGTTGAGCGAAACGGTTCGTCGACTCTTTCCATCGTCGAGCGTGACCGCGAAGGACCCCGAGGCAGCCACAATCAATTGTTGGAGTGTCCGATGTGCATGTCCGCCGCGCTCGGCTCCGCCGGGGACATCGTATAGGTAGTAGACCCTTTTGATTGCGAAAGGAATGTGAACCCCGTTGTAGACCGGAGACAGGTTGCCTTTTGGGCTCTCGATTTTTTCGAAATCCACCAGCCTGCATTCGTCGAGGCGACTCATTGCGTGCTCCTGAGCCGCAGAAAATCGCCGTATTCATGAACGTAATCGGTAGGCTCGAATGGACCTGAGGCGAGGACGAGTGCAACCGAATTTGTGGAGAAGTTGATCATTTTCCGCCAAATGAGATTGGGAACCAACAGGCCCTGGTAGGAGCGATTCAATGTGTAGCGAACTTGATGCGTACCATCATCCAGCATGAGTTCGAAACTCCCCGACAGTGCCAATATGAACTCGTGAACCGTTCGGTACGCGTGGCCTCCCCGCACCGAACCGCCCGGGACGTCATAGATCCAAAAGGCTCTTTCTATCTCGAATGGCACGTGCCTGGCCGCTTCGATGAAGGTCAGGTTTCCTCGAGGGTCGTGAATCTTCGGTAGGTCGATCAACCTACAGTCACCGATGCTGGTCACGTAGGGTGCCGTGATTGAGCGCGGTGTAGTTTGCACGTCGACGCCGGGTGTCGCGAGCGACGTTGGTGCGCTTCCTTCGGCGGCAACCTCACCGCGTGAAGTAGACCCCAACCTCCGGCCGAGTGGCACGATTGGTTTGCGCTGCAGCCCTTTTCGGCTTGAAATCATTTCTGGCGGACCTCCAGCGGAGCGACTAGGAGTTCGTACTAGTACCCCTCGTCATGACCAAGACGGGAATGCTGCCGCTGCCGTCGTAGAACGGGTTGACGCTCACCGGTTCTCCTGACCCCCTAATCCACGCGCGTGGAAACCGTTCATCCACGTGAGTGGAAACCTTTCCAAATGATAGTGAAGGCCAGCAGGTCGGTCCGGGTTTTCGACAAATTTCCGGACATGAGCTAATTAGGCTGCTGTTGAACAGATTGGTCCGAAGGATGATAATTCGACTGGTGTCGAAATAACGAGAACGATGACAAGTAAATTAGACCGATAGTAAATAAAGTCAGCACCCGACGCTACCGCGATCTATCCACAGCACCCTCGAGCACGCACTGTCCTAGGGCGCACCGACACCCACCTGCGGGCGTTGAGCAACTGCGCCAATGGATTTCACAAACCGGACACGCTGATGACCATGGCCCTACGCACCACGATCCCTCTGGGAACCAAGATGACGCCGCGCCGCAAAGGCGATCACCCCGCCACTTTCAGCCCGCAACGGGCGGCACGAGCGAGCTGGGCTCTTCGCCACCACTCAGATGCTTAGCCGTCAGCGCACGCCGCTGGCGACCAGCAAAACCCCAACCACTGCAAACATGGCTATCAGGACGTGCCAACGGTGAACCAGCGCCCAGCCGTGGAGCACTTGCAGCATCGCCTGGGTTTTGGTTGGCATGGCCAGATAGCTGACGAGCATGATCTCGACAACCGCAAGCATCCCGACGGCGAACGCGATGGCGGCGCCGATCTGTGTGCCGATCCCGGCTCCCGAGGTCACGGTGATGGCGAGTACGACTAGAACGTCGTCAGGTGGCGGCATGCAAGCGAAGCCGATCACGAACGCGACCCACAAGGATCCGTTTTCCCACGCATTGAGGGCCCAGCCGACCAACCGCCGGATTGCAGATCGGCCCTCCGTCGCCGAGTCCTGCGCGAGGCCTAGCAGCGGCGGACTTGCCGTCGGTGTATTCGAGTCCAGCAGCAGGGGCGATGTATTTCCGCCCGGTGTGACCAGGTGCGCCGGCTGACGCTGACGCGCTAACAAGCGCACTATCATCAGCGCGGCGATTGATAGTGTGAGCACGCCCATGCCGAGTTGAATGTGGCGGACGGTGGGGCTTGTGGATAAATAGTGCGCAAGAGATGCAAACATTTGTGTGTGGTGCAGCACCATCATCGGAACCAGCAGGGCGAGAAGAGCCACCGCCAGGCCGCCGATCCAGTAGGCGAGCAGGTTTTGCATGGGCCTTGGCCGGGAGATCACGAGAAGGGTCCAGCCGAGACGGATCGGGTCGAGCGCCATCAGAAGCGCCAGCCCGAGCACTGAGCCCCACATGGCCGCAAACCCTAGTGCTTCCCGGTCGCTTTGCGATGGCCTTCGGCCAACCTCAACACATGAACTCGACACACCGGCCTCGAGCCGCCTCGCAATGTAAATGAACCGTTCCGGGTTTGATGCCGACTGGCCGGCGCCCTCATAGGATGTGGCGCGGTTGCGGGAATCGAATCGCCCTACTCCGGCGTTCTTGCTCAATACGTTTGTGGTGAAGACCTGCCACGCACTGTAAAGCGGAGAGACCTCTTATCGGATGTACTGCTTCGCTAACGAGTGAGGTGGCATCGGCTCATCGAGGTGGTCTCCAGCAGGCTGTCGGCCCTCAGGAGCAGACTTAAGACAGAGCAGTTTGAACGTCACCGATCGCGACGTCCGATCTCTGTACCTCGACCTGATCCGACGCCGGCTCACCAGATATGGGATGCCCGCGCGGTGGCCACCGCGGCGACGCCTCGCTCTCAAAACCTACAACACCCTTCAGCCCATGCTCATGGGTATAACGTCGCCGTATGTCGTGTTTTCCGTAGCCTGCGTGTCATGTTCATCAGAAAATAAGTCATATTGTCCTGGCGAAACAGTACATCCGGTACAACAGCCGTCCGCTCTCCAGATTCCGCAGGACCAACGAGTCCTGCTTCCGTGCCCACCGACGCAAAAACCTGGGCACTACGCTTTGCGTCGCTGCCGAGATTGCCGGTGAGTGCAGTTCCATTCCCCGCATGACCTCGGCGTTGATTTCCCGCCACGACACGATCCGTAGCCCCTGCGCGCCGGCCAGCGCGGACTCCCACCGGGTCAAGTCAAACCGCCACCGTGTGTCGGCGTATAGGAACGTCCCGCCCGGGCGCAGCACGCGCCCGACCTCGCTGAGGAAACGGTCGAAATGCGGATACAGTGCCGCCGATTCGACGTTGATCACCGCATCAAACGACTCTGCGGGGAACGGCAGGTTCTCGGCGTTGCCCTGCACGAACCGCAATCCCGGCAGTCGGTGGCGCCGACTGCAGAAGTCGATCCCGGCCGCGTTCAAGTCCAGCCCGACATAGGAGGCCGGGCCGAGCGCCCGCATCAAATAGGATGCCCCGCCGCCGCGCCCGCAGCCGACTTCGAGCACCTGCTTGCCGGTAAGCTCGCCGGATTGGGTCGCGGTGCGGTGATAGAGCTGGATCGGGTACCGGTTGGGCTCGTCGGCGGCGTCCAAAGGCAGGTTCATCGGCGGGTCTTCTTCATAGCACCAGTTCATAAAGAGCACGTCGTCGCTGAAACGGCGGTTCATGTAGGAGAAGACCCAGTTCGGGACGACCTGGGCTCGTTGCCGCAGGGTGCCTAGCGCGCGGTCTTTTAACAGGCGTTCTGCCATCTCAGTTCTTCCTGTATGTCAGGTTTGCTCATGAAAGTCTCACGCCGATAATGCGTTAAGTCTGTGCGACGAGGTGCCACTTGCCCAAAACTTCTGGATTTCAGCTCGACAGCGCGGGTATTGGGTTATGCTGCCGGGCGGCTGAGCGGGGGGTAGCCCTTGGCGCGAGCATTCGTGATGCCGGTCGCGCTCAACGCCGCCCGACATCGGCGGGCAGCGGCATCCCGTCGTTGCGGGACGCCTTGCCGCGCAACACGATCCGCCCGGCCTCAGTCGAGGTCGTCCAACTGCGGCCACTGCACGTCGTTCGCCGTGAGCGCGTCCGGGATACCGATGTAGTGACCCTGGGACGGCGGGACATACCGCTGCAGTCGGAACCGACGGCGAACGATCAGCCGAAGCCGATGGCCGAACGCCCAGCCGTCAATCGAAGAGCCAGGGATAATGACCGGTGCCGATGACGTCGCCTACGCGCCACGACACTGAAAGGCCAGGATCCGCGATGAAATTTGTGCTGGCATGCTATGGAATGCGTGGCGATGTCGAGCCCTCCGTCGCCGTCGGCCGCGAGTTGCAGCGCCGCGGGCATGAAGTGCACATCGCCATCTCGCCTAACCTGGTTGGCTTCGCCCAGTCGGCTGGGCTTGCGGCGGTCGCCTACGGGCTGGATACCCAGGCCATTGTGGAAGCGCAGCGCGACTACTGGACGCTTTTCTTCCGCAACTTCTGGAGGATCCGTGATCTGCGCAGGTTGATGCGCGAAACTAGCGAGCTCGTCACCCAGTGCTCGGCGGAGATGACCACGACACTGACGTTGCTAGCCGACGGCGCCGACCTGCTGATTGCCGGCCAGATTTTTGAGTCGTCCGCTGCCAATATCGCGGAGTATTACGACATTCCGCTGGCCACACTGCATTTCTTCCCGGTACGGCCCCACGGCCAGCTCCAGCTCCTGCCGTTCCTGCCGTCGCCGTTGATGCGGTCCGCAATGAGGGTGAACGATTGGCTGTCTTGGCGCATGGGGAGGAAGATCGAGGACACCCAGCGCCGGGAACTGGGCCTGCCGAAGGCAACGATGCCCCCGGCGCGACGGATCGCAGAGCGCGGATCGCTGGAAATCCAAGCCTATGACGAGGTTTGCTTTCCCGGACTGGCGACCGAATGGGCGAAATGGGATGGGCGACGGCCCTTTGTCGGCGCGCTGACGATGGAGTTGCCGACGGATGCCGACGACGAGGTCGCCTCATGGATTGCGGCGGGAAAACCGCCGATTTTCTTCGGATTTGGCAGCATGTCGGTCGAATCTGCCGCCGACACACTCGCCATGATCAGCGCGGCCTGCGCGCAGTTGGGCGAGCGGGCGTTGGTTTGCGCCGGCGGGACTGACTTCGGTCCCGTCCCAGATTTCGAGCACGTCAAGCTCGTGGGCTCGGTGAATTACTCGGCGATCTTTCCGACTTGTCGCGCGGTTGTCCACCACGGTGGAGCGGGCTCCACAGCCGCGGGCCTGCGCGCCGGAGTGCCCACGTTGATCCTCTGGACGTTGCCCGATCAGCCCCTCTTTGCGGCTCAGCTCAAACAACTGAAAGTTGGCTCCGGGCACCGCTTTTCGACGATTACCGAGAAATCGCTGGTCGCGGAGCTGCGCCGGATCCTCGCCCCGCAATACGTCGCCCGGGCTCGTGAGATCGCTACCCGGATGACCAAACCCGCCGAAAGCGTTGCGGCCGCTGCCGATCTTGTGGAAGATTTCGCCCGCCAGCGGCGCGAAAGCTGATCGGCGACGACGGGCCGCTGAAAGTGAAAGGCTAGAATCCGCGATGAAATTTGTGCTGGCGTGCTATGGAAGTCGCGGCGATGTCGAGCCCTGCGTCGCTGTCGGCCGTGAATTGCTGCGCAGAGGGCACGACGTCCGCATCGCCGTACCACCCGACCTCGTCGGCTTCGCCGAGGCGGCTGGGCTTGCGGCGGTTGCCTTCGGACCACCGGATTTGCAAGCCATTCTCGACGCGCACCGCAACTTTTGGGGGAGCGTCTTCCGCAACTTCTGGAGGATCCGGGATCTGATCAGATCGCGGCGAGAACTTTGGGAGCCCCTTAGCCAGTCGTGGGAGGAGATCAACACGACACTGAAATCGCTGGCAGACGAGGCCGATCTACTTTTCACCGGCGTGAATTTCGAGGATGCCGCTGTCAACGTCGCGGAGTATTACGACATTCCGTTGGCCGCGCTGCATTACTACCCGCTGCGGGCCAATGGCCAGCTCCTTCCGTTCTTGCCGGCGCCGTTGACCCGCTTCGCCATGACGGTGTTCGAGTGGCTGGCTTGGCGCGGAGCGAAGAGACTCGAGGACGCGCAGCGCCGTGAATTGGGCCTACCCAAGGCAACGCGTCCCTCGTCGCGACGGATCGCAGAGCGCGGATCGCTGGAACTTCAGGCCTATGACGAGGTTTGCTTTCCCGGGCTGGCTGCCGAATGGGCGAAATGGAATGGCCAACGGCCCTTTGTCGGCACGCTGACGATGGAGTTGCCGACGGATGCCGACGACGAGGTCTTGTCGTGGATTGCCGCAGGAACGCCGCCGGTTTACTTCGGGTTCGGCAGCATGCCGGTCGAATCTCCGGCCGACATGATCGCCATGATCGGTGCCGTCTGCGCACAGTTAGGCGAGCGGGCGTTGGTTTGCGCCGGCTGGAGTGACTTCAGCGACGTCCCCCATTTCGACCATGTCAAGGTAGTGGGCGCGGTGAATTTCGCGGCAATCTTTCCCTCCTGCCGCGCGGTCGTGCACCACGGTGGCTCGGGCACCACTCCCATTGGTCTGGGCGCCGGAGTCCCCCAGCTGATCCTCTTTTGGGACCTCGTTCACGCGATCTATGGGGCTGCGGTCAAACGGCTGAAAGTTGGCATAGCCCGGCGCTTTTCGACCACTACCCAGGAATCGCTGGTCGCGGACCTGCGCACCATCCTGGCCCCGCAATATATGACCCGGGCCCGCGAGATCGCCAGCCGGATCACCAAACCCGCCGAAAGCGTTGCGGCCGCCGCCGATCTCGTGGAAAATTTCGCCCGCCTCAGACGTGTTGGCTGATCAGTGAGCGCGGCCCCGGGTGATCGGCGCAGTGCGATCGTGGCGTCGGGCCGTGCGAAACGGATTTCCGGAATCGCGATTGTCCTCATCGGCGCCGCATATCGAGGCGCTGATGTGCGCCGATCTCGCCGACCGTGAGTGTGCTTGCCCAGCCTGAACCTGCCCGCCTACGCGGGCAAATTTCGCGCGTGAGAGTGCCGAAATTCCGGGAAGTTCTGAATAAATCGCTCGATCGTCCTAAATCACCCCGAATTCCCGCAAGCAGACCTTGCTGAACCAAGGTTACGGAAAACGGACAATTGGGAGGTTTGCGTTCTCTGGCACCGCCCAGACCCTTTGAGCGAATGGAAATGATCGGCCGCCGCATCAGAATGGGATCGCAACGACGACGGGAGAACTTGATCGCCATCGGTCCACCACGGGGATGCGGCCACCCAGCTTGCTAGGTTGACGAACGCTTTGCTATGAATTCTCCGGTGGGGCTATCGAGCCACGGCTGGACGGGCAGCGGCATCGAGGTGGTGTTTGGTTGTTGTACTGGTGACAAGCATCGGAGACTCTATTATTCTCGAGCCTGCCTGCCAGCAAGCGCCGCTAAGCCAGATGCGTCGTTGCAGGCCACGGCCCCGGAAGTCAGCAATGCCGGAGCCCTGCGCAGGGCAGCAACCCCTGCGCTGCGTCGGTACTGCTGGGTAACATCGCGAACTTCGTCGAAACCCTCGACGGTCTTTGTTGTACTCGAGTACAGTTTGGAACCGTTGTGCCCGTGACAATTACACGCCCTGGGGGGAGTTTGTGAGTATCAATCCCTTCGATGACGACAATGGCAGCTTTTTCGTCTTGGTCAACGACGAGGAGCAACACAGCCTGTGGCCGACCTTCGCCGACGTCCCAGCCGGATGGCGGGTGGCTTACGGCGAAGCGGACCGCACTGCGTGTCTGGACTACATCGAACAGAACTGGACGGATATTCGGCCGAAGAGCCTGCGCGAGAGGCTGGCGAAGGACCGGGCTTCTGGTAGCTAAACCGTCTGGGTTCAGGCAGTCCGATGGAACTTAATGACCGGGCGCTTCCGCTGACGCGGGAGCAGCTCGACATCTGGCTGGCCCAGGAATCGGAAAGCTTCGATGCGGAGTGGCACATCGTCGCATTCGTTGTAATCGGGGGGGCCGTAGAACCTGATGTGCTTGAACAGGCGATCCGGCACGTGGTGGCGGAGGCCGAGCCAGTCAGAGCCGCGTTTTTCGAAGTTGATGGCCAGGTTTTCCAGCGGCCGATCGACGACCCGGACGTCGAGCTTCCGTTCTACGATCTCAAGCACTTGCCGAATCCCGCGCAGGAGGCCCACCGGCTAGCCGAATTGATCCGGCGCACGCCAATGCCGCCCAGTGGCCCGCTGTTCAAATTTGCGTTATTCCGGACACGGCCAGACGAATCCTACTGGTTCTTATGTCTTCATCACCTAATCACCGACGGATTCGGCATTGTGCTTTTTGCGAATCGGGTTGCCGCAGTTTATTCTGCTCTGGTCTCTGGTACGCCCCTGCCTCCTGGCTTTTTCGGCTCGCTGCAAGATATGGTTCGCTGCGAAACAGAATACGAAGCCTCGGAGGATTACTCTGAGGATTTAGCGTATTGGCGTGGGAATCTTCCGCCGGATAGCGCGCCATATTATGGCCCGCCGCAATCGGCGGATCGGCACGATTCGTGCTCGGTTTCTGAATCCGTTCGATTGGATGCTTCGGTCGTTGATCGAGTCCATGAGTTGTCCGACGCATTGAACATGCGCCGGTCATCGGTGATCACCGCGGCGTGCGCGCTGTTGGTGCGTGGGTGGTGCGCCGAAGGCTCGGAGGTGGTGCTTAACTTTCCGGTCAGCAGGCGAACAAATGGTGAATCGGCGACGTTTCCCGGGATGGTTTCCGGGGTTGTTCCGCTGGTTTTGACGGTTTCGCCGGGAGCCACTGTCGCCGCTTTGTGTGAGCACGTTGACACGCGGATACACGAGGCACTACAGCATCAGCGGTTTCCGGTGCACGGTCTAGAGCGCAAAGCTCACTTGGTCGGCCCGAGCCGGGCGCCCCACAGAGTGGCTGTCAATTTCGTCCCATCGATAACTCTTCTGCCATTCGCCGGTGCGGCGGCATCGGGGGTGGTTACCGGTTTTGGCCGGGTGGACCACTTTGGATTGTATTTCCTGAGCGCGGATGGCCAGCTCTCTTTGAGCACGGTCGGTGCTGGGCAGCCGCTATCGGATTTTGACGTTTCCGACTTAGCGGGACGGTTGCAGCAGGTGTTGAGGGCAATGACCGCCGATCCGACACGAGCACTCTCGTCGATAGATCTGCTGGATGAGGCTGAGCAGGCTGGCCTGCATAGGTGGGGTAATCGGGCTGCATTGACAGCGCCGCCACCGTCGACGATGTCGATTCCGGTGTTGTTCGACGCGCAGGTTGCGCGCATGCCGGAGGCGGTGGCGCTGACTTGCGGTGAGCATTCGAGGACTTACTGCGAGCTGCACCAGGCGGCTAATCGGTTGGCGCACTTGCTGGTTGAGCAGGGTGTTGGGCCCGGGCAGCGGGTGGCGTTGCTGTTGGCGCGTTCGCCTCAGGCCATCGTCGCGATTTTGGCGGTGCTGAAGACGGGGGCGGCGTATGTGCCGATCGACCCGGCGCATCCCGACGCGCGGATCGGGTTCATGCTCGACGATGCCGCGCCGATCCTCGCAATTACCACAACGGAGTTGGCCGATCGGTTGGATGGGTACGACCTGCCGGTCATCGATATCGACGACCCCGCCATTGACGGCCAGCCCAGCACCGCACTGACGCCGCCGTCGCCGGAGGAGATTGCGTACCTGATCTACACCTCGGGCACCACCGGTGTGCCCAAGGGGGTCGCCATTACCCACCGCAACGTGACCGAGCTGCTGGCATCGGTAGACGACGAGCTGGAGCGCGCGGGGGTGTGGACGCAGTGGCATTCGTTGGCCTTTGACGTCTCGGTGTGGGAGATCTGGGGTGCACTATTGGGTGGGGGCCGGCTGGTGGTGGTGCCCGAAGAGGTGGCTCGCTCGCCGGAGGACTTCCATGCCTTGCTGGTTGCTGAACAGGTCAGTGTCTTAAGTCAGACCCCCTCGGCGTTTTACGCGCTGCAAACCGCCGATGCGCTAGCACCGGAGCTGGGACGGCAGCTGAAGGTTGAGACGGTGGTGTTTGCCGGTGAAGCGCTGGAACCGCAGCGTCTTCGGCCCTGGCTGGACAGCCATCCGGGATTACCGCGGCTGATCAACATGTATGGCACCACCGAGACGACGGTGCATGCCTCATTCCGGGAGATCGTCGACGGTGATGTCGACAGCAACGCCAGCCCCATTGGTGTGCCGTTGGCGCATCTTGGCTTTTTTGTGCTCGACGCGTGGTTACGTCCCGTGCCGGCCGGTGTGGTCGGGGAGCTGTATGTGGCCGGTACCCAGGTTGGGTGCGGGTATTGGCGACGGTCTGGTTTGACCGGGTCGCGGTTTGTGGCCTGCCCGTTCGCCGAGGCGGGGGGCGCCGGAACACGTATGTATCGCACTGGGGACGTGGTCAGTTGGGGCGCCGATGGGCAGCTGCGGTATCTGGGGCGCGCTGATGAGCAGGTCAAGATCCGCGGGTATCGAATCGAACTGGGTGAGGTGCGTGCAGCGCTGGCCGGCTGCGACGGGGTGGATCAGGCGGTGGTGATTGCCCGCGAGGATCGCCCCGGCGACAAGCGCCTGGTGGGTTATGTCACCGGAACCGCCGACCCGGCCGAGACACGTATCGCGCTGGCCGAGCGGTTGCCGGCGTATATGGTGCCGACGGCAGTGGTAGTGCTGGACGTGCTCCCGTTGACGGTCAACGGCAAACTCGACAAACGCGGCTTGCCGGCACCGGAATACGCCGATGTCGATCGGTATCGCGCTCCGACCAGTGCGGTCGAGGAGATCCTGGCCGGCATCTACGCTCAGGTTTTAGGTGTCGAGCGTGTCGGCGTCGATGAGTCGTTTTTCGAGCTGGGCGGGGATTCCCTCTCGGCGATGCGCCTGATCGGTGCCGTCAATACTGGTCTGGATGCGGGGCTTTCGGTTCGGGCCGTGTTTGAAGCGCCCACGGTTGCCCAGTTGGCGTCGCGTATCGGAACGGATGCCGGTCGACTTGAGCCGTTGGTGGCGGTTGAGCGGCCGGCGGTGGTTCCGTTGTCGTTTGCTCAGCAACGGTTGTGGTTCCTGGACCAGTTGGAGGGGCCTTCACCGGTTTACAACATGGTGGCGGGGTTGCGGGTGTGTGGGCGCCTTGACGCCGATGCCTTGGGCGCGGCGCTGGCAGACGTGGTGGCCCGTCATGAGAGCCTGCGGACTTTGTTCGCCGCCCCCGACGGGATTCCCCAGCAGGTGGTGGTGCCTGCCGAGCGGGCAGACGTGCGCTGGCAGGTCATTGATGCCGCTGGCTGGTCGGCAAGCCAGCTGGATGAGGCCGTTAACGCAGCAGCACGCTACGCGTTTGATATAGCCACCGAGATCCCGGTGCGGGCATGGCTTTTCCGCATCGCTGATGAGGAGCACGCGCTGGTGGCGGTGGTGCACCATATCGCCGCCGACGGTTGGTCGATCGCTCCGTGGGTGCGCGATCTGAGTGTGGCTTATGCCCTTCGGTGTGCGGGGCAAGCCCCCGGCTGGGCTCCGTTGCCGGTGCAGTATGTGGACTACACGCTGTGGCAGCGTGCGCGGTTTGGTGATCTCGACGACAGCGAGAGCCCCATCGCCGGGCAGCTGGCCTACTGGGAGCAGGCCCTGGCGGGGATGCCCGAGCGGCTAGTGCTTCCCACCGATCGGCCCTATCCGGCGGTGTCTGATTATCGCGGCGCCCGAGTTGCGGTCGAGTGGCCAGCCGAGTTGCAGCAGCGGGTTATTCGGCTGGCGCGTGAGCACAACGCGACCAGTTTCATGGTGGTTCAGGCCGCCTTAGCGGCGCTGTTGTCGAAGCTCAGCGCCAGCAGCGATGTGGCGATGGCGTTCCCGATCGCCGGGCGCCGCGATCCCGCGCTGGATGAGCTGGTGGGGTTTTTCGTCAACACCTTGGTATTGCGGGTCGATCTCGCGGGTGATCCCCGTGTCGCCGAACTGTTGGCCCAGGTGCGGCGGCGCGGCCTCGACGCATTCGAGCATCAGGATGTGCCCTTTGAGGTGCTGGTGGAGCGGCTCAACCCCGCCCGATCGTTGGCCCATCACCCGCTGGTGCAGGTGGCGTTGGCGTGGCAGAACTTCCCCTGGGAGGGGACCAATCCAGCCGCCAGTCTGGGGTTGGGTGATCTGCAGATCACGTGGCTGCCGGTGGACACCCGCACTGCCCGCATGGACCTGACGTTTTTCCTGTCCGAAAGGTGGAGCGAAACGGGCAAGCCGGCCGGGATTGGCGGGGAGGTGGAGTTCCGCACCGATGTGTTCGACGCGGACAGCATCCGGACGCTGGTCGGGCGGTTGGAGCGGCTGTTGGTGGCGATGACCGCCGACTCGACGCGGCGGTTGTCGTCCATCGATGTGTTGGATGCCGGTGAGCAGGCCCGCCTGGATGGGTGGGGTAATCGGGCGGTGTTGACCGCGCCGGCGCGGCCGGCGAGGTCGATTCCGGTGCTGTTCGCCGAGCAGGTGGCCCGCACACCGGATGCGGTGGCGATCAGCTGCGGGCAGCGTTCGTGGACCTATCGCGAGATTGACGAGACGGCTAATCGGTTGGCGCACTTGCTGGTTGGGCATAGTGCGGGCCCGGGGCAGCGGGTGGCGTTGCTGTTGGAGCGCTCTGCCGAGGCGGTAGTGGCGATCTTGGGGGTGCTCAAGACGGGGGCGGCGTATTTGCCGATGGATCCGGGGCATCCCGATGCGCGGATCGGATTCATGGTTGGTGACGCCGCGCCGATCTCGGCGATCACCACCGCGGGTCTGCGGTCGCGGCTGGACGGGTTTGATCTGCAAGTCATCGATATCGATGACCCCGCCATTGGCGGCCAGCCTGGCACCGCACTGGCGGCGCCGTCGCCAGAGGATATCGCCTACCTCATCTACACCTCGGGCACCACGGGGGTGCCAAAGGGGGTGGCGGTCGCCCACGGCAATGTGACGCGGCTGCTGGAGGCGTTGAACGCCGAGGTGCCGCGTGCGGCGGTGTGGTCGCAGTGCCATTCGCTGGCGTTCGATTTTTCGGTGTGGGAGATCTTCGGTGCGCTGCTCGGTGGTGGGCGACTGGTGGTGGTGCCCGATGCGGTGGTGCGCTCGTCGGAGGACCTGCACGGCGTGCTGGTCGGCGAGCAGGTCAACGTCTTAAGCCAGACCCCGTCGGCGTTTTATGCGCTGCAAACCGCCGATGCCCTGCAGCCCGAGCAGGGACGTCAGCTCAAGCTGGAGACGGTGGTGTTCGGCGGGGAAGCCCTTGAGCCCCAGCGCCTTCGGACGTGGCTTGGTAACCATCCGGGGTCACCGCAGCTGATCAATATGTATGGCATCACCGAGACGACGGTGCATGCCTCGTTGCGCGAGATCGTCGAAGCCGATGTGGATGGCACGGCCAGCCCGATCGGGGTGCCGTTGGCGCATCTGGGCTTTTTCGTGCTGGACGGCTGGTTGCGTCCGGTGCCGACCGGTGTGGTCGGTGAGTTGTATGTGGCCGGCGCAGGGCTGGCCTACGGGTATGTGGGCCGGGGTCCTTTGACGGCGTCGCGATTTGCGGCGTGCCCGTTCGGCGGGCCAGGGACACGGATGTATCGCACCGGAGATTTGGTGTGTTGGGGTGCTGATGGGCAGTTGCGGTATCTGGGGCGCGCTGATGAGCAGGTCAAGATCCGCGGGTATCGCATCGAGCTCGGTGAAATCCAGGCGGCATTAAGCGGTTTGGATGGGGTGGACCAGGCGGTGGTGATCGCCCGCGAGGACCGCCCCGGCGACAAGCGCCTGGTGGGGTATGTGACCGGGAAAGCCGACCCGGCAAAGATCCGCGACGCGCTGGCCGAGCGGCTACCACCGTATATGGTGCCGACGGCGGTAGTGGTGGTGGACGCGCTGCCGCTGACCCCCAACGGCAAACTCGACACCCGCGCACTGCCGGCACCCGAATACACCGCCGGTGAGTACCGCGCCCCGGCCAACGCCGTTGAGGAGATCCTTGCCGGCATCTACGCCGAAGTCCTCGGCCTGGAGCGGATCGGGGTCGACGACTCGTTCTTCGAGCTGGGTGGCGACAGCATTTTGTCGATGCGAGTCGTGGCACGCGCGCGTGCCGCCGGGCTCGCCTGTCGGCCGCGCGACATCTTCGTCGAGCAAACCGTCGCCCGGCTGGCTCGAGTGGCCAGCGTGACCGACGGCGTGGCCGGCACTGTCGACGAGGGCATCGGGCCGGTCGTCGCGACCCCGATCATGCGCTGGCTGCACGACATTGAGGGCCCGGTCGATCAGTTCAACCAGACCGTGGTGGTGCAGGCCCCCGCCGCGGTCAGCGAGGGCGACGTGGTGGTGCTGTTGCAGGCGTTGCTGGATCGGCACGCCACGTTGCGGCTGCGCGTCGACGACGGCGCGGGGGGCTGGTCGTTGAGGGTGCCCGAGGCCGGCTTGGTCGATGCCGCCGCGTGCCTGCAAACAGTCGACGTGTTATCCGATGAGGCACTTATAGAGGCGCGGTCGCGGTTGAACCCGGCAGCCGGGGTGATGCTCAGCGCGGTGTGGGTTCCTTCCACGGCCCAGTTGGTGTTGATCATTCACCATTTGTCCGTCGATGGGGTGTCGTGGCGAATCCTGTTGGAGGACCTCAACATTGCCTGGGCTCAACACAACAGTGGGGAGCCGATAGCCCTGCCGGCAGCCGGCACCTCGTTTGCCCGGTGGGCATCGCTGCTGGCCGAGCACGCCCACGCCGCGGCGGTGGTAGATCAGGCGAAGACGTGGCGGCAGGTGGCCGCGACCCCTGCGATGTTGCCGGCAGTTCAGCCTGCGGTGGATACGTTCGCCACGGCCGGACACCTGTCGGTGGGGCTGGATGTCGAGACCACCCGGATGCTGCTTGGTGAGGTGCCGACGGCGTTTCACGCTGGGGTGCAAGACATTTTGTTGATCGCCTTCGGGTTGGCGGTCGCGGAGTTTGTGGGGAACGGTTGCGCGCCAATCGGTTTCGACGTGGAGGGGCATGGGCGCCACGACGAGTTGGCCGCCGATGTGGACCTGTCGCGCACCGTGGGATGGTTCACGACCAAATACCCGGTGGCGTTGACCGTCGGCGGGCTGGAATGGACACAGGTAGTGTCCGGTGAGGCGTCGCTCGGTGCGGTGATCAAGCACGGCAAAGAACAGCTGCGCGCCCTGCCGGATCCGTTGAGCTACGGTTTGTTGCGCTATTTGAACCCGGACGTGGATTTGGACGGGTCGGATCAGCCGATCGGGTTCAACTATCTGGGGCGCCTGGGCGCGGCGGCGGGCGAGACGGCCGGTGATGTCTGGCGGATCGGCCAGGACGGCTTGTCGATTGCCGGCGCAGCGGCAGCAATACAGATGCCCTTGGCGCACACGCTGGAGCTCAACGCCGGCACCATCGACGCCGATGCCGGTCCGCAGCTGCACGCCAACTGGTTGTGGGCACCCTCGGCATTGGATCACGCCCAAGTCAGCCAGCTGGGCCGGTTGTGGTTTGAGGCCCTCGCCGGCATCTGCGCGCACGTGCGCGCCGGTGGGGGCGGGTTGACACCGTCCGACATCGCGCCGGCGCGTTTGAGCCAGCAGGAGATCGACGAGCTGCAGCGGCAATATGAGATCGCTGATGTGCTGCCGTTGACCCCGCTGCAGCAGGGGCTGCTGTTTCACGCGGGCACGGCACAGGTCGGCGGCGACGATGTGTATGCGGTGCAACTGGATATCGATGTGAGCGGCCCGCTTGACCCGCACCGGCTGCGCGATGCCGTGCACACCGTCGTCAACCGGCATCCCAACCTGGCTGCCCGATTCTGTGAACAGTTCGACGATTCCGTGCAGGTCATCCCGGCCGATCCGGTCGTGCCGTGGCGCTATGTCGAGCTTGATGGCGACGGCGACCGCGATGAGCCGATCCAGCGGTTGTGTGCGGTGGAACGTGCCGCGGTCTACGACCTCGCCGACCAGCCGGCGTTTCGGACGGCGTTGATCCGCACCGCAGTCGATCGGCACCGATTTGTGCTGACCAGTCATCACGTTGTCCTCGACGGCTGGTCACTGCCGATTCTCCTGGGGGAGATATTCGCCGGCTATTACGGGCAGCGGCTGCCGGCGCCCGCGCCGTATCGCAGCTTTGTTAGCTGGCTGGCCGATCGTGACCTTGATGCCGCCCGCGCGGCGTGGCGTGAGGTGTTTGACGGTTTTGACACCCCGACCTTGGTGGGGCCGCCGGATCGGTTGGGGCTGGGGCGGCGAGGCCTGGCATCGGTTCGGGTGCCCGAGCAGACGACACGGGCCGTTGGAGAGTTGGCGCGCTCGCAACACACCACCGTGAGCACTGTGTTGCAGGCGGCCTGGGCACAGTTGTTGTGCTGGTTGACCGGCCAGCATGATGTCGCCTTCGGCGCTGTGGTTTCGGGGCGGCCGGCCGAGCTGGCCGGCGCGGACTCGATGGTGGGGCTGTTGATCAATACAGTGCCGGTGCGAGCGAACATTACGGCAGCAACCAGCACCGCCGATCTGCTTGATCAGTTGCAGAGCGCCCACAACGACACATTCGAGCATCAGCACTTGGCGCTCAACGAGATTCACCGCATCACCGGTCAGGACCAATTGTTCGACACTGTTTTCGTCTACGAGAACTACCCGATCGACACCGCGGCATTGTCGGGCGAGCACGAGTTGGCCATCACCGGGTTCACTGCCCGCGAATCCACCCACTACCCGCTGACGATCCAAGCCGTCCCCGGGGATGAACTGGAGCTCCGGCTGGAGTTCGGCACCGATGTTTTCGATGCAGAAACCGTCGACACGCTGATCGAGCGGTTGCAGCGGGTAATGGTGGCGATGACCGTCGATCCGGCCCGGCGGCTGTCCTCGATCGACTTGCTCGACGAGGGTGAGCACGCCCGCCTAGATGAGGTCGCTAACCGCGTGGTGTTGACCCAGCCCGCGACACCGGTGTCAATTCCTGCGTTGTTCGCCGCGCAAGTCGAGCGCAACCCGGAGGCGGTGGCGATCAGCTTCGAAGGCCGTTCAACGACCTATCGCGAACTCGATGAGGCATCTAATCGGTTGGCGCACTTGCTGGTTGGCCATGGAGCGGGCCCGGGACAGTGTGTGGTGCTGCTGCTGGAGCGTTCGGCCGAGGCGGTCGCGGCGATTTTGGCAGTGCTCAAAACCGGGGCGGCCTATTTGCCGATCGATCTGGCGGTGCCGGCGGCCCGGATGGAGTTCATGGTTGCCGATGCCGCGCCGATCGTCGCGCTGACGACCACGGAGCTGGGGGCGCGGCTTGATGGCGACGACCTTGTGGTCGTCGACATCGACGATCCCCGGATTGACAGCCAACCCAGCGCCGCACTACCGGCGCCTGGACCGGACGATATCGCTTACCTCATTTACACCTCGGGCACCACTGGGGCGCCCAAAGGCGTGGCCATCACCCACCACAACGTGACCCAGCTGTTGGAGTCGTTGGATGCGGGTCTGCCGCCGGCAGGGGTGTGGACGCTTAGTCACTCCTTGGCGTTTGACGTCTCGGTGTGGGAGATCTTCGGTGCGCTGTTGCGGGGCGGGCGCATGGTGGTGGTGCCCGACGACGTGGCGCGCTCACCGGAGGACTTGCACGCCTTGCTGATTGGTGAACGGGTCAGCGTATTGACCCAAACCCCGTCGGCGGTGAGGATGTTGCCGCCGGAGGGGTTGGATGCGGTGGCGTTGGTGGTGGTCGCTGAGGCGTGCCCTGCCGAGGTGGTGGACCGATGGGCGCCCGGGCGGGTGATGGTCAACGCCTACGGTCCGACGGAGACCACGATGTGTGTGGCGATCAGTGCCTCACTGACAGCGGGGTCGGGGGTGCCGCCGATCGGCTCGCCGGTGCCCGGTGCGGCGTTGTTCGTGCTCGATGGCTGGTTGCGTCCGGTGCCCGTGGGGGTAGTCGGCGAGTTGTATGTGGCCGGTCGCGGTGTGGCGTGTGGGTATGTGGGCCGGGGTCCGTTGACTGCGTCGCGGTTTGTGGCCTGCCCCCTCGGTGGGCCGGGGACACGGATGTATCGCACCGGGGATTTGGTGTGCTGGGGTGCTGATGGGCAGCTGCGGTATGTGGGGCGTGCCGATGAGCAGGTCAAGATCCGCGGGTATCGCATCGAGCTCGGTGAAGTCCAGGCGGCATTGAGTGGTTTGGATGGGGTGGAGCACGCGGTGGTGATCGCCCGCGAGGATCGCCCCGGCGACAAGCGCGTGGTGGGTTATGTCACCGGCACCGCCGATCCGGTCGGTATCCGCACCCAGCTTGCCGAGCGGTTGCCGGACTACATGGTGCCGGCCGCGGTCATGATGATCGATGCGCTGCCGCTGACGCCTAACGGCAAACTCGATACCCGCGCCCTACCGGCACCGGAGTACACCGGCGTCGAGCGGTACCGCGCCCCGTCCAACCCGGTCGAGGAGATCCTGGCCGGCATCTACGCCCAGGTGCTCGACCTGGAGCGGGTCGGCGTCGACGATTCTTTCTTCGAGCTTGGCGGCGACAGCATTTCATCGATGCAGGTGGTGGCACGGGCTCGTGCCGCCGGGCTGGTGTGTCGGCCGCGCGATGTTTTCGTGGAACAGACCGTCGCCCGGCTAGCCCTGGTGGCCGGCGCGAGTGACGCCGTGGCCGGCATGGTCGATGAGGGTGTCGGGCCGGTCGTCGCGACCCCGATCATGCGCTGGCTGCACGACGTTGAGGGGCCGGTTGATCAGTTCAACCAGGCGGTCGTGGTGCAGGCTCCGGTGGGGGTGACCGAGGCTGATGTGGCGGTGCTGTTGCAAGCGTTGCTGGATCGGCACGCCATGCTGCGGCTCCGTGTCGAGGACGACGGCGCGGGCGGCTGGTCGTTGACGGTGCCACAGGCGGGGTCGGTCGATGCCCGCGCTTGCCTGCAATCGCTGGACGTGTTATCCGATGCGGCGTTGGTGGAGGCGCGATCGCGATTGGATCCGGCGGCTGGGGTGATGCTCAGCGCCCTGTGGGTGGGCTCCACGGCTCAGTTGGTGCTGATCGTTCACCATTTGACCGTCGACGCGGTGTCGTGGCGGATTGTGCTCGATGACCTCAACACCGCCTGGGGCCAACACCGCGCGGGGCAGCCGGTGGTATTGCCGACTTGGGGGACGTCGTTTACCCGCTGGGCGGCGCTACTGGCAGAGCATGCGCAACGCCCCGACGTCGTAGATCGGGCGGACGCCTGGAAGCAGGTGGCGGCGGCCTCGGATGCGCTGCCCACGGTGCGCCCAGAGGTCGATACCTACGCGAGCGCCGGGCGTTTGTCGGCGTCGCTGGATGTCGAGACCACCCGGATGCTGCTCGAGGACGTGTCGGCGGCGTTTCACGCTGGCGTGCAAGACATTTTGTTGATCGCCTTCGGGTTGGCGGTGGCGGAGTTTTTGGGCAACGGCTGCGCCCCGATCGGCATCGATGTCGAGGGCCATGGGCGCCACGAGGAGTTGGCCGCCGATGTGGACCTGTCGCGCACGGTGGGGTGGTTTACCACCAAATACCCGGTGGCATTGGCGGTCGGTGGGCTGCGCTGGACGCAGGTGATCGCCGGCGAAGCCGGACTTGGGGCGCTGATCAAGGACGGCAAAGAGCAGCTGCGCGCTCTGCCAGATCCGTTGACCTACGGTCTGTTGCGGTATTTGAACCCGGACGTGGATTTGGATGGGTCGGATCCGCCGATCGGCTTCAACTATCTGGGGCGCCTGGGCGCGGCCTCCGAGGTTTCTGGTGATGTGTGGCGGATCGGCCAGGACGGCTTATCGGTTGCCGGCGCCGCCGCGGCTATACCGATGCCGTTGGCGCACACGGTGGAGCTCAATGCCGGCACGGTCGACACCGACACCGGCCCGCGCCTGCAGGCCAACTGGTCGTGGGCACCGTCGGCATTGGATCATGCCCAAGCCAGTCGGCTGAGCCGGTTGTGGTTTGAGGCGCTGGCCGGGATTTGTGCGCATGTGCGCGCCGGTGGGGGTGGGCTGACGCCGTCGGATATCGCCTCGGCGGGTTTGACCCAGCAGGAGATCGACGAACTGGAGCGGCAATACCCCATTGCCGATGTGTTGCCGTTGACCCCGCTGCAGCAGGGGCTGCTGTTTCACGCGGCCACCGCGCAGATCGGCGGCGACGATGTGTATGCGGTGCAACTGGATATCGGTGTGAGCGGCCCGCTTGACCCGCACCGGCTGCGCGATGCGGTGCAGATGGCGGTCAACCGGCATCCCAACGTGGCGGCCCGATTCTGTGAACAGTTCGACGAACCGGTGCAGGTCATCCCGGCTGATCCGGTTGTGTCGTGGCGCTATGTCGACGTTGCTGGCAACGCCGACCCTGATGAGCAGATCGAGGCGTTGTGTGCCGCCGAACGTGTCGCGGTCTACGACCTTGCCGGCCAGTCGGCGTTTAGGGCGGCGTTGATCCGGATCGCAGAGGATCGGCATCGGTTTGTGCTGACCAATCATCACATCGTGCTCGATGGCTGGTCACTGCCGATCCTGCTGGGGGAGATATTCGCCGGCTATTACGGGCAGCGGCTGCCGGCGCCCGCGCCGTATCGCAGCTTTGTTAGCTGGCTGGCCGATCGTGACCTTGATGCCGCCCGCGCGGCGTGGCGTGAGGTGTTTGACGGTTTTGACACCCCGACCTTGGTGGGGCCGCCGGATCGGTTGGGGCTGGGGCGGCGAGGCCTGGCATCGGTTGAGGTGCCCGAGCAGACGACACGGGCCGTTGGTGAGTTGGCGCGCTCGCAACACACCACCGTGAGCACCGTGTTGCAGGCGGCCTGGGCACAGTTGTTGTGCTGGTTGACCGGCCAGCATGATGTCGCCTTCGGCGCTGTGGTTTCGGGGCGGCCGGCCGAGGTGCCCGGCGCGGACTCGATGGTGGGGCTGTTGATCAATACGGTGCCCGTGCGGGCCCGCCTGACGGCGGCAACCACGATCGCTGACTTGCTTGATCAGTTGCAGGGCGCCCACAACGACACATTCGAGCATCAGCACTTGGCGCTCAACGAGATTCACCGCGTCACCGGTCATGACCAATTGTTCGACGCCGTATTCGTCTACGAGAACTACCCGATCGACACCGCGGCATTGTCAGGCGAGCACGAGTTGGCCATCACCGGTGTGAGCAGCCGCGAGTCCACCCACTACCCGCTGACGCTGGCGGCCCAGCCGGGTAACGAACTGCGCCTTCGCGTCGGATACGACACCGATGTGTTCGACGCGCAAAGCATCGAGGCTCTCATCAAGCGGTTCCAGCGGGTGTTGGTGGCCATGACCGCCGAGCCCACACGGCGCCTGTCGTCGATGGATCTGCTCGACGCCGGTGAGCGCGCCCAGTTGGAGGGGTGGGGCAACCGGGCGGTGTTGACCCAGCCCGCACCGCCGTCGGCGTCGATTCCGGTGTTGTTCGCCGCGCAGGTGGCGCGCACACCGGATGCGGTGGCGATCAGCTGCGGGGAGGACTCGCGGACTTACCGCGAGGTTGAGGAGGCCGCGAACCGGTTGGCGCACGTGTTGGCAGGACATGGTGTTGGTCCGGGTGAGCGTGTGGCGCTGCTGTTGGAGCGTTCAGCTCAGGCCGTCGTAGCGATCCTGGCGGTTTTGAAGACTGGGGCGGCCTATCTGCCGATCGACCCGGTGACGCCGTCGGCTCGCATTGGGTTCATGCTCGACGACGCCGCGCCGGCGGCTGCGATCACCACTACCGGGCTAGCCGAGGGCCTGGACGGGCGTGACCTGCTAGTCATCGATGTCGACGATCCACGCATCCCCGACTATCCGTGTACGGGCTTGCCGGCACCGGCCGCCGGGGACATCGCTTACATCATTTACACCTCGGGCACCACCGGGGTGCCTAAGGGGGTGGCGGTCACTCACCACAACGTCACGCAGCTCCTGGCCCCCGGGAATGGACCAGATGCATATCTGCCGGCGGCGGGGGTGTGGACGCAGTGTCATTCCTATGGGTTCGACACGTCGGTCTGGGAGATCTGGGATGCGTTGTTGCACGGGCGGCGAATGGTCGTGGTGCCCGACTCGGTGACACGTTCGCCTGAAGACCTCCACGCCTTGCTGGTGGCTGAACAGGTCAGCGTTCTCGTCCAGACCCCGTCGGCGGTGGCGGTGTTGCCGGCGGAGGGTTTGGAGTCGGTGCCGTTGATCGTGGCCGGTGAGGCCTGCCCGGCCGAGCTGGTGGATCGGTGGGCGCCCGGGCGGGTGATGCTCAATGCCTACGGTCCGACCGAGACGACGATGGCGGTGATGCTGAGTGCGCCGCTGCGGGCGGGCTCGGGGGTGCCGCCGATCGGTTCGCCCGTGGCGGGGGCGGCGTTGTTTGTGCTCGACGGGTGGTTGCGTCCGGTGCCGGCCGGGGTGGTCGGCGAGTTGTATGTGGCCGGCCACGGCGTGGCATGTGGGTATGTGGGCCGGGCGGAGCTGACCGGATCGCGGTTTGTGGCGTGTCCATTCGCCGGCGCGGGAGCGCCGGGAACGCGTATGTATCGCACCGGGGATTTGGTGTGGTGGGGTGCCGATGGGCAGCTGCGGTATGTGGGGCGTGCCGATGAGCAGGTCAAGATTCGCGGGCATCGCATCGAGCTCGGTGAAGTCCAAGCAGCCCTGAGTGGTTTGGACGGAGTGGACCAGGCAGCGGTGATCGCCCGCGAGGATCGTCCCGGCGACAAACGCCTGGTGGGTTATGTCACCGGGACTGTCGACCCGGCCGGGGCGCGCTCCGAGTTGGCTGAGCGGTTGCCCGCCTATATGGTCCCGGCCGCGGTGGTGGTGGTGGAGGCGCTGCCGTTGACCCCCAACGGCAAACTGGATACCCGCGCCCTACCGGCACCGGAATACACCGGCCTCGAGCGTTACCGCGCCCCGTCCAACGAGATTGAGGACATTCTGGCCGGCATCTACGCGCAGGTGCTGGGTATCAAGCGGGTCGGGGTGGATGACTCGTTCTTTGATCTCGGTGGCGACAGCATTTCGGCGATGCGCTTGGTCGCCGCGGTCAACACCGCCCTGGATGCCGGAGTTGCGGTGCGCGCCGTGTTCGAGGCGCCATCGATCGCCCAGTTGGCGCCGCGTGTCGGCGAGCAGGCGGGTCGGCTCCAACCGTTGGTCGCGGTGGAGCGACCCCCGGTGGTTCCGTTGTCGTTTGCCCAGAACCGGTTGTGGTTCCTGGATCAGTTGCGGGGGCCCTCAGCGGTCTACAACATGGCGGTGGCGTTGCGGCTGCGCGGGCGCCTTGATGCCCAGGCGCTGGGTGCGGCGCTGGCCGATGTGGTGGGCCGCCATGAGAGCCTGCGGACGGTGTTTGCAGCGCCCGAGGGGATACCGCGGCAGCTGGTGGTGCCTGCTGAGCGGATCGATTTTGGTTGGCAGATCATTGATGCCGCCGGCTGGCCGGACAGCCGGCTGAGTGAGGCCATCGACACCGCGGCGCGTCACGAATTTGATCTGTCGACCGAGATTCCGTTGCGGGCAAGGCTTTTCCGCATCGCTGACGATGAGCATGTGCTGGTGGCGGTGATGCACCATATCGCCGCCGACGGCTGGTCGGTGGGCCCTCTGGTGGGTGATCTGGGTGTGGCCTATGCCAGCCGGTGCGCGGGGCACGCCCCCAGCTGGTCGCCGCTGCCGGTGCAGTATGTCGATTACACGCTGTGGCAGCGCGCGCAGCTGGGTGATCTCGACGATGCTGACAGTCCGCTCGCCGCCCAGCTGACCTACTGGGAGCAAGCGCTGGCCGGGATGCCCGAGCACCTGCAGCTTCCCACCGATCGCCCCTATCCGCGGGTTGCTGATTATCGCGGCGCCAGCGTGGCGGTCGACTGGCCTGCCGAACTGCAGCAGCAGGTTGCGCGGGTCGCCCGTGAGCACAACGCGACCACCTTCATGGTGGTTCAGGCTGCCTTGGCAGTGCTGTTGTCCAAGATCAGCGCCAGCAGTGATGTGGCGGTGGGAATCACAGTCGCCGGGCGCGGTGATCCCGCACTGGATGAGCTGGTGGGGTTTTTCATCAATACGTTGGTGCTGCGGGTCGAGGTGGCCGGCGATCCCACCGTTGGCGAGCTGCTGGCCCAGGTGCGCCAGCGCAGCCTGGCCGCCTATGAACATCAAGACGTGCCCTTTGAGATGCTGGTGGAGCGGCTCAACCCGACTCGATCTCTGACCCATCATCCGTTGGTTCAGGTGGTGTTGGCCTGGCAGAACTTCTCCTGGCAGCATAGGGGTCCCCTCGCCGGGCTGACCTTGGGTGATGTGCAGGTCACGCAGCTGCCACTGGACACCCATACCGCCCGCACGGATCTGGCGATTCACCTGGGGGAAAACTGGACCGATGCCGGTGATCCCGCCGGGATTGGCGGGGTCGTGGAATTTCGCACCGACGTGTTTGACGCGGGCAGCATCCAGGCGCTGTTCGAGCGGTTGCAGCGGGTGTTGACGATGATGACCGCCGATCCAGCACGGCGGCTCTCGTCGGTGGATGTGCTGGATGAGGCTGAGCACGCCCGCCTGGATGGGTGGGGTAACCGGGCGGTGTTGACCCAGCCCGCATCGTCCGCGGTGTCGATTCCGATGGTGTTTGCGGCGCAGACGGCGCGCACACCCGAGGCGGTGGCGATCAGCTGCGAGGGCCGCTCGATGACCTACCGTGAGCTGGAGGAGGCGGCGAACCGGTTGGCGCGCCTGCTGCGTGCTCATGGTGCGGGCTCGGGGCAGTGTGTGGCGCTGCTGTTGCCGCGTTCGGCTGAGGTGGTCGTGGCGATTTTGGCGGTGCTCAAGACCGGGGCGGCCTACCTGCCGATCGATCCGATGCATCCCGACGCGCGGGTGCAGTTCATGCTCGGTGATGCCGCGCCGATCGCCGCGATCACCACCACCGAGCTGGCCGACCGGCTCGACGGGTGCGATCTGCTGGTGATCGATGTCGACGACCCCCGGATTGACACCCAACCCAGCACGGGCTTGCCGGCACCGGCGGCGGATGAGATCGCCTACCTGATTTACACCTCGGGCACCACCGGTGTGCCAAAAGGCGTGGCTATCCCCCACCGCAACGTGACCCGGCTGCTGGAGACCCTGGACGCCGGCCTGCAGTTGGCGGGACAGGTGTGGACGCAGAGTCATTCGGTGGCCTTCGACTACTCGGTGTGGGAGATCTTCGGTGCGCTTTTGTACGGCGGGCGGCTGGTGATGGTGCCCGAGGAAGTGGTCCGCTCACCGGAAGAGTTGCGCGCCTTACTGATCACGGAACAAGTCAGCGTATTGAGCCAGACCCCGTCGGCGTTTTATGCGCTGCAGACCGTCGATGCGCAACACTGCTGGCAAACAACGTCGACGGCGTTTGAACATTCGGTGACCCGCTGGCTGGGCTTGCCCTCATCGGCGTCACCTCAGTCGGAGGATGAGCTCAAGCTGCAGACGGTGGTGTTTGGCGGGGAAGCGCTGGAGCCTCAGCGTCTTGAGACGTGGTGGGACAACCACCCTGGATTACCGCGCCTGGTCAACATGTACGGCATCACCGAGACGACGGTGCATGCCTCGTTTCGGGAGATCCTCGCCGGTGACACCGATGCCACCGACAGCCCGATTGGGGTGCCGTTGGCGCATCTGGGCTTCTTCGTGCTCGATGGGTGGCTGCGCCCGGTGCCGGCCGGGGTGGTCGGTGAGTTGTACGTGGCCGGCGCGGGCCTGGGATATGGGTATGTGCGCCGGGGTCCGTTGACGGCGTCGCGGTTTGTGGCGTGTCCGTTCGCCGAGGCGGGGGGCCCCGGAACACGTATGTATCGCACCGGCGATCTGGTGTGTTGGCGTGCTGATGGGCAGCTGCGGTATGTGGGGCGTGCCGATGAGCAGGTCAAAATCCGGGGGTATCGCATCGAACTCGGTGAAATTCAGGCCGTACTAAATGGTTTGGATGGGGTGGATCAGGCGGTGGTCATCGCCCGGGAGGACCGCCCCGGCGATAAGCGCTTGGTGGGCTATGTCGCCGGGACAGCAGACGCGGCTTCGCTGCGCTCCGCGCTGGCAGAGCGACTCCCCGAATACATGGTTCCGGCCGCCGTCGTCGCGTTGGAGGCGCTGCCGTTGACAGTCAACGGCAAAGTCGACAAACGGGCCCTGCCGGCACCGGAGTATCGGGATTTCGATCGTTACCGCGCCCCGGCCAACCCGGTCGAGGAAATCCTGGCCGACATCTACGCCCAGATACTCGGTATAGACCGCGTCGGCGTCGACGACTCATTTTTCGACCTGGGTGGAGATTCACTGTCGGCAATGCGCCTGATCGCCGCGGTCAACACCGGCCTCGATGCCGGCCTTCCGGTACGCGCCTTATTCGAGGCGCCCACCGTTGCCCAATTGGCGCCCCGTATCGGTGTCGATGGGGGTGCGCGTGAGCCGCTGATGCCGGTTGAGCGGCCCGCGGTGGTTCCGTTGTCGTTTGCCCAGAGCCGGCTGTGGTTTATCGACCAGTTGCACGGGCCCTCACCCGTCTACAACATGCCGGTGGGGTTGCGGTTGCGCGGGCGCCTTGATGCCGACGCGTTGGATGCAGCGCTGGCCGATGTGGTGGGCCGCCAGGAGAGCCTGCGCACGCTGTTCCCGGCGGTCGATGGGATACCCCACCAGCTGGTGGTGACGCCCGAGCGGGTCGACTTCGGTTGGGACGTCATTGACGCCACCGGCTGGTCGGAAGATCTGCTGGCTGAGGCCATTAACGCAGCCGCGCGCTACAGTTTTGACCTGACGTCCGAGATCCCCTTGCGCGCACGGCTTTTCCGCGTCAGCGACGATGAGTACGTGCTAGCGGCGGTGATGCACCATATCGCCGCCGACGGCTGGTCGATCGGCCCGCTACTGCGGGACCTGGGGGTGGCCTATGCCAGCCGGTGCGCGGGGCGGGCCCCCGATTGGGCTGGTTTAGCGGTGCAGTATGTCGATTACACGCTGTGGCAGCGCGCCCAGTTGGGTGATCTCGAGGACAGCGAGAGCCCCATCGCCAGGCAGCTGGCCTACTGGGAGGATGCGCTGGCCGGGGTGCCCGAGCGCCTTCAGCTGCCCACCGATCGGCCCTATCCGCCGGTGGCCGATTATCGCGGCGCCAGCGTGGCAGTGGACTGGCCTGCCGAACTGCAGCAGCGGGTTGCGATGGTGGCCCGCGAGCACAACGCGACCAGTTTCATGGTGCTCCAGGCCGCCCTGGCCGTACTGCTATCAAAGATGAGCGCCAGCAGTGATGTTGCGGTGGGCTTCCCGATCGCCGGGCGCGGTGATCCCGCGCTGGACGAGCTGGTGGGGTTTTTCGTCAACACCTTGGTGCTACGCGTGGATCTGGCCGGGGACCCCACTGTTGCCGAGCTGCTGGCCCAGGTGCGGGCGCGCAGCCTGGCCGCCTACGAGCACCAAGACGTCCCCTTCGAGGTGCTGGTGGAGCGGCTCAACCCGACCCGAAGCCTGACCCATCACCCGCTGGTCCAAGTGTTGTTGGCCTGGCAGAACTTCGCCGGGCAGGACAGCAACCCCGTCGGCGGGCTGACGTTGGGGGATCTGCAGGTCACGGAGATGCCGGTGGACACCCGCACCGCCCGGGTGGATCTGCTGTTTTCACTCAGGGAACGCTGGAGCGAGGCCGGTGAGCCCGCCGGCATTGGCGGGGGGGTGGAATTCCGCACCGACATTTTCGACAAAGAAACCATCGAGGCGCTGATCGAGCGGTTGCAGCGGCTGTTGGTGGCCGTCACCGCCGACCCGACACAGCGGCTCTCGTCGATGGATGTGCTCGACGCCGGTGAGCACATACGGCTAGACGGGTGGGGCAACCGCGCGGTATTGACCCAGCCAGTGACGGCGTCGGTGTCGATTCCGGCGTTGTTCGCCGCGCAAGTGGCCCGTGCCCCGGAGGCGGTGGCCGTAGTGTGCGGGCGGCGTTCGTGGACCTACCGCGAGCTCGATGATGCCGCTAACCGGATGGCTCATCTGTTGGCCGACCAGGGTGTGAGCCCGGGGCAGCGTGTGGCGCTCCTGCTTACCCGGTCGGCCGAGGCGGTCGCGGCGATATTGGCGGTGCTCAAGACCGGGGCGGCGTATCTGCCGATCGACCCGGCGGTGCCGGCGGCCCGGATAGAGTTCATGCTCGCCGATGCCGCGCCGATCGCCGCGATTACCACGACCCGGCTGGCCGACCGGCTGGGTGGGCGTGATCTACCGGTCATCGACGCCGAAGACCCCCACCTTGACACTTATCCCAGTACACCGCTACTGGCAGCGGCCCCCGATGACATCGCCTACATCATCTACACCTCGGGCACTACCGGTGCCCCCAAAGGCGTGGCGGTCGCCCACCACAACGTGACCCGGCTGCTGGAAACGCTCGACGGTGACCTGGAGCTTTCGCCCGGGCAGGTGTGGACGCAGTGTCATTCACTGGCCTTCGACTACTCGGTGTGGGAGATCTTCGGTGCCCTGTTGCACGGCGGGCGGCTGGTGGTGGTGCCCGATTCGGTGGTCCGCGAACCGGAAGACCTCCACGCCTTGCTGGTCGCGGAGCAAGTCAGTGTCTTAAGCCAGACCCCCTCGGGGTTTTATGCGCTGCAAACCGTCGATGCGCTGCAGCCCGAGTGCGGACACCAGCTCAAGCTTGAGACGGTGGTGTTCGGCGGGGAAGCGCTTGAGCCCCAACGTCTTCGGGCGTGGCTGGACAACCACCCGGGATTGCCCCGGATGATCAACATGTACGGCATCACCGAGACGACGGTGCATGCCTCGTTCCGCGAGATCGTGCACGGCGACGTCGACAGCAATGCCAGCCCGATCGGGGGACCGCTGGCCCATCTGGGCTTTTTTGTGCTGGACGCGTCGCTGTGTCCGGTGCCGGCCGGTGTGGTCGGTGAGTTGTATGTCGCCGGTGCCGGGTTGGCGTATGGGTATGTCGGGCGGGCGGGCCTGACGGGATCGCGGTTTGTGGCGTGTCCGTTCGGCGGAGCGGGGGCGTCCGGAGCACGCATGTATCGAACCGGCGACTTAGTGCGCTGGAACGCCGAGGGACAGCTGCAGTATCTGGGCCGCGCCGATGAGCAGGTCAAGATCCGCGGGTATCGCATCGAACTCGGTGAAATTCGGGCCGTAATAAGTGGTTTGGACGGGGTGGAGCAGGCGGTGGTGATCGCCCGCGAGGACCGGCCCGGGGATAAGCGCCTGGTGGGTTATGTCACCGGGACCGCCGAGCCGACCGAGATACGCGCCGCGCTGGCTGAGCGGCTCCCGGCCTACATGGTGCCAGCGGTCGTGGTGGTGATGGAGGCGCTGCCGCTGACACCCAACGGCAAACTCGACACCCGCGCCCTGCCGGCACCGGAGTATCAGGAGGTCGATCGTTACCGCGCCCCGGCCACCCACACCCAGGAGATCCTGGCCGACATCTACGCCCAGGTGCTGGGGCTGGAGCGGGTCGGGATCGACGAGTCGTTTTTCGAGCTGGGTGGGGACAGCATTTTGTCGATGCAGGTGGTGGCGCGCGCCCGCGCCGCCGGCCTGGTGTGTCGGCCGCGCGATATTTTCGTTGAGCAGACCGTTGCCGGGCTGGCCCGGGTGGCCAGGGCTGCCCGGGGGGCCGTGGCCGACATTGACTTGGCGTTGCCCCTCGGTGGCCCGCATGTGCAACTGGTTGTCGCGACTGGCGTTGCGGATGGCCCGAGCGATGCCGGTGTCGGGCCGGTGGTCGCGACCCCGATCATGTGTTGGCTGCAGGGCCTGGAGGGCCCGGTTGAGCAGTTCAACCAGACCATGGTGGTGCAGGCCCCCGCAGGGGTGGGCGAGGCCGATGTGGTGGTGCTGTTGCAGGCCGTGCTGGATCGGCATGCCATGTTGCGGGCACGCGTCGACGACGGCGCGGGGGGATGGTCGTTGACGGTGCCCGAGGCCGGATCGGTGGATGCTCGCGAGTGCCTGCAAGCAGTAGACGTGTTATCCGATGAGGCGCTGACACGAGCGCGGTCGCGGTTGAACCCGGCCGTCGGGATGATGCTGAGCGCGCTGTGGGTGGCCCCCACGAGTCAGTTGGTGTTGATCGTTCATCACTTGGCCATCGACGGGGTATCGTGGCGGATCCTGTTGGAGGACTTCAACATTGGCTGGGCCCAGCATCACGGCGGGCAGCACGTGACACTACCGGCGACTGGGACATCGTTTGCCCGGTGGGCGAAGTTGCTCGCCGAGCACGCCCGCGCCCCGGAAGTCGTGAAGCTGGCGGAGGTGTGGCGGCAGCTGGCGGCGGTCCCGGCCGCGCTGCCGGCGGTGCAGCCCGCGGTGGACACCTTCGCCACGGCCGGGCGCCTGTCGGTGTCGCTGGATGTGCAGACCACCCGCATGCTGCTCGGCGAGGTGCCGGCGGCGTTCCATGCCGGGGTGCACGACATTTTGTTGATCGCGTTCGGATTGGCGTGTGCGCAGTTTTTGGGGACTGGCGAAGCGCCGGTCGGTATCGACGTGGAGGCCCACGGACGCCAGGAGGAGCTGGGCGCCGACGTGGACCTGTCGCGCACAGTGGGGTGGTTTACCACCAAATACCCGGTGTCATTGACCGTCGGTGGGCTGTCCTGGGCGCAGGTGGCCGGCGGTGAGACGGCGCTGGGGGTGCTGATCAAGGACGCCAAAGAGCAGCTTCGGGCCCTGCCGGATGGCCTGAGCTACGGTTTGCTGCGCTACTTGAACTCCGATGTCGAGCTGGCCGCATCCGATCCGCGGATCGGGTTCAATTATTTGGGCCGGCTGGGCGGCACGACGGGCGAGGTATCTGATGAGGGGTGGCGGATCAGCGAGGACGGCGCGTCGTTTGTCGGCGCTGCCGCGACTATCCCCATGGCGCTGGCGCACACTGTGGAGCTCAATGCGCTCACCGTGGACACTGACGCCGGCCCGCAGTTGCACGCCGACTGGATGTGGGCGCCCTCGGCTCTGGATCGCGCGCAGGTCAGCCGACTTGGCCAGCTGTGGTTTGAGGCCCTGGCCGGTATCTGCGCGCATGTGCGCGCCGGCGGGGGTGGGTTGACGCCGTCGGATATTGCGCCGGCCCGGTTAGGGCAGCAGCAGATCGACGAGCTGTGCGGGCGATATGAGGTCGCCGATATTTTGCCGTTGACTCCTTTGCAGCAGGGGTTGCTGTTTCATGCCGCCGCGCCGGGTAGCGATGATGTGTATGCGGTGCAGTTCGATATCACCATCGCGGGCCGGCTTGATCGGCACCGGCTGCGTGATGCGGTGCACGCGGTGGTCAACCGTCATCCCAACCTGGTGGCCCGCTTCTGCCATCGGTTCGACGAGCCGGTGCAGATCATCCCGGCTGATCCCGTCGCGCCCTGGCGGTATGTCGAGCTGGACACCGACGGCGCCGACCCCGACGAGCAGGTCCAGCGGGTGTGTGCTGACGAGCGCGCCGCGGTCTACGATCTGGCCGACCGCCCGGCGTTTCGGGCGGTGTTGATCCGCACTGCAGAAGATCGGCACCGGTTTGTGCTGACTAATCACCACATCGTGGTCGATGGATGGTCGACGCCGATCCTGCTGCGGGAAATATTCGCCAGCTATTACGGGCAGCGGCTGGGCGCGGCCCGGTCGTACCGCAGGTTTTTGACCTGGCTGGCGGATCAAGATCTTGAGGCCGCGCGCGCGGCCTGGCGCGAGGTGCTGGCCGGTTTTGACACCCCCACATTGGTGGGTTCGCCGGATCGGTTGGGGCTTGGGCCGCGAAGCCTTCGATCGTATTGGGTGCCGGAGCGGACCACCCGCGCGGTTAGCGAGCTGGCGCGCTCGCATCACACCACCGTCAACACCGTGCTGCAGGGCGTGTTCGCGCAGCTGTTGTGCTGGCTGACCGGTCAGCATGATGTCGCCTTCGGCGCCGTCGTCTCGGGGCGACCGGCCGAGGTGTCCGGCGCGGACTCGATGGTGGGCCTATTGATCAACACGGTGCCGGTGCGCGCCACGATCACGCCGGCAACCACCACCGCCGATCTGCTCGACCAGCTGCGAGAGGCCCAGACCCACACACTCGACCATCAGCACCTGGCGCTAAACGAGATTCACCACATCACCGGTCACGACCAGCTGTTCGACACCGTTTTCGTGTACGAGAACTACCCGATCGACACCGCCGCGTTGTCGGGCGACCACGAGTTGGCCATCACCGGGTTCACCAGCCGCGACTACTACCATTACCCGCTGACGATCCAAGCCGCGCCAGGCCGCGAATTGGAACTTCGCGTCCAATTCCGCACCGATGTTTTCGATGCAGAAACCGTCGACACGCTGATCGAGCGGTTGCAGCGGGTGCTGGTGGCCATGACTGCCGACCCCACCCGGCGGCTCTCGTCGATGGACCTGCTCGACGAGGACCAGCACGTCCGCCTGGACCGGTGGCGTGATCGGGCGGCATTGACCCAGCCGGCAACCACGCCGGTATCCGCACCCGAATACCAGGACACAGGTGGCGGTTATCGTCCCCCGGCTACCGTGGTCGAGCAGATCCTGGCCGACATCTACGCCCAGGTACTCCGGGTAGACCGCGTCGGGGTCGATGAGTCGTTTTTTGATCTGGGCGGGGATTCGCTTTCCGCGATGCGGGCAATCGCCGCGATCAACACAGCCCTTGATATCCACCTTGCGGTGCCTGCCTTATTCGACGCGCCCTCCGTTAGAAGCCTGAGCCAGCAGTTGGGCAGACATGCCAGCTCGGTGGAAGAAGTTCCCAACGTGAGTCCGGCCAGCGATCTGTAAGACTACGCCGGCGACATTCAGGTCCAGGTCGTTACCACATGCATGGCACCAGGCGATAGCGAACCTTCTGTGTGTACTCGCGGTATCCGTCCAACTGTTCCTGGAGCAACTTCTCCTCGTCACGGATGCGCAAGGCGAGCACGATCAGGCCGGGCACGACGAAGCCGAGCCCCCAATAGGAATCGAGCGCAAGGGGGATGCCCACCATCATGATCACGTTGCCGGTGTACATGGGGTGCCGCACCAGCCCGTACAGACCATTGGAGACGAGCTTCTGGTCCGCCTCCACCCGGACGGTTGCGGCTGCATAGCTGTTCTGAATGGCCACCAGCATCACGACACCCACTCCAACGGCTACCAGAACATCACCTACCAAGCAGACTCCTGTTGATACCGTCGACCAGCCAAAGCGATGGTCAAGCGCGCTGACCACGAACGTTGCCGCCAGCGACAAGTACCAGCCGGCAATAATGACCTTCTGCATTAGTCGGGTCTCTGCTATCGGCCCCGCACGCCTCCGCCGCTCAAGCGCAACGGGATTCGTGCGCAGCAAGTAGATGCCGGGAATCCACCCCGCAAGAGCAGACACCACCAGGAAAACCCATGCTTGCCAGTAATTGAACGTGGCTGCTGGCAAGAACAGCAGCAAGCCGGCAACGACAAGCCAAACAAGATCGAATACCAGCTTTTTAGGAATGGTTTTCACGGATCCTCCTTGCCGTTCGTCCGGTACCGCACGCAACAGCGCACATCGCGGCGTCAAAAGCCGCTACTACCAGCGCTACCAGCGCAGCATCGATTGCCAGCAGCCACAACAGCGGCGCAGGACTGAAACTACCGCCGCCTACCCGGAGGATGTGCGCGAATGGTTAAAGGTCGAGCAGCACTGCGGAAATCCTGCCAACGAACCGAGCAGGTACACCGCAATAAATCCGACCAGCACGCCCGACGGCACCGGCGTGAACCGCGGTGCGATGATGTCCGGCAACGACGAACCATTGTCCGACAACGAACTTCGGGACCAGGCGCGTGACCATCATAGGCGCGGGACCTCGACGACGTTGGCGACCTGACGATCGAACGACCGCCGCGCCGCACGTCGAGCTGACTCGCTTTCTTGCGAGTCGAAAGGTAGTGGGTTGCGAGTCCCAGATAGGAGCCGAGCGCAAGAGGGATGCCGATCATCATGATCACATTGCCGGTGTGTACATCGGACGCCGCACCAGCCCATACAGGCCGCTGGAGATGAGCTTCTGGTCCGCCTCCACCCGGATGGTTGCGGCCGCAGCTGTTCTGAATGGCCACTAGCATCACCGCACCCAGTCCAACGGCAGTCAAAACATCACCGACCAGCGATGGTCAAGGACGCTGACCATAAGCATTGCTGCCACCGACAAGTACCACCCTGCAATAACGACCTTCTGCAGCATTCGGGTCGCCGCTATCGGCACCCGACGCGTCCGCCCCTGAAGCGCAACGGGATCGTCCGCGCTAGTAGATCCTGAGGATCAAGGTCGCAACGGCGAATACCGCCAGGAGAACCCATGCTTGCCAGTAATCGAAGGTGCCTGCTGCCAAAACAGCACACAGCCGGCCACGACAAGGTCAACGAGTCCGAATACCAACGGTTTAGGAATGGTTTTCACGGATCCTCCCTACTGTCACGCCACCATGGTGGACAGCGGTGCCCAACTGTGCGAGTGCGGCGGTCTGCTAGCACCTCGAGCTGAACGGCGTTCACAGGAGCCGACAGTCGGCGAATCCAGGCGCAGATGTACTCGCGAGCACCAAGCTGCACACCGCGTGCCCGACGCAGGATTCCGTTGCGGCCTTAGAACTGGGTCGCACACCGGCCATGACCTCACCCGTCTCGACGTGCTCGTCGAGCAGTCTCGAAAGGCCAGTCTGCTCTACCGGTTCAGGTTAAGCCGACACGTCGATGTCACGCGGCGTCGGCCGGTGCCAGCTTTTCGCACAGCAGTCCGGCCAAACCGCGAATGGTGCCGATGGTGGTGAGCTCGGCAGGATTGATGCGGATTCCGGTTTCGCTCTCGATGCGGGCACGTAGCTCGAGGGCACCCAGCGAGTCCAGACCATACTCGGTGAGTGGCCGGTCCGGGTCGATGCTACGACGCAGGATCAAGCTGACCTGGTCGGAGATCAATCGCCGCAGTCGGGTGGGCCACTCGTCGGGGGGCAGCTCGTTGAGCTCGGCAAGCAATTTGCTTGCGCCCGCGGTGTTTTGCCCCGTGGAGCGGAACGCTTCAGCGAAGGGGCTGCTCTGAGCGAGGGCGGTCAACCACGGTGTGCCCGCGATGGGCGCGTAGCCGATGTAGGCCCGGTCGTGGCGCAGCAGCGCTTCGAACGCGTAAGCGCCCTCGTCGGGATCGAGAGCGATGTCGGCGCTCTCCGCCAGGGCGGTGGCGCGCCCGATCTGGGCCCACGCGCCCCAGGCGATCGCGGTCGCCGGCAGGCCCTGAGCTCGGCGCCACAGGGTGAAGGCGTCCAGCCAGCTGTTGGCCGCGGCGTAGGCACCTTGCCCGGGCGAGCCCACCAGCGCGGCTGCCGAGGAGAACACGCAGAACCAGTCCAACGGCTGCTCGACATTGGCGCCTTGGAGGGCCTCGTGCAGGTTCCACGCACCGTAAACCTTTGCTGCCCAGTCATGCTCAAGCAGCTCATCGGTGATATTGGCCAGCGTGGCATCCTCGATCACGGCTGCGGCATGCAGCACACCGCGTAACTGCGCCCCGGTGGCCGTCGCTGTGGCCACCAACCGCTGTGCCATGTCGGGATGGGTGATATCGCCGCACTCCACCACGACGTCGGTACCGGCCGCGCGGATACGCTCGATGGCCTGCAGCGCCTCAGGGGTTGGCTGCGAGCGCGAGGACAGCACGATACGCCCGCAGCCGCCAGCTGCCATCTTCTCCGCCAGGAATAGCCCCAGGCCCCCCAGCCCGCCGGTGATGATGTAGGCACCGTCGCCGCTAAAGACCTGGACCTGTCCCGGTGGCACCACCACGCGAGAATGCCCAGTGTGCGGAACATCGAGTACCAGTTTGCCGGTGTGCTCGGCGTTGCTCATCACCCGAATGGCAGTGGCCGCCTCGGTCAGCGGGTAGTGCGTGCTCTCCGGCATCGGCAACGAGCCGTCCGCCGTGAGCTGGTACACCGTTTTCAACAAGTCGCGCAGCCGGTCCGGGTGGGTGACGGTCATCAAAGCGAGGTCGACGCCGTAGAACGCCAGATTGCGCCGGAAGGGGAACAGCCCCAACCGGGTGTCGCCGTAGATATCGCGTTTGCCGATCTCGATGAATCGCCCACCGTAAGACAGCAGTTCCAATCCCGCGCGTTGGGCGGCGCCGGTGACCGAGTTGAGCACGATATCCACGCCGTACCCCTCGGTGTCACGGCGTATTCCGTCGGCGAACTCCAGGCTGCGCGAGTCGTAAACGTGCTCAATACCCATGTCGCGCAACAATTGTCGGCGCTGCTCGCTACCTGCGGTGGCAAAAATCTGCGCTCCCACGGCGCGAGCGATTGCGATCGCCGCCTGACCCACGCCGCCGGTCGCGGAATGGATCAACACCTTGTCGCCGGCGTTGATGCGAGCCAGCTCGTGCAGGCCGTACCAGGCCGTGGCATGCGCGGTGGTCACCGCCGCCGCCTGCTGGTCGGTAAGCCCGGCGGGCAGCGTGACGGCCAAGCGCGCATCGCAGGTGATGAACGTGCCCCAACAGCCGTCGGCGCACAGACCGCCGACATGATCGCCCACCTTGTGGTCGGTCACGTCTGGCCCAACTGCAGTCACCACTCCAGCGAAGTCGGTACCCAGCTGCGGCAGCATCCCCTCAATGGCGGGGTAGCGACCGAACGCCAGTAGCACGTCGGCGAAGTTGATGCTGGACGCGCTGACAGCGACCTCGATCTCTCCCGGGCCCGGCGGAACCCGGTCGCACGCAACAAGTTCCATCGACTCCAGATCACCAGGAGTGCGAATCTGCAGGCGCATCCGGTCCCGCTCATGGTTCGCCACGGTGGTTTTGCGGTCTTCCGGGCCAAGCGGAGCGGTGTACAACCGTGCCGCGTACCACGCGCCGTTTCGCCAGGCGGTCTCATCCTCGTCGGAGTCGCCGAGCAGTTGCTGTGCCAGTTGCTCGGTGTCGGTGGCTTCGTCCACATCGATCTGGGTGGCGCGCAAATGCGGATGCTCGGTGCCGATCACGCGCATCAAGCCGCGTAACCCGGCTTGCTCCAGGTTGGGTCGATCGCCCGCCAGCACCGTCTGGGCATTGCGCGTCACGACGTACAGGCGAGGCGCCTCACCGGGGATCTCCGGCAATTCACGGAGGATACGCACCAGGTGCCGCACATACTCGCGCCCCAGCAGCGGGGACTGATCATCGGCGTCCCCGTTTTTCGGTCCGGTGAGGATCACCACACCGGTGAATCCACCGGCACGCAGATGATTTCCGAGTTGCTCGGTGTTCGAGGCGTGGTCGGCGTGCGGTGGCCAGCACATCGTAGTGCAATGGGCGCCATGGTTTTTCAGCGCGTCGGTCAACGTGGCTGCCACCACATCGGCGGTAATGGTGCTGATCAGCAGCCAGGTTCCGGCGTCGTCATGTTCAACCTCGGGCAATTCGCGTTGCCGCCATTCGACGGTCAGCAGCCGCTCGCCCAACACCCGATCTTTGTGGGCGTTCCCGGTGGCTCTTGTACCCCATCGCACCCCCTCGAGGGCGAGCAGGACTGCACCGTGCTCGTCGAGCAGTTCGAAATTGGCCTCGACCCCGGAAGCATCGGCTTTTGCCACCCGTGTGTAGCAGTAGCGGGCGTTGCGGGCCGGGCCGTAGGCGCGCAGCCGTCGGGCACCCAGCGGCAACCCCAGCACTTCTTGCGCCAGTGCCTTGACCTCCGGATGAGCCTCGATGGACTGGAAACAGGTATCCAGCAGTGCCGGGTGTACGCCGTAAGCATCTTGTTGCGAACGGATTTGGCGGGGTAGCGCGATCTCCGCCAACACGGTCTCGGTTCCCTCGTCGCCGGTATGCACGGCGCCGAGAGCGGTGAACGCCGGACCGAACTGAACGCCACGCTCGCCTATGCGCGCGCGTACCGCGTCGCTATCCTCGCGGCCCGGATGGGCGGCGAGTAGCGCGGACATCTCGTGCGCAGGCGGCTGCTCATCCTCTGTGGCTTGTAGGACTGCGGTAGCGTGTCGCGATTGTCCGCCGCCTTGATTCGTCTCCACGGTGAAATCGAGGACGCCCGGCGATGGCGACGAGGCCGAAGCACCGATCGTGGTCTGCTCATCCAGCCGCAGCGCCAGTTCGAAGCGGATGTCGCGCACCTCAGACGCCTCGCCCAGCACCGCGCGAGCCGCGGCTAGGGCCATCTCACAGTAAGCCGCCCCCGGGAGCACCGCCACATCGCGGATCCGGTGATCACCCAGCCAGGGCTGTGCGGCGGTGCCGACCTCCCCTTGCCAGACATGGCGCTCCGGTTCTTCCTGCAAGCGCACATGCGGACCCAGCAGCGGATGCACCGAAACGATGGAACCACCATGTGTAGGGGATTCCTGCCGCTCGCGGCTCCACATCAGCTGACGGTGCGTCCAGGTCGGCAGCGGCGCGTCCACCAGCTGCCCATCCGGACACAGCACCGAAAAGTCCACCGCGGCACCCGCACTGTGCATATCTGCCACAAAACCGCGCAGCCCGTGCGGCAGTGCTTGTTCGCGGCGCATACCTGCCAGCGCAGCCAGCGGGATGTCCAGGCCGCGGGCCGTCTGCTCCAGAGCGCGGGTGAGAAGCGGATGCGGTGCTATCTCGGCGAAGACCCGGTAACCGTCCTCCAAAGCGGCCTGCACTGCCGCGGCGAATCGCACCATGCGGCGCATGTTGTCCGCCCAATAGCGGGCATCACACACCGGCTGCTCGCGAGGGTCGAAAAGGGTCGCCGAGTAGAAGGGAACTTCCGGCGTCCTGGGGTCCAGGTCCGCGAGTACGCCGATCAGCTCGCTGAGGATCGGATCGACTTGCGGCGAATGGAAGGCGACGTCGGTGGGGACCTCGCGGGCCATCACATCACGTTGTTCCCAGGCCGCCACCAGCTCGCGAACCTTCTGGGCGGCACCTGCAATCACCGTGGACTGCGGCGAGGCCACTATCGCCACCACGACGTCGTCGATGCCTTGGGCCATCAGTTCTGAAAGCACTTGCTGGGCAGGCAATTCCACCGACGCCGTGGCGCCGCTACCGGCGACGCGCGACATGAGTTGCGATCGGCGGCAGATCACCCTCAGCCCGTCTTCCAGCGTCAGCGCGCCTGCGACGACAGCTGCCGCGGCCTCACCGAGCGAATGTCCGATGACCGCGCCTGGGCGCACCCCGTGGGCCTTGAGAGTGGCGGCCAGCGCGACCTGCATGGTGAACAGCGTCGGCTGGATCCGGTCTTGACCGGTCACCACCTCGGGCGCCGTGATCGCTTCGGTGACCGAGAACCCGGACTCGCGGGCGATGAGTGGCTCAGCCGCCGCGACGGTGGCGGCAAACACCGGTTCGGTTGCCAGCAGCTGAGCACCCATTGCCGGCCACTGCGAACCCTGCCCCGAGAAGACCCACACCGGTCCGCGGTCATCCTGCCCGACCGCGGCCTGGTACGGGTTATCGCCGTCAGCGACCTCCCGCAAAGCCTCGGTGAGCTCTGGCAGGGTGCTCGCAATGATGCCAGCGCGCACCGGACGATGCGCGCGCCGACGCGCCAGCGTGTAGGCCAGGTCCGGCAATGCGATGTCCTCATGTGCTTGCACCCAGTCAGCCAGCCGGCCTGCGGTGCGACGCAGCTCATCGGCCGATGTGGACGACAACGGAAACAGGAGCGCTGCATTCTTTGCCGCTTCGGGTGAGATGCCCTCCCGCGCAGCGGCTTCGGAGATCTCGGGAGCTTGCTCCAGGATGGCGTGGGCGTTGGTTCCCGAGAATCCATATGCCGACACCGCCGCCCGCCGGGGCGCGTGACCGTTTGCAGGCCACGGTGTAGTTTCCTGCGGCACAAAGAGGTTGGTTTCGATTTGGGTGAGCTCATCGGGCAGACGGGTGAAGTGCAGGTTCTGCGGAATGACACCGTGCTGCAGGGCCAGGACGGCCTTCATCAAGCCCAAAGTTCCCGCGGTTGACTGGTTATGTCCAAAATTGGTCTTTGCGGCCCCAAGCGCGCAGGGACCGTCGATGCCGTAAACCTCTGCCAGGCTGGCGAATTCGATGGGGTCGCCGGTAGGGGTACCGGTGCCGTGCGTCTCCACCATCCCCACAGTGCCCGCGTCTACGCTCGCCGCAGCCAATGCGGCCCGGTAGGCAGCGACCTGTGCGGACTGCGACGGTGTTGTGATGGTCACTGTGCGGCCATCGTTGTTCAACGCGGTACCGCGCACCACAGCCAAGATCCGGTCACCGTCGCGCAGCGCATCGGGTAGTCGTTTGAGCAGCACCACGGCACAGCCCTCGCCGGCCACGAACCCGTCCGCTGTGACATCGAAGGCATTACAGCGGCCGGTCGGAGACAGCATGCCGCCAGCCGATCCCGCGGAGAACTTCCGCGGATCAAGCGCCACCGCCGAACCGCCCGCCAGGGCAAGATCAGATTCGCCGTCGTGTAGACTGCGACAGGCCATATGCACAGTCACCAGGCCGGCCGAGCATGCAGTATCTACCGTCAATGCGGGACCATGCAGTCCCAGGGCGTAGGAGATCCGCCCCGAGGCCATGCAGTAACCGTTGCCCAGGAACCCGTATGGTCCCTCTAAGGCGTGGGCATCCGCGGCGAGCAGTTGATAATCGTTATGCCCCAAAGCCATGTACACACCGGTTCGCGAGCCGGCCAGCTTTGACGGGTTCACCCCTGCGTGCTCCAGCGCCTCCCAAGAAGTTTCAAGCAACAACCGGTGCTGCGGATCGATCGCGGTGGCCTCCGACTCACTGATGCCGAAGAAATCGGCGTCGAAGCCGGCTACGTCATCGATAAACGCGCCCCACTTTGTCACCGACCTACCTGGCACACCGGGCTCGGGATCGTAGTAGTCGTCGGCTTCCCAGCGTTCGGGCGGAACCTCGGTGACTAGGTCGTCGCCGCGCAGGAGTGCCTCCCACAGGAGCTCAGGGGAGTCGATACCTCCCGGAAGTCGACACGCCATGCCGATGACAGCAATCGGAGTGACCGTCGTGGTGCCCATAGTGGGCGAAGAATTCGCTGAAGATGAGTGCTCCACACCATCATCGATCGCCCCGAATGAAACCATCCCGCCTCCTCACAGGAACCACTGCGCACCCTGGTGCGCTACTTGACTCAGGGCGTGGCGCTCGTCGACTACCCGGGTGCCTACGTCCTATTCGTTTGATGCCTTGCCCATGTCAGGGCTTTCGTGCAGGTCAGCGGCCTAAGTGGCAGGGGTGACGATATTATGCACCCGTGAAACACGTAGGCCATAGGTGGAACCGTAACCCAATCGTGATGCCCAAATAGGCGGCTTCACTTATCTTCTGTTTCCGAGGTGCGGCGGCGGCGGCCACAGTAACCTGATGCGGATGATTGAGACGTCCATTCCGGCAATGTTGCGCGAGCGTGCCAGCCTGCAGCCCAATGACACAGCGTTCACGTTTGTCGATTACGACCAGGACTGGGAGGGCGTCGCGGAAACCGTGACGTGGTCGCAGGCGTATCGCCGAACGTTAAGTGTGGCGCAAGAGGTCCGGCGCTATTCCTCGACCGGTGATCGAGCTCTGATATTGGCGCCGCAGGGCCAGGACTACATCGCTGCATTCCTCGGAGCATTGCAGGCCGGGCTTATCGCGGTTCCGCTTTCGGTCCCAACGGGTGGCGTCCATGATGAGCGCGTCAGCTCGGTGTTTGACGATACGTTGCCGTCTGTCATTCTCACGACGTCAGCGGTCGTCGATAGCGTCATCGAGTACGCACAGCCGCGGGCAGACGGCTCCACCGCAACAGTCGTAGCGGTCGATTCGCTCGGCCTTGACTCCTCAAGGAATTCCAGCGCTACGGACGATAACCGCCCGGGCACGGCATATCTGCAATACACGTCCGGGTCAACTCGTCGGCCCACCGGGGTCGCGATTTCCTACCGTAACCTGCTGTCCAACTACGAACAGCTGATGTCCGACTATTTTGCGGACTACGGAAATATTGCCCCGCCAGACACCACTATTGTGTCGTGGCTGCCCTTCTATCACGACATGGGCCTATTTCTGGGTATCTGCGGACCGATACTGGGCGGATATCGCGGTGTGCTTACCAGTCCGGTCTCATTCTTGCAGCGGCCAGCCCGCTGGATGCATCTGATGGCTAGCAATACTCGTGCATATTCGGCTGGACCTAACTTCGCCTTCGAATTAACGGCCCGCCGAACATCGGACGAGGACATGGCCGGGCATGATCTTTCAGACATCATGAGCATCGTCCCGGGTAGCGAACGGATTCAACCGGCGACGCTGAGGCGCTTCACAGAGCGATTCGCCAAGTTCAATTTCCGCGACACGGTGTTGCGGCCGTCATATGGGCTCGCTGAAGCCACCGTCTACGTGGTGACCCGCGCGCCGGGTCAACCGCCGGAAACCGTGCACTTCGAATCCGACAAACTGTCTGCCGGTCAGGCGAAGCGGTGCGAAAGCGGGGGGACCGCGCTGCTCAGTTACGGAGTGCCGAAATCCCCGATGGTGCGCATCGTCGATCCCGAGACCAGGACGGAGTGTCCGGAGGGTACGACCGGCGAGATCTGGGTGCACGGCGACAATGTCGCGATGGGGTATTGGCGGAAGCCTCAAGAGACCGAGGAAACGTTTTGTGCGAAGCTTGTCGATCCTTCTGTGGGCACGCCCGAGGGGCCGTGGCTGCGAACCGGGGATTTGGGTTTCCTGTCCGAGGGTGAGTTGTTCATCCTGGGCCGCATCAAGGATCTTTTGATTGTTTATGGGCGTAACCATTCGCCCGACGACATTGAGGCGACCATTCAGGAGATCACCCGGGGTCGGTGCGTGGCGATAGCGGTTCCGGATAAAAGGACCGAGAAGCTGGTCGCGATCATCGAAATGAAGAAGCGTGATGACTCTGACGAGGAAGCGAGGGACAAGCTTGCCGGGATCAAGCGGGAGGTCACCTCGGCGGTGTCCAACGCGCACGGGCTTAGCGTCGCGGATCTTGTTGTGGTAGCGCCTGGTTCGATTCCGATTACGACAAGCGGCAAGGTCAGGCGATCGGCGTGTGTCGAGCAGTACCGGCAGGGTCAGTTCGCCCGCCTGGACGCCTAGGTAACGCCGCACGTGATTGAGCCTTCCATTCCGGATGTTCTGCGCGAGCGCGCCAGCCTGCAGCCCAATGACACGGCATTCACGTTCGTTGACTACGAACAGGATTGGGCCGGCGTTACTGAAAGCCTGACCTGGTCACAGTTGTATGGGCGCGTGCAGAATGTTGCGTACGAGCTGAGCCTGTGCGGAGCGACCGGTGACCGGGCCGTGATTTCGGCGCCGCAGGGACTCGACTACATCGCGGCTTTTCTAGGAGCATTGCACGCCGGGCTTATCGCAGTTCCGCTGTCGGCGCCGATGGGCGGCACCCACGATGAGCGGGTTGCCTCCGTCCTGCATGACACATCGCCCTCGGTCATCCTCACGACTTCCGAGCTGGTTGGCGAGGTAGCGAAGCACGCCGAGTCGCCGAACGGTGCTCCCGCTCCAACGGTTATCGAGGTTGATTCACTAGGGCTGGACGACTCCAAACGAGTGGCCGGCGGCGACGGTGGCCGGCCCGATACTGCCTACTTGCAATACACATCCGGATCGACCCGTCGGCCCACCGGGGTCATGATTTCGTACAGCAACGTTCTGGCCAATTTCCAGCAGTGGATGCACGACTATTTTGCCGGCCAAGCAGACATGACTGTTGTGTCGTGGTTGCCGTTTTACCACGACATGGGTTTGATGCTAGGTATTTGCAAACCTGTTCTAGCCGGACTCCACACCGTGCTGATGAGTCCGGTGTCGTTCCTGCAGCGACCTGCTCGTTGGGTGCAATTGTTGGCGCGCAGTCGGCGCGCCGTCACGGTGGGACCGAACTTTTCTTTCGAATTGGCGGCACGCAAAACCACCGACGAAGACATGGCCGGGCTCGATCTCGGGGACGTGCTGGGTATCGGCAGTGGTAGCGAACGGATCCAGCCGGCCACGTTGAGGCGCTTTGCGCAGCGGTTCGCCAAGTTCAATCTGCGCGACACGGTGTTGCGGCCCTCATATGGGCTCGCCGAAGCCACGGTCTATGTGGCGACCCGCGCACTCGGGCAGCCACCACAAGTCGTCCATTTCGAATCCGAGAAGTTGTCTGCCGGTCAGGCGAAGCGGTGCGACAGCGGGGGGACTGCGCTGGTCAGTTACGGGGCGCCGAAATCACCGACGGTGCGGATCGTCGACCCCGAGACCAGGACCGAGTGTCCGGAGGGGACGACCGGCGAAATTTGGGTGCACGGCGACAATGTGGCCATGGGGTATTGGCGGAAACCTGAAGAGACCGAGGAAACGTTCCGTGCGAAACTTGTCGCCCCGTCGGCGGGCACACCCGAAGGGCCGTGGCTGCGAACCGGAGATTTGGGTTTCCTGTCGGATGGTGAGTTGTTCATCCTGGGCCGCATCAAGGATCTTTTGATCGTGTATGGGCGTAACCACTCTCCCGACGACATCGAGGCGACGATCCAGGAGATCACCCGGAGCCGGTGCGTGGCGATAGCGGTTCCGGACAAGAGGACCGAGAAGCTCGTGGCGATCATCGAGATGAAGAAGCGTGGTGACTCCGACCAGGAGGCGATGGACAAGCTTGCCGGGATCAAGCGGGAAGTCACCTCGGCGGTATCCAACGCGCACGGCCTCAGCGTCGCGGATCTTGTTGTCGTGGCACCTGGTTCAATTCCCATCACCACAAGCGGCAAGGTCAGGCGATCAGTGTGTGTCGAGCAGTACCGGCAGGGTCAATTCGCGCGCTTGGACGCCTAGGCATTACCCCGAGCGAGCCGACATGCCTCAAGCGGTAGCGCAGGCGTTAGTGCTGGAAGCGCCGCGCCGCCTGGTGGCCCGGGAGCTGCCGCTGCCAACCCTGGGTGACGACGATGCGCTCGTGCGGGTGGTGGCCTGCGGGCTCTGCGGTACCGACCACGAGGAGTACACCGGCGAGCTGGCGGGCGGGTTTGCCTTCGTTCCCGGTCATGAGACGGTCGGCGTCATCGAGGCCATCGGCCCCCGCGCAGCGCAGCGTTGGGGAGTGGCCGCAGGGGACCGGGTGGCCGTCGAGGTGTTCCAGTCCTGCCGGGCCTGCCCGGCGTGTCGGGCAGGGGAGTACCGGCGCTGCGAGCGGCACGGCTTGTCCGACATGTACGGGTTCATCCCCGTCGACCGCGAGCCAGGGCTGTGGGGCGGCTACGCCGAATACCAATACCTAGCACCGGACTCGATGGTGTTACCGGTGCCCGACGACCTGGACCCGATTGTGGCGACGTTGTTCAATCCGCTCGGCGCCGGAATCCGCTGGGCCACAACCGTGCCCGCTACCCGCCCCGGCGACGTCGTCGCCGTGCTTGGGCCGGGCATCCGCGGGCTGTGCGCGGCAGCCGCGGCCAAAGAGGCCGGCGCCGGGTTCGTGATGGTGACCGGTCTGGGCGCGCGGGACGCCGAGCGCCTGGCGCTGGCGCCCAAGTTCGGCGCCGACCTCGCCGTCGACGTCAGCGTCGACGATCCCGTTGCCGAATTGACCAGGGCGACGGGCGGATTGGCCGACGTCGTCGTGGACGTCACGGCCCGGGCACCCGCGGCGTTCGCACAGGCGATCGCGCTCGCCCGGCCCGCCGGGACCGTCGTGGTCGCCGGCACCCGCGGTTTTGGTACCAGCGCTCCGGGTTTCTGGCCCGACATGATCGTGCTGAAAGAGCTGCGCATCCTCGGCGCACTCGGCGTCGACGTCGTGGCGTACCGGGCGGCACTGGATCTGCTGGCGTCCGGTCGGTATCCGTTCGCCAGCCTGCCTCGCCGCTGCGTGGGCCTCGACGAGGCCGAAGACCTGCTCGCCACGATGGCCGGCGAGCGCGACGATGTCCCACCAGTTCACGGAGTGCTCACACCATGAGAGAAGCTCGTGTCCCGCTGTTGCCGGTCGACGAGGCCAAGGCCGCCGCCGACGAGGCCGGCGTGCCCAATTACATGGCCGAGCTGGCCATCTTCCAGGTGCTGCTGAACCATCCCAGCCTGGCCCGCGCGCTGAACGACCTGCTGGCCACCATGCTGTGGCACGGCACTCTCGACTCGCGGCTACGCGAGCTGGTGATCATGCGGATCGGCTGGCTCACCGCCTCGGACTACGAGTGGACCCAGCACTGGCGGGTCGCGCAGGGACTCGGGGTGAGCGCCGATGATCTTCTCGCGGTGCGTGATTGGCAGGCTCACGAGGCATTCGGTCCGGCGGAGCGGGCGGTGCTGGCGGCCACCGACGACGTCGTGCGCGAGGGCGTGGTGAGCGCCGAAAGCTGGACGGCCTGCGAGCGCGCCTTGGGCGCAGACCGCGCAGTGCTCATCGAACTCGTGTCAGCGATCGGCGCGTGGCGCATGATCGCATCGATCCTGCGCAGCCTGCAGGTCCCGCTGGAGGACGACGTGGCCAGCTGGCCCCCCGACGGCCGGCCCCCGGATCACACAATCCGATAGGTCTGCACGGCGTGGGCCACCACGTTGCCCTCGGCGTCGGTGGCGGTGATGTCGGTGAACGTGAGCTCCTTGCGCCGCCGCGTGGTACGGGAATGGCACAGCAGATCGCATTTCTTTGCGGCGCCGGTGTATTGGATGCTCATGGCAACAGTGGACGCCCGCATGCCCTTGTCGAAGTCGTGGTTCGACCAGGCCGCGGCGGCGCCCGCGGTATCCATCACCGATGCGATGACCCCGCCGTGAAAGTAGGTGCCGTCATTGGTGAGGTCGTCCCGAAACGGCAGCCGGATGATGACGTCGTCGGGTTCGTAGCGTTCGAACACGATGCCCAGCGCCGCAAGGAACGGCGTCGTCGGCATCGTGTCGCGCACTGCCTGTCGGCGCTTGTGCTGCTGCTCCTCGGTCAACGGCTCGGGCATATTCGGCACCCTACCGTACGCGATTGACACGTCAATCAGTAACTCGTAGCGTCGTCGGAATGCGAACCAAGGTCGCCGAGATGCTCGGCGTCGAGTTCCCGATATGCGCATTCAGTCACTGCCGAGACGTCGTGGCCGCCGTGTCGAATGCCGGCGGTTTCGGCGTCCTCGGCGCCGTCGCACACAGCCCGCAGCGGCTGGAAGCCGAGCTGCGCTGGATCGAGGAGCAGACCGGCGGCAAGCCGTACGGTGTCGACCTGTTGCTGCCGCCCAAATACGTGGGCGCCGAGCAGGGTGGCATCGACTCGAAGCAGGCGCGCGAGTTACTGCCCGAGCAGCATCGGGCGTTCGTCGACGACCTGTTGGCTCGGTATGGCATCGCGCCGCCCGCCGACGAGCAGCGTCTGCCGCCCGGGCTCAACATCTCACCGAAAGGCTACGAGCCACTGCTCGATGTCGCTTTCGCCCACCGCATCCGGCTGATCGCCAGTGCGCTCGGACCGCCTCCCGCAGACCTGGTCCGACGCGCCCACGACAACGACGTGGTGGTGGCCGCGCTGGCCGGAACCACACAGCACGCGCGCCGGCATGCCGCCGCCGGCGTCGACCTGATCGTCGCGCAGGGCACCGAGGCCGGCGGGCACACCGGGGAGGTGGCGACGATGGTGCTGGTTCCGGAAGTGGTAGACGCGGTGTCGCCGACGCCGGTTCTCGCCGCGGGCGGGATCGCCCGCGGCCGCCAGATCGCCGCCTCTCTGGCCCTGGGTGCGGAAGGGGTGTGGTGCGGGTCGGTGTGGCTGACCACCGAGGAAGCCGAGACCCCGCCGGTGGTAAGGGACAAGTTCCTGGCTGCCACGTCCTCGGACACGGTGCGATCGCGGTCGTTGACCGGCAAGCCCGCGCGCATGCTGCGTACCGCCTGGACCGACGAATGGGACCGGCCCGACAGCCCCGACCCACTGGGCATGCCGCTGCAGAGCGCGCTGATCGGCGACCCGCAGGCGCGGATCAATCAGGCCGCCGCACACCCGGACGCCAAGGCCCGCGATCTGGCCACCTACTTCGTCGGGCAGGTCGTCGGCTCGCTGGACAAGGTGCAGCCGGCGCGATCGGTCGTGCTGGACATGGTCTCCGAATTCATCGATGTGGTAGGGCGTCTCGACGAGCTGGTCGAGCGGTGACGAGCGGTACCCGTGTCCGCAAGCGCCGCGCGGTCAGTGAGCAGGACAAGTCGCGGCGGCGTGAGGAGATCCTGGCTGCGGCCAAAAAGGTCTTCGCCCGCAAGGGTTTTCACGCCACAACGATCGCCGATATCGCCAAAGAGTCGGGCCTGGCCTACGGGTCGGTCTACTGGTATTTCGACTCCAAGGACGACTTGTTCCACGCGTTGATGGCCGCCGAGGAGCAGGCCCTGCGCGCCCACATCACGGCCGCGCTCGCCGCAGCCGGCCTGCAACTGAACAGCGCGGAGATGCCGTTTCGGACCGCCGTGCAGGCGACGTTCGAGTTCTTCGAAGCCGACAAAGAAACCGTCAGGCTGCTGTTCCGCGACGCCTACGCGTGGGGCGACCGGTTCGAGAAGCATCTCGGCGGCATCTACGAGCGGTTCATCGACGACATCGAAATCCTCATCGTCACCGCACAGCAGCGCGGGGCGGTCGTCGCGGCGCCGCCGCGGATGGTGGCCTACACGCTGGCGGCGTTGATCGGTCAGCTGGCGCACCGACGGCTGTCCACCGACGACGGCGTCAGCGCGGCCGACGTCGCCGATTTCGTTGTCTCGTTGGTCCTCGACGGCCTGCGACCCCGAGATGGCTGACCTGAAATTCGTCATCGTCGGCGCCGGAATGGCGGGGATACTGAGCGCAATCAAGCTGCGTGAGGCCGGCTTCACCGACGTCACGGTGTATGAGAAGGCCGACCGGCTGGGCGGCACCTGGCGGGAGAACACTTACCCCGGCATCGCCTGCGATGTGCCGTCGCACTTGTACACCTACACCTTCGCCCCGAACCCGGAGTGGAGCCACGCATTCGCGCCCGGCCCGGAGATCCTCGCCTACTTCGAGACCGTCGCCGCGCGTTACGGCGTCGACGGACTGATCCGCTACGGCAACGAGGTGCGCCACCTGGAACATGACGGGAACCGTTGGCGCATCGAAACATCCAGCGGCGAGCGCGACGACGCCGACGTCGTCATCGCCGCCACCGGCGTGCTGCACCATCCCCGTTACCCGGACATCGACGGGCTCGACGACTTCGCCGGAACCGTGTTCCACAGCGCGCGCTGGAACCACGACGCGCAGCTGGCCGGCGCCCGGCTCGGCGTGATCGGCACCGGCTCGTCGGCGGTGCAGGTCACCGGCGCCGTGACCGACCTCGTCGGAGAGTTACGCCTTTTCCAACGGACTCCGCAGTGGATCCTGCCGGTGGACAATCCGCCGATCGCCGAGGCGGACCGGGCGCGCTACCGCGCCGACCCGGGGACGATGACCGCGCTGCGCGCCGAGCTGAACACCGGCTTCGTGCAGAGCTTCGCCAACGCGGTCGTCGACGCGGACTCGGCCGCGTTGAAGACGCTCCAAAAGCTGGCCTGCGCCAACCTCGAAGACAGCGTGACCGACCCGGAGCTGCGGGAGAAACTGCGGCCCGACTATCGCGCCGGCTGCAAACGGTTGATCATCTCGCCGAACTTCTACCGGGCCATCCAGCAGCCCAACGCCCACCTCGTCACGGAGCGCATCGCCCGGGTGGAGGCCGACGGGGTGCGCACCGCCGACGGCGTGTTGCACCGGCTTGACGTGCTCGTGCTGGCGACCGGTTTCCGGGTGGACCGCTTCCTGCGCCCGATCGACGTCGTGGGCCGCGGCGGCGTGCGCCTCGACGATCTGTGGGCCAAGCGGCCGTTCGCCTATCTGTCGGTGTCGGTGCCCGACTTTCCGAACCTGTTCCTGCTCAACGGGCCCAACGGGCCGGTCGGAAACTTTTCGCTGATCGACGTGGCCGAGGCACAGTTCGGTTACCTGATGCAGCTGATCGAGCTGCTGGCCGGCGGCGAGTGCCGGCAGGTCAGCGCCAGCCGACAGGCCACCGCGCGCTTCGAAGCCGACCGGGTGGAGGCGGCCAAAAACACCGTGTGGGTCACCGGCTGCCGAAGCTGGTACCTCGACGATCGCGGTGTCCCGATGGCCTGGCCGTGGAGTTTCACCCGCTTCCGAGAGGTCATGGCCCGTCCGGCCATGGCCGACTACGAACTGCTATAACTGCAGGTCAAGCCTCACAGTGAACATCCAGTGAATTACTAGGCACGGTGAATTGACCCGATCAAGTTCTTCATGCATCATCGGTTGGGTAAGCACCTCGTTAGGCGAGGCGTCTACACGTATATAGGCCACTGACCCCGAACGTCGAGAGACGCCCAGGGTCAGGACAGCTCCTCCCGGCTTAAGGGTTGAGCCCAAGTGGCTTCCGGAGTTTCCGGATACGGCGTGTAGTGCCGAAGCTCTGACGAGTGGGGTGCGGCTTCCCGATCTTCGGGTTCTGTACTCCTGCTTGCGTGAACGGTGCGGTCAGCCGCACGTGTCGTAGCCGCGAGGAGGTGAGGGACGAATGAGTTCCAGTTCTAGTCCGGACCGATATCCGGGCCATGTTTCGTCCCGATCCGGCCTCCGGCGCGCCGCTCGTAGCTGAGCCAAAGCGCGTCGCCCCCATCGGACGGACATCCAAAACCCGTTATGCCCGTTTGACTTTCCGCTTAGGAGGCGACCATGACCGCTGCACTCTACGACGAAGTTGTAACGGCAACGCCCGCCCCGCGGCTCAGGGCAGTGCCTGCCCCCAAGCCGACGGCAGTGCCGGCGTCGAAGCACACCTCCAGGCGGCGTGACCACCAGCCGACCGGAGGCGACCCGTTGGTCGACGGTGCTGCCCGGCTGCTGTGCGTTCCGTTGCGTCAGCTCTACGCCGCGCTGTGGCGCGCGGGCGTATTGGAGGTTGGCGCCTAGTTTTCCAAGCTGTCGCTCCCGGCCTATGGGGTGCCCCACCCAAGGGGCGGGCCGGGAGCGCCGTCATGTCTGGGCCGCGATGAGAGCGGACAACCCGTCCCGATAGGCGGCCAGGCTGTGGCGCCAGGCGATGTCGATGGCGCCGCCGCTGTCGATGGAGATTCCGGCGCCGACGTGCGCGTAGGGCGCCGGAGGAACGAGCGGGACTATGTCGAGGAAGTTGACCACCCGATAACAGCTTTCGATCGTGGCATTGAACGCATTGACGAAGTCGGTCAATCCGACCCGGGGGCCGGCGAACGTGATGAGCCGCGGTTCGATGCTGTTGGGCGGCATGTTGCGAAAGATGTCCGGCGCCGCGAGCACGGCCAGCGCCGCACCGAGGCTGTGCCCGGTGACCAGGATCTGGTCACAGTCGGCAGTCGCGGTGGCCAAGTTCGCGGCGATGTTGGCGCGAACCGTCTCGTAGACATCCTGGAAACCGTCGTGCACCTGACCGAACCCGCCGATCGGCCGGTAGTTCTCGGGGACGGCGTCGATGTCGGCCAACCAGTCCGCGAGGTCCGAGGTGCCGCGAAACGACACGAACGCGATGCGACTGGCCTTGTTGCGGCCCATCAGCCCGAAGATGTTGGTGTCCTTGGTCATCGCCATCACGGCCGGGTCGGGATTGATCATCGCGGTCAGCACCGCGTCGCTGGCCTGGATCAGACTGGTCTGCGCGAACCCCGGTGGCAGCGCCGGTTTTCCGCCGCCCATCACGGTGTAAGCCGCCTCCGCGAGCGGCAGCACCACGTCGCGAGCGAACGAGGCATCGAACGCCACAGCCGCAGTCTAGGAGGTTCGCGGAATTGCGCAGTAGCGTTTACCCATGGCGACTGACCTGACGTTATATCTCGACGACGACCCGGGCGAGCTTGCCCGGCTCGGCGACGTGCTGGGCAAGGCAGGCGTGAACATTTCCGGTCTGTGCGCTGTCACCAGCGGCGGGGGACAGGCCAAGATCCACATCCTGGTGCAGGACGCCACGCCCGCATTTGAAGCGCTGCAGCACGCCGGCATCGAGATCGCCGAGGAGCAAGAGGTGATCGTGCTCGACGTGGAAGACCGGCCCGGCGCGCTCGGCGAGGTCGTGCACAAATTGGGCGCCGCGCAAGTCAACCTCGAGACCGTCTACCTCGCGACCAACACCCGGTTGGTGCTCGCCGCCGACAACCTTGCGAACGCCAAGGAGGCGCTGGGCTAGAATCTCGACAGCGGCGTCGATCCGGCCATCACCGGGGAGCCTTCGGAAGAACGGCCCATCAGGCTCAGTAGAACCGAACGGGTAGGCCCGTCACAGCCGTTATCGAGCGGTCGCGCGTAAGCGTGGCAAGCGGGGTGGTACCGCGGCGCTCGCGCTACCGGCGCGTCGTCGTCCCCGGCCAGAAGTTGGCACAGGGAGACGACGTTTTGACTTACCCGAAGTTGGCCGGCGGGGCACCGGACTTCCCGACACTGGAACTCGAGGTCCTCGACTATTGGGCCGCCGACGACACCTTCCGCGCCAGCATCGCTCGCCGCGCCGACGCCGAAGAATACGTCTTCTACGACGGCCCTCCCTTCGCCAACGGCTTGCCGCACTACGGTCATCTGCTCACCGGCTACGTCAAAGACATCGTGCCGCGGTATCGGACGATGCGCGGCTACAAGGTGGAGCGCCGCTTCGGCTGGGACACCCATGGGCTGCCCGCCGAACTCGAGGTCGAACACCAGCTCGGCATTACCGACAAGTCGCAGATCGACGCCATGGGCATCGCCGCGTTCAACGAGGCCTGCCGTCAATCGGTGTTGCGCTACACCGACGAATGGCAGGCGTATGTGACCCGCCAGGCCCGCTGGGTCGACTTCGACAACGACTACAAGACGCTCGATCTGCCCTACATGGAGTCGGTGATCTGGGCGTTCAAACAGTTGTGGGACAAGGGCTTGGCGTACGAGGGCTACCGGGTGCTGCCGTACTGCTGGCGGGACGAGACGCCGCTGTCCAACCACGAGCTGCGGATGGACGACGACATCTACCAAAGCCGGCAGGACCCGGCGATCACGGTCGGATTCCAGGTTCCGGATGGCGATCTGGCCGGCGCGTACCTGCTGGTGTGGACGACGACGCCGTGGACACTGCCGTCGAACCAGGCGGTCGCGGTCAACCCGGACGTCACCTACGTGCAGGTGCGCTTCGGTGATCGCCGGGTGGTGCTCGCCGAAGAGCGACTGGCCGCCTACGCGCGAGAGCTCGGCGACGAGCCCGAGGAGCTGGGCCGCTACCGGGGAGCCGATCTGCTGGGGATGCGGTATCTGCCGCCGTTTCCGTACTTCATGGACTCTCCCAACGCTTTTCGGGTGCTGGCGGGTGACTTCGTGACCACCGAGGACGGCACCGGCATCGTGCACCTGGCGCCGGCTTACGGCGAGGACGACAAGGACGCCGGCGATGCGGCCGGCATCGTGGCGGTGACGCCCGTCGACGCCAAGGGCCGCTTCGACGCCACCGTTCCGGACTACCAGGGCCAGCACGTCTTCGACGCCAACCCGCACATCATTCGCGACCTGAAGAACGGCACCGGACCCGCCGCCGCCAACGGCGCGGTACTGCTGCGCCACGAAACCTACGAGCACCCTTACCCGCACTGCTGGCGCTGCCGCAACCCGTTGATCTACCGCGCGGTGTCGTCGTGGTTCGTCAAGGTCACCGAATTCCGCGATCGCATGGTCGAACTCAACCAGGAGATCACCTGGTACCCCGAGCACGTCAAGGACGGCCAGTTCGGCAAGTGGCTGCAGGGCGCCCGCGACTGGTCGATCTCCCGAAACCGCTACTGGGGCACCCCGATTCCGGTGTGGGTCTCCGACGACCCGGCCTATCCGCGGATCGACGTCTACGGCAGCCTGGACGAATTGGAGCGCGACTTCGGTGTGCGCCCGGACAACCTGCACCGGCCGTACGTGGACGAGCTCACCCGGCCCAACCCCGACGACCCCACCGGGCGTTCGACGATGCGGCGCATCCCCGACATTCTCGACGTGTGGTTCGACTCCGGCTCCATGCCGTACGCGCAGGTGCATTACCCGTTCGAGAACGCCGATTGGTTCGACAGCCACTATCCGGGCGACTTCATCGTGGAATACCTCGCGCAGACTCGCGGGTGGTTCTACACCCTGCATGTGCTGGCCACTGCGCTGTTCGACCGACCCGCGTTCAAAACCTGTGTGGCACATGGCGTGGTGCTGGGCTCCGACGGCCAGAAGATGAGCAAGTCGCTGCGCAACTATCCCGATGTGTCGGAGGTGTTCGACCGGGACGGGTCGGATGCCATGCGCTGGTTCCTGATGGCTTCACCGATCCTGCGCGGCGGCAACCTCATCGTCACCGAGCAGGGCATCCGCGACGGTGTACGCCAGGTGCTGCTGCCGTTCTGGAATGCGTACAGCTTCCTGGCGTTGTACGCGCCGAAAGTCGGTACTTGGCGCACCGATTCGCCGCATGTGCTGGACCGCTACATCTTGGCCAAGCTGGCGGCGCTGCGCGACGACCTGACCGCCGAGATGGATGTGTGCGACATTTCCGGTGCCTGCGAGCAGCTGCGCCAGTTCACCGAGGCGCTGACGAATTGGTATGTGCGACGCTCACGCCAACGGTTCTGGGAGGAAAACGCCGACGCGATCGACACCCTGCACACCGTGCTTGAAGTGACTGCGAGGCTGGCAGCGCCGCTGCTGCCGTTGACCACCGAGATCATTTGGCGCGGTATCACCGGCGAGCGCTCGGTGCATCTGACCGATTGGCCTTCTTCCGGTGACGTGCCGGCCGATACCGAGCTGGTGGCGGCGATGGATCAGGTCCGCGAGGTCTGCTCCGTCGCGTCGTCGTTGCGCAAGGCGAAGAAACTGCGGGTGCGCCTCCCGTTGCCGAAACTAACCGTGGCCGTGGAGAATCCGCAGCAACTGGAGCCGTTCACCGACCTCATCGCCGACGAGCTCAACATCAAACAGGTCGAACTCACCGACGACATCGCCCGTTACGGCCGTTTCGAGCTGACGGTCAACGCCCGCGTCGCCGGGCCGCGGCTCGGCAAGGACGTCCAGGCGGCCATCCAGGCCGTCAAGGCCGGCGAGGGCGTCGTCAACGACGACGGCACGCTGACCGCGGGCCCGGCCGTACTGCAGCCCGAGGAGTACAGCTCAAGACTGGTGGCCGCCGACCCGGAATACACCGCCGCGCTGCCCGACGGCGCCGGCCTGGTGGTGCTGGATGCCACCGTCACACCCGAGTTGGAGGCCGAGGGCTGGGCCAAGGACCGCATCCGTGAGCTGCAGGAGCTGCGCAAGTCGACCGGGCTGGAGGTGTCGGATCGGATCAGCGTGGTGATGTCTGTGCCCGCCGAGCGGGCCGACTGGGCGCAGACCCATCGCGACCTGATCGCCGGCGAAATCCTCGCTACCAGCTTCGAATTCGGCGAGCCGGCCGACGGTGCGGAAATCGGTGACGGCGTCCGGGTTGCGATCGCGAAAGCTTGACGCTTCCTCGCGGCTAGAGGTTGCGCAGCGCACGGCGTGCGTGCGGCCAAAACGGCATGCCGGCCAGGACGGTCGCGCCCGCGGCGATGAGGCCGACTGCGACATCGACGCTCTCGCGTCCCTCGGCCTTCCAGTACACGTCCTCGAGGTCGAGCAGCAAGGCCAGCTCGTCGATGATCATCGCGTTGGCTGCGCCGAAGGCTACCGCCGCGGCAGGGTGACGCCGTTGAGTTTCGGATCCGCGAAGACCCACCGCGCCGACGGCCGACAGCAACGCGATTCCGATGTTGTAGTGGTGAAAATGCCTGCTGCCCAGCTTTATCCCGCCGCCCGTCGGGCCATGCCCGGCGTGGATCCAGTGGGTCAGCGCCCTGAGCCCCGTGAAAGTGACGGTAAATGCCGCCCAAGCCAGGACGGCCGCGCGTTCGTCGGACTCGAGTCGTTGCAGCCACTCCTGGCGCAGCCGCGACCATCGCGTCGACCCGTTGCGGCTCATCAGCCGGCCTTGACCGCCCGCCACCGCAGCCTGCCGGTCTTGGCGTCGACATGCACATCGCCGAACCCCGCCGCGCGCAACCGATCCGGAAGCGCATCCGGCGATACCGGGTTGCAGGTGTCGCGGAAATGCAAGATCCGGAACGGAATCGACGACGCGCTGTCGCTGCCGGCGAACACTCCGCCGGGCCGCAGCACCCGAAAGGCCTCGGCGAACAGCCGGTCCTGCAGGGCCGCGGTCGGGATGTGGTGCAGCATCGTGAAACACACCACGGCACTGAACTGCTCGGCGGGCAGACCGGTGTCGGTGCCGTCGCCGTTGATGATGCGTGCCCGGTCGCCGAACTGGCCCTGCAGCCGCTTGGCCATCGCCTGATCGATCTCGACGGCGGTGTAGTGCGGCGCCTTGTCGATCAGCACCCGGATGTTGGCGCCGTACCCCGGCCCGATCTCGAGCACGTTGTCACCGAGGTCTACGTCGGCGAGCACCCATGGCAACAGCCCGTCCTCGACAGCCTTGAAGTAGTGCTCGGAGCTGCAAAACACGCGGTGACACAGATTCATCGCCATGGATTGAGACGCTAGCGCAATAGCATCGGTGATTGTGGACTCCCGCTGGGTGCTGCACCTCGACATGGACGCGTTCTTCGCGTCCGTCGAGCAACTCACCCGGCCCACCCTGCGGGGCCGGCCCGTGCTGGTCGGCGGGTTGGGCGGCCGCGGTGTGGTCGCCGGCGCGAGCTACGAGTCACGGGTATTCGGCGCCCGATCGGCGATGCCGATGCACCAGGCACGTCGACTGGTCGGGGTCACGGCGGTGGTGTTGCCGCCGCGCGGTGTGGTCTACGGGGTGGCCAGCCGCCGGGTCTTCGACACCGTGCGCGAGCTGGTTCCCGTCGTCGAACAGCTCTCCCACGACGAGGCATTCGGAGAACCGCCCGAGCTGGCCGGCGCATCGGCGACCGCCGTCGAGCGGTTCTGCGAGGACTTGCGGCGACGGGTGCGCGAGGAGACCGGGCTGGTGGCCTCGGTGGGCGCCGGCTCGGGCAAGCAGATCGCCAAGATCGCCTCCGGTCTGGCCAAACCCGATGGTGTACGGGTCATCCGGCGCGCCGACGAAAAGGCTCTGCTGGGCGGCCTTGCGGTGCGCCGGCTTTGGGGAATCGGGCCGGTCGCCGAGGAGAAGCTGCATCGGCTGGGCATCGAGACGATCGGGCAGTTGGCCGCGCTGAGCGATGCCGAGGTGGCCAGCATCCTGGGCGCGACGATCGGGCCGGCGTTGCACCGGCTGGCCCGCGGCATCGACGACCGGCCGGTTGCCGAACGCGCCGAAGCCAAGCAGATCAGCGCAGAGTCCACCTTTGCGACGGACTTGACCACGCTCGCGGAGCTGCGCGAGGCGGTTGGCCCGATTGCCGAGCACGCCCACACCCGGCTCTGCCGCGACGGCCGCGGCGCCCGCACTGTCACCGTGAAGCTGAAGAAGTCCGACATGAGCACGCTGACCCGCTCGGCGACGCTGCCGTATGCGACCACCGACGCCGCCGCGCTGGCTGCGCTGGCCCGCCGCCTGCTCCTGGATCCGCAACAGGTGGGTCCGATTCGCCTGCTGGGCGTTGGGTTTTCGGGTTTGAGCGAGGTGCGCCAGGAGTCGCTGTTTCCCGACCTGGAGTTGTCCGCCCAGACATCGGAGGCCGATCACGCCGCAGACATCCCGGTCGAGGCGGAGACCGCGACGTGGCGGATCGGCGACGACGTCACGCACCGCGAATTCGGTCACGGCTGGGTGCAGGGCGCCGGGCACGGCGTGGTCACGGTGCGATTCGAGACCCGCAGCTCGGGGCCAGGCCCGGCCCGCACGTTCGCCTCCGACTCCGCCGACCTCGTCCCCGCGAACCCGGTCGACAGCCTGGACTGGCCGGATTATGTCGCGGCGCTGGCGGAATACAACTCAACGCAGGCGGTCGACGACGTCGCGCACCGGTAGCTGCGCCGCCAACGCCGCCATCACCGCCACCCGAACCTGACTCGGCGGCAGCCCGGATACCATCAACGCGCCCGCGTCGACCAGTTCGCGGCCCGGCCCATACCGCGGGCCGACCCGACCGCCCGCCACGCGGGTGGACACCGCGACCACAACCCCGTTGCCGCAATGCCGACGCACTCCGTCGACCACCGCGGCCCCAGCGTTGCCCGAACCCAGCGCCTCGAGCACGATCCCGCGGGCGCCGGCAGTCACACAGGCGTCCATCGCCACTGCGTCACTTCCCGGATACACCGCGACGATGTCGACCCGCGGGGCGCTTGCCGCGGTGAGTTCGCCGAGGTAGGGCCGGCGTTTGGGCTGGGTGATCCCGTCGTCGACGGTGCCGAGCAGCTCGCCGGCGAAACCGTCCTGCGTGGCGACCTTGTGCAGCCCTGCGGGCCGCAACACCCGACCGCCTAAACACACCAGGACCCCGACGTCGCGGGCGGAAGGACTGGACGCCACCGAAAGCGCGTCGCGCACATTGCCCGGACCGTCGGCGTCGGAGGCGTCGGCGCTGCGCAACGCACCGGTGAGCACTACCGGAGTGGGACCGGCGTGGGTGAGATCCAGCCACAACGCCGTTTCCTCGAGGGTGTCGGTGCCATGCGTGACCACGATCCCCTCGGCGCCGTCATTCGCCGCGGTCCGCGCCGCCGCGCCGATCACATCCCAGTCGGCCGGGGTCAGCTGCGAGCTGTCCAGGGCCAGGACATCGACGACGTCGACGTCCAGGCCGGCTGTCAGCTCGGCGCCGCCGCGGGTCGGCCGGTGCACCCCGTCGGCGGCGGCCCTGCTGGCGATCGTCCCACCGGTGGCGATGACGGTCAGGCGGCTCATGGTGCGATCATCCCGCATATACATGTAGTGGATGATGTAGGAGTGACTGACCAACCGACCGGATCCGCCGAGCCGGCGACCGAGGCCGGCGGGGCCGAAGCTCCCACCCCGCCGCGGCGGCTGCGCCTGCTGCTCTGGGTGGCGGCGGTGGTGTTGGTGCTGGACATCGTCACCAAGGTGCTCGCGGTCAAACTGCTCGCCCCCGGCCAGCCGGTGTCGATCATCGGTGACACCGTCACCTGGACGCTGGTCCGCAACTCCGGGGCGGCGTTTTCGATGGCGACCGGCTATACCTGGCTGCTGACGGTGATCGCGACCGGTGTCGTCATCGGGATTTTCTGGATGGGACGCCGCCTGGTGTCGCCGTGGTGGGCCATCGGCCTCGGGATGATTCTGGGCGGTGCGATGGGCAATCTGGTCGACCGGTTCTTCCGCTCGCCGGGCCCGCTGCGCGGGCATGTCGTCGACTTCTTGTCGATCGGTTGGTGGCCGGTGTTCAACGTCGCCGATCCGTCGGTGGTCGGTGGTGCGATCCTGCTGGTCACGCTGTCGGTCTTCGGCTTCGACTTCGACACCGTCGGGCGGCGGAAGCTCGACGAGCGCTGATGCGCGCCGGCGACGATGCAGTGGGGCCCCGCGAAGCTGGGGACGAAGCGATGAGGAGGAGCGGCGCTTTTTGAGCCACCGGTCGATGCCGGTTCCGGAGGGCCTGGCGGGCATGCGCGTGGACGCCGGGCTGGCGCGGTTGCTGGGCCTGTCGCGCACCGCCGCCGCGGCGCTGGCCGAAGATGGCGGCGTCGAGTTGGACGGCGTGCCGGCGGGCAAATCGGATCGCCTGCGTCCCGGGGCCTTGCTGCACGTGCGGCTGCCCGAGGCGCCCGCGCCGTTGGAGAACACTCCCGTCGAGATCGAGGGGATGACGATCCTGTACTCCGACGACGACATCGTCGCCGTCGATAAACCTGCCGGGGTCGCCGCTCATGCATCGGTGGGCTGGACGGGGCCGACCGTGCTGGGCGGGCTGGCCGCCGCGGGTTACCGGATCACCACGTCGGGTGTGCATGAACGGCAGGGCATTGTGCATCGCCTTGACGTCGGGACTTCGGGCGTGATGATGGTGGCGATCTCCGAGCGGGCGTACACCGTGCTCAAGCGGGCGTTCAAGCAGCGCACGGTCGACAAGCGCTACCACGCGCTGGTGCAGGGGCACCCGGATCCCTCCAGCGGCACCATCGACGCGCCGATCGGCCGCCACCGCGGCCACGACTGGAAGTTCGCGGTCACCACCAGCGGCCGCCACAGCCTCACCCACTACGACACCATCGAAGCCTTCGTGGCAGCCAGCCTGCTCGACGTGCATCTGGAAACCGGTCGCACGCACCAGATCCGGGTGCACTTCGCTGCGCTGCACCATCCCTGCTGCGGTGACCTGACCTACGGCGCCAACCCGAAGCTGGCGAAAAGGCTTGGCCTAGAACGGCAATGGCTACACGCGCGGTCGCTGGCATTCACTCATCCCGGCGATGGCCGGCGGATGCAGATCGTCAGCCCGTATCCGCCGGACCTGCAGCACGCGCTTGACGTGTTGCGCGCGGAGGGCTGATCTCAGACGCCGGCGGTGGCGTAATCCGATGCGATGTCGGCGGCCAGCGGCGCAACCGCACCGAGGATTTCGGCGATCGTCGCTTCGGGCACCCCCGCCGCGCACAGCGAGTCGGTCAGGTGTCCGGCCACCAGGTTGAAGTGATGCATGGTTATCCCGCGGCCTTGGTGTGCCTGTTTCATCGACGGTCCGGAGTAGGGGTGCGGTCCGCCGAGCGCCGCGGCCAGGAATTCGACCTGCTTGCCTTTCAGGCGGTTCATGTTCGTTCCGGCGAAAAAGCCCGACAGCTGGTCATCGTCGAGCACACGGCAATAGAAGTCCTCGACGACGACTTCGAGAGCCTCGTGACCGCCGATCCTGTCGTAGATGCTTGCTGTATTCCGCTTGCGGAAGACCGAGAGCATTCCCATGCTGATAGCGCACCATCTCGCCGTTGCCCGGCAGTTAGAGAGGCGTCACCGAGGGATTACTCGGCGTTACAAGCCGATTGCCACACAATCACCACTCGTGTAGCAGACTGAAGACTCATGAATCTCGATGACCTCGCAAACCTGGTCGGAAAACCGATCGCCGCCGTCTCCAACCTCGTCAACACCCCGAACTCGGCGGGACGCTACCGGCCGTTCTACCTGAGGAATCTGCTCGACGTTGTCCAGGGTCGCACCCTGCGCGACGCCGTCGAGGGCAACACCATCCTCATCACGGGCGGATCGTCGGGTATCGGTGAGGCGACCGCGAAAAAGGTCGCCGCGGCGGGCGGGGAAGTGGTACTGGTCGCCCGCACGCCCGAGAAACTGGAGAAGGTCGCCGACGACATCCGCGCGGAGGGCGGGACCGCCCATTTTTACCCGTGTGACCTGTCCGACATGGATGCCATCGCGCAGATGGCCGACCAGGTGCTGGCCGACCTGGGCGGCGTCGACATCCTGATCAACAACGCCGGCCGCTCGATTCGGCGCTCGCTGGAACTGTCCTACGACCGGATCCACGACTATCAGCGGACCATGCAGCTGAACTACCTGGGCGCGGTCCAGCTCATACTCAAATTCGTTCCCGGCATGCGCGAACGCGGCTTCGGCCAGATCATCAACGTGTCGTCGGCCGGTGTGCAGACCCGCGCGCCGCGCTTCGGCGCCTACATCGCCAGCAAGGCCGCGCTGGACACGTTGTGTGACGCGCTGCAGGCCGAAACCGTCAACGACAACGTGCGATTCACCACCGTGCACATGGCCTTGGTGCGCACGCCGATGATCAGCCCCACCACCATGTACGACAAATTCCCGACGCTCACGCCGGATCAGGCCGCCGGTGTGTTGGCCGACGCGATCGTGCACCGGCCGCGTCGGGTCAGCTCACCTTTCGGGCAATTCGCCGCGGTGGCCGACGCCGTCAACCCGATGGTGATGGACCAGGTCCGCAACCGCGCGTTCAGCATGTTCGATGATTCAGCGGCCGCGCAGGGCAGCGAAACCCCCGAGGACACAACCAAATTCGACAAGCGAAGCGAGACGTTTGTGCGTGCTACCCGCGGAATTCACTGGTGAGACGATCATGAGTCTTCCGAAACCAAACAACCAGGCGACCGTCGTCGTCACCGGAGCCTCCTCCGGCATCGGCACCGAGCTGGCCCGCGGCCTGGCCCGGCGCGGCTACCCGCTGGTGCTGGTCGCCCGCCGGCGCGAACGCCTCGACGAGCTCGCCGGCGAGCTGGGCAACCAGTACTCCGTCGCTGTTGAGGTGATGCCGCTGGACCTCGGCGACAGCGAAGGCCGGACGCAACTGGTGGACCGGCTTCGCAATGAACCGATCGCCGGCCTGTGCAACAGCGCCGGTTTCGGCACCAGCGGGGTCTTCCACACCTTGCCGTCCGAACGCGAGAGCGAACAGGTGACGCTCAACGCGCTGGCGTTGATGGAACTCACTCATGCGGCGCTGCCGGGCATGGTCGAACGCGGCGCCGGGGCGGTGCTGAACGTCGCGTCGATCGCCGGTTTTCAGCCGGTGCCCTACATGGCGGTGTACTCGGCCACCAAGGCGTTCGTGCAGACCTTCTCCGAAGCCGTGCACGAGGAGCTGCACGGCACCGGTGTCTCGGTCACGGTGCTGTGTCCGGGCCCGGTGCCGACAGAATGGGCCGAGATCGCCAACGCCGAGCGTTTCAGTGTCCCGCTTGCGCAAGTGTCGCCGCACGACGTCGCCGAAGCGGCCATTGGCGGGATGCTGGCCGGCAAGCGCAGCGTGGTGCCCGGCGTTGTCCCCAAGGTCGTCAGCACCGCCGGCAGATTCGTGTCGCGCAGCCTGCTGCTGCCCGGGATGCGGATCGGCAACCGATTCCGCGGCGGGCCGAGCCGCTAGCCCATGCGGCCACTCACGCCCCCGCGAGTGTGCGTCCATGGCGGAAAAATCGCCGCATCCGCGCCCTGAGCGCACACTCAAAGCCCACAACGCACACTCGTCCGAAGCTAAGTTTGCGTGATGGCCGCCGTTGACATGACCGCCGACATGCCGATGACCCCGCAGGACATGTGGGACCACGTCTCCGACCTTGCCGACTTGGGCGATTGGCTGGTCATGCATGAGGGCTGGCGCAGCGAGCTACCCGACGAGATCACCGAAGGCACCCAGATCGTGGGCGTGGCGCGTTCCAAGGGCCTGCGCAACCGGGTGACGTGGACGGTGACGAAGTGGGACCCGCCGCATGAGGTTGCGATGTCGGGATCCGGCAAGGGCGGAGCAAAATACGGCGTCCGGCTCACGGTGCGGCCCAAGGACGACGGGTCCGTCCTGGGTTTGCGTCTTGAGCTGGGCGGACGTGCGCTGTTCGGGCCGGTGGGCTCGGCCGCTGCCCGCGCCGTCAAGGGAGACGTGGAGAAGTCGCTCAAGAACTTCGTCGAGCTATACGGATAGCTATACGGATAGAAGCGTGGCGATCGCAAGCGCGGCGTAGCCGGGCGCAGCGGGTCGCCACGAAGTCATCAGCGAGACACACTCCGCGACACGCCGAGACGCGTCGGTGGGCGGTCATAGACTGGCGTCCCTATGAACGATTCTCCGTCGCGGTCCTTCGTGCACCTGCATAACCACACCGAGTATTCGATGTTGGACGGTGCCGCGAAGATCGCGCCGATGCTCGCCGAGGCGCAGCGGCTGGAGATGTCGGCGATCGGGATGACCGACCACGGAAACATGTTCGGCGCCAGCGAGTTTTACAACGCGGCGACCGCCGCCGGAATCAAGCCGATCATCGGCGTCGAGGCGTATGTGGCTCCCGGTTCCCGGTTCGACACCCGCCGGGTCTTCTGGGGCGAGCCCGGGCAGAAGGGCGACGACGTGTCGGGGTCCGGGTCGTATACCCACCTGACCATGGTCGCGGAGAACGCCACAGGCCTGCGCAACCTGTTCAAGCTGTCGTCGCTGGCCTCGTTCGAGGGTCAGCTGTCGAAGTGGTCACGGATGGATGCCGAGCTGATCGCCGAGCACGCCAGCGGCATCATCGGCACCACCGGCTGCCCGTCCGGTGAGGTGCAGACCCGGCTGCGGCTCGGGCAACACCGCGAAGCGCTGGAATCGGCCGCCAGGTGGCGTGAGATCTTCGGGCCGGACAACTATTTCCTGGAGCTGATGGACCATGGGCTGGCCATCGAGCGCCGGGTCCGCGACGGGCTGATCGAGATCGGCCGCAAGCTGGGCATCGCGCCGCTGGCCACCAACGACTGCCACTACGTCACCCGCGACGCCGCGCACAACCACGAGGCGCTGCTGTGTGTGCAGACCGGCAAGACGCTGTCGGACCCCAACCGGTTCAAGTTCGAAGGCGACGGCTACTACCTGAAGTCCGCCGCCGAGATGCGCGCGATCTGGGACGAAGAAGTGCCCGGCGCCTGCGACACCACGCTGCTGATCGCGGAACGGGTGGGCTCCTACGCCGACGTGTGGACGCCCCGCAACCGGATGCCGGTGTTCCCCGTGCCCGACGGGCACGACCAAGCGTCCTGGCTGCGCCACGAGGTGGACGCCGGATTGCGGCGGCGCTTTCCGGACGGGCTGCCCGACGGCTATGCGCAACGAGCCGCCTACGAGATAGAAGTCATCTGCGACAAGGGTTTTCCGTCGTATTTCCTGATCGTGGCCGACCTGATCAACTATGCGCGGTCGGTCGACATCCGGGTCGGCCCGGGCCGCGGTTCGGCGGCCGGCTCGCTGGTGGCCTATGCCCTGGGCATCACCGACATCGACCCGATTCCGCACGGTCTGCTGTTCGAGCGGTTCCTCAACCCCGAGCGCACGTCGATGCCCGACATCGACATCGACTTCGACGACCGTCGTCGCGGCGAGATGGTGCGCTACGCCGCCGACAAGTGGGGACATGACCGGGTGGCCCAGGTCATCACCTTCGGCACCATCAAAACCAAAGCAGCACTGAAGGATTCCGCCCGCATCCACTATGGGCAGCCCGGCTTCGCGATCGCCGACCGGATTACCAAGGCACTCCCGCCGGCGATCATGGCCAAAGACATCCCGCTGGCCGGCATCACCGACCCCAACCACGAGCGCTACAAGGAAGCCGCCGAGGTCCGCGGCTTGATCGACACCGACCCCGACGTGCGCACCATCTACCAAACCGCCCGCGGGCTGGAAGGCCTGATCCGCAACGCCGGCGTGCACGCCTGCGCGGTGATCATGAGCAGTGAGCCGCTGACCGAGTCTATTCCGCTGTGGAAGCGGCCCCAGGACGGCGCCATCATCACCGGCTGGGACTACCCGGCATGTGAGGAAATCGGTCTGCTGAAGATGGACTTCCTCGGGCTGCGCAACCTGACGATCATCGGCGACGCGATCGAGAACATCAAGGCCAACCGGGGAGTCGACGTCGATCTGGAGTCGCTGCCGCTGGACGACCCGGCCACCTACGAGCTGCTCGGCCGCGGTGACACGCTGGGCGTGTTCCAGCTCGACGGCGGCCCGATGCGCGACCTGCTGCGCCGCATGAAGCCGACCGGATTCGAAGACATCGTGGCGGTGATCGCGCTGTACCGCCCGGGACCGATGGGGCAGAACGCCCACAACGAGTACGCCGACCGCAAGAACGGCCGCCAGCCGATCAAGCCCATCCACCCGGAGCTGGCCGAGCCGCTCGAGGAGATCCTGGCCGAGACCTACGGTCTGATCGTCTACCAGGAGCAGATCATGCGCATCGCGCAGAAGGTGGCGGGCTACTCGCTGGCTCGAGCCGACATTCTGCGCAAGGCGATGGGCAAGAAGAAGCGCGAGGTACTGGCCGCCGAGTACGAAAGCTTTTCGGCGGGAATGCAATCCAACGGGTTCTCGGCCAGTGCCATCAAGGCCCTGTGGGATACCATCCTGCCGTTCGCCGACTACGCGTTCAACAAGTCGCACGCCGCCGGATACGGCATGGTGTCCTACTGGACGGCGTATTTGAAAGCCAACTATCCGGCCGAGTACATGGCGGGGCTGCTCACCTCGGTCGGTGACGACAAGGACAAGGCCGCCGTATACCTGGCCGACTGCCGCAAGCTCGGCATCACGGTGCTGCCGCCGGACGTCAACGAATCCGGGTTGAATTTCGCCTCGGTGGGCACCGACATCCGCTACGGGCTGGGTGCGGTACGCAACGTCGGCGCCAATGTCGTTGCTTCGCTGTTGAACACCCGCACCGAGAAGGGCAAGTTCACCGACTTCTCCGACTACCTCAACAAGGTCGACATCGCCGCCTGCAACAAGAAGGTCACCGAGTCGCTGATCAAGGCGGGCGCGTTCGACTCGCTGGGCCATGCCCGCAAGGGCCTGTTCCTGGTGCACACCGACGCGGTCGACTCGGTGTTGGGCACCAAGAAGGCCGAGGCGATGGGGCAGTTCGACCTGTTCGGCGGCACCGACTCGGTCGCGGATGCGGTGTTCACCATCAAGGTGCCCGAGGAGGAGTGGGACGACAAGCACAAGCTGGCGCTGGAGCGCGAGATGTTGGGCCTGTACGTGTCCGGGCATCCGCTGAACGGGGTCGCGCATCTGTTGTCGACCCAGGTCGACACGGCCATCCCGGCAATCCTGGACGGAGACGTCCCCAACGACGCCCAGGTGAGGGTCGGCGGCATTCTGGCCTCGGTGAACCGGCGGGTCAATAAGAACGGAATGCCCTGGGCGTCAGCGCAATTGGAGGACCTCACCGGCGGTATCGAGGTGATGTTCTTCCCGCACACCTACTCCGCTTACGGCGCCGAGATCGTCGACGACGCGGTGGTACTGGTCAGCGCGCGGGTGAGGATCCAGGACGACCGGATCTGCTTGATCGCCAACGACCTTGTGGTGCCGGACTTTTCGAATGCGCGCATCGATCGGCCGCTGGCGGTGAGCCTGCCCACCCGACAGTGCACCATCGACAAGGTCAATGCGCTCAAGCAGGTCTTGGCACGTCACCCCGGCACATCGCAGGTGCATCTGCGCCTGGTCAGCGGAGATCGGATCACCACGCTGGAATTGGACGCCTCGCTGCGGGTGACGCCGTCGCCGGCGTTGATGGGCGATCTCAAGGCGCTGCTGGGCCCCGGGTGCCTGGGCGGATGACGGGTTCACGATTCGCTGAGCGTCGCGTTCGGTTCCGCAAGCTCCACACTGATGGCTGCTTTGTCATCCCCAATCCGTGGGATGCGGGGACGGCGATCGCGCTGGCGAAGATGGGATTCCCGGCGTTGGCCACGACCAGCGCGGGGTTCGCTTTCTCGCGGGGTCTGCCCGACACCCCGGAGGCGCTCGACGTCGAAGCGGTCCTTGGCCATATCGCAGAAATAGTCAATGCGGCAGATGTGCCGGTCAACGCCGACTTTCAGGCCGGCTACCACCGCGAACTCAGCGGCTTGGCGGACAACATTGCCCGCTGTGTCGCCACGGGCGTGGCCGGGCTGTCGATCGAAGATGCCTACGGCGACAATGACAATCCGTTGTTGTCGGTGCCGGAGGCGGCCGAACGTGTCCGTGTTGCCCGCTCGGCGATCGATGAGTCCGGCGAGGACGTGTTGCTGACCGCCCGTGCGGAGTGCTTCCTATATGGCCATCCCGACCCGCTTGCAGAGGCGATCCGGCGGTTGCAGGCCTACGCCGACGCGGGTGCGGACGTCGTGTTCGCCCCCGGAGTCAGTCGCCGAGAAGACATTACGGCTCTGGTGGACGCGGTTCGACCGGTCTCGGTGAACGTGTTGATATCGTCCGATTCGGGTATCACGGTTGGCGAGCTCGCTGAGCTCGGCGTGCGGCGGATAAGCGTTGGATCTGCGCTGTCGCGAGTCGCTTGGGGCGCATTCCTTTCGGCCGCATCCGAACTCGCGAACGCCGGCACGTTCGGGGGCTTGGCCCAAGCCGCGACATTCAACGAGCTCAACGCACTGTTCACATGAGATTCTCGGGGTCCACCCGAACGATCGCGCTGTCCGGCCACACCGAGCGGTCACGGGCACGTCGTAGCTTCTCGCGACCGACAAGTCGCGGTGCACGTTGGTCACGCCCGGAACTTTGATCAGCGGGACGATGTTCCACTGCCAGCCGTAGCGCCGGTGCAGGAGGCGGTTGGCTTCTTCGGCGTCGGCGCCGGACAGGATCGTGGCGCGGCCCGAAACCGTCGTCGCGCCCGGGCGGAGTCGGCCCCGGTAATCGCAGGCCGTCAGCTCGACATCCGGTCGCATGGCCAAACGCTTGGTCTTCGCTCCGACCTTGGTTCGAAACAGCAGCGCGTTGCCGTCGAGAGCGAACCAGATCGGGGTGTCGACGGGTGTGCCGTCACGGCGGAACGATCGGAGGAGGGCGTATCGGGCGGTATGCATGCGCCCAGTCAAGGACTTAGAGTTAACTCGAAGTCAAGCCCTGGTTTGGAGACCACGATGCCCGCACGCCTGACAATCGGAGACGTGGCGCGAACATCCGGTGTCGCAGCGACCACGTTGCGCTACTACGAGCACATCGGATTACTGCCATCACCGGCCAGGGTGGGCGGTCAACGCCGATACGACGACGCGGTGCTGGCCCGCCTCGAGGTGATCCGGCTGTGCAAATCCGCCGGGTTCACGCTGGACGAGGTCCAGCTGCTGTTCGCCGACGACGCGCCGGGACGTCCCGCCAGCCGCGCGCTGGCCGAGGCCAAACTGGCCGAGATCGACGCCCAGATGGCGTCGCTGGCCCAAGCCCGCGCCGTCATCGAATGGGGGATGCAATGCACCTGCCCGTCGATCGACGCCTGCACCTGCGGCATTCACCGCGCATTGCCGGCCTGAGCCGGATCCTGGGAGATCAGATCACATCGCTGGGCAAAACGGGTAACCGAAGTGGATGCATATCGCCGCTCTGCTCGCGTTGAGCTCTGCACTGTGCGTCGCAGCCGGCGACGTGCTCCAGCAGCGAGCGGCGCATCGGGTCACTGGCCGACCGGTCGGCCACATCGAATTGCTGGCGAGGCTGTTAAAAGACCAACAGTGGTGGTGGGGGGTACTGATCCTGTTGGCAAGCATCGGGTTGCAGGCGGCGGCGCTGGCTCGGGGTTCGGTGCTGCTGGTGCAGCCGTTACTCACGCTTTCGCTGCTATTCGCGCTGCCGATCAGCGCGAGATTGTCGCACCGCAAGGTCATCGGCCGAGAGTGGATATCCGCCGGCTTGCTGACGGCCGCGGTGATCGTGATCGTCACCGTCGGCCACCCAGAGGCCGGGCGTTCGAGCGCGTCGCTCCAGAGCTGGGCGGGTGTGGTCATGGTGTTGGGCCCACTGCTGGCGGGATGCGTCGTGGCCGGCCAAATCAAAGGCGGCGCCCCGGCCGCGGTGCTGTTCGCCTTCGTGTCGGGTTCGCTCTGGGGGGTCTTTGCCGTGCTCACCAAAGAAGTCGTCCATCGGCTCGGCGATGGCCACTGGGAGGTGGCCCGAACACCTGAGCTGTATGCCTGGCTACTGGTCGCACTGGGCGGTCTCGTGTGGAGCCAGTCTGCATTCCGCGCCGGGCCCCTGACCGCGTCGATGCCGACGCTGCAGGTGTCGCAGCCGGTCGTGGCGGCAGTGCTCGGTGTCGTCGTTCTCGGCGAGACGCTGAACACCGGGCGCGCCGGGACGATCGCCCTGGCGGCCGCCGGGCTGGTGATGGCGGCGGCCATCTTCGAGCTGGCGCGTGTCGAAGCCGTGGCCGCTAACGCGTATCCGCCGCCGAGGAAGCCCGTTCGAGCTCAAGCTCGGCTGTGAGCTGCGATTGGTCAGCGTCCCATCGGCGAAGCCCCACTGTGGCGGCTTCGCCGGGCGCGAACCGTTCATGCAGCCGCGCCAGCGGTTTGGGCGCCCACCAACTGCGCGGGCCCAGCAAGTGCAGGAAAGCGGGGACCAGCACCATGCGCACCAGGGTGGCGTCGGCCAGCACGGCAAGTGTCAGGCCGAGCCCGAGCATTCGGATGAACGACACCTGAGCCGGGATCAGCGCGGCAAATGAAATCGACATCACCAGCGCAGCGGCGGTGACTACCCGGCCGATGCCCGATATCCCCAGAGCGATGCTCTCGTCATTGGCCACACGGGCCTCGGCTGTGCTGGGTCGCGTCTGCCGGGCGGCTTGGGAGGCCAGCCAATACTCGTGGATTCGCGAGACCAGAAACACCTCGTAATCCATGGACAGCCCGAAGGCGATGCAGAACAACAACACCGGGATGTTGGCATTCAACGTGCCCGTGGGGGTGGTGCCCAATGCGCCGAGGTGGCCATCCTGAAAGATCCACACCATCGCACCGAACGCCGCGGTCAGAGACAACACGTTGCATGCCAATGCCTGCAGCGGCAGCACGATGCTGCCGGTCAGCACAAACAGCAGCACGAAGGTGACGGCGGCGATCAGCACCAACACGCTCGGCAGCCGCGTGGTGAGCGCGTCGACACTGTCGCGGTTGGTCTGCGCCAGCCCGGCCATCGCCACTGGACGTCCGGCCGGTCCGCTGACCCGGTGCAGCCGGTCGAGCTGCGTGTTCGAGGCTTCGGAAAAGAGCGGCGCGGTGCTGGCCACGGTGAGAAATGCGCTGCCGTGGGCAACACCGGTGGGCGCGGCCGGCGGTCCCACCTTGTGTCCGGAGGCGAATGTCCCGGTCGGCGCCGTCACAGCCGAGACGTCAGGCACCCGTGACAATTCCGCGGCGTAGCGCTCCAGGTCGACCTGGTTCACACCGCGGACATCGGGGACGACGACAGACACGGCCATCCCTAGCCCACCGGAAAAATCGCTGTCCAACAATTCGGCGACTTGGCGCGCCGACGCCGAGCGGGGGAGCACGCGCTCGTCGGGAAAGCCCCACTTCACTCCCAGGAAAGGTGCCCCCAACGCCAGCATCAGCGCGATGACCGCCAGACCCACCGGCATGGCGTGGCGCAGCACGAACTTGGTTGACCGGTACCAGAACCTGGCATTGCTGTGCCTGCGCGGATCGTCGGGCCGCCAGTTCTCCCGCTTCAGCAGCCGACGTACCAGCGGGCGCACGTCCAGGGCGTCCAGCCTGGGTCCCGCCAGCACGATCACCGCGGGTGTCACCGCGATGGCCGCGACCGCGACGATGACCGCGGTGGCCGCGACTGCATAACCCGCCGACTTCAAGAAGTACATGGGAAACACCACCAATACCGCCATCGACAACGCGACGGTGGTCGCAGAGAACAGCACGGTGCGTCCGGCGGTGGCCATGGTCCGGTACAGTGCCTGCTCCCGGTTGCTGTCCACGGCCAACTGCTCGCGGTAGCGGCTGATGATCAGCAAGGTGTAGTCGATTGCCAGGGCGAGACCCATGGCGATGCTCAGGTCCAGTGCGTACGTCGACACGTCGGTGGTGAAGCTGATCAGCCGCAACACCGTCATGGTGCCGACGATGGCCAAAAGCCCCAATGCAATCGGCAGCGCCGCCGCCAGCAGACCACCGAACACCCAGACCAGCACCGCGAAACTCAGTGGAATGGCAATGGACTCCATCAACCACAGGTCGCGCTGGTTCTGCTGGTTGATTTGGGCATACGCCACGGCCATGCCGCCGGCGCGCACGGTGACGCCGTCGCGATCGTGCGCCAGCTGTCGGGAGAGCGTATCGGCATACTTCTGTGCGTTGTTCTCCCCGCCTTTCAGGTTGGCCACGATCAATCCGGACTTGTTGTCGTTGCTGACCATCCCGGCGGTGTCGGTCGGCGGTCCGGAAGAAGGCCCAGCCCACGGCGAGGACACATTGAATACCCATGGCGACCGTTTCAGGTGATCGACGATGTCGGTGCCGACTCTGCGCGCCTGCTCGCTGCGCGCGCCGGCGGGCGCGGTCACGACGATCATCATCTTCTGATCGGTTTGCTCGAACTTGTCCCTGAGCAGGTCGGTCGCCCGCGCCGACTCTGACGTCGGATCCTGGAAACCGCCGGCCGACAAGCTTTTGACCACCGGAATCCCGAAAATGCTGGCGCCCAGCACAACCAAAACGGCAACCGTGATGATGCGTCGCGGCGCCGCAATGGCTATTCGAGTGATTGCTCGCAGCATCTCGGCGTCCTTTCGCTGTCGATCCGCAATCACTACGGCATACCCGATCCAGCAGGCCTGACCCCTTTGTGATTGACCCGGTCACTCGGTGGGTAGGCGTACGCAGGCGGGACCCTCAATAAGCGTCAACAACGCGATTGGATGAGATGAATACCGCGGACGACACCATCAGGACAAGATTCGCAACCGACGACGACTGGCAGGCGGTCTATGAAAATCAGGCCCGTGCATACGGAGTTTCGATGGAGCCGAGCGACATCGAAGCCTGGAAACGCCGGGTCAGGCTTGACGACATTCTGGTTGCCGAGGATGTCTCAGATCCTCGGCACCCATTCCTGGTCGGTACCTCTCTCTACTACAAGCTGCGGCTCACCGTGCCAGGCGGTGCCAGTCTCGATGCCGCGTGGTTGGCGATGATTGCCGTTGCGGCCACACATCAAGGAAGGAAAATTTGGCAGCGGATCAGTGTCGAGGGTTTCGGAATACTCCAGGACCGGGGCTATCCGATCCTTTGTGGTGTTCCGACCCAGCCGGCGGTCTATGAGATCTTGGGCGCAGGAGTGGCCAGCTATTCGCGGAAATACAATATCGAGCCGCGTTTTACGGACCTGCGGGTCAAACCGAGCCGGAATCGGGCGCGAGAGGTCGGTGCTTCCGAGGCAGCCCCCCACTTGCCGCCAATTTATGATCGATGGTGTGCCAAAACGCATGGGGCGCTCAGCCGGGACAGCGCGTGGTGGGCCGACTACTTGGAAGACAGGCCGACGCAACGGGATAACGGCTCGGCGCTCAATTTCATAATTCATCCAGATGGGTTTCTGGCATACCGAGTAATCGGGGCATCACCACACGCCTTTCGGCGGCCGTTTGGCACCGTGGTCGTCGAAGACTTCTGCCCCGTCACAGACGAAGCGCACACTGAACTGCTTGCGACGCTCATCGGTATGAAGATGTTCGACAACATAGTGATCGAGGTCCCGGTCGACGACCCGCTTCTGCTCAAACTCAGGGATCAGCTTGCCGCCCCAACGACGGGCGTGTGCGATTTTCTCTGGATGCGAATCATGGATGTACCGGAAGTGCTTGGCGCGCGGGAGTACTCCGCCGATGCCGATGTCGTTCTGGAAGTCAGTGATCCGCTCAGCGTCGCGGGAGGACGATTCTTGCTCCAGATTCGTGATGGCGTCGGGAAGTGCACGCCGCATGACGGGCCCCCGGACATCAAAATCGGCCTAAATGAGCTGGGAACGATCTACATGGGTGCGCATCGAGCGTCGGAGCTTCACCGAGCCAACCGCATCACCGAACTGCATGACGGTGCGCTACGCAATCTGGATGCCGCCTTCAGCACCGCGCGGGCGCCCTACTGCGGCACGCTATTTTGATGTGACCCGAGTCGGATCCTTATAGATCACACCGTCTTTCATGACGAAGTTCACGCGGCCGGTGACCTCGATGTCAGTGAACGGATCGCCGGGCATCGCGACCAGATCCGCGATCTTGCCCTCGGCGATCACCCCCAGATCGTCAAGCCGCAGCAGCTCGGCGGCAATGCTGGTGGCGGCCTGCAGTGCCCGCAGCGGGGTGATGCCGGTGGACACCATCGTCGGAAATTCCTGCCAGTTCTCGTGATGCGGGAACATCCCAGCGTCGGTTCCGAAGGCGATCCGCACATTACTGGCGGCCAGCCGCTCGGCGGCGTCCAGTAACGGGCCGCGGTACTTCTGCGCTTTGCGACGCGCGTACTCCGGCATGACCGCCCACATCGGGTCGTCCTCGCCGCGCCGCGCGCCGGACACAATGGCGTACTGGGTGGGCACCATGAACACGCCGGCGTCCTCCATCATTCGCAGCGTTTCGGCCAAGGCGAGGTTGCCGTGCTCGATGCTGCGCACCCCGGCGCGAAGGGCGCGCTGGATGCCTTCGTCACCGTAACTGTGTGGAGTGACCGGGATATCGAGGTCCGCGGCCGTCGCGACCAGCACGTCCATCTCCTCTTGGCTATAGGTGGCCTGGCCCGGATCGTCCGACGGTGAGGCGAAGCCGCCGGTCGCGGCGAACTTGATCCAGTCGGCGCCGGCGCGGATCTCCTGCCTGACCCTGGTGCGGATCTCGTCGCGACCATCGGCGGCTGCCAGTTCCAGCGCCCGCGAACACCCTTGATATTCGTCGGCGACCATTCCGCTGAAGTCGCCGTGGCCCCCGCGCGCGGAGATCATGTGGGGCGCCACCACCATCCGCGGACCCTCGACGATGCCGGCTGCCACCGCGTTGCGCAGGTCGACCGTCGGGTAGTCGAGGTCCCCGCAGCCGAGGTCGCGGATGGTGGTAAAACCATTGTGCAGCAACGCCTTCAGCACCGGCAGCGCCTTGAGCGTCTTTGCGACGCTGGAGTCGAGGGCCACCGCCGGACCAAGCGGGGGCGCAATCGTGACATGGACATGGCAGTCCATGAAGCCGGGGGTCAGGGTGTGCCCGGACAGGTCCACCACCTGCGCGTCGGTCGGCGCCTCGATGCGTTCACCGAGCCGCTGGATGCGCCCGCCGACGACCAAGACCTGGCGCGGCGCCGCCCGATCCGAAATTCCGTCCCACACGTTGGCGCCGGTGATCAGGGTCGCTGCCATCCGTGACCTCTTTTGAACTCGTAGCGCAGGATGCGGGCTTTGCGGGCCGACGCCGCAAAGCGCCCGGAGATCTTGGTCGCCAGCCGAATCCAGCCAGGAAACAGCTCGACCTCGGGGGCATGCGCCAGGCTGGCCTCCTCCACCAGCCGCAGCCGCGGATTCCAGCTCTCGGGCTCGTGGGCGTCCTTGAAACCTCGGTATCCCCACTGGCTTCCGACTGCGCCGAACATTTTCTGCGGGGCCAGTTTCACGGCGAGGCTGCTGAACCAGCCGATGCGGCCGTAATCGTTGAAAGCCAGCTGGCCAGAACCGAACCGGTCGGTGATGCCGGCGAATACGCCGACAATCACCGGCTCTGACAGAAACGCGAACAGACCGTCGGCGATCACCATCGTGGGCCGGTCGCCGGGAATCGTGTCGGCCCAGTTCGGGTCTGCCACCGACGCGGCAACCGAGTGGGCCTGCTTGCGGGCGGGCATCACCTCGTCGCGCACCGCGATGACGTTCGGCAGATCGACGCTGTACCAGTCCACGCCGGCGGGCGGGTCGACGCGGATCGCCCCGGTGTCCAACCCGGCACCGAGGTCAACCACGACGGCATCGGGATGCTCGGAAACGAAAGCCCGCATTCGGTCGTCGAGCATCTTGGCCCGCAGCGCCGACTGGCACACCACACTGGTTGGCACGCCCAGTGCGGCGAAGTCGTAGTCGATCCTGGCGACGATCTCGTCGGCGAGCGTGTCGCCCAGGATCGGACGTGGCCACCGGCTGTCCAACGCCCTTGCGTACTGGGTCAAAAGCGCGGTTTGCTCCACCGCGCTGAAACTGCCGACGTCGATTCCCATCAATGACGAACCTACCGTCCGCACCCCGCGCTGCCTCGGTGCCACGAGAAACTGCAAAGGTTTGTGCACAATCCGGCCGGATCGGTGCGCAGCGTGGCTAGCTGGTCCGCGATCAGCGCCATACGGTCGCAGCAGGTTTCAGGTCACCGTGGCTACGACATAGGCTCGTGGGTGTTGGAGTGCTGCGCCCGCACGAACACCAGGAGGACCGAGATGATCACGTCCGAGCGGCCGACCACCCTGTGTGAGGCATTTCAGCGCACGGCAGCGATCCAGCCGGACTCTGTTGCGCTTCGCACCCCCGGCGACACACAGACACTCAGCTGGCGGGATTACGGCGCACAAGTGCGTCGAGTGGCGGCCGGCCTGGCCGGACTCGGGGTTCGCCGCGGCGACACGGTTTCGCTGATGATGGCCAACCGGATCGAGTTCTACCCGCTGGACACCGGCGCGCAACATGTCGGCGCCACGTCGTTCTCGCTATACAACACGCTGCCGGCCGAGGAAATCACGTATCTGCTCGGCAACGCAGGCACCAAGGTCGTGATCTGCGAGGAACAATACGTCGACCGGATCCGCGCCAGCGGCGCGGCCATCGAGCACCTTGTCTGCGTCGACGGATCACCCGACGGCACGCTCACGCTCGACGAACTCTATGCCGCCGGTAGTGATGACTTCGATTTCGAATCGACCTGGCGGGCAGTGCAACCCGACGACGTCGCGACCCTCATCTACACCTCCGGCACCACCGGCAAGCCCAAGGGTGTGGAGACGACGCACAAGAATCTGTTGTTCGAAGCGTTCACCGTCGAGGCGGTGCTGGGAATCGAGTTCGGCGACCGGATCACGTCGTTCCTGCCTTCGGCGCACATCGCCGACCGGATGACCGGTCTCTACACCCAGGAAGTGTTCGGAACCCAGGTTACGGTGGTTTCCGACGGGCGCAACATCGCGGCGGCGCTGCCCGATACACGGCCCACCATTTGGGGCGCGGTGCCCCGGGTATGGGAAAAGCTCAAGGCTGCAATCGAATTCGCTGTCACGCATGAACGCGACGAGACCAAGCGCCAAGCATTGCAGTGGGGCATGTCGGTCGCCGCCAAGCGCGCCGCCGCGCTGGTCGCCGGTGAACCGGAGTCGGATGAGGTAGCGGCCGAGTGGGCCAAAGCCGATGAGCTGGTGTTGTCGAAGCTGCGAGAGCGGCTCGGCTTCGGTGAGCTGCGGTGGGCGGTCTCGGGTGCGGCCCCGATCCCGAAGGAGACACTGGCATTCTTCCTAGGAATCGGCATCCCGATCGCCGAACTTTGGGGTATGTCCGAACTGAGTTGCATCGCCACGCTGAGCCATCCCCGCGATGCGCGGCTCGGGACCGTCGGCAAGTTGTTGCCGGGGCTGGAATGCAAGATCGCGGACGACGGCGAGTTTTTGGTGCGCGGGCCGCTGGTGATGAAGGGCTACCGCAAGGAGCCGGAGAAGACCGCCGAGGCGATCGACGCCGACGGGTGGCTGCACACCGGCGACATCCTCGAGATCGACTCAGACGGCTATTTGCGGGTGGTCGACCGGAAGAAGGAGTTGATCATCAACGCGGCCGGCAAGAACATGTCGCCGGCCAACATCGAGAACGCAATCCTGGCCGCCTGTCCCATGGTGGGCGCGATGGTCACGATCGGCGACGGGCGACCCTACAACACCGCGCTGATGGTCTTCGACGCCGACTCGGTCGGGCCCTATGCGGCCAGGCACGGACTGGCCGACGCCTCTCCCGCGGCGCTGGCCGCCGATCCGGAGGTGATCGCGCGCATCGCCGCCGGCGTGGCCGAGGGCAACAAGAAACTGTCCCGGGTGGAGCAGATCAAGCGCTTCCGGGTGCTGCCCACGCTGTGGGAGCCCGGCGGTGACGAGGTGACGTTGACGATGAAGCTCAAGCGCCGACCGATCGCCGAGAAGTACGCCGCCGAGATCGAAGAGCTCTACGCGAGCGAGCCGGGCCCGGACGTCCACGAGCCGATGAGCACACCGACCGCGCAGCCGGCGTGACCGGGTCATAAGGTGGGCGCATGCCACTTTCAGGGGAATACGCGCCTGGCGCGCTGGACTGGTCTCGTGAGCAGGCGGAGAAGTACATGGCCTCCGGTGGAAACGAGGGCACCGAATTACAGGGAAAGCCGGTCATCCTGCTGACCACCGTCGGCGCCAAGACCGGAAAGCTTCGCAAGACCCCGCTGATGCGGGTCGAGCACGACGGCGAGTACGCGATCGTGGCGTCGCTGGGCGGCGCACCGAAGCACCCGGTCTGGTACCACAACATCAAGAAGAACCCGCGCGTCGAGCTGCAGGACGGGACTGTCACCGGTGACTACGAGGCCCGCGAGGTCTTCGGCGACGAGAAGGCGATCTGGTGGGAACGTGCCGTCGAGGTCTGGCCGGACTACGCCGAGTACCAGACCAAGACCGACCGGCAGATTCCGGTGTTTGTGCTGACCCCTGTGCGCTGAACTCGCTGCTAATGGCACCATTGACCGGTGTCCGCTGAACTGAGCCAAAGCGAAGGTTTCGGGCCGCAGTGCGCGGCCGACATCGACGCGGCGGCGAAGCGAATCGCCGGGGTGGTCGCCCCGACACCGCTGCAGCCGTGTGACCGGTTGTCCGCGGCGACCGGTGCCACGGTCTATCTCAAGCGCGAAGATCTACAGACGGTGCGCTCCTACAAGCTGCGCGGCGCCTACAACCTGCTGGTGCAGCTCTCCGATGAGGAGATCGCCGCCGGCGTGGTGTGCTCGTCTGCCGGCAACCACGCGCAGGGCTTCGCCTACGCCTGCCGGGTGCTGGGGATTCGCGGGCGCGTCTACGTGCCGGCCAAGACGCCCAAGCAGAAGCGTGACCGCATCCGCTACCACGGCGGTGAATTCATCGACCTGATAGTGGGCGGGTCGACCTACGATCTGGCGGCTCAAGCCGCCCTCGATGACGTGGCGCGTACCGGCGCCACGCTGGTGCCGCCGTTCGACGATCCGCGGACCATCGCCGGACAGGGCACCATCGCTGTCGAACTGCTCGACCAGCTCGACGACGAGCCGGATCTGGTGGTGGTCCCCGTCGGTGGCGGCGGGTGCATCGCCGGAATCACCACCTACCTGGCCGAGCGGACCGTCAACACCTCCGTGCTGGGCGTCGAACCGGCCGGGGCGGCGGCGATGATGGCTGCGCTGTCGGCCGGCGGGCCGGTGACCCTGGAACATGTCGACCAATTCGTCGACGGTGCGGCGGTGAACCGGGCGGGAACGCTGACCTACGCTGCGCTGGCCGCAGCCGGCGACATGGTCTCGATCACCACGGTCGACGAAGGCGCGGTGTGCACCGCGATGCTCGACCTGTATCAACACGAGGGGATCATCGCCGAGCCGGCCGGAGCCTTGGCGGTCGCGGGCGTGCTGGAGGCCGACGTCGAGCCGGGGTCCACCGTGGTCTGCCTGGTGTCCGGCGGCAACAACGACGTCTCGCGCTATGGCGAAGTGCTGGAGCGCTCGCTGGTGCACCTCGGGCTCAAGCACTATTTCCTGGTCGACTTCCCGCAGGAGCCCGGTGCGTTGCGGCGGTTCCTCGACTCGGTCCTCGGGTCCCAGGACGACATCACCCTGTTCGAATACGTCAAACGCAACAACCGGGAAACCGGTGAGGCCCTGGTCGGCATCGAGCTGGGCTCGGCCGCCAATCTGGACGGTCTGTTGGACCGGATGCGAGCCACCGGGATTCACTTCGAAGCCCTCGAGCCGGGCTCGCCGGCCTACCGCTATTTGCTGTAGCCGTTGGATTTTCGATCATGACAGAGTACGGATCCGGCACGCCGGGATTCGGCCTGGTCAGCGTCGGCCTGGTGATGTTTCTGGTGCTGCTGGCCGTGGTGGCAGTCTGGCTCGCTTGGCAAGGGTATGTGGCATTCCGGCTCTGGGCGCGGGTGCGCGAGGTTGCCGTGGTCCGCTGGGTAGAGACATGGGCGCGTGAGCAGATCGAAACCAGGGAATGGCCACTGGTTGGCCGGTTGTCGCCGTCCAAAGTTGCGGGTCTCGCCCTGCTCGTCGGCTTGTCTGTGGTCGTCGCGCTGGCGGTCGGCTTTACCGAGGTGCTCGAGGACGTGCTCGAAGGTGACGGCGTCGCCGGAATCGACCAGCCGGCCACCCGGTGGCTGGCAACTCACCGTGACTTGTGGTTGACCACGACAATTCGAGTGGTCTGTGGGCCACCAGGTGTCACCGTGCTGGCTGCAGTGGCCGTCCTGACCATCGCCGCCGCCGCGCGGCGGTCTCGATCGTGGGCACCCGTGGTGTTCGGCTTGGTCGGTGGCTTCGGGATGACGCTGGTTCTCTTCACGGCCAAGGCCCTGGTGGTCCGCGACCGTCCACCCATACCTTTCGCGGTGATCAATGCGAAGGGATTTTCCTTCCCCTCCGGCCACGCCGCCGGCATCGCCGTGGGGGTGTGCCTGACGGCGTGGATGCTGACCCGTTGGCTGATCCGTTGGTGGACCGGGCGGGTGGTGGTGTGGACCGTGGCGATCGGCGTGGCCGCGGTAATGGGGTTCTCGCGCGTCTATCTGGGGGTGCATTACGTCAGCGACGTGCTCGCCGGCTGGTTGCTGGGCGCGACCTGGGCCGGCGCTGTCATGGTGGTCGGATCGTGGTGGCTTCAGGTGACCCGGCGGCGTGATCGGGTGCGCACCACGGCAAACGAATAACCTTCCAGCACAATGCTGTCGGCGGCGAGCATCGGCTCACCCCAGGCGAGCACCACCTCGCCGTGCACTGGCAGGGTCACCGGCTCGGTGCCCAGATTGCAGGCGACGGTAAGCCGGCCGCGGCGCATCACGATCCAGCCCCGGTCTTCGTCATAGTCGATCGCCAGATGGTCCAGCCACGGATCGGCAAGATCAGGTTCGTTGCGCCGCAATGCGATCAGGTCCTGGTAGGCGCGGCGCAGCCGCGCGTGCTCGCCGGCGTCGGCCTCGTCCCAATCCAGCTTGGAGCGGTAAAAGGTCTGCGGGTCCTGCGGGTCGGGAATGTCGTCGGCGTCCCATCCGTGCTCGGCGAACTCCTGCTTGCGGCCCTCGGCGGTGGCCCGGGCAAGCTCCGGCTCGGGATGCGAGCTGAAAAACTGAAACGGCCTGGACGCACCCCACTCTTCGCCCATGAAAAGCATTGCCGTGTAAGGGGACCCGAATACCAGGGCGGCCTTGACCGCGAGCTGGCCATAGCTCAGGTTCTGCGACGGGCGGTCTCCGACCGCGCGGTTGCCGACCTGGTCATGCGTGCAGGTGTAGGCCAGCAGCCGGGTCGCCGGAATCCTCGAGGCGTCCAGCGGGCGGCCATGGCGCCGACGCCGAAACGACGAATAGGTTCCCGCGTGAAAGAAGCCGTTGCGCAACGTCGTTGCCAATGTCGCGAGCGACCCAAAGTCGGCATAGTAGCCCTGGCGCTCGCCGGACACCGCGGCGTGGATGGCGTGATGGATGTCGTCATCCCACTGGGCGGTCAGCCCGTATCCGCAGTCGCTGCGCGGGGTGATCAGCCGCGGGTCGTTGAGGTCGCTTTCGGCAACCAGCGACAGGCGCCGGCCGAGTTGCTCTGCCAGCGCGTCCGTTTCGGCAGCCAACTCTTCCAGGATGTGAATCGCCGTGGTGTCGACCAGCGCGTGCACGGCGTCGAGCCGCAGCCCATCGGCATGAAAGTCGCGCATCCAGCGCAGCGCACAGTCGATGATGTAGCGGCGCACCTCGTCGGACTCGGCGTCGGCGATGTTGATGCCCTCGCCCCAGGGATTGCTCGCCGACGACAGGTACGGGCCAAACCGTGGCAGGTAGTTGCCCGACGGCCCGAGGTGGTTGAACACCGCGTCGATCAACACCCCGAGACCCCGGCGATGGCAGGCGTCGACGAAGCTCACCAGCCCGTCGGGGCCGCCGTAGGGCTCGTGCACCGCGTACCACAGCACGCCGTCGTATCCCCAGCCGTGCGTGCCCGAAAACGCGTTGACCGGCATCAGCTCCACGAAGTCGACCCCGAGATCCACCAGGTTGTCGAGCTTTTCGATGGCCGAGTCGAAAGTGCCGCCCGGCGTGAACGTTCCGAGATGCAGCTCGTAGATCACCGCGCCTTCGACCGACCGGCCGGTCCAGTCCGCGTCGGTCCAAACCGCCGCCCCTGAAGCGTCTGGCGGGTCCCACAGTTGGGAGCGCTCGTGCACGCCGTCGGGCTGACGTGCCGAGCGCGGGTCCGGCAGCACGGTGGGATCGTCGTCGAGCAGGTAGCCGTAGCGGGCGTCGGGCGCGGTGTCGACGGTAAGACGCCACCACCCGTCGCTGTAGGGCGTCATCGGGTACACCGCGCCGTCGACGTCGAGGCGCACCAGTTTTGGCTTCGGCGCCCACACCGCGAATTCAGGCATCGGCACGTTCCAGCAACACGACGGGCAGCTGGGCGAACAAGTCTGCGGCGGCGGTCTTTCCGCTGTGCACCGTCCCGGTCAACGCGTCGGTCCACGCGCCGGCGGGCAGCGGCAACGTGGTGTCGCTCCAGCCGCTGTCGGTCAGGTGCACCGTCCAGCGGGTGACCGCGACCACGATGTCGTCGCCGCGCAGGAACGCCACCACATGGTCGGCAGCGTCCCCGGCGGCGAGTACCGGACGGTAACCGCCGTGCAGAAAGGTGTCCGGGTGCGCACGTCGGAGCCGCAGCGCCGCCGCGACTACCCGGATCTTGGGGTGGCGCAACGACTTCAAGTGCTGCTTAAGCGCGGTGTAGTCGACCGGCCGTCGGTTGTCCGGGTCGACCAGGCTGTCGTTCCACAGCTCGGTGCCCTGATAGATGTCCGGGATGCCGGGGACGGTCAATGCGAGCAGCTTCTGGCCCAGTGCGTCGTTCTCGGCGTGCGAATTGAGCTGGGCCACCAGGCTGGTCAGCTCGCGGGCCGCCGGCCCGTCCAGCACACCGTCGAGCCAGGCATGCACCGCCTCCTCGAAGTCGGTGTCGGGGTCATGCCAGGAGGTGTGCGAGGCCGCTTCCCGGATCGCCTTCTCAGCGTAGGCATGCAGGCGGGCGCGCAGCTCATCGGTCACTTCGCCGTCGGTCGGCCATATCCCGAAGATGTTCTGCCACAGAAACAATCCGGTCGCCGGGTCGGGGGAGGGGGCGGTGGTTTCCCAACGGGCGACGAACTCGGTCCACAGCGACGGCACCTGTGAGAGCACGCCGATGCGCGCGCGGACGTCCTCGCCGCGTTTGGTGTCATGGGTGGAGAGCGTCGCCATGCTCTGCGGCCAGCGCCGGGACCGGGCCGCCGCGCTGTGGTGGAACTCCGCGGCGCCCACGCCGAATCGCTGCGGGTCGCCGCCGACCTCGTTCAGCGACACCAGTCGGGCGTCGCGGTAGAACAGGCAGTCCTCGATGGCCTTGGCGGTCACCGCACCGGATAGCTGCTGCAACCGCACCGCGGCTTCGGTCGCGTCACCGATGGCGGCGGCGATCAGCTGCAGCGGCGGACCTAATTCCGGTGCGGCGGATTCGGTTTCAGCCAGCGCGGTGGACAGCGCCGCGGCCAGGCCGGGGTAATCGCTGCGATACACGTCGACGTGGCCGAGCAGTGCCGCCACCGCCCGGGGTAGCAGCGGGTGGTCCGCACCGGTCGCCGCCACGATGCACCGGCGCAGCCTGGCCAGCTCGCTGGCCAAGGTGTCGGTGGCCGCGACAGCTTTCAGTTCACGCACCAGCTCCGGCATGGCCCGGTAGTCGACGCCGGCGGACTCGACCAACGCGGTCAAGGCCTGCGCACCGGCCGGGTCGACGAAAACACCGCCGATCTCCCGCAATACGTCATACCCGGTGGTGCCGGCTACCGGCAGCGTCGGCTCCAACGCCTCGTCGGCGGCCAGGATCTTCTCGACCACGATCCAGGCGTCCGGCCCGAGCAGCTCCCGCAGCCAGGTCAGATAACCACTCGGGTTGGACAACCCGTCGGGGTGGTCGATGCGCACCCCGTCGACCACTCCCTCGCGGAACCAACGGGCCACCTCGGCGTGCCACGCCTCGAACACCGCGCGGTCTTCCTGGCGCAGTGCGGCCAGAGACGTGATCGAGAAGAACCGGCGATAGCCGCAGATCCCGCTGCGCCAGCCCACCAACCGGTAGTGCTGGCGGTCATGCACCTGCTGACCGCTGCCCCCGCCGGTACCCGGGGCGATCGGAAACTGCAGGTCGCCGAGCCGCAGCCGGTCGCCGTCCACAGTCAGGTCGGCGGCGTCGTCGTCAGAACCCAACATCGGCAAGATGATTCGGCCGTCGCCGAGCTCCCAGTCGATATCGAAGTACGAGGCGTATCTCGATGATCGACCGTGCCGCAGCACATCCCACCACCACGGGTTCTGCTCCGGCTTGTCGATGCCCATGTGGTTGGGGACGATGTCCACGATCAAACTCATGCCGCGTGCGTGCGCCGCTGCCGACAGCCGCGCCAAACCGTCGGCCCCACCCAGCTCGGCGGAAACCGTGGTCGGGTCGGTGACGTCATAGCCGTGTGCCGACCCGACCACGGCTGTCATGATCGGCGACAGGTACAGATGCGATACCCCGAGCTCGTCGAGATAGTCCAGCAGGTTCTCAGCGTCGGCGAAGGTGAACGCGAAGCCGCTCGATGCGCCCCGCAGCTGCAACCGGTAGGTCGACAGTACCGGAAAAGCCATGCGTCACAGGGTCTTACGGAAGACCAGCAGCGCGCGTCCGGGTAACGAGATCTCGTCGCCGTCGGTCACCACCAGCTTGACCGCGCCGGTGGGATCGGTGGTGTCCAGCTCTGCGGTCCACTCCTGCGCGTAGTCGTCGTGGGGGATGACGAAGTCCACCACATGGTCGTGGGCGTTGAAGCACAGCAGAAACGAATCGTCGACCACCCGCTCGCCGCGGCGGTCGGGTTCGGGCAGTGCGTCGCCGTTGAGGAACACCGCGATGCTTTTGCCGAAGTCGCTGTCCCAGTCTTCGGGTGTCATTTCCTGGCCGGCCGGCGTGAGCCAGGCGATGTCACGGACCTCATCGCCGCGGCGGATTGGCTGACCCGCGAAGAACCGACGGCGCCGAAACACCGCGTGCTCGGTGCGCAGGCCGGTGACCTTGCGGGTGAAGGCCAGTAGATCGGCATTCTTGTCGGCCAGTGACCAATCCATCCAGGACAATTCGGAGTCCTGGCAGTAGACGTTGTTGTTGCCCTGTTGGGTGCGGCCCATCTCGTCGCCGTGCGCGATCATCGGTGTGCCCTGCGAGAGCATCAACGTGGCCATGATGTTGCGCATCTGGCGCGCGCGCAGTGCCAGGACGTCGGGGTCGTCGGTGGGGCCTTCGACGCCGCAGTTCCACGACCTGTTGTAGCTTTCCCCGTCGCGGTTGTCTTCCCCGTTGGCCTCGTTGTGTTTTTCGTTGTAGGACACCAGATCATGCAGCGTGAAGCCGTCGTGGGCGACGACGAAGTTGATGCTTGCGCTGGGCCGCCGACCGGTCGCCTCGTAGAGGTCCGACGATCCGGTCAGCCGGGAGGCGAACTCGCCCAGGGTTGCGGGCTCGCCCCGCCAATAGTCACGCACGGTGTCGCGATACTTCCCGTTCCACTCGGTCCACAAACCTGGGAAGTTGCCGACCTGGTAGCCGCCTTCGCCGACGTCCCACGGCTCGGCGATCAGCTTGACCTGACTGACCACCGGATCCTGCTGCACCAGATCGAAGAACGCCGAGAGCCGGTCGACGTCGTAGAACTCGCGGGCCAGCGTCGAGGCGAGGTCGAAGCGAAACCCGTCGACGTGCATTTCGGTCACCCAATACCGCAGCGAATCCATGATCAGCTGCAGCGTGTGCGGGTGGCGGGCGTTGAGGCTGTTGCCGGTGCCGGTGAAATCCTTGTAGAACCTCAGGTCGTCGTCTTCGAGCCGGTAGTAGGCGGTGTTGTCGATGCCGCGGAAGTTGATCGTCGGACCGAGATGGTTTCCTTCGGCGGTGTGGTTGTAGACGACGTCCAAGATCACCTCGATGTCCGCTTCGTGGAAGGTACGGACCATCGTCTTGAATTCGGCCACCGCGGCGCCGGCCTGCCGGTTGGCCGCGTACTCGTTGTGCGGGGCGAAGAACCCGAAGGTGTTGTAACCCCAGTAGTTTCGTAAGCCCATCTCAAGCAGCCGGTTGTCGTGCATGAACTGGTGTACCGGCATCAGTTCGATCGCGGTGACGTTCAGCGACTTGAGGTGGTCGATGATCGCCGGGTGAGCCAGCCCGGCGTAGGTGCCGCGCAGCTCTTCGGGGATGCCGGGATGGGTCTGCGTCATGCCCTTGACGTGGGCCTCGTAGATGATCGTCTCGTGGTAGGGCGTGCGAGGCGACCGGTCGGTCGCCCAGTCGAAGTACGGGTTGATCACCACGCTGGTCATGGTGTGCCCGAGCGAGTCGACCATCGGCGGCGTGCCGGTCTCGGCGGCATCCTTGGCCGCGGCGGCCATGTCATAGGAGAAGAGCGCCTGGCCGAACTTGAACTCGCCGTCAAACGCCTTGCCGTACGGGTCGAGGAGCAGCTTGCTCGGGTCGCATCGATGCCCGGCCGCAGGGTCGAAGGGCCCGTGCACCCGAAAGCCGTAGCGCTGCCCGGGGCTGACGGTCGGCAGGTAGGCATGCCACACGTAGCCGTCGACCTCGTCGAGGGCCACCCGGGTCTCCTCGCCGTTGTCGTCGATCAGGCACAGTTCCACCTTCTCGGCGATCTCGGAGAACAGCGCGAAGTTCGTCCCGCCGCCGTCGTAGGTGGCGCCCAGCGGATAGCTGCTGCCCGGCCACACGGTGCTCAGCGCGGGCGACGTCTCGGTCGGTTGTATCGGCGGCATAGCTTCGACCTTATCGGCGTCCGGCGGGTGCCGCTTCGAGGATCACCACCAGCCGGTGGCCGCAGCCATCTGTCGACCTAGCTCATTGGTCAGGGTTCGCACGTAGGTGGCGGACAGGTGATGAGCATCGTGATATACCAACACGTTTCCCTCGACCGCGCGGCAGACGTCCGGGCGGCACACCGCGTCGCTCATGTCCAGCGGTTTCAGCAGCGGGAACTGCCCGACGAAATCGAGAGTGGGGTTGTGCTCGGCCAGCACGTCGGCGCGATTGATGCCGCACGACACCGCGGTGCCGCCCTTGGCCAGGCAGTCGGACGGATTGAAGGGTTGGCCGTTTTTGACCAGCCACGGGGTGTCTCGCATGGCGAGGATCGGAATGTTGTTGTCGGAGAACGTCTGCCAGATTCCGATATAGGTTCCCGGCATCACGTCGCCGGGTTTGATGTTCCATGGCCGCGTCGACGTGGTGAACACGTAGTCGGGATGATCGGCCACCACCTTGGCCATCGCTTTTTGCACCCACTCGTGGCATTGCGGGTAGGGCGCATTGTTGCCCATCACCAGCGGGATTTCCTCGGTGGACAGCGCGCAGCCCATCTTGAGGTAGGTCACCACCCTGAAGTGGTGCGTCCGGCCGAGCAGGTCCAGCGCGGTCAGCCAGTGTTCGGCGTGCGAACCGCCCGCCAGGGCGATGGTGCGGGTGGCGGTCTTGTCGCCGTAGACACACGTGATCAGCGCGGTGTTGGAAAAGTCGCTGATGCAGCCGTCGCGGGTGGACGGCGGGTAATCCTGTTGAGCTTCCAGCACCGTCGGCCGGGTCCGCAGCTTGGGCACCCGCACGCGTTTGACCAGGGCCCGGGCGCCGGGATAGTCGTGGGAGTTGAGCGCGCTCAGCTCCTTGCCGCTGGCCCGCTGCACGGTGACATGCTCGCGCCAGGTGAACGCCGTCGCGGTCAGCGTCACGCCCAGCAGCGCCACCACCGATCCCAGCGCGATCGTCGGGCGGCGCAGCCGCACCCGCCAGGGCACGGCCGGGACCGAGGTGCGGACCGCGTCGGCCGGCGCCCGGTAGCGCAGCGGATCCTCGATGTACCGCATCGTCAGATAGGCCAGCACACCGGATATCAACAGCACCGCCGTGCCCTCGACGAAGTTGGCCCGCCGGTGGCCGGTATAGGCGAGCCAGAAGATCAGCAGCGGCCAGTGCCACAGATAGAGCGAATACGCCATCGCCCCCAGCGTCACCAGCGGTCCGGCCGCCAGCATCCGGTTCGGCCACGGCAGCCGGCCGCTGGTGCTGGGATGTGCGTGCCGGTTAGCCCCGGCCAGGATGAACAGCACGGTTGCCCCCACCGGGACCAGCGTCCACGGGCCCGGGAATTGCTTGACGCCGTCGATCAGCGCCCCGCAGGACAGCACCGCGGCCAGCGCGGCGGTGGCGATCACCGTGCGCACCCACATCGGCCAGCGGATGTAGGGCACCAACGCTCCGACGAGCGCACCTAGCAGCAACTCCCAGCCTCGCGCAAAGCTGTTGTAGTAGGCGGTGGCCTGGTTGGCCGCATGCGCAAAGATCGCGTACCCGAACGACGCCGCGGTCAGTGCGCCGAGCAGCACCACGAACGCGGTGCGCAGTCGCGGGCCCAGCCGGTCGCGCAACAAATACGCCATCCCGAAAACCATTGCCAGGAAGGCGATGTAGAACTGGCCCTGCACCGACATCGACCAGATGTGCTGTAGCGGGCTGACCGCTTCACCTGCCCGCAGATAGTCCGCTACTGTGCCGGCCAGCTCCCAGTTCTGGTAGTAGCCCAGGCTGGCCAGGCTCTGGTCGGCGAATGTCTCCCACCGGGTCTCGGGCTGGATCAGGATCGTCAGCACCGCGCATCCGGCCAGCACCACCACCAGAGCCGGCAGCAGCCTCCGGACCAGTCGGATCACTTCGGGCAGCGGCGACAGCGACGACCCTGGGTTGAGCGCGGCGCGGAGCAGCTTGCCGCCGAAGAAGAAGCCGGACAGCGCCAAGAACACGTCGACGCCGCCGGAGACCCGGCCGAACCAGACATGGAAGATCGCCACCAACGCGATGGCGATGCCGCGCAGGCCGTCGAGATCGTGACGGTAGAAACCTGTCTTCCGGTTTCCCATGCCGGCCGCTGTTGGAGGAGTGGGGGAAAGGGTCTTCATGATCGACAGACAATTTACCTAACCCGCCGTCCGCGGCCGGGGCGCGCGTGTCCCGTCTTTAACAGCGCTCACCCTCGCCCAGCGACCCACACCCAACGCCTGGATGGCCCGCTTTCGCCGGCCTACCGATCTCAGAACGCCACGTGGCTGGCCGCTGAGTCGGTGGTGCAGGAGACGGACGGGACTCAGCCCGCCTCGTAGTTGTCCGTCAGGACTCGATTATTCGGGTCAGATAAGGCGTCATGCCGTTGGTGCGGGCCGGCGAGACCGTGACCGCGGGCTCAGTGGCCTCGATCATCTGGCCGTTTCCGAGGTACATCGCGACGCTTTGGCTGCCACCAGGGCCGTAGCAGATCAGGTCGCCCGGGCGCGCCTGTGCCGGCGGGACCTTGCGGCCGACGTTGCATTGTTGGCCCGACGTCCGCGGCATCTTGATCCCGGCGCCGGCATACGCGTACTGGATCAGCCCGGAGGCGTCGAATCCGACGGTGGTGCCCGGGAGGGTGCTAGCGCCGGGGGTGGTGGCGCCCGGAATGGTGCCGGTGCCCGGGGCGGTGGCGGTGAGGCCCGGGAGGATGCCGGTGCCGGGGGCGGTGGCGGTGAGGCCCGGGGCGGTGGCGGTGAGGCCCGGGGCGGTGGTGCCGCTTTGCCTGACGCCATTGGTCGGGCCGGACGCGTTTCCGCCGCCATAGACAAAGGGCACGCCGCGCTGCGAAAGGGCACGTTGGATCACGATTTGGATGTTCTGCCCGCTGCCCGACGGGGTCGGGACAGCGGCCGCGAGGCCCGCGTCGGCAACCAGTGGCGCCATCACTGGCGTTATGGCCAAGGCCAGTCCTACCGCGATGGCGTGGGTGCGTCTCATTGGATTCTCCTGATCGTGGGCTTTGGAGCGAGTTGCGCGGCCGGCCCTCCCCGTTGCGGGCCGGCACCTTTAATTCACAACAGTCACTACAGACACTTTGGCAACAAAGGAGCGCCGTGACCACACGCGGAGGGCCTGCCCGAGAGATTTTTGCCGTACTGTGACCGAACGGTGATCGGTCAGCAGGTCGGCGCCCAAATCAGTGCCAATAGTGTTCGCTGAAGGCGGTCATCGTGGCGCCGGCCGCCGCGCACAGGATGACGATGGCCACCGCCAAAATCGGCCAGAAAAACAGGTACCACCCCTTGACGATGGAAACGCATGGGCCGATGACCGCCGCCGCGACCGCCGCACCGAGACCGCCCCACACCACGGGGTAGATCCAGAGGTCGATCCCGAAGGGCACCGGGGCGCAATTCTCCTCAGCCGAGCACACGTTCGCGACGAACCCGAACAGCTGGGACGGCCAGCTTGTGGTCGTGGCAACGATGAACACCGCCACCCAAACCGCGACGGTGCAGATCACGTCCCATAGCGCCAGCCGCACCCGGAGTGGGGGTGGGGAGCCGGTGCCCTCGTCCGGGTGGGGGTCGTGGGTCTGATGCGGCGCAGCCATGCCGGTTAATGCTTCCCCATGCTCGGCGTTTGCGCGACCGGTGGCGGGGTGGCATTACCCTCGATCCTCATGCCCGCGTTGACGCCCTCCCAGATCAGCGCGATCGACGCCGCCCATTTGTGGCACCCGTACAGCACGATCGGTGCCGAGACGGTGCCGCCGGTGGTGGCGGTTGGTGCCCGCGGGCCATGGCTGACGCTGATCCGCGACGACAGGCCAATCAGGGCGCTCGACGCGATGAGCTCCTGGTGGACCGCGATCCATGGGCACGGTCACCCGGTGCTGGATGCGGCGTTGACGACGCAGTTGGACACCATGAACCACGTCATGTTCGGCGGGCTGACGCACGAGCCCGCCGCGCGGCTGGCGCAGCTGCTGGTCGACATCGCCCCGTCCGGGCTGGAGACGGTGTTTTTCTGCGACTCGGGATCGGTGTCGGTGGAGGTCGCGGTCAAGATGGCGCTGCAGTACTGGCGCAGCCTGGGCCGGCCAGCCAAGCGGCGGCTGATGACCTGGCGTGGCGGCTACCACGGCGACACGTTCACGCCGATGAGCATCTGCGACCCGGACGGCGGCATGCACTCGCTGTGGACCGACGTCTTGGCCCCGCAGGTGTTCGCCGCACAGGTGCCCCGCGACTACCAGCCGGACTACAGCAAAGCGTTCGAAGCACAGCTGGCCGAGCACGCCGCCGAATTGGCCGCCGTCGTCGTCGAACCCGTGGTGCAGGGCGCGGGCGGGATGCGCTTCCACGACCCGCGCTACCTGTCCGACCTGCGCGACATCTGCGACCGGCACGACGTTTTGCTGGTCTTCGATGAGATCGCCACCGGTTTCGGGCGCACCGGCGAACTGTTCGCCGCCGACCACGCCGGGGTCAGCCCCGACATTATGTGTGTCGGCAAGGCGCTCACCGGCGGGTATCTGAGCATGGCAGCCACGCTGTGCAGCACCGACATCGCGCACACCATCAGCTCGGGGGAGGCCGGCGCGCTGATGCACGGGCCCACCTTCATGGCCAACCCGCTGGCCTGCGCGGTGTCGGTGGCCAGCGTGGAGCTGCTGCTCGGCCAGGACTGGCGGGCCCGGATCGCCGAGATCAGCGCCGGGCTGACCGACGGTCTGGAAGCCGCGCGTGAGGTGCCCGCGGTCACCGACGTGCGCGTGTGCGGGGCCATCGGCGTCATCGAATGCGACCGCCCGGTCGACCTCGCGAGCGCCATACCGGCGGCGCTGGACCGCGGCGTCTGGCTGCGCCCGTTTCGCGACCTGGTCTACGCCATGCCGCCGTTCATCTGTGGGGCTGCCGAGATCGCCCAGGTCACCTCGGCAATGGTCGACGTCGCGCGACTCGTAGGCTGAACGCCGATGACCCACACGCCTATCGACGTTTCCCCGCTGGCCTGGCTGGCGGAGGTGGAGGAGCAGCGCCGGCGGGCCGGTCTGCGCCGCGCATTGCGGCCGCGGCCTGCAGTGGCCACCGAGCTGGACCTGGCGTCCAACGATTACCTGGGCCTGTCACAGCATCCCGACGTCATCGACGGCGGGGTCGCGGCCCTGCGCACCTGGGGCACCGGAGCGACGGGCTCGCGGTTGGTCACCGGCGACACCGAGCTGCACCAGGAGTTCGAAGCGGCGCTCGCCGAATTCGTCGGTTTCCCAACGGCATTGGTGTTCTCGTCCGGTTACACCGCGAACCTGGGCGCGGTCGCCGGGTTGTCCGGGGCGGGCTCGCTGCTGGTTTCGGACGCCTACTCGCATGCCTCGTTGGTGGATGCGTGCCGGCTGTCGAGGGCGCGGGTGGTGGTGACCCCGCACCGCGACGTCGACGCCGTGGACGCGGCTCTGGCGTCACGGGCGGAGGAGCGCGCCGTCGTCGTCACCGACTCGGTGTTCTCCGCCGACGGGGCGCTGGCCCCGGTGCGCCGGCTGCATGAGGTGTGCCGGCGGCACCGCGCGCTGCTGATCGTCGACGAGGCGCACGGGCTCGGGGTGCGCGGGGCCGGCGGGCGGGGCCTGCTGCACGAGCTCGGGCTGGCCGGTGCAGCCGACGTGGTCATGACCACCACGCTGTCGAAGGCGCTGGGCAGCCAGGGCGGTGCGGTACTCGGATCGGCCGCCGTGCGTGATCACCTCATCGACGCCGCGCGGCCATTCATCTTCGACACCGCCTTGGCGCCGGCATCGGTGGGTGCGGCGCTGGCGGCGCTTCGCGTGCTGGGCGCCGAACCGTGGCGGCCCATCGCGGTGCTGCAGCACGCCCGCACGTTGGCCGAGATCTGCGGCGTTCCCGAATGTCCGGAGTCTGCGGTGGTGTCGGTGATCCTCGGCGACCCGGAGGCGGCGCTGGCGGCCGCCACGGCCTGCCTGGATGCGGGTGTGCGGGTGGGCTGTTTCCGGCCGCCGACGGTGCCCGCCGGAACGTCGCGGCTGCGGCTGACCGCGCGGGCATCGCTGGACGCCGACGAACTCGACCTGGCTCGCCGGGTGTTGACCGACGTACTTTCTCTGGCACGGCGTTGACGGTCCTGATCGTCACCGGGACCGGAACCGGTGTCGGCAAGACCGTCGCCACCGCGGCGCTGGCCTGCCACGCCCGCCAGAATGGCGTCGAGGTGGCGGTCTGCAAGCCGGTGCAGACCGGCACCGATGTCGGTGACGACGACCTCGCCGAGGTGAGCCGGTTATCCGGGGTGAGGTTGGTGGCCGGGTTGGCCCGCTATCCGCAGCCGTTGGCGCCGGCGGCGGCCGCCGAGCAGGCCGGGATGTCATTGCCCAGCCGAGGGAACGTGCTGAAACTCATCCGCGTGCTGGACCGCCCGGGACAGTTGACCCTCGTGGAGGGCGCAGGCGGCTTGCTGGTCGAGCTCGCCGACGAGGGCGTGACGCTGCGGGATCTCGCCGCCGATCTAGGAGCGGCGGTGCTAATCGTTGCCGCCGCCGGACTCGGTACCCTCAACCACACCGCGCTGACGGTGGAAACCCTTGCCACACATGGCCTTTCCTGCGCCGGGTTGGTGATCGGCGACTGGCCGGCGGTGCCCGGGGTGGTGGAGACCTCCAACCGATGTGCGCTGGCCCGGTTGGCGCCGCTGCGCGCCGCGCTGCCCGCCGGGGCGGGGTCGATGGGGCCCGCCGAATTCGCGGCGATGAGCGCGCAAGTGTTCGACCGTAGCTGGGTTCGCGCGCTGGTCGGCTGATGGTTCACTCGATCGAGCTGGTCTTCGACCGCGACAGCGAGGCGGCGATCCGGCGCATCTGGGAAAGCCTGGCCGCGGCGGGCATACCCAGCCAGGCGCCGGCCTCCCGCCCGCACGTGACGCTTGCAGTGGCCGAGGGGATCGCGCCCGACGTCGACGCGCCCCTGCAACCCCTTGCTCGCCGGCTGCCGATGCAGTGCACGGTCGGGGCGGCGCTGTTGTTCGGCCGGGCCAACGTCGTGCTGGCGCGGCTCGTCGTTCCGACCGCCGAGCTGCTCGCCGTCCACTCTGAGGCATACCGGCTGTGCCATCCGCATATGGTGCCCGAGCCGATGCCCAATTGCCTGCCGGCGCAATGGACCCCGCATGTCACGATGGCCCGCCGGGTCGGTGGCGGCCAGCTGGGCCGGGCATTGCGCATCGTAGGCCGGCCCGCGCAGATCGAGGGCAGCTTCACCGCGTTACGCCGCTGGGACGGCAACAAGCGCGTCGAGCATCTGTTATCCGCCGAAGAGTAGATAGAGCCCGGTGAAGGTGTAGCCGACCATCACCAGCATCATGGTGAGCTGCCCGGTGAGCTGGTGGCCGGCCGGCAGCAGCCGAAGAGCCTTGTCGTGCGCGGCGATCACCGCGACGATGTGCCCGGTGACCACGCATGTCACCTTGATCGCCGCGAGCACCGGAGGATGCTGCGACAGCACATAGGCGACATGTAAGTGCGCCAGCCCCAACAGATTCCAGCCCCGGCCGAGCGGATCGGCCAGCGCGAAGACGGCGTGCTGGCCGCGCTCGACCAGATACGTCAGATAGTGGGCGAAGATGTAGCCCACCACGATCGGGATCAGCGAATGCGCCATTTGCCCGGGCAACGCGATACGCTGCTCCCGGTCAACCCCACCGGTTGCCCGTGCGGCAACCGAAAATGTCAGGGCCACAACGGAAATGAAGACCAGCAGTCCGATCGTCTTCAGCGCTGACGACGACACCGTCACCGGCACACCGTGGGCGTCATGCGTGAGCCGGTCGGCGAAATTGCGCCAGGTCGGCGACGACGAGTAGCTGTCGAACGCCGTCGACCCGAGCAGTACCGCCACCATGGCGACCATGCCGGGCCGGACCGGCAGCGAGGGCAGATGGTCGAACGGGTTGCCGATGACGATCTGCCCGGAAACCGGGTTTCGGCGAAACGGCGAAAGCCGCGACACCGCCATGCTGTACACGCCGAACGGGTCGACCCTGGCCAGCCAGCGCTGCCCGCATACCCAGGCCCCGCCCAGCAACACGACGGCGTAGATCAGCAACCATGTTTTGACCCACGGCAGCGACGCCGGGTTAGGGCTGGCCAACTCCATCCACACGAAAGCAAACAGGCCCATCGCGGCGGGGCGGTATCCCCAGCTTTCCGGATAGGACAACCGCGGGCGGCTCAGCCGCGCCGGCAAGGCACGCCGCAGCAGCACATACACGGTCCGCATTGGTGAGATCACCCGCCACACCGGTCCGAACACCAGCGAGAGTGCCACCACCCCGACCCACAGCAGCACGTAGAACACCCCAAGCAGGGCGTTGGCCTGGGTTTGCGGGCCCCACAGCCCGGCCATCACCACCCACGCGGTGAACAGCAGCGTCACCCCTGCGGCCGTTGCGCGAGTCACCCGCGCATCCACCAGCGCGGTGACGACCTCCGGCAGCGGGCGGCCGGGTTTGTCCGGGTCGAATCGTGGCTGCCGCCAGGCGAAGAAGACCAACGCGAAGGTGAACGTCAGCGCCCACGCCGCCCCGACCATCGCATACGCGTACGGCACCGGAAGATCGCTCGACCCGCCCAGCCCGTGCGCCAGGAGCGCCGTCACGGGCGCACTTGGATCGTGGCGATCGTGCGGTCCAGGTGGTGCAATTCGACGTCGACGTTGCCGGGAACGTCGACGCTGAACTGAAATGTTTGGTTGGGCGCTGCCGCGACGTGGAATTTGTGGTCGGGATCGGAGTGCACGTGCAGCTCGTCGGCAGCGTCGCTGGTGACGTGGACCGTAATCGGTTGCCCGACCTTGGCTTGCAGGGTGGCGTTGGTCGGAGTGACCTGCCCGTGGGCGATCGTGACGTCGAGCACGAGGGCAGGGCCGGACGGCTTCGACGAACTACCGCAGCCGACCAGGCCCCAAATCAGCACCGTCGCAGCCGTGATCAACCGGATCGTCATCGCAGCTTTCACGCCGCCTGCGGAGGGGAACGATCCGCCGTTGCCTCCTCCGGCTGCCTTGGTGCGGTCTCGGCGGCGTTGATGCGGCCGGCGCCCCAGGTCAGCGCACTGATCACCATCAGCGTGAAGATCAGCACCACGATTCCGCCGGCGGTGAACAACCAGGCCGGCACGTTCGGGTCGCGTTCGCGCTGCAAGATGCTGACCTCGAGCACGAACGGCCGGTTGCTGGACGCCATGGCGGGAATCTCCGGCGCGGGAATGGCGTCGTCAGCCGGCGCCCAGATCGGCACCGCGGTCATCGTCCTGCCGTCCTGCACGCGCAGCAACGTCTTCCACGAGCCCCATACCGGAACGGGCTCGGTGGAAACGTAGTGTCCCGGCCCGACTCGTTTGAGCCAGTCGATGTACAGCCCCCGGTGATGCTGCATCCGCCCCTGCCAGGACAGGATCGTCACCCAGTCCGGGTGGTCTCTGACCAGATTGGGCGGATTGATTTGCACGTCGGCCGACACCATCCGCTGCCCGGGCGGGCTCGGCACGTCGGTCAGCTTGATCGTGGCGGTGTCCTGTTTCGGCACATGTATATGTAGTCCGTTCGCCACGGCGCAGCCGGTCACCAGCACGGTCGCCGCCACAATCGCGATGCCGATCGGCCTGCCGGGCAGCCGCTGGGCGGTGAGCACCATCCCGAACATGGCCGCGCACAACCCGGCCAGCACCGCCACCGGCACCGCCATCGCCAGACCTTCGCCCCACATGCTGACCGGCCAGGGGTAGTGGTACACCGCTGAAATCCACAGCGACTCGAGCCACAACCCGACGGTGGACACACCCAGGCCGGCGACGGCGCCGAACAACAGCGGGCGCCGCAACAACGGTGTGAGGGCCAGCAGCTCGACGACTATCGCCGGACCCAGATACAGCGGGAACCAGTTGATGGGCGCGCTCAACACCGGCCCGACGATGAACGCGACGGCGCCGCGCAGCGCAATCGCAAAGAGGGCCGCGACGATCGCCGCTCCCCGCCCCAACGTCATGCGGGCGACGACGGTCCCGATCGTCGCCGCCGCCGCGATCAGCATGGGCTGGAAGACGAGCCGGAACTGCGGGACGCCGAAGTCGAACTCGATCTGGTAAACCGACATCCCGATCAGCAGCCCGCCGCATGACAGGTAGCGCAGGAATCTGATGAATCGACGCTCAGCTCGTGCAAACGTTCCCTCTTCGGGCGTGTCGGGCATGACCCGTCCGCCTTCGTATTCCAGCATCAACGCCGCGAACAGCGAGAATCCGGCGCCGCCGATCATCATCAGATGCGTTGGGCCCCAAAGGGTGACGTCTTGGCCGAAGATGCGATGCCAGATGTCGTCGAGCGGGAATCCGATCAGTGCGTACAGCCCGCAGCCGGCCATCAGCACACCGCCGACGGGCGCGTACCAGTCGCTGGTGATGCGCACCGCCGCCGGGCCTGGCTTGTCGAACGGCATCACGACTGCTATTGCGCCGGCCAGGAAGATCCCGAACAGGCCGATCACGATGAAGTAGTGGGCGGGGTTGGCCAGTGGACCCGGATCGCGGCCGTTGCCGATGTGCCAGCTGACGTCCCAGATGAAGCCGAACAGCGCGCAGATGATCGAGGTGGTGAACACCAGGACCGGAAGCGCCACCCAAGACGGGCGGTCGAATTTTTCGCCCAGCCGGTCCCCGATCCGACCCAGCCAGGTGATGCGGTGGGTGCGATGCGCGTAGCCGACCCACAGCATCGCCGCCGCTATCACCGCCGCGGCGATCGAGAGACCGATCACCTGGTTGAGTCCCGCGCCGCGGGCAGGAGCCTCGGCAAGAACCGCTAATCCCATAGTCATCCCCTCCCAACCACACCGGTGCCGCCCCGGGATCGCTGAGCGCAAACTTACTTCAGGGTAGGTTGCCGATCTACGGGGAAATCAAACTTTGATCGCCTTGTCGATCTGTCAATCCCGCTTGTCATCGGTCTGGGGCTGCTCGCCGGCGCTGCGCCTGTCCCGCAGCGCGACGTACAACACCACACCGGCGACGATCACCGCCGGTAAGAACGCCGGCAGTGCCAGCAATAAGTAGTGATGCGCCAGGTACTCGACGTGCGGATTGCCCATTGGTCTCCACGCTGCCACGTTTTGTGCAGCCGCGCACCGCTGCCCTAACCTGAACGGCGTGACTCAGGCGGCGACTCAGCCAACCCCCGGCACCGACAGCACCGACATCCTTGCCGTGGCGCGGCAACAGGTGCTCGACCGCGGGCAGGGACTGGACCAGGAGCAGGTGCTGGCCGTGCTGCGACTACCCGAAGACCGGCTCGAAGAACTCTTGGCGCTGGCGCACGAGGTGCGGATGGCCTGGTGCGGGCCCGAGGTCGAGGTCGAGGGCATCATCAGCCTGAAAACCGGTGGCTGCCCGGAGGATTGCCACTTCTGCTCGCAATCAGGGCTGTTCGCTTCGCCCGTGCGCAGTGCCTGGCTGGACGTTCCCAGCCTTGTCGAGGCAGCCAAGCAGACCGCGAAGACCGGCGCCACCGAGTTTTGCATCGTCGCCGCGGTGCGTGGACCCGACGAACGGTTGCTGGCTCAGGTGGCGGCCGGCATCGAGGCGATCCGCGACGAGGTCGACATCCAGATCGCCTGCTCGTTGGGGATGCTGACCGCCGAGCAGGTGGAGCGGCTGGCGGCGATGGGTGTGCACCGCTACAACCACAACCTGGAGACCGCCCGCTCGTTCTTTCCCAACGTCGTCACCACCCACACCTGGGAAGAGCGGTGGCAGACGCTGTCGATGGTGCGCGAGGCCGGCATGGAGGTGTGCTGCGGCGGCATTCTCGGCATGGGCGAGACGCTCGAGCAGCGCGCCGAATTCGCCGCCAATCTGGCCGAGCTGGATCCCGACGAAGTGCCGCTGAACTTCCTCAACCCGCGGCCCGGCACCCCGTTCGGCGACCTTGAGGTGCTGCCTGCCAGCGAAGCGCTGAAAGCGGTGGCCGCGTTTCGGCTGGCGCTGCCGCGCACGATGCTGCGCTTCGCCGGTGGCCGTGAGATCACGCTGGGCGACCTGGGCGCCAAACGAGGCATTCTGGGCGGCATCAACGCCGTGATCGTCGGCAACTACCTGACCACGCTGGGTCGCCCCGCCGAGGCCGACCTTGAGCTGCTGGACGATCTGCAGATGCCGCTCAAGGCGCTCAACGCCAGTCTGTAGAACTGGAAGCCCGATGGTGCGCGATCTGCCTGTACCGGTCGGTGCGGGCGTCTACAACGTCTATACCGGTGAGCGCGGGGGCTCCACCGCGCCGACGGCTGCGCAGCTCGGGCTGGAGCCGCCCCGGTTTTGCGCCGAGTGCGGCCGACGGATGGTGGTGCAGGTCCGGCCGGACGGCTGGTGGGCGCGGTGTTCTCGGCACGGGCTGGTGGATTCGGCCGACTTGGAGGCACAGCGGTGACCGGGCTCGCTGGGCATGAACCGGCCGCGGCCCCGCGCACGTCGCGTCGGCGGGCGGTCGTCACCGTCGTGGCGGGGTTGTTGGTGACCGGTGTGCTGATCGGCGGGCTGTGGGCGTGGATTGCGCCCCCCATTCACGGTGTGGTGGCCCTGACCCGCGACGGTGATCGGGTGCGCGACTACCTGGGCGACGAATCCGAGCACTTCTTCGTCGCGGCGTTTCTGATGCTCGGGCTGTTGCATGTGGTGGCCGCGGTGACGGCCGTGCTGGCATGGCAGTGGCGCCCTCACCGCGGGCCGGCAATGGTCGTCGGGCTCTGCACCGGTATGGTGCTCGCCGCCGCGGCCGCCGTCGGCCTCGGCGCGCTGCTGGTGCACTTGCGTTACGGCTCAGTGGATTTCGACACCGTGCCGGTGAGCCCGCACAACCGGGTGTACTACTTCACCGAGGCGCCGCCGGTGTTCTTCGGCCGCACCCCCTGGGTGATGGCCTGCACGCTGCTGCTGCCGGCGATGGCCGCCGCACTGGTTTACGCCGTGCCGGCCGCCGCGACCGCGCGCGACGACCTGGGCGGCTATCCGGCCGTCGACTCGCCTGAGACTGATGCCGTCACAGCGGGCGGCGATGCACCGTCCGTCCGGTGATCACCTTGGCCGCGATCACGGCCAGCCGCGCCATACCGACATAGGTCGCCGGGTTGAACATGGTCGGCCACGTGGTTCGGACCAGATGGTCGGTGAGCGGACGGCGCGCGAAGCGGTCCTGCAGCCAGCGCAGCGTCATCGGCGCCGACAGCGGATGCAACATGATGTGCTCGCAGAACGCGTCGCGATGATAGGTGACGTCAGCGCCGCCGCCCGAGTACGCGTCGGCCAGCGCGTCGATGTCGTGCACATCGATCAAGTAGTCGTGGACGGCCTGCACGATCAACACCGGCGGCGTCGGCACGGTGGTGCCGAGCTTGATGTTGTCGAAGACGTACTGGACCTCGGGCATCGCCAGGATCTCCTCGAGCGGGCGGTCGAGGAAGTCGCCCATGTCCTTGCGGGCCATCCGCAGCACGGCGGCGGCCGTCGTCATCTCCTCCAGCTCGCAGAGCAGCGCGCGACCCTCGTCGTTGGTGTGCTCCTTGATCACCCGGTCCAGGTCGGGGTAGAGGCGGGCCAGGGCGGCGACCACCAGCGCGGGCAACCCGGAGAACAGGCTGCTGTTCAGACGGCGGAAGGTGTGGCCGAGGTCGCCGACGGGTGAGCCCAAAACGGCGCCGACGATGTCGAGCTCGGGCGCGTAGTCGGCGCAGACCTCGGCGGCCCACGCGCTGGCCAGCCCGCCGCCGGAGTATCCCCACAGCGCTATGGGCGAAGTCGGGGAGAGCCCCAGGCGCTCCGAGCTGAGCGCCGCGCGCACTCCGTCGAGGATGCAGTAACCCGGCTCGTACGGCGCGCCCCACATGCCGTGCTGGCCCTCGTGGTCGGGCACTGAGACCGCCCAGCCCTCGGCGAGGGCGGCGTTGATCAGGAGAAACTCCAGCTGCGCCAGCGCGCCCACGGCTTTCGCGTGCCGTCGCAAGGCGTAGGAGGGGAAGCACCGGGACGCCACGGCGTCGATCGCGCACTGATACGACAGCACCGGGCGGGTCTCGCCCTGGACGTGGTCCGGCGGAACGATCACCGTGGTCACCGTCGCCTCGGGCTTGCCGTTCATGTCGGTCGTGCGGTACAGCAGCTGGGTCGCGGTGATGCGCTGCGGAATCAGCCCCAGGTAGGCCAGCTCGACGTCACGGGAGCGCAGTACGGTCCCCGGCACGGCATGCTCGAAGCCGGGTGGCGGCTGGTAAAACGGGTCCTTCTCGGGTAGGACCGGACGTGCCTTGGGCTGCAGCTCCTCATGTGGCGGGCGGGCAATCCACTCGGCGCCGGTCGAGGTGGTTGCGAGGCTGGCAATGTCCATCGGGGCATTGTTACTTAAGAAGGGGTTAAGAATCCAGTCGACTCGCTAAGAATTCACGCCGAGCCCGGCGGCCGCAGCGCGGCGAATTCGTCGGTGACCCGCAGCTGCGAATCGGTGAAGCGGTACAGCGCGGCGGGACGCCCGCCGCTGCGCCCGGACTGCGCGACGGTGCCGGTCTGGGTGATGACGCGGCGACGCGCCAGCACCCGCTGCAGGTTTGTCGCGTCGACCTGATAACCGAGCGCGGCGCTGTAGATGTCGCGAAGTGTAGACACCGCGAATTCCCTTGGTGCCAGCGCGAATCCGATGTTGGTGTAGGACATCTTGGCGACCAGCCGAGCCCGGGCGTGTGACACCATCGGGCCGTGGTCAAACGCCATCGTCGGTAGTGCCGTCACCGGATGCCAGCGCGTGTCCGCCGGCAGCTCCGGGGTGGCGGGGGAGGGCACCAAACCCAGGAAGGTCGACGCGATCGTCCGGGTGCCGGGCACTCGCGCTGGATCGGAGAACACCGCGAGCTGCTCCAAGTGAGCGACTTCACGCAGGTCCACCTTTTCGGCGAGCTGGCGTCGCACCGAGGTGGTGATGTCCTCGTCCTGGCGCAGCCGCCCGCCCGGCAGCGACCACGCGCCGCGCTGCGGGTCGCGCGCCCGCTCCCACAACAGCACGTTGAGCTGCGTCTTCCCGTTCTGAAGTCCGCGAACCTGGAACACGACGGCGAGCACCTCGTGAGCAGTGCTACCATGAACCACGTTTTCGATTGTAAGTCGAAAACCCCAGCGGCGCGAAAGGAACGGCTATGACCGAACTCCTGAATCGCACGGATGCGCTGGCCGACGACTTGACCACACGTATCACCGACACACCCACGGGTTACGCCGGCGTGGACGCCGACGAGCAGTGGGCGGCGGAGGTCCGGCGGCTGGCCGAGCTGCGCAATGCCACGATCCTCGCGCACAACTATCAGCTGCCCGCGATCCAGGACGTCGCCGACCACGTCGGCGACTCACTGGCGCTGTCGCGCGTCGCCGCCGAGGCGCCCGAGGAAACCATCGTTTTCTGCGGTGTGCACTTCATGGCCGAGACCGCGAAAATCCTCAGCCCCGGCAAGACCGTGCTGATCCCCGACCAGCGCGCCGGCTGCTCGCTGGCGGATTCGATCACCCCGGAGGAGCTGCAGGCCTGGAAGGACGAGCACCCCGGCGCTGTCGTCGTCTCCTACGTCAACACCACCGCCGCCGTCAAGGCGCTCACCGACATCTGCTGCACCTCGTCGAACGCCGTCGACGTCGTCGCATCGATCGACCCCGAGCGTGAGGTGCTGTTCTGTCCCGACCAGTTCCTCGGCGCGCATGTGCGCCGGGTCACCGGACGCCAGAACCTGCACGTGTGGGCCGGTGAATGTCATGTGCACGCGGGGATCAACGGTGACGAGCTGACCGAGCAGGCACGTCAACACCCCGACGCCGAACTGTTCGTGCACCCCGAATGTGGTTGCGCCACTTCAGCTTTGTACCTGGCGGGGGAGGGGGCCTTTCCCGAAGAGCGGGTGAAGATCCTGTCCACCGGCGGCATGCTCGACGCCGCGCGCACCACCCACGCCCGCCAGGTCCTGGTCGCGACCGAGGTCGGGATGCTGTACCAGCTGCGCAATGCGGCGCCGGACACCGACTTTCGCGCGGTCAACGATCGCGCGTCGTGCAAGTACATGAAGATGATCACGCCCGCGGCGCTGTTGCGCTGCCTGGTCGAGGGTGTCGACGAGGTCGACGTGGATGCGGAAACGGCTGCGGCGGCGCGTCGTAGCGTGCAGCGCATGATCGCGATCGGCCAGCCGGGCGGCGGCGAATGAGCATCCAACCGGTCTGGCAGCAGCGGGCCGATGTGGTGGTCATCGGCACCGGGGTTGCGGGCCTGGCCGCCGCACTGGCCGCCCATCGCGCCGGCCGCAGCGTCGTCGTCCTGTCCAAAGCCGACCGGCGGCCCGGTATGACGGCCACGCACTACGCCCAGGGCGGGATCGCGGTGGTGCTGCCGGAAACTGACGACTCCGTCGAGGCGCACGTCGCCGACACGCTGACCGCGGGCGCGGGGCTATGCGACGCCGACGCGGTGACGTCGATAGTCGCCGACGGCTACCGCGCGGTGGTCGAATTGGTCAGCGACGGAGCACAATTCGACCAGACCGCGGGCCGGTGGGCGCTGACCCGCGAAGGCGGGCACTCACGACGGCGCATCGTGCATGCCGGCGGCGACGCCACCGGCGCCGAGGTACAGCGCGTACTCGACCATGCCGCGGCCGCGCTGGACATCCGCACCGACCACGTCGCGCTGCGGGTGCTGCACGACGAGGTCGCGGTAACCGGTGTGCTGGCCGCCAATCCCGACGGCATCGGCGTCGTCCACGCGCCGTCGGTGATCTTGGCCACCGGCGGGCTGGGGCATCTCTATAGCGCGACAACCAACCCGGACGGCTCGACCGGCGACGGGGTCGCGCTGGCGCTGTGGGCCGGTGTCGCGGTGAGCGACATCGAGTTCATCCAGTTCCACCCGACCATGCTCTTCGACGGCCACACCGGCGGCCGACGGCCGCTGGTCACCGAAGCCATCCGCGGAGAAGGTGCGGTTTTGCTTGACCGCCAAGGCAATTCGATTACCGCAGGCGTGCATCCGATGGGTGACCTGGCGCCGCGCGACGTCGTCGCCGCCGCCATAGACGCCCGGCTACGCGCCACCGGCGACCCGTGTGTCTACCTCGACGCCCGCAACATCGTTGACTTCGAGAACCGGTTTCCGACCGTCACCGCCGCATGCCGGGCCGCCGGCATCGATCCGGTCCGCCAACCGATTGCGGTCGTCCCGGGCGCGCACTACAGCTGCGGGGGCGTCGTCACCGATGTATACGGACAAACGGAGCTGCCCGGGCTGTTCGCCGCGGGCGAGGTCGCGCGAACCGGGATGCACGGCGCCAACCGGCTGGCGTCCAACAGCCTGCTTGAGGGTCTGGTGGTCGGAGGGCGGGCCGGGCGCGCGGCGGCCGCGCACGCGGCGGTGGCTGGGCGCCCGCTCGCGGCGTTGCCGCCACCGGCGTGCCATCCCGCGCTGGCCCGCGCCGACCTGCAACTGGCGATGAGCCGCGATGCGTCGGTGGTCCGTGACGCCGTTGGTCTGGACCGGTTGGCAGGTGGGTTGTCGGCGGCGCCGGTTCGCAACGTGGTGCGCCGTGCCGACCTCGAAGACGCGGCGCTGACGCTGACCGCCCGCGCGGTGGCTGCCGCGGCGGTCGCCCGCGAGGAGAGCCGGGGCTGTCATCACCGCGCCGAATACCCCGATGCGGACCCGGCCCAGGCGCGCAGCATCGTCGTTCGGCTGGACGAAGACGACACCGTGCACGCCGAGGTGCCGGCGGCGGTGTGCTGATGTCCCTCTCGGAATGCGAGCTCGCCGAGGCTCGCGCCACGATTAACCGCGCGCTCGACGAGGATCTTCGCTACGGGCCGGATGTCACCACATTGGCGACGGTGCCGGATGGAGCGATGACCACCGCGGCGCTGGTGACCAGGGAGCCCGGGGTGATCGCGGGCGTGGACGTCGCGTTGCTGGTGCTCGAGGAAGTGCTCGGCCCCGATGGCTACCGGATAGTCGACCGCGTCGACGACGGCGCGCGGCTGCAGCCGGGCGCGCCGCTGTTGACGGTGGAGGCGCTGATGCTCGGCCTGTTGACCGCCGAGCGGACCATGCTGAACCTGCTGTGTCATCTCTCCGGGATCGCGACCGCGACCGCAGCGTGGGTCGACGCCGTGCACGGCAGCAAGGCTCAGATCCGCGACACCCGCAAGACGCTGCCAGGACTGCGCGCCCTGCAGAAATACGCGGTGCGCGTCGGCGGTGGCGTCAACCACCGGCTCGGCTTGGGCGATGCGGCGCTGATCAAGGACAACCACGTGGCCGCGGCAGGATCGGTGGTCGCGGCGCTGCGCGCGGTGCGGGCCGCCGCGCCGGAGCTGGCCTGCGAAGTGGAAGTCGACTCGCTCGAGCAGCTCGACGAGGTGTTGGAAGAGAAACCCGAACTCGTGCTGCTGGACAACTTTCCGGTCTGGCAGACGCAGATCGCCGTGCAACGACGCGATGCCCGGGCGCCGGAAACCAAGCTGGAGTCATCAGGCGGACTGTCGCTGGACACCGCCGCCGACTACGCCGGCACGGGAGTGAACTATCTCGCCGTCGGTGCGCTCACCCATTCAGTGCGGGCGCTCGACATCGGTCTGGATATCTAGCCGCGCAATAGCGAGCGCGCCGCGGGTTTCGCGGCGTTGAGCGCGGCGCCATCGCCGGCGATGCGCGAGAGGATCAGCGCTCCCTCGATCAACGAGATCACCGCCAATGCAACGGTTTGCGCTTCCTCGGCCTGCCATCCTTCGGAGCGCAGCCGATCCTCGATCGCCGCGCACCAGCCCTTAAATGCCCGCGCCGACGCCTCACGCACCGCCGGGCTGGCGTTGACCGATTCGGTGGCGATCGGCTCGACCGGGCAGCCGTCGCGGGGGTCCCCGGCCAGCCCGGCGATGAGCAGGTCGATCCACCGATCGACGATGTCGGCCACCGACCGCTTGCCGGCCAGGAACTGGCGCAGCAGTTGCTCGATACCGGCCCCGGCGGTGTCGACGACCGCGGCGGCCAGCTGCTGCTTGCCGTTCGGAAAGTGGTGATACAGCGAGCCCGGCTTGACCCCGGCCTCGTCGAGGATCTGGCTGAGGCCGGTCGCCGCATAGCCCTGGCGGCGGAACAGGGTGCCCGCGGCCTCGATCAACGCCACCCTGCTGCGATCTGGTCTCGGCATGCTATTGACAATACTTGAGTAATCACTCAAGAATGCTGAGATGAAGCAGTTGACGTTGGAAGAGGCCGGGCGATACGCATGGCGCGAGGTCCCCGACCCGCAAATCACGTCGCCGGAACAGGCGCTGGTTCGGCCGCTGATGGTGGCGTGTTGTGATCTCGATGTCGCGGTCGTCCAGGGTGGCCTGCCGATGCCGCCCGGACATGCGGTCGGCCATGAGGGCCTGGCCGAGGTCGTTGCCGTCGGCGACAATGTCACCGGCGTCCGGGTCGGTGACCGGGTGATCGTGCCATTTCAGATCAACTGCGGAACCTGCCGGGAATGCCGCCGGGGTGTGACGGGGTCGTGCGGGTCGCTGCCACTGATGGCGATGTACGGAATGGCCCCGATCGCCGGCCTCGACGGTGGTGGTTTCATGTCGGATTTGGTGCTCGTGCCCTATGCGGAGGCGATGCTGCTCGCGATCCCCGACGCCGTGGACCCCGTCGCCATCGCCTCACTGTCGGACAACATTCCCGACGCCTGGCGTACGGTCGGGCCGTTCAAGGCCGAACTGGACAGTCTCGATCGCGCCGATCAGCGCGTCCTCGTCGTCGGGCGGCTGTCAATCGGGCTGTATGCGACGGCGTTCGCGTCCGCGCTCGGTTTTCACGTCGACTATGTCGACACCGACCCCAACCGGCTTGCCGCCGCCGAAAAACTCGGTGCCGTGGTGCATGACCGCCAAAAGCCGGACAAGTCCTGGGACCCCTATCCGGTCACCGTGCACACGTCCCGCGATCCGGCGGTACTGGCGGCCACGCTCCGCGCGACCTGGCCCGACGGTGTGTGCACCGACACCGGGATCTATCCGCAATACAACGTCGAGATGCCGTTGCTGCCGATGTACACCCGCGGGGTGCGGTTCGTCACCGGCCGGGTCAGCGCGCGAGCCGTCATCCCACAAATCCTGGAGTTACTGGGCAACGGATACGACCTCTCGCCTGTCGTCGACCGGGTCGTCGCCTGGGAGGACGCTCCATCGGCCTGGCCGACGATGGTCGGCAAGACCGTCTTCACGCGGGCTTAGCAAGGTTCGTCGGTCGAGATTGCATAGAGGGTTGTGATCCCTGGAAATTCACGACCCTGCGCGCAATCTCAACGCAGGCTCGGTCGCCGAATCCCCTAGGCGATATCGGCGACGAACACGCCGGCCCGGCCCGCCTGCAGGCGAGCCATCCGGGGCAATCCGGCGCTGTCGCCCCCGGCGGGCACGATCCGCGGGTTGGTGATGTGGACGTGCTTGCGGATGAAGTGCACATCGGCCTCGCCCGCGGCCAGCACGTTTTTCACCCAGTCGGTTTTCCCGTGGCCCAGCACGATGGCCAGCACGTTGCCCTTGCGGTAGGCGGTCACGATGGTCTCGTACTCTTTGCCGGACTTGCGGCCCCGGTGCTTGATGACCGAGAAGCCGGGGAGGTAACGCGCGAATGGCCGCACCGCCGGGTTGAAGTACTTGACTTGGAAGCGCTCGAGCCAGGGCGGGAAAATCATCGGGACGCCCGGGGCGCTGTTGGGACGATCCGTTACTGACATGGCGGTCACTGTACCGCTCCTATATGCAGTTGCTCTGCTCTGGGACAATGGTCGACGTGAACGTGATGGCACGCATCGACCTGCGGGGCGCGGACCTTTCTGCTGCCCGGTTACGGTCGACGCTGCCCCGTGCCGGCACCGACGTCGACGCCGTGCTGTCGGCGGTGCGCCCGATCGTCGAGGCGGTCGCCGAGCGCGGCGCGCAGGCCGCGCTGGAGTTCGGTGAGTCGTTCGATCGCGTGCGGCCGACGGCGGTACGCGTGCCGGCAGCCCAACTCGACGCCGCACTGGCCGGCCTCGACGGCAATGTCCGGGCAGCACTGGAGGTGGCGATCGAGCGCACCCGCGCGGTGCACGCCGATCAACGCCGCAACGACGTGACCACCACGCTGGCATCCGGCGCGACGGTCACCGAGCGCTGGGTTCCGGTCGAGCGAGTCGGCCTCTACGTGCCCGGCGGCAACGCGGTGTACCCGTCGAGCGTGGTGATGAACGTGGTGCCTGCGCAGATTGCCGGGGTCGGCTCGCTGGTGGTGGCCAGCCCGCCGCAGGCTGCCCATAACGGCCTGCCGCACCCGACGATCCTGGCCGCCGCCCGGCTGCTAGACGTCGAGGAGGTGTGGGCCGTCGGCGGGGCGCAGGCGGTCGCGCTGCTGGCCTACGGCGGCACCGACACCGACGGCACCGAACTCGCACCGGTGGACATGATCACCGGGCCTGGCAACGTCTACGTCACCGCGGCCAAGCGGCTCTGCCGCTCGCGCGTCGGCATCGACGCCGAAGCCGGGCCCACCGAGATCGCCATCCTGGCCGATCACACCGCCGACCCGGCGCATGTGGCCGCCGATTTGATCAGCCAGGCCGAGCACGACGAGATGGCCGCCAGCGTTCTGGTGACACCGAGCGCCGACCTGGCCGATGCCACCGACGCCGAGTTGGCCGCCCAGCTGACCACCACCGTGCATCGAGAAAGGGTGACGGCGGCTTTGTCCGGGCGACAGTCGGCGATCATCCTGGTTGACGACCTCGATGCCGGTATCCGCGCGGTCAACGCTTATGCCGCAGAACATCTCGAGATCCAGACCGCCGACGCCGATCAGGTCGCGGCCCGGATCCACGCGGCGGGTGCCATCTTCGTCGGTCCGTATTCACCGGTCAGCCTCGGTGATTATTGCGCCGGCTCCAACCACGTGTTGCCGACGGCGGGCTGCGCCCGGCACTCCAGCGGGCTGTCCGTGCAGACTTTCCTGCGCGGCATCCACGTCGTCGACTACACCGAGGCGGCGCTGAAAGACGTTTCGGGCCACGTCGTCACGCTGGCCGAGGCCGAGGACCTGCCCGCGCACGGCGAGGCGATACGGCGGAGGTTCGAGCGATGACCCGACGCCCGGCGCTCGACGAGCTGCCGCTGCGCGATGACCTGCGCGGCAAATCACCTTATGGCGCGCCGCAGTTGGCGGTCCCGGTCCGGTTGAACACCAACGAGAACCCTCATCCGCCGACCAAGGCGCTGGTCGACGACGTTGTCGCATCGGTGCGCGCGGCGGCGGTGGATTTGCACCGCTATCCCGACCGCGACGCGGTGGCCCTGCGCGCCGACTTGGCCGCCTACCTCAGCTTGCAGACCGGTGTCCAGCTCGGCGTGGAAAACCTTTGGGCCGCAAACGGCTCCAACGAGATCCAGCAGCAACTGCTGCAGGCGTTCGGCGGGCCGGGACGCAGCGCGATCGGTTTCGTCCCGTCGTATTCGATGCACCCGATCATCTCCGACGGCACGCACACGGAGTGGATCCAGACTGTCCGTGCCGCGGACTTCAGCCTGGACGTCGACGCCGCGGTAGCCGCGATCACCGACCGCCAACCGGATGTGGTGTTCGTCGCCAGCCCCAACAATCCTTCCGGACAAAGTGTTTCGTTGCCCGATCTGCGCCGCCTGTTAGACGTCACCCCGGGGATCTTGATCGTGGACGAGGCATACGGCGAGTTCTCTTCGCAGCCCAGCGCGATACAGCTGGTGCAGGATTACCCGACCAAGCTGATCGTGACTCGGACGATGAGCAAGGCGTTCGCTTTCGCGGGTGGCAGGCTCGGCTACCTGATCGCCACGCCGGCGGTGATCGAGGCGATGCTGTTGGTTCGGCTGCCCTATCACCTGTCGTCGATCACACAGGCCGCCGCCCGAGCCGCGCTGCGGCACGCCGATGACACGCTGGGCAGCGTCGCGATGCTGATTGCCGAACGCGAGCGGGTGACGGCGGCGTTGAGCGGCATGGGATTCCGGGTCATCCCCAGCGACGCGAACTTCCTGCTGTTCGGCCGGTTCGCCGACGCGCCCGCCACCTGGCGGCGCTACCTGGATGCCGGCATTCTGATCCGAGACGTCGGCATTCCCGGATACCTGCGCGCCACAACAGGATTGACCGAGGAGAACGACGTGTTCCTCGAAGTCAGCTCCCGTATCGCCGCCACCGAATTGGCCCAGCCCCTAGGAGCCACATGAGCCAGCAGCGCCGCGCACGTGTCGAGCGCAACACCAAAGAAACCGACATCGTCGTCGAGCTGGACCTCGACGGCACCGGCCAGGTCGATGCCGACACAGGTGTCCCGTTCTACGACCACATGTTGACCGCGCTGGGCACCCACGCCAGCTTCGACTTGACCGTGCGCACCAAAGGGGATGTCGAGATCGAGGCGCATCACACCATCGAGGACACCGCGATTGCGCTCGGTCAGGCGCTGAAGGATGCCCTCGGTGACAAAAAAGGTATCCGCCGGTTCGGCGACGCCTTCGTCCCGATGGACGAGGCGCTGGCGCACGCCGCCGTCGACGTGTCCGGCCGGGCCTACTGCGTACACACCGGCGAGCCGGATCACCTGCGGCACTTCACCATTGCCGGTAACACGGTGCCGTACCACACCGTCGTCAACCGGCACGTGTTCGAGACGATCGCGAACAACGCGCGCATCGCCTTGCATGTTCGGGTGCTCTACGGCCGCGACCCGCATCACATCACCGAGGCCGAGTACAAGGCCGTGGCCCGCGCACTGCGTCAGGCTGTCGAGCTCGATTCTCGGGTATCCGGGGTGCCGTCCACCAAAGGCGCTCTGTGAAGTCGGTTGTCGTTCTCGACTACGGCTCGGGAAACCTGCGCTCGGCGCAGCGTGCCTTGCAGCGAGTCGGCGCATCAGTGGACGTGACGGCCGACCTGGGCGCGGCCGCGGCCGCTGACGGGCTGGTCGTGCCTGGCGTCGGCGCATTCGAGGCGTGCATGACCGGGCTGCGCGCGATCGGCGGGGAGCGGGTGATCGCCGAGCGGGTGGCCGCCGGACATCCGGTGCTGGGCGTATGCGTCGGCATGCAGATCCTGTTCGCCCGCGGTGTTGAGTTCGGGGTGGAGACCAAAGGTTGTGGGCAGTGGCCCGGCGCCGTCACCCGGATCGACGCCCCGGTGATCCCGCACATGGGCTGGAACGTGGTGACGGCTGCGCCGGGCAGCGCGTTGTTCAAGGGTCTGGACGCCGACGCCCGCTTCTACTTCGTGCACTCCTACGCCGCTCAGCGGTGGGAAGGTGGATCCGATGCGCTGCTGACATGGGCCACCCATCAGGTGCCGTTCTTGGCCGCCGTCGAGGATGGGGCGCTGGCCGCCACCCAGTTCCACCCGGAGAAGAGCGGGGATGCCGGGGCAGCCGTGCTGAGCAATTGGGTTGAGGGGCTATGAGATGGCGCTGATTTTGTTGCCCGCTGTCGATGTGGTCGAGGGCCAGGCCGTGCGCTTGGTGCAGGGCCGCGCCGGAAGCGAAACCGAATACGGCTCGGCGATCGACGCCGCGCTGGGCTGGCAACGCGACGGCGCCGAATGGGTGCACCTCGTCGACATCGACGCGGCGTTCGGACGTGGGTCCAACCGGGAACTGCTCGCCGAGGTGGTGGGCAAGCTCGACGTGCACGTCGAACTCTCCGGCGGTATCCGCGACGACGACTCGTTGCAGGCCGCACTGACGACCGGGTGTGCGCGGGTCAACCTCGGGACGGCTGCGCTGGAGAACCCGGCCTGGTGTGCCCGGGTGATCGCCGAGCACGGCGAACGGGTCGCCGTCGGCCTGGACGTCCAAATCGTCGACGGCGATCACCGGCTGCGCGGCCGCGGCTGGGAAACCGACGGCGGGGATCTGTGGGAAGTACTGGAACGCCTTGAGCGGGAAGGCTGTTCGCGGTTCGTCGTCACCGATGTGACCAAGGACGGCACCTTGACCGGCCCGAACCTCGGTCTGCTTCGCGCGGTCGCCGAGCGCACCGACGCCCCCGTGATCGCCTCCGGGGGTGTGTCCAGCCTCGACGACTTGCGCGCCATCGCGACGCTGACCGGCAGCGGCGTCGAGGGCGCGATCGTCGGAAAGGCGCTCTACGCCGGCCGATTCACCCTCCCGCAGGCGCTGGCGGCGGTAGCGGAGTAACGACGATGGATCTTGAAGCATTGGTTGCCGAAGCCTCGGCGATTCTCGATGCCGCCACCAAGCCATTTCTCGAGGGGCACCGCGCCGATTCGGCGGTCAGCAAAAAGGGCGACGACTTCGCCACCAAGGTCGACCTGGCCATCGAGCGACAGGTCGTTGACGCGCTGCCCAAGGCAACCGGAATCGAGGTGCACGGCGAGGAATTCGGTGGCGCGGATGTCGACTCGCCTTGGGTATGGGTGCTCGATCCGGTGGACGGAACGTTCAACTACGCGGCCGGATCCCCGTTAGCCGGAATTCTGCTGGGGCTGCTGCACGACGGCGATCCGGTTGCGGGACTGACCTGGCTGCCGTTCACCGGCCAGCGCTACACCGCGGTGGCGGGCGGTCCGCTGATCAAAAACGGTGTGCCGCAACCGCCGCTGGAGCCTGCCGAGCTGGCCGACTCGATGATCGGCGTCGGCACGTTCAACATCGACTCACGGGGACGGTTCCCCGGCCGCTATCGGCTGGCCGTGCTGGAGAACCTCAGCCGGGTGTCGTCGCGGCTGCGCATGCATGGCGCCACCGGCATCGACCTCGCCTACGTCGCAGACGGAATACTCGGTGCGGCAATAAGTTTCGGCGACCACGTGTGGGACCATGCCGCCGGGGTGGCGCTGGTGCGCGCCGCTGGTGGTGTCGTCACCAACTTGGCCGGCGACAAGTGGACCCCAGATTCGCGGTCCGTGTTGGCAGCAGCGCCCGGTGTGCACGCCGAGGTTCTCGAGATCCTGCGCAGGTTAGGCGAACCCGATGAGTATTGATGCTTACTGCGGCAGCAGCCTCGCAGTGCGTGTGATTCCCTGCCTGGACGTCGACGACGGTCGGGTGGTCAAAGGCGTCAACTTCGAAAACCTGCGCGACGCGGGCGATCCGGTGGAACTCGCCGCCGCCTACGACGCCGAGGGCGCCGACGAGCTGACTTTCCTCGACGTCACCGCGTCGTCGTCGGGCCGAGCGACCATGCTCGAGGTGGTGCGTCGCACCGCCGAGCAGGTGTTCATCCCGCTCACCGTGGGTGGCGGGGTGCGCACGGTCGCCGACGTCGACGTCTTATTACGCGCCGGCGCCGACAAGGTGTCGATCAACACAGCGGCCATCGCGCGGCCCGAGCTGCTGGCCGAGATGGCGGCACAGTTCGGATCCCAGTGCATCGTGTTGTCCGTCGATGCCCGCACGGTGCCCGCGGGTTCAGCGCCTACACCGTCGGGCTGGGAGGTCACCACGCACGGCGGGCGCCGCGGCACCGGCATCGATGCCGTCGAGTGGGCGGCTCGCGGCGCCGAGCTCGGGGTGGGGGAGATCCTGCTCAATTCGATGGACGCCGACGGCACCCAGGCCGGATTCGACTTGGCGATGCTGCGGGCGGTTCGTGCGGCGGTGACGGTGCCGGTGATCGCCAGCGGTGGGGCGGGTGCGGCCGAGCATTTCGCGCCGGCGGTGGCGGCCGGTGCCGATGCGGTATTGGCCGCCAGCGTCTTTCACTTCCGGCAGTTGACCATCGGGCAGGTCAAGGCCGCGATGGCCGCGGAAGGGATCACCGTGCGATGACGCTCGACCCCGACATCGCAGCCCGGTTGAAACGCAACGCCGACGGGCTGTTCACCGCGGTCGTCCAGGAACGCGGCAGCGGCGACGTGCTGATGGTCGCCTGGATGGACGACGACGCGCTGGCCCGCACGCTGGAAACCCGTGAGGCGACGTACTTTTCGCGCTCCCGCGGTGAACAGTGGATCAAGGGCGCCACCTCGGGCCACACCCAGCACGTGCACTCCGTGCGCCTGGACTGCGACGGTGACGCGGTGCTTCTGCAGGTCGACCAGGTGGGCGGCGCTTGCCACACCGGCGATCACAGCTGCTTCGATGCCGACGTGCTGCTGGAACCGGAGGCCTGACCAGCGGAAACGCTGTCTGACGAAACTTGTCGGCCGCTGCTGCTAGTGTTCGAAAGTATGTTCGATTGTGGGCTGCCGGACCTGGATTCCCTGCCGGGTGTCGATGACTCGACGGTGGTCACGGCGATCACCGGCTGGGATCGGGTGGAGGCGGCCGCGGCCGCGCGCCGGCTGGCGGCCGTTGCGGAGCTGGTGGCCCGCCGGGTGGAGGGCGGATCCCCGGAGCGTGGGCGGTGGTCGTGTGACAACTGGGATGCGATGGCCGCCGAGGTGGCCGCCGCGTTGGGGATCAGCCACGGCAAGGCGTCGGGTCAGATGTATGTGGCGGTGGCGCTGCGCGAGCGGCTGCCCCAGGTCGCCGCAGTGTTCGCCGACGGGATGATCAGCGCCCGGCTGGCCGCGGCGATCGTATGGCACACCGATCTGATCGAGGACGCCGAGGCTTTGCGGTTGGTGGATAAGACCCTGGCGCAGGAGGCGTGGCGGTTCGGGCCGTTGTCGGCGGCCAAGACCGCTGCGGCCGTTGAGGCGGTGGTCGACCAGTATGACCCGGGGGCGCTGCGACGCACCCGGCGCCGAGCGCGCAGCCGCGAGGTGGTGATCGATTGCGCGGATCAGGAGTCGGGCACCGCGCCGATGTGGGGGCGGTTGTATGCCAGCGATGCCGCGGTGTTGGATCGGCGGCTGATGCAGATGGCCCACGAGGTGTGTGAGGACGATCCGCGCACCATCGCCCAGCGCCGCGCCGACGCGTTGGGGGCGTTGGCCGCCGGTGGCCAGCGACTGGCCTGCGGGTGCGGGAACCCGCATTGCCCGGCCGGCGCCGAGGGCACCGAGCGCTCGGGGGTGGTGGTCAACGTGATCGCCGAGGCCTCGGCGCTGGACGCCGAGCCCGATCCGCACCTATCCGGTGAACCCGCACCGCGCGCACCCGAGCCACCGGTGGCGTTGACGCGCCAACCGCTGCCCGCGCTGATCAGCACCGGCGGTGTGGTGCCCGCGCCGCTGCTGGCCGAGCTGATCCGCGGGGGTGCGACGATCCGGCCGGTGGATCATCCCGGCGCGTGCGCGCCGGCTGAGCCGGGTTATCGGCCTTCGGCGGGGTTGGAGCGCTTTGTGCGCCGTCGGGATTTGACGTGTCGATTCCCCAATTGCGATCGACCGGCCGAGTATTGCGATCTCGACAGAGAGGATCAGATGTCGCTCGCGGTGGCGGTCTGACTCTGACTTCGATTGACGCCGACGGTTGTCCTTGTG
>NZ_LQOW01000035.1 GCF_002102185.1 Mycobacterium fragae
GTGTGGATGCTCCTATGCAGCGTCAAGAGCCTCTGGTTTTCGGTTTAGGTCGGCTTGGAGTGCCCGATACAGTTCGCGGACTACGGCTCGTTTGAGGCAGCGGATGATTTCCTTTTTTGCCTTGCCCTCTTGGGTTCGGCGTTCGAGGTAGCGCTTGGTGGGTTCGTGCCATCGCAGTCTGTTGACGACGATCAGGTAGATGGCACTGTTGGCATCGCGGTCTCCGCCGCGGTGCAGGCGGTGGCGGGTGGTGTTTCCGGTGCTTGCTGGGATGGGGGCAACACCACAGAGTCGCGCCAGGGATGCTTCGGACTTGAGCCGGTCGATGTTCTCGCCGGCGGTGGTCAAAATCTGTCCTGCTGCTTCGGTTCCGACGCCGTTGACCGCGAGCAGGTTGGGTGTCTGGCTGGCCAGGATGGCGTCGAGCTCCTTGTTGGCCTCGGTGATCTCCTCGTCAAGCATCTGGATGCGCTTGGCCAACCGGCGCAGCATCCTGCGGGCCGTCACCACGGGATCATCCAGTTTGCCGGGGGCCGGGACTCGCAGACGTGCGCACCGCGCGACCAGGGCAGCTCGGTCATAACTGGATAACTTCTCGCGAAGTTCTTCGGGCGCACACCACAGCAGGCCGTGGATTTGGTGCAGTGCTGCTTTGCGTGCTTTGACCGCGCTACGGCGGGTCGCACGGATCTGGCGCACGGCCTCGACGTATCCATCCCGCAACTTCGGGGCGGCGATTGCTTCTTCACTGAGCACGGCTCGGGCGGCATTGATCGCATCAATCGGGTCGGACTTTCCTCGGGCTCGTCGAGCTTGCCGGTTAGGCCGGGATACTTCGATCACCGTGATCCCTTGCGCCTGGAGATGGCGTTGCAACCCAGCGCCATAGGAACCGGTTCCCTCAAGCCCCACCTTGAGCACGGTGCCGTGCGAGCTCATCCACGACAGCAGCTGCCGGTAGCCGGCACGGGTGGCGGGAAACTCGCTGTCGGCGAGCAGTTTTCCAGTGCCAGCGTCGAGCACCGCGCCGTGATGGGTCAGCTTATGAGTATCAACACCGCCGACAATGTGACGAGACTCCGGTTGACTTGTCATGCTTGTTTCTGCCGTCCTCTCCTTCAGGTGGATGGGTGGCGTCACCGGCGTTGGCGGTTGGACACGACAGAGATGGGGGCTTGTGGCGCAAGCTCCTATGAAGTCACAGCCGTCGCGTCGGTGACGTCGAACGCGCCACCCACGGCAGCGGCCGACAGATCCACACAAGGACAACCGTCGGCGTCAATCGAAGTCAGAGTCAGACCGCCACCGCGAGCGACATCTGATCCTCTCTGTCGA